>CAVZZQ010000009.1:0-1310023 GCA_963779775.1 uncultured Actinomycetota bacterium | reverse complement strand
CCCGGCGCACTGCGGAAACAGTCGGACACGCCGATCTGCCGCCGACTGAGGCGCTTCCGCGACAGGATGCACCGTCGTACCGCCCGAAGGACTACAGCCCAGAGGGTCGCCGCTCGATGACTCCCGACTGGGCGCCCTCGTACGACGGAACGGTCGACTTCCAGACTCAGAACCGCGATCAGGTGCTGTCTGCCGCGCCGGCGGCCGGGTCCGTGCCAGAGTCCCCGACCGCCGAGGGCGAGCACACGATGACACGCCGCGAGCTGCGCGCCCTGCGCGAAGCCGATGGCATCACCGCCGTGCCCACCGATCCGACGCCGATCGTCTCGCCGTACGCGGCGCCTGCGCCGTCTGCGCAGGCGCCTGCGCCCGAGCAGGTGCTGCCCGTCGCCCCGGCGTTCCCGTCGGCGCCCGAGCCGGTGAACCTCGTGCCGCCGCCGCTCGTGGCCCCGGCACCCCAGACCTCCACCCGGCTCGACTCGGCACTTGCGGAGTTCGACGCCCTGGCCGCCGGGCGCGAGCCGGTCATCCCGTCTCCGGATGCCCCTGCACCCCAGCCCGGACGCCGCGCCGCCCAGCAGCCCCAGGAGCCATACGCCGAGCAGGCACCGGCCGCCGTTGTTGAGGCGCCGGTGCAGGAGGTGCCGATGCAGCAGGCGCCCGTGCAGCAGGCGCCCGTGCCGGCGCCCGTGCGCAGGCGCCCGTGCCGCCCGCGCCCGTGGTGCAGGCCCCCGTCGCTGCTGCGGCCCCGGTCGCTCCGGCTCCGGTCGCCCAGGAGCCGCAGGACGCCCTCTCGACGTTCGAGGCGCTGTTCGCCACCCCGGCACCGAGCACCCCAGCACCGAGCATCCCAGCACCGAGCACCCCTGCCAGCGCACCGGTTGCGGCACCCGACGCCGTCGCCCCCGAGCCCGAAGCTCCCGCGGCGTCGGCGGCGGCGCAATTGCTCGCGCCCCCTGTCGTCGCGCCTGCTCCGACGCCGGATGCCCCCGTCGATCCGCTGCTGTCCGCACCCGCCCCACAGGGCGCTCCCGCTCTGGTGCAGCCGCCGGTGGCGTCTCCCGCGCCTGTCTCGGCGTCCCCGACGCGCACCGGGCCGACCTCCGTCGGGCACTGGTCGACGCAGTCGGACCTCGACGAGGCCGAGCAGGTGACCGAGACCACCATCTCGCGCAGCGTCGGCGCCGGACACGGAGCGATCACCACGAGCGCGCTGGTTCTGCCGTCCGCTCCCGAGCGGGGCATCGGCGGGCCGATGAATGGCAGCGGCGAGATCCTTCTCACCGGGTCGATCTCGCTGCCGCACAGCTATTCGTCGACCGGAGCGCATCCCTCCCGCCTCGACGAGTCCGATCTCGACCACCTGCTCGATCCGGGCGACCACCAGGTCGCCAACACCGACTCCATGCCGGTGCGAGCGATCAAGGCGGTCAGCACGCACACCGCGTCCGGCGCGATCATCGCGCCGACGAAACAGCCAGGCACCCGCGGATTCACCATCCTGATCGTCGCGGCTTCGGCCATGGCCGTCGTTGTCGTCGGCCTGCTGGTCGCCGGCCTCGTCTCGGGCACACTCTGAGCGCGTGACGAACCCCTCCGAAGGACACTGTGACGGCATCTGATCACGCGCGCGACCTCGTGCGCATCGCGGCTCATGCGGCCGACTCCAAGCAGGGCGAAGATCTGGTGGCGCTCGACGTCTCGGAGCCGCTGCCACTGACCGACATCTTCCTGCTCGCCAGTGGCCGCAACGAGCGCAACGTGCTCGCGATTGCCGCCGAGGTGGAGGACAAGCTCAACGAGGCCGGGGTCAAGACCCTGCGCCGCGAGGGCCGCGCCGAAGGGCGCTGGGTGCTGCTCGACTTCGGCGACCTGGTGGTGCATGTCTTCCACGAGGAAGACCGCATGTACTACTCCCTCGAACGGCTCTGGAAAGACTGCCCGACGGTCCCGCTCGATCTGCCGGCGCCCGTTCAGGCCGAGGGCTGAGCGGCTCCCTGGGGATGTAGTAACCTAGTCCAGTTGCCCCGCACGGGGTCGCGGGTCTGTGGCGCAGTTGGTAGCGCACCTGCATGGCATGCAGGGGGTCAGGGGTTCGAATCCCCTCAGATCCACCAATGTGATGAGTCGGGACATCGTTCCCGTTTGAGTCGCGACATCGTTCACGAATGCGCGGCATCCGTGTCGTCTGCGGAACGCAGGTGCGCCGTGCGGACATTCGGCAGTCCGTCGAGTCGTTGCAGGGCGGCATCCGCCTCATCGCCGACGACCACCAACGTGGTGCTGCTCGCGCTCCCCATTTCCGGAGTCTAGGCGTCAACCCGCCGGTCGCAGGGTCGCGCCGGGCACCCGGCAGGTCGCCGCCGCCAGCAGCATCGCGCGATCGATCGTGTCGCCCCACCACGCGGCAGACATCGTCGACGAGTTCTCGTGCACCGCGGCCGCGATCGATGCCAGCGTCGCGTCTCCCGCTCCCATGGTGTCGACGACCTCACCCGGCAGCTCGGCAATGGGGCGGGCGATCACGGTTTCATCCGGCAAGTGAACTTCGGCTCCTCGAGCGCCCAGAGTGGTGACGACCGAGCGCGCGCCGGCGGAGATCAGGGAGCGGGCGACCCGGTCCACGCCGGTCTGATACAGCAGGGTGGCATCCTCATCGCCGACCTTGACGATGAGAGCGGTGCGCGCTGTGGCCTCGAACTCCCTGCGGAACAGGTCGACGTCGTGAAGGAGGCCGAGTCGTGGATTCGCATCGAGGATGAGCCGGTGCTGCGGCTCGGTCACCAGCGTGCGCAACTGTGCGCCCTGCCCAGGATCGTCGAAGGCGAAGCAGCTCACGACGACCAGCGGTGCCTGCGCGATCGCGTCGCGCGCGGGCTCGTCGAATTCGATGCGCCTCTGCTGTGCGGCGGTGTTGAAGACATAGCTGGGTTCGCCGTCGTGACGCACCGAGGTCGCGCGTGCCGAGCCGCGAGGAGCCCGCCCGGCCAGGAGCGCGACGCCGTGCTCGGCGAGGTAGCTGCGGATGAGGCGGCCCGCGTCATCGTCTCCCACCATCGCGATCAGGCACGACGGCACCCCGAGGATCGACAGGCCGACCGCGACGTTGAGCGCGGCGCCCCCCACGAACTCGGACTGCCCCTCGGGCGTGACGATCACGTCGATCAGGGCATCGCCGATCACGACGACCGGGGCGCGTCTGCTCACGACGCGAGGCCGGGCGGGATCTCGCCCGAGCCGCGAACGATGAGGCGGGTCGGTACGACGCGCGTCGAGAACGCGCTGGTGTCTCCATCGAGTCGGGCGAGAGCCTGGTCGGCGGCGACCGTCCCGATCGTCGTGGGGTCTTGAGCGATGACGGTGATCGCCGGTTCGACCAGGTCGGCCAGCAGCAGGTCGTCGAATCCGACGTGGGCGATCGTCGATTGCTTGTGGCGCTGGTGCAGAGCGCGAAGGGCTCCGACGGTGATCAAGTTCTGGGCGCTGAAGATCGCCGTCGGGGGCTCCGCCAGGTCGAGAAGGGAGGCGACCGCGACCTGCGCGCGCGCATCGTCGTCGAGGTCGCTGATGGCGATGACCTGCGACGTCGGCACCCCCCACTCGCCGAGAGCATCGAAGAAGCCGCGACGCCGCTCGCGCGCCGTCTGGATGTCGCTGCGGTCACCGAGGAACGCGATGCGGCGATGGCCACCATCCAGCAAGTGGCGGGTGGCCGTTGCCGCTCCGAGCGCGTTGTCGCTCACCACGACGTCGGCATCGACGCCGGCCGGTTCACGGTCGACGAACACGAATGGCGTGCCCCGAGCGATCTCGGGTGCGAGATAGGACTGATTGGCCGTGATGGTCGTCATGATGATGGCGTCCACCCGGCGACGGAGCAGATCGTTGACCAGCGCTTGCTCGCGGGCGGCGTCATCATCGAGGCTCACCGCGAGAACGGCGATGCCGCGCTGAGCCGCGCGGTCTTCGACGGCGCGGGCCACTGCGCCCGAGAAGGGGTTCGCGACGCTGCCCACGATGAGCCCGATCGTAAGGGTGCGACGGTCGGATCGGCGCAGACTCCCTGCGTAGATGTCGTGCTGGTAGTTGAGGGCGCGAACCGCGTCCGTGACCCGTTTGTGCGTTGCCGCGGTGACCCCCGGCTCGCCATTGACCACTCGGGAAACCGTCTTCATTCCCACCCCGGCGAGGGTGGCGACTTGGCGCATCGTGGGGCGCGAAGCGCGCGGAGGGCCGTCTGCCTGACCGCCTGACACCGTTGTCATTGGTTCCCTTTCGATTGCTACTTCCGTTTGACTATACGGCACGCATGGGATAGACCTGTCGATTGACATCGTTGTCAGAGCGACGGTGCAGAGACCGGAGATGGAGTTCAATGTTGAATCACACCGCACGCAGCCACCGATTTCGCCAGCTGATCGCGCTGGGATCGATCGCCACGATCGCCGCCCTGGGCCTCGCGGCCTGCCAGGACCCCAACGCAGGCTCGTCCACCTCGGGCAAGATCGGCGTCGCACTGATCGTGAAGACGACGACCAACCCGTACTTCGTCGCAATGGAGGATGCCGCCAAGGCCGATGCCGCCAAGGCCGGGGTCACGCTGACTCTCGCCGCGGGCAAGAAGGACGGCGACGCAGCCACGCAGATCCAGGCCATCGAGGATTCGATCTCGCGCGGCGACAAGGGGATCCTCATCACCCCGACCGACTCGACCGTGAACAGCGCGATCGCGAAGGCCCGCAAGGCCGGGCTGTATGTGATCGCTCTCGACACCGCCCCCGACCCCGCCAACACCGTCGACATCACCTTCGCCACCGACAACTTCGCGGCCGGTGAGGCGATCGGCAAGTGGACCGCGGCCCAACTCGACGGCAAGGCCGCCGTGATCGGCCTGGTCGACCTGTTCAGCAACCAGGTCGCATCCGTCGACTACGACCGCGATCAGGGATTCCTCACCGGAATGGGGATCGACGTCAAGGACAAGACCAAGAACGGCGACGAGGACCCGACCGGCACCTACAGCGGCGGCAAGGGCGGCACGTACACCATCGCCGGCAACCAGGCATCGAACGGCGACGAGGCCGACGGCCGCACCGCCATGGAGACCCTGCTCTCGAAGAACCCGAACATCAACGTGGTCTACGCGATCAATGAACCTGCGGCGTATGGTGCCTACCAGGCGCTCAAGGCGGCGGGGATCGAGAAGTCGACGATCCTGGTCGCGATCGACGGAGGGTGCACAGGAGTCAAGGAGGTCTCCCAGGGGATCATCGGCGCCACGAGCCAGCAGTACCCGTCGAAGATGGCCTCGCTCGGCATCGACGCGATCGTGAAGCTCGCGAAGACCGGCAAGAAGCCCAGCGTGTCGAGCGGACTCGACTTCTACAACACCGGGTCGCAGTTGGTGACCGACAAGGCCGTCGATGGCCTGAAGAGCATCAGCAGCGCCGACGGCGCGAAGATCTGCTGGGGCAACTAGTCCACCCGTTCGCGGGCCGGGTGCTCCTTCCGGGGCGCCCGGCCCTCCCGCCCCATCATCCAGTCAGGAGAAAACGGTGAGTCCCGAGATGAAAACTCCGCCCGCACCCACGTCGGGCGCGGGCGCTCCGGTCGATCTGGCCACGGAGTTCCTGGATCGGAGCACGCCGCTGAGCCGGATCCGCAACCTCCTGCACCGATATCCGGCGCTCAGCCCGGGGATCGTGCTCGTGGTCTCGGTGATCGTCTTCGGCGTCATCAGCCCGCGCTTCTTCTACGTGAACAACCTGTCGTTGATCACCCAGCAGGTCGCCGTCGTCGGAACCCTCGCGATCGCTCAGACGCTCGTGATCCTGACCGCCGGGATCGATCTGTCGGTCGGCGCCGTGATGGTGCTCGCGTCCATGGTGGTCGCGCAGACGGCCAGCCAGAACCACGTGCCCGCCGTGCTCGCCCTGCTGCTCGGCCTGCTCGTCGGGCTCGCGGCTGGAGCTCTCAACGGCATCCTCGTCACCCGGCTCAAGCTGCCGCCGTTCATCGTGACTCTCGGCACCCTCAACATCTTCTTGGCGCTCACCCTGCTGTATTCGAACAGCGCATCGGTCATCGGACAGGACATCCCCGACTTGATCAGGGCGACGGGAGCCACCTTCCCGGTGCTCGGCGTGGGCGTGACCTACGGCGTCGTGCTCATGCTCGCCCTCTACATCGTGATGGCGTTCGTCATGGGTCGAACGGCATGGGGCCGGCATGTCTACGCGGTGGGAGACGACAAGGAGTCGGCGCGTCTCTCCGGCATCTCGGTCACCCGGGTGCTGCTCAGCGTCTACGTCGTTGCCGGAGCGATTCTGGCGATCGGGGCGTGGATCCAGATCGGCCGGGCTGACGCCGCCAGCCCGAACGCCGGAGGCGATCTCAACCTCGACTCGATCACGGCCGTGGTCATCGGCGGCACGAGCCTCTTCGGCGGTCGTGGCACGATCTGGGGTTCTCTGCTTGGCGCTCTGATCGTCGGAGTCTTCCGAAACGGCCTGGCGCTGGCAGGACTCGACGTGCTGTACCAGACGCTGGCCGTCGGCGTTCTCATCATCGTCGCCGTCTCGCTCGATCAATGGATCAGAAAGGCACGCAATTGACCGTCATCGAAGGCGATCGCCCCGCCTCGACCCTCCCGTTCACCCAGCCCGTGCTTCAGGCGACCAACCTGGTCAAGACCTACGGCCGCGTCGTGGGGCTCGACGGTGTCGATCTCGAGCTGTACCAGGGCGAAGTTCTCGCCGTGATCGGCGACAACGGCGCAGGCAAGTCGACCCTGATCAAGTGCTTGACCGGTGCCGAGATCCCGGATGCCGGGGAGATCAAACTCAACGGCAAGCGCGTTCAGTTCAAGCGCCCGCAGGACGCGAAGCATTTCGGAATCGAGACCGTGTACCAGGGTCTCGCCGTGTCTCCGGCCCTCGACATCGCCTCGAATCTCTATCTCGGACGGGAGCTGCGCAAACGCGGAGTGCTGGGCAGCGTCTTCCGGGTGATGGATTCGAAGCTCATGCGAGTCAATGCCAGGGCGGAACTCGACCGTCTGGGCATCTCGACGCTGCAGGACGTCACGGTGGCGATCGAGAATCTCTCCGGCGGACAGCGGCAGGCGGTCGCGGTCGCGCGGGCGGCCGCCTTCGGCTCGAAGGTCGTGGTCCTTGACGAGCCGACCGCGGCGCTCGGGGTGCGAGAGACCAATCAGGTGCTCGATCTGATCCGGCGGCTGCGCGACGAGGGCATCCCGGTCATCCTGGTCAGCCATAACATGCCGAACGTGTTCGACGTGGCCGACCGCATCCATATCCAGCGCCTCGGCAAGCGGGCGGCAGTGATCACCCCGGAGTCGCACTCGATGACCGAGGCGGTCGCCATCATGACCGGCGCGGCCAACGCGTAGCTCGATGGTGACCGCTCTCTACGCCGAGTTCACGGCGCTCAGCGGCGCGGAAGACCGCGTCGCCGAACTCTTGGGCATCCTGGTCGATGCCGTGCGACGCGAGCCCGGCAACGTCGTGTTCGACGCCTATCGAGTGACGGGCGAGCTCGCACGATTCTTCGTCTACGAGGTCTATGCAAGTGACGAGGCGTTCCAGAACCACCTCGCTGCCGATCACGGCCGGATCTTCAACACGGAACTCGCCGAGCTCGTCGAAGGCGGGGTGTCGCGGCTCACCTGGTTGAGTCCGGTTCGCGAGCAGTGAGCGCATCCAGGATGGGCTGCTGACCCCTGACCAGCAGCCCGCGTGCCTCGGCCTGCGGAACCCAGCGCACCTCGTCGAACTCGGGGAACGACTGCAACCGCCCCGAGCGCGGGGGCCACTCGAGCTCGAAGGTGCTGCTGCGCGGCTCGGAAACCTCGAAGCGAGGAGCCTCGGCCGCGAAGACCGTGAGGGCCTTGCCGCTCGAATAGCGGAAGGTGCCGAGCTCGAGGTAGCTGAGGTCGGGCGCCGGGACTCCGACCTCTTCGGCGAACTCCCGCAGCGCGACTTCGAGGTCGCTCTCGCCCTCCTCTGCCTCGCCCTTCGGGATCGACCAGGCGTGCTCCTGTTTGCGCGCCCAGAACGGGCCGCCCATGTGACCGAGCCAGACCTCGAGGCCGGATGCGGCCATCCGGTGCAGCAGGATTCCCGCGCTGTGGGCCGTCACGTCAGTCCTTGCGCAGGGTCGGCCCCGGGCGGGGCGCCGGGCCGCGCGCGCCGCCGAGCAGGAAGGCGATGAGGTCGATCACGTACTCGATCGCCGACGCCAGCCCGGCCGCGATGATGAGCGGCGAGTACAGCGCGCCGAGATAGCTGCCGGCGATCGGCACCGCGGCAGTGCGCCCCCAGAGCAGGCCGAGCAGCGCGGGCGCCAGCCCGATGAGCAACAGCCATGGATGCCCGAGCAACGTGAGCACGACGGCCGCGATCACGGCAAAGGCCCCGAGCACGACCTCGGCCACGAGAAGCGCACCGAGCGCAGGCCGGAACCGCACGTAGCGCTGGATCGACACCACGGTCCACATCGCGGTGGAGCGCACGGGTGCCACCCCGCCCTCCCGGAGTGCGGCCCGGAATGCGTCGTCGGCGGCCCGGCGCACCGCGAGCTGCTGATCCGCTGGGGCTTCATCGGCCCGATCGGAGAGCGCATCGTGCAGGATCGCGGGCAGCGTCTGGTGTCCGTAGCTCGCAACCAGCCCCCAGAGGAACGGCGGTACCGATGCCAGATCGGTCGAGTTGTGCGGGTCGCTCGCCGGCCGCGAGAGATCGTGCGCCGGGATGTCGGTGCGCGAGCCGTCGCGCGGGTCGATCCACGCGAATCCCTGCTCCAGCTGGAACAGCCGCACCTCGGCGCCGCGCGGGCGGTACAGCAGGTGGACGCCGCTGAGCGGCGCTCCACTCGAGTCGATGAACGGCATGGGCACCCCCGGACGCCCAGTATTCCAGGAATACTCGGGGGAGCGGGCGTGTTCAAGTCGATACAAACGCATGAACTAGGAGCAGCCATGGCCAGCAAGAACCCCTCTGCCAATGCCGCACCCGAGGTGAAGCCCGTCGAACTCGGCCTCGACACCTTCGGTGACGTCGAGGTGGATGCCTCGGGCGAGAAGGTGCCGTACCCCCAGGTCATCCGCAACGTGGTCGAGCAGGCCGTGCTCGCCGACCAGGTGGGCGTCGACTTCTTCGGCATCGGGGAGCACCACCGCGACGACTTCGCGATCAGCTCGCCGGAGGTCGTGCTCGGCGCGATCGCCGGCCGCACCGAGCGCATCCATCTCGGAACCGCCGTCACCGTGCTCAGCTCTGACGACCCGGTGCGCGTGTACGAGAAATTCGCCACCCTGGACGCCGTGAGCAACGGGCGCGCCGAGGTGATCCTGGGGCGCGGGTCATTCACCGAGTCGTTCCCGCTGTTCGGGTTCAATCTGCAGGACTACGAGGTGCTGTTCGAGGAGAAGCTCGACCTCTTCGTCAAGCTGCTCGAGGAGGGGCCGGTCACCTGGTCGGGCACGATCCGACCGCCGCTGACCGAGCAGCAGGTCTACCCGAAGACCGCGAACCGACTGAAGGCCTGGGTCGGCGTCGGCGGCAGTCCCGAGTCGGTGGTTCGAGCTGCGCGGCACGGCCTGCCCCTGGTTCTGGCGATCATCGGCGGTCAGCCGGCGCGCTTCGCGCCCTACGTCGACCTGTATCACCGCGCGCTGGCACAGCTCGGCCAGCCGACCCTGCCGGTCGCGGTGCATTCGCCCGGCTTCGTCGCGGCGACCGATCAGGAGGCCGCCGACATCCTCTGGCCGCATCAAGAGGTCATGATGAACCGGATCGGCAAGGAGCGCGGTTGGCCTCCCACCGACCGCGAGCGCTTCGAAGCCGAGATCCACGAGGGTGCACTGCACGTCGGATCATCCGAGACGGTCGCGCAGAAGATCGCCGACACTGTGCGCACCCTCGGCATTCAGCGCTTCGACCTCAAGTACACCAGCGGCACCGTGCCGCACGAAACCTTGATGACCTCGATCGAGCTGTACGGTCGTGAGGTCATCCCGCGGGTGCGCGAACTGCTCGCCGAGGATCCCGCGGTGGCGCTCGGGCTGCCGTCCTAGGCTCGTGCCATGGTCAGCCGCCGTGAGCACGCCGCGCGGCTGCTGGCCGACTACCCGAATGCGCTGCGCTTCCGAGTGCGCGCGGTGCGTGCGCGGGCCGTGCCCGCGTCGTTCGCCGCGGGATCCCGGCGCCCGGTTGTCATCCTGCCCGGCATCTACGAGAGCTGGCACTATCTGCGGCCGATCGCCGAGCGGCTGAACGAGCGCGGCCATCCCGTGCACGTCATCCCGGCGCTCGGGATGAACCGCGCGCCCATTCCGGCCACCGCGGCCCGGGTGCACGCGCACCTGGTCGAGCGTGATCTCGTCGGGGTCGCCATCGTCGCCCACAGCAAAGGCGGCATCGTCGGAAAGCATCTGATGGCGCTCGATGACCGCGACGGCCGCATCGACCGGCTGATCGCGATCGCCTCACCGTTCGGCGGCTCGGCGATGGCCAGAATCGCGCCGAATCCGGCGCTGCGCGCCTTCCTGCCGAGCGACCCCGTGATCGCGGGACTCGCGGCCGAACGCGTGGTGAACGCTCGGATCACCTCGATCTATCCTGCCTTCGACCCGCACATCCCCGACGGCAGCGCCCTCGAGGGAGCGCAGAATGTCGAGGTGCCGGTCGTCGGCCATTTCCGGATCCTGCTTCAGCCCGCCGTGATCGCGGCCGTCCTCGAGGCGGTCGACGCCTGAGCGAGCGTGGTGTCAACGGTCGGGTCTAGCGTGAGGCCGTGACCAGAGATCAACGCCTCGTCCTCACCATCGCGATCCTCGCCACCTTCGTGTCGTTCCTCGACGGAACGATCGTCAATGTCGCCTTGCCTGCCATTCGGCGCGAGCTGGGCGGTGGGCTCGAGGCGCAGCAATGGATCGTGGATGCCTACCTGATCACCCTCGGATCGCTCATCCTGGTGGCCGGCTCGGTCAGCGATGTCTACGGCCGGATCACCGTCATCCGCGTCGGACTGATCGCGTTCGGCGTCGCATCGCTCGCCATCGCGGCCTCACCGAATGCCGAGTTCCTGATCGTGGCGCGCGCCGTTCAGGGCATCGCAGGCGCGCTGCTTGTGCCCAGCTCGCTGGCGCTGATCACGTCGAATTTCCGCGGCCCGGCGCAGGCCAAGGCGATCGGCGCCTGGACCGGGATGACCAGCATCGCCATGATCGCCGGTCCGGTGGTCGGCGGTCTGTTCGTCGACCTGCTGTCGTGGCGCTACGCCTTCGTGGTCAACGTCATCCCGATCGCGGTGACGCTGGTGCTGCTGAAGCTCCTCGGCCAGAAGGACGTGCGCGAGGCGGGCGTCTCGATCGACTACCTCAGCGCCGTGCTCTGCAGCCTCGGCCTCGGCGGGGTGGTGTTCGCGCTCATCGAGCAGTCCACGCTCGGCTGGGGCAGTCCTGCCATCTACCTGCCGCTGGCGGGCGGCATCCTGGCCTTCGCCGGGTTCCTGATCCGCCAGCGCATCCACCGCAACCCCATGCTGCCGCTCGGCCTGTTCCGCGTGCGCAACTTCTGGACCGGCAACATCGCCACGGCCCTCATCTACGGCGCGCTGTCGCTCAACGGGTTCGCGCTCGGTGTCTACCTGCAGCAGGGGGCCGGCCTGAAGGCCACGCTGGCCGGACTCGCCTCCATCCCCGTGACGTTCATCATGATCCTGTTCAGTTCGCGCGTCGGCGGTCTGTCGGGCACGTACGGACCCCGGCTGTTCATGACGTTCGGACCGATCATCGCCGGCGTCGGGGCCTTGCTGATGCTGATGATCAGCGATCCCTTCAACTACTGGTGGCAGGTGCTGCCCGGCATCCTGGTCTTCGGTCTCGGACTCACGCTGACCGTGTCTCCGCTGACGTCGGCCATCCTGGGCTCGATCGACTCGGCCCGCTCGGGGATCGCCTCGGCGGTCAACAACGCGGTGTCGCGAGTCGCGGGTCTCATCGTCATCGCCATGCTCGCGGTGATCATCGGCGGCAGTCTCGACTTGAACGGCGTGCACCGGGCGATGATCGTGACCGCCGGACTGCTGATCCTCGGCGGCGTGATGTCGTTCCTCGGAATCCGCAATCCGGTGCGCGAGAAGGATGCTCCGGGCGCTGCCGAGTCGGCGGCCCGGACTGTCGCGCCTGCCGCGCCGTCCAGCGAGAAATAGGTCGTTCGGTCAGGGGTGCAGCTCGGACTCCAGCAGGACCTTCCCATCGCGCACGGACCGCACCTGTACGGCAGCGATCTGAGCGATGGGCACCGACGTGCCGGCGCTGAGTTTCACCGTGCTGTTGTTGGCGGCCGACCAGCTGGAGAGTTCGCTCGCCGTTCCATTCTTCTGAACGATCCAGAGGGCGTAGTCCCACCGGACCGAGTTCGGCACACCCGAGTCGCTATCGCGGTAGCGGCAGCTCATGTCGAGCTTGGTTCCCCATCCCACTGACGTGAGTTCGACATCGGCGCTGAGCGGGCTGCTGACGACCTGAGACAGCGCCATCGACTCGGTGGGATGCGGAGCGGAGACGATCGACACCGGGATGACGATCGCGGCGGTCACGATCGCCGCAGCAGCGAGGCCGAGCAGCATGCGGGTGCGGCGGCGCGACCGCCTGGTCGCCTCCCGCGCCTGGATGCGGGCCACCAGGTCGGCGGGCAGGGGAGCGATCGGCGCGGACTCGGGCGCGGGAGCCTCGTCGCCATGCTCGAGCAGCTCGAAGGCACGATCGGCATCCAGGCGAGCGAGCAGACCGGGCAGGCCGGACAGCTCGGCGACGGAGCTCTGGCAGCGCTCGCATGTCTCGAGATGGGTCTCGAACTCGCGGCGCTCGGCCGGTGACAGCGAACCGAGCACGTATGCCGCGTCCCAATCCGCGTAATGGGCGTGACCGTTCGTCATCGCGTCACTCCCTTCTCTTGCAGCGCGAGCCGCAGCGCGCGCAATCCGTAGTGCATGCGCGACTTGACGGTGCCCTCTGGCACGCCGAGTTCGCGAGCGACCTCGGCAATGCTGCGGCCTCCGTAGTAGGCGTGCACGATGACGGCACGATGATCGAAGGTCAGCGAGCCCAGTGCCTCTTCGACGAGCAGTGATTCGAACACCGCGTCGGTCTTGTCGCGCTCCGCCCGTTCCGGCAGGTGCTCGGCGGTGAATTCGTGGCGTTTGCGCGCGCTCCGCGCCTCGTCGATCACCAGATGGCGCGCGACCGTGAACATCCACGCACGTGTGCTCTCCGGCGGCTGAGCGAGGATCGCGGGGGACCGCCACGCGCGCAGCAGAGTCTCCTGCACCACGTCGTCGGCCCCTGCGTGATCCCCCGTGAGGCGCACGACATACCGCCAGAGGACCGCGGAGTGCGCGTCGGCGAGTGCCCGCAGCGCTGCGGCCTCATCCGCCTGTGCGTCATTCGCCATCGAGCACACCTCCCTCATCAGGAACAACGGAATACACGGGCGCGCGGTTCATCTCACGCCAGCATCCGCGTGCCTGCCAGCACGAGCATGGCCACGTCGACGAGTGCGGCCACGATCACCAGTCGGAAGAGCCAGCGCCCGACCCCGCGCCGCAGCGCCGATACTGTGCCGACGACCGAGATCGCCAGAGAGATGAGCGATCCGGCGATGGCGAAGGGCGGAAGGCCGCCAGGCCCGGCGCCGACCCCGACGGTGACGGCGGCCGCGCCGAGCAGCAGAGCCACCCAGGTGGTGACGATGGATGCCCGCATCCCGAGTCGATGCGGGAGGCCGCGGATGCCGGTGCGACGGTCGTCGTCGAGATCCGGCAGCACATTCGCGAAATGCGCTGCGACGCCCAGCAGCGCGCCCGCTGCGAACACCCACCACGCCGGGAGCACGGGAACCGGCCGCGAGAGGCTCGCGATCGCGGGCAGCAGTCCGAAGCTGAGCGCGTACGGCAGCACCGAAACGGGGGAGTCCTTGAGCACCGCGTTGTACGCCCAGGCCGATGCCAGGGCGACGGCGTGGATGGCGGTGGCGGCGAGCCCGAGGGGGAGCGTGAGCACCAGGGCCGCGACCGCGCAGGTCCATGCCACCGCGCGCACGACCGGGACGGAGATCTGGCCGCGCGCGACCGGCTTGTCGGTGCGCCCGACTGAACGGTCGCGGTCCGCGTCGATCCAGTCGTTCGACAGCCCGACCGAGACCTGATCGAACAGGAGTGCGGCGCCCAGGACGGCGACGCGCCAGGGTTCCAGGCCGACCGCGATGCCCAACAGCACCGCGACGAGCGTGACGGCAAGAGCCGGGCCGGGATGCGTCGAGCGAGCGAGCGCGCCTGCGTGACGGAGCATGAGCACAGGCTATTCGCGCGCGGGTCTGCAACCGTCGCGCACCCGCCCGGCCGCACGGAAGGGCACCCCGGCATCCGTTATCGTAAGGGGTTGCACTCACAGAGGGATTCGTCACTTGGTCAAGCAGATCCGCCTGAATCTGATCTTCCATACGTCGGGGCGACACGACGCCGGCTGGAAGGCATTCGACGACGCAACCACCCTCGTCGACGATGTCGATCATCAGGTCATGCTCGCCAAACTGGCCGAAGAGGCCAAGTTCGACGCCATCTTCCTGCCCGACACCCACGCGGTGCTGGGCACGAGTTTTCTGCGCAAGCCGAGGCGTGGGCTGGACCCCATCATCCTGCTGTCGGCGATCGCGCGCGAGACACAGCATCTTGGTCTGATCGGTACTCGGTCGGCGCTGACCGGTCACCCCTATGTGGTGGCTCGAGACCTCGCCACCCTGCAGCAGATCAGCAAGGGCAGAGCGGGCTGGAACATCGTGACGAGCCAGGAGGATCAGGCCCTGCAGGCATTGGGGCTGCCGATCGACCAGAAGCTCGACCGCACGACCCGCTACGAGCGGGCGGCCGAGTTCGTCGAGATCGTGACGGCTTTCTGGGACTCCTTCCCGAGGGAGGCCATCACCGCCGACAAGGAGAACGACGTCTACATCGACACCTCTCTCACCCGGGGGGTCGACTACCGCGGCAAGCACTTCAGCACGTCCGGCATCCTGCAGCTGCCGGGACGGTACGAGGGCGATCGCCCGGTGATGTTCCAGGCGGGCGTCTCGAAGCAGAGCCGGGAGTTCGGGGCGAAGTACGCTGACGTGCTCTTCACCTCGCAACCCGATCTCGATCACGATCGGATCTTCTACGCCGAGGCGAAGGCGCATGCGGCGAAGTTCGGCCGCAATCCCGACCATCTCGTGGTGTGCCCGGGCCTCTACGCGGTCGTCGGCGACACCGAGGCGGATGCGCGCAAGCGCAAAGCGCAGTTCGATGAGCTGCTCGACCTGAACTTCCTGGTCAATAACCTGGCCAAGCAACTCGGCCTGCCGGTCGAAGAACTCGATCCGAACAAGGAGCTTCCGTACGAGCTCTTCGACTCGATCCCCACCGAGGACGAGATCATCACCTATCGCCGCGGCGATATCGGCGGGGTGGCGAAGGCCAACGAGTTCACCGTCAAGCAGCTGGTTCATCACAATGTCAACCGCGGCCAGCGCGCGATCTTCGGCACACCTGAGCAGATCGCCGACCGGATCATCGAGTGGATCGACACCGACGTCGCCGACGGGTTCAACATCAATGTCGATGTGCAGCCCGACGGTCTGGAGCGCTTCAGGCGGGTGATCACCGAGCTGCAAAACCGCGGGCGCTACCACACGGAGTACGAGCACACGAGTTTCCGCGCGAATTACGGGCTGCCTCCGGGCTGAACCGCCCCACGCTGAGCCAGGTCGACCGGCTGCTCGATGAAGGCGGCGTACCGCTTCGCGGCCGCGGCGACCCCCGGCCTCGCCGAGACCGGGATGTCGTGCATCGGCTCGACATCGAGCTGCACCTTCTTGGCCCGCCGGGTGCGCCGCCATGATCCGACGACCTCGCCGTTGACGACCACGGTGGACAGGAACATCCCGTTGCCACCCGGGACGATCACTCCGGTATCGGCGCCGGACAGCGGGGCGCTGCGATCGGCGTAGCCGAGCAGGTACTCGTCGAAGCCGGGCAGCAAGCGCACCGCGCGCGGCGCGGGCTCGAGGCCGGGGCGGAGGTAGTAGCGCTGGCCGTCCAGCTCGAGCTCGTCGAGTTGCTCGCGCGCCGCGGCGATCCCGGCGCGCGCATCGGTGAGGGTCAGCGATGACCACCAGGCGAAGTCCCGTTCGGTGGCCGGCCCGTGCGAGACGAAGTACCGCAGCGCGAACTCGCGGAGGGCCTCGGCGCGGTCGGGCAGGCGCGGGTGGGGGATCCGGTGCTCGAGCAGCGCCCACTCGTGCTCGCCGACCAGCACGATCACCGCCGTTTGCGCCAGCTGGGCGAGCAGGTGCACGCCGCGCTGGCCGGTGGTCGGCAGTCCGTTGTGCTCCCACGCCGCGAAGAGCTCGGCTCGCGAGATCGTCGCGCCGCCTGCCATCCGTTCGCGCGCGATCGATTCGGCGCGGTCGAACTGGGCCTGGTCGAGTTCGAGTTGACGCCGTCGGCCCTCCGCCGCGCGTACCATCCTCTGCCCGGTCAGCGACAGCATCCACGGCAGGTCGTCCGCCGCGACGAAGTGCAGGGTGCCGCGCATCGGCCACGACCGCACGAACGCGCCGGTCTCGTGGATGGCCTCGATGCTGCTCCGCGTCGAGGATGCCGTGCGCAGCCCGATCGACCACAGCCCACCCGCGTAGTCCTGCCCTTGCATGGCGAGCATGTCGCGAACGACCTGGGTCGGATCCTCCGGCGACGTCTCACCCGCCGCGCGCACGATGCCCTGCGCGGCAAGGCGGAGCGCGGTCAGGCGACGGCGCGCAGGCGAGAAGTCACGGCCGGGCACCCCGCCAGTATCGCGCAGGCCGTGGGCGATTCAGTGGTCGAGCGGGAGGGTCGGCAGCTGCACATCGACGACGGTGCTGGCGCCGGGGCCGCCGCTGCTGACGCTGCTGACCGGCGTCACCGAAGCCTGGGCGGCGATCGGCGAGAGCGCGACGATGCTGAGGCCGGCCAAGGCCACGATCGCCAGCCCCAGCGAGGCGCTCAGAACCCCACGGCCCGCGGTCAACTGCGAGGCGCGGTACTGCCGCACGACCATCATCGCGACCGCGACGATCGCCGTGATGCCGCCGGCGAGGATCACCGCAGCGATCAGACCGGAGTCGGGTGCAGACATGGGGGGATGCCTTCAAAGGGGGGAGGACCGCGCCGGGGGGCGGCACGGGTGGTGCGGGTTGTTCGGGTGGAGCGGGTTGTTCGGGGGAATCACCGCCGTGTCCACCATAAGGAGGACACGAAGCGACCACTGTGAATCTAGCAGCCCCCGTTCAGGGGGTCAATGTCGTCGGCTGCCCGGCATTGGCTGTCAGGCATTGGCCGCGGCGAGCAGCCCGAGCGCCCGCAGCTGCTCGATCAGGCCGGCGCCGTCGTCGGCATAGAGCCACGGCACGGCATCCGGCCGGTGATCCAGGGTTCCGCTGCGCCCACCGGCGAGCACCGCTTCACCCGGCGTCAGACGCCGGATCGCGACAGCCGTCACGTTCTCCGGGTGCGCAGCCGCGAAATCCCCGTAGATCCGCTCGTCATGCTGTCCGTCATCACCGATCAGCAGCCAGCTGATATCCGGGAACTCCCGGGCCAGCCGCTCGAGGCTGCTCGCCTTGTGCTCCTGCCCGTTACGGAACCACCGGTCAGGCGTCGGTCCCCAGTCGGTGAGCAGCAGGGCTCCTCGGGGGTAGACGTTGCGGCCGAGAAAGCGGGTGAGCGTCGGCACGACGTTCCACGCGCCGGTGGAGAGATAGATCACCGGTGAACCGGGATGCTTCTGGCGCAACAGGGTGTACAGCACGGCCATGCCCGCCACGGGTCTGCGGGCGTGCTCGTTCACGACGAAGGTGTTCCACGCCGCCAGGAACGGACGGGGAAGGGTCGTCACCATCACCGTGTCGTCCACATCCGAAATGACGCCGAATCGCACTCGGTCGCCCACCACGAACACCGGGGCCTCGACCTCGTCGCCGTCGATGCTCAGTGACACCGCCGTCCAGCCGGGGGCGAGCTCGGCGGAGATGGCGGCATCCAGCACCCCGCCTCGATCCGAGCGGATCGACGAGCGGGTGCCGTCGACGACCACATCGACCGGTGCCCCGCTGACCGGGATGCTGACGAAGCTGCGCCAGCCGCGGAAGCTCGCGGCCCGATCCCCACGGGGCGTTCCGGGCTTGCGCAGCACGACTCGCCCGAGCACGCGTACCCAGCCCGTCGTGCCGTACCCGGTGAACGGGATCACGGTCGGCACCAGCCCGCGCCGGAGGCCACGGCGCTGGCGCATGCCGTGCAATCTGTCCTCCAAACGGGAGAGCCAGTGCGCGGTGGAGCTGTCGCTGGCCATTTTCTCAGTGTGTCATGGGCACGCCGACGGGTCTGCGAGGCGGGCCTCAGGATAGAATCAGCTCAGCCCGCGAATACCGGGCTACCCGCACTGCTGCGGGTCGATGTGAGGAGAACCCGTGACTGACACATCTGTCGTGTCGACTCGCACCGACGGCTTGACGCCGATCCGCAACGAGCCGGTCCAGGCCCGCAGTACCGCACGCCTCGCGGCGCTGCTGGATGCCGCGGCCCACGTGATCGATGAGATCGGCTACGAGCGCCTGACCACGGCCATGGTCGCCGAGCGCGCCGGTGCCTCCATCGGGACGGTGTACCGCTACTTCCCCGACCGCATCGCCGTGCTGCAAAGCCTCGCCGCGCGCAACGCGGAGCGCATCGGCGAACGCGCCTTCGCCGAGTTGCGAGACGGCGGCAGCGGCACCTGGGAGTCCGCGCTTCAGGCCGCCTTCGAGGTCATCACGACGGCTTTCCGCAGTGAGCCGGGATTCTCGGCGCTCCGCTTCGGCGACGTGCTCGACCTGCGCCCTTTCGCCGGCGTTCCCGCGTTGCGGGTGTTCTCCGACCGAGCCGCCGTGATCCTGGTCGAGCGTTTCGGCATGGTCGACAGCATCGAGGCGAAGCAGACCCTCCAATCGGTGCTGACGCTCGCGGACGCGATCGCCGCCGACGCCTTCCAGCGCGACCCGCACGGCGACGCTGCGATCCTGCGCCATGCGGTCCTGGCAGGAAATGCGCTTCTGAAGGAATACTTCCCGGCATCCTCGCGCTGACCCTCCCAACGCCGCTCGACACCTGGGCGGCGCCTGACATGTTGGCGGGACCCCTCCGCAATGACGGTGGGTCCGAATAGGGTTCTGAACTATCCGCGCGCCGGAAAGCGGCGTGCGCTCACCGAGGGGACGCGTCGATGATCGAGTTCCGCGATGTCACCAAGACCTACCCCGATGGCACGCACGCCGTCCGCGACTTCAGCCTGGTCATCCCGGCGCGGCAGATCACCGTTCTGGTCGGCTCGTCGGGTTCAGGCAAGACGACCCTGATGCGCATGATCAACCGGATGGTCGATCCCACCTCGGGCACCGTCGAGATCGACGGCCAAGACATCTCGCAGATCGAGCCGGTGCAGCTGCGCCGCGGCATCGGTTACGTGATGCAGAACTCCGGCCTGCTTCCGCACCGCACGGTCGCCGAGAACATCGCTACCGTGCCGCGACTGACCGGGGTGCAGAAGTCGGCCGCCCGCGCGCGCGCACTCGAGCTGATGGACACGGTCGGCCTGGCGCGAGAACTTGCCGACCGCTACCCGAGCCAGCTCTCGGGCGGGCAGCAGCAGCGGGTCGGTGTTGCACGCGGACTGGCGGTGGACCCCAACATCCTGCTGATGGACGAACCGTTCAGCGCGGTCGACCCGATCGTGCGCGACGAGCTGCAGCAAGAGGTGCTGCGGCTGCAGAAGGAGCTCGCCAAGACGATCGTCTTCGTCTCGCACGACATCGACGAGGCGTTCCTGCTCGGCGATCAGGTCGTCGTGCTCGAGCAGGGCGGCCACATCGTGCAGCAGGGCACGCCCGAGCAGATCCTGGCCGAGCCGGCCAACGATTTCGTCGCGACCTTCATCGGCGCCGATCGCGGCAAGCGCCGGCTCAGTGTCTCGCCGGCGCCTCGCGCGGCGACGACCGTGTGCTCGTCGATGCCGGCGGGTACCCGGTCGGCGTCATCGCGGCGCCTGACGGGCGACTGCAGGTCGCCCAAGCAGGCGAGCCCAGGCGAGCCCGAAATCGCGCAGCGTCTCGAACAAGACCGACCAGGCGGGCGACGCCTGATGAACTGGGTATGGATCGGCAGCAACCTCGGCCTGATCGGGGGGCGCATTCTGGAGCATCTGGCTCTGACCGCCCCGCCGATCGTGATCGGGCTGGTGCTCTCCATACCCCTCGGCTACGCGGCCAGCCGTTCGAGGGTCGCGCGCTCGATCCTGCTGTCGGTGGGCGGCATCCTGTACACGATCCCGTCGATCGCGCTGCTCGTGCTGGTGCCGGTGGTGGTCGGGTCGGCGATTCTCGACCCGCTCAACCTGGTCAGGGCACTCACCGTCTACGCGGTCGCGATCATGGTGCGCTCAGCGGCTGACGCGTTCGCATCCGTTCCGAAGGACGTCATCGCGTCGGCGACCGCGATCGGCTACTCGCGGTGGCAGCGGTTCTTCGGAGTCGAGCTGCCCCTTGCTGTGCCGGTGCTGCTGGCCGGCATCCGGGTGGTCTCGGTCAGCACGGTCAGCATCGCCAGCGTCGGGGCGCTGACCGGCATCGATCAACTCGGCTCGTTCTTCACGGATGCCTTCCAGCGGTCGTTCCTGACCGAGGCGATCGTGGGCATCGTCTGCATCTTGGTGCTCGCCGCGCTGTACGACGTCATCCTGTCTCGCACCGGTCGCGCGCTGACGCCGTGGAACCGCAAGCAGGCCGCCGCGTCGCCCCAGATGTACACGGCTGACAAGGTGGCGGCGCTGTGAACCTCTTCGGCGACGCCTTCGCGTGGATCTTCGATCCCGCTCATTGGGCTGCGGGCCCCCACATCTCCGGTCATCTGCTCGAGCACCTCGGCGTGAGCGGCCTGTGCGTGTTCATCGCCGTCGCGATCGCCCTGCCGATCGGTGTGGCGATCGGACACACCGGCCGTGGCCGTGGCGCGGCGATCCTGATCAGCAACATCGCGCGCGCCCTGCCGACGCTCGGGCTGCTGTCGATCTTGATCCTGCTGATGGGGATCGGCCTGCTGCCGATCACGGTCGTGCTGGTGATCCTCGCGATCCCGCCGATGCTCGCCGGAGCGTACGCCGGGATCGAGTCGGTCGACCGCCAGACCATCGACGCGGCGCGGGCTCTCGGCATGACGGAGTGGCAGGTCATCCTGCGGGTCGAGATCCCGCTCGCGCTCCCGCTGCTCATCGGCGGCTTGCGGGCCACGGCTCTGCAGGTCATCGCGACGCTGGGCATCGCCTCGGCGTTCGCCTTCGGCGGGCTCGGAATCTATCTGATCAACGGGCTCGCCCAGGCCGACTTCGTGCAATTGCTCGCCGGCGCGATCCTCATCACGGCGCTCGCCCTGGTCGTCGACGGCGTGCTCGCCGCCGCTCAACGATTCGTCGTGCCGCGCGGAGTCGCGCTCGGCCGTTCGGACCGCAACGGTCCCCCCCAACGTGCGCGGGCAACCCGTCCGCGTGCCCTCCAGGAAGGTATGCAGTCATGAAGAGGTCAAGAGGCATCATCGCGGGTATCGCGGTCGCGGCAGCAGCAGCGCTGGCGCTCGCCGGGTGCTCGAATTCGACATCGCTCGGCGGTGGCACCCCGAGCAAGACATCGATCGTGGTCGGCTCGGCGAACTTCCCCGAGAACGTCACGCTCGCCTACGTGTACGGTCAGGCGCTCGCAGCCGATGGCGTCACGGTGAGCTACAAGCCCAACATCGGCGCGCGTGCCGCCTACATCCCGGCCCTGCAGAACGGCGAGATCGACCTGATCCCGGAGTACGCGGGCAGCATTTTGTCGTACCTGGACAAGGCGGCGAACGCCAAGTCGGGTGCCGACGTGAAGACGGCCCTCGATGCGGCACTGCCGAAGGGTCTGACGGCGTTGGACTTCAGCGCGGCCGCCGATTCCGACTCGATCAACGTCACGCCGGAGTTCGCGAAGGCGAACAACCTGACGTCGATCGGCGACCTGGCGAACGTCTCGGGCAAGGTCATTGTCGCGGCGAACCCTGAGTTCGAGACCCGCCCGGATGGGTTGCCCGGCCTGCAGAGCGTGTACGGGTTGAGCAACCTCACGTTCCAGGCGATCAACGACGGCGGTGGGCCGGCGACACTGAAGGCGCTGCTGGACAACACCGTGCAGGCTGCCGACATCTACAGCACCACGCCGTCGATCCTGGACAACAAGCTCGTCACCCTGACTGACCCGAAGAACCTGTTCGCGTCTCAGCAGGTCGTGCCGATCGTGACGGCGAGCAAGGCGTCGAAGATCAGCGCCCTGCTCAACAAGATCTCGGCCAAGCTCACCACTCAGGATCTGCTCGAATTCAACAAGCGCACGGGCGGCGATGAGAAGGCCGATCCGAAAACGGTCGCATCCGACTGGCTGAAGGCGAACGGCTTCACCAAGTAGTCGCAACGAACGGAGGGGCGGATGCTGCGGCATCCGCCCCTTCGTCATTCGACCTCGTCGGCGCCCTCGGGATGCTCGGCCTCCCAGTGGTGGGCCTCGCGCCGTTCGATGGCGCGGCGGATCAGCAGCACGGTCGCGAAGAACACGATCACCACGGCGCCGAAGAGGTATCCGGCCCAGTGCAGCTGTGCGGTGAGGTCGCGATAGCCGCTGCCCGCCAGCGTTCCCACCGTGACATATGCCACCGCCCAGAGGATGCAGGCCGGAGCCGTCCAGGCGATGAAGCGCCGGTAACGCCACTGGGTCATCCCCACGGTGAGGGGGACGAGCGCGTGCAGCACGGGCAGGAACCGCGAGGCGAAGACCGCGACCCCGCCGCGGCGTTCCAGGTACCGCTCCGCTCGCACCCAGTTGCCTTCGCCGAGCCGCCGCCCCAGTTTCGAGCGGCGGATGCGGTGCCCGAACCAGCGCCCGAGCATGAAGCCGACGCTCTCACCCGAGAGCGATCCGATGATGACCGCGGCGAGCATCCCCACGTATTGCACGGGATCCGTGACACCCGTGCTCGCCACCAGCACGATCGTGTCGCCCGGAACGATCAGCCCGACCAGGATGGTCGTCTCGCAGAACATCCCGAGCGCGGCCAGCAGCGAGCGGGTGATCGGGTCGACGTGCTGAACGACCCCGAGAATCCAGCCGAGCGGGTCGATCACGCCGACTCCGGTTCGGATGCTGCTGGCAACGGTTTGCGCAGCGCGTCGAGCCGCGCGCGCCAGGCGTCGAGCCGCCCCGGAAGCTCCGCCGTGGCGGGACCGTCGACCCACCCCGTGACGATCCGGATGCCGTGCAGCGCGTTGAGTGCCCACACCTCGCACCCCTCGAGGTCGTCGGGTGTCACGGTGTCGTGCAGCACGTCGACGCCGGTCGCGGCGGCCAGCGCCAGCGCGCTGCGCAGCGTCACCGAGTCGATGCGCGGCAGCTCGATCGATGGCACGCAGAGCGCCTCGCCGGCCCACCAGACGAGCGCGGTGGTCGAGCCCTCGGCGACGAACCCGGCGCGGCCTTCGGCGGTGTCGAGCAGCACGGCTTCATCGGCGCCGTGCCGCTGAGCGTCGGTGCGCAGCCGGGTCATCGCCTCGAGATCCGGCCCCTTGATCCATGGCTCGGTACGCGGGTCGCGGCCACGGAAGGTCGTGAGCGTGACGGAGCGGCGGCGGGCAGGGGCTGGGCGCATCCGCAGCAGCAGTTCGGCGGCGTCGTGCTGCACCCGCAACTCGACCCGCGGGAACCAGTCGTCGGTGCGCGGGATGCTCGAGATCGCGGCATCCCAGAAGGAATCGAGGTCGAGGGCGTCGACCTCGGCGGTACGCCCGTGCCGCTCGGCGAGCTCGGACACCGCGTCGACGAAGCGAGCCCGGTGCAGTCCGATGGCCAGCACGGAGCCTTCGGTGGCGAGCCACGAGTCGGCGGCGAGGACGGCCGCGGGCGCGACGTCGCAGTCGTCCCTGGCCTCGAGCACCCCACCCCGCCAGCGGTAGGTCGTCGCCACACTCATACGCTAAGGCTATGCACCCGACGCTGTTGAGGCTCCCGCTCGGAGGGGGATTCGATCCGGGTGCGGTGTTCGCGGCGCTCTTCGGCGGCCGCGACGACGTGTTCTGGCTCGACAGCGGTGCGGACGGCGTCAGCTACCTCGGCGCAGGCACACCGGTGCCGGTTGATGCCGACAGCGTCTGGGGGGTGTTGCGCGATGCCGGCGCGGTGGCACAGCCCGACTTCGGTGCGGGCGACGACGCACCCGGTTTCCGTCTCGGGGTGGTCGGCTGGCTCGGCTACGAACTGAGGGCGCAGACCACCGGGGCGATCGTCGGCAGGCGATCGCGGTATCCGGATGCCGCGTTCCTTCGCGTCGACCGGGCGATCGCCATCGACGCCGCGACCGGGCACGCGCAACTGCTGGCTCTCGGCTCGGCATGGACCGACGAACTGGCGGCCTGGCGCGACGACGTCGCGAGCCTCTCCGGCGCGCGTGCGCCGGCCCCGGGGCCCGCGCACCCGACGACGGCGGTCTGGCACGAGACCGACGACGAGTACCTGGCGAACATCCGCGCCTGCCAGTCGGCGATCCGGGAGGGCGAGGCGTACCAGCTCTGCCTCACGACCGAGGCCGAGGTGGCCGGCCGATTCGATCCTCTCGAGGTGTACCTGAGGCTGCGAGCCTCCAGTCCGACCCATCACGGCGGGCTGATCAGGATCGGCGGTGTCAGCCTGCTGAGCGCGTCGCCCGAGCGCTTTCTCGACATCGACCCCGCCGGTCTGGTGCGCACGCGGCCGATCAAGGGCACCCGCCCACGCGCCGCCGAGCCGGAGGTCGACGCCGCGCTGGCCACGGAGTTGCTCGCCAGCGAGAAGGAGCGCGCCGAGAACCTGATGATCGTCGACCTGATGCGCAACGACCTGGCCCGGGTCTGCGAGCTGGGCTCCGTCACCGTTACCGAGCTGCTCGAGGTGGAGAGTTACGCGCAGGTGCACCAGCTGGTGAGCACGGTCACCGGGCAGCTGGACACGGGTCGCACCGCCGCGGATGCGATCGAGGCGTGTTTTCCGGCCGGGTCGATGACGGGTGCGCCCAAGCTGCGCGCCACCCAGGTGCTCGACGCGCTCGAGCGGCGAGCGCGCGGCCTGTACGCCGGGTGCTTCGGCTACCTGGGGCTCGACGGCCGAGTCGATCTGGCGATGACGATCCGCAGCATCGTGCTCGACGCGCGCGGCGCGACCGTCGGGGCGGGCGGCGGGATCACGGCGCTCTCCGTGCCGCTCGATGAGTTGGCCGAGGCGAAGCTCAAAGCGGCGGCGCTGCTGGCGGCCCTCGGGGTGAGCGCGCCGAACCCTGGCGCCCCGAACCCTGGCGCCCCGAACCCTGGCGCCCCGAACCCTGGCGCCCCGAACCCCGGCAAAGGGGGAACACCGCCTGCCCCCTGACGGTTCGGTACTGTGGATGCTTGGTTGCTGCGCCTGCCCACTCGGCCGCGACGGCATCCGCAACCCACCTCGTATCGAATGAGAGCTCCGTGACTTCGCAAGGCAGCACCGTGCCCGACTCCGTCGACGACGGCGAGAGGTACGACATCGACCGCATTCAGCAGAAGTGGCTGGCGCGGTGGGAGGCTGAGAAGCCCTTCGAGGTGGACGCGACGCGCTCGAACAAGCCGCGCAAGTACGTGCTCGACATGTTCCCGTATCCCTCCGGCGACCTCCACATGGGTCACGCCGAGGCGTTCGCGTACGGCGACATCGTCGCGCGCTACTGGCGCCAGCAGGGCTTCAACGTGCTGCACCCGATCGGCTGGGACTCGTTCGGCCTGCCCGCCGAGAACGCCGCCATCAAGCGTGGAACCGATCCACGCGAGTGGACATACGCCAACATCGCGCAGCAGAAGAGCAGCTTCAAGCTCTACGGCAACAGTTTCGACTGGAGCCGTGAGCTGCACACCAGCGATCCCGAGTATTACAAGTGGAACCAGTGGCTGTTCCTCAAGCTGTACGAGAAGGGCCTGGCCTACCGCAAAGACAGCTGGGTCAACTGGGACCCGATCGACCAGACCGTGCTGGCCAACGAGCAGGTGCTTCCAGACGGGACGGCCGAGCGCTCGGGCGCGGTGGTCGTCAAGAAGAAGCTCACCCAGTGGTACTTCAAGATCACCGACTACGCCGACCGGCTGCTCGACGACCTGAATCAGCTCGAGGGCACCTGGCCGTCGAAGGTGATCGCCATGCAGCGCAACTGGATCGGCCGTTCGATCGGCGCCGACGTCGACTTCGTGATCGAGGGGTACAACGAGAAGGTCACGGTCTTCACGACGCGCCCCGACACGCTGTTCGGCGCGACGTTCATGGTCGTTGCACCCGATTCCGAGTTGGCCGCCGAACTGGCCGCGGGGTCGACGCCCGCCGTCCAGAAGGCGTTCGCCGCCTACCTGGAGCAGGTGCAGAAGTCGACGGAGGTCGAGCGTCAGGACGCCGGCCGGGTCAAGACGGGCATCCCGCTCGAGAGAACGGCGATCAACCCGGTAAACGGCGAGCGGATGCCGGTCTGGACCGCCGACTACGTGCTGGCCGACTACGGCCACGGCGCCGTGATGGCGGTGCCCGCGCACGACCAGCGCGACCTGGACTTCGCCACCACTTTCGACCTCCCTGTGAAGGTGGTCGTCGACACCAACGCGCCCGTGACCGGGGCGATCCCGGTCATCACGCCCGAGATGCTCGAGTCGGATGACGTGCCGGCGCTGAACCCGGCGAAGACCGGAGTCGCGCTGACCGGGGCCGGCCGCATGATCAACTCCGGGCCGCTCGACGGGCTGAGCAAGCAGAACGCGATCACGCGCGTCATCGAGTTGCTCGAGGCGGCGGGAACGGGCCGCGCCGCGAAGACCTACCGGCTGCGCGACTGGCTGATCTCGCGCCAGCGCTACTGGGGCACGCCGATACCGATCCTGCACGCCGAAGACGGGTCGCTGCATCCGGTACTCGAGAGCGAGTTGCCGGTGCGCCTGCCCGAATCGGCCGGGCTCGACCTGAAGCCCAAGGGGCAGAGCCCGCTGGGGGCGGCATCCGATTGGGTCTCTGCCTCTTTGGCCGACGGGACGCCGGCCAAGCGCGACCCCGACACGATGGACACCTTCGTCGACAGCTCGTGGTACTTCTTGCGGTTCTTGAGCGCGAACGACGACACGATGGCCTTCGACCCGAAGCTGGCCGAGAAATGGGCGCCGGTCGATCAGTACGTCGGCGGCGTCGAGCACGCCATCCTGCACCTGCTGTACGCGCGCTTCATCACCAAGGTGCTGTTCGACCTGGGCTACCTGAGCTTCACCGAGCCGTTCAGCGCCGTGCTCAACCCGGGCATGGTGCTGATGGACGGCTCGAAGATGTCGAAGTCGAAGGGCAATCTGGTCGACCTCGCCAGCGAGCTGGCCGCCCACGGCTCCGATGCGCTGCGCCTGACCATGGCGTTCGCCGGTCCGCCGGAGGACGACATCGACTGGGCGGATGTCTCGCCCACCGGTTCCGCCAAGTTCCTGGCCCGTGCGTGGCGCATCTCGGGCGAGGTCACCTCGGTGCCCGAGGTCGACTGGAAGGGCGGAGACCCCGCGCTGCGCCGCCAGACGCACCGGCTGCTGGCCGATGGTCCGGGGCTGCTCGAGGCCTTCAAGTTCAACGTGGTCGTCGCGCGGCTGATGGAGCTGGTCAATCTCATTCGCAAGACCATCGACTCGGGGCCGGGGGCAGGCGATCCCGCGGTGCGCGAGGCGATCGAGGTGGTCGCGGTGATCCTGAGCCTGTTCTCGCCGTACACGGCGGAGGACATGTGGGAGCGCCTGGGCTATACCGAGTCGGTCGCCTTCGCCGGTTTGCGCAAGCCAGACCCGACGCTGCTCGTCGAAGACTCGATCACGGCGATCGTGCAGGTCGACGGCAAGGTGCGCGACCGGCTCGAGGTCGCTCCGACGATCTCGAACGACGCCCTCGAGAAGCTCGCCAGGGCATCGGATGCCGTGGTGCGCTCGATCGGCGACCGCGAGATCGTCAACGTGATCGTGAAGGCTCCGCGCGTCGTCAACATCGCGACCAAGGGCTAGCCGCCCACAGGCTGCCGGATGCCCCTGCGGGCGAGTTGCAGCGGTGCCTAGCCTTCGGGCATGAGTTCGGCTCCGACTCCTGACGCGCGCCGCGCCCGCGTGCGGGTGGGAGTCGGGGCCGCGCTCATCCTGGTGCTGGTCGGGTTGGGGGTCGCCGTGTTCATCACGGCGATCACACCGCAGGGGGCATCGTCGGTGGTCGCACCGTCCGCGCTGCCCACAGGGCTGCCGTCGACTGCTGCCTCATCGAACGGGGCGAGCGGGTCGACCGGGTCGAACGCGGCCGTGATCTATGTGCACATCCTCGGCCAGGTCAACGCTCCCGGCCTCTACGCGCTGCACGACGGCGACCGGGCCGTGGATGTGGTGGCCGCTGCGGGTGGGCTCACCCCGACCGCAGACCCCGCGGCCCTCAATCTCGCGCGCTTCCTCAGCGACGGTGAGCAGATCATCGTGCCTGCGCTCGGGCAGGCCGTTCCCGCGTCGGGTGCCGGGGCAGGCACGTCGATCCCGGGCAAGGTGAACATCAACACGGCCGACGAGCCCACCCTCGAGACGCTGCCGAGGGTCGGGCCGGCCATGGCCGCGCGCATCCTCGCGTGGCGGGCGGCGAACGGCCGTTTCACCGCGGTCGAAGATCTGATGAGCGTCACGGGCATCGGTGAGAAGACCTTCGAGGGGCTCAAAGACCTCGTCACGACATGAGGCCCGGCGGCACGTCGGTCGCCGACCTCCGGCTGCTCCCGGTGGCAGCAACGGCCTGGCTCGGTGCCGGGGTGGCCGTAGCGGCACCCGGAAGCGGCTGGACCGTCGTCGTGGCGATCGCTCTGTGGGTTGTGGCCGCGGTCCTCGCCGTCGTCCGGCTGCCGGGAGCCTGGCGCGGAGTGGTCGTTCTCGCCCTCGCCGGAGGAGCACTGGCGGTCACCTCGGTCGTGGCGCAGTCGGGCGTCAGATCGCCGCCGATCCTGAACGAGGCCGCGCACGCGGGCCGCTCGGTCGAGCTGGTCGTCGCGGTCACGGGCCGCTCTGTCGACGGGCGGATCCCGGGCACGGCCGAGTCGGCACGGATCGCGGGTTCGATCGTCAGCCTCTCCACCCCCGTTCTGCTGTTCGGGGGCCTCGGTGACCACGCCATCCAGTCGGCGCAGATCGGCAGCCTGCTGCGAGTGACCGGCACCCTGCAAGCCGCCGATCCGGGGGAGGACGTCGCGTTCCTGGTGTTCGTGCGCGGCAACGGCGAGCGAGCCGGCGGGCCACCGCCGCTCCTGGCCGCCGCGGATGCCGTGCGGCGCGACTTCCGCAGCGCGGCATCCGGGTTGCCTGGCGATGGAGGGGCGCTGCTACCCGGCCTGGCGATCGGCGACACCAGCTCGGTGAGCTCCACCCTCAGCGACGCGATGAAGACCGCGAGCCTGAGTCATCTCACCGCGGTCTCGGGGGCGAACTGCGCCATCGTGGTGGGCCTGGCGCTCGCGCTGGCCGCCGCTGCTGGTCTGCCGCGGCTTGCCCGACTCGCAGTGGCTGCCCTCGTGCTCGCCGCATTCGTCGTGGTCGTCACACCTGAGCCCAGCGTGATCCGGGCCGCCGTGATGGCGGTGGTCGCGCTCGTCGCGCTGGCCACCGGTCGCGCCGCACGGGGGTTGCCTCTGCTCTGCGTCGCCGTCGTCGTGCTGCTGACGATCGACCCGTGGCTGTCGCGCAGCTACGGGTTCGCGCTCTCGGTGCTCGCGACGGCAGGCCTGCTTCTGCTTGCTCGCCCGCTCGCCGAGGTGATGGCGCGGTGGCTGCCGCGCGGGCTCGCCCTGGTGCTCGCCGTGCCCCTGGCCGCTCAGCTCGCCTGCCAGCCGGTGCTGCTGATGCTGAATCCCTCGCTGCCGCTCTACGGGGTCGCCGCCAACCTGTTGGCCGAGCCGGCGGCGGCGCCGGTCACGGTGCTCGGTCTGATCGCGTGCGCTGCGGCTCCCGTGTTCCCCCCGCTGGCGACGGTGGTGTCAGCGTTGGCCTGGCTTCCTGCCAGTTGGATCGCGGCGGTCGCGACCTTCTTCGCCGGCCTTCCCGGCGCGCGGGCTCCGTGGCCGACGGGCGTGCCCGGCATCCTGCTGCTCTCGGCGCTCACCGTCGCGGGGCTGGTCGCCGCGCTCGGCGGAGTCCCGCCCCCGGTGCGACGCGCTGCCCGCGCCGGTCTGGTCATCGCGTTCGTCGGCTACCTCGCCACCCTGGCCGGCTCGCAACTCGTCCAGAACGTGACCCGCCCCGCCGACTGGGAGTTCGCACTCTGCGACGTCGGGCAGGGTGACGCGACGGTCATCCGCAGTCAGGGCGTGATCGCGCTCGACGACACCGGCCGCGAGCCCGCGCGACTGCAGCACTGCCTCGACGAGCTCGGGATCACGCACATCGACCTGCTCGTGCTCACCCACTACGACCTGGACCACGTCGGCGGAGTCTCCGCGGTCTATGGCAAGGTCACCCGCGCACTGATCGGGCCGCCGAGCGATCCCGGTGACGTGCGGATCGCGTCCGACCTGCGCGCCAACGGCGCCGAGGTCGACCAGGTGAGCCGCGGCGAGTCCGGGATGCTCGGCGAACTCCGCTGGGACGTGCTGTGGCCGCCGCCACGAGGCGTCGAGCCGGGCAACCCGGCGAGTGTCACGATCCAGGTCACCGGCGCCGGAGCGTGCGCGCACGGATGCCTCAGCGGCATCCTGCTCGGAGACCTGGGCGAAGACTCGCAGGCCCGCCTCCTCGGCACGGGTCAGGTCCGAGCGGTGGATGTCGTCAAGGTCGCGCATCACGGCTCGGCCGATCAGTCGGCACGACTGTACGAGGCGCTGCACGCCACCGTCGGGCTGATCGGGGTGGGCGCGGGCAATGACTACGGGCATCCGACGGCGAAGCTGCTGGGCATTCTGGCAGCCGTGGGCACCCGCCCCCTGCGCACCGATCTCGACGGGTTGACGCTGGTCGCGCCGGGTGCGCGCCCGGGCGACATCCGGGTCTGGACCGAGAAGCCGGAGGATGTGGTCCGCGATGGGCAGCTGACCGGAGCCGGCACGCTCGCGACGCCGACCGCTGCGCCCGCGCGGGTCGGCGGCCGCGGATAGTCTGGCAGTGTCGTCGAAAGACGGTGTCGTTGAAGAACGCAGCGAAAGGGACGGCGGATGGCGCGACCGACCGGCAGGCCGACGGCCGCCGCGAAGGCGGCGATCCCGCAACTCGAGTGGAGCGCGGTGCGTCCCGCGCCGGTCGTGCTGGTCAGCGGCACCGAGACCGTGCTGGCCGATCGGGCGATCCGGCAGCTGCGCGACATTCTGAAGGCCGAAGATCCATCACTGGAGGTCTCGTACATCGACGCCGGCAGCTATTCGCCTGGCGAGTTGGTCACGCTGGCGAGCCCGAGCCTGTTCGGCGAGCCCCGGATGCTGCGGGTCGAGAACGTTGAGAAGAGCAGCGACGCGTTTCTCGAGGAAGCGCTGGCCTACCTCGAGTTCCCAGCCGATGACACCTACCTGGTGCTGCGTCACGCAGGCGGCGTGCGAGGCAAGAAGCTGCTGGATGCGATCCGCTCCGGAACCGGTGGCGGCATCGAGGTCGTGTGCGCCGAGCTGAAACGCGACAGCGACAAGTTCGACTTCGTTGCCGCCGAATTCGCGACCGCTCGTCGCCGCATCACCGGGGGAGCCCAGCGTGCCCTGGTCGCGGCCTTCAGCGACGACCTGGCCGAGTTGGCCGCCGCCTGCCAGCAGCTGCTCGCCGACGCGAGCGACGAGATCACCGAGACCACCGTCGACCGCTACTACGCCGGCCGGGTCGAGACCACGGCGTTCGCCGTCGCGGATGCGGCGATCGCCGGCCGGCACGGCGATGCCCTCGGCTTGTTGCGGCACGCGCTCGCGTCCGGTGCCGACCCGGTTCCGATGGTCGCCGCGTTCGCGAGCAAGGTGCGCACGATGGCGAAGCTGTCGGGCCAGCGCGGCAGTTCTGGCGAACTCGCCTCACGCTTCGGCCTGGCTCCCTGGCAGGTCGACCGCGCGCGCCGCGACCTGCAGGGGTGGACGGATGCGGGCCTCGGCCGCGCGATCGAGACCCTCGCCGAGACCGACGCGCAGGTCAAAGGCGGCGGCCGCGATCCCGTCTACGCGCTGGAGAAGATGGTCGAGAGCATCTCGTCCCGGGGCGAGCGGTAGGAATGACGAAAGCCCCCTCCTCGTGAGGAGAGGGCTTTCAACGTGGTGAGGCTCAGAGGGCAGCAACCTGCTTGCTGATGGCGCTCTTCTTGTTGGCGGCCTGGTTGGCGTGGATGACGCCCTTCGAGGTGGCCTTGTCGAGCTTCTTGGTCGCGAGGCGCAGGGCGACGTCGGCCTTCTTCTTGTCGCCGGTCGCGATAGCGGTGTGGGTGGCGCGGATGGCGGTCTTGAGCTCGCTCTTGACGGCCTTGTTGCGCTCCTGCGCCTTCTTGTTGGTGCCGATGCGCTTGATCTGCGACTTGATATTCGCCATGACGATGTCTGTCTTTCGTTACGTGGAAGGTGGGATGTGCCGGGATGGGAGGCCAGTCGAATGAACGCTGCGGCTCCTCCGGCCAATCGCGTGGTGGGAAACCACACGCAAACCAAGGAGCTACGTTACCAGGTCGGAACCCGGCCAGGCAATCAGAGCAGTGGCGCCCGGGATAGCCTGGAGCATGCCGTCGCTTGCCGCTCATATCCCCTCGGTGCCCGGCTCGGGCATCCGTCGGATCTATGAGATCGCGGCCGAACTCGAGGGCGTGATCTCGCTCGGAGTCGGCGAGCCGGATGTGCCCATCGCACCGCACATCGCGGCCGCGGCGACGGCGGCCTGGGACAGGGACGACACGAACTACAACCCGAACGGCGGCATGCTGGCCCTTCGACGGGCGATCGTCGACAAGCTGGCGGACGAGAACGGGATCGCCGCCGAGGTGGAGCAGGTCTGGGTGACGATCGGCGGCACGCAGGCCCTGCATCTCGCGATGCAACTCACTCTCGCTGCGGGCGACGAGGTGCTGGTGCCGGATCCCGGCTACACGACGTTCACGATGAACGCGCGGATTCTCGATGCGGTTCCGGTCGCCTACTCGCTGACGCCCGAGCGCGGATTCCTTCCGAGCATCGACGAACTCGAGGCGCTCGTGACGCCGCGTACTCGCATGATCATCGTGAACTCGCCGTCGAATCCGCTCGGCGCGGTGTTCCCACGCGAGGTGCTCCAGGAGCTGCTCGCCTTCGCCCGGCGCCACGACCTGTGGATCCTCAGCGACGAGGTCTACGAGCGCTTCACGTGGGGCGAGCCGCATGTCAGCCTCGCGGCCCTGGAGGCCGAGTCGGGCGACGGCGTTGCCCGGGTGTTCAGCGTGTTCTCGTTCTCGAAGACCTATGCCATGACCGGCATCCGGGTCGGCTACCTCGTCACGCCGCCCGGTCTGGCCGCGACCATGCGCACCATGCAAGAGGCGTCGATCAGCTGTGTCGCGATGCCCGACCAGTTCGCGGCGCTGGCAGCGATCCAGGGGGAGCAGTCGCACGTGGCCGCCGCCGCGGCCCACTACCGCGCGAACTACCTGGCCGCCTCAGCCGCGCTGACGGCACGCGGCATCCACTACCTCGAACCAACCGGAGCCTTCTACCTCTGGGTGGATGTCTCGCACGCCAGTGATGGCGACGTCGCGGCCTGGGCCGAGCACCTGCTGCTGCACGAGCGCGTGGCCGTCGCTCCCGGCAGCGCCTTCGGACGCTCCGGCGAGGGCTGGATCCGCCTGTGCCTCGCCGCTACCGAGGCCGATCTGCTTGCGGGCATCGCGAAGCTGCCGACGCCCGCCTGACCCCTCTCCCAGAGTCCACCGCCTTCGCCGAAAGTACGGGTTCGGCGCCGCTCTCGACGCCGAAAGTACGCAGAAGTCCGTACTTTCGCGGAACCAGCGGCGTCAGCGCATCACGTAGGCGCATGGGAGAATGGCCCGTCATGTCTCCGCGCGCCCTGAAGTCTCTCGAGCCGGCGTCGACCGACCCCGCGAAGATCCGCAATTTCTGCATCATCGCCCACATCGACCACGGCAAGTCGACCCTGGCCGACCGGATGCTGCGGCATCACCGGCGTCGTCAGCGACCGCGACATGCGCGCCCAGTACCTCGACCGCATGGACATCGAGCGCGAGCGCGGCATCACCATCAAGAGCCAGGCCGTGCGGATGCCGTGGGCGCTGCCCAACGCCGATGGCCAGCTCGAGACCTACGCCCTGAACATGATCGACACCCCCGGGCACGTCGACTTCACCTACGAGGTGTCGCGATCGCTGGCCGCCTGCGAGGGCGCGATCCTGCTGGTGGATGCCGCTCAGGGCATCGAGGCGCAGACCCTCGCGAACCTGTACCTGGCCCTCGACAACGACCTCACGATCATCCCGGTGCTCAACAAGATCGACCTGCCCGCCGCGGAGCCCGACAAGTACGCCAAGGAGCTCGCCGAGCCTGATCGGCGGCACGCCCGACGACGTGCTGCGGGTCAGCGGCAAGACCGGCGCTGGGCGTGACCGAGCTGCTCGACCGGGTCGTCGAGCTGATCCCGGCGCCGACCGGCAACGCTGACGGCCCGGCCCGCGCCATGATCTTCGACTCGGTCTACGACACCTATCGCGGCGTCATCACCTACATCCGCATGATCGACGGCAAGCTGAGCCCGCGCGAGCGCATCCAGATGATGTCGACCAAGGCGATCCACGAGCTGCTCGAGATCGGCGTGAGCTCGCCCGAGCCGACGCCGACCAAGGGGCTCGGCGTCGGCGAGGTCGGCTACCTGATCACCGGCGTGAAAGACGTGCGCCAGTCGAAGGTCGGCGACACCGTCACCAACGCGGCCAAGCCGTCCATCGACCCGCTGCCCGGCTACACCGACCCGAAGCCGATGGTCTTCTCGGGGCTGTATCCGATCGATGGCAGCGACTACCCGATCCTGCGCGAGGCCCTCGACAAGCTGAAACTGTCGGATGCCTCGCTCAACTACGAGCCCGAGACCTCCGTCGCCCTGGGCTTCGGATTCCGGTGCGGCTTCCTCGGCCTTCTGCACCTCGAAATCGTCACGGAGCGCCTGGAGCGCGAGTTCGGCCTCGACCTGATCGCGACCGCGCCGTCGGTGCCGTACGAGGTCACGACCGAGGACAAGAAGCACTACACGGTCACCAACCCGAGCGAGTTCCCGACCGGCACGAAGATCGCCAGCGTGAGCGAGCCGATGGTGAAGGCCGCGATCCTCGCTCCGAAGGACTACGTCGGCACGATCATGGAGCTCTGCCAGAGCAAGCGCGGCATCGCTCCTGGGCATGGAGTACCTCGGCGAGGATCGCGTCGAGATCCGCTACTCGATGCCGCTCGGCGAGATCGTGTTCGACTTCTTCGACCAGCTCAAGAGCAAGACCGCCGGCTACGCGAGCCTCGACTACGAACCGAGCGGCGAACAGGATGCCGACCTGGTCAAGGTCGACATCCTCCTGCAGGGCGAGGCCGTCGACGCCTTCAGCGCGATCGTGCACCGCGACAAGGCCTACGCATACGGACTGCTCATGACGGAGCGGCTCAAGAAGCTGATCCCGCGCCAGCAGTTCGAGGTGCCGATCCAGGCCGCCATCGGCGCCCGGATCATCGCCCGCGAGTCGATCTCGGCGATGCGCAAAGACGTGCTCGCCAAGTGCTACGGCGGCGACATCACCCGCAAGCGCAAGCTGCTCGAGAAGCAGAAGGAGGGCAAGAAGCGGATGAAGATGGTCGGCCGCGTCGAGGTCCCCCAGGAGGCGTTCATCGCCGCGCTCTCGGGCGATGTCGAGGGCAAGGACCCGAAGAAGAAGTAGGTGGCGGCGCGGGCCTGAAGAGGCTGGCCGGATAGGGTCTCGACCATGGATTGGTCGCTCTTCCTCAACGCGGTCAGCGCGATCGCCCTGGTGGCCGCCGCACAGCGACTGGTCGGCGAAGGGCTGACGGGTGCCTGTCGACGTGGGCACGAGGCTGCTCGTCACGTGGCGAGACCGAATCGGGGAGTCGCAGGTCGTTCTCGGAACGGGCAGCGAGTGGTACTCGCGGAGGTTCACCTGGGGGACGCTCTCGGGGGCGATGCTCCATCTCGAGAAGCCGATCAGGGTGAGAGGAACTCGACTCGGGCCTGACGGCGATCTGGGGCAGCCGGGGGTGAGCCCCGCAGGATCTCACCTTCTCCTGGTGCCGCGGCAGACCGGTTCGCGGTGGGCTGATTTCGGGCCGGTGCAGGTCGAACTTCGCCCTGATAGTCCTTCCGTGGAGGATCAGCCTGGATGGTGGCTGTCCGGCGACGGGGACTACGAGGTACGGCCCGGTGCGGGCTGGTCCCGGTTGGTCTGGCGGAGAGTCCTGACCCTGGCCGCCGTCCTCTTCACAGTCGGCGCCATCGTCGCGGCGGTCGCAGGAGGCGGCGCGCTTCGCCACCTGAGTCTCCCGGGGACCCCGGCCTGGCCGCAGGCCTCCGTTGCCGCGCTGATCGGGGGGTCGATCGGGGCCCTCGCGCTCGCCGTCACGGTCCGGGCGCTCTGGGCGCCACGGGTGCATCATCGGGCCCAATTGCAGATCGGCCTGATGATCATCGGAGCTTTCATCCTTCTGATGTTCGGCGTCTTCATCGCGACCTACGGCGACCCCGCCGAACCTCTAGCCATGCCGACCTGGGACGACGTTCGAGAGCTCGCCCTCGCGATGCCCGGCGCGAGGAGTTCCTGACGCGCGGCGACCGGGCATGGCGCACCGGCGATCCGGAAAGCTGTTCGTGTGGGAGCGGCCGCTGCGAGCCAAGGACATCGAAGAGACCGGGCCGCAGCGCGGCCCGATCGCCGGCGTGCGAGTCACCGACGAGGGCGAGAAGCTCGCCCTGATCGCGAGCGATCCGGATGTCTTCTTCACCATCCATCACTTCGACGGTTACAACGCGGTGCTGTTGCACCTCGACCGCATCTCGAGCGAGCGCCTGGGCGAGGTGATCGCCGACGCTTGGATCGCGGTGGCGCCGAAGAAGGCGGTCACGGCGTACCTCGAGGGCAGCCACATCCCGCCGTCCCCGTAAAATCGTCACATGACCGACGTCGCAGAGCTCTGGCGCGTGCCGGTCACCTATGCCGCGATCGGCGCGACCCAGGCCGAGGATCTGCTGCGCTACCCGCCGCAGGGCTTCCGGCCGATGGAACGCAGGGTGCGCATCGGCCACGGCCCCGAGCGGTGGGACTTCGCCTGGGTGCAGACCATGAGCTGGGGAATCCAACGGAGAGCCGGATTCCACGTTGAGCTCGTCGAATCCCCGTCCGAGGTCAGCGAAGGCACCTACCTCCCGGTCGCCTTCGACAAGCTGGGCAATCCGATCCAACCCGCCACCACGGGCGAAGGTGGCGAGGCCACCTACGCACCAGACGGCTCGGCGTTGATCCGTCCCGGCGATACCGCGCTTCTGAAATGGGTGCTCTGGCCGGCGAAGATCCCGACCCGGGTGGTCTACGTGATCGACGAACCCGATCGCAAGGGCTTCGCATACGGGACCCTGCCCGGGCATCCCGAACGCGGCGAAGAGAGCTTCGTGGTCGAGCGTCGGCCCGACGAATCGGTCTGGCTGACCATCCGTTCGTTCTCCCGCCCCTCGAACCGCTTCTTCTGGGCGGCCTACCCGGCGCTGCGGATGATGCAGGCCATTTTCACGGAACGCTACAAACGAGCGCTGACCGGCCCGATCGACGAGTAGTGGACAAGGACCAAAGACTCCGCTGCTGAGCAGAAGGCGAGCGTAGGCTCACGTTTTGTGACCGACTATCGACCTCCTGTATCCGATCTGGCCTTCATCCTCGAGCACATCGTGGGCTACGACGAGATCTCGCAATTCCCCGGCTTCGAGCACGCCGACCTCGACACCGTCACGGGCCTGCTCGCCGAGGCCGGCGACTTCGCGGCCGAGGTGATCGCCCCCACCAACCGGGCAGGCGACACCCAGGGCGCCGTCCGCAACCCGGATGCCACGGTCACCACCTCGCCCGGATTCAAGGATGCGTACGTCAAGCTCGTCGAGGCCGGATGGGCGTCGCTGCCCTTCCCGGAGGAGTTCGGCGGCGGAGGCTTCCCCGCGGTCGTCGGCCTCGCCATCCAAGAGCTGCTGCTCAGCGCGAACATGGGCTTCTCGCTCCTTCCGCTGCTCACCCAGGGCGCCATCGACGCGTTGCTGTCCTACGGCAGCGACGAGCAGAAGGCGCTCTACCTTCCGCACATGGTCTCGGGGGAGTGGTCGGGCACCATGAACCTGACCGAGCCGCAGGCCGGTTCGGATGTCGGCGCGCTCGTCACGAAGGCGGTGCCGCGCGATGACGGCACCTTCGGCATCAGCGGCCAGAAGATCTTCATCACCTACGGCGAGCACGACATGGCCGAGCAGATCGTGCACCTCGTGCTGGCGCGCACCCCGGGCGCCCCGGCCGGAACCGCCGGCATCTCGTGCTTCATCGTGCCGAAGTTCCTGATCAACGACGACGGATCGCTGGGCGAGCGCAACGGGGTCCAGGTCCTCTCGCTCGAGCACAAGATGGGCATCCACGGCTCGCCGACCTGCGTGATGGAGTACGACGACGCCACCGGCTACCTCATCGGCGACCTGAACAAGGGCATGCGCATCATGTTCGTCATGATGAACAGCGCCCGCCTGTCGGTCGGCAACCAGGGTGTTGCGCTCAGTGAGCGCGCATACCAGCAGTCGCTGGAGTACGCGCAGGAGCGTCGCCAAGGCGCCGCGATCACGCCGAACGGTGTCGTCGACGACGCGCCGATCATCGATCACCCCGATGTGCGCCGGATGCTCATGACGCAGAAGAGCTTCATCACGGCGCTGCGGAGCCTGATGCTCTTCAATGCCGCCGAGACCGACCGCAGCCTTCGTCACCCCGACCCGGATGTGCGTGCCCGCGCCACCGAGGTCGTGGCCTTGCTCACCCCGATCTGCAAGTCGATGGGCACCGATCTCGGCAACGAGCTCACCTCGATGGCCCTGCAGATCCACGGCGGCATGGGGTTCATCGAAGAGACCGGCGCCGCGCAGCACTACCGCGACGTCCGGATCGCCGCGATCTACGAGGGCACAAACGGCATCCAGGCCGCCGACCTGATCGGGCGCAAGCTCGGTGTGCGCGGCGGTGCGTCGGTGACCGAGTTCCTCGCCAGGATGCGCGAGCTCGATGCCGAGCTGGTCGCGGCGGGCGACGCGTTCGTGAGCATCCGCTCGAACTTCGTCGAGCAACTCGACAAACTGGTCGAGACGACGAATTGGATGCTGCGCACCGCAGCGGGCGACCCGGCCGCCGCCCTTTCGGGCTCGAGCCCGTATTTGCGCCAGTTCGGACTCGTCGTGCTCACCTGGCTCCTGGCAAAGGGTGCACTCGCTGCGGCGGACCTCGACGCGTCGGTTGCCGAGACCCGGCTCGTCATGGCCCGGTTCTTCGCCGAGCAGCAGCTTCCCGCCGCGAGCGGTTTCGCGGCGGCCGCGACCGCCGGCTCTGGCGACCTGTTCGCCCTCGACGCGGGGCAGTTCGCCGACCTGGTCGCGCGTTAGCCAGCCCTCGCCTCGCTGAGAGTACGCGTCCAGCGCCGCTCTCAGCGCCGAAAGTACGCACTTTTCCGTACTTTCGGGAGGGGAGGGGAGGGAGAGGCTGGGACAATGAGGGGTGCCCTCTGCCCTGCCGATCGCCGACCCGGCTCCCGCCGACGGGCTGCTTCCCGCGTCGGTGACCGAGGGCTGGGACGCGCGCGACTTCGGCGTGTACGTGCACGTCCCGTTCTGCCGGGTGCGTTGCGGGTACTGCGACTTCAACACCTACACGGCCGACGAGGTGCGCGGCGTCAAGCAGAGCGACTACGCCGGGCAGGCGCTCACCGAGATCGAGCAGGCACGAGAGGTGCTGGCCGCGACCGGGGCTCCGAAGCGCGAGGTCTCGACGGTCTTCTTCGGCGGCGGCACCCCGACCCTGCTGCCGGTGAGCCAGTTGGCGCAGCTGCTGGGCGGCATCCGGGATGCCTGGGGGCTGGCGCCAGACGCAGAGGTCACCACCGAGGCGAACCCCGACTCGGTCGGCCCCGATTCGCTGGCGGCGTTGCGCGAAGCCGGCTTCACCCGCGTGAGTTTCGGCATGCAGTCAGCGGTACCGCACGTGCTGGCGACACTCGAGCGCACGCACGACCCCGAGCGGATCCCGCTCGTGGTCGAGTGGGCGCGGGCGGCTGGGCTCCAGGTGAGTCTCGACCTGATCTACGGCACGCCGGGGGAGTCATTGGACGACTGGCGCGCGTCGCTCGACCTCGCGGTGGCCCAGCATCCCGACCATCTGAGCGCGTACGCGTTGATCGTCGAGAGCGGCACCAAGCTCGCGCGCCAGATCGCGCGCGGTGAGGTCGCGCAGCCCGACGACGATCTGCAGGCCGACATGTACGAGCTGGCCGACGCGTTGCTGAGCGGCGCGGGCTATTCCTGGTACGAACTCAGCAACTGGACGACGGATGCCGCCCACCGCTCGCGCCACAACCTCGGCTATTGGACGGGTCAGGACTGGTGGGGCGTCGGCCCGGGAGCCCACTCCCACGTCGGCGGCGTGCGCTGGTGGAACGTGAAGCATCCAGCAGCGTATGCCGAGCGGATCGCCGCCGCAGTCTCGCCCGCGGCCGGCCGAGAGACGCTCGACGCGGCGACCCGCCGCACTGAGGCGGTGCTGCTCACCAGCCGGGTGAGCGACGGTCTCGCGATCAGCGAGCTCGACCTGCCGGGCCGCGGCGAGATCGCCGGCCTGATCGCCGACGGGTTGATCGACGGGCGCGCCGCGCTGAATGGCCGCGTGGTGCTGACGCTGAGCGGGCGGCTACTGGCCGACGCTGTGGTCCGCAGGCTTCTGGGAAGTTGAGCGCCACCATCAGCGGACGAATTCGATGGCCACCGGATAGCGGTAGAACTCGCCGCGGTTCGCGGCCATCGCCGCGAGGATGCCGAAGACGATGTTCAGCACGACCGCGGCAAGGAGCACGAAGAAGCCGATGACGACGAGGCTGAGCACGGCGCCGGCGATGTAGGCGATCAGGAGAGTGAGCTGGAAGTTCAGCGCCTGCCGCGTGTGCCAGCGCACGAACGGGCCCCGATCTTTGAGCACCAGGTAGGCGATCAGGGGCGCAAGCCAGTGGAACAGGATGCCGCCCACGTGCGTGAGGATCGACCACATCTTCTCGTCGGCCGGGCTCAGCGGAGGCTGGGGCGCTGCATAGTTCGCGGGCGGTGGAGGGGGTGTCGTCATCCCCGCATTAAGCAGCAGAGCCGAGCCCCGAGGGGCCCGGCTCTGCACGCGTTGGTGCGACTACTTGATCCAGCGGATGTTGACCGGGTAGCGGTACGAGCCGCCGCCGTTGACCTTCACGCCACCGAGGATCGCGAAGATGATGTTCACGATGATGACGGCCCAGATGATGATGAGGATGAGCAGGGCGATGATCCAACCGATGACAGGGATGAAGCCCAGGATCAGGTTGACGATGTTGCCGATGACGACGATCGCGGTCACGTTGATCGTCCAGTTGAGGGCTTCTTTGCCCTCGACGGCGACCCTCGGACCGCGGTCCTTGAAGACCAGGTAGATGATCAGCGCCGGGACCAGCAGGATGATGTTGCCGAAGTGAGCGAACGAGGCCCACTGCTTGTCCTCGGCTTCAGTCAATGGCGCAGCCGGCTGCGGCGCGGCGGGAGCAGGTTCGGTCATGGTGTGATGCCTTTCGGTGTGCGGAGTGGACCCCGGGTTCTGGGTAAGAGCGGGGGCTGGCGCCTTCGCTGGCCCCGCGAGGGGTGTGGCGCAAGCACATGCACAAGGTAGCGCCTCGCAAATGTTGCGTGCAACGGTTCGGTCACAGCGTGTCGCGCTACAATTAGCAGTCAGGTGACGGGAGTGCTAAGCCTTCACGCGCCTGCGAGGTGGACGGAAGGCGGTGCTCCCATGGTCTCTGATCGCGGTCTCGAAGTGCTCCGCGTCATCGTTCAGGACTACGTCGCCTCGCGCGAGCCGGTGGGCTCGAAGACGATCGTGGAGCGGCACTCCTTCGGCGTCTCGGCCGCCACGATCCGCAACGACATGGCACAGCTCGAAGAGGAGGAGCTGATCGCGGCTCCGCACACCTCGTCCGGTCGCGTGCCCACCGACAAGGGCTACCGCGTCTTCGTCGACCGGCTGACCGAGGTGCGGCCGCTGACCGCGGTGCAGCGGCAGGCGATCGAGACCTTCCTGGGCCAGGCGGTGGACCTGGATGACGTGCTGTCGCGCACGACGCGCCTCCTCTCCCAGCTCACCAACCAGGTGGCGCTCGCGCAGTACCCCTCGTTCGGCAGCGCCCGCGTGCGGCACATCGAGGTCGTAGCGCTCGCAGCATCCCGGATCATGACCGTGCTCATCACCGACACCGGCCGCGTCGATCAGCGCCTGCTCGAGGTGCCGGGCGCATCAGCAGACAGCCCGGCGATGCTCGAGTTCCTGGGCGAGCTGCGCAGCCGATTGAACGCCGAGCTCGGGGGCAAGGCGCTCGCCGATGTCGCCGAGCCGCTGCGTACGCTGGCCGCCGGATTCCCTCGCGAGCACGCGCCGTTGGTCGGAGCCGTCGCCGGCTGCCTGGCCGAGCAGGTCGCGGCGAACCGGCAGGACCGCCTGGTGATGGCCGGCGCGGCCAACCTCGCTCGCACCGAGAGCGACTTCAGCGGGAGCATCTATCCGGTGCTCGAGGCCATCGAAGAGCAGGTCATCCTCATCAAGCTGTTCGGCGAGATGGAGATCGAGAGCGATGGCGTCTCGGTGAGTATCGGACACGAGAACCAGGGCTTCGGGCCGGGAGCCCAGGGCCTCAATGAGACGAGCGTGCTCGCGTCCGGGTACACCGCATCCGGCGGCAGCGTCGCCCGGGTCGGCCTGCTCGGACCCACGCGCATGGACTATTCGAACAACATGGCCGCGGTGCGGGCGACCGCCCGATACCTGACCCGCTTGCTCTCCGACGGGAGTGCCGATGACCGACGCGTCGTCGACGCAACAGCGGGAGAGAAGCACGACGACAAGCACGAGGAATCCTGAGAGTGGCCGACCACTACGAAGTATTGGGCGTCGACCGCGCCGCAACTGCCGAAGAGATCAAGAAGGCGTACCGCAAGCTGGCGCGCGAGCTTCATCCGGACGTGAACCCGAGCGACGACGCGGCGGAGCGCTTCAAGCTCGTGACGCACGCATACGACGTGCTCAGCGATCCGGATCAGCGCGAGCGCTACGACCTCGGGCCGCAGGCCGGATTCGGGGGCGGCGGTGCGGGCGGTTTCGGATTCGGCGACATCTTCGACACCTTCTTCGGTGCGGCGCAGGGGCGTTCGGCGGGCCCGCGCTCGCGGCGCGAACGCGGTCAGGATGCCCTGCTGCGCATCGAGGTCGATCTCGATGAGGTGATCTTCGGTACGAAGCGTGAGATCGAGGTCGACACGGCGATCCTCTGCGAGACCTGCAACGGGTCGTGTTGCGCCCCGGGCACCTCGCCGGTGACCTGCGACATCTGCCGAGGCACCGGCTCCATCCAGCGCTCGGTGCGCTCGCTACTCGGAAACGTGATGACCTCGTCGCCGTGCGGTACCTGCCGCGGCTACGGCACGGTCATCCCGAACCCGTGCCCGACCTGCGCCGGCCAGGGCCGGGTCCGCGCCAAGCGCACCGTGATGGTCGACGTGCCATCGGGAGTCGACACCGGGATGCGCCTGCACCTGCCGGGTGAGGGCGAGACCGGCCCGGCCGGCGGCCCGAACGGCGACCTCTACCTCGAGGTCAAGGTCAAGCACCACGACATCTTCAGCCGCAACGGAGACGATCTGCTCGCCACCCTCGAGGTGCAGATGACGGATGCCATCCTGGGCACGACCGTCACGCTCGCGGGCCTCGACGGAGAGATCGCCATCGACCTCAAGCCCGGCGTGCAGAGCGCCGACATCGTCACCGTGAAGGATCGCGGCATCACCCGCCTGCGCGGTGGGGGCCGTGGAGATCTGAAGGTCGGCATCCAGGTGGTCACTCCCGTGCGGCTGAACAGCAAGGAGTCGCAGCTGATCAAGGAGTTCGCCGAGAGCCGCCGTCCGGTGCCGCCCGAGTTCTCGACGTTCCAGCAGGGCCTGTTCGCGAAGCTGCGCGACCGCTTCCTCGGGGTCTAGTGGTCCGATGGCGTCGCTCTATCTGAACCCGGACCTGGAGCCCGCCGATGCCGAGGTCGGCGCCCGGGTGAGCATCGGTGGCGACGAGGCGCGGCACGCCGTGACCGTCGCGCGGGTGCGCGTCGGCGAACGGATCGCGGTCGGCGACGGCTCTGGGTTCCTCGTCTGGGGCGCCGTGGTCGCGGCATCTGCGTCCGAACTCGCCATCGAGGTGGACGAGGTGCGTCACGATCCCGAGCCGGAGCCACCGCTCTGGTTGGCGCAGGCCCTGGCCAAGGGCGATCGCGACGAGCTGGCGATCCAGGCCGCCACCGAGCTGGGAGCCGCCGGCGTCATCCCGTGGGCGGCCGAGCGATCCGTGTCGCGCTGGGAGGGGGCCAAGGCTGAGAAAGGCCGGGAGCGCTGGGCGTCGATCGTGCGCGAGGCGAGCAAGCAGGCGATCCGGTCGCGGGTTCCGGAGGTCGGGGCTCTCGCGACGACGGCAGAACTGACGGCACTGCCGGGCCGACTGCTCGTGCTCGATCCGCTCGGCGACATCGCCCTGACCGAGGTGCCGCTGGACGGACCTTCGATTGGCACTCGACGCGTCACCCTGGTGGTCGGGCCAGAGGGCGGGATCGCGCCACGCGAGTTCGACGCCCTGGTCGCGGCCGGCGCCCTGCGGGTGCACCTCGGGTCGGAGGTGCTGCGCACCTCGACGGCCGGTCCCGCCGCCCTCGCGGTGTTGAATGCGCGGCTGGGCCGCTGGTGACGGGCCGCTGGTGACGGGCCGCGGGTGAGGGGCCGATGACCGACCGCATCCTGGCGAGCCGGCCGGCCGGGCCGGTCGACGTGCCCGAGCTGGTGCGGGGCTTCTCGTCGGGCGTCGAGCTGGATGCGGTGTGGCGGAACGAACTCGGCGGCCTGACCTTCCGCGACGGGGAGCGCTACCTGAAGTGGAACCCCATCGGCAGCGGCGTCGACCTGGAGGACGAACGCGCCCGCCTGGTCTGGCTTGCGCCGCGGCATCCCGTCGCCGAAGTCCTGGAGTTCGCCCGCGACGATGACGGGCAATTGCTGGTCACCAGCGCTCTACCGGGAGACGGCGCCGTGACCGAGCGCTGGCGGGCGCGGCCGCGCGAAGCGGTCCGGGCGATCGCCGAGGGCCTGCGGGTGATGCACGCCCTGCCGGTCGCCGACTGCCCGTTCGTGTGCCGATGGGCTCCGGCGGTCTCTGTTCCCGCTGACGACCTGGTCGTCGTCCAGGGCGACGCCTGCGCGCCCAACACGATCATCGGCGCGGAGGGTGCCTTCGTCGGTCACGTCGATCTCGGCCTGCTCGGCGTCTCCGACCGCTGGGCCGACCTGGCGATCGCAAGCCGCAGTCTGGACTGGAACTACGGCCCGGGATGGCAGGACGAGTTCTTCGCGGCGTACGGCGTCGCTCGCGATGAGGAGCGCATTCGCCACTACCGCGCGCTGTCGGACGCGGCCGACCCACCCCGGCTCTGATCGGGAGAGAGACCGAGACCGAGCCCCGCCGGAGGGTCGTCTGTAGAATCGAAGCATGGCCGAGTCGACCCTTTTCGAGCGCATTGTCGCGCGCGAGATCCCGGCTGCCATCGTGTACGAAGACGACAGGATCATCGCCTTCGAAGACATCGCGCCCAAGGCCCCCGTCCATCTGCTCGTGGTGCCGAAGACCGCCGAGTACCGCAACGTCACCGAGCTCGCGGCGGGCGATCCGCAGCTGCTGGCCGACGTGGTGGCGGTCGCGCAGCGCCTGGCCGACGGCCAGATGGGCGGCGAGTACCGCCTGATCTTCAACACCGGCCAGCGAGCCGGGCAGACCGTGTTCCATGTGCACGCCCATGTCATGGGGCTGAACGCCATGGGCGACGAATTGACGGAAGGCACCCTTGGCTTCTAACGACCTCCCCGACTCGAGTGGCCAGAACGGGCATGCCGAGTTCCAGGTGGACGGCGTGGCGATGGTGCGGCTGCTCGGCCCCCAGGACCGGCTGCTGACCACCATCGAGCACCAGTTCCCCGACGTGACCGTGCTCGTCCGGGGCAATCAGGTGACCCTTGAGGGACCGCAGGACCAGGTCGCCGCAGCCGAGCGGTTGGTGCAGGAGCTGATTCTGCTCGTGCGCAACGGCGCCGACCTCGGGCCGGTGGACGTGACGTCCTCCGCGCGGATCCTCGAGCGCGGAGAGGGCAGCCCGGCCGAGGTGCTCAGCCAAGCGATCCTGACCAGCAAAGGCAAGAGCATCCGCCCGAAGACGCTGGGGCAAAAGGCCTACGTCGACGCCATCGACCAGAACACGATCACGTTCGGCATCGGTCCGGCCGGAACCGGCAAGACCTACCTCGCGATGGCGAAGGCGGTGCAGTCCCTGCAGCGCAAGGAGGTCGAGCGGATCATCCTGACCCGGCCTGCCGTCGAGGCGGGGGAGCGACTGGGGTTCTTGCCCGGGACCCTCACCGACAAGATCGACCCCTATCTGCGGCCGCTCTACGACGCGCTCAACGAGATGATGGATCCCGAGATCGTGCCCAAGCTGCTCGCAGCGGGCACGATCGAGGTCGCGCCACTTGCCTACATGCGCGGTCGCACCTTGAACAATGCCTTCGTTGTGCTCGACGAGGCCCAGAACACGACACCGGAGCAGATGAAGATGTTCCTGACCCGGCTCGGGTTCGGAACGCGCATGGTGGTCACCGGTGACGTGACCCAGATCGACCTGCCGGGTGGAGCAAGCGGCCTGCAGCTGGTGCGGCACGTGCTCGAGAAGATCCCAGACATCCACTTCGCGCTGTTGACCAGCGAAGACGTGGTGCGGCATTCGCTCGTCGGCCGGATCGTCGACGCGTACACGAAGTACGACGCCGAGCGGCAACTGCGCACCTACGAACGCACGCAAGCAGCCGAAGACGGAGCCAACCGTTCGGAGCGCCGCGGCCATCACCCGCAGGACCACCGCCCGCCGAGCGCGGAGCGCCCGAAGAGGGGTTGGCGATCATGATGCGGCCGGGACGCGACAAATCGGCGGCGTGTACGGCGATTTGTCGCCTCGCGCCGCAGAAGCGGCGGCGCGAGCAGCTATGAGTATAGAGATCAACAACGAGTCGGGCATCGAGGTCGACGAGAGCGCGCTGCTGCGTCTCGCGGCCTACGAGCTGGACTTCCTGCGGGTGCACCCCGACGCCGAACTCGCGATCCTGCTGGTCGACGAGGCCGCCATGGAGCAACTGCACGTGCAGTGGATGGACGAACCCGGCCCGACCGATGTGCTCAGCTTTCCGATGGACGAGCTGCGTCCGGGCAGCGACGACGAGATCACCCCGGCCGGCTTGCTCGGCGACATCGTGCTCTGCCCCCAGGTCGCGGTGGCCCAGGCCGAAGAGGCGGGCCACTCGGTGCTCGACGAGCTGCTGCTGCTGACCGCGCACGGCATGCTGCACCTGCTCGGGTTCGACCACGCGGAGCCCGACGACGAGAAGGAGATGTTCGGCATCCAGCGCGACATCCTCGTCGGCTTCACCCTCGCGGAACGGAAACGGTAGAAGTGTGATCGCCGTCTTCGTCGCGGTGGCGGTGCTGCTGGTCGCGTTCGGCGGCCTACTGGCGGCGGCGGATGCCGCGCTCGGCGTCCTCAGCCGCTCCGACCTGGTCGACCTGGCGGCCCACCACCGCGCGAAGAAGGCCCTCCTCGACATCTCATCGGACCTGGGCCGCTACGTCAACGCGCTGAACTTCATGCGTGTGGTGTCGGAGACGACGGCGGCCGTGTTGATCACCCTCTCATTCGCCTCGGTGTTCCCGCGCGCCGATCAGTGGTGGCTGGTGCTGCTGTGCAGCGCGCTGGTCATGACGGCGACCTCGTTCGTGCTCGTGGGGTCGAGTCCGCGCTCGGTCGGGAGGGCTCATGCGCGCGGGGTGGTGATCGTCGCCGCTCCGGTGCTGCGCTTCATCCGGGTGCTGCTCGGTCCCATCGCCGATCTGCTCGTCGCCCTTGGCAACCGGGTCACACCGGGCAGGCGCGCCGCCGCGGTCTCGTTCTCGAGCGAGGAGCAGTTGCTGAGCATGGTCGACGAGGCGACGGAGCTCGACGTGCTCGAAGAAGACGATCGCGAGCTCATCCATTCGATCTTCGAGTTCAACGACACCGTGGTGCGCGAGGTGATGGTTCCGCGCACCGACATGATCACGGTCGACGACGACACGCCCCCGGAGACGGCCATGAGCCAGTTCCTCAAGACGGGGGTGTCGCGTATGCCGGTCATCGGCAAGGACGCGGACGAGGTCTTCGGCATCCTGTACCTGCGCGATGTTGCGCGTCTGACTCATGAGCGCCCGCACCATGCGACCACCAGCACGGTGAAGAATCTGGCCAGACCCGCCCTGTTCGTCCCCGAATCGAAGAAGGCGGACGAGACGTTGAGGCAGATGCAACTCGAGTCGAACCACCTGGCGATGGTGGTCGACGAATACGGCGGGATCGCCGGCCTGGTCACCCTCGAAGACCTCATCGAAGAGCTGGTCGGCGACATCTCGGACGAGTACGACCGCGAAGAGACCGAGGTGACGCAGCTGAGCGAGGGGCTCTACCGGGTCAGCGCGAAACTGCCGACCGACGAGCTCGGTGACCTCTTCGGCATCGAGCTCGATGACGACGACGTCGACTCGGTCGGCGGTCTGCTGACCAAGGCCCTCGGCCGCCTGCCGGTGACCGGATCGGCCGCGACGGTCTCGGGCCTGGTGCTCACAGCGGAGCGCACCGAAGGTCGGCGCAAGCATCTGACGACCGTGCTCGTGGAGCGCGACGCGCCCCTGCGCGACGCGGAAGCCGCGTTCGAGCCGACGACCACCGACGACAGGAGGTCATCGTGAGCTCGGAGACCTCGCCCTTCCGCTCCGGCTTCGTCTCGTTCGTGGGCAGGCCCAACGTGGGCAAGTCGACGCTCACCAACGCGCTGGTCGGCGAGAAGGTCGCGATCACGTCATCGAAGCCGCAGACCACCCGAAACGCGATCCGCGGAGTCGTTCACACGCCGACCGGGCAGCTGATCATCGTGGACACGCCCGGCATGCACCGCCCGCGCACCCTGCTCGGCGAGCGGCTCAACAGCGTCGTGCAGGCGACCCTCGGCGATGTCGACGTGATCGGCTTCTGCGTGCCCGCCAACGAGAAGATCGGACCGGGCGACCGCTACATCAACGAGCAGCTGGATGCTTTCCCCCGCGCCAAGAAGGTCGCCATCGTCACGAAGATCGACGCCACCCCGCGGGCGGCGGTCGCCCAGCAGCTGCTGGCGATCAACGAGTTGCGCGACTGGGACGCGGTGATCCCGGTGTCGGCGTTTCTCAACGGGCCCGACAACCGCATCCAGCTCGATGTGCTGCTCACCGAGTTGGTCGCGCTGCTGCCGGTCGGTCCGGCTCTCTACGGCCACGATGCGACCACCGACGAGACCCTTGAGCACCGCATCGCCGAGCTGGTGCGCGAGGCCGCCCTCGAGGGCGTGAGCGACGAGCTGCCGCACTCGCTGGCGGTCACCATCGACGACATGATCGAACGCGACGACAAGGAGCTGCTCGAGATCTACGCCAATCTGTGGGTCGAACGCGACAGCCAGAAGGGGATCGTGATCGGCCGCGGCGGGGAGCGTCTGCAGGAGGTCGGGGCGCGCGCGCGTGCCGCGATCGAGCCGCTGGTCGGCAAGCAGGTGTTCCTGTCGATGCGGGTCAAGGTCGCCAAGGAGTGGCAGCGCGATCCGAAGCAACTGGGGCGGCTGGCTTCTAGGGCCGGGCTTCTAGGGCGCCTCGATCACGTGCTCGGTGACGCCGTAGCCGGACTCCTCGGGGATCGTCAGCACGATCCGCCCGTTCTCGCGGTGTACGGTCGGCGCGACCGGCACGACTGGACGCTTCGCGGCGGCGGCGATGGCCGAGGCCGCGTCGGCGCTCTCGGCGAGACGTCGCAGATTCATCAGGGTCGGGAACAGCAGCGACCGCTCGCCGGCCGCCGCGCGATCGAGGAGCTCGGCCGGGGAGGCCCATTCGAAGCCCACCGTCTCGCCGTCATCCTGGCGCGCGAGTTGCCCATCCGGCGCGCGACAGAGGAAGAAGGTGGCGTCGAAGCGGCGCGGCTCGACCGTCGGCGTCACCCAGCGGCCGAACGGGTGCAACTCGTCGAGGGCCAGCCGTGCGTCTCTGCGTGCGACCAGCTCGCGAAACGGCGAGCCGTCGTTCGGCGGTCCGGGCGGCAGAGGCGAGCCGTCGGGCAGTCGAGCGACCAGGATCGAGGCCTCCTCGAAGGTCTCGCGCAACGCGCCGATGCGGGTCGCCCGCGCCTCGGCGGCGAGGTGGAGACCACCGGCGAGGTGGGGGAGCCAGCCCTCATCCGCGTCCGAGGGTTCGATGACGCCGCCGGGGAATACCAGCGCGTCGGAGAACGTGCCGCCGCGCCGGCGCCGCACCATGAGCACCTCGAAGGGGTCGTCGCGTAGCAGCAGGACGGTGGCGGCCGGGCGCGGATCCGCACCAGGGGGTACCCCCGCATCAGCCGCCGTCGACACCATCGCCTCCCGGTTCGACCGTACATCGGGAGGATGATTTCGCGGACGCCCGGCTGATTCGCGCTCCGAATCGCCCCGCGCGGGTGCGGCCGCCCCTAGCGTGGAGGGATGATCCGCAAGTTGAGCTCTGGGCAGCTCATCTTCGACATCGTGATCGCCCTGGCCTGGTTCCTGATCAACGGGTTCGCCGGGGGCATCCGCGTGAGCTTCATCACGGTCGCCTTGGGCATGGGCGCGGCCCTCGCGCTCCGCCGGCTGTCTCCGACTCTGTCGCTCGCGGTGGCCTGGATCGCCTCGCTGGCGCAGGTCGCCGTCGGGATCAGTCCGTTGCCGGCGAACCTGGCCATTCTCGCCGTGCTCTTCGCCACGTCGGCATATGGGTCTCGCTCCCTGAGATGGGTCGCTTTCGTCTCGACGTTCCTCGGGGCGGGCGTCATCACCCTGACCTTGGTGCTCCCGACGCTCGGCGGAGTCGTCCTTCCCGGCCAGACGATCTCAGGACCCGACGCGCTGGCCGTCGCACGCTCCGCGCTGGTGATCTTCGTGGGATCGTCCGCCGCCTTCCTGCTCTCCTGGACGGCCGGGCTGCTCATTCGCATCTGGCGCCAGGCCCGCGAGAACCGGCGCGCCGCCGTCGTCGCGACCGAAGAGATGGCGGCCGAGCAGGAGCGCGTACGGATCGCACGCGACATGCACGACGTTGTCGCTCACTCGCTGGCCGTGGTGGTCGCGCAGGCCGACGGGGCACGCTACCTGGGCTCCACGGACCCGGCCGCGATGGATGCCGCCCTCGCCACGATCGCGACGACCGCGCGGGAGGCGCTCTCGGACGTCCGGGTGCTGCTCGCCCAGTTGCGCCACTCGCAGGACGACGGACCGCAGCCGACGCTCGTCGATCTCGACCGGCTGGTCGAGCAGATGCGCGGGTCGGGCCTGACCATCACACAGCAGGTGACGGGCGACCCGTTGCCGTTGGGCACCGGCCAGCAACTCGCCGTCTACCGGATCGTGCAGGAATCCCTGACCAACGCACTGCGCCACGCCGATCGCGATCAGGAGGCCACCGTGCACTTCGGGTGGACCGCTCACGGCCTCGACCTGACGATCTCGAGCGCCCTCGTTCCCGTCAAGTCCACGCGCACCGGTCGCACGGCGATCGTCGGAGCGTCGTCGGCGGGCCATGGCATCGCCGGCATGACCGAGCGCGCCGCATTGGTCGGTGGGCATCTGACCGCCGGCGTGGTCGGGTCACGGTTCGTCGTGCACGCCTGGCTGCCCGAGCACTCCGTCATCAGAGACCGCGCGGTGTCGGCATGAGCCGGCCGATCCGTGTCGCGCTCGTCGACGATCAGGCGCTGTTCCGCACCGGCATCCGGATGTTGGTGGCGTCGCAGCCCGACCTCGAGGTGGTGGGCGAGGCCGGTGACGGCCGCGAGGCGGTGGAGCTGGCGGCATCCGCTCGCCCCGACGTGATCCTGATGGACATCCGGATGCCAGTGATGGACGGCATCGAGGCGACCGAGCGCATCGTGGCGGCCTCCGAGACACGCGGCGGCGCCGGACCGCGGATCATCGTGCTGACCACCTTCGATCTCGACGAGGCGGCGACCCGGGCGATCCGCGGCGGCGCGAGCGGCTTCCTTCTCAAAGACGCCGACCCGGAGTTCTTGCTGGCGGCGATCCGCACGGTGCACTCCGGAACGGCGGTGCTGGCGCCGAGCGCGACCCGCGAGTTGTTCCAGCACTTCGACTCGCGCGCCGCGCGCACTGTCGAGCCCGAGGCCTTCGCCGCGCTGACTGCGCGCGAGCGCGATGTGTTCCTGCTGGCGGCACGCGGCCTCAGCAACAGCGAGATCGCGACCGGCGAGTTTCTCAGCGAGGCGACCGTGAAGACGCACATCAGCCGCATCCTGTCGAAACTCGGCCTGCGCGATCGCGTGCAGCTGGTCGTCTACGCATTCGAGCACCGGCTGAACTAGCCAATCATCCCTCTGGATGACGCCGGCGCGACCCGCGGCCGATCCCGCGCCCGCGCTGCTTCCGTAGCGTCGTGGATATGGAAGCACCGACCAACACGACCACGTCGCCGGAACTCGTCGCCCGAGTCGAGAACCTCTCCAAGAGCTACGGAACAGAACGCACCAGGGTCGACGCCCTGCGCAGTGTGAGCCTCGGCATCCGTCGCGGGGATTTCACCGCGATCATGGGCCCGAGCGGATCCGGCAAGTCCACGCTGATGCACATCATGGCCGGGCTCGACTCACCGACCAGTGGGCAGGTCTGGCTGGGCGACGCCGAGATCGGATCAATGGATGACGCCCAACTGACCCTGCTGCGCCGCCGGCGGGTGGGCTTCGTCTTCCAGAGCTTCAACCTGGTGCCGACGCTCGACGTGGAGGGCAACCTGCTGCTGCCCTTCGAACTCGACGGGCGTCGGCCCACCACCCGCGAACGCGACTGGATCGATGAGCTCGAGCAGTCGCTCGGCCTGGACGATCGCCTGCGGCACCGGCCGCACGAGCTGTCCGGAGGTCAGCAGCAGCGGGTCGCGATCGCGCGAGCGCTCGCCACGCGTCCGGAGCTGGTGTTCGCCGACGAGCCGACCGGCAACCTCGACTCGCGCACCGGGCGCGAGGTGCTCGAGCTGCTGCGGTCGGCATCCACCAACTACGGGCAGAGCATCGCGATGGTCACCCATGACCCGATCGCCGCGAGCTACGCGGACCGGGTGGTCTTCCTCGCGGACGGCAAGGTCGTCGAGGACAAGCCGCGCAGCACCGCCGCCGACATCTCGCAGTACATGCTCTCGATGGAGGGCGCGGCATGAGCGCGGCGACCGCTCGTCCCGCCATCAACGGCGCCAGCGTGCTGGTCGCCGCCCTCAGCTCGGCCTTCGGCGTCGGCCTCCTGCAGGTGATCGGCGTTCTGACGGCCGTCGTCAACTCGGACCCGCGAGCGCGAGACAGCCACACGGTCGGGATCTTCCTGTCGATCACCGGGTGGGTCTTCATCGTCATCGCCATCTACGTGGGCGCCATCGTCACCTCGAACACGTTCGCCACGATCGTCGCGGGCCGGGCGCGCACCATCGCACTGCTGCGCCTGCTGGGTTCCAGCGCTCGCTCCCAGCGCACCGCGGTGGCCAGGGAGGGTTTGCTGGCCGGCGTCATCGGCGGCCTGGTCGGCGCCCTGATCGGCACCGGCGTCGCAGCGGGAATCGCCGCAATCGGGCGAGCCGCGAGCTTCATCCCGCCCTTCAGTTATTCGTATCTGGCGCCGAACCTGCTGTTGCCGATCATCGTGGTCATCCTCACGACGTGGCTGGCGTCGTGGATCGGCTCCCGCCGCGTGTTGAGCGTCACCCCCCTGCAGGCGCTCGGTGGTTCGGAAGAACTCAGCAGGGAAGAGGCGGCGCACCGTCCCGGGCGCAACCGCACCGCTCTCGTGCTGAGCATCCTCGGGCTCGCGACCCTGCTGCTCAGCGTCGTGATCGGGCTCGCGACCCCGGTGGCCGTGCTCATCGGCGTCGTCGGAGGCGTCCTGTCGTTCACCGGTCTGGTGCTCGGCGCCGATGTGATCATGCCGCCGGCTTTGCGCCTGGTCGGGCGGATGTTCGGCCGCTCGGCTCCGGCTCGGCTGGCATCCGAGAACGCGCTGCGCCACCCCCAGCGCAGCTCGCGCGCCACGATCGGTCTGGTCATCGGGGTGACCCTGATCACGATGTTCGGCGTCGCGGTCGCGAGCTTCGCCCAGATCATCCATGCGGCGCAGGCCGCGCAGCCGCAGGAGTATGCGGGCACCGAGCAGCTGCTGAACGGGATCACCGCCGTGTTCTCGGTGCTGATCGGATTCAGCGGCCTGATCGCAGCGGTCGGACTGGTCAACAACCTGTCGCTCAGTGTGCTGCAGCGCATCCGCGAACTCGGCCTGCTGCGCGCGCTGGGATTCTCGGTTCGGCAACTGCGCCGGATGATCCTGACCGAAAGCGCGCAACTCACTTTCACGGCCGTCATCCTGGGGCTCGTGCTGGGCGCGTTCTACGGCTGGGTCGGTGCGCAATCGATGCTCGGGTCGATCAACGGGAGTCCCGGCATCGTCTTCCCGGCTGTGCCGTGGCTGATCGTCGGCATCGTGGTGGTCGCGGGGGCCGCCCTGACGGCGATCGCGTCATGGGCCCCGAGCCGGCGCGCGACGCGGGTGTCGCCGGTGGCCGCGCTCGCCGTGGAGTAGCGGGGGGCTGACTCCCGGGGGAGTGCGGCCGCGACGGCCCGATCTCCTATCGTGGAGCCGTGAAGATCGGGCTGCTCGGCGGTTTCGAGGTCGAGCACGACGGCAAGGTCGTCGAGGTGCTCGGCACCATGCAACGCGCCCTGCTGTTCCGGCTCGCCCTCGACCCCGGGGTCGCGTTGGGGTATCGCGCACTGGCCGAGGACGTGTGGCCTGATGACCCACCCGAGAACTCGCGCGCAGCCCTGCAGTCACTGATCTCCCGCCTGCGACCTCAACTCCCGCCCGGCACGATCGAGTCGGTTCCCGGGGGCTACCGGCTCGCGGTGGAACGCGGCGATGTCGACGCGGTGCGGTTCCAGGACCTCGTGGCGGCGGCGTCCGCCGCTACCGACCCCGAGTCGGCCCTGCGCTTCGCCGACGACGCCCTCGCCACCTGGTCGGGCCCGCCGTGGACCCCCGGCGACGGCTACGACTGGTTCGAGCGCGCTCTGAGCGACGATCGCGCGACTGCCGTCCGGCTCGGCGGCGCCGTTCGGGTCGGCACCACGACGGAGGCTGAGCCGAGCATCCCGGCCGCGATCACGCCCCTGATCGGGCGAGAGGAGGAACTCGCCAGTGTTGCGGGCCAGCTTGCCATGGCCCGGCTGGTCACCATCCTCGGTCCCGGGGGCGCGGGAAAGACCCGGCTGGCGCTGGAGGCCGCCCGTGCCGCCCGCCGCGCCCTCGTTGTCGAATTGGCTCCTGCGGGCCCCGACGAGGTCTGGCAGGCCATCCTGGGTGTGGTCGGGCGCGAAGTGCGCGCGGTCGAGGGCACGACCGGCGCCGTCTCGCCGCGCGACCGCATCGTGACCGCGTTGAGCGGCCGCGATGTGCTGCTCGTGCTCGACAATTGCGAGCACCTGGTCGACGCGGCCGCCCAGACGGTCGTCGGTCTGCTCGGAGCGCTGCCGCGCCTGCGCGTGCTGGCCACCAGTCGCGAGCCGCTCGGACTGCCGGGTGAAGCGTTCGTGCCCCTCGGTCCGCTCAGCCCGGACGCGGCCGAACGGCTCTTCGCGGATCGCGTGCGGGCGGCGAGAGGCTCTGCGCCGAGAGACGACGAGGCGGATGCCGCGACCCGCACCCGCCGCCGACTCGACGGACTGCCGCTCGCCCTCGAACTGGCCGCGGCCAAGGCCAGGACCATGTCTCTGGATGAGATCGCTGCGGGACTCGACGACCGCTTCGCCCTGCTCACCGGGGGACTGCGCACTGTGCTTCCGCGCCACCAGACTTTGCGCGCCCTCGTCGACTGGAGTTGGAGCCTGTTGAACGAGGCCGAGCGCTCGTTGCTCGCCGCCGTCTCGATCTACCCGGCGGGCATCGCGGCGGGCGATGCCGTCGAGGCCGCCCGTGCGCACCACGTCTCGCGGGCCGACTTCGACATCCTCGTCGACAAGTCACTGCTGCAGCGGACAGCGGGTCGCTACCGCGCGCTCGAGACCATCCGCGAATACGGCATCGAGAAGCTCGTCGAGAGCGGCGTGCTCGATCAGCGACGGCTCGAGCAAGCGCGCTGGCTGGGTGCGGCCTCGATGTCGCACGATTCGCTGCTTCGCGGCCCCGGCATCCACGACGCTCTCGCCTGGTTCGACGCAGAAGACGACAACATCGTCAGCGCGCTTCGGTTCGCCGTCGAGGGAAAGCACGGCAACGAGGCCGTGGCGCTCGCCGCCTCGAACGCCTGGTACTGGATCATCCGGGATCGCAACGAGGACGCGGAGACCTGGCTCCGGGCAACCGGACCCTTCGCGACGAACGGCACATCAGACCCGGAGTTGATCGTGCGAGCCGTGTCAGCGACCATCGCCGCCTTCGGCTCCGGCGAGTCGGTGGATCTGGGCGACGCGCTGCGGTCGTTCGACCGCGACGAATTCGACGCCATCCGTCTGGCAGCGGCGACCAGCAGCAACGAGCTGCTCAAGGTCTTCCCGGCGGTGGTCAGCTCATTGATCGACGCGATCGAGAAGGGGGTGTGGCCGACCGGGGTCGAGGTCCCCGAAGACGACACCCTCGATTTGCCGGACTGGAGCCGGGCCGTGCTGGGGGTGATGCGCGCGGCGATGGCCCAGAACCGCGGCGACGTCGCGGCGCTGGGTCGTGCAAGCGCCGAGGCGCTTGCACGCTTCGAGGCCGTCGGCGACCTGTGGGGTCTCGCCCTGTCGAAGCAGATGTATGCCGAGTGGCTTGCCTTGGACGGTCAGCTCGAGGATGCGCTGCGGATCAGCGACGAGTCGACAGCCGACATGGCGCAGATCACGTCGTCGTGGGATCTTCAGCAGCAGCAGGGTCTCGCGGTCCAACTGATGCACAAGCTCGGCAGAGACGATGAGGCGCGGGCACGGTCCCGCCTCCTGCTCGACCAAGCCCGCGAGGCAGAGTCGCCACGTGGGCTCAGCCTGGCGCTCTACACGGCGATCTTCTTGATGGTGCGGCTCGGCGAGGTCGAGCGGGCGGGAGAACTCCTGGCCGAACTCGACGCGAACCCGCTCGCGGTGCCCGAGAACCAAAGACAGATGAAGGCGCTCGACTCGGCGGCCCACGCAGCGGTCGCCCAGCTGCACGGCGACCTGGACACCGCAGAGCAGCACCTGCGAGCCGCCGCCGATGCTGCCGTGGCGAGCCGGGATCAACCGATCATGGCGGCGGTTGCGCTCGGCATCGGCGACCTCGCCCTCGTGCGCGGCGATCTGGGCTCCGCCGCTAACGCGTTGGATCTGGCGGTCGCCCTGCGAGGAATCGCCGATCCTTACGACGAGATCGAGAACCGCATTCGGGACGCGGTCGCCCTGAACGCGGAAACGCGCCCGGCTCTGGATGAGAGCGAGCGCGTTCCCGTGGACTCCGCGGCGGCCGCCGAGTCGCTGATTCAGATCTTGCGGCGGTAGGCCCAGCTCGCGAGGGGGAAGAAGACGGCGACCAGCACGATGCAGGTGCCGAGCACCCAGATCAGCTCACCGCCGAGCGTCTCACCCGCGGCCATCGCGGCCGGACCGGACAGCAGCCCGCGCATCGCCTCGATCAGGTGGGTCACCGGATTGATCGCCACCCAGCCCTGCAGCCAGTCCGGCAGTGTCGATGCGGGAACGAAGGTCGACGACCCGAAGGTGAGCGGGAACACGATCAGGAACGAGATGCCCTGCACGGCACCCGACGAGCGGGCGAGCATCCCGATGAACACCGAGACCCAGCACAGGCTCACGGCGAACACGATGATCAGCACAACGGCCAACAGCAGTTCGTACCACGAGGTGGTGACGCGGAAGCCGATCAGAGCGGCGAAGCCGAGCGTCACCAGCACAGCGATGGAGTGACGAACGATGTCGCCGAGCACCGCGCCGAACAGCGGCGCCGACCGAGCGATCGGCAACGAGCGGAAGCGGTCGAAGACACCCTTCTGAATGTCGGTGTTGAGGTTCACGCCGATGGTCAGCGAGGTGAACATCACCGTCTGAACGATGATGCCGGGGACGACGAAGGGCAGGTAATTCGACGTGCCCCCCTTGACCGCGCCACCGAAGATGAACACGAACAGCACCGTCATGATGATCGGCTGCAGGGTCACATCGAGGAACTGCTCGGGATTGCGGAACATCTTGGTGACAGTGCGGCGAGCGAGCACGAGCGAGTCGTTCATCGGGCGAGCACTCCTTCCTGGGTCTCGGGTGCGGTGACCGAACTGTCGTCGGCATCCGCGTTCTGCTTGGTTCCGGTGAGGGAGTAGAAGACCTCGTCGAGGCTGGGCAGGCGCAGCGAGAGTTCGGAGACCGAGATCCCTTCGCGTGCCAGCTCGCCGACGATCGAGGTGAGGGCGTGGTCGTCGGCCACCGGCACCGACAACTGGTCGGGTGCAGGCTGTTCGGGTTCGCGGGTGCCGACCTTGGCCAGCAGTGGACGGACCTTCTCGAGGTCGGCAGGATTGCTGGGTCGCACCTCGAGCGTCTGCCCGCCGACCTGCCGCTTGAGCCCCTGCGGGGTGTCGTGCGCGATGATCCTGCCGTGGTCGATGACCGTGATCTCGTTGGCGAGCGCGTCGGCCTCCTCGAGGTACTGCGTCGTCAGCAGCACCGTGGTGCCCATGGCGGTGAGCACGCGGATCATGTCCCAGACGTCGTCGCGCTTGGCCGGGTCGAGACCCGTGGTCGGTTCGTCGAGGAAGACGACATCCGGACGCCCGATCAGCGATGCGGCCAGGTCGAGCCGACGACGCATGCCACCCGAGTAGGTCTTGGTGAGGCGCTTGCCGGCGTCGGTCAGATCGAACTCGGCCAGCAACTCGTCGGCCCTGGCCCTCGCCTGCCTGCGGTTCAGGTCGAGCAACTGGCCGATCATGACCAGGTTCTGGATGCCCGTGAGATCCTCATCGACGCTGGCGTACTGCCCGGTGAGCCCGATGATGCGGCGCACCGCCTTGGCCTGGTGGACGACGTCGTGGCCGCCCACCTTCGCCGTGCCGGCGTCTGGCTTGAGCAGTGTCGCCAGGATGCGCACCGCGGTGGTCTTGCCCGCGCCGTTCGGGCCGAGCACGCCGAGCACGCGGGCCTGCTCCAGTTCCAGGTCGATGCCGTCGAGCGCGGTGGTCGTGCCGTAGCGCTTGACGAGGCCGTGGGCCTCGATGGCGAGTGTCATGGTTTCCTCCTGATGAGTGGTCCTTCTACCGTGACACCGAGGCACTGTCACGGCGCTGTCATGCGTTGTCAGGGGCTGGCCGCTGCGTGCAGACCGCGTGCATCGGATTGTCAGAGTGCCGTGTGAGAAGGCTCAGAAGCCGGAGGTGTGGCGCGCGGCTGCGTCGAAGGTTCGTGAGCCCATACTGAGGGGCGCTCACGCGCTCCTCCCGACAGCGGCGGCGCGCTCGTCCCTGGCGCGTTCGACAGGAAACTCATGAACACTGCGATTGGCGACATCCGCTTGATCGGTGGATGGCTTCCGCCGATGGCCGACATCCTCGCCGTCGGGCTGGCGATCCTCGTTCTCATCCTGCTCCTGGTGCCGCGTGTGGCCGCTGGAGTGCGTCCCGCCCCGTCCCGCACCCGTCGCGCCGTGATCGCCGTCGGAGCTGTGGCCGGCGGTGCCGCGATCGGCCTTTTCTTGTGCTGGTTGCTCTCGGATCAGCTTGATCTGTTCGACGTGTCTCTCACGCCCATCTCCCGCGCATGGGTCGCAGCAGCATTCGCGGGGGTCAGCCTCGCCGTCGCAGCGTTCCTGGTCATGCCTCCCGCGCAGCCGGGAACGCGTCGGCGTCTCGTCGGCCGCGCGATCGGTCGGATCGCGGCCGTCGCGGCGGCGGTCACCGCCCTCCTCGCCGGCACGCTCGGTGTGAATGCAGATTTCGGCCAATACACGACCGTCGGCTCGTTGATCGGCAGCTCGGTGGCGGCGCCATTCCCCCTGCAGGTGCTCGCCCGTCAGCTCGTTGCGGCGCCAGGGCCGTCGTCGACGAGCACCGGATCGGCGCGGCCGCTGTGGAAGGATGCCGTCGCGACCGGGATGCCCGCTCACGGTGTGGTCGGCGCCGTAACGATTCCCAGCACCGTCTCGAAGTTCCCGGCGCGCGGCGCATACGTGTACCTGCCTCCCGCAGCGCTGGTGCCGCATCCCGTGGCTCTACCGGTGCTGATCATGCTGTCCGGCCAGCCGGGTTCGCCGTCGAATGTGATCTCCTCGGGTCAGATCGCTGCCGTCTTCGACGCCTTCGCAGCACATCATGGGGGACTCGCGCCGATCGTGGTCGCGCCGGATCAGTTGGGCGCTCCGGATCGGAACCCGATGTGCGTTGACGGATCGCTCGGGGCCTCCGCGAGCTACCTCACGGTCGATGTGCCCGCGTGGATCCGCTCCCACCTGACCGTGCAGACCAGCCCCCAGGCGTGGGCGATCGGAGGGTTCTCGCAGGGAGGCACCTGTTCGATTCAGCTCGGCGCGGCTCATCCCGAACTCTTCTCCTCGATCGTGGACATCTCGGGGCAGCTCGCTCCGAAGAACGGAGGGGTGATCCAGACCACCGCTCTGGGATTCGGCGGCGATGCTGCCGCCTATCGGGCCGCCCTTCCGCAGGCGGTCCTTGCAAAGAATGCACCGTACCTCCACACGGTGGCCGTGTTCGGAGTCGGGCAACTCGACTCGCGCTACGGACCTGTGGCGGCGCGCATGACGGCGGCGGCCTCCGCGGCTGGCATCCTGGCGACCGAAGCGATTTCGCCAGGGACCGGACACGACTGGCACACCGTGCAATGGGTGCTCGAGAACGCCTTGGGGCCGGTCTACCGTCAACTCGGGCTTGTGGCCGCGGCATGACGACACGGGACAAGGGGCGCTCATGACAGGCGCGATCGTGAACGCACCATCTCTTCCCACCATCGCGCCACGTCGCATTCGTCGGGCCTTCAGGTACCTGCGGTCACGCCCGATCACGATCGCCGTGGTGACTTTGCTGCTCGCTGTCTGGATCGTCGCGCTCACGACGGGCAGCCGTGGGATCTTTGCACCCTCGATCGCCGGGATCGATCCGAGCTCTCTGCAGCACTTCCGCTGGTGGGGTTTTCTCACGTCGGTCATCGACGTCGGCAGCGTGGTCCAACTCGTCGTCGCCCTCCTCGCCGCCGTGGTGGCGATCGGTGCGTCCGAACGGCTGATGGGTTCCGCGCGGACGGCGATCGCCTTCCTGATCACGGGATTGCTCGCGTCGGGGATCGGGGTCGGCCTCGTGGTGATCGGGATGAAGGTGGGCGAGTACTGGTCGACCTCGGTTCACGGCGTGGTGACCCTCGATCCGCTCACCCCGCTCGCGGGAACATTGGCATGGGCGAGCGCGTGGGCCACCGGTCTCTGGCGCAGGCGGATCCGGACCATCCTCATCGCTACGGCCGCGGCACTTCTGCTCTACTCCGGCCAACCCGCCGATTTGAACCTCCTCGTCGCAGCGGGCATCGGCGTGGGGTTGGGCGCCGCGGCACATCGCTTCTTCCGACGTGGTACTTCGCCGACGGCGGACTGGCGCGGGTCACGTCAGGAGACGCGCACCCTGCTGTCCATCACGACAGTGATTCTCGCCATCGGGCCGCTCCTCACCCTCGTGTCCGTGACCCGCTACGGGGTACTGTCGCCCCTGGGCGTCGCGATCTCCACGGCCACGCCCTCCAGCGTCGAGCACGCCATCGCCTGCGTCGCCGGGCGGATCGACCCATCCTGCGTGAACCAGCTCACCCGCCTGCACCCTCACACGGTCGGGGGCACGCTGGTGTCGCTGCTCCCGCTTGCGCTCATGGTGATCTGCGCACTCGGGCTCCTGGCCGGACGCCGTGCCGCGCTGGTGGTGCTGACGGTGCTGCTGATCGGCGAGAGCGCGCTGGCGGCCTGGTACCTGGGCGTGGTCCCCGCCTCGGGCTCGAGGTACGCGCTGCCCTTCGCGCCGCAACGCCAGGCGGAACTCGCGCTCTGGCTGGTGGTGAGCGCACTCGTTCCGTTGGCGTTCGCCGCCCTGCTGGTCGTCCGGCGCCGCGCGTTCCCGGTGCGCACCCCGATGCCGCGCATCCGCCTCGTCCTCGGGATCCTCGCCGGCGCCGTCGTGGTGCCCAGTGCGCTGTATCTGTCACTGGGATGGATGGCGCGCGCTGGCTTCCGTCCGATCCCCACGTTCTCCGAGCTCGTCGCCGAATTGCCTCTGCGGTTCATCCCGCTCGAGTTCCTCGGTGAGGAGCGGAGGGACATCGTGCCGGTCAGCCCGATGGCGCATCTGGTGAGCCAGGCTGTCGGTCCCTTGTTCTGGCTGATGGTGATCGTCGGCGCTGTGCTGTTGCTGCAGGCACGGGTGGGCGGCCACAGTGCCTTCGAAACGACCGAAGGCGAGCAGGTGCGCCACCTTCTGGCGCGCGGCTCCGGCACTCTGGGCTTCATGGCCACGTGGGCCGGCAACCGCCTCTGGACCGACTCGACCGGGACATTCGGGATCGCGTATCGCGTGGTCAACGGGTTCGCCATCACCACCTCCGACCCGATCGGTCGATCGGTCGAGCCGGATGCCGCTCTCGCCGAGTTCCTGGCATTCTGCGACCACTCTGCCTGGACGCCGGTGTTCTACAGCGTGCACGAGGAGTGGCGCAGCCGCTTGGCAGCCCGCGGCTGGATTTCGCTCCCGGTCGCGGAAGAGACCACGATCGACCCCCGCGCCTTCACGCTCGAAGGCAAGGTGATGCACGATGTCCGGTACTCGGTGAATCGCGCCGCCCGAGAGGGAACGCGCGCCGTGTGGGGCCGTTGGCAGGACCTGCCGTTGCGTGTCACCCTGCAGATCTCCGCACTCTCCGAGCAGTGGATGTCTGACAAGGATCTCCCCGAACTCGAGTTCACCCTCGGCGGTCTCGACGAGCTCCGCGACGACGACGTTCTGGTCGGTGTGGCGCTGGACGAGCACGGAGTGGTTCAGGCCGTGACCAGCTGGTTGCCGATTCGTCGTGACGGCGTCCTGGTGGGGCGCACACTCGACTTCATGCGGCGCAGCCCGCAGGCCGCCAACGGCGTCATGGAGTTCCTCATCGCCGATGGGCTGCGCGACCTGGGGTCGCGGGGTCTCGAGTTGGCCAGTCTGTCGGGCTCCCCGCTGGGCACGCCGGCTGAGCAAATGCCCAGTGGGCTGCTCGCCCCGGTGCTCGGGCTGGTGGCGCGAACCCTCGAGCCGGTCTACGGATTCCGGTCGCTGCTGCGGTTCAAGCGCAAGTTCGCGCCGACCCTTGCTCCCATGCACCTGGTGTATCGCGACCCCGTCCAGTTGCCGGGAATCGGCCTCGCGATCGCGCGATGCTATCTGCCCACCATGACCCTCGCCCAGGCGACCAGGGCACTGGGCGGTCGCAGCTGAGCCCCGAAGTGCTACCCTGTTGGCGTGCGCTCCGGCCTGCTTCTTCTTAGCTGCCGCGACGAGGTCTAGTTCGCTCAGGCCCTCTCGTCGCGGAGTTCCGTCGTTGCCTGACACTCCTTGACCCGGCCGAAAGCCAGAGACGAAGCCTCAGACCATGAAGAACACACAGCAGCCATCGGGAATGCCGATCCATCGGTATCGCTCCTATTCCGACGCCTTCCCCACCGACCTGCCAGACCGCACCTGGCCGTCGAAGGTCATCACCCACGCGCCCATGTGGTGCGCTGTCGACCTCCGCGACGGCAACCAGGCCCTCATCGACCCCATGAGCCCCGAGCGCAAGCGCGTCATGTTCGAGCTGCTCGTGAAGATGGGCTACAAGCAGATCGAGGTCGGGTTCCCCTCGGCCAGCCAGACCGACTTCGACTTCGTGCGCATGCTGATCGACGAGGGGATGATCCCGGATGACGTGGTCATCCAGGTGCTCACCCAGGCTCGCGAAGAGCTGATCGCGCGCACCTTCGAGTGCGATCAAGGGCGCCAAGCAGGCGATCGTGCACCTGTACAACTCGACCAGCATCCTGCAGCGCGATGTGGTGTTCCGCACCGACCGGCAGGGCATCATCGACATCGCCCTGCAGGGCGCGCGCTGGTGCAAGCAGTACGAGGCCACCGTCCCCGGAACCACCGTGTTCTACGAGTATTCGCCCGAGAGCTACACCGGCACCGAGCTCGAGTTCGCCGTCGATGTCTGCAATCAGGTGCTCGAGATCTTCCAGCCGACGCCCGAGCGCAAGGTCATCATCAACCTGCCCTCCACGGTCGAGATGGCGACGCCGAACGTCTACGCCGACTCGATCGAGTGGATGTCGCGCCACCTGAACCACCGCGAGAATGTCATCCTGTCGCTGCATCCCCACAACGATCGCGGCACGGCGGTCGCCGCGGCCGAGCTCGGCTACCAGGCGGGAGCCGACCGCATCGAGGGCTGCCTGTTCGGCAACGGCGAGCGCACCGGCAACGTCGACCTGGTCGCGCTGGGAATCAACCTGTTCACGCAGGGCATCGACCCGCAGATCGACTTCAGCGACCTCGACGAGGTGCGCCGCACGGCCGAGTACTGCAATCAGTTGCGTGTGCACGAGCGCTCGCCGTGGGCGGGCGACCTGGTCTACACGGCCTTCTCGGGATCGCACCAGGACGCCATCAAGAAGGGCTTCGAGGCGATGGATGCCGAGGCGGCCCGTCAAGGCATCGACGTCTCGCAGCTCGAATGGGCGGTGCCGTACCTGCCAGTCGACCCCAAAGACCTGGGCCGCGGCTACGAGGCTGTCGTGCGGGTCAACTCCCAGTCCGGCAAGGGGGGAGTCGCCTACCTGCTCAAGGCCGACCACGCGCTCGACCTGCCGCGCCGGCTGCAGATCGAGTTCTCGGGTGTCGTGCAGGCCAAGACCGACGCCGAGGGTGGTGAGGTGACCAGCGAGGAGATCTGGGAGGCCTTCCAGGACGAGTACCTGCCTGCCCCCGCGTCGCGCCCGGAAGACAAGTGGGGCCGCTACGAACTGCTGTCGACCCGCACCGCCAGTGACATGTCGGGAACGGTGTCGCTCGACGTGCGCATCCGGGTCGGCGACGACGTCGAGGAGGCACGCGGCGAGGGCAACGGCCCGATCGCCGCGTTCCTCGCGGTGATGGCCGAGCAGGGGCACGAGATCAAGCTCTACGACTACGTCGAGCACACGCTCTCGGAGGGTGGCGACGCCCTCGCCGCCGCCTACGTCGAGCTGCAGGTCGGCGACAAGCGCCTCTGGGGCGTCGGGATCGACGGCGACATCTCGACGGCATCCCTGAAGGCTGTGGTCTCGGCGGTCAACCGTGCCGTGCGCACCGAGGCCGGCGACCGCGAGCTGGTTGACGCGTAACTCCGAAGGACGTCGTGGCTGTGGCCCCAACCTCACCACCCGCAGGGTTCGCGGGCGCAGCCGCTGCGGGTGCGCACGCGCCCCTGCAGCGCAAGGTCCTCGGAGTGCTCATCGCGGGACAGGTGCTGGGCGGTATCGGCATGGGGGCCACCCTCTCGCTGGGTGCCTTGCTTGCCGCCCAGCTCTCCGGCTCGAATGCCTGGTCGGGGATGGCGGCCACCATGAGCACCCTGGGAGCGGCGCTCGTCGCGGTTCCGCTGGCGCGACTGGCACAGGCACGTGGGCGCCGGCGTTCGCTCGCGGGGGGCGCCCTGGTGGCGGGCAGCGGCGCGACCCTCGCCATCACCGCGGCCGCGCTCCATTCCTTCCCGCTTCTGCTTCTGGCGCTCATGCTGCTCGGGGTGGGGTCGGCCACGAACTTGCAGGCACGCTTTGCGGCGACGGACCTGGCGGGCACACGATTCCGGGCTCGTGACCTCTCGATCGTGGTCTGGTCGACCACGATCGGGGCGGTGCTCGGCCCGAACCTGTTCGGCCCGGGTGAGGCGGTCGGACACACCCTCGGGCTGCCGCCGATGACGGGTGCGTTCGCGTTCTCGCTGCTCGCGACGGTCGGGGCCGCGGTGGTCTACACCGTCGGGCTCCGGCCTGATCCTCTTCTCACCGCGCTGGCCTCCCGGAGTGTCGAATCCGCCGCATCCCGACCGCGGGGCGGGCTGGCCATTCTGCGCACCAACCGCTCAGCTCGCTATGCGGTGGTCGTGGTCGCCCTGAGCCAAGCGACCATGGTTGCGCTCATGTCGATGGCGCCGGTTCAGCTCCGAATGCACGGGGCGACTCTCACCATTGTCGGCTTCACGATCAGCCTGCACGTTGCCGGGATGTACGCCCTGTCTCCCGTCTTCGGCTGGCTGGCCGATCGGCTGGGCCGCGTTCCGGTGGTTCTTATCGGCCAGGGCGTGCTGTTGGCCGCATTGGTGATCTTCTGGCTGGCATCAGATTCCGGCAGCGCCATGATCGTCGGCCTGATCCTGCTCGGTTTGGGCTGGTCGGCATCGGTGGTGGCAGGCTCGGCTCTCGTCAGCGAGGCGGTTGCCGCCACCGACCGTGCAGCATTGCAGGGCTTCTCGGACCTCTCGATGAACGCAGCGGGCGCTGTCTGCGGCGCTGCGGCCGGCCTGGTGCTCGGTGCCATCGGCTATTCGGGGCTCGGGCTGGTGACGACGCTCCTGGTCGGCGTCATCGTTGCGTGGACGGTGATCCGGGCCTCCCGCGCCCGCCGCGCCGCAGCGGTCGTTGCTCCGGAAGCGTCCAGTCGAACAGCACCGCCAGCACGCGCACGATGAAGGTGACGACCACCCCGGCGATCGCGGCCACGATGGCGGGGGCGCCGATCGCGACGAAGACGACCAGCACGATCGATCCGAGGAGCGCCGCGACGGCATAGAGCGAACCGACCTGCATGAGCGCAATGGGCACGCTGAGCAGGAGGTCACGCAGAATCGAACCGCCGACGGCCGAGATGGCGCCGACGAATATGGCCGGAATGGCGGGCAGCCCGGCGACGAGCGCCGACGTCGTCCCGATTGCGCCGAAGACGCCGATCGTCAAGGCATCAAGGGCGGTGATCAGGGGTTGGATGCGCGTGAAGATGCGTTCCAAGAGCATCCCGATCAACGCGCTGGCGGTGGCGACGGGCAGGTACCAGTTGCTCTGCAAGGCTCGAGGAACCTCGTTCAACAGCAGGTCGCGCAGCACCCCGCCGCCGAATCCGGTGGCGATGCCGATGATCGCGACACCGAGCCAGTCGAGTCGTCGATCACGGAACTGGGCCGCGAACAGGGCTCCCTGCAGAGAGCCGATGCCGACCGCGAGCAGGTTCGCCCAGAGCGGGATGCTGACGCTGTCGTTCACGTTCAGAGCCGCTCGAACAGTCCCGAGTACTCGACGACGATGCCGTCGAGATCGACGGTGATCTCGCGACTGAAGTCGCTGTCGAGCGACTCGTACAGGTAGACGTCCTCGTCGAGGCGGGTGTAGCGCTGGTCATCGCGGGTGACCTCGAGATCGGGGAACGAGACGTAGGCTGCGGTGACATCGCCCTCGTCGCCGACCGCCAGATCCAGCCGACGGATCGGGAGAGTGTTCGTGAACGGGGTGATCGCCAGGTCGAGGTCGATCGCATCGCTGAGATCCGTTCGGGCGACGCCGTCGACCTCCCAGTTGCCGCGGCCGTCGAAGCTGATCAGCAACGTGCGCTCGCCGCTGGCGGCTTCGAGCCGCAGCTGACGGAAGGTCCAGTCGCTCTCGCAGACGATCTCATAGCTGTAGCGACCACGGGCGGAGTCGATGATCGACGATGCGCGCACCATCCCGCCCTCTTCGACGCGGATCCGTTCGAGTCCGTCGTATTCGAGGCCCCGCCAGATGTAGTCCGCCACGGTGGAAGTCTGGCATCTCTTCCAGGTGTGAAGGACAAGAGGCTGGGAGACTAGGCGCGAAAGGAGACGCCATGCCGACCTATCGTGACGAAGCCGTCGTGCTGCGCACCCACAAGCTGGGTGAAGCCGACCGCATCGTCACGATGCTGAGCAAGCAGCACGGCAAGATCCGCGCGGTCGCCAAGGGCGTGCGCCGCACCGGGTCGCGTTTCGGTGCGCGGCTCGAGCCGTTCATGGTGGTCGACGCGCTGTTCTACATCGGGCGCTCGCTCGACATCGTGCAGCAGGCCGAGAGCGTCGGCTCGTACGGGGCCGACATCGTCGGCGACTACCCGAGCTTCACGGCGGCGAACGCGATGGTCGAGGCGGCGGATCGGCTGAGCGATCACGAGGCGGGCATCCAGCACTATCTGCTGCTGGTCGGCGCCCTGCGGTCGTTGGCCAAGCGGGAGCACTCGCCGGGCCTCACCCTCGACTCGTATCTGCTGCGGGCCCTCTCGATCGCGGGATGGGCGCCGAGCTTCGTCGATTGCGCGGTCACCGGCGCGCCCGGCCCGCACACCGCGTTCGTCGTGCAGCTCGGCGGTGTGGTCAGCGACGAGGTCGCCCCGCACGGCGCCCCGCGGCTCGACATCGCGACTCTGGAACTGCTGGCCGCGCTGCTCGCGGGGGAGTGGCAGACCGCCGAGGCAGCCGACGAGCGCGCCAAGGCGCAAGCCAGCGGTGTGGTGGCGGCGTACACGCAGTTCCACCTGGAGCGCGGGCTGCGCTCCCTCGAGCACCAGGACCGCACGATCGCATGAGCCCGGTTCGCAAGACCCACAAGGATGCCGTCGACTTCAAGCCCGATCGACTGGACAGGGCTCTACCCGCCGACAATGGCCACCTCGGCCGTTCCCGGTCACGTCGCGCTGGTGATGGATGGCAACGGCCGCTGGGCGAACCGGCAGGGGCTCACGCGAATCGAAGGGCACCGTGCCGGGGAGGCGGCGCTGCTCGATGTGGTGGCCGGCGCCATCCAGATCGGCGTGAAGCACCTCAGCGTCTACGCCTTCTCGACCGAGAACTGGTCGCGCAGCCCCGAGGAGGTGCGCTTCTTGATGGGCTTCAACCGCGACGTGCTGCACCGCCGCCGCGACCAGCTCAACGACTGGGGGGTGCGCGTGCGCTGGGCGGGTCGTCGCCCGCGCCTGTGGCGCAGCGTGATCGACGAGCTGCAGTTCGCCGAACGGCTCACCGCGCACAACGACACGCTGACCCTCACGATGTGCGTCAACTACGGAGGCCGCAACGAGATCACGGATGCCGTGCGCGCCATCGCCGATGAGGTCAAGACCGGCCGGCTCAAGCCATCCGGCATCAGCGAGAAGACCATCCAGAAGCACCTGTACATCCCCGATCTGCCCGACGTCGACCTGTTCGTGCGCAGTTCGGGCGAGCAGCGCACCAGCAACTTCCAGCTCTGGCAGAGCGCATACGCCGAGATGGTCTTTCTCAACACGCTCTGGCCCGACTTCTCGCGTGCCGACCTCTGGCAGGCGATCGAGCTCTACGCGAGCCGGGCCCGGCGTTTCGGCGGCGCCGTGGACGCGCCGGCGCTGTAGCGGTACACCCCGGGGACGCCACGGCGTCGTAGGTGGTCTCTTGTGCAGCGCGCCGCGCTCGCTCATGCTCGGAGGGTGATCTCCGACGCTCTTGCTGCTGCCATCCCGCAATTCGGGATCCGCGCGGATACCTCGCTGTGGCCTCGATCGGCATCCCGCCCCGCACGGCGGTGGAGGCGCTGACCGCGGACCTCGCCGCGTGGTCGATCGCGCAGCGTGATCCGCAGGGCTACGACCCGGTGATCGCCCGCACGCGCGAGCACTACGCGCGGCTGACAGGCGTGCCGGCGAGCCGGGTGGCGACTGGATCTCAGACGTCGGTTCTGACGTCGATCGTGGCCGCGGCCGTTCCCGAGGGCGCCGAGGTGCTGGTCGCAGATGGAGACTTCTCGTCGATCGTGTTCCCGTTCCTGCAGCGGAAGGCCATTCGCGTCCGTTCGGTGCCGCTCGAGTCGCTCGCCGACTCGATCACCGACGAGACGTGGCTCGTGGTGTTCTCGATGGTGCAGTCGCGCAGCGGCGTGATCGCCGACGTTCCGGCTCTGCTCGAGGCCGCCGCGCGCACGAACACCTTCACCTTCTGCGACTTCACCCAGGCGGCCGGGGTGCTTCCGGTCGACGCATCCCTCTTCGACGTCACCGTCTGCCACAGCTACAAGTGGTTGTGCGCGCCGCGCGGCGTCGCCTTCCTGACGCTCAGCGACCGCTTCGACCCGCTTCTCACGCCGCTGCAGGCCGGCTGGTACGCGGGCGACGATGTCTGGACGAGCACCTACGGCCCCGAGATGCACCTCGCTCACGACGCCCGCCGCTTCGACGTCTCACCGGCTTGGCAGGCGTGGATCGGTGCCGAGCAGTCCATCGGGCTCTTCGCCGGGCTCGACATCGCCGAAGTCTGGCAGCACTGCTCGGGGCTCGGCGATGACCTGTGCGACCAGCTCGGCATCCCGCGCCAGGGTCAGGCGATCGTGACCTGGGCGGATGCCGACGGTGACGACCTGCGCACCCTGCTCGACGCCGGCATCCGCATCTCGGGGCGTGCGGGTCGGCTGCGCGCCTCGTTCCACCTGTGGAACGACCCCACCGACGTGACCGCGGTGATCACGGCCCTCAAGCGCTGATCGGAAGGGCCGATTTGCCCCGGTAGGCTGGGCTCACCGCCCAACCGCGCAAGCCGGCGCGGCTGACCTCTGGAGTCCTCGTGGCCACGCCCAATCCGCTCGAATCGATCATCTCGCTGGCCAAGCGCCGCGGCTTCGTCTTCCAGTCGGGGGAGATCTACGGCGGCTCCCGCTCCGCCTGGGACTACGGGCCGCTTGGCGCCGCGCTGAAAGAGAACATCAAGCGCGAGTGGTGGAAGTTCATGGTGCAGACGCGCGATGACGTCGTCGGCATCGACTCCTCGGTGATCCTGCCCCGCCAGGTCTGGGAGGCATCCGGTCACGTCGAGGTGTTCTCCGACCCGCTCGTGGAGTCACTTCACACCCACAAGCGCTACCGGGCCGACCATCTGCTCGAGGCCTACGAGGAGAAGCACGGACATCCCCCGGAGAACGGCCTGGCCGACATCCGCGACCCCGATACCGGCCAGCCCGGGGCCTGGACCGAGCCGCGCAACTTCTCGGGCCTGCTCAAGACCTTCCTCGGCCCGGTCGACGACGAGGAGGGGATGGCGTACCTGCGCCCCGAGACCGCCCAGGGCATCTTCGTCAACTTCGCCAACGTGCTCTCGAGTGCGCGCATGAAGCCGCCCTTCGGCATCGCGCAGGTCGGCAAGAGCTTCCGCAACGAGATCACGCCCGGCAACTTCATCTTCCGTACGCGCGAGTTCGAGCAGATGGAGATGGAGTTCTTCGTCGAGCCGGGCACCGACGAGGAGTGGTTCGACTACTGGATCGACGCCTGCTACGACTGGTTCATCGGTCACGGACTGAACCCCGACAACGTGCGGCGCTACGAGCATCCGAAAGAGAAGCTCAGCCACTACTCGAAGCGCACCATCGACCTGGAGTACCGCTTCCGCTTCGGCGGCAGCGAGTGGGGCGAGTTGATGGGCGTCGCCAACCGCACCGACTTCGACCTGAAGACGCACTCCGAGAAGTCGGGCGTCGACCTGTCGTACTTCGATCAGACCAAGAACGAACGCTGGATCCCTTACGTGATCGAGCCGGCATTCGGCCTGACCCGGGCGCTGATGGCGTTCCTGGTCGATGCCTACGCCGAAGACGAGGCCCCGAACACCAAGGGCGGCGTCGACAAGCGCACCGTGCTTCGCCTGGATCGCCGGCTCGCCCCGATCAAGGTGGCCGTGCTGCCGCTGTCGCGCAACGAGCAGCTCTCGCCCGTGGCCAAGCAACTCGCCGCCGACCTCCGCCAGCACTGGATGATCGAGTTCGACGACGCCGGTGCCATTGGCCGCCGGTACCGCAGGCAGGACGAGATCGGCACCCCGTTCGCGGTGACCGTCGACTTCGACACTCTCGACGACAAGGCTGTCACCGTGCGCGAGCGCGACACGATGGCCCAGGAGCGGGTCTCGCTCGATCGCCTCACCGGGTATCTGGCCGAGCGGCTGCTGGGTTCGTGAGCCAGGCCATCGCGCCGAGCGAGGCGGTCGTCTCGAGTCCGGCCGCGCCCCCGCCGCTGCCGTACCACCGGCTGCTGCGCGCGCTGCCGGGATACCGCTGGTGGAAGCCCGTGGTGGCCCTGCTGATCACGGCCGTGCTGTGGATCATCTTCACCTCGATCGTGGTGGTGATCGGCGTCGTGATCGCCGTGTCGCAGGGGCGGATCGATTTCACCACGACCCAGGATGCGACGAGCGGCCTCCTGAAGCTCTTCGGGGTCGTGGATGCCGGCGATCCGCTGTCGGTGTCCATCGGCCTGATCGGCGTGGCAACACTGCTGCCCGCCACCCTCCTCGGCTACCTGATCGTCGGATTGCGGCCGCTCACGGTGCTGCGTTCCGTTCAGTTCCGGTTCCGGTGGCGGTGGCTGGCGTGGTGCCTGCTACCGGCTCTGGCCGTCACCGTGGTGGCCATGTTGCTTCAGTTCTTCGTGCTGCCCCTGATCGTCGGGGGAGTCAGCGTGGTCGCGCCCACCATCCCACTGGGCACGTTCGTGACCTGCGCGGTGATCGTGGTGGTGGTCACCCCGCTCCAGGCTGCGGCAGAGGAATTCGCGTTCCGCGGGCTCGTCACGCAGATGTTCGGCGGCTGGCTGCGCTCGGCGCCGCTTGTGATCGTGCTCAGCGCCATCCCGTTCGCCGCAGCTCACACCCAGTACCTGGGCGACGGGGGGTCACTGACCTGGGCGACGGCCGATGTCGCCCTCTTCGCGCTCGCTGCCGGGTTCGTCACCTGGCGCACGGGCGGCATCGAGTCGAGCATCGCGCTGCACGCGGTCAACAACACCCTTGCCTTCCTGGCCCTGGCCTCGAGCCTGGGCGGAACGACCTCGACCAGCACCAACGCGGGCGGAGATCCCTTCCCGCTCTTCCTCTCGTTCCTGGTCTCCGTGCTGACGATCGTGCCGTACGCGCTCTGGATCGATCGCGCGGCGCGGCGGCGCGGCATCCGGAACCGACTCGCGCCGGTCGCTCCCGGCGTGGTCTCTCCGGCCGCGGGGAATAGCTGATACGTCATCCGGTTGACTGTCATATGAGCGAACCCATCAAGGTGGATGTCTGGAGCGACATCGCCTGCCCCTGGTGCTTCATCGGCAAGCGCAAGTTCGAGGCGGGTGCCGCCGATTTCGGCGGCGATGTCGAGGTCGAGTACCACTCCTTCGAGCTCTCGCCCGACACCCCCGTCGACTTCGACGGCAGCGAGCAGGACTACCTGGCCACCCGCGGATTCCCGGTCGATCGGATCGACGGAATGCTCGACCGGGTCACCGGGATTGCCGAGTCAGTCGGCCTGCATTACGACTACGACGCGCTGCAGCACACCAACACGGTGCTCGCCCACCAGCTGATCCACTACGCCAAGGCGCACGGACGTCAGCTCGAGATGAAGGAGCGGCTGCTCGCCGCCTACTTCGAAGAGGGCAGGCACGTCGGCCGGGTCGCCGACCTCGCCGACCTGGCGGCCGAGCTCGGCTTCGACCGCGACGATGTGGTTCGGTCGCTGAGCTCGAACGAGTACCTCGACGCGGTGCGGGCCGACCAGGCGCTGGCAGTCGAGTACGGCATCCAGGGCGTTCCGTTCTTCGTGATCGACGGCAAGTACGGGGTGTCGGGCGCTCAGGATGCCTCGACCTTCGCTAGCGTGCTGGCACAGGTTCGCGACGAGAAGGCAGCGGTGGCATGAGCGAGATCGGCCCAGTTGAAGCCACGGCCGAGACTCCCAAACTTCAGCTGCTCGGCGACCCGGAGGCGGAGGCGTGCGAGGGTGATTTCTGTGAGATCCCCGCTCACCATGAGCAGGCGGTCATGAACCGCCGTGTGGACTCAGACCTCATCTGAGCCGGCCCCGCATTTCGCGCGTGTTTCGGCGTGTGAACGTGAGGTTAACCCTCGACTCCGATTTGCCTCCCGGGGTTGACCCCCGGGCGAGACGTCCTTACTTTGGGGGACACACCGAGAGGTCACGTTCCGGATCTCACCCCGATTAGGGACCCGGAGCAGCACCAGACCTTCGGTCAATGGGGATCGCGTTGCCTTCTGGCGGCGTCGGTATGAATCCGACGCCTCCCCCGCAACGAAGGATCCCCCCGATGATTCAGATCCCCGACTTCGTCGTACCTGTCTTCCCGTCCAGCACGCCATCTCTCGCCCCCGCGGGAGGAATCGCGCTCAGTTGGGACGCCGTCGCGAACTTCTTCGCCACGATCGCGCCGTTCTTCCCGGTTGCCATTGCCGGCACCGTCGTCTGGCTGCTCTGGCTGTATCGCGTCATCCAGTCGGCGCGCACGGGACCGATCGAAAGCGGCTTCCGCACCACGACATCGGTGGTGGTCCCGTCGTATCACGAAGATCCCGACATCCTGTTGCGATGCCTTGAGAGCTGGCGCGACCAGAACCCGGACGAGATCATCATCGTGCTCGATCTGGCCGACGTCGACAGCTACGACCGCATCCAAGGGCTCGGCGACAGCCGTGTGAAGCCCATCCTGTTCGAGCACGCCGGCAAGCGATCGGCGCTCGGGGCGGGGATTCGACTGGCGACCTCGGAGATCCTCGTCCTGACCGACTCGGACACCTCGTGGATGCCGGGACTCCTCGAGAACGTGCAGAAGCCCTTCATCGATCCGATGGTCGGCGGGGTTTCCACCCAGCAGAACGTGTATCAGCGCACGACGAGCATCTGGCGCCGCATCGCCGACTGGCTGGTGAACCTGCGCTACTACAACTACGTGCCGGCCATGGGCCGCGCAGGGGCGGTCCCGTGCATCTCGGGGCGCACCGCGGTTTATCGGCGCTCGGCCGTGATGCCGGTGCTCGAGCGGCTCGAGAACGAGTTCTTCCTCGGCAAGCGCTGCATCTCGGGCGATGACGGTCGACTCACCTGGCTGGTCCTCGCGTCCGGATACAAGACCGTCCATCAGCGTTCGGCTCGGGCCTTGTCGATGTTCCCGTCGAGCTTCAGCGCCTTCGTCAAGCAGCGGGTGCGCTGGAGTCGCAACTCGTACCGGTGTTACCTGACCGCGATCGCCAAGGGCTGGATCTGGCGGGTGCCTTTCGTCACGAAGGTCACCGTGCTTCAGATCCTGTTGACGCCCATCACGATGGGCTTCACGATCAGCTATCTGGTGTTCAGCAGGCTCGAAGTATCGACGCTCGGCATCGGGGTCGTGCTTGCCTGGCTGTTGGTCACCCGAGGCGTTCGCGGCTTCTCGCATCTGAAGCGCTATCCGCAGGAGGTCTTCCTCCTGCCGATCCTGGCCCTCGTCGTGATCTTCATCGCGCTGCCGATCAAGGTCTATGCGTTTCTGACAATGAACAAGCAGGGCTGGCTGACCCGTCATGCCGACTCGGTGGGCGGCGACGGCCAGACCGCGCGCACCCTCGTGCCGGTGCAGGTGGCGGCATGAAGGCCATGATGTCGGCGGGTGCAGCCCTGTCGATCGTCCTGCTGCTGGGCACTGGCGTGGCACCTGCGTCAGCCTCGACGATCCACAACGCGCGCAGCGCGGCGTCCGCGGGCGAGCCCCGCCCGTACCCCGGCGACCCGCAGGCCGAGTCGAAGCTGGTCGCGGCCGAGAACGCGCGGCTCATCAAAGTACGCGCCCTGAGCGACACGGCCGCGCGCCTCGGGGTGGCCCAGAGCGGGCCGTACCGTCTGGCCGTGGGAACGACGCCGACCCTGGTGCTGGTGGCACGGGCGTCGGCGTACACGATCGACGAGCTCACGTCGATCGCTCCCCGAACCGTGTCCAAGATGTCGGATGGCTCGTATCTGATCGCCGAGAACATCGTCGTGCAACAGGGAGCGACGCTCCAGATCTCGTCGAAGGCCGGCATGACGGTCCATCTGGCATCCGGTTCCAAGGGGTTCGTCTCGCTCGTCGCCAACGGCGGAAACCTGGTCATTCACGGATCGAGCGCGGCGCCGATGAGGATCGATAGCTGGGACACCGTGACCGGCAAAGAGGACGAGACGACCTCGGACGGCCGTGCCTACATCCGCGTGTACGGCGGCCGCGCGCAGTTCATCGACGTGGAGTTCACCAAGCTCGGCTTTTGGAGCGGGCTCACCGGCGGGGTCGCCCTGACCGGGACGAAGCTGATTGACGATCTGACGGCCGGAGGCTCGGCGGGCGGACCGGACACGAGCGCAGGCGTGACAACCGACAAGGCGCCGAAGGCGCTCAGTGGAGACATGCTGCCCGCCGACGGCGGTCTGTCCACCTTGACAATCGATGGGTCGACCGACGACTACGGATACGCCACCGGCTTGATCCAGGGTGTCACCTTCCGAGGCGACGCCTACGGATTCTTCGTGAGCAACTCCGACCGGGTCGAGATCCGCGACTCCGTGATCGAAGACAGTCTCGTAGACGGGCTGGTGCTGCATCGCGATGTCAGCAACAGCAACGTCGAATCCACGATCGCGAGGAACAACGCCCAGAACGGATTCCGGCTGGCGCGCGCCACCTCGAGCGTGACCTTCCAGCGCCTGCATGCGATCGATAATGGCCGCGACGGGATCAGCCTGGAGGGCGGGCCCCTCGCCGACGGACCGAGCGCCACCGGCATCCCGACCACGGTCTACGGCAACAACGAGGTCAACAGCAGCACGTCGACGGGCAACGGCCGCTACGGCATCGAGGTGGTCGGGGGCACGAACATCGTCATCGCCGGAAACACGGTCGCGAACAACGTGATGGGGATCGTGGTCAGCAAGGCGACGACCGGAATCTCGATCAAGAGCAACGAGGTGAGCCAGTCCCAGAAGCAGGGCATCGCTCTCAAGGACAGCGCCCTGGATGCCTCCGTCGTCGACAACAAGGTCTCGGACACCGCGATCGGGATCTACGTGCGAGACGCCGGGGGCAACTTCGAGGGCAACACGATCACCGGGGTGTCGAACCACGGAATCAGTCTTCTGGGTGAGACGGGCAACTCGACGATCGTGAACAACAACATCTCGGGCATCGGGCCGAGTCCGATCGATGTGGTCCGCACGACCAACTCCGCCGTTCGTGGCAACGATGTCGGGTCGTGGCAGGGCACCAAGCCTCTGCTGGTGGTCCTGCGGAGCATCTTGCAGCCGCTGACCATTCTCTGGATCCTGATCGCGCTTGCGGTGATCGTCTCGCTGCTGGTCGTGCGGCGTCGGGCGACGATCCAGGATCCCTTCGCGGGGCAGGCTCCGCTGACCTCGTTCACCCGAGGAATCGTGGAGCGCGAGCGCATCACCACCCCGTCGGCGTACCCGGCCCCGGCGTCGCACGAGGCTCAGGAGCAGGACCACGAACGAGATCGGGAGTTCGCGGGGCTGCGGGCATGATGGATCTGATCAAGGCTCATCCGGTGGTCATCGTGATCTCGGCGTTCGTGCTGGGCGCTGTGCTCGTGGCCATCGCGTGGGGCGTCGCCTCCGCGGTCGGTGGACACGACAGCGCCGCCGCGATCCCGAGCCCTCTGGCTCCCCAGCACGTGCACCCCTCCACGACGCCTGGGAGCGGGGCGTCGCCGCCGGCCGCGACGGCGAGCACGTGCGGCAAGCCCGCGACGACCGTCGCGACGGCGAGCGAACTCGTGTCAGCGCTCGCAGCTGCCCAGAAGGGCGAGGTGATCGCGCTCGCTCCGGGAACCTATCCGGGCAACTTCGTCGCGACCACCTCGGGAACCCCAGGCGCCATGATCACCCTCTGCGGAACGACCGACAGCGTGCTCGATGGTGGGTCGACCGGCAAGGGCTACGTGTTCCATCTGGATCACGCGAGCTACTGGCACCTGCTCGGGTTCTCGGTGACCGATGGGCAGAAGGGGGTGATGGCCGACGGCACAGTCGGCTCCGTGATCGAGAAGCTGACGGTCAGCAGGATCGGCGACGAAGCGATCCACCTGCGCGATAACAGCACGGACAACATCGTGACCGGCAACACGGTCAGCGGCACCGGGCACCGCAAGCCGCAATACGGCGAGGGGATCTACATCGGTACCGCGAACAGCAACTGGTGCACGATCACGAACTGCCGGCCAGACAACTCAGACCGGAACGTGATCGAGGACAATGCGATCAGCGGCACGACCGCGGAGAGCGTCGACATCAAAGAGGGCACGACCGGCGGGATCCTGCGCGGTAACACCTTCAACGGCGCCGGGATGTCGGCCGCCGACTCCTGGGTCGACGTCAAGGGCAACAACTGGGCCATCGAGGGCAACGTCGGTCAGAACGCTCCGACCGATGGATTCCAGGTGCACAACGTCTACAAGGGCTGGGGCACGGGCAACGTGTTCAGCTCGAACGCCGCCGCGGTCGACGGACCCGGATACGGCATCCATCTCACTCCTGTCCAGGCCAACGTCGTCTTGTGCAGCAACACAGCTTCCGGCGCCGGACAGGGCATCAGCAATGTGAGGTGCACGTCCGGCTGAACGAAGACGGCGCCACCCCGATTACGCGCCGGTTCCCATTCGCACCACTCGACAACTGCTCCATCCCCCAGGAGGAAATTGTGGTTAATCACTACTCGGACGCGACCCCGCACATCGGGTCGCCCCGTATGACCGTCATCGGGACGGGTTACCTCGGCGCCACCCACGCCATCTGCATGGCAGTCCTCGGCTTCGAGGTCCTCGGCGTGGACGTGGATCCGGTCAAGGTCGACGCCCTCGCCTCGGGGCGCGTGCCCTTCTTCGAACCGGGTCTGCCCGAAAAGCTCCGCGAAGCGCTCGACTCCGGACGTTTGCGGTTCACCACCTCGTTCGACGAGGCGGCTGCGTTCGGCGACGTGCACTTCATCTGCGTCGGCACTCCGCAGCAGCCGGGATCGCATGCCGCCGACATGCGCTACGTCGATTCGGCCTTCTCAGAACTTGCCAGCCGGATCACCCGTAAGGCGCTTCTCGTGGGCAAGTCGACGGTGCCGATCGGGACGGCGGCACGTCTCACCGAGCTCGTTCAGTCGGTGTCGCCGATCGCTGCCGAACTCGAACTCGCCTGGAACCCGGAGTTCTTGCGCGAAGGGTTCGCGGTCGAGGACACCCTGCATCCCGACCGCCTGGTCTTCGGGGTCGCATCCGAGTGGGCCGAGTCGGAGCTCCGCCGGGCGTTTCGACCGATCCTGGATGAGGGGACCCCGCTGGTCATCGCAGACACCGCGACAGCCGAGCTGGTCAAGGTGGCCGCGAACTCCTTCCTGGCCACCAAGATCTCGTACATCAATGCCATGGCGGAGGTCTGTGAAGCGACCGGCGCGGACGTGAGCCTCCTCGCCACCGCCCTCAGCCTCGATGACCGCATCGGCGGACGCTTTCTCAAGCCCGGTCTCGGTTTCGGCGGGGGCTGCCTGCCGAAGGACATCCGCGCTTTCCGCGCCCGGGCGGAAGAACTCGGTGTCGGTCAGGCGGTGTCGTTCCTCGCCGAGGTGGACGCGATCAACATCCGCCGCCGCACCCGGACGGTCGATCTGGTGCGCGAGCTCGCGGGGGGCCGGCTCACCGGAGTTCGCGTCGCCGCGCTCGGGGCTGCCTTCAAGCCCAACTCCGACGACGTTCGGGACGCGCCCGCGCTCGATGTCGCCCGTCTGCTCTATCTGGAGGGCGCGATCGTCACCGTGTACGATCCCGAGGCGAACGTCAACGCCCACCGGGTCTACCCCGATCTCGACTACGCCGACTCGCTCGAGGAGGTCGTGACAGGGGCCGAGGTCGTGGTCCTGTTGACCGAGTGGGACGAGTTCAGGGTCGCAGACCCCTTGATGCTCGGCGACCTCGTCGCGGCGCGCCGAGTGGTCGACGGACGCCACGCGCTGGATGCAACCCGGTACCGCGAAGCCGGCTGGGAGTACCGGGCGCTCGGTCGGCCGTCGGCAGCGGCAACCGTGGTCCTCGCCCACGACGCCCGCGACGCGGTCGCCTAGCGGCCGAAGGGAAAGAGTTCTGCCGGGGCCCGCACGCTTATCGGGAGCCGGGGCCCCGGCAGACGCCCTCGAAGAGGGTTCACGCGAGCATAGTCCCGCTAGCCCAGGCTGCCGGGACCGCCTGCTGCACTCTGGCGCATGTACCACTCCGTGAACGATGTGGCGCGACCGTCGGGGGCGAAACGGATGACCCACAGATTGCTGTAGATGCGCGCAGGCTTGTCGGTGGTCGCGTGATAGTCGGTTTGGCCCTCGACGAAAGCCAGCTCGCCGTCGATTCCCGCCAGCGACCAGCGGAAATCGTGATCGTCCGGTTCGTCGCGATCTTCGAGCCAGCCGTGCACGATCGCGTCGACGCCGGCGCGCGGCTCGGCGAAGGGAGCCGTCAGATAGACCGCATCCGGCGTGAACAGGGCCCGGATGTCGCCCGGCTCGTTCGAATCCCAGGCGCGAACGTAAGCCGACATCCAGGAGGTGACCGTTGTGGTGTCCGTCATGTTCTCGTTATAGCGCGGGCGACCGACGCTCAGCGCAGCGGCAGATCGTCGCTGATGTCGGCTACGGTCGCGTTGAGCCCGGCGATCAGCCGGTCGGCGTCGACGAAGGCGCTCAGCCCGTGCTGACCTGCCCCCATCGAGACGCGGCGCCCGACGACGCGTTCGTCGATGTAGACCGGCCAGGCCGTCGTGGAGCCCAGCGGGGTGATGCTGCCGCGCTCGTATCCGGTCGCCTCCAGCGCCACGGATGCTTCGGGCAGCTGCAGCTTGTTGACCCCGACCACGGCGCGCAGCTTGGCCCACGAGATCTGCCGGTCGCCCGGGATCTCGGCGAACAGGAAGCTGCCGTCGTGGCGCTTCACGACGAGTGACTTGACAATGTCGGCAGGCGTGATCCCCAGGATCTGCGCGGCCTCCTCGAGCGAGCGGGCATTGGTGCGCTCGACAAACTCCAGGGCGATGCCGCGGGCATCAGCGTCGGCGGCGACGCGCTCGCGGCCCGTCTGGGGCGCTGACCGGGGCGCCGAGGGGGAGTCTGTCGGCATGCATCCACCCCCATCTGGGACAATCGAGACATGTCCACGATATCGGCGCCGCAGCGGCCGCTCATGATCGGGCCGCTGAGCCTCGACGTGCCGGTCGTGCTTGCGCCGATGGCGGGCATCACGAACACGGCATTCCGCCGGCTGTGCCGCGAGTACGGCGCAGGGTTGTACGTGAGCGAGATGATCACCAGCCGCGCGCTGGTCGAGCGCACGCCCGAGAGCCTGCGCCTGATTCAGCATCACGAGTCGGAGACGACCCGCAGCATCCAGCTCTACGGAGTCGACCCGAAGACCGTGTCGGATGCCGTCACGATGCTGGTCGCCGAAGACCGCGCCGATCACATCGACCTGAACTTCGGATGCCCGGTGCCCAAGGTCACCCGCAAGGGCGGGGGAGCGGCTCTGCCGTGGAAGCTCGACCTGTTCCGCGACATCGTCGAGAGCGCCGTGCAGGCGGCGGGGCCGTTGCCGCTCACGATCAAGATGCGCAAGGGCATCGACTCCGACCACCTGACCTACCTCGAAGCGGGGCGCATCGCCGAGGGGGCCGGTGTCGCGAGCATCGCTTTGCACGCCAGGACGGCGGCGGAGTTCTACTCGGGCACCGCTGACTGGTCGGCCATCGAGAAGCTCAAGAACGCGATCACGAGCGTGCCCGTGCTGGGCAACGGCGACATCTGGAGCGCAGAGGATGCGCTGCGCATGGTCGACGAGACCGGGTGCGACGGCGTCGTGGTCGGCCGCGGCTGCCTGGGGCGACCGTGGCTGTTCGGGGATCTCGCGGCGGCCTTCCGGGGCGAGTCGCTCAAGGCCCAGCCGTCGCTCGGCGAGGTCGCGGCCGCGTACCGCCGGCACGCCGAGCTGCTGATCGAGTTCTTCGACGACGAGGGTCGCGGATGCCGCGATCTGCGCAAGCACGTGGCCTGGTATTTCAAGGGATACGCGGTCGGCGGCGAGATCCGTGCCGCGCTCGCCACGAGCAGCAGCCTGGATGAGATCGACGAGATCCTGACCCGGCTCGACATGGACCAGCCGTACCCCGGAGCCGACGCCGAGGGCCAGCGCGGCCGCGCGGGCACACCCAAGCAGCCGACCCTGCCCTACGGCTGGCTCGACAGCCGCGAACTGAACGAGACGCACCGCGCCGAGGTCGCCGAAGCCGAGCTGCACCACAGCGGTGGCTGACGACCCGGCGCCCGGCTATCGGCCGGGGGACAGTGAGCGCTGGCTGCCCGAGCAGCACTCCTCGCGGCGCAGCGACTTCGCCCGCGATCGCGCGCGGATCCTGCACTCGAGTGCGCTGCGCAGGCTGGCCGTCAAGACCCAGGTGCTCAGCCCCTCCACCGGTCTGGACTTCGCGCGCAACCGCCTCACCCACTCGCTCGAGGTGGCGCAGATCGGTCGTGAACTGGCGATCAACCTGGGCCTGGATCCGGATGTCGTCGACACGGCCTGCCTCGCTCACGACCTCGGGCACCCGCCATACGGTCACAACGGTGAGCGAGCACTCAACGACTGGGCTGCAGGCATCGGCGGCTTCGAGGGCAACGCCCAGACCCTGCGGCTGCTCACCCGTCTCGAACCGAAGGTGTTCGGGCCCGATGTCGACGGCGTACCCGGCCGCAGCTACGGGCTCAATCTCACCCGCGCCAGTCTCGACGCGAGCTGCAAATATCCGTGGCCCGAGTCCGACGGCGTCGCCGACCCGAGCGGGCGCAGCAAGTTCGGCTTCTACGCGGATGACACCCCCGCGTTCACCTGGTTGCGCGCGGAGGCTCCGGCCCGAGTGCGCTGCATCGAGGCCCAGGTCATGGATCTCAGCGACGACATCGCGTATTCGGTGCACGACTTCGAGGACGCCGTCGTCAACGGCTACCTGGATGTGCCCGCGCTGAGCGCCCGGGTCGATCATGACGCCCTCGTCAACAGCATGTTCGCGTGGATCGGCGGTGAGATCCCGCACGACGAGCTGATCGCCGCATTCGACCGGCTCGACAATCTCGAGGCGTGGCTGGATTCCTGGGACGGCACCCGGCGCGACCTCGCCCGGCTGAAGAACCTGACCAGCCAGCTGATCGGACGCTTCGCGGGCGAGGCGGTGCGTGCGACGCGCGCTGCGCATCCCTCCGGATCGTTGACTCGGTTCGCGGCCGATGTGGTGGTTCCCGCCGAGACCCGCGCCGAGATCGCCGTTCTCAAGGGCATCGTCGCGGCCAACGTGATGTCGACCAATGCCCGGCAGCCGATCTACGCGCGCCAGCGCGGCATCCTCACCGAGCTCGCCGACCACCTCTGGGCGACCGGGCTCGAGCATCTCGACCTGGGGTTCCAGGCCGACTGGGCCGCGGCGCCCGACGACGCCGCGCGTCGGCGCGTTGTGGTCGATCAGGTCGCGTCGCTGACGGACGTGTCGGCGAACGCCTGGCACGAGCGCTACCTGGGCTGAGCCTGGCCGGCGCGCTTCACACGCTCCAGCGGGGGCTCAACCCGTCGCGAGCAATTCCCGCACCGCCCGTGACTTCGTCTCGAGCAATGCTCCGCTGCCGCCCCGATCGGGCGGCGGGTCCAGCCAGTACCGCCCAGCTCGCCGCCCGATCTCCCAACCCTCGTCATGCAGGCGCAGGTGATGATGCCGGCAGAGCAGGAGCCCGTCGGCCAGGTCGGTTCGTCCGTGATCGCGAGCCCATTGACGGATGTGGTGGGCCTCGGTCCAGGACGGTGGCCGATCGCATCCCGGCCACATGCATCCGCCGTCGCGCACCGAGAGCGCGTCCCGCTGCCGCCGGTTGAAGAGTCGCTGGTCGCGCCCCAGGTCGATCACTTGTCCGGTGCCGTCGAGAATGTACGGCCGTGCGCCGTCCGAGCACGCCAGGCGCTCGACCGTTGCCATCGACGTCGACTCGCCGCTTTCCAACACCCCATGCCCGTGTCGTGCCTCGAGCGCCGCAGCGGTCACGAGAACGCGCACGGCAGGTGTTCCCGATCCCAGCAGCACCTCACGGTCGACAGATGCCGACTGACGTAACAACTCGGTGAACGAATCGGACGCGATCTGCTCGGTACTCCGGGGGTCGTTCAAGATCGCCGATGCCGCCGCGCTCTTCTCAGGGTCGACGAACCGCGGCCCGCCCCGCCGTGGGGAGGTCGCTCGGTCGTAGACCTCGGTGACGATCGCCGCGGACTCCGGGTCGAGAAGCCAGACGATCCGTGTCATCCCGTCTGCTTGCCGAACCAGTCGCAGCGATCGCGCCTCGCGGCGCCGAGTCTCACGATCGGCGACACCGGCCTCGTCGAGCTCATCGCGCAGTTCGCGCGCGCGCCGCTGCAGACGATCCGGGTCGAGCGACCGTGCGTCGTCGCACAGCCGCTCAACCGCCTGGTCGAGAACCTCTGCAGGCACCGCCGCTGTGGGTGCTCCGAGCCCGGAGTTGATCGCGTCGGCTGCAGCGGGGCTGACCCGTCCGCTCAGGACGGCGTCGCCCAGCGCCCCTCCTGCCCCGGCAATTTCGCCAACGCGCGCCGTGGCCGAGGCGTCGCGCGCCGAAACTCCCGTCTCGACCCGGAGGAACTCCTCGACCGTGCGATGCCCGGCCCGCTGCGCGAAGCCGGCCAAGCCGTGCTCAGGTCGCGACCGCCGCGCGACCTCGCCGGCGCCCAGTGCAGCGTGCCGTTCGGCCGCCTGACGCAACGCGGCCGCTACCGCAAGCAGCTCGCGCAACTCGACATCGCTCGCCCTGCCCCAGCCTTCGAGGGGTGCAGCGCGCAGGCGGTCGTGCGCCTGTCGCAGTGCCTCGAGGAGGGCGGGGGTGGTCATGCACCCATTTTCCCACTTCGAACATATGTTCGGTAGTACAAGATCTCTGAGCAAGAACGGCTGTGGAGGAGAGGACGACCGGAGCCAACGTTCGCCATCCCCGGCGCGCCATCCGACCCCCCTCCTAGAATCAGCACATGCCCGGCCTCATTCGCAGAAGCGACATCGACGAGGTCCGGTCACGCATCAACCTCGCCGATGTGATCGGCGACTACGTGACGCTCAAGAGCGCGGGCGCGGGATCCCTGAAGGGCCTCTGCCCCTTCCACGACGAGCGCAGCCCGAGTTTCAACGTACGACCGCAGGTCGGCTACTACCACTGCTTCGGCTGCGGCGAGAGCGGCGACGTCTTCACCTTCTTGCAGCGGATGGATCACGTCAGCTTCCAGGAGGCGGTCGAGCGCATGGCCGCGCGCATCGGCTTCGAACTGCACTACGAGGACGGCGCGCAAGCCACCGAGCACGGCAACCGAGCTCGGCTGCTGGCCGCCAATGCCGCGGCCGAGAAGTTCTTCCAAGACCAGCTCACGACTCCCGAGGCTCAACTCGGCCGCGACTTCCTGGGGGAGCGCGGATTCGACGCCGCGGCCGCCGCGCATTTCGGGGTGGGTTTCGCGCCCAAATCGTTCGATGCGCTGCGCATCGCCCTCACGGCCCAGGGCTACAAGGAGGACGAGTTGGTCACGGCCGGGCTCCTCAGCACCGGCGACCGCGGCAACGCGTACGACCGCTTCCGGGGGCGCCTGATCTGGCCGATCCGCGACATCACCGGCGCGACGGTCGGTTTCGGAGCGCGCAAGTTGTTGCCTGACGATCAGGACAAAGGCCCGAAGTACCTCAACACGCCCGAGACTCCCGTGTACCACAAGAGCCAAGTGCTCTACGGACTCGACCTGGCCCGCCGCGACATCGCCAAGGGCAAGCAGGTAGTGGTCGTGGAGGGCTACACGGATGTCATGGCCTGCCACCTCGCGGGCGTCACGACGGCCGTCGCGACCTGCGGTACCGCGTTCGGGGTGGAGCACATCAAGGTCATCCGCCGGGTGCTCGGGGATGTCGCCAACGCCAACACCCAGGGCACCGGCGAGGTGGTCTTCACCTTCGATCCTGACGAGGCCGGGCAGAATGCCGCGAGCAAGGCCTTCGCCGAGGAGCAACGCTTCGCGGCGCAGACCTTCGTCGCGGTCGCGCCCGACGGTCTCGATCCCTGCGATCTGCGCAAGATGCGCGGCGACGACGCGGTGCGGCAGCTGATCGCGACGCGCAAGCCGATGTTCGAGTTCATGATCCGGCGCCACTTGGCCGGGCATGACCTCGAAACGGTCGAGGGCCGGGTGGCCGCATTGAGAGCGTCGGCGCCCGTCGTAGCGGGCATCCGGGATCGGGCGATGAGCGTCGGCTACGTGCGCAGCCTGGCCGGCTGGCTGGGCCTCGAGCCCGACGAGGTCTCGCGTGCGGTGAACAGTGCCCGGGCCGCGGCGGGGCGCGCCCCCGCGCGCACCACGGCGACGGCAGACGAGAGGCGCTCGGCGGGGAGTGCAACCCTCGCCGAGGCTCCGCCGGTGGCGAGCGAGATCAACCTGACCGACTTGCCGACCGACCCGATCACGCGCGGGGAGCGCGACGCGTTGATGGCGATGCTGCAGCATCCGGAAGCCGTCGGCCATGAGCTCATGTCGCGGGCGATGCGGGTGCGATTCGGCAACCCGACGCTCGCGGTGATCCGCGACGGGATCGCGGCCAGCATCGATCGGGCGAGCGCGCCCGACTGGCTGCAGCAGGTCGGAGCCCAGGTGCCGACCGACTTCACGTCGCTGGTCATTCAGTTGGGCGTGGCCCCGATACCGCAGCGCGAGGATGCCGTGGCCGAGTACTGCGAGGGCGTCGTGGCGGCAATGGTGGACCGCGACCTGCTACGCCAGAAGGCCGAGGTCCTCGGTGCGATGCAACGCGCAAAATCGGAAGGCGACCAGGAGCGCTGGGATCGGCTCAGCCGGGAGTCCGTCGCGCTCGAGACCGAACGGCGCCAGCTCCGCAAGGAATGAGCAGGACGTGCTGCCATGGTGTGCCGGGGCGCGGCGCAGAGATCGGTGCGGGGTACATTGCTAAGGTGCGATCGAAGATTCCTCGGCGAGGCCGTGCGTCGACGCTCGCCGGAACCCTGTCCCTCGCACTTCTGTTGACAGGATGCGCAGCCGGGGCTTCCGCGACCGGGTCCGCGTTCGATTCGATCGTGATCGGGACAACGAGTTCCCTGAGCCAGCTCGATCCCGCGGCGTCACACGTCCGCGGATCGACGACGGTCCAGACGCAGGTGTTCGCCTCCCTCCTGACCTCCGACCCGGGCAGCAGCGATCTGGTCCCCGATCTTGCGTCGTCGGCAGCCTTCTCCAGCCCGACGCAGTTCACGGTCACCCTGCAGCCCGGTCTGACCTTCGCGAATGGCCACCGGCTGACCTCCTCGGATGTGGTGTTCAGTTTCGAGCGTCAAGCAGCGATCCACGCAGCTGGGGGTCCCGTGCCCGTGCTCGACGGGCTTGCCACCGTCGCCGCGCGCGATGAGAGAACCGTTGTCTTTCAGCTCAAGAATGTCGATGCCTCGTTTCCTCGAGTGCTGACGACGGCAGCGTCCGCGATCGTCGACGAGCAGGTCTTCTCGGCGCGGACCCTGACCGACGACGCGACGATCGTGAAGAACCACGCCTTCGACGGCCAGTACACGGTCGACAGTTACCATCCCGGCCGTGTGATCACGTTCATCCGGAATCGCCACTATTCCGGGGCGCTCGGCCCCGCCGTGACGCCCAATGTCTCGCTCAAGCACTACTCGAATGCCCGCGACCTTCGACTCGACCTGCAGGGTGGGGCGCTCGACGTTGCCGAGGGGATTGCTGCGGCCGACGTCCCTGCGTTCCGGCAGCGGACCGCATACACCGTGGTCGATGGCCCAGGCACCGACATGCAGTATCTCGTGTTCGACCTGGACACCATGCCTTACGCCGGCGATGCCGCGAAGTCACTGCTGATCCGCCGGGCCGTTGCCGATCTGGTCGACCGGCACAAGCTCAGTGCAGTGCCCGGCGCTGATGCCGAGCTGCCGCTGTACTCGTTCGTGCCCGGCGGAGTCAGCGATTCGATGCCGTTACTCAAGAAGGACTACGGGGATGGCGCGGGCGGCCCCGATGTCACCAAGGCCGCCGCTTTGCTCACGGGCGCCGGGCTCTCGATCCCGATCACGTTGAACGTGGAATACAACACCAACCTCTTCGGGGCATCCTCGAAGGCCCTGTACTCCGAGTTGAAAGATGAACTCGGACTGGGAGGACTTTTCAGGGTCGTGCTCGCCAAGGCGGACTTTCCGCAGTACGAGACTGATCGACGAGCCGGCGTCTATCCCGCGTACCAGTTCTCGACGGCCACCGCCCTCGCCGATGCGGGACGCTCCCTCCAGCAGACCTTCGGCAGCTCCGGCGTCGCCTCCGCTGCCAACGGGGACAACTCGATCAACGACCGGATCAAGGCGCAGGCGACCGAGGTCGACGCTGTGAAGCGCGCAGCAGATCTCGCGGATATCCAGAACGCGCTGGCGGCCGGACTGCCCATCCTCCCGCTGCTGCAGACCGCCCAGGTGGTCGTCATGAGTTCGGATGTGTCCGGCGCGCGTCTCGACGCGTCCCAGCAGTTCCGCTTCGGCACCCTCGTCAAGGGCTGAGGCCGGAACGGTATGGTCGATCGCGTGACGCACAACGGGATCGCCGTGAGGGCTGCCGACCTGTCGCTGGCCTACGCCGACGGCCGCGCGGCGGTCAGCGGAGCCACCTTCGAGATCCCGGTCGGCGGGATCCTCGGCGTGGTCGGCGAGGCCGGCTCCGGCAAGAGCACCTTGGCGCGCGCGGTCGCCGCGCAGACGCTGCCGGGCGAGGGCGAAGCCCCGCACATCACCGGCGGCCTGCTCGAGGTGCTCGGCCAGGAGTTGCGCAGCTCCACGGCTCGCCGCATGGATCGGCTCTCGCTCAAGGTCGGTTATCTGCCTCAGGACGGCGGTTCGACCCTCGAGCCGCATCTGACCATCGGCGAGAACATCGCCGACCCGATCTACCGGCGCGATCGGCGCTTCGACCGGCTCGAGGCGGGCGCGGCGGTCGCGACCCTGATCGACGCGGTGCGCCTGCCGCTGGCGGTGATGAACAAGTACCCGCACGAACTGAGCCGCGGCCAACGGCAGCGCATCGCGCTGGCGCGGGCGCTCATCCTTGAACCCGCGCTGCTGGTGGCCGACGACCCGACCATGGGTGTCGACGTCTTGGTGCGCGGCCGCATCCTGACGGTCATCGCCGACCTGCAGCGCGAGCGCGCGTTCTCGGCCCTCGTGATCGGGCATGATCTGCGCGAATTGCGCACCATGACTGAGCAGATCGCGGTGATGCACGCCGGCCTGCTGGTGGGCTACGGGCAGGTGGATGAGGTGCTGCGGCACCCCCTGCATCCCTACGTCGACCGCCTCGCGGCGCTGCAGGCCTGAGCGCGGAGCGTCTCGCATCCTTTGCTAAGCTAGCGGGGCTGTTCGCAGCGATCCTCCATAGCTCAATTGGCAGAGCAATCGGCTGTTAACCGATAGGTTCTTGGTTCGAGTCCAAGTGGGGGAGCTTTCTTTTGCGCAGCAAGCCTCGGAATGACCTCGAGAAGGCGATCCTTGCCGTCAACAAGAAGTCGACGGCCGAAACGGTTTACGAATTGCTCCGGCAGTACTGGCAGTCGCCGGTCGCTATTCCGAGCAGAACCCCTGTCGAGACCGACCTGCGCGAGTTGACGCCCGCGCTGAACGAGTACCAGGGAATGACAGTGCTGTACGCCTTCAGTGACGCCGATCGCGCCACGCCTTTTGCGCTCGAGCACGACACGAAATTCATGGCGCTGCTCACCGGGCGCCGACTCGCCCAGATCATGGCACCGAACGTGGGCGTGCTTCTCAACCCCGGAATGGAGGAGCTCGCGCAGTTCCTGCCGCCGGAACCGCTGGCCCTGGCCGCCAAGACGTTCGGAGCCCAACCGGCTGAGTGATCATTATCCCTATGACCGCGACCCACTTCGACTACCACCCGCACCCACGCGCCTCAGAACGGGCGAAGGACGGCCCGCCCACCGTCCGCAAGACGGCGCGTCGGCTGGCCGCCCTGCTCAGCGGTAGCCCGATCATCATCGTCTCGTGGATCGCGCAGACCTTCCTGCAGCTCGTGCTGCTGCCGGTCATCATCGTGGGGCAGAACATCCAGGCGGCCGCGTCGGACGACCGGGCCGCCGCGATCTACAAGGATGCCGGTGCGATCCTCGAGGAGGCCAAGCAGATCCAACTGCATCTGGCTGCCCAGGATGCCGCGACCAGTGCCCTGCTCGACCGCATCCTGGCGATCGAGAAGCGGATCTCGGCAGCGAGCTAAGACCGGCCCGGCCGCGCGAGCAGGAACGTCAGCAACTGCCGCGCGAGCTCCTCATCGAGCGGGCGGTCCAGCGGCAGTCGCACGGTGTCTTTGGCGGCGCGCAGCGCGGCCAGGCGGCCCTGCAGCGGCTCCGGCGCCGGCCCGACCGGGTAAACGCCCACGTGGGTCGCCCAGGCGCCCAGGTGGAAGCGGTGGTGGCCAGGAGCAGCGAAGGTCGGCATCCCGTAGGCGATCGACTCGACGGCGGCGGGTTCGAGCTCGTGGATCAGGGCGCGCAGTCGGGCGATCAGCGCCGCCGCTTCTGGCGACGCAGCCGTCAGGTAATCGTCGATCGATCCCGCTGGCATCTCAGCGGTTGCTCTCGGCGTTGCGCGCCACGTCAGCGAGATCGGGAATCTCCAGAGAGCGAGTGGTGACGGCTTCCGACACCACGTGCAGTGTCAGGTTGTGGTTTCGTGCGTAGCGCCGCAGGACCGCGAAGGAGTCCTCCATCGAAGTTCCGGTGGCTTGGGCGATGACACCCTTCGCCTGCTCGATGAGCACTCTGCTGTCAAGCGCCATCTGGAGCTGTTCGGCCACGACGTTGGCGTGAGTGAAAATGCGTTCTTGGAGGATCCCGATGGTGGCGACGTCGGCGAGGGCTTGCGCCGCGGCGGCATTGCGGGGGCTGAGCCGTCCGGTATTGGTGCCGAACAGATTCATCGTGCCGATGGTGATGCCGCGCAGTCTCATCGGAATCGCGTGAACCGACGAGAACCCCTGTTGACGGGCGGTCTCGCTGAAGGCGGGCCATCGCTCGGCGGATGCGGCGATATCGGGGACCGAGACCTGCTCGCCGCTGGCGAAACAGTCAAGGCACGGTCCGGCGCCGACGGCAAGCTGCAAGACTTCGACCAGATCAGCCCGATCGCTGGTCGAGGCCATGACCCTCAAGCTCCCCTCCGCGTCCATCAGCAGCAGACCGCCTGCCTGAGCATCCACGATCTGAGTGCATTCGCTGACCAGAGTGTGAAGAAGTTCGACGACGTCGTAGTCGGCCGTGAGCGTGTCGGCGACCATGACGAAGGCCGCATTGAGGCGGGTTTCGCGGGACTTTCTGCCCATGTGGTACCCCTCATCTTCGCGACCGATGGTAGCGCTGTCGTCAGGTCAATTTCTTGCGAAAGGGTCTCAATCGTGATATGCGGGTGTACTCTCGGCCTCAGTTGCTCTGGATCCCTGGCGACGGCATGTGTCCGTTCGTATCAGGGGGTACATCGTGAGCAGTCAGAGCATCCACACCGTCCGCACGTCCCGACGCGTCAGGCGCCAGGGGAAGGTCGGCCTCGTCGTGGTCGGCCTGGTCGCAGCGGTCGGCCTCGGCGTGCTGGTCGGCCCCCTGTCAGCGCAAGCCGATCCCAACCCGGGTGACCCTGACTTCCTGGGCAGCGCCGAGACGTACGCGATCGTCGCCTCCGACACCATCACCGAGACCGCAACCCACCAGACCGTCGTGGCTGGCGACGTGGCACTCGATCCGGGAAGCGTCGTCGAACTGCTTCCCGGGCAGGTGAGCGGAGATATCCACATCTCAGACACCACATCGACGACCGTCGACGGTGATGTCAACACCGCGTACGTCAGCGTCGCAGGCCAGGGAGCGACCGAGACCGTCGGCACCGTGAACTTGGCCGCTCGTGCGACGCCCTACCTCGGGGGGGTGTACTACTCGGGCAGCGATCTCCTGCTCGATGGAACGATCACTCTGCAGGGCGGCGCAGACGACGTGTTCATCTTCCAGGCTTCGACCGGAGCCTTGACCGTGATGAGCAACAGCGTGGTCGCCCTCACCGATGGCGCTCAGGCATGCAACGTCTACTGGCAGGTCGGCAGTTCAGCGACCCTCGGCACTGATTCCACCTTCGTGGGGACCATCCTGGCCGCGACGTCGATTGCTGCTCAGAACGGGGCGCAGGTCGATGGACGCCTGTTGGCGGGCGCCACCAATGCGGGTGCGGTCACGCTCGACAACAATCTCGTGAACAGCCAATCGACTTGCGTGAGGGCGGCGTCGACGGGCTCAGGGGGAACTGGGGGAGGGACGACGGGGAGCACAGGCGCAGCGACCGGTGCGAACGAACTGGCCAAGACGGGCAGCGTTCCGCTGATCCCTCTCGCGCTGGGTGTGTTCGCTGCGGCGCTCGGCGTGCTGCTGCTCATCGTCTCCCGCCGTCGTGGATCTGCGGCGGCCTCGACTGCCGACTAGGAACGCTTGAGCGGCGGGGCCGGAAGAGTCTCGTCGAGCGTCGCTCGTTGGTACTCCCGCGGGAGTACCTTCTGCGCGCCCGACAGCGGATGGGTCGATGGTGCCGTCCGCGTAGCATCGAGCCATGTCCGAGCCCGCGCGACCGCGCCTCACGCGCGAACAGCGGCGGCAGTTCGGCGAGGCGATGTGGATGCAGCGCCACCAGCAATGGACCGCATGGCACGGCGGCCCGACACCGCCCGAGTGGCGCATGCCGCGCTGGGCCAGCCTGTGGATCCCGGTCATCGTGTCGTTCCTGGTGCAAGTACCGGTGGCGATCGCGTTCGTGCGCATCTTCCAGCTGAGTCAGACGCAGGGGCTGATCTCGGTCGGCATCGCTCTGCTTGGTCCGCTCGCGCTGATCGGAGCCCGTCGGTTCCCGGGTCCGGTGGTCGCGCTCACGGCGATCGGCGCCTCGCTCGACCTCATCCTCAATGAGCACGTGGGGCCGCCCTATATCGCCCTCGCTTTCGGGATCGTCAGCGCGATCGTCCGGAATGCCCGCGTCTGGGCCTGGATCTCGATCGCGGTTGCCTGGGTGGCGACGATCGCCGTTGCGCTCATGCTGGGCGACGACCGTTTCACCGCCGGGCGGATCGCGGGGACCACCCTGGGCATCCTGATCGTGGTGGGCATCGGCGAGGGGATCCGCGGCCGACGCGAGCGCACGGCTGAGTTCCGCCGCCGGGTGAGCCAGCGGCACCAGACCGAGGTGCAGGCCGAGCGGGTGCGGATCGCACGCGAACTGCACGACGTGCTCGCACATTCACTCAGCCAGATCAACGTGCAGGCGGGCGTCGGACTCCACCTCATGGAGAAGCAGCCCGACAAGGCGAAGGAGGCCTTGGCGAGCATCAAGGAGACCAGCAAGACCGCACTTGACGAGGTGCGCACGGTGCTCGGGGTGCTGCGGGCCGAGGGCGGGAGCGACCCGAACGCGCCCTTGCTGCCGGAACCGGATCTGAGCAGGCTGCCGGGGCTCGCGGCATCCGTGACCGCCCAGGGGATCGAGGTGCGCCTCGACGACCGGCTTCCGGCCGACCAGGTGCCCAAGCCCGTGCAGCTCGCGCTCTACCGCATCGCGCAGGAGTCGCTCACAAATATCACCCGGCACGCCGAAGGGGCCACTCACGCGACGATCACGCTCGAGCGCCGCGGGGGCAGCTATCGGCTCGAGGTGCGCGATGACGGCAGGGGCGCAACCGCAGGGACGGCCTCCGAGTCCGGGGGCCGTGGAGTGCTGGGCATGCACGAGCGCGCTGAGCTGCTCGGCGGACACCTGAGCGCCGGGCCTGCCGATGGCGGCGGGTTCGCCGTGGTCGCCGAGTTGCCCGCATCGCGTGAACACCAGGAGACTCCATGATCCGCGTGGCGCTGGCCGACGACCAGCAGTTGATCCGAGCGGGGTTTCGCAGCCTGCTCGAAGCAGAGCCGGACCTCGAGGTCGTCGGCGAGGCCGCCACCGGTCGCGAGGCGGTCGCCCTGGTGACCCGTGAGCGGCCGGATGTCGTGCTGATGGACATCCGGATGCCCGACGGAGACGGTCTCTGGGCCACCGAGCAGATCGTCGCGAACCGGGCCCTGCAGGGCACCCGCGTGGTCGTCGTCACCACCTTCGAGCTCGACGAGTACGTCGCCCAGGCGATCCGCGCGGGCGCGAGCGGGTTCCTGGTCAAAGACACCGAACCCGTCGAACTCATCCGCGCGGTTCACGTCGTGGCAGGCGGCGACGCCTTGCTCAGCCCACGCGTCACGAAGCGCTTGCTCGAGCGGGTCGCAGGCACCTTCCACCAGCCGCCGGACACCTCGCGGCTCTCGACCCTGACCGATCGGGAGCGCGAGGTGCTCGCCCTCGTCGGGCAGGGCCTGAACAACGAGGAGATCGGGCGCGAACTGTTCCTCAGCCCGCTCACCGCGAAGACGCACGTCTCGCGCATCATGTCGAAGCTGCTGGCGCGCGACCGCGTGCAGTTGGTCGTGATCGCCTACGAGACCGGGCTGGTCACCGCGGGGACGAGCGAGTAGTACGCCCCGCAGGACGGCGTGCACCCGGGGGAGTATCCGGAAGCATCCGCCGGGCAGATTCGCCGGCGGTGCTCGATGGTGAGAGTGGAGTCATCGGAGTTCCGCCGGATCTCCTCGACACTCGAAGGAACGCATCGTGTTCACATCGCTTGCTCTCGCAGCCCCCTGGGCGCATCCCGCGCTGGGGTTCGGCTTCGGGCTGTTCTTCATCATCGGTCACATCATCTGGTTCCTGATCATCGTCGCGATCATCATCGCGATCGTGCGCGGAGCCCGCTGGCGCCGTCGCGCCTGGGCCGGCGGCATGGGACCGTGGGGCCACGGCTACGGTCACGGCTACTGGGGCGGCCAGCAGGCCGCGCGTGCGGCCGAGACCACGCTCGCCGAGCGGTTCGCCCAGGGCGACATCGACGAGAAGGAGTACCGGGCTCGCCTCGAGGTGCTGCGCGCCAACGCGCCGCAGCCGCCCATGGGTCCGGCCGGCCCGCAGAAGTAGTCCCCGCACGGAAGGTAGTCTCTCCTTCGGGCTCAACCAGGCCCGGAGGAGAGACTTTTCGCGTGAACGCCTGGATCCAGGAGAACTCGATCGTCCTGGTCATCGCACTGGGAGTCGTCGCCGTTCTGCTTCTCGTCGTCGCGCTCGTGCTGGTGATCCTGTGGCGCCGGGCGCGCCGATCGGAGCGCGCAGCCGAGGTCGAGCGGGTCGAGCTGGAGCGCGATCGCATCGATCTCGAGCTGTCGCTGGCCGAGCAGGCCGGTCGGCTGCGCATCATCCGCGAGCTGCATGAGCTGGCCGTCCACTCGGTCTCGGTGATCATCAGCCAGGCCGACGGGGCACGCTACGCGGCGACCAAGGATCCGGATGTCGCATCCCGCAGTGCGGGCGCGATCGCCGAGGCGGCGCGCTCCACGCTGGCCGATCTGCGCCGGGTGATGACCGTCGTGCAGGCAGGCGAGGCGGATGCCGCTCCCCAGCCGAGCCTGTCGTCGGCCCGTGAACTCTTCAAGGTGATGCGCGACGCGGGGCTCGGGGTGGAGTTCCACGAGTCGGGAACCCGGCTCGACCTCAAGCAGGGCGCCGAGCTCGCGGTCTACCGCATCCTGCAGGAGGCGCTCAGTAACGCCCTCACCCACGGCGGCGAGGGCACGAACGCCCGGGTCACCTTCAAGTGGACCGACCAGGGCCTCGAGGTGCTGATCGACGACGACGGCATCCGCGCCGAGGCGGTGCGCAACGGCCTCGATCCGAACGTGGAGGCGCAGCAGCGCAGCTACTCGGCCGACGACGATCTCGCCGCCTTGACGCAGGCGCCGAGCGGCCGCGGCATCACCGAGATGCGCGAGCGCACCGAGCTGTTCGGGGGCGTCTTCACGGCGGGCACCGTGCCGGGCGTGGGGTTCTCGGTCTCGGCGATCTTCCCGGCACTGAGGTATCACAATGGCGTACACGGGGTGAAACTGGGCCCCTCGTGAGCCCGCGGGCCGCGAAGGGGTCCCCCGCACCGGCCGCCAAGCTCCGCATCGCCATCGTCGACGACTCGCGCAGTCAGCGCGAGGGCTGGGCGATGCTGCTCGGATCGCAGGCTGATTTCGAGGTGGTGGGCCAGGCCGGCGACGGCGCGCAGGCGCTCGCCCTGGCGCGGCGCGAGCCGTTGGACGTGGTGCTGATGGACATCCAGATGCCGCGGGTCAACGGCCTGGTGGCGGCAGAGCGCATCCTCGGCGACGCACGCGTCGCCGAGTTGGGTCGGCCCCCGCAGATCGTGCTGGTCACCGCAGTGGATCTCGACGATCACGTGCCGGCGGCGGCCGTGGCAGGCGCCTACGCCGTGCTCTACAAAGACGTCGAGCCTGAGGGCCTGTTCGAGACCCTGCGCGAAGCCGCGGCCTACCGTGGCGAGCAGTAGCCAAGCCCGGCCCGCGGATCCTGAGCGCTCGGCCGCGGTGCGGGCGAGTCTCGCGGTCGGGCTGGCGGTCTCGGCCTACGGGCTGTCGTTCGGGGCGTTGGCTGTGGCATCTGGACTCGACATCTGGCAGACCCAGGTGCTCAGCCTGTTCATGTTCTCGGGCGGGTCGCAGTTCGCCGTGATCGGCGTCGTCGCCTCGGGTGGTCTGGCCGCCGGGCCGGCTGCGATCGCCGGAGCCGCGCTGCTCGGCGTGCGCAACTCCCTCTACTCGATGCGGATGGCGCCGATCGTGGGCGGCGGATCCGGGGTCACGAGCTGGGTGAGACGGATGCTCGCCGGCCATTGGACGATCGACGAATCCACCGCCGTCTCGACCGCCCAGCCGACGCGGCGCGGTCAGCGCATCGGTTTCTGGATGACCGGCGCCGTCATCTACGTCGGCTGGAACCTGAGCACACTGCTGGGATCGCTGCTGGGCAACCTGATCGGAGACGTCAGGATGTTCGGCCTCGACGCCGCCGCGGCCGCCGCCTTTCTCGGGCTGCTCTGGCCCCGGCTCACCTCCCGCCAACCCATCGCAGTCGCGGCCGGGGCGGCGGTGGTGGCCGCCGTGCTCATCCCGTGGCTGCCCGCCGGCCTGCCGGTGCTGCTAGCCGCCGTGGTGGCGGTGGTGGTCGGAATCACGAACTGGCTGGGCGCGAAGCCGGCAGCGGGAGGCGCGACATGACCCTCTGGAACATCGTGCTGCTGAGCTCGGCCGCTGTGCTTGCGCTGAAGCTGATCGGCTACCTGGTGCCGCCCTCGTTCATCGAGCGGCCCACGCCCTCGCGAGTGGCAACGCTGCTGACGGTGGCGTTGCTCGCGGCCCTGGTCGCGACTCAGACGCTGCAGCACGGCACGGGCATCGCGATCGACGCCCGGGTGCCTGCCCTCGGCGTCGCGGTGGTGCTGCTTGTGCTGCGGGCGCCGTTCATCGTTGTGGTCGTCAGTGCAGCTGCGGTTGCCGCTCTTCTGCGCCTTCTGGGCTGGATGAGTTGAGGCGAGCCAAGGGGAGGAGCGCGGCCTCAGTCTTCGAGGTGGTCGATTCCGGGAGTCCACGAGAGGCCGGGCGAACCCCAACTCCTCTTGCGGATCACCTTAGCGATCACACGGTCTTCGGGGTAGACCAGACGGTCCGCATAGAGGAGGCCGTCGAGGTGGTCGTACTCGTGCTGGAAGATGCGGGCGAGCCACCCCTCGGCGACGACCTCGGTGGCCGTGCCGTCCAACTCCGTCGATCGCAGGATGGCGCGCGCCGATCTGCGCAGCGGGAACCGCTCGCCTGGCAGCGACAGGCATCCCTCCGACTCGTTCTCGACGTCGAGTTCGTCGACCGTCAGCGGGCTGATCCAGAGCTCGGGATTGATCGCCGTGCCCCGATGCAGGTCGCCCGCGTCGTCACGCCAGTTGTAGACGAACAACCGCAGCGGGACTCCGACCTGCGGAGCGGCCAGGCCGACACCGGGGGCGGCCGCCATCGTGTCCTCCATATCGCGGACCAGAGCGTTCAGCGAGTCGTCGAAATCCACGACAGGCAGGGCGGGGGAGTGGAGGACGGGATCTCCCGTGATGAGGATGGGGAGAACGGCCATTCGGCAAGGATATCGGCGTCTCAGCGGCTAGATTCGACGGGTGCCCGCCGACCTGATTCCGATCAATACGGTTCAGTTCTTTCACGGCCCCACCCCCGTCGGCATCGTGATCGCGCTGGTCGGCGGATTCTTTCTCGCGCTGGGCGCACAGTTCCAGCACCGCGGTGTCGTCGTCGTGGAAGAGAGGCACGGATCGGGCCACAAGGCCGGCCTCAGCATCCCGCAGCTCTGGCGCCTGGTGCGCAGCCCCTGGTGGGCGCTCGGCACGCTGCTGCTGGGACTCGCGATCCTGTGCCAGCTCACCAGCCTCGCTTTCGCGCCGATCATCGTGGTGCAGCCGCTCGGCGTGGTCGCGCTGGTGATCACCGCCGTGGTGAACGCCCGGGTCTCGCACGCGAAGCTGACTCGGGAGGCGCTGCGGGCGATCACCTTCTGCGTCGTCGGCATCGCGATCTTCGTGACGGTGGCGGCTTTCGTGGCGAAAGAACAGCCGATTCAAGAGAAGCAGCTGATCATCATCCTGATCATCATGGGTGTGGTCGTCCTGCTGCTCGGGGTGGCGTTCGGCCTGCTGCGCAAGCGGTTCACCGCGATCTTCTACATCCTGTCGGCCGGCGTGCTGTACGGGTTCGTCGCGACCCTGGCCAAGGTGGTGATCAGCCGGCTGCTGAGCGGGACCTTCGAGTGGCTGACCGTCGTCTGCGTCGTCGCCCTGATCGCGGCCGCCGCCCTGGGCGCCTATTTCGTCCAGACCGCGTATTCGATCGGATCGCCCGACCTCGTGATCGCAGGCCTGACCGTCGTCGACCCCCTGGTCGCGGTCTCCATCGGAATCCTGGTGCTCGGCGAGGCTGCCGACGCCCCGCTGTGGACCGTCTTCGTCTGGATCGCAGCAGGAGCGATCGCGGTCTACGGCGTGTTCCAGCTCGCCAAGACCCGGGCGGCCCAGGTGTCCGCCGCGCAGGCAGAGGCTGCGAGGTCGGGGCGCGCCTGAGGTAGCGTGTGAAGGCAGCTCTCCTGCGCGCGAGACGATCTCAGCGCCCCGAACCGAAGGACACCGAGTGACCGACGCGCCCTCAGCGCGGCAGCCGATGCGGATTCTGATCGGCGGCGACACCTTCGCCCCCGATTTGAACGGTTCTGCCACCTTCGCCAAACGCCTCGGCGCCGGCCTCGCCGCCCGCGGACACGATGTGCACGTGATGGCGCCGGCCCAGAAGCACCGGGTCGGCACCTTCCCCGAGGAGTACGACGGCCAGACTCTGACCGTGCACCGCGTCTACAGCTGGCGGTGGCTGCCGCATCCGTGGCTGCGGTTCATGCTGCCGTGGCGGGTCAAGGCCAACTCGCGCAAGATCATCGACAGCATCCATCCGGATGCCGTGCACTTCCAGTCGCACATCATCGCCGGCAGCGGGCTGGCCCCGGTCGCGAAGAAGCGCGGAATCCGGCTGGTCGGCACCAACCACACCATGCCCGAGAACGTGCTGCAGCACGTGACGATCCTGCCCAAGCCGACGCTCGACTGGCTGGCGCGCGTGCAGTGGAAGGCCGCCGCCCGCATCTTCCGGCATGGCCGACGTGGTCACCAGCCCGACCCAGAACTCGGCCGACTACTTCGAGAAGATGACCGGCCTGCGCGGCGTGATCGCGATCTCGAACGGCATCGACACCAGCGTGTACACGCCGACCTTCACCCGCCCCGCCGACAACCGGATCGTCTACGTCGGCCGGCTGGATGAAGAGAAGCACGTCGACGAGCTGCTCCAGGCCGCCGCGCGCATCGACCCGGCGCTCGACGTGCAGGTCGACATCATCGGCGGCGGCGAGATGAAGGCGAAGCTGCGCGAAACGGCGGCGTCGCTGGGCATCACCGACCGCATCCACTTCCTGGGCAAGCTCAGCGACGAGGATCTGCGTGCCACGCTGACGCGCGGCACGGTGTTCGCCATGCCGTCGCGCGCCGAGCTGCAGTGCATCGCGGCCATGGAGGCGATGGCGACCGCGCTGCCGGTCGTGGCGGCCAACGCGATGGCGCTGCCGCACCTCGTGCACGAGGGCGAGAACGGCCACCTCTACGAGCCGGGCGACATCGACGCCTTCGCCGCGGCCCTGACCGACGTGCTCACCGCCCCGCCCGCGCGCCTCGACAAGATGAAGAAGGCCTCGCTCGAGGTGGTCGCGCACCACGCGATGGGCCACACGCTCGACGTGTTCGAGGCGCTGTATCGTGGGGACCCGGTGGCCGACCTGGTCGCCGACCCCACGTCGAAGCCGGCGGGCTGACCCCCTCCTGCACCCGATGCGGGCGCGGGGCGGTAGCTCAGCCGGTTAGAGCAAGGGACTCATAATCCCTGGGTCGCGGGTTCAAGTCCCGCCCGCCCTACTCGCGAGAGCCCTCGTATCTAGGGATCCAGACCGTCCGGGTGCCTAAGGTTTCAGAACCCAACCCGCGTCTGCCACTGGCTAGGCTCAGCGGCATGCTGGATCAGCCTGAACCTCGTGACGCCGACCTGATCTCCTTGCTCGTATCCAGGGATGGCGCCCGGCTGGTCGTCAAGATCGACGGCGGCGCGTCATACGAGGTTTTCAACATCGCCTGGGGATACGACATGGGCGACGATCACGCGCACGTCACGTCTAACATCAGCCCATCTATCGACGGCTTCCCGATCGACGTCTTCTCGACGGCAAATGTCTCCGAAGTCCTGGACGGGGAGACGGGCGCTCGGCTGTACGTGCGGACAGCCTGACCGCCTAGCGACTTGACCACCTAGAACCTAGACGGCCTCAATCTCCCCGAACGGGTCGCCCTCCTCACTAACGAGGGGGCCGGGGCGGAAGCGGGTACCGCCATGTGCTCAGGGTTGTCTCCTCTTCGCTGTCGGACCAAGTGACCGTGATCGTCGAGTCGGAGGTGCCCATCGTTCTCGCAGCTAGAAACGTCACGGCCTCACGCGGACCTATAGTGACGTCTTCAGGCGCGCGCATAATGTACATGCTCTCGTGAGCCGAAATGCGAACGTGATGTGCGGTTGCATCACCGATGTTGTCTAGCTGATATGTGTCGCCTGCGGCGTGTACCAGAGACCAGGTGATTCTCGGTGGCACGCCAGCAGCAAACGAGAGAGTCACCTCCCTCCGCGGATGGTTGTCTCGCGAGAGCCTCGAGAGCGTCGGCGATTCTTGCGAGATTGTCCACGGTGAGCGCGGCAGCATTCTCTGCTCTGTCGGCATTTGCTGATGATGCCGCCTGCGCTTTTTCGGCCCTCGCAGCTTCATCTCTCGCCAGTTGAAGGTTCTCCCTCTGCCCCCGCCTCGCGACGAAAAACAAAGAGACTGCTACTCCGGCCAAGGCAACCAGTGTGGCAATCGCTTGGATGATGGTGGCGGCGGCCTCCCAAGTGCCCGAAGCCGGGGCCGTCACGGCAAGGTCACTCAGCGGCATCAGCGTTTTCCTCCGCTGTCTCGCCGCCCGAGTAGGCGTCTAGCTTTTCGAATAGTTCGGTGTACTTGGCGGCATCTACTGGCCTCGGAAAGCGCCTGGGGCCCGGGATACAACCCATAGCACGCCGAGACGAAGACACACCCGATCGTCTGCCCGAAATTATGCGAGCGAGCGGCGGAAAAGGGCTGCCGCCGGCGACCACCTCGGACCCGTCGCCTCCTGCTGCGTTGACGCAGTATCTAAAGGCGCCAAGGGCGATTATACCGCCGAGCTCAGGTTTGATTGGTTGTCTGCCGTCATCCCAAACAAGGAGATCCGGTCGCGAGCGGTGCGCTCCATTCTCCGATTCGGATGCCGTGCTGAAACATCGTGCTCAGATGGGCGTGCTGTTCATCTGAGCGGTCGAGAACATGAGGCCTCTTGTGTCCTCTTCAGCAAGAGGGCGTGGAACCGCGATGCGACGGTGTTCAGCGCAAAGTTCATTCTTTCCTCGTCGCTCTTCTTCTGCGCGATGTCGTGGAGGATGACATATGCGATCATTCGAACCCCAAGCTCCTCCAGCTTGAGCACCAGGTCCTGCTTCGCGACACTTTGGCCGAGCCCGGATCGACATGCGACGGACGCTCTTGAGTTGAACTTGAACGAATCGCCAGGCTCTATCGCGCTCGCCGCGAATTCGCCGCGGACACGCGTAATCGATCAGCGGGATATGTTCATCTGAGAACACCAAGCCGCCATAGATGAAAGAACTGACCGAGTACCGGATTCTTTTGGTCTGGTCGGTCAGGAACCTACGTACATGGTCAGAGGATCTGTACCGAGGCGGTCCCGCTCCCCGCGAACCCCCCGTAGTCGACCACCACATGCCAGGCGCCAGAGGACGGGACGCTCAAGATGACCGGCGACTCGGTAAAGCTTCCGCCGACCCCTCGCGCGCTCCGCCCTTGCTTGAAGTTGTTGAAGTTGGTCGCGTCGAACAAACGAACGTTTGCCGCTGACCCGGTTAGGTCAACTCGAACCCGAGTTCCCGATCCTGATGACCGAGATCCCATGAGTTGAAGTTCAACGTTGCATCTCGCTTTCGGTGAGCCGATCCTTCTCGCGAAAATCATTCACCGATATCAAGTTGAAGCGCGGACCCGGCTTGCGACACGCCGTGAGCGCTGTGGGGTGGGATTCCATTCCGCATTGTCAGTCGGCTCAGATGAAGGGACGGCGATGCCAATGATCCGCTGATCAGCGACTCTTCGAAGGCTACGACCCGTTTGACAACACTCGAACACATGTTCGAAGGTTGTCGAACGAGCATGGATCACCGCGACGGAGTTCAAGACCACCTGGACGCGTTGGCGCGCGCCCGGCTGACCTACACGCGGGCGTGGCATCCCTTGCTGGCGGCGGTCGAGACCGAGCCGGGTGTCTGGCTCATGGTGGCGCAGTTCGGCGAGCCCTATGCGATCATCCGGCTCATCGAGATCGCCAAGGAGCGGGGCTACCGCGTGGTGACGGCGAACGAGAAGCGCGAGGATCGCGAGCTCGTCGGCTACTACACGACGCTGCGGGCGGCGACCGCGGCGGCGCACTCCCGGTGGATCCGCCAGCACGGAACCCTCGGGGGAGTCAACGGCGCGCTGTAGGGCTCACTCCGGCGGGTCGACCGGCTCTTTGCCGAGCTTGATCTCGACGTTCTCGAACACCACGTCGACCGGCTCGAGGTAGCGCTTGCCGTTCACCTCGTCGTGGCGCATGAAGGTCGGCGGGTCGATGTGCACCTTGAGTGTGTAGGTGCCGCTCGTGGGAAGCTGCCAATCGCGCGCGTAGTGGTAGACCATCGGGTGCCACATGAACGAGTGCGGGTGCGGTCCGAGCTCGTCGCCGTCCGGGGTGACGACCGTCACGGTGATCTTCAGGTCCGGGATGAAGCGGCCGTCCGCCCCGTCGGCGACCGCGATCTCGAGGTGGGCGTTGTCGACCCCGGGATTGCGCCAGCGGAGTTCACCATCCCCCTGCCACTCGTAGAAGCCTTCCGCGTCTTCCACGGCATAGCCGACCAGGTAGTTCCCGGCGAGCACCTGGCCGCCGCCCTGGGCCACCTCGGTGGCCAGGTAGTCGAGCGCAGCGCGATAGGCGTCGCCCTGGGCGACGGCCCGTTGCAGTTGGGGCGCTGTGGCTTCGGAGGTGTGGGGGTCCATCGGCGGCTTGGTGGCCGGCGTGTTGGGCATCGGGTGGTCCTTTCCGTCTCGACCACGCTCGCGCGCCAACCCGCGCCACCGCTCGTATTCCCAGGAAGGACGGAGGCCCTAGTACCGCAGGACGCCATCCGCTGGGGCGTCGTTGCGCGTTACGCAGGCGTTACTGGCCGATCGTTAGCATTCGAGCCATGACGCGCATGTCCACACCACTTCCCGTCGCGACCCTGGTCGTCGCGGTCGCGTTGTTGACCGGATGCGCCGCCGGCGGGTCGCTGCCGGGCCCCACCGGTCACCCCACGAGAATCGCGGTGCCTGCGCCGACCGTCGGGCCGACCGGTTCCACGTCGGCGACTCCCATCGCGACGCCGGGTGCCGCCGCCGGGCCGCTGCCGGCCAATGCTTTGTTCCGTATCACCGGAGTTGCCACCGCGCCGGATGGGGCGGTCGCCGAGCTGACGGAAACCGTCTACGCGCCGTCGGCTCTGAGCACCACCGAGAGCGCGCTGATCACCGCGCAGTGCCAGGCGTCGGGGTGGCCCGGCAACTACCCGTCACCCACGGGCGTGCGGGCAACCGTGGTGGCCGCGCTCAAGCCGGGTTCGAAAGCATGGACGGCGTATTCGCCGGTGGGGGTCACGCCATCGTTGGGCAACCTGGCCGCGTGGACGGGGCAGTTCGATCCGAGTGCGAACTTCGGCTGCGCGTCGCCGGGCGCGATCACGATCCCGGGGACCACCAGCGGCATCCAACCGGTGTCGCCCGCCGGCTCGCCGGCTGGTGCGGCGGGAGGAACCGGCTGGTACAACGGCGTGTACGGATTCTGGATGTACTACGGCGGCAACGACCCGGACGGCCCGGCGGCGTCGCTCCAGGTGAAACTGAGCGATTGCGCGATCGAGGTCGGTCCGCTGGCTCTTGCCGGCAATGCGGCAACGGCGAGTTGGCCCACCGAGACGCAGAGCCCCGACCAGTACGCCTGTTGGTACGGCGCGACCAGTTGATCTACGGAGTCGGCGTGGGGGTCGGAGTCGGCGTGGCCGTCGAGCCGTTGCCAGCGCCCTGCGTCGCCGCGAAGGTGTCGCTGACGAACTTCGTCAGGGCCGTGTTATCGGTGAGCTTGCCGGTATACGCCTTCTGATCGACGACGACCAGCGGAACCGTCGTCAGCGACTTCTTGTTCGCGTTGAGCAGCCCGCCGTGGGTCGCGCGATGCGTCGCCGCGGTCTCCCAGCTCGCGTACTTGTAGCCCTTGATGCAGTTCGTCACGTCGGTGTTCGTCACGCCGGCCTTGGTGACGAGGGCTTGGAGCGCCGCGGTCGACATCGTGGTCTCTTTCTTCGTGGATGCCGCGGCGAGAAGCGCGTCGCTGACCGCCAGGAAGTAGTTGGGAGCGGAGTTCGCGACGCAGGCCAGGGCGTTCGCGGCCCGCTTCGAGTAGTCGTTGGATGCCGTCGTCGACGTCGACACCGGGTGGATCTCGAGCGTGACGTAGCCGGCGGCCAGCCACTGCTCCATGGCCGAACCGTTGGCCTTCGCGAACGTCGCCGTCTTCGGACTGGCGTAGTCGAGGTAGAGCACGATGTTGGCGGTCTGCTTGTAGGTGGCGAGGTTCGTGGCAACCGGCTTGGCATCCGCCTGCAGTGCCTCGGTAGTGATCGGGGTCAAGGTCGCTTTGCCCGTCGACTGGTCGGTCGACCCGGTGAGCAGAATGCCATCGCTCAGCATGTTGGCCGGCCCGACCTCGCCGGCGCGCACGACCGTCCAGACGATGAGCCCGGTTCCGCTGAGCACGACCGCGACCCCGGCGACGATCGCGATGGCCGTGACGATCCGGCGTCGGATCTTGCGGGCGCGCGCCTCGCGGCGGCGCACCTCGACCATCTCGAGCGCGTAGGCGGCCTGCTCCTTCTTCGAGAGCTTGCGGCGCTGCTTGTTGGTCAGTGCGGGAGCGGGCTTCTGCCCCGCCCGCTCGGCGGCGGTGGGCGCGGACTTCGGGGTCGATGGCATCCCAGGCATTCTAGGGAATGCGGTCGTGTCGAGTCTGGTTGACCGCCATGACCTGACCGAGGATGGACCCCATGACCGAGACCGCGACCGCCGCCACGCAGACCCCCGCCGAACAGTACGCGCACTTCCACGAGCGACGCGAGCTCGCCGTCGTCCAGCCGCAGGGCAGCCTGGCGCTGACGAACACCCAGGCGGTCGACTCCGAGCAGACGATCTGGGGCGTTCCGGGCCGCTGGGCACCGCTGCCGGAGGGGCAGTCGGGGCTGAGGGTGATCGCGACGGGCGCCGACGGCATCCGGGTCGATGGCGAACTGGTGGATGGCGAGGCCGTCGTGCGCGGCAAGGACGACCCGAACCCGGGCGCGATCGTGTTCAGCGACACGGTGACAGGCTTCGTGATCAAGCTGGACGGCGGCGGCTACGCCCTGCGCGTCTTCGACGCCCGCTCCGAGGCGATCGAGAACTTCGGCGGGATCGACGCCTTCGCCTACAACCCGGACTGGGTGGTCACGGCCGCCTGGTCCGAGAACCCCGAGGGCACCACGATGGGATTCGAGCACCTCAAGGATGAGGGCAAGACCCGCGAAGAGGTCGTTCCCGGCCGCATCACCTTCACCCGCGACGGCGTGGAGTACGACCTGGCCGCCTTCAAGTCGGGCCGCGCCCTGCAGCTCGTCTTCGCCGACTCGACCAGTGGCGACTCGACATACAGCGTCGGCCGCTTCTTGTTCGTCGCGCCGAACGCCGATGGCACGATCACGCTCGACTTCAACCGGGCCGTGCTGCCTCCGTGCGCCTTCAGCTACGCGTTCAACTGCCCGATGCCGCCCAAGCAGAACCGCTTCGGCGTGCCGATCGAGGCGGGCGAGAAGAACGTGCTGGCGAAGAATGGCGCCCTGCTGCATGAGTGAGGTCTCTGTTCGCCGGGTGACGCCGGGCGACTGGCAGCGCATCCGCGAGCTCCGTCTCGAGGCGCTGCGAGATCCGATGGCGCACGTGGCGTTCCTCGAGACGGTCGAGCAGGCCCAGGCCAGGCCCGACGAGGAGTGGCGCACCCGCACGGCGGCGCACGCCGACGGCGGTGGCTCTGCCCAGTTCGTGGCCGAAGCGGAAGACTCGCTGATCGGATCCGTCACCGTGATCGTGCGACCCGCGGGTGCCCCTGACTACTTCGATCGCGTCTCCGATGTCGACCTGCCCACGGTGGTCGGGGTCTACGTCTCGCCCGGAGGTCGCGGGGCGGGCGTCATCGACGCGCTTCTGGCCGCTGCCGCCGACTGGGCCACCCGGTCGGGGTACCGCGAACTCACGCTCGATGTTCACGAGAGCAATGCGAGCGCGATTCGAGCCTACGAACGCGCCGGCTTCGAGGTCAGGAGCGAGTTCGCGGGCGAGTCCGGGCGCGAACTGGGCATGGTGATGCAACTCCCCGCTCCGCATCCCGGATGATTCATCAGCCGTTCACTCGGCCGACGCCCGCTCGTTCTGCCCCCCGAACGAGGGCGGAGAAGAATCGCGGCGGGCCCGGCAATTCCGCCGGGTCGAACGGGGGAGGAAACCTGATGAACATCCACAACACCGCCGCGCGTGTCATCGTCGCGGCACTCGGCAGCTGTGTCGCGCTCGGTGCGATCCTGCCGGGTCTGGCCTCGGGGTCGGCTGCGCCGGATCGACCGGGCGGCCACGCCGCGACGGCGACGCCCATCACGCACCTGGTGGTGATCTTCCAAGAGAACGTCTCGTTCGATCACTACTTCGCGAGCTATCCGGTCGCGGCGAACCCGGCGGGTGAGCCCGCGTTCCGGGCGGCTGACGGCACTCCCACCGTGAACGGGTTGAGCTCGGCCCTGCTGACCTCCAACCCGAACGCGGTCCAGCCGTTCCGGCTCGACCGCACGCAGGCCCAGACCTGCGACCAGGACCACAGCTACACCGATGAGCAGAAGGCCTTCGACGGCGGTCTCATGGACAAGTTCGTCGAGACGGTCGGGCGCGGCACGGCCGCCTGCACCGACTACGGCAAGGGCAAGGGGCTCGTCATGGGCTACTACGACGGCAACACCGTCACGGCGATGTGGAACTACGCCCAGCACTTCGCCATGAGCGACAACTCCTACGGCACGACGTTCGGGCCGTCGTCGCCCGGCGCGCTGAACCTGGTCGCCGGCCAGACGCATGGCTTCGCGACGACGTCGCCGGCGGTGACGGCGTCCGGCACCATCATCGGTGACCCGCAGCCGGCGGGGGACGCCTGCGACAGCCGGGACACGACGACCTCCGTCGACCCCGCCACCAAGAACATCGGTGACCTGCTCAACGCCAAGAAGGTGAGCTGGGGATGGTTCCAGGGCGGCTTCGCCGATTGCACCGCCACCCATGCGGATGTCGCCGGCGTGACGAGCAAGGACTACATCCCGCACCACGAGCCGTTCCAGTACTTCGCGAGCACGGCCAACCTGCAGCACACCCGGCCCGCGTCGGTCGCCGAGATCGGGAACGCCGGCCCGGCCAATCACCAGTACGACCTGACCGACTTCTGGGCGGCCGTCGACGCGAAGTCGATGCCGGCCGTGAGCTTCGTGAAGGCTCCCGCCTACCAGGACGGCCACGCCGGCTACTCGACGCCGCTCGACGAGCAGAAGTTCCTGGTCGACACCGTCAACCGGCTGCAGAAGACTCGGGACTGGAAGTCGACGGCGGTCGTCGTCGCCTACGACGACAGCGATGGCTGGTACGACCACCAGCTCGGCCCGATCGTGAACCAGAGCAACGACCCGGCCGTGGATGCCCTGACCGGCTCGTCGTGCGGCACCAGTGCGTCCCACGAGCTGGCCGGCATCGCCGATCGCTGCGGGTACGGACCGCGGTTGCCGCTGCTGGTGATCTCGCGATACGCGAAGACCAACTTCGTCGACCACACGGTCACCGACCAGACCTCGGTGTTGCGGTTCATCGAAGACAACTGGAAGACGGGGCAGCTCGGCAACGGGTCGTTCGACGCGCTCGCAGGATCCCTCAACGGCATGTTCGATTTCAGGTCGCACCGCGACCACGACGGCCGGCCGCTCTATCTGGATCCGAGCACAGGGCTGGTCTCGCACTAGGCGGCCTCACGTCACCGGCACGCGACCACGAGTCGCGGTCGGTGGAAGGCGGCAGACTGGCGGAGTGCACATCGCGCTTCGCCGGTCTGCCGCCGGCGTGCGGGCGATCGAGCTCGACGACGAGGGGTCGGAGCTCGCCCGCGTGCAGCTCGATGAGAGCGCGCTGGCCGGATTCGTGCGCGAGCGGGAGCCGCTGCATCCGCGCTGGGTGTGGAACGACACCCCGGCCTGGTACCCGCTGCTGCTGGCCGAGGGGGTGCGCATCGAGCGCTGCGTCGACCTGCGCCTGTGCCACCGCATCCTTCGAGCGGCCGCGTCGGCGGCGGGCTCCGAGCTGGCGAACGCGCCGCGCGACCGGTGGGATCAGCCCAGGGCGGCGGTCCGCACCGCCTCCGACGCGCTGTTCGAGCTCGAGCCCGCTCTCGACGATGACGATCCGGTGGCCGAGTGGATGCGGCAGCGCGCCGCCGTCGACGGCAGCACCCAGCCCGGCCGCCTGGCCCTTCTGCTCGCGGCCGAGAGCGTCGGCGCCCTGATCGCCGCCGAGATGCAGTTCGCCGGCCTCCCGTGGAGCCCTGAGCGCCACGACGAACTGCTCACCGAGCTGCTCGGCCCGCGGCCGGCCGTGGGGCGCCCGGCGCTGATGGAGGCGCTGCTCGGCGAGGTGCGCGAGTTGCTCGATGAGCCGGAGCTGAACCCCGACTCTCCGGTCGAGCTGGTGAAGGGACTGCAGCGCGCGGGCTTGCAGGCCACCTCGACCCGGTCGTGGGAGCTCAAGCGGATCGAGCATCCGGCCATCGCACCGCTGCTGGAGTACAAGAAGCTGGCCAGGCTGTATTCGGCGAACGGCTGGCACTGGCTCGAGGAATGGGTGCACGACGGCCGCTTCCGGCCGGTGTACGTGCCAGGAGGCGTCGTCACCGGGCGCTGGGCGTCTGACGGCGGGGGAGCGCTGCAGCTGCCGAAGCAGGTGCGCGGTGCGGTGATCGCCGACCCGGGCTGGACCTTCGTGGTCGCCGACGCCTCCCAACTCGAGCCGCGCGTGCTTGCCGCGATGTCGGGCGACGCCGCGATGGCCCGCGCCGGCCAGGCCCAGGACATGTACCAGGGCATGGTCGACGCCGGTGCCGTCGAGACCCGGCCGCAAGCCAAGTACGGCATGCTGGGCGCGATCTACGGCGGCACGACGGGCGAGAGCGGCCGCATGAAGCCGCGCATCGAGCGCGCGTTCCCCACGGCGATGCGCTTCGTCGAAGACGCCGCGAGGGCGGGGGAGCGCGGCGAGGTGGTCAGCACCTGGCTCGGTCGAAGTTCGCCGCCCGGGCGTGGGGACGCCTACGACGAGACCGCATCGGATGCGCAACTGAGGCAGCTGCGCAACGACGCGCGCGGCTGGGGCCGCTTCACGCGCAATTTCGTCGTGCAGGGCACGGCCGCCGAGTGGGCGCTGTGCTGGATGGGCTCCTTGCGCCGCCGACTGTGGCAGCTGGGAGGCGGAGACGCCGCGGATGCCCCGCTCACCGCGCGCCCGCACCTGGTGTTCTTCTTGCACGACGAGGTGATCGTGCACGCCCCCGTCGAGCTCGCGGATGACGTCGTCGCCGCCCTGCGCGAGTCGGCCGCCGAGGCCGGGCGCCTGCTGTTCGGCTCGGCGCCGGTGGAGTTCGCCATCACGGTGGCAACGGTCGACAGCTACGACCAGGCGAAGACCGGTGAAGCCGCCGGACGACGGAACCACAGGCTTGTCATTCTGCGGTCCGCATCGGGCATAATTCGAGGCAGCAGTTGACGCATCCGTTCGTCAGTCGATGGGGAAGTCGCACCGACGAATGGAGAGAGAAGTGACTGCTGCACACGGTGTTGAAGAAAAGCGGCCTGGTGCCCAGGGCTCCATTCATAGCGCCCGCGGTGTGGTGTTCATCCACTCCGCCCCTCGGGCTCTCAGCCCCCATGTGGAGTGGGCTGCTGGTCGTGCCCTCGGGCGCGCCGTCAACTTCGACTGGCGCGATCAGCCGGTGCTGCCGGGCGCCCTGCGCACCGAGTACTACTGGGAGGGTCCGCGCGGCACCGGCGCCGCGCTCGCCTCGGCGCTGCGCGGATGGGAGCACCTGCGTTACGAGGTCGCAGAAGACGCGTCGCCGCAGAGCGACGGCGGCCGGTGGATGCACACCCCCGACCTCGGCATCTTCTTCGCCCAGACCGACACCGTCGGCAATGTCGTGATCCCAGAAGACCGAATCCGTTTCGCCATGGAGTCGGCGGGTTCTGACGCCTTCGAGTTGCACCGCGAGCTGCGCCTGGCTCTCGGCCAGGCCTGGGACGACGAACTCGAGTCGTTCCGCCGCGCCGGCGAAGACAGTCCCGTCGTCTGGTTGCACAAGGTGGGATGACACCGTGGGCAGGCACGCAGCAGGAATGCATGCAGCAGTGCGAACAGTGGGCACCGGCCCACGCATCGTGACGACACCGAGGGCAGAGGGTCACGATGAGCCGCGGGGGCGGTTGTTCGACGAACTGGGCACGGAGCAGGCGATGGCCATGCTGGAGCGTCTGACGGCAACCAGGCCGCAGCGGAAGAGGATTCTCGAGCTGACTTGACCTTGACCCTGCGTCAACTCGTAGCGTCGCCCTCATGGACGACGAACTGGCTTCAGCGCCGCAGTGCTCGCCTCGCTGGTTCCCGAACTCTAGGCGGCTCAGTCTCTAAGCGTCGTAGCTGCGGACCGCGATCACCGAGTTGTGACCCCCGAAGCCGAACGAGTTCGAGATCGCGAGCTGCGGACCATCCCCGAGCGCCTGGGCGTCGACCCCGACCGACAGCGGGATCTCGGGATCCTTCTCGGTCAGGTTGATCGTCGGCGGAGCCGTCCGGTTCTTCACCGCGAGGATGGTGAACACCGCCTCCAGCGCGCCCGTCCCGCCCAGCAGGTGACCGGTCGCCGCCTTCGTGGCCGAGACCGGGATGTCGTGCACCCGGTCGCCGAACACGGCCAGCAGCGCCTTGTACTCGGCGATGTCGCCGACGGGCGTGCTCGTGGCGTGCGCGTTGATGTGCGTGACCTCGTCCGGGCCGGCGCCCGCCTGCTCGAGCGCTGCGCGAACCGCGCGCGCCGCGCCCCAGCCCTCGGGATCGGGAGCGGTGATGTGGTACGAGTCGCTGGTGACCGCGCCTCCGGCGATCTCGGCGTAGATATGGGCGCCACGGGCCAGGGCATGCTCCTCGGTCTCGAGCACGAGCGCCGCGGCGCCCTCACCCATGACGAATCCGTCGCGGGTGACGTCGTAGGGCCGTGACGCGGTGGCCGGGTCGTCGTTGCGCTTGCTGAGCGCCTGCATCGACGCGAAGGAGGCGAGCGTGATGCCGTGGATGCACGACTCCGAGCCCCCCGCGACGATGATGTCGGCGTAGCCGGCCTGCAGGTGGTCGTACGCATTCGCGATCGACTCGGTGCTCGAGGCGCAGGCGGACACGTCGGTGCGGGCGAATGCCCGCGCGTTGAGGCTCATCGACACGGCGGCGGCCGCGGCGTTCGGCATGAGCATCGGCACCGTCATCGGCAGAACCCGGCGCGGCCCCTTCTCTTTCAGGGTGTCCCAGGCGTCGAGCAGTGTCCAGAGGCCGCCGATACCGGTCGCCCACTCGACGCCGAGGCGCTCGGGGTCGATCTCGGGGGAGCCGGCATCCTGCCAGGCCTCTCGAGCCGAGATCAACGCGAACTGGCTGACCGGGTCGAGGCGCTTGATCTCGATGCGCTCGAGCACCTCGTCAGGCCGTACCTTCGCCTCGGCGGCGAAGGTGACGGGCAGGTCGAGCTCTGCGACCCATTCCTGGGTCAGGCTGTGCGCGCCCGACTCGCCGGCCAGCAGGCCGGTCCAGCTGTCGGGCGCGGTGCCGCCGACGGGCGACGAGGCGCCGATTCCGGTGACGACGATCTTCTTGGTCATTCGATCTTTCTCCCGTGGAAGAACCCGACGAAGGCCGGGCGAAGGCCAGGCGAAGGGCAGGGGAGCGGCACGCGCTCCCCGCCCGATGCCCGATGCTGTGCTCTAGCTCTGCGCTTTGACGATGAAGTTGACAGCGTCGCCGACGGTGACGAGGTTCTTGACCTCTTCGTCGGGGATCTTCACGTCGAACTTCTCTTCGGCGTTGACGACGATCGTCATCATCGAGATCGAGTCGATGTCGAGGTCGTCGGTGAACGACTTGCCCAACTCCACCGTGTCCGTCGCGATGCCGGTCTCGTCATTGATCAGTTCAGCCAGACCGGCGAGAACCTCGTCCTGGGACAGTGCCATTTCGTATCTCCTTGAAAGGTGGTGCAGGGGTGTATGTGTCGAACGACCGTGGACAATCCTAGGGGAGGCGCACAACCTGGGCCCCGTAGACCAGACCGGCACCGAAGCCGATCTGCAGGGCGAGGCCGCCGCTCAGTTCCGGATGCTCCTCGAGCAGTCGGTGGGTCGCCAGCGGGATCGAGGCGGCCGAGGTGTTGCCCGTCGTCTCGATGTCCCGACCGATCTGCACGGTATCCGGCAGCCCGATCTGCTTGGCGAGCTCGTCGATGATGCGCATGTTGGCCTGATGCGGGATGAAGGCGGCCAGATCGGCGGCCGTGATCCCGGCCGCTTCGAGGGCCTGCTTCGCGACCTTGGCCATCTCCCAGACCGCCCAGCGGAAGACAGCCTGGCCGTCCTGGCGCATGGTCGGCCAGGGCTTGACCTTGTCGAGGTACTCCTCGAAGGTCGCGTTCATGCCGACGGCATCCCATTTGGAGCCGTCTGAGCCCCAGATGGTCGCCGAGATGCCGGGCTCATCGGCCGGGCCGACCACCGCGGCGCCTGCACCGTCGCCGAGCAGGAACGAGATCGAGCGATCGTTGGGGTGCACGTACTGCGAGAGTTTCTCGGCCCCGATCACCAGCACGTAGTCGGCAGCGCCGGCGCGGATCAGAGCGTCGGCCTGGGCGATCCCGTAGGTGTAGCCGGCACATGCGGCGCTGATGTCGTAGGCGGGAGCCGGGCTGACCCCGAGCCGCTCGGCCAGCAGCGACGACATCGACGGTGTCACCGCGACATTGCTGATCGTCGAGACCAGCACGGCGCCGATCTGATCCGGCCGGATGCCCGCCTTCTCGATCGCCTCGCGCCCGGCCGTCTCGGCCAGATCGATGGCATCGACGCCTTTGCTCGCGCGCTTGCGGGTGATGATCCCGGTGCGCTGACGGATCCACTCGTCGCTGGAGTCGATCGCCTCGACCAGCTCGGAGTTCGGCACGACGATGTCGCCGCGCGCGGCTCCCAGCGCGAGAATGCGTGTGAAGGGGTGGCCGACGGACTGGGTGAGCGCGGTCATGCGGAAGCTCCATCGTCGGCGAGGTCGGAATCCTGCACGGCGTCGAGCAGTTCGTGGGCTGTCGGGATGTCGTCCGGCGTCTTGACGGCGACCGTGGGCAGCCCCTTGAGGCCGCGCTTGGCGAGACCGACCAGTGCGCCGGCGGGGGCGAGTTCGATCAACCCGGTCACTCCTGCGGCGGCGAAGGCGCCCATGTCGAGATCCCAGCGCACCGGCGAGGCCACCTGGCCGACCAGCAGGTCGATGAAGGCCGCGCCGCTCGTCACGATCGAGCCGTCGCGGTTGGTCCAGATCGTCCAATCGGGATCGCTCACGGTGAGTCCGCCCGCCATCTCGCGCAGCCGGTCAACGGCGGGTTGCATGAAGCGCGTGTGGAACGCGCCGGCGACCTGGAGCGGGATGACACGGGCTCCTGCGGGCGGATCCGCCTGCAGTGCGGCCAGCGCGGGCAATTCGCCGGCGACGACGATCTGGCCGCCGCCGTTGTAGTTGGCGGGCTGAAGCCCCAGCGCGTCGAGCTTGGCGAGCAACTCGTCCTGGTCGCCGCCGATCACGGCGCTCATCCCGGTGGCGACCTGCGCGGCCGCCGCTGCCATCGCTGTGCCGCGCGCGGCGACCAGCTTCATCGCGTCCTGCTCGCTCAGGATGCCGGCCCCGGCTGCGGCGGCGATCTCGCCCACCGAGTGGCCGGCGATGCCCGCGGTCTTGCTCTTCCATCCCGAGCCCGATCCCTCATCGAGCACCGCGGCCAGCGACATGATCGACGCGGCGACGATCAGGGGCTGGGCGATCGCGGTATCGCGGATGGTGTCGGCGTCGGACACGGTGCCGTGGCGCGCGAGGTCGATGCCCGCGGCCTCGCTGAGGGCCCCGAGATGGTCGGCGAACCGCGGTTCGGCGAGCCAGGGTTCGAGAAATCCGGGGGTTTGCGATCCCTGACCGGGCGCGACGATGACGACACTCACCAGACCAGTGTGTCAACTCTGACGGCCTCGCGTCGAACATGCCGCACGAAGAATCCGCCGAGACCTTGGTGGATGCCTACAGACGGCAGGCTCCCGGAGCCGAACCGCGTCGCCGCGCCGCCGCCGCGAAAGTACGCGCGCAGAGCCGCTTTCAGCAGTGAGAGTACGCAGAAGCGCGTACTTTCGCGGAGGAGGAGCTACTTGCGCGTGCCGTCCTGCGCCGCGATCGAGCCGAGGATGAGTGCCGACTGCAGGATCAGCGCCTCGCGGGCGCCGGTGGCATCCCAGCCGATGACTTCGCTGATGCGCTTGAGGCGGTAGCGCACGGTGTTGGGATGCACGAACAGCTCGCGGGCGGTCGCTTCGAGCGAGCGTCCGTTGTCGAGATAGCACCACAGGGTGTTGAGCAGCTCGCTGGAGTGGTTCTGCAGCGGGGTGAAGATGCGGTTGATGAGCGTCGCCCGCGCGAGCGTGTCGCCTGCCAGGGCGCGCTCGGGCAGCAGGTCGTCGGCGAGCGTCGGCCTCGGGGCGTTGCGCCAGGCCTTGGCGACGGCGAATCCGGCCAGGGCTGCGCGGGCGCTCCGGGCCGCGTCGACCAGCGACGGGACCTCGTGCCCGAGTACCAGGTGGCCGGGGCCGAAGCCGGGCTCGAGCTGTGCCGCGATCTCGAGGAACGGCAGCGCGTCGCGGGTCTCGGCCTCGTCGGCCGGATCCACCCGGCCGATCACGATCACCAGCCGGCTGCCCTGCACCCCGATCAGAACGTCCGAGTCGAGGTGCCGGGCCGTGCGGCGCAGCATGTCGACGTCCAGGATGCGCGGGGCCGTTCCCACGAGCACGCTCACGGCGCCGTGGCCGTTCCAGCCGAGCGCGGCGATCCGGCTCGGAAGCTCGCTGTCGTATTCGCCGGTGAGGATCGAGTCGACCACGAGGGCTTCGAGACGCGCGTCCCACAGGCCGCGGGCCTCCGCGGCCCGCGCGTACACGTCTGCGGCCGCGAAAGCGATCTCGCGGGAGTACAGCAGGATCGCCTCTCGCAGCGACTCGTCGGCGTCCGTGACCCGCTGCTCGACGACCTCGACCGTCACACGGATCAGTTGAAGGGTCTGCTGCAGGCTGACCGATCGCAGCAGTTCGCGCGGCGCTGCACCGAACACGTCGGCGGCGATCCACGGCGTCGAGGTCGGATCCTCGAACCACGAGATGAACGAGGTGATGCCCGCCTGGGCCACCAAACCGACCGCGCTGCGCCGACCGGGCGGCATGTCGCGGTACCAGGGGAGCGTGTCATCGAGCCGCTTCAGCGTCGCGGTCGACAGCTCGCCCGAGAGCGTTCGCAGCCACGCCAGCGTCTGTTCGCGCGTGCGCTCAGGCACGCGCGGTACCCGATGGCCCAACCCCGCTCGCGGCGCGCATCAGCTCTCGCCGCCCGCCGATCCTGAGGTGCCCGCCGTCACGTCGAGCAGCTGATACTTCTCGATGGCCTGCTCGACGGCGCTCGGGTCGATCTCGCCGCGGCGCGCGAGCGACTGCAGCGTGCGGACCACGATCGACGGTCCGTCGATCTTGAAGAACCGCCGCGCTGCCGGCCGTGTGTCGCTGAAGCCGAAATCATCGGCGCCGAGCGTCGCGAAGTCGCCGGGCACGAACGGCCGGATCTGGTCGGGCACCGCGTGCATGTAGTCCGACACCGCGACGTACGGCCCCTCCGAGCCGGCCAGCTTCGACCACAGGTACGGAACCCGCGGCGGCTCGCTCGGGTGCAAGAAGTTGTGCTCGTCGGCGGCCAGACCGTCGCGGCGCAACTCGGTCCACGAGGTGACGCTCCAGACGTCGGCGGCGACGTTCCAGTCGCGCGCCAGCAGCTCCTGCGCCTCGAGTGCCCACGGCACACCGACTCCGGATGCCATCAGCTGAGCCTTCGGCCCGAGGTTCTCGGCGGCCTTCAACTTGTAGATGCCCTTGAGCAGTCCCTCGACATCGAGGTTCTCGGGTTCGGCGGGCTGCGGCATCGGCTCGTTGTAGACGGTCAGGTAGTACATGACGTTCGGATCGGGATGCGCGGCGCCGGTTGCATCCGTGCCGTACATCCGCTCGAGACCGGCCTGCACGATCCGCCCGACCTCGTACCCGTACGCCGGGTCGTAGCTGACCACCGCCGGATTCGTCGACGCGAGCAGGTGCGAGTGACCGTCCGCGTGCTGCAGCCCCTCGCCGGTGAGCGTCGTGCGCCCGGCTGTCGCGCCCATGATGAAGCCGCGCGCCATCTGGTCGCCTGCCGCCCACATGGCGTCGCCGGTGCGCTGGAAGCCGAACATCGAGTAGAAGACGTAGACCGGGATGAGCGGCTCGCCGTGCGTCGCGTACGAGGTGCCGGCCGCGGTGAATGCCGAGAACGCGCCGGCCTCGTTGATGCCGACGTGGATGATCTGACCCTGCGGGCTCTCCTTGTAGGCCAGCAGCAGGTCGCGGTCGACCGAGGTGTAGTGCTGGCCGTTCGGGTTGTAGATCTTCGCCGTCGGGAAGTAGGCGTCCATGCCGAAGGTGCGCGCCTCATCCGGGATGATCGGCACGATCCGCTGGCCGAAGCCTGGGGCTTTGAGCAGGTCTTTGAGCAGTCGAGCGAACGCCATGGTGGTGGCGGCCTCCTGCTTGCCAGACCCCTTGCGCGAGATCTCGTAGACCGAATCGTCTGGCAGATCGATCTGGGTGAACTTCGACCTGCGCTCGGGGACGTGTCCGCCGAGTTCACGGCGCCGCTCCTGCAGGTATTGGATCGCGGGATCGTCGGCCCCGGGGTTGTAGAACGGCGGCTGATACGGGTTCTCTTCGAGCTGGGCGTCGGTGATCGGGATGCGCATCACGTCGCGGAAGGTCTTGAGGTTGTCGAGCGTGAGCTTCTTCATCTGATGGGTCGCATTGCGGCCCTCGAAGCTGTGGCCCAAGCCGTAGCCCTTGACCGTCTTGGCCAGGATGACCGTCGGCTGCCCCTGGTGCTCGATCGCCGCCTTGAATGCCGCGTACACCTTGCGGTAGTCGTGACCGCCGCGCTTGAGGTTCCAGAGCTCGTCGTCGCTGTAGCCCTCGACCAATTTCGCGGTGATCGGGTCACGGCCGAAGAAGTTCTCGCGCACGTACGCGCCGTTCTCGGCCTTGTAGGTCTGGTAGTCGCCGTCGGGGGTGACGTTCATCAGGTTGACAAGCGCACCCGTGGTGTCCGCCGAGAGCAGGGCATCCCACTCGCGGCCCCAGACCACCTTGATGACGTTCCAGCCGGCACCGCGGAAGAAGCTCTCGAGCTCCTGGATGATCTTGCCGTTGCCGCGCACCGGCCCGTCGAGCCGCTGCAGGTTGCAGTTGATCACGAAGGTCAGGTTGTCGAGCTTCTCATTGGCCGCCCATTGCAGGGCGCCTCGGCTCTCGACCTCATCCATCTCGCCGTCGCCCAGGAAGGCCCACACGTGCTGATCGGAGGCGTCTTTGATGCCACGGTTGGTGAGATACCTGTTCGACTGCGCCTGGTAGATCGCGTTGATCGGCCCCAGGCCCATCGACACGGTCGGGAACTCCCAGAACTGCGGCATGAGCCGCGGGTGGGGATAAGAGCTGAGCCCGTGCGGTGCCTTGCTCTTCTCCTGGCGGAAGCCGTCGAGGTCCTGTTCGCTGAGTCGGCCCTCGAGGAAGGCGCGAGCGTACATGCCGGGGGAGGCGTGGCCCTGGTAGTAGATCTGGTCGCCGCCGCCCGGGTGGTCTTTGCCGCGGAAGAACCAGTTGTGGCCGACCTCGTACAGCGCGGCCGACGAGGCGTATGTCGAGATGTGGCCGCCGACCGCGATACCCGGGCGCTGCGCGCGGTGGACCGTGATGGCCGCGTTCCAGCGGATCCAGGCGCGATACCGGCGCTCCAGCTCTTCATCTCCGGGGAACGCGGGCTCGTTCTCGGGAGCGATGGTGTTGATGTAGTCGGTGGTCGGCACCATCGGCACGCCCAGCTGGAGGTCTTTGGAGCGCTTCAGCAGGCTCAGCATGATGTCGCGAGCGCGTCCGTGGCCCTTCGCCGCGACCAGCTGATCGAGCGAGTCCTGCCACTCGGCTGTCTCGTCCGGGTCCGAGTCGGTGTGAGTGACCGAATACGGGTCCTGGTCGTTCACCGTCACCGGGTGACCTCTTTCTCTCAGTGGCGACATGACCGGGTGACGGTCATGCGAGCGTTCGCGCGAGCATCCGGAGCCCGGGTTGCGGTCGGGAAGCCCATTCGCGCGCATCCACTCTAGTTCGGCCGAGGGCGGTGCGGCATGCGCGGCGTCTCGGCGCTGGCGACGGGCACAGGGTTTTCCTCGAGGGCGGTCCGTGGGAGGGTCGAACCGAGAACAAATTTCGCGGGGCTGTCAACCACGATGGCGTCCGCATCCGTCTGAAGGGCGTGAGTGGAGCGCAAGCGCTGATGAGTCAGCTGGATCTCGAGGGTTTCGTCGCCGTCGACTATCCGCGGGTCGTCGCCGCCGTTCGGCTGGTCACCGGCAGCACTCAGGACAGCGCAGACGCGGTGCAGGATGTGCTGGTCGGGCTGATCGCCTCGCCGCCGTCGCGCGAGATCCGCAACCTCGCCGGATGGATCACGGTGGTTGCTTGCCGTCGAGTTCGAGACATCCAGCGGTCGCGCGGCGCGGAAGCCCGCGCGATCCAGCGAGCCACGGCCAGTTGGGACGTTGCAACCGAGATCGCGGAACCGATCGACGTCGACGTGACGGCCGCGCTCGCCGGCCTACCCGACCGCCAGCGCCAGGTCTGTGTGATGCATTACCTGCTCGACCAGTCGGTCAACGACATCGCCGAGGGCATCGGGGTGAGCCCGGGCACCGTCAAAACACAGCTGTCGCGCGCCAGAGCGGCACTCGCCGCACGTCTGAGGAGGGAGGACCACCATGGCTGAGTCGACCGACCTCGACGAACTGCTGCATGACTCGTTCGCGAGAATCGCAGCGCCAGGTGACTCGGATGGTGTCGCGGAGATCGTGCGCGCCCGGCTCGACTCGGGCGATACCGGCGCCACGGCACCCGGCCCGCGGACTCCGGGGTGGCATGCGGGACCGACTTGCTGGCTGCCGTGGGCCGGACTGGCCGTGGCCGGAATGGTGGTCGGGGCCGTCTGCGGGGCGTCCGGGTTGCTCGGAGCGCCGCACCACCCCGTCGCGCTGTTGGTGTCGACAACGGTGCTCGAGCGCGGGGTCGACGCCGACTCGTGCCCGGGCGGCCCCGTTGTTCATCCCCTGAGCGCAGGAACGCGCGTGCTCGCCGTGGAACGAAGCTCCGACGGCGCGGCGGTCGCCCTGCGTGACCCGGACGACCTGAGCCAAGTCGTCTGGGTCGATGCGGCGGACGCTGTGGTCGATCGGGGTGAACCCCCCCTCTCGAGCCTGCCGGTCGGGCCGGCGTGCCCGGTCGCCCGCGTCGTTGCGCCCTCAGCGTCGGCGCAGAGCCCGGCGCCGACGAGCCCAGAGCCGAAGGCCCCCGCGCCGAAGCCGCCCGTGGTCCCGGCGCCCAAGGACACGGTCGTGCCGACGCTCACCGGTGCTTCGGCCTCCCACGACATGGTGTGCGCCGATCCGAAGACCGGGTGGGCATCGACCGTGACGGTGACCGTCTCCGCCAGCGACAACGTCGGCGTCGCCGGCGTTCGAGTCACCTGGGCGGGCGCGGACACCGGCAGCCACGACATGACGATGGTCGGCGGGAAATGGACGTCTACCTACGACCCGCCGAGCGGAACGAATGGCCAGGTCACCTTCTCGATGATCGCCAAGGACGTGGCGGGCAACCAGAGCTCGCCCGCCACCGCCACCACGACCGTCTACCCGATTGGAAACTGTCTCGGATGAGGCGCTTGATACATCGCCCCTGGGTGATCCGCGTTGCCGCCACCCTGGTCACCGTCGCCCTGGCGGTCATCGCTGCCCTCGTGGGAATGCGGTTCGCTCCACCCCTTCAGGACCGCATCCCGGCCGGATCCGCGCTGGCCCCCGTCATCCGGCCGATCGCGACCGGATCGGCCACGCCGCCGAACGATCTCGACGGGGATCCCAGCACGTTCGACGTGAGTGCGGCGGTCGGTCAACGGACGGTGAGTGTCATCGCGGATGCGTCCACCAGGGTCGATCCCTCCCTCGATTCCGTGATGCAGCGCCTGGCGGATTCCGCTGACCCCCAGCAGACCTGGTCCATCATCGGCGACGGGAGTTCGAACAGCCCGAGCGGGCAGGACGATCCGTGCGCGACGGATTCCGGCAGTGGATCGAGCGATTGCCCCAGCGGTCTGCAGTCGACGATCAGCCCGATCATCGCCGCGCGCGACTTCGCCGCCACCGCGCAGGCGTCTCCGCAGAACCACAGCCAATTCGTTGCGAATGGAAGCCCCATCGGGCAGTACTGGTGCCCCGACGAGATCACCGCCAGCGACACCGCTGTGCCGATCGGGGTGTTCGCGACCGCTCCCGGGCTGTTCCGGATCACGGTCTGGCCGATCGGCCATCCCGAGCAGGCGATGGGCTTTCCCCTGTTCGACACCCCCCAGTCGGAACGCGATGCCTACAACCAGGGGATGGCCGCGGCGGCGAGCATCAGCGACGTGCCCTACGTGCGGTCGTGCATGCTGGCCACCGGGTTGCGGCCGCACACGGCCTACGAGGGCGAGATCACGGCGCTGTCCGATGACAATCGCAGTTCTGCGGCTCGAACGTTCACGTTCAACAGTGCGGGCAGCCCGGTGCGCCCGGGGGCGCGCGTGGTGCCGATCGGCCCCAACCTGGTGGCTGTTTCCGCTCCGCACACGACGCACCAGTCGGTCAAGATCGTGGCGTACACCGCGCAGGGGGTCGCCAATCCGAGTTGCGACGGAACCGCGGCGGGCATGTCCGTCCTGCACGAGATCGCCTGGCGCGACGGGAACCTGACCGCCGACGACCTCGCGTCGATCAACGCCCCGAGCGAGTACTACAAGAACACCACCTACTTCTTCCGGCTGCCCGAGGCGACCACGGCGCTGTTCTGCGTGCGCTGGTATCCGGCAGGAGCACACGACCCGAGCTGGGTGCGCGACCAGCCCATCTATCAGTCCTCCGAGGTCGTCCAGAGTCCGGATCGCGTCGATCCCGTCGTGCAACTGGCTTCCGTGGAGGCGGGGACGTCAGCGCAACTCGACACCATCACCGTCGCGATCTCGACACCCGACGGAACGCCGTGCGGCTCGTACGAGTGGATCGCCGCCCTGGCGGACCAGGCGCGCATACCTGTGACGCTCTGCGGCGGATATGGCAGTCAGACCCTCGGCGCGGCGGCCGCGGCCGACCACAGCACCGCAACCGACAGCGGGTTCCAGGGTGACCTCGTCGTCACCGCGACTGCTCGGCTGACGTCGGGACAGACCTCGGTCACGCGCGCTGTCTTGTCGACGTCGGCGGGGAATTGCTGGGGAACGTGCAACGTGCCCGACGACGCCTGGTACGGGATCGCGCTCGATCCGGTTCAGACCGTCCACGGATTGTGCGGCAGCTCCTTCGGCCGCTGCACACCGCCTCATCGCGATGTCGCGGTCGGGGCCATCCGCATTCATGAGACCTGGGTGCAAGGGCCGTCGAACGGACTCGCCGCCTGGAACCTCACGCCCGTGGCGAACTCGGTGCCCGCGCCTCAGCAGCCCGATGTGCCTCACATCAACCTCGACAACCAATGGATAGTGGGTGCTGTTCATCCCGGCTCTCTCACCGTGTCGGCAGGGTACGAGCTGCAGGTCGACCGCGCCGTGCACTACACGTTGACTCTTTCGCCCAGCGTCGGCGGTCCCGTCGCCACCGGCTGCGATGCGCAGCACACCCCTCTTCAGGTGGAGGGTGATTACCGTTCGGGCGCGGTACGTCTGGCATTCCCCGATCTGTGCATCGGCACCCGCTACGTTGCCGCTCTCGCGCTCACCGATTCTGCGGGTGATCATGTCGTGTGGGGTGCGGAGGACGCATCCACGTGGTGGGGTGAGCCGGCGCTGGTCGACGTTCCTGCTCAGACGGCGCGGATCAGCTATTCCATTCGGTCTCAGGGAACCTCCGATTCCTGGGTGGGCCCGATCGATTTCCGCGTCCATGGAACGCAGATCGGGCTTACTCCGACCCCGAGTTGTCTTCCCGACGGCATCCTTCAAACATCGGGGAGTTTCGACAACTTCCTGACGCCGAACCAGGAGGTCTCGATGACCTTCACGATGGTGTCGGTCGGAGCCTGGCAACCGGACAACTGCGAGCCGGGGCTGTGGACCATCGAGAATGCCGGCACCGTGGCCACCTTCACGCGCTCCTTCAGCTATCAGCAGTTGAGGGACGGAGTCGTCGTGGATGTCGGGGATGCACACCATACCGTCGTAGAACTGAGTGCCGCCCTGGGGGCAGGCAGCTGAATGCCGACAGCGCACGCGCGCGATCCACGCCAGCACGCGGATGCGAGAGGCGGCGTATGATCATCCGCTGGAGTAGCGGGCAGCGACGTCGGGAAGACGACGTGCGCTGACCGGATCGAAAGGACACGCGCGACGATGGCTCTCGAGAACGACACTCAGGCACCCGACTTCGACCTGGCAAATCAGTTCGGCGAGCACATCCGGCTCAGCGACTTCCGCGGCAAGAAGCCGGTCGCCCTGGTGTTCTTCCCGCTGGCCTTCTCGTCGACCTGCACCGGCGAGCTGTGCGCGTTGCGCGACAATCTGTCGCTGTTCCAGAGCAACGGGGTCGAACTCATCGGCATCTCGGTGGACTCGAAGGCCAGCCTGCGCGCGTGGGCCGACCAGGAGGGCTACGACTTCACACTGCTCGCCGACTTCTGGCCGCACGGTGCTGTCGCCAAGGAGTACGGCGTGTTCCTCGAGGAGAAGGGCTTCGCCAACCGGGCGACCTTCGTGATCGACGTCAAGGGCGTCATCCGGGCCTCGTTCATCACGGCGCCGGGAGAGGCCCGGCAGATCGAGGAGTACCGTGCGGCGCTCGACGAGGTGCTGCCGGCTCACGTCTGAGTTGCGACCGCGGGAGGGACGACGATGTCACCGAACAGCACCTTCGAGAGCTATCGAGCGGCGCGCGATCTGCTCGTCGCCGAGCGCACCGACTGGTCGGCCGCGTCGGCGGAGTTCCAGTGGCCGGAGTTGGGGGAGCGGTTCAACTGGGCAGTGGACTGGTTCGATGCGATCGCCAGGAACAATGACCGCCCTGCGCTGATCGTGGCCGGTTCGGACGGATCGCGCACGGTGCGTTCGTTCGACGAGATGGCGTCCCGCTCGGATCAGGCGGCGGCCTGGATGCGCGGTCTCGGCGTTGCGCGCGGTGATGTCGTGATGGTGATGCTGGGCAACCAGGTCGAGTTGTGGGAAACGATGCTCGGCATCTTCAAGCTCGGCGCGATCGTGCTGCCGACCACCACAGCGGTCGGAACAGAGGACCTGAAAGACCGGGTGGCGCGCGGGCGTGTGCGGCACATCATCGCGAACGAGGCGGACACCGCGAAGTTCGAGGCAGTCCCGGGCGACTACGGCCGCATCTGCGTGGGTGCGGGCGCCGACCGGGATGCGGGCTGGCGCGACTATGCGGAGGCGTTCGACGCTCCGGCCGCGCCCACCCCGCATCCGGGCACCGCCCCCGGCGATCCGCTGCTGCACTACTTCACATCGGGCACGACGAGCAGGCCGAAGTTGGTGGAGCACACCCAGTCCTCGTATCCGGTCGGGCACCTCAGCACGATGTACTGGCTGGGGCTGCGGCCGGGCGATGTGCATCTGGCGATCAGCTCGCCCGGGTGGGCGAAGCACGCCTGGAGTTGCTTCTTCGCGCCCTGGATCGCCGAGGCGACGATCTTCGTCTACGACTACCCGCGTTTCGACGCCGCCGACATGCTCGCCACGCTGCGACGCGAGCGCGTCACTTCGTTCTGCGCGCCGCCGACGGTGTGGCGGATGTTGATCCAGGCCGACCTCAGCGGTGGGCCTGGATCGCTGCGCGAGGCGATCTCGGCGGGAGAGCCGCTGAATCCCGAGGTGATCAACACGGTCCGCTCCGCATGGGGGCTGACGATCCGCGACGGGTACGGGCAGACCGAGATGACCGCGGTGGTGGCGAATGCGCCCGGCTCCCCGGTACGGGACGGGTCGATGGGGCGCGCGAATCCGGGATGCCCCGTGGTGCTGGTGGACCCGATCACCGGCCTCGTGGGCGACGACGGGGAGATCTGCTTGGACTTGAGCCGGCCCCATCCGATGCTGATGACGGGGTACCTGGGCGACCCGGAGCGCACAGCCGAGGCGATGGCCGGCGGTTTTTACCACACCGGTGATGTCGCCACCCGCGACGCGGACGGCTACATCACCTACGTCGGCCGCATCGACGACATCTTCAAGGCCTCCGACTTCAAAATCAGCCCGTTCGAGCTCGAGAGCGCCCTGATCGAGCATCCGGCCGTGGTCGAAGCCGCGATCGTGCCGGCGCCTGACGAGCTGCGCCTCGCGGTCCCGAAGGCCTACGTCGTGCTGGCGTCGGGGTACGAGGCGAACGAAACGATCGCGCTGGAGATCCTCGGGTTCGCGCGCACCCGCTTGTCACCGTTCCAGCGGATCCGCCGCATCGAGTTCTTCGAACTGCCCAAAACCATCTCGGGCAAGATCCGCCGCGTCGAGCTGCGTGAGCGCGAGGAGGAGCTCGCCGCGGGGCGCCTCATTACCGTCGAGTGGCGCGACGACTCCCTGCGCGACTGATGCCCGCGGCGCGCGTCAGGTCAGGATGTTGACGGCGCGCGCGATCACGAGCGCGAGCAGGGCGAATCCGGTGATGGCCTGCAGCCCCATCAGCGCTTTGGCGCGGGCTGTGAAGGGCATGACGTCGGTTGGGCTGAACGCCATCATGTTCGACAGCGAGAAGTACAGGTAGTCGAAGAAGGCGGGGCGCCACGCCACCGGTTTTCCGGTGTCCTCCTGGGGGAAGCGGAAGTCGCGGGACTCGGGATCGGCCGGCAGTCGGCGCGCAACCGGGCCCCTGCCGTCGAGTTCCCAGTAGGCAAGGCCGAAGGCGATGATGTCGGTGGCCCACACCTGCGTGGCGTTGAGCAGCACGCTCGGTCCGTGCGCACTGCCGCTCACGAGCTCTTTCAGGATGCCGACCACCTCCACCTGGTTGAAGCACACCAGCACCGCGGCGAGAGATATCCCCAGCCAGCGAGACCACGCGGTCTCTCGGGTGAAACGCCGTGGATTCAGAATGATCAGGGGGATCGCCATCAGGGTGGTGAGCATCGGGAGGATGAATCTCGGCACCGGAATGAAGGTCGAGGGGAGCAGGGTGTAGATCACCACGGCGACCGCAACCGCGACGATTGCCGGACCTCGGTGCTCTGGCGCCTCGCTGACCTTCGGAGCGGGGCGGGCGGCCATGCTGCGAGTGTATGGCCGAGGGTCGGTAGCATCGGGTTAACACGCACGGGCTCTTAGCTCAGTTGGTTAGAGCGCCACGTTTACACCGTGGATGTCGGGGGTTCGAATCCCTCAGGGCCCACCGTCACAGGTAGCCGCCTTGGCTGTCGCAGGTGCCCTAGGCTCGCGGTGGAACACCCGAGCATCCAGCTCGATGATGAGCATGCATTCCACCGAGAGGAACATTTCAATGTCCGACGCGTCCAACGCCACACCGGCCAACGTCACCGTCAACGTCACGGCGCCCCACGCCGTCCTGCCGACCCGACGCGTCAACAAGGTCGCGTACGTCCTGCTGACCTTCTTCTTCGGCGTCCTCGGGGTCCACCGGTTCATGCGGGGTCAGGTCGGTCTCGGCATCCTCTACATCCTGACCGCGGGACTTTTCGGGATCGGCGTGCTGATCGACTTCATCATTTCGTTGGTCAAGCTCGGTGAGTACCGCACCGACTACTACGAGTTCAGCTATGTGCCGAACGGAGCCTGGGCGCCGCCGAGCCAGAGCTGATCGACGCAGCAGCGGCTGAGCCCCTTCAGGCCTCACGGTCGGGAGGGGCTTTTCCGTTTGGCGGAAGGGTACGGTCGCACCATGCAGATCGATCCGCTCCTGGCGCCCGTGCTCGGTCAACTCGCTGCGCCGCCGCCGACCGACATCGCGGCGTTCCGCGCCGCCGAGCTCGCCACAGCGCGGCGGATCGAGGGAACGTTGACCTCGCGGGTTCCCGCGTCGGTGCGCGTGCGTGACGCGGTGATTCCGGGCGAGCCGTCGATCCCGATCCGCATCTATACGCCCGCGGGCGACCGGGTGCGCGCCGGGCTGCTGTTCGCGCACGGCGGGGGGTGGGCATCCGGATCCATCGAGGCGGCGGACGGGCACTGCGGCGACCTGGCCGCAGGCGCCGACGTCGTGGTGGTGAGCGTCGACTACCGGCTGATCCCCGAGCATCCCTTTCCGGCCGGACTCGACGACGTGTCGGCTGCTCTCACCTGGCTGGCCGCTCACTCCGATGAGTTGGGGGTGGATGCCGAGCGCCTGGCGATCGGCGGCGAGAGCGCGGGCGCCAACCTCGCCGCTGCCGCGACGATCCAGGCCCGCGACGCCGGTGGCCCGGAGCTCAGGCTGCAGTTGTTCGAGGTCGCCGTGCTCGATCTCACCGACACGATGACCGACTCGCGCCGCGAGGTGCTCGAGCAGATGCCCGATTTCGCGCACAGCCTGGAGGCGGTGCGCGACGCCTACGTCGCGTCGAGTGCCGACCCGCACGATCCCCGGGTGTCGCCCCTGCTCACGGCCGACCTCAGCGGGCTGCCGACCGCCCTGCTGCTGGCGGCGGAGGTCGACCCGGTGCGCGACGACTCGGCCGCGTACGCCGCGCGTCTGACGGCGGCCGGCGTGACCGCGCGCAGCCGGACGTTCGCCGGGATCGTGCACGGAACCGAGACGTTCACGCTCTTGCTGCCGTCTGCGCGCGAGTGGTTGGCGGAGTGCGTGGAGGCGCTCCGCGGGGTCTAGTCGGAAGGCCCTCCGCGGTCGCCGGTATCGTGCAACGGTGGAGAACCGGAGCATCGCGGGCGTCGTCGCGCTGCTGTTGGCCTCCCTGCTGTGGGGCACGACCGGCACGACCGCGACCTTCCTCCCGCACGATGTCAGCCCGCTCGCCGTCGGCGCGAGCACGATGGGGATCGGCGGGCTCCTCCTCTTCGCCACCGGGCCGCGGCTGTCGCTCGCGGTGCTGCGCGATCGCAGCGGGCGCCGCTGGGCCGCCCTGGGAGCGCTCGGTGTCTTCATCTATCCCCTCGCGTTCTACTCGGCGATGAACCTCGCCGGCGTTGCGGTCGGCAACGTCGTCGCCCTGGGCTCGGGGCCGGTGTTCGCCGCGGTGTACGAGTGGGCGGGGGAGCGGCGCCCGCTGTCGCGCCGCTGGGTGCTGTCGACCGGCCTCGCCGTTCTCGGGATCACCGGGCTGGCGCTGGGTAGGCAGTCCGGCTCCGGCGGCACTCCGGCGGACACTCTTCCCGGAGTCGCCCTCGGACTGCTCGCCGGCGCCGCCTACGCGCTGTACACCTACGCGTCGTCGCGCGCGATCCAGTCCGGTCAGCCGAGCCGGGGTGTGATGGGTGCCATGTTCGGCATCGGCGCCGTGCTGCTTCTGCCCGTGCTGCTCGTCACCGGGGCTCCGCTGCTGCAGTCCTGGTCGACGGTGGCGATCGCCGGTTACCTGGCGATCGGTCCGATGTTCGTCGCCTACCTGCTCTTCGGCATCGGACTGCGAACCGTCCGCAGTTCGTCGGCGACGACGATCACGCTGCTCGAGCCGGTGGTCGCCACCCTCTTGGCCGTCCTGGTGGTCGGTGAGCGCCTGGAACCCGTCGGATGGATCGGGCTCCTCCTGGTGTTCGCCGGGCTCGCTGTGCTGGTTACGGCCCGTCATCAGCCCAAAAGGGGCGATGCAACCCTAGAATCCGGAGCATGACCGACGATCCTGCGGACCCAGGGGGCTCGGGCCCCCAGCCCGCTGCGCCGTCGGATCCTCCGGTCGTGCGGCGTTCCAACTACTCTCCGCCGCCCCCTGGCGCCGAGCCGCCGAGTTTCGACGACGACGCGCTCGCCGAGGCCCTCGCGGCCGAAGTCCGGCCGTATACGCAGCCGATCTTTCTGCCCAAGCCGGACCCCGCGCCGGCTCCTGCAGCGCCCGCCCAGGAGACAGCGGCGGAGCCAGTGCCCGAGACACCGTCCGAGGCAACGCCTGAGGTGCCGTCCGTTGTGTCGTGGGATGGCATCCCGCCTGCGGCGGCCACGCCTGCCCCGTCCGTCCCGGAATCGGCACCCGTCGCATCAGAGGCGAGCCCCGACGCGCCGCAGACCGAGGACGAGCTGCTGCGCTCCCTGGGAGGCGCATCCACGCTGGAGGCGATCGAACGCCTCGAGCGGGAACTCCGATTGAGGGCCACTGGGGAGTCGCCCAGTGTCGACGTCGAACCCGCACCTCCATCAGCTCCCGCCGCCGACACGCCCGCATTCGAGTCGCGCGCGTCCGAGCCGGAGCCCGCCCTGGATCATCCTGCGCCCGGTCATTTCTTCCCGGCGGCCTTCGAGCCCATCGCACCGCCTCCCGGCGGCGAGCCGCCGTCGCCCGATCCCGAGGAGTCCGCGGCGCCACCGGCCCCGGCGCTTCCGGAGGTCGACGAGAGCTTGATCGACCCCGCCGCCGCCGCCGAGCTGAAGACGGCGGCATCCGGAGACCAGGAGTCGTGGTGGGCGACCGCCGACCCGGTCGATGCAGCGTGGGAGATCCCCGCCAGCCAGTCAGCCGAGCCTCCCGTCGCCGAACCGGCGCCGGCGGATGTCGCGGCCGACCAACCGCAGGCGCTCCCGATCACTCCAATGCCGTTCTCGACCGAGCCGCCGGTCGGCCCCGAGGCGCCCGACTGGCTGGATGCCCCGCCACCCTCGTACGAGCCGCCAGAGCTGGTGGAACCACCTGCCCCCGAGGCGGCAACCGACGCCGCGACGGATGCCGGTGCTGCGCCGGGCGCCTCGCTCAGTGCCGATGCCATGGCGCAGTTGCCCAAGCCGTTGCCGACAGAGCAGCCCAAGCTCGAGGATCGCGCCGAACTGCCGCCGCCCCCCGGCTACGACAACATCCCGATCATGTGGGGTGATGTCGCCTCGGCGCCACCTCCCGTCGCTCCGAACCTGATGTTCCCGTCCGACCCGGCCGCCCCGGTGTTCGACGCGACCGCCATGCAGGGCGCCATGCTGGGCGCCACCGAGACGTCGTCGCTCGACCACGACGAGGATGACGTGATCGACGAGGTGGACCGCGTCTCGGGCACCGGCGCGATCCCGGTTTCGAGCGCGGGCACGGTGGAGCCGCTCTCGCCGCCCTCAGAGCCGATCGCGACCATCCGACTCAATGAGAACGAGCAGGCGCTGGTCGACGAGAAACCGCAGCAGCCCCCGGTCTTCGAGATGGAATCGGCCGGCCCCGAACCGACGGCCCTCGATCTGCGCGCTGGGCGAGCGGCCCGGTTGTTCTGGCTCTGGTTCGCCGCCAACTCGTCGGTGCTCAGCCTGGGCCTCGGGGCGGTGCTCCTGGGCACGGGCATGAGCCTGCGCCAGGCGATCGTCGCGACTCTCGCGGGTGTGGCGATCTCGTTCCTGCCGCTGGGTCTCGGCACTCTCGCCGGCAAGTGGAGCGGCCAGCCCACCATGATCGTCTCGCGAGCGGCCTTCGGCCATGCCGGCAACATCCTCCCCGCCTTGCTCGCGGTCGGCACGCGCGTGCTGTGGGGCGGCGTTCTGCTGTGGGTGCTGGCCACCGCGGTCGCCCAGGTACTGGTCGGTGCGGGTCTGGATGCCGGCCTCGGCACCACCGTGTGGCAGCTGGTCGGCCTGGTGGCCGGATTCGTGATCGCCGTGGTCATCGCGGTGTTCGGCTACGGGTTCGTTGCCAAGCTCCAGCTCGTGGTGAGCATCATCACCGCCCTGCTCATCATCGGTGCCGCCGTGCTGACCTACCAGCATCTGGACTTCATGACCGCGCTCACGATCCCTGACGGTTCGTGGATCTTGGTGATCTCGGGCGCCGCACTGGTGTTCAGCGTGGTGGGCCTGGCCTGGGTGCACTCCAGCTCGGATCTGGCGCGCTACCAGAGGCCGGCGAGTTACGGCGGATCCGCGATGCTGTGGGCCACGTTCGGCGCCACGCTGCCGCCCTTCGCGTTGACCGCGTGGGGTGCGATGCTCGCGGCATCCGACCCGTCGTTGGCCAAGGGGTTGCGGAGCAACCCGCTTGCCGCGATCGCGACCCTGCTGCCGGCCTGGTATCCGGCGCCCCTGCTTGCGGCTGCCGCCCTGGGGCTGCTGTCGGGCGCGGTGCTGACGATGTACTCCGGCGGGTTCGCGCTGCAAGCACTCGGCGTGCGCGCGCGACGCAGTCTCACCACCTTCGTCAGCGCGATCCTCGTGCTCGCTGCGGGCGGCGCGCTGACCTTCGTGGTCACCGACTTCGGTTCTCTGCTGCGCGACCTGGTCATCACCGTGGCGGTCCCCGTTGCCGCCTGGGCGGGCATCTTCGCGGCCGAGATGATGATCCGCACCCGGAGGTTCCACTCTCCGTCGCTGCTGGCCCCCGGTGGTCTCTACCCGCAGGTGCGCTGGGTGAACTTCCTCGCGTTGATCGTCATCAGCGCCGTCGGCCTCGGACTTGTCACCTCGAGCATCCCGTGGCTCGGGTGGGAGGGGTTCCTCTACGGCGTGGTGGGCATCGGTCCGCGGGATCTGCTCGCCGGCAGCGACGCCGGCGTCTTCGTCGCGCTGCTTCTCGGCATCCTGGTTCCCCTGATCAGCGGGGTGCCGGCGATCCGCAAGCAGGAACGCTCGACGATCCCGACATGAGGTCGACCACCGTCGTCGAAGCGCGCTCCTAGACTGAGGGGATGCCGACCACCCTCGCCGACGCGGACGCCGCGATCTCGGCGCTCTGGCCTCCGGAGGGGGCCGAGGAGTGGGATGCGGTCGGGCTGGTCGCCGGGGATCCCGGGAGCGAGGTGCGCGCCATCCACCTCGCAGTGGATGCCGTGCCCGAGACGGTCGACGAGACCCTCGCACTCGGCGCCCAACTGCTGCTGACGCACCATCCCCTGCTGCTGCGCGGGGTCACGAGCGTCGCAGAGGACCGCTACAAGGGCGTCGTGCTCGGCCGGCTGATCCGAGGAGGAGCCGGTCTGATCGCCGCGCACACCAATGCCGATGTGGTCGCCCGCGGCACCTCAGCGGTGCTGGCCGAACGGCTGGGCCTGCTCGACACGCGACCCCTTGAGGCAGGGGCTGCCCCGAGCACCGGGCTCGGCCGCACCGGGCGGCTGGCTGCGCAGACGACGCTTGGCGTTCTCGCTCGTCGCATCGCCGACATCCTTCCCGCCACGGCTCAGGGCGTCCGGGTGGCGGGGGAGTACGAGCAGCCGGTCACGACGGTCGCGCTCTGCGCCGGTGCGGGCGACTCGCTGCTGGCGAACCCCGAGGTGATGGCCGCCGATGTCTACCTGACGAGCGATCTGCGCCACCATCCGGCGTCCGAAGCGCGCGAGCGCGCCCGGCTCGGCCGCGGGCCGGCCCTGATCGACGTCTCGCACTGGGCGAGCGAATGGCTCTGGCTGGATGTCGCGGCCGAGCAGCTGCGCTCCGCGCTTCCCGGGGTGGCCATCACGGTCAGCGAGCTGCGCACCGACCCGTGGGATTTCGCGATCGTCTGATCGCGGCATCCCGACCCCTGAATCTGCAGTACCGAACGGAGACCGCATGGCCCTGAAGGCCTCGCCAGAAGATCAGGCCCTGCTGCTCGAGCTGCAGGCGCTCGACACCAAGCTGCAACAACTCGGTCATCGCGCGGCGAACCTGCCCGAGTTGGCGACGATCTCCGGGCTGTCGACGGTGCGCGACGGGCTGCGTGCCACGGTGGCCGAGGCCAACGGAGCCTGGGAGGACGCGCAGCTGGAACTCAAGCGCACGGAGGCCGACGTCGCCGTCGTTGAGGCGCGGGTGGCGCGCGACAAGGAGAGGATGCAGTCCAGCGCGTCGATGAAAGACGTCGCCGCATTCGAGCAGGAGCTCGCCGCTCTCGCGAAGCGCCAGAGCGACCTGGAAGACATCGAACTCGCCGTCATGGAGGCGCTCGACGAGAAGGCCAAGACCCTGAGCGATGCGCGGGCGCAACTCGAGGCGGTCGACGCGAAGATCGCCGAGGCATCCGCCGCCCGCGATTCCGCGCTCGGCGGGCTCGACGGCGAGAAGGCGGCTGCTGCCGCAGATCGGGATGCCCTGGCCGCGCGCCTGCCCGCAGACCTGCTGGCGCTCTACGAGAAGCAGCGCGCGCGGTACGGAGTCGGAGCTTCGCACCTGCGCGGTGGAGTGTCGAGCGCGAGCGGCGTGGCACTCAACTCTTCGGACATGAACGTCGTGCGCGCCGCGGCCCCCGACGACGTGCTGCTCTGCCCGGACTCGAACGCGATCCTGGTGCGCACGAACGAGTCGGGCCTGTGATGCGGGCGGGGCGCTAGTGGCCGTCGCGTTCCGGGCGAACCCGCCCGCCGATGGCGAGCCGCGCGAGCTGGTTGTTGAGGCCGACGGCGGATCCCGCGGCAATCCCGGCGTCGCCGCCGGCGGCAGCGTCGTGCTCGATCCGGTCACCGGCGAGGTGCTGGCCGAGCTCGGCGTCTACGTCGGGATCACGACCAACAACGTCGCGGAGTACAACGGGATGATGGCGGGAGTTCGCCGTGCCCTCGAGATCGATCCGCAGGCCGTGCTGCATGTGCGCCTCGACTCCAAGCTCGTCGTCGAGCAGATGAGCGGGCGATGGAAGATCAAGAACGCAGCCCTGGCCGATCTGGCGGCGGAGGCCCGCAGCATCCTGTCGGGCACTCCCGTCTCGTTCGAGTGGATCCCGCGCGAGCAGAACTCGCGTGCAGACCGCCTGGCCAACGAGTCGATGGACAAGCGGGAGTCGTTCTCACGCTGATCAGCTGCCGCGGCCGCGCGCCCGCTACGCTGGGCAACGCAAACGGGTCGGCCAGACGGTCGCGTCATCCTTCCTTGGAAGGGTGCCGAGGAACGTCCGGGCTCCACAGAGCAGGGCGGTGGGTAACACCCACCCGGAGCAATCCGCGAGAAAGTGCAACAGAGAGCAGACCGCCTCCAGCCTTCGGGTTGGCGGTAAGGGTGAAACGGTGGTGTAAGAGACCACCAGGGGCCCGAGTGATCGGGCTCGCTGGGTAAACCTCGTCCGGAGCAAGGTCAGACAGGGAACGCTCGAGGCTGCTCGCCGAGTTCCCGGGTAGACCGCTAGAGGGCTGCGGCAACGTAGTCCCGAGAGAGATGGCCGTCACGGATGACGTGGCAACGCGACATCCGGACAGAACCCGGCGTATCGGCCGGCCCGTTTGCCTTTCAGCCCCGCTTGAAGTGGATGCCCGATGGGCATCCACGCGGCTGAAATGGCGTGAGCAGCCGAGTTTTCGACGAACCGTGTCCGCCGACACACAACGCAACGATCCCGCATCGGTTGCCGCATTACAACTGGGTCGTCCAATCCTCGGACCAGGATGAAGCATGCCCGGCCGTGCGCGGCGTCCGCTCTCGAGCGGCGCGATCATTGCGATCACGCTGGCGTCCACATTCGGACTGCTTCTCGTCGTCGCGGGACTCGTCGTCAGCTTCGTGGCCATCTATATCTCCGCGTACACGGTGCATCCCACGATGCACCGGTTCGTCTCGGCTGACGCGCCACCGACGTGCACGGTGTCGAGACACACAGTCGTGATCACCTACCCGATCGGCGATGCCGACCCCGCATACAAGGATGAGGTCGATTGGGCGCGCCCGGACCAACTGCAGGGTTTCGCGTACGTTGACGTGACGACCTCTCCGGCCATCTCCGATCAGGTCAAAGACTCCGATCCGGACCACAAGGACCTTGCACTTCGTGCCGGGACCATTCTGGTGATGACCCTGAAGGCGACGTCACCGAGTGCAATGCTCGATGGCATCCACCTTGAGTGGTCATGGGGTGAGACTGGCGGGACCCAGGTTCTTCCCCTTCACGTCCGGCTATCGGGCGGACGTTGCGTGCTCGGCTGAGTCCGCTACGAGCTCCCGCATCCGGGGAGTCGCGCGCAGCGCACCCTCGCGGTTGACCGTGAGCACGTCGACGTCGAACCGCCCGGTCAGGTCATCGAGCGCCGCCGACCCGCCCGACACGATCGCCGTCGCGAGCACGTCGGCGGTCACGATGTCATCCGCGACTACTGTCACCTGCACGAACTCGCTGCCCTCGCGACCGCGCGTCCAGATGTGATCGCCGCGCTCGGCGGACCCGGATGTGGCGGCCGCACGTCGCCCGCGGGCCAGGGGCAGGGCGGTCAGCAGGCCCGTCCGATCGTCAGGATCCACGATCCCCACCACCCAGGGAGCGCCACCCTCCGCCTGCCCGCTCACCAGCACGTCGCCTCCGACGTTGAGGCACCAGTCGCCTTCGCCCAGCGCGCGGCCGGCGTCGGCCATCGCCCACGCCTTGACGATGCCGTTCAGGTCGAGGGTGCCGTCCGGCCGATGCGGGGTGAACGCGCCGCCGGTCTCGCCGCGCCAGCCCAGTGCGGTGGCATAGACCTCACGCATCTCGCTGCTGGCGTCCATCAACTCGAGGGAGCCGTCGTCGATGCGACTCAGTTCGGAATCGGGCCGGTACAGGCTGAAGCGCCGGTCGGCGTCCTCGAAAATGCCGCGCACACCGGCGAGCTGTCGGTCGTCGCCGAGCCACTCGAGCGATACCACCGTGCCCATGGTCTCGAACGTCGCGCGCATGATCAGCCCGTGAATCCGGCCTGATCGAGCGCGGACTGCAGCGACTGCAGGTAGCCCATGCTGGTGTAGGTCGCGCCGCCGATCATCGAGACGTTGGCCGACTGGGCCTGCAGCACCTCGGAGCGCAGCATCGGGTCGGCCTGATTGCTGATCTGAACCGAACGGCCTCCCTGGTTCGTCTCCTGCAGAACCTTGACGTCGGCGATCTTTCCGCCGGAGATGACGGCGGCGACCTGCATCGGGCCGAAGGGGGTCTGGGCGGTTCCGCCCTTGAAGGTGCCGTCCTTGGGTGCGGACCCGGTGGACCCGGTGGAGCCGGTCGAGCCCGAGGACGTACCCGTCGATCCCGTCGAGGTGCCGGTGGACCCGCCGGAGGTCCCGGTCGACCCACCGCCGTTCGACGTCGAGCCGTTCCCGCCCGAGTTCGATCCGCTGGCGAGCGGCGTCGTGGTGTGCGCGGCACTGACCGCCGACCCGATCTGGAACCCCGCGATGAGCACCCCCGCAGATGCGACGACGCTCGCGACCGCTGCGCGCCGCCTCATAGCTCGAAGCTCTCGAGGTGGATCTGGTGCTCGGGCAGTCCCGCAGCACGCGCGTCCGCCACCACCGCTTCCGCCCAGCGCTGCGGGCCGCAGACGTAGAGATCGGAGCGGTCGAGGTCGGGGAAGACGCTGCGCAGGGTCACACCCCGCCCGGCGTCGTATTGCGACATCCAGCTGTTGCGGGCCCGCGGCCCGACCATGGCGAACAACTCGGCGCCGCGCGCCTCCGCCAGCTTGCGCATCTCGGTCCAGAGGAACGTCTCGTCGTCGGTCGATGAGCGCACAAGCACGGTCGCCTCGCCTCTGGCCAACTGGGACCCTTCGAGCAGTGCTCGCGCAGGGGTGATGCCGATCCCCGCCGCGACGATGGCCAATTTGGGTGAGGTGCGTGCCGCATCCGTGAAGATTCCGTAGGGGCCGGCGAACGAGACGCGGGTGCCCGGTTTGACGGACGTCAGTCGCCGGGTTCCACGGCCCAGGGCGCGCACGGTGATTCGGGCTCGCCGGTCGGTGGGGACCGCTGACAACGAAATCGGGTGGGAGTGCCACCAGGTTCGCGCCGTCCAGAAGCGCCAGATCACGAACTCCCCGCCGCCCGCGCCCAGAGCGCGCAGGTCTCTGCCCGTCAGATAGATGGATGCGACATCCGGCGAGATCCACTCGACCTGCTGCACCCGGATGTCATGCGCCCACGACTTGAAGAGGGGCACCGCGAAACGGAAGATGACGATCGCCCCGATCGCGAACACGTACAAGCCGATCCAGTAGACCCGCTGCACCGTGCCGGCGGCGAGCGTGCCCCCGATGCTCAACTGGTGGGGCAGGGCGAACAGCACGGCTGCGTAACTCAGCAGGTGGATGACGTGCCAGAACTCGTAGGGAAATGCGCGCCGCACCGCCACCAGCGAGGTCACGACGACCGCGATGAGCAGCACGGTGCCGACGATGGCGGTGAGCATGTCAGGCAGCGCGAGCATCGGCCCGATCTCGGTGATCGGGTCGAATCCGCTCGACATCCCGTAGCCGATCAGCAGCAGGACGGCGTGCCCGAGGATCAGGTAGAGGGCCGGCTTGCCCAACTGCCGGTGAAGTCCGATCGCGCGGTCATGGCCGACGGCGCGGTCGATGACGGGCACGCGCGCGGCGAGCACCAGCATCAGCAGGATGAAGTCCGTGCCGATCAACCCCGCCACGATGCCGAGTGCGGTGAAGAAGCTGCCGGCGCTTTTCACGTCGGAGAGACCACCGGACGCCAGATAGAGCGAGGCGGCAACGGGACCGGACACCCAGGCGATGACGACGAGGAGGTCCGAGATCGCCGAACGACGGCGGAACCGGGCTCGCGGCGGCACGACGCTGTTCGCGTTCGACCTCGGAATAACCGGCCTGCTGGCGTTCTGAATGGTCACGACTCCCTCTCCCGGGCCGCTCAGAAGTGGTTGGTCTCCTCAGCGTCGTTTCCATGATGCGCATAGCAGCTATGCGTCGTCGGTGAAGCGGCCAGGTTGTGGATGTGAGTCCTCACAGACGCGGGATCGTCACTCGGACCTCGAGCCCGGGGTTCCTGTTGTTGATCTTCACGTCGCCGCCCGTGCTCACGGCGATCGCCTTCACCAGCGCGAGCCCCAGGCCGCTACCCCCTCCGCTCGAACTGCGGGCGTCGTCTGGGCGGCTGAAGCGGTCGAAGGCCCGCGGGAGGAACGAGTCGGGCACGCCGTGACCGTCATCCCGCACGCTGAGCACCGCGACGTCGTCGACCGTCGCCAGGTCGACATCGACGGAGCCCCCGTGAGCAATCGCGGCGACGGCATTGCTGAGCAGATTGTCGAGCAGGCGGCCGAGCGTGGCGCGGTCGAGAGGGTACCGGCTGCCCGCCAGCAGGTCGCTGGCGAATCCGATGTGCGCATCTTTGGGAACGGCGAGCAACCTCGCCCGATCGACGGCTTCGCCCAGCTCCTCGGCCATCGCCGCGTCTGTGATCGAACCGTGTTCTGGCGCCTGCTCGAGCCTGGCCAGTTCGAGCAGGTTGCCGGCGAGTGACGACAGGCGGGCGACGGATGCCTCTGCCGCCACGACCTCGAGGCGGAGCGCCTCCGGATCGTCGAAGTCGTCGTGCGCGAGTTCGAGCTGCGTGCGCAGGGCCGCGAGCGGGGTGCGCAGCTCGTGGGCGGCATCCGACACCATCTGCTTCTCGCGGTCGACCGAGAGACGGATGCGTTGCAGGAAGGCGTTGAGGGTCGCGGCGAGCTGCGCGATCTCGTCGCCGGAGGGATCGACGGGCAGGAGGTCGGCATCCACCGAGTCGCCGAGTTCGCCTGCACGGCGGCGAAGTCGGTCAACAGGGCGAAGAGCGGCCCGCGCAAGCAGCCATGACGCCAGGGCGAATGCGACCATCAGGAGGGCTCCTCCGATGATCAGAACTCGATCAAGGCCTGCCTCCGCGATCTCGCGGGCTGAACCACTGCGGGCGGCCCAGAGCTGCCAGGTACCGTCCGCAGTCGAATACGTGCGACTGGCCAGCGTGTACGGGATGCCGTCCGCCGTGGTCCGGATGATGCGGTGATCGCCCTTCTCGTTCTCGACCTGCTCCTGGAGAGCCTCAGGAAGCGTGTTCTGCTCGATCCTGCCGCTGGGGTCGTGGATCTCGACGAGGACTCCCGGCCCGGGTGGGTCGATGTGCTCACCGGCATTGGCCTTGAGATCGCTGAGGAAGGGGGTCAGGTCGCTCGAGGCGAGCGTGGCGTCCGTGCCTTCGAGGAGCGAGTTCACCTGCTCGCGCGCCAGCAGGACGGCCGCGGTGAGCAGCACCAGGGCCAGCAGGCTGCTTCCGATGGTGAGCCGTGCACGCACCGAGAGGCGTTGCAGTCTCACGGGAGCGCCTCGCTCACGGGAGCGCCTCGGCTCGATACCCGACCCCGCGCACCGTCACGATGCGCATGCCTGGATCGAGCGGGTCCAGCTTGCGACGCAGATACCCGATGTACTGATCGACCACGTTGGGGTCGATGTGCTTGCTTGTTCCCCACACCTCATCGAGGATCCGGGTACGGTCGTGCGCGATATTCGGCTCGCTGAGCAGGAAGCGCAGAAGCGCGAACTCCTTGACGCTGAGCGCCACCCGCTTGCCGTCCACCTGGATGGTCAGGGTGGTCGTGTCCAGAGCCAGCCGTCCCAGTTCGAGCACGGGGCGCGGCGCCGAGGCCTCGCGCCGCATCATGGCGCGCAGTCGGGCGCTCAACTCGGCGAAGGCGAACGGTTTGATCAGATAGTCGTCGGCGCCCGCGTCGAGGCCCTTCACCCGGTCTTCGACCGCATCGCGTGCCGTGAGCAGCAGTACAGGGAGCAGCAGCCCCTGCTCACGGATCCGCCTGCAGACCTCGAAGCCGCTCATCTCGGGCAGCATGACGTCGATCGCGGCGGCCGCGTACGGCACGGTCGCCACCGCCACCAGAGCCGCGACGCCGTTGTCGACGACGTCGACCTCGTAGCCCTCGTCGGTGAGCCCGCGCTTGAGCAACCGGCTCATCACCGGGTCGTCCTCGACCACCAACACCCGGGGCACGGTCAGACCACGCCGGTCGTCCCCAGCAGGGTGCCGATGACGAACGTGGCGCCGAGCGCCAGGGCGCCGCCCACGACGACTCGAATGGTCGGCCTCAAGGGCGGGCTCTTGCCAATGCGGGCGGCGATCCAGCCGGTGGCGGCCAGGGCGATCAGAACGGCGGCGAAGGTCAGGGGGATTCTGACGGCGGCTGGAAGCAACAGGATCGCCAGCAACGGCAGAACAGCGCCGATCAGGAACGAGACCGCGGATGCGCCGGCGGCGTGCCACGGGCTGGCGACGTCATCCTGGTCGATGTTCAGTTCGGCTTGCAGGTGGGCTGCCAGGGCGTCGTGCGCCGTGAGCTCCTCGGCCACCGCTCGCGCCGTCTTCTCCGAGATGCCGCGCGCCTGGTACAGCTCGGCGAGCTCCTGCAGCTCCTGCTCGGGATAGTCGCGCAACTCGGCGGTCTCTTTGGCGATCAGGGCGCGGGTGGTGTCCCGGGAGCTGCTCACCGAGACGTATTCGCCGAGAGCCATCGAGATCGCGCCCCCGACGAGGCCGGCGAGGCCGGCGGTTGCGATCGCAGGCAGGTTCGGCGTGGCGCCGGCGACGCCGACGACGATCGCGGCGACCGACACGATGCCGTCGTTCGCGCCGAGCACTCCGGCGCGCAGCCAGTTCAGCCGGCTCGCGACGCCGGCGCCGTGCGGTTCGTCGTGCGTGTCGGCGTCAGGAGTGGCTTGCGCGCTCATGGATGCCAGCCAATCACCGCGAACCCGGTGCCGCCAGCGAGGGAAGCCTCACCTGACGCGGGGGCCGGCGTGCAGAGAAGCGCCGCCCGGTGAACCGGACGGCGCTTCTGCATGAAGGCTCTGGACTAGGCGAGCTTGATCGCGGCGGCCTGAGGGCCCTTCTGGCCCTGGGTCACCTCGAACTCAACGCGCTGTCCCTCTTCGAGGCTGCGGTAACCCGACGCCTCGATGGCGGAGTAGTGGGCGAACAGATCCTGCGATCCGTCGTCGGGGGTGATGAAGCCGAAACCCTTTTCGGCGTTGAACCACTTCACGGTTCCAGTGGGCATTCTTGTACTGCTTTCTCTACTGCTCAGCTCCGTCGTTCGGAGCGGATCGTCGCGGTGTCTTTGATCCGCTCATGCATGACACGGACGCCGCCGGCGGCGGAGTTCATGTCACTTACCTGCGCAACACAACAACTAGTTGGCAACCGTATAGCATGCAACGACCCTTGCGAGGGTGCTTACGTAAGATTTCATCGAACCGAAATACAAGCGAGATCAGGGGTTCTGGCGCGCCGAGGGGTGTTTCGTGGTCGACGCACAGGTGCGCGCGTTACTCTCGAGCATCTAGAGCATTCGCTCGTTCCTCCGGCTGAGAAGTCGTACATCGGATTTCTCGAGGCCCCATGTCTCCTACTTCGTCACTCGGTGCCGTTCGCACGACGACTCGACGCGCGGCGGACGCGCCGACGCCGATCAGCTCGTACTCGGGTCTGCTGGGCGCCATTCGGGCCGCGGGGCTGCTGGAGCGGAGCCGGGTCTTCTACTACAGCGTGTTCGCCACCCTCGTCGTGGCGCTCGGCGGTGCGATCACCGGTTTCGTGATGCTGGGCCAGTCTTGGCTGCAGCTGATCATCGCGGGCGCGCTGGGCATCATCTTCACCCAGTTCGCGTTCCTCGGGCATGAGGCGTCCCACCGCCAGGTCTTCACCTCGGGCCGCGCCAATGACCGAGCCGGTCGCGCTTTGGCGTCCGGTGTTGTCGGCATGAGCTACTCGTGGTGGATGAACAAGCACACCCGCCACCACGCGAACCCGAACACGATCGGCAAAGACCCCGACCTCGACATCGACGTCATCTCGTTCATCGAGCAGGATGCGGCGTCGGCGCGCGGACTGCGTGCCCTGATCACGCGCCACCAGGCCGCCCTGTTCTTCCCGTTCCTGCTGTTCGAAGGCGTCAACCTGCACGTGAAATCGTTCGGCCACATCTTCGGGCGCGGCAAGGTGGATGGCCGCGCGCTCGAGATCGCGCTCATCCTGGCCCGGATGGCCATCGTCGTCGGCGCCGTCTTCTGGGTGCTCCCGGTGGGAATGGCGTTCGCCTTCCTCGGCGTGCAGCTCGCCGTATTCGGCGTCTACATGGGTGCGTCTTTCGCACCGAACCACATCGGCATGGAGGTCGTGCCCGAGGGCGCGAAACTCGACTTCCTCAGCAAGCAGGTGCTCACCGGACGCAATGTGAAGGGCGGCGCCTGGATGACAGCGTTCATGGGCGGCCTGAACTTCCAGATCGAGCACCACCTGTTCCCGAGCATGGCGCGCCCGCATCTGCGCCGCACGCGCACGCTCGTGCGCGAGGTCTGCGCTCGCGAGGGCATCCCATACACCGAGACGTCGCTGCGGCGCGCGTACGTGATCGTACTCACCTACTTGCGCGAGATCGGGCTCTACTCCGGCCTCGCGACCTTCGACTGCCCGATGGTCGGGCAGTACCGCCGGGTCTAGGTGTCCGCCGCGGTCGCGTCGGGCACGAAGCGGTACCCCATGCCGGCCTCGGTCACGAGATGCTTCGGTGCCGACGATTCGACCTCCAGCTTCTTGCGCAGCTGAGAGAGGTACAGCCGCAGGTAGCCGGTGTCGCTGGTGTACTGGGGCCCCCAGACCTCGGTCAGCAGCGTCTCGCGCGTGACCAGGCGACCAGGATTGCGCACCAGCACCTCGAGGAGGCGCCACTCCGTGGGGGTGAGCCGCACCGGCGACCCGTTGCGGGTGACGACGCGCGCCGAGAGATCCACCGTGACGTCTCCGAACGACACCACCGGCTCGCCGACCGCCGAGGGCGTGCGGCGGCCCAGCGCCCGGATGCGCGCCAGCAGCTCGTCGGCCGCGAACGGCTTCGTCACGTAGTCGTCGGCGCCGGCATCCAGGGCCTCCACTTTGTCCCAGGAGCCGCTGCGGCCGGACACTACGAGGATGGGCACTTGGCTCCATCCGCGAACGGCCTCGATCACCTGCACCCCCGTCAGACCGGGCATGCCGAGATCGAGCACGATGATGTCCGGATGGGTCGAGGTCGCGGCATCCAAAGCGGACGTGCCGTCGTGCGCGGTGACCACCTCATAGCCGCGCGCCGCGAGCGTGATGCGCAATGCACGCAGGATCTGCGGGTCGTCGTCGGCGATGAGGATCCTCACGACGGCTCCTCGCCACTGCGCTTCACAGGGCTTTGCTCGACGACCGGCAACGACCGCGACGCGTGCACGACCGGCAGCTCGATCACCATCGTGAGCCCTCCGCCCGGGGTGTCTTCGGCCTCGAGGCTCCCGCCCATCGCCTCGACGAAGCCCTTCGAGAGCGAGAGGCCCAGCCCGATCCCTGCGGAGTTGTCAACATCGCCGAGGCGCTGGAACGGCACGAAGATGTCATCGAGCTTGTCGCTCGGGATGCCGGGACCGCGGTCAATGACCCGTAGCTGAACGCGGTCCCCGAACTGGCTGGTCGCGAGGGCGGGGGGCGAGCCCGCTGGCGCGAACCGGATCGCGTTGGTCAGCAGATTGACGACCGCGCGCTGCAGGAGCGCGGCATCCGCTTCGACCATCGGCACGGCGGAGAGGTCGAGGGTGACCTGCCCGGGCGCCAGCCGGAGCTCGTCAAGTGCTCCGCCGACGACGTCGTCGAGCGCGACCGGCCGCAGGGCGACGCCCACGGCTCCCGCCTGCAGCCGGGTCACATCGAGCAGGTCGGTGACCAGGGCGCCCAGCGCGATCAAGCTCTCGTCGGCGGTGGCGAGCAGCTCCGCCCGGTCCGCGCGGCTGAGCTTGAGATCGGGGGAGCGCAGCGAGCTGACCGCGGCCGTCGCCGAGGCGAGCGGTCGGCGCAGATCGTGACTGACCGCGGCCAGCAGCGCGCTGCGCAGGCGATCCGCCTCGGCCAGCGGTTTCGCGCCCGCGGCCTCGTTCGCGAGCCGGCGTTGAACGAGCGCGGATTCCAGCTGGGAGACGAACGCTCCCAGGATGCGCCGGTCGGAGGGCTCCAGCGCAGGACCGGTCAGCTCGATCCTCGCGTTCTCGCCCAGGGGCAGGACGGTGTGCTCGGCGTTCGAGGCAGCCGACTCGGGATCGACCGAGACTGCCACCGTTTCGTCGCCTTGCCGCAGAACGACGCTCGCCATTCCGAAACTCTCCCGCAGACGCGAGACCAGCACCTGCAGTGCGTCGCCGCCTTGAAGAACCCCTCCCGCGACGGCGACGAGCACTTCGGCCTCGGCTGAAGCGCGTGCCGCGAGTCTGGCGCGCCGCGCCGCCTGGTCGACGACGAGGCTCACGAGCGCGGCGACGACCACGAAGATCACCAGCGCGAGAGCGTGCAGGGGATCGGCGATCCGGATCAGGTACAGCGGTGGGACGAAATAGAAGTCGAGCAGGAACCCCGCGACCACCGCGGCGAACAGGGCGGGCCAGATGCCGCCGACCAGGGCGACGACCACGATCAGCAGTTGGAACATCAGCACGTCGGTCGGCAGCGCCTGGGCGCTGCGGAACAGGGAAAGCAGAAGCGTGAGCAGCGGAAGCGCGACGACGCCGACCACGAGGCCGACGATGCGGCGGCGGGCCGAGAGCGCCCCGCCCACGGAAGGCAGCTGCAGTTTTCCCGCCTCGGAGTGCGAGACGATGTGCACGTCGATGTCGCCCGAGAGCCGGACGACGTTCGACGAGGTGCCTGCGCCGCCGAAGAAGGTCTGCAGGCGGCTGCGCCGGCTGACGCCGATGACGAGCTGCGTCGCGTTGACGCTGCGTGCGAAGTCCACGAGGGCCGACGGCACCTGTTCGGCCACCAGCTGATGGAAGCTGCCGCCGAGCGTGTCGACCAGCGCGCGCTGCTCAGCCAGGATGCGCGAATCGCCTCCGGCGAGACCGTCGGGGCTCGTCACGTGCACCGCGAACAGCTGCCCACCGCCCGACCGCTGCGCGATACGCGCGCCTCGGCGCAGCAGCGTGTCGCCTTCCGGACCGCCGGTCAGGGCCACCACGATCCTTTCCCTGGCCTCCCACGAGGTCTTGATCCCCTGCTCTTCGCGGTAGGCCCGCAGCGCGGTGTCCACCTCGTCTGCCAGCCAGAGCAGGGCGAGTTCGCGCAGGGCGGTCAGGTTGCCGATGCGGAAATAGTTGCTCAGGGCGGCATCGACTCTGGCTGCCGGATAGACGAGCCCCTGCGAGAGCCGATCGCGCAACGACTGCGGCGTGAGGTCGATCAACTCGATCTGGTCGGCGCTTCTCAGCACCGAATCGGGGATCGTCTCGCGCTGCGGCACTCCGGTGATCTGCTGCACGACGTCGTTGAGCGACTCGATGTGCTGGATGTTCACCGTCGAGATCACGTTGATGCCGGCGTCGAGGATGGCGCGTACGTCCTCCCAGCGCTTGGCGTGCTGCGATCCGGGCGCGTTGGTGTGGGCCAGCTCGTCGACCAGGGCGATGTCGGGATGCCTCGCGATCACGGCATCCAGGTCCATTTCGTCCAGCGTCACCCCGCGATGCTCGACCGTGCGACGGGGGATCACCTCCAGCCCTTCGACCAGCGCCGAGGTGGCGGCGCGGCCGTGGGTCTCGACCACGGCGACGACCACGTCCTTGCCCTCGGAGAACAGCCGCCTGCCCTCCTCGAGCATCGCGAAGGTCTTGCCGACGCCCGGGGCGGCGCCGAGCATCACCCGCAGGCGACCCGTGGTCATGACAGCAAGTCTCGCGTATTCGACGGACGGCGGCTCAGGGCCTCAACGCCGCGAGCGCCAGGTTGAGCTGCAGCACGTTGACGGTGGGTTCGCCGAGGTAGCCGAGCGGCCGGCCGTCGACGTGCGCCTCCACGAGTGCGCGCACCGCGTCTGCCGACAGTCCGCGGGCGCGAGCCACTCTGTCCACCTGGATCAGCGCGTAGGCCTCGCTGATGTCGGGGTCGAGGCCGGACGCGGATGCCGTGACGGCATCCGCCGGGATCTGGTCGACCGTCACCCCGTCGCTCTTCTCGATGGCTGCCTGGCGGGCCTTGATGGCCGTGATCAGGTCCTTGTTCTCGGGGCCGTAGTTCGACCCGCCGGACGCGGCGCCGTCGTAGCCGGAGCCCGCAGCAGAGGGCCGCGACTGGAACCACTGCGGCAGCGCGGTGCCCTTCGTGTCGGTGAACGACTGGCCGATGAGCGACGAGCCCACCACCTGCCCGTTCTGACGGACGAGCGATCCGTTGGACTGCGACGGCATCGCCAGCCCGATCACCCAGATCGCAGTCGGATACAGGATGCCGAGCACGACGGTGAAGACGATCATCGCGCGGATGGACACCCACGCTTGACGGGAGAGCTTCATGCGAACAGTCCTTCTTTCCTAGAAGCCCGGAATGAGCGTGACGATGAGGTCGATGATCTTGATCCCGATGAACGGCGCGATGATGCCGCCGAGGCCGTAGATCAGCAGGTTCCGGCTGAGAATGCTGGCGGCCGGCCGCGGTCGGTAGTTGACGCCGCGGAGCGCCAGCGGGATGAGCGCCGCGATCACCAGCGCGTTGAAGATGATCGCCGAGAGGATCGCGGACGCCGACGAGTGCAACCCCATGATGTTGAGCACGGCCAGCCCGGGGAACACGCCGGCGAACATGGCCGGGATGATCGCGAAGTACTTCGCGACATCGTTGGCGATCGAGAAGGTCGTCAAGGAACCGCGGGTGATGAGCAGCTGCTTGCCGATCCGGACGATGTCGATCAGCTTGGTCGGGTCCGAGTCCAAGTCGACCATGTTGCCGGCCTCTTTCGCGGCCGACGTGCCGGTGTTCATCGCGACGCCGACGTCCGCCTGGGCGAGCGCGGGGGCGTCGTTCGTGCCGTCGCCGGTCATCGCGACGAGGTTGCCGCCCTCCTGCTCCTGCTTGATGTACGCCATCTTGTCTTCGGGAGTGGCTTCTGCGAGGAAGTCATCGACCCCCGCCTCCTCGGCGATCGCCTTCGCCGTGAGCGGGTTGTCGCCCGTGATCATCACGGTCTTGATGCCCATGGCGCGCAGCTCGGCGAAGCGCTCGCGCAGGCCGGTCTTGACGACATCCTTGAGGTGGATGACGCCGAGCACCGTGCCGACGCCCTTCGCATCCTTGCTGGCCACGACGAGCGGGGTGCCTCCGGATTGCGAGATGGCGGTGACCGCGTCATCCAGTTGCTTCTGCACGGGCGCGGGGACCGTGCCGACCCACTGCGCGACCATGGATCCTGCGCCCTTGCGCACCTGGGATCCATCGGCCAGGTCGAGACCGCTCATCCGGGTCTGCGCGGTGAACGGCACGAAAGTTGCGCCCGTCGGCAGGTCGAACTGAGGGCCGAGACGGCCCTCAGCGCTGGCGTCGCGGCGAAGGCCAGAAATGGCCTTCGCTCCATGCTCCAGCGCGCCGGCGAGCGTCACCACGGAGGTGCCCTCGGGCGTCGGGTCGGCAAGCGATGAGAGCCTGGCCACGTCGGCGAGTTCGGCAGCTGACGTCGTTCCGACCGTCACGAACTCCGAGGCCTGGCGGTTGCCGTAGGTGATCGTGCCGGTCTTGTCGAGCAGCAGCGTGGTGACGTCGCCGGCCGCTTCGACCGCTCGGCCCGACATGGCGAGCACGTTGTGCTGCACCAGGCGGTCCATGCCGGCGATCCCGATCGCGCTGAGCAGCGCCCCGATCGTGGTCGGGATGAGGCACACGAGCAACGCGATCAGGATCACGAGGGACGTGTCCCCGCCGAGGTATGCGGCCATCGGGTTGAGCGTCAGCACCACGACCAGGAAGACGATCGTCAGGCTCGCCAGCAGGATGTTCAGCGCGATCTCGTTCGGGGTCTTCTGGCGCGACGCGCCCTCGACCAGGCGGATCATCCGGTCGACGAAGGTCTCACCGGGCTTCGAGGTGATCTTCACCACGATCCGGTCGCTGAGCACTCGGGTGCCGCCGGTGACGGCGCTGCGGTCGCCGCCGTGCTCGCGCACGACGGGCGCCGATTCGCCGGTGATCGCCGACTCATCGACACTCGCGATTCCCGCGATGATGTCGCCGTCGCCGGGGATCACCTCACCGGCTGTGACGATCACGATGTCGCCGAGCCGAAGATCGGCCGACGCGACATCGGCGGATTCGGCCTTCAGGGCATCCGGATCGCCCTTCTCGTCGTATGCGGTGACGCGGTGGGCGAGCGTGGAGGTGCGGGTGGACCGCAGCGACTGCGCCTGGGCCTTTCCGCGGCCCTCGGCGACCGCTTCGGCGAGATTGGCGAACAGCACGGTGATCCAGAGCCAGATCGCGATGCCGGCGCTGAAACTCGGCGCCAGCCGGGCCGCGCCGGCGGCCTGGTCGCCGAGGAACGGCTCGGCGATCGCGTACGCGGTGGTGAGCAGGGCTCCCACCTCGACCACGAACATGACGGGGTTGCGCCACATCAGCCGCGGGTCGAGCTTGCGGAAGGTGCCGGGCAGCGCCTCGGCCAGAAGGCCGCGCGACAGGGCTCCCGACCGCGGCGTGCGCGGCGGAGCGGGGTTCTCGACAGGAGTGAGCGTGGTCATGGGTTACTTCAGCCCTTCCGCCAGGGGACCCAGCGCGAGAACGGGGAAATAGGTGAGTGCCGTCACCAGCAGGGTGGTGCCGATCAGCAGTCCGACGAACTGCGGACGATGAGTGGGCAGGGTTCCGGCGGTGACCGGGACCTTGTCCTGCTGAGCGAGCGAGCCGGCGAGCGCCAGAACGAACAGGATCGGCAGGAATCGGCCGAGGAACATCGCGACGCCGAGCGCCGTGTCCAGCCAGGGGGTGTTGGCGGTGATTCCGGCGAACGCCGATCCGTTGTTGTTGGCGGCCGAGGTGAAGGCGTAGAGGACTTCGCTGAAGCCGTGCGACCCGGGGTTCCAGATCGACGTCTTCTCGAGATCGGCCCGCACCGCGGGAATGGCGAAGCTCAGCCCGGTGCCGAGAAGCACGAGTGCAGGCGTGGTCAAGATGTACAGGCTCGCGAGCTTCATCTCGCGCGGCCCGATCTTCTTGCCGAGGTACTCGGGGGTGCGTCCGACCATCAGGCCGGCGACGAAGACCGCGATGATCGCGAGCACCAGGATGCCGTACATGCCCGCGCCGACCCCGCCAGGGGCGACCTCGCCGAGCATCATGTCCGAGAGGGTCACCGCGCCGCCGAGCGCCGTGTAGCTGTCGTGCATCGAGTTGACAGCGCCGGTGGAGGTGAGGGTCGTCGAGGAGCCGAAGATCGTCGAGGCGACGATCCCGAACCGGTCCTCCTTGCCCTCCATCGCTCCACCGGCGAGTTGCGGAGCGGTTCCGGATGCGCTGAGCTCCGCCCAGGCCAGCAGCACATTCGAGGCCAGCCAGAAGATCCCCATGGTCGCGACGATCGCGATGCCCTGACGGCGGTCGCCGACCATCTTGCCGAAGGTGCGCGGCAGGCTGAACGGGATCACCAGGAGCAGGAAGATCTCGAACAGGCTGGTCCACGCGCTCGGGTTCTCAAACGGGTGGGAGGAGTTGGCGTTGAAGAAGCCGCCGCCGTTGGTGCCGAGCTCCTTGATCGCCTCCTGGGATGCGACCGGGCCGCCGGGAATCGTGGCAGTCGAACCGGTGATCGTCGTCACGTGCTGGAAGCCCGCGAAGTTCTGAATGACGCCGCCCGCGATCAGAATGACCGCGGCGACGACCGAGATCGGCAGCAGGATCCGCAGCACGCCGCGGGTCAGGTCGACCCAGAAGTTGCCGATGGTGCCGGTGTGGCGGCGCGAGAGGCCGCGCACGAGTGCAATGGCGACCGCGATCCCGACCGCTGCCGACACGAAGTTCTGAACGGCGAGCGCGGCGAGCTGCACCGAATAGCCGAGCGTGGTGTCGGGGGAGTACGACTGCCAGTTCGTGTTGCTCACGAACGAGATCGCCGTGTTGAACGACAGCGGTTCACTCGGCTGCGGCAGGCCCAACGCCCAGGGGAGCCAAGTCTGGATGCGCTGGAAGAGGTAGACGATGAGCACCCCGATGACCGAAAACGCCAGCACCGAGCGCAGGTAGGCGCCCCAGCTCTGCTCGCTGTCGCCATTGGCACCGATGAGACGGTAGAAGCCGCGCTCGACCTTCAGGTGCTTCGTCCCGGTGTAGACCCGGGCCATGTAGTCCCCCAGGAACACGTGGCACACCCCGAGGAGGACGATCAGCGTCGCCATCTCCCCGGCGAAGAGCAGCCACTCGGTTGCGACTGGCGCCATCAGAAGCGCTCCGGACGGACCAGGGCCACGATGACGTAGCCGATCGCCGCGATCGCGAGGACCCCGGCGATGATCGAGAACACGATCACAGCTTCTCGACCCCCTTCGCGACGAGGAGGACGACGGCTGCCACCGCGAGGATCGCGGCGACGTAGACGATGTCGAGCACGGGGAACTCCATCCGTTCAAGCGCGTGCAGATGCGCTGCGGCGAACGCCACGGAGACAATCAACACCCTGGCCCTGCTCCGTGGGTCGAGACTTACGACTCCCTAACGGGGCGGTGCGAAACCCTAACGCGCCGTCTGCGATGTCTGCGTCGTCGAGGCCGCGCCCAGGATGCCGGCGTTGTTGCGCAGCGCGGCGGGCTCGATCCTGGGGCGCAGCTCGAGCAGCGGCAGGAACTCCTGGTACTGCTTCGAGACCCCGCCGCCGACGACGATGAGTTCGGGCGAGAACAGGAAGTCGAGCGTCTCGTAATAGCGCTGAAGTCGCTTGGCCCAGTCTTTCCAGCTGAGATCCTCGCGCTCCTTCGCCGAATAGGCGGCCCGCGATTCGGCATCCTTGCCGTCGATCTCGAGGTGCCCCAACTCGGCGTTCGGGATCAGCACGCCGTCGAAGAGCAGTCCGCTGCCGATCCCGGTGCCGAGCGTGGAGAGGATCACCAGGCCATGGACCCCCTTGGCCGCCCCGTAGCGCGCCTCGGCGACCGCCGCGGCGTCCGCGTCGTTGATGAAGACGATGTCGCGCTTGAGCGCCTTCTCGAAGAGCTTCTCGGCTTCGAGCCCGACCCACTTCTTCGAAACATTGGCCGCCGACATGGTGCGGCCGTCGAGGATGATGGCGGGAAAGCAGACGCCGACCGGCAGCCCTTCGGCCGCGGAGCCGAATCCGTCGATCATCGTGACGACCTCATGGACGATGTCGTCTGGTTTGCCGCCTTCCGGCGTGGGGACCTTGACCCGATCGGTGACCAGTTCGCCCGTGTCGAGATCGACGATGCTGCCCTTGATCCCGGTGCCGCCGATGTCGATGCCGATCGCGAGGGAGGGACTCATGGCACCAGCTTCGCCTACGGAAGGGTGAGGATCTCGGCGCCACGCTCCGTGACCACCATCGTGTGCTCGAACTGTGCGGTGAGGCTGAGGTCGCGAGTGACGACGGTCCAGCCGTCCGCCCACTCGTCCCACTGGTCGGTGCCGGGATGCTCGGGCGTGCCGATGGTCAACATCGGCTCGATCGTGAAAACCATCCCGGGCTCCATCAGGGTGGCGTAGTCGGGTGACGCGTCGTAGTGCGGGATCACCAGGCCGGAGTGGAACTCCGACCCCACGCCGTGTCCGGTGTAGTCCTTCACCACGCCGTAGCCGAATCGGCGCGCGTAGCTCTCGATGGCTCGGCCGATGACGTTGACCTCGCGGCCAGGGGCCACGGCTTTGATCCCGCGATCGAGCGCCTCGCGCGTACGAGTGATCAGGTTCGCCGCCTCGAGGCTGACGTCGCCGACGCCGAAGGTGCCGTTGAGGTCTCCGTGCATCCCGTCGTGGTACGCGGTGATGTCGATGTTGATGATGTCGCCGTCGAGCAGCACGGTGTCGTCGGGGATGCCATGGCAGACACATTCGTTGATCGAGGTGCAGATCGACTTGCGATAGCCGCGATAACCGAGGGTGGAGGGATAGGCGTCGTGGCCGATCAGGAAGTCGTGGCCGATCGCGTCGAGCTCATCGGTGGTGACTCCTGGCCGGATGGCGGCGGCGACCGCCTCGAGGGCTTGAGCCGCGATGCGGCCGCTTGCCCGGATCCGCTCGATCTCCGAGGCGCCGTACCGGTCGTCGCCGTCGAAGGGGCGAGGGCCGCTTTTGCCGACGTACTCCGGCCGCTCGATGCTCGCCGGCACCTGACGCGCGGGGGAGATCCGCCCGGGGAGGAGGTGACCATTCGCATCCCTGGGCATGCTCCGATTCTAGGATGCCTCCGGAGGGAGGCTTAGGCTGGCGGCATGACGCAGTGGTGGTACAACCACAAGACCGGCGAGGTCGAAGAGGGCCCGCAATCGCTCGGCTCGGACCGCGACGGCCCGTACGCCACCCGGGAGGACGCGGCGCGCGCCCCCGAGATCGCGCAGGAGCGCGCCCGCGCCTGGGCCGCGGAGGACGCGGCCGAGGGCGACGACGACTGAGCCCGACGACGACTGAGCCCGACGACTAGCTTCTGAGGCTTTCGAGCAGAGCCATCGCGTCGTACGGCGCGCGCACCTTCTGGTCGTTGTCGAAATACACGTACGTGTCGCGGTCGTGGTCGAGGTGGTCGAGCACCCACTCCTGCCAGTGCTCGATGCCGGCCGCGTCATACCCGCTCGTGTAGAGCTCCTTGTCGCCGTGCAGCCGCGCATAGGCGAAATCGGCTGTCACCCAGTCGAGCTTGGGCCAGCGCCCGGCGCTGTCGCCGAGCACGGTCGCGACGTTGTGGCGCTCGAGTATGGCCGCGAAGTCCGGGTCGTCGAAGCTGTCGTTGCGCACCTCCATCGCGTGCCGCACCGGGCGGTCGGCGTCGGTCTCGAGGTGTTCCTTGCCCCGCATCCGCTCGCCGCGCTTCGTCGCGAGCTCGACCCCCTCGCCCGTTGTGCGGGGAAGCAGGCTCAGAAAGGGCTCCAGCTTCTCGGGGTCGAAGTCGAGGTTGGGCGGGAGCTGCCACAGGATCGGGCCGAGCTTGGCGCCGAGGGCCAGGATGCCCGAAGCGAAGAAGTTCGCAAGCGGCTCGGCGACGTCATCCAGCCGCTTGATGTGCGTGATGAACCGCGGAGCCTTGACCGAGAAGACGAATCCGTCTGGCGTGCTGTCGCGCCACTTCTGCCAGCTGGTCGGTTTCTGCAGCGAATAGAACGAGCCGTTCAGCTCGATCGACGTGACGTGCTCAGAGGCATAGGCCAGTTCGTCGGCCTGGCGCAGCCCCTTCGGGTAGAAGTCGCCGCGCCACGGCGCATAGGTCCACCCCGACATGCCCACGTAGTAGTGCGCCATGCCGACAGCGTATGACGTGGAGTCCTCCACCTTGCCGACAACCCTTCGGGGGGTCAACAACGGGGTCGCCTGTCGGCCACAATGGTCATGACTTGCAAGCTGGGGGGTGATGCAATGTCGATCCATGCGTTGAGTGGCGCACCGGAGCCGGTTGCGCCGGGGTGGTACTCCGATCCGACCGGGGGCCGTCAGGCGCGCTGGTGGGACGGCGAGGAGTGGACGAAGCACGTCCAGGCCCTGCCGATCGGCCAGCCACCGGAGGAGGACTGGGTCGAAGCCAGTCGCCTGGTGCCGCCCGGGTCGAGTTGGGCGAACCGCTCATTGGTCTGGGGCATCGTCGCCGTTCTGGCGAACGCCCTGCTGGCGCCGACCGTGCTGGCCTTCGTCTTCGGGGTGATGGCGCTGCGGCGTGACCGCAGGCTCACCTCGCTGGGCTACGAGGTCGATGGCAGGGAGCGCGCGCGGCTGGGCATCATCCTCGGGTCGATGGGCATCCTCGTCGCGGCGGGCTGGATCGTCATGCTCCGGCTCCTGACCCATCACGCACTCGGATGAGCGCCGTGAACGACGCGGTTCCGGCTGGCTGGTACACCGACCCGGATGAGCCCGCCGACGTGCGGTGGTGGACCGGTGAGGAATGGACGCACCACGTGCAGCCACGACCCCTGCCGCCTCTGCCTGCCGCGGCGCGAGACCTGGTCGACTCCGCCGCCCCCTGACGCGCGCCGTCAGCCCTAGAAGCTGTGCGCCTCATCGGGGTACGCGCCCGAGTTGACATCGGCGGTCCACGCCTTCGCGGCATCCGTCAGCACCTGGGCCAGATCCGCGTACTGCTTCACGAAGCTCGGGATGCGCCCCTGGGTCAGTCCGGCCCAGTCCGTCCAGACCAGCAGCTGACCGGTCGTGTGCGGGCCGGCACCGACGCTGATGGTCGGGATCTTCAGCTCCTCGGTCACACGCCTCGCCGCGTCGGCAGGCACCATCTCGAGCACGACGGCGAAGGCGCCGGCGTCTTCGACCGCGTGCGCGTCGGCGAGAAGCTGCTCGACACCTGCGCCTCGCCCTTGGATGACGTGACCGCCGAGCTGGTGCTCGCTCTGCGGGGTGAAGCCGATGTGTCCCATCACCGGGATGCCCGCCGACACGATACGGCGGATCTGCTCGGCACTGCGCACCCCGCCCTCGAGCTTGACCGCGTGCGCGCCGGTCTCTTTCATGAAGCGGAACGCCGAGTGCAGCGCCTCGTCCGGGCCGGTCTCGTAGGAGCCGAACGGCATGTCGCCGATGACGAAGGCGCGCTTGACGGCCCCGGCAACCGCTCGTGTCAGCGGGATCAACTGGTCGAGGGTGACCGGGAGAGTGGTGTCATATCCGAAGACGTTGTTGCCCGCCGAGTCGCCGACCAGCAGGAAGTCGATACCTGCGCGGTCGAAGATGGCCGCCGTCAGCATGTCGTAACTGGTGAGTCCGGTGATCTTGATGCCCTGGTCTTTCGCGTTCTGAAAGTGCCGGGTGCGGACTCGTTTGACGACTGCGTCTGCCATGCCGGTCAGTCTAGGCTCCCGCTAACGTCGGGGCATGGAGACCGCGATCCGCACTCGGCATGCCGGCTACGCCGACGTGTTCGCGATCGCGGCCTTCCAGACAGCGGTGTGGAACGAGGCGTACGCAGGGATCGTCCCCGCGGCGTACCTGCAGCGCACCACCGTCGCCGATCGTGAGCTGCGATGGGCCGACAGGATCGGCCGCCGCAGCATCCTGCTCGCCGAGACGGCTGACGGCGGCATCGGCGGATTGGTCGGGGTGGCCAGTTGTTCGCCGCGCGACGACGAGCGGCCCGGACCGCTGCTCGAGCTCAACTCGTTGTATGTCGCTCGGGGCATGCGCGGGAGGGGGCTCGGCCCACGGATGGTCGCCGAGTTGCTGGGCGATGCCCCCGCGGTGTTGTGGGTGTTCACCGCGAACCTCAGGGCGATCGCGTTCTACGAGGGGTGCGGATTCGCCCTCGACGGCCAGGAGACGATGGACGACGATACGGGCCTGCCCGAGGTGCGGATGACTCGCTCCTGACCGTCGCCCGACGCCTCCCCGGCGCGCAGGATGCCCAGCCCGATGAGCGCCTGAGCCGCCAGATAGCTGGCCATCACCGGGAGCCTCCAGAGCGGCTCCTGCAGTCGAGGCGTGAAGGTGCGGAAGGCCAGGAGGGTGTCGGATGCGACGAACAGCAGCGCGCCGCCGACCGTCAGCCGTGTTCCGCGGGTCGACCAGCCGGCCATCACGCCGAGGATCGCACTGTAGAGGACGACCGAGGGCAGCATCCGTCCCAGGTACGGTCCCACCAGCACGACGAGCGCGAGAAACCACGGGATCGCCAGCAACGCCCACCAGGAGGGCCGCCGTCGGGGGAATGCGAGCTGGAACATCGCGATGTAGACCAGGTGCGCCAGCAGGAAGAACCCCAGCCCGGCCGCCAGATCGACCGTGAGGGCGACGTCGCCGAGCCACGACAGGGCGAGACCGATGAACAGCAGCGCGACGACCGCCGCACGGGGCTTGCGCCGGGTGGTGAGCAGCACCCCGCCGAGGCTGATGGCGAGGGACGGCATCTCGAGGCCCTTCGTGACGGTCTCGAGCCGGGAAGGGGCCGCGAACTTCGTCGCGAGGTGAACCGCAGACACCGCGAGGAGCGGCGCGAACCCGGCGAGGGTCCAGCCGATCCGCCAGCCGACGCCGTGCTGCTGGGCCACCCGATCCGCGTCGTGGGTCGGCGCGGGCATACCGGTAGCCTAGAACGTGCAGTCGGAACGTCGGAAGGCGCCAGGAGAGGACACTGTGGACAAGCAGCGTGACTTCGTTCTTCGCACCATCGAGGAGCGCGGCGTCAAGTTCGTGCGGCTGTGGTTCACCGACGTGGTGGGCACGCTCAAGTCGGTCGCGCTGGCTCCCGCCGAGGTCGAGGGCGCGTTCAGCGAAGGCGTCGGCTTCGACGGCTCGGCGATCGAGGGCCTGACCCGCTCGTACGAGGCGGACGTGCTCGCGCATCCCGACCCGACGACCTTCCAGATCCTGCCGTGGCGCGGCGAGATCGATCCGACCGCGCGCATGTTCTGCGACATCACGACCCCCGACGGGCAGCCCGCGGCGGCCGACCCGCGCAACGTGCTCAAGCGCACGCTCGCGAAGGCCGCCGACCGCGGATTCACGTTCTACACGCATCCCGAGATCGAGTTCTACCTGCTCAAGTCGAGCAAGCTGGAGAACGGTCCGCCCAGCCCGTCGACTCGGCCGGCTACTTCGACAACGTGCCGGGTGGCACGGCGCACGACTTCCGCCGCCGCTCGGTGCGGATGCTCGAAGACCTCGGCATCTCGGTGGAGTTCAGCCACCACGAGGCGGGCCCCGGGCAGAACGAGATCGACCTGCGCTACGCCGACGCGCTGACGATGGCCGACAACATCATGACGTTCCGCACCGTGATCAAAGAGGTGGCGATCGAGCAGGGCGTCTATGCGACGTTCATGCCCAAGCCGATCTCGGGTCAGCCCGGATCGGGCATGCACACCCACATGTCGCTGTTCGAAGGCGACACCAACGCGTTCTTCGACCCGGCGGGGCAGTACCAGCTGTCGACGATCGGTCGGCAGTTCGTCGCCGGGCTTCTGAAGCACGCGCCCGAGATCACCGCGGTCACCAACCAGTTCGTCAACTCGTACAAGCGGCTCTGGGGCGGCGACGAGGCGCCCAGCTACCTGACCTGGGGTCACAACAACCGCTCGGCGCTGGTGCGGGTGCCGCTCTACAAGCCGGGCAAGGGCAACAGCGCGCGCGTCGAGTACCGCGCGCATCGACTCGGCGGCGAACCCCTACCTCGCGTTCTCGCTGCTGCTGGCGGCCGGTCTCAAGGGCATCGAGGAGGGCTACGAGCTGCCTCCCGAGGCAGAAGGCGACGTCTGGGCGATGAGCGACGCCGAACGCCGCGCGCTGGGCTACGACGGGCTTCCTGCCGAGCCTCGACGCGGCGCTCGTGCTCATGGAAGAGAGCGAGCTCGTCGCCGACACCCTCGGCGAGCAGGTCTACGAGTACGTGCTGCTGAACAAGCGGCGCGAGTGGGCGGGCTACCGCGCCCAGGTCACGCCGTTCGAGCTGACGAGCAACCTGGAGATCCTGTAAGGCACCGTCCACCATCGGGCGGCCGGGTGCGAAGCGTGACGCGATGACGAGGGCGACGACGAGGGCGACGACGACTCTGACCGAGCTGGCTCGGCTGGGTTTTGCCGATCTCGATGCGGCAGGAGCCGGCCTCGAGCGTGGTGCCGCCCGAACGCGTGCGATTGTTCGCCCTGGTGGCTGACCCTGATCAGGCCCTGCGACTGCTGGGCGGTCTGATCGACTCCGCTCCGGATGCCGTCGCGCCCCTCCTCGCCGATGACGACGCCTCGCTGCGGCTCCTGCGCGTGCTGGGCGCATCCTCGGGACTGGCCGACTTCCTCGCGCACCACCCGGAGCAGCTCGGCGTGCTGCGCGCACCGTTGCGCGGGCCAGGCGATCCGGCCGCCATGCGAGCGGCGCTCCTCGCCGCGGTCGACGGCCTCAGCGGCGAGGACGGCTGGAACGCGATGCGGGTGGCATACCGGCGCGAGCTGCTTGCCGCTCGCGGCCTGGGACCTCGAGCAGGCGGACGGGATCGCCGTGGTCGACCAGGTGGCCGCCTCGCTGGCCGACCTGGCCGCCGCCGCCCTGGATGCCGCGCTCGCGCTCGCGCGACGGGCGAGCCGATTCCCGGCGGAGGAGGTTGCATCCACCCGGCTCGCGATCATCGGCATGGGCAAGGCAGGGGCGCGAGAGCTCAACTACCTGAGCGACGTCGACGTGATCTTCGTCGCCGGAGCGGAAGCGGCATCCGACCTCGACTGACGAGAGAGCCGTCGAGATCGCCACGCGACTCGCCATGGACACGATGCGCGCCATCCACGAGCTCGCGGTCGAGCCGCCGCTCTGGGAGGTGGACGCGAACCTTCGGCCGGAGGGCAAGGACGGCGCGCTGGTACGCACCCTCGACTCGCACCTGGCGTACTACGAGCGCTGGGCGAAGAGCTGGGAGTTCCAGGCGCTGCTCAAGGCACGCCCGCTCGCCGGCGACCTCGAACTGGGCGGCGAGTACGTCGCCGCGGGTCAGCCCCATGGTGTGGTCGAGCGCATCGCGCGAGAACTTCGTCGAGTCGGTGCAGTTGATGCGCGAGCGCGTCACGGCGAACATCCCGCTCGACGAGGTGGACGTCCAGCTCAAGCTCGGGCCGGGCGGCCTGCGCGATGTGGAGTTCACCATCCAGTTGCTGCAGTTGGTGCACGGGCAGTCGGACCCTGAGGTCCGTCAGCGCGCCACGCTCGACGCGCTGACCGCTCTTGCCGAGCGCGGCTACATCGGCCGGGTGGAGGCGGCCGAGTTCGGACGCGACTACCGGTTCCTGCGGCTGCTCGAGCACCGCATCCAGCTGTCCCGCCTGCGCCGCACCCATCTGATCCCGCGAGACCCGGATGCGCTGCGCGCCCTGGCGCGCGGCTCGGGGCTCGCGACCACCTCCGACGGGCTGCTCGAGTCGTGGCAGCGGGTCAAACTGGCGGTGCGCACCCTGCACGAGCGATTGTTCTACCGCCCCTTGCTCTCGGCCGTCGCCGCGCTTGCCCGACGACGGCTACGCACTCACCAGCGAGCAGGCCGAGGCGCGGCTGGCGGCCATCGGCTTCCGCGATCCGCGCGGCGCGCTGCATCACATCGCCGCCCTGACCGGCGGCGTGTCGCGCCGTGCGCAGATCCAGCGCAACCTGCTGCCGGTGATGCTCGCCTGGTTCTCGGAGGGCGCAGACCCCGATCTCGGGCTGCTGAGCTTCCGCCGCCTGAGCGATGACCTGGGCGAGACCTATTGGTTCCTCCGGATGCTGCGCGACTCGTCGGGGGCCGCACAGCGGCTGACGCAGGTGCTCTCGGGCTCGCGGTTCGTCGGCCTGCTGTTCGAACGCATCCCCGAGGCCGCGGCGTGGCTCGAGACCGACGGCGAACTGCGACCGCGACCGCTTGCCGATCTGCTCGATGAGACCGCGGCGACGGTCGCCCGTCATTCCGACGACGTGGATGCCGCGGCTCTCGCCCTGCGCACCGCACGCCGCCGAGAGGTGCTGCGCGCCGCCATCGCGGCGATCATCGGCATGATCACCGTCGAGGAGCTCGGAGTCGCGCTCAGCGACATCACCACAGCGGTGCTCACCGGTGCCTTGGCCCTCGCGCACCACTACGGTGACGGCATCGAGTTCGGCATCATCGCCATGGGCCGCTACGGCGGGCAGGAGCTCGGCTTCGGCAGCGACGCCGACGTCGTGTACGTCTACCAACCGGCGGGCGCGGATCCGCAGCAGGCGCAGGAGCGGGCCGAGGGCATCGTGCGCGAGCTGAAGCGGCTCACCGAAGATCTGCGGCTTCCCCTCGACCTCGACATCGGACTCCGCCCCGAGGGCAAGAACGGCGCCGTGGTGCGGTCACTCGACTCGTATCGCGCGTACTACGAGCGCTGGTCGCTCACCTGGGAGGCGCAGGCGTTGCTCCGCGCCCGCGGGGCGGTTGGTGACTCGGGCGTTCTGACAGCGTTCGGCGAGCTTGCCGACGAGGTGCGGTACCCGGCATCCATCTCGGAGGCGGATGTGCGCGAGGTCAAGCGCATCAAAGCGCGAGTGGAAGCCGAACGGCTTCCCCAGGGTGCGGACTCGGCGCGGCACCTCAAGCTCGGCCGCGGTTCGCTCAGCGACGTCGAGTGGCTCGTGCAGCTGCTGCAACTGCGGCACGGAGCGAGCACGCCGGGGCTTCGCACCACGTCGACGCTCCAAGCCCTGGATGCGGCGGTCGCGGCCGGGCTGATCCCGGGACCGGACGCGGCCAAGTTGCGCGCCGCCTGGCTGATGGCTTCGCGCGCCCGCTCGGGCATGACGCTGTGGACCGCGAAGACAGCCGACGTCCTGCCGACCGACCGTCAGCAGCTCGAGGGCGTCGCCCGGCTGCTCGAGTACCCGCCCGGCGGGGCGCACGAGCTCGAAGAGGACTACCTGCGCACGACGAGGCTGGCGCGCCAGGTGTTCGAGCGGCTGTTCTACGGGGCGCGACGATGAGCCTGCGTTCCGGATGGTTGAGCGTCATCAAGCACACGATCAACCCGGTCGCGATCCGGGCGGCGCGCCGGGGGAGCGGGCCGTTCTCGCTTGTCGAGCACGTCGGACGCAGGTCGGGCACTCACTACGAGACGCCGATCATCGTCGCCCCCGTCGACGCCGGGTTCGTCGCCGAGCTGACCTACGGACCGAAGGTCGCCTGGTATCAGAACGCCCAGGCGGCGGGCGGGTGCGTCGTGCGCTACCACGGGCGGCCGTTCGTGATCGATGGCCTCAGCGAGCTGGATGCCTCCGCCGGATTGCGCGCGTATGGCCCGCCGCGCTCGTGGGTGCTGCGTCTGCTGCGCCGGCACGACTTCCTGCTGCTGCACGTCGCCGGACGGCTCTGAGGGGGACGTAGGCCGCGCTCCCGAGGAAGCGCGGCCAACGGAGCGACGGGACTCAGACGTCGACGTGCAGTTCGTACTCGAAAACGCTGCCTGCCTGTGTAAGTCTCAACGACATTCGCCCGACACCCCGATCCATCCCAGGACACCCGGCTAGCCTCGAAGGATGGTGAGTATTCGACGCCTGACCATGGCGGAAACGAATGGTTCGCGTGTGGCGCTGGTACTCCCGGGCGCTGGTTACACAGCCCAAGCTCCAGTCCTCTATTGGACGAGCCATGCCCTCGCCGCCGCCGGCTGGGATGTGTGGGGCATCGACTGGCACGCGGACATCGATGAGGCGGTGCGCCGCGACATGACGGGGTTTGTAGAGTCGGCCCTTGCACAGGCGGAAGACGTGCTGCCCGACCGTGTGGAGCTGGTGATCGCGAAGTCCTTCGGCACGTTCGGGCTTCCGTATTTCGTCGATCGGGATGTGCGCGCGGCGTGGCTGACGCCCATCCTGACCGATCAGATCGTCGCGGAAGCAATGGCGCGGGTGTCCAGCGAGGCGCACCTCGGCATAGGTGGTTCGGCCGATCCGTCGTGGCGGCCGGATCTCGTGGGGTCGACTCGCGCGCGACTCATCACAGTCCCAGATGCGGATCATGGTCTTGAGGTCGCATCGGAAGATTGGCGAGTGACCGCGAAAGGTCAGCTGGACATCATCGATCAGGTCGTCGCTCATCTGGTCGCGTCCTGATCAACGCTGCTGCCCGCTGTGGGATCCGCTTGCGGGACGGCAATCACTGCTGGGAACTGTCTCGCAACCTTTGCGTCTTGAAACCCATGGATTCCGAAACGCCGGGTACCGCGGCTCATCGACGGCGAAGTCGAACCCTTCGACTTCGTGTTTATCGACGCGGACAAGCGTCTACCGGATGACGGCGGAGCGGAGGAAGAGCCAGGTGCCGAGCGAGGCGAGTGCGATGATGACGCCGGCGGTGACGGCGAGCCACCAGAGCTGGAACGCGGCGACGATCGCGCCGAAGTCGGGGACGACGATGGCGATGCCGAGGCCGACCACCACGACGAGCCCGAGTGCGAGCAGCTGCGGTCCGCGCAGGCCGAAGCGTACCCAGGCGGCGGCGAAGACGGCGCCGATCGCGAGGAAACTGAGCACGCCGAGGAACACGATGGCAAGCAGTCGCCAGGGGTCGCCCGCGCCGAGCGCGTAGATGTCGAACGCATAGAAGCCGACGTACCAGTGGTGAGTGGCGATCTCGATGAGGCACAGGACGAGGAACACGACGGCGACGTATGCGGCGACTACCGCCTGCCAGATGAGCGTGCCGACGACGAAGGCGCGCCGGGTGGAGCCGAGGGTGAGGGCGAACTGGTAGGTCGAGGCGACCGAACTGACACCGAGGTACGTGAGGAAGCCGCCGAGAGCGTAGACGATACCCGGGTTGCTCTGACTGCTGTGGATCCAGTCGGGCGTGCCGGGTTGGCTGCCCCCGCGCCAGAAGATCAGGGCGATGATCACCGAGATGACGCCGACCACGGCGGCGATCCAGAGCGGGACGAAGAAGATCGCACGACGCCGGTTCAGGTGGAGTTGGACAGCGGAGATGACGGCGCTCATGCGCGGGATCCTTTCGCGAGCAGGGTCGGTTCGACGTCATCGGCGCCGAACGCTGTGACGAGGTCGTGCAGCGAGGCCGGCGAGACTTGCACGCCGGTACCACCCGCGTCCCGCAGCAGCGGCGCGTCGGCGGCCCCCGCGACGATCACGGACTTGAGGCCCGGGACGGCGTGCTCGCTCAGCACCGTCCGATCGGCGGCTATGCGGTCGATGGCGGTGGCAGGGCCGCTGAGCACGAAGGCCTGCTTCGCCACCGCATCGCTCGCGACATCGACGCGCACCCTCCCGCGGTCGAGAATGACGACACGATCGAAAAGCGCCTCAGACTCGGCGATGAGATGCGTGGAGAGCACGATCGTGCGCGGGTGCGCCGTGTAGTCGCGCAGCAGGACGTCGTGGAAGAACCCGCGCGCGGTGACGTCCAGGCCGAGGTAGGGCTCGTCAAGCAGCGTGACGGGGGCGCGCGAGGCGAGGCCGAGCAGGATGGCGACGGCCGAAAGCTGCCCGCGGGAGAACTGCTTGATCGGGGTCTTCGCGGGGATACGCAGGCCCGCGATGAGCTCGGCGGCGACCTCGGGGCTCCAGTTCGGCGCGTACACCGGCGCGATGCGCAGCACGTCAGGGAGGTCGTAGCGATCGGGATACCGCTGGTTGTCTCGGACGAAGATCACCTTCGAGAGCACCGATTCGTTTTCGAAGGGCCGCTCCCCGTACACCGTGACGCGGCCCGACGACGGCCGGTCCTGCCCGGCGATGAGCGACATCAGGGTGGTCTTGCCAGCGCCGTTCCGTCCGAGGAGACCCAAGATGGAATCCTTTGGGACGCTCAGGCTCACGTCGTCCAGTGCCTTCGAGTTGCCGAAGGCGCGGGTGACGGACTGGATCTCGATTGCGTTCGTCACGGCCGATCCCTCTCTTCCTCATCGATTAAGTGATGTAGCTCACTGCTGTTGATTCCAAGTACCTGCGCCTCGTCGAAGAGCGGGCGCAGGTACTGCGATCGGAACTCCTCGCGCCGTGCCTTCTTCAGCAGCTCACGAGCCCCGGTGGCGACGAACATGCCGACCCCGCGTTGCTTGTAGAGCGCGCCGAGTTCGACGAGCAGGTTGACGCCCTTGCTCGCGGTCGCCGGATTCATCCGATGGAACGCGGCGAAGTCGGTCGCCGACGGCACGGCGGTCTCCTCCGGGTAGACGCCCGCGACGATGTCGTCGGCGATCTTGGCAGCGAGCTGCTGGAAGACCGGGGTCTCTCCGGAGAACATGCCATTACCCTAGTCCATTACTCGACTAACGGACTAATGGAACCCGCGATGAGCCCGACGAGCTACGAACGAACCTGTCTCATAACCGACATGCCTCGAATCGCATGGGTTTTGAGGCAGATAGGTTCCGAGACACCGGAATACTCAGGGAATACCGGGCATGTGCCCGTTCGACGATCCCGTGTGTCGTTCACACTGACCGACATGTCAGGGTTGCTGTCGGTCACTGCTGCGTAGAGCTGCCCCGTGGAAAGGGCCGGTGTCCGGGGTAAGTTCGATCGCCGCGATGCGGAGTGTCGGGCCGAGTGCGGACCACATCTCGTCGATCAGTGACTCGCCCTCGACGGCCACTTGTGTAAGCTCGCCTGATGCGTTCGGGTGACCGACGGGCCCGTTGTAGGTGGTCAGCAAACGTCCCGATTCCGGGGCAACGCGGTCGACTCGCCAGACACTGTGCTGTGGAGATCCGGTTTGTGATCGAGTGACTGATCCGGCCCAGATTTCAAGTTCGTCCGACGGGTGCCGATTGGCCGCGAGCCAGATACGCGGCGTGTAGATCGGCGGGTCCGGTTCGAACGTGTGTAGCGCCCACGCAGCCTCGATGTCGGGTTTACCGGCGGCACCCGCGGTGCGTAGCGTCTCAGCAAGTGGGTGCACATGGTCGCCATTGCCCACGACGATCCACGGTCCTGATCTGGCCGCGGCAACATAGTGGCGCAATTCGTCGTGAATCCCGGCCTCGCGCGCGTCGACGACTTCGACCGAATCCGCCCCGACGCGCAAAGAGCGCGAACGCGAAGCGTCACTTCGGCCTGTCAGTGCGTAGACAAAGCGGACGGCGCCAGACCGCGTCCGGGCAACCAGGCATACTCGACCGGGATAGGGCCTGGAAGCGAGTACAGCGGTGAGCGTCGCCACACATTGAATCTATCGGCCCGACTTCGATCAACGAGAGGAAGGGCAAAGCGGTAGCGCTCGCCCGCCGCCATGGATGTGAACTCCTCGAAATCAACGTCGACGGAGAGGACATTGACGCACACCGGTCCTACGAAAGACACGGATATGCCTGCATCGAGCCTCCGCAGACGCAGGAAGCCGTGTACTACAGCCGAGTACCGTGCTCAGTTGAGAGTGCGCACTTCCTCAACCAGGGCACGATGTCTTGCCCGGTGGGCTTGAAGCCGATCGGAGGCCCGTGGAGTTGAGTGACTGGCGGTGTTCTGTGACCGCTGGGCAGCGCGGTCAGAGACGAGACCGTCTTGGATCGCATGTGTTTCGAGACGTGGGTGTTGTCGTTAACCGCCGCAGAAGAGCCCAAGGCTCGATTCGTTCCGCTCTTGCCAAAGTGGGCGACGGAGCACCTAAGAATCATGCGATCTGGCGACCAGAGCTGTAGAGAGCCTTGGTCCTTGGCTTTCGCGCCCTCTTGCCCAACATCGTCAGCGCGGCGAGGACATGCCGTTCGTTCCGATCATGGGGTCTAATCAACAGGCTTGGGAGGACATCGTTCGCCGCTTCCGCCCCCGATCTGCGACTCCGCCACCAGGCCCGTTGGCCCGATACTCTTGAATACAGTGAACGTCGGACGCCGCCGGTAGCCTCGGCTGCTTCCAGACCAGTGTGCGAGCGGGGCGGAGGTGGTTCTGATGGCAACACAGTTTGAGTTCCGGTTGCTCGGGGGGGACGCCCCCGAGGGCGAGCTTGAGGCCGATCAGCTCATCGCGATCGTGCAGAGCCTCAAAGAGATCGCCACCAAGCTTGGTCGTTCGGAGACCGACGCTGACGCTATTGGTCGACCCCCGAAGAGAACGCAACGAGTGGCCAAGCTTACGATCGGCCTCGCTGCAGGCAGCACCAAGGTGTTGGTTCGCCGCGCCGAAGCAGAGGACTCACTCGACTTCGACCTCGATGACGAACGGGGATTCGACGAGAAATTCCAGGCGATCGTCGAGTCGATCGCGCTCGACGAGCGCCCTGACTGGGTGTCGGACACGCTCGCCATCGCCGCAGGTGAACTTCGCGCAGCGCTGGAGAAGGCAGCTCCCAGCATTGAGTTCAAGGTGGGCGGTCAGGTTCGACGCTCGTTCAAGACGGGCGAAACACGGCGGGAGACCTGGAGGACGGCGGCGGCGTCCACGATTCCGGACAGCGTCACCTTTGTCGGTCGACTCCGCGCAGTGAACCTCGACACCCACCGCCTCCAGGTCACCGACGACGTTGGCAACAAGGTCGGGCTCCCGAACGTGGTCAACGACAGCGAGGTTGGCCGTCTGCTCGGCGGGTACGTGTCCATAGTCGGTATGCCCGAGTGGGACGCAAAGGGTCGGCTATCGCAGATGCACGACGTAGTAATTGAACCTGCGGCTGCTGTACCCGGTCAGGCCGGCGTGCGAGAGGCGATTCCCTTGAATGAGATTCTCCAAAGCGCTCCGGGACCAAAGCTCGGCGGTATCGCTGGGCTGACGGACGAAGAGGCGGAGTCGTACTTCGAGGCGATCGGTCGATGAGTGGCAAGCGCACAGAATGCGGTTCTGCTCGACACGGATGTCTTTAGCGCCCTCTACCTAGCTCCTCGTGAAGCTGCGCTCAAGCAGGGCCATCCTGTCCAATCGTGGGCGGATGCGCTAACGGGAAGCCGTCCCCTCATCTCCTTTCAGACTCGCGCTGAAGTCTTGTCCGGCGTCTACCTTGCTGGCTGGGGGGAGCGGCGCCTCGGCACGGTGCTCGAGCACCTCGACGCAACGCCGACTATTGATGAAGACGTCGAAGTGATCGAGGCCTACGCCCGGCTGCTGGCGGGTGCTCAGAAGGTAGGGCATGCTCTGGGCGACAAGCGCAATCACGTCGGCGACCGATGGATTGCTGCGTGCGCCATAGCGAAGGATTTGCCCCTTCTGACTGGCAACCGGCGGCATTTCGAGAATGCGCCGGGTCTGACTCTCCTCGACCAAGCGAATTAGCGAAGTGCTCATGAGCGCTTCATCCAGAAGCGTCGGCTCTCCCCTATAACTGATGCACGCAACAGGTTCCCTTCCGGCGGGAGGAGTGTCTCGTAACCGAGGTGTCTCGAATCCCATGCGATTCAAGGCACCCCACCACCCCACCGAGCGATCACAGAACACCGCCACCGAGCGATCAACTCCACAGGCGCCGTCCGCGTGTTCACCGACCGGGGCGAGTCCAGCCGGGCCGCAGACCGGCCCCAGTGGCTCGCCTGCCTCGACTACTACCTGTGCTCCGGCGACACGCTCGTGATCCGTGTGTTCGACCGCATCGCCGGCAGCGAAGTCATGGCCATTTAGCTAGCGAGCGGACCGGGCGCTTAGCATGGAAATGTGAAAGTTGGATCGGTTCGAACCACGATTCTTTTGGGTGGAATCCTTTTAGTGGTGCTTAGTGGTCTCGTGAGCTATGCGAGCCCGACTGGATGGCTACTCGCAGTAGAGGCTGTAGTTCTGATTGCTTTCGCGTTGCAACTGTTGATTGCCGCGTTGCGAACAGCACAGCCGCGAGCGACTCGTCCCGGCTTCTCCGTGATTTTGATTTTGGTTTCGGCGCTCGTTTTGATTTCATCCCTTTGGTTTTCGGTTCAGGGGCATCTTTTTTCCTTGGTCGGCGTCAGCGTAAGCGGATTGACCGCGTTCATCGGGGTGATCGCCCTCCGCGGCGCGACTCGGGCGACGACAGTCACTTAGCCTCAATCCACGGGGCTGCTGACGGTTCGATCGACTCCCAGCTGACCGTTTCGTCATCCAGCGCAACATTTCGCAAGTGCGCGCAATTAACCAGCGTTCGGAGCCCGCCGGAATCCCGCACGTGAGACGTCTCGAAACCCATGGGTTTCGACACACTTCGGTTACGAGGCAGCCGGTCGATGAGCGGGCCGGGTCTGCTGCTGCAGGATACGTGACATCTGAGCTGGCTTGCCGAAGGGTCTACCTGATGGCAGAACCACGCTGAATAGACTCGGCTTATGGCTGAGTACATCGAAGACTGTGACGTATATGCCGCGTCGTCGTATCCGGTCGCCGTATCACACGGGCATCGCGTGATGCAGAAGATCGATCTCAAAGCACGGGTCGATACCGAAACCGGCGAGGTCACGTTCTACGTGCCGCTGGACAACATCGAGACGTTACGCGACTAATCGTGGGGGTCGGCGGTCAGCGAGGGGGATCCGACTCGACGCCAGACATGACGCTGCCCGACCACCTCAACTTCCCTTGATTGGTGGGGGAGTCGGCGAGGTGGCCGGGCAGTTGGAGTCCTAGACCCCGAAGTACAGCTCGTACTCGAAGGGGTGCGGGCGCTGCGCGAAGGGGAGCAGTTCCTTCTCGCGCTTGTAGTCGATCCAGGTCTGGATGAGGTCGTCGGTGAAGACACCGCCCTCGAGCAGGAAGTCGTGGTCGGCCTCGAGCGCCTTCAGGGCCTCATCGAGCGAGCCCGGCAGCTGCGGGATCGACTTGGCCTCCTCGGGCGGCAGCTCGTACAGGTCTTTGTCGACCGGCTCGTGCGGCTCGATCTTGTTCTTGATGCCGTCGAGGCCGGCCATCAACTGAACCGCGAACGCCAGGTAGGGGTTGCCCGAGGCGTCCGGTGCGCGGAACTCGATGCGCTTGGCCTTCGGGTTCGTGCCCGTGATCGGGATGCGGATCGACGCCGAGCGGTTGCCCGCCGAGTACACCAGGTTGACCGGCGCCTCGAATCCCGGGATCAGGCGGTGGTAGGAGTTCACGGTCGGGTTGGTGAACGCCGAGATCGCCGCGGCGTGCTTCAGAATGCCGCCGATGTACCAGCGCGCGATGTCCGACAGGCCGCCATAGCCCTTCTCGTCGTAGAACAGCGGCTTGCCGTCGCTCCAGAGCGACTGGTGGGTGTGCATGCCCGACCCGTTGTCGCCCATGAGCGGCTTCGGCATGAAGGTGGCGACCTTGCCCCACTCGAGCGCGGTGTTCTTGACCACGTACTTGAACTTGAGGATGTCGTCGGCGGCGTGCACCATCGTGTCGAACCGGTAGTTGATCTCGTTCTGGCCCGCGGTGCCCACCTCGTGGTGGCTGCGCTCGACCTCGAGGCCGACATCGGTCAGCTTCAGCACGATGTCGTCACGCAGGTCGGCCAGCTGGTCGACCGGGCTGACCGGGAAGTATCCGCCCTTGTACGGCGTCTTGTTGGCGAGGTTGCCGCCTTCTTCTTCGCGGCCGGTGTTCCACGCGGCTTCGCTGGAGTCCACCTCGTAGAAGCTCTTGTTCTGGCGCACCTCGTATCGCACGTCGTCGAAGATGTAGAACTCGGCTTCGGGCGCGAAGAATGCGGTGTCGGCGATACCGGTCGAGGCCAGGTACTTCTCGGCCTTCTTCGCCACCTGGCGCGGGTCGCGGCCGTAGACCTCGCCGTTGCGCGGGTTGTAGATGTCGAAGATCACCACCAGGGTGCGCTCGGTGCGGAACGGGTCGACGTAGGCGGTCGAGATGTCGGGGATGAGCTGCAGGTCGCTCTCGTGGATCGACTGAAAGCCGCGGATCGACGATCCGTCGAAGAGCTGGCCGACCGAGAAGAACTCCTCGTCCACCGTGGACGCGGGGATGTTGAAGTGCTGCTGGATGCCGGGAAGATCGGTGAAGCGGATGTCGAGGAACTTGACATCCGTGTCCTTGATGAACTTCAGGACCTCGGAAGAGTCCTTGAACAGTGGGGTGGACATACGGAGTGACTCCAAGGGCCGGGAACTGAGGGCGGCTGCAGACCGCAGCCTTCCCCGAGGGTAGGGCTCGAGGATTTCCCGACCGTGACGCAATTGTTTCGGGGATGTTACGGCTGCCGGTCAGCCTAGGCTGGACGGGTGACCGAGCACCCCCCGAGCACCTGGCCGGGGCAGCGTTTCGGGCTTCCCGACGACGGCCCCCGATCGATCGCCAGGTTCGGCCGCAGGCTGGGCGGGATCGCCATCGACTGGGCGATCGCCTACGGATTGTCGTGGTTGTTCTTCCGCGAACGGGACGGCACGGCCAACCCGTGGACCACACTCGCGGTGTTCGCCGTGCTCACGCTGCTGTTCGAGCTGTTCTTCAACGCGAGCATCGGGCACTTGGCGCTCAGGATGCGGGTGGTGCCGATCCGCGGCGGCTCGCTGGCTCCCTGGCGCCCGCTGGTGCGGACGCTCTTGCTCTGCCTGGCCATCCCGGCCCTGATCTGGGACCGCGATCAGCGCGGCCTGCACGACCGCCTGGCCGGCACGGTCCTGGTGCTGGTCTAGCTCAGCGCGGCCTCTGTGCGCGAACTCGCTGCGGGTCGATGCCCTTCGGGATCGGCAGTCCGTTCTTGCCGAGTGACGAGAGCCGGTTGGTGACAGCGAGAACCTCGGCCTTCGTGAGCACGTTCTTGAAGCGGCCCAGCGCGCGCGGGATGCGGTCGAGCGCGGTGGCATCGGCATCGGGGCCCACGTAGAGGAAGTTCACCGGCACGTTCGGCAGGATGCGGTGCACGGTCGCACGCTCCTTGTCGAGCATCGGCTGCGTGCGCGACCTCGGACCCTCGCCGATCAGCACCACACCGCCACGGCCGACGGCGCGGTAGACGGCATCCTGGGTGCGCGGGCTCACGTTCACCGGCATCTCGCTGCCGGTCCAGTTGCGGCGCAGGCCGCTCTTGAGCACCGCGCCGACCGCACCCGGCTGCCCCGAGATCTGCCCGTATGCGGCCTTCTCGGCGCGACGGCCGAGCACGATCAGCCCGATCAGCGCGCCCGCGAGCGCGCCCGCGATGATGTACAGCACCAAACCGAGAACGTTGCCGCCCAGCAGCACGCCGAGCACGATGGCGGCACCGATCGGCACCACAAGGCACAGGATCAGCAACCAGACGATCGACGAGTCGTACCGCCTCGTCATCTGGAAGACCTGCCACATCTGCTTCAGACGGCCGGGTTCTTTCTGGGGCTTCGTGGTGGGGCGTGCCATGGCTTCAGGATACGGGTTAGACCGCCTGTGCGAATCCGAGCTCGGCGTCGGCGAGGTGCTGCAGGTGCTGCGGGATGTCGCGCCCCTTGGCCATCATCGACCGGGCCCACAGGCGGCCGGCGCGGTAGCTCGAGCGGACAAGCGGTCCGGCGAGCACCCCGAGGAATCCGATCTGCTCGGCCTCGTCCTTGATCTCGGTGAACTCCTCGGGCCGCACCCAGCGCGCGACCGGCAGGTGCCGGGGGGTCGGGCGCAGGTACTGCGTGACCGTGATGATGTCCGTTCCGGCGTCGTGCAGGTCGTGAAGCGCCTGGGTGATCTCGGCGCGCTCCTCGCCCATGCCCAGGATGAGGTTCGACTTGGTGATCAGGCCGGCGGCTCGAGCCTGGGTCAGCACGTCGAGCGAGCGCTCGTAGCGGAACGCCGGGCGGATGCGTTTGAAGATCCGCGGCACGGTCTCGACGTTGTGCGCGAACACCTCGGGACGGCTGTCGAAGACGACGCGCAGCAGCTCGGGATCGCCCGAGAAGTCGGTGGCGAGGATCTCGACCCCGGTTCCCGGGTTCCGCTCGTGGATCTGCCGGACCGTCTCGGCGTGCAGCCACGCTCCCTCGTCGGGCAGGTCGTCGCGGGCGACACCGGTGACGGTGGCGTACCGCAGTCCCATCGCGGTGACGGACTCGGCGACCCGGCGCGGTTCATCCGTGTCGTAGTCGGCGGGCTTGCCGGTGTCGATCTGGCAGAAGTCGCAGCGGCGGGTGCACTGGCTTCCGCCGATCAGGAAGGTCGCTTCGCGATCCTCCCAGCACTCGTAGATGTTCGGGCAGCCGGCCTCTTGGCAGACGGTGTGGAGGTTCTCTTCCTTCACCAGGTGCTGCAGGGCCGTGTACTCCGGCCCCATCCTGGCCTTGGTCTTGATCCACTCCGGCTTGCGCTCGATCGGCGTCTCGGCGTTGCGCACCTCGAGGCGCAGCAGCTTGCGGCCGGACGGCTCGTTCGCGGTCTCGAGTTCGCCGTTGGTGATCGTCATGCCGGCACCTCTGCGGGGGAGTGCGCGAGACTCGGGGCCAGATGCTCCGCGAAGAGGCGCTCGACGATCGGGACCACGTCTGACGGAGTGACCGTTCTGCCGAGTTCGCGCGTGATGCTGGTGACCCCGGCATCCGCGATCCCGCAGGCGACGATCGGCTCGTAGGCCTCGAAGCCGTTGCTGCAGTTGAGCGCGAAGCCGTGCATGGTCACGCCCTCCGCCACCCGGATGCCGATGGCCGCGATCTTGTCGCCGGTCGGGCGGATGTCGTCGACCAGCCACACCCCGCTGCGGCCCTCGACGCGCACACCCTGGATGCCGAGTTCGGCGAGCACGGCGATCAGCATCCCTTCGAGGCGGCGCACGTAGGCCACGACGTCGATCGGATCGGCGAGCCTCACGATCGGATAGCCGACCAACTGGCCGGGACCGTGCCAGGTGATCTTGCCGCCGCGATCCACGTCGATGACGGGGGTGCCGTCTGTGGGACGCTCGTGCGGCTCGGTCCTCTTGCCCGCCGTGTACACGGAGGGGTGCTCGAGGAGAATGACGGTATCGCGCGCACGACCACTTGCGACATCCGCGTGCAGAGCACGTTGCTGCGCAAGGGCCGTCGAGTACGGCACGGAGTTGGCGCTTAGCCCCGTGTCGACGTAGTCGACCATTCCGCCAGTCTAAGCACGAGTTGCCGGTCCTTCCGGCCAAGGGCGGTTCTTCGGTATCCACGGATGGACGCCGATGGCGGCCACAACCGGTCTGGCCCGTCAGTCTGTGCTGATGACCGATCGGAGTGCACCACCCTTCTTGGTCGAACGCGGCGCTCGCGAGCTCGGGGCGCGCGAACTCGCGGGCTATCGGGTGCTGCGCTCGCTGTCGAGGGATCAGCATGCCGAGGTGCTGCTGGGGCACCGGATCACCGACGACGTCGCGCGGGCCGTGGCGATCATGGCACTGCCGGTATCGGACGCCGCCTGGAAGAGCGCGCTGCGCGTCTGCGCGGCTCTCGAGCGGGCGCGAGGCGAGCACGTCGTCAAGCTGGTGGATGTGGACGCCGACGACGAGTCGATCCGCCTGATCTTCGAGCGCCTGCCGCGCGGCGACCTTGCAGAGCTGCTGCGCGTGCGGCGCGCGCTCGACGCCGGAGAGGCGGTGACCGTGCTGGCGCCGATCACGACGACTCTGCTCCGGATGCACCAATGCGGCGTCGCGCACGGCAACCTCGGCGCCGGTGCCGTTCTCTTTCGCGACGACGGATCCCCCACGCTCGTCGGCTTCTCGCGGGCGGAATTGTTCGAGCCCGGTGCTCCGGAGGTCGTGCTCGAGCAGATCGACGCCGTCTGCCGCGACCGCTCCGCGGCCCGCGCCCTCGCACTCGAGGTGCTCGGGCGCGTCGAGGGCGCACGCGCCCACGCGGCTCGCGAGCTGGCGGCCGACATCGACGGATGCGACGACGAGGTCGTCCTGCCGCTGCTGGCCTCTCGCCTGTTCGAGGTGGCCGCCGCTCTGCCGGTGCGTTTCGTCGCCGATGAGCCCGAAGACGAGATCGCCCCCTCGAGCTGGCGACCGATTCCGACCGGTGCGGCGGCAGACGAACCGACCCGAGACGTCGGCCAGGAGACCTCAACGGGTTGGGCGGCGGCGCTGGGGCGGGTCGTTCCCGAGGTGATGGTGGAGCGCGTGCTCGACACCGCCGGGCGCAGTCCGGTCGCGCCCGTGGTCGCCGCCGGCCTCTCCGCGGTGAGGAGTCGCTGGGCCTCCTGGACGCCGCGTCGTCGCCGGGTCGTCCTGGCCGTGGGAGCTGCCGCAGCGACCATCGGCATCGTGACCGCTGTCGTACCGCCAGGAGCTGTCGCCACAGAGAGCGCGCGCACCGCCGCCGCCGCGGCCGGCTCCCCGTCCGCCGGGCCGAGCCCGAGCGGTGCGGACGGCGACAAGGCCAGGTCCGACGAGACTCAGGTTGACGTCCCCGCTCCCGGAAGCGCCGCGAGTGACGACCCCGTTGCGGCGACCGGAGCGCTCCTGCGCGCCCGCGACCGCTGCCTGAGCTCGCTCTCACTGCGGTGTTTGGATCAGGTCGACGAAGCGGGCTCCAGCGCGCTTCACGACGACCAGACGGCCGTCCGGGTCGCGCAGCAGGGTGGAGAGTTACCGGATCCACTGCCGGGCGCGACCGGGGACGGTCCGCCCGCGCTCATCGAGCGGCTGGGCGACTCCGCCCTCGTTCGACTCGGCGGCGCGGCATCTGGGGCGTCGCTGCTGCTGGTGAAGGTCGACGGGGTGTGGCGCATCCGCGACGTGATCGACGCGGGCGCCACGCCGACCGCTGAGCCGAGCGCTGAGCCGACTGCCTAGCCGAGCCCGGCAGGCGGCTAAATGCCGAGCTTGTCGGCGAAGTCCCCGCCCTCGAGCCGGTCCTTGATCGCCGTCAGGAATCGCGCGGCGTCGGCCCCGTCGACGATGCGGTGATCGTACGACAGCGCGAAGTAGACGGTCGAGCGGATCGCGATCGCATCGATGCCTGCATCGCTCACGACCACGGCCTTCTTGGCGACGATCCCGGTGCCGAGGATGGCGACTTGGGGCAGGAACACCACGGGGGTGTCGAACAGGGCGCCGCGCGATCCCGTATTGGTCACAGTGAACGTTCCACCTGCCAGCTCGTCGGGCTTGAGCTTGTTCTCGCGCGTGCGCTCGGCCAGATCCGCGATCTGCTGCGCGATCTGCGCCAGATTCAGGTCGCCCGCGTTGCGGATCACCGGAGTGAGCAGGCCGCGCTCGGTGTCGACGGCGATGCTGATGTTCTCGTGATCCGGGTAGACGATGTTGTCGCCGTCGATGGTCGCGTTGACGATCGGGTAGGCGCGCAGCGCCTCCGCCGCAGCGAGGGTGAAGAACGGCAGGAAGTTCAGCTTGACGCCGGCCTTGGCCTGGAATGCGCTCTTGACCTGGTCGCGGTAGGCCGCGACCTTGGTGACGTCGATCTCGACCACGGTCGTCAGCTGCGCCATGGTCTGCATGGACACCACGGCGCGCTCGGCGACGACCTTGCGCAGCCGCGACATCGGGACGGTCGTGCCGCGCAGCGACGAGACCTCGAGCGCCGGGGCCGGAGCGGGAGCCGAGGTCGAGACCGCCGGCGCGCTTGGAGCTGCCATGGCGTCGAGCACGTCCTGCTTGCGGATGCGTCCACCGACGCCCGTGCCGGGCAGGCCCGCCAGGTCGACGCCCTGCTCGTGGGCGAGCTTGCGGACGATCGGGGTCACATATCCGGCGTTGGCGCCTGCGGCCGCGGGTGTCGGCGCAACGGCGGGCGCCTGCGCTTCGGCCGGAGCGGGAGCGGAGGCGGTCTCTGCGGCCGGTGCCGGAGCGGCAGGAGCCTCTGCGGCCGGTGCCGGAGCAGCCTCAGCGGGGACTTCGACTGCCGGGGGTGCCACCATCTCGGGCTGCGGCTCGGTCTCGGCGGCGGCAGGAGCTTCGGCTTCGACGGGCGCCTCCGTGCTCGGAGCCTCAGGCGCGGGAGCCTCGGCGGCCGGGACCGCTTCGGGAGTCGGAGCGGGAGCCTCGGGGGCGGGAGACGCGGGGGCGGGCGCGGCCGGCGGCCGGAGTCTCCGCGGCGGGCGCCGCGGCGGGTGCCTCGGCGGCCGGCGCTGCCGAGCCGGAACCATCGCCGATGGTGACCAGCACGGTACCGACCTCGACGGTCTCGTCCTCCTGCACCAGGATGGCTTCGATCACGCCCGCCACCGGCGAAGGGATCTCGGTGTCGACCTTGTCGGTCGAGACCTCGAGCAGCGGCTCGTCGACCTCCACGCGGTCGCCGACCTTCTTGAGCCAGCGGGTCACCGTGCCCTCGGTCACACTCTCTCCGAGTGCGGGAAGGCTGACGGATTCGCTCATCAGTGATGCTCCTTAGTGCAGAACGGTGTTGCTAGTTTAGGTCGGCTGTTGCCGAGAATCGGGGCACAGCTCAGATGGCGTGCAGGGGCTTGCCCGCGAGGGCGAGGAATGCCTCGCCGAGGGCTTCGTTCTGCGTGGGGTGCGCGTGGATGAACGGCGCGATGTCTTCGGGGTATGCCTCCCAGTTGACGGCCAGTTGCGCCTCGCCGATCAGCTCGCCGACCCGCGCGCCGATCATGTGGACGCCGAGCACCGGGCCGTCATTCAGGCGGACGACCTTGACCGAGCCGGACGTCTCGAGGATGTGGCTCTTGCCGTTGCCCGCGAGGTTGTAGTCGTAGCTCGTGACCTTGTCGGCCCCGTACTGCTCCAGGGCTTTCGCCTCGCTCAGACCGACAGAGGCGACCTCCGGGTCCGAGTAGGTGACCTTGGGGATGTTCACGTCCTCGACGACCACTGGGTTCAGTCCGGCGATCTCCTCCGCGACGAAGATCCCCTGCATGAAACCGCGGTGTGCGAGTTGCAGTCCGGGAACGATGTCGCCCACGGCGTACAGGCCCGGGATGCTGGTCTGAAGGCGCTCGTTGGTGATCACGAATCCGCGATCCATCGTGACGCCGACCTCTTCGAAGCCGACATTCGCGGTGGAGGGACCGCGCCCGACCGCGACGAGCAGCAGCTCGCCGTCGAAGGTCTGGCCGTCTTCGAGTGTCACGACGACGCCGTTGTCGTCTTGGGTCACGCTCTGGAAGCGCACGCCGACACTGAAGTTGATGCCGCGCTTGCGGAAGGCGCGCTCGAACTGTTTGCTGACCGACTCGTCTTCGTTGGGCACCAGATGCGGCAGCGCCTCGATGATCTGCACCTCGGCGCCCCAGCTCTTCCAGACGCTCGAAAACTCGACGCCGATGACGCCGCCGCCGAGCACGACCACCTTCTTCGGCACGAAGTCGAGCTGCAGCGCCTGCTCCGACGTGATGACCCGGCCGCCGATCTCGAGGCCGGGGAGGCTGCGCGAGTACGAACCCGTGGCCAGCACGACGTTCTTGCCGGTGATGACGTCGTCGCCGACCTGCACCGTGGTGGGGGAGGTGAGGCGGCCTGCGCCCTCGATCGTGGTGATCCCGCGCGCCTTGATCAGGCCCTGCAGGCCCTTGTACTTGCTGGCGACGATCCCCTCGCGGTACGCCGTGACGCCGGCGATGTCGATGCCCTGGAACTCGGCCGTCACGCCGAACTTGGCAGACTCGCGTGCGAAGTCGGCGACCTCGGCGGAGTGCAGCAGGGTCTTGGTCGGGATGCAGCCGATGTGCAGGCAGGTGCCCCCGACCTTGTCCTTCTCGATCAGACCAACGGACAGACCCAGCTCGGCGGCGCGCAGCGCAGCGGCGTATCCGCCACTTCCGGCGCCCAGCACGACAAGGTCAAAATTCTGCTCGGACACCCGGCAACTCCCTTGTGCGATAGCACTCGATCAGTACCGCGCAAGGGTGGCGTGCGGTACATGCAAAGGCAAGGGTTTCCTTGCCACAAAGACCCTACTATGGCCGCGAAAAATCTTCTGCCAGCGCGATCAGCGTGCGGACCGTGACTCCGGTCGGGCCTTTGCCGACCTCGCCGTGCGGGCTGCCCGCGTTGTTGGCCGCACCGGCGATGTCGAGATGCGCCCAGGGGATCTGGGCGGCATCCTTCTCATCGCCGACCGTGCCGACGAAGTACTTGAGGAAGTGCGCGGCGACCAGCATGCCGCCGTTGGGATTGCCGGGTCGGGCGTTGGCGATGTCGGCCACGTCGCTGTCGAGCACGCTGCGCAGTTCCGGCGGCAGCGGCATCTGCCAGATCGGCTCTCCGACCGTGCGTCCGGCCGCGATGACGCGGGCGACCCAGGCGTCGTCGCCCATGACCGGCACGTAGCGCTCGCCCATCGAGACCCGCGCTCCGCCGGTCAGCGTCGCGACATCCACGATGGCATCCGGATGCTCCTCGCTCGCGGCGACCAGCCCGTCGGCCAGTACCAAGCGGCCCTCGGCATCCGTGTTGAGCACCTCGACCGTCTTGCCGCCGCGAATGCGCAGCACGTCGTTGGGTCGGGCCGCCGTGCCCGACGGCAGGTTCTCGGCGAGGCACATCCAGGCGGTGATGCGCACCGGAAGCTGCAGGCGCGCGGCAGCCAAGGTCACCGCCAGCACGGTGGCGGCGCCGGTCATGTCGTACTTCATCCCGATCATGGATACCGCGGGCTTCAGCGAGAGCCCGCCCGAGTCGAAGGTGATCCCCTTGCCCACGAGCGCGAGGTGCTGCTCGGCGCCCTCGGGCGCGTAGCGGATGATCGCCAACCGCGGGCCACGGCTCGACCCGAGCCCCACTCCCAGGATGCCGCCGAAGCCGCCCGCCTCGAGCGCCGGCACATCGAGCACCTCGACCTCGACGGGCAGGCCCTGCGCCAGTGCGACCGCCGCGTCGGCGAGCGTCTCAGGGTAGAGGTCGGACGGCGGCATGTTGACCAGGTCGCGCACCTGGTGGATCGCCGTGACGATCGCGTGTGCGCGCGCGGCCGTCTGCTCGTCGGCGAGACCCTCGCCGACATGCGCGGTGATCACCGACGCCGGAGTCTTGGTGGCGTCGAGCGTTGCGACGCGGTACTGCGTGTAGGCGTATGCGCCGATACCGGCCCCTTCGAGCACGGCCTGCGCCTCGGTGGCGGATGTCGCAGGCAAGGCGAATGCCAGGCGCTCGATGCCGAGCAGTTGGCGCGAAGCGGCGCCGGCGGCGGCACGCAGCGTGTCGGCGGTGACCTCTTTGCCCAGCCCGATGAGGGCGATCGGAATGGCGGATCCCTCGAGGGCGGGCAGTCGTCGCAGCTCGTCGGCGGCACCGGTCGCCCCGAGCTGGGGGAGTGACGCCGCGACGGCGTCGAGACCCGGGTCGTCGCAGAGCAGGCGCGGGCCGGCGTCTGTCTTCTGAACACCGAGCACCAGCAGGTCCGGCGCCGGTGTTCCGTCATCGCCGGCGAACGGCGGCAGGGACGAGAGCGAGAGCGTGGGCGCGACCATCCATCAACGGTAGTTGTCTGTTCGCTGTCAGCTTGACGACGAGCCAGCGCGTTCCGGCGAGGGGCATAACACGCGATTTAGAATCGGGGTATGCGCGATCCGGGCGAACTCTACGATCTCTCCCTCGAGGTCGCGCAAGTTCCGCCGGGCTTGCACCTGGTCGCCGGTCTGACTGGTTTCGCCGACGCGGGTTCCGCTGTCTCGCAGTTCAGCCAGTACCTGCTCGACACCCTCGACGTGCGCGAGGTGGCCGCCTTCGACACGGATGCCCTGCTCGACTACCGGGCACGGCGTCCTGTCATCTTCTTCGATCAGGACCACCTCACCGAGTACACGCCGCTCAAGCTGTCGCTGTACCTGGTGAAGGACGAGCTCGGCCAGCCCTTCCTGCTGCTCACCGGATTCGAGCCGGACTTCCAGTGGGAGCGCTTCAGCGAGGCCGTGCTGCAGCTGGTCGACAAGTACAAGGTGAAAGACACCACCTGGGTGCACGCCATCCCGATGCCGGTTCCGCACACGCGGCCGATCGGCGTGACGGTGAGCGGCAACCGGCTCGACCTGATCGACTCCCTCTCGGTGTGGAAGCCACGCACTCAGGCGCCGGGCAACGCGCTGCACCTCCTCGAATTCCGGCTCTCGGAACTCGGACATCCGACCGCGGGCTTCGTCCTGCTGATTCCGCACTACCTGGCCGATACCGAATACCCGCTGGCCGCGGTGGCCGCACTCGAGAACATCAGTGCCGCAACCGGCCTCATCTTCCCGACAGAGAGCCTGCGCGAAGAGAACCGCGCGTTCTTGGCCAAGGTCGACGACCAGGTCGAAGGCAATCAGGAGCTGCAGAGGCTGGTCGGCACGCTCGAGGCGCGCCACGACAGCTACATGGAGGACAACCCGCTGCCGTCGCCCCTGATGGACGAGAGCGGAGAGCTTCCGGGCGGCGATACCATCGCGGCCGAGCTCGAGAAGTTCCTGGCGAACCGGCGCGACGACGACTGAGGCCGGCGAGCGCGTCGTCGGCGTCGCGGGCCGCTCTAGCCTGAAGGTGTGAACTCGGCGCGATCCTGGATCGTCTTCGGTGGCGCGGTCTTCGCCTACCTGATCGGCGTGACTCAGCGCACGTCGTTCGGCGTCCTGACCGTCGATGCGACCGAGCGCTTCCACGCGAGCGCGGCAGCGGTGTCGACGGTCGCGGTGGTGCAGATCGTCGTGTATGCGGCTCTGCAGATCCCGGTCGGCATCCTGGTCGATCGCGTCGGTGCGCGAACGCTGATCGTGGGCGGCGCCCTGTTGATGGCCATCGGACAGGCCGTACTCGCCCTTTCGCCGTCCATCGGCTTCGTGATCTTCGCGCGAGTGCTGGTGGGAATGGGGGATGCCGCGACCTTCGTCTCGGTGATCCGCATGCTCCCCAACTGGTTCGGTGGGCGGGTGCTCCCGCAGCTCAGTCAATGGGTCGGAATCATCGGCCAGCTCGGCCAGATCGTGTCGGCTGTGCCCTTCGCCCTCGTGCTGCATTCGCTCGGCTGGCAGCCCGGGCTGCTGATCGCGAGTGGCGCGTCGGTCGTGGCGGCGGCGGTCGCCGTCGCGTTGGTGCGGCGCGGTGAACCACCGCCCGCTACCAGTCCGATCCCGACCAGCACCGCGCTGCAGCAACTGGGCGCGAGCATCCGGCGGCCGGGTACCCAGCTCGGATTCTGGGCTCACCTGGTCGGCGGGACGGTGCCGACATTGATGTCGATCATGTGGGGCTACCCCTTCCTCACCGCCGGGCTCGGCTACGACGTGGCGACCGCGGCGACGATCTTCTCGTTGCTCGTGCTGGGCAGCGTGCTGGCGGGACCCGTGGTCGGGGTGCTCGTCGCACGCTTCCCGCTGCGTCGCAGCAACCTGGTGCTCTCGCTCGTGACCGTGATCTTCCTGCTGTTCGCCGCCGTGCTGGCCTGGCCGGGCGTCCCGCCAGTCGGATTGGTCGCCGCACTGTTTGTCGCGATCGGGACGGGCGGTCCGGGTTCGCTCGTCGGGTTCGACTTGGCGCGCACCTTCAATCCGACCCACGCCCTGGGTTCGGCATCCGGAATCGTGAACGTGGGCGGGTTCCTCGGGGGCTTCGTCAGCATGTCGTTGATCGGCGTCGCGCTGGACGGGATCGACTCGGCGCGGGTGGCGGCGGGAGGGGCATCGGACCTGTACGCATTCGACTCGTTCCGGATTGCCTTCGTCGTTCCCTTCATGATCGTCGGAGCCGGCGTTGTGGGCCTGCTTCATGCACGTCGCAGGACGCGGCGGGGAATGTACGAGGAACGGGGAATAGAGATCGCCCCGTTGTGGGTTGCACTCTTCAGGTCGCGCTTATTCGTCTCCAGGCGTCGCAGGCGGCCGGCCACACCAGCAGACGATGGGTCCGGACGACCTGCGGGCGGGACCGACGGCCCCCGGGGTTAGCCACGGAAGTCGGCTCGCCAAAGGTGTGCGATAATCGATACTCAGGACCCGGTTTTGTCCCCGGATTCGGCTCCGCGCCCGGCGCGGATTCGCCAGGGACTTGACATGGGTCTTAGTACTGCCCAAAAGGCGTACGACCGAGAGGAAGGGGTCAGCATGGCCACCCGAACCACGAAGGCGACTGAGCAGGTCAAGGACGACCAGCCGGCCCCGAAGGCCGCCGCCGCGAAGACCGCTGCCGCGAGGACCGCGACCGCGACCAAAGCTGCTCCCACGGTGAAGGCGTCGGCCGCGAAGGCGCCTGCAACGAAGACGGCCGCTGCCAAGTCCGCTCCTGCGGCGAAGACCGCGGCCGAGAAGACCGCGGCCGAGAAGCCCACGGCCACGAAGACCGCCGGCACGAAGGCGCCCGCTGCCAAGGCGCCCGCTCGGGCGAAGAAGGCGACGAAGACCGCGGCGAAGTCAGCCACGAAAGCCGGGGCGAGCGAGGCCGGCGACGAGCTGGCTGACGACGTCGAAGAGCTTGACGACGTCGAAGCGGTCGTCAGCGACGATGACGACGACGACGCCGAAGCGGTCGACGAGGCCGACGTCGATGGCGAAGCCGACAAAGACGCTCCTGTCGACCCGGATGCCGGCGATGACAGCGACGACGATGATGACGAGACCACGTCGACCGGCACTGACGAGCCGTTGCCGACGGGCGCGCTGCGCCTGTCGATGACCGACGACGAGGACGAAGTCCCCGTCTACTCGGCCGCGATCACGGGAGCCACGGCTGACCCCGTCAAGGACTACCTGAAGCAGATCGGCAAGGTCGCGCTGCTCAACGCGGCCGAAGAGGTCGAGCTCGCGATGCGTATCGAGGCCGGACTGTTCGCCGAAGAGAAGCTCTCGCACATGAGCGACGCCGAGAAGCGGTCGCAGCTCGGTCGTGAGCTGTCATGGGTCGCCCGTGACGGTCAGCGCGCGAAGAGCCACCTGCTGGGCGCGAACCTGCGTCTCGTGGTCAGCCTCGCCAAGCGCTACACCGGCCGCGGCATGCAGTTCCTCGACCTGATCCAAGAGGGCAACCTGGGCCTGATCCGCGCGGTCGAGAAGTTCGACTACACCAAGGGCTTCAAGTTCAGCACCTACGCCACTTGGTGGATCCGCCAGGCCATCACCCGAGCCATGGCCGACCAGGCTCGCACCATCCGCATCCCGGTGCACATGGTCGAGGTCATCAACAAGCTCGCCCGCGTGCAGCGCCAGATGCTGCAAGACCTGGGTCGCGAGCCCACGCCAGAAGAGCTGAGCCGCGAACTCGACATGACGCCCGAGAAGGTCATCGAGGTGCAGAAGTACGGCCGCGAGCCGATCTCGCTGCACACCCCGCTCGGCGAAGACGGCGACAGCGAGTTCGGCGACCTGATCGAAGACACCGAGGCCGTGGTCCCGGCCGACGCAGTGGGCTTCACGATGCTGCAGAAGCAGCTCGAGAGCCTGCTCGACTCTCTCAGCGAGCGCGAGGCCGGCGTGATCCGGATGCGCTTCGGACTGGGCGACGGCATGCCGAAGACCCTCGACCAGATCGGTGACACCTTCGGTGTGACGCGCGAGCGCATCCGCCAGATCGAGTCGAAGACGATGGCCAAGCTGCGCCACCCGTCCCGCTCGCAGTCACTGCGCGACTACCTCGAATGATCCCCAACGAGGGAAAGTCGCTGACGATCGAGGTCGACGGGCGGTCGTTCCAGCGGATTCCCATCCGCACCCACGTGGTGATGCCGGCCGATCACCTCGACGACTTCATCCAGCGGTACGCGCGCCCGTCCGTGAAGGCGGGCGACACCTTGTTCGTCACCGAGAAGATCGTCGCGATCACTCAGGGGCGCTCATTCCCGGTCGACGACATCAAGCCGCGCGGCCTGGCGACATTCCTGAGCCGCTACGTCACGAAGACGTCGCACGGGATCGGTCTCGGAATACCCCAGACGATGGAGATGGCGCTCCGCGAGTGCGGCACTCCGCGCATCCTGTTCGCGGCCGCTGTCGCCGCCGTCACGAAGCTCGTCGGGCGGCGCGGTGATTTCTACCGCATCGCGGGGAACAAGGCTCGCGCGATCGACGGCCCCACCCCCAACACGATTCCGCCCTACAACCGTGCGGTGGTGCTCGGGCCGTCGCAGCCGAGACGAGTCGCGGCGGCCTTGCGCACGTTGCTCGGCGACGACGCGCACGTGGCGATCGTCGACATCAACGACCTCGGCGGCAACGTCCTCGGCTCGACCATGAGCCGCCAAGAGGAGCGACAGCTCGCGCGGATCCTGCGCGACAACCCACTGGGGCAGGACGATCAGTCGACGCCACTGGGCATCGTCCGCCCGGTCGGCGAGCCCGCGGCTTGATGCGTCGTCGACTGGCGTATCTTCTGCGCCGCGCTCGGTCGAGTGCGGGAAAGCGGGTCTGGTCGCTGGCGGTCGCCATCGCCCCGACGGCGCACTGGCCCGCCGTCCGCGTCTTCGTTGACATCCTGTGGTGCAGCGTCCGGTATGAGGTGGCCTTCCAGGATTACCAGGACTGGGATGTCTACAAACTGTCGGGACGCGAACGCGCAACGCTCATGACCCATCCCAAGTCGGACCACATCGCCGCGCGGTACGACGCCCCCTCTCACCGGCACCTGTTCGCCGACAAGATCGAATTCAATCGGCTGTTCGGCGACTACCTCGGGCGCGAGTGGATCGACCTGCGCGAGACGGATGCTGCTGCCCTCTCCGCATTCATCCAGCGGCACCCGACCGTGATCCTCAAACCGGTCGACGGCCTCGGCGGCCACGGCGTCGAGAAGGTCGAAGCGGCGACGATCGGCGACCTCGAAGCCTTTATATCGCGGGCGCTCGAAGCGCGACAGTTCCTTCTCGAGGAGTGCCTCATCCAGCACCCCGAGCTGGCTCGCCTCAATCCGAGCAGCGTCAACACCCTGCGCCTCATCACCTTCCGCCAGGATGGCGAGGTGCACCTGCTCGCCTCAGCCCTCAAGATCGGTAATGGTGGCGCGATCGACAACTTCAGCGACGGCGGTATGTACACCATGGTCGACGACTCCGGGCGCACGCTCAGCGCCGCCTTCGACGGCGCCGGCCACAGCTATTCCGTGCACCCCGGCAGCGGCGTCACGATCCTCGGGTTCGAGGTGCCGTGCTTCCGCGAGGCGGTTGCACTCGTGACGAAGGCTGCGCGCGTGGTTCCTGAGATCCCGTACGTCGGGTGGGATGTGGCGATCAGGCCGGACGGCCCGGTACTCATCGAGGGCAACTACAACACGGGCGTGTTCCAGGCGAAACCGAGCGGAGCGGGGGAGTACCGCGGTCTTCTGCCGCGCTACCGCGCCGTGATCGGCGAGTTCTAGCCGACCGTGCCGATCATGGATTGCGACCCGAGGTGAGCGGCCACGCGGCAGCGAGTGCGCTGATCGGCGCCGGGACGATCGCCTCGCGAGCCACCGGTGTCGTGCGCTCGGTCCTGCTCGTGAGCGTGATCGGGTCATACGGAAGCCGAGCCGCCGACGCGTTCACGACCGCGAACATGCTGCCGACGTCCATCTACGAGATCATCGCTGCGGGGGTCGTCACCGGCATTGTCGTGCCGCAGATCGTGCGCTCCTCGGCGCATTCCGATGGCGGCGACCGCTTCATCTCGAAGTTGCTGACGCTCGGCGCGGTCGTCCTCGTCGCCTCCACGCTCCTCGCGATCCTTGCTGCTCCTCTGCTCATCGCGCTGTACGCGCCGCTCTACACGGCGCAGCAGCAGGCCCTTGCCCTGTCGTTTGCCTACTGGTGCCTGCCGCAGCTGCTCTTCTACGGGCTCTACGCCCTGATCGGTGAAGTCCTCAACGCCCGGCGGGTCTTCGGACCGTACAGCTGGGTGCCGACTGCGAACAACATCGTGTCGATCATCGGATTCGCGGTCATTCTCTTCATTTACGGCGGACCCACGACCCACGTCGCCGCCTGGGACCCGACCATGGTGGCCGTGCTCGGCGGCACGGCGACGCTGGGCATCGCGATTCAGGCCGGGCTGCTCGCGTTCTTCTGGCGACGCACTCGCATCCGGCTTCGACCCGACTTCAGGTGGCGTGGGATGGGTCTGCGGCAGTTGAGCCGGCTCGCACTGTGGACATTGCTCACGGTGGTGGCAAGCCAGCTGGCCGGTCTGGTGCAGTCGATCGTGCTGTCGGCCGCATCCGGTGCCGCCGGATATACAGTGCTCGCGTACGCCTGGCTCGTCTTCATGCTGCCGCATTCGATCGTGACGCTCTCGGTCAGCACCGCGTACTACACGAGGCTGGCGGAACTCGCCGCCGAGCAGCGACTCGACCTGGTCGGCGACAATATCCGGGAGTCGATCCGCGTTGTGAGTGTGTTCGCATTCGGGTTCATGGCGGCGATCGCGGCGGCATCCGGTCCCGTCGCGCGCGTCTTCACTTCGAATCGCGTTGGCGCCATGACGCTCGCTCTGGTGCTCTGCGCCTTCCTCGTGGGGCTGGTGCCATCCGGAATCCTGGTGATCCTCAGGCGCGCGTTCTTTTCTTTCAACGACACGCGCAGGCCCTTCTACTTCGCGGTGGTCCAGGCGATCGTCGTGGCTGCAGGCGCTGCGCTCTCCTTCGTTGCGGCCTCGCTCGGCGACGTCGCCGTGGCGCAGCTCGCCCTTCTCGTGGCGCTCAGCCAGTCAGTCGCAACAATCGCGCAGTTGCCCGTCGCGCGTCGTCTGCTGCGTCGGCACCTTCCCGACCTCAGTATGACCGCGACGTGGCGCGCGCTCGGCCGGTTCGCCCTGGCGTCCGTGGTCGGGCTGGCTGGGGGGATCGGCGCGTTCGTGTTGCTGGGCGGCATCGAGGGCTGGACGATGAACGGCCGGATCGAAGGAGCCGTCGGCGGGGGCGTCGTCGCGCTCGTGGCACTCGGGTGCTACCTCGGAGCGCTCGCGCTCCTCCGCTCGCCTGAAATCGGTCTGATGGCGGTCATGGTCCGTCGGCTCTGGCTCCGGCTTCCGCGTCGTGACGATCGTCGCGGTTGAGCGGGCCACCGACCACCTCAACGCAGGAATCGCCCCGATCCGAAGGTCGGGGCGATTCGTGAAGCAGAAGAACCGGGGTCAGTCGGCGTTGCGCGGCGACTCGTTGAGGCGGTCGGTCTCGTCGTGCCAGGCGAGCGCCGTGGGTGCCAGCTTCTCTTTGAACTTGGCGCCGTGGTGTGCGCAGAACAGCAGGTCGCCCGAGGCGAGGGTCACGCGCACGTACGCCTGGGCCCCGCAGCTGTCGCAGCGGTCGAGGGCGGTCAGGGAGGGGAGCTCGAGTTCGTCGATGGTGTCGGTGATCTGGTTCATGGTGTGCTCCCTCGGGCTCGTGATGCGATTCCGTTAAGTCAATCCAACCACCGACCCGCGTCAGGAGTGTGTCATTGACGTTGCATTTCGCTGACCGCGTACCGGGTGAACCCTGAAGGGTGTCGCGCCGAAGCGCGTCGTCCGTGCCACCTAATCTGGAAGGCGTGACGAACGCCGACTACAACGCCCGTCATCTCAGCGTGCTCGAGGGGCTCGAGGCGGTCCGCAAGCGCCCGGGCATGTACATCGGCTCCACCGACTCGCGCGGGCTGATGCACTGCCTCTGGGAGATCATCGACAACTCGGTGGATGAGGCGCTGGCCGGGCACGGCTCCGACATCGAGGTGCTGCTGCACCCCGACAACAGCGTCGAGGTGCGCGACACCGCTCGAGGCATCCCGGTCGACATCGAACCGAAGACCGGGCTGAGCGGCGTCGAGGTGGTCTTCACCAAACTTCACGCCGGTGGAAAGTTCGGCTCGGGCTCGTACGCCGCATCGGGGGGCCTGCACGGTGTCGGCGCCTCGGTGGTCAACGCGCTGTCCGAGCGCCTCGACGTCGAGGTCGACCGTGACGGCAAGACCTGGGCGATGTCGTTCCACCGCGGCGAACCCGGGGTGTTCGCCGACTCGGCCGATTCGTCCGGCAAGCCGAACCCGACGCCGGATGCCCCGTTCACCCCGTACGTCTCCAACAGCGAGCTGCGCGTGGTCGGCAAGGTGGCCAAGAGCGCGACCGGCACCCGGATCCGGTACTGGGCCGATCCGCAGATCTTCACCAAGGGCGCGGGCTTCCAGCTCGAGGAGCTCGTCGACCGGGCCCGGCAGACGGCGTTCCTGGTTCCCGGTCTCGGCATCGACATCCTCGACAACCGCGGGGGCGAACCCACCCGCGAGACCTTCCGGTTCGCCGGAGGCATCAGCGAGTTCGTCGAGTTCCTGTCGCCGGACGCGCCGCTCACGAGCACCTGGCGCATCCAGGGCACGGGAGCGTACACCGAGACCGTACCGGTGCTCCAGGAGAACGGCCACATGGTCGCGACCGAGTTGAGCCGCGAGTGCGCGGTCGACATCGCGTTGCGCTGGGGCGCGAGCTACGACACCGTCTTCCGCAGCTACGTCAACATCATCGCCACGCCGAAGGGCGGCACGCATCAGGCGGGCTTCGAGCAGGGGCTGATGAAGTTCCTGCGCTCCGAGGTCGAGAAGAACGCGCGCCGCCTGAAGGTGGGCACGGACAAGCTCGAGAAAGAGGACATCCTGGCCGGGCTCACCGCCGTGCTCACGGTGCGCCTTCCCGAGCCGCAGTTCGAGGGCCAGACCAAGGAGGTGCTCGGCACTCCCGCCGTGCGCGCGATCGTGGCCAACGCGGTGGCCGCCGGGATGGCCGAGCGCTTCACCAGCAGCAAGCGCGACGATAAGGCGCAGTCGACCCTGGTGCTCGACAAGATCGTCGCCGAGATGAAGAGCCGCATCTCGGCACGCGCGCACAAAGAGACGCAGCGCCGCAAGAACGCGCTTGAGAATTCGTCGCTGCCGGCCAAGCTCGTCGACTGCCGCAGCTCCGACGTCGCGAACAGCGAGCTGTTCATCGTGGAGGGCGACTCGGCGCTCGGAACGGCCAAGCTCGGCCGCGATTCGGAGTATCAGGCGCTGCTCCCGATCCGCGGCAAGATCCTCAACGTGCAGAAGGCCTCGGTGAGCGACATGCTCAGCAACGCCGAGTGCGCATCCATCATTCAGGTGATCGGGGCCGGCTCCGGTCGCAGCTTCGATCTGGAGCAGGCCCGCTACGGCAAAGTCATCATCATGGCCGACGCCGACGTCGACGGCGCCCACATCCGCACCCTGCTGCTCACCCTCTTCTTCCGGTACATGCCCGACATGATCACGGACGGCCGGGTCTATTCCGCGGTGCCGCCGCTACATCGAGTCGTGATCATCAATCCCGGATCCAAGCCCAACGAGACGGTCTACACCTACTCCGAGGCCGAGTTGAACGGCGTGCTCGCCTCGCTCAAGAAGAGCGGACGGCGCTACCAGGACCCGATCCAGCGCTACAAGGGGCTCGGCGAGATGGATGCCGACCAGCTTGCCGAGACCACCATGAGCCGCGCGCATCGCACCTTGCGCCGCGTGCGCGTGGCCGACGCGGAGCAAGCCGCGTCCATCTTCGAACTCCTGATGGGCAACGAGGTCGCCCCGCGCAAGGACTTCATCATCGCGGGGCAGGGGCTCGACCTGAGCCGCGTGGACGTGTGAGCTTGCCGGGTCCGCGCTCAGGATTCATTGAGCGAGTGTCGAGTCGACGAACGTAGAGTTTTCAGCATGGACGGCGCTGGGCTGACGGTGGATGTGACGGGCGGTCGCATCCAGGGCGTGCTGCGCCGCGGCGTGCGGATGTGGCGCGGCATCCCGTATGCGGCCACGACGGCCGGCGGCAACCGCTTCCGTGCACCGCAGCCGGTGCAGCCCTGGGAGGGCGTACGTTCTGCAGCCCAGTTCGGCCCGGTCGCTCCGCAGGACCGCGGAGCGCTGTCGCCAGGTCCGAGTGGGCTCGGCAACGGCTCCGAGGACTGCCTCAGCCTCAACGTGATCGCGCCGCGCTTCGAGAGCCGCAAACTCCGGCCCGTGATGGTCTACCTGCACGGGGGTGCCTACGCCGTCGGCTCGTCGCGCGAGATGCCGCAGCAGGGCGAGGGTCTCGTGCACGAGGGCGGCGTCGTCTTCGTCAACCTGAACTACCGCCTCGGCGCTTTCGGCTTTCTCGACTTCGCGCGCTACTCGACGCCCGAGCATCCGATCGAGAACAACCTCGGGCTGCGCGACATGGTGGCGGCGCTGGAGTGGGTGCGCGACAACATCCGCGCCTTCGGCGGCGATCCCGACAACGTGACCCTGTTCGGGGAGTCGGCCGGCGCCAACGCGGTGACGACCCTCATGTGCGTTCCGGCCGCGCGCGGCCTTTTCGCGCGGGCGATCGCCGAGAGCTCTCCCGCCGAAGCCGTCTACCACTCTGCGGTCACCCGGGAATGGGGCGCCGATTTCGTCGCTCTGCTCGCCGACGTGGCGGGCGTGCCGGCACCGACGACGGATGCCGACGCCGCAGCCCTGTTGCACAGCGCGTCGATGGCCCAGTTCGTCGCGGCCACCAATCGCACCTTGCGCGAGACGCCCGACCGGGTGCCGGGCACGATCGCCCTGTGCCCGGCCATCGACGGCGCATTCTTGCCCGAGCGGCCTGTGCGCGCCTTCGCGGAGGGCATGGCGCATCCGATCCCGTTGATCATCGGCACCAACGAGCGCGAGGGATCGATCTTCCGGGGTCGGCTCGACATCCTGGCCACGACGCCGCGCCGCATCCAGGGCATCTTCGTGAAGACCGGTCGACAGGTGGCGCGCGCGCTTGCTGCGGAGTACCCGCATCTGCCCACCCGTCGCGGGCGCGCGGATTTCGGTGGCGACTACGCCTTCTGGTATCCGTCGGTCGAGGTTGCGGAGGGGCACTCGCGATACGCGCCGGTGTACTTCTACCGTTTCGACATCGCGCCGCGGCTGGCCCAGTTGCTGGGCTTGGATGCCACCCACGGCATCGAGCTGTTCGCCGTCTTCGACCGCGCACGCACACCGTTCGGCCGGGTGATGGGCGCTCTCGGCGGGTTCCGCGACTTCGAACGCACCGGTCGGCGCATGCGCACCAACTGGCTCCGCTTCGCCTGGACCGGCACGGTGGATGCCAGCTGGCCGCCATACACCGAGCAACGCAGGGCCACCCTCATCATCGACTCCGATGATCGCGTCGAAGACGACCCGCGGTCCGAGCGTCGGATCGCCTGGCGGGAGTTCGTGCCGCACATCTGAACGGGAACTCCGCGTGGGTCGGATGTGCGGGCCGGAATCTCAGGCGGGCGCGATGTTGTGGTTGTCTGAGAACCGGTTCTCGGGGTCGAAGACCGACTTCGCTGCGCGGAGTCGCCGGAGGGTCGGGGCCGGGTAGATCGCGTCGATCACCCCGGGGCCGCGCTGTTCGGTGAAGTTGCTGTACGACCCGACCGAGCGTGCCTTCAGGGGTGCCCACGCCGCGTCGACCCGTGATGAGCCTTGCGGTGCCCCCGGCGGAAGGAACTCGACGATGTTGGCGACCGCGACGGCGTCGCGGTGCGCGAACGCGGTGGCTGCCGGGTCGACCCGCCCGAACGCGCCGCCCAGGAAGCGGATCGTGAACACCGAAGGGCCGAGTTGCGCACGAGCCGACAGTGCGTCGTCGATGGTGGCATCGTCGAGGTCGGCGAGCATCGCGTCGCGCACCGCGACATTCGGCAGCGGTGCTCCCGGTGCGCCCGGGATCTCGGCGAGGGCGCTTCGGTAGTCACCCTGACGCACGGTCGAGGCGACGACGCCGGGAAGCGCAAGCAGTGGTGCGATGGCGGCGCGCGAGGCGTCCGAGTCCTCGGCGGCGTACACCGCCGCGATGTGGTGGATGAATGCGAAGTCGGGACCGGGAGGACCGTTCGGCACGACTCCGACGGTGACGTTGAGTTCATCGGGAGCGCCGGCCATGACATCGCGAAGGGCACGGAGCGTCTCCGCGAGTCGCTCCGGATCGAGCTCGACGTCAACGGCGAGGATCGCCCCGAGCGGACGCGGGCGGAATCGGAGCGAAGTCACCACGCCGAAGTTGCCGCCGCCTCCCCGGAGCGCCCAGAACAGCTCGGTGTTCTCGGTGTCGGACGCGTCGACGAGCTCGCCCGAGGCGAGCACGACAGTTGCGCCCACGAGGGTGTCCAGTGCAAGCCCGTCGCGGCGGACCAACCAGCCGATCCCGCCGCCGAGCGTGAGGCCTCCGACGCCGACTGCCGCGGTGTCGCCGGAGGTGATGGCGAGCCCGTGAGCTTGCACCTCAGTCGCCACGTCTCCCCAGGTCGCCCCTGGCCCGACCGTCACGATCCCGTCGCCGCTCACCTCCACCGAGGACAGCGCGTGCAGGTCGATCAGCACGCGATCCGGGGCGGGTGAGAAGACCGGACCGGCGTGACCACCGCTGCGCACAGCGATTCGCAGATCTTCGGCCGCCGCGAAACGCACGGCGGACACCACGTCCGATTCGGTGAGCGCCTGCACGATCACCGCGGGGCCGGGAGCGGCGTATGCCCCGAGAGCTGCGGTGAAACCGTCGTCGCCGGGGGCGAGAACCTTGCCGGACACGTCGTGCCGGAGAGGGGAGAGATCCATGCCCACGAAGTTACAGCGAGCGTCCGACGCTTCCCACGACGCCGTCGAGCGGGGTGCCCGATCCGTCGCGCTTCGCACCCGCGTCGGGCAAGCTGCGGGCCCCGCCGTCGGTCCCGACCGCGAGCGCGGGGCTCGGTCCCACCCATGCCAGGGCCAGCGCAGTCTCACCCTTGAGGAAGGTGTGAGCGCGCACACCGCCGGTCGCGCGGCCTTTGCCGGGGAACTCGGTCAGGGCGGACACCTTGCCGCGCCCCGGGTCCGATCCGGGAAGCGTGTCGGCGGGTGTCGAGATCGTCACGACCGAGACATCGCTGCCGGGGTCGACGGCGCAGAAGAAGATCGTCGAGGCCTTGGCGCCCAGGTTGATCCCGGCCATCCCGCCGGCGGCCACGCCCTGCGGTCGCACCTGCGCGGCGCCGAAGTGCAGCAGTTGAGCGTCGGAGGTGACGAAGACGAGCTCATCCGCATCCCCGCCCTGACTCGCGCCGACGACCTCGTCACCGGGCTTCAGTGCGATGACCTCGAAGTCGGGTCGGGACGGATATCCGCCGGGCGCCACGCGCTTCACGACTCCCTGCGCGGTGCCCAGTGCGATCGGCAGCTCGGAGGTGAGTGAGACCAGGCCCACCACTCGCTCCTTCTTGTCGGTGAGGCCCAGATAGTCGGTGATGCGCGCTCCAGCGGCGAGCTGCACCGAGTTGGCGGGCACGGCCGGCAGGTCGATCGGGGTGAACCGCACCAGGCGGCCACGCGAGGTGATGGCGCCGAGCTCGCCGCGCGAGGTGGTGACCACCGTCGACAGGATGGCGTCGTGCTTGCTCCGCCTGGTGGCCGCGGTCGGAGGCTCGGCGCCCTCTGGCAGGTCGACGCGCACGGTTCGACCCGTCGTCGAGAGCACGACGATGGTCGGCAGGTCGGCGATCTCAAGAGCGGGCCCCCCGGATGCCGCCGCCCGCCGTTGCGCAGGGGTGCTGGCTGCGCTGGCCCGCGCCTCGGTCAGCAGAGTGCGTCGTGGTGTTCCGAACTTCTCGGCCACCTCGTCGAGCTCCCGCGCGACCAGGGCGCGGAGCGCGGCCGGCGACGCGAGCAGCGTCTCGAGCTCGGCGATCTCGGCGCGCAGCTTGTCGCGTTCGGTCTCGAGTTCGATCCGACTGAAGCGGGTGAGCCTGCGCAGCTGCAGTTCGAGGATGTAGTCGGCTTGCAGCACGCTCAGGTCGAAGACCTCGATGAGGCGCGCCTTCGCCTGCGCCGTGTCATCGCTGGTGCGCACCACCTGGATGACCTCATCGATGTCCAGGATCGCGATGAGCAGTCCGTCGACCAGGTGCAGCCGCTCCTGGCGCCGTAACAGTCGGTAGCGCGAGCGCCGGGTGACGACCGAGATCCGGTGGTCGAGATAGACCCGCAGCAACTCGCGCAGGCCGAGCGTCTGCGGCGTCCCGTCGACCAGCGCGACGTTGTTGATCGAGAATCCGTCTTCGAGCGGGGTCAGCCGGTAGAGCTGCTCGAGCACGCCCTCAGGACTGAACCCGGTCTTGATGCCGATGACGAGGCGCATCCCGTTCTTGCGGTCGGTGAGGTCGGTGACGTCGGCGATGCCGGTGATCTTCTTGGCGTTGACGCCGTCTTTGATCTTCTCGATGACCTTCTCGGGGCCGACGAGGTAGGGCAGCTCGGTGACCACCAATCCCGTGCGGCGGGCCGAGAGCTGCTCGACCGTCACCTTGGCGCGCGTCTTGAAGCTGCCGCGGCCGGTCGCGTAGGCATCCTTGATGCCCTCGAGGCCGACAATCGTGCCGCCCGTCGGCAGATCGGGACCCGGCACGTAGGCCATCAGGTCGTCGAGGGTGGCCTCCGGGTTCTCGAGCAGGTGCTGCGCGGCGCCCACGACCTCGATCAGGTTGTGCGGGGCCATGTTGGTCGCCATGCCGACGGCGATGCCGCTCGATCCGTTGACGAGCAGGTTGGGGAACGCTGCGGGCAGCACGGCCGGCTGCGTGAGCTGGTTGTCGTAGTTGGGGACGAAGTCGACGACGTCCTCATCGAGATCCTCGGTCATCGCGACGGCGGCGGCTTGCATGCGGGCCTCGGTGTAGCGCGATGCGGCCGGCCCGTCGTCGAGAGACCCGAAGTTGCCGTGGCCGTCGACGAGCGGCAGGCGCATGGTGAAGTCCTGCGCCATGCGTACCAGGGCGTCGTAGATCGCGCTGTCGCCGTGCGGATGCAGTCGGCCCATCACATCGCCGACGACGCGTGCCGACTTGATGTGGCCGCGGTCAGGGCGCAGGCCCATCTCGCTCATCTGGAAGAGGATGCGGCGTTGAACCGGCTTCATCCCGTCACGCGCATCGGGGAGTGCGCGGGAATAGATCACCGAGTAGGCGTACTCGAGGTACGAACCCTGCATCTCGGTCGAAACGTCGATGTCTTCGATGCGTTCGCCGGTTGTGGGGGCGATGTCGGCTGGGGTGTTGTCGGGCGGAGTCATAAGATCGGGCCCATGCTACCGGCGGTCCAATTGCCATCCGCACGGGCGCGCCGCGTCAGTCTCGCCGACGTACTTCCGAACTGCCTGTCGGCGCTCGGGTCGCGCCGTGGATCGCTCGGGCTGCCGCCCGTGACCCATGCCATCGTGCTGCTGGTCGACGGACTGGGCATGGCAGCGCTCGAGGCGCGAGCGGGGCACGCGCGCACGCTGGCGTCGCGAGTCGCGAGCGATTCGCCCATCTCGTCCGTGTTTCCGACGACGACGGCCGCCGCATTGGCGAGTTTGACGACGGGGGCGCTCCCTGGTCAGCACGGCCTGGTCGGCTACAGCGTGCTCGACGCTGCACGTGACCGCGTGGTCAATCAGTTGACGGGCTGGGACGACGACGGCATGACCACCGACTGGCAGCGCCTTCCCACCCTGTTCGAGTCGGCGCGCGCGACCGGTCTGCTGCCCATCGCGATCGGGCCCGCGCGCTACGCCGACTCCGGGTTCACCCGGGCCGTGCTTCGCGGAGCCGACTACCGGGCGGGCGTCTCGATCGCTGACCGGCTCGCGCGGGCGCACGAGGCCCTTGCCGGTCCGCCCGCCGTGATCTACGTCTACGTGCCCGAACTCGACACGGCGTCGCACGCACACGGCCTCGAGTCGCCCAACTGGCTGAACGCCCTCGAGGAGTTGGATGCCGCGGTCGGCCGGTTCGCACCGCGCCTCGGCCCGACGCACGGCCTGCTGGTGACCGCCGATCACGGGGTGATCGATGTGCCGCATGCTGCGCAGATCGTCGTGGCTCCCGAGATGTTGGAGGGCGTGCGCCATGTCGCGGGGGAGCCGCGCTGCCTCCAGCTTCACCTGGAGGCGGGGGAGTCCGCCGACGAGCACGCCGAACGCTGGCGAGTGAGCGAGGGATCACGCGCCTGGGTGGCGACCCGCACCGAGGCGATCGAGGCCGGCTGGTTCGGCGAGGTCGCGCCGGAGGTGCTGCCGCGGATCGGCGACGTGCTGGTCGCGGCACGCAAGCGCGTCGCCTACTACGCAGACCCTGATGACCGCGGCCGCAAGATGATCGGTCAGCACGGCTCACTCTCGCCGGACGAGCTCACCATCCCGTTGTTGCGGTTCGGGGCTTTTGCCCGGTAAGTGCCGGCTCGGGGGCTTGGACTGACAGGGGCTGTCGGCTACAGGTCGTCGTCCGACCGGGCGCCGAAGACGATCTCATCCCAGCTCGGCATGGCCGCGCGGCCCTTGCGCTTGCCCAGCGGACCGGTCTCGCGCGTGGCGCCGGCGGAGGGAGTGCCTTTCGAGACCACCGGAACGTCGGTCGCGGTGTCGAGCGGAATCTCGATCAGGCGCACCGTTCCCGTTGTGGGGTGCGCGGCCATCGACTCCTCCTGCTCGAGGTCCATCGGGTCGCGCTCCCCGCGACGACGCCGCAGCGCCTCGAGGAGGTCGGCGGTCTGGTGGTGGCCGGCGGGAGCGGCATCCATCTCAGAAGTGGAGGGTGCAGCGTGCTGCCCGCTGTCGAAGTCCACGATCGACACCATCGAGACGGCTTCGATGACGGTGTCGTCGCCCGACTCTCCGGGAGCCGATCGGAACGCGCCACTGTCGAAGCGGCCCGCGTCGGCGGCCTCCTCGAGCGTCACCGCACGCAACCGCGGGAGCAGGTTCGCCGGCAGCTCGCCCTGCTGCGACAGCGAGACCGCTTCGCCGTTGAGCGGGGCCAGGGCGCTCTTCTTCGGCTCGAACGACCAGCGCGCATCGCGCTCGATCTGCTCCGAGACGAAGGTGAGCTTGACGATCCAGCCGCCGCCCTGCTCCTTCCAACTTGCCCAGCGTTCGCCGATCGCACCCATCTCGGCCAGTCGACTGCGGATGACGGCACCGAATGTCGCACCGCCGGTGAGTGGGTCCGTCTCGACCGCGGTGTGCACGGCGACGTTGAGCGCCGACTCGATGACGTATTCGCGCTCGGCCAGCACCGGGCCTTCGAAGCGTTGGATGTATTCGAGGGGGGCACCGGTGACCGCCGCGACATCTTCAGCCGACATCCCGGACCGGATGTGGGCCTGGATGTCGCGTGGTGCGAGCTTGCGCTCAGCTCCCGGCATCGGCGACGACTGCCGCAGCCGCGACTGCAGCACCTCGTCGATGGCGAGGCGGAAGCGCGCCCCCTCGTCGGAGGCGACGAGGAGAGCCCCGTCTTCCACTCCGATGACCTTCAGCTCTTCCATGCTGAACGACCTCCAGCCGTCACGATTCCTGCACAGGATGTCACGGCACCACGCGAAAACCGGGGAATAACGCGGGCGCGCCGTCAGTTGATGGGAGCGCGGCAAAGAGCGCGGCAAAGAGCGCGGCAAAGAGTAGTGCTCAACGGTTTGCTTATCCAGGTTCGATAATGCAGACTGTCGCCGCCGATTGAGTCGCACACGGCACTTCACGAGATGGATGGGCATGGCAACCGACTACGACGCACCGAGGAAGACGGACGAGGACACCGACTCGATCCAGGCCCTTCAGGAGCGTGTTCCCGACAAGATGTCGGGGGTCGTCGATGTGGATGACGCCGACAACCCGGGCTTCGAGCTCGCGGGTCAGGATCTCTCAGACCTCGACCTCGATGTGGTGGTGCTCCCGCCTCAGGCGGACGAGTTCACCTGTGTGAGCTGCTTCCTCGTGAAGCTGCAGTCGCAGTTCGACCACCAGACCAAGCTGGGGCCGATCTGCCAGGAGTGCGCGGCCTGATTGCTTGCGATCACAACGATTTGTGATCGCATCACGCCGCGCCGACGAAGCTGCGCTTCGTCGGGTCACTTGAGTAGGGCGGCCGCCAGTTCGTCTGGATGCCGCGTCGACACCAGCCAATAGGGCGTGGGGTCGCTGGGATCGTCCAGTTGCACCTTGACGATGCCCGGGATCCAGCCGCGCAGCAACAGCCAGGCGCGTGCGTCGAGCAGAGTGCCGCGCTGAGCCGTCGCGTCCTTGCCGGTGAACGAGGTCACCGACGCGATGACCGCGCGTGGCAGGCTGGCCCGTCCCGCGGCGAACACGGCGTCGTCGACCTCGACGGCGGGCGTCGTGACCAGCAACGTCACGACGATCGCTCCGTAGAGCACGATTGCGCAGACGATTCCCGCGTATGTCGAAATCGGCAGGAACACGAGCAAGCTGGCGGGAATCACCAGCGCCGTGGCGATGAAGACCCAGGCCGCCGGCCAGAGGCGCTCACGGTAGCTCGGCCCCTCGGAGCTCGGCACCTCGGAGCTCGGCCCCTCGGAGCTCGGCACAGCGGAGTTCGACATGGCCCTATTCGACCATGGGCTAGCCTCGTTGGGTGACCGAGACCGTGGAGGTGCTGCTGCACGGCGCAGAGCCGCCGGTCTATGCGCACCCGGGCGACGCCGGCGCCGATCTGGTGTCGACACAGGACGTGACCCTGGAGCCCGGACAGCGCGCCACGGTCGGCACGGGGGTCTCGATCGCTCTTCCCGCCGGCTACGTCGCTCTCGTCGTCCCGCGCAGTGGTCTTGCCGCCCAACACGGGATCACCATCGTCAACACGCCCGGCACCGTCGATGCCGGCTATCGCGGTGAGATCAAGGTGATCCTGCTGAACACCGACGCCGGCCAGCCATACCGCATCGCGGCGGGCGACCGGATCGCCCAGCTGCTCGTTCTTCCCGTGGCGCACGCCCGCTTCATCCCCGTCGACCGGCTGCCGGGCTCGCAGCGCGGTGAGGGCGGATTCGGGTCGACCGGGTACGGCGATGCCGCAACCGGAGCGCCGGCGTCGCCCGACCAGTCAGGAGTATCTGCGTGACCGACTTTCCTCCCGGAGCAGCACCGGCCGAGCAGCCGAAGTCGGCTCCGGACGACCGTGCCCTCAACGGACCGCTCGACGAGTCGGAAGCCAATCACGTGCGGCCCTACGTCGACCTCGGCGGAGTGAAGGTGCTGCCCAGGCCGGAACTGGGCCTGCGGCTCGAGGTGGAAGAGGGCAGCAAGCGCGTCGTCGCCGTCGCCCTCGACTATGCGGGCTCGACACTGCAGGTGCAGCCGTTCGCCGCGCCGCGCAACAGCGGGCTCTGGCACGAGATCCGCGAGCAGATCGTCGACCAGATCGCGCGCCAAGGCGGGACGACGACGACCGTCGACGGGCCTCTCGGTCCCGAGATCCGCGCCGAGATCCCGGCGCCCCCCGGATCGGATCCTGCGGGCAGCAGGATCGCGCGATTCATCGGTGTCGACGGGCCCCGCTGGTTTCTGCGCGGGGTGATCAGCGGGCAGGCACTCGTGGATCCCGACGCAGCCGCCCGCGTCGAAGAACTGTTCCGCAGCATCGTCGTGGTGCGGGGCAACACGCCGATGCCGCCGCGCGACCTGATCCCGCTGCAGGTGCCTGCGTCGATGGGCGGCGGCGCGCCGCAGAGCGTCTGATGGCCGCCGACTCGCCCGACACGTCCCACACGCCCGAACAGCCCGATTTGCGCGAGGCGATGGCCCAGGCCATGCGCCGTTCGGGCCTCGGCCGCGTTGCGCCCGATCAGGCGCCGTCGGCCGCCACTCTGCTCACGGCCATGGGCGGAGTGCGCGGCATCGTCGAGTCGATCCTGCCCGGGCTGCTGTTCCTGGTGACCTACACAGTCACGCGTAACCTGTGGTGGTCGGTCGCGGCACCCGTCGTCATCGCGGTCGTCTTCGTCGTGATCCGGATCGCCCGCAGGCAGCCCCTGACGACGTCGATCGCCGGCCTGGTCGGCATCGTCCTCTCGGCAGCCATCGCGCTGCTCCTCGGCAAGCCAGAGGCGAACTTCATCCCGGGCTTCTTCATCAACGCCGGCATCCTGCTGCTGACTCTCGTCACTCTGGCGATCCGCCGGCCCCTCATCGGCCTCGTCGCCTCCCTCTTGCTCAGCGACCCCGAGTGGCGCCGAGATCGCGCTCAACTGCGCGTCGCGTACATCGCCACGTGGTTCTGGGTGGCACTGGCGGTGATCCGCCTAGGTGTGGAGTTGCCGCTCTACTTCGCCGGCGCGACGCCCGCCCTTGCTGCTGCGCGGCTCATCACCGGCGTGCCGCTGTATGCGGTGATCCTGTGGCTGACCTGGTTGGTGATGCGCACCGCGTGGACTGCGCCCGAGCGGGTCGAAGACGCCGCGGAAGACAACGCGGAGCAGTAGTCTTCTGCGCGCCGAGTCCCTGTCGGTCTGCGTGCGACCCCCCTTTTCGTGAGACCGCCCGTACGCTCCCAACGTGCGTGGCATCCTGCGTTCTGGCAACACGGGATGGCCGCAATGGGGTGTAAAGTATCTTGATGTCAAGATAAATCGACACGTACTATGGTCGAAGACGAGCAAGGGAGACGCCATGTCGGCTGTTGACAGTTTCGGGGCCAAGAGCACGCTGACGGTAGGTGGCACGGACTACGAGGTGTTCCGCGTCGACACTGTTCCGGGCTATGAGAAGCTCCCGTTCAGCCTCAAGGTTCTGCTCGAGAATCAGTTGCGAACCGAAGACGGGGCCAACGTCACCAAGGCGCAGATCGAGGCGCTCGGATCCTGGGTGCCGACTGCCGATCCGGACACCGAGATCCAGTTCACGCCGGCCCGCGTCATCATGCAGGACTTCACCGGCGTGCCCTGCATCGTCGACCTCGCCACCATGCGAGAGGCGGTCGGCGCGCTCGGCGGCGACGCCAACAAGATCAACCCGCTCGCCCCGGCGGAGCTCGTCATCGACCATTCGGTGATCGCCGACCTGTTCGGCACCGAGAACGCGCTCGAGCGCAACGTCGACATCGAGTACGAGCGCAACGGCGAGCGCTACCAGTTCCTGCGGTGGGGCCAGACCGCGTTCGACGACTTCAAGGTGGTGCCCCCGGGAACCGGCATCGTGCACCAGGTGAACATCGAGTACCTGGCGCGTGTCACGTTCACGCGTGAGGCAGGCGGCGTGTTGCGCGCCTACCCCGACACTTTGGTCGGCACCGACTCGCACACCACGATGGTCAACGGCCTGGGTGTGCTGGGCTGGGGCGTCGGCGGCATCGAGGCCGAGGCAGCCATGCTCGGCCAGCCGGTGTCGATGCTCATTCCCAAGGTGGTCGGCTTCAAGCTGAGCGGCGCGATCCCGACCGGCGTCACGGCGACGGATGTCGTGCTCACGATCACGCAGATGCTGCGCAAGCACGGCGTGGTCGGCAAGTTCGTCGAGTTCTACGGGGCGGGGGTCGCCGAGGTCCCGCTCGCGAACCGAGCCACGATCGGCAACATGAGCCCGGAGTTCGGCTCGACGGCCGCGATGTTCCCGATCGACCAGGTGACGCTCGACTACCTGCGGCAGACCGGACGCGACGAGAAGCAGATCGAGCTGGTCGAGGCCTACTCGAAGCTGCAGAAGCTGTGGCACGACCCCGAGCTCGAGCCCATCTACAGCGAGTACCTCGAGCTCGACCTCTCGACCGTGGTCCCGTCGATCGCCGGCCCGAAGCGCCCGCAGGATCGCGTCATCCTGACCGAGGCCAAGTCGCAGTTCGAGAAGGACCTGGTCGATTACGCCGACTCCGACCTGTCGGATGTCGATGTCGCGATCGACGGCAGCTTCCCGGCCTCCGATCCGATCGGCTTCACGCCGCAGGACGAGGACTCAGCGCACGCCATCCACCACCACCACGTCTCGGCGGCACCGCAGAGCGTGTCGAAGCCGGTCGACATCCGGCTCACCGACGGCACGCAGTACACGCTCGATCACGGCGCCGTCGCGGTCGCGGCCATCACCTCCTGCACCAACACCTCCAACCCGAGCGTGATGATGGCGGCGGGCATCCTGGCGCGGAATGCGAACCGCAAGGGCCTGACGTCGAAGCCGTGGGTGAAGACCACGCTGGCCCCGGGATCCAAGGTCGTCACCGACTACTACGACAAGTCCGGCCTGACCACCGAGCTCGAGAAGCTCGGCTTCTACACGGTCGGTTACGGCTGCACGGTGTGCATCGGCAACACCGGTCCGCTGATCGATGAGGTCTCGGCGGCCATCAATGACAACGACCTCGCGGTGACGGCGGTCCTGTCGGGCAACCGCAACTTCGAGGGGCGCATCAGCCCCGACGTGAAGATGAACTATCTCGCGAGCCCGCCGCTGGTGATCGCGTACGCGCTGGCCGGGTCGATGAACTTCGACTTCGAGAAGGATGCGCTCGGCCAAGACACCGACGGCAACGATGTGTTCCTGAAAGACATCTGGCCCGATGCTGCCGAGGTGCAGCAGACGATCGACGAGTCGATCAACACCGGAATGTTCACCAAGGAGTACGGCGCCGTGTTCGACGGCGACGAGCGTTGGCGCTCGCTGCCGACGCCCGACAGCGAGGTCTTCGAGTGGGATGCCGACCTCGACCTACGTGCGCAAGCCCCCGTACTTCGACGGCATGACCCTCGAGACCAGCCCGGTCGTCGACATCACCGGGGCCCGCGTGCTGGCCAAGCTCGGTGACTCGGTCACCACCGACCACATCAGCCCGGCAGGCAGCATCAAGGCCGACAGCCCGGCAGGGACGTATCTGCAGGAGCACGGGGTCGACCGCAAGGACTTCAACTCCTACGGATCGCGCCGCGGCAATCACGAGGTGATGATCCGGGGCACCTTCGCGAACATCCGTCTGAGGAACCAGCTGCTCGACGGAGTCGAGGGCGGCTACACCCGCGACTTCACGCAGGCCGATGCGCCGCAGGCCTTCATCTACGACGCCAGCGTCAACTACCAGGCCGCGGGCACGCCCCTGGTGATCTTCGCGGGCAAGGAGTACGGCTCCGGCTCGAGCCGCGACTGGGCCGCGAAGGGCACCAACCTGCTGGGCGTCAAGGCGGTCATCGCCGAGAGCTTCGAGCGCATCCACCGTTCCAACCTGATCGGCATGGGCGTGATCCCTCTGCAGTTCCCGGCGGGCAAGACCGCTGATGATCTGGGGCTCGATGGCACGGAGGTCGTGAGCATCTCGGGCATCACGGCGCTCAACGACGGATCGACGCCGAAGACGGTGCACGTGACCGCGACGGCGAGCGACAATTCGGCGAGTGGTAAAGCGCCGATCGAGTTCGACGCGGTGGTCCGCATCGACACGCCGGGCGAAGCTGACTATTACCGCAATGGCGGCATTCTCCAATACGTACTCAGGAGCCTCGTCTAAAGTCGAAGTATGTCGTTGCTGGAGGGGATCAACTCGCCTCGCGACCTCGATGCGTTGAGCCGCGAGCAGCTGACGCAGCTGGCCGAAGAGATCCGGGTTTTCCTGATCACCGCGGTGTCGAAGACCGGTGGCCACCTCGGACCGAACCTGGGCGTCGTCGAGCTGACCATGGCCATCCACCGGGTCTTCGATTCTCCGAACGACGCGATCGTGTTCGACGTCGGGCACCAGAGCTACGTGCATAAGCTGCTCACCGGTCGTCACGACTTCTCACGCTTGCGCATGAAGGACGGCATCTCGGGATACCCGTCGCGGGCGGAGTCCGTTCACGACATCGTCGAGAGCTCGCACGCCTCCAGTTCGCTGAGTTGGGCGGACGGCATCTCGCGCGCCTTCGCCATGACCGGCCAGAACGAGCGCTACGTCGTCGCAGTGGTCGGCGACGGCGCCCTGACCGGCGGCATGACCTGGGAGGCGCTGAACAACATCAGCGACGACAACGACCGCCGATTGGTGATCATCGTCAACGACAACGGTCGCTCGTACGCGCCCACCATCGGCGGAATGGCGCGCTTCCTGAACACGGTGCGCACTCGGCGCGGCTACCGCAATCTCTATCGCAGAAGCGAGCGTCTGTTCGGCAAGTTCGGAGCGCCAGGGCGAGCGATCTACCGCGGCACGCGTGGAGCCATGCACGGGTTTCTGGCCCGGTTCAGCAACAACGAGGCGCTCTATTCGAACCTCGACATCAAGTACATCGGGCCGATCCACGGTCATGACCTGCCGGCGCTCGAAGAGGCGCTGACGCAGGCCAAGAACTACGAGGCCCCGGTGATCGTGCACGTCATCACCGAGAAGGGGCACGGCTTCGAGCCGGCCGTCACCGACACCGCTGACCAGTTCCACTCGGTCGGTCAGATCGACCCCGAGACCGGCGAGGCCATCGAGCATGGCAGCCGTCCGTCGTGGACGTCGGTCTTCGCCGACGAGATGGTGGCCCTGGCCGATCGCGATCCGAAGATCGTCGGCATCACCGGCGCGATGCTGCGCCCGACCGGCCTCTACAAGATGGCCGAGAAGTACCCGGATCGGGTCTTCGACGTGGGCATCGCCGAACAGCACGCCGTGGCGAGTGCGGCGGGTCTCGCATTCGGCGGGCTGCACCCGGTTGTGGCGATCTACGCGACCTTCATCAACCGCGCATTCGATCAGGTGCTGATGGATGTCGCCCTGCACAAGGCGGGCGTGACGTTCGTGCTCGACCGAGCAGGAGTGACCGGCCCCGACGGGCCGAGCCACCACGGCATGTGGGATCTGGCGATCCTGCAGGCTGTTCCGCACATCCGGATCGCCGCGCCGCGAGATGCGACGCGACTGCGCGAGGAGCTGGGCGAGGCGGTCGCCGTCGACGACGGCCCCACCGTCGTGCGATTCTCACGCGGCAACGTCGGCAATGAGGTCGATGCGCAGCGCCGCACGGCAGATGGCGTCGATGTGCTGCGCGAGGCGCCGCACCGCGACGTGCTGCTCGTCGCGGTGGGCCCGATGGCCGATCTGGCGCTCAGGGTCGCCGATCGGCTGGCCGCACAGGGGATCGGCGCCACCGTCATCGATCCGCGCTGGGTGATCCCCGTTCCGGCGAGCCTGATCGAGCTGGCCAGCCAGCACCGACTGGTGGTGAGCATCGAAGACGGCATCCGGGTCGGGGGAGTGGGCACCCGCATCCGCCAAGACCTTCGAGCCGCGGGCGTCGATACCGCGGTGGACGAGCTCGGCCTGCCTGACGAGTTCCTGGCGCACGGATCGCGTGACGAGATCCTCGCGGACGTCGGCCTCACCGATCAGCGGATCGCACGTGACATCGTGTCGCAGGTGCTCGGTACGCGGATCCCCGTGGCACGCCCGCTGCCCGAAGAACTGGCCGAGCGGGCCGAACGCGCCGAGAAGAATTTCTAGTTTCTCCGCTGCATTCCGCAGCACCTTGACTTCAAGGGCGCTTGAAGTTCTAGCGTGAAGTCATGACCATCACCGACCCCGGACTGTCGATCTCCGACATGGCCGCCGAGACCGGGCTCACCACATCCACACTGCGCTACTACGAGCAGGAGGGGCTTCTGCTCGCGCATCCGGACCGCGCCTCGAGCAGTCATCGGCGCTATCCGCGGGCGATGGTCACCTGGCTGACGTTCATCACCAAGCTCCGTTCGACGGGGATGCCGATCCGCGACATCCGCCGCTATGCCGACCTGGCCCGCCAGGGCGAGCACACCACGCCGCAACGACTGGCGCTGCTGGTGGAGCACCGCGGTCACGTGCTCGAGCAGCTCGCCGAAGTTCAGCGGAGCCTCGACGCCATCGACTTCAAGATCGCCGCATATGAAAGGTTCGAAACGAAATGAAGCACACTGCACTCGGCGCGCTCGACGTCTCCCGGCTGGGTCTCGGCACGATGGGCATGTCGGCCTTCTACACGGGCGCCGGTGCCGACGACGCCGAATCGACCCGCACCATTCGTCGCGCGCTCGACCTCGGCGTCAGCTTCTTCGACACCGCCGAGATGTACGGGCCGTACATCAACGAGGAGCTGCTCGGTGCGGCGCTGGCCGCCGACCGCGACTCCGTGGTGGTGGCCACAAAAGGTGGCACGCTCAAGCACCTCGATGACCACTCATACGGCTACGACGGACGCCCCGAGAACTTGCGGCTCGCGCTCGAAGGGTCGCTGCAGCGGCTGGGTACCGATCACATCGACCTCTACTACCAGCACCGGATGGACCCGGCCACACCGATCGAGGACACCGTCGGCGCCATGGCCGAGTTCGTCGCCGAGGGCAAGATCCGCGGCTATGGACTCTCGGAGGCGGCTCCCGAGCGCATCCGTGCCGCGCACGCCATCCATCCGATCACGGCGATCCAGACCGAGTACTCGCTCTGGAGTCGTGACCCCGAGACCGAGTTGCTGCCGTTGCTGCGCGAGCTCGGGATCGGTTTCGTTCCCTATTCGCCGCTCGGCCGCGGCTTTCTGACCGGTGCGATCCGGTCCACCGACTCGTTGGACGCGAACGACTTCCGCCGCAACAATCCGCGGTTCGAGAGCGACAACCTGGCCGAGAACCTGAAGATCGTGGATGCCGTCGAGTCGGTCGCCGCTGAGGCCGACGCGACGCCGGCTCAAGTCGCCCTGGCGTGGATCCTGGCGCAGGGCGAGGGCATCGCGCCGATCCCGGGCACGAAGCGCGTCGTGCGGCTCGAAGAGAACGTGGCCGCCGATTCCATCCGGCTCACCCCCGAGCAACTCGCGAGGCTCTCGGCCTTGCCGGCGCCGGCCGGCGACCGCTACGCGGACATGTCCGCGGTGAATCGCTAGCGCGGGGAATACGCCGGAGGGTCACCGGCATTTCACTCTCAGCAGACGCATCGCCGACTCTGATGTCGGTAGTCGGGGCTACTATGTGGACACTGTGCACAACGGCGCGGCCGCTGGCGGGCCCGCTCCGTTATCCACTTCTGATCCGCTGTCGTGCCGAGGCGTGACACCCACCGGAGGACCACCCATGACCCAGACCTTTTCATCTGATGCCACGGCGTACGCTGAGGGTCGACTCGACTCGCGATCGCGAGTGGCGATCATCCTGCTGCTTGCGGCGGTGTTCGTCGTGTTCCTCAACGAGACCTTCTTGGCTGTCGCCCTCACCGATATCGACAAGAATCTCCACATCTCTCCGACCCTCGGGCAGTGGCTCTCGACCGGCTTCGCTCTGACCATGGCCGTGGTGATCCCGATCACCGGATGGCTGTTGCAGCGTCTCAACACCCGTCCGGTGTTCATCGCGGCCATGAGCCTGTTCACGGTTGGCACCCTGATCGCGGCTACCGCGCCCGGGTTCGGAATCCTGCTTCTCGGCCGCATCGTGCAGGCATCAGGCACCGCCATCATGATGCCGCTCATGATGACGACCATCATGTCGCTGGTTCCGCCGCAGTCCCTGGGCCGGATGATGGGGCGGATCTCGATCGTCATGTCAGTTGCGCCCGCCGTCGGGCCGACGATCTCGGGTTTCCTGCTGCCCATCGTGCACTGGCGCGGACTGTTCTGGGTCATGCTTCCGATCGCGGCCGCCATGCTCGTCTTGGGAATTCTGCGGGTCCCGAACGTCTCCGAACCCCGCAAGGCGCCCCTCGACGTGCTCTCGGTCATCGTCTCCGCGTTGGCTTTCAGCGGCCTCGTCTACGGCCTGAGCAGCCTGGGTCAAGCCGCCGAGGGTAGTGCGACCCTCCCGTCGTGGATCCCGGTCACGATCGGCGCGGTCTTCCTGATCCTGTTCATCCTGCGGCAACTGCAGCTGCAGCGCCGGGATGGCGCTCTGCTCGATCTCCGCACCTTCACCTCGCGCACCTTCACGATGTCGTTGTCGATGCTCGCCGTCAGCATGGTCGCGCTGTTCGGGGCGATCATCTCCGTGCCGCTCTTCATGCAGAACGTGCTGCATCAACCCACACCGGTCATCGGTCTCACGCTGCTGCCTGGCGGGTTGCTGATGGGCCTGCTGGGGCCGACCGTTGGCCGGCTCTACGACCGGTTCGGACCGACGCCCCTCGTGATACCGGGGGCAGCGATCGTCAGCGCGGTGTTCTTCTCGTTCAGTTTCCTCAGCACATCGACTCCGGTCTGGCTGATGATCGTCTCCTATCTTGTGCTGTGCCTCGGGCTCGCGTTCCTGTTCACGCCGCTGTTCACCTCTGCGCTCGGCGCGCTGCCGCCTCATCTGTACTCTCACGGCAGTGCGACGCTGGCGACGATTCAGCAGGTGGCAGGAGCCGCAGGCACCGCGCTCTTCATCGCCCTCCTGGCGATCGGCAAGACGACCGGACTGGCCGGCGGGCTCAGCACCGAGGCATCCATTGCAAGTGGTGTCCGCTTGGCTTTCCTGGTCGGCGCGATCGTGTCGCTGGTGGCGCTGGTGCTCGCGTTCTTCGTGCGTAAGCCGCCGGCTGCCGAGATCCCCGACCCCGAGCCAGTGGACGACAACGCGGTGTCGGCGCCGGCTCACTAGAACCGACGCGAAAGGCCCGGAACGGCAGTCGTTCCGGGCCTTTTTCGCGTGACTACTTGACTCCCACGATCTTCGGGTGGTGGAAGGTGTCGCCGAAGACGCGCTCGCTCGCTCCGACCCGGTCGAGGTACGGGGTCACTCCGCCCATTTGGAAGGGCCATCCGGCCCCGAGGATGAGGCAGAGGTCGATGTCTTCCGCGGCGGCCACGACGTGGTCCTGCAGCATCCGGTGGATCTCGTCGGCCAGCCCGTCTTCGACGCGCGTGCGCAGTTGCTCCGCCGTCAGAGGCTTCGGGTCGGCGACCTGGTGCTTCTTCACGATCGCGAGCGCCTTCGGGTCGTAGCCCTTGACCTTGCCCTTCGCGTCCTTCTCAAGCAGGTGGCCGTACTCGGCCAACTCGTCGAGAGCATCGCTCTGGAAGAACCGGTCGGGAAAGGCGTCGTGATGCGTGTGCAGCACGTGCGCGCCGATCTGCAGTCCGACCAGTTCGAGCAGGGCGAACGGGTCCATCGGCAGGCCGAACGGGCGCACCGCCTCGACCACGACATCCGGAGCCGTGCCGTTCTCGACCGCGTTCATCGCCTCACCCAGCAGCTTGGCCAGGATGCGGTTGACCACGAATCCGGGGGTATCGGTGGTGATCACGGCATTCTTGCGCAGCGCGGCGGCCGTCACCATCGCGGTGCTGAGCGCCTCATCCGTGGTCTTCGGCGTCTTGACGACCTCGATGAGCGGCATGACGGCCACCGGATTGAAGAAGTGGAAACCCACCACGCGTTCCGGGTGCTTCAGCTTCGCGCCGATCTGCTCGACCGAGAGCGACGAGGTGTTCGTGGCGAAGATCGCATCGTCGGCCACATACTGCTCGACATCGGCGAAGACCTGCTGCTTGACACCGAGCTCTTCGAAGACCGCCTCGATGATCCAGTCGGCGTCGGCGAAGTCCTTCTTGTCGGTGGTGCCGCTGATCAGTGCCTTGAGCCGGTTTGTCTCGTCGGGCTTCACGCGACCTTTGGCCGTGAGTTTGTCGATCTCGCCGTTGATGTACTCGAGCCCCTTGTCGACGCGCGACTGATCGAGATCGGTGATCACCACGGGCACCTTCAGCCGGCGCACGAACAGCAGCGCGAACTGGCTGGCCATGAGCCCGGCGCCGATGACGCCGACCTTGGTGATCTTCTTGGCCAGCGCCTTGTCGGGCGCACCGGCCGGACGCTTCGCGCGCTTCTGCACCAGATCGAACGCGTAGATGCTCGCGCGGAACTGATCGCCCGAGATCAGGTCGGCCAGGGCCTCGTCTTCCGCGGCGAATCCGGTCTTCTTGTCGGTGTTCTTCGCGGCCTTCAGCAACGACACGGCGCGGTATGGGCTGAGCGCCACCTTGCCGATCCGGCTGGCGAGGGTCTTCTCGGCGATGCCGATCGCGACATCCCACTTGACGGCGCGTTCCAGCTTGCCGGGCTCGTTCGGGCGCTTGACCTTGATCGCGCCGGTGAGCACGCCATCCGTCCACTTCAGCGAGTCTTCGAGGAAGTTGACCGAGGGGAAGATCGCGTCGGCGATGCCGAGGTCGAAGGCCTTCTGACCGTTGAGCATCGTGTTGGTCTTCAGCGGGTTGCTGACCACGACCTCGAGGGCGTTCTCGATGCCGATCAGGTTCGGCAGCAGGTAGGCGCCGCCCCATCCCGGGATGATGCCGAGAAAGACCTCGGGCAGGGCGAAGGCCGGCACGGTCGCATCGATCGTGCGGTACGTGGCGTTCAGTCCGATCTCGACGCCCCCACCGAGCGCGAGCCCGTTGGTGTACACGAACGAGGGGATGCCGAGCTCGCCGAGGCGCCCGAGGGTCGCGTGGCCGAGCTGGGCCATCAGCAGTCCGACGTCACGGCTGGGCAGCTCGCCCGCGCGCGACAGATCTGCGCCCGCGGCCAGGATGAACTGCTTGCCGGTGATGGCCACCGCATCCAGCTCGCCCTTCGCGGCGCGGGCCTTCAGCTCGTCGAGCACGCCGGCCAACTCGAGCAGGGTCGCGGGGCCGAGCGTGTTCGGTCGGGTGTAATCGCGTCCGTTGTCGAGGGTGATCAGCGCGAGGCGTTTGCCGCTTGGCAGGGTGATGTCGCGCACGAAGGAGTGCGTGATGACCTCATCCGGGTCGAGCGCGACCAGCTTGCCGAAGTCGATGCCCTCGTACTGGGCGATCGCCGAGCTCGGTGCCGCCATTACTTGGACCCCTTGAAGTTCGGGTTCTCCCAGATGATCGAACCGCCCTGCCCGAGGCCGACGCACATCGCGGTCAGGCCGTATTGCACATTCGGCTGCTCCTCGAATTGGCGCGCCAACTGGATCATCAGGCGCACGCCCGACGAGGCCAGCGGATGCCCGATCGCGATCGCGCCGCCCCACGGGTTGACCCGGGGGTCGTCGTCATCGATGCCGAAGTGGTCGAGGAACGACAGCACCTGCACCGAGAACGCCTCGTTGAGCTCGAACGCGCCGATGTCGCCGATCTTCAGACCCGCTTTGCGCAGAGCCTTCTCGGTGCTGGGGATCGGTCCGAGGCCCATGACCTCGGGCTCGACGCCGGCGAACGCGAAGCTCACCATGCGCATCTTGGTCGGCAGGTTGAGCTCTTTGGCGGCGTCCGCGCTGGCGAGCAGCGACACGGCGGCGCCGTCGGTCAGTGGCGACGAGTTGCCCGCGGTGACCCGGCCGTGGGCGCGGAACGGGGTCTTGAGGGTGGCGAGGCCCTCCATGGTGGTCTCGGGCCGCATCCCCTCGTCTTCGGTGGCGAGACCCCACCCGGCTTCGCTCTTGATGGCGACCGGGATCAGGTCGGGCTGGATCTTGCCCGCAGCGTACGCCGCAGCGACTTTCTGCTGGCTGCGCATGCCGAACCGGTCGGCGCGCTCCTTGGTGAGCTTCGGAAAGCGGTCGTGGAGGTTCTCAGCCGTTGCCCCCATGGCGAGGGCGTCGGGGTCCACCAGCTTCTCGGCGACGAACCGCGGGTTCACATCGGCACCGAAGCCCATCGGATGCCTGCCCATGTGCTCCACGCCGCCGGCGATCCCGACGTCGTAGGCCCCGTACCCGATGGCCGAGCCGATCGTCGAGACCGTGGTCATGGCGCCCGCGCACATCCGGTCGAGCGCGTAGCCCGGCACGCTGAGCGGCATGCCGGCGAGGATCGACGCCGTGCGACCGAGGGTGAGACCCTGATCGCCGGTCTGGGTGGTGGCGGCGATGCCCACGTCATCCACCCGCTCCTTGGGAAGGTTGGGGTTGCGCTCGAGCAGGCCGATCATGGCCTTCACGATCAGGTCGTCTGCCCTGGTGCCCCAGTACTGGCCCTTTTCACCCGCGCGCCCGAACGGGGTCCGAACCCCATCGACGAACACGACTTCCGCTCTCTCGGCCACGATGCCTCCACCTTTGCTTGAACGACGCTTATCGAACACGTCCGGGCAGCACGTTACGCGCTGAGAACCCGGGATGCTTGCCAGCCTAGGCAGGCTCGGAAAAGGGTCAGAATCCTTTGATCATTCCGACGAACCGGGCTCGGGGGCCGTCTCGGACGATTGGATGGGTTCGACAAAGGCATCGGCAATGGCCTGTGCGGTTGCGTCAAGCTGCCAGGGCCGCGCTCCGAGCGCTGCGAGGGCCGCTCGGATGGTCTCGGCGGTCGCCGGTGCCGGGGGAGTCCAGGCGACTCGGCGCAAGAAGTCGGGGGTCAGCAGGTTCTCGACCGGGATGTCGAGCTCGGTCGAGATCTCGGTCACGGCGGCGCGGGCGCGCTTCAAGCGCCCGTCAGCCTCCGGGTTCTTGTCGGACCATACGCGAGGTGGCGGAAGCGCGTCACTGGGCGGCCGGACCTGCGGCAGGTCGGTGGTGGTCATGCCGTCCTGAATCGCGGCAACCCAGCGATCGATCTGGCTGCGGCTCGCGCGCCCGGTGAATTCCTTGATCGCGGCGAGTTCTCGCTTGGTCAAAGGGAGCAGCCGCGCGGCGGCGACCAACGAGCCGTCGGGCATCAGGCGCCCGGGTGCCGTGTCGATCTCGCGGGCGTAGTCGTCGCGGGCCGTCCACAGGGCACGGGCGACGGCGAGGTTGCGCGCCTGGCGGAGAGAGTGGATACCCGAGAGCCGCCGCCACGGCTCCTCGCGCACGGGGGTCTCGCGGCGCAGCACCGCGTCGAACTCCTCCTCGGCGATGCGGGTCTTGCCAGACGTATCGAGGATCTCGGCGATCTTGTCGCGCAGCTCGGGCAGCAACTCGACGTCGAGCGCCGCGTAGACCAACCAGCTCTGGGGCAGCGGACGCGTCGACCAGTCGGCGGCCGAGTGCTCCTTGGCCAGATGGATGCCGAGCAGTTGCTCGACGACCGGCCCCAGCCCCACGCGTGGCAGGCCGGCCAGCCGTGCGCCGAGCTCCGTGTCGAAGATCCGCGCGGGATCAAGGCCCACCTCGCGCAGGCAGGCCAGGTCTTGGCTGGCGGCGTGCAGGATCCACTCCTCGCCTGCCATCAGGTCGGCGAGTGCCGAGAAGTCGCCGATCGCGGGCGGATCGAACAGGAAGGCGCCAGACCCGCGGCGGAAGATCTGGATCAGATAGGCGCGCTGCGAGTAGCGGAAGCCGGATGCGCGCTCGGCATCCACCGCGAATGGACCCTCGCCGGCGGCCAGCCTGCCGACGGCGAACTCGTATTCAGCGCGGGTGTCGATGACGTGCAGCGCGGCGTGCGGCTCGGGTTCGCGCGGGGGCTCGGTCGGGTGCACGGGTTCGCGCGGGGGCTCGGTCGGCTCCAGGAAGATCGGCCCGTCAGTCACGCGTCACTCGGAGGTCGGGCAGCAGGCTTACCGCATCCGCGGTCGGCGGAAGGCCTGCCAACTGGCAGACCAGGTCGCTCCAGCCCTCGACGTGCGCGGCGAAGTCGAGATCGGATGGCGTCCAGGATGCCCGCACCTCGAGTTGAGCGCCATCACTCTGCCCCGCCAGCTCGCCGAAGCCCGTGGAGATCACCTTGGTCGCGGTGCCAGACGAGGAGTGGTGGTGCGCGCCGCGGAGGTCGAGGGCGTCGATCAACCACGACCATGCGACGTCTGCGATGAACGGGTCAAGCCCGATATCGGTCTCGAGCGGTGCCTGGGCGAAGCACACGACGCGGAAGGCCCCACCCCATGCCTCGGGTTCTTCGGCGTCGTAGAGCAGGACGAAACGCCCTGTGCCCAGAACCGAGTCGACGCCATGGCGGGCGGGACGCACATCACCCGCGAGCGCGATCGCATGCGGCGCGAGTCCCGTCGGAGCGGCGATCTCGGCCAACTCCAACTCCGGTCGCGCGGCCGCGCTCCGCACCGACTCGAGGGCCACGCCGAATGCGGCGGGAACCAGTGGCGCGGATGCAGTTTCGGGCACGCTTGCAGACTAGGGTTTTCACCGAGGTGGCGTCAGGTGCCACGCCGCTCAAAGCCCGCAGCAAGGGGACCCCATGGCCGATCGTGCCGGCTCCGGCCGCGCCGCGCGGGTGCTCTTCGGCTCCGCGGTGGGCGTGCTTGCGGTGGCGGGCGCCGTGGCGACGGCGGCCGCGGCCCTGAGTGTGGTGGTGGCCCGCACCGTCATCATCCCGCCCTCTCGGCGCAAGGATGACATCCAGATCCTGGCCCTCGACCAGGCGAGTTCGAGCATTGTGCTGTCGTCGACTCCCGATTCCCGGCTGCCGGGGGAATACAGCTTCTGGTTCTCGGGAGACACCGGTCACGTGCGGGTGGGCGACATCATCGCGCAGAGTCCTCGCGAGGTCACCCGCTCGATCGAGATCCCCGATTTCGGCGATCTTGCGGCTGCTCGTCGCGGGCGGTTCAACGGCTGGTTCTATCTGACGCCCCACGACCTTCACGTGCCGTTCGAGGAGGTGCAGATCGTCACGCCGCTCGGCGATTCGCCCGCCTGGTTGATCCCCGCGGAGAAGCCATCCACGCGCTGGATGATCGGGGTGCACGGTCGAGCTGTGCGTCGCCCCGAAGCGCTCCGGGGGGTGCTGCCGTTCCGCGCAGAGGGATTCACCTCGCTCATCGTGAGCTATCGCAACGACGGAGAAGCGCCGCCCAGTGACGACTACCGCTACGCGCTGGGTGACCGGGAGTGGCTCGATGTCGAGGCGGCCATGCGGTACGCGCTCGCTCATGGGGCCGAAGAGCTCGTGCTGATGGGCTGGTCGATGGGGGGCGCGACCGTCTTGCAGGCGCTGACGCGCACGGCAGAGGGCGAGCACGTGATCGGCGTCGTGCTGGAGTCGCCCGTCGTGGACTGGATCGCGACCCTCGACTTCCAGTCCGAGCTGCGCCGGCTGCCAACGGCCGTCCGACTCGGCGTGCTCACTCTGCTCAAACACCGCTGGGGCGGGCTGTTCACCGGCCTCGCAGAACCGCTCGACCTGGACCGCCTGGACTTCGTGCGGCGCGCTCAAGAGCTCGACAGGCCCATCCTGATCCTGCACAGCGACGACGACGGCTTCGTGCCATCCACCGCGTCGCGCGAACTGGCCGTCGCGCGCCCCGACATCGTCAGCTACGAGGCGTTCGAGATCGCGCGCCACACCAAGCTCTGGAACTACGACCGCGAGAAGTGGGAGGGCGCGATCCGGCGGTGGATCCGAAGCCTCCCCGCGGCGTCGACGAACTGACGGCCGCTAGCCGGCGTCTGCGGCCTTCTCGGTGACCTGCCGCTGGATGCGGCCGAGCAGTGCCATCATTCCGCGGATGCGCAGGGGACTGACCGCCTCGGTGAGTCCGATCTCGAGCGGGTAGTCCGCCGGAACGGCGAGCACCTCGTCGACGGTCAGGCCGGCGAGACCCTGCACCAGGATCGACGCGAAGCCGCGGGTCGTCGGCGCCTCCTTCGGGGCGGTGACGAACACGTGCACGACGCGCGCGTCATCCACCTCGACGAAGAGGAACACCGGCGACTGGCACTCGACGACCCGTTCGAGCAGGTCGGGATGGTCGGCGTAGCGCTCGGGAAGCGCGGGCAGCTCCTGCGAGAACTCCAGCAGCAGCTGCAGCCGGTCGCGCTGCTCGAGCGCCAGGAACTCCTCGCGGATCTCGGCCAGCGCCTCGGGCAGGGCGGTCTCGGTCACCGTTCCAGTGTGCCAGTCAGCGCGCGTGCCGCGCCGGTCACAGGCTGCCGGGATCGGTGCCCTTGACGATCGGGACGCGCACCGCGCTGCCCCACTCGGTCCACGAACCGTCGTAGTTGCGGACGCCCTCGAAACCGAGCAGGTGGGTGAGAACGAACCAGGTGTGGCTCGACCGCTCGCCGATCCGGCAGTAGGCGATCACATCATCGCCCGGCTTGAGCCCGGCTTCGCCCAGATAGATGGCCTCGAGTTCCGGGCGGGACTTGAAGCTGCCGTCCTCGGCGACCGCACGCGCCCACGGCACGCTCTTGGCGGTCGGGATGTGGCCGCCGCGCAGGGCTCCCTCTTCGGGATACGCGGGCATGTGGGTGCGCTCACCGCTGTACTCCTCGGGGGAGCGCACGTCGATCAGCGGGTTGCCGATGTGATCGAGCACCTGCTCCTTGAAGGCGCGGTAGGTCACGTCGTCGCGCTCGACCACGGGATAGTCGACCGCCATCGGCGTCGGAACCTCGGTGGTGTATCGGGCGGCCCTCGGCCTCCCACTTGGCGCGGCCGCCATCCAGCAGGCGCACGTCTTCGTGGCCGAACAGCGTGAACACCCAGAGTGCGTACGCCGCCCACCAGTTGTTCTTGTCGCCGTAGATGACCACGGTCGTGTCGCGGGCGATGCCCTTCGAGCCGACGAGCTGGGCGAAGCCGGCTCCATCCAGGTAGTCGCGGGTGATGGGGTCGTTGAGGTCGGTGTGCCAGTCGATCTTGACCGCGCCCTCGATGTGGCCGGTCTCGTAGAGCAGCACGTCTTCATCCGACTCGACCACGACCAGGCCGGGTTGGCCGAGGTGCGCGACCAGCCACTCGGTGCTCACCAAGCGCTCAGGATGGGCGAAGCCGGCGAAGGCGGTCGACGGGTCGGTTTCGATGGACATCTGCTTCTCCTGGCTGATACGGCTCCAGCGGTAAGCTGGTTGCGTCACCCTCAGGGTAGACAGTCGACTGCCGAGCCCGCTGACGTGCCGTAAGAGTTCGACACGGTTCTCTAGTCCCGAGGCACACACCCATGCAGCAGTTGTCCGTCCCGTCGCTTGTCGAGCGCGCTCCGCAGATGAGCGGTGCCGAGATCGCGGCATCCCTCGTTCCTCCGCGCCAGTTCGTGAACGCGACGCTCGAGAACTATCGGCCGGATCCCGACTACCGCTCGCAGGCTGAGGCAGTCGCCAAGGTGCGCGCCTTCGTCGCGGTCTGGAGCGGATCCGGGGGCAGCCTGTTCTCCCGCCGCAAGGCTCCCGAGACAAAGCCGGGCCTCTACCTCGACGGCGGATTCGGCGTGGGAAAGACCCACTTGCTCGCCGCGCTCTGGAAGCTCGCCCCCGGGCGCAAGTACTTCGGCACCTTCATCGAGTACACGGCTCTGGTGGGTGCCCTCGGCTACGCCGCCACCATCAAGTTGTTGAAGGGGGCGAGCCTGCTGGCCATCGACGAGTTCGAGCTCGACGATCCCGGAGACACCATGATTATGAGCAGGCTGCTCGGCGAGCTGACCGCCTCGGGAACGCGGATCGCGGCGACCTCGAACACGCCCCCGAACGCCCTGGGGGAGGGACGCTTCGCGGCCTCGGACTTCTTGCGCGAGATCCAGGGCCTTGCCAACCGTTTCGACATCGTGCGGATCGACGGCCTCGACTACCGGCGTCGCGAGATCGAGGGGCACGCGATCCCGCTGGGGGACGCCGAGTTCGACACCGCGGTCGCCGAGGCTGCGGCGACGGGCTCGGTGACGGCCGATGACTTCGACCGGGTGCTGAAGCATCTGGCCACCGTGCATCCCTCCCGCTACATCAAGCTCGTCGACGGGCTGGACGCCGTCGGCCTGCGCGGCGTGCACACGCTGAGCGACCAATCGGATGCGCTCCGCTTCGTTGCGCTTGTCGACCGGCTGTACGACGATCAGGTCCGCGTACTGGCGACAGGGACGCCTCTCGATGCGGTGTTCGGTGACGAGATGCTGTCTGGCGGCTACCGCAAGAAGTATCTGCGCGCCGTATCTCGGCTGATCGCGCTGGCCGCTGTGGACTAGTGAACGGCGACGATCGTTCCTGAGGTGGCGATACCCGTCGGCTACCCTGGGAGCGGAGAGTCTGCGAGCAGAGTCGACCTGGATACGTAACGCAACCGATCGGGGGCTGTTTGCTTGCCGATGTGTCTCGCGCCGTTGTCCACAACTTCCTGAACGGCGCCCCCCGCTGGTACAAGATCGCGCTCGTCGGCTTCCTCGTCGTGAATCCGATCGTCTTTCTGGCGATCGATCCCTTCGTCGGCGGGTGGCTGCTCGTGGCGGAGTTCATCTTCACGCTCGCGATGGCCCTGAAGTGCTATCCGCTCCAGCCGGGGGGTCTGCTCGCGATTGAAGCGGTCATCATCGGCATGGCGTCACCCCACGATGTCTTCGAAGAGACGAGCTCGAACTTCACGGTGATCCTGCTGCTGATGTTCATGGTGGCCGGCATCTATTTCATGCGTGACCTGTTGTTGCTGCTGTTCACGAAGCTGCTCGTCGGGATCCGATCGAAGATTCTGCTGTCCCTGACCTTCACGGCGCTGGCCGCCGTGCTGTCGGCCTTCCTCGACGCTCTCACGGTCGCTGCGGTCATCATCGCCGTCGCGACCGGCTTGTACGCCGTCTACCACCGCTTCGCCTCGGGTCGAGGAGCCGACGAGGACCACGCACACGACGACGACGGCTTGGTCGACGCGGCGAGTAGAAGCGACCTCGAGACCTTCCGAGCCTTCCTGCGCAGCCTGATGATGCACGCCCTGGTCGGAACGGCTCTCGGCGGCGTTGCGACTCTCGTGGGTGAGCCGCAGAACCTCTTGATCGGCGAGGCGGCGGGTTGGCACTTCGCAGAGTTCTTCGTGCACGTGGCACCGGTGTCGGTCCCGGTGTTTCTGGTCGGACTGGCGATGTGCGTCATCCTCGAGCGCAGCCGCCGATTCGGATACGGGGCTCAGCTTCCCGATTCAGTGCGCCACGTGATGGAGCAATGGGACCAGCAGCAGTCGCGAGACCGCGACGCCCGCGATCGCGCCCGGCTGCTCATCCAGGCGCTCACCGCCGTCGCGCTCGTGGTCGGGTTGGCGTTGCACGTCGCCGAAGTCGGCCTCGTCGGCCTCGCCGTGATCGTGGTGGCCACCGCGTTCAACGGGGTCACGAACGAGCATTCGATCGGCAAGGCGTTCCAGGAAGCTCTGCCCTTCACGGCCCTCTTGGTGACGTTCTTCGCGGTCGTGGCCGTGATCCATCAACAGGACCTGTTCACTCCGATCATCGACGCCGTACTGGCACAGCAGGGCCGCGGGCAGCTGTCGCTGCTCTATGTCGCATCCGGATTGCTGTCGGCAGTGAGCGACAACGTCTTCGTGGCAACGATCTACATCTCCGAGGTCGAAAAGGCGTTCCACTCCGGCGCGATATCTCAACACCAGTTCGAGTTGCTCGCGGTCGCCGTCAACTCCGGCACCAACATCCCGAGCATTGCAACGCCGAACGGTCAGGCGGCGTTCCTGTTCTTGCTGACCTCGGCGCTCGCCCCGCTCATTCGGCTCGGCTACGTGCGGATGTTGTGGATGGCGCTGCCCTACGCAGTCGTGCTCTCGATCGTCGGCTTCTTCGCCACGGTCTATCTGCTGTAGTGGCCGATCGCCGTCCGCGCTCGCGTGAGTCCAGCGGCTGATCCGCGCCGGCCCCATCGTGCCGGCGTGAATGCGCCTTCCATCAGGGAACTGGGAGCGGATTGGCCGGCGCCGGAAACACGATGTTTACATCGCGGCGCTCTGTGTAACCGACCCGAAACAGTCAGACACCAGAGCCGAAACCTGCCATCGCCACACTGGCTCGATGAACCCGAGCCTCGACGTCGATGCTCTGCCGCGAAGGCCGGCTGACGGTCCCCCTTCCTGGGCCAAAGAGAAAAATGAGGAACAACCCATGCTCCATCTTGCCAGCGTCCCACCTTCAGAATGCGGTGACCGGAACAACTCGCTCTGGCTGATGGTCGCCGCGGCACTCGTGCTGCTGATGACTCCCGGCGTCGCCTTCTTCTACGGCGGCATGGTCAAGGCGAAGTGCGTCATTTCGATGATGATGATGAGCTTCGGCGCGATCGCCATGGTCGCGTGCTGTGGGTGCTCTACGGCTACTCATGTCGTTCTGCAGCTCGCTGCTGATCCACCACTTGCTTGGGAACCCATTCGACGCCAAGAACAATCTGATCGGGCTCTCAGCCTTCGGGTTCGGCAAAGGCACGCTCGATGTCGCCCGTCTCGGTGGCCTGGCGTTCGCCGGCTTCCAGGCGACCTTCGCGATCATCACGGTCGCGCTGATCTCGGGTGCGATCGCCGACCGGGCGAAGTTCGGCTCCTGGATGGTCTTCGCGGGCGTCTGGGCCACCCTGGTCTACTTCCCGGTCGCGAGCTGGGTGTTCAACTTCACAGCAGGCGGCAGCTCGGCGGGCGGATTCGGCCAGCACGGCTACTCCGATGGCGGTTGGTCGGTCTGGGGCCTCGGCGTGAATGACTTCGCCGGTGGTACCGCGGTGCACATCAATGCGGGTGCCGCAGGCCTCGCCCTGGCGCTCGTGCTCGGCAAGCGCGTCGGGTTCAAGAAGGGCATGGCCGCCGCCGCACAACGTGCCGCTGACCCTGCTCGGCGCGGCGATGCTGTGGTTCGGCTGGTTCGGCTTCAACGCCGGCTCCGAGGGCGCCGTCGACGGCATCGCGGCGCTCGCCTGGATCAACACGCTTGCCGCGCCCGCCGCGGCAACCCTCGGCTGGTTGATTGTCGAGAAGATCAAGGACGGCAAGCCGACGTCGATCGGTGCTGCGTCGGGTGCTGTCGCGGGTCTCGTCGCCATCACCCCCGCCTGCAACATCCTGACTCCCGGGTGGGGCATCGTGCTCGGCCTGATCGTCGGAGCCATCTGCGCCCTGGCGATCGAGCTCAAGTTCAAGCTCGGATTCGATGACTCGCTCGACGTGGTGGGCATCCACCTGGTCGGCGGAATCGTCGGAACGCTCTACATCGGCTTCTTCGGGATCGGCATCGGCCTGGTCGACTCGGGCACGTTCTACCAGCTGTTCGGCGCAGTTCGTCGGTGCCTTCGGGGTCGCGATCTACTCGTTCGTCCTTGCCTTCATCGATCGGCTGGATCATCGAGAAGACGATGGGCTTCCGGATCAAGAACGAAGACGAGGTCGCGGGCGTCGACACCGTGGTGCACGGCGAAGAGGCTACGCGCTCGAAACCGCCTAATCAGTCATCGCTCGGTGCGGGGCGTCGTCTCTTCGGAGGCGGCGCCCCGCTCTGTTTCGGCTGACCAACGGCGTCCCGGCCCTATCGTGAGACCGTGATCTGGCTTGTGCTGGTGGGACTCGCGACGGGCGCGCTCGCCACCGCGGCGGTCCTGTTCCTAGCCCGCCCCCTCTTGGATGGCCGGATGCTGTGGCCCGCGCTCGGCGCCGCCGGCGTCAGCGCGATCCTGACCATCGGGTTGGGGCGCGCGTTCGCGATCGCCTCGTGGGACTACCTGATCGGCATCTGCGCCTTCGCCGTCCCGGTGCTCGTGCTGCTCGGGGCGGCAGCCATCGCCTCCGGCGCGGACCGCACGGGCCGGTGGATCCTGATGCTCGGGTGGGGCGCCATTGTCTTCCCGCTCGCAGCCTTGGTCCCGTTGTGGTTGACCGCCGGATGCGCCGGCACCGACTGCGAGCTCGAAGACTTCGGGGGAGTGCTGCCGCTTGTCGTGTCGTCCAGCGCCTTCGTGCTGCTGGCCTGGTTGCCCGCCGGGGTGATCGAGCGGGCCGATCCGGATCCGCGCGACAACCGCCGCGCGATGGTGGCACTGCTCATCTTCTGGGCGGCGTTCGTGGTCTGGCTCGCCCAACTGGAGGGCGCGTTCGACGAGTTCACCCCGCGAATCGCGCTGGCGGCGGTCATCGTGCCGGCGACCAGCGCCGCGGTGTGGCTGCTGGTGGATCGCGCCCGCAACGTGGCGCGCCCGGTGGGACGCTCGCTCGTGCTCGGGCTCATCGCCGGGATGGCCGCGGTTCTTCCCGGAGCAGTCACCGTCGAGTTCCCGTGGAATGTCGCAGTAGGCGCCATCGCGGGCTGCCTGGCGTCGCTGGCCTACTCGGGCCGCGCCTCGTCGGCGGCCGGAATCGCGACGCGCTGGGGATTCGTGCTGCTGGTCGCGTCGGCTGTGGGCTTTTTGGCGCCGGCCATCTCGGGCGACACGGTCGGCATCCTGTTCTCGGCGCACTTGGACGTGCTGTCCGTACCGGTGCTGTCGTTCCTCGGAGTCTCGTTGGTCTCCCTGGTGGTCTCGGTGCCGGCCTGGGTGCTGCTGCGGCGCCACGCCAGCCGCGAGCGGATTCCGGCGGCGATCCGCGCGGATGCAACATCCGATCCTCGGCGACTTCCTCACGACGCGATGCGGTGTTCGCACCGTGACGATCGCACACTGTTCGTGCCCATGAGCACCGCCGTGGCGGCTGCAGACCGCGGAACTGCTGGCGCTGGACGACGAATTGTCGGCGAGGCCGGGCTATTAGGCGCCGCGACTCCGCCGGACCGGCTCATTTGCCGGGCGTCACGACGCGGTTCGGGTGGCCGTCGAGCAGAGAGAGGACGGCTGAACGGGAAGGGTGGGCGATACCGGACTCGAACCGATGACCTCTTCCGTGTGAAGGAAGCGCGCTACCAACTGCGCCAATCGCCCGCGGCATCCATCTTGCCACAGCATCCGTTAGGCTCCGGCGCATGAGCAGCCCTCAGCCCACGGTGCCACTGACAGCCTCGGACGCTCCGCCCCACGTCGGGCCTCCTGCAGCTTCCCCACTCACTGGAAAGCCGCCGCTGTCGGGGCTGGCCCTCGCCTCACTCATCATCGGGGCGGTCGAGCTGTTCCTGCTGCTGATCGTGCGGATCGTCGCATCCATCGCCTCTCAGGCGAATGATGGCGCCCCCACCCTCTCCCTGACGCTTGGGATCCTCGGATTGGTTTCGGTGCTGCCCACCATCGCCGCCATCGTGCTCGGCCACATCGCCATCGTGCAGACCGTGCGCGGGCGCCGACGAGGGCTTGCACTCGCGTCGCTCGGAACGGGCCTCGGTTACGTGAACCTGCTGTTCTGGGGCAATCGGGTGCTGATCGCCATCATCGCTGCGGCCCAGGTCGGCGACGTGAGCCAGTTCGTGCCCAACAATTTCTGGTGGGCGTGACCCGCCGTCACATGGTTTGGCCAGGCCCAGGGGATCGGATAGAGTCGACTCCGCACCCGGCAACGGGAGCGAATGCGGATGTGGCGCAGTGGTAGCGCATCACCTTGCCAAGGTGAGGGTCGCGAGTTCGAATCTCGTCATCCGCTCGAGTGAAGTCTCACGGTTCGCACCATGAACCGCACACCTGGTGGCGTGGCCGAGAGGCGAGGCAGCGGCCTGCAAAGCCGTGCACACGGGTTCGAATCCCGTCGCCACCTCACTCACCGCAGCCGAGAAGTCTTTCGAGACGGGCAGGCGACGGGCGATTGGCGCAGCGGTAGCGCGCTTCCCTGACACGGAAGAGGTCACTGGTTCGATCCCAGTATCGCCCACTTGGCAGAGCGATCCGTTGTCTTCTGGGATTTTGACGGCACCTTGGCGCGACGGCCCGGCCTGTGGTCCGGGGCATTGATAGATGCGCTTCGATCAGTCGGTTCGCACGTGGATGTCGGACTCGACGACCTCCGTTCTGGTCTGTCATCGGGATTCCCCTGGCACTCGCCGGAGTTGGTCGTTGCGCCTCGCTCAGCCGAGCAGTGGTGGCACGCGCTTCAGCCGGTCTTCGTCAGGGCGTATCTCGGAGCGGGAATCGCCCATCCGACCGCTGTTCGCGCGGCCGATCGCGTGGGTGCGGAGTTCTACAGACCCGACGCGTGGCAGCTCATCGAAGGCGCGCGGGAAGCCCTGCATCTGACACGCGATTCCGGATACCGAAACGTCATCCTCAGCAACCATGGGCCGGAACTGCCCGACCTGGTTGCCGCGCTAGGGCTTGGTGACGTGGTGGAATCCACGATCACGAGCGCCGCGGTGGGTGCGGAGAAGCCGAACCGCGCCCTGTTCGAGTTCGCCTTGATTCTTGTCGGCGTGACCGCCCGGGACGACGTGTGGATGGTCGGTGACAATCCGATCGCCGATGTGCAGGGAGCGCAGGACGCGGGCATTCGCGCGATCCTCGCTGACGGGGACCATGGGGACGCTCGAGGATCGACAGTGCTCGAGGCCGCTCGGAGTATTGCGCGAGGAGAACACACCACGAACCGGCCCTAGCACGACGGAAGGCTCCCGTCTGGGGCGGGAGCCTTCCGCGACGCGCTGACGTCTAGTGCGCCATCGCCGCCAACGCGTCGGCATCGAGGTGCGAGATCGAGTGGGAGTCCTGGAACGCCCGGATCCCCTCGATGCCCTGCTCACGACCGAAACCGGACTGCTTCATTCCGCCGAACGGGGCGCGCAGATCGAGTCGGGCCGCCCCGTGATCATTGACCCAGACGTAGCCGCACTCGAGCTGCGTTCCCACTCGGTCCGCCGCGTCAGCATCCGCGGTCCACACCGAGCCGCAGAGTCCGCCCCAGGTGTCGTTCGCCATCCGGATCGCCTCCTCGTCGCTGTCGAAGGGCATGATCGGGATCACCGGGCCGAACTGCTCGTACGTCACCACGCGCAGTTGCGGATCCGGGTCGATCACGATCGTCGGACGCACGAAGTTGCCGCCGGCGAGATCGCCACCCGGCAGTTCGCCGAACTCGCGTACATCGGCCCCCGACGCTTTCGCTTCTTCGATCAGCTCGTCGACGAACGCCTTCTGCACGGGCGAGTGGAGCGGACCCATCGTGGTCCCCTCGTCGAGACCGTATCCCAGGCGCGACTTCTCCAGCCGTGCCGCGAGTCCGTCGACGACCTCGTCGAGGCGTGAGCGATGAACGTAGATGCGCTTCGCATTCATGCAGATTTGGCCGCTGGTGTCGTAGATCGCCGAGAACAGCCGGTCGAGGTGGACGTCATCGAGGATCGCGTCAGCGCGGATGACGGCGGCGTCATTGCCTCCGAGCTCCAGGGTGACCCGGGTGAGCGACCGGGACGCCATCTCCATGATGCGCTTGCCACCGCCGACCGAACCGGTGAAGCAGACCTTGGCGATGTCGTCGTTCTGGATCAGGGCGCCCATGTTGGCATCCACCCCGGTGACGACGTTGAGCACGCCGGCCGGCAGCTTCTCGGCGATGCGCTGAACGAAACGCGTCGTGGCGAGCGGCGCCGTCGGCGGGGGCTTGACGATCGCGGTGTTGCCGGCGAGAAGCGCGTGCGGCAGCGAGGCACCGAGAATCGCGATCGGCCAGTTGAAGGGCACGATGATGGTCACCACGCCGAGGGATTGGTGCTTCACGGTCGTCCGCGTCGCGATTCCTGGCGCCGGCTCGAGAACGTGGCTCTCCTCGACCTGGTCGACGAGGGAGAGCGCAAGACCCCATCGAATCTCGAACACGAGCGCATCGATCCAGGCTTCGATCCGGACCTTGCCGTTCTCCTGCGAGAGGATTGCGGCGTCATCGTCGCGGAAGTCGGCGGAGCCGAGAATGGCTTCGGTCATCATGGCGGCGCGTTCCTGCGCGCTCAACGCCGACCAGGCCGGATAGGCGGCCTTGGCGGCCGCGACGGCGTCTGCGACGTCCTGAGCAGTCGCCGATGCTGCGTGCCCGACGATCACGCCCGGCTTGGCGGGGTCGGCGATCGCGAGCGTCTCCTTGGTGGATCGCACCTCCCCTCCGATGTAGAGCGGGGTCGAAACTGCGGTGGACGCGGATGACTCGGTCATCGTCATGGGTTGCTCCTTCGTGGGCAGTGCGGCTGGATCTGATCGGAACTGTACGTCGCGGCCTCACCTGCGCTCTCGGCGTTTTGTGCGCGCCGGCGTATCGTGACGGCATGCAGGTCGTAGACGCCCTGAGCGCTGATGAGTGGGAACTCGTCACCAGCGATGCCCTCGTGCCGCTCAGTTGCGTGGGCTTCGAAGCCGACTTCCGCGGCCACATCGAACTGGAGCGTGTCGACGAGAGCCTCGCCGTCTCGCGCGTGACGACGAGCGGGATCGTGGTCGACCGCACGGCTCGACAGGCCTCGCACGCCAACAGCGACGACATCCATCTGAGCTTCCAGCTCGGAGCTCCTGGCATCGTTCGGCAGGGCGGCGGTGTTGTTCGCGTCGCGGCGGGTGACGTCGTCAGTTACGCGACGGACCGCTCCTACCATCTCGACTACTGCGCGCCCGGACAGAGCCAGTTGCTGCTGCAGGTGTCCCCGCGCGCGCTGGACATCCCTCTCGACGTGGTCGGAGCGTCGTGCGATCGGCTTCGGGTCACCGCGCCCCACGCCGCCGAGACCTTGCTCGGCGTGCTGACCGCGGCCCGGGGGACTCTGGATGGTGCGGGCGAGGCGGATGCCGAGACCGTGCGGGACCTCGCCGCGTCGATGATCCGCTCATCGGTCGCGGGCACACGCGTGCTGCCCACCACTCGCGGCGGGATGCTCGCCACGATCCGCTCCTACCTCGAACGCAACATGCACGAGGGCGGTCTGGATGCCTCCCGGATGGCACAAGCGCACTTCATCTCGCGGCGCTTCCTGTACGAATTGTTCGAGCCTCTCGGGGAGGCGCCCGCGGAGTACCTGCGTCGCCGTCGACTGCGTCGCGCTGCCGAGCTGCTCGAGTCGGGCACCGAACGGTTGACGATCTCGCAGGTCGCCATGCGCTGCGGTTTCGGCGATCCGACGACCTTCGCGCGAGCCTTCCACCGCGAGTTCGGGATGTCGCCCCACGAGTACCGAGACCCGGCAGAGATCACTGGTTCGGTCCCCGTATCGCCCACCACGAAATCCCTCTAGACTCAGCCGCATGACCTTCGATGTGCCCGCTGACGCATACGGGCGGTTCATGGGCGGATACTCCGAGAAACTCGCCGTCGAACTCGCTGACGCCGCGGGCGTGACGGCCGGTCAGCGAGCGCTCGACGTGGGATGCGGTCCGGGCGCTCTCACCGCAGTGCTGGTCGAGCGGCTCGGCAGCGATCACGTGGCAGCGCTCGACCCCAGCGAGCAGTTCGTGGAGGCCGCACGCGCGCGTCTGCCGGGGGTCGACATCCGCCTCGCCGGTGCCGAGAGCATTCCGTTCGACGATGGCAGCTTCGATGTCACTCTTGCCGAACTCGTCGTCCAGTTCATGAGCGATCCCGTCATGGGGGTCGGTGAGATGGCCCGGGTGACCAAGCCGGGAGGAACCATTGCGGCCTGCGTCTGGGACCACGGCACCGACAGGGGTGCGCTCTCGCCGTTCTGGAAGGTCGCCCGCACCCTGGACGCCCGCCTCGACGACGAGTCGAGTCAGTTCGGTGTCCACGAGGGCCAGCTCGCACAGCTCTTCGAGCAGGTGGGGTTGCATGACATCCGATCGCCGCTCCTGACAGTGCACAGGGACTACGCCTCGTTCGACGACTGGTGGGAGCCCTTCACCTGGGGAGTCGGACCCGCAGGCGCGTACCTGCGCGGCCTCGATGACGCGGCGCGCGAGACCCTGAAGCGAGCCTGCGCCGCCAGCCTGCCGGCGGGGCCGTTCACGATCGACGCGTCCGCCTGGACTGCGATCGGCACCGCATAGACAGCTCACCCCACCTTGGGGACTAGCCGTTCTACCCCCACAAGCGGACGATGTACCCATGGCACAGGTGGGGGTGCCCTCGGCTCAGAGCACGGAATTTGCGGAGCTTCTGGTCCAATCGGGGCTGATCACGCAGCACGACCTGTCTCTGGCGCGCGCCGCGAAGGCACGCACCGGGTCGCACATCGACGAGATCCTCGTCAATCAGGGCATCGTGTCGCCGCAGGCGCTGCGGTCGGTCATGGCGCGGGCTTGGGGACTCCCGGTCCTCGATCTGCACACGACCCACCACGACAATGAGTTCATCCACCGCTGGTCGGGTCAGATGATGGTGTCCGAGAACTGGATGCCGCTGCACCACGATCCCGATGGAACGATTCTCGTCGCCACGGCGCGCATCCCCGATGCCGAGCGCCGCGAGCACATCGAGCGCACCCTCGGAGCGCCGGTGCGCTTCGGCGTCGCCACCTCCTGGGACATCCGCAGCCACGCGCTGCACGTCTTCCACGCCGAGATCGCCGATGAGGCGGCCAACGAGCTGTTCCGCCAGAACCCCGAGCTGTCGGCTCGCATCGTCTTCTCGCGCGGGCAGAAGATCGGATTCGCCGTGCTGGTGGTCGTCACCATCGTGGCCCTGTTCTTCTGGCCCTCCATCGTGGTGATCTCGGCCATCGCGCTGATCAGCGTCATCTTCTTCGCCGGCACGCTGTTCAAGTTCCTGATCGCAATGCGAGGCGCCAAGTTCGACGTGGTGGAGCGGGTCACCGATGCGCAGGTCGCCGCGCTGCACGACAGCGAACTGCCGGTGTACACGGTGCTGGTGCCCGTGTTCCGCGAGGCCAACATCGTCGGTCAACTCGTCGGCAACCTGGGCAAGATCGACTGGCCGGCCGAGAAGCTCGAGGTGCTCATCCTGATCGAAGAGGAAGACACCCTGACGCGCGATGCCCTGGCCAAGGCCTCGCCGCCCCCGAACTTTCACGTGGTGACCATTCCCAAGGGGCAGCCGCAGACCAAGCCGCGCGCGTGCAACGTCGGCCTGTTCTTCGCGACCGGCGAGTTCCTGGTGATCTACGACGCCGAAGACACGCCGGATCCCGACCAGCTCAAGAAGGCCTATCTGGCGTTCCGGCGCGGCGGCGACAAGACCGTCTGCATCCAGGCATCTCTCAACTACTTCAACGCCGACGAGAACGCGCTCACCCGCATGTTCACGCTCGAGTACAGCTACTGGTTCGACTACATGCTCGCCGGGCTCGACGCGGCCGATCTGCCGATTCCACTGGGCGGCACGTCGAACCACTTCCGCACCTCGGCGCTCAACGAGCTCGGGGGCTGGGACCCCTACAACGTCACCGAGGATGCCGACCTCGGCATCCGCGCCAGCGCACTCGGCTACCGGGTGGGCGTCGTGAACTCGACGACCATGGAAGAGGCGAACACCTCGATCCCGAACTTCATCCGCCAGCGCAGCCGGTGGATCAAGGGATACATGCAGACCTCGCTGGTGCACGCCCGTCGCCCCCGCCAGTTGATCCATGAGATCGGGTTGCGGCGATTCCTGAGCTTCGCGCTGCTCATCGGCGGGACGCCGCTGACCTTCCTCGGGGTCCTGCCGCTCTACGTGGTGACGATCTTCACGATCTTCATCCCGACCGAGATCCTCAGCCAGTTCTTCCCGGTGTGGTTGCTCTGGATCTGCCTGATCAACTTCATCATCGGCAACTCGGTCATGGTCTATCTCTCGATGATGGGTCCATACAAACGAGGCACCTTCGACCTGATCTTGTGGGCGGTGCTGAACCCGGTGTACTGGATCCTGCATTCGATCGCCTCGTACAAGGGCCTCTGGCAGCTGCTGACCAAGCCGCACTACTGGGAGAAGACCGAGCACGGCCTCACCGCGCAGACGTCAGGCGAGCATGAGGGGGCGGTCCGGTGAGCGTGGACACCGATCTCATCCCGTATTCGGCGAGCGTGCGCGACCGCGTGCACCGCAGGCCGGAACGCACGCGCCTGGATGCCTTCCCGCGAGACCCCGTCTTCCGCTGGCTCCTGCGACTGCTCTTCGCCGTTCCGTACCTCGTGGTCGCCTGGGCGGCCTCGCAGAGCTCGGTGACCGCACGCCTGTACACGCCGAACCATGAGTTGTTGGTTCACATCGCCCACATCGACTGGAACCGCGCAGACGTCACGTGGATCGGCGAGATCTTCCCGCCGCTGTCGACGCTGCTGGCCGCGGTGATCCCGGGCGGCGAGACCGGTTTGGCGATTGCCGGCGCCCTCGTGGCGGGCGTTTTCCTGCAGAAGATCCTCGAGATCATGGTGCAGCGCAAGTTCCACGTCGGCACCATGACGATCCTCATGCTGGCCCTGGCGGCGAATCCGTTGTTCGCCTACACGGTGTCCGAGAACTTCGCGGCCTTCCTCGGCCTGGCCTTCTTCGGCCTCGGCATCGCCGACATCGTGCGTTTCGTGGCATGGGGCAATACCCAGTCCGGATTCCGAGCCGGCCTGCTGCTGATGCTCGCGACGCTGTCAGATTTGAGCGGCATCCTCTACGTGCTCACCGCGGCGGCGGCGGCGCCGTTCCTGAGGCTGGGCCGACGGCATCAGCAGGGCGCCCGCGGAGCGAACGTGCTCGTCATCGTCTTCCCGACGGTGGCGGCGATCGGGGCGATCGCCATCCTCAACCTGATCTTCATCGGCAGGCCGTTGGGCAGCACCGGGCGCAGGCGTCGATCGCCGGACACGGCCGATCGGTTCGCCACCCTGCCCCACCTGTTCGACCAGCCGAGCGGCTGGCTGCTGATCGCACCCGTGCTCAGCGCCTGGGTGGTAGCCCTGATCGTGCGTCGGCCGGGGTCCATCCTGGTGTCGACGCTGGTGTTCGTGGCGATCCTGGGAGCGTTCGTCATCGGGCTGATCCCCACGGGTTCGGCAGGCAACACCTTCATCCTGATGACGCTGATGGCGATCGCCCTCGTCCCCACTCGAAAAGAGTTCGTCACCGTCGTCATGATGGACCTCGTGGCCGTCCTGCAGATCGTGATCGCCTGGGCCACGGCGTTCAATCGCGACATCGTGCTGCAGTGGATGGACACCCTGTTGCACGCGTTCAACGCGTTCGGCCACTGACCTCGGGCGGCCCGGCGGCGGACGGCGGCGCCTCGAGCGCGCCGGTACAGTTGAGGCGTGAGCGCGCAGACCGGTTTCGACCTGTTCCCCGACCGCGCCGTCGTCGCAGTACGCGTCAACGGCGAGCTCAAGGACAAGGCGACGACGGTCACGACCACCGACACCGTCGAGGCGGTGACGATCGACTCGCCGGATGGGCTCGACATCCTGCGGCACTCCACAGCGCACGTGATGGCGCAGGCGGTGCAGCGCATCAATCCCGAGGCGAAGCTCGGCATCGGTCCGCCGATCACCGACGGCTTCTACTACGACTTCGATGTCGCGACCCCCTTCACTCCCGATGACCTGAAGGCCATCGAGAAGGAGATGGATCGCATCATCCGGTCGGGTCAGCGCTTTCAGCGCCGGGTCGTGTCTGAGGATGAGGCGCGCGCCGAGCTGGCCGGCGAACCGTACAAGCTCGAGTTGATCGGCCTCAAAGGTCACGTCGGGCACGGCGAGGGCAGCGGTGACGACGGTGAGTCCGTCGAGGTCGGCGGCGCCGAGCTGACCATCTACGACAACGTGGATCGCGACGGCGTCACCGTCTGGCGCGACCTGTGCCGCGGTCCCCACGTGCCCAACACGGGCGCCCTCGGGGTCTTCCAACTCATGCGGATCGCCGCTGCGTACTGGCGCGGCTCCGAGAAGAACCCGCAGCTGCAGCGCATCTACGGCACCGCGTGGCCGAGCAAAGACGAACTGCGCGCATACACGGTCCGCCTCGAAGAAGCGGCCAAGCGCGATCATCGCAAGCTCGGCAAAGAGCTCGACCTGTTCTCGTTCCCAGAGGAGATCGGCTCGGGCTTGTCGGTGTGGCATCCGAAAGGCGGCGTGGTTCGGCAAGAGATCGAGCAGCATGCGCTGCGCCGCAACCGCGAGGCCGGCTACTCGTACGTCTATACACCGCACATCACCAAGAAGGATCTGTTCGTTCAGTCAGGTCACCTGGTGAACTATGCCGAAGGCATGTTTCCCCCGATGGTGCTCGATGAAGAGCTCGACGCCGAAGGCAACGTCGTCAAACAAGGCTCGGACTACTACCTGAAGCCGATGAACTGCCCGTTCCACATCCTGATCTACAAGGAACGGCCCCGCAGCTACCGCGACTTGCCGATGCGGCTCAGCGAGTTCGGCTCGGTCTACCGCAACGAGATGTCTGGCGCCCTGCACGGGCTCACCCGGGTGCGCGGCCTCACCATGGACGACGCCCACCTGTTCGTGCGGCCCGACCAGCTCGAGGCCGAGGTCGGCAAGACCCTCGACCTCGTGCTCAGCATGCTGCGCGACTTCGGCCTCACCGACTTCTACCTCGAGCTCTCGACCAAGGACGACGTCAAGAGCAAGTGGCTCGGCGACGATGAGATGTGGGAGAGCACCACAGACGCCCTGCGTCGAGTCGCGCTGTCGTCGGGCCTCGACCTCGTCGACGATCCGGGCGGCGCCGCGTTCTACGGCCCGAAGATCTCGGTGCAGGCGCGCGACGCGATCGGGCGCACCTGGCAGTTGTCCACCGTGCAGATCGACCCGAACCTGCCTGAGCGCTTCGAGCTCGAGTTCACCGCACAGGACGGCTCCAAGCAGCGCCCGGTCATGATCCACCGCGCCCTGCTCGGTTCGATGGAACGGTTCTTCGGGATCCTCCTCGAGCACTTCGCGGGCGCGTTCCCGGTCTGGCTGGCGCCGGTGCAGGTGGTGGGCATCCCGGTCGCCGACGAGTACGCCGACTACCTCGGTGAGATCATCGCGCGGTTGACGAGCGAGGGCGTGCGCGCCGAGCTCGACAGCGGCGACGACCGGATGCAGAAGAAGATCCGCACGCACGCCCAGCAGAAAGTGCCGTTCATGCTCATCGCGGGGGAGCAGGACCGCGCGGCCGGCACGGTGAGCTTCCGCTTCCGCGATGGAACGCAAGAGAACGGGCTCGCGATCGATGAGGCCGCTCGGCGCATTCACGACGCCATCGCCACCAAGGCTCAGGTCTGATGGAGGTCCCGCCGGACTACGACGGCACGCGGTACCCGGACAACGAGGTCGAGTCGAGCCGCGACTTCGCGGCGGTGCCCGACGGGTTCGCCCGCCTGTGGACTCCGCATCGCATCGCGTACATCGAGAAGGGCGCGGCAGGGGCGAACGACCAGTGCGTGTTCTGCACCGCGCCGACCCTGAGCGACGAGCAGGCGCTGATCGTGCATCGCGGCGAGCTCGCCTATGTGATTCTGAACCTCTTCCCCTACAACAGCGGCCACCTGCTCGTCGTGCCGTACCGCCATGTTGCGATGTATGACGAGGCGACGGCCGAGGAGGCCGCTGAGATCGCTAGCCTCACTCAGACGGCCATGCGGGTGCTGACCGCGACCTCTCATTGCGATGGATTCAACATCGGGATGAACCAGGGCGCGATCGCGGGCGCCGGGATCGCCGCCCATCTGCACCAGCACCTGGTGCCGCGGTGGGCGACAGACGCGAACTTCTTCCCGATCGTCGCCCAGACCAAGGCCCTGCCGCGTCTGCTGGGCGAGGTGCGCGACGAGGTCGCGGCGGCCTGGCCTGCCTGAGCCTTGCACTGCCTGAGCCACGCATCCTGAACTGGCCCCAGCCCCATCCGAGCACCGGAAAGTAGAATCGACGCATGGCCAAGAACAGCACCACAGGAGACCTGGGCACGAGCCGCGTCAAGCGCGGTCTCGCTGAGATGCTCAAGGGCGGCGTCATCATGGATGTCGTCACCGCCGAGCAGGCGCGCATCGCCGAAGACGCGGGCGCTGTGGCCGTGATGGCTCTCGAGCGTGTTCCTGCCGACATCCGTGCTCAGGGCGGAGTCGCGCGCATGAGCGACCCCGACCTGATCGACTCGATCATCGCCGAGGTGAACATCCCGGTGATGGCGAAGGCCCGAATCGGTCACTTCGTCGAGGCCCAGGTGCTGCAGTCGCTCGGCGTCGACTACATCGACGAGTCGGAGGTGCTGTCGCCTGCCGACTACGTGAACCACATCGACAAGTGGCCGTTCACGGTGCCGTTCGTCTGCGGCGCCACCAATCTGGGCGAGGCGCTGCGTCGCATCACCGAGGGTGCCGCGATGATCCGCTCGAAGGGCGAGGCCGGCACCGGCGACGTCTCGGAAGCCACCAAGCACATCCGCACGATCACGGGCGAGATCAACGCTCTGAAGGCGAAGAGCAAAGACGAGCTGTACGTCGCGGCCAAAGAGCTGCAGGCGCCGTACGAGTTGGTGGCCGAGATCGCGGCGACCGGCAAGCTTCCTGTCGTGCTGTTCACGGCCGGGGGCGTCGCCACTCCGGCCGACGCGGCTCTGATGATGCAGCTCGGCGCCGACGGCGTCTTCGTCGGCTCGGGCATCTTCAAGGCGGGCAACCCCGAGGCGCGCGCAGCCGCGATCGTCAAGGCCACCACCTTCTTCGACGACCCCAGCGTCATCGCGGCCGCATCCCGCGGACTCGGCGAAGCGATGGTGGGCATCAACGTGGCCGACATCCCGGCGCCGCACCGCCTCGCCGATCGTGGCTGGTAGGGGCGCGGCCGCCAAGCCGCGCGTCGGCGTTCTGGCCCTGCAGGGCGACTTCCGCGAGCACCTCATGGTGCTGAACGAGCTGGGCGCGGATGCTGTGCCGGTGCGCCGGGAGAGCGAGCTGGACGACGTGAGCGGGCTCGTCATCCCGGGCGGCGAGTCGAGCGTGATGGACAAGCTTTCGCGCACGTTCGGCCTGGCCGACCCGGTGAAGGCGCGAATCGCCGCGGGGATGCCGGTCTACGGAACCTGCGCCGGCCTGATCATGCTGGCCGACACCGTTCTCGATGCCATCCCGGGACAGCAGAGTTTCGGCGGTCTGGACATCGCGGTGCGCCGCAACGCCTTCGGCAACCAGTTGGACTCGTTCGAGACCGACCTCGACATCCCCGAGCTGGGCGAGCCGATCATGCACGCGGTTTTCATCCGCGCACCGGTGGTCGAGACGGTCGGACCGCGCGCGCACGCGCTCGCGAGCCTCACCGACGGCCGCGTCGTCGCCGTCGAGCAGGGCAAGCTGCTCGGCACCTCGTTCCACCCCGAGATGACCGACGACTACCGCTTTCACCAGCGGTTCCTCGACACGGTGCGTGCCACGGCCTAGGCACCGCCCCTCCCGCGGCCGGACCGCCCCAGACCATGCGGGCACTTGTGGAGTCTGCCAGTGGCAGTGAGGCGATCCGCTGGCGCCCGGGTGGACCAGCGGCCAGGCTGGGCGCATGAAGCTCTATTCGGATTTCGCCGGCCGCCGCACCGCCCAGATCTTCGCCGACCTGATCGGGGTCGGCCTCATCGCACTCGTGGTCTGGGGCGCCGTGCTCATTCACGCCGCGATCGCGGTGCTGGATGAGGTGGGAAAGAGCATGAAGGGAGCGGGAGACGGCTTTCAGAAGACGATGTCGGATGCCGGGAACACCCTCGGGGGCGTTCCCCTCATCGGCGGTGGCATCCGTGCCCCCTTCGACGCGGCGAGCGGCGCGGGCGGCCTGCTCGCTCAGGCCGGGCAGGCGCAGCAGAACCTCATCGACACTGCAGCCTTGGTGATCGCGATCGCGTCAGCTGTGGTGCCGATCCTCGTCATCCTGTTCTTGTGGCTGCGCCCGCGGTTCCGCTTCGCGCGGCGCGCTACCCGGGCGTACCGCATCTCGCAACTGGCCGACGGCGTGCAACTGCTCGCGCTGCGCGCCCTGGTCGACGGGGACGCCCAGGAGCTCCACCGGGTCGCGGAGCGACCGGTCGAGGCGTGGCGGCACGGCGAAGTCGGCGTCGTGCGGGCGCTTGCCGCGCTTGAACTGCGCGAAGCCGGGGTGCGGTTGACGGCGGGCTAGAGCAGTTCTGTCCGGACCGACACGCTGACCGGCGATGCGGTCGCTACGGCGCGGTACGCAGTCGAGCCGCGGATCTGCCTGCCGAACTCGGTCGCCGCAGCGGGGGTGAAGCACCACGCGTGGCCGCGTCCGAGCGAACGCCTGGCCGGAGTCCACCGGTAGGCGAGGGTGAGGCAGAGCTGGGTGATCGCGTCCTCGTCCTCGCGGACGAGCTGACGGGTCAGGTCGATCGTGAACCGCTCGGCGTCGGCATCCGGTCCCCACTGCCAGAGCAGACCGTCGCCCTCGTCGGCGACCCGGGCGTGCTGCGCGCGCCGCTCGCGGTAGAACGCCAGCGCGAGAGACACGGCGTCCGGCGCACGGAGGGCGTCGAGCGACACCGAACTCTCGGCAGCGAAGCGACGCAGGGCGTTCTCGGCGAACGAGATCCGGAACCAACGTGCAGCCACCCGCCGAGCCTAGCCGGGCGAGGCCGCGCCGGTCGCTGGGTAGAATCGAGGGCGAGACGAGAAGGAGCATCGTGAGCGGGCATTCCAAGTGGGCGACGACCAAGCACAAGAAGGCCGTCATCGACGGGCGCCGTGCGAAGTCGTTCGCGAAGCTCATCAAGAACATCGAGGTCGCCGCCAAGATGGGCGGCGCCGACCTGTCGGGCAACCCGACACTGGTCGACGCCGTGCAGAAGGCCAAGAAGACCTCGGTGCCCAACGACAACATCGACCGTGCCATCAAGCGCGGAGCGGGGCTCAGCGGTGAGTCCGTCGACTACCAGACGATCATGTACGAGGGCTACGGCCCCCATGGCGTCGCCCTGCTGATCGAGTGCCTCACCGACAACAGGAACCGTGCTGCGGCCGAGGTGCGCACGCTCATGACGCGCAACGGGGGCACCATGGCCGATCCCGGCAGCGTCGCATACAACTTCAACCGCAAGGGCGTCATCTCGATCACCAAGGCGCCCAACGTCACCGAAGACGGCATCCTCGAGGCGGTGCTTGATGCCGGAGCCGAGGAGGTCATCGACCAGGGCGGCGGCTTCGAGGTCATCACCGACCCGAGCCACTTGGTCGAGGCGCGCACCGCTCTGGTGGATGCCGGCATCGACTACGACTCCGCCGACGCCGAGTTCGTGCCCAACCTGCACGTCGAGGTCGATCTCGAGACGGCGCGCAAGGTGATCAAGCTCATCGACGCGCTCGAAGAGAGCGACGACGTGCAGAACATCTTCAGCAATTACGACGTTCCGGCCGACGTGCAGGCGATCCTCGACGAGGACGACGAATAAGACACGCTGCCTGCCTTCGAACAGGTGTACGAATGTCACCGGTAGCCTCAGAGGCATGCGCGTTCTCGGAGTCGACCCCGGCCTGACGCGATGCGGCATCGGCATCGTGGATGTCGCGGCGAACCGCCGCGCGACGCTGGTCTACGTCGGTGTCGTTCAGACTCCGCCCGCGATGGCGCTCGAGCAGCGGCTGCTTGCCGTGTCGCGCGGAATCCGTCTCGCGCTCGAGCAGCATCGGCCGACCGCCATGGCCGTCGAGCGCGTGTTCGCGCAGCACAACCTGCGCACCGTGATGGGCACTGCCCAGGCAAGCGGAATCGCGCTCGCTCTCGGCGCCGAGGCGGGATTGGTCGTCGGGCTGCACACGCCGAGCGAGGTGAAGGCGGCAATCACCGGATACGGGTCGGCCGAGAAGGCGCAGGTCGGCGCGATGGTGGCACGGGTGCTCGGGCTGGAGGCTGTGCCTCGACCGGCGGATGCGGCGGATGCTCTGGCGCTGGCGATCTGTCACGCGTGGCGTTCGGGTGGGGCTGGTTTCGACACCCGGCCGGCGGCCGCTACTCAACCAGCGACTCCGGCACAGCGCGCGTGGCTCCTGGCCGAGAAGGCGGCGCGATGATCTCGTCGGTGCGAGGGACCGTGCTGACGGTCGCGGGCACGGTCGCGGTCATCGAGGTCGGCGGCGTCGGGCTCGGCGTCCAGGTGACGCCTCAGCACGGTCTCACCCTCCGGGTCGGCCAGGAGGCTTTGCTGCACACGGCGCTGATCGTGCGCGAAGACGATCTCAGCCTCTTCGGCTTCGCCACGCCAGACGAGCTCACGGTCTTCGACCTGCTGCGCGGCGTCTCGGGCGTCGGGCCGAAGTCCGCGCTCGGCGTGCTCGCCACGCTGACGCCTGTGCAGATCGCTCAGGCGGTGGCGGCCGAAGACGACGCGCCGTTCCGCAAGGTGTCAGGCATCGGGCCGAAGACCGCGAAACTGATCGCCGTGTCCCTGGCGGGCAAGCTGATCGTGCCGGCGGGCACGAGTGCGGCATCCTCCGTCAGCGCTCCCAGCACCGTGACCAGCAGTGTCGTCGGCGCCCTGGTCGGCCTGGGGTGGAACGACCGCGTCGCGGCGCAGGCGGCCGAGGAGGCGTATGACGAGGCCTCGGCCGATGATCGCGCCTCGGTGCAAGCGCTCCTGCGGCTGTCACTGGCGCGTCTCGGCCCGCAGCGCTCAGGTGCGAGCACATGACCGACGATGCCCCCGCCGACTTCACGGAGGCCGATCTGGTGATCCGGCCGACTCCGGAGTCCGAGACCGAGCTCGCCTTCGAGGGCGCGCTGCGTCCCCGCACTCTCGCCGAGTTCGTCGGTCAGACCAAGGTGCGCGGCCAGCTGCAACTGCTCCTGGATGCCGCCGCGCTGCAATCCCGCACCCCCGACCACATCCTGCTGGCCGGCCCGCCCGGGCTCGGCAAGACCACGCTCGCGATGATCGTCGCGCACGAGTCCAACCGTCCGCTGCGCATGTCGAGCGGCCCGGCCATCCAGCACGCGGGCGACCTGGCCGCCCTGTTGTCGAGCCTGGTGCCCGGCGAGGTGCTGTTCATCGACGAGATCCACCGGATGGCGCGCAGTGCAGAAGAGATGCTCTACCTCGCGATGGAGGACTTCCGCATCGACATCATGGTCGGCAAGGGAGCGGGGGCCACCAGCATCCCGCTGGATCTGGCACCGTTCACCCTGGTCGGCGCGACCACCCGCTCGGGTCTGCTGCCGAACCCGCTTCGCGACCGGTTCGGCTTCACCGCGAACCTCGAGTTCTACGACGACGCCGAGCTCGAAGAGGTGCTGGCTCGTGCCGCCCGCCTGCTCGAGCTGGACATCCCGGCCGACGCTCGGCTCGAGATCGCGAGCCGCAGCCGCGGAACGCCGCGCATCGCGAACCGCCTGCTGCGCCGGGTGCGCGACTACGCGATCGTGCGCGGCGGGGGAGCGGGTATGGATGCCGTGCACGCGGCCCTCGAGCTGTACGACGTCGACCCGATCGGCCTCGACCGCCTCGACCGGGCGGTGCTCGAGATGGTCGTGACTCGCTTCGACGGCGGTCCGGTCGGGCTGAACACCCTCGCCGTCTCGGTCGGCGAGGAGGCCGAGACCATCGAGTCGGTCGTCGAACCGTTCCTGGTGCGGATCGGCATGCTGACGCGCACTCCGCGCGGCCGCGTCGCCACCCGGCGGGCTTGGGAGCACCTCGGCGTGCGCCGCCCCGATACGGGCGCTTTGTTCGACGACGTATGATTCTGGGGAGCCGCACAGTCGGAGTCCCTAGGCTGTGGCGAGTTTCTCCCTTGAATCCCGGAAGGTCCTCCTCCACTCATGTCTTTCGCACCCATCTTCGTGCACGCCGCTCCGGCCGCTCCGGCTGCCGGCCCCGACTACTTGACCTACGGCCTCGTTGCGGTCCTCGCCATCATGGTCATCTTCATGTTCCGCAACTCGCGCAAGCGCAAGCGCGACGCCGAGGCGCTGCAGAACAAGTTCGTGCCCGGTGCCGAGGTCATGACGCAGCACGGCATCTACGGAACCCTGGTCTCGATCGATGACGAGAAGAACGAGGCGGTCATCGAGACCACGCCCGGCACCAAGCTGCGCGTGCACCGTCAGACGATCTCGCGCGTGATCGACCCGGTCGAGGCGCAGGAAGACGTCGTCGAGGAGCCGGCCGCTCCTTCGATCAACGAGTCGCACGCCATCCCGGCCGGTGAGCCGCAGTACGGCGAGCGCACCGGCAGCCCTGCCGACGAGAAGCCGAAGCGCGCCCCGCGCAAGAAGGCCGGCGAGTAGCCGTTACTCTTGGATGCTGACCCGGGCTCCCCGGGTCGGCGCCGAGCGCGTGCGCCATCGCGGCGCCGCCCATCGGCCGACAGCACAGAAAGCCCCACGGAAGAAAGCAGAGCCGCCACGTGGCAACGAGATCGATGACCCCGGCCCGTAAGGCCGTGAGATCGCTGGCCTGGCTCCTGGCCATCGTGGTCATCCTGGGAGCGCTGCTCGGCGCGGGCAAGCTGTTCTGGGGCTGGGGACTGAAGCCGCAACTCGGGCTCGACCTGCAGGGCGGCACCGAGATCACGCTGACCCCGACGCTGGCCGCTGGTCAGAACGTCACACCCGACGAACTCAACCAGGCCGTGTCGATCATCCGGCAGCGCGTGGATGCCGCGGGCGTCGCCGAGGCGGAGATCAGCACCCAGGGCAGAAACAACATCGTCGTCTCGCTCCCGGGTGCGCCGGACGAGGCGACCTTCAAGCGCATTCAAGCCTCGGCGAAGCTCGACTTCCGGCCGGTGATCTGTGCCAGCAGCGCCCAGACGCCCAGTGCCGCGTGCACCCCCACGACGGCCAGCGCCTCCCCGAGTCCGAGCGCGTCTCTGTCTGATACTCCCGCCACCACGCCCAAGAACGGCAGCGACGAGGCATGGGTGACGCCCGCTCTGCTCGACAAGTACAGCCACTTCGACTGCTCGACGCTCAAGTCGGTCGACACGAACCTGGCGCCCGCGAACAAGCCCCTGATCACCTGTGAAGACGACGGGTCCGTCATCTACATCCTCGGGCCGATCGAGGTCGCGGGGTCAACGATCTCTGACGCGAGTGCCGGCACGGTCACCACCTCACAGGGCGTCTCCACTGGTCAGTGGGCCGTGAACCTGGTCTTCAACGGCAAGGGCACCAGCGCCTTCTCGAAGATCTCGACCCGGCTGGTGGCGCTGACTGGTGTGCGCAATCAGTTTGCCATCGTGCTGGACGGCAAGGTCATCAGCGCGCCTCAAATGAATTCGGCCATCTCCAACGGCAAAGCCCAGATCACCGGAAACTTCACACAGACCACGGCGACCACGCTCGCCGACCAGCTGAAGTTCGGCGCCCTGCCGATCGGTTTCAAGGTGCAGAGCCGCGACACCATCGCGCCGACGCTCGGTAAGAGCCAACTCCAGAACGGCCTCATCGCGGGCGGCATCGGACTGCTGCTCGTCGTGATCTACTCGCTGTTCCAGTACCGGCTGCTCGGTCTGGTCACGATCACCTCGCTCATCGTGGCCGCGATCCTGACCTACGAAGTCGTCGACTTCCTGTCGTGGCAGAACGGCTACCGGCTGTCGCTGGCCGGCGTCGCGGGGTTGATCGTCGCGATCGGGTTCACGGCGGACTCGTTCATCGTGTACTTCGAACGAATACGAGACGAGTTGCGAGATGGCAGAGCTCTGCCCGGCGCCGTCGAGGCGGGCTGGAAGCGCGCGCTGCGCACCATCTATGCGGCGAAGTCGGTCAACTTGCTGTCGGCCATCGTGCTGTTCATCGTCGCGGTCAGCAACGTGAAGGGCTTCGCACTCACGCTCGGCGTCACGACGGTCATCGACGTGCTGATCGTCGTGCTGTTCACCCACCCGATCCTGCAGCTCATCGCGACGACCCGGTTCTTCTCGAGCGGGCATCCACTCAGCGGTCTCGACCCGACCGCCCTGGGAGCGATCTATCGAGGCCGGGCGGAGTTCCGGGTCTCGACCGACGCGCGCCGGGCCGGCGCCAGCCGCGAGGCCGATCGCCGCCAGACCATCGCCGAGCGCAAGGCCGCAGAACTCGCAGCTGCGTCGAGTGCGGGGGTGAAGGCGGCCAAGGCCGACGCCAAGGCGACAGCGAAGGGGAATGCGTCATCCACGCCTGATATCACCAGCGAGTCGGCCGCAACGACGGCCACGGACACCACGTCGACGACGGCAGCGACGCCCAAGCCCACCACCACCCGGACGCAGCCCAAGAAGCAGAGCAAGTCCAGCCGCAGCGGAGGGAAGAAGTCCTGATGGCCAGTTTCTCGACGCTCGGCAACGACCTCTACACCGGAAAGCGCTCGGTCGACTTCATCGGCAAGCGCGCCATCTGGTTCACCATCGCGATCCTTCTGGTGGTGGCGGCTCTCGCCGTGCCGCTCATCAAGGGCGGCGGCAACATCGGCGACGGGTTCAAGTTCGGCATCCAGTTCCGCGGCGGCTCCGAGTTCCAGATCAGCGGCGCCAACTCGCTGAACACGAACATCGGCACGGCCGCCGTCCGCTCGGTCGTCCCGTCCGCGACCATCGACATCACCACGGTCGGCACAGACGGCGTGCAGGTGCAGACCAACCAGCTCACGCCCGCCCAGACCATCAAGGTGACGGCTGCCCTGGCGAACACCTACGGCGTGAACGCCAAGAACATCACGAGTTCGTACATCGGTGCGACCTGGGGCGGTGACATCACCCAACAGGCGATAATCGGCCTGATCGTGTTCGTCATCCTGGCTGCGCTGTTCATGGCGATGTACTTCCGCACCTGGAAGATGTCGATGGCGGCGATCATCTCCCTCGCCCACGACCTCATCATCACGGCGGGCGTCTACGCCCTGACCGGGTTCGAGGTCACCCCGGCTACGATCATCGGCTTCTTGACGATCCTCGGTTACTCCCTCTACGACACGGTCGTGGTCTTCGACAAGATCCGTGAGAATACGGCGGAACTAGGCGACGAGTCCACCCGCACCTTCGGCGAAGCGGTGAACCTTGCCGTCAACCAGACCCTGGTCCGATCCATCAACACCGGCGTGGTGGCGGCGTTGCCGGTCGCGGCGATCCTGTTCATCGGCTCGTTCATCCTCGGAGCGGACACCCTGCGCGACATCTCGCTCGCGCTGCTGACTGGAACGCTGATCGGCACGTATTCGACCCCGTTCGTCGCGTCGCCGCTGTACGCGACCTTCCGGCAGGGCGAGGCCGCCATCGTGAAGCGCGACAAGCGCGTGCGGCAACTGCGGTCGAAGAGCGTCACGGCGTAGCCTTCGCCCACAGCGGACCTGCCAACCTGTGCCTGACGACGCTCGTAGACTCCAGGCAGGGGAGGTAGCCCGATGACGGAGACGCAGCAGAGCACGTCGTCGCTGCGCGCCATCCTGCCCCGCCTGTTCTCGCGGGCCCAGCCGGTCGGAGCGGTCGAGCGCCTGCTCAAGACGGTACGCACGCATCATCCCAAAGCGGATGTCGCTCTGATCGAGCGCGCGTACGCCGCGGCCGAGAAGGCGCACGCCGGGCAGTTGCGCAAGAGCGGTGAGCCCTACATCACGCATCCGGTCGCGGTGGCGCAGATCCTGGCAGACCTGGGCATCGGATCGAAGACGCTGGCGGCCGCGCTGCTGCACGACACTGTCGAAGACACCGACTACACGCTCGACATGGTGAGAGCGGATTTCGGTGACGAGATCGCCATGCTGGTGGATGGCGTCACCAAGCTCGACAAGCTGAAGTACGGCGACAGCGCGCAGGCCGAGACGGTGCGCAAGATGGTCGTCGCGATGTCGAAAGACATTCGCGTGCTGGTGATCAAGCTCGCCGACCGGCTGCACAACGCGCGCACCTGGGGGTTCGTGCCGGCGGAATCCGCTGAGCGCAAGGCGAAAGAGACGCTGGAGATCTATGCGCCCCTCGCGCACCGGCTCGGCATCCAGACCATCAAGTGGGAGCTCGAAGACCTGAGCTTCGCGGTGCTCTACCCGAAGCTGTACGTCGAGATCGATAGCCTGGTGCGTCAGCGGACCCCGCAGCGCGAGGAGTTCGTTCAGGCCGTCATCGATGCGATCCAGGACGACCTGCGCGCCGACAAGATCAAAGGCCAGGTGGTTGGCCGGCCGAAGCAGTACTACTCGATCTACCAGAAGATGGTCCAGCGCGGACGCGAGTTCGACGAGATCTACGATCTGGTCGGAATTCGGGTGCTGGTGAACAACATCCGCGACTGCTATGCGGTGCTGGGCGCGATCCACGCGCGCTGGAATCCGATCCCCGGTCGCTTCAAGGATTACATCGCGACTCCCAAGTTCAACCTCTATCAGTCGCTGCACACCACGGTGATCGGGCCGAACGGGCGCGCCGTCGAGATCCAGATCCGCACCCACGAGATGCATCAGCGCGCCGAGTTCGGCGTCGCGGCGCATTGGAAGTACAAGGAGCGGGTCGCCAGCGGCCGCGCCGCCGATGCCAAGACGCCGAACTCGGACAACGAGATGGCCTGGCTGGCTCACATCAGCGACTGGCAGTCCGAGACGGCCGACCCGGGGGAGTTCCTCGATAACCTCCGCTTCGAGATCGGGGCCAAAGAGGTCTACGTCTTCACGCCCCAGGGCAAGGTGATCGGCCTGCCCGCCGGCGGCACCCCGGTCGACTTCGCCTACGCGGTGCACACCGAGGTCGGGCACCGCACGATGGGCGCGAAGGTCAACGGGCGGCTGGTTCCGCTCGACAGCGCTCTGAATTCGGGCGACGTGGTCGAGGTCTTCACCTCGAAGAATCCGGATGCCGCGCCCAGCCAGGACTGGCTCAACTTCGTCAAGAGCCCGCGGGCCCGCAACAAGATCCGCGGCTGGTTCACCAAGGAGCGTCGCGAGGAGGCCATCGAACAGGGCCGGGACGCCATCGCGCGCGCCATGCGCAAGCAGAACCTGCCGCTGCAGAAACTGATGAATCAGGATGTGCTCAACGACGTCGCCGCCCAGCTGCGGTTCGACGGCGTCGAGGCGCTGTACGCGGCCGTCGGCGAAGGGCACGTGTCGACGCAGTCGGTGATCGAGAAGGTGCTCGCGCTGCTGCAGACCGATGCCGACGCCGACGAGGCGGAGCTGCCGTTCACTCCCAAGGGACGGGCGCGCCAACTCCGCCCGAGCGACTCGGGCGTACTGGTGCGCGGGGCCCCCGACATCCTGGTCAAGCTGGCCAAGTGCTGCACGCCGGTTCCCGGCGACGAGATCATCGGCTTCGTGACGCGCGGAACCGGCGTCTCGGTGCACCGCACGGACTGCAACAACGTCGCGTCACTGAGGAACGAGCCCGATCGCATGATCGAGGTCGAGTGGGCGCCGACCTCGTCGAGCCTGTTCCTGGTGCAGATCCAGATCGAGGCGCTCGACCGTTCTGGACTGCTCTCGGATGTGACCCGGGTGCTCAGCGAGAATCACGTGAACATCCTGTCGGCAACGGTGTCAACGTCGAGCGACCGACTGGCGTTGAGCCGATTCGTCTTCGAGATGGGCGACACGGTGCACCTGGACCGGCTGCTCAACGCGGTGCGGCGGATCGATGCGGTGTACGACGTGTATCGAGTGAACGCGGGCTGAACCGCGCGCGGGGTAGTCAGGGCGGGCGGCCATTCCTCCACAGGCCGGGTTTCGCAAAGATCTTGTACTACCGAACATACGTTCGAACCGGGAAAATGGACTCATGCCCACCCCCGATCTGCTCGTCGCACTGAGCGCCGCGCTCGAGGTCGCCGACGCCGTGCCTGCGGAAGTCGCGGTGTACCGTGCGCTCAGTGACGAGCTACTGGCCGAGGTGATGCACTCGCACTCCCGGTGGGTTCGGGTCGTCGAGAGCCGAGGCGCGATGCTCGCGGGTGAGGTCGCCCGGCGCTCTGCGCCCGAGTTGGGACACGACGGGCTTGCGCAGCGAACGGGGCACCGAACTGCGATTGAGTTCGTTCGAGCAGCAACCGGTGCGACGGCTCGCGAGGCGGCGACGTCGATATCGGCGGGGCTGCTGGTCCATGAGGCAGTTCCAGATGCGGTTACGGGCGAGGTGTTCGGCGATCGATCGTGGCTGGCGCCGGTCGGCCAGGCGGTCGCTTCAGGCGCGCTGTCACCGGCCGCTGCGGAGTCGATCCGCAATGGTCTGGGCGCCCCGGCCGACGGCGTCAGCATCGATGACCTGAAGGTGGCCGCAGAGCAGTTGTGCGAAGAGGCCAAGACAGTCGACGCCGACCGGCTGTTCCGTCGCGCCCGCGAGTTGCGCGATCTGCTGGACGAATCGGGCATTGCCGATCGGGAGCGAGAGCGCCGGTCCCGACGCGGGCTGAGGTTCTTCCGTCGCTCTGATGGCATGGGTCGCCTGACCTGGGATCTCGACCCGGAGTCGTGCGCCGTGGTGGGGGAGGTCTTCGACCGGGTCACCTCGCCCAAGCGGGGCGGGCCGCGATTCGTCGATGAGCAGACACAGGCCGAGGCGGATGCCGCGTTCGCCGACGAGAGAACGACCGAGCAGTACGCCTCCGATTCCTTCGTGCAGTTGTTGCGGCAAGGCGTCGACGCCGACCCGTCCAAACTTCTTGGTGGCACGCCGCCGGCGGTCCGTGTGCTGGTCACGGGCCGGTCTCTGAGCACTCGTAGTGGCCATGGGCGTATCGAAGGCGAACACGACCCGATCTCGATCCAGACCGTGGAACGGATGGTCTGCACGGCCGGAACCGTGCCCGTCATGTTCGACGATGCAGGTCAGGGCATGAACCTCGGTCGGGAGCAGCGGCTCTTCAGCCGCCGCCAACGGGTTGTCCTGGCTGCGCGCGACGGCGGATGCATGTGGATCGGGTGCGATCGCCCGCCCTCCTGGACGGAAGCGCACCACATCGAGTTCTGGGATCGAGATCACGGCGGCACGGATATCGACAAAGGGATCCTGCTTTGTAAACATCACCACCTGCTCGCGCATGATCACGGGTGGGAGATACGCCGCGAACGCTCCGCGTATTGGCTGATTCCGCCGCCCACCGTCGATCCCTCACAAACGCCGCGAGAACTGCCGTCGAAGAGCGCTGCCCTGCGCGAGCTCATCGGTGGGCGCTGACGGCTGCGGGCAGCGCGACAGGTGCGGGCTGCGCTGACGCGTGCGCTGATAACTGGGCCACTACAGAAGCTCCGACAAGCGGGCCAGCGCGCGGCGCTTCTCGGGCAGGTTGCGGCGGCGGTCCATGAGCTCGCGGCACTCGAGCAGGCCGAAGCCGCCCTGGCGGGCGAGTTCAACGATCGAGGCGGCGTCGGCATCGCTCAACTCGTCGCGGAAGCGCGCCAGGTCGACCGCCGTCCGCACACGCGACGTCACGGCGCCGCCGCCCAGATCGACCCGATCGCCGGGATCGAGCACCAGCTCGCGTACGCGCACCAGAGGGCTGATACGCAATCGCGCACGGGCACCCAGATCGACACAGAACTCAACGACGCCGGGGAGTACAGGTGTGGCGCCCCACACCCATGCCGCTGTACCGAGCTCGGCGATCAGGCGTTCCGAACGCAGACCGCGGACGGCGCGAGCACGGTGAGCCGGGGTCTCGAGCACATCGATGCTGCACCAGCCCTCGGCCAGCGGATACACCTCGCCGTCGAGCCGCATGCCACCCAGCTCGGGCGCGGGCAGGTCGAGCGTGGTCAGGACGGTGGGAAGCGGCATCCCGTCATGGTGGCGGTGAGAAGCGGTCGGCGGGGCCGAACTCCGCGATCCGTGGATGCCGACAGCTGTGGACAGGCGGGGTGAGTGAAACAGGCGCGGTGAGTGAACAGGCCCGGTGAGTCAACAGGCGGGGTGAGTGAACAGGCGCGGTGAGTGAACAGGCGCGATCAGGAACCGAGCGCGTCCAGCCAGATCTTGCGGGCCGCGAGAGCCTCTTCGGCATCCTTGATCTTGCGGGCGTCGCCAGCGGCTCGGGCGGCCGCGAGTTCCTTCTCGAGTTTCTCGATGGCTGCGGTGAGCTGCGAAGCCAGCCCATCGGAGCGCGCCTGCTTCTCGGGGTTGGACTTGTTCCAGTGGTCCTCGTCGAGCTTGCGGACCGCCGCCTCGACCTTGCGCAGCCGGTCTTCGACCGACTTCAGCGACTCGCGGGGGACCTTGCCGATGGCATCCCACTTGCGCTGGATGACGAGCAGCTTGTCTTTCGCCACGGTGCGATCGGTCTCGGTCAGCAGCTTCTCGGCCTCGGTCAGCAGCTCGAGCTTCTGGTCGAGGTTGCCGCTGAACTCGGCGCTCTCTTGGGCGTCGATTTCGGCCTTGGCGGCGTACAGCACGTCGCCGGCCGCCTTGAATCGAGCCCAGAGCGCGTCGTCGACCTTCTTGCCTGCGCGCCCCGCGGCTTTCCAGTCGTCGAGCAGTTTGCGGTAGTCGGGGATGCCCGCCGTTCCCTTGCTCGCGAGCGCCTCTGCCTTCTCGGCCAGATCCTGTTTGCGCGTGCGCGCCTCTCGGTGCGTGCCGTCGAGCTCGGCGAAGAACGCCTTGCGGTGGCCCTCGATGGTGGTCCGCGCCGCACGGAAGCGACGCCACAGTTCGTCGCCCTCCGACTTGGGCAGTCGCGGACCGTCCTGCTGATGGGCCTGCCAGCGCGCGAACAGCTGGTCGAGCTGGGTGGTGACCTGCTTCCACTGCGCCTTCGCCGGATCCTGCGCGGCGAGCGCTTCGACCTCGGCCACGAGTTTCTCGCGCTCAGCGATCGCGTCGGCGACCGCGGCCTTGGCCTCAGCGGTCTGCTTCTCGGTGAGCTCGCCGACGCTGCCGCCGAGCTTCTCGAGGCGCTCCGACAGGGATGCCAGATCGCCGACCGCATTGGCGCCCAGCACCGCGGTCTTGAGGTTCGTGATCGCCTTGGCGACGTCGCGGGCCGGAGCCCCGCCGCGCACCCGCTGCTCGAGCAGCCCGACCTGGCCGGCGAGCTCGACGTACTTGCGCTCGAAGTAGGCGATGGCCTCGGCGGGCGTTGCGTCAGGGTACTGACCGACAGCCCGTTCGCTGTCACCCTCGCGGACGTACACGGTGCCATCGTCGTCGACGCGACCCCACGGGGTCTGATCGTCTGTCGCCACTTCTGCCAACCTCGGGATCAAGTCCGGCGGCCTCTCACCGAACGGCCACCAGCCTATTGCACGGCTCCGCGACTACTTCAGAGTGAAGGCCGTGATGGTCGTCGGAATGACCGGCGATCCGTCGGTCGCACCGTTTGCCCCGGCGTGATGCCGCCCGAGACGATCTGACTCTTCAGCTCGTCGAGTCCGCTCGTCACCATGCCGACCACCGTGTAGCCGCCGGCCGAGTCGGCGCCGAGAGTGGTGTCCTGGAAGCAGATGAAGAATTGGTGGCCGTTGCTGTAGCCGTCGTTGCTTGCCCGCGCCATGGCGATGGTTCCGGCCTTGTAGACGTTGTCGGCGGGCGCGTTCTCGACCGGTCCATACGAGAAGGCCGGATCCGGGCCGCCCTTCCCGTCGATCGAGCCGCACTGGATGATGCCGAAGTTCGTATCCTCGGCCAGCCGTTGGCAGGTCTTGCCCGGGTAGTACCCGTTCTTGACGTCACGGATGATGCCGGATACCGCTTGGGGTGCCTTGGCTCCGTCGAGCGAGACGCCCATGACGACCGAGTTCAGGGTCAGAGTGCCCGTCCATGTGCGGCCGGCGGCGAGGCTGGGATCGGGAGCGTCGATGTTCTTGCCCGCCGCGGTCGAAGGTGAGGCCGACGCCGAGGGCTGCGCCTTCGGCGTGCCCGGGCCGCCGGTGAAGTAGAAGATCATCGTGCCGGCAGAGAGCGCAGCGATCACCACGACGCCGATGATCGCCACCACGTTGTCGCGGAACCTCCGCTTGGTGGCGTGCTCGTGAACGGCCTGCCTGGCCTGATACGCCTTCAGTCGCTCGCGTGCTTCGCGCGCCGCGCGGTCCTGGTTCTTCGATGCCAAGGCGGTACTCCCGTTGCGTGGTGTCATGCGGCGCAGTCGGTTGCCGCCACGAGAACATTAGTCGGACGACCCGCATACTCTGGTCAGCATGACCCCCCAAGCCGCGCGCCCCGGGCCCGGGCTGCACAGCGGGTCGACGCCGTTGGCGGTGCGCATGCGCCCCCTGTCGCTGGATGAGGTGGCCGGTCAGGCGCACCTGCTCAAGCCGGGATCGCCGCTGGTGAACCTGGCGAACGATGAGAGCGGCGCATCCGGATCGGTGTCGGTGATCCTCTGGGGGCCGCCCGGCACCGGCAAGACCACCCTTGCCCAGGCGATCGCGCACAGCTCCGGTCGGCGGTTCGTCGAGCTGTCGGCCGTGACGGCCGGGGTGAAAGACGTACGCGAGGTCATGGAGGCCGCCCGGTCGAACAGCGACCTGTACGGCGTGTCGACCGTGCTCTTCCTCGACGAGATCCACCGCTTCACGAAGGCGCAGCAGGACGCCCTGCTGCCGGGGGTCGAGAACGGCTGGGTCATCCTGGTCGCGGCGACGACCGAGAACCCGTCGTTCTCGGTGATCGCCCCGCTGCTGTCGCGCTCGTTACTGCTGACCCTCGAGACCCTGAGCGACGACGACCTGGGCATGCTCGTCGATCGCGCCGTCGCCGACCCGCGCGGCTTGCGTGGCGCGGTGACTCTCGACGACGACGCCCGGGCGATGATCGTGCGCCTCGCATCCGGGGACGCCCGGCGAGCCCTGACCGCGCTCGAGGCGGCCGCCATCGCGGCATCCGCCGGAGCCGATGAACTCGACATCGATGAAGAAGCCGCCGGCCTTCCGGTCATCACCGCCGACATCGTCGCAACGACCGTCGACCGCGCCCTGCTGCGCTACGACCGGCAGGGCGACGAGCACTACGACGTGATCAGCGCGTTCATCAAGTCGATCCGCGGGTCTGACGTGGATGCGGCGCTGCACTACCTGGCACGCATGATCGAGGCGGGGGAGGATCCGCGCTTCATCGCGCGCCGGGTCATGATCAGCGCGGCGGAAGACATCGGGATGGCCGACCCGCAGGCTCTGCCGATCGCGGTCGCGGCTGCCGAGGGGGTGCAGCTGATCGGAATGCCCGAGGGCCGCATCCTGCTCGCCGAGGCCGTGGTCTACCTGGCCACCGCGCCCAAGTCGAATGCGGCCTATGTCGCCCTGGATGCCGCGATCGCCGACGTGCGCGCCGGCAAGATCGGGCGCGTCCCGAAGCCCCTGCGCGACGCGCACTACCCGGGTGCCGCCCGGCTCGGGCACGGCAAGGGCTACCAGTACTCGCACGACGCCGACTTCGGCGTGGCGACGCAGCAGTACCTGCCCGACGAGTTGGTGGGCACCCGGTACTACGAGCCGACCGGCTACGGGAACGAGCGGGATGTCGCGGCGCGGCTCGAGAAGATCCGGGCGATCCTGCGCGGGGAGAGTCTGCGCGGCGAGTAGCTCTGCTAAGCTTTGTCGGTTCGCCTTCGAGGCGGATACCTCCCACTCCATGACCCTCGGGCGCCGCGACGTGCGCCCGGATCACTGGGGGAGCGGGCTGGTACGTCCGTGAGCAGCGACAGTCGCTGCCATGTCATCCGGAAGGAAATACGTGTCGACCAAGTCGCGCACCCGCAGCAAGACCCGCCTCTCTCGTGCCCTGGGCATCCCGCTCACGCCGAAGGCGGCCAAGTACCTCGAGAAGCGTCCCTATGCTCCCGGTGAGCACGGCCGCACCAAGCGCAAGGCCGACAGCGACTACGCCGTCCGTCTGCGTGAGAAGCAGCGCCTGCGCGCCCAGTACGGCATCCGCGAGGCCCAGCTCAAGATCGTCTTCAACGAGGCTCGCCGCGCCGCCGGCCTGACCGGTGAGAACCTGGTCGAGCTGCTCGAGATGCGCCTCGACGCGCTCGTGCTGCGCTCCGGCTTCGCCCGCACCACGGCGCAGGCGCGCCAGATGGTCGTGCACCGCCACATCCTGGTCGACGGCAAGCTCGTCGACCGCCCGTCGTTCCGCGTGAAGCCGGGCCAGCTCATCCACGTCAAGGAGCGCTCGGAGAGCATGGAGCCCTTCCAGGTCGCCGCGGCCGGCGGTCACGTCGACGTGCTTCCCAAGGTGCCCGCGTACCTCGAGGTCGAACTCGACAAGCTGCACGCGCGCCTGATCCGCCGCCCCAAGCGCGCCGAGGTGCCGGTCACGGCCGAGGTGCAGCTCGTGGTGGAGTATTACGCGGCGCGCTGAGTAGAGCGGGGGCCATTTCTGGCCGCCGCTCGCGCGCCGCCGAGGCCGTCTCGGCCTCGGGAGATGTGCGACATCGTGAGCGTGTCGAAAGGCCCCGGAAACCCCCGGGGCCTTTCGCGTAAGCTGGACCACGAGTTTTCGTTCCGAACCGAGGAGAACACGATGAAGGGTGCACTGCTCCTGGCTGTGGGAGTCGCCGTTGGCTTTGTGGCGGCTCACCAGTTGGCCAAGACCCCCCAGGGCAAGCAGTTCTTCGACGATGTCGACGCCAAGGCCAAAGACTTCAGCAGCGCAGTCGTCGACGGCTACAAGTCACGCGAAGCCGAGCTTCGCGCCGCGGCCGACGGGATCGTCTCGGACTTCCAGGCGCGAGCCCGCTAGTCCGGCGCCGGCTCTCAGGCTCTGCTCTCGTCAGCGCACTGGTCCGGCGTACCGGACGTCTCTCCATTCATCCAGGTACCGCCGTGCCCACGCGGGCACCCGCTAGGAACAGATACCCGTGCAGACCGCTGAAATCCAACGCCGCTGGCTCTCGTACTTCGGAGACCGCGGGCACACCATCGTGCCCTCGGCATCGCTCGTCAGTGACGACCCGTCGATCCTCTTCACGATCGCGGGCATGGTCCCGTTCATCCCTTATCTGACCGGGGTGGTTCCGGCGCCATACCCGCGCGCTGCCGACGTGCAGAAGTGCATCAGGACCAACGACATCGAAGAGGTCGGCAAGACCGCACGGCACGGCACGTTCTTCCAGATGGCCGGCAACTGGTCGTTCGGCGACTACTTCAAAGAGGGCGCGATTCAGTACGCCTGGGAATTGCTGACGATGTCAGAGGGCGACGGCGGCTACGGCTTCGACGAGAAGGACCTCTGGGTCACCATCTACGAGACCGACGACGAGGCCGAAGCGATCTGGCGCGACGTCATCGGGCTCAATCCGGAGCGCATCCAGCGGCTCGGCGCCGATGACAACTACTGGCACACCGGCCAGCCCGGCCCCGGCGGTCCCGACTCCGAGATCTTCTTCGACCGCGGCCCGGCCTACGGCCGCGACGGCGGCCCTGCGGCCGACGACAACCGATTCATCGAGATCTGGAACCTGGTCTTCATGCAAGACCTCATCACAGACGTGAAGTCGAAGAGCGATTTCGAGATCGTCGGTCCGCTGCCCAAGAAGAACATCGACACCGGCCTCGGCGTCGAACGCATCGCCTTCATCAAGCAGGGCGTCGAGAACATGTACGAGATCGACCAGGTGCGCCCGGTGCTCGACCTGGCGTCGTCGCTGTCGGGAAAGCGCTACGGCGCCGAGCACACCGACGATGTGCGCATGCGGATCATCGCCGACCACGTGCGCTCGTCACTGATGCTGATGACGGATGGTGTGACGCCGAGCAACGAGGGCCGTGGCTACATCCTGCGCCGGTTGCTTCGCCGCTCGGTGCGTTCGATGCGCCTGCTCGGCGTGGACGCGCCGACCTTCCCCGAGCTGTTCGGCGCCTCCCGGGTCGCCATGCGCGACGCGTATCCAGAGGTCGAGGAGCAGTGGGAGCGCACCTCGCGCCTGGCGATCGCCGAGGAGGAGACCTTCCGCAGCACGCTGGCGAGCGGAACGACCATTCTCGATCTCGCGGTCGAGGACACCCAGAAGAAGGGTGCCGCGGCGCTCCCCGGCGACACCGCATTCCTGTTGCACGACACCTTCGGGTTCCCCATCGACCTGACACTCGAGATCGCCGAGGAAGCGGGACTCACGGTCGATCGCGTCGCCTTCGACCAGCTCATGACCGAGCAGCGCACGCGCGCCAAAGCGGATGCCAAGGCGAAGAAGCGCGCACTGGCCGACCTCTCGGTGTACTCCGAGATGCGCGCGGCGGGCGAGACGGTGTTCACCGGTTACGACTATCTGCAGACCGACTCGCGGGTGCTCGGCATCCTCGTCGATGGTCAGCCGGTGTCCAGCGCATCGGTCGGCGACATCGCCGAGGTGATCCTGGCCGAGACGGCCCTGTACCCGGAATCGGGGGGCCAGGCCGCGGATGCCGGCGCGATCGTCGGCAATGGCTTCGACCTGGAGGTCATCGATGTTCAGCGCCCGGTGAAGGGCCTGATCAGTCACACGGTGCAGGTGCGCTCGGGCGAAGTCTCCGTGGGCGCCGAGGCGACGAGTGTCGTCGACCCCGTCTACCGGCACTCCGCCGCGCAGGCGCACTCCGCGACGCACCTCGTGCACGCGGCGTTGCGCCAGACGCTCGGATCCGAGGCTCACCAGTCCGGCTCGTACAACAAGGCCGGCTACATGCGGCTCGACTTCGCCTGGAATCAGGCGCTCTCGCCCGAGACCCGCAGCGAGCTCGAAGAGATCGCCAACAACGCCGTCCGCGACAATCTCGAGGTGACCACGCGCATCCTGCCGATCGCCGAGGCGAAGGCGGCCGGCGCGATGGCGCTGTTCGGCGAGAAGTACGGCGACACGGTACGGATGGTCGACATCGGCGGCCCGTGGTCGCGCGAGCTGTGCGCAGGCACGCACGTGCGCACCTCGGCCGAGGTCGGTCTGGTGAACCTGGTGAGCGAATCGTCTGTCGGCTCGGCGAACCGGCGCGTCGAGGCCCTGGTCGGCCTCGAGGCATTCCGCGACCTGGCCGCAGAGCGTGCGCTGGTGTCGACGCTGACCTCGTCGTTGAAGGTGCCGCGCGAGCAGTTGCCGCAACGGATCGAGTCGTTGGTCGCCGAGCTCAAAGCCGCGGAGAAGAAGATCGCCTCGTACGAGTCTGCGGCCCTGTCGAGCCGGGTCCCGTCGTTGGTGAAGTCGTCAACGCGGGTCGGCACGTATGTGACCGTCATCGAGGATGTCGGTGCCCTCTCGTCGGCGGACGAGCTTCGGTCGCTCGCGACCTCGGTGCGCGAGCGGCTGGGCAGCGAGCCATCGGTGGTCGCTCTCGCCGCGCACGTGGACGGCAAGCCCGCGGTGATCGTGGCGACGTCGCCGGCGGCGCGCGAACTCGGCGCCAAGGCGGGCGTGCTGGCGAAGCAGGCCGCGTCGGTGCTCGGAGGCGGCGGAGGCGGCAAGGACGACCTTGCACAGGGCGGCGGCAACGACATCCAGGCGATCGGTGCGGCGCTGTCGGGCATCGCGACGTCGCTCGACGGCTGAGCCGGATCTCGGATCAGGCGATGCGCAGCGGCGTCCGGATCGGCGTCGACGCGGGCAAGGCCCGGGTCGGGGTGGCAGTCTGCGACCGTGACGGGCTGCTCGCGACGCCGGTGGCCACGCTGAGCCGCGGCGACGGCACGATCGGCGAATTGCGCGGACTCGTCGAGGAACACGCCGCGATCGAGGTCGTGGTCGGTCTGCCCCTGTCGCTGCGGGGGGACGACACCGCCTCGACGGCCGACGCCCGGACTCTCGCCGCCGAGTTGGCCGTGCAGGTCGAGGTGCCCGTCCGGCTGGTCGACGAGCGATTGTCGACGGTGTCGGCTCAACGGGCGCTGCACCAATCGGGCCGTTCGGTCAAGGCCTCGCGTGCCGTGATCGATCAGGTCGCCGCTGTTATCATCCTGCAGAACGCACTCGACTTCGAGCGCTCGGCGGGACGTCCGCCCGGCACGATCGTCGACCGGCACGGAGGACGCTGACGGTGGCTGAAGAACCGAGCTGGGACGACATCTTCCGACCCCAAGGCGCGGAGCCCGCTCGTCCGGTCGTACCGGTCGCGCCGGCCGGCCCGGAGCCGGTTTCGACAGCATTTCCGACGGCTCGACTGTCCGACCCGTTCGCGGTCGCCGCGGCAGAAGCGAAGGCGGCTCAGGCGGCGCCGGTCGATCCCTCTCAGCCCGCCTCGCGCCGGGCAGCACGTGAGGCCGAAGCGCAGGCCCAGACGTCCGGGCATCGGGGCGGTTCGGGCGGTCGCGGTTCGGGGGCCGGCCCGGGCGGTCGCGGCTCGCAGCCCGTCAAGAAACGGCGCCTGGGCTGGCTGTGGGCGCTGCTCATCGTCGTCGTCCTGATCGGCGGAGGCGGCGTCGCGGGCTGGGTCATGTTCGAGCCGCAGATCCGTCACGTGCTCGGGTGGGAAGCGCCCACCGACTACACGACGACCGGCAACGGGACCAAGGTGACCGTCGTCATCCAGTCGGGCGATATCGGCTCGGATGTCGCCAAGACGCTCCAGCGGGCCGGGGTCACGAAGACCTTCACCGCCTTCTATCAGCTGCTGCTGAAGAAGCCGGATGTGACCTTCGAACCGGGCAGCTATTCGTTGCAGAAGCAGATGAGCGCCGCCTCGGCGCTGGCGGCCCTGCAGGACCCGAAGAACAAGATCATCCATGTCGCGGTGATCAAGGAGGGCATCTCGGCCGAGAGCGCCTACACGCAGCTCGCCGCCGCGACCGGTCTGCCGGTGTCGGACTTCCAAGCGGCGGCCAAGGACTACGCGGCGCTCGGCGTGCCGGCCGACGCCCCCAGCATCGAGGGCTTCCTGTTCCCGGCGACGTACACCTTCGATCCCGGTGTCACCGCGACACAGGTGCTCAAGCAGTTGGTGACGACCATGATGCAGCATCTCGACAAGGCCGGGGTCGCGCCGGCCGACCGGCTCAAGGTGGTCACGCTGGCATCCATCGTCCAGCGCGAGTCGGGTCCGAGCGTGTCGGACATGCACAAGATCGCGCGGGTGTTCCAGAACCGGCTCGACAAGGGAATGCGGCTGCAGTCCGATGCGACTGTCGCCTACGGCACCGGGCACACCGATCGGGTCACGACGACGGATGCCGAGCGCGCCGATGCGAGCAATCCCTACAACACCTACGCGCGCGACGGTCTGCCGGTCGGGCCGATCGGGCTTCCGGGCGATGACGCGATCGACTCGGTCCTGCATCCGACCGCCGGTCCGTGGCTCTACTTCGTCGCCGTGAACCTCAAGACCGGCGAGACGGTGTTCTCCACGACCATCGCCGAGCACGATGCCGCCGTGAAGCAGTGGAAGGCGTGGTGCCACGCGAGCGCGGAGAACGCCGCGTACTGCGCGTGAGCGACGGCGCCGCCGAGAGCGCGCGAGGCGGCGGCCGCCCGGCTCGCACCCTTGCCGTGCTCGGTTCGCCCATCGCGCACTCGAAGTCGCCCCGGTTGCACGCTGCCGCGTACCGCGTGCTCGAGCTGCCGTGGAGCTATCGAGCCGTCGAGGTGGTCGAAGGAAGCCTCGGCGCCTTCGTCAACACCTGCGACCCGAGCTGGCGCGGACTCTCGCTGACCATGCCGCTCAAGCGCGAAGTGCTGCCGATGCTGGCCTCACGTTCGGCGGTGGTCGAGACGGTCGGCGCAGCGAACACGGTGCTGTTCGACGACGCCATGGCCATGCACGGTTTCAACACCGATGTCGCAGGCATCGTGGCGGCGTTCGCCGACCACGCGGTGTCGAGGCTCGACGACGTGATGATCCTGGGCGGGGGCGCCACCGCGGCCTCTGTGCTTGCGGCCGTCGCGCAGCTCGGCGCGACCCGCGCGCTCGTCGCCGCACGTGACCCCGACCGGGCACGGGCGCTCGAGCCGCTGGCTTCTGGGGTGGGCGTCGATCTGACGGTCGGCCGGCTCGGCGATGCAGACGGCACGTCGACGGAGTTCAGCGCGGTGATCTCGACACTGCCCGGGGGCGCAGAGCACGGGGTGGCCTTCCCGGAGGGCATCCGCCGGAATGCGGTGCTGCTGGATGTCGCATACGAGCCATGGCCGAGTGGGCTGGCCCGGGCGTGGTCCGCGGTCGGCGGGACGGTGGTGAGCGGCCTCGAGATGCTCCTGCACCAGGCGGTCGGGCAGGTGCGGATCTTCGTGACGGGCGACGAGCACGCAGAGCTGCCCGACGAAGCCGGGGTTGTGCGCGCCATGCGGGAATCGGTCGGGCTGTAGGCCGGTCCGACCCGGGGCCCGCTCTCTGGAAGAATGACCCCATGCTGCGTTGGTTGACCGCCGGTGAATCGCACGGCCCCGAGCTGGTAGCGGTGCTCGAAGGGCTGCCCGCCGGCGTGCCGATCACCCGGGAGGCGATCCAGGCCGACCTCGAGCGCCGCAAGCTCGGCTACGGCCGCGGCGCGCGCATGAAGTTCGAGCAGGACGAGCTGAACTTCTCGGGCGGCGTGCGGCACGGGCTCTCGATGGGCAGCCCGATCGCGCTGCGCATCGGCAACACCGAATGGCCCAAGTGGGTCGACGTCATGAGCGCCGAACCGGTGGATGGCGCCGCGCTCGAGTCGGGCCGCGGCGCGGCTCTCACACGCCCGCGCCCGGGACACGCCGACCTGGTCGGAATGCAGAAGTACGGATTCGACGACGCCCGCCCGGTGCTGGAGCGCGCCAGCGCGCGCGAGACGGCGGCGCGGGTCGCGCTGGGGGCGGTGGCGCGCGCGTTCCTGGGCGAACTCGGCGTCACGCTGGTGAGCCACACCTTGTCCATCGGTCCGGTGCGGGTGCCAGAGGGGGCTCCGTTGCCGACGGCCGCCGACGTGAGCGCGCTCGACGCGGACCCGCTGCGGTGCTTCGACCCCGCGACATCCACGCGCATGGTCGCCGAGGTCGACGACGCGCACGACACCGGCGACACCCTGGGCGGCATCGTCGAGGTGCTCGCCTACGGTCTGCCGCCCGGACTGGGCAGCTACGTGCACGGGGATCGCAAGCTGGATGCGCGGCTGGCGTCCGCGCTGATGAGCATCCAGGCGATCAAGGGCGTCGAGCTCGGCGACGGCTTCGAGACCACCCGGCGGCGCGGGTCGCAGGCGCACGACGAACTCGTCATGTTGCCCGACGGCTCGGATGACGGCCTGATCACACGCCTCAGTGACAAGGCGGGCGGCACCGAGGGCGGCATGAGCACCGGCACCCTGCTGCGCGTGCGCGCCGGCATGAAGCCGATCGCGACCGTGCCACATGCCTTGCGCACGGTTGATGTCGCCACGGGGGCCGCCGCCGCCGCCCATCACCAACGCTCCGATGTCTGCGCGGTGCCCGCGGCGGGCGTCGTCGCCGAGGCGATGGTCGCACTCGTGCTCGCCGACGCGATGATCGAGAAGTTCGGCGGCGACTCGGTCGTCGAGACGAAGCGGAATCTCGACGGGTACCTCGCGGCCATCCCGAGCCCGCTGCGCTCGGCACCGATCTCGGCTCCGATCTCGGCTCCGGAATGAGCGCCGGGCCGCCGGTGGTGCTGATCGGACCGATGGGTGCGGGCAAAACGCGCATCGGCAAGCGCGTCGCGCGCATCCTGGGCACCGGCTTCGTCGACACCGACAAGGTGATCGTGTCCGAGCACGGCGCGATCCCCGCGATCTTCGCGTCGCAGGGCGAGGCGCACTTCCGCGCACTGGAGCGTGCCGCGGTTGTGAGCGCATTGGCCGGCACCGACGTGGTGGCGCTCGGCGGCGGTGCGGTGCTCGACGCGCAGACCCGGGCCGATCTGACCTCGCACCGCGTGGTGCTGGTGACCGTGACGCCCGAGGCGGTGGCGCCGCGCATCGCCAATGCACGACGGCCGTTGCTGCGCGACGGACTCACCGACTGGGAGCGCATTTACGCCGAGCGCCGTCATCTGTACGAGCAGCTCGCGCAGCTGACCGTGGACACCTCGCATCGCCCGATCGATGCCGTGGCGAAGGAGGTGGCGGCGTGGTCGATGACGGCAGCATGACCGAGGCTCACCGCACGGGTGGCCCGTCGGGCGAGGCGACCGAGATCCCGGTCGCAGGCACTCCGGGCTATTCGGTGTTCGTCGGGCGCGGGCTGCACAGCCGCCTGGGCGAATATCTCGGGCCGCGTGTGCGCAAGGTACTCATCGTGCACGCGCCGACACTGGCTGCGCGGGCCGAGGCGCTGCGCGCGCAGCTCACGCCCGCCTACGAGGTTCTCCTGGCCGAGATTCCGGATGCCGAGGCGGCCAAGCGCGTCGAGGTCGCCGCCTTCTGCTGGCAGGTCATGGGGCAGACCGACTTCACGCGGTCCGACGCGGTGGTCGGGCTCGGCGGGGGAGCGACGACCGATCTCGCGGGTTTCGTGGCCGCGACCTGGCTGCGGGGGATCGACGTCATCCAGCTGCCCACCACCGTGCTCGGCATGGTGGATGCGGCGGTGGGCGGCAAGACCGGGATCAATACCGCGGAGGGCAAGAATCTGGTCGGGGCTTTTTGGGCGCCACGCGCGGTGCTGTGCGACCTGGACGTGCTCGACACGCTGCCTCGCAACGAGATCCTGGCCGGGTACGCCGAGATCGCCAAGGCAGGCTTCATCGCTGAGCCCGAGATCCTCGACACGATCGAGGCCGATGTGGATGCCGCAACCGATCCGCATTCGCCGCAGTTCCGGCGCAATCTCGAGCTGGCCATCGCCATGAAGGCCCGCATCGTCGGCGAGGACTTCACGGAGCAGGGGCTGCGCGAGGTCTTGAACTACGGGCACACGCTGGGTCACGCGATCGAGCACGCCGAGCGCTACCAGTGGCGGCACGGGGCGGCGATCTCGATCGGCATGGTTTTCGCCGCCGAACTGTCGCGGCTCACCCGCTCGCTCTCGGACGAGGCCGTGGACCGGCACCGCCGTGTGCTCGGAATGCTCTCGCTGCCGACGACGTACCCGGCGGGCCGCTGGCCGACCCTGCTGGCCGCCATGAAACGCGACAAGAAGGCCCGAGGCGATCTGCTGCGGTTCATCGTGCTCGACGACATCGGCCGTCCGACGACGCTGACCGGACCGGAAGAGCAACTGCTGTTCGCCGCGTACCAGGAGGTCGCCGAGTAGGACTGTTCTCGCCGGTCCGAGAAGCCGCGCAGCGCGCGTACTCGATCACCGCGCCCCCGAGTCGGTCGAGTAGCCGCGCAGCGGCGTATCGAGACCAGCTACTCGAATTTCTTCTTCGCCAGCGTGGCGAGATCCTCGATCCGGCCCGAGATCAGGGCATGCCGCTTCGCTCTCGACCAGCCCTGCACCTGCTTTTCGCGCGCGTAGGCCTCGTCGATGCGGTCGAACTCCTCGTACCAGACCAGTTCGACGGGCATTCGAGTCGATGTGTATTGGGAGCCGTGGCCCGCGGAGTGCTGCGACATTCGATGTTCGAGGTTGCGGGCGCTTCCGACGTAGTAGCGGTCGTCAGCGCAGCGCAGCATGTAGGCGGCGATCATCGTCGAATCCTGGGGCTTCCGGTCGGGGGCGGTGCTACTAGTCCACAGGTCTCGATAGGCCGCTGCGCGGCTACTCGACCGCCTAGAGTCGTCCTATGTCGCGCGTGCTCGTTCTCAACGGACCGAATCTCGGCAGGCTCGGCAGCCGCGAGCCCGACGTGTACGGCGACCAGGATCTGAGCGCCCTGCGCGTTCTACTGGCCGAGCAGGCGGGGCCCCAGGTCGAAATCGATCTGCGGCAGACGGACGACGAGGCGGAGCTCATCGGCTGGCTGCACGAGGCGGTGGATGCCGGAGTGCCCGTCATTCTGAACCCCGCGGCCTTCACCCACTACAGCTATGCATTGCGCGACGCGGCGGCCATGGTGACGAAGGCCGGACTGCCCCTGGTCGAGGTGCACATCAGCAACCCGCACAGTCGCGAGGAGTTCCGGCACACGAGTGTCATCTCGGGCGTTGCCACCGGGGTGATCGCCGGATTCGGCTTCGACTCCTACCTGCTGGCGCTGCGGGTGGTCGCTCCCGTTTCCTAGGCCTCGTCTACACTCGTACGGGCGCCAACGCCCGCAGACGGAACGGAAACACCACCATGGCTTCGGACACGAACGACATCAAGAACGGCAGCGTCCTCAATCTCGACGGGCAGCTCTGGACGATCGTCGAGTTCCAGCACGTCAAGCCCGGCAAGGGCGGCGCGTTCGTGCGCACCAAGATGAAGAACGTGATGAGCGGCAAGGTCGTCGACCGCACCTTCAACGCCGGCACCAAGGTCGACTTCGCGACGGTCGACCGACGCGACTTCACCTACCTGTACCGCGACGGCGACGGCTTCGTCTTCATGGACACGTCCGACTACGACCAGACCACGGTCCCGAGCAAGATCGTCGGCGACGCCGCTGACTACATGCTCGAGAACCAGACCGTCACCATCGCCACCAACGAGGGCGAGCCGCTCTACGTCGAGCTGCCGGCATCGGTCGTGCTCGAGGTCACCTACACCGAGCCGGGCCTGCAGGGCGACCGCAGCAGCGCGGGCACGAAGCCGGCGACGCTCGAGACCGGGGCCGAGATCCAGGTGCCGCTGTTCCTCGAGACCGGGACGAAGATCAAGGTGGACACCCGCACGGGCGGCTACCTCGGTCGTCTCTGAACGCGTGAGCGCCAGGAGCAAGTCGCGCAAGCGCGCCATCGACATCCTGTTCGGCGCCGATCTGCGCGAGCTGCCGATCGCCGCGCTCCTCGACGAGGAGGCCGCCCGCGCCGAGGCGAACCCGCAGCGTGAGTCCTCGTGGCCGTACGCTCGCGACATCGTCGAGGGCGTCGACTCGCATCTGGGCGAGTTGGATGCCGCGATCCGCGAGCACGCACAGGGCTGGCCGCTCGAGCGGATGCCCGTGCTCGACCGCGCCATCGCCCGCATCGGCGCGTGGGAGATCCTGTACAACGACGAGGTACCCGATGGTGTCGCCATCGCCGAAGCCGTCGAGTCCGCCTCCGTGCTGAGCACCGAGGACTCCGCCGGATTCCTCAACGGAGTGCTCGGGGCGATCGCACGCGACAAGGCGCACTCCGCGCCGATCGGTGAGGGGCTGGCCGAGAGCTAGTCGGTCTCGATCGTCGCGAGCCGCTCCAGGGCGGGAAGCGCGTCGCGCAACGTCGCGACCTGGTCCGGTTCGAGCCGGTCGAGCAATTCGGCCAGCAGTTCGGCGCGGGCGGATCGGGCGCGCAGTACCTCGTGCTCGCCCTGCGCGGTCACGCTGACCAGAATGGAGCGACCGTCGCGAGCATCGGGCTGCCTGCTGACCAGCCCGAGCCGCTCGAGGTCGCGCAGCGTGCGCGTCATCGTCGGGGCGCTCACGAACTCTCGCTGGGCGAGATCGCCGGGCCGGATCTGGCCGGCGCGGAAGATGGTCGCGAGGGCGTTCAGATGCCCTTGCCCGAGCCCGTGTCCGGCGGCCAGCATGCGGCGATTGGCCCGGCCGATGGCGAATGACAGGCCGCGCGACAACGCGGCGATCGGCGATGTCGAGCTCTCGGGCATGGGACGAGGATACGAGGCTCACCCGCCGCCACTGTTAGGATGAACGAAATCGACATCCTTTAAGTCCGTCCTGAGAGGCGGGGAAGGGGGTCAGAATGGCTGCGCGAACCGTGCTGCAGCAGGCTGACATCGCCCGGGCGCTCACCCGCATCTCTCACGAGATCCTCGAATCCGATCACGGATCGGATCTCGTCATCCTCGGCATCCCCACCCGCGGGGTCGCATTGGCGCGGCGGATCGGCGCCATCCTCGACCAGCTCGCGCCCGGCTCGGCCGAGGTCGGCGCCCTCGACGTCACCATGTACCGCGACGATCTGGCGAAACAGCCCACTCGCACACCGAGCCCGACCTCTGTGCCGCCCGACGGGATCGATGGCAAGACCGTCGTGCTGGTCGATGACGTGCTCTACTCGGGCCGGACCATCCGCGCGGCGCTCGACGCTCTGAACGATCTCGGTCGGCCGAAGGCGGTGCGCCTCGCCGCGTTGATCGACCGCGGGCATCGCGAGCTGCCGATCCGAGCCGATTTCGTCGGCAAGAACCTGCCGACCTCGCACAGTCAGCGCATCTACGTGAAGCTGCTCGAGATCGACGGCCAGGACCTCGTGGCGATCTTCGACGATGAGGATCAGGGATGACCGGGCTGAGGCACCTGCTCTCGGTGCGCGACCTCGACCGTGAGACGGCCGTGGGCATCCTCGACCTGGCGGAGGACATGGCGGATGTCGCGACGCGAGCCGTGCCCAAGCTGCCTACCCTGCGCGGTCGCACCGTGGCGAACCTGTTCTTCGAGGACTCGACCCGCACCCGTCTCAGCTTCGAGGCCGCGGCCAAGCGCCTGGGTGCCGACGTGATGACCGTGAGCGCCAAGGGTTCGAGCGTCTCGAAGGGCGAGTCGCTCAAAGACACCACGCAGACCATCGCCGCGATGGGCATCGACGCGGTCGTGCTGCGACACAGCGCGAGCGGCGCGGCGCGGGTGCTCGCCGACAGCGGGTGGATCGACGCCGCCGTCGTCAATGCCGGCGATGGGACCCACGAGCACCCGACGCAGGGACTCCTGGACGCGTACACCATGCGCAAGGCCGTGCACGGGAGCAGCGCGCGAGGCGCGGATCTGACGGGGCTGCGGGTCACGATCGTCGGCGACATCCTGCACTCCCGGGTGGCTCGGTCGAACGTCTGGCTGCTGCAGACGCTGGGCGCCAGCGTGCACCTGGTCGGACCCCGGACGCTGCTGCCGCAGGGAATGGAGAACTGGCCGGTGACGAGCGGCACCGACTTCGACGCCGCCCTGGGCGAGCAGCCGGACGTCGTCATGATGCTGCGCGTGCAGAGCGAGCGGATGCTGGCCGCCTACTTCCCGAACGAACGAGAGTACGCACGCCAGTGGGGGCTCGACGACGTCCGGCTGGCCCGCCTCGCCCCGGATACGATGGTGATGCACCCCGGCCCGATGAATCGCGGGCTTGAGATCTCGTCGGCTGCGGCCGACTCGGAGCGCTCGCTCGTGCTCGATCAGGTCACCAACGGGGTGTCGATACGGATGGCGGTCTTGTACTTGATGCTCGCGGGCTCGGAGCAGAGCGTATGACGCTGCTGATTCAGGGTGCGACCCTTCCCGATGGCTCCCGCACCGACCTGCTGATCGACAGCGGCGTCGTCGCCGAACTCGGTTCGGGCCTGTCACGTGCGGGCGCGACGGTGATCGACGCCGACGGACTGCAGGCGCTTCCCGGGCTGGTCGACCTGCACACCCACCTGCGCGAACCCGGCTTCGAGCAGAGCGAGACCGTGCTCAGCGGGTCGCGGGCCGCGGCGGCGGGTGGATTCACCGCGGTGCACGCGATGGCCAACACCTCGCCGGTCGCCGACACGGCCGGTGTCGTCGAGCAGGTGGCCTCACTGGGCGAGCAGCACGGCTATGTGACGGTGCGCCCGATCGGCGCCGTCTCGATGGGCCTGGCGGGGGAGCGGCTCAGCGAGATCGGCGCCATGGCACAGTCCCGCGCGGCCGTGCGCGTCTTCAGCGACGACGGGAAGTGCGTCTCGGACCCGCTGCTGATGCGGCGCGCGCTGGAGTACGTCACCACGTTCGGAGGCGTCGTCGCGCAGCACGCCCAAGAACCGCGGCTCACCGAGGGCGCGCAGTTGAACGAGGGCGCGCTGAGTTCGGAGCTGGGACTGGCGGGGTGGCCCGCCGTCGCCGAAGAAGCGATCATCGCGCGTGATGTGCTCCTGGCTCAGCACGTCGGAGCCCGCCTGCATGTGTGCCATCTGTCGACGGCGGGCAGCGTCGAGGTGATCCGCTGGGCGAAGGCGCGCGGCATCCAGGTGACGGCCGAAGTCACGCCGCACCACCTGCTGCTCGACGAGCAGCTCGCGGCAGGGTACGACGCGCGGTTCAAGGTGAACCCGCCGCTCCGGCGCGAGGAGGACGTGCTCGCCCTGCGTGCCGCGCTGGCCGAGGGCGTGATCGACATCGTCGCGACCGACCACGCGCCGCATCCGATCGAGGCCAAGGAGTGCGCGTGGCAGGAGGCCGCCTTCGGCATGGTCGGCCTCGAGAGCGCGCTCAGCGTGGTGCAGGCGGCCGTCGTCGACAGCGGCCAACTCGGCTGGAGCGACGTCGCACGCGTGCTCTCGAGCAAGCCCGCCGAAATCGGTCGGCTCTCGGGATACGACGCGCCGTTCACGGTCGGAGCGCCCGCGCATCTGACACTGATCGATCCGTCCGCGCGCCGCACGTTCAGCGTCGAGCAGCTGCGTGGCAAGAGCGTGAACTCGCCGTACCTGGGCCGCGAACTGCCGGGCCGCATCGTCGCAACCGTGCACGGAGGAGTGCCGACCGTGCTCGACGGCGAGCTCCGGCCCGCGGAGGAGGTGGCGGCTCGTGTCGCAGACTGAGTGGTTGACGCTCGCATCGGTGGTGATCCCGGTCGCGGTCGTGGTCATCCTGATGGCGATCGGATGGCGCGCCCTCCGCCGCCGCCAGGCCGACGTCGTCGGGCTCGCGCCGGTGCCGCTCGAGCCGGCGGCCCGGACGCTCACCGAGGACCTCCTGTACGTGGCGACGACCCGGGCCGAGGAGCCGCTCCAGCGCATCGCGGTGAAGGGTCTCGGCTTCCGGGCGCGCGCGGTACTGACCGTCACGGACGGCGGCATCCGGCTCGACCTGGCAGGGACGCCGCCCGGGTTCATCCCGGCCGCCGCGCTGCAGGGTGTCGGACGCGCCACCTGGACCATCGATCGTGCCGTCTCGAACGACGGCTTGGTCTTCGTGCGCTGGCGGGACGGCGCCGCGTCCGCCGATGCCGATGCCGCTGCCGCCGCCGAGGGGCCTGCCCTCGACAGCTACTTCCGTTCAGGCGACCCGGACGCCCTGGTCGCCGCCATCGAATCCCTGATTCCGACCACCCGTGAGGCCGCCGCGTGATTTCTTCAGACCCCGCTGTACTCGTTCTCGAAGACGGCACCCGCTATCCGGGCCGTGCCTATGGAGCCAGGGGCCGCACCCTCGGAGAGGCGGTGTTCACCACCGGCATGACGGGCTACCAGGAGACGCTGACCGACCCCAGTTATGCCGGCCAGATCGTCATCATGACGGCGCCGCACATCGGCAACACGGGAATGAACGACGAAGACCCGGAATCCCGACGCATCTGGGTCTCGGGGTACGTCGTTCGCGATCCCTCACGCGTGGTCAGCAACTTCCGCGCCACCAGGAGCCTGGATGACGAACTCGCCGAGAACGGGATCGTCGGTGTCAGCGGCATCGACACCCGCGCCATCACTCGACGGCTGCGCGACGCAGGCGCCATGCGGGCGGGCGTCTTCTCGGGCCCGGATGCCGAGCTCGCCCCCGATGAGCAGCTTGCGATCGTTCGCAGCAGCCCCGAGATGGCGGGCCTCAACCTGTCGGCCGAGGTTTCGGTGACCGCGGAGACCGTCACGCCCGCGGCCGACGGAGTTGCGAAGCTCGGCGCGCTTGCCGTGCTCGACCTCGGCATCAAGCAGTCGACCGTCGACAACCTGGCTCGACGCGGCTTCGAGGTGCACGTGCTTCCTCAGGACTCGACGCTCGAGCAGGTGCTCGCGATCCAGCCGGTTGCCGCGTTCTACTCGAACGGGCCGGGAGACCCGGAGGCCTCCGACCGCCATGTGGAGTTGCTGCGCGGCATCCTCGATGCCGGTCTGCCGTTCTTCGGCATCTGCTTCGGCAATCAGCTGCTGGGCCGTGCTCTCGGGCTCGGCACCTACAAGCTGCCGTTCGGGCATCGCGGGATCAACCAGCCGGTGCTCGACAAGGCGACCGGCCGAGTCGAAATCACGGCCCACAACCACGGCTTCGCCGTCGACGCGCCGAAGGACGGGGTCTTCGACAGCCCGAACGGCTACGGCCGGCTCGAGGTCAGCCACGTCGGGCTCAACGACGGCGTGGTCGAGGGCCTGAACGCGCTCGACATCCCGGCCTTCTCTGTGCAGTACCACCCCGAGGCGGCGGCCGGTCCGCACGACGCCAACTACCTCTTCGACCGCTTCGCCGAGCTGGTCACATCCACGTCCGCAGGCAAGGAAAGCAACTAGTGCCCAAACGCCCAGACATCCAGAGCGTCCTCGTGATCGGCTCCGGCCCGATCGTGATCGGGCAGGCCGCCGAGTTCGACTACTCGGGCACGCAGGCCTGCCGCGTTCTTCGCGCCGAGGGCGTGCGCGTCATCCTCGTGAACCCGAACCCGGCGACCATCATGACCGACCCCGATTTCGCCGATGCCACCTACATCGAGCCGATCACGAATGAGGCGCTCGAGGCGATCATCAAGCTCGAGCGGCCGGATGCCGTGCTCCCGACCCTGGGCGGCCAGACCGCGCTGAACGCGGCGATCTCGCTCGACGAGGCGGGCATCCTGGCCACGTACGGCGTGGAGCTGATCGGCGCCAAGGTGGAGGCCATCAAGAAGGGCGAGAACCGCCAGATCTTCAAGGAGCTGGTGATCCAGTGCGGGGCCGAGGTGGCGCGCAGCCATATCGTGCACACGCTCGATGAGGCGCTCGGGGCGGCCGACGATCTGGGCTATCCGATGGTGGTTCGCCCCTCGTTCACGATGGGCGGTCTGGGCTCGGGCTTCGCCTACGACCGAGACGACCTGGTCAGGATGGTCACCGACGGCCTTCATCAGAGCCCGACGCACGAGGTGCTGCTCGAGGAGTCGATCCTCGGCTGGAAGGAATACGAACTCGAGCTGATGCGCGACAACGCCGACAACACGGTCGTGGTCTGCTCGATCGAGAATGTCGATCCGGTGGGCGTCCACACCGGCGACTCGATCACGGTCGCCCCTGCGCTCACCCTCACCGATCGCGAGTATCAGCGCATGCGCGACATCGGGATCGACATCATCCGTGCGGTCGGCGTCGACACCGGCGGGTGCAACATCCAGTTCGCGGTCGACCCGGAGAACGGGCGGATCATCGTCATCGAGATGAACCCGCGGGTGTCGCGCTCGAGCGCCCTCGCGTCGAAGGCGACCGGCTTCCCGATCGCCAAGATCGCCGCCAAGCTCGCGATCGGCTACCGGCTCGATGAGATCCCCAACGACATCACGAAGGTCACCCCGGCCAGCTTCGAGCCGACGCTCGATTACATCGTGGTGAAGGTGCCGCGCTTCGCCTTCGAGAAGTTCCCCTCGGCGGATGCCACCCTCACCACCACGATGAAGAGCGTCGGTGAAGCGATGGCGATCGGCCGCAACTACACGACCGCTCTGCAGAAGGCGCTGCGCTCGCTCGAGAAGCGGGGGAGCAGCTTTCACTGGGGCGAGGAGCACCGCACCAAGGCGCAGCTCATCGAAGCGTCGAGGGTGCCGACCGACGGCAGGATCGTCACCGTGCAGCAGGCGCTGCGCCAGGGCGCAACGGTTGCCGAACTGTTCGAGGCAACCAAGATCGACCCGTGGTTCCTCGACCAGATCGTGCTGATCAACGAGGTGGCTGCCGAGATCGCGGGGCTGAGGCCCTTCGACCGCGCGCTGTTCGAGCTCGCCAAGGATCACGGATTCTCGGATGCCCAGATCGCCCAGCTGCGCGGCCTGACCGAGCAGGTGGTGCGCAACGCGCGCTGGCAGCTCGGCGTGCGCCCGGTCTACAAGACGGTGGACACCTGCGCGGGCGAGTTCCCGGCTCTCACGCCGTATCACTACTCGAGCTACGACCTCGAGACCGAGGTCGCACCGTCGAACGCGCGCAAGGTCGTCATCCTGGGCTCCGGCCCGAACCGGATCGGGCAGGGCGTCGAGTTCGACTACAGCTGCGTGCATGCCAGCTTCGCCCTGCACGACGCCGGGTTCGAGACGATCATGATCAACTGCAATCCCGAGACCGTGTCGACCGACTACGACACCAGCGACCGGCTGTACTTCGAGCCGCTGACCCTCGAGGACGTGCTGGAGGTCATCCATGCCGAGTCGCAGTCCGGGGAGCTGGTCGGCGTGATCGTGCAACTCGGTGGACAGACCGCCCTCGGTCTGGCGAAGGGCCTCGAGGCGGCGGGCGTGCCGATCCTGGGCACCTCGCCCAGCGCGATCGATCTCGCCGAGGAGCGTGGGCTGTTCTCGAAGATCCTCGACGAAGCGAAGCTGCTCGCACCGAAGAACGGCACCGCGACCGACGCCCCCTCTGCGGTGGCCGCGGCCGAGGCGATCGGCTACCCGGTGCTGGTCCGCCCGAGCTACGTGCTCGGCGGCCGCGGCATGGAGATCGTCTACGACACCCCGGGCCTGGAGGACTACTTCGACCGCGTGCGCGAGCAGGCCATCATCGGCCCCGGCTCACCCTTGCTTGTCGATCGCTTCCTGGATGACGCGCTCGAGATCGACGTCGACGCGCTCTACGACGGCCACGAGCTCTATGTGGGCGGAATCATGGAACACATCGAGGAGGCCGGCGTGCACTCCGGCGACTCGGCGTGCACCCTGCCGCCCGTCACGCTCGGCAGGGACGTCATCGATCAGGTCGTGATCGCGACGCGCAAGATCGCCGAGGGCATCGGCGTGCGCGGGCTGCTCAACGTCCAGTTCGCGATCGGCGCCGGGGTGCTCTACGTGCTGGAGGCGAATCCGCGGGCGTCGCGCACCGTGCCGTTCGTCTCGAAGGCGCTGGGGATACCGCTCGCCAAGGCGGCTTCGCTGATCATGGTCGGGCGCAGCATCCGGGAGCTGGTGGCCCAGGGCATGCTGCCCGCCGGCGATGGCTCGCACGTCCCGCTCGACTCACCGGTCTCGGTCAAGGAGGCGGTGCTGCCGTTCAACCGATTCCGCACCAAGGAGGGCAACGTCGTCGACTCGGTGCTCGGCCCTGAGATGCGCTCGACCGGGGAGGTGATGGGCATCGACGCCGACTTCCCGCGCGCGTTCGCCAAGAGCCAGGATGCCGCATACGGCGGCCTGCCCAGCAGCGGCACGGTCTTCGTCTCGGTCGCCGATCGCGATAAGCGCGCTATCGTGCTCCCGATGCTGCGGATGTCGCAACTCGGCTTCGACATCGTCGCGACCGAGGGCACCGCCGAGGTGCTCGCCCGCAACGGGATCCCGGCCACGACGGTGCGCAAGTACTTCATGGGCCAGACGGTCGTCGACGGGGATCCCTCGATCGTCGACCTGATCAACGAAGGCAAGATCGACATCGTCATCAACACCCCGAGCGGTCGCAGCGCACGTGCCGACGGGTTCGAGATCCGCACCGCGACGGTGGCCGCGGACAAGCCGCTGTTCACCAGTATCGCGCAGGTCGGTGCGGCCGTCGCGGCCTTCGAGGTGCCGCGCGGCGGCATGCGGGTACGGAGCTTGCAGGACTACGCTGCCGACCGGGCGGCGCGGTTGGTCCGGGTTGGTGTCACCGTCGCGGGTGTCGCCGGATGATCGAGGCTTTCGGCTCGCGACTGCGCACCGTCTTCGCCGACTCGGGTCAGCTCTGCGTCGGTATCGATCCGCACGCGGCCTTGCTGCAGGCGTGGGGGCTTCCGGATTCGGCGACGGGAGCCCGCGACTTCGGGCTGCGGGTCGTTGAGGCGGCTGTGGGCCGGGCGGGGATCGTCAAACCGCAGATCGCCTTCTACGAACGGCACGGCTCTGCGGGCTATGCCGCGCTCGAAGACGTGCTCGCCGCGGCTCGCGACGGGGGCCTTCTCGTCGTCGCCGACGTCAAACGCGGTGATCTCGGCACCTCGGTCGACGCGTACGGCGAGGCCTGGCTGACTCCGGGCTCGCCGCTCGAGGTCGACGCCATGACGGCGGTCGCCTACCAGGGGCTCGGCTCCCTCGACGGCGTGCTCGACCGCGCCGAGGCGGCAGGCAAGGGCGTTTTCGTGCTGGCGGCGACCTCCAATCCGGAGGCGTTCGCGACGCAGACCGCCACCCGGGACGACGGGCGATCGGTCGCTGCGGGAATCGTGGCCGGCGTCGCAGCGCGCAACCGCGCATCCGGGTCCGCGGCACTCGGGGCGGTGGGCGTGGTCATCGGCGCCACGATCGCCCTCGATGCCTTCGGGCTCACCGACGCATCGTTCGAGGGCATGCCCGTGCTGGCTCCAGGATTCGGCCATCAGGGCGCAAGAATCTCGCAACTGCCTGAACTCTTCAGCTCGGCGTCGCAGAATGTTGTGGTGAGTGCATCGCGCAGCATCCTGGCGGCCGGCCCTCTCGGCATCGAGGCGGCGATCGACGATGCCGTGGGGGAAGTGGGAGCGGCATGCCGCGCATAGCTCCTCCGGACGTCGACCGCGCCGCCGCCGCACGGGCCGCCGTTGCCGCACGGCGCGCCCGTGCCGTCGTGAAGAAGGCCGTCGCCAACCGAGATCGGACGGCGCTCGATGTCGCCGAGAGCGCATGGGCGGGCGAGCCGACGAATCCCGAGGCCACCCTGCGCGTGCGCGAGTTGCTGATGAGCATCCCGAGTCTCGGACCGACACGCGCCGACAAGGCGATGGATCAGCTCGGCATCGCCGCCTCCAAGCGCGTGGGTGGTCTTGGGGTGCGTCAGCGGGTCAAACTGCGCGACTACCTGTCGCTGCGCGAGGGCCGCGTCGCCGTGCCGACCAGTCGGCTCGTCGTTCTCGCGGGGCCGACTGCCGTCGGCAAGGGCACGGTGTCGCGCTACATCCGCGAGCACTACCCGAACGTGCTCCTGAGTATCTCGGCGACGACGCGGCCGCCGAGGCCGGGGGAGGTCGACGGCGAGCACTACTACTTCGTCAGCGATGCCCAGTTCGACGACATGATCGTGCGCGGCGAGTTTCTCGAGTGGGCGACGGTGCACAACGCCTGGCGGTACGGAACTCCCCGACCCCCGATCGACGCGGCGCTGGCAGATGGCAAGAGCGTCCTGCTCGAGATCGATCTGCAGGGCGCGCGGGCCGTTCGGCGCGAGATGCCCGATGCCTTGCTGGTCTTCCTCCTGCCTCCGAGTTGGGAAGAACTGGTGCGTCGCCTGGTCGGTCGGGGCACCGAGGATGCCGCAGAACAGGCGCGAAGGCTCGAGACCGCCAAGGTCGAAATGGGAGCCCAGAACGAGTTCGACGTGAAGGTGGTCAACCGAGAGGTCGGCCAAGCAGCCGCGGAGGTCGTAGAATTGCTCGCAGTGCCCTGATTCGGGTGCGAACACTTCAGGGAGGACCCCATGGCCGACAAGAACTCCGGCATCATCGACCCACCGATCGACGACCTGCTCTCGCGCGTTGACTCGAAGTACCAGCTGGTGATCTTCGCCAGCAAGCGGGCACGCCAGATCAACGATTACTACGCCGACCTTCACGAGGGATCGCTGTTCGACAACGTCGGACCGCTCGTCGACTCGACCATCGACGACAAGCCGCTCTCGGTGGCCTTGCGTGAGATCAACGAGGACAAGCTCACACTGACCCCGTTCGACGCTCCCGAGTAGAACGCGCGAGAGTGAACATCGTCGTCGGCATCACCGGCGGCATCGCGGCCTACAAGGCCGTGAATGTGGTGCGCGCGCTCGTGCTCGCCGGCCACGATGTCCGGGTCGTGGCGACGGAGGGCGCGCTCCGCTTCGTGGGACGCCCGACGCTCGAGGCGATCAGCCGCAACCCGGTGCACAGCGAGCTCTACGAGGGCGTCGCCGAGGTGCGCCACGTCGCGATCGGGCAGGCGGCGGACGTGATCGTCGTGGCTCCCGCGACCGCGAATTCGATCGCGAAGATCACAGCCGGATTGGCCGACGACCTGCTGGGGAACACCATCCTCGCCTCCCGGGCGCCCCTGGTGCTCGCCCCCGCCATGCACACCGAGATGTGGCAGAACCCGGCGACGATGGCCAACGTCGCCACGTTGCGGGCGCGCGGCGTGCAGTTCGTGGGGCCTGCGAGCGGGCAGCTCACCGGGGCGGACTCCGGCCCCGGACGCATGGCTGAGCCCGACGAGATCGTCGCGGCGGTGCTGTCTGCGGCGCAGGCGCTGCCGGGAGCGAGCGACGACCGCGCGACGGCGACCGGGCAAGACCTGGCGGGGCGCCGCATCCTGATCACCGCAGGTGGCACGAGAGAACCCCTCGACCCGGTGCGCTTCATCGGCAACCGATCGAGCGGAAAGCAGGGAGTCGCGCTGGCGCGAGCCGCGGCGACGCGTGGCGCCGAGGTCACCCTGATCGTGGCCAATCTCGACGACGGGGTGCTCGGCCGACTGGCGGGAGTCGTCTCGGTGCAGCGCGTCTCGACCACCCTGGAGCTGCAGGAGGCTGCGCTGCTCGCGGCGGGCACCGCCGACCTCGTCATCATGGCGGCAGCCGTCGCCGACTATCGGCCCGAGACCGTCGCCGATCACAAGATCAAGAAGGAGACGCAGGGCGACACCCTCGAGCTGCGTCTGGTCAAGAACCCGGACATCCTGCGCGAACTCAGCGCGGGTCGTCATGACGGACAGGTCATCGTCGGCTTCGCCGCAGAGACGGAGCCCGATCCTCAGGCCCTTCTTGCCCTCGCGGTTGCGAAGCGGGAGCGCAAGGGCGTGGACTACCTCGTCGTCAACAGGGTGGGCTGGACCGAGACCTTCGCCAGCAACGACAATGCCGTGATCGTGCTCGATGCAACCGGGCGTAACGTGGCCCAGGCCGCGGGCGACAAGCAGTCGGTCGCAGACCGTATTCTCGACGTGGTGGCCGCGCCGTCCGCGCCGCGCCGCTAGCTCCCCGTCTACTACCTGACAGGCAAACTGTGACTTCATCGCTGCGTCTCTTCACCTCCGAATCCGTGACCGAAGGGCATCCGGACAAGATCTGTGACCAGATCAGCGACTCGATCCTGGATGCGCTGCTCGCCGAAGACCCGACCTCGCGGGTCGCGGTCGAGACGTTGGTCACGACCGGGCTGGTTCACGTGGCGGGCGAGGTGACGACCTCCGCATACGCCGACATCCCGGGGATCGTTCGCAAGCGGATCACCGACATCGGTTACGACTCCTCGGATGTCTGGTTCGACGGGCGTTCATGCGGTGTCTCGATCTCGATCGGCGGTCAGTCGCCCGATATCGCCCAGGGGGTAGACGACGCCTTCGAGACCCGTGAGGGATCGAGCTCCGACGACCTCGACAAGCAGGGCGCCGGCGATCAGGGCATCATGTTCGGCTACGCGACCAACGAAACGCCTCAGTTGATGCCGCTGCCGATCTGGCTTGCGCACCGGATGTCGGAGCGGCTCGCCGACGTGCGCCACCAGGGCATCGTCGACTGGCTGCGGCCTGACGGCAAGACCCAGGTGACCATCGGCTACGACGGCACCAGGCCGGCGACGGTCGAAACCGTGGTGGTCTCGACCCAGCACTCGCCCAAGATCGCCACCGACGACCTGCGCGAGGCCGTGCGCGAGCTGGTGATCGCGCCGACCCTCGCCCGCGTCGACCTCCCATCCCACGACGTCAAGGTGCTGATCAACCCCACCGGCCGGTTCGAGATCGGCGGTCCCCAGGGCGACGCCGGTCTGACCGGACGAAAGATCATCGTCGACACCTACGGCGGCGCCGCGCGACACGGTGGCGGGGCGTTCAGCGGCAAAGATCCGTCGAAGGTCGACCGCTCGGCGGCCTACGCGCTGCGCTGGGTCGCCAAGAACGCCGTCGCCGCCGGATTGGCGGACCGGCTCGAGGTGCAGGTCGCGTACGCGATCGGCGCGGCGTCGCCGGTCGGCCTCTACGTCGAGAGCTTCGGCACCGCGCACGTGCCAGAGGAATCGATCATCGCGGCGATCCGTGAGGTGTTCGACCTGCGGCCCGCGGCGATCATCCGCGATCTCGACCTGCTGCGGCCCATCTACGCGCAGACCGCGAGCTACGGCCATTTCGGCCGCGAGCTGCCCGACTTCACCTGGGAGAAGACCGACCGCGTCGACGCTCTGCGTGGTGCCGCCGGTCTCTGAGGCCGCGCAGATGGCAGGATCGGCGACCATCGCGCGGGTGCTGGTCGACTCCCCGCTGCCGCAACTCGATCGGCTGCTCGACTACCGCATCCCGGAGGGGATGGCCGGCGTCGTGCCGGGAGTGCGCGTCTCGGTGCCGCTGCGCGCCGCCAGCCGGATCGCCGAGGGCTTCGTCGTCGAGCTGAGTTCGCAACAGGATTTTCCCGGGCCGCTGAGCGACCTCGTCGCGTTGGTCTCGCCCGTTCCGGTGCTGCAGCCCGAGGTCTGGGCGCTCGCCAGGGCCGTTGCCGACCGCGCCGCCGGTTCGGCGAGCGACGTGCTCCGGCTGGCTATCCCGCCCCGGCAGGTTCGGGTCGAGAAGGCATGGCTCGCGCGCGGCGAACCGTCGGTGCGCGAGCCGGTCGCGGTGCCCGTGATGGAGGGCTACCCCGCCGGCGTCGTCGAATCGGCGCTCGAGGCGAACGAGCGCCTCGTGCTGGACGTCGCGCCGGGAGTCATCCAGCTGGGGCTGGACGGGCCATGGATCGGTCGCTGGGCGGACACGCTTGCCCGAGCAGCTGCGCGCACGGTCGCGGGTGGTGCGTCGGCGATCCTGGTCGCCCCCGACTATCGCGATCAGGAGCAGCTGGCCGCCGCCCTGGCGACCCTGCTGCCCGGCGGGGCGATCATCCGGTTGGATGCTCGCCAGTCGAACCCCGATCGGTATCGCGGTCTGCTGCGGGCACTCGGTCCGGAACCCGCGGTGCTGCTGGGCAACCGCTCGGTGATCTACGCCCCCGCGGCACGACTCGGCCTCATCGCGGTGTGGAACGACGGCGATCCGCTGCTCGGGGAGCCCCTGAGCCCCTATGTGCACGCGCGGGACGCGGCGCTGATCAGGCAGGAGCAGCAAGGGGGTGCGCTGATGTTCGCGGGTCACACGCGCACCACCGAGGTCGAGCGGCTGGTCGAGGTCGGCTATCTGCGCGCGATCCGGCTCGCGCGCCCACGTCATCCGCGCGTCATTCCGACCGCGAACATCGCGGCGAACGACCGGCTGGCCGCGCAGGCGCGCATTCCGTCGATCGCCTGGCGGGAGGCGACCGCGGGAAGCAAGACCGGCCCGGTGCTCGTCCAGGTGGCTCGTCCCGGCTACTCCCCGGGCCTGCGCTGCGTCGACTGCAACGAACCGGCCAGGTGCCGGGTCTGCGGCGGGCCGCTGCATCAGAAGCGCGCGGGAGGGATCCCGACCTGCAACTGGTGCGGGGCGCCGGAGGCATCGTGGCGGTGCCAGAACTGCCAGTCGACCCGGCTGCGTCCTGCCGGTGTCGGAGCGAGCCGCACCGCGGAAGAGCTCGGCCGGGCCTTTCCTGGCGTCAGGATCATCGTCGCCGACGGCGAGCGCAGCATCCAAGCGGTCGATGCGAAGCCGGCGATCGTGGTCGCCACCCGGGGCGCAGAGCCGATCGCGGCCGGCGGCTATCGCGCCGTGCTGCTGCTCGACGGCGACCGCATGGTGGCGCGCGAGAGCCTGCGGGTCGGTGAGGACTGCCTGCGGTGGTGGTCGGATGCCGCCGCCCTCGCCGCGGACGACGCCCCCGTTGTGCTGGTCGGGGTGGGCGGCGCGCTGGCGTCGGCGCTTGTCACCGGCACGCACGCGGAGTACGCGCGCCACGAGCTCGTGGACCGTCGCGCCCTGCGCTTCCCTCCCGCCGCCCGCGTTGCCACGCTGCAGGGCGCGCCGGATGCCGTGGCCGCCGCCCTGCAGGCCCTCCCGCCCGAGGCCGAAGCGCTCGGCACGACCGAGGCCGACGGCCGGGCGCGAGCGATCGTGCGCTTCGACTACGGGCACGGGGCAGCGGTCGCCGAGGCGGTGCGGTCCGAAATCATTCGCCAGGCCACGACCCGGCGAAAGACAGTGCCAGGAGCTCCGCCCCGGCGCGGACGGCAGCCGTTGCCTCTGCGCGCGCACTTCGATGACCCCGAGCCGTTCGCCGAGTGAGGCGGGCCGCGGAAGGGGGCTGACCGCACCGAGTGGTCGGGCAGGGCAGAATCGACGGGTGCCTCCACTCCGGATCGTCTTCGCGGGAAGCCCTGCGGCCGCGGTGCCGAGCCTGCGGCGGCTCCTGGCCGGTCCGCACCGGGTGATCGCCGTCGTGACGCGCGAAGATGCCCGGCTCGGGCGCAAGAAGGTGCTGACGGCGACGCCGGTCGCGGAGGAGGCGGAGCGAGCGGGTATCCCCGTGATCAAAGCCAATCGACTCGGTCCGGTGACCGATGAGCTGATCGCCTTGGACGCCGACCTCGGCGTGATCGTGGCGTACGGTGGCCTGATCCGCGAGCCGTTGCTCAGCGCGCCGCGCCTGGGCTGGATCAACCTGCACTTCTCGCTGCTGCCCCGCTGGCGAGGAGCAGCGCCGGTGCAGCGCGCCATCATGGCGGGCGATTCGGAGACGGGCGCCGCCGTATTCCGGCTCGTGCCCGAACTGGACGCCGGCGACGTGTACGCCACGCTGCGGCGGCCGATCGGCGCGCACGAGACCGCAAACCATCTGCTCACGGCTCTTGCGGACTCCGGGGCCGGACTGCTGGCCTCCGTCGTCGACGCGCTGGCGGACGGCACCGCGGTTGGCGTCCCCCAGGCGGGCGAGGTCACCGTCGCCCCGAAGCTGATGCTCGCCGACGGTCGACTTGAGTGGTCGGAACCGGCTGCCCGGATCGATGCGCGGGTGCGTGGCACGTCACCGGAACCGGGCGCCTTCACCGAACTCGGCGACGAGCGGATCAAGGTGGTGGACGCGATGGTGGCTCACGACGCTCCCCGGCTGGATCCCGGACGGATCGAGCTGCGCGCCGGGCGGGTGCTGGTGGGCACGGCGACGGACCCGATCGAGTTGCTCACGGTGCATCCGGCGGGGAAGCGACCGATGAAGGCGGCCGATTGGTGGCGCGGCCGTCCGCCAGGAGCTCCTGACCACGCCGGCGGCGCCGCACCTGGCGACGGCTCGTGAGCCCGGCACCTGGCGGGCCTCGGGTGGGGCGCCCTCGGACCGGCCCGTACCGCATCCAGGCCGCGCGCCGAGTGGCCTACGACGTGCTGCGCGCGGTGCACGGCAGCGACGCGTACGCGAATCTGCTGCTGCCCGCGAAGCTCGCCGAGTCCGGTCTCAGCGAGGCGGATGCCGGCTTGGCCACCGAGCTGACCTACGGCACGCTGCGGCGCCAGGGCTACTACGACAGGATCATCGAACTCGCGAGCGGCCGGGCGCTGTCGAAGATCGATCCCGAGGTGCTTGACGCCGTGCGGCTCGGAGTGCATCAGCTGATGGGGATGCGTGTGGCGCCTCACGCGGCCGTTGACGAGTCCGTGGCCCTGGTTGCCGCCGCAGGCAAGCGGTCAGCCACCGGTTTCGCGAATGGTGTGCTGAGAACGGTTTCACGGGGGTCGCGGGACCACTGGCGGCAACGCGTGCTCGAAGGGTTGTCAGGCGATGCCCGCCTCGCGATGGATTTCGCTCACCCGCTGTGGATCGTCGAGGCCTTCCGCGTCTCTCTGGCAGCGGAGGGGCGCGCGGATGAGTTGGAGGACCTGCTGGCCGCCGACAACGAGCCTCCCCGTGTCGCGCTTGTCGCATTGCCCGGCCTCGCGACGGTCTCCGAGGTCGGTGAGCCTGGCGGGGTCTCGCCGATCGCCGCGAGCTCGGTCGGCGGTGATCCGGCGAGCAATCCGGTCGTGGCATCCGGGCGCGCGCGGGTGCAGGACGAGGGTTCCCAACTGGCCGCTCTCGCCCTCAGCCGAGTACGCCCGATCGTGGCGGGGGAGCGCTGGCTCGACCTGTGCTCCGGTCCGGGCGGCAAGGCGGCCGTGCTGGCAGCCGAAGCGGCGCTCGGCGGCGCCGTTCTCGTCGCCAATGAGCTCGTGCCGACCCGGGCGCGCCTGGTTCGCAACGCCCTGGCGGTGTTCGCCGATCCGCCCGAGGTCGTTGAGGGCGACGGCCGCCGCTTCGGGGCCGAGAGCGAGCGGTTCGATCGCATCCTTCTTGACGCTCCCTGCACCGGCCTCGGCGCGCTGCGACGGCGGCCCGAGGCGCGCTGGCGGAAGCAGCCCGTCGACCTGCGAGATCTGACCGCGATCCAGCATGACCTTCTCGATGCGGCCATCGGCGCTCTCGCTCCGGGGGGCGTGCTGGCCTATGTCACCTGTTCGCCGCACCTGGATGAGACGCGCGGGGTCGTCACGGGTGCGCTGGAGCGTCATCCGGAGATCTCTCTCATCGACACGCCCGCCGTGCTGGCAGGCATCGCGACGCGCGACCTCGAACTGCCGGGGTCGACCCACGCGCAGCTCTGGCCGCACCGGCACCGCACCGACGCCATGTTCATCCAGCTGATGGCTAAGGTCGAGACGTGACCGTGCGCATCCAGCCGAGCATCCTGAGCGCCGACTTCGTGAACATGCAACGCGACGTCGAGGCGATCGCCACGGCTGACGCGGTGCACGTCGACGTGATGGACAACCACTTCGTGCCCAACCTCACCTTCGGGCTCGAGATGGTGACGCGGGTGCAGGCGGTGTCGCCCGTCCCGCTCGACGTGCACCTCATGATCACGGATGTCGATCGCTGGGCCCCGGGGTACGCCGAGTTGGGCGTGTTCTCGGTCACCTTTCACGCGGAGGCCACCGAGGATCCGGTCGCCCTCGCGCGCCGACTGCGCGCAATCGGCTCGCGCGCCGGACTCGCCGTCAAACCGGGCACCGATGTGACTGCCTACCTCGAGTTGCTTCCCGAGTTCGACCAGGTGCTCGTGATGACGGTCGAGCCGGGTTTCGGCGGCCAGAGCTTCATGACCGGGATGATGCCGAAGGTGTCCGCCGTGCGGTCCGCGATCGGCGCCGCGCAGCTCGATGTCTGGCTCCAAGTGGACGGCGGGATCACCGTCGACACGATCGGCATCGCCGCCGAGGCCGGAGCAGACACCTTCGTCGCCGGGTCGAGCGTGTACGGCGCGCCCGACGCGGCCGAGGCGATCGCGGCGCTGCGCCTGGCAGCGGCGGGCCACGCACACTGACGATGGCGGGCGGTGCGGTGGTGCGCGAGGTCGCCCGGGTGATCCTGGTCGACCAATACAGCGCGATGCTGCTCTTGAAGGGCTTCGATCCTGGGGACTCGTCGGCAGGCGAATGGTGGTTCACTCCGGGCGGCGGCCTGGAACCCGGCGAGGATTTCGAGACGGCGGCCATCCGCGAGCTCGAGGAGGAGACCGGGCTTCGCGCCCGCGCCATCCTCCCGTTGCCGGGTGAGCGGGGCGCTCGATTCGACTTCGACGGCCGCGTCTGGGAGCAGCGGGAGAGGTACTTCGCCGCTCGGACGGAGCGTTTCGAGCCCGGCGATGCCGGCTGGACCGCGGTCGAGCGGCGTTCCCTGCTCGGTGCTCGCTGGTGGACGCTCGACGAGTTGCGGGCCACCGCTGAGACCTACTTCCCCGAGACCCTTGTCGAGATCGCGGAAACCGCGATCGTCGCCCTGCGCTGACGGCAGCACGCGGCATCCATCTGATTGACTGGGCTCATGTCCGACGACAGCAAGCCCGACCCGGTCTCGGACGAGACCAAGCGCAAGTTCCGTGAGGCGCTTGAGCGCAAGAAGTCCGCCGGTGACAACCGCGTCGCCGCGCCGGGAGGCGAGTCCGCGATCCACGGGGTGCATGGCAAGGCCGGCAACAAGCGGCAGTTCCGCCGCAAGAGCGTCTAGCCGCAGCCCGAACAACAAGGAAGAACAATGGCAGACAAGACCAAGCCCGAGATCGATTTCATCGAGGGTCCGGCGCCCACCGAGTTGGTCATCACCGACCTCGAGGTCGGCGACGGCGCCGAAGCGGCGCCCGGTGCCACGGTCGACGTGCACTATGTCGGTGTCGACTTCGAGACGGGCGAGGAGTTCGACTCGAGTTGGAGTCGCGGTCAGTCGATCCAGTTCCCCCTGAACGGGCTGGTGCGTGGCTGGCAGGAGGGCATTCCCGGCATGAAGGTCGGCGGACGCCGCCAGTTGGTCTGTCCGCCTGCCTGGGCGTACGGGCCCACCGGCGGCGGGCATCGCCTGTCAGGCCGCACGTTGGTCTTCGTGATCGATCTGCTGGGCGTCAGCTAGAACTCGGCCGAGAGCCTCAGCCGCCGCTCCCAGGGGAGCGTCAGGCCGCGCAGGCGGTCGCCCTCTGCCGCGCCACCGGCCGGGACGATCGCGATGCCGTCCGAGTCGGCGAGGCCCCGCATCATCCCGGATCCGATCCACGAACTCGGGACGATGCCGGAGGCGACTCGCTGGTACGGCACCATCGACGTGCCCGCGGAGCGCCGCGGGATCCGGGTCGCGGCGACGAGCTCGACCGCGTGAAGGAGGGAGCGTCCGCCCTGGGTCGCGATGGTAGGTGCTGCGACCAGCAGGAGTCCGACGATTGCCGCGAGCGGGTTGCCGGCCACTCCGGCGACGAGCCGCCCATCCGGGAGTCGCGCCAGCATGGCCGGCCCGCCCGGCCGCACTGCGATGCTCGGGACGAGCACCTCGGCGCCGAGGGCGTCCAGAGCGGCACGCACGTGGTCGGCGTGCGATCCGCCAGTCCCGCCCGTGGTGATGATCAGTTCGGAGTCGTCCCCTCTGCCGAATGCCGCGATCGTGGCATCGAGGTCGTCGGCGACCCGCTGCGCTGCTGTCACTGTCCCACCGAGGCCTCGCAGGAACGCCGGCAGCATCGGACCGAAACTGTCCCGCACCCGGCCCGGTGCCGGTAGCCCGGATTCGACGACCTCGTCGCCGGTCAGCACGAGGCGCACTCGGGGCAGCGCGACGACCTCCACCCTGTCGTGCGCGCACGCCGCAGCCACGGCCGCGTGGGCCGGGTTCAGGAGGGTGCCGGCCGTGATCAGCACCTCACCCGCGGCCGCCTCTTCGCCCGCCGGCCGGATGTCCGCGCCCGCGACCGGAGTCCCGAACGGCTCTCGGGGCCGCAGCATCCCCTCGGCGAGAGCTCCGTGCTCGGTGCGGAGCACCGCAGCGGTGCCCGCCGGGACGACGCCGCCGGTGACGATCGACCGAGCCGTCCCCGGGGCGAGCGCCTCGTCTCCCGCGGGAAGCAGGCTCCACGGCGGGTCGCCCGCGACGGCCCATCCATCCATCGCCGATGACACGTAGTGCGGGATCGCCTGCGCCGCGTGGAGATCGCGAGCGGCCACTCGACCCACCGCCTCGGCGAGCGAGACGATCTCAGAACGCAGCCGTGGTGCAGCATCGGCGGAGATGCTCATCGCCGCGTCCCAGGTCGCCGGCGGATGCCGCTCCGGGCGGAATGGCCCGCTCATTCCGGCGACTCGGATTCCAACCGATCCGACGCACGTCGTCGGATCACCGACTGCGCGTCGTCGAACGCACCCGGCTCGTCGCTGCCTGCGCCGTGCGCGCGGCCGGCCGCGTAGCCGAGCAGGAACGTCGTCACGGGCGCTGCGGGGCGCACCACGGTCCGCGCGGCGAGACCGGCGATGCCCAGGATCGCGTCGATGTCGACATCCTCGGGTGCGATCCCCAGTTCGGCGCACAGTTCATCTGCCCAGGCGCGCACGGCGTCGATCAGTCCGTCGTCGCTCATTCCCGCTCCCTTGCACATCCGGCGCCGATCACCTCGGCGCGCTCCACCTCCAGGCGCTCGGCATCGGACCAGGTGTCCACGTCCGCGGTCGCCCCGTCCGGCGCAGGCAACTCGGCGAGCCGGAGACCGGAGAGGACGTCGCGCATCGACGTCCCCACGAGGTCCCGATCGCCGACGACGCGGCGGAGTGCCCAGCGGCGGTAGACGGCGGCGAGCGGCTGGGGCCGGCCGCTCGCGTCGACGGCGACGGCACCGTCGACTCCGTCGGCCGCGGCGGCGGTCAGCAGGGGGCCGACGAGTCGACCGACGCCCGGCATGTCGCAGGCGAGCACCAGGACGAACTCGGGGGCGGTCTCATCGGGAAGCGGTCCGTGCAGTCGGTCGAGTTCCCGGAGTCCGGCTCCGAGTGCCGCGGCCGGTCCGGAGAAGGGCGGAGACTCGCGGATCACCCGAGCCCGAGCCGGCAATCCAGCGGCACCGTCGCCGACCACAACCAGGCCGCGCGCACCGGACGCCGCCTCCGCTGCCCGCACGACGAGCGGGACCCCGTGGTGGAGCAGTGCCGCCTTGGCCGCGCCGCCGAGCCGTGCGGCACGCCCTCCGGACAGCACGATGGCGTCGAACGGCATGGCGCCACTCTACGGGCGACTCCTTCGCTCTTCGATGTCGAGGCGCCGAATGACCGTCGACGTGCTAGGCATGTTGTCGTGGGACGAATCACGGCGCGTCGACGAATCACCCGGATCACGGTGGGGCAACCGCCGCGGTCGACCGAGGACGTACTGGCGGTCGAGGAACCGCTGGAGATCCGCGTGGGTGGTTCCGCGCTGTCCATCACGATGAGGACGCCGGGCCACGACTTCGAACTCGCCGCCGGCTTCCTGGTCTCGGAGGGCGTGATCAGCCGCGCCGACGAGTTGAGTGCGATCCGGTACTGCGCCGGAGCGAATGTCGACGGCGAGAACACCTACAACGTGCTCGATGTCACGCTCGCTCCCGGCGTCGCGATGCCCGACCCGAGCCTGCAGCGCAATTTCTACATGACGAGTTCGTGCGGGCTCTGCGGCAAGGCGAGCATCGACGCGGTGCGCACGCTCTCGGCTCATCACGTCGCGCACGATGAGTTGAGGGTCGACGCAGGGCTGCTGGCGACGTTCCCCGAGCGTCTGCGAGCCGGTCAGGATGTCTTCGACAAGACCGGTGGCCTGCACGCGGCGGCGCTGTTCGACGGGACGACAGGAGAGTTGCTGGTGCTGCGCGAGGATGTCGGACGTCACAACGCCGTTGACAAGGTGGTCGGCTGGGCAACGACGAAGGGGATGCTCCCGCTGCGCGGAACCGTGCTGATGGTGTCGGGGCGGGCGAGCTTCGAGTTGACCCAGAAGGCGTCGATGGCGGGCATCCCGGTGCTCGCCGCGGTGTCGGCGCCGTCGTCGTTGGCCGTCGACCTCGCGGCCGAGCTGCACCTCACGGTCGTGGGATTCCTCCGAGGCTCGTCCATGGTCGTCTACAGCGCCGCCGAGCGGATCGTCGCACTCGATCCCCTCGAGACCCGCGGGGCCGATGCGCGGACGGTGGTCGCAGGATGAGCGAGGAACCGCGTTTTGGCGAGGAGTATCCCGACTTGAAGGTGGGCCCCAAGGAGGACTGGGCGGTCGGCGTGCCGGGCATCATGCACTCCCTCGGACCGGCCCTGCACGACCTGGGCCCCGCGCGCGCAGCGAAGCTGCTGACGAGTATCAACCACAAGGACGGCTTCGACTGCATGAGCTGCGCCTGGCCCGATCCAGACCACCGCAACCTGTTCGAGTTCTGCGAGAACGGCGCGAAGGCGGTCACCTGGGAGGCGACGCCGGTCACGGTTCCGACGAGCTTCTGGGCTGAGAACTCGGTCTCGTCGCTGCTCGACAAGACCGAGCACTGGCTCGGCATGCAGGGCAGGTTGACCGAGCCGGTCTACAAGTCGGCTGCGTCCGACCATTACGAGCCGATCAGCTGGGATCGGGCGTTCGAGCTGATCGCGGCGAAGCTCAACTCCCTCGGCTCGCCCGACGAGGCCGCCTTCTACACCAGCGGTCGCACCGCGAACGAGACGGCCTTCGAATATCAGCTCTTCGTGCGCGCCTTCGGCACGAACAACCTGCCCGACTGCTCCAACATGTGCCACGAGTCCACCGGGACGGCCCTCGGCGAGACGATCGGCATCGGCAAGTCGACCATCGCCTACGACGATTTCGGCAAGGCCGATCTTGTCATCGTCATGGGGCAGAACCCGGGCACCAACCATCCCCGGATGCTGACCGCACTCGAGGAGTGCAAGCGCAACGGGGGCAGGATCATCGCGGTCAACCCGCTGCCGGAGGCCGGCTTGATCCGCTACAAGAACCCGCAGCGCGCGCGAGGACTGATCGGCCGCGGCACGGACATCGCCGACCAGTTCGTGCAGATCCGGTCCGGCGGCGACATGGCTCTGCTCCAGGCCGTGTCGAAACGGGTTCTGGATGCCGAGGCCGCCGCGCCGGGAACCGTGCTCGACCATGACTTCCTGAGCCAGCACACCACCGGTCTGGAGGCGTTCCAGCGCCATCTGGCAGAGCTCGATGAGGCGGAGGTGCTGGCGGCGACCGGCATCACCTCGACCGAGATCGACGAGTTCGCCGCGCAGTACCTCGCGGCGGATCGGGTCATCATCACCTGGGCCATGGGACTGACCCAGCAGCGCAAGGCCGTCGACACCATCAAGGAGATCGTCAACCTGCTGCTGCTGCGCGGCAACATCGGCAAGCCGGGCGCCGGCGCCTCGCCGATCCGCGGGCACAGCAATGTGCAGGGCGACCGCACCATGGGCATCTGGGAGAAGATGAGCGGCACCTTCCTCGACGCTCTCGAGCGGGAGTTCCGCTTCTCGCCGCCGCGTGCGCACGGTGCCGACGCGGTGCAGACGGTGCACAAGCTCCAGTCGGGCGACATCAAGGTGTTCTTCGCGATGGGCGGCAACTTCGTCGGAGCGATTTCGGACACGGCCGCCGCGGAAGAGGCGATGCGAGGCACCGAACTCACCGTCCAGGTGTCCACCAAGCTGAATCGTTCGCACGTGGTGACCGGTGCCGAGGCGATCATCCTGCCGACGCTGGGCCGCACCGAATTCGACCTGCAGGAGACGGGGGCCCAGTTCGTCTCGGTCGAAGACAGCGTGTGCGCCGTGCACGCCAGTCACGGCGCGGTCCCGCCCGTCGCTGCGGGGCTGCTGTCCGAGGTGGCGATCGTGTCGAGGCTCGCCCGGGCGACGCTCGGCGACCGGGTCCCCGTGGACTGGGCAGGCTTCGAGCGGGACTACGACCTCATCCGGGAGCACATCAGCCGGGTCGTCCCCGGCTTCGAGTCGTTCAACACCGACATCCGGCGGTCGGGGGGATTCGTTCTGCCGAACGGCCCTCGCGATTCCCGGACCTTCGCGACCGCCACCGGCAAAGCGATGATCACCGTCAACGAACTGGAGCATCTGGCTCGACCGGAGGGTCGCCTGATCCTGCAGACTCTGCGCTCCCACGATCAGTTCAACACCACGATCTACAGCCTCAACGACCGGTATCGCGGCATCTCGAAGGGCCGCGACGTGATCTTCGTGAACCCGGACGACCTGATCGAGCTCGGCCTCGCAGACGGCCAGCGCGTCGACATCGTCAGCGAGTGGAAGAACGAGCCCGATCGCGTGCTGCGCAACTATCGGATCGTCTCGTATCCGACGGCCCGCGGGTGCGCCGCTGCGTACTTCCCGGAGGCGAACGTCCTGGTGCCGCTGGCCAGCGCTGCGATCGGCAGCAACACACCGGTGTCGAAGGCGGTGATCGTGCGCCTCGAGCCCGTTGGCGGCACCATCGCAGTGGCGGCGGAGACCCCGGCGGCACCGGTACCCTCGGAGACGTGAAGACCTTCGACGCCCTCTTCGAGGAGCTGAGCGAGAAGGCCGCGTCGCGGCCCGCGGGCTCCGGCACGGTCGCGGAGCTCGACGCCGGCGTGCACGCGATCGGCAAGAAGATCGTCGAGGAGGCCGCCGAGGTCTGGATGGCCGCCGAGTTCCAGAGCGATGACGAGACCGCGGCCGAGATCTCGCAGTTGCTGTACCACCTGCAGGTGCTGATGCTCGCCAAGGGACTCTCGCTCGACGACGTGCAGCGACATCTGTAAGCCAGATCTCGCCACCCGCCATCCCGTCGACAGAAAGACTCACCCCATGCTCCGAATCGCGGTGCCTAACAAGGGCACCCTGTCTGAAACGGCCGTGCAGATGCTGCACGAGGCCGGCTATGCGACGCGTCGCGATCCCAAGGAACTGATCGTCAGCGACCCGCGCAACGACGTCGAGTTCTTCTACCTGCGTCCACGCGACATCGCGACCTATGTGGGCTCGGGTGCGCTCGATGTCGGCATCACGGGACGCGATCTGCTGCTCGACTCGCACTCGGAGGCCGTCGAAGTCGACGAGCTCGACTTCGGAGCCTCGACCTTCCGCTTCGCCGGGCCGATCGGCCGTTTCGACGCGCTTGCGCAGCTGGCGGGAGTGCGGGTGGCGACCAGCTACGCCGGGCTCGTCACCGACTTCCTCGGGCGCGAAGGCGTGACCGCCGAGGTGGTGCACCTGGACGGGGCCGTGGAGTCAGCGGTCCGGCTCGGAGTCGCGGATGCGGTGGCAGACGTGGTCGAGACCGGGTCGACACTCAAGAAGCAGGGCCTCGAGATCTTCGGGCCGGTCATCTTGGAATCGCACGCCGTGCTGATCGCGGGCAACGACTCCATCGACGGCCTCGACACTCTGCGTCGGCGGGTGCAGGGGGTGATGGTCGCCCACCAGTACGTGCTGATGGACTACGACCTGCCTGCCGAGCTGCTCGACGCGGCATCGAAGATCACGCCGGGCCTCGAGTCGCCCACGGTGTCGCAGACGCGCGACTCCGACTGGGTCGCCGTGCGGGTCATGGTTCCGCGCGCCGAGACGAACCACATGATGGATGCGCTGTACGAGTTGGGCGCGCGCGCGATCCTGGTCAGCGCGATTCACGCCGCGAGAATCTAGGACGCCGTGAGTGTCGTCACGCGCGTCATCCCCTGCCTGGATGTCGCGGCCGGACGTGTCGTGAAGGGCGTGAACTTTCTCGACCTGCGTGACGCGGGCGATCCGGTCGAGTTGGCGCGCCGCTATTACGAGCAAGGCGCGGACGAGGTCACCTTCCTCGACGTGACGGCGACCGTCGAAGACCGGGCGACCATGTACGAGACGGTGACCGCGACCGCCGAGCAGGTGTTCATCCCGTTGACCGTGGGCGGGGGCGTGCGCTCGAATGATGACGTGGCACGGCTGCTCGGCCACGGGGCCGACAAGGTCGGAGTGAACAGCGCGGCGATCGCGCGCCCGGAACTGCTGGGCGAGATCGCCGACCGGTTCGGCGCCCAGGTGCTTGTGCTCTCGCTCGACGTGAAGCGCAGCCGGCGCACGCCGAGCGGTTTTGTGGTGACCACGCACGGCGGACGCACCGAGACGGAGTTGGATGCCCTCGACTGGGCGCGCGAGGCGATCGAGCGCGGGGCGGGCGAGCTGCTCGTGAACTCGATCGACGCCGACGGCACGAAGCAGGGCTACGACCTCGAACTGGTTGCCGCGGTGCGGCGAGTTGAGTTCGGTGCCGGTGATCGCCAGCGGGGGCGCGGGCGCGGTGGCCGACTTCGCCCCGGCGGTCGCGGCGGGGGCGGACGCGGTGCTCGCGGCATCGGTGTTCCACAATGGAGAACTGACCGTTGGCGACGTCAAGGCGGCGCTGAGCGCGCGACGGGATCGCCGTCAGATGAGGGAGCACAGCCGATGAGCGAGGTTCTGACAGCCGACACGGTGGGCGCTGTCATCGAGCGCGCGGTGTTCAACGCCGACGGATTGATGCCGGCGATCATCCAGCAGCACGACTCGCACGAGGTCCTGATGCTCGGCTACATGGATGCCGAGGCGCTGCGCCGCACCCTCACCGAGGGCCGTGTGACCTTCTGGTCGCGCAGCAGGCAGGAGTACTGGCGCAAGGGCGACACCAGCGGCAACATCCAGCTGGTGCGCGGAGCGGCCCTGGACTGCGACGGCGATACGCTGTTGGTCCAGGTCGAGCAGCACGGCCCTGCCTGCCACACCGGCGCGCACGCCTGTTTCGACGTCGATCCGCTCATCCCGTTCGTGGGCGATTCCCCCCTGTGAGCAGCGCATGACGACCACCAGCAGGGCCGACTTCGACGCGGCGCTGGCCGCCGGTCATCGGGTCGTGCCGGTGCTGCGCGAGCTCTTCGCCGACGGCGAGACTCCCATCGGCGTGTACCGCAAGCTGGCGATCGGCAAGCCCGGCACCTTCCTGCTCGAGTCGGCGGAGCAGGGCGGCATCTGGTCGAGATTCTCGTTCATCGGCGTCGGCTCGCTCGGCGTGCTCACCCAGGGCAGAGCCGACGACGGCACCGACCGGGCCGTCTGGCTCGACTACGGCGTCCCGGCCGAGCGCGCACTGGGAGCGGACGCGCCCACAGCGCCCCTCGAGGCGCTCGCGCACCTGTACGCGCGGTGGAGCACTCCCCACGTCGACGGCCATCCACCGCTGACCGGCGGCCTGGTCGGCTTCATCGGCTGGGAAGCGGTTCGGCAGATCGAGAGGCTGCCCGACGTGCCGCCTGCCGATTTCTCGGTGCCCGGGCAGGCCCTGAGCTTCGTCAGCGAGCTGGTCGTGCTCGACCACCGGCAGGGAACGGCGACGCTGATCGCGTCGGCGCTCAATGACGGAACCGACGACGCCGACGCACTGTGGACCCGGGCGCAGGCGGTGCTCGACGCGTTGCAGACCGGCATCGCCCAGCCGTCGGAGGCCTGGATCGCCGACGTCGACCTGACCACCGCGGCGACCCCGATCCCGCGGATCAGCGCACCCGAGTACGAGCGAGCCGTCGAGCGCTCGAAGCAGTACATCCGCGACGGCGACGTGTTCCAGGTGGTGATCTCGCAGCGGTTCGACCACGAGATCACCGCCGAGCCGATCGACGTCTACCGGGTGCTCCGGGCGCTCAACCCGAGCCCGTACATGTACCTGCTCACGCTGGAAGGGCCGGCGGGCGACTCGTACTCGATCGTCGGCTCGTCGCCCGAGGCTCTCGTGAAGGTGCAGGACGGCCGCGTGTTCACGCACCCGATCGCCGGATCCCGACCGCGCGGCGAGACCCCCGAGCGCGACCTGGAACTGGCCGACGAGCTGCTCGCCGACCCGAAGGAGCAGGCCGAGCATCTGATGCTGGTCGACCTGGCGCGCAACGACCTGTCCAAGGTCTGCGTGGCGGGCTCTGTCGAGGTCACGGAGTTCATGCAGGTCGAGCGATTCAGCCACATCATGCACCTGGTGTCGAGCGTCGAGGGCGACCTGAGTCCGGAGGCCAACTCGATCGACGTCTTCACCGCCACTTTCCCGGCAGGCACCCTCTCGGGCGCCCCGAAGCCGCGCGCTTTGGAGATCATCGACGAGCTGGAGGTGGCGCAGCGAGGCGTCTACGGCGGCGTGGTCGGCTATTTCGGGCTGGCGGGGGATGCCGACCTGGCCATCGCGATCCGCACCGCGACGATCGTCGACGGCCTCGCTCGTGTGCAGGCCGGCGCCGGTCTCGTGGCCGACTCGGACCCGGCCACCGAGCACCAGGAGGCACAGAACAAGGCGGCAGCGCCTTTGCGCGCCGTCGCGATCGCCAACGCGATGCGCAGGCTGTCGTGAGCGAGGCGGACACGGAAGCCGCTCACGAGCAGCCATCGGATGCTCAGGGCGATGCGAGGCGATTGAGCGCCTCGCGCCTGAAGCTGATCTCGCTGGTCGGCATCGCGGTGCTCGCCGGCCTGATCTTCGCCGATTGGTCGCAGACCTGGTTCACCCTGACCGTGCAGGGCAAGCCGTTCCCGGTGTCTGGGCAGGTCGCGGGAGGCGCCTTGTCAGCCCTTGCTCTTGCCGCGCTGGCCCTGATCGCGGCGCTGGCGATCGCCGGGCGGTTCTTCCGACCGGTGCTCGGTGTGCTGCTGGCCCTGCTCGGCGTGTGCGTGATCGCCGTGTCGGCGTTCGCGATCGGCAATCCTGTCGTCGCCGCGACCTCCGCGATCACGAAGGCCACGGGAGTCGCCGGAGCCCATTCGGTCGAGCGGCTGGTCACCGCGACATCCATCACTGCATGGCCGGCGGTAGCCATCGTGCTCGGCGCCCTGATGACATTGCTCGGGCTCGCCATCGTGCCGACCGCCAGGTCCTGGCCCGATTCCGGGCGCAAGTACAGCCGCTCGCGCATGGCATCCGCCGACTCGGACGCGCAGGATGCCGTGCAGGAATGGGACGCGCTCAGCGAGGGCGACGACCCCACGGGCCGGAATCCGGGTGCGGCCAGAAGCTGAACCGGCCGCTACCGGTGTTGCACCAGGACAAGCGCGCGCCCCCGCTAGACTGGCGACGATTCAATCAGAAGGAGCAGCAGTGGCCGACGAGACCGAGCCCGGAGAGGGCAACTCGCCCGCAGCCTGGGTCGCCGTGATCATCATGTTGATCGCGATCGCCGGAGGCACCTTTGCGTTCTGGTTCGATGTGCCCTGGTTGGTCTGGAGCTGTGCAGGCCTCGTGGCGGTCGGCGCCCTGGTCGGCGCGATCCTGTCCAAGCTGGGCTACGGCGTCAAGGGTCCGCGGTACGCGCCGAAGGCGCATTCCTAGAGTGCTCTCCGAACTCGTCGCCGGGGCCGTCGCAGACGCCTCGGAGCGACGCGCGATCCGCCCGATCGCGCAGGTCGAGGCCGAGGCGCTCGCGCGTCCTGCCGCGCTCGACGTGATGGCCGCCCTAGCGCCTGCCGAGCGCGTCAAGATCATCGCCGAGGTGAAGCGCGCGAGCCCCTCGCGCGGGCAGCTCGCCGACATCGCCGACCCGGCATCCCTTGCCGTCTCGTACCAGACGGGCGGTGCGAGCGCGATCAGTGTGCTCACCGAGGGCCGCCGCTTCCTGGGATCGCTCGCCGATCTCGAAGCTGTCCGCGCCGCGGTCGACATCCCGGTGCTGCGCAAAGACTTCATCGCAGAGCCGTACCAGGTGTTCGAGGCGCGCGCGGCGGGAGCCGACCTCGTGCTGCTGATCGTCGCCGCCCTCGAGCAGACGGTGCTCGCCGAGTTGCAGCAGCTCATCGCGCAGCTCGGCATGACGGCGCTCGTCGAGACGCACTCGGCAGACGAGGTGGAGCGGGCGCTCGACGTCGGTGCCTCGGTGGTGGGGGTGAACGCCCGCGATCTCAGCACCTTCGAGCTCGACCGTGAGCTCTTCGGGTCGCTGGCCGACCGGATCCCGTCTGGCGTCATCCGCATCGCCGAATCGGCGGTCACCGAGCCCGCGGATGTCGCGCGCTATCGCGCCGCCGGGGCGGATGTGGTGCTGGTTGGCGAGGCGCTGGTCACCGGCGGAGACCCCGTCGCCATGCTCGAGAGCTTCCTGGTAGCCAGCCCGTTCCCAGGCGCAGGCTCACACACCAGTGCGGTCAGCGCGTGACCAGCCTGCGCGAACTGCCCGGCCCGTTCTACGGCGAGTACGGCGGCCGGTTCATGCCCGAGTCGCTGATCGCCGCGATCGACGAGCTGGCCGCGGCGTACGAGTCGGCGAAGTCCGACCCGTCGTTCCGCGCAGAACTGCGCGAACTCGAGCGCAGCTACAGCGGGCGGCCGTCGATCATCACCGAGGTGCCGCGCTTCGCCGAGCACGCCGGGGGAGCGCGCATCATCCTGAAGCGCGAAGACCTGAACCACACCGGGTCGCACAAGATCAACAATGTGCTCGGCCAGGCCTTGTTGACCCGACGCATCGGCAAGACCCGCGTGATCGCCGAGACCGGAGCCGGCCAGCACGGCGTCGCCACGGCGACGGCTGCCGCCCTGTTCGGCTTCGAGTGCACCATCTTCATGGGCGAGGTGGACACGAAGCGCCAGGCGCTGAACGTGGCCAGGATGCGCCTGCTCGGAGCCGAGGTCGTCTCGGTGACCACGGGCTCCCGCACCCTCAAAGACGCGATCAACGAGGCCTACCGCGAGTGGGTGACGAGCGTCGAGACCACCAACTACATCTTCGGGACCGCCGCGGGGCCGCATCCCTTCCCGGCCATGGTGCGCGACTTTCAGAAGGTCATCGGCGAGGAGGCGCGGGAACAGGTGCTCGCGCTCACCGGCCGACTTCCGGATGCCGTCGCGGCCTGCGTAGGCGGGGGATCGAACGCGATCGGCATCTTCGACGCCTTCCTCGACGACGAGTCGGTCAAGCTGTACGGCTATGAGGCCGCGGGCGATGGCATCGATACCGACCGTCATGCCGCGGCGATCGAACGCGGCAGACCCGGCATCCTGCACGGCGCACGCAGTTACCTGCTGCAGGACGAGGACGGGCAGACCGTCGAGTCCCATTCCATCTCGGCGGGGCTCGACTACCCGGGCGTGGGACCGGAGCACGCCTACCTCGCCGATATCGGTCGCGCGACCTACCTGCCGGCCAGCGACGCCGAGGCGATGGAGGCCCTGCGTCTTCTGAGCCGCACCGAGGGCATCATCCCGGCCATCGAGTCTGCTCACGCGCTGGCCGGAGCGCTCAAGCTGGGCCGTGAGCTCGGGCCGGACGCGATCATCCTGGTCAATCTGAGCGGTCGCGGCGACAAAGACGTGCAGACCGCCGGGGAGTGGTTCGGCCTGTTCGACGAAGGAGCCGTGCAGTCGTGAGCGGCGCGGCTCAGCCAGCGCACGTGACGTCGGTCGACGCCACCATCGAGGCGAACCGCCGCGCGGGCACCGGCACGCTGGTCGGATACCTGCCCGTCGGCTTCCCGGACCTCGCCACCAGCATCGACGCGGCCGTCGCCCTGGTCGAGAACGGCGTCGATCTGCTCGAGCTCGGTGTTCCGTACTCCGATCCGGTGATGGATGGGCTGGCGATTCAGAAGGCGACCCAGGCGGCGCTGGCGGCCGGATTCCGGGTGCGTGATGTGTTCACAGCCGTGGAGGCGATCCGCGCGCGCGTCGATGCACCCGTTCTCGTCATGACCTACTGGAACCCGGTCTTGCAATACGGCCCCGACCGCTTCGCCGACGCGCTCATCGATGCCGGCGGAGCCGGTCTGATCACGCCCGACATCACCCCCGACTCGGCGGCGCCCTGGATCGCGATCAGCGACCGCACCGGTCTCGACCGGGTGTTCCTGGCGGCCCCCAGCTCGACCGACGCGCGGTTGGCCGAGACGGTGGCGGCCAGCCGGGGCTTCGTCTACGCCGCCTCGACCATGGGGATCACCGGCGCCCGGCAGGATGTCGACGCCGCGGCCCGTTCCCTGGTCGGCCGCCTCCGAGCCGCAGACGCCCGCAACGTGTGCGTCGGGATCGGGATCTCGACCGGCGAGCAGGTCGCCGAGGTCCTGCACTACGCGGACGGCGCCATCGTCGGCTCCGCCCTGGTCACTGCGCTGGCCGAGCACGGGGTGGCCGGCGCCGGTCGCACCGCCGCGGCTCTCGCTCAGGGTCGCAGTCGCTAGACTTCCATCCGGTCGGGTCGCCGCCTGACCAGCCCGTCCTCCCATTTTGAAGGGTGCTCCGTGCTTCCGCTCACCATCCCCAGCCCGCCTCCGGCCTGGCAGGTCCCGATCACGATTCCGACCGGCTGGTTGCACGGTGTGTTCCCAGGAGTGGCTCCGGATGCCTCGCTTCAGATCCACACCTATGCGCTGTGCATCCTGACGGGCATCATCGTCGCGCTGATCGTCACGAACCACCGACTGACCGCGCGCGGAGCCGAGCCGTGGATCATCATCGACGTCATCATCCCGACGATCATCTTCGGGCTCATCGGCGCGCGGGCCTGGCACGTGGCGACTCACATCAGCGACTACTTCGGACCGGGCAAGAACACCTGGAATCCGTTTCTCCCGGGCGCCATCTGGAACATCTGGGACGGCGGCGACGCCATCCTGGGCACCCTGCTGCTCGGCGCGGTCGGCGTCTACGTCGGCTGCCGGATCACCGGGCTGCGCTTCACCTCGGTGATCGACGCGATCGCGCCGACCCTGTTGGTGGCGCAGTCGCTCGGCAGGCTCGGCAACTACTTCAACAACGAGCTGTACGGGCTGCCGACCGATCTGCCGTGGGGGCTCCAGATCCCGTCGGACAACACCGCGTACCCCTCGGGCCTGCCGACCAGCGGCGTGTACTTCCACCCGACCTTCCTCTACGAGATCATCTGGAATCTCTCGGGATTCGTGATCATCCTGCTGATCCAGTACCAGGTCACGCGGGTCACAGCGGCAGACGGCCGGATCTCGTTCCGCGCGACAGCGCGCCCGCAGTGGCAGTGGGGCAAGGTGCTCGGGCTCTATTTGATCTGGTACGGGCTGGGCCGCACCTGGTTCGAGAACATCCGCATCGACCCGAGTCAGACCTTCCTCGGGATCCGCGACAACGTGTGGGGCGCACTGGGAGCGGTGGTGGTCGGCCTGGTCATCATCGCGGTGCAAAGCCGCCGTCATCCGGGCACCGAACCGAGTGTCTACCGGCCAGGGAAGGAGTGGACCCCGCCCTCTGAGGTAGACTCCGAGGACATCTACTCCGATACCGACGATTCAGGCGATGACGCCCAAACGGATTCAATCCGGTCGGGCTCGAGCAAGAAGGATGATCTCGCCACAAGCGGGGCGGTCCACAACTCCTAAAGTCCAGCGACACCACGCCCGGCATCCCTTCACTCGTTGGGCCATTGACGTCCCATCTCCAGCACCATCGTGAGGACGGTACTCATGGCGCATTCTGCTCCGGTACCGAACCCCTTCAGCGGGTTCGGTACGCTGCCCGCGGCACAGGGCCTCTACGACCCGCGCCGCGAGAAGGACGCCTGCGGCCTGGCCATGGTCGCGACCCTTCGCGGAACGGCCGGCCACGACATCATCGCTATGGCACTCGATGCGCTGCGTCACCTCGAGCACCGGGGCGCCGTGGGCTCTGATGCCGGCACGGGCGACGGCGCCGGCATCGTCACGCAGATCCCCGACGAGTTCCTGCGCGCCGTCGTCGGCTTCGAGCTGCCGCCGGTCGGACGCTACGCGGTCGGCATGGCGTTCCTGCCGCTCGATCCAGAGGCGAGTGCAGCGCTCAAAGACGGCATCGCCGCCATCGCCGGGGACGAGGGCCTGCGGGTTCTCGGCTGGCGCGAGGTGCCGACCGCCCCGGATCACCTGGGTCAGTTGGCCCGTGACGCTGCACCGGCGTTCGAGCAGCTGTTCGTCGAGTCCACGCGGACCGGTGTCACGGGCGCGCCGCTTGTCCGCATCGAGCTCGACCGCCAGGCCTTCCGCCTGCGCAAGCGCGCCGAACGCGAGCTGGGCGCATACTTCCCATCGCTGTCGTCGCGGACCCTGGTCTACAAGGGCATGGTCACCACGCTGCAGCTGGAACCGTTCTACCCCGATCTCAGCGACGAGCGGTTCGCCTCGAAGCTCGCACTCGTGCACTCGCGCTATTCCACGAACACGTTCCCGTCATGGCCGCTCGCCCAGCCGTTCCGGGTGATTGCGCACAACGGCGAGATCAACACCGTGCAGGGCAACCGCAACTGGATGCGCGCCCGTCAGAGCCAGCTCGAGTCGGAACTGCTCGGCGACCTGCGGCCGCTCTTCCCGATCGTCAGCGAGGGCGCCAGCGACTCCGCGTCGTTCGACGAGGTCGCGGAGCTCCTGCTGCTCTCGGGCCGTTCGCTGCCTCACTCGATCATGATGATGGTGCCGGAGGCCTGGGAGAACCAGCTCGACATCGATCCGAATCGCCGTGCCTTCTACGAGTTCCACTCGATGCTCATGGAGCCGTGGGACGGGCCGGCCGCGTTGGTCTTCACCGACGGATCCCTGGTCGGTGCGACCCTGGATCGCAACGGACTGCGCCCCGGTCGTTTCGTCGTCACGGATGACGGCTTCGTGGTGCTCGCGAGCGAGATCGGCGTGCTCGACTTTCCGGCGGACCGGATCGTGCGCAAGGGCAGGCTGCGGCCGGGCAAGATGTTCCTGGTCGACACCGCCGCGGGGCGCATCGTCGAGGACGACGAGATCAAGGCCGAGCTCTCGTCGGTGGCTCCCTGGCAGGACTGGCTGGATGCCGGCCGCATCCATCTCGCCGATCTTCCCGAGCGCGAGCACATCACCCACACCCCCGCCTCGGTGGTGAGGCGGCAGCGCACCTTCGGGTACACCGAGGAGGAGGTGCGCATCCTCGTCACGCCGATGGCGCAGAACGGCGCCGAGCCGCTCGGCGCCATGGGATCCGACACCCCGATCGCCGTGCTGAGCGACCGGCCCCGGCTGCTGTTCGACTACTTCACGCAGGCGTTCGCCCAGGTGACGAACCCGCCGTTGGACAGCATCCGCGAAGAAGTGGTCACGAGCATGAAGCTGGGTCTCGGGCCCGAGCGCAACCTGCTCGACGCGACGCCGGAGCACGCCAGGCAGATCGTGCTCGACTTCCCGGTGATCGACAATGACGAGCTCGCCAAGATCCAGCACTTCGAGACCGCGGGCGGCCGCAAACCGTGCCGGGTGATCAAGGGCCTCTACCGGGTCAAGGACGGCACCGACGGCCTCGTGCAGCGCTTGCAGGCGATGTGCGACGAGGCGGACGCCGCGATCGAGAACGGCTCGCAGTTCCTGGTGCTCAGCGACCGCGACTCCAACGCCGAGCTCGGCGCCGATTCCCTCTCTGCTCATGCTCGCAGCCGTGCACCATCACCTGATCCGGCAGGAGACCCGGATGAAGGTCGGCCTCATCGTCGAGACCGGCGATGTGCGCGAGGTGCACCATGTCGCGCTCCTGGTCGGCTACGGCGCCTCGGCGATCAACCCCTATCTCGCGATGGAGACGGCCGAGCAGCTCGTGCTGAGCGGCATGATCACGGATCTGACCCCCGAGAAGGCCGTCAAGAACCTGATCAAGGCGCTCGGCAAGGGCGTTCTGAAGATCATGTCCAAGATGGGCATCTCGGTCGTCGGCTCGTACGCGGCCGCTCAGGCCTTCGAGGCGCTCGGCCTCAGCCAGGAGTTCGTCGACCAGTACTTCACCGGCACCACCAGCCTGTTGGGCGGCGTCGGCATCGACGTCATCGCCGCGGAGAACGCGGCCCGTCACGCCGCCGCCTACCCGCAGGACGGCGCCATCCTGGCCCACGAGCGGCTCGAGATCGGCGGCGAGTACCAGTGGCGCCGCGAGGGGCCGCCGCACCTGTTCAACCCCGACACGGTGTTCCGGCTGCAGCATTCGACGCGCGCCAAGCGCTACGACATCTTCCGCGACTACACGAAGCTGATCGACGAGCAGGCGGAGCGTCTGCAGACCCTCCGGGGTCTGTTCGACATCAAGACCCACGCGCGCTCGCCGATCCCGATCGACGAGGTGGAGTCGATCGAGTCGATCATCACCCGCTTCAACACCGGCGCGATGAGCTACGGCTCGATCAGCCAGGAAGCGCACGAGACGATCGCGATGGCCATGAACCGGATCGGCGGCCGCAGCAACACGGGTGAGGGCGGAGAAGACGTCGAGCGCCTGCTCGACCCCGAGCGGAGGTCCCGGATCAAGCAGGTGGCGAGCGGGCGATTCGGCGTGACGAGCATGTATCTCACGCATGCCACCGACATCCAGATCAAGATGGCGCAGGGCGCCAAGCCGGGTGAGGGCGGCCAGCTAGCCGCGGCCAAGGTCTATCCGTGGATCGCGCGCACCCGCCACAGCACGGCCGGCGTCGGTCTGATCTCGCCGCCGCCGCATCACGACATCTACTCGATCGAAGACCTCAAGCAACTGATCTTCGACCTGAAGCGCGCCAACCCCGAGGCGCGCGTGCACGTCAAGCTGGTCTCGCAGTCGGGCATCGGTGCCGTCGCAGCCGGCGTTACCAAGGCGCTGGCCGACGTCGTGCTGGTCTCCGGCCACGACGGGGGCACCGGCGCGTCGCCGCTCAACTCGCTCAAGCACGCGGGTACGCCCTGGGAGATCGGTCTGGCCGAGACCCAGCAGACCCTGATGCTCAACGGGATGCGCGACCGGGTGGTTGTGCAGGTCGACGGCCAGATGAAGACGGGGCGCGACGTGATCATCGCGGCGCTTCTCGGGGCCGAGGAGTACGGATTCGCGACCGCGCCGCTCGTCGTGAGCGGCTGCATCCTGATGCGGGTCTGCCACCTGGACACCTGCCCGGTGGGCGTGGCGACGCAGAATCCCGAGCTGCGGGCCCGTTTCAGCGGCAAGCCCGAGTTCGTCGAGACCTTCTTCGAATACCTCGCCCAGGAGGTGCGCGAGTACCTCGCCGAGCTCGGATTCCGCTCGCTCGACGAGGCGATCGGCCACTCCGAGCTGCTCGATGTCGACCGCGCGATCGACCACTGGAAGGCCGACGGCCTCGATCTCACACCGATCCTGGTCGGGCCGCAGTTCACCGCCGACGAGCCGCGTCGTAACCGCCGCGGTCAGAAGCACGACCTCGAGAAGCACTTCGACGTCGAGCTCATCCGTCTCTCGCAGGCGGCTCTCGCGCAGGGCGATGAGGTGCGCATCGAGCTGCCGGTCCGCAACACGGAACGCGCGGTGGGCACCATGCTCGGCCACGAGGTCACGAAGAAGTACGGCGAGCACGGGCTGCCGACGGGCACCATCGAGATCTCGCTCACGGGATCCGCTGGGCAGTCGCTCGGCGCGTTCCTGCCCAACGGGATCACGCTCCGCCTCGAGGGCGACAGTAACGACTACGTCGGCAAGGGCCTCTCGGGCGGCAAGATCGTGGTGCGTCCGCCCCGCGGAGCGATCTTCCCGGCCGAACGCAACGTGATCGCCGGCAACGTCATCGGTTACGGGGCCACCCAGGGCAGCATGTTCATCCGCGGCGTCGTGGGCGAGCGGTTCCTGGTGCGCAACTCGGGTGCGAGTGCCGTGGTCGAGGGCGTGGGAGACCACGCTCTCGAGTACATGACGGGCGGGCTCGCCGTCATCCTCGGAACGACAGGGCGCAACCTCGGGGCCGGCATGTCCGGAGGCACTGCGTACGTCTACGACCTCAGGCCGGAACGCGTGAACCGCGACGCGCTGGCCAGCGGCGAGCTCTCGCTGTTGCCGCTGGAGAGCGCGGATATCGAGATCCTCACGGATCTGCTCACGCAGCACGTCGCCGAGACCGGGTCGCCGCTCGCCGCGAGGATGCTGGCGGACCCGGAGGGATTCTCGACGTTCGTCAAGGTGCTGCCGCGCGACTACGCCGCCGTGCAGAAGACCCGTCAGACCGCTGTCGACGAGGGTCTCGACCCCGACGGCGACATCGTCTGGGGCCGGATCATGGAGGTTACCGGTGGCTGATCCGAAGGGTTTCCTGAAAACCCAGGAGCGTGAGCTGCCGAAGCGCCGTCCAGTGCCCGTGCGGATCATGGATTGGAAAGAGGTCTACGAGTCGCAGGATCCGGAACAGTTGCGTCGTCAGGCCGGCCGGTGCATGGACTGCGGCATCCCGTTCTGCCACCACGGCTGCCCCCTGGGCAACCTGATCCCCGAGTGGAACGACCTGACCTGGCGCAACGAGGGCCGAGCCGCGATCGAGCGCCTGCACGCGACCAACAACTTCCCCGAGTTCACCGGGCGGCTCTGCCCGGCCCCGTGCGAGTCGAGCTGCGTGCTGGGCATCAACCAGCCGGCCGTGACCATCAAACAGGTCGAGGTCTCGATCATCGACCAGGCCTTCCAGAACGGATGGGTGACGCCGCATCCGCCCGAGCGGCTGACCGGCAAGACGGTCGCGGTCGTCGGCTCCGGCCCGGCGGGCCTCGCGGCCGCCCAGCAGCTGACGCGGGCCGGGCACACGGTCGCCGTGTTCGAGCGCGATGACCGGATCGGGGGCCTGCTGCGCTACGGCATCCCGGATTTCAAGATGGAGAAGAAGCAACTCGAGTCGCGTCTGGCCCAGATGCAGGCCGAGGGAACGCGCTTCCGCGCCGGGGTCGAGATCGGCGTCGACATCGCATGGGACGACCTCAAGTCGCGCTACGACGCGGTCGTGGTCGCGACCGGCGCCATGGTTCCGCGTGACCTGCCGATCCCGGGCCGCGACCTGCTCGGCGTGCATTTCGCGATGGATTACCTGGTGCAGCAGAACAAGGCGGGCGCCGGCGACACGGTGCTCAATCAGCTGACCGCAGAGGGCAAGCACGTGATCGTGCTCGGCGGCGGAGACACCGGAGCCGACTGCATCGGCACGGCGCACCGCCAGGGCGCGCTCAGCGTCACGAACCTGGCGATCGGCGTTCAGCCGCCCACCGAGCGGCCGGGGCACCAGCCGTGGCCGATGTCGCCGAACCTGTTCGAGGTGTCCAGCGCTCACGAGGAAGGCGGTGAGCGGGTCTACCTCGCCTCGACCGTCGAGTTCCTGTCCAACGAGGCCGGAGAGGTGCGGGCATTGCGCGTGGCCGAGACCGAGTACCTCGATGGGCGGCGCGTCCCGAAGTCCGGGACCGAGCGCGAGATCCCTGCCGACCTCGTGCTTCTCGCGCTGGGGTTCACCGGCGCCGAGCCGGACACGCTCGATCCACAACTGCACCTGCCCTTCGATGAGCGCGGCAACGTCGTACGCGACGAGGACTACCAGACCTCCGAGCCCGGCGTCTTCGTTGCCGGTGATGCCGGTCGTGGGCAGTCGCTGATCGTCTGGGCGATCGCGGAAGGGCGCGCCGCGGCATCCGCGGTCGACCGATACTTGGAAGGGGAGACGGAGCTGCCGTTCCCCATCCGTCCCACCGATCGCGCCATCGCGGTCTAACCTCCAAGAGACCCAAAGACGGCGCGCATGCCACCTGCGCGCCCGCTGCATCACTCCCGAGCACCACACCAATCACCACCGAAGGAAGTCATGAGACGAGCCAAGATCGTCGCGACGCTGGGTCCCGCCACGTCGAGCTACGAGAACATCCGCGCCATCATCGAGGCCGGGGTGAACGTGGCCAGAATGAACCTCAGCCACGGCAGCTACGAGGTGCACGACGAGGTCTATTCCAACGTTCGCAAGGCGGCCGCAGACACCGGGATCCCGGTGGCCGTTCTCGTCGATCTGCAGGGTCCGAAGATCCGGCTCGGCAAGTTCGAGGCGGGCCCGTACGAGCTCGCGGTCGGTGACATCTTCACCATCACGACCGAGGACGTCATCGGCACGAAGGAGCTCTCCGGCACGACCTTCAAGGGCCTTCCGCAGGACGTCAAGCCGGGCGACTTCCTGCTGATCGACGACGGCAAGGTGAAAGTCGAGGTACTCGACACCGACGGCACGCGTGTTCGCACCAAGGTGATCGTGGCGGGACCCGTTTCGAACAACAAGGGGATCAACCTTCCCGGGGTCGCGGTGAATGTGCCCGCACTTTCGGCGAAGGACGAGGCCGACCTGCGCTGGGGCCTCCGGCTCGGCGCCGACTACATCGCGCTCTCGTTCGTGCGCGATGCCTCCGACATCACGCGCGTGCACGAGATCATGGCCGAGGAGGGTCGCAAGGTCCCGGTGATCGCCAAGATCGAGAAGCCGCAGGCCGTCGACCACCTGGAAGAGATCATCGACGCCTTCGACGGCATCATGGTGGCGCGCGGAGACCTGGGCGTCGAGCTGCCGCTTGAGGCTGTTCCGATCGTGCAGAAGCGCGCCGTCGAGATGGCCAGGCGCATGGCCAAGCCGGTCATCGTCGCGACCCAGATGCTGGAGTCGATGATCTCGAGCCCCGTACCGACCCGTGCCGAGACCTCGGATGTGGCGAACGCCGTGCTCGACGGCGCCGATGCCGTGATGCTCTCGGGTGAGACCAGCGTCGGCGAGTATCCGGTCGTCACGGTCTCGACGATGGCGCGCATCGTGAGTTCGACCGAGGATCACGGCCTCGAGCGCATTGGACCGCTGGGCACCAAGCCACGCACCCAAGGGGGCGCCCTCACCCTGGTGGCGGCGGAGGTCGCCGACTTCGTCGACGCGAAGTACGTGTGCGTGTTCACCGAGTCTGGCGATTCGGCCCGCCGCATGTCGCGGCTGCGGTTCCGCATCCCGATGAAGGCATTCACGCCGGACGAGGCGATCCGCCGCCGCATGGCGCTCACCTGGGGCATCGAGTCGTTCCTGGTCGACCGGGTGACCCATACCGATGCGATGTATTACCAGGTCGACGCCACTCTCATCGAGGCGGGTCTCGCCGAGGTCGGCGACAAGGTCGTGGTCATCTCGGGATCCCCTCCCGGAATTCCGGGGTCGACCAACGACTTGCGCGTTCACGTCATCGGCGACGCGGTCAACGCTGCGGCGCCCGCCTGGGAAAGCGGCAAGCACGCCGACTGATGGCGGCCCGGCGGCCTTCGCCGACGGCAGTGCAGGTGATGCCGACTACGGGAGGATCGGCGACCAATACAGCCGGTACCGCCGCGCCGATCCCCGGATCGCTGCCCGCATCGTCGTTGCGCTCGGAGACGCGCGCACGGTTCTGAACGTCGGCGCCGGCGCCGGGTCGTACGAGCCGACCGACCGCGCCGTCACCGCTGTTGAGCCGTCGGCGTCGATGCGCGCGCAGCGGCCCCCGGCGCTCCCGACAGCGGTGGATGCGCGGGCGGAGGAACTGCCGTTCGCCGACGGGTCTTTCGACGCGGTCATGACGACGTTCTCGGTGCACCAATGGGCGGACCTCGACAGAGGGCTGGCAGAGCTGCGCCGGGTCAGTCGCGGGAGCGTTGTCATCTTGACGTGCGATCCCGCTGAACTCGGGCGCTTCTGGCTGGCTGAATACGCACCAGAAGTCATCTCGACCGAGGCCGAGCGGTACCCGCCGATCTCCCGGTTCGCTCGAGCTCTCGGCTCCTCCATCGACGTGTTGCCGGTGCCGATCCCTCTCGATTGCACAGACGGCTTCGGAGAGGCGTACTACGGCCGGCCCGAGGCGCTGCTCGATCCAGGGGCTCGTCGCGCGAACTCCGCCTGGAGCTTCGTGGACGGGGCCATCGCCGATCGGTACGTCGCGAGTCTCGCGGCCGATCTGGCCTCGGGCGAATGGGATCGCACGTTTGGAGCTCTCCGCACGCAGCCGGTGTTCGAGGGCTCCCTGCGGCTGATCGTCGCGCGCTAGCGGTGATCGGCCAGGTCGCTCAGGTGATCGCCCTCATGCGGTTGTTGCGGGGCTCGTGCGTGAGCTCGGCGAAGCCCAGCGCCTCCATCAGGGGTGGCAGGTACATGCCGAAACGGCCGCGGTAGCCGTTGCGAAGCCCGTACCATCCACCGATCGGGTTGCTGTCCCAGCGACCGAACCACTCGACAGTGCCCTCGGCGGCGTCTTTGCCCTCGTCGGCTGCGCCCAGCGGCACCCAGTCGGCTTTCTCCAGAAGCCAGTAGCGCAGGTCTTCTGCTGCCCGCGCGTTGTACAGCAGCTTCGTCGAGCCGACCTGGCAGACCAGGGTGGCCGGAGTGGAGGCATCATCGCGATAGATCGTGTAGCTCGACGTGCCCGGAGGCGTCTGCAACTGCCAGGGATCGTCCTTCGTACCGGAGCCTGTCGCCATTGGAGCCTCCTCGGGGCCGTGGGGGCTAGCGTAGCGGCTTCCCCCGTCCGGGGGAGCCCCGCATGCGGGGTCGCCGTTGCCCCCCTTTGCGACAAGGATCGAGATGTGCACCGTGCACACTTCCGCGGAGGGACGCATGACCGACATCATCACGCCGCAGGCCGGGTGGTACCCGGATCCGACGGATTCTCGGGCGTACCGCTGGTGGAGCGGTGGAGCGTGGACCGATCATCTGACTGCTGCGCCAACCGCGGAGTCGGTGTGGTCGAGTGGAGCCACCGGCGAGCAGGTCGCGCTCGGCGCCGACGCGTTCCAACTCACGGAGCAGAGCCCCAGCCCGTTCACCTCCAGTTTCGAGCAGTCGTGGGGGAATGCCGTCAGCTCCGGTCCGTCCGCCAAGAACCGGACCGGCATCGTCGTGATCGTCGTGGGACTGATCGCGGTCGCCGCTTACCTCGGGTCGATGGCGCTCAACTACTCGACCGTCATCCCGCTCGTCCCCGGCTTGATCGGCCTGATCGTGGCCGTGCCCGCCTTTCGCCGAGCGCGAGTGACGGGCGAGGGCCTCGCGGTCTCGTTGCTGGGCGTGCTCCTCTCCGGGACTGCCACCGTGCTCGCCGTTCTTCCGCTGGTGCCGATGCTGCTCGGTGTTCCCAGCGCGGCAGAGGTCAACCAGCTCAATCAGGTCGTGGATCGCACGATCTCGTTCCACATCACAGTCGAGAAGCAACTCATCGCCGATTCGCAGAAGACCTTCGGCCAGACCGCGACGGCAGCGGCTTGCCCTGCTGACATTCTTGCGACCGCGGCGAGCACCTTCAGCTGCACCGAGACGCTGGCGGATGGCTCCACCAAGGTGGTCAACGTCACGGTCACCAACAACACGGGCGCGTTCACCGCGATCCCCGCGGCCGGCTAGCTGAGGTCTGCGCGTCGCGCGCCGACGGCATTCGGTGCCGGATGAGGGACTCGAACCCTCACGCCCTTGCGGACAGAGCATTTTGAGTGCCCCGCGTCTGCCATTCCGCCAATCCGGCGCTCGTGCCCTGGGGCACAGCACCTGGAACGATACCGTAGGCTCCCACTGTGAGTGACCTGCAGGAGACCCCGCCCGCCCCGCGACGCGTCGTCGTCGCCGAGGACGAGTCGCTGATCCGGCTCGATATCGTCGAGATCCTGCGCGACAACGGATTCGATGTCGTGGGCGAAGCCGGCGACGGAGAGACCGCGGTGGCGTTGGCCACAGAACTGCGACCCGATCTGGTCATCATGGATGTCAAGATGCCGCAGCTCGACGGCATCTCGGCCGCCGAGAAACTCGCCAAGAACCACATCGCCCCGGTGGTGCTGCTGACCGCGTTCAGTCAGAAAGAACTCGTGGAGCGTGCGAGCGAAGCCGGCGCCCTCGCCTACGTCGTGAAGCCCTTCACGCCCAACGACCTTCTGCCGGCGATCGAGATCGCGCTCAGCCGCTACCAGCAGATCGTGACCCTCGAGGCCGAGGTCGCCGACATGGTCGAGCGCTTCGAGACCCGCAAGCTCGTCGATCGTGCGAAGGGCCTGCTCAACGAGAAGATGGGTCTGAGCGAGCCCGAGGCGTTCCGCTGGATCCAGAAGGCGTCGATGGATCGCCGCCTCACCATGCACGACGTCGCGCAGGCGATCATCGACCAGTTGGCCGCGAAGAAGTAGCGTCCGCCCTGTTCCGGGCGAGTTCGGACAATCCGGGCGGGATAAGACGCCCGGATTGTCGGAAGGCGCCCGGTTCAACGGAATGCGGGACTCAGCGCAGCCGCGCTGCAGCCCGCACCAGTTCGGGTTCAGGGTCCCACCGGTCGAGCAGTAGTCCGAGCGCCACTCGATAGTCGTCGACCAGATCGTCGATATTGCGGTTGTCCGATTCGAGGATGCCGCGGATGTAGTCCTCGAGGATCGCGTCGCGTTCGACCCCGGCGGTCTCGAGCAGGGCGGCGGTCATCATTCCGGTGCGATCCCGCCCGGCCGCGCAGTGCAGCAGCACTCCGCTCGGAGCCTCGGCGATCGCGGCGAACGCCAGCTTCCACAACTCCGGCCAGGTCCCGCGGCCCCAGGCGAAGAAGTCCGGCGTCGCCCAGTCGCCGTTCCAACGTCCGAAGTAGTCCGGATGCTCTACATCCTCGATCGGAGCATGCACGATCCGGATGCCGTCAAGCTCGTCGTGAGCCCCTGATCGCTCGTAGGCGTTGCGCAGATCGACGACGGTGCGCACGCCCATCGCCCGGAGCCCCGCCCAGCCCGCGTCATCCAGCCGATCCGGATGGCCTGACCGCCAGATCACGCCCGAGCGCGTGACTCCGCCGCCCCTCAGCGGCAGCCCACCGAGGTCGCGCAGGTTCTCGATGCCGATCAGCGTTCGATGTCCCGCAGCATGTTCGTCATCCGCACCGTGGACAGCCGCCGGCCCTCCTCGTCGGTCATCACGATCTCGTGGGTGCAGAGGGTTCGGCCGAGAACCAGCGCTCGGCAGGTGCCGGTGACCAATCCTTCGGTGATCGAGCGGCTGTGGGTGGCGTTGATCTCGATCCCGACCGCATAGCGCCCAGCCCCCGCGTGCAGGGCCGACGAGATCGATCCCAAAGACTCTCCGAGCACGACGTGCGCGCCGCCGTGAAGCAGGCCCACGACCTGCCGGTTGCCCTCCACGGGCATGGTCGCGACCGAGTAATCCGGGGAGAGTTCGAGGAACTCGATGCCCATCATGCGGGGGAGCTCGCCGCCTCCCGTTGCCAGCCGTTCAAGGAGTTCTGGCGGCGTGTTCGGGGGCAGTTTCGTCATCCGATTCTCCGGCTGTGGTGTCGGAACCGGCGGATAGGCTGGGCCCGTGCCGGACTCCGAAAAGCCTACCCTTCTGCTCATCGACGGCCATTCGCTCGCGTTCCGAGCCTTCTACGCCCTGCCGATCGACAGCTTCGTGACCCGCGACGGCCAGCACACCAACGCCATCCACGGCTTCCTGTCGATGCTCATCCTGCTGCTTCAGAAAGAGAAGCCGACGCACCTCGGCGTCGCCTTCGACATCTCGCGGTTCTCATTCCGCAATCGCGAGTACGAGGACTACAAGGGCACTCGCGGTGAGACCCCGCCCGAGTTCAAGGGTCAGGTGCCGCTGCTGCAAGAGGCGCTGAAGGCGATGAACATCGTCACGATCACCAAAGAGGATTTCGAGGCCGACGACATCCTCGCGACGCTGTCGCTGCAGGGCAAGGAGCAGGGGTACCGGGTGCTGGTGGTCTCGGGCGACCGCGACACGATCCAACTGGTGGACGACGATGTCACACTGCTGTACCCGAACGCCCGGGGCGTCTCGGAGTTGAAGGTGTACGACGAGGACGCCGTGCGCGAGCGGTACGGCATCGAGCCCGCTCAGTACCCCGAGATCGCGGCGCTGGTCGGCGAGACCAGCGACAACCTGCCGGGCGTCGACAAGGTCGGAGAGAAGACCGCGGTGAAGTGGATCCAGCAGTACGGAACCGCCGACGAACTGCTGGCGCACGCCGACGACATCGGGGGAGTGGTCGGCAACAACCTGCGCGAGCAGCAGGACCGCGTGGTGCGCAATCGCAAGCTGAACCGGCTGGTGCGGGATGTCCCGCTGCCGGTCGCGCCCGGCGACCTGGTGCGCAATCCGATCGATGCCGCCTCGGTGCGCGAGGTGTTCGAGCGGCTGCAGTTCCGCACGCTGCTCGATCGCGTGATCAAGCTCGAGGGCACCGCAGACGACCTGGTGGCCGTGGCCGACGCCAAGCTGCCCGCGGCATCCGTTCCCGCTGTGCGCACGCTGGTCGACGAAGAGCTCGAGAAGTGGCTGGATGCTGCCTCGGCAAATCACACCGCGCCGCTCGGCCTGCGCATCGCCACCCTCAACGGCCGGGTCGACGGCTTCGGCATCGCGAGCCTGACCGAGAGCGCGTGGGTGCCGTGGGCGCCCGGCCGGCCCGACTATGCCGCGCTCGAACGCTGGCTTGCCTCGAGTTCGCCCAAGTACCTGCACGATGCGAAGCGCCAACTCAAGTCGCTCGCCGGCACCGGCCTCGAGCTCGACGGGATCGCATTCGACACCGGCCTCGGTGCCTGGCTGCTGCGCCCCGGGACGAAGGCCGACAGTCTCGGCGGGTTGACCTATTACTACCTGGGCGAGACGCTGCCCGAGCCCGATCCGAGCCAGTTGGTGCCCGAGACCGAGGCCCTGAGCCCGGCGACAGAGGCGTGGTACCTGCTGCGCCTGGCGGACGAGCTCATGCAGCGCCTCGACTCCGGCTCTCTCGCGGTGTCGCGCGACATCGAGGCGCCGCTGATCCCGGTGCTGGCCCGCATGGAGATCCAGGGCGTCACGGTCGACGCCGACGTGCTCGCCGAGCTGAACTCGCGGCTCGGCACGCAAGCGGCCGAGATCGCCCAGAAGGCGTACGCCGAGATCGGCCGTGAGGTCAACCTGGGTTCGCCGAAGCAGCTGCAGGAGGTTCTCTTCGACCAGCTCGGCATGCCGAAGACCCGGCAGAACAAGACCGGGTTCTCGACGGATGCTGCCAGCCTGATCGATCTTCAGGAGCAGCATCCTCATCCCTTCCTCGAGCTGCTGCTGCAGCACCGGGACGCCACCAAGATCCGGCAGATCGTGGAGACGCTCGAAAGAGGCGTCGGTTCCGACGGGCGCGTGCACACCACATACGAGCAGACCGGATCGGCCACCGGGCGCATCTCGTCGAACGATCCGAACCTGCAGAACATCCCGATCAAGACGGAGGTGGGTCGCGAGGTGCGTTCGGCGTTCCGCCCCGGCGACGGATTCGAGACTCTGCTGACTGCCGACTACTCGCAGATCGAGATGCGGATCATGGCGCACCTGTCCGAAGACGCGGGCCTGATCGAGGCGTTCCACTCGGGCGAAGACCTGCACCGCTTCGTCGGCGCGCGCATCTTCAAGGTCGACCCGGCGGATGTGACCCCGATCATGCGCACCAAGGTCAAGGCGATGTCGTACGGACTCGCCTACGGGTTGTCGGCGTTCGGGCTCTCGAAGCAGCTGCGCATCGAGGTCGCCGAGGCGCGTGAACTCATGGCCGACTATTTCGCGCGGTTCGGTGCCGTGCGCGACTATCTGCGCGGCGTCGTCGAGCAGGCGAGAACCGACGGTTACACGACCACGATCTTCGGGCGGCGGCGCCCGTTCTCGGATCTCACCTCGACCAACCGGGTACTGCGCGAGAATGCCGAGCGCCAGGCGCTCAACTCGCCGATCCAGGGTTCGGCTGCCGACATCATCAAGCGCGCAATGCTCGGCATCGACGCCGACGTCCGCGATCGTGGGCTGGGCTCGCGGATGCTGCTGCAGGTGCACGACGAACTGGTGCTCGAGGTGGCGGCCGGCGAGCTCGACGAACTGACCGAGATCGTTCGCTCGCGCATGGCGGGAGCCGCCGAGTTGAGCGTGCCCCTCGACGTGCAGCTGGGGTCCGGTCCGAATTGGGATGCCGCCGCCCACTAACCCGCCCACCCTGTGCTTCTCACCGCATCGGGCCGTAGGGTTCGAGGAACACCAGGAGGTACACCATGTCCGAGCGCACCGTCGTCGTCGCGTCGAGCGTCGGCCTGCACGCCCGTCCGGCCTCGTTGTTCAGTCAGGCCGCGGCGAAGACCGGCGTCACCATCATCCTCACCTCTACTGCAGGCAAGAGCGTCAACGCCGCCAGCATTCTCGGGGTGCTGTCGCTCGGCATCAGCCACGGCGAACAGGTGACCCTGTCGTCGGATGCGGAGGGCGCCGACGCTGCGCTGGACGAGCTGGCCGCCCTGCTGGCGATCGATCTCGACAAGGAGTAGGCCGCCGCTCCGTCAGCCATCGGTCACCGCGGAACTGTCGGCGGCGAGAGGCCGTAGTTAGGCTGGCGGGATGAGCGACGCCACGTCTTCGTCCGCCCGTCAACCCACCCCGATCGATGCGATCGCCGAGAAGTGGGTCACCACCATGGCCGAACTGGATCCGGACGTCGCGATCTGGGTCGGCATCCCCGGCCGCCTGGGCGAATACGCCGACTACTCGCCAGCGGGCCAAGAGGCGCTACTCGCGGCGGGCAACGCCGTCATCGCTCAGCTCGAGGCAGCAACCCCGGTCGACTCCGTCGACGAGGTGACCAAGACCGATCTGCTCGCCGAACTCCGGCTGAGCGCCGACTACCACGCGGCCAAGCTGTACGAGCGCGACGTCAACGTGATCGCGTCGCCCGCTCAGGGCATCCGCGAGACCTTCGACCTGATGCCGACGGCGACCGAGGGCGACTGGGCGACCATCGCCGAGAAGCTCGGCAACCTGCCGGGCGCGGTGGACGGTTACATCGAGACGCTGCGGCGGGGCATCGCCGACGGCGTTGTTCCCGCGCGCCGACAGGTGATCGAGACCGCGACCGGGGTACGGCGCCACGCCGATCCCCTCGGCTTCTTCTTCGACTTCACCGGATCGGCAGCGCTCGAGGGCGGGGGAGCGCTTCCCGACTCGCTGAAGGGCGAGCTGCGCAAGGGCGCAGAGGACTCGGCGGCGGCCTACGCGAAGCTGGCCGAGTTCCTCGAGCTGGAACTGGCGCCGAAGGCGAGCGAGGAGGACGGAGTCGGGCGCGAGCTCTACACCCTTCATTCGCGGCGCTTCCTCGGCGCCGAGATCGACCTCGACGAGACCTACGACTGGGGTCGCGAGGAGCTCGCGCGCATGGTCGAGGAGCAGACCGCGATCGCAGACCAGATCCAGCCGGGTGCGTCGGTCGACGAAGCCATTGCCTTCCTCGAGGCCGACGAATCGAACAAGCTGCACGGCACGGACGAGCTGCAGAGGTGGATGCAGCGGCTGGCCGACCAGGCCGTCGCGGAGTTGTCGGGAACCCATTTCGACATCCCGGACGAGATCAAGAAGATCGAGTGCATGATCGCCCCCACGCAGGAGGGCGGCATCTACTACACCTCGCCCAACGACGACTTCAGTCGCCCCGGCCGGATGTGGTGGAGCGTTCCCGAGGGCGTCACGGAGTTCGACACCTGGCGCGAGACCACGACGGTTTATCACGAGGGCGTGCCGGGGCACCACCTGCAGCTGGGGCAGGCCGTGTACAACCGCGCGATGCTCAACACCTGGCGGCGCAGCCTGGCCGGCACCAGCGGTCACGCAGAAGGCTGGGCGCTCTACGCCGAGCGCCTGATGGATGAGCTCGGTTATCTGCAGAAACCGGCGGATCGTCTCGGGATGCTCGACGGCCAGCGCATGCGCGCTGCGCGCGTCGTGCTCGACATCGGCGTGCACCTGGGCAAGCCGAATCTCGCGGGGACCGGACCATGGACCGCCGATGACGCGCTGGAATTCATGCGGGCAAACGTCAACATGAACGACTCCTTCATCCGGTTCGAGGTCAATCGCTACCTCGGATGGCCGGGCCAGGCACCCTCGTACAAGGTCGGTCAGCGCATCTGGGAGCAACTGCGCGACGAGGTCAAGAAGCGCCAGGGACCTGCCTTCGACATCAAGGCGTTCCACAAGCGCGCCCTCGACCTCGGCGGGGTCGGCCTCGACACCCTGCGGTCGAGCCTGCTGGCCTAGTGCCAGACGACTGGTCGCCCGAATCGCCCTGGCAGCGGGCTCTCGGCGATGACTTCGCGCAGCTGCACCCGCGCCTGCATGCGTACTTCTCGACGATCCCGACGGACATGGTCGGACGCGGAACAGGCACGTTCGATCGGGTGGGCACCCCCAAGCGATGGGTCTGGGCGGCGCTCCGCCTGCTGCAACGCCGCCACATCCTGTTCCCCGTGTGGGAGCGCGACGTGGCGTTCACCGTCGAGAACCGGTCTGACGGTGTGGGGGTGGGCGCCATCCGGACCTTCCGGTTGCCCGGCGGAGACCGGATGATGATCGACCATGTGTCGTTCGGCGATGCGGGCCTGGTCGACCGCCTGGGGGACGGCGGCGTGCTCCGTGCCCGACTCACGACGTCGGTGATCGACGGTGAACTCCGGCTCGTCTCCACGTCGGCGCAGTGGGGCCGGGTGCGCATTCCGTTCGCGCCCCGGGTGCGGCTGACGGAACGCTTCGATGACGCCGTCGGCCGCCAGCACGTGGCGCTGACCCTCGAGTCGCGGCTCTTCGGACGCGTCTACGAATACTCCGGGCACTTCGACTACCGTCTCGAGCCCGCATGAAGCTCGTGATCGCCGGCGCGTCCGGATTCATGGGCGCCGCCATCCGCGCTTCCTATGCGGAGGAAGGCGCAGAGGTGCACACGATCGGCAGAGCGGGCGCTGATACGGGGTGGAACGATGCGGACGGCCTGGTTCGTGCGATCGACGGCGCGGATCTTCTCGTGAATCTCGCGGGCAAGAGCGTGAACTGCCGGTACGGACCCGCCAACCGGGAAGAGATTCTGCGCTCGCGGGTCTCCACGACCCAGGCGCTCGCGAAGGCCGTCGCGCGCGCGGCGGATCCTCCTCGCGTCTGGTTCAACGCATCCACGGCGACGATCTACCGGCATGCCGAGGATCACCCGATGACCGAGCGCACCGGCGAGCTCGGCGAGGGGTTCTCGGTCGGAGTTGCGCGCGCCTGGGAACACGCGTTCTTCGAGGCCGAGCTGCCCGCGACGCGCCGGGTGGCCATGCGGACGGCGATCGTGCTGGGCGACGGCAGCGCGCTGAGCCCGTTGCTCCGACTCGCCGGGGTCGGCATGGGCGGCGCGCATCTCGACGGCAGGTGGCCGGCGTCGCGGGCGCGACGCCGGGCGGGCACCTACCACGCCCTCGGCGCGCGCGGGGGGCATCAGCACTTCAGCTGGGTGCACCTGGATGACGTGGTCGGCTCGCTGCGCTTCCTTGCCGACCGCGCAGACATCGCCGGCGTCGTCAATATCACGAGCCCGAACCCCACCGACGACCTCACGCTCATGCGCACGGTCCGCCGCGTGCTCGGGGTGCCGTTCGGCATACCGCTGCCGAGGTGGGTTCTCGAACTCGGCGCGGCCACGATCCGCACCGAGACCGAGCTCGTGCTCAAGAGTCGATGGGTTCTGCCCGAGCGCCTGCTCGAAGCCGGCTACCGGTTTCGGTATCCCGATCTCGAGCATGCGCTGCGCCAAATCGTCGAAGCGCGCGTGGCTGGCTAGGCTGGTGACGAGACCGATCCTCCTAGGAGTCGACCCCGTGCCCCGTTCCCTCATCCGTGCCTGTGCTGCCGCATCCGCTGTTGTCCTCGCCGCACTTGCCCTCAGCGGTTGCGCGTCGGCGCCGACCCGACCGTCGGCCGACAATTGCTCCGGCGTGATCTCCAAGGTGCTCCTGACCGACGACTCGGGCACAGACGTGGCGAAGTTCAACGCGTCAGACGTGCCGAAGGTGTTCGACATCCCGGCATCGCCTGCGCCCACCTGCTACTACTCGAGCGTCGTCAATCCGCCCACTCAGGGTGGAGTGGCATATATCGAGACCCACCGCACGCTGTTGTACATCGGGCTCAGCGACTCCGAGGATCAGGCCATCATCGCGTCGATCCGCAAGACCGTGTCCGGCAAACTCTGGACGGTCCGCTTCGACTACGACACCCCCGCTCCGACCCCGGCCCCCGGCGCCACCGCCACGCCCACGGCGCCACCCTCGACGACCTCCGCGCGCTGGTACTACAACTTCGCCGGGACGGGCTCTGACGACAAGGGTGAGATGGGCTATTACCTGTCGGCGCCGCTCTCGCAGGGCACAGCGCAGCAGGCGGGGCTGAGCAAACCGGCGAACGTCCTACGGGTCGAAACCCAACTCCGGCAGGTCAAGAAGTAGCACCGCTCGACTGGCGACGCCCTTGCGTGGCCCGCTAAGCTAGACCGTCGCTTTCGCGACATCCATATCCGCCTGCCTCGGGCGACAATCAACACCCATTCACCACGTCCGTGGCCTTCACCCCTGTGCGCCACCCGGCCGCAGGAATCATCGGAGCAACTACTACATGACAACCGCAACGACCGCCTCGGCTACCAAGCAGGTCGCCATCAATGACATCGGATCTGCTGAAGATTTTCTGGCCGCGGTCGAACTGACCCTCAAGTTCTTCAACGACGGCGACCTCATCGAAGGAACCGTCGTCAAGATCGACCGCGACGAGGTCCTCCTCGACGTCGGCTACAAGACCGAGGGCGTCATCCCCTCGCGCGAACTCTCCATCAAGCACGACGTCGACCCATCTGAGGTGGTCAACGTCGGCGACGTGGTCGAGGCCCTCGTTCTCCAGAAGGAGGACAAAGAGGGTCGCCTCATCCTGTCGAAGAAGCGCGCCCAGTACGAGCGCGCATGGGGCGATGTCGAGAAGATCAAGGACTCGGATGGCGTCGTCACCGGTTCGGTCATCGAGGTCGTCAAGGGCGGGCTCATCGTCGACATCGGCCTCCGCGGCTTCCTGCCCGCCTCGCTCATCGAGCTGCGCCGCGTCCGCGACCTCACGCCGTACCTCGGCCAGGAGATCGAGGCCAAGATCCTCGAGCTCGACAAGAACCGCAACAACGTGGTGCTCAGCCGCCGAGCGCTGCTCGAGCAGACGCAGAGCGAGTCGCGCAGCACCTTCCTCAACAACCTCCAGAAGGGCCAGGTCCGCAAGGGCGTCGTGTCCTCGATCGTCAACTTCGGCGCCTTCGTCGACCTGGGCGGGGTCGACGGCCTCGTCCACGTCTCCGAGCTCTCGTGGAAGCACATCGAGCACGCCAGCGAGGTCGTCGAGGTCGGCCAGGAGGTCACCGTCGAGATCCTCGAGGTGGATCTGGAGCGCGAGCGCGTGTCTCTCTCGCTCAAGGCGACCCAGGAAGACCCGTGGCAGGTCTTCGCTCGCACGCACGCCATCGGGCAGATCGCACCCGGCAAGGTCACGAAGCTCGTTCCGTTCGGCGCGTTCGTTCGTGTCGCGGAGGGCATCGAGGGCCTCGTCCACATCTCCGAGCTCAGCGGCAAGCACGTCGAGCTCGCCGAGCAGGTCGTGTCTGTCGGCGACGAGGTGTTCGTCAAGGTCATCGACATCGACCTCGAGCGCCGCCGCATCTCGCTCTCACTGAAGCAGGCGAACGAGGGCATCGACCCGAACAACACCGAGTTCGACTCCGGTCTGGCCGCGCTGTACGGCATGGTCACCGAGTACGACGAGCAGGGCAACTACAAGTTCCCCGAGGGCTTCGACGCGACCAGCGGCGAGTGGCTCGAGGGCTTCGACACCCAGCGCGAGGCGTGGGAGCAGGAGTACGCGGCTGCCCAGGTCCGCTGGGAGGCCCACAAGAAGCAGATCCTCGCGGCCGAGGCGTCGGCTGCCGATGACGAGCTCCGGCCCTCATCGTCCTCGTCCTCCTCGGCGAGCGGCAATTCGTTCTCGAGCGAGTCGGCCGGCGCCGGCACGCTCGCGGACGACGAGGCTCTTGCCGCACTGCGCGAGAAGCTCAGCTCGAACAGCTAGTCGGCAACGACACAGAGGTCTCAGCAAGCACAAGGCCGGGCGCGCAAGCGTCCGGCCTTCGTGTTCTCGGGGATCAATCCGCCATGCTTTCCGGAGTCGGCACCGGTGGAATCGGACCAGCGCTAGCACGTGGTCGACGCATCCGACGAGTCAGGCCGATCGCCCCGGCCACCAGTCCGGCAAGACCGACGATCACGAGAACGGGCAGCAGCAGCGCAACCACGGACATCACCGCGCTGAAGACGTCTTCGGCGGTGCTGAGGAAGGGCGCCGCGAAACCGGCGGTCGCGAGGTTAGCTCCCGGGCGCACCAGGGTCTTTCCGACGTGCACGGTCAAGGCGAGCAGCACTCCGATGACGATCGGCACCCAGGCGTTGCTGGTGAAGAAGCTGGCCGGATCGGTGACGGTCGCGGTCTGGGCAGCGGTACCGGATCCGAAGACGATTCCCCCGGCTGCGGGCCGCACGACGGTCTGGATCCAGTCATTGATCGAGTCGACGGCCGGAATCTTGTCTGCGATGATCTCGATCACGAGCAGAACGGCCAGGATGATCTGCACCCACCCGTTCTCGAGCCAGACCCACCCGGCAGGCAGGTTGACCAGATCGGTGAACCGGCTGAGCAATCCGATCGCCAGCAAGGGGATGTACGCGTTCAGTCCGGCGGCCGTCGCCAGGCCCGCTCCGGTGAGGACCTCGAACATGAGCAGAGGGTAGCAGCGCCGCTGGCGTTGGCAGACGGCTCGACAGGTACGCTCGTCGAATGCAGTTGATCGGCCTCACCGGAGGGATCGCCTCCGGCAAGTCGGTGGTGGCAGCCCGTCTCGCTGAGCACGGTGCCGTCGTCGTCGACGCGGACCAGGTCGCGCGCGAGGTGGTGGAACCCGGCACGCCGGGTCTCGCTCGGATCGCGGAGGAGTTCGGGGGCGGGGTCATCGCCTCCGACGGGAGCCTCGACCGCGCGGCCCTCGGGTCGCTCATCTTCAGCTCGCCCGAGAAGCGGTCAGCGCTCAACGCGATCACCCATCCGGCGGTCGCCATCCGGTCCCACGAGCTGTTCGAAGCCGCGGCAGCCGCCGACCCCGACGCGATCGTGGTCTACGACGTGCCGCTCCTCGTCGATGCGGGACGAGCGGACGAGTTCGACCTCATTGTGGTCGTGAACGCGAGCACCGAGACGCGAATCGCCCGCATGATGGAGCTGCGTGGCATGACGCGCGACGAGGCCATGCACCGGATCAACTCCCAGGCGACGAACACCGAGCGCCTGGCGATCGCCGATGTCGTCATCGACTCGAACGGGACCCTGGAGCAGACGGTCGCCCAGGCTGATGCGCTGTGGGAGAAGCTCTCAGCGCGTGTCGGCGGCCAGACCTAGTCTGGAACCCATGGAGCCCACGCGTTCGGTGAGACCCTTCGAGGTCGTCAGCGAGTACATGCCGAGTGGTGACCAGCCTGCCGCCATCGCCGAACTGGCGCATCGCATCAATGCCGGTGAAACCGATGTCGTGCTGCTCGGCGCCACCGGAACGGGCAAGTCGGCGACGACGGCCTGGCTCATCGAGCAGGTGCAGCGACCGACTCTGGTGCTCTCGCACAACAAGACCCTGGCTGCTCAACTCGCCAACGAGTTCCGCGAGCTGATGCCGAACAACGCGGTCGAGTACTTCGTCAGCTACTACGACTACTACCAGCCCGAGGCGTACGTGCCGCAGACCGACACCTTCATCGAGAAGGATTCGTCGGTGAACGCCGAGGTCGAGCGCCTGCGCCACTCGACGACCAACTCGCTGCTGAGCCGGCGCGACGTGGTCGTCGTCTCGACGGTGTCGTGCATCTACGGGCTCGGCGCGGCCGAAGAGTACCTGGGCGCGATGACCGCGCTGCAGGTCGGCGAGCACATCTCGCGCGACAAATTGGTGCGGCGCTTCATCAACATGCAGTACGAGCGCAACGACGTCGACTTCTCGCGCGGCAAGTTCCGGGTGCGCGGCGACACCATCGAGATCATCCCGGTCTACGAGGAGCACGCGATCCGCATCGAGATGTTCGGCGACGAGATCGAGGCGCTCTACACGCTGCACCCCCTCACCGGCGATGTGATCAAGAAGATGGATGCCGTCGCCGTCTTCCCGGCGACGCACTACGCCGCCAGCACCGAGGCCCTGCAGCGCGCCCTGGTTTCGATCCGCGCAGAGCTCGCGGAGCGCCTGGCCGAGTTCGAGCGCCAGGGCAAGCTGCTCGAGGCCCAACGGCTCCGTATGCGCACCAGCTTCGACCTCGAGATGATGGAGCAGATCGGCTTCTGCAACGGCATCGAGAACTACTCGCGGCACATCGACGGCCGCGTCGCTGGCCAGCCGCCGAACACGCTGCTCGACTACTTCCCCGATGACTTCCTCGTCGTGATCGACGAGTCGCACGTCACGGTGCCGCAGATCGGCGCGATGTACGAGGGCGACGCGAGCCGCAAGCGCACGCTGGTCGAGCACGGCTTCCGGCTGCCGAGCGCGCTCGACAACCGTCCGCTGCGGTGGGAGGAGTTCCTGGGTCGCGTGGGGCAGAAGGTGTACCTCTCGGCAACTCCCGGTCGCTACGAGATGGGCATCGCCGACGGCGTGGTCGAGCAGATCATCAGGCCGACAGGCCTCATCGACCCCCAGATCGTCGTCAAGCCCAGCAAGGGGCAGATCGACGATCTGCTCGAAGAGATCCGCGTGCGAGCCGACCGCAACGAGCGGGTGCTCGTGACCACGCTGACCAAGAAGATGGCCGAAGAGCTGACCGACTTCCTGGGCGAGCACGGCGTGCGGGTGCGGTACCTGCATTCCGACGTCGATACCCTGCGCCGAGTGGAGCTGCTGACCGAGCTTCGCCAGGGCGTCTACGACGTGCTGGTCGGCATCAACCTGCTGCGCGAGGGCCTCGACCTGCCCGAGGTCTCGCTCGTCGCCATCCTGGATGCCGACAAGGAGGGCTTCTTGCGCAGTTCGACCTCTCTGATCCAGACGATCGGTCGCGCGGCACGCAACGTGTCGGGCGAGGTGCACATGTATGCCGACAACCTCACCGACTCGATGAAGCAGGCGATCGACGAGACTGACCGCCGTCGCGAGAAGCAGGTGGCGTACAACGCCGAGCGCGGCATCGATCCGCAACCGCTGCGCAAGCGGATCGCCGACATCACCGACGTTCTGGCGCGCGAGGGCGCAGACACGGCGGCGCTTCTGTCTTCCCGCCAAGGCGGCGGCGACGGCAAGAAGCGGGCACCGACACCGAACCTGCGTCGAGAGGGCGTGGGGGCGGCGGGGGCCAACGAGCTCGAGGCCATCATTGCCGACTTGAACGAGCAGATGCTGCAGGCAGCTGGGGAGCTCAAGTTCGAACTGGCGGCCCGGTTGCGCGACGAGCTCTCCGAGATGAAGCGCGAGCTGCGCCAGATGGAGTCGGTCGGGCACGTGCGCTGATCCTGCATGCCGACCTGGCAGGTTTCCTTATGTGAACCTGGTCTGAGCCGTACTCGAGTATTCGCTAGTCTCATCGGTGACGCGGCACTCGATCGCGACTCGGGAGTGATACATGAGCAACCAGACCGAATCGACTGAGCAGGGGCGGCAGGCACCTGAGAAGGAGCCGGGCGCGCGGCCCGAGTTTCTCGGGCGAGCGGCCCTGGGAGGCGCGTTCGTCGTCTCCGCCATCACGGTGGTGGCCGTGCTCGTTCTCTCGATCGTTGCCACGCTGCTCCTCGCTCTGTCCACGCTCGACCATGGTCTTTCCCAGCTGACGTCACAGGCGGGAATCCCGGCGTCGACCTTCACCGACACACACGTCTCTGCCCAAGTGCTGCCGATCTTCTTGCTGATCGGGTCGCTGTCGCTGCTCGGCGATGTGAGCATCAGCCTTTCGGGGGGCGGCGGCGTTGTCCACGGAGTTTTCGCCTTCACTCCCCTCCTGCTTACCGCCACCATCGCGTTGATCACCGCCTGGGCGGGCTACGGCGCCGAGCGCCGGTCACGCACGACGACGCGCTCCGGACTCCTGCTCCTCTCGGTCGCCAGCGGGCTCGGCGTCGCGATCGTCTGGACCCTCCTGGTCGCAATCGCTCACCCGAGCGTGAGCGCACAGGGTGCCGAACTGTCACTGAGCAGTGGAGATTTTCGCACCTTCCTCGGCGCTCTCCTCCTCATTTCGGCATCGGCGCTGCTCGGTCGCTGGGTCGCACGTGGCGACCGCGTGGCGGGGCTGGCCCGTTTTCCACGCGAACTGGCGGCGCGACTGAGCGGCACTCCGGCCGCAGTCCACGACGCGATTACGGCGCTTCTGACCGGCGCTGTCGTGTTCGGCGTTGTCGCCCTGGTCGGCGGAGTGATCGGTATCGGCACTCAGGTCGGGTGGGGAACCGCCTTCGGCACCCTGCTGCTGTGGTGGGGCCCTGCAACGGTCCTCGGTGCGGTGATCGGCCAATTTCGGAGCCCTCTGGTCCCTCGTCACCGGAGCGAGCGGAGTGGACAGCTCGACCAGCGCTTCGTTCTATTCGATCGCGAACAGCGGGTGGTTCTGGCTGCTCGTCCTTGCCGCCGTCATCTCGGCTCTGGTCGCCGGATTGCGGATCTCCCGACGGCGAAGCTGGTCGGCGAGGCGAACGCTCGTGACCTCGTGGCAGCTGCCCACCATCGCCGCGGTGTCTTGGTTGGTGCTCCCGTGGATCTTCGCTCTGGGTTACGCGGCGGGGTCCGGAGATATTGCGTTTCTCGGTGAGGGGTCGATCTCGGCCTTTCTCATGGTTGCTCCATGGTTCTTCGTGATCGCCGGACTCTGGGGTATCGCGGTCGAGGCACTCGCACGATTCGCCGGACCTCTGCTCACAACGACCTACCCGTTGGCCGAGAAGCTCGCGGGAGGCCCTCGCCGGCCGGGGATCGACTCCCCAGCGCCGCTCGGGGCGGGCGGGCGGCGGCGGCTCACCACGACCCTCGCGGGCGCGAGTGCCCTGGTGGTGCTGGCGGTGGTTGTCGGCGGTGGGATCTCCCTCCTCGGCTCGACTGTGTTCGGTCCGACTGCCACCGTCAGCCGCTACCTCGACCAGGTTTCATCTGGGAACCTCGTTGAGGCCGACAAGACCGTGCGCCTCACAGCGCAGGACGGAAAGCGGGTCGTCTCCAACAAGGTTCTCGGACCAGGCGACCGGATCACGGATGCCCGGGTCGACAAAGTCACGGTGAACGGCGACCACGCACTGGTCGCGGTCAGTTATCTACTCGGAGGCGCCCGGCACGCTGCGCAGCTCGAACTCACGAGTTCCGGCACGCAGCTCCTGGTATTTCCCGAGTGGCACCTCACTACACCGCTGAGAAGCATGATTTCGGTCGCAGTCGACGGGGGCAAGGCGGTCGCGGTCAATGGGGTCACCGTCCCGATCGCCGACGGTTACGGCGTTCTCGACGTCTACCCGGGTCGATACGTGGTCGCACTTCCGGGATCCAACAAGTGGCTCAAGGCGCCGAAGAAGACGGTCTATGCGGCCAACGCTCCGGTGACCGCACAGTTGGACGTCGCGCCCACGGCCGCCCTCCAGAGCGAGGTCGAGCGCCAGACCAAGGCGCTCATCGATTCCTGCGCGGCGCAGGCTGTCGCCGCTCCGACGGGTTGCCCGTTCCAGGAGTACACCTACGGGACCGTGAGCGGTTTCCATTGGACGGTCAAGAGCTACCCGGACGTCAAGCTCTCCCCGGACGGCACGACATTCGATCTGAGCGGCGGTCAGATCACCGCCGACTACACGGAGAGCGCTTTCGGCTTCACCGACGCCCAGTCGGATGATGCCTTCGTATTCGGTTTCGGAAAGGTCGTGATCTCGGGCGACAAAGTGACCCTCGACTTCTCCGACTGATCGATCGGGGCCTCTGCCGCCGCGGTGGTTCCTCCGGTCATCCTCAAGCTCCGACGAGGGTCTCCAGTCGTCTGCGCGCCCGAGCGATATCTGCGTTCACCGCGTCGTCGCTCGGCCGCCCGCCGATCACCGCCCATCGGATACGACTTTCGGTGGCTCGCGGTCGATCCCGAGTTCTTGGAGTCGGTCGGGCACGTGAGGTAGCGGTTCAGCCTGCGCGCGGAGTCTCGTGGTCCCGGAGCATCGGCTGAAGCGCGGCGCGCGCTCGGGTGATGGCGTCAGTGATGGTCTCGGTGGACGCCGAGGAGGGCACGTGATCGGTCGGCTGAAGCCGGGCAGGGGCAGGGCGATCGCCCGCCTCGCGGATGCGCGTGGCGACGGCTCGCAGCGCGCGCGCGTCGTCGGCGGAGGGCACGAGTTCTGCGGCCGTTTCGAGACAGATCGCCATCGGATAGGTGTAGTCGATCGTTTCGGCCCTGGCGATCCCATCCAGCGCGGATCGGGCGGCGGCCGATCGGCGTCCCCTCGCAAGGGCGACCCGTGCGTTCAAGGCGTGCGCGAGCGGGAGTTCGCGTTCGACGCCCAACTCCTCGCCGTCGTGGACGGCCAGTTCGGCCAGCCGGGCGGCCGGCTCGAGACGACCTTCCTCGAGCGCGACACCCGCCGCTGCCGCGGCGAATACCGCCCGCGCGATGCGCGCATCGCCGGGCATGAGCAACGGCTCCGCCTCGGCGATCACCTCGCGAGCCCGATCGAGGTCGCCGACCTGCCACAGCACCATGGCCGTGGTGGCCAGCGTCGCCTTCAGTTGGTCTTCGCTTGCTCGCTCACGGCAGATCTCGAGCGCGCGCAGCACGTACCCGACCGCTTCGGGATCTCCTCGCTCGGCAAGCACACTCGCGATTCCCATCGTCGCCGTGACCAGCAGATTCGGATCGTTCAGGCCTTCGGCCAGGTCGACCGCGGCGCGGATGTCGGTGAGCGCCTCGATCGGGCGGTCGCGATCGTCGGCGAGGCCGGCGGCGAACACGAGCGAACGGGTCGCGAACCCGTCATCCACACCCCGAAGCTGCCGTGCCGCGTCCTCGAGCTGGGCCTGTGCGACCGCGGATTCACCTGCCCAGTACGCGAGATAGCCCGAGGCGAACAGCGCGAAAGGACTCCACTCGCCGGGTTCCGCGCCGTCGAGCAGGAGCGTGAGCCAGTAGCGGCCCTCTGCCAGGCTGGTCACCGCCCAGTAGCGGTGCAGCCGGAAGGCGAGCTCGAGCCCGGTTTGCCGCGGCAGCGTTCCGACCAGGGCAGCCGCGAACACCGTGCGGAAGGCGTCCGACGCCTCGGTGGCCGTGTCGCGGTAACCGCTCGGCGGCGTGCGCGCATCATCCGGAAGCAAGTGGCGCAGGCCGTCCGCCAGATCGCTGAGGACCCGGCCGGCCCCGTCGACTGCGTCCAGCCGAGCTCGGGCGAAACGTCGCACCTGATCGTCCTGGCGGTAGCGCCAACGCGGGCCGGCCCTGTCGATGTAGAGGAGTCCGGACTCCGCGAGTTCGCCGAGCAGTCTGGCCACGCGGCCCGGGGGCGAGATCGTGCCGGCCAGCGTGCTGGCCAGCGAAAGGGGGAGCGCGCCATCCACTGCTCCCCAGGCCGTGAACAGGGTGACTGCCTCGGTGCCGAGAGCTTCGACACTCTGCCCGAGCAGAGAATCCACCACATCCTCGGCTCCGCGCGTGGCGACCGGCAGCACGTCGAGCAGGTCGGCTACCGCCATTGACGAGAGCTGTGCCGCGGCGAGTTCGAGCGCGAGCGGCACACCGCCGCACCGGGCGCAGAGCTGCTGCACGGCCGCCGCATTGCGCTCGTCGAGAGGGAGGTGCTGGCCGCGTGTCGCCATGCGATCGGCGAGAAGCTGCACAGCCGCGCTTCGGGCCAGGGCGGGGCCGTCGTGGGTCGGTATCGGAAGGGGTGCGAGTTCGATCTTGCGCTCGCCCGGGATCTCGAGCGGCCGCCGCGAACTGGTCAGGATGCGCAGTTCAGGAGCCGCGGCTGCCAACACCGCCAGCAACTCGGCGACAGTGTCCGCGACGCTTTCGCAGCCGTCGAGCACCAGCAATGCCGGGCCAAGCGGGGCGAGCCGCGCGATCGTCGCGGCGACGGGATCCGCCCCCTCATCGGCTCCCACGGCGCGTGCCACCGTGACCGTCACGAGGCCGGCGCCCGAGACGTCGCCCAGCGACACCCAGAAACGGCCGCCTGGCAGTTCCGCGACGGCTGCGTGGGCGGCGTGCAGTGTGAAGCGCGTCTTGCCGACTCCGCCGCGTCCGAGTACCGAGACCACCCCGGCCTCGACGAGCGCCTGTGCGGCAGCCGCCAGTTCGTCCTGTCTGCCGAAAAAACCGTTCCGCGGCAATGCGGGCAGATTGCCGGTGCCAGATGCTCCACTGCGGAGCACATCCAGATAGACCGCAGTGGTCTCCGGTCCTGGGTCGGTACCCAGTCGGTCGGCGAGCATGGCGCGGCACTCCTCATAGGCGTGGATGGCCCCGGCGCGATCGCCGGATGCGGCCAGAGAGCGGATCAGCACGCGATGCGCGCGCTCATCCAGTCCGTTGCGTTCGAGCAGGCGTCGCGCCGCGTCCGCGGCGGTCATGAAGCGTCCGAGCAGGAGCGCCGCCTCCGCCTCGACCGCGAGAGCGCGGTCGGTGATTCCCGAGAGCCGAGCGCGCAGTTCGTCGAGCCACGCCGCGTCCTCCTCGGCCAGAAGATCCCCGCCGATCACGGCGTACACCTCGGCGATCGCCTCGATCGCGGACTCGGCCGCACCATCGGAGAGCATCCATTCCGCCGCCGAGACGACAATCCCGGCCTCGACCAAGTCGACGGCCACTCCGGGGGCGAGTGTCCAGCCACCCGGTGTAGTCCGCACCAGTTGCTGGCCACCGAGTCCGATCGGCTCGAGGGCGGTGCGAAGGGCGAGAATCGTGCCGCGCAACGCCGCCGACCAGGTCGTGGGGAGCTCATCCCAGATTCGATCGGCGAGAGCCGTCGATGTCAATCCGTCCGGGCTGGTGGCCAGCGCGGTCAGAGCGAGGCGGACGCGCCGCCCGGCAAGTGGCGCGCCCGTGATCACACCTCCGTCTGCCAGAACGGCGATCGATCCCACCAGCTGGATCCGCGTGCCCACGTGCGCACGCTACCTCAGGCGGCCCACCCGCGTCGTGATCTCTTACCGTCGAGCATGCTCCCGCGATGCTCACGAGGATGCTCACGCGGACGCGCGGGCGCGACGAGACCGGACGACACCGACGGTGACGATCCCCGCGACGCCGAGGGCCGCGACCACCACGATGGCCACCACGATGGCCAGCCAGAGCGGAACCCCTGCGCTGTCGGACGCCGTACTGGTCGCCCCCAGGGCCACGGCAGTCGGATCAGGCGCCGCTGGCGCCGCTGCGGCGGTCGCGTTCGGTGACGCCCGAGACGGCGTCGTCGATGGGAGCGGGTCACCCGAGCCACCCGACTTCTTAGCGGCGGCAATCGTGAGGGGCGTCGAGACGCTCGCGCTCTGGAACGAGGGCGATGTCGACCACGACGCGGTCAGCGAGTGGGTGCCCGCGGCGAGGGATGCGGGCAGGGTCGTCGAGCAACTCGCGGTCGTCGCCGTGAGCGGCGTCGGAAGGCAGGAGGCCTGCTCACCGAGAGCATCGACCTGAAGGCTCACCCGACCGTCGATCGGATGCCCGGTGTCGGCGGTCGGGACGGAGATCGTCGTGGCGACTGTCGTCGGTGTTCCTGCGACGGCCGATCCGATGTGGATCGTTGCGGTCGCGCCCGCGAATCGCACCTGGAAGGTGGCGCTCGAGGTGGCGCCGGGTGCTCCGGAAGCGGACGGAGCTGAATACCGCCGTCCACGTCTCATCACCGAGCGGCGCGAAGAAGATCGGATCGCCGGCGCCGGGACCGGTGAAGTCCGTGAGGCTGGCGGTCGAGTAGATCTTCTGAACGGGTGACCCGTCATGCAGGTCGCGCGTCAGAGTGATGGTGCCGACCAGCGCGGTGCCGGTCACATAGTGCGCCTGAATCGAGTACGACTGCGAGCCGTTCGGCTCGATGAGCGGGTGTGACACCGTCAGCGTCAGCTGCGGGGCGAGGAACGCGACGGGCGGATCCGGCGGGCACGGGGTTCGCCGATGGCGGCCGCGGTCCCGAGGAGTGTGACAGCGCAAGTGCGACGAGTGCGGCAGTCAGACAGCGGCAACGGCACGGAATGAGGTCGTCATGCGCAGCAGCACAGCGCACCGCGGTAATGGCACCGTAACGGGGAGAGAAGGAGATTCGGGTCTAGGTGGATCAACCGACCTCTAAGATCGGCAGCGTGTCCGTGGCAGAGACGACCCAGTTGACCTGGGGCAGCGGCGTCCGGGAACTCGCCTGCAGAGTCTGCAACCATCAAGGCGACGCAGACCTGGTCGTCGAGGTAACGGCCGGCGTTCTGCAGCGGGCCGAGGTGCTGCGCTGCCGAGCCTGCCAGTCTGTTCAGATCCTCGACGACCCGCTCAACAGCTCGCCCGATGACGCGTCAATCGACGGCTACATCGAGTCGGGCGCTGGCCTCGGAACCATTGCCGCGGCACTGGCCGTGGTGAATCCCCGCGAGATCTCGACCTTCCTCGATGTCGGCTGCAACTACGGGTTCGCGCTCGACCTGGCCCGCTTCGTCTACGGGTGGGACGTGCTGGGTATCGAGCCGTCGTTGGCCGGCGAGCGGGGTAAGACGGAACTTGACCTGGACATCCATCACGAGTATCTGCTCGAGGACACCGATCTCGGGCGGAAATTCGACCTGGTGCTCTCGAGCGAGGTGCTCGAGCACGTCCCCGAGCCCCTCGGGTTTCTCCGCGGGATCCGCCATCAGCTCGCTCCGGGCGGACGGCTCATCCTGACGACGCCAGCTGCCGAAGTGATCAGTCGCGAGAGTCCGGAGTCTGACGTTCTCGCCGCCCTCAGCCCCGGTTTCCACGTCTTCCTCGCGTCAGAGGGCGCCCTCGCCAAACTTCTCAAGCGTGCAGGATTCGGCGGGGTCTCGGTCGCACGTTCGGGGATCTCCTTGCACGCGGTGGCCGCAGTGAGCGGGCGCACGCGCGTCAGCGTCGAGCCTCGGTTCCCGATCTCGGCGGCGGATTTCGATCGGTACTGCGCCGCCCGCGGCGCGGAAGCTCCGACCGGTTCCGCGTTGGCGACCGGGATGCCGGCGCGCCTGTTGCGTTCCCTCGTGGCGCACGGCGACTTCGTTGCGGCGGTCCCGGCCGGCCAAGCGGTCCGCGCCGCGATGATCACTCGCTACGGCGTGGATCTCTCCGATCCCGACGGTGTTCTCGCCCAGTGGAACGACGGCACAGCTCCGCCCTGGCCATTGATGGGATGCGCCTTCGCACTCGGGATGATCGAACTGCTCCATACCGGGGACAATCCGGCGGCCGCGCGCTACTTCGAGTTGGCAGCACGCGCCGCGGACACCTGGCGTCGCTACCTGGGCACGTCCGACTTGGATTCTCTGGATCTGCAGATTCAAAGCCGCTACCACCGGGGCCTCGCGCTTTCGCGCTACGCGCCGGCCGAGGCCGAGAGAGCAGCGGTCGACCTGCTTCGCCGGTCGGACCGAAGCGAGGAGGCGCTCGGCCGTGTCGCCCGCCTCCTCGTTGACATCGCCGCCGTATCGCCGCTCGATCCGACAGGTGACCTCGCGACCGCGGTCGCGTCATTCGCGCCACGATTGGCCGAGGTCGGTACCGGAGAGCCTCGAATCGCGGCTCTAGACGCCCTGTATGTAATCGGCGCGGCATTCGGCTCGCGCGGCGATGACCGCGACGCTCGCTATCTCCTGGCGCAGTGCGAGCGCCTGTCCTCCGCGCGGAAGACGGAGCACGGACGAAGGCTGGCACGGCTCTCCCGAACCCTTCGCGAGAACCTCGCGGCATCCTTTGTGGTCCGTGCAGACGCATCGTCGGTCCACTACATGATCGACACCTATTGGAGCGATACCTGGGGTACCTACCTAGACGGTTGGGCGCACGCCGGGGAGACCCCCGTCACGTCGCTGATCATCAGGGCCGGATCGCGAGACCTTCGAGCCCGTGCTCACCGATAGCCCCGATCTGCTCACGCACTGGCCGATGTTGCCGCCCGGCAGGCAGTACGGATTCCAGGTGAGCATCCCCGGTGCCAGACCCCCGGAGTTCATGATCGAACTGGAGACGGCCGAGGGCCAGCGTCGGGCGCAGATCGTCCTGCCGGATCACCCGCTTCCTGTGGTGCCCCGCCTCGACGGCATCGAAGCGATCGCGGCGTTGTCCACGGCGGAAATCGCGTCCGCGCCACCGGGACCGGTCCTCGGGATCGGACTGCGAACGACGACGGTCATCCCGGATTGGATTCTCGCTCTGTTCGGGGACCGCGAACTGGTCAGCCTGGATATCCACCCGGGAATGGGTGTCGATCTGATCGGAGACGCTCATCGACTCTCCGCCCTGTTCGAGCCGGAGCAGTTCGCTGTGGTCTTTACGAACAGCGTGCTCGAGCATCTGGCCTCACCCTGGCTGTTCGCTGCCGAGAGCGCGCGGGTGCTCAAGCCCGGAGGCATCTCGATTCATGTGGTTCCTTGGGTTTGGCCGACCCATTCGCAGCCGAACGATTTTTGGCGGATCTCCCACTTCGGACTGGAGCAGCTTTTCGGTCCCGAACTCGGGTTTCGGGTTCGAGAGGTCCGTTCGTTCGCGGGTGCGAATGTCTTCCCGCTGCCGGACTGGCGGCCATCCCATACTCGGATGCCGACGATGCTGTCGGGATCGATGTCCTGGGTGTCCGCCGAACGGACGTCCCTCGGTATTCCGGACATCCGCTGGCCGTACGATCCCGAATCGGGTCGGCGGCTCGCCGAGCGCTACCCCCTCGACGGCCTCGCAGAACGGTGATCCCAGATGACTCAGCCCACCATTTCGGCGATCATCCCGGTCTATAACGGGTTGGGCTACCTCCGCGAGACCCTGAACTCCGTGCTGGCGCAGACGAGACTCCCGAACGAGGTCGTGCTGGTCGATGACGGTTCGACGGACGGGTCGGCGGCTCTGATCGAACAACTCGTCACCGAGCATTCTGCGACAATGTCGTTTCGCGTGATCACCCAGGCGAACTCGGGGCAGTCGGCCGCGCGTAATGCCGCCGTCGAGGTGGCCACCGGTGAGTTGCTGGCCTTTCTGGACCAGGATGACCTGTGGTACCCCAGGCATCTGGCGGCATTGTCCCCGTCGTTCGGAAGCGATCCTGAGCTCGGCTGGGCGTACAGCGACTTCGACGAAATCGACGGAGACGGTCGGCTGATCACCCGGCAGTTCATCGCCGCGCATCAGATGAACCATCCGAAGACCACGTTGCATCAGATTCTTGGTTCCGACCTGATGGTCCTGCCATCGGCAAGCGTGCTGCGTCGCTCCGCGTATCTTGCCGTCGGAGGGTTCGACGTCGAACTCAGCGGCTACGAGGATGACGAGCTGTTCCTGCGAATGTTCCGTGGACGGTGGAGGTCCCATTTCGTCTCCAAGTCCCTGACGATGTTCCGCACGCACGCTGCGAGTTCGTCCCGACGCAGCAGCTTCCGGCGCAGCCGACTGATCTTTCTTGCCAAGGTCGCCGTTGAAGTGCCAGATGAAGTGCGTACCAACAGGATGTACGTGACCGATCTGCTTATCCCTCGCCTTCTCGAGGGCACGATCGCCGAGTATTCGTCTGCAGTATCCCTGCATCAGGACGGGGAGGCTCGGGCGATCGTCAGCGACCTCCGCCTGCTGTTCGCCGCCCGACGCCGGTCCGGGCGCCCGCGGACGGTGCTGTGGATTCTCGCTCGTCCGAAGCTGACCCGACTGCTGTTGCGCATCCATCGCTCGCTTCCCAGACCGTTGCGGCCGAGACTGAATCCCACCCTGCGTCTTCGCGACTGAAAGCTTCGCCACGAGCGGAAGGCGCACCCAGCCCGATGTCGGTGGCCTCCGTAGAATGGCTACAGTGTCGATCCAATCCGAGGGCGTTCAAGAGGTGCGCGGTTCCCAGAAGCTGAGCGTTCGTGGTGCTCGGGTCCACAACCTCAAGAACGTCGATCTCGAGATCCCTCGTGACTCCCTGGTCGTGTTCACAGGTCTATCAGGGTCTGGCAAGTCGAGTCTCGCCTTCGACACGATCTTCGCCGAGGGTCAGCGCCGCTATGTCGAGTCGCTCTCGGCGTATGCGCGCCAGTTCCTCGGGCAGGTCGACCGGCCCGACGTGGACTTCATCGAGGGCCTGAGTCCCGCCGTCTCGATCGACCAGAAGTCGACCAACCGCAACCCGCGCTCGACCGTCGGCACCATCACCGAGATCTACGACTACATGCGCCTGCTGTGGGCGCGTATCGGCATTCCGCACTGCCCCGTGTGCGGCGAACCCATTCAGCGCCAGACCGTGCAGCAGATCGCCGATCAGCTCATGGAGCTTGAGGCCGGCATCCGTTATCAGGTGCTCGCGCCGATGATCTCGCAGAAGAAGGGCGAGTTCGTCGATCTGTTCAAAGAACTCGCGGCCGGCGGCTACTCGCGTGCGCTGGTCGACGGTGAGCTGATCCAGCTCACCGAACCGCCCGTGCTCAAGAAGCAGATCAAGCACGACATCGCCGTCGTGGTCGACCGGTTGGTCGCATCCGATGACCTGCTGACCCGATTGACCGACTCGATCGAGACCGCGCTCGGGCTCACTGACGGCCTGGTGATGATCAACTTCGTCGACCTCGAGGGGGATGCGGCGTTCCGCACCTTCAGCGAGAAACTGAGTTGCCCGAACGGCCACCCGATCGCCTTGACCGAGATCGAGCCGCGCACCTTCTCGTTCAACGCGCCCTTCGGGGCCTGCCCGGAATGCTCGGGACTGGGCACCAAGATGGCGGTCGACGGCGAGCTGCTGATCGGCGATCCGAGCCTCACGCTGAACGAAGGCGTCGTGCTGCCGTGGAACCAGGGCGGCAAGGGCATGTACAGCTATTTCCAGCGCCTGCTCGAGGGCCTCGGCCGCGATCTCGGCTTCGACCTCGACACCCCGTGGGGCAAGCTGAAGCCCGAGGTGCAGGAGGCCATCCTGCGCGGCAACGACTTCCAGGTGCAGGTGCAGTGGAAGAACCGCTACGGGCGCACCATGAAGTACTCGACCGGCTTCGAGGGGGTCATGCCCTACATCGAGCGCAAGTACCTCGAGGCCGACAGCGAGTGGACCCAGCAGCGCTACAGCGAGTATCTGCGCGAGATCCCGTGCCCGGTCTGCGATGGCCAGCGGCTGAAGCCCGAAGTGCTCGCGGTTACCGTGGCCGGCCACAGCATCTCGGCCGTCTCCGAGCTCAGCCTGGCCGATGCGCATGCTTTCATGGATGCGCTCGAACTCACCCCGCGCGAGGCGAAGATCGCGGTGCAGGTGCTGCGCGAGATCCGGCTGCGGCTCGAATTCCTCCTCGAGGTGGGGCTCTCGTACTTGACGATGGCGCGCGCGGCGGCGACCCTGTCGGGCGGGGAGGCGCAGCGCATCCGGCTGGCGACGCAGATCGGCTCCGGCCTGACCGGCGTGCTCTACGTTCTCGATGAGCCCAGCATCGGGCTGCATCAGCGCGACAACCGACGGCTGATCGAGACACTGGTCAAGCTCAAGAATCTCGGCAACACCCTGATTGTCGTCGAGCACGACGAAGACACCATCCGCACCGCCGACTGGATCGTCGACATCGGCCCTGGCGCGGGCGAGCACGGCGGTGAGGTCGTGCATTCGGGCGACTACGCCTCGCTGCTCAACAACCACCGCTCGCTCACCGGCGACTACATCGCGGGGCGTCGGTCGATCGAGCTGCCCACCAAGCGCCGCCCGATCGACAAGAAGCGGCAGATCACGGTCGAGGGAGCCAGGGCCAACAACCTGCGCGACGTGAGCGTGAGCTTCCCGCTCGGCGCGTTCGTTGCGGTCACCGGCGTCAGCGGATCCGGCAAGTCCAGCCTGGTCAACGACATCCTCTACAAGGTGCTCGCCAACCAGCTCAACGGTGCCAAGCAGGTGCCGGGCAAGCACAAGCGCGTCACCGGCCTCGAGCAGCTCGACAAGGTGGTGCACGTCGACCAGGCGCCGATCGGCCGCACTCCGCGGTCGAATCCCGCGACCTACACGGGCGTCTTCGACCGCATGCGCACGCTGTTCTCCGAGACGATCGAAGCCAAAGCTCGTGGCTACCAGCCCGGCCGATTCAGCTTCAACGTCAAGGGCGGGCGCTGCGAGAACTGCGCAGGTGACGGCACGATCAAGATCGAGATGAACTTCCTGCCCGACGTCTACGTGGCATGCGAGGTGTGCGGGGGAGCGCGGTACAACCGCGACACGCTCCAGGTGCACTACAAGGGCAAGAACATCGCCGAAGTGCTGCAGATGTCGATCAGCGAGGCGGCCGAATTCTTCGAACCGATCAGCGCGATCCACCGCTACCTGAAGACTCTGGTGGATGTCGGGCTCGGTTATGTGCGCCTCGGCCAGAGCGCGACGACCCTCTCCGGCGGCGAGGCGCAGCGCGTCAAGCTCGCGACCGAACTGCAGAAGCGGTCCACCGGCCGCACCGTCTATGTGCTCGACGAGCCGACCACGGGTCTGCACTTCGAAGACGTGCGGAAGCTGCTCCTCGTGCTCAACGGGCTGGTCGACAAGGGCAACACGGTGATCGTGATCGAGCACAACCTCGACGTGATCAAGTCGGCGGACTGGGTGATCGATCTCGGCCCCGAGGGCGGATCAGGCGGCGGCGAGGTCATCGCGACCGGCACCCCTGAGCAGCTGGCCAAGATGCCGCAGAGCTTTACCGGCCTGTTCCTGCGCGAACTGCTCGAGTCGGAATCGACAGGGCAGGGTCGCAGCGAGAAGGCCGGCTGAGGTGGCCGGGTTCGTCGAGGGCCGCACGGCCGGCGGGACCGGCCCCGGTGGCCGTGCATCCAGTGGCATGACCGGTCGAGTAGGGCGCCCCGAGCACCTGTCCGACCCGAAGGACTGGAAGCCCAAATCGGGCGAGATCCCGACGCAGCCTGGCGTGTATCGATTCCGTGACGCATCCGGTCGCGTCATCTACGTCGGCAAGGCCATCAACCTGCGCCAACGGCTCAGCAACTACTTCCAACCGCTCCGTAGCCTGCACCAGCGCACCCGGCACATGGTGCTCAGCGCCAACCAGGTCGAGTGGACAGTGGTCGGCAGCGACTTCGAGGCGCTGCAACTCGAATACACCTGGATCAAGGAGTTCGACCCGCCATACAACGTCAAGTTCCGCGACGACAAGACCTACCCGTATATGGCGATCACCATGGCGGACGAGGCGCCGCGGGTCATGGTCACTCGCAACCACCGCATCCCGGGCGCGCGGTACTTCGGGCCCTATCCCAAGATCTGGGCCGTGCGCGAGACCATCGAGCTGATGGTGAAGGCGTTCCCGATCCGTACCTGCTCGGATTCGAGCTACGCCAAGGCGATGGCGAGCGGCCGGCCATGCTTCGCCGGCCAGATCGGGCGATGCGGTGGACCGTGCTCGCAGAAGGTCACCATCGAACAGCACCGCGAGATCGTCGACCAGTTCGTGACCTTCATGGCCAGTCACGATCGGACGGTGATCACGCGGCTCCAGCGCGAGATGAAGGAGGCCAGCGCCGCCCTCGAGTACGAGCAGGCCGCCCGGCTTCGCGACCGCATCCAGGCTCTCGAGAACGTGCTCGAGAAGAGCGCCGTCGTGCTGCCCGACGGCGTCGACACGGATGTGTTCGGCATCGAAGAGGACGAGCTGGCGGCAGCGGTGCAGCAGTTCGTCATCCGGGGCGGCCGGGTGCGAGGAGTGCGCAGCTGGGTGGTCGACAAGGAGATCGCGGTGACGACCGGCGAGCTCGTCGAGCAGATGCTCGAAAGCGCATATGAGAGCGAACCGCCGCCACGTGAGATCATCGTGCCCGCCCTGCCCGACGACGCGACAGCGCTCGAGAAGTGGCTCGCCGCGATGCGGCCGCGCGGAGGAGCGGTGGCCCTGCGCACCGCTCAGCGCGGCGACAAGGCGGCCGTGCTCCAGACAGCGACCCTCAACGCCAAACAGGCGCTCATGCTCTACAAGAGCCGCCGATCGTCGGACTACGTCGCTCGCACTCAGGCTCTCAACGACATCCAGGATGCGCTCGGACTCGCCGAGGCCCCCCTGCGCATGGAGTGCTACGACGTCTCGCATCTCGGCGGCACCAACATCGTGGCGTCGATGGTGGTCTTCGAAGACGGCCTGCCTAAGAAGAGCGCGTACCGCAAGTTCGCGGTGAACGGCTACGCCGACGACCTCGAGTCGCTGCACCAGGTGCTGACCCGCCGTCTCTCGCACCTCGAGGACGACGACATCTCGGGCGTCGAGGAAGCTGAACCCGAGACCGAGGACGGGAGCCGTCCTCGGCGACGAGGAGGGGACAGCTGCCGAGCGGCGGCGCCGCCGCTTCGCGTATCGTCCCGGCTTGATCATCGTCGACGGCGGCCAACCCCAGGTGGAGGCGGCGGCGCGCACGCTGGCCGAGCTCGGCATCGACGACATCCCGATCTGCGGTCTGGCCAAGCGACTCGAGGAGATCTGGCTGCCCGGCAACGACTTCCCGGTGATCCTTCCGCGAAACAGCGAGGCATTGTTCATGCTGCAACGCATCCGCGACGAGGCTCACCGCTTCGCGATCACCTTCCAGCGCGCCAAGCGCAAGAACGACATCGGCTCTGTGCTGGCCGAGGTTCCGGGCCTCGGGCCGGCCAGAGTCAAGGTGCTGCTCAAGCACTTCGGTTCGGTGAAACGTCTCAAGGCAGCGACGCCCGATCAGATCGGTGAGGTCCGCGGGATCGGCCCCGCTCTCGCCGAAGCCATCGTCGCTAGGCTGAGTACTGACTCGGACCACCCGACCGAGCCTGGTGAGACGGCAGCATCGGACGATTGACGAACCCATGACAGACAGCGCGCGCCGCGAGATGCTGGTCGTCACGGGGATGTCAGGTGCCGGTCGCTCGACCGTCGGCAACGCGCTCGAAGACCTCGGATGGTACGTGGTCGACAACCTTCCGCCGCAGATGCTGCGCCCGATGGTCGACCTCTCGGAGCACAGCGGTGACGCGATCCCGAAGGTGGCCGCGATCGTCGACGTGCGCGGGGGCAAGCTGTTCGCCGATGTGCAGGCTGCGCTCGAATCGCTTCGCAACAATGCGAGCGTCCGGGTGGTCTTCCTCGACGCGACCGACGCCGCATTGGTGCGACGTTTCGAGCAGGTGCGGCGGCCGCATCCGCTGCAGGGCGACGGCACCCTGCTCGACGGCATCACCGAAGAACGCACCAGGATGGCCGAGCTCCGATCGCAGAGCGACCTGGTCATCGACACCTCAGATCTCAACATCCATCAGCTGGCCACCGTCGTCGCCGAGCAGTTCTCTGAGGATGGCGACGCCACCCGGGTCACGGTCGTCAGTTTCGGGTTCAAGTACGGGCTGCCATCCGACGCCGACAGCGTCGCCGACGCGCGCTTCCTGCCGAACCCGTTCTGGGTGCCCGAGTTGCGCAATCAGAGCGGACTCGATGAGCCGGTGCGCGAGTACGTGCTGGGCGCCGAGGGGGCGCTCGAGTTCGTGGACGCGTACGCCGCGGCCCTGGCTCCGGTGCTCAGCGGATACCGTCGGGAGAACAAGCGGCACGCTACGATCGCTGTGGGGTGCACGGGCGGCAAGCACCGTTCGGTCGCTATCGCAGAAGAACTGGGGCGCCGCCTGCGCGAGTTGCCGGCGGTCACCGTCAATGTGCGCCACCGCGACCTCGGTCGCGAGTAGACCGGAAGAAGGAAGACCGCGTGGCATTGACCGCCGACGTGAAAGAAGAGCTCGCCAGCGTCGAGGTCGGCAAGACGACGGTGCGAGCCGCCGAACTGGCGGCGCTGTTGCGCTTCTCGGGCGGACTGCACATCATCTCGGGCCGGATCGCCGTCGAGTCCGAGCTGGACTCGCCGCAGATCGCCCGGCGCGTGCGCAAAGACCTGGCCGAACTGTACGGCGTCCGCAGTGAGGTCTCCGTCATCTCCGGCAGCAACCTGCGCCGCACCAGCACCTACCTGGTGCGGGTGATCGACGGCGGAGAGACGCTCGCCCGCCAGACGGGGCTGCTCGACGCACGTCGCCGTCCGGTGCGCGGGCTTCCGAACCGACTGACGACGGGCTCGCGAGAGGAGCTCGCCGCGGTCTGGCGGGGGGCGTTCTTGGCACACGGGTCGCTGACCGACCCGGGGCGCTCGGCCGCCCTCGAGGTGAGCTGCCCGGGCAATGAATCCGCGATGGCGCTGGTCGGGGCCGCCGGTCGATTGAAGATCTCGGCCAAGGCGCGCGAGGTGCGCGGGGTGCACCGCGTGGTCATCCGCGACGGCGAAGCCATCGGCGCGATGCTCAAACTGATGGGCGCCGAGCGCAGCCTGACCGCGTGGGAAGAGCTGCGGCAGCGCCGCGAAGTGCGTGCCACCGCGAACCGGCTCGTGAATTTCGATGACGCCAACCTGCGCCGATCCGCGCAGGCGGCGGTTGCGGCCTGCTCCCGGGTGGAGCGCGCGCTCGAGCTGCTCGGCGAGGAGGTTCCCGATCACCTGCGGTACGCGGGGGAGTTGCGTCTGCGCTTCCGCGACTCCAGCCTGGATGAGCTCGGGCACCACGCCGACCCGCCGATGACCAAGGACGCCGTGGCGGGCCGCATCCGCCGCCTCCTGGCCATGGCCGACAAGCACGCCGCCGACCACGGTCTGCCGGGCACCGACCACGGACTGCCGGACGACCTGGACTGACAGTGTGCTGACCTCTTCCTCACGGGAAGGACGGAGGTTGCTGTCCGGTTGTCCTCAATAGACTGAATGAGTCACCCGGGGGCCGCACGACTCCGCCCTTTGGAATCGAAAACGCTAGGAGAACATCGATGGCTGACTACACGCTCCCCGACCTTCCGTACGACTACGCGGCTCTCGAACCGCACATCAGCGCGAAGATCATGGAGCTCCACCACGACAAGCACCACGCCGCCTATGTGACGGGCGCGAACACCGCGCTCGCAGAAGCTCGCCGAGGCCCGCGACTCGGGCGATCTTGGCAACGTCAACAAGCTCGAGAAAGACCTCGCGTTCAACCTCGGCGGTCACGTGAACCACTCGATCTTCTGGACCAACATGAGCCCGGATGGTGGCGACAAGCCCACCGGCGAGCTCGCCTCGGCCATCGACGACGGCTTCGGTTCCTTCGACAAGTTCGTCGCCCACTTCACGGCGGCATCCATGGGCATCCAGGGCTCCGGATGGGGCGTGCTCAGCTGGGATCCGATCGGCAAGCAGCTCATCATCCAGCAGCTCTTCGACCAGCAGGCCAACTCGGCCATGGGCACCATCCCCGTGCTCCAGCTCGACATGTGGGAGCACGCCTTCTACCTCGACTACGTCAACGTGAAGGCCGACTACGTCAAGGCGTTCTGGAACATTGCCAACTGGGAGAACGCGGCCGCTGCGCTTCACCACCGCGCGCGAGAAGACCGAAGGCCTGCTGCTACTGTCGTAACGGCATCGCGGCCGGGGACCCAAGCCCCCGGCCGCTGCCATTTCCCACCACATCATTTCCGGCGCTCGCCACCGCGCCACCCCAAGGAGAATCTGTGTCAGTCAAGATCGGGATCAACGGCTTCGGCCGGATCGGTCGTAACTTCTTCCGTGCCGCGCTCGCGAAGGGCAGCGACCTCGAGATCGTCGCGGTCAACGACCTGGACAACCCCGCCGCGCTTGCCCACCTTCTGAAGTACGACACGGTCGCCGGCCGCCTGGACGCCACCGTCGAGGTCGACGGCGACAGCATCGTCGTTAACGGCAAGTCGATCAAGGTCCTCGCCGAGCGAGACCCCGCCGCTCTCCCGTGGGGCGAACTCGGCGTCGACCTGGTCATCGAGTCGACCGGCCGCTTCACCAAGTCATCCGACGCGCGCAAGCACATCGAAGCCGGAGCCAAGAAGGTCATCATCTCCGCGCCCGCGTCCGGAGACGATGTCGCGACGCTCGTGCTCGGAGTCAACGAGGGCACATACGACCCGTCGACCCACGACATCATCTCGAACGCCTCCTGCACCACGAACTGCCTCGCTCCGCTGGCCAAGGTATTCATGGACGAGTTCGGCATCGAGCGCGGTCTGATGACCACGGTCCACGCGTACACCGCCGACCAGAACCTGCAGGACGGCCCGCACAGCGACTGGCGTCGTGCGCGTGCTGCGGCCGCCAACATCATCCCCACGTCGACCGGTGCCGCAAAGGCTATCGGCCTGGTCATCCCGGAGCTCGTCGGCAAGCTCGACGGCTACGCGCTGCGGGTGCCGGTCATCACCGGCTCGATCACCGACCTCACGCTCGAATCCTCGACTCCGGTGACCGTTGACCAGATCAACGCCGCGTACAAGAACGGCTGCCGAAGGTCCGTTGAAGGGCATCCTCAAGTACACCGAAGACCAGATCGTGTCGTCCGACATCCAGGGTGACCCGCACTCGTCGATCTTCGACGCGGGACTGACCAAGGTCATCGGCAATACGGTGAAGGTCGCGTCGTGGTACGACAACGAATGGGGCTACTCCAACCGCCTCGTCGACATCACCGAGTACGTCGCCGACAAGCTCTAGAGCGCGCTCGTGACCCTCCGCACGATCGAGTCGTTGGGCAATCTGCTCGGCAAGCGGGTCATTGTCCGCTGCGATCTGAACGTTCCGCTCGACAACGGGATCATCACGGATGACGGGCGCATCCGCGCGTCGGTCGGCACCATTCAGGAGCTGACTCAAGCGGGGGCGAAGGTCATCGCGATCTCGCACCTCGGGCGGCCAGATGGCAAGCCCGACGCCACGTACAGCCTCGCGCCGGTGGCGACTCGGCTCGGCGAGCTTCTCGGTGCGCCGGTCGCCTTCGCGGGCGATACGGTCGGCGACGAGGCCCACGACACCGTCCACGCGCTCGACCAGGGTCAGGTGGCTCTGCTCGAGAACCTGCGGTTCGATCGGCGATGAGACCTCGAAAGACCACAGCGAACGTGAGAAGTTCGCGAAGAAGCTGGCGCAGTTCGGCGACGCGTTCGTCTCCGACGGCTTCGGCGTCGTACACCGCAAACAGGCCAGCGTCTACGAGCTCGCCCAAATGCTCCCGTCTGCTGCGGGTCGCCTGGTCGAAACGGAACTGGGCGTGCTCGAGAAGCTGACCCGTGACCCCGCGAAGCCCGTACACCGTGGTTCTCGGCGGCTCCAAGGTCAGCGACAAGCTCGGCGTGATCGACGCCCTCCTGCCGAAGGTCGACCGCCTGCTGATCGGCGGCGGGATGCTCTTCACCTTCCTGGCCGCTCAGGGCCACAAGATCGGCAAGAGCCTGCTCGACGCCGACCAGCTCGACACGGTGAAGGGCTATCTGGCGGAGGCCGCAGAGCGAGGGGTCGAGCTCGTCATCCCGACGGATGTCGTCGTCGCGTCGCATTTCGGCGCCGACGCCGAGCACGTGGTCGCTGCCGCCGATGCGATCGAGAGCACCCGTGTTCGGAGCGAGCGGGATCGGCCTCGACATCGGCCCCGAGACCGCGCGCGCGGTTCGCCGAGCTGATCGAGAGCTCGACGACCGTCTTCTGGAATGGTCCGATGGGCGTCTTCGAGTTCGAGCCCGTTCGCAGCGGGAACACGGGCCGTCGCCGAGGCCCTGACCCGCGTGACCGGGCTCGGCGTCGTCGGCGGCGGCGACTCGGCAGCGGCCGTGCGCCAACTCGGATTCTCGCGATGACCAGTTCGGCCACATCTCGACCGGTGGCGGCGCGAGCCTCGAGTTCCTCGAGGGCAAGGAACTTCCCGGCCTGGAGGTGCTCGGATGGCAGTGACCAACGGCGCGACAGGCAGGACGCCACTTGATCGCGGGCAACTGGAAGATGAACCTCGACCACCTCCAGTCGATCGCGTTCGTGCAGAAGCTCGCCTGGACCCTCAGGGACGCGCGTCACGACGCCGCCAACGTCGAAGTGGCGGTCTTCCCGCCATTCACTGACCTGCGCTCGCGTGCAGACCCTCGTGAACGCCGACGATCTGCCGATCGCGTTCGGAGCGCAGGATCTCTCGGAACACGACAGCGGCGCGTACACCGGCGAGATCTCGGGCGCGTTCCTCAAGGCGCTCGACTCGAGCTACGTGATCATCGGGCATTCCGAGCGCCGGCAGTACCACGGTGAGACCGACGAACTGGTCGCCGTCGAAGGTGACCGCCGCGCATCGCCACGATCTCGTGCCGATCGTCTGCGTCGGCGAGACAGCCGACGACCTCGAGACCCACGGCCCGAGCGCCGTGCCGGTCGCGCAGCTGCGGATCGCACTCGGTGGAGCCGCGAAGGGCAAGCAGGTCGTGGTCGCCTACGAGCCGGTTTGGGCGATCGGTTCCGGCCAGGCGGCGACCAGCGAACAGGCTCAGCAGGTCTGCTGCGGCGCTCAGAGGCGTGATCGCCGAGCTACTGGGGGACGAGGCCGCAGCCGCCACCCGCATCCTCTACGGCGGTTCTGTGAAGGCCTCCAACATCGCGGGGTTCATGCGCGAGTCGGACATCGACGGAGCCTTGGTAGGTGGCGCGAGCCTGCTGCTCGACGAGTTCTCGTCGATCGTGCGCTACCAGCAGCACGTCGGCACGTAGACTGTTCAGGGCACATCCAAAGCCAGATAGGGACAGTCGTGGAAATTCTTTCCAGGTCATCGTGCAGGTGATCCTTGGCGTCACCAGCTTGCTGCTGACGCTGCTGATCCTGCTGCACCGCGGACGCGGCGGCGGGCTCTCCGACATGTTCGGGGGCGGCGTCACGTCGAACCTCGGCGCATCCGGCGTTGCCGAGCGCAACCTGAACCGCATCACGGTCATCCTGGGCCTGGTCTGGATCTCGAGCATCGTGGTGCTCGGTCTCATCGTCAAGTTCTCGGCCTGAAAGCCCGAGAACCAACAGGCCAGCGCCGGCTTAAGGAAAAACAGATGGCATCAGGCGGCAGCGCGATCCGAGGATCGCGAGTCGGATCCGGTCCGATGGGTGAGCAGGACCGCGGGTATCACGCCGAGCGCGTGAGCATCTCGTACTGGGACGCCCTCGGCAACGAGACCGTGCGGTACTTCGCGGCGAACCTGCCCGACGAGGAGATCCCCGACATCATCGACAGCCCGAACTCGGGCCTGCCCGCAGGCCGCGACAAGGACAACCCCCCGCAGCTCGCCAAGATGGAGCCGTACAAGACGCACCTGGCGTACGTCAAGGAGCGGCGCTCCGAGAAAGAGGCGGAGCAGCTCCTCGATGAGGCTCTCGAGCAGTTGCGGGCGCGTCACGGCGGCGACGCAGCGAGCGCGAAGTAGTTACTCCGAGGCGTCGTCGGCAGACGTCCAGTAGTACGACGGCGCGATGAGGTTCTCGGGAACCTCCGCGGCGGCATCCTGGTCGACGAAGAACACGGTGCGTTTGCGCCCCTGGGCGCCCGCTGCGGGGACGTCGTTGATGTTCGCTCCCGCCAGCGCCAAGCCCAGAGCCGATGCCTTGTCGGCACCGGAGAGCACCAACCAGACGCGGTCTGACGAGTTGATCACCGGCAGCGTGAGACTCAGCCGCTCGGGCGGCGGCTTGGGGGAGTCGGTCTCGGCGACCACGACTCGCTCGGTCTCGTGCACGGCAGCGTGGTCGGGGAAGAGCGAAGCGATGTGCCCGTCGGGCCCGACCCCGAGGAAGGTGATGTCGAAACGCGGGTAGCGTGCCCCGCCGTCCGCAGCGTCGGCGAGCTCCTGCTCGTAGTAGCGCGGCCGCCTGCTCGATGTCGGGTTGCTCGTCGGGGGCGGGAGGAGACTTGATCTGCGCGGCATCCAGCCTCAGGTGATCGAGCAGCGCGGCTCGTGACTGGGTGTCGTTGCGTTCGGGATCGCCGATCGGCAGGTAGCGCTCGTCGCCCCACCAGAAGGTGATGCGGCTCCAGTCGACACTGTCGCGTGCGGGGGAGTCGTTGATCGCCGCGAGCACGGCTGCGCCCATGGTGCCGCCGGTCAGGCAGACGTTCGCCTCACCCAGATCGTCGAGCACATCCACGATCTTCGTGATGAACCGCGCGGCCACACTGCCGGCCAGAGCCTGCTTGTCGGGATGCACGAGCACCCGCCGCTCATTGCTCACGATGCGCCCCTTCCCGACCTGGTCTTCGCGCTGCGTGGGGCGGGGGCGTCCAACTGCGGAACTCCGCGCTGAACGACGTCGCCGAACAGGTCGTCGGGGTCGAGCCTGCGCAACTCTTCGGCCAGGCAGTCGCGCAGATTCCGGCGCGGAAGCGAGACGTCGTGGGTGGGCTGGTTGGGCTGCACCAGGGTCGCGACCGCGGGCGTGACGCGCTCGAGATCGATCACACCCGATGCGCGCTCGAGGCGCACGCCGTGGATGCCGCTGGACCCGTGCACCGGACTGGTGATCTCCATGGTCACCTTGACCTTCAGCGCGAGTTGCAACCACGCGGCCAGAAGCTCGGTCGACGGGGAGTCGGACGAGCCGCTGACGGCGATCGCGGTCACCGGCTCGAACGGCGGCTGATCGAGCACCGCGGCGAGCTGGGCGCGCCACAGCGTCAGGCGGGTCCAGGCGAAGTCGGTGTCACCGGGTGCGTAGTGCGCGCCCAGGTGCTTGAGAGCCTGCACGGGGTTCGGTGCTTCGGCGGCATCCGTGATCCGACGCTGTGCGATCTTGCCGAGGGGCGAGGTGCTGGGTTCCGCCGGGCCGTGGCTCGGCCACCAGACCACGACGGGCGCGTCGGGCAGCAACAGGCTCGTGACGAGGCCCTCTTCGTCGGAGGCCGTGGCGCCGTACGCGCGCAGCACGATGACCTCGCTCGCGCCCGCGTCGCCTCCGACACGGATCTGCGCGTCGAGCCGCGGATCTTCTTCGGCTTTCGGATCGGGATTCTTCGAGAGCACGATGACGCGCATCGGGTGCTCACGAGAGGCGTCGTTTGCGGCCTCGATGGCCTCTTCCTCTTCGCCGAGCGGCGTGGCGATCACGAGGGTCAGGACGCGCCCGAGAGCCACTGCTCCGCCCTCTTCGCGGATCTTCACCAGGGCCTTCGACACCGCACTGGTCGTGGTGTCCGGCAGATCGACGATCATGGCCGCCTCCAGACGCGTCCGTCGCGCGCCAGCATCTCATCGGCAGACGCGGGGCCCCAGGTGCCCGGCTTGTACTGCTCGGGTTGCCCCTGGGTCATCCAGTACTCCTCGATCGGGTCGAGGATCTTCCAGCTGAGCTCGACTTCCTGGTGGCGCGGGAACAGGGGCGGGTCACCCAGCAGCACGTCGAGGATCAACCGCTCGTAGGCCTCGGGGCTGGCTTCGGTGAACGCGTGGCCGTAGCCGAAGTCCATCGTGACGTCGCGCACCTGCATGCCGGCGCCCGGCACCTTGGAACCGAAGCGGATCGTGACGCCCTCGTCCGGCTGCACCCTGATGACGAGTGCGTTCTGGCCGAGCGCGGAGGTCTGGGACGCGGCGAAGAGATACTGAGGCGCGCGTTTGAACACCACCGCGATCTCGGTCACCCGACGCCCGAGCCGCTTGCCGGCCCGCAGGTAGAACGGCACCCCCGCCCACCGGCGCGTGTTGATCTCGAGCTTGAGCGCGGCGTAGGTCTCGGTGGTCGAGGTGGGGCTCATGCCGTCTTCCTGCAAGAAGCCGAGCACCCGCTGGCCACCCTGCCAGCCCGATGAGTACTGGCCGCGGGCCGTCGCCGTGCCCAGATCGCTCGGCAGATGGACGGCAGACAGCACCTTCTCCTTCTCGGCGCGCAGGTCGGCGGCGTCGAACGACACCGGCTCTTCCATGGCCGTCAGGGCGAGCAGTTGCAGCAGGTGGTTCTGGATGACGTCGCGCGCCGCGCCGATGCCGTCGTAGTAGCCGGCCCGGCCGCCCACTCCGATGTCTTCGGCCATGGTGATCTGCACGTGGTCGACGTAGTTCGCGTTCCAGATCGGCTCATACAGCTGGTTGGCGAACCGCAGCGCCAGGATGTTCTGAACCGTCTCCTTACCGAAGTAGTGGTCGATCCGGAACACCGCATCGGCCGGGAACACCGACTCGACGACGTTGTTCAGTTCCCGTGCCGTCTTGAGGTCGGAGCCGAACGGCTTCTCGATGACCACGCGCCGCCACTGGCCTGGCTGCGGATCGGCCAGGCCCGAGCGCTTCAGCTGCTCGGTGACCAGCGGGAACGACTTGGGCGGGATCGAGAGGTAGAAGGCATGGTTGCCCATCGTCCCTCGGACCTCATCCAACTCGTGCAGGGTCTCTTTGAGCCGATCGAATGCCGCATCGTCGTCGAACTCACCCTGAACGAAGCGGATGCCCTCTTTGAGCTGCTTCCAGACATCTTCGTCGAAGGGAGTGCGCGCATGCGACTTGACGTTCTCGTAGACGACCTGCTCGAAATCCTCGTCCTCCCAGTCGCGCCGCGCGAAGCCGACCAGGGCGAACCCGGGGGGCAGCAGGCCGCGGTTGGCGAGGTCGTAGACCGCCGGCATCAGCTTCTTGCGCGACAGGTCGCCGGTGACGCCGAAGATGACGATGGCGCTCGGACCGGCGATGCGGTTGAGCCGCCGATCGGACGGCGACCTCAGGGGATTGAAGTCCTTGGTGATCTGAACGGTCATGACCGTGCGACTAGCCGATCGCCGCAGTGATCGCGGCGGCTCCGGCCGCGACGTCGCGCAGCGTGAGGGTGAGCACGGGGCGACCGCGGTCGGCGAGCACACTCGCATCGCCCGCCGCCTGCGCCTGGATGAACTGACCGAAGGTGAACGGTCTGCCGGGGATCGGCAGGTCGTGCGCCTCGTCGTACTCCGCCGTGAGTTGCAGGAACACCCCGACCTCGGGACCCCCCTTGTGGTACTGACCGGTCGAGTGCAGGAACCGCGGACCCCATCCGAAGGTCACCGGCCGTTTCGACGCCGCCGCGACGACGTCGCGCAGCGCGGCGAACTCGGGATGGTGAACCCGGTCGATGTAGGCCTGCAGAGCCACGTAGCCGGCCGGCCCGAGCTCGGCGAGCAGGGCATCGATCGCCCCGCGAGAGGGTGTGTTCGGCGATGGTCAGTCCGCCGCTCGCACGCACCTCGATGCCCTCGTCGGTGACGAAGAGCGGCTCGACCGGCGCCGGACGGTTGTCGAGCAGCGCGCGGGCGGCCACCTTGGCGGCCTCGACGTCGGGCTGGTCGAATGGGTCGATGCCCAACAGGATGCCGGCGACCGCGATCGCGTACTCCCAGACCAGCATCTGGCCACCCAGGCTGCCCGAGATCTCGATCTCGCCCGTGCGCACGTGGCGCGTCTCGGATTCCTCGGCGACCAGCCGCACGATCTGAAGGTCTGGCAGGTTCTCGGTCAACTCGGGGGAGTCGAGGTCGAGCACCACCGGCAGGATGCCCTTGCCGAGCTTGCCGGTGGACTCGGCGACGAGCTGTTCTGCCCAGTCGGCGAAACCGACGATGTGACGTGCCGTCCGCGACGATGCCGAGCTTGTCTTTCAGCGGCGAGGTGCCGGCGATCGCCGCACCGAGGACCAGTCCCGGATTGTCGGGCTTGTCGAAGACCAGCGCGAACATCTCGGCCTCGGCCTCGTCGAGCAGGTTGGCGATGTCGGCACCGGCGAGGCCGCTCGGCACGAGGCCGAAGGCCGTCAGCGCCGAGTAGCGGCCGCCGACGTTCGGGTCGGCGTTGAACACCTGATATCCGTCGGCGCGCGCCGAGCTGTCGAGGGGCGAACCGGGGTCGGTGACGACGATGATGCGCTCCGTCGGATCGATGCCGGCGTTGCGGAAATACTCCTCGTAGATGCGCTTCTGGCTGTCGGTCTCGAGCGTCGACCCCGACTTCGACGAGATGATCACGGCGGTCTCGGTCAGGCGGTCGTCGAGGGCCGCGCGCACCTGACCGGGATCGGTGGAGTCGAGCACCGTCAGCGCAACACCGTAGGTGCGGGTGATGACCTCGGGAGCCAACGACGATCCGCCCATGCCCCCCAGGACGAAGTGGGTGACACCGGAGGCCAGCAGCTTCTTGCGCAGCGCGAGGATCGGCTCGACCAGTGGCCGCGAGATGGCGACCGCTTCGACCCAGCCGAGCCGCTTCGCCGCTTCCGATTCGGCATCCGGCCCCCACAAGGTCGGATCCTGTGTCGCGATGTCGCTGGCGACCCCGTCGGCGACCAGCCGGGGCACCCAGTTGGCGACCGCATCGCCTGCGGCGCCGGTGGCGTGCACGCGAAGGGTCACTTCGCGGCCTCCAACGCGGCGGTGACGGTGTCGAGCAGCTCGTCCCCACGACACGTTGAACTTGTCGACCCCCTCTTTCTCGAGCAGGGCGGTCACGTCGTCGAAGTCGATGCCGACGGCGGCGAGTTGGTCGAACACCGACTGGGCATCCGCGTACGAGCCGGTCACGGCGTCTCCGTGAAGCGGAGCGTGATCGAAGGTCGCTTCAAGTGTCTTCTCGGGCATCGTGTTGACCACGCCCGTCACGGCGAGCTCGGTGACGTACAGCGTGTCGGGCAGGGCGCGGGTCCTTGACGCCGGTCGACGCCCACAGCGGGCGCTGCTTGCTGGCGCCCGCCGCGAGCAGCGCCTGGGCGCGCTCCGTCGCGAACTGCTGCTCGAACAGCTGGTAGGCGAGCTGTGCGTTGGCGACTCCGGCGCGGCTCTTGAGGGCGAGCGCCTCATCGGTGCCGATGGCCTCCAAGCGCTTGTCGACCTCGGTGTCGACGCGCGATACGAAGAACGAGGCGACCGACTGGATGGTCGACAGGTCGATTCCCGCGGCCTTGGCCTGCTCGAGCCCGGTCAGGTAGGCGTCGATGACCGCCCGGTGACGCTCGAGGCTGAAGATCAGGGTCACGTTCACGCTGATCCCGGCCGCGGTGGCCGCCGTGATCGCCTCGAGCCCCTCGATCGTCGCGGGGATCTTGATCATCACATTGGGCTTGTCGACGGTCTGCCAGAGCTGCTTCGCCTGCGCGATCGTGCCTGCCGCATCATGAGCGAGGCCCGGCTCGACCTCGATCGAAACCCGGCCGTCGACGTGACCGGTGCGCTCGTACACCGGCGCGAAGATGTCGCAGGCCGCCGCCACGTCGCTGGTGATGATCTCGAACACCGCGGGCGTCACCGCCGTGCCGGCCGCGGCCAGCTCGGCCACCTTGCTGTCGTAGCCGTTGCCCTTGGCAAGAGCCCCCGCGAAGATCGTCGGATTGGTGGTCACCCCGACGACGTTGCGTTCGTCGATGAGCTGCTGCAACCCGCCTGAGACGATGCGGTCGCGCGAGAGGTCATCGAGCCAGATGCTGACGCCGATCGCGGAGAGTTCTGCTGTCTTGCTGTCTGCCATGGTTCTGATTCCTGGTTTCTTGGGGTGTTGCCGGCTGTGGTGGCGGGTGTGTTCAGGCGTTGGCGGCGGCGATCGAGTCCTTGGCGGCGGCGACAGTCGCCTCCGTGGTGAAGCCGAACTCGCGATACAGAGTCTTGTAGTCGGCGGACGCGCCGTAGTGCTCGATCGAGATGCTGCGGCCCGCGTCGCCGAGGAACGGCGCCCAGGTCAGCGCGATGCCTGCTTCGACGGACACCCGCGCCTTCACGGCTTTCGGGAGCACAGACTCGCGGTACGCGGGGGACTGCTCGGCGAACCACTCCTGGCACGGCACCGACACGACGCGCGCGTGGATGCCCTCCTTCTTGAGCTGTTCGCGGGCATCCAAGGCGATCTGAACCTCTGAGCCCGTCGACAGCAGGATCACGTCGGGTGCGCCGTTGTCGGCTTCTGCGAGCACGTACGCGCCCTTGGACACGTTCTTCGCGGAGGCGAGGGTGTCTCCCGACGCGTCTCCGTCTCCGCGTTCGAACACCGGCAGGTTCTGCCTGCTCAAAGCGAGCCCCGCCGGACCGGTGCGCCGCGACAGGATGTTCAGCCACGCGTATGCCGTTTCGTTGGCATCAGCGGGGCGCACGATGTCCAGGTTCGGGATGGCGCGCAGCGCGGTCAGGTGTTCGATCGGCTGGTGGGTCGGCCCGTCTTCGCCGAGGGCGATCGAGTCGTGCGTCCACACGTAGATGGCGGGGGCCCCCATCAGTGCAGCCAGGCGGACGGCGCCGCGCATGTAGTCGCTGAAGGTCAGGAAGGTGCCGCCGAAGGCGCGGGTGTTGCCGTGCAGCACGATCCCACTGAGGATCGCGCCCATGGCGTGCTCCCGGATGCCGAAGTGCAGCACGCGGCCGTACGGCGTTCCCGTCCACTCGTGGGTCGACCGGTTCTGGGGCAGGAATGACGTCGCGCCTTGGATCGTGGTCAAGTTCGACTCGGCGAGGTCGGCCGAACCTCCCCACAGCTCGGGCATCAGCGGCGCCATCGCGTTGATCACTTTGCCGCTTGCGGCTCGAGTCGAGACATCGGTGCCCGCGTCGAAGGTCGGGAGGGCCTCTTCGAGCCCCTGCGGCAGCTCCTCGGCCAGCAGGCGGTCGAGCAGCTTCTTGCGCTCGGGGTTGGCTGCCGCCCAGCTGTCGAAGCCCTTCTGCCACTCGGCGTGGGCCTCGGCGCCGCGGTCGACGGCCAGGCGGGTGCGGTCGAGCACGTCGGGCGCCACCTCGAAGGTCTTCTCGGGGTCGAAGCCCAGCACCTCTTTGAGCCCGCGGACCTCGTCGGCGCCGAGGGCCGATCCATGGATCTTGCCCGAGTTCTGCTTCTTGGGGCTCGGCCATCCGATGATCGTCTTCACGATGATGAGCGAGGGCTTGTCTGTCACGGCCTGAGCGGCGAGAACGGCGTCATAGAGCCCCTGCGGATCTTCGATGTACTGGCCCGTCTTCTTGAAGTCGACGACCTGCACGTGCCAGCCGTACGCCTCGTAGCGCGCCCGGGTGTCTTCGTCGAGGGCGATGTTGGTGTCGTCCTCGATCGAGATCTGGTTGCTGTCGTAGAAGGCGATCAGGTTGCCGAGCTCCTGCACCCCGGCGAGCGAGCTCGCCTCGCTGGTGATGCCCTCTTCGATGTCGCCGTCGCTGGCGATCGTGTAGATGAAGTGATCGAAGGGGCTGGTGCCGGGATCGGCATCCGGGTCGAAGAGTCCGCGCTCGTACCGGGCGGCATAGGCGAAGCCGACCGCAGACGACAGGCCCTGGCCGAGCGGCCCTGTGGTGATCTCGACGCCGTCGGTGTGGCCGTACTCCGGGTGGCCTGGCGTCTTCGAGCCCCAGGTGCGCAGCTTCTCGAGGTCGTCGAGCTCAAGGCCGTAGCCGCCGAGGTAGAGCTGGATGTAGAGGGTCAGCGAACTGTGGCCGGCCGAGAGGATGAACCGGTCGCGCCCGAGCCATGCGTCGTCGAGCGGATCGCGCCGCATCACCTTCTGGAACAGGAGGTAGCCCAGGGGAGCCAGGCTCATGGCGGTCCCCGGATGCCCGTTGCCGACCTTCTCGACGGCGTCTGCCGCGAGGACTCGAACGGTGTCTACTGCCTTGTCGTCCAGGTCATCCCAGGAGAGTGTTGCCACGTGCGTGTCGCCCTTTCGATGCTTGGCGGGGCGAGACAGCCCCGGCAGGAAGCCGCTCACCGATTCGACGTCATCGGCTCACCGCGGGCACCCACGATCGACAAGGGGAGCCATCGGGGAATGCCTCGCGGTCGGCGAGCCCCTCCAGCATAGTGACGACCGCGGTAGACCTGCTTGTCCCCCTGCCGCCCTAGCAGGTGACGCCCAGTACTCCCGCGGGATGAAACGCGGGGCCGGCGGGGACGCCTAGACTTTGTTCGTACCCCGAAACGTTTGAGGAGCCATGCAGGGAGCCGTCGAGACCCCCGCCGGAACGCTCGTTCCGCGGAATCCGACCTTCGGCACCCGCGTCGTGCGCAAGGCCGGCGCCTACGTCGCCTTGACGAAGCCGCGGGTGATCGAGTTGCTGCTGGTGACCACCGCGCCGGTGATGGTGCTGGCGGCGCACGGCATTCCGAATCTCTGGCTGGTGCTCGGCACTCTCGTCGGCGGAAGCCTGAGCGCCGGGTCCGCCAACGCCTTCAACTGCTACATCGACCGGGATATCGACCGGGTGATGAAGCGCACCCAGAACCGGCCCCTCGTGACCGGTGCGCTGAGGGATGGGGAGGCGCTGGCATTCGCGTGGATCACCGGCGTGGTGTCGATCGCGTGGCTCTGGTACTTCACGACCCCGCTCGCGGCGATCCTCTCGGCAGCCGCGATCGCCTTCTATGTGCTGGTCTACACGCTGGTTCTCAAGCGCCGGACCCCGCAGAACATCGTCTGGGGCGGGGCGGCAGGATGCATGCCGGTGCTGATCGGCTGGGCGGCTGTCACGGGATCGCTGAGTTGGGCGCCCGTCATCCTGTTCGGCATCGTCTTCCTGTGGACCCCGCCGCACTACTGGCCGCTGTCGATGCGCTACAAGGAGGACTACGCCTCAGTCAACGTGCCGATGCTGGCCGTGGTGCGAGGTCGCACGACAGTCGGACTTCAGGTCGTGCTCTACGCCTGGGCGACGGTCGCGTGCTCGCTGCTCCTGATCCCGATCGCATCGATGGGTGTGCTCTACTCGGTGGTGGCCGCGCTGTCGGGCGCGTGGTTCCTGTTGGAGGCGCACCGCTTGTACTCGTCGGCGATCCGCGCAGGCGAGGTCAAGCCGATGCGCGTGTTCCACGCCAGCATCACCTACCTGACGCTCGTCTTCCTGGCGGTCGGGCTCGATCCGCTGCTGCATCTGCCGATCCCGTTCTGAGCCGGCGCGCGGGCTCACCGCGTGAGGGAGGCCGAGACAGCCGCGGTGTCGGCTGACCGGAACGGCACCGTCGTCACCAGCCCCTGCCGGACGTCGGCTTCGACGTCGGCAACGGTCAGATCCGGAGCCACGTCTGGAATCGGCATGGCGTTGGGGGGCGCCGCGCGCGGGTGGTCGCGCAGCAGGGATACCGCGGCGGAGAATTCGCGCTGCACGCGCTGTTCCGTTACCGCCTGCGCGTCCGCGCGCGTCACCGCCAGGGTCACGTTCACGCCCGCGATCAGGAGGAGTGCCAGCGCGACCGCTGCTCGCGCGATCCGGCCCCTGCCCGCGATCCACCCGAGGGTCGAGCGCCATCGTGGGCACGGCGAGCATGACGATCAAATACACGTAGCGCTGCGATCCGGCGGCCGTCAGTTGGCCCCCGCCGCGCGACACCGCCGTCAGCACGGCGAAGATCGCGCTGGCCAGGAGCAGGACGTATGCGACTGCCTCGCGGCCGAGCCACCGGCGCCGGGCGAGCCAGAGCCAGACCAGCAGAGCCACCGCGATGACGGGCCCGAGCACCAGGACGCCCACGAACTGTCCGTACCCCGCGCCGAACATGACCGCGACGAAGAGCGGAGCGCGCGTGAGGAAGCCGATCCCATGCACCCCGAGCGTCGACGCCGCTCCGCGCGCCTCCAGCAGGTACCAGACCAGGTAGATGGCCGCGGCCGGGGCGAAGATCGCGATGCTGCGGGGGAGTCCGCGGCGGATCCAGCTCAGGATGCCGGCACCGGCGAGCACGGGCAGCGCCGTCCCCGAGAAGGTCAGCGCCAGCACGGCGAGGATCCCCGCTACGACGGCCCAACGCCAGGTGAGAGCGGCTCGGTCCACGAGCAGCACAGCGACAAGTGCGACCGCGACCGCTCCCATGAACCCCACCTGGAAGGCCCAGAACACGTTCTCGGCGGCGCATCCCAGAACGATCGTGACGGCCGCGAAGCCGGTCGCCAGCCAGGGCGCCACGCCGGCTCGCCGACAGAGGCGCCAGACCAGATGGACGACAGCGAGGTGTGCGATGACCGCGAGAGCGAGGTACGGAAGGTAGCTGTGCAACCCGACCGTCGCCCTGAGCAACTGGAAGAGCAGCGTCGGCGCCGTGCTCCAGTGCCCCTGGTGGCTCGCCCACCAGTCGACCGCGGGATGCAGCAAGGCCCAGTCGTCGTAGGAGAACCACTGATTCCGCCCGACCACGAGCAGGGCGATGGCGCCCGTAACGAGCGACGCCAGATGGACCCGGACCGGGGTCAGAGCCGTCCGCACGCGCCCTGCCGCACTCTCGATCATCGCGACTAGATCGTCCCCTCCGCGACGGCGTTCTCGATCCACGGGATGACCTCGTCGAGCATGTACTCGAGCGTGGTCTTCGCCTCGAAACCCAGCACGTCACGTGGCCTTCGTGACCGTCGGGGACGCGCTTCTGCACGTCGTACTCGAATCCCTCGTCGTGCACGAGGCGTCAGCGGCACGTCGGGGCCCTTGATCTTGCGCCAGATCGACCTCGGCCAGCTCCGTGACGCTGTGCCCCTCGGCGGTCGAGATGTTGAAGTCGTTGTTCAGAGCCGCCGGGTGATCGAGCGTCATCACGATGCCGCGGGCCAGGTCGCCGCCGTAGGTGTAGTGCCGCACCTGCTCGCCCGATGCCGAGGATGTGCAGCGGGTCCTGGCCCTTGAACACCTTCTGGACGAGGTCGGGCACGACGTGGCTCATCGCGAGCTTGACGTTGCCCGAGTCGATCTCGACGTCGCCGAGCGCGCGGCGACTCGCCGATGCCCGACGCAGTTGAACGGCCGCAGGATCGTGTACGGCAGCTTGTACTGGTCCCATGCGGCTCGGGCGAAGTACTCGACCGCGAGCTTCTGGAATCCGTAGCTACGACAGCGGCGGCGGCACAATCCGCTCGTCGCCCTCCTTGCGTTGGCCAGCGATCCGTCGACTCGAACACCATCGACGACGACATGTAGGTCACCTTCTCGAGCCGGGCCCCTGCCTTCGTCGTGCGCCGATCGCGGCGTCGCAACGTGGAGGCGATGATCCGCTCGTTCTGGGCGAGGAGGTCGTACGCGTAGGTGTGGAAGTAGGTGATCCCGCCGATCAGCGCCGCGCCGGCGATGAAGTGGTCCGCCTCCGAGCGCAATCCGGTCATCAGCTCGGTTCGCGACGTCGCCGAGGAACGAGGCGGTAGTTCGGGTTGATGTCGTACGACTCTTGACCGGCCCGTACTTCGAGTAGTTGTCGACGCCGGTGACCGAGTAGCCGGTGCGCAGCAATTCCTCGACGATGTAGCCGCCGATGAATCCGGCGGAACCCGTGACGAACGACGTTCTTCATGATGAGGCTCCTTGTGCGGCGGTCTTGGCGACCAATTGGGCAAGCGTGAGGCGGCGGGCCGAAGGCGAAGAGGTACCAACGGAGGTACTTCGGCAGCCACTTGAGCATCTTGAAGTTCGACTCGCCCTCGCGCGGTCCAGCCAGATGGTCGGGATCTCAGCGACCGGCAGGCGGAGCCGCCGCGCCTTCGCCGTCAGCTCGAGGCCGATCTCGAACCCGTCGCGGCTGTCGATGCCGACGTCAGTGACGAACGAGCGCCGGTACGCCTTGAAGGAGTTGGTCGCGTCGCGGGTGCCGATGTCTGCGAAGGCGTGCAGAGTCCGTCCCGCCGTGCGCGAGAGGAAGGTCTTGAACCGACCGCCACCGACCTGCTGCCCGCCGGGCATGTAACGCGACGCGGCAGCCACGACGACACCACGATCGACCAAGCGGGCCAGGTCGTCGATCTGACGGGGGTCGTCGCATCCATCGGCCATGGTCACGACCACGATCGGAGCGACGGCCTGATGGATGCCGTACCGGATCGCGTTGGCGGGCCCGCGGCCGTAGTTGTTGACCGCAACCCGCACCGAGGGCTCGGTCGCGGCTAACTCGCGCACGGGGGCCGCCGTCGAGTCGTCAGCGGAGTCGACCACCACGAGGAGCTCAGCAGGGGTCTGCACGGCCGCGAGAATGCGCCTCAGGCCGGGCAGGATGTCCTCGCCTTCCTGGTATGCGGGCACGACGATGGTGAGGTGCGGCTCCGCAGCCGGTGCCGGCGTCATGTGCGCACGCCGTTGCCCTGAAGGTTCCAGATGTCGACGATCGGAACGTCGGCTGTCAGGTCGCGGTACTCGCGGTGCGGCGCCGCGATGATCAGCAGATCGGAACGTTCGAGCACCTCATCGAGGGGCAGGAGCGAGGGATCGGTGGCCGGACTGACCAGGGGATCGGTCGACAGCACCTCGCGAGCCTTGAACCGGAGCACGCGGCGGAGCTTGTAGGCCAGACTCGACCGGATGTCGTCCGACCCGCCTTTGAACGCCATCCCCAGGATGCCGACCGTCTTGCTGGAAAGGTCGCCCTGGTTCTCCAACTGGGTCACCAGATACAGCGGCAGACCCTCATTGACCAGCATCGCGGAGTGCCCGAGCCCGAAGTTGTTGTCGCTGAAGGCCGCAAGCTGCATGGTGTCCTTGAGCAGGCACGGCCCCGCCGCGAAACCGGCACCCGGCAGGTCGGCGGCGCGCGGGTAGTCCTGCATGATGCCCTGGCGGATGCGTTCGAAGTCGAGTCCGCGGTCGTTGGCCATCATGTAGAACTGGTTCGCCGCCGCGAACTTGATGTAGCGCCAGGTGTTGGTGAAGAGCTTGGCCAACTCGGCCTCTTCGGGTTCGAGGTCGACGATGGTCCCGGTCAAGGTGCGGAACAGGGCGGCCGCGCGGCGGCGCCCGTCGGGGCTGTGGCTCGAGACGATCTGCGGCAGCGTGAACAGCTCTTCCATGGCCCGGTGCTCTGCGATGCGTTCCGGACAGAAGGCCACGTCGATCGACAGCCCCAGATCGGCGACGAACCTCTCGACCAGCGACGTCACACCCGGGTAGACCGTGCTGCGCAGCACGATGAGCTGGCCGTCGCGAAAGTACTGCTGGCAGCTGGCGAGAGCACGAGTGATGGCGTTGGGATCGGGATTCAGGTGCTCGTCGACCGGCGTCCCGATGACCACGACGAGGATCTCAGCCGTCGCCACCGCCGAGGCATCGGTCGTGGCGCGGAGCGCGCCCGAGTCCAGCGCTCGGCGAAGGGGCTCCGCGGCGCCCGGTTCGAGGAAGGGCAGGCGGCCGGCGTTGATCAGGTCGACGGCAGTGGCATCCAGGTCGTAGATGATGACCCGACTCCCGCGATCGGCCAGGGCGATCGACAGCGGGAGGCCGACATGACCGCCGCCCCCGATCACCACCACGTCGTTGTCGAAGGGCTGCGTCACGTGGGAACCTCTCGCGGAACCTGGGGCGGGGGAGCGACGGAGCAGCGCACCGCAGCCGAGCGGTTAGCATTCTATAAGTGACGTCGAGGGAGGCCGACCGGCCATGAAGAGGGCTTTCGACTATGTGCGTAACCAGCTTCTCGCCTACGCCCTGAAGTTCGGCGTGGTCGGCTTGATCTGCTTCGCGATCGATGTCGGGATCTTCAACCTCCTCCGCTCGGGCGTCTTCGGCACAGGCCATTTCTTCGCCGGCCCGGTCGGAGCCAAGATCGTGTCCGCCGTAATCTCCACCGTCATCGCCTGGCTGGCGAACCGCTTCTGGACGTTCCGGCATCGACGCCGGAGCGACGTCGCGCTCGAGTTCCTCGAATTCGGCGCCGTCGGCGCGGTCGGCATCGGCATCGGCGTCGCGTGCGTGGCGGTCTCGCACTACGCGTTGGGGTTCACGAGCTTGCTCGCGGACAACATCGCGGCGAACGTCGTCGGCCTGGTGCTGGGGACCACCTTCCGCTTTCTCATGTACCGCTATTGGGTGTTCGGCAGCACCCGTCGCAAGACGCTCTCGCCGGCCTTCGAAGCCTCTGCCGGCAGCTCAGCCGTGAGCGCTCCCGTGGGCCCGGCCGTGGGCGCCGTAGGTACTGACGCGTGACCACACCCTTCGGCTGGCTCGCCCAGCGCGTCACGCTCGGCTCGCGCGCGCTGCGCTTGAGCACCTCCGCTGCGCTGGTCGTGAGCATCCTGGTCGTGCTCGGCGGGGGAGTGGTGCGAGTCACCGGCTCCGGCCTGGGCTGCCCGACCTGGCCGACCTGCGAGGGGTCGTCGGTCGCGCCGATCCCCGAGCTCGGCATCCACGGCCTGATCGAGTTCGGCAACCGGCTCGTCACCGTGCTGCTGATCTTCGCGGTCGGCTGGGCGATCATCGCGTCACGCTTCCAGAAGCCCTGGCGGCGCACGTTGACCCGACTCGCCTGGTCGATGTTCTGGCTGGTGGTGCTCAACGCGGTGGCGGGCGGGATCACCGTGCTGGTCGGCCTGAACCCCTGGGTCGTCGCGCTGCACTTCGTCCTCGCGATGGGCCTGCTCGCGACGGCGACCCTCACCTGGCATCGCGCCCGCTGGCCCGGCACGCCAGGCCAGAGCCCGGGTGTGATCGCCCCCACCCTGGCCCGGGTGCTGCTGGCGGTCACCGCCGCCCTCGTCGTCGTCGGCACGATCGTCTCGGGCTCAGGCCCGCACTCGGGCGACAGCCGCGACGTGCCCCGCATCGGCGGCGCTGACAGCACAGAGGTCTGGGCACGGATCGTGCTCGTGCACGCCGGGCTCGCGGTCGCGGCTGTCGGCCTCACCCTCGCCCTCTCCCTTGTACTCAGGCGAATCCACGGTGCGGCGATCGCACGGCGCACGACGCTCGTGCTTCTCGTGGTGCTGCTGGCGCAGGGCTCCATCGGCGCGGTTCAGTCGCTGATCGGCATCCCGGCCGTTCTCGTCGCGCTGCACCTGCTCGGTGCCGCGCTGGTCTGGGTGGGCGCGATCCGGGTCGTTCTCGATGTCGAGCCCGGGTTGTTCGCACTGCGCATTCCCGTCGCTTCCTCGGCGCAGCCCGAATCCTCGGCGTCCGCCAAGCAGCGCCTGTAGACTCGAAGACAGATTTCCACGCAACGGCGCGTGCGCAGTGCCTATGAACACACAGTGCTGCTCAACAGCGCAATGCCGGTCCGAGCGGAATGGTTCGCAGCGGCAGAGAGAAGGTAGCCCATGTCCGACGTGCTGATCGACCGACCCGAACTGTCGAACCTCGGCCAATACGAGTTCGGCTGGTCCGACTCCGACACCGCGGGCGCCTCCGCCCGACGTGGAGTCTCGGACGAGGTCGTCACCGACATCTCGAGGCTGAAGCACGAGCCCGAGTGGATGCTCAAGAACCGGCTCAAGGCACTCAAGGTCTTCGGCATGAAGCCGATGCCCACCTGGGGTGCCGACCTGAGCGGCATCGACTTCGAGAACATCAAGTACTTCGTGCGCTCCACCGAGAAGCAGGCTGCTACCTGGGACGACCTCCCGGATGACATCAAAGAGACCTACGAGAAGCTCGGCATCCCCGAGGCCGAGCGCCAGCGCCTCGTCGGCGGAGTGGCCGCCCAGTACGAGTCCGAGGTGGTGTACCACCAGATCCGCGAGGATCTCGAGTCCCAGGGCGTCATCTTCATGGACACCGACACCGCGCTGCGCGAGCACCCGGACGTCTTCAAGGAGTACTTCGGCACTGTCATCCCGGCCGGCGACAACAAGTTCGCCGCGCTCAATACCGCCGTGTGGTCGGGCGGCTCGTTCGTCTATGTGCCACCCGGTGTGCACGTCGACATCCCCCTGCAGGCGTACTTCCGCATCAACACCGAGAACATGGGCCAGTTCGAGCGGACGCTGATCATCGCCGACGAGGGCAGCTACGTGCACTACATCGAGGGCTGCACGGCCCCGATCTACAAGAGCGACTCGCTGCACTCGGCCGTGGTCGAGATCATCGTGAAAAAGAACGCGCGCGTTCGCTACACGACGATCCAGAACTGGTCGAACAACGTCTACAACCTGGTCACCAAGCGCGCGATCGCGCACGAGGGCGCGACCATGGAATGGATCGACGGCAACATCGGCTCGAAGGTCACCATGAAGTACCCGTCGATCTACCTCGTGGGCGAGCACGCCAAGGGCGAGACCCTCTCGGTGGCCTTCGCCGGACCGGGCCAGCACCAGGATGCCGGCGCCAAGATGATCCACATGGCGCCGTACACGACATCGTCGATCGTCTCCAAGTCGATCGCGCGCGGGGGAGGCCGTGCCGGATACCGCGGAGAGGTCCGGGTCGCCGAGAATGCGCACCACTCGGCGAACACGGTGCGCTGCGACGCGCTGCTGGTCGACACCATGTCGCGCTCCGACACCTATCCGGCCATCGACATCCGAGTGGATGACGTGCAGCTCGGTCACGAAGCCACCGTGTCGCGGGTCAGCGAGGAGCAACTGTTCTACCTGATGTCGCGCGGCATGCCCGAAGACGAGGCAATGGCCATGATCGTCCGCGGATTCATCGAGCCGATCGCCCGCGAACTCCCGATGGAATACGCGCTCGAGCTCAACAAACTGATCGAGATGAGCATGGAAGGCTCGGTCGGCTAGTGGCAGGGGCATCAACCGACGCCGCCGAGCGTCTGGGTATCCGCGCGCACAGCGATGGCCCTGTCATCCCCGTTCAGACCCGTTCCGAGCGTTTCAAGTCGGTCAATCACGACGACTTCCCCGAGGTCACCGGCTTCGAAGCCGAATGGAAGCTCACCCCGGTCGATCGCATCCGCTCGCTGATCGACGGGGAGCTTGATGGCTTGCCCTACGCGATCCTCTACCCGGAGGTCGAGGGCACCTCGGTCGAGTGGGTGTCACGTGACGATGCCCGCGTGGGGTCGGCGGGCATCCCGGAGGAGCGCGCAGCGGCGAACGCCTGGAGCAGCTTCGAGAACGCGCTGCACATCGGCATCGATGGCGACGTCGACACCGCCCTCACGGTCACGCGCAGCACGCTGGGCGACGCCCCGCGAGCCGCGCACACCGTCATCACCGCGGCGCCGAACAGCAGCGGACTGGTCGTTCTCGACAGCCGCGGCGAGGCGACGCTCAGCGAGAACGTCGAGATCGTCGTCGGTGACGACGCTCACCTGACGGTGGTCAGCCTGCAGGAGTGGGATGCCACGGCTCTGCACCTGGCCAGTCATTTCGCCCGAGTCGGCCGAAATGCGCGGCTCAAGCACTTCGTCGTGTCGCTGGGCGGCAGCATCGTGCGCGTCAACCCTTCCGCGCACCTCGCAGAGGAAGGCGCCGAGGCCGAGTTGTTCGGCGTCTACTTCGCAGATGCCGGGCAGCACCTCGAGCAACGCGTCTACGTGCACCACGACGCGCCGCATTCTCGCAGCCGCGTGACGTACAAGGGGGCGCTGAACGGTGAGGGAGCGCGGACGGTCTGGGTCGGCGACGTGCTGATCGCCCCGACCGCGCCCGGGACCGACAGCTACGAGCAGAACCGCAACCTCGTGCTCAGCGAGGGCACAAGGGCCGACAGCATCCCGAACCTCGAGATCGAGACCGGCGACATCGTCGGTGCCGGCCACGCGAGTGCGACGGGCCGTTTCGACGACGAGCACCTGTTCTACCTGCAGTCGCGCGGCATCACCGAAGAGGAGGCGCGCCGACTGGTCGTACTCGGCTTCCTCAGCGAGATCGTGCAGAAGATCGGCGAGCCGGTGCTCGAAGCCCGCCTGCTGAGCGCGCTGGAAGGCGAACTGGCAGCGGTTGCGCCCGAGGGAGCGCAGTGAGCGGCGAGAAGGTGTTCCGGCTCGATGAACTCGAGCCGGGATCCGCCAAGAAGGTCGTACTCGGTGGCGTCCCGATCGCCGTGGTGCGCGACTCAGCCGGCGAGGTGCACGCCCTCGGCGACACCTGCACCCACGGCGAGATCTCGCTGAGCGAGGGTTTCGTCGAAGACGACTCCATCGAATGCTGGGCGCACGGCTCGGCCTTCGGGCTGGCGGATGGCCAGCCCCGCAACCTGCCGGCCTACGAGCCGGTTCCCGTCTTCGCGGTCGAGATCATCGACGGCGACATCTATGTCGACCCGAGCACGAAGCTCGCGGTTTAGGAGAGCAGCTATGAGCACATTGAAGATCACCGACCTCAAGGTCAGCATCGAGACCGACCAGGGCACCAAGCACATCCTCAAGGGTGTCGATCTGACGATCAACGAGGGCGAGATCCACGCGGTCATGGGGCCGAACGGATCGGGTAAGTCGACCCTGGCGTACACGATCGCCGGACATCCCGCGGTACAAGGTCGAGGGCGGCTCGATCACGCTGGATGGCGAGGACGTTCTGGCGATGACCGTCGACGCCCGCGCCCGCGCCGGGCTGTTCCTGGCGATGCAGTACCCGGTCGAGATTCCCGGCGTGACGGTGTCGAACTTCTTGCGCACCGCGAAGACGGCCATCGAGGGCGAGGCGCCGGCGATCCGCGGCTGGACCATGACCGTCCGCGATGCGATGAAGAACCTGCGCATGGACAAGGAGTTCGCCTCCCGCAACGTGAACGAGGGCTTCTCGGGCGGCGAGAAGAAGCGCCACGAGATCCTGCAGCTCGAGCTGCTGACGCCGAAGTTCGCCGTGCTCGACGAGACCGATTCCGGGCTGGATGTCGATGCGCTCAAGATCGTCGCCGAGGGCGTCAACCGCGCGCACGACACCACCGGGTTGGGCATCCTGCTCATCACGCACTACACGCGGATCCTGCGGTACATCACCCCGGACTTCGTGCACGTCTTCGTCGATGGCCGTGTGGCCGAGGAGGGCGGACCCGAGCTCGCCGAGCGCCTCGAGAATGAGGGCTACGACCGCTTCCTGGTCGACGGCGCGTCCGCGGAGTCGACCTCGGAACCCCAGCCGGCCGAGGCCTGAGCGCGTAGCCTGAGATCATGCCTGTCGCGCTCGAACCGCAACTCTTCGACAAGGTCGAAGAGAGCCTCAAGGACGTCATCGACCCCGAACTCGGCGTCAACGTCGTCGATCTTGGGCTGATCTACGACCTTGCCTGGGACGACGAGAACGACGCGCTGATCATCTCGATGACCCTGACCAGTGCCGGTTGCCCGCTGACCGATGTGATCGAGGAGCAGACCGGTCAGGCCCTCGACGGCGTCGTGGAGCGATTCAGGATGAACTGGGTGTGGATGCCGCCGTGGGGTCCCGAGCGGATCACTGACGACGGCCGCGACATGATGCGCGCAATAGGCTTCAGCATTTAGCGACCGCGCTCACGTGACCCGACGCCCGAGACGGGCGTCGCCGCTGGCACGGGCGTGAACGGCCCTGCAGCGAAGGCCAGAAATGGCCTTCGCTCTAGTGCTCCAGCGCGCGCTTCTTCGCGATTCGGTCGGCGCCCCACCAGGCGAGCGGCAGCAGGCCGGCCGCAATGGCAGCCTTGATGATGCCGCCGATGATGAACGGATAGAGGCCGTACTGAAGGGTCGTGGGCAGGTCGGTGCGCAGAACGGCCGCGAGCCAGGGGAGCCCGACCGCGAACACCACGACCGAACCGGCGACGAAGGTGACGACCGCCTTCAGGATCTTGCGGTCCCACTGGCGCTCGGCCAGCCAGCCGACGAGGGCGGCCGAGATGATGAACCCGATGATGTAGCCGCCGGTCGCTCCGAAGAGCACGCTCGCACCGTGCGTACCGTCACTGAAGACGGGAATGCCGACGAGGCCGAGCAGCGCATACAGAACCATCGAGATCGCGCCCCGCACCGCTCCGAGCGTTGAGCCCACCAGCAGGACCGCCAGCGTCTGCCCCGTGATCGGAACGGGCCACAGCGGAATCGCGACTTGCGCCAGCACGGTCACTAGTGCGGCACCCGCGACGACGAGCACCACATCCATCAGAAGAGTGCGCGGAAAAACACGGTCGGCGAGGACCGCGCGGCGGGCGGTCGGGGCGAGGGTCGTCATAAAGTTAGACTATCGGGCTGGCCCACTCGGGCCTTTGTCGCCATCCTCCAAAGTCGGAACTCATCCCTCGAAAGGGGCCGTTCGCCGTGCTCGCCGTGCATGACCTCGAGATCCGCGTCGGCGCGCGCCTGCTCATGGAAGATGTGAGCTTCCGAGTCGACAAGGGCGACAAGATCGGGTTGGTCGGGCGCAACGGCGCCGGCAAGACGACGCTGACGAAGACGCTGGCCGGCGAACTGGTTCCGAATGGCGGTCGCATCGACCGCACGGGCGAGATCGGGTACCTGCCGCAGGATCCTCGATCCGGCAATCCCGACGACACCGCCCGCACCCGCATCCTCGACGCGCGAGGAATGGGTCAGCTGGTCAGCGGCATCCGGCAGGCCACGCTCGACATGGCCAGCGAAGATGCATCCACCAGCGAGGCCGCGATGGCTACCTACTCGCGGCTCGAAGACCGGTTCCTCGCGCTGGGCGGCTACGCCGCCGAGGCCGAAGCCGCCTCCATCGCGTCCAACCTTGCGCTGCCCGACCGGATCCTCGACCAGCAGCTCAAGACGCTCTCCGGCGGTCAGCGCCGCCGCATCGAGTTGGCGCGCATCCTGTTCTCGGGGGCCGACACGATGATCCTGGACGAGCCGACCAACCATCTGGATGCCGACTCCGTCGTCTGGCTGCGCGAGTTCCTGAAGAGCTACGCCGGCGGCGTGATCGTGATCAGCCACGACGTCGACCTGGTCGAGGACACCGTGAACAAGGTGTTCTACCTCGACGCCAACCGCCAGGTGATCGACATCTACAACATGGGCTGGAAGCACTACCTGCGCCAGCGCGAAGCCGATGAGGACCGCCGCAAGAAGGAGCGGGTCAACGTCGAGAAGAAGGCGAGCACCCTGCAGCTGCAGGCCGCGCGCTTCGGTGCGAAGGCGAGAAGGCGGCCGCGGCGCATCAGATGGTGGCGCGCGCCGAGAAGATGCTTGCCGGGCTCGACGAGGTGCGTGTCGCCGATCGGGTGGCCAAGCTGCGTTTCCCGGAGCCGGTGGCCTGCGGGCGCACGCCGCTCGCGGCATCCGGGCTCAGCAAGAGCTACGGTTCGCTCGAGATCTTCACCGCCGTCGACCTGGCCATCGATCGCGGCTCGAAGGTGGTCGTGCTGGGGTTGAACGGCGCGGGCAAGACGACCCTTCTGCGCATCCTGGCGGGCGTCGATGCGCCCGACACCGGTCAGGTCGAGCCCGGGCACGGACTGCGTGTGGGCTATTACGCCCAGGAGCACGAGACCATCGACGTCAAGCGCACGGTGCTCGAGAACATGCTCAGCGCGTCCCCTGCCCTCAACGAGACCGAGGCACGCAAGGTGCTCGGCTCGTTCCTGTTCACGGGGGATGACGGACACAAGCCTGCGGGCGTCCTGTCGGGCGGCGAGAAGACCCGTCTGGCCCTCGCGATGATCGTCGTCTCGGGAGCCAACGTGCTGCTGCTGGACGAGCCCACGAACAACCTCGACCCGGCGAGCCGAGAAGAGATTCTGGGCGCTCTGGCGGGCTACAGCGGCGCCGTAGTCCTGGTCTCGCACGACGAGGGCGCCGTCGAGGCGCTCAACCCGGAGCGCGTGCTCATCCTGCCCGAGGGCACGGAAGACCACTGGAACCCCGAATACAGCGACCTGATTTCGATCAGCTGATGCCGGCCCTGTCGAGGATCGCGTCCTCAGCGTCCGCGTCGGAGCTGCGCGCCTTCGGCTCGCGGGCGGCGGCGCGCTGGCCGACCGGGAGCGCGTTGATCCGCTTCTCGCGGCGGTACGCCCAGACCAGGCCGAAGAACGCCAGAACGGCGAACGCGATCCATTGGATGGCGTACGAGAGGTGCGGCCCCTCGTCGATCACCGGCTCCTGCACGGCAATAGGGCGTTCGGCGGGGGGAGGGTTCTCGCTGGCGAGCAGCCCGTACGCGCCGGTGTAGGTGGAGCCTGCCGTCTTCGCCATCGATGCCACGGTCGCGGCGTTGATCTCCGGAATCTGGCCGCGAGGAGCGCTGCGGCCCGGCAGAATCGGCTCGCTCTGCTGCAGGCGGGCCACGACCGTCACGTTGCCGGTCGGCGCGGCAGGAACATGATCCGGGGTGTCCTGCTTCGAGCCGATCGGCAGCCAGCCGCGGTCCACGACGAAGATGCGGCCGTCATCCAGCCGGAATGGGACCAGCACCTCGAATCCCGGATTGGCGTTGAAGACCCGGTTGCGCACGAGCAGCTGCTCGTCGGTGAGGTAGTGCCCGTGCATCTCGACCGGACGCCACTCCTCGCCTGCCTTCCACGAACCGAGGCTCGGCAGGAGGGTGTTGATGGCCACGGGAGCCGACTCGTAGTTGCGGGTCACCAGCGTGCCCTCGGCCAGGGTTTCTGCCCTGCGGTCCCACTGCCACCAGGAGAGCAGGCCGCACGCGATCGCGAAGACAACGACGAGCACCAGGTAGGCACCCCATCGGCGCACCCCGGTCGGGTGGTTCGGGTTCTCGGGATCGCTCACGCGGCGGGGCCGATCACGCGGGGCGGTCGATCATGCCGGATCGGGCACGCTCTCGGCGGCGACGTCCACCGCCGTGACGACCACGGGGAACCCGCGCGACGCCAGGTAGCCGGTGAGGTGGCCGCGGTGCACGTCGCACGAGAGCCAGACCTTGACCCGATCCGTGGTGTGGATGCGGGGGTTGCGCCAGTTGATGCGCCACTCGGCTGCGCCCGTGCAGCCCGCCGCCGAGCAGCGCGTCGTGGTCTCGCCGAATCCGATCATGCCCGTGTGCCGTTCGAAGAAGAGGGGGTGACGGGAGCGACGGCGCCGGGGCGCTGCACCACGGTGGCCCCTCCGCGTTTCACGTTGTTGGCTGCCACGACCGCGAAGTACGGCAAGAACACCGCGCCGGCAGCGGGAATCAGCACCCACCATCCGTGCACGAAGAAGACCGCGACGATGCAGAGTACGCGGATGCCCTGAGCGATGGCGTACTTGATCATCCGGGAATGCCGCTCGGCGTCCGGAGACGGGGGCAACTCGGTGATCGAGACGGACTTGGCGCGCATGGCTATCACCACCTTACGTCTGCCGCTCCGCCCCGCGCTCCCTCGCTAGGCTGGTCGACCATGAGCACCCCCCGCACCGTTCTGATCACCGGCGGCAACCGAGGCATCGGCTTCGCGATCGCACAGGAATTCGTCACCGCTGGGCACCGGGTCGCTGTCACGGCGCGTTCGGGCGAGGGTCCGACGGGCAGCCTCACGGTGCGGGCCGACGTGACCGACGCTGCCGCCCTCGATGCGGCCTTCACCGAGGTGGAAGAGAAGCTCGGCCCGGTCGAGGTGGTCGTCGCCAACGCGGGCATCACGCGCGACATGCTGCTGCTGCGCATGACAGACACTGACTTCGACGAGGTGGTCGACACCAACCTGGGCGGCGCATTCCGAGTCGTCAAGCGGGCGTCGAAGGGAATGCTGAAGGCCAAATTCGGCCGCATCATCCTGGTCTCGAGCGTGGTCGGACTGCTCGGCGGCGCCGGCCAGGTGAACTACTCGGCGTCGAAGGCCGGCCTGGTCGGCATGGCGCGGTCGATCACGCGCGAGTTGGGCAGCCGCGGGATCACCGCGAACGTGGTGGCACCGGGCTTCATCGAGACCGACATGACCGCAGAACTGCCCGAGGCGCAGCAGGCCGAGTACAAGAAGTCGATCCCGGCCGGGCGCTTCGCGACCCCGGAGGAAGTGGCGAAGGTCATCGTTTGGCTCGCGGGCGACGACGCTGCATACATCTCTGGCGCGGTCATCCCGGTTGACGGCGGGCTCGGAATGGGCCACTGACGCGTTTTACCGCGTCAGACCCATCATGGGCAGCAGCATCGACAGATCGCGCTCGTCGAGCAGCACATGGGCGAGGTCGCGCACGGGCGCCTTGGCGTCGAATCCGACCGCCAGGCCGCAGACGGCCATCATCGGCAGGTCGTTGGCGCCGTCGCCAACCGCGAGGGTCTGCGACAGCGGCAGCCCGGCATCCGCCGCCCACTCGCGCAGCGCGTTCGCCTTTGCTGCGGCATCGATGATCGGAGGGATGAGACCTCCGGTCAGCACGCCGTCGATCGCTTCGAGACGATTGGCGCGCCACTCGTCGAGTCCGAGCTCTTCGGCCAGCGGGTCGATGACCTCGTGGAACCCGCCCGACACCACCGCGACCCGGCCACCCGCGGCGTGCACACCCGCGATCAGCTCCGCGACGCCCCGCGTGACGGTGATCTTCTCGCGCACGGTCTGGATCGCCGACACCGGAAGCCCCTTCAGCGTGGCGACCCGTTCGCGCAAGCTGCGCTCGAAATCCAGCTCGCCGTTCATCGCCCGGAACGTGATCTCGGCCACCGCTGCGCCCGAGCCCGCCTGATCGGCGAGCAACTCGATGACCTCGTTCTCGATCAGGGTGGAGTCGACGTCCAGAACGACGAGGAAGGCGGCCATGAGGCGAGCGTGCCTTCCGTCGGGAGCAATCGGGACTAGCTGACGACCTCGCCCTTGCCGACCACCGTGATCCCCGAATCGGTGACCGTGAAGCCGCGCGCGCGATCCGCGTCGTGGTTGACGCCGACGGTCGCCCCGGGGGCGATCACCACGTCTTTGTCGAGAATAGCGCGCTGAACCACGGCGTTCTCGCCGATGTGGACCCGCTCGAACACCACCGAGTCGACCACTTTGGCCCCGGATTCGATCGTCACCCACGCGCTCAGCACACTCCGCTCGAGGTGCCCACCCGAGATCACGCAGCCGAGCGACACGATGGAGTCAATGGTCGTGCCGACCGCGCCCTTGCCGTCCCGTACGAACTTGGCAGGCGGCGAGTTCAACTGCTGGCTGTAGATCGGCCACTCGCGGTTGTACAGGTTGAAGACCGGCAGGGCGGCGATCAGATCCTGGTGGGCGTCGAAGAACGACTCGATGGTTCCCACGTCGCGCCAGTAGAACCGGTCGCGCTCGGTGGCGCCAGGCACCTCGTTCCGGTTGAGGTCGTAAACGCCGGCCTCTCCGCGCGCCACGAAGTCGGGAACGAGGTCGCCCCCCATGTCGTGGTTGGAGTCGGCTGTGGCGCCATCGCGCTGCACGGCATCGATCAGCACGTCGGCGTCGAAGACGTAGTTGCCCATCGAGGCGAGGATCTCGCCCGGGGAGTCCGCCAGCCCGACCGCATCCTTCGGCTTCTCGCGAAATGCGGCGATCTTCTCGGGATTCTTCGCGTCGAGCTCGATCACGCCGAACTGATCGGCCAGGCCGATCGGCTGCCGGATGGCCGCCACGGTCACGCCCATGCCCGAGGCGATATGCGCGTCGATCATCGCCGTGAAGTCCATGCGATACACGTGATCGGCTCCGACGACCACCACGATGTCGGGCTTCTCGTCGCGCAGCAGGTTCAGGCTCTGCAGAATGGCGTCGGCCGATCCGCTGAACCAGCGCTTGCCGAGCCGTTGCTGCGCCGGAACCGAGGCAACGTAGGCGCCGAGCATCCCCGAGAGGCGCCAGGTCGTCGAGACGTGCCTGTCGAGCGAGTGCGACTTGTACTGGGTGAGCACGACGATCTGGCGCAGGCCCGAGTTGACCAGGTTCGACAGGGCGAAGTCGATCAGGCGGTACACACCGCCGAACGGCACCGCGGGCTTGGCGCGATCCGCGGTCAGGGGCATGAGCCGCTTGCCCTCTCCGCCGGCGAGGACGATGCCGAAGATCTTCTTCGATGCCATGAGGCAACAGTAGGCGAGCGAATGCCAGGAGAGCAGCACGCGAGGCCTGCTTTCGCGGATGCGCGTCGCGCGGCCGGGCTGGGCTAGCGTCGAGCCATGCGAGTCGACATTCTCAGTCGCGAATATCCGCCGGAGGTCTACGGCGGCGCGGGCGTCCACGTGGCCGAGCTGGTGAACGCGCTGCGCCCGACGACCGAGGTGATCGTGCGCGCATTCGGGATGCCGCGAGACGAACCGGACGTCTTCTCGTACCTCGTTCCAGCCCAGCTCACGAGCGCGAATCCGGCTCTTGCGACCCTGGGCGTCGACCTGCAGATGGCCGAGGCTGCCGCGGGAGCCGATCTGGTGCACTCGCACACCTGGTACGCGAACGGCGCCGGGCACCTGGCGAAGCTGCTGCACGGGATCCCGCACGTGGTCACGGCGCACAGTCTGGAGCCCCTGCGCCCGTGGAAGGCCGAGCAACTCGGTGGCGGCTACCGGGTCTCGAGTTGGATCGAGAAGACCGCATTCGAAGCGGCGGATGCCGTGATCGCGGTCAGCGCCGGCATGGCATCCGACATCCTGCGCAGCTATCCCGCGATCGACCCTGACCGCGTGCGGGTCGTGCACAACGGCATCGACCTGGAGCGCTGGCACCCGGTCGACGACCCCGACCTCGTTCGTGAACTCGGGGTGGACCCGGATCGGCCCAGCGTCGTTTTCGTCGGTCGGATCACCCGCCAGAAAGGTCTTCCCTACCTGCTGGCGGCTGCCGCGCGGCTTCCGGCGGACGTGCAGCTGGTGCTCTGTGCGGGTGCGCCGGACACCCCCGAGATCCTCGCCGAGGTTCGCGCGGGCGTCGAGGCCCTGCAGGCCCAGCGCAGTGGCGTCATCTGGATCGACCGGCTGCTCGGCCAGCACGAGCTGGCCGCCATCCTGTCGAGCGCGACGACCTTCGTCTGCCCGTCGATCTACGAACCGCTCGGCATTGTGAACCTCGAGGCGATGGCGTGCGGGATTCCCGTGGTCGGCACGGCGACAGGCGGCATCCCTGAGGTGGTCGCCGACCATCTGACCGGGCGGCTGGTACCGATCGAGCAGCTGCAGGACGGCACGGGCACTCCCGTCGATCCCGAGCAGTTCATCTCCGACCTGGCGACCACCCTGACCGAGGTCGTCTCGGATCCCGGGGCCGCCCGACTGATGGGCGAGGCGGGTCGTCTGCGTGCCCGCTCCGAGTTCAGTTGGGACAGCATCGCCGCGCGGACGCGCGCGATCTATACGGAACTGCTCGCGTAGTCTGGACCCATCATGTCCGGCGTGCTCGAACTCTCCGATCTGACCGTCGTTCGGGGCGGGAACAACATCCTCGACTCCGTGACCTGGAGCGTTCAGCCCTCCGAGCGATGGGTGATCCTCGGGCCGAACGGTGCAGGCAAGACCACGCTGCTGCAGGTGGCCTCGGCGACCATCCATCCCAGTTCCGGGCAGGCCACGATCCTCGGCCAGAAGCTCGGCGCGGTCGACGTGTTCGAGTTGCGGCCGCGCGTCGGTTTCGCCTCGACGGCGCTCGGGCGCCGCATCCCGGCCAATGAGGCGGTACTGGATGCCGTGATGACCGCCGCCTATTCGGTCACCGGCCGCTGGAACGAGCAGTACGACGACATCGACCTGCGGCGGGCGCAGCGCGTGCTGGGGGAGTGGAAGCTCGAGCACCTCGAGGGGCGGCTGTTCGGCACCCTCAGCGACGGAGAGCAGAAGCGCGTGCAGATCGCACGCTCGGTGATGACCGATCCCGAACTGCTGCTGCTCGACGAGCCGGCCGCGAGTCTCGATCTGGGATCACGTGAAGAGCTCCTGCAGCTGCTCGGCGCATACGCCGCATCGCCCGCATCGCCCGCGATGGTGATGGTCACGCACCACGTCGAAGAGATCCCGCCAGGCTTCACGCATGCACTGCTTCTGGCCGATGGCAAGGTCGCTGCTGCAGGTCCCATTGCCGAGATCATCACCGGCGAACGCCTCAGCGAGGTGTTCGGGCTCGAACTGCTGGTGTCCACCAGCGAGAACGGGCGCTACGCCGCCCGCGCGCGCTGAGCTCTGCTGCGCTTCGTCGGACTCACCAGTCACTGATATAGTTGCTCCTTGGCCGTTCGGCCCTCGAGCTTTCCCATCGACATCCACCGAGGTTCACCATGAAGTCCGACATCCACCCGGCGTACGCGCCGATCGTGTTCCGCGATCTGGCCAGCGGCGAGACCTTCCTCACCCGTTCGACCGCGACCAGCGACAAGACGATCGAGCTGGATGGCGTCAGCTACCCGGTGATCGACGTCGAGATCTCGTCGGCGTCGCACCCGTTCTACACGGGCAAGCAGCGCATCCTCGACAGCGCCGGTCGCGTGGAGAAGTTCAACACGCGCTACAAGGGCTTCGGCAAGTAACGCGCACCACCTCGTCGCGAAGGGCGATCGGCTTCGGCCGGTCGCCCTTCGTCGCTAGAACAGGGTGGCTCCCGCTCGCCGGGACGCCCAGAGCGGCAGCAGCTCGTCACGGGTGAGGGGTGCCAGTTCGACGGAGATGCCATCGAGCCGGTCGATCCACAGAAGTTCGTCGATCTCTCCGTGCGGGGTCACCTCGGCTGCAGATTCGACCGCGAAAACCGCCGCTGACACCAGCGTGTTGGGCTCGTGGGCGGCCTCGGCGCGATAGATCCCCAGGTACTCAGCCGCCGACTCGTCCAACTCGACCCCGAGCTCCTCTCGCAACTCACGCGTCAATGCGTCGAGCGCCGACTCGCCGGGCTCCAGCTTGCCGCCCGCCTGCATGAACACCGTGCTGCCGGACTTGCGCACCAGGAGACAGCGGCCGTCGCGGTCGGTCACGATCGCAGCGGCGATCCTGAGCACGGCGGGGGGGCCGGATGGAGCCTGTTCATCTGGTGATTCGCCGGGGGATTCGACCTCCACCTCGGGCGATTCGACCTCGACCTCGGGCGATTCGACCTCGACCTCGGGCGATTCGACCTCGACCCGGGATTCGATCTCGACCGATTCGACCTCGATGGTCACCGCCTCCACCGTGACCAAGGGGACCGCACTCGGTTCGACGATCCAGGCCGGCTCCGCATCGTCGACGTCGTCTTCCACGAACGGGTCATCGACTCGTTCGTGGAGCACCGGGGGAGAGGCCAGCCGGTACGCCTCGGAGTCGAAGCGCGGCGGTGCGGCGGTGGCGGAAGCGGGGGTGGCGGAAGCAGAGGCGGAAGCCGGTGCCCGGTCAGCTTCGGGGCCATCGCCGCGCGCAGCCTCGAGTGCGAGCACGCCCGTCTCTGAGAAGTCCAGGACCGGCACGTTGCCGCTGGGACGCGGAGGAAGCGGCGGAATCGGCTGGGTGTCGATCAGCAGGCTGAGATCGCCGACCGGTTTCACCGGCCAGGACGGGTCGGCGACGTAGCTGTCATCGCCGCGCTTGCTGCGCAGGTAGTCCTGAAAACTCGCCGCCTGTTCGGCGTGCCAGACCTCTTGGCGGCCGTGCAGATCGGAGAGCGCGATATCGAGATCGTCCGGATAGCGCCGCAGCAAGGCGAGCGCTACCCGGCCGGCCGCAATGGCATCCGCTCCGGCGTCGTGCGCGTCATCGAGTGCAACCTGATAGAGCTCGGCCGTCACCTCGAGGGTGCGCTTGCCCTTGCGGTAGCGGTCGAGGGCCTTGTCGATGACCAGGGGATCGACGACCGGCACGAGTCCGTCGAGCGCCTCCAGCCCGTGGCGCCGGCACTCTCGGTCGAGAAGCGTCAGGTCGTACGGCGCGTTGTACACCGTCACGGGGATGCCCGAATCGAACAGCACGCGCAGGGTCTGCGCGATCTCGGCGATCACCAGGGTCGCCGGGCGCCCCTCGGCGCGTGCGCGCTCGGTCGTGATGCCGTGCACAGCACTTGCGCCCTGGGGGATCTCGATACCGGGATCGGCGAGCCAGTCCCAGCGCGAGACGACGCGCCCGTCGTCGTCGAGCACCGCGATGCAGGCCGAGACGATGCGGCTGGTGTCCACATCGACGCCGGTCGTCTCCAGATCGAAGACGCCGAGGCGGTCGCCCCAGGTGCTCATGGGTTCACCGTAGCGATCACAAGGGACACGGCGGGCAAGCTGATCGGCAGGTGAGCAAACCTGACAATTCGCCCCACGGGCGGCTCCTGCCCGAATCGGCGCGTGGAAGGTCGTTCGCCGAGCCCAAAGTGGAGGCTCGCCGCCTAAACTGGGCCCGATGACCGTCCCAACCCCGCACGCGGCAGCGCTGGCCGAGATCCCCGTTCGCGAGGCTGAGGTCAGAGTGCTGGGCAGCCGCACGCACTACTGGGAGTACGGTCCACGGGATGCTGCGACGACGATCCTGCTGCTGCACGGCTACCGCGGCGACCACCATGGGCTCGAGCCGGTGATCGCGAAGCTGCCGGGCATCCGATTCGTGAGCCCCGATCTGCCTGGCTTCGGCGCGTCCAGCCCCCTGACCGAAGCGCCCCATTCGATCTCCGGCTACGAGCAGTGGATGACGGCGTTCGCCCACGCCGTGAAGCTGCCCGCCGACGCGATCGTGCTCGGCCACTCCTTCGGCTCGATGATCACGAGTCACGCTGTCGCCGACGGCTTCGCCACGCCCGCGCTCATTCTGCTGAATCCGATCTCGGCTGACCCGCGCACCGCGGCGGGCGTCGGCATCACTCGGCTGACCAGGGCGTTCTACGGCCTCGCTCGGCGGCTTCCGACGCCGATCGGGCGCGCTCTGCTCGGCAACTGGTTGGTCGTTCAATTCATGAGCATGAACCTGGTCACCACCCACGACAAGGCACTGCGCACGTGGGTGCACGAGGAGCACCACCGCTATTTCAACGGGTTCTCGGACCCGAAGACGGTCGCCGAGGCCTTCGACGCCTCGCTGAGCACCGAGGTCGGCAAGGCGGCGCCCCGCATCACCGTTCCGGTGCTGATGATCGCAGGCGAACGCGACCGCATCGCACCCCTGAGCGGGCAGCGAGCGACCGTGGGGCTGTTCCCGGATGCCCGGCTCGTCGTGCTGCCCGACGTCGGTCACCTCGTTCACTACGAGGCGGCACAGGCTGCAGCGGATGCCATCCGCGACTTCGTCGACTCGCTCTGAGCGCCGCACCGCCATGAAGATCGTCGTCGACTGCCGCTACGTGCGCACCGACCAGCACGACGGGATCAGCCGCTACACGGCCGGAGTAGTCGACGCGCTCAGCCGCAAGCATCCGGTCACCATGCTGATCAGCGACGAACGGCAGCTCAAGCTGCTGCCGGCGCTGCCCTGGGCTCTCGTCTCCGGACCCACGAGCGCCCGCGAGCCCCTCGTGGCGCTGCAGGTCAACAAGCTCGAGCCCGACGTCGTGTTCACCCCGATGCAGACCATGGGCACCCTGGGCCGCCGTTACAAGCTGGTCAAGACCCTTCACGACCTGATCTACTACCGCAATCGCACGCCTCCGCGCGATCTGAACGCCGCCATCCGGCTGCTCTGGCGGCTCTATCACCTGGCCTGGTGGCCGCAGCGGCTGCTCCTGAATCGTGCGGATGCGGTCGCCACCGTCTCAGCGACCACGAAGCACCTCATGCAGCAGCACCGGCTCACGCGCAGGCCGATCGTCATCGTCGGCAACGCGCCGGATCCCGCACCCGCGGACGCGCCCGTCGTGCGCACCATGCCCCACGAGCACGAGCTCGTCTACATGGGTTCGTTCATGCCGTACAAGAACGTCGAGACCCTGGCCAGGGCGCTGCATGCCCTTCCGGGCTACCGCCTGCACCTGCTCAGCCGCATCTCGTCCGCCGATCGAGAACGGCTCACGGCGTTGGCGCCTGCGGGCTCGCTGCTGATCCACGACGGCACGAGCGAGGCCGACTATCTCGCGCTGCTCGAGACGGCGACGGCTCTTGTCACGACCTCGCTCGACGAGGGCTTCGGGCTGCCGCTGGTCGAGGCGATGTCGCTCGGCACCCCCGTCGTCGTGAGCGACATCCCGATCTTCCGCGAGATCGGGGGAGACGCGGCGCTCTACGCGCCGGCGAGCGACGCGCACGCGGTCGCCTCCGCGATCCGGAGTCTCGAAGACCCGGCGCAGTGGGCGGCGCGCTCGGTCGCGTCGCGTGCGCAGGCGGCGCGGTTCAGCTGGGAGCACTCGGCCGAAACGCTGCTCACCACGCTGGAGGGGCTCGCCGGGTAGCGCAGTCAGTCGTGCTCTGTTGCTAGGGCGTGTTACACATGGCGGGGAATCCGCCGCCTGCGGGTTCGCGGGTGAAATGCGGAGCGGCCTGCCCGGCGGCCGGACCGGCCTCGATCGTGCAGCCCGTGAACAAGAAGTGCATGTCGCTCGGGTCTCCGGAATCATTCGCATAGACGAAACCGAATCCGCCGCCGGTCGCCGACGTCGGGCTGAGGCAGCGGCACTCGCGTCAGCAGGCACGATCGCAGCGGACGCGCCCGGGATCACCTGGACCCCGTCGGAGCAATACGCCTGAAAGGTGCTCCAATCGCCGGACCATGCCGCATAGCCGAGGCTGGTACCCGACAAGGTGAGGACCGGATCGTCGCTCGGCCAGGAGGATCCTGAGAGCAGAGTGGCGGTCACGGCGATGTGCGTCCAACTCGGATGCGGGAACTGCGCCTGCCACCCGTCGCACCCGGCGTCGCTCATCGTGGCATCCTCGCTGCCGTCGCCGGACTCGGGCGCGAGTACGGTCTCGACCAGCTTCGCGACCTCGCCGGTGCGCGCGGTCGCCGTGGCGGTGATGCGGATGATGGCGTTCGACGGCAGCGCGCTCGGCCGGTCGGTGGTGCACTCGTGGAGGGCGCGGTCGATGCCGACGAGGCGGGATGGGATCCGGGCGGCTGATGCGGGCTCGGCGCGGAACAGCCGGTCAGCACGATGGCGGCGGCAAACAGGGCGACGGCGGCAGACGAGCGCTTCATGACGGCCAGTGTGCTCGCACCGTCGTAACGGCGTCGTAACGTTCCCGATTTTCAGGTGATGGCGAGCACCTGGGCGCCGCTCAGCCGCACCAGCTCAGCGGGCTCGATCGCGAAGACCGCCGTGGCGCTGCCAGCTGCGGCCCAGACCACAGGAAGCGCGAGCAGGGTCTCGTCGCAGACCGTGCGCATCGGATTCAGCAGGCCGAGGGGCGGCACGCCGCCGATGCTGTAGCCGGATGCCGCCTTCACCGCGTTCGCGTCGGCCTTGCCGATCGCGGCGCCGAGTCTGGCACCGAGCGCGGCCGTGTCGACGCGGTTCGGGCCCGACGCGAGCACCAGCAACGGCGCCCCGTCCGCCTCGAACACCAAGCTCTTGACGATCGCCGCCACTTCGCAACCGATCGCGGCGGCGGCTTCGACCGCGGTGTGGGTCGATTCGTCGAACTCGCGGATCTCGGGCCTCAGCCCGAGGGGCTCCACCGCAGCCAGGAACCGCGCGACGCCGGCCGCGCTCATGCCGCGCCGTCCTCCTGTGCCTCGACCCGGTTCTGCTCGTCGAGATCGCCGCAGCCGTCACCGATCGATTCGACCTCGATCGGGTCATCGAAGGCGATGAGGCGCAGCGCGCCGTCCTCGAGCCGGAAGCTGTGCACCGAGCCGTTCGTGATCACACCGTGGCTGGCGCTCGGCTCGACCTGATTGAGCACCGCTCGGATCGCGCCCCCGTGACTCACGATCAGCAGCGCCTCGCCCGGGCGTTCGGCCGCCAATTGCATCAGGGCCGGAATCACCCGTGCCCCGACCTGCTCGCGCGACTCGCGCCCGGGCACCACCGTGCCGCGCGGATAGCGCCGCTCGATCTCGATCCAGTCGAGACCCTCTGCCTGCCCGTAGTTGCGCTCGACGAGGGCGTCGACGAGGGTCGGTGCGGCGAGTCCCACTTCGGCGGCGATGATCGAGGCGGTCTCGAGGGCGCGGTCGAGCGGGCTGGAGAAGATGCCGTCCCAGTGACGGCGGCTCAGCAGCATCCCGGTGGCCCTCGCCTGGGCGCGACCGGTCTCGTTCAGCGGGATGTCGGTCAGGCCCTGAATGCGGCGCTGCCGATTCCAGTCGGTCTCGCCATGGCGCACGAGATAGAGATCGGTCATGCCTCGAAGCCTCCTCGCGGGAGCCTTCGACCGTGCTAGCTGAGGCGGTCGCGCAACGCCTCGAGCACCTCTGAAGTTCCCGCGTCGATCTTAAGGCTCGCGCGGGGATCGCCCTTGGTGACACCGCGGTTGACGATGACGACCGGCATTCTGCGTTTGGTGGCCTGATCGAGCAGCCGGATGCCGGAGTTGACCGCCAACGACGATCCGGCGATGAGCAGGGCGTCGGCTCCGCGAACCAGCGCTCGAGCCTCGTCGAACTTCTCGACAGGCACGAACTCGCCGAAGAACACCACCTCGGGCTTCAGGATGCCGCCGCAGACCGTGCAGGCGGGCACGATCATGCGGTCGGAGTCTTCGACGGTCACGTCGCCGTCGGGGTTGAGCACGACACCCTCGGGCGCATCGAGCCACGGGTTCTCCCGTGCCATCCGCTCGGCGATGTCGGCGCGCGCGAAGGTCTGGCCGCAGTGCATGCAGCGCACGCGATCCATCGACCCGTGGATGTCGACGACCCGGCGCGAGCCGGCGCGCAGATGCAGGCCGTCGACGTTCTGGGTGATGATGCCGTTGACAACGCCGGCGAGCTCGAGCTGCGCGAGCGCCCGGTGGCCCGCGTTGGGCTGAGCCGCCGAGAAGTGCCGCCAGCCGAGATGACTGCCGGCCCAGTAGCGCCTGCGGCCGCCCTCGTCGGCGATGAAGTGGTCGAAGGTCATCGGCGTGCGCACCGGCGCGCCCTCGCCGCGGTAGTCGGGAATGCCCGAGTCCGTACTCACGCCGGCTCCGGTCAGCAGCGCAATCGTGCGGCCGCGCAGCAACTCGACCGCCTGCTGCACCTCGGCCTCCAAGCGCGCATCGAGGAGCTCGCTCGCCACGGTGTCGCTGGCCGACGCGTTATGCACGTGCGCGATCACGGAGCCTCCTCCCGCTGCCGCCAGAGTAGACACTCCAGTTTTCCGATATGTTTCCGACGGCTGGCAGAGGGGAGGCGCCGCGAATGCACATCGTGCCGATCGTCGACCCCGCCGACCCGCAACTGCGCGACTACACCGGGCTGACCGACGTGACGCTGCGGCGGCTCACCGAGCCTCGCGACGGGCTCTACATCGCCGAATCGACCAAAGTGATCGAGCGTGCGCTGGCCGCCGGACATCAGCCGCGCTCGGTGCTGCTGCAGCAGAAGTGGCTCGATGAACTGCAGCCCCTGCTGGTCGGGTTCGACATCCCGGTCTTCTTGGCCTCGCAGGATGTGCTGGAGGCCATCACGGGATTCGTGATGCATCGCGGCGCACTCGCCTCGATGCATCGGCCGGTCCTGCCCGATCCTGCCGAACTCCTGCGCGACGCCCGCCGGGTGGTCGTGCTCGAAGACATCGTGGATCACACCAACGTGGGTGCGATCTTCCGTGCGGTCGCGGGTCTCGGCGCCGACGCCGTGCTCGTGACGCCGCGTTGCGCCGATCCGCTGTACCGGCGCTCGGTGCGGGTCAGCATGGGCGCGGTGCTGCAGGTGCCGTGGACCCGTCTGTCCGAATGGCCGGATGCCGCATCCCAGCTGCACGACGCGGGTTTCACGATCGCCGCGCTCGCCCTCGATGAGGGCGCCGTCACGCTCGACGCGTTCGTCGCGGATCCGCCGGAGCGCGTCGCCCTGCTCCTCGGGACAGAGGGCGATGGCCTCTCGGCCGGAGCGCTCGAGGGATCCGACGTCGTGGTGACCATCCCGATGGCGCGCAACGTCGATTCGCTCAACGTCGCGGCGGCGTCGGCCGTGGCGCTCTGGGCTCTCAGGCTGTAGCCCGTACGATTTCGGGGTGCCCCTCACGCGACAGCAGATCTTCCGCCGTCGACGGATCGTGGTGTTCGGCTCACTCGGTCTGCTGCTGGCGGTGGCGTTCTACCTGCCGATGACCCTGCTGGCGCCGCTGCATTCGGTCAATCCCGTGGTCGCCCAGCGCGCCGTACCCGCCGGCACCGCTGCGGCGCTCAGCCTTCCCGGCTATGGCGGCAGTGCGATCGGCGCGGTGGGCTTCGACGGCGTCCTCGCCCGCTCCGGCTCGACAGCTCCGCTGCCCATGGCGAGCATCACCAAACTGATCACGGCGCTCGTGGTGCTGCAGGCCAAGCCGCTCGCCGTGGGTGCCGAGGGCCCGAAGGTCACGATGACCGCCGCCGACGTGGCGCTCTACCACCATTACATCTCGGTCGACGGCCAGGTCGTGACCGTGAAGAGCGGTCTTGTCTTCACGGAGCACGAGCTTCTGCAGCTCGCACTCATCCATTCCGCGAACAACTACGCGGCCACCCTCGCTCTCTGGGCATTCGGCTCGATGGATGCCTACCTCGCGGCAGCGAGAACATGGATCGCCGCCCAGAAGCTGACCAGCATCACCCTCACCGATCCCACCGGCATCGACATCACGGATGTGGCAAGCACCTCCGACCTGCTGCAGTTGGGCAAGCTGGCCCTTGCCGACCCCGTACTGGCTCCGATTGTCAGCACCCCGTCGCTCACCATGCACGACGTGGGCACGCTCACCAACACGAACACACTGCTCGGCTACGACGGCGTCGAGGGCATCAAGACGGGCACGCTGAACGGAGCGGGCTCCAATCTGCTGTTCGCTGCCCGTCACAAGGTCGGCTCCGCCACGATCGTCATCATCGGCGTCGTGCTCGGCGGGAGAACGCACGAGGCGGTGGACAACGACATCCGATCCCTGCTCACGGGCGTTCTCGCGGGATTCCACCAACTCGACCTCGCGAAGAAGGGTGATGTCTTCGCGAGTTACACCACCGAGTGGGGTCAGACGGTTTCCGCTGTCGCCGAGAAGAGCGCCAGCCTGGTCACCTGGGGCGACGCGAAGGTCACGACGTCGATCGCCGCGGCTCCGGTGGCGACCGGCACGAAGGGGCAGGCGGTCGGCGCGGCGACCTTCACCTCGGGCGGCCACACCGTGTCGGTGCCGCTCGGGCTCGCGACGAGCGTGCACGACCCCGGGCCCGGGTGGCGGTTGGCGCACCCCGGACTGATCGTCGGGGCGCCGTAACGCTCGGGCTAGCTCTCGCGCACCCCGCCAGCCGTCGGCCGCTTGGCCGACAAGCCGTCGCCAGAGCTCCGCTTGCGCAACCGGCGCACGATCCACGGACCGAAGTACTCCCGCGCCCACAGGGCGTCGTCGCGACGCGCCTGGCGCCACGAACGAGGAGGCAGCGGCTCCGGCGCGTGGGGTTCGAGGTCGTTCTCGACCTGGAGAGCCGCGAGCACCATCCTGGCGACGGTGTGGTGGCCGATGGGCGAGAGATGCAGGCGGTCCGGCGCCCACATGCGCGGATCGCCGAGCTCGCGCAGCGCCCACATGTCGGCCATGATTGCGCCGTGCTTCTGCGCAAGGGCGCGCAGGTTCTCGTTGTAGATGGCAACCTTGCCCCGGAGGCGGCCGAGCACGGGCGTTCCTCCGACGTCGGCACCGTTGAACATCACCACGGTGGCGCCCGCCCCGGTCAGCCGGACGAGACCGGGCTCGAATCGCGCGGCCACGTCATCCGGATCGCTTCCCGGTCGCAGGATATCGTTGCCCCCGGCCGAGATGGTCACCAGGTCGGGCCGGAGCTCGAGAGCGGGCTCGATCTGCTCGTCGAGGATCTGCCCGAGCAGCCGCCCGCGGATGGCGAGGTTCGCGTAGGCGAAGTCATCGGTCTGATCGCTCAGAACTTCGGCGACACGGTCGGCCCAGCCGCGGTGACCGCCGGGGGAGCGCGGTTCCGGGTCGCCGATGCCTTCGGTGAAGGAGTCGCCGATCGCGACGTATCGCGTCCAGGGGTGCTGCTCGGTCATGCGTCCAGTGTGCAGCACCGGATCGCAGCGGGCCCTCTCCAATCGCCGCCGTGAGATCATGACCCGATGAGGGCGGCGGCGTGAGCAAACAGGACGGCAGCGCTCGCCTGATCACCGCCGAGCCGAGCTCCGACGTCACGGCGACGATGCTGCACGTCGACATGGACGCCTTTTTCGCCTCCGTCGAGCTGCTCGAGCGACCGGAGCTGGTCGGCAAGCCCGTGATCGTCGGCCACCGTTCTGCCCGATCGGTCGTCACCGCCGCTACCTACGAAGCACGCAAGTACGGCGTCAACTCGGCGATGCCGATGGCGGTCGCATTGCGGCGCTGCCCCCAGGCCATCGTGCTCGAGCCGCACTTCGAGCGCTACAGCCACTACTCGAAACGCGTGATGGCACTGCTCGGCGAGATCACCCCGATGGTCGAGCCGCTCAGCATCGACGAGGCCTTCCTCGATGTGACGGGCGCGATCCGGCTGCTGGGAACGCCGTGGCAGATCGGCACGCGGCTGCGCGAAACCGTATTCGAGCAGACCGGGCTGCGCTGCTCGGTGGGGGCGGCATCCACGAAGTACGTGGCCAAGCTCGCCTCGGGGCGGGCGAAGCCGGATGGACTGCTTGTCATCCCGGCCGCCGACACGATCGCCTTCCTGCACCCGCAGCCGGTGACCGCGCTCTGGGGCGTCGGCGGCAAGTCCGAGGAGCACCTGCAGCGACTCGGGCTGCGAACGATCGGCGATGTCGCCGCGGTGCCGCTCGACACGCCTGAAGCGGGCGATCGGCCCCGTCAATGCCGCCCGCCTGCACGAGCTGGCCTGGGGGCGTGATCCGCGCACCATCGAACTGCAGCGCGAGGAGAAGAGCGTCGGCCACGAGACAACATTCGAGACCGATGTCGCCGATCCCGTGACCCTGCACCGCGAGTTGCTGCGGCTCTCTGACGCGGTCGGTGCCCGACTGCGCCGCGTCGGAGTGCAGGCCCGCACCGTCGCGCTCAAGCTGCGCTTCGAGGACTTCACCACGATCAGCCGCTCGCGCACGCTTGCCGAACCCACCGATCTCGGCAAGCGGATCTACGACGAGGTGCGATCGCTGTACGACGCCGCCGCCGAGGGCGGCCGACCGGTCAGGCTGATCGGCGTGCGCGCCGAGGGGCTGATCGGCGCGGTCGCCGGCCTCGGGCTATGGGACGACGACGAGCAATGGCGCGAGGTGGAGGGCACGGTGGACGCCATCGGCTCGCGCTTCGGAGCCGGCGTTGTGCGTCCGGCCGCGCTGCTCGGCGAGGCGCAGCGACGGCGCGTCTCGGGCGGTGACGACTAGAGGGGCGACAGCATCGACGCGGCGAATCCGACTCGATAGCGTGGCGGCATGCTCTCCCTCCGGTCGCGAGACTCGATCCTCTCCATCGCCTCGCGCGGATCCATCCTCTCGATCGGCAGTGTCGGCTCGATCCTGTCGCTCGGCTCGGCGTTCTCGTTCGCCTCGCTCGCGTCGCTCTGCTCGGCAATGTCCATGCTGTCGGTCGGTTCGTTCCAATCGCGCGAATCCGTGCTCTCCGGTCAATCCGATCTCTCGATCATGTCCTGGCAGTCGCAGGGTGCGGTGATGGCACGGCGTGAATCAGGGCGGCTCTCGAGCAGCGCCAGCAGGCTCATCTCGGTCGCGCCGCTGGGAGCCGTCGCGGTCGCAGCGATCATCACGGCGATCGCGGCTCGGCGCAGAGCCTGACCCGGGCGCGCCCGACCGGTCACGGGCTTCGCGCGTCGGCAGTCTGACGTACCGTGGAGCAAGTGACTGACACGCCGACTGGGGGAGCGCCCTTCCGCGCGACCTCGGCGGCCGAGCACCTGTCTCCGGCCTTCCCGGAGCGCGCGCCCCGCGGCACCGCCGACAAGCTGCGAGCCTGGCAGCAGGAGGCGCTCGACCGGTATTTCGAGCACGAGCACCGCGACTTCTTGGTCAGCGCGACCCCCGGCGCCGGCAAGACCACCTTCGCGCTCCGGCTTGCGAGCGAGCTGCTCAAGCAACGCGTCGTGGACCGCGTGACGGTGGTAGCGCCCACCGAGCACCTCAAGACCCAGTGGGCGGATGCGGCCCACCGCGCCGGCATCCGGCTCGATCCGCGCTTCAGCAACCGACACGGGCGCGAGTCGCGGCAGTTCCACGGGGTCGTCGTCACCTATGCCCAGATTGCGGTACGCGCGTCGCTGCACCGCGAGCTGACCGAGTCGAAACGCTCGCTCGTCATCCTCGATGAGGTGCACCACGGCGGCGATGCCCTCAGCTGGGGCGACGCGATCCGTGAGGCGTTCGACGGAGCCACCAGGCGACTGTCGCTGACCGGCACGCCGTTCCGCAGCGACACTGCCCCGATTCCGTTCGTGCACTACCTGCGCAATGAGAAGGGCGTGCGGCTGTCGCAGACCGACTACGCCTATGGCTACGGACGAGCCCTGCGCGACGGGGTCGTGCGACCGGTCATCTTCTTGTCGTATTCGGGCTCGATGCGCTGGCGCACCCGGCAGGGCGAGGAGCTCGAGGCCACCCTCGGCCAGCCCGACACCACCGACGTGACGGCGCAGGCCTGGCGCACGGCCCTCGATCCCGACGGCGACTGGATCACGGCGGTGCTTGCCGCCGCGGACCGCAGGCTGAGCGAGGTGCGCCAGAGCGTCCCCGACGCGGGCGGCCTGGTGATCGCCACCGACCAGGCCACAGCGCGGGCGTACGCGACCATCCTGACCGGGATCACGGGCCATTCCCCGGTCGTGGTGCTCAGCGACGAGGCCGAGGCCAGTGCGCGCATCCAGCAGTTCGCCGAGGGCACGCAGCGCTGGATGGTGGCCGTGCGCATGGTGTCAGAGGGCGTCGACGTGCCCCGGCTCTCCGTCGGGGTGTACGCCACGAGCGCCGCGACGCCGCTGTACTTCGCGCAGGCGATCGGACGATTCGTGCGGGCGCGTCGGCGGGGCGAGCTGGCGTCGATCTTCGTGCCCAGCGTGCCGATCCTGCTGGCTCTCGCGTCGGAGTTGGAGCGCGAGCGCGACCACGCGCTCGACCGCGAGTCGGCAGACGACCAGCTGCTGGATGACGACGAGATGGAGCGCGCGGAACGGGCGGAGGAGGCATCCGCCGAGCTGCTGGACGAGTACGAGTGGACCGCCCTCGGTTCGGTGGCGACGTTCGAGAAGGTGCTCTACGACGGCGATGAGTTCGGCGCCCTCGCCGAGCCGGGCTCTGCCGAGGAGTGGGACTTCATCGGCCTGCCGGGCATCCTGGAGCCCGATCAGGTCAGCGAGTTGCTCAAAGCGCGGCAGCAACGGCAGGCGAGGCACGCCCGGGAGCGGCAGCGCACGACTGCTGAGAGTGGCGGGCTGTCGACCGAGCCCGAGGCGAAGCCGCTGCACCGCACGCTGGCCGAGCAGCGCCGGCTGCTGAACAGCCTGGTGTCGATCCGTGCGCGCGGCTCGGGCCAGAGCCATGCCATGGTGCACGCCGAAGTGCGGCGCGCCTGCGGAGGACCGGAAGTGGCGAAGGCGACCGTCGCCCAGCTGCAGTCCCGCATCGACTGGTTGCGCGGCCGACTGGCGGGGTGAGCGCCGCACGGAACGGCTACCGTTGTCTCATGCCCACCAGCACGACAGAGCACGCACCGCTCGCCGACCTCCGGACCGCGTATGAGGCCCTGAAGGGGCGTGGGCTGAAGCTCGACCTCACCCGCGGCAAGCCGGCACCGGCACAGTTGGACCTCTCCAACCCCATGCTCGACCTGCCTCTGTCGGCCGACCACACCTCGGCCGGCGGCGTCGACGTGCGCAACTACGGGGGAGCGGACGGTCTGCCAGAGCTGCGCGCGATCTTCGGCGAGCTGCTCGGCATCCCCGTCGACCAGTTGCTCGCCCTGGGCAACGCGAGCCTGAACGTGATGCACGACGTGATCGTGCATGCTCTGCTGCACGGCGTTCCTGGCAACACCGTTCCCTGGCGCGACGACGAGATCGCGTTCCTCTGCCCGGTGCCCGGCTACGACCGGCATTTCGCGATCACCGAGTCGTTCGGCATCAAGATGATCCCGCTGCCATACCTCGAAGGCGGCGCGCTCGACCTCACGGCGATCGGCGAACACCTGAAAGACCCGTCGGTCCGGGGGATGTGGCTGGTCCCGATGTACGGCAACCCGAGCGGCAACACCGTCACCGAGGCCGAGGCGAAGGCGCTGGTCTCGACTGCCTGCGGCCGCCCGGGACTTCCGGATCTTCTGGGACAACGCATATGCGGTCCACCACCTGACCTCGAATGAGCAACCCGCGATCGACGTGCTCGGCCTTGCGGCCGCGGCAGCACAGCCGGACCGTCCGCTGGTGTTCGCCTCGACGTCCAAGATCACGCTGGCCGGAGGCGGGGTCTCGTTCTTCGGCGCGTCGCCTGCCAACATCGCCTGGTACCGGCTGCACGCCGGTGTGCAGACCATCGGACCCGACAAGGTGAATCAGCTGCGCCACGTGCGCTTCCTCGGGTCGGCAGAGGGGGTTCGGGAGCACATGCGCAAGCACCGCGAGCTCATCGAACCCAAGTTCGCGCTCGTGGAAAGGGTGCTGTCGGAGCGCCTGACCGGGCACGCCGCCTGGACGGCACCGCTCGGCGGCTATTTCGTGGCGCTGACGGCGCCTGACGGCACGGCGACCCGCGCGGTCGACCTGGCCAAGGCTGCCGGGATCGCGGTGACACCGGCCGGCGCCGCCTTCCCGTACGGCGAGGACCCGCACGACGCCGTGATCCGGATCGCGCCGACCTACCCGTCGCTCGACGAGTTGGAGACGGCGATCCAAGGGCTGTGCGACTGCGTGCTGCTCGCCGAGGCGGAAGTCGCGGCGCGGTCCTGAGCGGCGCCCTTCCGAGCCGCGCGGGCCTGGGCGGCTACTCCTCGTCGAACACGACGGGGGCCCCGATGGGGGCCGCCATGCGCGATGACGGCGGGGCGAAGTCCATCGCCGGAGTCTCGTCCTCGTAGCCGCGCAGCACCTCCTGGGCTTCCAACGCCAGCTGCTGCAGCAAGTCCATGGCGACCGACGATTCCTTGCGCGACTGGGATCCCTGCAGGCAGAACGAGCCGATCACGTGCCCGTCGGTGGCGCGCAGCGGATAGCCGGCGTAGAAGTTGATGAACGAGACATCCACGAGCGGGTTATCGGTGAAGCGTGGATCGCGACCGGTGTCGGGGATGATCACCGGCTCCCCGCTCTCGACCGTGTAGCGGCAGAACGAGAGCTCGAGCGGCACCGAGGCCGGCATGACGTCGGTGTTCGTGCCGTGGTACAGCCGATCGCCGTCCACGAGTGACACAACGGCGAGCTCGACACCGAATGACTTCTGGGCCTTGTCGGTCAGGCGGCGCAGCTCGGTCTCACCGCCGTGGCGGGCGGCCTCGACGATCGCGCCGGTTCCGCTCCAGTCCCAGACCTGGTCGCGCTGCGGTGCACGGGAGGTCGGTGTGGGGCGGGTGTTCAGCAGCTTCGGCGCGACATCCACGGCGATGCGGCCGGCGAACTCGCGGTAGACAGCGTCGGCAGAGCCCGCGCCCTTCGGCAGCGGCAGCTCCAGGTAGTCGACGCCACGGATGCGCGCGATCTGCTTGCTCGCCGCGTTCAGCTTCACGCGGTGCTGGTCGCTCATTCGCGCGGCCAGGCTGCCGTACGAACTGAACGACGAGATCGGAGGAATGCCGACGACCACCATGGCCGACTCGTGGCGCAGGCGGGCCGCGATGCCATCCATCAGCTTGCGGAGTTCGCGCTCCCAGGTCGCCACCGGGGTGAAGCGCAGGGCGTCGTTGAACCCGACGACCAGGACGACGCAGTCGTCGCCGCGCAGTTCGCGGTCGCCGATCCAAGCCAGCGCGGATCGCACATTCATCGCCTCGGCGCCGATCAGATCGGCGTCGCAGGCGCGCCCGGTGCGCGCGGCCACGGCGTCAGCCAGTTGTCCTGTCAACGCGAGCTGGTGGGTGATGACGCCCCAGCCGTGGCTCGGTCCGTTGCCGACGACCAGAATGCGGTCGGCAAGCGGGTCGCCGCTGCGCACCGCGGGCACGTCGTGCGGCTGCACCTGCGTGCGCATCCGCAGCATGCGGAATGCGTACCAGGCGCGCAAGGCGAGGCGGGCGGGAGTCGATGCGGGCACGGAGACCTCGTGTCGTCGGGTTGTGTCTTGACGCTACGGAACGCGGCCGTCGCGCGCCGGTCCCAAACAGGGGGACAGGCGTTGTGCGCGTCCGGAGCCGCAGCGGGTTACAGCTGTCGAGTGATTCGACGCGGTCGGTCGAGCGGTTTGCTAGTGGAAGTCGCGCGAGCGGTGCAGCACGCCAACGCTCAACGGCTCGAAGCGGTCGGCGAGCAGATTCGTCACCCCCTCGTCCGACCGTTCCAGGATGCCGCGCACGATGAGGGCAGGAGACTCCCGCACCACGCGGCGGTAGCGGCCCCACACGCCCATCGAGCAGATCACGTTGACCAGTCCGTGCTCGTCTTCGAGGTTGAGGAAGGTGATCCCGGATGCCGTTGCCGGCCGCTGCCGATGGGTCACCAACCCGGCGACCTCGATGCGCCGGCCGCTCTCGGCTGTGCGCAACTCGTGCGACGAGAGCGCCCCGCGCTCAGCGAGACCCTCCCGGAAATGTGCGAGCGGATGGTCGTCGGTCGAGATGCCCGTCGCCCAGAGATCCGAGCTGAGCGTCTCGAACGTGCTCGGATCGGCGAACAAGGGCGGTTGCACCGTGACGATCGAGTCGGCCAGGAACTCCTCGCGATCCTGTGCCGCCGAACCGGCCCGCCAGAGCGCCTCGCGCCTGCTGAGCTCGAAGCAGTCGAAGGCACCCGCGGTCGCCAACGACTCGAGCTGGGCGGTGGTGAGCGAGGTGCGGCGCACCAGATCTTCCATCGAGCGGTACAGGCCGGCTGCCTCGCGCTCGGCCACGATCCGCTCGGCCACCTTCGTGCCGATCCGGTTGACGGCCGCCAGGCCGAGCCGCACTGCCCAGTTGCCGTCGCGGCGGTGCCCGGCTGAGACATCCGGTTCCGAGCGGTCGAACGGCCCGACGGGCGGTTGGCGGCGGTCGGTGCAGGAGGGCAGGCCGGTCGGCTCGGTGGTCGAGCAGGCGGCGAGCAACCGGCTCCATGCCCGCCTCGACCCCCGACAGCTGCAGATCGGGGCGACGCACCTCGACACCGTGCCGCCGAGCATCGGCCGACAGCGAGGCGGGGGAGTAGAACCCCATCGGCTGCGCGCGAAGCAGCCCGGCCAGAAAGACGCCGGGGTAGTGCAGCTTGAGCCACGAGCTCGCGTAGACCAGCAGCGAGAAGCTCAGGCTGTGGCTCTCGGCGAAGCCGAAGTTGGCGAAGGCCTGGATGCGGCCGTAGATCTCATCGGCGACCTCGCCGGTGAGCCCGTTCGACGCCATCCCCGCGTAGAGCTTCGTGCGCAGCGAGTCGATCTTCTCCAGGCCGCGCTTCGATCCCATCGCCCGGCGCAGCAGATCGGCGTCCTCGCCGCTGCACTCACCGACTGCCATCGCCATCTGCATCAGCTGCTCCTGGAACACCGGGATGCCGAGCGTGCGCTCCAGCGCCGGGATCAGCTTGGGGTGCAGATAGGTCACCTCCTCTGTGCCGAGCTTGCGGCGCACGAAGGGATGCACCGCCCCGCCCTGGATCGGACCGGGCCGCACCAGCGCGATCTGCACCACCAGGTCGTAGAAGCGGCGCGGCTGCAGTCGGGGCAGCAGCCCCATCTGCGCGCGGCTCTCGACCTGGAACACGCCGATCGAGTCGGCGCGGCACAGCATGTCGTAGACCGCCTTCTCCTCCTTGGGGATCGTCGCGAGCTCCCACTCCTCACCGGTGGTCGCGCGGATCAGGTCGAAGCAGTACTGCAGCGCGGCCAGCATGCCGAGGCCGAGCAGATCGAACTTGACCAGCCCCATCCAGGCCGCATCGTCTTTGTCCCACTGGATGACGGTGCGATCGCTCCATGCGGGCGTGCTCGATCGGCACCACCTCGCCGACCGGGCGGTCGGTGAGCACCATGCCCGCCCGAGTGGATGCCCAGGTGCCGCGGCGCCTTCAGCAGCTTCATCGCCAGGTCGACCACCGCATCCGGGATGTCGTTGTCGTCGCCCGTCGTCAGTTGCGCGCCCCACCGCTCGACCTGCTTGCTCCAGGCGTCCTGCTGGCCTGCACTGTGCCCGAGCGCCTTCGCCATGTCGCGCACCGCGTTCTTGGGCCGGTACTGGATGACGTTGGCCACCTGTGCCGCGTTGCGCCGCCCGTACTTCTCGAACACCCACTGGATCACCTCCTCGCGCCGGTCGGAGTCGAAGTCGACGTCGATGTCGGGCTCCTCGTCGCGCAGGCTGGAGAGGAAGCGCTCGAACGGCAGCTGGTAGAAGATCGAGTCGACCGCGGTGATGTCGAGCAGGAAGCAGACCGCCGAGTTGGCGGCGGAATCCGCGGCCCTGGCACAGGATGCCGCGGCTCGCTGGCGAATTGGACGATGTCGTAGACGATGAGGAAGTAGCCGGGAAAGTCCTTCTGCTCGATGACCGCGAGTTCGGCCTCGATGCGCTTGCGGTCGGCGTCGGTGAGGTCGGGGTACTTGCGCGGGACGGCATCCCAGACCAGCTTCTTCAGGTAGCTCATCGGGGTGTGCCCCTCGGGGACCTCCTGCTTGGGCAGAGCGGGCTTGGCGCGGCGCAACGGGAACGCCAGTTCGTCGGCCAGCTCTACCGTGCGCTCGACCGCTCCCGGATACCGCGCGAAGCGGGCGCGCATCTCGCGCCCCGAGCGCAGATGCGCCGTTCCCGCGCCGGGCAACCAGCCGTCGAGCTCGTCGAGGCTGCGCTGCGCCCGCACGGCGGCCACCGCCGTCGCCAGGTGCCGGTCGGCAGGAGTGGCGTAGTGCACGTTGCCGGTCGCGATCACCGGGAGCCCGCGCTCGGCCGCGAGTGCTGCCAGCACGTCGTTGTGCTCGCTGTCGAGCGGGCTCGCCGTGGTCGATCAGCTCGACGTAGACGTTGTCGTGGCCGAACAGCCGCACGAGCCGGTCGAGCTCTTCTGCGCTCTTGGCGGTCGAGTAGTCGCTCCGCGACGTATCGAGACCTTGTCTGACGGCACCTTTCCTGCACCCGGTCAGCACCACCCAGTGCCCGCCGCTCAGCTCGCCGAGCTCTTCGAGGTCGTACACCGGCCGGCCCTTCTCGCCGCCGCGCAACTGCGCATCGGTGATGGCGCGTGCGAGCCGGTGGTAGCCCTCCTCCTGCCGGGCGAGCACGAGCAGGTGGCTGCCCTCCGGATCGGGTTCGCCGTTCTGCGGGCCGCTCAGACCGAGCGACAGCTCCGCGCCGAAGACCGTCTTCACCGAGGCCGTCTCGGCCGCCTCCGCGAAGCGGACGATGCCGTAGAAGCCGTCGTGGTCGGTGATCGCGAGGGCGTGCAGTCCGAGGCGCTCCGCCTCCTCCAGCAGTTCTTCGGGGCGACGAGGCGCCGTCGAGAAAGCTGTAGCTGGAGTGCGCGTGCAGTTCGGCGTACGCCAGGGCGTCGGGATCGCGCACGATGCCCTGCGGCGCCACGTACGGCCCGCGCTTGAGCGACCAGGCCGGGCTGTCACCCCCGTCGACGCCTGCCGGCATCTGCCGCGGGCGTCGGCGATCGCTGAGGGTGCGCTCGAACTCCGACCAGGGGATCGGCGGGTTGTTCCACCCCATGGCTACGCGCCTACCCTCGAAGCATGGTGGATGCTGCTGAGCCGACTGCCGCCGTCGAGAGCACCGAGGCCTGGCGCGCCGTACTGGCGGCCCTGGTGAATCCGCGGCTGCGGCGCACCCTGGCCGAGATCATCGTGGAGAGCGACCCCGAGATCAGCGCTCCCGAGCGGCGCGAGGCCCGCCGCATCCTGATGCAGAGCGGACTGCTCACGCCTGCCCAGCAGCTCGACGAACCCGGATTGCGTTCGATGCTCAACAACGGCCGCGCCGAGAATGGGGGCGCAGCAGCACAGGGTGTCGACCGCTGGCTGCGCGCCGACGGCACCGACTACCGGCGCGCGCTGGAGCTGTGAGTCAGTCATAGCGGCCCTCCGCCCACCAGCCCTCGTCGTCGAGCACCAGCAGCCAGGCGACGCCCTCGCCGTCGACCGCCTGGAAGCGATTCGTGCTGCGGGCGGACGCGGCATCCCACCAGCGCTGCTCGAGCGGCCACGGTCCCGCCCATGCGGTGAGTTCGCGGCGCGCGCCGGTTGCCCCGGGACCGGCACCGACCATGACGGCGGGCGGGGCGCTGAGCCCGCCGCGCTCGTCGACCGCGACCGGGCGGCCACGGGCATCCTGCACCGCGATCTGCCGGGGCAGCTCGTACACGGTCGCCGGAGCGGGCGGCGGCAGAGCACCTGGCCATGGCTTCTTCGGATCCCGGCGCACCAGCGGTCGATCGCCCCAGGGCACGAGGGTCTGCCGCTCGGTCGGGGTGCGACCCCCCGACGGCGCCGCGGTGAGCACGCCGCGGTGCCCGACCATGCCCTGCACCCGCGAGAGGCCGGAGTGCACGTTCTCGTCAGGGCCGGTGCCCCACAGCCCGCGCTCGTGCGCGCCGACCGGGTCGACGGCCTCCGGGCTGAGGCGCACGCGGGTGACGGCCGACACCAGCTCGCCTGAAATGCCTGCATCCCCTTGCATCGCACCTTGAAGCTGCCACCGCACCCGATCGACCACCTCGGCCGCCGAGAACGAGCGCGGATGCAACCAGACCCGTTCGCTTGCCTCGCCGCGTTCGCCGACCAGCTCGATCCGCAGCGCCGTGCAGACCAATCGCTGCGCCAGGAGTGCGTTGATGAAATCGTCGGATGCCGCCCGCATCCCGAACGCCACCTGGTCGACCCGGTCGAGAGCGGGCTCGAAGTCCACCTGCGCGTCGACATCCCGTGGCGGGATGCGCGGGGTCGCCGGCCGCGGATCGCGCCCGCCGGCCAGCGCGTGCAGCCGCGCGCCCATCGGGCCGAACCGCGCCACGACATCCTGCTCGTCGAGCGCCGCGAACTCGCCCAAGGTCCGGATGCCGAGCCGGGGGAGCAGGCTCGCCAACTCGGGCTGCTCGAGCAGGCTCACCGGCAGCGGCGCGAGAAAGGCGGCGGTCTGACCGCTCGGCACGATGGTGATGCGCTCACGCCCGGCACGCGATGCTCGTTCTGCGGCAAAGAGCCCCTCGGCGATCCCCACCCGCGCCTGCTCCACCCCGAGCTCAGCCACGGTGCCCAGCACGGTCAGCGCCGCAGCCTGCTCTCCGCCGTAGTAGCGGGCCGGCCCGCGGGCGCGCACCGCGACCGTTCCCGGCCGCAGCGGATGCAGCCCCGGCAGCGCCTGCTCGAGCCCGGCCAGCACCGGCTCGAAGGCCCGGGCGTCGAGGGCCGGGTCGTACCGCAGCACGTGGAGGCGCGGGCACCGCGACTGCGCCTCCCGGATCCGCTGCCCGCGTGCAACCCCCTCCGCCCGGGCGGCAGCCGAGCACGCGAAGACCTGGCCCTTGTCGACGAGGGCGACGGGGGCGTCATCCGGAACCCGGCTCGCGCGGGCATGGGCGAGCACGGGCCAGTCGGGCGCCCACAGGACCAGCAGGCGCGAGGGTGTGCCGCGCGCTGCCGGGCTGATCGCATCCATAACCCATATTCGAACACATGTTCGAGTGTGTCAATGCCCAGCGAACTGCTGTTCGGCGTCGAGCCGGAATCCATACCCCCAGAACGCGGTTGAGTGGGAGGCGAGTTCCTCGCAAAACCCGAGTTGATGGAGCCCTGTACCCCCGAACGAGCGCTGCCTGTCCTCCGAAGTGCCGACCTAGCCTGATGGCATGCCGATCAGGAGCCTTTTCGCGATGGCGTTCGCCCTCGCGCTGCTGCTGAACGGCTGCGCGCCCTCGTCGACCCCGGCCGCGCATCCCGCCGACCCGAGCCCGACCGCGTCGCATCCGGCGTTCATGGCGTCGGAGCAGAGCGACATCGACCGACTGCCCGAGGGCGTCGCCGAGAGCGTGCGGATCGATGCCGACAGCACCCGTTACCAGGGCGTGTGGGACGGGCGCCGCATCTTCCTGGCGGTCAAGGACACCGGATCGGTCTGCCTGGTGATGGCATCCACCGATGACGACGCGAGCTGGACGGCGGGCTGTGGCAACGGCGACGGCGTCGTGACGGACCAGTTGCCCGACGGGGCGACGGCCAAGTACCTGCCGATGGTCACGAAGGCCGCTCCGGAGGGCTGGACCCGCCTCTCGGACTTCGTCTTCGTCATGTGAGCACGACCCGATCGCTCAACGTGCGTTAATCCTGCGTAACAACTGGCGATTCGCGACGAGCGCGGCGCGCCTGATTCCCTACGCTGGGCGCCATGACCACTACTGCCCCCGCTCGTCCCACATCTGTCGAACCGGGGGGCATCGAAGCCATCCCGGCTTCCAAGCGTCACGGTTCGCCCTGGCAGCTCTTCGCCACCTGGTCCGCTCCGAACCTCGAGTTCGCCACCGTCTTCGTCGGATTCATCGGCGTCGCGTTCTTCGGCCTCGGATTCTGGCAGGCCATCGCCGCCATCGTGCTCGGCAACGCGCTCGGCGGCGCGACGCAAGGCATCCTCTCGACCTGGGGTCCGCGAGAAGGCCTGGCTCAGCTGGTGCTGAGCCGCACCGCTTTCGGTTTGCGCGGCAACATCCTGCCCGCGGCCATCAACACCGTGATGGCCGGGCTCGGCTGGTTCGCGGTGAACTCGGTCAGCGGCGCGTTCGCCCTGGCGACGCTCACGAACATGCCGGTCTGGGTCGCGCTGATCATCATCGTGGTTCTGGAGGTGGCGCTGGCCTTCGTCGGGCACGACCTCGTGCAGGTCTTCGAGCGCTACGCGAGCGTGGTGCTCGGCGTGGTCTTCATCATCGCGACCATCGCGATCTTCAGCAACAGTCAGGTGGGCCCGGGCATTGCCAGCCACAACGGATTCAGCCTGGCCGGCTTCACCCTGACGGCATCCGCGGCGTTCGGATATGCCGCCGGCTGGAACCCGTACGCCTCGGACTACAGCCGATACCTGCCCAAGTCTGCGAGCCCGGTGAAGACGGCGTGGGCCGCCGGGTTGGGCAACTTCGTCTCCTGCACGCTCCTGATGGCGGCGGGCGCCGCGTCGGCGCTGATCGTCGCGCCGAAGGGAGCCAGCCCGACCGACGCCTTCGTCAGCGGGATGCCGATCTGGATCGCCGACATCACCCTGGTCGCCATCGCGATCGGGGCAATCGCAGCGAACGCCCTCAACATCTACTCGGGCGCCATGTCGTTCCTGGCTGCCGGGGTCAAGATCAGGTTCACCCTGCGCCGAGCCATCATCGCCATCGCCTTCGGCGTTCTCGGGTTCGTGATCGCCCTCGTGTCGATCCTCGCCAACTACACCTCGAACTACGAGAACTTCCTCCTGGTGATCGCGTACTGGATCGCGCCCTGGCTCGGAATCGTCCTGGTCGACCGCCTGATCCGTCGCGGCACGGCGATCTCGGCCTTCATTCCCGACAAGGCGAAGTACCGCAACCCGGCCGGCATTATCTCGCTCGTCGTGGCCGGGGTCATCTCGATCGTGCTGTTCTCGAACCAGGTGCTGTTCACCGGCTTCCTCGTGCGCGAGAAGGCGCCGCTGGCCGCGGTCGGCGACATCACCCCTCTCGTGGGCTTCGTCCTGGCGGCGCTGATCTACTGGGCGCTGTTCGCGGCGTTCAAGCCGAAGCTCGGCGGCCCCCTGGCCGACGAGCCCGACGTGATCGTCGGCGTCGACGCCGCGGACTCCGTCGCGTAACCGATCATGAACGACCGGATCTACGCCACCGACGCCGAGAAGCTCGCGGTCGCCACGGCCGAGGCCCTGAAAGGGCAGGCCGAGGGCGGGATCCCGATCGGGGCGGCCCTCTTCGATGAGGAGGGCCGCCTGCTCGGCAGCGGCCACAACCAGCGCGTGCAGGGCGGCAACCCCGCGCTGCACGGCGAGACGGCGGCGTTCCTCAACGCGGGTCGCCAGAAGAGCTACCGCACGACCACGATGGCGACCACCCTGTCGCCGTGCTGGTACTGCTCGGGGCTCGTCCGTCAGTTCAACATCGGCCGGGTGATCGTGGGCGAGAACGAGAACTTCTTCGGCGGTCAGGACTGGCTGGTCGAGAACGGCTTCTCGGTGACGACCGTGAACGACCCGGAGCTGATCCGGATCATGGGGGAGTTCATCGAGGCGAACCCCGAGCTGTGGAACGAGGACATCGGCGAGGAGTGACGGGACTCACGGGGCGGCGAGGCGCAACTCGATGGTGACGTCGACCACCGAGTCGCGCTCGATCCCCTCTGCCACGCGAACCGACTTCTTGAGCGGCAACGAGTAGCGCCCGTCGCCTCCGGGGAAGATCGAGGTGCGCCAGGTGGTGCGTCCGACGGTCACCTGTACCGGTACCGAGTTGAACCCTGCCGTGAGGCCGTCGCTGCGAGCCTGGATCTCGTCGGATGCGTCCTCGGGCACGCTCACGAAGAACCACGCATCGCGGCGTGCCTGCCATTGCCAGACCGGAGAACGGAAGGTGTAGCCGGCGGCCATCAACGACTCTGGAGGGCCAGCCGCCCTGCCAGCAGGACGTAGGCGGCCGCGAAGGAGCGCCGCATCCAGGTCACGACACGGGGTCGTTGGATGACGTGCTGCCGCAAGGCTGCGGCGAACAGGCCGTAGATCGCGAAGACGACGAAGGTGACGGCCATGAAGGTGGCGCTCAGCTCCAGCATCAGGGGCACGGTCTGCGGCTGACCAGGCTTCACGAATTGGGGCAGGAACGCGAAGAAGAAGATGGTGAGCTTCGGGTTCAGCAGATTGATCAGGATGCCCTGGCTGATCACCCGGCCCGCCGAGCGCGGTGCGGTGGCTGCGTCGACCTCGAGAGGGGAGCGGTCGCGCCAGGTTCGGTATGCGAGGTAGAGCAGGTAGAGCACGCCGGCGTACTTGATCACTTGGAAGGCGAGCGAACTGGCGTACAGCAGGTACGCGAGGCCGGTGATCGCCGCGAGCAGGTGCGGGATGATCCCGAGTGTGCAGGCGAACGCGGCGAGAGTGCTGGCTCGCCGGCCGCGCGAGAGTCCGGCGGCGATCGTGTACAGGGCACCGGTGCCGGGCGTGGCGACGACGACCAAGGTGGTGATCCAGAACTCGGGGCTCAGACTCGACCTCGCCGGAGGAGGCGACACCGTCGCATCCTCCGCTTCGTCACGCTGTGCCTGCGGTCACCGCCGCTCCCGTCTTCGGCGGCTGCCGCGGTCAACCACTCGGCGATCACGTCGAGCGAGCGCTGAGCGCCGTCCGCCCACGGGTGATTCAGGTGCGCGTGCTCGACGCCCATCTCCTCGCGGTAGGTGAGTCGACGCCTGCGGCCTTCAGCAAGGCGGCGAATGCCTCGCCATCCGGCTCGAGGTAGTCGTACTCGCTCGTGATCACCAGGGTGCGGGGGAGACCGTGCAGATCGGCGATGGCCGGTGTCAGGTACGGGTCCGTCGACCCTCGATGGCCGTCCCCGTGTAGTTCTGGTACATGAATCTCACAAGCGGCGGCGGCGCGGTCGGCGGTCGTCGCCTGCCACTTCTCGGCGCTCGCGTTCCTCGGGACTTCGGCGCGGCGGCGGTCCGCGCTGGCCTGCCTGGCCGGCTCGCGGCCGGTCGTCGCGCCGCTGTTCGCCGCGCCCCGCCGGCGCGGCGCGCCGGTCGTCTCGAGTTCGCTCGCGGGTCGCGTGTCCGCTGCGCCGCCCTCGTCTCGTCGGCGCCCGGTCTGCCCGCCCCGGGGTGTGTTGGCGGCGCCCGCCGGGGGCGCGCCGTCTCGCGCGCGCTCGTCCCGTCGTCGGCGCGGTCCTTCGCCGGGGCCCGCGCCGCCCCGCGGCTCCGCTCCGCCCGTCCGCGCTTCCGCTCTCACCATGCGGCCCGTCCAGCACGCGATCCTCCGCGGACGCGTCGGCACGCGATAGTCTGGGGGAGCGAATGCGGCCAGGTAGCGCACGATCCCGTCGGTGTCGCTTCCATGAGCGTCATGAGGTCGAAGTCGCGGATCTTGTCGTTCAACTCTTGGTAGAACTTCTCAACGGGCATAGCAGTCTCCATTCGTCATTGAAGGGCGTGGCGGCGGGCGAGGGCGGCGAGGATGCCGCGTGCGAAAAGCGCTGAGGGTCAGGTGCGCCCACGACCGGCGCGGGCGGTCTCTGTAGGGAAGCATCGCCGAACTTGCGCCGGTACTGCTCGGCGAAGCGGCCGAAGTGGAAGAAGCCCCATCGTGCGGCGACCGCCTGCACCAGGGGACGCGCGGGGTTGGCCAGCAGTTCGTCGTGAACGCGATCAGCGCTGGCGCAGCAGGCCATGGGAGACATGCCCAGCTCATCCTGGAACCCCGATTGAAGGCGCGGATGCTGACCGACGACGCGCGAGCGATGTCCGGCCCCGTGATCGGCTCGGCGAGGTGCTCGTCGATGAAGTCGAGCGCGAGTTGAACGTGGCGACGGGTGTTCAGGTGACCCGTTTTCAGCAACTGATCGGCGTGATCGTTGGGGATCGCCCATGAGCAGTTAGCTCAGGACGTACGACTCGAGTTGTGCGCGCACCAGCGGCGACCGCGAGATTGCGCCCTCGCGCGAGATCTCTGTCCGCAGATGGGGCGATCGCCGTCAGCAGGCTCTGGCCCTGCGGGGTCGACAGGTCGAAGGCCAGCGCGAACTCGATCGGGGCGCGCCGGACTGCTGCCGATCAGCGCCGAGAGCCCGCTGTCGATCCGAAGGGCCTGATCCGCGCTGAAAATGCGCGTCCCGGACCGGAGACGAGCGTAGCCGCATAGGACCTGGCAGCAGCAGCATCCAGACTGGGTCAGAGCGTTTCACCAGCGACTGCGAGGACGACGATGTCTACGACCACGCCTTGCGTTCCTACGCCGCGTTCATCGACGGACGCGAGGTTCCGGCTCGGGCTGGGCGCGTCTACCGCTCGCTCAACCGTTCACGGGCAAGGAGTGGCGAGGTGCTGGATCGCGAGTCGCCGAGTCGATCTGACGTCGCTGCCGCTCGTCGCGCCCTCACCGGCGAATGGGCGAGCTACACGCCGACCTGGCGGGGTCGGCTGCTCCTCCGCCTGGGGAACTGATCGCAGCGAGCCGCCGAGCTCGCTCAGCTCGAGACGCGCGACAACGGCAAGCTGCTGCGCGAGAGCTCGGTCAGACGGCGACGCTGCCCGACTGGTTCAGCTACTTCGGCGGACTGGCCGATAAGATCTGCGGCTCGGTCGTCCCGACGAAAGCCGAACTTCATGGTCTACACGCGCAACGAGCCGGTCGGCGTCGTGGCGGGGATCACGCCGCGGAACTCACCGCTGCTGCTGCTGAGTCGGCAAGCTCGCACCGCCCTCGCGGCGGCTGGCGCCATCGCATCAAGCCGAGCGATCACACCCCGGTCTCGACCCTGGCGCTCGCCCGGCTTGTGCATGAGGCCGGTTTTCCGCCCGGTGTGGTCAACGTGATCACCGGGTGGGGGCCGGAGACCGGCAAGGCGCTCACCGCGCATCCCGGGGTCGACCGCATCGCCTTCACCGGTTCGACGGAGGTCGGTCGTCAGATCGCGCGGACCGTCGTCGACCACCTCACCCGCAGCAGCCTGGAGTTGGGCGGCAAGTCGGCGCAGGTGGTCTTTCCGGACGCCGACCTCGACGCCGCCGCCAACGGGATCGTCGGCGGCGTGTTCGCCGCGACGGGCGCAGACCTGCATGGCCGGCTCGCGGGTGCTGGTGCACGAGGATGTCGCGGACGCACTCACCGAGCGGGTCGTCGAGCGTGCGCGGAGGATCAAGCTCGGCGATCCGATGCTGCCCGAGACCGAGATGGGGCCGGTCGCCAATCAGCGCCAGTTCGAGACAGTCACCAAACACTTCGAATATGCCGTCGAGGATGGCGCGACGGTCGCGTACGGCGGCCAACGCGATCCGGAACTCGGCGGCTTGTTCGTGCAGCCCACGGTGCTGACCAACACGACCCTGGCCATGAGATCCGTCTCGGAGGAGATCTTCGGGCCCGTCGTCGCGTTCAGTACATTCCGCGACGAGGCCGAGGCGATCGACCTCGCGAACGGAACCGACTTCGGCTTGGCGGGCGCGGTCTGGACCAATGACATCCGCCGGGCGCATCGGGTCGCTGCGGCGATCCGAGCCGGGACCGTGTGGATCAACGCCTACCGGGTCGTCGCGCCGCAGGTGCCGTTCGGAGGCGTCGGCCTGAGCGGGTGGGGTCGCGAGAACGGGGCAGCCGCCGTTCTCGACTACACCGAGAACAAGTCGATCTGGGTCGAGCTGAGCGGCGCTACACGCGATCCCTTCGTGCTCGGATGACCGACGCCACCTCGGATGCGTCGTCCGGCAGCCGCTGCGCGGGCATCCGGGTGATCGAACTCGGCCAGGTCATCGCCGGGCCGTTCTGCGGCCAACTGCTCGGGGATCTCGGCGCCGACGTGATCAAGGTCGAGCCGCCCGGGGTCGGGGACGTGCTGCGCCAGTAGGGAAAGGGCGACGCCCCGGGCGGGAGCGTTTGGTGGCAGGTCGCGGGGCGCAACAAACGCAGCGTCACGATCGATCTGCGCCGGGCCGCCGGTCAGCAGCTGTGCCGCGATCTTGTGAGGGAGGCCGACGTCGTGGTCGAGAACTTCCGCCCCGGGACCCTGGAGAAATGGGGGATGGGATGGGAGCAGCTGCACGCGCTCAATCCAGGGCTGATCCTGGTGCGCGTGAGCGGGTACGGCCAGACCGGGCCCTTCGCCCAACTGCCCGGATACGCGGCCGTCGGTGAAGCGATGGGCGGTCTCCGCTCGCTGGTCGGCTACCCCGACCGTCCCTCGACCCGGGTCGGGATCAGCATCGGGGATTCGCTGGCCGGAATGTTCGGCGCGATCGGTGCTCTCGCGGCCCTTGAGGCTCGGCATCGCACCGGACGCGGGCAGGTGGTGGACGCGAGCATCTACGAATCGGTGCTCGGGGTCACCGAGTCGCTTGTGGCCGATTGGTCCGCCCTGCAGGTACGGCGAGAGCGGACCGGGCCGATCCTGCCCGGGATCGCGCCGAGCAACGTGTATCCCACGGCGGATGGCGAGGTGATCATCGCGGCCAACCAGGACACCGTGTTCGGCCGTCTGTGTACCGCCATGGGGCGGCCCGAGCTCGCCGCGGATCCACGGTTCGCAGACCATCGCGCGCGGGGCGAGCATCAGGCCGAGCTCGACGGGATCATCGGCAAGTGGAGCGAGACTCTCGCCTCGGGCGAGCTTCTCGAGCGATTGCGAGGAGCCGCCGTGCCATCCGGACTGCTGTATTCGCCCGCCGACATGATGGATGACGTGCACATGCGGGCGCGCGGCTCGCTCGTCGATGTGCCGACAGAGGGCTATGGGCCGGTCACGATGCAGGCCGCGTTCCCGGTGCTGTCGGAGACCCCCGGCAGCGTGCGATGGGGCGGTCAACCTCTGGGAGCCGAGACAGACGGAGTGTTGCGTGATGTCCTCGGCCTGTCCGAAGATCGAGTGGCCGAGCTGCGCGATACGGGCGGTGATCTAGGGATGGGGGACCTGACCGCTCCCCGAACCGCTCCGGCGTCCTACGGACGATTCGAGCGGGCCCAAGAACGGGCCGCCTACGAGGGATTGCGCGAGCTGATCCTGTCCCGTCGGATCGCCGCAGGCGACCCGATCGAGATCGAGTCACTGAGCGGTGACCTCGATGTCGAGCCGCATCAGCTCGAGGCGGCCATCGCCCGGTTAGCGCAGAGTTCCTGGTCAGCCCGCGACGCGGAGGGAGCGTTTCTGGCAGCTCCCGTGACAGTGGAGGTGGCCGACGGCCTGTTCGACGCGCGCACGGTGATCGAGATCGGAGTGATCGACGGCTTCGCGTCGCGTCTCACGGCCGACGACCTTGCCGAGCTCGACCGCCTCGCCCACGCACTCGCGACGATCGTCTCCGAGGCCATGCCCGACCTCGGCCGCTTTCTCGAGGCAAGCCACGACTACCACTCCTACCTCGTCGGGAGCGCGCATTCGGCACCGCTGACCGCCGCCTACCTGAGACTCGGCATCTCACGCCTCTGGCGGTCGTCGATCGCCGAACTCGACTGGTGGAACCTCTTCGACGTGCGCCACCACAGCGAGCTCACCGCCGCCCTGCGGTCCGGTGATACCGCTCGCGCCAAGGAGCTGGTCTACGAGCATCAGGAGCAGGTGAAAGCACTGGTGCGCGAGGTGATCGCGCGGCATGAGGGCGCGCTCCGGCGCGTGGCCGGGTTCGCCGGCTGCGTTGCGCAACTGGGGTCGAGTGCCTGCATCGTCCGCGCGCCACGACCGCCTCGAGCCGCTGATCAGGGCCTGGCAGCCAGAGCCGACGGGACTTGGCGCGGCCCGCCCAGGAGCGCGACGCCGAACTGACCGTGACCTGGCGCGCCGTCAGGTGCCCAAAGCCGGCACCGATGCCCGCCCAGGTGCTCGCGGTGACGGTGAGACGGGCATCCGTTCGAAGCCAGGCATCAGTTGCATCGCCCAGGCTCACCAGCACCGCCTCACGCTGCCGCAGCCGCGACGCCAGTCTGCTCGCGGCCGCGTCGCCCAGGCGGATGCGCCCCGTCGCCGGTGCCGGCGGCTTCACCAGCACCACCGAGACCACGTCGATCAGCGCCGAGACCACCGACAACCAGTGCTCGCCCGGATGCGGCACCAGCACCAGCCGCTCCAGGTCGAGACCCAGCCCGGCGGCCGCCTCGACGCCCAGGTCTGGAACCCCCACGACGGCGCACCAGGACCCGGCGGCACTCGGCCCCTGCAGCAGCCCGAGCGCGAGCGTCGTCGAGTTGTCGACCGCGTAGACGCCGCCGGCCGCAAGGGCGCCGCCTGGCAGCAGTTCGCCGAGCGCGGGGTTGGTCGGCAACGCCCGCGTGTCGAGCGTGGTGCGCTGCATGCCCCGGATGCGCGCCTGCAGCTCGCGCACGACATCCGCGGTGCCCTCGTGGCTCAGCTCATGGTCGACCTTCAGGGCGACAGAAGAGGAGGACGGAGCCATCCCTCTATTTTCGAACATATGTTCGAGCGTGTCAACGCGATCACTGTGATCAGCGCAGATCACGCAAGCGCGCCGCCACACCCTTCTGCCCGGCCGACCGGCGCTCGGAGGTCACGGCGATCACGAGGAGCACGGCGCCCGCCGTCGCCAGGGTGATCCACCAGGGCGTCGCGCCGATCGAGCGGCCGACCTGCACGGCGAACACCACGATGTTCTCGATCGGCAGCACGATCAACCCGATGATGAAGGGCGCACCCAGCCGGCGCAGCGAGCCGATCAGAATGGACACCAGCGCGAGCCCCAGCACCAGGATCGCCCGCCAGGTCTGCGGGTCGGTGCCGGTCGCGAGGATCGATGGCAGCAGCGTCACCACGATGCCCGCAGCGAGCAGCCGCCACGATCCGCGGAAGCCGACCGGCCAGCTCGTCGGTCCGGGGGAGACCACCGCCGTCTCCTGGCGCATGGCGATCACGCCGGCCGCCAGCAGTGCGAGTCCGAGCGGAAGCGAATAGCCCTCGACGCGCAGCAGTTCGCGCGTGCTCCAGCTGGCAACCATGAGGCACCACGCCAGCGCGAAGGTGAACCACACCGGCGGCAGGGTGACGGATCGGGTGCGCGACCGCACGACCGTCACGAGCATGACGGCCAGGAAAGCGAAGCCGAGCGCGTAGAGCGCCAGGATCGGCAGCACCCCGTTTCGGATGGCAGCGATCGGACCGATCGCCAGGAAGACCGCGGCAGGGGCGTACACCCAGCGTGCGCCCGCCCCGGCGACGCCCGCCGCACCTGAACGAGAGCTGCCGAGCAGCAGCAGCCCGGCGATCGCGGCCAGCACTGCAGACGCTGCGCTGACCGCCAGGACCGGCCACATCAGCAGGGACGCGGTAACGGGGGAGTGGTCGAAGCCGAGACCCCAGCGCACGGCCTGCGCGGGGCCCGCAGCCGCGGCCGTGATCGCCACGATCAGGAGCGGAACGCGCAGGCGGGCGAGCAGCGCGAGGCGCGACTCCGAGCGGATGCGGCGCACCAGGGCGCCCAGCACGAGCAGCACGACGGAGGCGGCCACCAGCGCGACGCCGCGCCAGAGCTGCACGCCTGGCATCCCGGACCTGGCGGCTCCGTCTCCCACTACGGCGAAGATCGCCAGCGAGGGGACGACCGCGGCGACCAATGCCGTGGCGAACAGGCCAACGGCCGGGAGTCCGATGCCGGGCCGCCCGCGGCCCACGAGCACCGCCCCGATGGTCGCGGCGACCAGAGCGGGCGGCAGGATGTAGGGCTCTGGCACGTTCACGCCGGCCAGCGCCCACACGCACCAGAGCGCGCCGGTCCAGCTCACGAAGGCGAGCGCCCAGCCGTAGCGTCGCTTCGCGAAGAGGGCCATGGCGGCCGCACCCAGGCCGATGATCAGCAGCACCAGGCAACTGGTGCCCAGCCCGGCGGCCTCGCGCACGAGCGCCAGCAGCACCGTGAGCACGGCGGTGATCCAGCTGGACACCTCGATCCAGGTCCCGGCGGCCGAAGCGTGATGTGACGGGATGCCGCGCTGCTCGAGTGCGACGCGGATCAGTCCGGTGCTCGGCAGAGTGCAGGCCACGATCACGGCGATGATCGGAAGCGTCACCGGCGACGCGCTGATCTGGAGCAGCTGAGCGCCGAGGCAGACGACGACAACGGCCAGGCTCGGCACCAGGAGAGCGGCGGCGAGCGAGCGCACGACGCGGTTGAGCCCGGGCCGCGTCGTGACCAGCAGGGTGAGCGCGAGCAGGAAGGTCACGCCGGTCGACAGAGCCGTCCAGCCGCTGCGCTGCGCAAGCACCGAGCCGATGCCGATCAGGAACGGCACGGCCGTGACGATCAACACGGCGTACCAGGAGCTCGCGGGCAGTCGGCGGATCAAGGTCGCCGCGAGGGCGGCCAACGAGGCCAGCGTCGTCGTGAGGCAGAGCACGGCGATCGTGTCGACGTGAACGAGGTTCAACCCGGCCGCGAAGACGATCAGCGCGTAGGCATAGCCCACCGCGAGATACAGCGGACGGATGACGCGCGGCACTGTCTGGGCGATGACGGCGAGCACCGCGACGCTCACGGCCCCGCCCGCCACGGTGAGGTTCGAGTCGGTCCAGGCCAGAGCCGCACTCGAGACCAGTAGAAGGTGGGCGCCGACGATCAGGGGGACGCGCAGCGCGAGCGGTGCGGCCGTCACCCGCGGGATCCGCGCCACGGCTAGGGCGAGGCCGAGGGCCAGGGCGAGCCCCAGCGCGACACGGGCGAGCGGCACGATGGCGCTCCAGTCTGCGAGCGCGAGGAGTGCCAGCATCCCGAGCCAGAGACCGGTGGCGAGGGCGCTCTGCGCCAGTCTGGCGGTCTGCGGGTGGCGGCGACCGAAGACCCAGACCAGGCCGGAGGATGCCGCGGCCGCGGCCACACCCAGCATGACGGCGAGCGCGTTCAGGTCCGCGCCCGTGAGGTAGCCGCGGATAACGGAGTCGCTGTCATACCTGCCTGCCAGTGGGGTGACGACCCGGGTGAGGGCGGACAATGCCGCCGGCACGGTGACCAGCACTGCGACGCCCCAGGCGCCCAACACGAGCGGCAGGCGCCGAAGCGAGGCGACGACGGGCAACGCAGCGAGGAGCCCCGCGGCGACGCCTGCCGCGCTGGGAATGAGGGCGAGCAGCCACACCGGGTCGAGCCCGGAGACCGCGAAGGGAACAATGGCGAATGCCGCCGCCAGGAAGGCACCGGCCAGCACACTCCAGACCCTCGGAAGCTGGTCGCGAGTGCTGGCTGCCGCCAGGACTGCGAGGGCCAGCACGACGCCCGAGACGCCGAGAGCGTCGGTCGAGGCCCGATGCGGCAGCGCGATCGCCGACGCCAGTACCACTCCAACCACGACGAGCTCGATCACGGTGGCGGTGGCGCGATCGGCGCGCAGCGCGCTCCCGAACCGGCGCCCGAGCGTGCGAGTCGCATCGTGAACCGCCAGGGCCGCAAACCCGACTGCCACATGGCCGACGATCGTGATCCACGGATTGTGGGCCGCATAGGCGAAGAACGCCGGAACGATCGTGAGGCCGAGCAGCCCGGCCCAGAGCCAGGTACGGATGCGAGCCAGCCACGCGATCGTGACCATCACGCTGGCGGCGATCACGGTTCCGATGCCGGCGAACACCCACGCGCTCAGACCCGGCGCGAGCGACGAGAAGGCCCAGACGTCGAGGACGACGAAAACCATCCCGAGTGCGCCGACGGCCTCGGCCGAGAACTGCAGCTTCGCCCGCACCAGCAGCCACGCGCTGCCGAGGAAGACGACCGTGATCGCGCCGACGATCAGGCTTCGTGTCGTGAAGTCGGTGAGGTCGGGGTTGAGAAAGGTGAACACGATCGCTGCGACAGCGACAAGCGCGGCACCGGCGACGGCCAGCACAGACTGCACGCTGACCGAACTGCGCGAGTCGACGGCGATCGTCGGCGGCGCAGCGGGGGTGCCGCCTGCCGGCTGCACGACGGCCGTCGCTGCGGCTGCCGCCGCCGCGGGAACGGGCGCGCGCTCGACCGTCGGGATCAGGTCGATGAACTCCTGGCGGCGCCGCAGTGCCTCCACCGCGTCGCGCGACGCGCTTCGGGAGCCGGTGGCGGCGTCACTGCTCAGGTCGGCCGAGCACGTGGAGCACCACTTCGTCGTCGTCAGCCGCGCGCCGCAGCGCACGCAGAACTCATCACTCAGGAGGTAGCGGGCGACATCGTCGGTCCAGGCCTTCGTCATCCCCCCAGAGTATGAAGTTCTGTCACCGCTCGGCCTCCGACTTCAGGATGACGTGGAAAACCCGCGGATGAGGTCGACCGCTTCAGGCGCGGAATGCCGACACGAAGATCCCGGGCATCTTGAGCCAGCTCGGCTTCGAAGCGAAGCGGGTCAGCAGTTCGCCGGTGCGGGCGGCCGATCGCGCCGTCACGAACCACGGCGGCTTCGGGAACAGAGCGAACTCGCCGCCCGCCACCGAGCGCGGGAACGGCCGGAACGGCCCGGTCACCACGGTGCGTTCCGCGTGATCCAGCAGGAGCGCGTTGTGCACGATGCCGATGCCCGACTGCACGTCGTCGAGGCTGTGACCCGGGAATGCGCCCCACGACGCGCCAGCTGCGAGGAAGGCGAAGCCGGTCCAGCTGTTGATCGCGATCGAGCCGTACCGGAGGTCGGCAATGGCTGTGTCGAATCCGTCGCCCAGCTTCCTGCGATCGGCGGGCGCGATCAGCACGTTGGCGCCGAGGGTTCCCAGGAAGTCGGCGTTCACGGTGGCGACCGCGGCATCCAGGAAGGCCTGGCCGGTGCCGGCCACCTCCACGACACCGAGCACGGGCGAGAACGACTCCGTCGTCTGCAGACGCGAAGGGTCGTCATCCGCCTGGATGTCGACGAGCAGTCGTGCGCCATCCTTCAGCTTCTGCGCCCTCGGGTAGTGGGCGGCGACATCGGCCACGCGGTCGTCGCTGCCCGGATACCAGGCGCTCCGGCCGGGCGTGCGCTCGAGCGCAGCGCGCAACTCGTCGAGGAAAGCCGCCTTCTGCGGCCAGTCCGAGCTCAGCACCACGATCTGGCCGGCAATGCAGTTGTAGCCGCCGTTGTGCAGCCGTTGCGTCGCCACGTGCTCGGCCTGGTAGCGCAGATCCCGCTTCGTCCACTTTCCCGGGACCAGGATGATCGGAGAGACACCGCCGAGCTCACTCGTGATCGGCTTCTTGAGCAGCGGGGTCAGCGCCTTCTTGTTCGCGGTCCGCTGCTCGCCGACGCCCCACACGATCGCGTCGTGCGTGGCCGCGCTGCCGGTGATGTGCACGTGCTCGATGCCGTCGTGGTGGGCCAGGTACGAACCCTCGGCGGCACCCCCCTGCACGATGCGCAGCATCCCCGAGCTGATGAGGGGAGCGAGCGCCGCCTGATACACCGGCATCATCCCCGCCATGATCGGGTTGAGCTTGAGCAGGCTCGCCCGGTTGTGGGCGACGATCTCGTAGAGCACATCAAGGGGAGGGATCGACGTGATGTTCCCTGCTCCGAGCACCAGGCCGACGCCGCCAGGCAGGGTCGGGGTGAGCTCGCCGAGCCCGGCTTCGCCGCGCGCCTGAGTGGCGGTCACGCCCGGCTTCAGCCAGACCTCGCCGTGGAAGCCGTGCAGCAGCAGACCCTCGTAGGAGTTGTACGGCATCACCGGCACCGTGACGCGTCCACCGGGCGCTGTGCCCAGGGTCAGCTTCTCGATCGGGGAGTGGCCGGACGCGAGCGCGTCGACGGTCTCGGCCAGCGCGGCGAGAGCGGTCAGCACGGCGTAGGGTCCCGACATCCACTCCTCGCCGACCAGCGGGGAATCGGGCTCGAGGCCCTTGATGCCGGCCGCGGTATGCGCCCACTCCTCCGCGTGGGCCGAGACCGTTGCGTGCACCTCGCGCAGCAGGCCCGCGCGGGCGCTCAACGGGCGGGCGGTCCAGCTCGCGGCGCCGGCGGTGAGTGCCTCGATGTCGGTGTCGAGCTCCGACTTCTGCGCGGCCGAGAGCTCGGCGGGCGCGGCGGGCGCGGCCTGGGCCGCCTGATCCGAGATGGTCATGAGATCTCCTTCGATCGTGTGACCAGTCTCGCCCCTGACTGGTCGGATTGCACACTGCATTCGGAGCGCGGCCATGTGTGGCTCGCACGTGGTGGCAAGCTCGCTGAGTGACTGAAGCCGAGCTCGTACTGCGCCTGCGCGCCGCGGGCAGCGTGTTCGCCGAGCGCGAGGCGGCCGTGCTGGTCGCCGAAGCCCGCGACGCACGGCAGTTGGAGGCGATGGTCGCGCGCCGGGTCGCGGGCGACCCGCTCGAACAGGTCGTGGGCTGGGCCGAGTTCGACGGCATCCGATTCGTCGTCGAACCCGGGGTATTCGTCCCGCGGCACCGTACCGAGTTCCTGGTGCAGCAGGCGGTCGCGCTCGGGCGCCCGGGGGCGGTCGTGCTCGACCTGTGCTGCGGCGTCGGCGCGCTCGGGGTCGCGGTGCGGGCTCGGCTGGGCGACGATGTCGAACTCCATGCTGCGGATCTCGATCCTGCCGCGGTCCGCTGTGCGCGGATCAACGTGGAGCGCACGGATGCCGCACCACCGGGCGCCGTCTATGAGGGCGACCTCTTCGACCCGCTACCGGCTCTGCTCCGCGGCCGTGTCGACCTGCTGCTCGCGAACGCGCCGTATGTGCCGACCGACGACATCGCCCTGCTGCCTCCGGAAGCGCGCGAGCACGAGCACGTGATCGCCCTCGACGGGGGCGCGGACGGGCTCCAGTTGCACCGTCGGGTGATCGCCGGCGCTCCGGCATGGCTCGCGCCGGGCGGGCGACTGCTGATCGAAGTGAGCGAAGAGCAATCGGGGGTGGCGGCATCCCTGATGGCCGGTGCCGGGCTGCGGGTGCAGACGGTGATCGACGATCAGGATGACGACATCACCACCGTGCTGATCGGCCGACAGCCGCTCTAGTAGAGCGCGAACCCCGGGATCGGGTTTGCGCTCATGTACCAGGCCAGCAGCACGAACGCGATCACGTTGAGGATCACGGTGGTCCAGAAGCGGGTGCGGAAGCTGAGCTTCTTGGTCTTGTGGCGCAGCACCTGTTGAGCGACAGCCGCGCCCGGCCACCCGCCCACCAGGCCGATGATCAACAGGGTGTTCTCGGGCGTGCGCCAGCGATTCTTCTGCGCCGCGCGCTTGTCTGCGGCATAGAGCGCGAAGGTGAGGATGCTGAGGCCGAGGTAGATGCCGGCGATCGTCCACGGCACCTGCCAGCGCACGTGTGCGACGAAGAACAGGGTGGCGAACGCGAGGATCGACCCGATGGCCACCACCACCGAGGTCGGGCGCACCGGAGGCTCCGCGCGTTCTGCGACCAGTACCGGCTCGGCGCTCACCGCGCGCAATCTGCCCTTCTCGTCCTGCTCGGCCTCGAAGGTGAGGCGCTGACCCAGGTACGGCCGCGTGGTCCCGCGCGGCGCGGCGGTGAAGTGCAGGAACACGTCGGACCCGCCGTCATCCGGCTTGATGAAGCCGAAGCCGCGCTCGTCGTTCCAGGTCGTTACGACACCGACGAGGCGGTGCGCAGTGCGGCTGGACATTCTCCGATGGTAAGCGACGTCGATGTCGGTGGCCCCTGCTGGACTGGCTTCGTGGAAGAAGTGCTGATCAGCGGGCTGAATGACGAAGATGCCGATGTGCGTCTCGAATTCGGCCTGGCGCGTGCGGAGGTCGCCCAGCGCGCCGCGGCGATGGCGATCGCTGCCCGTTCCGCGGCGATCGATGCGACCCTGCGAGAGGCGCGCGAGCATCCCGAGCTCTACCTCTCGCCCGCCTTCCGGGGCGACGATGCGGCGGAGTTCGCCGAGCGCTCGGCCGCGGCCGACCTGGCGGTGCGGCTGCGGATGTCCGAGTCCACCATCCGCTCCGAGGCGCTGCGCGCGGGCACCCTGCGCGGCTCGCTTCCCACGATCTGGGCGGCATTCCGCGAGGGCGACATCGCTCCGGCCAATGCGCAGACCGCGGCCGACTTCGCCCTCGCGCTCCCCGAGGGCGCTGCCCGCACGGCGTTCGACGACGCACTGTTCGGCCCCGCCCGAGCCCTCGTTCCCGCTCGATTCCGTGAGCGGGCCCGGCGCGTGCGCGACGAACTCGAGGGCGCAACGCCCGCCGACCGCCACGCGGCTGCCCGCGCCGATCGACGCGTCTGGATCGAGAACGGCCCTGACGGAATGTGCTGGTTGACGGCTCGACTCGCCGCCGCTGACGGCCACCGGATCATGGCCCGTCTCGATGCCGCGGCGGCCCACCTCGCGCGCGCCGCAGACGAACCACGCGCGACCGGTCAACTCCGAGCCGATGTTCTCGTGGACCTGCTGCTCTCGGGCGAAGCCGCCCAGGTCCCCGCGGTCACGGCGACCGTCGCCGTGACCGTCCCGGTGCTGACGCTGCTGGGTGCAGCCGAGCTGCCGGGCACCCTCGAGGGCTTCGGCCCGATCGATGCGGACACGGCGCGCCGGCTGGCGGCGCAAGCACCTTCGTTCCAGCGCATCCTGACGCATCCGATCACCGGCACGATCCTCGATATCGACCGGCGCTCCTATCGGCCGACCGCCGACCTGAAGCGGTGGCTCGGGTTGCGCGACGAGCACTGCACCTTCGCCGGGTGCGGCAGACGCGCTGCGGATTGCGATCTCGACCATCGCGTCGCCTGGGCCGACGGCGGGCGCACCTCGGTCGACAACCTCGCCCACCTGTGCCGGCACCATCACCGTCTCAAGCACGAGGGCGGTTGGCGCAGTGAACGGGCTGTCGACGGCGGTTCCCGATGGACCTCGCCCACTGGCGCCGTGCACGACCCGGATCCGCCGCCGTTCTGACCCTATGAACCGATGGCCGCGAGCCGCGGCATCAGCGGTTCGAGTCCGCGTACGTAGGCGGCCGGGTCAGGTGCAACGCCTGGCGCCAATCCGACCAACGACACCCCGAGGGCGGCGTACTGCTCCATGCTGCGCAGGAAGCCGTCCGGGTCGTCGAGCGGTTTGAGTTGTCCGCCCTGCATGGTGATCTTGATTGTCGAGAAGTCGCGGCCGAGTTCGTCGCAGTGCCGCTTCAGCACATCGATCTTGTGGGCGATCAGGTCGATGTCCCCGCCGAACAGGTTGCAGGCGTCGGCATACTGGGCGACCAGCCGAAGCGTCTTCTTCTCGCCGCCTCCGCCGATCAGGATCCGTGGCCGGGGCTTCTGCACGGTCGACGGGACGTTGATCGTCTCGGCCAGCTGGTAGTACGTTCCGGTGTACGGGCCCTCCTCGTCGCTCCACATCTGCTCGACGATCTGCAGCGCCTCCTCGAGGCGTGCGAAGCGGTGCTTCAGCTCCGGGTAGGGGACGCCGAGAGCGTTGTGCTCGCGCTCGTACCAGGCGGCTCCGATGCCGAGGAAGGCGCGGCCCTCCGAGAGCACGTCGAGCGTGGTCACGATCTTGGCAAGCAGGCCGGGATGCCGGTAGGTGACCCCGGTGACCATCAGGCCCAGCTGCATCCGGTTGGTGATCGCGGCCACGAAGCCGAGCGAGGTGTAGCCCTCGAGCATCGGATCGTGCGCAGTGGCGAACGCCTCCATCTGGAAGTAGTGGTCCATCATCGTGAACCAGTGGGTGCCGATCTCTTCGGCGGCAATCGCGGTTGCGCGCAGAAGGGGAGCCATCTTCTCGGGTGGAGTGTCGGGGTGGGTGAAGTTCATGTAGTGGATGCCGAGTTGCATGGCTGTCACGCTACGCCCGCGGCTGACGTGTCACTGAGATGCGAACTGACATGGGAACAGCCCCGGACCGTGACGATCCGGGGCTGTTGGCATCTCGTGCGCGGAGGGGGACTTGAACCCCCACGCCCTTACGGGCACTAGCACCTCAAGCTAGCGCGTCTGCCATTCCGCCACCCGCGCGAGACCGGCCGCTGCGCGCTCGAAGACGCGACGACGACCGAGGAACGACATTAGCACGGCGGGGCTGCCCGGCAGACGCCCGGAGGCTACCGTGAAGGCCATGGGAACGGCACGCGGATTCGACCGGCCGGCCTTCCGCGCCCAGTCCGTGTGCCCGATCCCGCCGGACGCACCCACCGCGTAGCGTGGCCTCATGCCCGAGCTGGATGCCCCTGTACGCGATGAGAGCCCCGACCTCGAAGCAACGGCCCGCATCGCGCGCGACCTGATCCGATTCGAGACGGTCAACTGGGGCGGCGGCCGGTCGGAGGGCGAGACCGAGGCGGCGCAGTACGTCGAGGCCGAGTTGCAGCGCCTGGGGCTCGCGCCCCAGCTGTTCGACGCCGCACCACGTCGCACGAGCGTCGTGGCGCGAGTGGAGGGGCGCGATCGCGACCGTCCGGCTTTGGTGGTGCACGGGCACCTCGACGTCGTGCCTGCAGTCGCGGCCGACTGGACCGTCGATCCCTTCGGCGGCGAGATCCGCGACGGCCTGCTCTGGGGTCGTGGTGCCGTGGACATGAAGGACATGGATGCCATGATCCTGACCGCGCTCAGCGACCTCCTCGAGGGCGGCGAGCAGCCCGCGCGCGACCTGATCGTCACGTTCTTCGCCGACGAGGAGAACGGCGGCGTGTACGGATCGCACTGGCTGGTCGACGAGCATCCGGAACTCTTCGCGGGCGCCACCGAAGCGATCAGCGAGGTCGGCGGCTACTCGATCGATCTGAACGGCAGACGCGCGTACCTGTTGCAGACGGGGGAGAAGGCCCTGGTCTGGATCAAGCTGACGGCGCACGGCACCGCCGCCCACGGGTCGCGGGTCGTCCGCGACAACGCGATCGTCAAGCTCGCTCTCGCGGTGGCGGCGATCGGGCAGGAGGAGTGGCCGCTGCGGCTCACGCCCACGACGATCGATCTGCTGGAGCGCCTGACGGAGCTTCTGGACCTGCCCGGCGCCGATCCGGATGCCGTCGTCGACGCCACCGGCACCGCGGCCGGCTTCCTGCGCGCGACCCTCCGCACCACGAGCAACCCGACCGTGCTCACCGCCGGGTACAAGCACAATGTGATCCCGGATCGCGCCGAGGCGCTCGTCGACCTGCGCCCCTTCGCCGGCCAGGAGGACGCGGTGCTGGCGCGCATCCGAGAACTCATCGGCGCCGACATCGAGATCGAAGTCATGCACCACGACATCGGTCTCGAACTGCCATTCGAGGGGCCGTTGGTCGAGAAGATGGTCGCCGCCCTCGACAAGCACGACCCTGGCGCACCGGTGCTGCCGTACCTGATGAGCGGCGGCACCGACAACAAGGCGCTGGCCGAGCTCGGCATCCAGGGCTACGGCTTCGCGCCGCTGCGACTGACCGGTGACCTCGACTTCCCGGCGATGTTCCACGGCGTCGACGAGCGGGTCCCGTTGGACGCCCTGGCGTTCGGGCGCCGCGTTCTTGCCGACTTTCTCAGAGACTGTTGACCGGCCGATTCGGCCGGTGGCCCGTCCATCCGATTGGATAGCTCCATGAACCCGACCCGGCGCACCGATTTCGCAACTCCCCGGCACTGGATCGTGGTGACCATCGTCCTGTTCGTCGTGACGTTCGCGCTCGGCTTCTTGGTCAAGTTGGTCCCCGCGCTCGGGACGGCACAGCTGCCGCTCGATGCGGCACTGAACGGGCAGCACAGCGCGATTCTCGACGCAGCGGCCCTCGCCCTCGACAAGCTGGATCAGCCTCTGGTGGTGGGCGTCATCCTCGTGGTCGTCTTCGGGGTGATGTGGATCCTGAAGGGGTGGCGCAAGTCTCTGGGAATCTGCATCGTGGCTGGAGCCGGCTGGGTGACCGTCCTGGCGGTGAAATACGTGGTGCACCAACCGCGTCCCGACCTCGGTGATGTTCCGCATCAATTGTTGAAGTCGGTGTCGACCCTGAGTTACCCCAGCGGTCATGTCGCCTTCGTCGCGGCCCTGGGCGCCGCCCTGTTCATGGCCATCTCGCGGCGCGCGGCGCGGGTCGTGATCCTGGTCGTCTTCGTCGTTCTCGCGGTGGTCGTCGCCGCGTCCCGTCTCTACGTGGGTGTTCACTACGCAACCGACACGGCTGGCGGCCTGGTCAACGGAGTCGCGGGTGCGCTGCTGTTCGCCGGCCTGTGGAACCTGATCGCGCCCCGAGTGCTGAGGACCAGCCGCCACTAGGGGCGCGGTGCGCGCCTACGGGCCGTTGCCACCGGAGCGATCCTCGCCCGCGCGCCCGTCGCGGCGGCGCAGGTAGCGCTCGAACTCCTCGGCGATCGCGTCGCCACTTGCTTCGGGGGAGTCGACCGTGTCGCGCGCCTGTTCGAGTTGCGCGATGTACGCGGCCATGTCGTCGTCGTCGCTGGCGAGCGCGTCGATGCCCTCGACCCAGGCAGCGGAATCCTCTTCGAGTGAGCCGCGGTCGACCGTGACGTCGACGAACTCCTCGAGCCGCTCGATGAGGGCAAGCGTCGCCTTGGGTGAGGGTGCGTTGTGGACGTAATGAGGGACGGATGCCCAGATCGACAGGGTGGGGATGTCAGCGCGCTCTGCGGCATCCCCGAGCACCGAGAGGATGCCGACCGGCCCTTCGTATGTGCTCCGTTCCAACTCGAAGCGGTCGCGCAGCGCCTCGTTCTCACTCGTCGCGAAGATCGAGATCGGGCGGGTGTGCGGCACGTCGGCGAGCATGGCGCCCAGGAAGATGATGCCGTCGATGCCTGCGGCGGCCAGTGCGTCGATCACCTCGGTCGAGAAGGTCTTCCAGCCACGCGAGGGCTCGGTGCCCAGCAGAACGTGGATGCCCGGACCGCCATCCTGCGGACCCCACAGCGTCACGCCCGGCCATTCGAGCACGCGGTCGCCGTTCTCGTCGATCGTCGAACTGGGGCGGTTGAACTGATAGTCGAAGTAGTCCTCGGGATCCAGGTCGGCGAGCGGCACCAGTTCGAGCTGATCGCGCAGCGCACGAGCCGCACCGCTGGCGGCCTCGCCAGCGTCGTTCCAGCCCTCGAAGGCGACGACGAGAAGTGAGTTCTCGCCGAATCCGGTTGCGTCCGCCACGTGGTTCCTCTCGCCGGTCGCCCGGCGTCCCGGCGCGGAACGTGCTCCGCGCCGTTCCTCCAGAATAGGACCCCGTCGCGCAGGTCGCCGGGGTGGCGGCGTTCGCCGTCAGCGCAAGGCGGCCATCCGTTGCTCGTAGACTCGTGCGACGTGAGCGACGACACCCGTGCAGGCAGGGGCGCTGCCATTCCGGCCGCCGTGCTCTGGGACATGGACGGCACCCTGGTCGACACCGAGCCATATTGGCTCACGGCCGAGACCGAACTGGTGCACGCCTGGGGCGGCGAATGGACCCTCGACGACGGGCTCGGACTGGTCGGATCGTCGTTGGAGCGGTCGTCGCTGATCATCGCCTCACGCGGGGTGCAGCTGGAACCGCAGGAGATCATCCAGGTGCTGACCGATCGAGTCATCGCCCAGCTGGCCGACGAAGTGCCGTGGCGCCCCGGGGCGCGCGAACTGCTCGTCGAGCTGCACGAGGTCGGGATCCCGACGGGCCTGGTCACCATGTCGATCCGCCGGATGGCCGACTACATCGCCGACGCCGCCGGGTTCCCGGCCTTCGACGTGGTGATCGCGGGTGACGAGGTGGTCAACGGCAAGCCCGATCCCGAGCCGTACCTGCGCGCCGCCCAGGCCCTCGGGGTCGACCCGACCGACTGCATCGCCGTCGAGGACTCCGAGTTCGGCGTCGCGTCGGCCGTGGCCAGCGGGGCGACCACCGTGGCCGTCCCGCTGCACGTTCCCCTCCCGCCGAGCCCCTCATACACCCTGTGGGACTCCCTCCACGGCCGAACGCTCGATCACCTGATCGACCTGCACCGGGTGCCGCGATGAGCGCGCCGACCGGGGCAGAAGCCCCGCGCCGCTCCGGCCCCTTCGCCGCCGGCGACCGCGTGCAGCTCACCGGCCCGCGAGGCCGGCTCAACACGGTCACCCTCCAGGCGGGCGGTGAGTTCCACACCCACCGCGGCGTGGTCAAGCACGACACGATCATCGGGCAGCCGGACGGCACCGTGGTCGCGGCATCCAACGGCGACGCCTATCTCGCGCTGCGCCCGCTGCTCAGCGACTTCGTGATGTCCATGCCGCGCGGTGCGGCCATCGTCTACCCGAAGGATGCCGCCCAGATCATCGGCCTCGCCGACATCTTCCCGGGCGCCACCGTGGTCGAGGCCGGAGTCGGATCGGGCGCGCTCTCGCTCTGGCTACTGCGCGCTGTCGGACCGGAGGGCCGCGTGCTCTCCTACGAGCGCCGCGAGGAGTTCGCGACCGTCGCCCGCGCCAACGTCGCCGCCTTCCTCGGCGCCGAGCCGCCGAACTGGAGCGTCACGATCGGCGATCTCTCCGAGGTGCTGCCGACGACGACCGAGCCCGGCAGCGTCGATCGGGTGGTGCTCGACATGCTGGCGCCGTGGGAGTGTCTGGACGCAGCATCCACCGCTCTGACTCCCGGCGGAGTGCTGCTCTGCTACGTCGCGACCGTGACCCAGTTGTCGCGGGTGGCCGAGGCGATTCGCGCCACCGGTGCATTCACCGAACCGGATGCCAGCGAGACGATCGTGCGCGGCTGGCACGTCGAGGGCCTCGCGGTGCGACCCGATCACCGGATGGTCGGCCACACCGGTTTCCTGATCACCGCCCGGCGGCTGGCCCCCGGCACTGTGCTGGCCCAACCGGTGCGGCGCGCGTCGAAGACCGAGTACGGCGACGAGGACGTGGAATTGTGGACGCCGGGCGCCCTGGGCGACGCCGTCAAGAGCGACAAGCGACTGCGTCGCGTCGTCCGCGACGCCCGCGCGCTCGCCACCGAGTCGGGTGTCGAGCTCGCCGACACTCTGCCGTCCGACAAGCCGCCGGCCGAGCCTCCCAGCTAGGGCCGCGCGATCTGCCAGTAGAGTTGTCCCGCTCGTTCGTGCGCCGTGAGTCATCCGGCGAGATCCTGGAAGAAGGCCCTGTGCGCAAGACACCCGCGCTCCTCTCCGCTGTGGCCGTCGCCGCCGTGCTCGTGGCGTCGCTCGTGGGCTGCTCGTCGAGCCCCTCGGCCGGCTGCACGCCGTACTACTCGTCGGGAGCCGCCTCCGCAATCGTGAAGGTTTCGGGCTCGGTGAAGGCCCAGCCGAAGGCAACCTTCCCGACCCCACTAGTTGTCAAGCACAGCCAGGTATCGGTCAACAACGTCGGCAAGGGCGGAACAATTCTTGCCGGCGACCAAGTCGACTTCGAGTATTCGGTCTTCTCGGGAAAGACCGGCGAGTTTCTCGGCTCGTCAGGGTATGGCTCGAACGGCGCCTCGACCCCACGCGCAGGGGTCGCCTCGACCCAGCTGAACAGCACCTCGGATAAGTACGAGCCCACCAGGGCGCTCGTGCGCTCGCTGCAGTGCGAGACAGCGGGCGGACGCTACACCCTCGTGACGACGGCTGAAGCGGGCTTCGGCACTGACGCCCTGACGTCGAACGGAATCGCGAACAGCGACATTCTCGTCATCGTGGTGTCGACCTACGATCACTTCCTCGGCAAGGCGAACGGGATCAACCAGCTGCCCCTGGATGGCATGCCCAACGTCATCACGGCCGTCAACGGTCAGCCCGGCATTGTGATTCAGGAGCTCGACAAGCCCAAAGGTCTTCGAATCTCGACGATCAAGGCTGGTAACGGTCCCGTTGTGAAGAACGGCACGACCGTGCACGTCAAGTACACCGGATGGGTCTGGCCGACCAGTTCCAGCGATAAGCCGCAAGTCTGGCCGGCAGGTCAACAGTCAGATGGAACGCCGACCCCTGATGGCGAGTCCACGTGGACGCTAGACCGTGCATCGGACATACCCGTGACCTCGAGTGGACTTCCGGTTGGTCTCTACAAGGCTCTCTTGGGCGCCAAGGTCGGCTCCCAGGTGCTGGCAGTCATCCCGCCGAAAGAGGGCTTCGGAGCGAACTCAGGCCTCCACGGATTGTCGGACACCGACACCATCATCATGGTCATCGACGTGCTGGGCATCGCGTAGCGCACGCTCTGCCCGCCGTAGGATTCCTTAGGTGTCCTCCACCCCCACTTCGACGACTTCGGCCGCCTCGCGCGTGCCCGTCGAGGAGCGTCTGTTCAGCCTCGTGCTGGCGCTGCTGGCCACCGAGTCGGGGCTGACCAAGAACGAGATCCTGTCTACCGTTCAGGGCTACCGACAGAAGTACCGGGCGGGCGGCGACAACGCCAACCTGGAGCGGCAGTTCGAGCGCGACAAGGACGACATCCGCGACCTCGGCGTGCCGCTCGAGACGATCGACTCGCCCGGAGACGCGGGCAACAACCAGACGCTGCGCTACCGCATCCCGCGCGGCACCTACGAGCTGCCGGCCGACATCAGTTTCTCGCCGGACGAGACCACCCTGCTCAACCTGGCCGCGATGGTGTGGCGCGAGGGTTCGCTGTCGGGGGAGTCGCGGCGCGCACTGCTCAAGCTGCGTTCCCTCGGCGTGACCGCCGATGAGCCCGTGCTGGGCTATGCGCCCCGAGTGCGCCTGCGCGATGCCGCGTTCGAACCGTTGAGCGCGGCCCTCGAGAAGCACCTGATCGTGCGATTCCCCTATCTGAAGCCGGGAGAAGAGACCGCGCGCGAGCGCGAAGTGATCCCGCTCGCCCTGGTGCAGTACCAGGGTCGCTGGCACCTCTCTGCCGAGGAGGTCGGGGGCGAGGGCGCACGAAAGACCTATCTGCTGCGCAGGATCGTCGGGCCGGTCGAGCCGGGCAAGACGGCTCCCGCACGGCCCGGTGATCACGCAGCGGCCGCCCTTGTCGGCCTCGACGAGGTGTGGGAGCGCGGCGTGGCCGAGGTCGAGGTGGCCTGCGACTCGGACGCTGCGACTCGCCTCGGCAACCGGCGCGGCACCGAGCGCCTCGACACCGAGGCGGGCGCGTCGGACGCGCACCTGCACCTGCACTACGTGGACCTCGAGATCCTGGCAGACGAGCTCGCCGGCTTCGGGCCCGAGGTGCTGGTCGTGAGCCCGCCCGAACTGCGCGAGGCCGTCGTGGCGCGCCTGGAGCGAACGGTGCGCGACCATGGCTGACCGCGCACAGCCATTGCAGGCCCGCGACAAGCTCGCCTTCCTGCTCTCTCTCGTGCCTTGGTTGATGGATCACGACGGCGCGAAGGTGAGCGAAGCGGCCGAGCATTTCGGAATGACGCCGCAGCAGATCCGCGAGGCCGTCGAGCTGATCGCCGTGAGCGGCGTGCCCGGCGAGACCGATGCCTATCAGCACGGCGATCTGTTCGACATCAACTGGGATGCCTTCGAGGAGCGCGACGAGATCGTGATCACGAACCTCGTCGCCATCGATGATTCGCCGCGCTTCTCGGCGCGGGAGGCCGCCGCACTCATCGCCGGGCTCCAGTACCTCTCGGCGCTGCCCGAGAACGCCGACCGCGGCGCCATCGCGTCGCTGATGAGCAAGCTCTCGCGCGGGGCGTCGGCGGCTCCCAGCCAGGTCGGCGTGGAGGGCGCTGTGCTCGCGAGCGCCGTGGATGCGGTGGCGCCCGATCCGCTCGCACCCACGCTCGTGCTCATCCGCGAATCCGTGGAGCGCGGCGTGCAGCTCGAACTCGACTACCAGAACTCGCAGGGGCAGCGCGAGCGGCGCCGGGTCGACCCATTGCGCATCGAGTCGATCGACACCGACTGGTACCTGCGCGGCTGGTGCCACTTGCGCGAGGCCGTGCGCACCTTCCGCCTCGACCGCATCTCCAATGCGATCATCACCGAGCAACCGATCGAGCACCGGGCGACGGATTCCGATGTGCGGCTGCCGGACGTGCTCTTCGAACCGTCTCCTGACGACCTCGAGGTCACCATCGAGGTGGTCCCGTCTGCCATGCCGCTGCTGACCGACTACATCCCCGATGGGGCCACCATGGTCGAGCACGACGGACGCATCCGCACGACTCTTCGGGTGTCGCATTACCACGGCCTCAAGCGACTGATCGCGAGCATGCCGGGCGTCGCCACGGTCGTCGCACCCCCGAGCGCGCGCGCAGCGGTGGAGACGTGGGCGCGGGAGGGCGCGGCACGTTACCGCTGAGCCTGGATCCCCGCGGCGATCTGGGTCAGGTTGTAGGCTTTGCAGATCAGTTCCGACAAGTAAGGATCGCACCATGGGCAGAATCTTCGATGGACCCGGCATTTGGATCGTGCTCGTCGTCGTCCTGCTCCTTTTCGGAGCGACGCGCCTGCCGGCACTCGCCAGGAGCATCGGCCAGTCGACCAAGATCTTCCGCAACGAGATGAAGTCGGACCAGGTCGATCCCGACCCTGCTCAGCAGTCAGCTGCGTCTCAGGCCACCGCCGCCCCGATGACGGCGGCGGAGCCTGTCGCCCCCGCTGCCGATCCGGCCGCTCCCAAGAAGTCCGCGAAGTCCAAGTCGCCCAAGGCGCAGGGCACATCGGGCAAGTCCGCGAAGTCGTAACCCATGGCCGTCCGCAGTCGGCGGAGGACCAACCCCGAAGGCACGATGTCAATCGGCCAGCACTTGGTCGAACTCCGCAGGCGGTTGATGATCGCCGGTCTTGGCGTGCTCGCCGGAACCGTCGGCGGCTGGTTCCTGGCACCGTTCGTGCAGGACCGGCTCCGTGATCCCATCCTCGTGATCGCAGGGGCGCATCACTCCGCCGCGTCGATCAACTACGCCGGCATCACGACGGCGTGGGACATCCGCCTCCAGATCGCGCTCATGATCGGAATCGTGATCTCCAGCCCGCTGTGGCTGTTCCAGATCTTCGCCTTCCTGGTTCCGGGCCTCAAAGGGCGCGAGCGCCGCTACATATTCGGCTTCTTCTTCTCGGCCGTGCCGCTGTTCCTGATCGGCTGTGCCGTGGGGTGGATCGTGATGCCCCGTCTCGTCGAAGTGATGGTGGGCCTCGTGCCCGGGCAGGACACCGCCATCATCGACGCGAAGTACTACCTCGATTTCGTGATCAAGCTGATCCTGGCGGCGGGGGTGGCGTTCGTGCTCCCGGTCTTCCTGGTGCTGCTCAACTTCATCGGCATCCTCCCGGCGAAGACGGTTCTCAAAGGGTGGCGCTGGGCTGTCCTGGCGATCACAGTCTTCACCGCGATCGCGACCCCGGCCGCTGACCCTCTGTCGATGCTCCTTCTCGCCCTGCCGATGGTCGTCCTGTACTTCGGCGCTTGGGGCATCTCCGCCCTGCACGACCGAGCCGTCGCCCGCCGTTCCGATGCCCTGTCGGCCGGCCTGGCTGGCGCGTGACGCTCTCACCCGCTGAGCGCTACGCAGCGGCTCGTACGCGCCGCGTCGCGCCGCAACTCGAAGAGTTCCGCCGCGCGCAGGAGTTCGATCTCGACCCGTTCCAGCTCGAGGCGTGCCGCGCGCTCGAGGAGGGGCACAGCGTGCTGGTCGCCGCGCCGACCGGCGCGGGCAAGACCGTCGTCGCCGAGTTCGCCGTGCACCTGGCTCTCGAAGATCCTCGCGCAAAGGTGTTCTATACGACGCCGATGAAGGCCCTCAGCAACCAGAAGTACAACGAGCTGTCTGCCGAGCACGGAGCCGAGTCGGTCGGCCTGCTCACCGGCGACAGCAACGTCAACAGCTCGGCGCGGGTGGTCGTCATGACCACCGAGGTGCTGCGTAACATGCTCTACGCCGATTCGCCCCTGCTGAAGGACCTGGCCTACGTCGTCATGGACGAGGTGCACTACCTCGCCGACCGGTTCCGCGGCGCGGTCTGGGAGGAGGTCATCATCCACCTCCCGCCCGAGGTGAAGATGGTCTCGCTCAGCGCGACCGTGTCGAACGCCGAGGAGTTCGGCGACTGGCTGCAGGCCGTGCGCGGCGACACCGACGTGATCGTCTCGGAGGAGCGGCCGGTGCCGCTCGAGCAGCACGTGCTGGTGCGCAGCAAGCTGCTGGACCTGTTCGACAGCTCAGCCGTCATCAACCTCGGGCCGGCCGCGACCAACCGGGTGAACCCGGAACTCACCCGCACGGTCTCGACCGGTGGGCGCCCGGGAGGGGGCAGCGGGGGCACATATCGGGGCTCCGGCGGCAGCGGAGGGCGGCATCACCGCAAGGGCCAGGGCGGATCGGGATCCGAGGGCAGCCGGGGCTCGGGCCTCGCTGCGGCCGCGAGCGGTTTCGACCGCAACGACCGGATGGACCGCCCCGAGTTCGCCAGGATGCTCGAGAGCAAGAACCTGCTGCCCGCGATCTTCTTCGTGTTCAGCCGGGTCGGGTGCGACGCCGCCGTCCGGCAGGTGGTGCGCTCCGACATCCGGCTCACCGAACGGGCCGAACGAGACGAGATCAGGGCGATCGTCGAAGACCGCACCCGCGCCATCCCGGACCAGGATTTGAGTGTGCTCGGCTACTGGGAGTGGCTCGAGGGCCTGGAACGCGGCATCGCGGCGCACCACGCCGGCATGCTGCCCGCCTTCAAGGAGGTCGTCGAGGAACTCTTTCAGCGCAAGCTGCTCAAGGTCGTCTTCGCGACCGAGACGCTGGCGCTCGGCGTCAACATGCCGGCTCGCACCGTGGTGCTCGAGAAGCTGGAGAAGTTCAACGGCGAGGCGCGCGTGCCGATCACGCCGGGGGAGTACACCCAGCTCACCGGCCGGGCAGGACGTCGCGGGATCGACGTGGAGGGGCACGCCGTCATCCAGTGGGCGGCGGGGCTCGACCCGGCCGCGGTGGCGTCGCTGGCCTCGCGGCGCAGCTACCCGCTGATCTCGAGCTTCCGGCCGACATACAACATGGCCGTCAACCTGATCGAGCAGTTCGGGCGCGCTCGCACGCGCGAGATCCTCGAGAGCTCGTTCGCCCAGTTCCAAGCCGACCGGGCGGTCGTCGACCTCGCGCGCCGGGTGCGCGAGCAGGAGGCCTCGCTGGCGAAGTATGCCGAGGCGATGCAGTGCCATCTCGGCGACTTCCAGGAGTACTCGGGCCTGCGCCGCGAACTCGGCGACCTCGAGAAGAAGAACGCGCGCGCCGAAGGCCGCGGCGGTTCTCCGCACAGCGAGAGCCGCAGCGAGCGCGACAGGCGGCAGCGGCGCATCGCCGAACTGCGCAAGCGGATGAAGGCGCACCCCTGCCACAGCTGCGCGGAGCGCGAGGCGCACTCCCGGTGGGCCGAACGCTGGTGGCGGTTGAAGCGCGAGACCGAGCAGCTGAGCTCGCAGATCCGCGGACGGACCGGTGCCGTGGCTCAGGTGTTCGACCGGGTGACCGACGTGCTGCTCGAGCTTGGCTACCTCGAGACGCACGACGGGGTGGTCACCGTCGCCGCGCCCGGCCGCTCGCTGCGGCGGATCTACGGCGAACGCGATCTGCTGGTCGCCGAATGCCTGCGCCGCGGCACCTGGAACGATCTCGACGCCCCGAGCCTGGCCGCCGTGATCAGCACGCTCATCTTCGAGCCGCGCCGCGAGGAGGCGGGGGAGCGCAACCTGCCGCGCGGGCCGTTCCGCGGGGCCATGGAGGCCACCGGCGAGCTCTGGGCGCAACTCAGCGACCTCGAGGCCGAGCACCGCCTGCCCGACAGCAACCCGCCATCCACCGGTCTGGCGCTGGCGACTCAGCTCTGGGCGCGCGGCGGCCAACTCGACGCGGTGCTCCGCGAAGCCGACCTCGCGGCGGGCGATTTCGTGCGATGGATGAAGCAGGCCATCGATCTGCTCGACCAGATCTCGATCGTTGCCGATGGCCCGCTCGGGCGCACGGCCCGCGTACGCGATCGACGGGATCCGCCGCGGAATCGTCGCCTACAGTTCGGTCGCCTAGGCTCATCCGGTGACCCGAATGCGCCCTGCGATCCCGCTCTGGGTGGCGATCGTGGTCGCGGCCGGGGCCGGCCCGATTCTCGACGGAGCGTTCCCCGATCTCGGCTGGTGGCCGCTGGCGTTCCTGGCCATCGGGCTGCAGCTCGTGACGCTGCAGGGGCGGCGTCTCGGCTCGGCGTTCCTGGTCGGGTTCGTGTTCGGCGCGACGTTCTACTTCGTCGACATCCAGTGGGCCGCGGTGTTCCTCGGGCCGATCCCGTGGTCGGCGCTGTCGACCCTGATGGCGCTGTGGTGCGGCCTGGGCGGCATGCTGATCACGCTCGGCTATCGCTGGGTGCCGCGCGCGTTCCCGACCGCGTGGAGCCGCCTGCTCTTCGTCCCCGTCGTGGTCGCCGGCCTCTGGACGCTGCGCGAGGCCGTGGCCAGCGTGTGGCCGTACGGCGGATTCTCGTGGGGCCGCGTCGCCTTCTCGCAGTCCGACAGCCCGCTCTCGCCGCTGTTCGCGTGGTTCGGCGTCTCGGGCGTCAGCTTCCTGATGGTGTTCGTCGTCGCCCTCGCGGTGGCGGCAGCGCAGGAGGGGCTCCGCACGCTCCGGGGGAGGAGCGCGGCGTGGCACCGCCCGTGGATCGATGGGGGAAACGGGATGTCGCAGAGCGGCGTCAGCTCGGGAGCCGCGGCATCCGGCGCCTCGACGCCCGGGTTCTCGACAGCGGGACGCGGGCTGCACGCCCTGACCCGCGCCACGATCGTGGTGGCCGCGCTCACGGTGCTGGTGGTCATCCCTGCCTGGCCGAGTCACATCGCCGGCACGTTGCGCATCGGCGCCGTTCAGGGCGACACCAAGGCCGGCTACTTCGACCCACCCGCGCACTTCGGCGACAACCTGCTGGGCCAGATCCAGGCCACCAAGCCGGTGTACGACCAGAAGGTGGATGTCGTGGTCTGGCCAGAGGGCGCATCAGACGTCGATCCGCTCGAAGACCCGAACGCCGCCGAGCTCTGGGATCAGGTCGCCGAGCGGGCCGGCGCTCCGCTGGTGGGCGGCACGATCACCACGCGTACGACCGTCGAGAACGGCAAGGAGGTCACTCGCTACTACAACACCTCCCTGCTGTGGGAGGCGGGCAAGGGCGCTGTCGACTACTACGACAAGAAGCACCCGGTGCCGTTCGGCGAATACGTGCCCGACCGCTCGTTCTGGCGGCAGTTCGCCCCGAGCCTGATCGACCTGATCCAGCGCGAGTACACGCCCGGGACCACAGACGAGGTCTTGAATCTCGGCACGGCGAAGAGCAGCGGCGTGCCGAACGTGCTGGCCGGCATCGCGATCTGCTTCGACATCGTCGACGACCAGCTGATGACCGACATGGTTCACCAGCGGGCGGATGTCGTGCTCGCCCAGACGAACAACGCCGACTTCGGGCGCACAGACGAGAGCGTGCAGCAGCTCGCGATCGCGCGGATCCGCGCGGAAGAGCTGAGTCGCAGCGTCGTCAACATCTCGACGGTCGGCACGAGCGCGGTGATCGCGCCCGACGGGACGGTCTCGCACCAGCTGCCGGTCTACACGCCCGGCGTGATCATCGACGACGTGCCGCTCGCAACCGGGACGACTCCCGCCGTGCTGGGCGGGCGTCAGTTCGAGTGGCTGGTGTGCGGAATCGGGATCGGGGCGCTGTTGGCGGCGGGAACTCTGAAGGGCGTCGGGCGCCGTCGGCGCCGGACGACGAGGTAGCTCAGGCCGACTTAGCCGGGCTCTTCGACGCCTTGCTGCTCTGCCCGCGGCGGGCCCTCAGCAACTCCAGGCGCTCCTGCAGCAGCTCTTCGAGCTCAGGTCGGGTACGGCGCTCGAGCAGCATGTCCCAATGCGTACGGGCAGCCTTGGTCTCGACGACGGCCGACTGCACAAGCCCACCGTCTTCGCCCACCAGGCGACCCTCGAGGCCGGTGCGCGGCGACTCCCAGGTCTCGGGAACCTCGGCGTCGGCAGCGAACATCACCTCGAAGGTGGTGCCGTCTTCTGTGCGGTACAGACTCTTCTTCCGCGGCGAGAACTCGACTCCGACTTCGCTTTGCAAGCTTTGAGATCCGAGTCGCATGCCGCGCAAACTACGATCTGCCATTGTGTGGCCTCCCTTATGCGCTCGCGCCCGGTGGGGCGCTGGTCTGCGTGTTCTGAGAGGCATTGAGCTGTGGAGAATCGTGGATTCCCGGCTCGACCACCCCTTTTGGTCAGAACACAGGTATAACGACACCGTGGCCGTGAGAATGCCCGGTCGCGCCCCTTTTCAGACCTTTCACAGGTGATTGGGTACGGATTGCGAGTTGGATGGCAGGAAATGCGGTCCGAGACCCGCTTCAGCGCCGCGCGAGCACGTTGAGAGCGAGGTCGGCGCGGTCGGTGACGATGCCGTCAACACCGGCGTCGAGAAGGCGGCTCATGACCGCCGGATCGTTGATGGTCCAGATGTGCACCTCGACCCCGGCCGAGTGGTACGCCGCGATCGCGCGGACCGAGGTGGTCCTCGCACCGAGCACGCGCAACGGCAGTTGCACGGCCTGCACCCCGCGCAACGCCCACCTGGTCAGCGCTGGCAGGCCGACCGCCGCCGCCCAGGTCGCGATCACCGCACCACGGGACGACACCGAGGTCGCCACGCCAGGCAGCTTGCGCACCACAGCCAGCCGGCGCGGTTTGCTGAACGACCCGATGAGCACTCGGTGCTCGGCGTGGGCCGTTCGGATCGCCTCCACCGTGGGGATGGCGGCAGCTGCCGCCTTGATGTCGATGTTGAACCGGGCATCCGGAAAGGCATCGAGCGCCGCCGAGAGGGTCGCGAAGGTCTGCGATTCGCCCACGTGGATGCGGGCAAGCTCAGCCGAGGTGAGCTGATCGATCCTCACGTGACGGCCCGTAAGTCGGAAGAGGTCGGGATCGTGGCTCAGGATCGCGACGCCATCGGCCGAGGCGTGCACGTCGGTCTCGAGGTGGGTGGCGCCGACCGCGAGCGCCTTGGCGAACGCGAGCAGCGTGTTCTCGGGCGCGTCGACGGCCAACCCGCGGTGCGCGAGCACGCGCGGGGGAGCGGGGGAGAAGTAGCCCTGCTCGGATGCGACCTTCCGCCTAGGAATCGCTCTTCGCCGAACGCGTGCGCGGTGTCGGCTTCGAGGCGTTCGGCTTCGAGGCGTTCGCCGACGCCTTGGCAACCGTGGCTGCGGCCGCTCCGAACGCAGCGGTCACGCTCGGATCCCGCGACGGGAAGAATCCCGCGCTGACTCCCTTGAGGGCCTCGGTGAACTCGCTCGGGATGATCCAGAGCTTGTTCGCGTCGCCCTCGGCCAGTTTCGGCAAGGTCAGCAGGTACTGGTAGGCCAGCAGCTTCGGGTCGGCATCGCCGGCGTGGATGGCGCCGAACACCGTCTCGATGGCCTTCGCCTCGCCCTCGGCGCGCAGCACCGCGGCCTTCGCGTCACCCTCGGCCTGGAGGATCGCCGATTGGCGAGCGCCCTCGGCCTCGAGGATCTGCGACTGCTTGGTGCCCTCGGCGGTCAGGATGACGGCGCGGCGGTCGCGCTCGGCGCGCATCTGCTTCTCCATCGAATCCTGGATCGACAGCGGCGGGTCGATCGCCTTGAGCTCGACACGACTGACGCGGATGCCCCACTTGCCGGTCGCCTCGTCGAGCACGATGCGCAGCTGACCGTTGATGTTGTCGCGGCTGGTGAGCGCCTCTTCGAGGTTGAGGCCGCCGACCACATTGCGGAGCGTGGTCGTGGTGAGCTGCTCGACCGCCCCGAGGTAGTTGGCGATCTCGTAGGTCGCGGCACGTGCATCGGTGACCTGGAAGTAGACCACGGTGTCGATGGAGACCACCAGGTTGTCTTCGGTGATCACCGGCTGCGGCGGGAACGACACGACCTGCTCGCGCAGGTCGACCAGCGGACGCAGGCGGTCGACGAAGGGGACCAGAAGGTTCAAGCCCGGCATGAGGGTCTTGTGGTACTTGCCGAGGCGCTCGACGATGCCGGCGTACGCCTGCGGAATGATCCGGATCGACCGGAACAGCACCGTGATCACGAAGATCACGATGATGACCAGCACGATCACGAGGATCACGTTGCCGAAGACCTGGGCATCCATCAGCTGGGGCTCTTCTCTGTGGGATCGGAATGGGTTGGCTCGGGCTTGGTCACCGGGGACACGATGGCCGTCGCCCCCTCGATCGAGTCGACCAGAACCGGGTCGCCCTCGACCAGCGGGATCGTGGCATGGCGGGCGAGCTTTGCCGTCCAGGTCTCGCCGTTCGACAGCTTGACCTGGCCGCTGCCGTCGTCGAACGCCTTGACGACAGTGGCCGCCGTGCCGAGCAGGCGGTCGACATTGCTGCGGGCCGGGTCGGCGCCGCGGTGGGTGAGTCGCAACAGGGGCGGCCGCACGAAGAACAGCAGCAGCAGCGACAACACGGCCGCGACGATCAACTCGACCCACCACCGGGCTCCGACCAGACCAGCAACCAGGCCGCCGAGGCTGCCGACGGCGAGCATCAGGAACACGAACGAGAGGCTGAGCACCTCGATGATGAGGAACACCAGGATCAGGGCCAGCCAGAACACCCAGGCCCAGCTGGTGAGCACGTCTGCCGGCATGCTCCGAACCTATCACCCGGGGGTGGGCCCGGTCCGATTGAATGGTGACACGGCTCAATGCGAAATGTCCCCGATGACGGAGGCCCGATGTCCATCGTCCGCTACACCGGTGCCGACGGGCGCCCCGAGGTTGGAGTGCGGCAGGACGACCGCGTGCACCCGATCTCGGGCGCGACGATCGCGTCACTGCTTCAGTTGCCCGACGACGAGCTGCGCAATCGGCTCGATGATGCCGCCGCAGGGAGGTCGCGGCCGCTGCACGAGCTGACTCTGCTCGCGCCGATCGATGGCCGCACCGAGGTGTGGGGAGCGGGGGTCACCTACTTCCGCTCGCGTGAGGCGCGCATGGAGGAATCGAAGTTCGACCGGGTCTACCTCGACGTCTATGACGCCGATCGCCCCGAACTGTTCTTCAAGTCCGCAGCATGGAGGGTGCTCGGCGACGGCGCGAGCGGGGGCATGCGGCACGACTCGACCGACTCGATCCCGGAGCCCGAGGTCGCCATCGTGGTCAACAGCCGGGCCGAGATCGTCGGAGCGCTGATCTGCAACGACTTCACCTCGCGCAGCATCGAGGCCGAGAATCCGATCTACCTGCCGCAGGCGAAGACCTTCACCGGCAGTTGCGCGCTCTCCAGTGAGATCGTGCCCTGGTGGGAGCTGGAGCATCCCGACGACCTGACGATCTCGCTCGACATCCATCGTTCGGGGGCGACCTGGTTCGAGGGATCGGCCAGCACCTCAGCCATGAAGCGCCGCTACCAGGAGCTGGTCAGCTGGCTCTTCGCGGCCATGGATTTTCCCGACGGAGTGGTTCTGAGCACGGGCACCTGCATCGTGCCGGAGCTCGGCCAGAGCCTCATCGAAGGCGATGAGGTCATCGTCCGCGTGGATCAATTGGGCTCACTGACGACCACAATGGCCTTCACGACAGGATTGACATGAACACGAACGTGGATGGGTCGGTCGACGCGATTGCGATGCGGGCGGCCGACGCGGCTCAGCCCTACGCCGCGCTGGAACCCCGTGTGCGCGCGAGGGCCCTGGTCGACCTGGCCGACGCGCTCGACCGCTCGGCCGCCGACCTCATCACGACCGCGATGGGCGAAACCGGACTGGGCGAAGGGCGGCTGCAGGGCGAGGTGCGCCGCACCAGCAATCAACTCCGGCTGTTCGCCGAGGTCATCGTCGAGGGCGCCTATCTCGATGCCAGGATCGACGAGGCGGATCCGAACTACGTCATCGGCCCGCGGCCCGACCTTCGGCGCGTGCTGCAGCCGGTCGGGCCCGTGCTGAACTTCGCGGCATCCAACTTTCCGTTCGCCTTCTCGGTGGCCGGCGGTGACACGGCGGCGGCGCTGGCTGCGGGGTGCCCGGTGATCGTCAAGGCCAACCCCGGGCATCCGGAGTTGTCGGCCCAGACCGCGGCGATCGTAATCGAATCGCTGGCCGCATCCGGGATGCCCGATGGCGTCTTCCAGATCGTCTCCGGCCAGGAAGCGGGGGTCGCCCTGCTGCGCGACGAGCGCATCCGGGCGGGCTCTTTCACCGGGTCGACCCGGGTCGGACGGATGCTCGCCGAGATCGCGGCGACCCGCGACATCCCGATCCCGTTCTTCGGCGAGCTGGGCAGCGTCAATCCCGCCTATGCGACGCCGGGAGCCGTCGAGCACGAACCTCAGTTGATCTCGGGCTTCCTCACCTCGGTGGCTGGATCGGCGGGGCAGCTTTGCACGAAACCGGGCTTCCTCTTCGTGCCGGCCGAGGCAGAGCTGGGAGATCTTGCCGCCCAGTTGAGCCTGCCGGGGGAGCACCGCATGTTGAACACCTCGATCGGCGGCGGATTCGCCGCCCGCCGCGAGCAGGTCCTTCACGTGCCGGACATCGCCGTGCACCTCGAGGGTTCGGTGCGGGAAGGCGACGACGGCCAACCGTTCGCCACCCCAACGGTCGTCGAGGTGACGACCGACCAGCTCACATCCAACGAGAGCCTGCTCGAGGAGTGCTTCGGCCCGCTCTCGATCCTCGTCCGGTACCGGGATGCCGCCGAGCTCGCGCTGCTGCACCGCCGGCTGTTCCCGGGCAACCTGACGTCGACCCTCCACGCCACTGACGCCGAACTGGAATCGGGGGAGTGGTCGCAACTGATCACCGAGCTGGCGGCCACCAGCGGTCGCGTGCTGTTCTCCGGATGGCCGACCGGCGTCTCGGTGACGAGTGCGATGCAGCACGGCGGGCCGTTCCCGGCGACGACGACGGACGCGACCAGCGTGGGCACGGCGGCCATCACGCGCTTCCTGCGGGCGGTCGCCTATCAGGACGCCCCCGAGGCGGCCCTGCCGATGCCGCTACGGGACGACAACCCGTGGCGCGTCCCGCAGCGCCGCAGCGCGGCAGGTCTCTCAACGGGATGGGGCAGCCTGGACGGCCGCTACTGAGTGGGCCGCCCCGCCCATTGGTAGGGTCGGGAATCGTGAACAACGTGCTTCCCGCTCAAGCCCTCGCTGGCATCCGCGCCCTCGTCACCGGCTCATCGCGCGGGATCGGCGCCGACACTGCCGGCATGCTCGCCGCGGCGGGCGCGCGCGTGGCGATCAACTACCGCAACAAAGAGGCCCGCGCGCTCAAAGTGGTCGCAGCCATCGAGGCCGAGGGTGGCGAGGCGATCGCGCTGGGCGGTGACCTGACCGACCCCGAATCGGTCGCCGCGATGTTCGACGCGGTGACAGCGCAGTGGGGCGGCCTCGATCTGCTCGTGCTGAATGCCTCGGGCGGCATGGAGAGCGGCATGGGCGACGACTACGCCATGAAGCTGAATCGCGACGCGCAGGTGAACGTCTTGAACGCGGCGCTGCCGCTCATGGCATCCGGATCGCGGGTCATCTTCGTGACCAGCCACCAGGCCCACTTCGTCGGCACGGCCGAGACCATGCCGGAGTACCTGCCGGTCGCGCTGAGCAAGCGGGCGGGTGAAGACGCGCTGCGGGCGCGCATCGCCGAGCTCGATGAGAAGGGCATCGGGTTCGTCGTCGTCTCGGGCGACATGATCGAGGGAACGATCACCGCGACCCTGCTCGAACGCGCGAACCCGGGCGCGATCGAGTCGCGTCGCGAAGATGCGGGCAAGCTTTACACGGTGAACGAGTTCGCGGCCGAGGTGGCTCAGGCGGCCGTGGATCCGATTCCCGAGAATCACACCCGGTACGTCGGCGATATCTCCGGTTTCGTCGGGTAGGCCGGTCATCCCGTGAGCGACGCAGCGGATGCGGGGGAGGGGGCCTTCCGAGCCACCTCGAGAGTGCTGCTCATCGACCCGAGTGGAGCCGTGCTCATGTTCCTGCAGTACGGCAAGGATCATGCCGTGCAACCGCGTTGGATCACCCCCGGAGGCGGCGTCGACGCGGGGGAGAGCCACGATCAGGCAGCGATCCGCGAGGTGTTCGAAGAGACCGGACTCGCACTCGACAGCGTGCCGTCGGCCTTTCTCGAGGAGGATTTCGTGCCGAACCAGCGCTGGCATCCTTACCAGCGCGGCCATTGGGCCTGGTACGACATCCGGGTCGATCGATTCAACCCGGTGCGCGACGGCTGGACCGACGAGGAGCGCGCCGACGTCATCGAGTGGCGCTGGATGAGCGCGGATGAGCTGGCCGCCGAGCTGCACGATGTCGAACCCGAAACCCTGCCCACCATGCTCCGAGAACGGATCGAGACGCTCCGATGACTGACCTTCCCACCTTCACGGCCTCCGACGTCGAGGCTCAGCAGACGATCGACCTGCCGTCGTTCGACAACGACGACGCGGTCGACCTGGGGCTGATCGCCGTGCAGGTGATCCGCGAGCGGAACGTGAGCCTGGCGGTGCGGATCCTGCTGCGCGGCGATGTCGTCTTCCAGGCGAAGCTCAAGAGCACCGGCGCCGGCAACGATCCCTGGCTCGCGGGCAAGGCCGCCGTGGTCGAGCGTTTCGGCGAGCCGTCGTTGCTGGTCAAGCTGCGCCACCAGGAGGCCGGCAGCCCGTTCGAGGAACGCACCGACGTCGACCACAAGGCGCTGAAGGCGCACGGCGGCTCGAGTCCGATCCGCGTGAACGGCGAGCTCGTCGGCAGCATCACGACGTCGGGCGAACCAGACGTTGTCGACCACGCCGTCACCGCCGAATCCGTGCGGCGGTACCTCGCCGGTCGCTGATGGCGCCCTCTTGGCGGTTCTTTAAGCTCCGATAAGCTCCATTATGTCAGTTTGAAAACACACTATGTGCAGCTTTCGCACATAGTGTGAAAACGGGTAAGAGTTCGCCACTCCCCGATCATCCGTCCGATCGGGTTTTTCTCGAACTGTTTGTGGGAATGTGATGACGGCGATGTGGTCTTCCGACCCCGGTACGGGAAGAGGTCCTTTGATGTTCGAGTTCACCGAAACAATTTCTATTCAGGCGCCACCTGCTGCCGTCTGGGATGTGTTGCGCGACATCGAAGGATGGTGGCTGGCATCGAATCCCGAGCATGACAGTCTCGAGCATCTGGACGACCGTGACGTTCTCCAGGTTGGAACCCGGTTGCGCGTCCGAGAGAGGATTGGTGGTATCCCTGGTGATGCCACCGGCACCATTACCAATGTCGAGTCCGGCTCGGCAGTGACCTGGGAAGCGCCGGAGGCCCGCTATCGCTGGTTCGGCATGCCCGCCACCATGGGTGAGGGTGTCACCTGGCGCATCCAACCCGGGGTCGATGGTGAAACCACCATTCTCAGCGCCCACGTTTGGGCATCTTTTCCCCGAGGGCTACGTGGTCGCTTAATGGAAAGCGCCTTCACGCGGCTGTTCCACGGGGTGGAAAAGGACCGCAAGCACGCCCGCACCGAGTTGCAGTATTTGAAAAACACGATCGAACGGGTTCGATAGTCGGACAGCGCCTGTTCGCAATGGCGCCGCGTCGCATCGCGGCCAGTCGAGGCCGCCCCACCATTCGTCGCAGCCCGGCGTCCGAGCGCACCATGCGGCGCACCAATCGCCTGCCCGTTCGGGCCCTCCCTTAGTGTGAAAACGGATAACGGTCTTCACCAGTAAAGGTTCCTCCCATCGCGAATGGTGCAACCTGAGTAATGCTGGCGGGCCTTGACCGCGCCGTGTCCTGAACATCCCGGCCACTGGGTTGTCGAGCAGTCTTTGTAACGGAGCGTTGCTCAGGGAATCCTGCCACGCTCATCGTCACCACGGAGAACGGTCTTCACCAGCCGCCCCGAATCCGCCGATTCGAAAGTCCTCCTGGGTGAGTCCGGCGCCACGGGCGACGCCAAGCGCGGCATCGACACGGGCCGACGAAATGGAGCCGGCAGTAAACATCGCGTTGACGACCTCGACGGTGCGCGCCTGCCACGGATGCTCCCAGTCATCTCGTGGGAGCGCCTGGGCAAGGTCGAGTGCACCGAGCTGCCAAGGGTCAAAGCCCGAGTCAAGCGCGAGTCGCAGCGCCGCGGCCGCCGGCACTCCCCAGTTCTGCCCAGCGAGCTCAACGGCGCGCTCCAGAGTCGCGGTCTCGAGCTCCCCCACGACCCCCGTCCAGAGCATCCACATGAGCGCCCCTCGCTCCCCCACCTGCCAGTGCCCGGCGTCCGTAACGACGACGATCCGGAATAGCGCCCCCTCATTCAGGGCGAGATGCACGCCGAGGACGCTATGGGGTCCTCCCAACTCCGGGCGCATAAACGGCGCGACCTCAACCCCGAACACGTCCCGGGCCCGCGCGACGGTCAGCCGTCGCCAGCCACGGTCCATCGACTCCCAGAGCGACCCGCAGCGCAGGCACCGCGTGAGTTCAGTCCAGGGTGCCTCGGCCAGCTGGACGAGGTTCTGGTGGGCGGGATTGCAGGGCCATGCGTGCACACTTCGAGTAGACCACAGCAACCGGCGGTGGCGGTTTCTAACCGGGTAACACCCGAGCCACTCCTCGGCGGCCTGCCCGATCAGGACTTTCTCTCAGCGCACAGGGTGGCCGCTCCCCGTCGGACAGCTCGGGCGGCCCGACAAGCTCACCGACCAGCGGTCCCTGGTAGAGGCTCACTCGCTGACGATAGTTGTAACTGGCCCACGGAATGCCTCGAACCAGAATTGGTACCCAAGGTCGTTGAGGTGCGGCGGAAGGGCGGAGAATATGTCGAGTCTCCGGCCCGGCCCGTTGAACACGGTCGCGAAGTCGGCCCTCGCGATGCCGTGGCGGTCGGCGACCTCACGCAGCACGGCCTGATATGGGTCACGCCCGGGCTCCAGCGGCAGATCCGAGAAAACAGTGCGCTCCGCGGGCAGCGCCTCGGCGATCGCCTCGAGGTGTTCCCGGTAGTCGGCTACGGGAATGCGACGCTCCAGATCGTTCGAGCTGCAGTAGATGACCAGGTCGGTGCCGGCGAGGTCAGCCTCGGGAAGCTGTGCGCGCAGCACCTCCCCCGCCGTCGCCCCGCCGACGGCCAGGTTCGTCACGTGCACCGGGTGGGAGGTCAGGGTCTCCGCGAGCCGCGCGATGCGGCCCACGAACCCGTTCATGGGGTCGCTGGCACCGACGGCGACCGTTGCGGAGTCGCCGAGCGCGACGATGCGCACGGCACCCGGCTCAATGGGCAGCGCGGCGAGGTCGGCCCAGAATCGTGGATAGCCGGCGGCCCGGATGGCCGTGATCGCGACGTTCGCCGCCACGATGATCAGGCCGCTGACAGCGATGGCGAGAAGCACCCTGCGGGAGGTCCGTCGGCTCATTTCGGGTACCTCTGCCGCGCGGGAGTGGCCGACCAGCCGACAGCCCGCAGGGCGTCGCGTGCTCCTACCGCCAATTCGGTGAAGCGCCGCTCGTCGACACCCCGCGACTCGAGCAGTTCGCTCAACTCGCGTTCCAACAGCGCCTCCGCCTGTTCGACCAGCGCGATGCCGGCGGGCGTGAGGATGACGGTCTTGCTGCGGCGGTCGCGCTCGACCCCGGACGAGACCCAACCGGCTGCGAGCAGGGTCGGCAGCATCCGGCTGACGGCGGCGTCGCTGTGACCGACGAACGCGGCGAGCTCACGCTGGGTCGACGGGCCTAGACGTGCCATCGCGGATACCAAATAGAACTGCGCGAAGGAGATGTCGGCCCGCCGCCTGAGGATGACCTCCCCCGAACGGTCGAGAAGCCGGACGAGTTCGTGCAGAACTATCGCCAACGATTGTTGCATAGTCAAACATTAACGTGTTGACTATTGTTGCGCAAGATCGGAGCACTCATGCTGCACGTCATCCTCATCGTCGTTCACGCCGCTGGCGGCGCCCTCGGATTCTTCCTCGGGGTGTACGTGGCAATCCGGCCGGACGCGGCCATGCGTCGGCGCTGGCCGATGCCGATCTACGAGGCGTTCATTGCGATCCTGGTGCTCGGACTCATCGCCGTCGTGGTCGCCGACTGGCCCACGCTGGAGCTCTGGCAGCAGATACCGTTTGCCTTGCTGGCGGTGCTCGGCCTGTACACCCTGCTACGAGCCGTCCAGGCGGGTCGGGTGGGAAGGCGCCGCGGGGACGGATGGCGCACGACCTTCATCGACCATGTCGGGTTCACCCTGATCTCCCTGTTCGACGGGTTCGTGATCGTGCTGGCGATCGACCTCCGCGCACCGCTCTGGCTGGTCGGGATCATCGCGGTAGCGGGGATCGCGGTTGGCATCGCGGGTGTCCGGTACCTGCAGCGCCGCTCGGCCCTTCTCGACGCCGCAGCGCCGGCCGGCGAGACGACCTGACACCTACGACGACGTCGTCGACCGGCGTCGAATCTGGTCGGGTTCGCCGTACTGGTGGTCGCCTTCAACGCCAGCATTGTCTTGATCTTCATCGGCCCGATTCTCTGGACCGTTGTCGCGATCGGTATCGGCCTCACCTACCTGACGATGCTGTCGACCTCCATCTACACCTGGGCGACGATCACGCAGCTGCGTCGCGACCGCACCATCACCACGCCGCTGGCGGTGCTGTACGCGATCCTGTCCATTCTCTTCGTCACCGACGTCGCGGCGGCCGTCCTGCTGTTCGGCCACTCTCGCGGGAGGCCGCGCCTCGCCCTGCTGTGGCTGATGTTCGCCCTCGGCCTTGCCATGATCACCGTTGGCATCCTCGACTTCTTCTTCCACTACCTCGACTTCATCGTCCCCGAACTCGGCTTCTACAGGGTCGACTGGCTGGAATGGGTTGTCCCCGTCGGCGCCGGCATCGCCGTGATTCTCACCACCGGCATCATCAGCGTCGTGCGGCGATCGGTTCTGCGGCTCGAGGCTCGGACGGCCAGCGCGGTTGAGAGCGCCGTCGAAATAGACGCGTCGGCGTAAGCCGAGAACGCGGATCCCCCGAGACCAGCTAGAGCTCCTTGCGTCGGAACAGCAATGCGGCGGCGGCGACCAGCGCGGCGGCGGCCGCGAGCGACACGAGCACCGGCCACAGCATGTCGGGCACCTTCTGCCCCGCCGCAAGCGCGGCCGCCTGGCCGGCGAGCCCTGCCGGTGAGTGATCGCCGAGCGGCTTCCACAAGCCGCCGATCGTCAGCAGCACGAAGGCGCCCACGCCGGCCCCTGCGGCTCCGGCCGCCGACGGGATCAGGACCGAGAAGAAGGTCATCAACGCGATGTAGAAGACGCCGAGCACGATCCAGACGAGCGTGCTCGACCAGACCGGACCGGTCGGCGCTTCGCCGAAGACCGCCGCCGTGAGCCCCCAGGTCACGAGAGCACCCAGCAGAGCCAGCACGACCAGGAACAGCGAGTGGATGATGGCCTTCACCGCGACGAACGCCGTGCGCGACATCGGCTTGGTCAGCACCAGGATCGCGGTGCCGCTCGACGTCTCGGACGAGACGATGCCGCCGTAGATGATGATCAGGGCGAAGAGGGTGATCTGGCTGAGGTTCTTGATCCACTGCCCGTAGGCGTCGAGTGCGGTCCCCGGCGGAAGGGTCACTCCCCCGAGCTGGTTCCCCGCGACCGCTCCCACGATCTCGGGGGTGAACTGCGCGAGCAGTGGTGCCGTGATCGGCGAAGAACAGGATGATCGCCGGCAGCACCCAGATCCGCCAGGTGCGGACGATCTCGACGGCCTCCTTGCGCGCGAACACGAGCGCGGCGCTCATCGCTCGCCCCCGACCAGTTCGACGAAGACCTCTTCCAGGCTGATCTCCCCCGCCTCGAGTCGCGCGAGCCCGCTGCCCCGCGCGGCGACGATGGCGGGGATGTCGTGCTGAGCGGCGCCGAGGTCGGTGACCGTGATCTCGATCGATCCCGTCGCCCCGCGCGCAACCGCGATGCGCCCACGGCCGCGCCCCGAACTCCGCGGCCACGGCGTCGGCATTCGTCGGTCACCTCCACGACGACCTTTTCCTTGCCGTACCGCGCCTTCAGCTCGTCGATCGGAGCATGCGCGACCAGGCGCCCGCGGTCGAGGATCGCGACCGTGTCGCAGACCCGCTCGACATCGCTGAGGATGTGCGTCGAGAAGAACACCGTCGTGCGGCCGCGCAGCGACGCGACCATATCGAGCACATCCTTGCGGCCCATCGGGTCGAGGGCGCTCGTCGGTTCATCGAGAAGCAGCAGCCGCGGCGCGTTGATGAGGGCCTGCGCGATCCCGAGACGCTGCTTCATCCCGCGCGAGTAGCCGCCGATCTTGGTCGTCACGTCGGTCAGGCCGGCGAGGTCGAGCAGCATGTCCGCCCGCCCGTGAAGGGTCGTGCGCGCCATGCCGAACAAGCCGCCGACGAAGAACAGGAACTCCGGCGCCGACATCCACTCGTAGAAGGCCGGAACATCGGGCAGAAACCCGATCGCCGATCGCGTGGCGTTTCCGGCCGTCTGCGCATCGTGCCCGAGGACCTCGATCGATCCCTTCGTCGGCGTCGCGAGCCCGGTGGTGAGTCGCAGCGTGGTGGTCTTGCCCGCGCCGTTCGGCCCCAGGAATCCGAAGATCGACCCCTCGTCCACCTCGAGGTCGAGGGAATCCAGCACGACCTTGCTGCCGTAGGACTTGGTCAGTCCCGAGGCGCGGACCGCGGCGCTCATGGCTCGGTCGGACGGTCGTGGTCGCCGTAGAGCGCATCGGCGATCTCGGCGCTCGAGCGCGACGGCTTGACCGCCGGCTCCTCCCCCGCCGCAGCGGGCTTGCGACCGATCGCGAAGTACAGGATGGCCCCGATCAGATTGATCAGCACGATGATGGCCACCCAGATCCACTTGTTGCCCAGCGCGACCCTCGCGATCGGACGCCGGTACAGATCGACGAGTGCGATCACGTCGAGCGCGATTTCGACGACCAGCACGACCCCCAGCAGGATCAGCACGCCTGCCGGGATCGAGGCGAGGTCGAAGTTTGTTCTCATGGATGCGAACGTTATCAGAACTGCGACCGATGATCTAGGCTCGGGGCATGGCGAGTTCCGAGATCCTGCTGCACCCGGTGCGGCTGAGGATCGTGCAGACCTTCTTGGGCGACCGTGCGCTCACCACATCGCAGCTCGCGGCCGAGCTCGATGACGTTCCGGCGGCGAGCCTCTATCGTCACGTGGCCCTGCTGGCCGATGCCGGCATCCTTCGGGTCGTCGCCGAACGCCGCGTGCGGGGCACCATCGAGCGCACCTACACGCTGGCCGCCGCCGCTGCGTCCATCTCCCCGGCCGAACTCGCCGCCATGACGCCCGAGCAACACAGCCAGGCTTTCTTGGCGTTCAGCGCGGGACTGATCGCCGACTTCGACCGCTATCTGGCCTCCGGTACCCCGGACCTCGTGCGGGATGGCGTGGGCTACAACATCAAAGCCGTCTGGCTGACCGACGCCGAGTTCCTCGAGTTCGCCCGGGATCTGGCGCTGGTGTTCCAGCCGCGGCTCGCCAACGCGCCGGGACAGGGGCGCACGCGGCGGCTCGTCGCGAATGTGATCCTGCCGGCGCCCGATGCTTCCGACCGGACCTGAACGGCCCGCTCCCCCGCGTAACGCGCCCGCGTGGGATTCTGATGTCGTGCTCTCTTCGCAGACGCTGAGCGAGGCGGATCGCCGGACCGTCGCGGAATGGGCAGCGGACTGCGCGGAACGCGTGCTCGATCTGTTCGAGACCGAGGCGCCCGACGATGAGCGGCCGCGCGACGCGATCTCCCGCGCTCGGGCGTTTGCCCGCGGCGAGCTCACGGCTGCCGGCGAGATCCGGCGCCGCTTCGTCGCGGGACGCGCTGCGCACGCTGCCTCCTCCCCCGCTGCCGTCGCTGCCGCGCGCTCAGCCGCGCAGGCCGCCGGCGTCGCCCACATGGGCGCGCATGCGCTCGGAGCAGCCGCCTACGCGGCGAAAGCGGCCGGCTTGCGGTCGCCTGCGCGATCGGACGCTGTCGATGAGGAGATCCGCTGGCAGCTTCACCACATGAGTGCGGACGTCAGATCGGCGCTCGCCTCGCTGCCGTTGCTCGGCGAAGACTCTGCCGGACCTCTCGGACCCGGCCTGCTCTCGTCGGGCATCCTCGGCTCGATCATCCGCACCCTCCAGGCCGAGATCCGTCCCTGACCCTACGGGCCGCTGGAACGAGAGTCCCAGCTATTCAGTCTTGCTATCTACCGGTAGTCGGCGTTACTATCTACCGGTAGATAGCAACACTGATTAGCGAAAGCGGGTCGCCATGGGCAAGCAGATGACCGAGATGCTCAAGGGCACTCTCGAGGGCATTGTGCTCGCGATCCTCGACGTGCGCCCCGCGTACGGCTACGAGATCACGGCACGGCTGCGCGAGCAGGGGTTCTCGGACATCGTCGAAGGCACCGTGTACGCCCTGTTGGTCAGGGTCGAGCAACGCGGCCTCGTCGATGTCACCAAAGAGCCGTCCGAGAAGGGGCCGCCGCGCAAGGTCTACTCGCTGAACGCGGCAGGCCGCGACTACCTCGAGGAGTTCTGGGGATCCTGGACCTTCCTCGCCGGCCGCATCGACCAACTCCGCCCCACCGACAATCAGACCGACAACCACGACAGGGAAGTGAAGTAAATCATGGCCGCCAAATGGATCGAAGCGCTCACCGGATCACTCGAGCAGAAGAAGCAGTACAAGCAGGACAAGGCGCGCATCGACGGCCTGCCCGAGCCCTACGCCACCGCCGCCAAGGCGATGCATCGGTACTTCATGTATTACGGCGGCATCGTCGACGGCGACACTCTCACCACGATGTTCGGCGACCTGGCCGATCTCTGGGAGCGGGCAGCGGCCGACGGCACGCCGGTGCGCGACATCGTCGGTGGCGACCCCGTCGATTTCGCCGAGACCTTCGCGCAGGCGTACGGCGGCACCCGCTGGATCGACAAGGAGCGCAGCCGTCTCGTCCAGGCGATCGACGACGCCGAGCGGGAGGAGCACAAATGAGCGCCACAACGGCGGTGCAGGTGACGGGGATCGAGAAGTCGTTCAAGCAGACGCACGTGCTGCGCGGCGTCGACTTCGAGATCGCGGCAGGAAGCATCTTCGCGCTGCTCGGCTCGAACGGCGCGGGCAAGACCACGCTGATCAGGATCCTGTCGACCCTGTTGAAAGCCGACAACGGCACCGCCACGGTCCACGGCTTCGATGTCGCGACGAAACCCGGCGACGTGCGCCAGTCGATCAGCCTGACCGGTCAGTTCGCCGCGGTCGACGAGGTGTTGAGCGGACGGGAGAACCTCGTCCTGGTCGCGAAGCTGCGGCACCTGAAGAACCCGGGCGCGATCGCCGACGAGCTGCTCGCGCGCTTCTCGCTGACCGAAGCCGGCAAGCGCAAGGCGGCGACCTATTCGGGCGGCATGCGCCGCCGGCTCGACATCGCGATGAGTCTGATCGGCAACCCGCCGATCATCTTCCTCGACGAGCCGACGACGGGCCTCGATCCCGAGGGGCGCAACGAGGTGTGGCAGACCGTCAAGCAACTCGCAGGCCAAGGCACGACGGTGCTGCTCACCACCCAGTACCTGGATGAGGCCGAGCAACTCGCCGACCGCATCGCGATCCTGCACAAGGGCACCATCATCCAGAGCGGCACTCTCGCAGAACTCAAGAAACTCCTCCCGCCGGCCAAGAAGGAGTACGTCGAGAAGCAGCCATCGCTCGAGGACGTCTTCCTCGCGCTCGTCGGCGACACCGGAAAGGAACTCTCATGACCACGCACATCCTCAGCGACACCAGCACACTCACGGTCCGCTCCCTGCGGCACATCCTCCGCAGCCCCGACACGATCATCACCACGGCGGTCACCCCGGTCGCCCTGATGCTCCTGTTCGTGTACGTGCTCGGCGGGGCGATCAAGACTGGAACCCACGGGTCGTACGTCAACTACCTGCTCCCCGGCATCCTGTTGATCACCATTGCCTCCGGCATCGCGTACACCGCGTACCGGCTGTTCCTGGACATGCAGAGCGGCATCTTCGACCGCTTCCAGTCCATGCCGATCGCACGGTCCAGCGTGCTGTGGGCGCAAGTGCTCACCTCGCTGGTCGCGAACCTGGTGTCGGTCGCGATCGTGATCGGAGTGGCACTGATCATGGGATTCCGCACCGGCGCCTCGATCGGCGCGTGGCTCGCCGTCGCCGGAATCATCGTGCTGTTCACACTGGCGCTGACCTGGCTGGCCGTCATCGCCGGCCTGTCGGCCAAGACGGTCGACGGTGCGAGCGCATTCAGCTACCCGCTGATCTTCCTGCCGTTCATCAGCTCGGCGTTCGTGCCGACGGCGTCGATGCCCGGACCGGTTGCCTGGTTCGCCGAGAATCAGCCCGTGACATCCATCGTCAACACGATCCGCGCGCTGTTCGAGCAGCAGCCGGTCGGTTCGGACATCTGGGTCGCGCTCGCCTGGCTGATCGGCATCCTCGTCGTCGCCTACGGGTTCGCGATCGTGATCTACCGGCGCAAGTTCAGCTGAGGCGGCGTCGGCGCGCTCGGCGCGGATGGGATCGAGTCAGCGCGGTTCGATCCCGCCCATCGAGCTGCCGCCCTTGTGCTGATCGAGGCGACCCAAGGTCGTGGTGAGCACGTGCTTCATCTTGTGCAGCGCTCCGCGAAGAGCGTCGTCGACCGTTGAGGCGTTGTCGGTGACGAACGCCGGATCGAGCCCTTCGGGGCGGGCCTCGATGCGACAGCGGATGTCGTCGCCCGTGCTCCGGCCGGCGCTCCCGTCACTCAGGTGGACATCCAGTCGCGTCAGGTGGGCATCGAAATGCCCGAGCGTCGTCTCCACTTCGGACGTGATGTCGTCGACCATCTGCTCGGTGAGCGTGATGTTGTGATCGCTGTTGACGATGACCTGCATGATGGCCTCCTGATAGCTCTGGGCTCCCGACGCTACGGCGCCAACATGTGCGGCTCTCGGAGACCGAGCCCCAGAATCCCCCGAGTCGCTCGGCGAGAGCCGCTCCCCTGGTCGTATCCAGCCCGAGCCGCGGGCGGCCGCAGCGACAGATCCATCCCGTTCACCCCGAACAGGTGCTCGGACTCACTATCGGGGAAGATCGTCTCGACTGTGCTGCCCTGCGCGCGGAGTTCCTCGATCTGGGCGGCGAGATGCATGCCCCATCGATCGGCAACCGCGATCGGCCACCAAAGGGTGAGAGCACCAGCACCCGTCCGTATCCGGCTGCCAGATCGGCGTTCTCGGCGTTGGTCCGGTAGCCGCCGTCGATGTATCGGCCATCGCCGATGCGATAGGCATGGGGCCCACCCGAGGTGCTGGCGGCTACCGCGTCCACCAGTTCGACCCCGATGTCGTCGATCGAAGGCGACCCCCTGGCCGGTCCGAGCATCGACCGCGGTGATGAGCAGCAACCGTTGCCGGCCAGACCTGCCCGGGCAGGCGAGCGGCGACCGTGGCACGCCACTGCGCCGACCACGAGCCGTCAGACGCCGCATCCACTTCGAGGGCCGCCGCGCCCATCCTGCGACGCATGTCCGTGGGGTCCGCAGCCGCGCCGATGATGGCCGCCGTCTTCTCCATGTGGTTCACCACCGGTGACTTCGGGGGCGTTCCGGCCCCGATCCGGTCCGTCGCGACGGTCGAACCGCATCGAGGATGTCGCCAAGCAACTCGGCCGGTGCAGCGCCGGCGATCTGGGCGGCCGCCGTCGCTCCTGCTGATGTTCCGATCGTCAGGTCGGCGTTGGTCACGTCGAGTCCGGCCTCGAAGAGGCCGGCAATGACGCCGATCAGCCAGGCATTGCCTGTCGATCCGCCACCGCCGAGAACCAGGGCGGTGCGAGAGGGAGTTTTCTGAAGAGTTCATGGTCGTAGCTTTCTGAGAGTGCGGCAGCGCTCCCCGCGACGGCTACGTCAGTCGCGGATCGTGAACTCCAAGGAGCGCCCAGAGTGGACAGTGCGTGCATCGGGCTCACCTCCTCGGATCGTGTCACGTTCGCCCAGAACGCTACCGGTTCGCGCATCGACTGCCAACCGAATGGGTTGCGAAGGCCGACTCAGCCCCCCCCCCCCCCCCCCCCCCCCCCCCCCCCCCCCCCCCTCCCTGCGCTCAGTCGCTCGACGTGCTCGTCCCGCTCGGCTTGCTCGCCGCGCCGTCGAGCCAGAGCTCATCGCTCTCGTCGCGGTGCGCACCGTCGGTGCCCACGAAGGCGTCGCTGATCTTCGCGCCCTTCTGGATGACGTGAACCATCGCCATCCCGTGACCTCGACCGAGTTCGTAGTCGTCTTTCAACCACGCGAGGATCTCTCCCGCCTTCACACCCGGTTGGTCGAGACCCTTGTCGTGGGCGATCGCGATCAACGCGCGCGGGGTGAGGCCGGTCTTGTTCTCGACCGCATCGAGGTACGCCTGGAACGACACGCGCCAACAGTACCGTCGAGGCGGTCAGCGCGATAGCTCGGCTACTCCTCGTCGGAGAGGGTGGCGGCGAACGCGACGGCACGCCCGATCCACATGCGAAGCGGACGCTTGGTTCGCACGTGATCGCCCGACACCAGGAACCACGTCTTGCTCTCGCGGCCGCCCATGACCATCCGGCGCACCGAGAGTTTGCGGGCATCGAACGACGCGGCCTCTGCTTTCGCGAGCCTCACGTAGGCGCCGCCTTCCTTGCCGAGACGCACCAGCAGATCGTCGCCGGCGACGCCGCAGACCAGGTTGCCGTTCCAGAGGAATCCCGTGCCGCCGACGATGCCCTTCTCGACGAGCTCGCCGTCGAGGTGCAGCTCCTCCAGTTGGGCCCGCACGCGATCGAGCAGCTTGGTGGTCGGCATCGGCCCAGTATGACGCGCGCGCTGCCCCTGAGCGGTCGCACGCCGCGACGAAGTCGTTCGCGCCCTGCAGATCGTCGCCATCGCGCGGCTAGGGTGATGATCGTGGCCGACGGATTCGGACGACGTACCCAGACCGAGATCTTCCGGGCGGGAGCATCCGGTGCCGAACCGCGAATCCCGACTCGGTGGCCCGCGCTGGTCGCCGCCGCCGAACGGGCGATGTCGCCCGAGGCGTGGGCGTACGTGCATGGCTCCAGCGGCACCGAATCCACGGCAGAAGCGAACGCCGACGCCTTCGAGCAGTGGCGGATCGTTCCGCGGGTTCTGCGCGATGTCTCCGAGCGCGACCTCGGCGTGACCCTGTTCGGCCACCATTACCCCACTCCCCTGCTCACGTCGCCGGTCGGCGTGCTCGAACTGGTCGACCCGATGCCGACCTCGCCATCGCGCGCGCGGCCTCCTCGCTCGGCGTGCCGATGATCATGTCGAATCAGGCATCGATCCCGATGGAGCAGGTGTTCGCCACTGGCGGGGCGGGGCCGCGCTGGTTCCAGCTCTACTGGAGCACCTCAGACGAGCTGGTCGAGAGCCTGGTGGGGCGCGCCGAGAAGCTGGGCGCCGAAGCGATCGTCGTCACCCTCGACACGCAGATGCTCGGGTGGAGACCGCGCGACCTCGACCTGGGATTCCTGCCCTTCATCCGCGGCATGGGGATCGCGCAGTACACCAGCGACCCGGTCTTCCAGCGACTGGTAGCCGAGCGGATGGCCCGCCCCGTCGATTCTGCGGCACCGAAGCCGAAGGTCACCCCGGCCGCCGTCCGCACCCTGGTCGGGATGACGCGGCGCTACCCCGGTCGATTCCGGGCCAATCTGCGCTCGGGTGAGCCGCGCGCCGCAGTGGAGACCTTCCTCGACGTCTTCTCGCGCTCGAACCTCACCTGGGCCGACCTGGGGTTCTTGCGCTCGCGCACCGCGCTGCCCATCATTCTGAAAGGCATCCAGCATCCGGATGACGCCCGCCGCGCCGTCGAGGCGGGCATGGACGGCGTGATCGTCTCCAATCACGCGGGGCGCCAGATCGACGGAGCCATCGCCTCGCTCGACGCGCTTCCCGAGGTCGTGGCCGCCGTCGACCGCCGTGTGCCCGTGCTGTTCGACAGCGGCATCCGGGGCGGTGCCGACGTGTTCCGTGCGCTCGCCCTCGGAGCCGCCGCTGTCTGCGTCGGTCGGCCATGGGTCTACGGGATGGCGATCGCCGGAGAGGCGGGTGCCCGCGAGGCACTGCGCAACCTGATCGCCGAGTTCGACCTGGTGCTCGGGCTCAGCGGATCCCGTTCGGTCGCCGAACTCACGCCCGAGGCGCTGGTGCGCGCCTGAACTCGCTCGGCTCGGGCAGGTCACTGCGTCTCGAGAAGCAGATGCGCCGTTCCCGCGTCGATCACCAGGTCGGTGACGAACCCACCCGCCAGGGCGCCGCGGATGCTGGGCAACTTGGATTCGCCGGACACGACGCAGACGCGCCGGGCGACCCGCTTCACCACCGCAGGATCGGGACCGGTCGCACGTTCGTTCAACGGGATGCCGTCGTAGCTGCCATCCTCGCGATAGAACACGGTCGCGATATCGCCCACCACCCCGTTCTGCTGCAGCCACTCCAGGTCGTCGTCGTCGAGATAGCCTCCCGTGTAGACGTGGCTGGGCAGGGTGCCGAACGGCGCTCCGAGCCCGAACAGCGCGACGTCGATCTTCTGCTGCACGTCGAGCACGCGGCGCACGCTGCTCTCGCGCCACATCGCCGCCTTGGTCTCGGCATGGTCGAAGAACGCAGGAACCGGGAACTGCTGCACGAACGCTCCGAACGCGTCACCGAAGCGCTGCAGGATCTCGCTGGCATAGATGATTCCCGTCGTGCGCGGATTCCCCGCCCCGTTCAACTGCACGATCTGCGAGTTATGGGTCGGCTTCTCGATCAGGTGCCTGCTGATCGCGCTCATCGTTGAACCCCACGCGATCCCCATCGTCATGTTGGAGTCGAAGAACTGACCGATGATCCGCGCGGTGTACAGAGCTACCCTTTCGCGCCGGTCGACCTCGTTGGTGACATCGGGCATCGGAACGACGTGGGCAACGACCGAGAAGCGGCGGCGCAGTGCGTGCTCGATCCCGCTCGGCATCTCGCTCGGCGAACGGACGCTGATCTCGACCAGTCCGGTGTCGCGCGCGAAGCTCAGCAGGCGCGACACGGATGACCGCGAGACGCCGAGCTCCTGTGCGATCGCCTCCATGGTGAGGTCCTGCTGATAGTAGAGCCGCGCTGCCGTCAGGGCGTCACGCGTCCGCTGGGCATTGCTGTCGTCGAAACCGGCCATGACTCATTGTGCACGTATGTGCATGCGGATTGATCGAACGTGCGGAAGGCAGGATGCTGGAAGCACCCGACCTGAACCGGAGCGCACCAGATGACCGACCGCACCACCCGACTCCGCCCCAACGTCTCCGGGCTCACCGAGCGGGCCAGCGCCGACGTCCTGATCCTCGGTGGGGGGATCAACGGGATCGCGACCTTCCGCGAACTCGCGCTGCAGGGCGTCGACGTCGCGCTGATCGAGCGCAGCGACTACGTCTCGGGCGCGTCATCTGCCTCGTCGCACATGGTGCACGGCGGGGTGCGATATCTCGAGAACGGTGAGTTCCGGCTCGTCAACGAAGCCGTGCACGAACGCAACCGCCTGCTGAAGAACGCGCCGCACTACGTGCGCCCGCTGGAGACCACCATCCCGATCTTCTCGACATTCTCGGGTCTGCTCGCCGCTCCCCTGCGGTTCCTGACCCACAAGCAGCGAACCACCGTCGAGCGCGGCGCTCTGCTGATCAAGGTCGGGCTGATCATCTACGACTCGTTTTCGCGCGACGGCGGCTCCCTGCCGCGGCACCGCTTCCTCGGGCGCAAGAAGTCGCTCGCTGCGCTGCCGCACCTGAACCCGACCGTCAAGTACACCGCGACCTACTTCGACGCCTCGATGCACAACCCCGAGCGCCTCGCACTCGACGTGCTGCTCGACGGGGTCGCGACCGGGCACGGCCGTGCCGCCAACTATGTCGAAGTCACCGGGATGTCGGGGTCGGAGGTTCGGCTCCTCGACACCGTCAGCGGCCACGAGTTCACGATGAGCGCGAAGGTCGTCGTCAACACGACAGGCCCGTGGACCGACCTCACGAACGACGACCTCGGCATGCCGACCCGCTACATGGGCGGCACCAAGGGCTCGCACATCGTGCTCGAGCATCCCGAGCTGCTCGAGGCGACCAAGGGCCGCGAACTGTTCTTCGAGAACGACGACGGCCGCATCGTGCTGATCTACCCGCTCAAGGGCCGGGTGATGGTCGGAACGACCGACATCGACGCGGATCCGCGTCAGCCTGTGATCTGCACCGAGCAGGAGGTTGACTACTTCTTCGAGCTCGTGCACCATGTGCTGCCCGAGATCGAGCTCGACCGATCGCAGATCGTCTACCGCTTCGCCGGCATCCGGCCCCTGCCGCGTCACGACGACGAGGCGCCAGGATTCGTCTCGCGCGACTACCGCATCGAGCCGGCCGAGTTGCCGAGCGGCGCGTTGCTCCTCAGCCTGGTCGGCGGCAAGTGGACCACGTTCCGAGCCCTCGGGGAGCACATGGCGAACCTCGTGCTGGCCCGGATCGGAGTGCCGAGGTCGGTCAGCACCGCGACGCTCGCGATCGGCGGGGGCAAGGACTTTCCGCGCACCGATCACGACCGAGCGGCCTGGGTCTCCGCGCACTCGGCCCAGGTCGGCGCCGAACACGCCGAACGGCTGCTGCTGCGCTACGGCACCAGTGCGGCCGCCATCATCGACTCCTTCAGCGAGAAGGATGCCCGGCTGAAGAATCTCGACGACTACAGCACCGACGAGATCCGCTTCCTCGTCGAGCACGAGCAGACGGTGCACCTCGCGGATCTGATCTACCGCCGCACCAGCCTCGCGTTCATCGGGCGGGTGACCGCTCCCCTGCTGCGCGAGCTCGCCGAGCTCGCCGGCGAGGTGCTCGGCTGGTCGGACACCCGGCGTGCCGAGGAGGTCGCGCACCTGACCAAGGATCTCGCCGAGCGCCACCAGGTGCAGCTCGCCGAGAAGACCGCGGCCGCGAGCTAGCATCACCGACATGGCCGACTACGTCCTCGCGATCGATCAGGGAACCACGAGTTCACGGGCCATCGTCTTCGACCATCAAGGTCAGGTGGTCTCGGTCGGCCAGCTGGAACACGAGCAGATCTTTCCGAAGCCCGGATGGGTGGAGCACGATCCGACCGAGATCTGGAACAACGTGCGGGAGGTGATCGGGCAGGCTCTCGCCAAGGCGGACATCACCCGTCACGACATCAAGGCCGTCGGGATCACCAACCAGCGCGAGACCACCGTCGTCTGGAACAAGTCGACCGGCCGGCCCATCTGCAACGCGATCGTCTGGCAGGACACCCGCACCCAGGCCATCGTCGACCGGCTGGCGAAAGACGGCGGCACCGATCGCTTCTCGGCCAAGGTGGGGCTGCCCCTCGCGACCTATTTCGCCGGCACGAAGCTGGTCTGGATCCTCGAGAACGTCGAGGGCGCCCGAGCCGCTGCCGAGGCTGGAGAGCTGCTCTTCGGCACGACAGACACCTGGGTGCTGTGGAACCTGACGGGAGGCCCCGACGGCGGCGTGCACGCGACGGACGTCACGAACGCCAGCCGCACCCTCCTGATGGACCTCGAGACCTGCCAGTGGGACGACGAGATCCTCGCGGTCTTCGGCGTCCCGCGCTCGATGCTGCCCGAGATCCGCAGTTCATCCGAGGTCTACGGCGTGATCGAGGACTCCAGCCTGCTGCGCGAGGTGCCGGTCGCCGGCATCCTCGGAGATCAGCAGGCCGCGACCTTCGGCCAGGCCGCCTTCGAGGCCGGTGAGTCGAAGAACACCTACGGCACCGGCAACTTCTTGATCGTCAACACCGGCGAGAAGATCGTGCACTCGCGAAACGGGCTGCTCACGACCGTCGGCTACCGGCTCGGCGATGGCCCCACGCACTACGCCCTCGAGGGGTCGATCGCCGTCACAGGATCGCTGGTGCAGTGGCTGCGCGACAACCTGGGCCTCATCCAGCATTCCTCCGACATCGAGGCGCTCGCCGACTCGGTGCCCGACAACGGCGGCGTCTACATCGTGCCCGCGTTCTCGGGCCTCTTCGCGCCATACTGGCGCCCGGATGCCCGCGGCGTCATCGTCGGCCTGACCCGATTCGTCACCAAGGCCCACATCGCGCGCGCGGCGCTCGAGTCGACGGCATTCCAGACGGCCGAGGTGATCGAGGCCGTCAACGCCGATTCCCGCGTCCCGTTGGCCGAGTTGAAGGTCGACGGCGGCATGGTGGTGAATGACACCCTCATGCAGTTCCAGGCCGACATCCTCGGCGTCCCGGTCGTGCGTCCGGTGGTGGCCGAGACCACGGCCCTCGGCGCGGCCTATGCGGCCGGCCTCGCCGTCGGATTCTGGAAGGGCCTCGGCGAACTCTCCGCCCAATGGCAGGAGGACAAGCGCTGGCTCCCCCAGATCGACGAGGCCGAGCGAGCCCGCAGGATGCGGCTCTGGAAGAAGGCCGTCACGCGCACCTTCGACTGGGTCGACGACGACGTGAGCTGATGGCCGCGGCTGACGCCTAAGCTCGCGTCGCCGCCACCCAGGCCTCGAGCTTCGCCGCGGCGGCGCCCGAGTCGATCGCCTCGGCGGCGACCGCCATCTTGTCGCGGAATCGCGCACGGATGTCCTGCTCGGCGAGCGTGTGGTCGTGCGCCAGCTCCCACGAGATCAGGCCCGCCGCGGTGTTGAGCAGCACGATATCGCGGACAGGACCCTTCTCGCCCGCGAAAACGCGCCGGGCGATGTCGGCGTTGTGGGCGGCATCCCCGCCTCGGAGTTCCTCGATGGAGCTGCGTTTCAGGCCGAGGTCGGACGGATCGATGTCGTGCTCGGTCACCGAGCCGCGCGAGACCTCCCACAGGTGGCTGTGCCCGGTCGTCGACATCTCGTCCAGTCCTTCATCGCCGCGATATACCAAGGCGGTTGCACCCCGTGTCTGGAAGACGCCGACGATGAGCGGGACTTTGTCGAGTAGGGCCACGCCGACGGCCGAAGCCTCGGGGCGCGCAGGGTTCAACAGAGGTCCCAGGAAATTGAAGACCGTCGGGATTCCGAGCTCGGCGCGCGTTGGCCCCGCATTCTTGAACCCGGCGTGGAACAGCGCGGCCCACGCGAAGGTGATCCCGACCTCATCCAGGATCGCCGCGACCCGCTCGGGCGGCAGCGTCAGGTCGATGCCCAGAGCGGCCAGCACGTCCGACGACCCCGACGCCGATGACGCCGCCTTATTGCCGTGCTTGACGACCTTCGCGCCGGCCGCCGCGGCGACGACGGAGGACATCGTCGACACGTTCACGGTGCCGAAGCGGTCACCGCCGGTGCCCACGATGTCGAGCGCCATCGGATCGACGTCGAGCGGCTGCGCGTTGGCGAGGATGGCATCCCGGAATCCGACGATCTCGTCGACCGTCTCGCCCTTCGCCCGAAGCGCCACCAGGAAGCCGCCCAATTGCGAGGGAGTCGCCCGCCCCGCCATGACCTCCTCCATGGCCCAGGAGGCCTCGGCGATCGAGAGGTCCGCGCCCGCGAGTAGCTGGGTCAGCACGGCGGGCCAGGTCAGTTCGGTGGGCATGCGCTCGATCGTAGCGACCCGCCCGGAATGGAATCAGCCCCGAGCGAAATCGACCATAATGGAACGGTGACGTCCACCTCCCTCACCAGCGCCCCAGGCACCTCGGTCATCAACAGGCCGAATGTGACCCAGGTGGGCGTGATCGTGTGGCTCGGCAGCGAGGTCATGTTCTTCGCCGGCCTGTTCGCGGTCTATTTCACCCTCCGCTCCACCTCGCCCGGCCTCTGGGCGCAGCAGACGGCGCACCTGAACGTGCCGTACGCGCTGGCCAACACCCTCGTGCTCGTCTCGTCGTCGTTCACGGCCCAGGCGGGCGTCTTTGCCGCCGAGCGCCTTCAGCGCCGCCGCACCGGCAGCCTCCTCCAGTTCTGGAAGTGGGGCATGGTCGAGTGGTTCTTCCTGACCTTCGCCCTGGGCGCCGTGTTCGTCAGCGGCCAGGTCTTCGAGTACGCGAACCTGGTCAGCGAGCACATCGGCTTCACCTCCGACTCCTACGGCTCGGCCTTCTACCTGACCACCGGATTCCACGCGCTGCACGTCACCGGCGGCCTGCTGGCCTTCCTCCTCTGTATCGGCCGTGCCTTCGCGGTGAAGGACTTCACGCACCGCGAGGCCACCACCGCGATCGCGGTCTCGTACTACTGGCACTTCGTCGACGTGGTGTGGATCGGCCTGTTCCTCGTGATCTACATCCTCAAATAGCTTCCACACGCGACCGCACAGCACCCACGGCACAGCGCACCCAGAACGGACCATTTCCACCACATGGCGAAGACCGCAACTCCCTCAGCCCGCACCGGGCGCCGCTCGCCGCTGGCTTCCGTCGCCCTGCTGGTGATCGGACTGCTCGCCACCGGCGGTGCCTACGCTCTGTTCACGACGAGCGCCACCGCCGAGACCTCATCGCAGGTCAGTTCCATGGTCTCCGAGGGTCAGAAGCTGTTCGCCGCCAACTGTGCGAGCTGCCACGGGATCAACGCCCAGGGCTCGGGGGTCGCGCCCACCCTGATCGGCGTCGGCGCCGCGGCGGTCGATTTCCAGGTCGGAACCGGCCGGATGCCCGCGGCGGCCTCCGGCCCGCAGGTCGAGCAGAAGCCTGTGCAGTTCACCGACGCGCAGATCGCGGCGCTTGCGACCTACGTCGCTTCGCTGGGCCCCGGCCCGGCGATCCCCGACTCCGCGTACCTGCAGGGCAACGGCGATGTGTCGGCGGGCGCCGAACTGTTCCGCGTCAACTGCGCCATGTGCCACAACGTGGCCGGAGCGGGTGGCGCCCTGACCGAGGGCAAGTACGCGCCCGCCCTCAACGGCGTGTCAGCCAAGCACATCTACGAGGCCATGGTCACGGGCCCGCAGAACATGCCGGTCTTCAACGACCTCAACCTCACGCCCGCCGACAAGGCGAACATCATCTCGTACCTGAAGTACCTCGACTCGCACCCTTCCCCCGGCGGTCTCGACCTGGGCAACCTCGGTCCGGTCTCCGAGGGTTTGTTCGTCTGGATCTTCACTCTCGGCTCGGTCGTCGCCATCACCGTGTGGCTGACTGCCAAGTCCAACTGACCTGCACCACCGGAAAGGGAACGCAATGGCTGACCAGGGCGCCGACCACGGCACCGACGTCGAGAAGTACGACGCCAGCGTGTCGCCGGGCACCGCCATCGTGACGTCGGACCGGGTCGAGAACCCCGGGTTCCCGCCGTTCCGTCCGCGGGTGTCCGAGCTCGATCCGAAGAAGGATGCAGCCAACTCGCGTCGCGTCGCCCTGCTGTTCGGCCTGTCGATGCTGGGCAGTGTCGCGGCCATCGCGGCGTACATCGCCTTCCCGATCAAGTCCGGCGACACCGGCTCGGTGCGCGACAACACGTTCCTGCTCGGCCTCGGCCTCGCACTCGCCCTCTTCGGCATCGGCTTCGGAGCCGTTCACTGGGCGAAGGCGCTGATGGACGGCCACGACCTGGTCGAGTTGCGTCACGGCACTCGAGGCTCGGATGAGACGCGCGCCAAGGCCGTCGAAGTGTTCCACCTCGGCAACAAGGAGTCGGGCTGGAGCCGCCGCAAGCTGATCCGCAACACGCTGATCGGGGCGCTGGTGCTCTTCCCCCTGCCGGGCATCGTGGTCTTCCGCGACCTGGCTCCTGCCGCCGATCCCAACGAACTGCTGAAGCACACCATGTGGAAGAAAGGCACGCGGCTCACCAAAGACCCGAGCGGCACGCCCATCCTCGCCTCCGAGGTCACGCTCGGCTCGGTCTTCCACGTCATCCCCGACGGCTTGAACGACCTCGAAGACAAGCTCGAGCAGAAGGCCAAGGCCGCTGTGCTGCTCATGCGCCTCAAGCCTGAAGACCTGCACGTCTCCAAGGGCCGCGAAAGCTGGAACTACAAGGGCATCGTCGCCTATTCCAAGATCTGCACGCACGTCGGCTGCCCCGTCGCCCTGTACGAGCAGCAGACGCACCACCTGCTGTGCCCGTGCCACCAGTCGCAGTTCGACATCACGCACGAGGCGCAGGTCATCTTCGGCCCCGCCAAGCGTCCGCTGCCGCAGCTGCCGATCACCATCGATTCCGAGGGCTACCTCGTCGCGCAGAGCGACTTCCACGAGCCCGTCGGCCCGAGTTTCTGGGAGCGGGAACATTGACCGTCGACACCACAGCGCCCGCGGCCGCACCCGGCCTGAACCAGGACGAGGCTCCGCTCGGACCTGGCATGAAGCTCACGAACTGGGCGTCGAACTACATTGACGAGCGCACCAGCATCTCGGGCCTCGTCAAGGAGCTCGGCCGCAAGATCTTCCCCGATCACTGGTCGTTCATGCTCGGCGAGGTGGCGCTGTACAGCTTCGTCGTCATCCTGCTCAGCGGGTCGTTCCTGACGTTCTTCTTCCAGCCGTCGGGAGCGGTGGTCACCTACGACGGCTCCTATGCGCCGCTGAAGGGCATCCAGATGTCGGCGGCGATGTCGTCGACGCTCAACATCAGCTTCGACATCCGAGGCGGGCTGCTGCTGCGCCAGGTGCACCACTGGGCGGCGCTGCTGTTCGTGGCATCCATCGGACTGCACATGCTGCGGATCTACTTCACCGGTGCCTTCCGCAAGCCGCGCGAGCTCAACTGGATCATCGGCTTCACCCTCTTCGTCCTGGCTCTCGCAGAGGGCTTCACCGGCTACTCCCTTCCGGATGACCTGCTTTCGGGCAACGGCCTGCGGATCATCGACGGCATGGTGAAGGGGATTCCGGTGGTGGGCACCTGGATCTCGTACCTGCTCTTCGGCAGCGAGTTCCCGGGCACCGCGATCATCGGGCGCTTGTACAGCCTGCACATCCTGCTGCTGCCGGCGATCCTGGTGGCGGCCCTCGGCATCCATCTGGTCCTGCTGATCGTGAACAAGCACACCCAGTTCGCCGGCCCGGGCCGCACAGAGGGCAACGTCGTCGGCGTGCCGATCATGCCGGTGTTCGCGGCGAAGGCCGGAGGGTTCTTCTTCATCATCTTCGGCGTGATCATGCTGACCGCCTCGTTCGTCACGATCAACCCGATCTGGGTCTACGGGCCCTATGACCCCTCCCCCATCTCGGCCGGAACGCAGCCGGACTGGTACATCGGATTCGCCGATGGCGCTCTGCGCCTCATCCCGCACGGCTGGGAGTTCATGCTCGGCCCGTACACCGTTTCGATGAACATCCTGATCCCGATCCTCGTGCTCCTGGTGTTCCTGGTTCTGGTGGCCGCGTACCCGTTCTTCGAGGCCTGGGTCACCGGCGACAAGCGCGAGCACCACATGGCCGATCGACCGCGCAACGCTCCGACCCGCACCGCCATCGGAGCCGCCGGAGTCACCTTCTACGCGGTGCTGTGGGCCGCGGCGAGTTCCGACCTGATCGCCACGCACTTCCGCCTCACGATCGAGTCCGTGATCACCGTGCTCCAGGTGCTGGTCTTCGTCGGGCCGGTCATCGCCTACTTCGTCACCAAGCGCATCTGCGTGGGTCTTCAGAAGAAGGATCGCGAGATCGCTCTGCACGGCTACGAGTCCGGTCGGATCGTGCGCCTGCCGGGTGGTGAGTACGTCGAGGTGCACCAACAGCTCTCGGATTACGAGCGCTGGAAGCTGGTCAGCTTCGACGACTACGCGCCGATCATGCTCCGCCCCGACAAGCAGGGCAGGATCACGGCGCGCGCCCGCCTGCGTGCCCGGCTGTCGGCCTGGTTCTTCGAAGACCGGATCGCCCCGGTGACGCACACCGAGATCGAGGCGTCGTCACATGGGCACGGCGATCACGCGGCGGTCGAAGCACCGCACCACTAACCCTGTTCGGCGGTCAGGCGGCCCTCTAAAGCCCCCTGATCCGCGACGAACAGGATGTCCCGGCCACGGTTGACCTCGCGCACCCAGTCGCGTAGGGCGTCGCTGGCCGCTGTGTGAGCGGAAATGTCGCCCACCACGACCAGCCGCAGGCGGTATTGAACGAGCTTCTGAACGAACGCGCCTGCGACGCCAGTGCGGAGCACGAAGAAGTCGGGGTCGACGCGTTCGACCGGAACCACGGCGGTCCGGATGTGGCTCCCGAACGTTTCCTGGATCAGGTCCCTGGCGTCATCCTCGGTGCCCAAGAGCGGCCCCTTTGCGTCCAGGACGAGAACCGGCTGGCCAGCGAGTGTCATGCGCGAGAAGGACATCCGTCCAGGGTACGAGGGCAGTGTCGAGCGTCGCGGCAGATTACGACGCACGTCTCTGCAGCTAACTGCAGTCTGAACTCAGAAGAATCTGCGCATGTACTCGGCGCTCTCGTGGAAGCCGAGCCGGTCGTAGAAGCCACCCGCGCGGCGGCTGGCGACGGTGAGCTGGGTCACGCCGCGCCGCTCGCACTCGGCTTCGACCGCCCTCACGAGCTGAGTGCCGATGTCGAGACCGCGAGCGGTCGGGTCCACCACCAGTTCCTGCAACTGCGCCGATGGCCCGTTGGTGGCGAGAAGCGGCACGATCGTGGTCAACGCGTAGCCCTGCAGGGCCCCGCCCTCGCCCACGAAGACATACAGCACGACGCTCGCCTGCTCGCCCGCGAAGTACGACGCGATCGTGGCATCGAAGGCCTCGCGCACCGGAGGGAAGGCGTGGCCGAGCATGCCTACCAGGGCGAAGAGGCCCTCTTCGTCGCCCGGGCGTGCCTCGCGGATCATGCGCGGCTCAGCGTGCGAAGTTGTTGCGGTAGTACTCGTAGTACCAGCCGATGATCGCCACGATCACGATCGGGGCGCCGATGAACGAGATCCAGGTGCCGACCGCGAAGCCCAGGAAGACCAGAGCCAGGGCGAACGCCAGAGCGAACGGCCACCAGCTCCACGGACTGAAGCTGCCCATCTCGGGATCGCCGTCATCGATGTTGGCGTCCGCCAGGTCTGCCGGTGCCTCACCGCCCTGTGCCGAGTGCGTGCGGCCCAGATAGAAGGCGAGGAAGAACGCGAAGACTCCCGACAGTCCCATCGCCACCGCGCCGACCCACTCGACCTTGTCGTGCTCGGAGTAGAACAGCGACCAGACGATGTAGACCGCGTCCGAGAGCCAGAAGAAGGCTCCGAGGATCCAGAACAGGTTGGTATTCGCGCGCATGGGCTACTTCACGTCTCCAGAGGCCAGATCGAGGGTCGCCGCGTCCGGCGCGTCTTTGGGACCTCCGATGCCCACCGGCACACCCACCTCGGGGTGGTGCAGGTCGAAAGCCGGCGACTCGGACCGGATGCGCGGGATCGAGGTGAAGTTGTGCCGAGGCGGCGGGCACGAGGTCGCCCACTCGAGCGAACGCGCGGTGCCCCACGGGTCGTCGACGGTCACCTTCGGCGCGTAGCGCGCCGTGATGTAGACGTTGATCAGGAACGGGAGCATCGAGACGCCGAGGATAGCCGCACCGACCGTCGACAACTGGTTCATCCAGGTGAACCCGTCGCTCGGCAGGTAGCTCGCGTAGCGGCGAGGCATGCCGATCACGCCGAGCCAGTGCTGGATCAGGAATGTGGTGTGGAAGCCGATGAACAGCAACCAGAAGTGGATCTTGCCGAGGCGCTCGTTGAGCATCCTGCCCGTCCACTTCGGCCACCAGAAATAGAAGCCCGAGAACATCGCGAACACGACGGTGCCGAACACGACGTAATGGAAGTGCGCGACCACGAAGTAGGTGTCTGAGACGTGGAAGTCGAGCGGTGGCGACGCCAGGATGACGCCGGTCAGTCCGCCGAAGGTGAAGGTGATCAAGAAGCCGATCGCCCAGATCATCGGAGTCTCGAAGGTCACCGATCCGCGCCACATGGTGCCGACCCAGTTGAAGATCTTCACTCCGGTCGGCACGGCGATGAGCATCGTCATCAGGGAGAAGAAGGGAAGCAGCACCGAGCCGGTGACGTACATGTGGTGGGCCCACACCGTGACCGAAAGCGCCGCGATCGAGATGGTCGCGTAGATCAGCGTCTTGTAACCGAAGATCGGCTTGCGGCTGAACACCGGGAACACCTCGCTCACGATGCCGAAGAACGGCAGCGCGATGATGTAGACCTCGGGGTGACCGAAGAACCAGAACAGGTGCTGCCAGAGGATCGTGCCGCCGTTGGCGGGATCCAGTAGATGGGAGCCGAACACGCGGTCGGCACCCAGGCCGAACAGGCCGACCGCCAGTACGGGGAAGGCGACCAGCACCAGGATCGAGGTGACGAGGATGTTCCAGGTGAAGATCGGCATCCTGAACATGGTCATGCCAGGCGCGCGCATGGTGATGATCGTGGTGATGAAGTTCACCGCGCCCAAGATGGTGCCGAAACCGGCAAGGGCCAGACCGAAGACCCAGAGATTGCCGCCGAGGCCCGGCGTGAACGTGGTGCTCGACAGTGGGGCGTAAGCCGTCCAGCCGAAGGCTGCAGCGCCCTGAGGGGTGAAGAACCCGCCCATCGTGACGATCGCGCCGAAGAAGTAGAGCCAGTATGCGAAGGCGTTCAGCCGCGGGAAGGCGACGTCGGGGGCCCCGATCTGCAAGGGCATGGCGACGTTGGCGAACCCGGCGAACAGCGGCGTCGCGAACAACAGCAGCATGATCGTGCCGTGCATCGTGAAGAGTTGGTTGTACTGCTCGTTCGAGTTGAGCAGGTCGAGGCCGGGAGTGAACAGCTCCGCGCGCATGACCAGGGCGAGCACCCCGCCGATGCAGAAGTAGATGAACGAGGTGATCAGGTAGAGGTACCCGATCGTCTTGTGGTCGGTGGTGGTGATCCACTTGACCAGGATGTTGCCCTTGCGCTCGACCTTGGTGCCGCCGTTGACCGTCGTCGTCGGAGCGGGGCTCAAGGTGGCAGGTGCCGTTGCGGTGCTCATCGACCTAGCCCTTTGTCGTGGTGCCGTTGCCCGGCAGGTTGGAGTTCGTGTTGTAGCCGGGACCCAGGCGGCCCACTTGGCCGAGATCCTTCAGGTCTTGGATGTGCTGTTCGTAGTCGGCCTCCGAGACCACCTTGACCTGGAACAGCATGTCGGCGTGGTACTCACCGCAGAGCTCGGCGCACTTGCCCTGGTAGGTGCCGATCTTCTCGGGAATGAAGTACATGTGGTTCGTCTGAGCCGGGATGACGTCTTTCTTGTACAGGAAGTCGACGACCCAGAAGTCGTGTGCGACGTCGCGCGACTCGATGTCGATCTGCACCCGCTTGTTGACCGGCAGGTAGAGCGTCGGGAGCTTGCTCAGATCGACGCTGCCATCCGGATTCAGGCGGTCTTGCACCTGGACGCCCGGGGAGTAGACCTTCTCGTTGAGGTAGTTGAAGTCCCATGACCAGCGCTTGCCGAACACCTCGATCTTGACGTCGGGGTGACCGGGGTTGGCCTCGATCGCCGCCTGGTCGCGGGCCGTGAACGCGAAGAACCCCAGCACCAGGATGAGCGGCACGATCGTGTAGAAGATCTCGATCGGCATGTTGTAGCGCAGTTGCACCGGCAGGCCCGTCTGGCCCTTGCGGCGTCGGTACACGACAGCAGCCCAGATGATGAGGCCCCAGGTGACGAGGCCGACACCGAGGAGCACGATCCAGGAGGTGACCCACAGGCTGGTGACCCGCTCGGTCTGGTTCGTCACGCCGGGGCCCCCCGGGAGGAACCCGGCCAACTGCTGCTGCGAGCAGCCGGCGAGCACCAGGGCGACGGCGCCCCCGATCGGCAGAATAGCCCAGCGGGCGAGGCGAGAACGACGCGGCCGCCGGTTCACCGACGACTGCACGTGGGGGCGGTTGGAGCGCACCTGAAACCTCTCGAGCGTGGGGCTGGTTCTCTTCCACTCTACAACGGAGGAAGGCCCCCGCCTTCCGTGCTTATGGGCGTGCCGCCGCCCCTGCGGCACGCAGCGCTCCGCGGTACGAGCGCGGTCGCACCGCTCCGCTCGGAGGGGCCCATCGCAAGTTGCGAAGACTCAGTGGAACGAGTCTCCGCAGGCGCAACTGCCCGAGGCGTTGGGGTTGTCGATGGTGAAACCCTGCTTCTGGATGGTGTCTTCGAAGTCGATCGAAGCGCCGTCGAGGTAAGGAACGCTCATCGGGTCGACGACGACCTCGACACCTCCGAAATCAGCCGTGGTGTCGCCGTCGAGCAGCCGCTCGTCGAAATAGAGCTGGTAGATGAGTCCCGAGCATCCGCCTGGCTGCACGGCCACACGCAGCCGCAGGTCATCGCGGCCCTCCTGCTCGAGCAGGCTGCGGACCTTGTCGGCGGCGACATCCGAGAGCTTCACGCCGTGCGTGATGGGCTCTGTACTGGGCGCTTGGGCACTGCCGGTGGCGGTCATGGTGTCGGACATGTCGTCCAGTGTACGTCGGCGGGCCGCGCCTCGCGGGCTACAGCGTGCGGGAGTTCATCCGCGCGAGGAGGAGCGCTTCGGCGAGGATGGCGCGCTGCAGCGTCGGCAGGTGCAGCGACTCGTTCGGGCTGTGGGCCCGGGTATCCGGATCTTCGACGCCCGTAATGAGGATCTGCGCGTTCGGGTAGCGCTCCACGAGGTCCGCGATGAACGGGATCGACCCGCCCGACCCCATCTGCACCGGCTCCGCGCCGTACGCCTCCCCCATCGCGGCCAGCGCGTCCTCGGCCGCCCAGCCGCTGGCGTCGACGAGGAACGGCTGACCGAGGTCGAGATCCTCGATCGAGAGCTGAGCTCCGAACGGTACGTGCTCGAACAGGTGCGCCGAGAGCGCCTCGAACGCCTCGCGGTCGTCTTGGCCGGGCGCGACTCGGGCACTGATGCGCACCCGGACGCTGGGGATCAGGGTGTTCGACGCGTTCTTCACCGAAGGAGCGTCGATTCCGGTCACCGTGATCGCCGGCTGGTACCAGGCGCGCGACAGGATATCGCCCGTGCCGATCGGGTCGACGCCCTCGAGCAGACCGGTCTCGTCGCGCAGCTTGTCTTCGTCGTACTCCGGGGTCTCCGCCTCGTGGGAGGTCAGGCCCTTGACGGCGACCGAGCCGTCCTTCTTCCAGAGCGTGGCGAGCAATTCGATGGCGGCGAGCATGGCATCCGGCACCTGGCCGCCGAACATGCCCGAGTGCGAGGCGTGGTCGAGGGTCGTCACCCGCAGGTTGAAGGCCACGGCGCCACGAAGGGCGACGGTCAGGCCGGGTGACGTGAGGTCCCAGTTGCCCCCGTCGGCGACCACGATCGCGTCGGCCGCGAGCTGGTCGTGGTAGCGCTCGAGGATCGCCGGCAGCGAGCGCGACCCGAACTCCTCTTCGCCCTCGGCGAAGAGCACGATGCCGACCTCCGGTTCGGCGCCCAGCACCGAGGTCAGAGCTCGGATGGCGCTGAGGTGGGTGATCGCGCCGGCCTTGTCGTCCGCGACGCCGCGCCCGTACAGGCGATCACCGCGAAGTGTCGGCTCGAACGGCTTCGAGTCCCAGTGCGCCTCGTCACCCTCGGGCTGCACGTCGTGATGCGCGTACAGCAGCACGGTCGGTCGTCCGTTGCGCGCGGGCCGGCGGGCCAGCACGGCGGGAAGGCCGAGCTTGCCTGCTCCGGACACCGCGTCGGCCGGGATCGGCTCCTGGATGACCTCCACGGTCTCGAACACGCCGGTCTCGCGGGCGAGCTCGGCCACCCGCTCGGCGCTGGCGCGCACGTGGTCGGGGTCGAATCCATCCCAGGAGACCGAGGGGATGCGCACGAGCGTCGACAACTCGGCGATCGCGGCCGGCAGACCGGCCTGAACCGCTTCCCGGAGGTCGTCGGCGTGCGGGCTCGATCCGGGGGTGGATGCGGACGAGGACTCGGAAGCGTGGTGCGAAGCCATGCGGGTAATCTAAACACCACACGACAGCAAGGACCCACACCGTGGCACGCACCCCCAAAGCAGTGGACCCTCAGGCCGATCGCGACGACGCGGCCGCCGGCGAGACCCCGGTCGAGACTCCCGTCGCCAAGGGGCGCCCGACGCCGACCCGCAAAGAGCAGGAGGCCGCGCGTAAGCAGCCCCTGGTTCCGAGCGACCGCCGCCTGGCCGCCCGCCAGTCGCGCGATCAGCAGGCGGCGCAGCGCGATCGGGCGCGTGTCGGCATGGCTCGCGGCGAAGACAAGTACCTTCCGGCACGCGACAAGGGCCCGCAGAAGCGCTTCGCCCGTGACTTCGTCGACGCCCGGTTCAGCTTCGGCGAGGTGCTGGTTCCCGTGCTGGTGGTCGTGATCATCACCTACTTCCTGCCGCCCGCGTTCTCGAGCATCGCCCTCATCTCCGTCTGGCTCGTGCTGCTGATCGTCGTCGCCGACGGCATCTGGATGGGGCACCGCATCCTCACGCAGCTGGGCGCGAAGTACGGCAAGGAGAAAGTCGAGCGCGGCCTGCGCTGGTACTCGTTCATGCGCGCGATCCAGTTGCGGCCGATGCGCCTGCCGAAGCCCCAGGTCAAGCGCGGGCAGTACCCGACGTGATTCTTGCGAGGTCCTTGTTGATCTCGGACGCCCAGAACGGTCCCCGGTACAGGAACGCGGTGTAGCCCTGCACCAGGGTCGCGCCCGCCTCGAGACGCGCCGCGACATCCGCTCCCGATTCGACCCCGCCCACCGAGATCACGCAGAGCTCGGGCGGCACCACCGTGCGCAGCAGCCTCAGAACCTCGAGGGCGCGCGCCGCGACAGGCGGTCCGGACAGGCCGCCCGCGCCTGCAGCCTCGACGACCTCCCTGGGGCTGCGCAGCCCCTCGCGCGAGAGCGTCGTGTTGGTCGCGATGATGCCGTCGAGCTCGAGGTGCACGACGAGATCCGCGATCTTGCGCACCTCGTCGTCCGTGAGATCGGGCGCGATCTTGACCAGTACCGGAGCGGCTCCGGCGGCGGCGTGCACGGCCTCGAGCAACGGGGCGAGCTTGTCGAGCTCTTGAAGGCCGCGGAGTCCTGGCGTGTTCGGCGAGCTCACATTGACCACCAGGTAGTCGGCGTGCGGGGCGAGCAGTCGTGTGCTGTCGAGATAGTCGGGGATCGCGTCATCCACGTCGACGACGCGGCTCTTGCCGATGTTGACGCCGATGATCGGGCGGATGCCGCGCCTCGCTTCGCGCGCCAGTCGCGGCGCAGCGGCAGCGGCCCCGTCATTGTTGAAGCCCATCCGGTTGATCACCGCGCGATCCGGAATCAGCCGGAACAGCCTCGGCTTCGGGTTACCCGGCTGGGCGATCGCGGTGATCGTTCCGACCTCGACGTGACCGAAGCCGAGCTGCCCGAGCCCGCGGATGCCGCGGGCGTCTTTGTCGAATCCGGCGGCCACGCCGAACGGCGACGGGAAGGTCAACCCGAGGGTCTGCACCGCGAGCCGCGGATCAGGGCGGGTGGCGCGGCGGATCATGGCGCCGATGCCGATGGCCGGCAGCATCCGGATCACCAGGAAGGCCAGGTGATGGGCGAACTCGGGATCGAGACGCGACAGGACGAGGCGAAAGAAGATGCGGTACATACCGCAGCCAGGTTATTGCCTACTGCTCGGTGGTCGTGACCTCATCCGGCTGTTCTGACTGGTTCTCGACCCGCAGCAGGGTGATCGCCGCCTCGAAGTCCTCGAGGGAGTCGAAGCCCTGGTAGACGCTGGCGAACCGCAGGTAGGCGACCTCGTCGAGCTCGCGAAGCGGAGGCAGGATCGACAGGCCGATGTCGTTGGCGTCGATCTGGCTCACGCCGGTCGCGCGGATCGACTCCTCGACCTTCTGAGCGAGCAGCGCGAGATCCGCGTCGCTCACGGGCCGGCCCTGGCAGGCCTTGCGCACGCCAGACACGATCTTTTCGCGGCTGAACGGCTCGACGATGCCGCTGCGCTTGATGACGCTGAGGCTCGCGGTCTCAGTGGTGCTGAACCGGCGGCCGCACTGCGGGCACTGCCTGCGACGGCGAATGGCCAGGCCGTCGTCGCTGGTGCGCGAGTCGACGACGCGGGAGTCCGGGTACCGGCAGAAGGGGCAGAACATGGTGCGACCAGGATATTCCCTGACCGGTGCTGAGCGCCGGAGGCGCGAGCCGGGGCCTACTCGGCGAACCGAGCCTCGACGGCATCTCCGTGAGCCGGTAACCCCTCGGCGTCGCTGAAGGTCCGGATGTTCGCGCGCACCGCTGCGAGTCCCTCGCGGTCGTAGCGGATGACTTGCTGCGATCGCAGGAAGGTCGCGGCTCCGAGTCCTGCCGAGAAGCGCGCCTGCCCCGCGGTCGGCAACACGTGGTTGGAGCCGGCGAGGTAGTCGCCGAGACTCACCGGCGAATCCGGACCGAGGAAGATCGCTCCCGCGTTCGTGATCAGGGCGAGGGTCGCGCCGGGGTCGGCTGTCTGCAGTTCGAGGTGCTCGGGGCCGTAGGCGTTGCTCAGCGCCGCCGCGGCCGGGATGTCGTCCACCAGCACGATCGCCGACTGGCGGGCATTCAGCGCGGCAGTCACCCGGGCCGAGGCCGAGGTGCTCGCGGCCAACGCCGCCAACTCGGGCAGGACGGCATCTGCCAGTTCCGGAGAATCCGTGACCAGCACCGCAGCCGCCAACTCATCGTGCTCGGCCTGGCTGACCAGATCGGCGGCGAGCAGGCGCGGATCGGCGGTCGCGTCGGCGATGATCAGGATCTCGGTCGGTCCGGCCTCGGAGTCGATCCCGGCGACGCCGGCCACCAGGCGTTTCGCGGCGACGACGTAGATGTTGCCGGGGCCGGTGATCAGATCCACCGGGTCGAGCCCGAGGCTCGGCACGCCGTACGCGAGGGCACCGACCGCGCCCGCACCGCCCATGGCGTAGATCTCGCTGACACCCAGGATGCCCGCCGCCCCGAGGATCGTCGGATGCACTCCCCCGTCGAACTCGGCCTGCGCCGGGGAGGCGAGTGCGATCGAGCCGACGCCGGCGACTTGCGCGGGCACCACGTTCATGATCACGCTCGAGGGATACGCGGCCTTGCCGCCGGGCACGTAGAGGCCGACGCGCTCGATCGGCTGCCAGCGCTGCAGCACCTGGGCACCCGGGCCGAGTTCGGTCACCGCCGGCGGAGGCACCTGCGCCTCGCTGGCGAGCCGAACTCGGCGGATCGACTCCTCGATGGCCGCCCGCACTGCGGTATCGAGCGCATCGACGGCGGCCGCTATGTCCCCCGGATCGACTCGGATCGCGGTCGGTCGCACCCCGTCGAACCGCTCGGCCTGCGTGCGGATCGCCTCTTCGCCGTCGGCACGCACCTCGGCGATCAGGGTCGCAGCGCTCGCGGTGGCAATCGACACGTCGACGTGCGCCCTCGGGATGAGCGTCATCAATTCCGCCCGGCCGGGCCGGCGTCCGCGGAGGTCGAGCAGTTGGATCATGCCTCAATCGTGGCAGAGTCGAGGGGTGGACCCTGAACCCCAGATCACCGACGACGTCTCGGCCTTCAAGCTGGCGTTCCGCCGGCTCGCGGCGGGCGTCTCGGTGATCACGGCGTGCGATCCCGACGGGCGACCTGCGGGCTTCACCGCGACCTCGCTGGCGTCCCTTGCCGCCGATCCGCCGATGGCCACCTTCAACATGGCGCGCCGCGCGACCGCCTGGCCGGCGATCGAGCAGACCGAGCACGTGCTGATCCACCTGCTCGGGGTGCGCAACCGCGCCGTGGCCGAGACCCTGTCACGTGATGCCGAGCAGCGTTTCGCCGGCGACCACTGGGCGCCGGGGCCGATGGGTCTGCCGCTGCTCAACGATGTCCCGGCGTGGATGCTGTGCCGCATCGTGGCCCGGTACCCGATCGAGCAGAGCGCGACGATCGTCGTGCGCATCGAGGAGGGCTCGCTGGGGGCTCCGGATGTGCCGCTGCTGTACCACGAGCGCGGCTATTGGAAGCCCGGCGACCGGGTATAGCCAGTTGGAGATGTCGCGTTCGTTGTCGGCGGCCACTTTTCGCCGAACGCCGCAGTGCTCACGCCGTCGTGTGAGCTGAAAACGCGACGCGTTTTCGCTGAACTCACACGACGCAATTCGGCCCGAGAAGCCGTTTCAGCTCGCCGTAGAGATCGGCCGTGACCGACACCGGGTACGGGATCTCGAACATCCGCGCCGTGTCACCGCGCACCAGCCGCAGCCGCACCTCGTTGTCGCCGGAGTGGCGGATCAGCACGTCATTCAGGGCCGTGACGATCTCGGTGGTGGCGCGCTGCTCGGGCACCGAGATCACCAGGGGCCCCGACCCCAGGCTCTGGCCGGTGTCGGGCAGGAACATGCTCTGCGCGTGGATGTTGAGGCCGTCATCCCGGGTGCTGACGCGCCCCTTGATGACGGCGATCGCGTCGTTGGCCAGGGCCGGCGAGAACTCCTGGTAGGTCTTGCCCAGGAACATCACCGCGACCTCGCCGCCGAAATCCTCGAGCTGCACGATCCCGTACTGGTTGCCCGAGTTGCGCGCCGTTCGGTGCTGAACGCTCGTGATCAGCCCCGCGATGGTGACGGTCTCACCGTCGTCGACCGTCTCGCCGTCGAGCAGGTCGGCGATCGAGATCGTCGCGTGCTTCGCGAGCTGCACCTCGAGGCCGGCCAGTGGGTGGTCGCTCACGTACAGGCCGAGCATCTCCCGCTCGAACGCCAACTTGTCGCGCTTGGCCCACTCCGGCCGGGTCGGCACCTTGTCGATCGCCTCCGGTTCGTCCCACAGGCTGTCGAAGTCGAACCCGACCTGGCCGTTCGCCTCGTTGCGCTTGACACTCACGGCGGCTTCGACGGCCTCTTCGTGGATCTCCATGAGGGCGCGCCGGGTGGCGCCCTGCGAATCGAAAGCGCCGGCCTTGATCAGCGACTCCACCGTGCGCTTGTTCGCCACCGGGATCGGAACCTTGCGCAAGAAGTCGTGGAAGCTGGTGAAGCGCCCCTTGCTCTCGCGCGCGGCGCGGATCCCGTCGACGACGCCGGTGCCGACGTTGCGCACCGCGCCGAGGCCGAAGCGGATGTCTCCTGGGCCGCTGCGCCCATCGGCACTCACATTCGGCACCGCGGTGAAGTCCCCCGCCGACTCGTTCACATCGGGTGGGAGCACCTGGATGCCCATCCGGCGGCACTCGTTGAGGTACATCCCGAGCTTGTCCTTGGCGTCGCCGACGCTGGTCAGCAACGCGGCCATGTACTCGGCCGGGTGGTTCGCCTTGAGGTACGCCGTCCAGTAGCTCAGCACCCCGTAGCCGGCGCTGTGCGCCTTGTTGAAGGCGTAGTCGGCGAAGGGCATCAGGGTGTCCCACAGCACCTGAACGGCCTGCTTGCTGTAGCCGTTGGTCAGCATCCCGGCCTCGAAGTCGGCGAACTGCTTGTCGAGCTCGCTCTTCTTCTTCTTGCCCATCGCCTTGCGCAGGATGTCGGCCTGAGCCAGCGAGAACCCCGCCACCTTCTGGGCGACCGCCATCACCTGCTCCTGGTAGACGATGACGCCGAAGGTCGGATCGAGGATCTCGCGCAGGGGCTCCGCCAGCTCAGGATGGATCGCGTCGATCTGCTGCAGCCCGTTCTTGCGCAGCGCGTAGTTGGTGTGCGAGTTCATGCCCATCGGACCGGGCCGGTAGAGCGCGATGAGTGCCGAGATGTCTTCGAAGTTGGTGGGCTTCATCTGCCGGATGAGCGCGCGCATGGGCCCGCCATCCAACTGGAACACGCCGAGCGTATCGCCGCGCGCGAGCAGCTCGTATGTCGGTCCGTCGGCGTCGAGGTCGAGTGCCTCGATCTCGAGAGCGGTACCGGTGTTGCGCTCGATCGCATTCAGCGCATCCTGGATCACCGTCAGGTTGCGCAGCCCGAGGAAGTCCATCTTGAGCAGCCCGAGGTCTTCGAGCGGCGGCTGGTCGAACTGGGTGATGATGGCGCCGTCGTCTTCGCGCTTCATCATCGGCAGCACGTCGATCAGAGGTTCGGCCGACATGATCACCCCCGCGGCGTGCACGCCCCATTGCCGCTTGAGGTTCTCGATGCCGCGGGCCGTTTCGAACACCTTGGCCGCCTCGGAGTCCTGCGCGATCAGGGTGCGGAAGTCGGCGGCCTCCTTATAGCGCTCCGAGCCCGCCGTGACCATCTCGCCGAGCGAGATGTCTTTGCCCATGATGGCTGGAGGCATCGCCTTGGTGAGCTTGTCGCCGACCGAGAACGGCATCCCGAGCACCCGCGCCGAGTCTTTGAGGGCCTGCTTCGCCTTGATGGTGCCGTAGGTGACGATCTGGGCGACGCGATCGTCTCCGTACTTCTCGGTGACATAGCGGATGACCTCGCCGCGCCGCCGGTCGTCGAAGTCGACATCGACGTCTGGCATCGAGACGCGGTCTGGGTTGAGGAAGCGCTCGAAGATGAGGCCGTACTTGAGCGGGTCGAGCTCGGTGATTCCCATCGCGTAGGCCACCAGCGAGCCGGCGGCCGATCCGCGGCCCGGCCCGACCCGGATGCCCTGACTCTTGGCCCAGCCGATGAAGTCGGCGACCACCAGGAAGTAGCCGGGAAAACCCATCTGCTTGATGACGTCGATCTCGTATTGCGCTCGCACGGCGTGCTCGTCGCTCAGACCGCCCGGGAAGCGCCGCGCGAGTCCGGACGCCACCTCTTTCTCGAACCAGCTGGCCTCGGTCTCGCCGTCTGGAACGGGGAAGCGCGGCATGAGGTCGCGCTTCTCGAACCCGATCTCGCAGCGCTCGGCGATGAGCAGGGTGTTGTCGCACGCCTCGGGGTGATCGGCGAACAGCTGACGCATCTGCTCCGCCGACTTGAGGTAGTACTCGTGGCCCTCGAGCTTGAAACGGTTGGGGTCTTCCATGGTCGAGCCGGACTGCACACACAGCAGGATCTCGTGCGCACTCGAGTCGTGAGCGTGGGTGTAGTGCAGATCGTTGGTCGCCAGCAGCGGCAGGTCCAACTCCTTTGCCAGCCGGATGAGATCGCCCGTGACGCGGCGCTCGATGCCGATGCCGTGATCCATGATCTCGGCGTAGTAGTTGTCTTTTCCGAAGATGTCGCGCAACTCGCCGGCGGCCTTGCGGGCCTCGTCGTACTGTCCGAGCCGAAGCCGGGTTTGCACCTCGCCGCCCACACAACCAGTGGTGCCGATCAGGCCGGACGCGTAGGTGCTCAGGAGGTCGCGGTCCATCCGGGGCTTGTAGTAGTAGCCCTCGATCGAAGCCAGCGACGATAACCGGAACAGGTTGTGCATACCGGCGGTGTCCTGGGCCAGCAAGGTCATGTGCGTGTAGGCGCCGGCTCCCGATACGTCGTCTTCGCCGCCGCTGCCCCAGCGCACGCGAGTGCGTTCGCCGCGCGGCGTCCCCGGGGTGACATACGCCTCGGTGCCGATGATCGGCTTGATGCCTGCGGCGGTGGCCTGCTTCCAGAAGTCGTATGCGCCGAAGTTGTTGCCGTGATCGGTGATGGCGATCGCGGGCATCCCCTGCTCGACGACAGCGGCCATCAGATCGCTCACGCGCGCCGCGCCGTCGAGCATCGAGTACTCGGTGTGCACGTGCAGATGCACGAAGGAATCGTTCGCCACGGTCGTCTCTGGATGGGCTGGCTGAGGGTTAAGTCCTCACCCTAATCGCCACCTCAGTCGTCGCGCAGGACGTCGAGTGCGTGTTGCAGGTCGGTCGGGTAGTCGGTCTCGAAATCCACGCGTTCCCCCGTCGCGGGATGCCGGAACCCGAGCTTCATCGCGTGCAACCACTGCCGCTCGAGCCCGACCCGCGCCGCGAGCACCGGATCGGCTCCGTACAGCAGATCGCCGACGCAGGGATGCCGCTGTGCCGCCATGTGCACGCGGATCTGGTGGGTGCGCCCGGTCTCCAGGTGGATCTCGAGCAGGGTCGCACTGCGCATCGCCTCGAGCGTCTCGTAGTGCGTCACGCTGGGCTTGCCGCCCGCCGTCACCGCGAACTTCCAGCTCGAACTCGGATGCCGCCCGATCGGCGCGTCGATGGTGCCCGAGAACGGGTCGGGATGCCCCTGCACGACCGCGTGGTAGATCTTGTCGACCTCGCGGTCGTGGAACTGCCGCTTCAACTCGGTGTACGCGCGTTCGCTCTTGGCGACCACCATCAGTCCGCTGGTCCCGACGTCGAGGCGGTGCACGATGCCCGCACGCTCCGCCGCGCCCGAGGTGCTGATCCGGAACCCCGCGCCCGCCAGGGCGCCGAGCACGGTCGGGCCGTCCCAGCCGACGGCCGGATGCGCCGCGACGCCGACCGGCTTGTCGATGACGACCAGGTCGTCATCGTCGTACACGACGGCGAAGCCGGGGACCAGCGTCGGCACGATGCTCGGCTCCGACTTCGGAGTCCAGCTCACCTCGAGCCAGCCCCCTGCTGTCAGGCGATCGGACTTGCTGAGGGCCGTGCCGTCGAGTGTCGCACCGCCCGCGTCGACGACCTCGGCCGCGAACGTGCGCGAGAACCCGAGCAGCCGCGCGAGCGCCGCGTCGGCGCGCTCGCCCGCCAGGCCGTCCGGGACCGGCAGGCTGCGCGATTCCATGGTGTCAGGCCTTCGACGCAGGCTTCGACGTGCTCACCGGCTTCTCCGGCACGATGTCGGGGTCGTCGGCCGAGCGCGAGCGTCGCACATACACGGCCTTGCGGCCGTCGACGCCGATTCCCCGCAACGACAAGATGATGAACAGCCCCATCGCGGCCACGATCCCCGAGTCGGCGATATTGAAGATGGCCGGGAACCCCCAGACCTGGATGAAGTCGACGACGTGACCCAGCCCGAAGCCCGGCTCGCGGAACAGCCGGTCGGTCAGGTTGCCTGCCGCGCCCCCCAGGACCAGGCCGAACACGCACGCCCAGCCGAGTGATCGGATGCGGCGCGAGAACCAGACGACGACGATCACGACGCCTACGGCCACGATCGACAGGATCCAGGTGAATCCGGTCGCCAAGGAGAATGCCGCGCCCGAGTTGGTGACGTAGTGCAGTTGCAGCACCTGGCCGAGTACCGGCACCAAGTCGCCCTGGTGAAGGTTCGTGACGATCAGGTGCTTGGCGAGCTGATCTGCCCCGTAGAGCACGAGCGCGACCGCGCCGAGCAACAACAGAGCCCGGACGCTGACACGCCCGCGGCTCGGCTCGCTTTTCGGCGCCGTCGGCTCAGTTGCCCGCGGCAAAACCCGGGTAATCGGTGGGCTGCGGGTACGCGGCGTAGTCGGGCGACTGCGGGCCGTTGTAACCGACGGGAGCGGCGGCCTGCGCCTCCTGATACTGCGGCGCGGGCGCGGGTTCTGCCGCGGCCGGCGCGGCGGCTGCCGGCGCGGATCCGGTGCTCAGTGCGTTCGTGTTCTCCAGGTCGTGCAACTGCCCCTCGATGTAGCTGCGCAGCTTCTGGCGGTACTCGCGCTCGAACGAACGCAGCTCCTCGACCTGGCGCTCCAGGCTCTGCTTCTGCTGCTCGAGACCGGCCAGCTCGACCTGCTGCGCCTGCTGCGCCTCGGAGACGACGCGGGCCGCAGTGGCGTGGCCCTCGGCGATGAGGGCGTCGCGCTTCTCCATGCCCTCGCGGACGTGCTCCTCGTGCAGGCGGCGTGCGAGCTGCAGGAGGTTGTTCGTGTTGCTCGGGTCCATGGCCGCGGCATCCGCCGGCGCCGCGAAAACCGGCTCGGGGGCGACGGGTGCCGCCTGCTCAACCGGGGCGGCAGCCTGCGGGGCTGCTCCGCTGCGCTGGAGTTCGTTGATGCGCGCTTCACCGGCGACGAGCCGCTGACGCAACTCCTCGTTCTCCTGGTTCAAACGGCGCAACTCGACGACCACCTCGTCGAGGAAGTCGTCGACCTCGTCCTGGTCGTAGCCCTCGCGGAACTTCGTCGGATTGAACCGCTTGTTGACCACGTCTTCCGGAGTCAGAGCCATCTCAGTCACCTCGTCGATTTCCATCATGTGTTCAGGGTGCGTCCCCCCTGACGGGTTCGGCGCCGTGTGGTCGCACGCAAGGTCGTGTGCAAGTTTTCGGCTCACCTTGAGAGTGAAGGTCCCAGGATGAGAATCCCAGAGTACACGCGGCGACCTGGAAGACCCCAGTACCTCACGCGACGAGTCCAAGCCCCCAGATCAGGGCGATGCAGACCAGCATGACGATGCTCCAGGAAAACTCGAGACGCGCCCCGCCGAACCGGATCGGCGGAACGACCCTGCGAACGACGCGGATCGGTGGATCGGTGATCGCATACGCCGCCTCCGCCAGCACCAGAGCCGCCCCGCGCGGACGCCAAGACGGCTGCAGCACGCGGATCCAGTCGAAGAGCAGCCGCACCCACATCACGAGGAAGAACGCGACGAGCACGGCGACGGCCGCGATGATCCCGGCCTGGATGAGGGTCACTCGGTGGACCCGATCACCTATTGGCCGAAGAAGCCCGCCTCGACGTCGCTCTCGGTTTCAGCCTGTTCGCCGCTGACGGCCACGTGCTCCGGTGACAGCAGGAAGACCTTGTTGGTGACCCGCTCGATCTTGCCGTAGAGGCCCTGCGACAGGCCGCTGGCGAAGTCGATGAGGCGGCGGGCATCGGGTTCGCTCATCTGCGAGAGGTTCATGATCACCGGAACGCCCTCGCGGAAGCTCTCGGCAATGACCTGCGCGTCGCGATACTGACGCGGGTGCACCGTGAGGATCTCGTTCATTCCTGCAGGAGCCGTGTGGCGGGTCGGCGCGGGCCGGCGCAGGGGCGTCACGGCCGCGCGTCCGGCACCCGAAGCGCTCGCGACGGGAGTGACAGGAGCCGACGGCAGCTCGTCGTCGTATTCCTCGTCTGCCAGGCCCAGGTAGACCATCGTCTTGCGCAGCGGGTTCGCCATGTCGTCCTCCGAAGGGGTTCGCGTCGTGTCCGAGATTAACCGGGCGTCGGTCGTTTTCCCGTGATTGCCGTGCCGATGCGCAGGTGTGTCGCGCCCTCGCTGATGGCTTGGCGGAAGTCGCCCGACATGCCGGCGGAGATGGATGTGGCCGCGGGAGCGAGGCGCACGAGGCGCTCGGATGCGGTGCGCACGCGGGCGAAAGCCGTGCGAGGGTCCTCCCCCAGCGGTGCCACCGCCATGACTCCGCGCAGCACCAGCCCCGGAGTCGAGAGCACATGCTCGGCCAACGGTTCCAGCAGCCCGGGGTCGACCCCGCCTCTCCCCGCGTCGCCGGTGAGGTTCAGCTCGAGGAACACGTCGAGGGCGGCCGGCCCCGCCAGTGCGTCGGCAAGCGACACCCGATCCACGGAGTGCACGGCGCTCGCATAGCGACGGACCGCCTTCGCCTTGTTGCTCTGCAACTGGCCCACGAAGTGCCAGTTCACCTCGAGATCCGAGAGCTCGGCGGCCTTGGCCGCGGCCTCCTGGTGGCGATTCTCGCCGACATCGCGCACGCCGAGGCCGACCAGCCGCCGGATCAGCTCGGCCGGGTGGAACTTGGTGACCACGATGCGAGTCAGGCCGGCCGGATCGCGCCCAGCCGCGCGAGCCGCATCCGCGATCTGGCCATCGACCATCGCGAGGCGTTCGGCCAGGTCGTCGTCGTCGTCCACCTACTTGAGGAAGTCGGGGACGTCCAGATCGTCGTCGTCGTCGAAGTCCCGGTCGCGCGGCAGCGGCAGCGGCGAGTCGGGCTCCGCGCCCCAGCCACCCGGGCCGGCTCCCGCCGAGGCGAATCCGGATGCCTCTGCCCCGACCGCGACCGGCACCGCCGCGTCGACGAAGTTGCTGCGATGGGCCGTCGTCGGCCGCACCGACGGTTCGCCGCCGTCGAAGCCCGCGGCGATCACGGTGACCCGGACCTCGTCGCCCAGGGTGTCGTCGATCACGGCGCCGAAGATGATGTTGGCCTCGGGATGCACGGCCTCCTGCACCAGGCGGGCGGCGTCGTTGATCTCGAAGATGCCCAGATTCGATCCGCCCTGGATCGACAGCAGCACGCCGTGCGCGCCATCGATGCTGGCTTCGAGCAACGGGGATGCCACGGCCAGCTCGGCCGCCTTGATCGCCCGGTCGGCGCCGCGGCTGGCTCCGATGCCCATCAACGCGGAGCCCGCGCCCGACATGACGGACTTGACGTCGGCGAAGTCGAGGTTGATGAGTCCCGGCGTCGTGATGAGGTCGGTGATGCCCTGAACACCAGCCAGCAGCACCTGGTCTGCCGTCGCGAACGCCTCGAGCATGCTGATGCCGCGGTCGCTGATCTCGAGCAGACGGTCGTTCGGAACCACGATGAGCGTGTCGACCTCGTTCTTGAGGCTCATCACGCCCAGATCCGCCTGGGATGAGCGGCGCTTGCCTTCGAAGGCGAACGGCTTGGTCACGACACCGATGGTGAGTGCGCCGATGGACTTGGCGATGCGTGCGACGACCGGGGCGCCGCCAGTGCCGGTCCCGCCGCCTTCCCCCGCGGTGACGAAGACCATGTCTGCCCCGGCAAGGGCTTCTTCGATCTCTTCGGCGTGATCCTCTGCCGCCCGGCGGCCGACCTCGGGATCGGCACCGGCCCCCAGCCCACGGGTGAGCTCGCGGCCCACGTCGAGCTTGACGTCGGCGTCGCTCATGAGCAGCGCTTGCGCGTCCGTGTTGATCGCGATGAACTCCACGCCACGCAGGCCGAGCTCGATCATGCGGTTGACGGCGTTGACTCCTCCGCCGCCGATGCCGACGACCTTGATCACCGCGAGGTAGTTCTGGTTCGATGTCACGTCCGGCCTCCGTGCGGATGAAAGCTTAACCTCTACTTGAAGTTCAGAGTCTTTCTCAGTACCATGTCTGACCCACAAGCTACGGTCGGCCCGGCGCTCTGCCCGGCAAGGCCGCGCGTGTCGCCGGAATCCTCACCCGGCACGCAGGTCGTCAGTCGCGGTGGAACACCGCGGTCCCGGAAGCAGAAACGTCGTACTCACCGGGACCGGACCCGGCGTGCAGGGCGATCAGATCGGCGAGCACCTGCGCCTTCGCATCCGAGCCGTCTGAGCTGCCCCAGACCACCCGCTGGTTCGAGCCACTCAGCGTCAGAGTCACGTCGTCGTGCGTCTGCGCGGTGATGGTGTCGACCTTGGTCAGCACGCTGGAGGGCAGGGCGAGCAGCACCTGCGCCATGGACGCGTAACCGGGGCCGTCGACGCCCCCGTCACCGAGTTGGATCAGCGGGTAGCCCGCCGGCCGCGTCTTCGACGACTCGACAACGACGCCGGCCGGGTCGACGAGGTCGAATGTGCTCGCCTGCTGGACTGCGCCGATCGGGGTGCGCTCGACGATGTGGATGAGCAGGGTGTCCGGCGGAACGATCTCGGTCGCGTAGCTGCGGATCAGGTGAAACGGCGCCAGCTCCTTCGTGAGCTCGCCATAGTTCAGCAGAGCGAGCGGCGTGCCGAGCTGGCCGTCGACCGACTTCTCGAGAGTCGCCGCATCGAGCCGGGAGGTGCCGTCGACCGTGACGGTGCGCAACGCCAGAAGGGGCGAGAATACGGCGGCCACGACGAGTCCGCCGACCGCCAGGACCAGCAGGATCGCCACGAACCATGCGGTGCGGCGTCGACGGGCCCTGCGGGTGAAGCGCTTGACCTCCGAGCGCTCGTAGCGTCGGCGCTGGCGCGCCGCCGATCGCACCTGTGCGCGCGGGGTGCGCGAGGCCGAACCCGCGCTCGCATCCCTGGCGCGATTCTTCTCCTCGGGCATCGGCGGCTTCCTGGCCGCAGCCGCCGTCGTCTTCGTGGCAGCGTCCGGGACCGGCTTCTTCGCCGCCTTGGCAGGAGAAGGCGAGACCTTCGCCGTCGGTGTGGGCGCCGCGACGCCCTCAGGACGCTTCACGCGCGGGCCGGCTCCGAGCTCGCCTCGAGCGCGCCGAGGATCTGCGGGATGATGCGGTAGACGTCGCCGCAACTCAGGGTCATGACCAGGTCGCCGTCACGGGCGATCGCGGCCACCTGGTCGGCCGCAGCCTGCCAGTCGGGCAGGTAGTCGACGTGACGAGGATCGGCGAACCGCTCCGCCACCAGCGCACCGGTCACGCCGGGCACTGGGTCCTCCCGCGCGCCGAACACGTCGAGCACGATCGTGTGGTCCGCCAGCCGTTCGTAGGTTTCGGCAAAGTCGCCGGCCAGCATCTGGGTGCGGCTGTACAGGTGCGGCTGATGAACGGCGATCACGCGGCCCGAGCCGACCACCGAGCGCGCCGTCGCCAGCGCAGCCGCGACCTCGGTCGGGTGGTGGGCGTAGTCGTCGAAGACCTGCACCCCGCGGACTGTTCCGCGGTGTTCGAAGCGACGACCGGTGCCCTGAAAGGTCTCGAGAGCCCGGAGGACGGCATCCGGGGCATGGCCGAGCTGGACCAGCAGAGCGAAGACGCCCGCTGCGTTGATCGCGTTGTGCGCCCCGGGAACGGCGAGCTGGGCCGGGTAGCCGACTCCCTGGTACTCGACGGTGAACGACACGGGGCCTTCGTCGCCCACCGAATGCAGCCGAATGTCGGCATCTTCCGCGAAGCCGAAGGTGATGAGCTTCGTGCCGACGAGCCGCTCGGTCACGGCGACGGTTCCGGCATCGTCGCCTGATGCGACGACGAATTCGCTGGCGGCTTGGGCGAAGCGCACGAAGGCGTCCTCGAAGGCCTCCTGTGTTCCGTAATGGTCGAGATGGTCGGCGTCGACGTTGGTGATCAGGGCGATCGCGGTGTCGTAGAGCAGGAACGACCCGTCCGATTCGTCGGCCTCGACCACGAACAGGTCATCGGCGCCGAATGCCGAGCTGCGGCCGTATCCCTGGATCACGCCCCCGTTGACGAAACTGGGATCGGCACCGAGTTCGCGCAGCGCGGTGACCAGCATCCCGGTGGATGTGGACTTGCCGTGCGCCCCCGCGATCGAGATCGTACGATGCCCGGCGATCAGCCAGTTGAGCGCAAGCGAGCGATGCAGCACCGGGATGCCGCGACGCAGCGCTTCCTGATACTCCGGGTTCTCGAGCCAGAGCGCGCCCGTCACCACCAGGGTGTCCGCGTCGCCGACGTGGGACGCGTCGTGCCCGATCCAGATCTCGGCGCCCAGCTCGCGCAGTTCGCGCACCGCCTCGGTGTCGCGAAGATCGGAGCCCGTGACGCGGTGCCCGGCCTCCAGGAAGAGCCGGGCGATCCCGCTCATCCCGGAGCCGCCGATGCCGACGAAGTGCACGGCGCCGAGTTCGGCGGGCAGCTCCATCTCCAGGTCGGGCTTGATCATCCGGACTACGCTACCTGCCGCCGTGCTGCGGCGCCGTCGCGCGCCTGCTGCACCAAGTCGACCATCCGGTCGGCTCCGTCGCGCACCCCGACCGATGCCATCCTGGCCGCCATGTCGGCGATTCGGGCACGATCGCGCAGCAGTGCGGGTAGCTCGGTCTGCACGTACTCGGGCGTGAACGCGTCGTCAGTCACGACGATGGCGCCGCCGGCGCGCACCGCATCCTGCGCGTTGTACGCCTGCTCGCCGTTGCCCGCCGCGTACGGAACGAGCACGGCCGGGATGCCCAGGGCGGCCAGTTCGGCAAGAGTGCCCGAACCGGCCCGCGAGATGGCGAGATCGGTCACAGCCAGAGCGAGATCCATGCGGTCGCAGTATTCGAGGAGGTGATAGCCCGCCAGGCCGGGGTCGACGACAGGCGAGCGCGACCCGGTGAGGTGCAGCACCTGCCAGCCGCTTCCGAGGATCGCGGCGACCGAGCGCGACACACCCTCATTGATGCGGAGAGCACCGGTCGATCCGCCCGTGACCAGAACGGTCGGCATCCGATGATCTAGGCCGAACAGCGCGCGGCCCTCCGCCCGGGCCGGCGGCAGCTCGAGGGCTTCGATCTCGTGGCGCAGCGGCAGGCCGACGACCGTGGAGTGCGCGAGCCGGGTCGACGCGAAGGTCACCCCGACGAACGTCGTCCAGCGCGCGCCGAGCCGGTTCGCGAACCCGGGTTTCGCATTCTGCTCGTGGAGGGCGACCGGCAGCTTCTCGAGGCGAGCCGCCCGGTACACGGGCGCAGAGGCGTATCCGCCGAAGCCGACAACGACATCGACCTCCCGCTCGCGCAGCATCTCGCGCACCTGCGCCACCGCCGCGCACCACCGCTTCGGGAATCGCAGAGCGTCTGCGTTCAGGCGACGCGGGAAGGGCAGCCGCGGAATCGTCAACAGCTCGTAGCCGCGCTCGGGCACCAGCCGGGATTCGAGCCCCTCGACTGTTCCGACCACCAGAACCTGGGCATCCGGTTCTCGCTCGCGCAGTCGGTCGGCCGTGGCGAGCAGCGGATTGACATGGCCGGCCGTGCCCCCGCCGGCGAACAGGTAGGTCGTCACCGGCGAGCCGACCCCACCGTCACGTCGGCCACGGGCCGGTGCCTCGCGAAACTCAGCACCACCCCGATCGCCGCCAAGGTCGTGATCAGGGCGGAGCCCCCCGCCGACACCAGGGGCAGCGGCACCCCGAGCACCGGCAGAAGCCCGAGCACGACGGCGATGTTCACGAACGCCTGGCCGATGATCCACACCATCGCGGCGCTCGTGGCGAGCTTGGCGAACGGGTCGCGTGACATCCGGATGATGCGCACGAAGCAGATCGCCAGCACGACGAACAGTCCGAGCACCAGGATCGCGCCGATCAGCCCCAGTTCTTCACCGATGATCGCGAAGATGAAATCGTTGTCGGCCTCCGGCACCCATGACCACTTGCCCGTCGAGTTGCCCAACCCGACCCCGAAGACGCCGCCGTGTGCCAGGGACTGCCAGCCGTGCGTCACCTGGTAGCACTCGTTCTGCGCCTTGGAGGGATCGACGCAGCCGCCCAGCCATGCCGCGACGCGTCCGGAGCGAGAGACGCTGATCTGCACGAAGATCAACGAGATGACGGAGATCACCGCGACAGCCGCCGCGATCCAGCGCAGCTTGACGCCGGCGAAGAACATGGCACCCAGAGCGATCGAGATCAGGATGAGCGCGGTCCCCATGTCGGCACCGAACAGTACGAGACCGATCGACAGGCCCACGATGGGCCCGATCGTGAACAGGATGCGCTTCCAGTCATCCAGGAGCTGCGGGCGCGTCGTCAGCATCCACGCGAGCCACACCACGAACGCCAGCTTGATCAGCTCGGAGGGTTGCGCCGTGAAGGAGCCGATCCGGATCCAGTTCTGGTTGTAGCCGTTGCCCCAGCCGAGCGGGGTGAAGATGACCAGCAGCTGCAGGCCGATCCCGAGGAACACCGCGACCCGGGCCCAGCGCTTCCAGAACGAGATCGGCGCGCGGGCGGCGAGCAGCATGACCGGCACGCCGATGAGCGCGTAGAGGCCCTGGCGCGTCGCCGTGGTGAAGAAGTCCTTGCTGTCGACATACGACTCGATCGACGACGACGAGAGCACCATCACCAGCCCGAACACGACGAGGAACAGTGTGGTGCCCAGCAGCAGGAAGAACTCGGGCGCCTCGGCCGCGAACAGCCTGCGCACCGCGACGACCGCCGCGCGCGGAGGCTGCGCCTGCGGTTGCTGCTGCTGCGCGTTACGGGCTCTGGCGGGAGGTCGGGTCGTCGTCACGATCGGCTCCCTCCAGGTGCTCGCGCACCGCCTCGGCGAATCGGGCTCCCCGCTCCGCGTAGTCGGTGAACTGGTCCATGGATGCGGCGGCCGGCGCGAGCAGCACCACGTCACCCGGGTGGGCGACGGATGCGGCGGCACGCACGGCCGCGGACATCACGCCTCCAGTCTCGTCGCCGGTGACCTCGAGCACGGTGACGCCGGGCGCGTGTCGTTCGAACGCCTCCCGCAGCACCGAGCGGTCGGCGCCGATCAGCACGGCCGCCCTCAGTCGTTCCGCGTGCTTGGTGACGAGGGGGGACGGATCGATCCCCTTGAGCAGGCCGCCCGCGATCCACACCACGTTCCGAAGGCCCGAGAGGGCCGCATCTGCGGCGTGGGCGTTGGTTGCCTTGGAGTCGTCGATCCAGGTGACGCCGGCGCCTTCGCCCACCACCTCGGTGCGGTGATGATCGAGCCGGAAGCCGCGCACGGCATCCCGGATCGCGGCGGGCTCGACGCCGACGGCGCGCGCCAGGGCTGCCGCCGCCAGCACATTCGCGGTCATGTGCGGGCTGTCGAGGCCGCCGGGCGCCAGATCGCTCAGGGTCGCGAGCTCGAGCGCCGAGGTGCGGCGCTCGTCGAGGAAGGCGCGGTCCACGAGGATGCCGTCGACGAGGCCGACATCGCTGGGTCCGGGCACGCCGAGGCCGAAGCCGATCGCCCGGCATCCCTCCTGCACCTCGGCCTCTTCGACCATCTCGCGGGTCGCCGGGTCGGCGAGGTTGTAGACGCAGGCCACGCGCACGTTCTCGTACACCTTGGCCTTGGCCCCGCGGTAGTCGTCGCGGCTGCCGTGCCACTCCAGATGGTCGTCGGCCAGATTCAGGCAGACGGATGCCAGCGGCGCCAGCACTCCCCCGGCGTGCCGGTTCACCCAGTGCAGCTGGTGGCTCGAGAGCTCGATGACCAGCGCATCGAAGCCCTGCGGATCGCGGATCGCGTCGAGCACCGGAACCCCGATGTTGCCCGCCGGCGCAGCGCGCAGTCCCCCGGCGACGAGCATCGTGGCGGTGAGCTGGGTCGTGGTGGTCTTGCCGTTCGTGCCGGTGATGCAGACCCAGTCGGCGGATGTGCCGTCTGCCCGCACCACCTTGTCGCGCAGGCGCCAGGCCAGCTCGATGTCACCCCAGACCTCGAGGCCCTGCTCGGCGGCCCAGACGAGCAGTGGATGCCGTGGCGCATACCCCGGCGACACCACGACCAGGTCGGCCTCGAAGCCCGCGAGAGCGGCCGGCACCGTGTCGTCGGCCCGCACGAAGGAAGCGCCGATCACGTCGAGAAGCTCGCGGTGCTCGTCGCTGGCGCGATCGGCGACCACCAGCACGTCCACCCCGAGTTCGACGAGGGTGTCGGCGACCGCGAAACCGGTAACGCCGAGCCCGAGGACGACGACCCGAAGACCCCCCCAGTCGGATCGCCAACTAGTCAGCTCCGAGAGCTCGCGCATCTAGCGGGTGGCCCATTCGAGGTAGAACAGCCCGACTCCGGCCGCCACGAACAGCACCGCGATGATCCAGAACCGCACCACGATCGTGATCTCGGCCCAGCCCTTCATCTCGAAATGATGCTGGATCGGGCTCATCAAGAAGATGCGCCTGCCCTGGCCGTATCGCCACTTCGTGATCTTGAACCAGCCGCGCTGCAGGATCACCGAGCCGGTCACGATGAGGAAGAGACCACCGATCAGGACGAGCAGCAGTTCGGTGCGGCTGACGATCGCCAGCGCCGCGAGGGCCCCACCGAGGCCGAGCGAGCCCGTGTCACCCATGAAGATCTGGGCGGGCGTGGTGTTCCACCAGAGGAAGCCGATCAGGCTGCCGACGATCGCCGCCGCGACCACTGCGATGTCGATCGGGTCACGCACGTCGTAGCACTTGTATGCCACTTCGGGATCCGCCCGGAACGAGAAGCAGCTCTGGTTGTTCTGCCAGAACCCGATGAAGATGTAGGCCGAGATGGCGAAGATCGACGCACCGGTGGCCAGCCCGTCGAGCCCGTCGGCGATGTTGACGCCATTGGAGGCGCTCACGGTGATCACGTTGACCCAGAGCACGAAGAGGATGATGCCGATGATCGGACCGAAGGCGAGCAGGTTCAGCCACGGAATGTCGCGCACTGCCGAGATGTAGGCGGAGCCAGGGGTCAAGTTGTTCTCGTCGCGGAACAGGGGCGCAATCGCGAGCACCGCGAAGATCGTTCCGATGATCAGCTGGCCGACGATCTTGGCCCAGCCGCCCAGACCCAGGCTGCGCTGCTTGCGCGTCTTGATGAAGTCATCGATGAAGCCGACCAGTCCCAGTCCGCCCATCATGGCGAGCACGAGCACGGCCACCATCGTCCACGGGATCCCGGCGATCAGATGTCCCATGAGGTAGCCGAAGATCGACCCGAGGATGAAGATGATGCCGCCCATGGTCGGCGTACCGCGCTTGGTGTGGTGCCACTTCGGTCCGTCATCCCGGACGAACTGGCCCCAGCCGATGCGTCGGAACAGGCGGATGAAGAGCGGCGTCAAGAACAGGGTGAATGCCAGCGAGAACGCGCCGCCGACGAGGAGGGCTACCACTTGGCACCCTCGACCCCGCCCAAGCGATCACCCAAGAAACGGAGCCCTGCGGACTTCGACGACTTCACGAGCACGACATCGCCCGCTCGCAGTTGCTCACGCAGAAGATCGTATGCCGCGTCGACATCGTCGACGAACACCGACTCCCCGTCCCATGAGCCCTCCAGCCCGGCCGCGGCGTGGATGTGGCGGGCGCCTTCGCCCACAACCACCAGCTTGCCGATGTTCAACCGCACTACGAGTCGGCCGAGCCGATCGTGCTCATCCCGCGAGTACTCCCCGAGCTCAGCCATCTCGCCGAGCACCGCGACCGTCCTCTGCCCGGGCTCACGGATCTGTGCGAGCGTCTTGAGCGCCGCCGCCGTCGAATCCGGGCTCGCGTTGTACGCGTCGTTGATCACCGTGATGCCGCCGCCCGGCTGCAGCACCTCCATGCGCCAGCGCTCGGCGCGCGCCACCGCTTCGATCGCGGCGATCGCGCGTTCGATCGGCACCCCGAGCTCGCGCGCAACAGCCAGGGCGGCCAGCGCATTCGAGACGTGGTGCTCGCCGAGGATCCGGAGCGCGACCTCGTGTGCCGCGCCGTCGACCACGAGGGTGAACCGGGTTCCGGATGCGGTGGCCACGACATCCTCGGCCCGCACCTCGGCATCCGGAGATTGCCCGAACCGCACCACCCGGGCCGCGGTCATGCCGGCCATCGCGGCCACTCGACCGTCGTCGGCGTTCAGCACGGCAACTGCTGACCCGGGCAGCTCGCGCACGATCTCGGACTTGGCGCGCTGCGTCGCCTCGATACCACCGAACTCCCCGGCGTGCGCCAGCCCCACCTTGAGCACGACCGAGATGTCGGGCATGGCGATCCCGACGAGCCGGGCGATCTCGCCCGCATGGCTCGCGCCCATCTCGCTGATCAGATAGTCGGTCGATTCGTCGACCCGCAGCATGGTGATCGGCGCCCCGACATGGTTGTTGAACGAGGCGGTCGGGGCGACCGTCTGCCCCTCTTTCTCGAGAATCGCGAACAGCAGGTTCTTGGTGGTGGTCTTGCCGTTGGACCCGGTGATCCCGATCACGCGGAGTCGGCCGCCTGCGCGCGTCCGCGCGACGACCAAGCGTGCGAGGTCGGCAAGCGCCGTCACGCCGTCCGGCACGATGAGAACCGGCACCGGCAGATCGAGCGGCCGTTCAGCCACGACGAGGGCGGCGCCGCGCGCGACCGCGTCGTCGGCGAACAGATGACCGTCGGTGGTCTCGCCAGGCAGCGCGAAGAACACCGATCCCGACTCGACCAGGGTTGAGTTGGTCTGAACGCTGCCACTCACGAACTGCTCGGCAGTCACACGGTCCGGCAGCACCAGGTCGCCGCCGAGAGCGTCGCTCACCTCGGCCAGGCGGAGCGGGATCACGCCCAGCCCGCTTCGCGCAGAGCCGCACGCGCTTCCTCGCGCGCCGAATAGGGGGTGCGCTCCCCGCGGATGTCGCGGTAGTCCTGATGACCGGGGCCTGCCCACAGAATGGAGTCCCCCTCCTTCGCGAGCGACACCGCCTTGCGGATCGCCGCCTCAGGTGGACTGACCTCGTAGATCTCCGGCTGATCCTGGGCCAGCTTCGCGCCCTCGAGCAGGGTGGCGCGAATCGAGGCGGCATCTTCGAAACGCGGATGATGGTCGGTGATCACGAGGATGTCGCTGCCCTGCGCGGCGACCCGGGCCATCTCATGGCGCTTGGTGGCATCCCGGTCGCCGTCGGCGCCGAACACCATGATCGTGCGGCCGGTGGTGAACTGGCGCACCGCGGCGAGTGTGTTCTCGAAGGCGTCGGGGCTGTGGCCGAAGTCGACGTAGACGCTCGGGCCGTGGTCGCCCGAGACCCGTTCGGTGCGGCCCGGCAGGTACGCGCGGATGCCGCCCTCGCCGTTCTCGTCCACCGCCAGCGCAGCGCCGATGGCCTCCAGCTCGAAGCCCGCCGAGACCAGCATCACGATGGCGAGCGCCGCGTTGGCCGCCATGTGCCACCCGATGAGCGGTTCGCGGGTGATGAGCGAGCGGCCGTCGGGCCCGGTCAGCCGGAACCCGGTGAAGGCCGCAGACTCCTCGAGCACCTCGACGACCCACTCGGCGGTCGCCACATCGGCCGGGCTCGCATGGCCGACGGTCGCGATCGTGGTGACCGGGATGCGCGACTCGGCGACCACGCGCGCTCCCCATGCCGTGTCGAGACAGACGACGCCGCGCTTGCCGTGCTCGGGCGCGAACAGCGCGAGCTTCGCCTGGAAGTACTCCTCCATGTCGGCGTAGTCGTCGAGGTGGTCGTGGCTGAGGTTCGTGAAGGCCACCACGTCGAAAATCAGGCCGTCGATGCGGTGGCGGGTCAGCGCCTGCGCGCTCACCTCGACCGCCACGGCGCGCACACCGGCCTCCCGCATGCGCGCGAGCAGGGCGTGCATCTCGCTCGCCTCTGGCGTGGTCAGCCTGCTCACCACGGTGAGCTCGCCGATGTGGCGCTCGGACGTCGAACTGAGGCCGCTGACCAGGCCGAGCTGGCGCAGAATCGCCTCGAGCAGATACGAGGTCGAGGTCTTGCCGTTGGTGCCGGTGGTGCCGAACAACAGGGCGTTCGACTCCGCGGTGCGGTAGACCCAGGCCGAGAGCGCGCCCAGAGCGCCGCGCGGGTCATCGACGATCAGGATGGGCAGCCCGGCGTCAGCGGCGACCTTCGCGCCCGCGGCATCCGTCAGGATCGCGACCGCACCGCCCTCCTTGGCGGCTTCCGCGTACGAGGCCCCGTGACTGTTGACCCCCTGGATGCCCACGAACAGGTCACCCGGGTGCAGGTCGCCCGTTCCGAGGGTCACGCCCGACACCTCGACGCCGTCGACCGAACCGATGTGCTCGAGACCGAACTCCTGCACGAGCATCGCCAGCGACCGCGGAACGGGATGCTCGGGACGCAGCACCGGGGGGATCCGGGATGTCACGCTGGCACTGCCTCCTTGCTGTCACTCTCCGGCGCTCGACGGCCGGCAGCCGGACTACCAGGCGACCGGAGGATCGGCTGCCGGTGTCGTCGACGGCTGGATGCGGAAGGTCTTGATGACCTGCTTCATGATCGTCGCATACGCCGGCGCCGCCGCGGCGGAAGTCTTTATCGTATCGGGCTTGGCCAGAGTGACAATCACCGCGTACTGCGGCTTATCGGCGGGAATGAGGCCCGCGATCGAAACGATGTAGTCGTTGCCGTACTTGCCGTTGCCGTCCGCAACCTGCGCCGTGCCGGTCTTGGCCGCGATGCGGTAGCCCGGGATGGTGATCTGACGGTGGATGTAGCCCTGCGTCGTCACGGTCTCCATCATCGCCCGCACCTGCTTGGCCGCGAACGCCGAGACCACCTGGGTGGTCGGGCCGGCGTTGGGATAGCTCATGGTGCCGTCGGCCGCCGTGCAGCTCTGAACCAGGGTGAGCGGCACTCTCCGGCCATCGTCGCCGATGGCCTGGTACATGCTGGCAACCTGGGCCGAGGTCGCGCTGATGCCCTGGCCGAATTGTTGGGTGACGGTGGTGACCGAATCGACGGTCGCCGGGTTCGCCACATAACCGCTGCTCTCCCCCAGGAAGTTCACGGTCGACTTGGTCCCGAATCCGAACGCGCGCAGGTTCGCGTAGCGGTCCTTCTCGCTCTCCAGCTTGGTGAGCTCGGCGATGCCGATGTTGGAGGAGTTCATGATCACGCCCGCGACCGTCATGTGCACATCACCATGCCACTCGGCATCCTTGATGGATATCCCGGCCGGAAGCCCGTCGGTGAAGCGCGCGGGGACGTCGACGTGGGTCACGGCGGTGACCAGGCCCTTGTCGACCAGACCGGCAACCGTGGCCGGCTTCATGATCGATCCGGGCTCGTACGGCGAGCTGAAACTGCGCGCCCCCAGGGCGTCGACTCCGACCGTGTTGCGGTCGTTCGGGTCGACGCTCGGATAGTCGGCATCGGCCATGATGTGGCCGTCGCTGACGCGGACCACCATGACGGTTCCCCAATCGGATCCGGTCGCCTGCGCCTGCTGAGCGAGGGTCTGCTGCGCGAACCACTGCAGGTTGGAGTCGATGGTCAGCGTGATCGTGCCGCCGTCGATGGCCGGCTTGGTGACCACCGTGCTTCCGGGCAGACGCACGCCGTCAGCGCTGGTTTCGTAGACGGAGGTGCCGTCGGTGCCCGCGAGACAGGAGTCTTGCCGCAACTCCGTGCCTGCCTGCGGCCCATCGGTGCCGACGAATCCGACCAGGTTGCCGCCCACTGCGCCGTCGGGATAGGTGCGTGCCGGGTGCCGCTCGCTGTAGACCCACGGGATCTTCAAGGCCTTGACCTTGTCGAATACCGACAGTTTGACGGCCTTGACGAGGTAGACGAAGTCCGACGTGGGGTCCTGTGTCAGGGCCGTGTAGAGCTGCTGCTGGTCGGCACCGGTGATCTGCGAGATCTCGGCGATCGCGTCGGTCAGCGAGACTTTGGTCTTCGACCCGTCCTTGTTGAACCGCACGAACCCGTCGGAAGAGACGTTCTTCGGCGATGCCGTGATGTCGAAGCGGTCGACGCTGTCCGCGAGCACGACGCCGTTGCTGTCCACGATGTCGCCGCGCACCCCGTAGGTGGTCACGGTCCGCAGTTGCCGCGAATCGGCGGCCTTGGTGAGCTGCGCAGCCTGGACCAGCTGGATGTCGACAAGCCGGATGACGAACACAGACACGATCGCGAACACGGCGATGATCGTCAGCGAAAGGCGCCGTCGCGGCATGCGGAGGGAGGTCACCGGTGATCCTTCGTCTCGTCGATCGCTTGGGGCATTCTGGCTAGTGCGTGGTGGGGGACGGGAGGAGGCCGGGGGTCTGGGGGTCCTGCCCGGCACCTCCCGCCCCCGCGTCGGTCGAGGCCTGGGAGTCCCCGCGTACGTCTGTGGTGGTCGTCGTGCCCGATCCCGCCGTGCCCGATCCCGTCGAGCCGGATCCGGTCGCGCTCGGTGTGACGAGCGGCGTGCCGTCGAGCAGGACATTGCTGACCTGGTCGCCCGAGCCGAGGATGCTGCCGCCCGCCCCGCCGCCGTTGCCCGTCACGGCGCCGGTCTTGGCATCCAGGTACAGTCCGTTGTCACTCGCCACCATGCCGAGAGCTTCCGCGTTGGCCGCGAGGTGCTGCGGCGAGGCGAGCAGGTCGAGCTGCTCGGAGAGGGCGTGCTGCTGCAGCTGCGCGTCGTGCTTGGCCGACTGCAGGCTCGAGATCTGGTACGCGCCGTCGGCGACGACGATGCTGAGCACCAACTGCGCGAGCAGGATGACGCCGATCCCGCCGATCGTGACCAGCGCGGGAAGCATCCGCGGCCTCGCACGGCGCTGGGCGCGCGTCGGCACGACCTCGAGGTGCCGGCGCGGCTGGGAGTTCGGCTGCGCGGCCGGCTGCCGGAGGGGGCGCGCGACGGCGACGGCGCTCATGCCGCCCTCAATCGTTCGGCTGCGCGCAGGCGCACGGGGGTGGCGCGCGAGTTGGCGGCCTTCTCGGCCTCGCTCGCCAGTTCGGCGCCACGCACAAGCAGCTTGAACTCGGGGCGATGCTGCGGCAGTTCGACAGGCAGTCCACGCGGGGACGTCGAGGTGGACCGCGCGGTCAACTCGCGCTTGACGATGCGGTCTTCGAGCGACTGGTACGCCAGCACGACGATCCGTCCGCCGACCTCGAGGGCGTCGAGGGCGGCCGGAATCGCCCGCTCCAGCACCGAGAGCTCCTGATTGACCTCGATGCGAAGCGCCTGGAAGACCCGCTTGGCGGGATGCCCCGCACGCTGCACGGCGGCAGGTGTCGCGGCGATCAGCAGCTCGACGAGCTGCGCCGAGGTGAGCAGCGGTGCGACGGCGCGCTCGCGGACGATACGGCTGGCGTAGCGCGGCGCGAGCTTCTCGTCGCCGTACTCGTAGAAGATCCGGCGCAGGCTGGCCTCGTCGTACTCGGCGAGGATGCGGGCCGCGGTGAGCTCTGACGTGTCGTCCATGCGCATGTCGAGCGGGGCATCCTTCGAGTACGAGAAGCCGCGCTCCACCTGGTCGAGCTGCATCGACGAAACGCCGAGATCGAAGAGGATGCCGGCCACTGACGGGATGCCCAGCTGGTCGAGCACCTCGCTCACCCTGTCGTAGACGGTGTGCACGAGGTGCACACGGGATCCGAACGGAGCCAGCCGCTGCCCCGTCAACTCCAGGGCGTGCGGATCGCGGTCGAGCCCGACGAACTCCAACTCAGGGAACCGCTCGAGGAACGCCTCGGCGTGGCCGCCCAGCCCGAGGGTGGCATCGACGAGCACGGCGCCGGGGCGCTCCAGAGCGGGGGTCAGCAACTCGAGCGTGCGCTCGAGCATCACGGGGGTGTGCAAACGGTTCTCGGCCATGAGGTATCGGGTCGAGCCCCTCGGACCTGATCCCCATCCGCTGCGACCTGCCTCCGGGGAAGTGGAGTCAGGGTGCGCGGCTGAGGGTCGGGCACGAGGCGCTAGAAGAGTCCCGAGATCACCTCCTCGTCGGCGTCGGCGAAGTCGGATTCGGCGTTGGAGTAGTACTCGGTCCAGGTGGCGGTGTCCCAGATCTCGGCGCGCGTTCCGGCGCCGATCACCGTGAGGTCGCGGTCGAGGCCCGCGTACTCGCGCAGCATCGGCGGGATCGTCACCCGGCGCTGGGCATCCGGGATCTCCTGTGTCGCGCCCGAAAGGAACAACCGCAGGTAGTCGCGCCCCTTCTTGCCGAGCGCGGGCGCCTGCTGCTGCATCCGCTCGACGAGGCTCTCGAACTCGCGCTGACTGTAGACGTAGATCGCGTGCTCCTGGCCCCGCGCCATGACCACGCCGTTGGAGAAGTCGTCCGCGAACTTCGCGGGAAGGATGATGCGCCCCTTCTCGTCGAGCTTGGGGACGAACGTACCGAGCAGCATGCGTGGGCCCCCTCACTCTCTCCGGCCAGACAGAAGGACGGTCGCCACTTTACTCCACTTTGCACCACTGTCCACCACTTGTAGCCCCGATCTGGGCAGCAGGGTCCCCCACAAGGGGGGACAGTTCGACGCCCAACGGTCGCTTGTGGCCGTTCACCCGCAGGAAATTGGGGCTATCAGCGACGGTTCGCAGACGGCGCGGCGTCGGGGAGCGGAGTGGAGGGCGAAATCGAGCTCCGCTCGTACGGCTGGAGCGCTCGTGGCAGGACGAAGCCCGTTAACGCGGAAAGGGCCGGCTCAGCCGGCCCTTCGGGAGTGATGCGGAGAGTGCTTCAGCCCTCGTGCTCGTCGTTGCGGCGCTCCCACCGCTCATTGAGCGAGTCCATGAATCCCGAGCGCTTGCCGGCTGCCGCGGACCCCGATCCCGGAATGGTCAGGCGACGGGGCGGAGCGATCGCCACCAGCGCGCCGATGAACATGAGAGCGAAGCCGAGGATGCCGACGATCGGCTGACGGATGATGACGCCGACCACGAGCAGGACGAGCCCGATCGCGCCGGCCAGGATGCCGAGGGCTACCGCCGTGTAGTTCGGGCGACCGCGGCGCGCGCCGACCGTCGTCACGTCGTCGGCATCGTTGTGATAGAGGCTGCGCTCCATCTCGTCGAGAAGGCGCTGCTCCTGTTCCGAAAGCGGCATTTTTCCGGCTCCCTCACGGCCGGGGCATCCGGTCGCCCCGACTCGTTGATTCATCGCCAAGTGTAGGCCGGAGAAGCGCCGATAGCATAGAACAGTGGCTGGGAGTACGCGCTTAGTCGATCTCGTGCAGTCCCGGCTCGATGGGTTCCTCGCCCAACAGGGTGCCGCTCTCGCCGAGATCTCTCCCGACCTCGAGATCATCGACCAATCGGCACGCGAACTACTGGCGGGCGGCAAGAGGTTCCGCGCCCTGTTCTGCTACTGGGGCTGGCGCTCGGTCGCCGCGGTCGCCGACGATTCCTGGGCGTCAGACGACACCACTGAGAGCGAGGTCGCAGCGCTCGACCCGATCGTGTCGGTCGCCTCCGCACTCGAGATCTTCCATGCGGCTGCCCTCGTGCACGACGACATCATGGACAACTCGGATCTGCGCCGGGGCAAGCCGAGCCTGCACCGGCGTTTCGAGGCGATGCACCGCGAGCGGGGCTGGGCAGGCGCCGGCCGCGACTACGGCGACGCCTCAGCGCTGCTCATCGGCGACCTCCTGCTGGCTTGGAGCGACGAGCTCTTCGATGCCGGCGCCGCCCGAGCCGGAACCCCGGATGCCGCACGCGCCGCCCGCGCGCAGTTCGCCCTCATGCGCACCGAGGTGACGGTCGGGCAATACCTCGACATGCTCGAGGAGGCGTCGTGGCGCACCCGGCCGGAGTCCGAGCTGCTCCCCCGCGCCCATCGCGTGATCGTCTACAAGTCTGCGAAATACAGCGTCGAGGCTCCGCTGGCCATCGGCGCCAGCCTGGCCGAGGCGTCGCTGCCTCAGCTGGCCGCGCTCAGGGCGTACGGCCTGCCGCTCGGCGTGGCCTTCCAGTTGCGAGACGACCTGCTCGGCGTCTTCGGCGATCCCGCCGTCACCGGCAAGCCGGCAGGAGACGATCTGCGCGAAGGCAAGCGCACGGTGCTGATCACGCTTGCACGGCAGAAGCTGCCCACATCCGCAGCTCGCTTGTTCGACGAATTGCTCGGTGACGATGCTCTGGACGATCAGCAGATCGGGATGCTGCAGACAGCCGTCCGCGACAGCGGCGCCGTCGAGCAGGTCGAGCGCATCATCGACCACAACGTCACGACCGCGACGGCGGCTCTCGTGGATGCGCCGCTTGCTCGCTCGGCGCGCGACGAGCTCGGAACGCTCGCCCACGCGGTCACGCAACGCGCGAGCTAGCGGGGGTCAGAAGCCGAGGGCCTGAGCGACCCGCCGCACCTCGGCCTTGCGGCCGGCGCGGAGGGCAGCGATCGGGGCTGCTTCGAGGCTGTCGTCCTCATTCAGCAGCCAGTGGATCGCTTCGTCGTCGCTGAAGCCGGCATCGCCCAGCACGACGATGGTTCCGCGCAACTCGCCGAGCGGCTCGCCGTCTTTCACGAAGTCTGCGGGCACGCGGAGGGCGCCGTCGATGCGCGAGGCGAGAAGAGCCCGGTCTTCGATCAGGCGACGCACCTGACTCTGTGTGATGCCGAGTTCCGTCACGAGGTCGGGAATGGTCAGCCACTGCGGGCCGGCGGTGTCGCTCACTCGTCCAGCCTGCCACGTCGAGCGTCAGCGCCGCCCGCTCCGCGTATGTTACGAACAAGTAAACTCACGCCACACCTGTCACGTTGATTGACTCTGTATGCCTTCTGTGACAGCGTTGGCCCGATAACCGTGTGGCGCCCGACGCCGGGCGGAACCACGCATCCCGGGGGCGGGGAAAGGCAGGGCCGCGATGACTGACACCGCTGAGCGCGGGTCGTTCGCCCGCGACGTCTTCTCGGGGCTCGTCCCGTCGACCGGTCCCGCCGTCGCCAGCAGCCCGCGGAGCGGACGCCATGCCGCGTCCGACCCGTCGTCCGTGCTCCGCTCGGCGCGGTGGCGCTCGGGCGCGATGGCCACAGTCCCGATCGTCCTGGTCGGTGCCATGACCATGGGCCTCAACCTCGTCGGGCCGGCGGACTCGGCGTCTGCGGCGCCTAAGAAGCCGGCGAGGCCCAAGAGCGAACTCGCCAAGACCTTGCGCGAGATCCTGCTCAGCTCAGCCAAGAGCAACGCGTCGGTGTCGGCGCCGCCCACCAGCTACACGGTCGTCCCCGGAGACACCGTGTCGTCGATCGCGGGCCGCTACGGCGTCTCGACCGCATCGGTCCTGGCGCTCAACGGGCTGAGCTGGAAGTCTCTGATCTTCCCGGGCCAGGTGCTCAAGCTGTCGGCCTCCTCGAGCCCGGCCCCCGCCGCACCCGCGGCCGCCAGCTCGGGCGGACGGTACACGATCGTGCGTGGCGACACCATCTCGGCGATCGCCAAGCGATTCGGCGTCACGACACAGGCCGTCCTCACGGCGAACGGGCTCGGGTGGTCGAGCATCATCTATCCGGGTCAGACCATCGCCATTCCCTCGGGCGGAGCGCCTCTGGCCATTCAGACCGTGTCGTCGGTCACCCCGGTGTCATCGGGCTCGGCGGCCCCGGCATCCACAACGAGTTACAAGATCGTCGCGGGCGACACTGTCTCGGCCATCGCCGCGCGATTCGGCACCACGACGGCGGCCATCCTCGCCGCCAACGGAATGGGCTCGTCCACGATCATCTACTCGGGGCGCACGCTGGTGATCCCGGTCGCGGGCGGTGGGTCCTCTCCCGCGACGGGCGGAGCCGGCACCGCACTCAGCGATGAGATGGCCGCGAACGTGAGGCTCATCATCCACACCGGTCAGGGTCTCGGCGTTCCCGACCGCGGGATCGTCGTCGCGCTCGCGGCGGCCATGCAGGAGTCGGGGCTGCGCAACCTGAATCACGGCGATCGGGACTCGGTCGGACTGTTCCAGCAGCGGCCCAGCACCGGATGGGGCTCGTCGGCGCAGTTGCAGGACCCGGCGTACGCGACCCGCTTGTTCTTCGGAGGCCCGGGCAACCCGAACGCCGGCCGCACGCGCGGACTGCTCGACATCCGCGGCTGGCAGTCGATGACCATCGCGCAGGCTGCACAGGCCGTGCAGATCTCGGCATACCCGAACGCCTACGCCAAGTGGGAGACCAGCGCCTGGGCCTGGCTCGCGCAGTACAGGTAGCGCACCGTGTGGCAGCCCGACGTTCAGGATGCTCCTGCCTACACTCGAACGGTGAGCGTCAACACGACCGACCCGATGATTGGCCGTCTCATCGACGGCCGGTATCAGGTCCGCTCACGCATCGCCCGCGGCGGCATGGCGACGGTGTATCTCGCCACCGATCTGCGACTCGAGCGCCGCGTCGCGGTCAAGGTGATGCACGGCCACCTGGCCGATGACAGCCAGTTCAAGCAGCGCTTCATTCAGGAGGCCCGCTCGGCCGCCCGATTGGCTCACCCCAACGTCGTCAACGTCTTCGATCAGGGGCAGGATGCCGACAGCGCCTACCTGGTCATGGAGTACCTGCCGGGCATCACCCTGCGCGATCTGCTGCAGGAGTACGGCTCGCTGACCAGCCAGCAGACCATCGACATCACCGAGGCGGTGCTGTCGGGACTGGCGGCAGCGCACAAGGCGGGCATCGTCCACCGCGACCTGAAGCCCGAGAACGTGCTGCTGGCCGACGACGGCCGCATCAAGATCGGCGACTTCGGGCTGGCGCGCGCGGCATCCGCGAACACCGCGACCGGCGCCGCGCTGCTCGGCACGATCGCCTACCTCTCCCCCGAGCTCGTCACCCGCGGCATCGCCGACACCCGGAGCGACATCTACGCGGTGGGCATCATGATGTACGAGATGCTCACCGGCGAGCAGCCGTTCAAGGGCGATCAGCCGATGCAGATCGCTTACCAGCACGCCAATGACACCGTGCCGACGCCGAGCGTCAAGAACCCGAAGGTTCCCGCCGAGCTGGACGAAATGGTGCAGTGGTCGACGGAGAAAGACCCCGATCAGCGCCCGCGCGACGCGCGCGCGATGCTCGACCAGCTCCATGAGACCGAGTCGCAGTTGCGCACCGCCCTGCCGCACGGCTCCACCTCGGCGCAGCGGACCCTGCTCATGCCCACCCCTGGGCGGGCCAACGCGACCGGCGAGACGGTGGCATTCGCGCGCGCTCCCGCGCCGAGCGGTTCCGACGCCGAAACCGCGATCATCGCCCCGCGCGGACCTCGCCCTGCCGAGATCTCGGATTCCACGTCGGCCCTCGCGCGGGTCTCGCAGAAGCGCCGCGGTCGCGGGCTCGCGATCTTCCTCGTCATCCTCGTGCTAGCCGCTGCGGCCGGTGTGACCGGCTGGTACTTCGGTCTCGGCCCCGGCTCGCGGGTGATCAATCCCCACCTCCCTCTCGGGCATGTCGCCTGCCGACGCCACCACCGCGCTGAAGAAGCTCGGGCTGGCGGTCGCCCCGACCAACGGAAGCACGTACTCGGTGGATGTCGCGGTCGGCGCGGTCGCCGACACCAGCCCCAAGATCGGCAGCGCCGTTGCCAAGGGCGCGAACGGTGCAGCTGCTGCTCTCGACGGGCCCGCAGCCCTTCGCGCTGCCCACGCTCGTCGGCCAGACCGAGAAGGACGCGCTCGATCTGATTGGCACGCACTGGAAGGCGGGCACCACGGTCCGGCCCTTCGATCCGAAGATCGCGGCCGGGATCGTCGTGGACGCGCTGGACGCTCAGGGTAAGAGTCTGAACGGCGTCGCCCAATACGGCGAGAAGCAAGCGATCTCACTCGTCGTGTCGGCCGGTCCGCTGCCGTCGGATCTGAGTGGGAAGTCCGTGGCCGACGCCACGACGGAGCTGGCAGCAGCGCCGTACCAGCTCACGGTCACCGGCAACGTGGATGTCTTCAGCCAGTCGGTGCCCAAGGGCGCCGTGGTCGGCCTCGTCACCACGGACGCCAATGGCGGTGCCCTCGTGATCCACGTCGGTGACAAGGTGCAGCTGCAGACGTCCAAGGGGCCCGAGCAGGTTGCGGTGCCCAACGTGGTCGGCAAGACCTGGGCGACAGCGAAGCAGATACTCACTGATGCCGGGTTCAAGCTCGACTACAAATCCGCTGCCGACCTCGTGGCCAGCAGTGTGACAGTCACGAAGACAAATCCCGTAGGTGGCACTGTCGTCGACAAGGGAACAACGGTAAAGGTCAACTTCGGCTTCTAGCATCATCAGCCGCCTGCTGCCCCGCGGAAATCTGTGCGCAACTGAGCGGCGGTCTATGGTCGACATGCGGTCGCCCTGCGCCGCTTCGCGGCGAGTCGGGCAGAAGTCTTGCCGAGTTGCGCGGAACGTCGACACCCGGAGCCGACCTCAGCGCGCGATCGTCAGCTCCTCGGCGACGAGGAAGGCGAGTTCGAGAGACTGCATGTGGTTCAGCCGCGGGTCGCACAGCGACTCGTACTTGGTCGCCAGCGTCGCCTCGTCGATCTGCTCCGAGCCGCCGAGGCACTCGGTGACGTCGTCGCCGGTGAGTTCCACGTGGATGCCGCCGGGGTGGGTGCCCGCGGCCCGGTGGGCGTCGAAGAAGCCGCGCACCTCATCCACGACGTCGTCGAAGCGGCGCGTCTTGTAGCCGGTCGGCGTGGTGAGCCCGTTGCCGTGCATCGGGTCGGTCACCCACAGCGGCATCGCGTCGAAGCTCTTGATCGCTTCAAGAAGCGGCGGCAGCGCATCGCGCACCTTGCCCGCACCCATCCGCGTGATGAAGGTGAGCCGCCCGGGCTCGCGGTTCGGATCGAGCTTGTCGATGAGCCGCTCCATGTCGTCGGCGGTCGTGCTCGGGCCGAGCTTCACGCCGATCGGGTTGCGGATGCGCGAGAAGTAGTCGACGTGAGCCCCGTCGAGATCGCGGGTGCGCTCCCCGATCCACAGGAAGTGCGCGCTCGTGTTGACGGGCGTGCCGTTGCGCGAGTCGATGCGGGTCATGGGGCGCTCGTAATCCATGAGCAGGCCCTCGTGGCTGGTGTAGAACTCGACGCGCTTGAGCTCATCGAAGTCGGCGCCCGCCGCCTCCATGAACTTGACGGCCCGATCGATCTCGGAGGCAAGTCTGGCGTAGCGCTGGTTCGCCGGATTGGTGGCGAAGCCCTTGTTCCAGCTGTGCACCTCGCGCAGGTCGGCGAACCCGCCCTGCGTGAAGGCGCGGATCAGATTCAGGGTCGATGCGCTGGTGTGGTAGCCCTGGATCAACCGGCTCGGGTCGGCTTGGCGCGACTCCGGGGTGAACGGGTAGCCGTTCACGATGTCGCCGCGGTAGGCGGGCAGCGTCACGTCGCCGCGCGTCTCGTTGTCACTTGAGCGCGGCTTGGCGAACTGACCGGCCATCCTGCCCATCTTGACGATCGGCATCGACGCGCCGTAGGTGAGCACGACGGCCATCTGCAGCAGGGTCTTGAGCCGGTTGCGGATCTGCTCAGCAGTGGCTCCGGCGAAGGTCTCGGCGCAGTCTCCGCCCTGCAGCAGGAACGACTCGCCGCGCGCGGCCCGGGCCAGCCGCTCACGGAGGATGTCGACCTCGCCCGCGAAGATCAGCGGCGGCAGCGTCGAGAGTTCGGCCGATGCTGCGGAGACGGCCGCCGCATCCGGCCAGTCCGGCTGCTGCTTGATCGGCAGCCCACGCCAATAGTCGAGACCGGCGATCACACTCGGATCGGCCTGCACGATGGTCTCTGACGGGTCTGACACAGGGTCGAGCCTATTGGAGCGCTCGGGGCGTTGCTGACCGTCAGGATGCCGCGGGGCGCGCCTTCGCCGTCGCTTTGGCGGACGACTTCGCTGTCGCCTTGACCCTGGCAGCGGCGGCCCGGCGGTCGACCCCGCTCTTGCCCGGCTTCTTGACAGACGAGGCGTAGACGTCGACGTACTCCTGGCCGCTGATGCGCGACAACTCGTACATGATCTCGTCGGTGATCGAGCGAAGAACGAAGCGGTCGCCCTCCATGCCGGCGAAACGGCTGAAGTCGAGCGGTTCACCGAAGACGACGCCCACCCTGCGCACCTTGGGGAACTTCGTGCCGGTCGGCATGACCTTCTCGGTGTCGATCATCGCCACCGGCACCACGATGGCACCGGATTCGAGAATCATGCGCGCGACGCCGGTGCGCCCGCGGTAGAGCCGGCCGTCTGGACTGCGCGTGCCCTCCGGATAGATCCCCAGCTGGCCACCCTTGGCCAGGTGCTCGAGGCCGGAGTTCAGCGAGGCCTCAGAGGCCTTGCCACCCGAACGGTCGATCGGTAACTGGTTGATGCCGAGGAAGAAGTGCTTCGTGGCCCATCCGAAGATGCCCTTGCCGGTGAAGTACTCGCTCTTGGCCAAGAAGCTGATCGGGCGCTTGACCGCGAGCGGCAGGAACACCGAGTCGACGAACGACAGGTGGTTGCTCGCGAAGATGACGCCGCCCGAGTCTGGCACGTTCTCTTCGCCGCGCGACCATGGCCGGAACACCGAGTTCGCGAACGGACCGACGATGAAGGTCTTCAAGAACCAGTAGAGCACGCGACCTCCCGACGCTGTGCGAAAGTCTAGCGAGCCGAGGCGGTCGACTCACCCCGGGCATGCAATCGGGCAAGGTCGGCCGCCCCGACGACACCGGCGTCGTTCACCAGCTCGGCGACCGAGAAGGTCGGCTCGGGATGGAATCCACGCGCAGGCAGATGCGCCAGGTACGCGTCGCGGATCGGCTCGAGCAGCAAGTCGCCGGCTGCGGCGACTCCCCCGCCGAACACGAAGCGCTGCGGGTCGAGCACGGCTCCGATGGACGCGCAGGCCTGACCGAGCCATGAGCCGAGTTCGCGGAGCGCGGCGAGGGCACCGGGATCGTGCTCCTCGATGAGCGCGCCGACGACGGCTCCGTCGAGCTCGCCCTGCGTTGCGCGGGCGTCAGCCAGGCTCAGACCGATGCCGCCGGCATCCGCGATCTCGTTGGCGTAGCGCAGCAGCGCCCGGCCCGAGCCGTACTGCTCGATGCAGCCGCGCTGCCCGCAGCCGCACGGCAGTCCTCCCGGCACGACGCGGAGGTGGCCCACCTCGCCCGCCGCCCCGAAGCCGCCGCGCAGCAGGCGGCCGTCGGCGATCACGGCACCCCCGACGCCGGTGCCGATCGTGAGCATGGTCATGTCGGTGGCGCCGCGTCCTGCGCCGAATCGATACTCGGCCCAGCCCGCTGCATTGGCGTCGTTGTCGACCGTGATGTCGATGCCCGGCAGAAGTTCGGAGAGATGGTCGCGGAAGGGCTCGGAACGCCAGTTGATGTTGGGCGCGTAATAGACGACCGACTGCGCGGCGTCCACGAAACCGGCGGCGGCAACACCGGCCGCGACGATCTGCTCCCCCGCGCCCAACGAGGTGATCAGCTCGACCACGTTGTCGACGATCGCGACCGGATCGCCCGCCGGGGTCGGCCGCCGCTCGGTGCGGAGGATTTCGCCCGACTCGCTGACGAGGGCGCCGGCGATCTTGGTCCCGCCGATGTCGATTCCGATGGCATGCACGGGTTTTGACTTTACCGTTGGCTCAATGCCCCAGACGCCGACGGACACTCGGGCTAGGCTCGGTCCAACGATCTAGGCTGGGGCTTACGAAACACGATCGGTACCGAAGGAGTTGCCGTGAACGAATATTTCACCCCTGCCATCGTCCCCGCGGACCCGGAGGCGAACACCACAGACCTCTTGCTCGACCGGCTCGCCGCCACGCCCGACGCGCCGCTGTTCGCACTCCCGACAGCCGACGGCGGCTGGAGCGATGTCTCGGTCGCCGAATTCCACCGTCAGGTGGTCGCACTCGCGAAGGGTCTCGTCGCCGCGGGCATCACACCCGGCGAGAAGATCGGCTTCATCTGCAAGACACGCTACGAGTGGACGCTGATCGACTTCGCCGCCTGGTTCGCCGGTGCGGTGCTGGTGCCGATCTACGAGACCTCGGCACCCGCGCAGATCCAGTACAACCTCACCGACTCCGGCGCCACAGCACTCATCGTCGAGAGCGCCGATCACTTCGCCAAGTTCGACGAAGTCCGCAGCGAGCTCCCGCAGGTCACCAAGGTGTGGCAACTCGGGCTCGGCGACCTCGACAAGCTGGTCGCCGGCGGCACCGAGGTCAGCGATGACGAGATCGAGAAGCGCCGCAGCGCGGCGAAGGGCTCCGACTTGGCCACGCTGATCTACACCTCCGGGTCCACCGGGCAGCCCAAGGGCTGCATCATCTCGCACTCGAACTTCGTCGAGCTGAGCCGCAACGCCGCGGTCGCGATGGGCGACGTGGTGGCCCCTGGGTCATCCACCCTGCTGTTCATCACGACGGCGCACGTCTTCGCGCGCTTCATCTCGATCCTCGCCGTGCACACCGGCGTCAAAGTCGGTCACCAGGCCGACACCAAGCAGCTGCTGCCGGCCCTGGGCAGCTTCAAGCCGACCTTCCTGCTCGCCGTGCCGCGTGTGTTCGAGAAGGTCTACAACTCGGCGGAGCAGAAGGCAGAAAGCGGCGGTCGCGGCAAGATCTTCCGCGCCGCGGCACAGGCCGCGGTCGACCACTCGAAGGCTCTGGATGCCGGATCGGTGCCGACCGGCCTGAAGATCAAGTTCGCCCTGTACGACCGCCTCGTGTACAGCAAGCTGCGTGCGGCGATGGGCGGCAACATCAAGTTCGCGGTGTCGGGATCCGCGCCCCTGGGCACCTACCTCGGGCACTTCTTCCGCAGCCTGGGCGTCAAGATCCTCGAGGGCTACGGGCTCACCGAGACGACCGCTCCCGCGACGGTGAACCTGGTGTCGAAGTTCAAGATCGGCACGGTCGGACCTGCCCTCCCCGGCGTCGGGCTGAAGATCGCCGACGACGGCGAGATCCTGGTCAAGGGCGTCGACGTCTTCGGCGGCTACTGGAACAACACGAAGGCCACCGCAGAGGTCATGGACGGCGACTGGTTCCACACCGGCGACCTCGGGGCTCTCGACGAAGACGGCTACCTCACGGTCACCGGCCGCAAGAAAGAGATCATCGTCACCGCCGGCGGCAAGAACGTCGCTCCGGCGTCGCTCGAAGACCCGATCCGGTCGAACCCGCTGATCAGCCAGGTCGTCGTCGTCGGCGATCAGAAACCGTTCATCTCGGCGCTGATCACGCTCGACCCCGAGATGCTGCCGGTGTGGCTGCACAACAACGGCGAGTCGGCCGACATGCCGCTCGAGCAGGCCTGCACGAATGCCAAGGTGGTCGCCGAGGTTCAGAAGGCGGTGGATGCCGCGAACGCCCGCGTCTCGCGCGCCGAGTCGATCCGCAAGTTCGTCATCCTGCCCGACGATTTCACCGAAGACTCCGGGCATTTGACGCCCAAGATGAGCATCAAGCGCGGCCCGATCCTGAACGACTACGCGCGGGTGATCGACGGGCTCTACACGGCGGCGCCGGTGACGGAGTCGCTCGGGGTGGGTTAGTTGACCTGTCGTCGGGGGTTGGACTGTCGGCGGACAGTCTTCGACGAACGCCGGATGCTCACGCGGCCGTGCGGCCGAACTGGTTCAGAAACGCCCCTCAGGCGTTTCTGAACCATTCGGCTGAACGCACGGCCCTCATTGCCTCGCGCTTGATGTCGGGCTCGAGGCCTTCGATGAACAGCTTGCCGTCGAGGTGGTCGGTCTCGTGCTGAAGGGCTTGCGCCATGAGACCGTCGCCCTCGACGACGATCTCGCGGCCCGCGGCATCCACCCCGGTGACGCGCGCAGCGGGGTAGCGCATGCGCGGGAAGTAGAAGCCGGGCACCGAGAGGCAGCCCTCATCGACGAGTTCGGGTTCGCCCGAGACCTCGAGCACCGGGTTGATCACGTAGCCGATGTCGCCGTCGATGTTGTAGCTGAAGGCACGCAGGCCGACACCGATCTGGGGTGCGGCGACGCCCGCACGCCCGGGAGGGGTGACGGTGTCGATGAGGTCGTCGACCAGCGCCTTCGTGCGTGCGTCGCCGGGTGCGACCGCGATCGGGTCGGCCTTCGAGCGCAGCACCGGGTCGCCGAAGAGTCGGATCTGTCGTTCGGTCATCGCCGACCTGCCGCCGCGATCACGCGTCGCGGCGGGCGGGCAGCCCGTCCATGACGAGCGCGGCCAGTTCGCGGGCCGAGGCGCGGGTGAACGGCTTCAGGGCCGAGTAGCGCACCACGGACCCGGCGGCCAGTTCGGGGTCGTACGGGATGCGCACGATGTCGCGCACCCGCGACCGGAAGTGGGCCTCGATCTCGTCGAGTTTGACCAGGTTCGTGCCCTGGGTGGCGGTGTTGAGCGCCACGATCGCGTTCCGCGCCAGGTGACCGTAGTTGTTGGCTTCCAGCCAGGTCAGCGTCTCGGATGCCAGGCGCGCCTCGTCGACGCTGCCGCCCGAGACGATGACGACGGAGTCGGCGCGCTGCAGGGTCGCTCGCATCACCGAGTGCACGATGCCGGTGCCGCAGTCCGTCAGGACCATGGAGTAGTAGCGGGCCGCGACATCCGCGACGACGTTGTAGTCGTTCTCGTCGAACGCTTCGGAGAGAAGTGGATCGGTGTCGGACGCCAGCACATCGAGGCGGGTGACGTCGCGTGAGACGTGGGTCGACAGCTCGCTGAAATCGCGGATGCTCGGCGCGTGTGTGACGAGGTCGCGCACCGTGGACCGGGTCTGCTTGTTGACGCGCTCGGCGAGGGTTCCCCGGTCGGGGTTGGCGTCGACCGCGATGACCCGGTCGTCGCGCACGTCGGCCAACGCCATGCCGAGCAAGGTGGTGATCGTGGTCTTGCCGACCCCGCCCTTGCGGGTCAGCACGGGGACGAAGCGGGTCGGGCCTTCGAGCCGCTTGGCGATCCGCGCATCGAGTGCCTTGCGCTCCCGCACCCGGGCGGAATCGCCGACGTTCACCAGGTGGAAGGTGCCGCGGTACAGGGCGCTCTGCCAGAAGCCCTCAGGAGCGACCTTGTGCCGGCGCTTGGGGTCGAGCATCCGCTCTGCGGTCAGCATGGATGCCGTCTCGGCGGTGCGCGGGGTGTCGCCCCTCAGCCGCTCGCGTCGCGTCGGCGCCGGCTGGTCGCGCACCTCGTCGCCGGGCAGCGGAACGATTGTCGGAGCATCGTCGACGATGAGGTCCTGCTCGGCCAGCTCGACCGGGTCGGTGACGATGTCGATCGAGTGCGTCGCGGTGCCCGCTCCGTCGGCGAGGATCGGCGTGAACGCGACATCGCTGCGAGCAGTGTCCGCCTCGTCGACGGGTGCGCCCTGATCGACCTCCGGCAACTCGATGCTCACGGTCAGGCTCTCGGGAAGGCGTGCCGCGAGGTCGCCGAGCGCACCTGAGTGCTCCGGAAGGGTCGCATGGGGGGTGCCTGTCGACCCGGTGTTCCTGCGCGTCGCCACGAGCCTCCCTCTCTCACCCCGCTCGAACTGGGGGACTCTCCAGTTTAGGCGACCGCTGCTCGGAGAGTGTTCACTCCACGACAACGAGGAGGTCGCCGGCATCCACCTGCTGCGTCACCGGGATGGCGAGCCGTACGATCGTGCCGGCGACCGGAGTCGTGATCGCCGCCTCCATCTTCATGGCCTCGATGGATGCGACCTGCTGCCCTGCCACGACGACGTCACCGTTTGAGATCTTGAGCGTCACCACGCCCGAGAACGGGGCCGCGACCTGACCCGCCTTGTTGGGGTCGGCCTTCTCGGCGGCCTTCGTGTCGACGGTGATGCTGCGGTCACGCACCGCGATCGGCCGCAGCTGGCCGTTGATCGTGGTCATGACCGTGCGCATGCCGCGGTCATCGGCTTCGCCGATCGCCTCGAGGGTGAGCAGGAGGTCGACGCCGCGGCTGATCTCGACGGCGTGCTCGACCCCGGACTGCAAGCCGTAGAGGTAGCCGATCGTGTCCACAGGCGACAGGTCCCCGAACAGCTCGCGCACCTGCTCGAACTGTCGCGTCGGCGCCGGGAAGAGCAGGCGGTTGAGTGCTGCCTGACGCTCAGCTGAGCTGCCCGCGAGTGCGGTGCGGTCCTCGGGCGAGATCTCCTCGACGCCGATCTTCACCGTCCGCCCCGCGAGCACCTTGGTGCGGAACGGCTCGGGCCAACCGCCCGGAAGGTCGCCCAGCTCGCCCGCCATGAATCCGATGACCGAGTCGGGGATGTCGTACTTCTCCGGGTGCTGCTCGAAGTCGTCGGGGTCGGCATCCGCGGCGGCGAGCTGCAGGGCGAGATCGCCCACGACCTTCGACGACGGAGTCACCTTCGGCGGTCGGCCCAGGATGCGGTTGGCGGCCGCGTACCAGTCCTCGACCTTCTCGAACTGGTCCCCCAAGCCGAGCGCGATGGCCTGCTGGCGCAGGTTGGACAGCTGGCCACCCGGGATCTCGTGCCGATAGACCCGGCCGGTCGGTCCCGGCAGCCCCGACTCGAACGGACGGTAGACGCGTCGCACGGCCTCCCAGTAGGGCTCGAGGTCGCTCACCGCGTCGAGCGAGAGACCGGTGTCGCGCTCGGTGTGAGCGGTCGCGGCGACCAGAGCCGAGAGGGAAGGCTGGCTGGTGGTGCCTGCCATCGGAGCGCTGGCCGCGTCGACGGCATCCGCGCCGGCCCGGCTCGCCGCCAGCAGCGTGGCCAGTTGGCCGCCGGCCGTGTCATGGGTGTGCACGTGCACCGGTTGCTCGAACCGCTCGCGCAGAGCCGAGACGAGCCGCTCAGCGGCCTCGGCCCGCAGGAGCCCCGCCATGTCCTTGATGGCCAGGACGTGCGCGCCCGCCGACACCATCTGCTCCGCGAGTTTCAGGTAATAGTCGAGCGTGTAGAGAGACTCATCCGGGTTGAGGAGGTCGCCGGTGTAGCACATCGCCACCTCGGCGACGGCGCTCCCCGTGCTCAGCACGGCGTCGATCGCGGGGCGCATCTGATCGACGTCGTTCAGCGCGTCGAAGATGCGGAAGATGTCGACACCGGTCGCCGCGGCCTCCTGCACGAAGGCGTCGGTGACCTCGGTCGGGTACGGCGTGTAGCCGACCGTGTTGCGCCCCCGCAGCAGCATCTGGATGGCGATGTTGGGCAGCGCCTCGCGCATCGCCGCCAGGCGCTCCCACGGGTCCTCGCCCAGGAAGCGCAGCGCGACGTCATAGGTCGCGCCTCCCCAGGCCTCGACCGAGAGCAGTTCGGGCGTCTTACGCGCCACAGCGGGCATGATCGCCACCAGGTCGCGGGTGCGCACGCGCGTCGCGAGCAGCGACTGGTGGGCGTCGCGGAAGGTCGTCTCGGTGACGGCCAGCGGCGTCTGCGCACGCAATGCCGCGGCGAAGCCGACCGGGCCGAGCTCGAGCAGCCGTTGCCGGGATCCGGTGGGGGGTGCGGCATCCACGTTGACGACAGGCAGCTTCAGCGACGGGTCGACGAGACCCGCGCCGTCGCCGTTGGGCTGGTTGACCGTGACGTCAGCCAGCCAGTTCAGGATCTTCGTGCCGCGGTCACGCGACTCGCGCACGTCGAACAGTTCGGGGCGCTCTTCGATGAACTTCGTGCTCAGGTCGCCGGCCTGGAAGGCCGGGTCGGCCAAGACCGCCTGCACGAAGGAGATGTTCGTGGTCACACCGCGGATGCGGAACTCGGCGAGTCCGCGCCGCGCGCGGGCGACTGCGGTCGGAAAGTCGCGGCCGCGCACGGTCATCTTGACCAGCATCGAGTCGAAGTGCGGACTGATCTGCGAGCCCGTCGCGACGGTGCCGCCGTCGAGCCGGATGCCTGAGCCGCCCGGTGAGCGGTAGGTCGTGATGCGCCCGGTGTCTGGCCGGAAACCCGCCGCCGGGTCCTCGGTGGTGATGCGCGTCTGGATCGCGGCGCCGTGCAGCTGGATGTCGTCCTGGTGCAGACCCAGGTCGGCCAGGGTCTCCCCCGCCGCGATCCGGATCTGAGACTGCACGAGGTCGACATCGGTGACCTCCTCGGTCACCGTGTGCTCGACCTGGATGCGCGGATTCATCTCGATGAACACGTGCTGCCCGGCCCGCTCGCCCTCGGTGTCGAGTAGGAACTCCACGGTGCCGGCGTTGACGTACCCGATCGACTTGGCGAAGGCGATGGCGTCGCGGTAGAGGGCGTCACGGATGGACTGGTCGAGATTGGGCGCCGGTGCGATCTCGATGACCTTCTGGTTGCGCCGCTGCACCGAGCAGTCGCGCTCGAACAGGTGCACCGTCTCGCCGGTGCGGTCGGCGAGGATCTGCACCTCGATATGCCGCGGGCGGATCACCGCCTGCTCCAGGAACATCGTCGGGTCGCCGAAGGCACTGTCGGCCTCGCGCATCGCCTCCTCGAGAGCGGCGCGCAGGTCTTCCTTCTTCTCGACTCGGCGCATGCCGCGGCCTCCGCCGCCGGCGACCGCCTTGGCGAAGACGGGGAAGCCGATCCTGTCGGCTTCGGCCAGCAGCAGTTCGATGTCGGTCGTGGCCGGGCTGGAGTCGAGCACGGGCACGCCCGCGGCCCGTGCGTGTTCCTTGGCAGTGACCTTGTTGCCCGCCATCTCGAGCACGTGGCTGCCGGGCCCGATGAAGGTGATACCCGCCTCGGCGGCGGCCTGCGCCAGATCCGGGTTCTCGGAGAGGAATCCGTAGCCGGGGTAGATCGCGTCGGCTCCGCTCTCACGAGCGACGCGGATGATCTCCTTCACGTCCAGGTAGGCGCGGACCGGATGGCCCTCCTCGCCGATCAGGTAGGCCTCGTCGGCCTTCAACCTGTGCAGAGAGTTGCGATCCTCGTACGGGTACACCGCGACGGTCTTGGCGCCCAACTCGAAGGCCGCGCGGAAGGCGCGGATGGCGATCTCGCCGCGGTTTGCCACCAGGATCTTCGTGAACAATTCGGTCCTCTCGGTGCGTCATTCCAGCCTAGGGCGACCGGTCACGCTGGGCCTGCGAGGCGGCGGCGGCGCGCGGGCGTGAAGAAGTGGGTTCTTTCAGATTAGTGAAGGTAGGCTCCCTATTCGTGCATGTGCTCAGCGTCAGCTCCCTCAAGGGAGGCGTGGGAAAGACCACGGTGACGCTCGGGCTCGCATCCGCCGCCTATGCGAAGGGAGTGTCGACGCTCGTCGTCGACCTCGACCCGCAGTCCGACGTGTCCACCGGTATGGACATCGTGGTCGCCGGACATCTCAACGTCGCCGATGTGCTCGCCTCGCCCAAAGACAAGATCGTGCGCTCCGCGATCGCGCCATCGGGGTGGACGCGCGGGCGGCCCGGCACCGTGGACGTGCTGATCGGATCGCCATCGGCCATCAACTTCGACGGGCCGCACCCCAGCATCCGCGACATCTGGAAGCTCGAAGAGGCCTTGGCCCACGTCGAGCGGGATTACGAGCTGGTGCTCATCGACTGCGCCCCCTCGCTGAATGCGCTGACCCGGACGGCGTGGGCAGCCAGCGACCGGGTTGCCGTGGTGACCGAGCCGGGGCTGTTCTCCGTTGCGGCTGCCGACCGCGCGCTGCGGGCCATCGAAGAGATCCGCCGCGGCTTGTCGCCGCGCCTGCAGCCGCTCGGGATCATCGTCAACCGGGCGCGCGTGCAGTCGCTCGAGCACCAGTTCCGCATCAAGGAGCTTCGCGACATGTTCGGCCCCCTGGTGCTCGCACCCCAGCTGCCCGAGCGCACGTCACTGCAGCAGGCGCAGGGAGCAGCGAAGCCCCTGCACATCTGGCCGGGCGAGAGTGCGCAAGAGATGGCACGCAACTTCGATCAGTTGCTGGATCGGGTGTTGCGAACGGCACAGCTGAGCGGCGCTCCGATCGACGCGCCATCCGAGTCGCCGATGGCCGCTCCGTTCGAGGCTCCGCAGGCAACGCCCGCGAACTCGACGATGGAGTCGCTGTTCCCCGGCTTCCCCGCCTGAGGCCGACGCGCTAGCTGGCGCGGCTGGCGCGGCGTGCCGCGAGCTCGTCCGCCGGGTCTTCGCCCGGAGTCGAGTCGAGCTCGACGAGGCTGGACTCCACCTCGCGCAGCACCTTGCCGACCGCGATACCGAACACGCCCTGGCCGCGGCTGACGAGGTCGATGACCTCATCGTCCGATGTGCACAGGTACACGCTCGCGCCGTCGCTCATGAGCGTGGTCTGAGCAAGGTCGTAGACGCCTGACTCGCGGAGCTGCTCGACGGCAACGCGGATCTGCTGCAACGAGATCCCGGTGTCGAGCAGGCGTTTGACGAGCTTGAGCACGAGGATGTCGCGGAATCCGTACAGCCGCTGCGAGCCCGAGCCGGCCGCTCCCCGCACGGTCGGTTCGACGAGTTGCGTGCGTGCCCAGTAGTCGAGCTGGCGGTAGCTGATGCCGGCCGCTCGAGCAGCGATCGCGCCGCGGTAGCCGGAGCCGTCATCGAGGTCGGGCAGACCGTCGGTGAAGAGCAGTCCGAGATCGTAGCGAGATTCTTCGCTGCGGTTCACGTCGACCATGGTGTCCTCACCCTCAAGCTGAGCTTGAAGCTCAACTTCCTCGTGTTTTCCACGCTACCCATCGGTGACACGCGCGGCAATGACATCCGGTCGAACCGCCCGGCGTGTCGTGTTAATTGTTCGCCGCCGCCTCTGCGGCGAACCCGCTGCGCGACACGAGCGCGGTCGCGTCGCTCCGCTGGTGATTGTTCGCCGCCGCCTCTGCGGCGAACCCGCTGCGCGACACGAGCGCGGTCGCGTCGCTCCGCTGGTGATTGTTCGCCGCCGCTACAACCGGCTCAGCGCCGACCGGATCAGGTTCGAGCGCACGACCTCGAGTTGGCCGGCGATCTCGCGTGCCATGTCGAGCGCCTTCGCCCGGCTCGACGAGTCCTTGCGGCGGGCGACCGGGATCAGCGCGCTCTCGATGAGCCCCAACTCGCGCTCGGCAGCAGCGCGGAAGCCGCGCAGGTGCCGCGGCTCGATCCCGGAGCGCTGCAGCTCGACGAGCGCTTTCAGCACCGAGAGCTCGTCGTCACCGTAGTGCTCGGCAGCCACGATGAGCGACGCGGTGACCGCGTCACCCAGCAGCATCGGGGTGGCGCCTGCCTCTTTGATCAGCTCGTCGCGGCTCAGGCGACGATCGCTTGGCAACATCGAGGGACCGCTGACCGTCACACCGCCTGGCAGCTGCGGCTCGCGACCGGCATCCAGGTCGTCGAGGTAGCCCCTGATCACCTTGAGCGGCAGGTAGTAGTCGCGCTGCATCGTGAGCACGAGGCGCAGCCTCTCGAGATCGGTCGGCGAGAACTTGCGGTAGCCCGACTCGGTGCGCGAGGGGGTGACCAGATGTCGCTCCTCGAGAAAGCGCAGCTTCGACGGCGACAGGTCGGGGAACTCCGGGCTCAGGCGCGCGAGCACCTGCCCGATGCTGAGCAGTTGAGGACCGGCCGCCTGACGGGCCGGCGAGGTGACGCCCGCCATCAACGACTCGTCGACGCGAGATCGAGTCGAGAGGCGTAGAACGTCAACCTGAACTTGCCCACCTGTACCTCTGCTCCGTCGCTGAGGAGTGCCGATTCGATGCGGACACCGTCGAAGTACGTGCCGTTCAGCGATCCGAGGTCGTGCACCTGGAAAGCCTTGCCCACGCGGTTGAATTCGGCGTGACGGCGCGAGACCGTGACGTCGTCGAGAAAGATGTCGGCATCCGGATGCCGGCCGGCCACGGTCGAGTCGGCGTCGAGCAGGAAGCGCGAACCCACATTCGGGCCGCGGCGCACGACGAGCAGCGCCGAGCCGGACGGCAGAGCGGCGATCGCCTCCTGCTCCTCGGGAGAGATGCCGGCCTCCATGGCCGCCAACTGCGACACGAACTCATCGGTGAAATGCGCGGTCGTGTCGTTCGACGGCGCGGAAGAAGGCTGCCCGCTTCCCGATCGCCCCGCATCGGCTGGGCCTGCGTCGGCTGGCACGTCGGGCGATTCGCCCGGGATGTCGTCGGCCATCATGCCCTCCTTAGCCCTCCACAGTATCGGATGCGGCGGCGGGCGCATCGCGGAGTTCGCTGATCATCCGTCCGGCTTGAAGCGCGTAGATCACCCCGGCCCACCAGTACAGGAATACACCCCACAGCGCGGCCGCCCAGCCCAGCGGATTGGCGATCTGATCGATCGCCGGGAACGCCGCGCTGAGCACAAGAACGGGCATCGCGAACAGCAGGGCGAAGGTGCCCATCTTGCCCAGGTGGTGCACCGGCAACGGCCCGAAGCCGTGATTGGCGAGCACGACGCCGACCACGATCAGCAGCACGTCGCGCGCGATGATCACTCCCGCCAGCCACCACGGCACGAAACCGCCCCAGGCCAGGCCGATGAGCGTCGAGAAGATGAAGAGTCGATCCGCGGCCGGATCGAGCAGCTGGCCGACCCGGCTGACCTGGTTGAACTTGCGCGCCACGAAGCCGTCGACGAAGTCGGTGACGCTCGAGACAACGAGGGTGATCAAAGCAGTCAGGTACTCGTGAGTGAGCAGCAGAACCAGGAATACCGGGATCAGCAGCAGGCGGAAGAAGCTGAGCGCGTTGGGAACCGTCACGATCCGCGAGCTCACCGTCGTCACCAGCCGCCTCCTTTCCTCGCGAGAGTCTATCCACGCTCGCGGCCGACCCACACGGCAGCACCTAGCATCGGAGCATGTCCCCTCTGCTCGTCGTCGCCCTCGTCGTCCTGGTCGTCTGCGCGTTCTGCTGGATCGCCTCCCTGATCACGAAAGACACCTCGTGGGTCGACAGGATCTGGTCGATCGTGCCCGTCGTCTACGTCTGGATCTTCGCCATCGCGGCCGGGCTCGGCGACGCGCGGCTGGATGTCATGGCCGGGCTCGTCACGCTCTGGGGCGCCCGCCTGACCTTCAACTTCGCGCGCAAGGGCGGCTACGCCGGCATCGGCGGCGATCACGAGGACTACCGCTGGGCGGTGCTGCGCGCCCGCATGTCGCCTGCGGCCTACCAGGTCTTCAACTTCTTCTTCATCGTGCTCTTCCAGAACGCCGTGCTGGTGCTGATCGCATTGCCCGCCTTCACGGCGTACCAGCACCGCGGCACGCCGTTCGGCGTTCTCGATGTCGTGCTGACGGTGCTCTTCCTGCTGTTCCTGGCCGGCGAGACGACAGCCGATCAGCAGCAGTGGAACTTCCAGGCGTGGAAGCGCGCCGAGCTCGCCGCGGGCCGCGAGCCCTCGCCGCGCTTCGTGCAGACCGGGCTGTGGCGGCTGTCGCGGCATCCGAACTTCTTCTTCGAGAACGCGCAGTGGTGGACCGTCTTCGCCTTCGGCGCCGTTGCGGCCGGGTCACCGCTGCAGTGGACGGTGGCGGGCATCGTGCTGCTGCTGGCCGTGTTCATCGGCTCGACCACCTTCACGGAGGCCATCACGAAGTCGAAGTACCCGGAGTACGCGGCGTTCCAGAAGTCGACCTCCGCGGTCATTCCGTGGTTCCCCCGGCGGGTCAAGAAGCCCGTCGCGGCTTAGCGGGTAATTTCGCATCCATGTCGTGCATCCGGTTCAACACCCCGGCTCAGCGCGCGCAGATGAGAGCCGCGGCGCCCGCGATGCTGACGCGCGAGCAAGCCGCCGCGCTGCATCCGGCTCCCCCGGTGACCGAGAGCAAGATCCGTCGGCTGCGCCTGCTGGCCGAGAGCGCTGATCCCAAGATCCGTGAGAGCGTCGCCAGTTCGTACCACGCGCCCGCGGAGCTGTACGCCCGGCTTGCCCACGATCCGGATACCGGGGTGCGCGGCTGCGTCGCCCGCAACGAGGCCACGCCGTGCGACGTGCTGCGCGAACTCGCGCATGACGAGAACGAGACGGTGCGCGGCTGGGTCGCGGTCAACTTCTCGGTGCCCGACGACGCCATGCGCGAACTGGCTCACGACGCCAGCGATACGGTGCGCTCGCTGGTGGCGTGGAAGAGCTCGCTGACGGTCTCGGCCTGATTCGGGCGACGCCGGTTCAGGCCAGCTCGGGGTCGAGTTCCACGAGGCGCGACCGCAGCTCGGGCCAGCTCGAGGACAGCCCCGGATGCAGCGGCAATCCCGCGACGTCCGCGAACGGCACCCAGCTCATCGCGATGCTCTCGGCGTCGCCGACGAACGGCTCGAAGAACTCGACGGAGCGCGCGAGCACCGTGGTGTAGCTCCAGTAGCCGATGTCGAACACCGAGGTGCCGAGCACCCGCACCAGGTTCGGCGGCACCCCTGCCTCTTCATCGGCCTCCCGGATCGCCGCAGCCTCGGCCGGCTCGTCCTGCTTGCGCGCGCCGCCCGGAACACCCCAGGTGCCGCCGTGGTGGCTCCAGACCGCGCGATGCTGCAGCAGGACGCCGGCGTCGGGATGCGCGAGCAGCAGGCCCGCGGCGCCGTACGTCCCCCAGAACCGGCCGTCCGGCCCGTCGACCCACGCGTCGGTCGTCCCATGCGGACGCCGTTGCGTGGGGTCGTGGCTCGGCCGATCCATGACGCCAGCCTAGGCTCGCTGCCCCTGTCGAGACTCCGTGCGACTCTCGGCGGTGCGGCGTAGCGTGGCGGCCATGTCCGCTGGAATCGTCCCTCCCTACCTGCTCAACCGCATCGCCCAGTCGGATGCGCCCGAGTTCCAGCAGGCGGCCGTCGCCGCCAAGCAGACACTCGTGCACGACAAGCCGAGGCGCGCCGCGCGTCTCACCCTGAGCCTGGATGCCGAGCACAACCTGGTCGCCGAACTGACCGACGGGCCCGACCGGACGATCAGCGATGCGCGCAACACCGAAACTCTTCCTGGGCGGACGGTGCGGGCCGAAGGCGGTGACCCGGTCGCCGACGTCGAGGTGAACGAGGCGTACGACGGGCTCGGCGCCACGTTCGCGCTCTACTCCGAGGTCTACGGCCGCAACTCGATCGACGACCGCGGACTGCCGCTCGACGGCACCGTGCACTACGGCTCCCAGTACGACAACGCCTTCTGGAACGGCGACCGCATGGTGTTCGGCGATGGCGACGGCCAGGTGTTCGGCCGCTTCACCTCGTCGTTCACGGTGATCGGGCACGAGCTGACCCACGGGGTGACGCAGTACACGGCCGGGCTGGTCTACAAGGACCAGCCGGGCGCGCTCAACGAATCGATCTCGGACGTGTTCGGTTCGCTGGTCGAGCAGTACGCCAAGAACCAGACAGCCGCCACGGCGAGCTGGCTGATCGGCGAAGGGCTGTTCACCAAGGACGTCAAGGGCGTCGCCCTGCGCTCCATGAAGGCGCCGGGCACGGCATACGACGATCCCCGGCTCGGCAAGGATCCGCAGCCCGCCGACTTCGCGCACTACGTGACGACCACCGACGACGAGGGCGGCGTGCATCTCAACTCGGGCATCCCCAATCGCGCGTTCTACCTGGTGGCCCATCGGCTGGGCGGCCACGCCTGGAAGAAGGCCGGGCAGATCTGGTACGACACGCTGCTCTCGGGCTTGAAGCCCACGACCGACTTCGCGGGCTTCGCCGCCGCCACGATCACCGCCGCCGCGAAACGGTACGGTGACTCATCGGCCGAGACGGATGCGGTGCGAGCCGGCTGGTCCGGCGTGGGAGTCCCGATCCCAGGAGACACAGCGGATGGCGCAGCGAAAAAATGAGGCGGCGAGGCGGCCGCCTGCCGGCCTGAGCATCCTCGTGGTGCGAAGCGGCGGGTTCGCGGGGCTGACCCAGCAGTGGCGCGTCGAGGCGCACGACGATACCGAGGAGTGGCTCGAGCTGGTGCGCGCCTGCCCGTGGGGAGCGGTCGGCCGGGATGCGGCATCCCGCGATCGCTTCGTCTGGCGCATCGAAGCACGCCTGCCGCGTGCGGTGCGCACGGCATCCGTGCCGGACGCGCACCTGGTCGGGCCGTGGCGCGCGCTCGTCGATCGCGTGCGGGAGGCCGGGACCAGTGATTGACGCAGCTTCGCCTGGCGGCCGCGTCGATTCTTGGCTCTGGGCCGTGAGACTGGTGAAGACGCGTTCGGCCGCCACCGCGCTCTGCAAGGCGGGTCACGTACGCATCAACGGCGAGCGCGCCAAGCCTGCGCAGCAGGTCAAGGCCGGTGACGAGATCCAGTTCCGCTCCGAGGGCGGGCCGCCACGGATCGTCGTGGTGCGCGGGATCTACGTCAAGCGCGTCGGGGCGCCGCTGGCCGCCGAGGCGTACGAGGACAACAGCCCTCCCCCGCCGCCGCGCGAAGAGCGGCTGTTCCTCGGCGTGCGCGACCGCGGCGCGGGGCGCCCGACCAAGCGCGACCGGCGCAAGATCGAAGAACTGATGGGCGAATCCGACGACTAGCGGATCAGGCGGCGGCTTCCTGCGCCAGCCCGCTCTCGATCGCCGCGATGACCTCGGGCGCGTCGGGCTGCGTGCTCGGGCGGAACCGTGAGATCGCGCCATCCGGGCTGATCACGAACTTCTCGAAGTTCCACTTGACCTTGCCCGCCTTGCCGTCGGCGTCTTTCACCTGAGTCAGTTCGGCGTAGAGCGGGTGCTTGCCGCGACCGTTGACTTTGACCTTGTCCATGAGGGGGAAGGTCACACCGTATGTGGTGGAGCAGAACTCCTTGATCTCATCGGTCGATCCCGGTTCCTGCCCCAAGAACTGGTTGCACGGGAAGCCGAGCACCGTGAAGCCGCGGCTCTGGTACTGCTTCTGGAGCTCTTCGAGTTTCTCGTACTGGGGCGTCAGCCCGCACTTGGATGCCACGTTGACCACCATGACCACCTTGTCGGTGTAATCGGCCAGCTTGGCCGGCTCGCCGTCGATCGTGGTCAGCTCGATGTCGCGGATTCCCATGCTCCGACCCTACGCGGGCGCCGCCGCGCCGCGCTGTGAACCGCATGTGAAAATGTGACGCGTCACCTACTGAGCAGCCCTCGGTAGATCGCCAGATACTCATCGACCATCCGGTCCACGCCGAAGCGGCGCTCGGCGACAGCGCGCACCCGCACCCGGTCCAGGGCGGCCGCACGGGGAACGACCGCCACCGCCTGCTCGAGGCCGTCCACCGCGAAGCCGGTGACGCCCTCGTCAATGAGTTCGGGCATGGCCCCGCGCCGGTAGGCCACGACCGGCGTTCCGCAGGCCATCGCCTCGATCACCGCCAGCCCGAACGGCTCGGCGAACCGGATCGGATGCAGCAGCACCGCGCTCGCGCCCAGCACCCGCGAGCGTTCGGCCGGCCCGACCGAGCCGAGGTGGATCACCCGCTCGTCATCGAGGAACGGCTCCACCTGTTCGGCGAAATAGCGTGAATCGACGACGGGACCGCAGATGATCAGGCGGCGCCCGCACTGCCGCGCGATCTCGATCGCCTCGGCGGTGCCCTTGTCGGGATGGATGCGGCCGAGCACCACCAGATCGTCACCGGCCTCGGTGGTCGGCTCGAACTCGTCCAGATCGATGCCGTGATGTACCGTCGCCACGTAGTCGAGCTCCGGCGCGCGATCGGAATCCGAGATGGAGACGTAGTTCGAGGCGGCGCGCGCGTACACCGGCAGAATGTCCGGCCCCGAGAAGCCGTGGATGGTGGTGACCAGCGGGGCGCGCCAGGACGACGCGAAGGCGAGCGGAAGCCAGTCGAGGTGGTTGTGCACGATGTCGAAGTCCGCCGAGTGCTCCAGCGCGTGCCCGACGTGCATCGCCTCCCAGATGCGACCGTCCATCGTCGGATCGCTGGCGTAGCCGTGCGGCAACACCGACTCGAGGGAGCCGGCGGTCACGGAGTCCGCGGTCGCGAACAGCGTGACGTCCTCGCCGCGCGCGATCAGCCCCTCGGCGATGAGGGAGGCGACACGCTCCCACGGTCCATAGTCCAGCGGCGGCGTGCGCCACGCGACCGACGAGAGCATGGCGATCTTCACGGCGCGGCCGGCTGCTCCGGTGTCATGGCCGCGAGCAGCGACCCAAGAGCAATCGACGCCACGCGGATGCGCTGATCGCCGACGCCGTACGGGAGCCAGATGGTGCCCTCGTGCAGCACGGCACCGCAGGAGTAGACGACGTTCGGCACGTAGCCCTCGCGCTGGGCCTCGAGCGGTTGCAGCAGCGGCTCGTCAAGCCGTGCACGCACGATCGTCGGGTCGTCGAGGTCGAGCAGCATCGCACCGATGCTGTACTGGCGCATCGGACCGACCCCGTGCACCAGCACGAGCCAGCCGTCCGGCGTCTCGATCGGCGAACCGCAGTTGCCGGTCTGCACGATCTCCCAGAGCTGGTCGGGACGATGCAGTACCGCGATGTCGGTCCACAAGAGGCCGTCCGACGAACGCGCGATCGAGGTGTTCTCGCCATCCGTGCGGGTAAGGGCGAACATCGTGCCGCCGACCGAACGGGGGAACAGCGCCATCCCCTTGTTGCGAGCCGCGGGACCCGAGAGCCGGTGCACCGAGAAGTCGACGAGATCGGGCGAGACGATCAGTCGCGGCGCGATCGCGTGCCCGTTGTACGCGGTGTAGGTGGCGCGGTACTCGGTGCGGCCGTCGTCGTGGGTGAAGAGGACGAACCGCGCATCTTCCATGCCGTTGGTCTCGTCGGATGCGGCGGGCAGCAGCACGCGCTGGCCCAGCGTGCTCGCCGGCTCGAAAGTCGCCCGATACGCCGACCACGCCATGGTGCGGATCACGTCGAGGTCTTCGCGGGTGTCGTGGCGCTGCGCGAGTTCGACCGGCACGGCACTGATGGCGGCTTCCACCTGGGAGCTGCGGAAGGTCGCGGGCAGGGCGCGCACGATCGCGCCGGACACCTCGTTGAGACGGCCCTCGGTCTCGAGCGTCGCGCGGAAGTGCGCGCGCGTCCAGTCGCCCTCCGAAACGGTCGCCGAGACCAGGGGCAGCGGGCGCTCCTCGAATGTCCAGCCGTGAGACGGATCGATGACCGCGGTCGCGAAGGCGATCGACGACACATGGCCTTCTCCGATCGCGCGCAACGCGACCGCGAGCCGGACCTGCCCAGGCGCGACGCCGCTCTGGTCGGGGTGCGCGACGGCGCTCGGATTGCACAGGGCGGCTGCCTCGACCGCGTGCTCGGCGGTGAAGGCGGCACCGAGCACGATCTCAAGGTCGGGGTCCATCGGCGGAGCCTCCCCCGCCCGGAAAGCGACGGTTGCCGCGTGCCGACGCAACAGTTCGGCGAAGTCCTCGTGGCGCGAACCGAACGCCGCGAGGATCCCGTCCGCGGCGGCTCGGAGCTCGTCGGGGGGGATCGACGCGATGCGGTCCATGATGCCGCCGGCCCGGGATCCGGTGCGGGTGTAGCCCTCGCCGGGCAGGAACAAGCGGGCGATCACGCGCGAGGCATCCGGTTCGAGGTCGACTCCGGCGTCGCGGACCTCGACGGTCACCGTCGGCTCGTCGATGCGTGTGCGCGGCCCGGGAGTCCGACGGCCCTCGCCTGCTGGAACGTGCTCAGGGCGGCCAGGGTGGACTCGGCGCCGCGGTTCTCGTTGCGTCCATCGCGCTCGAGGCCGTCGAAGCCGGCGCCGGTGGACACATCCACCATGATGGCCGCGCTGTCGTTGTCGCCGAGGAACCAGTCCCTGGCCTGCTCGACCACTTGGCGCCAGCGCGGGTCGGCCGTCAGCTCGAAGGCGCGCGCCGCGGCATCGGCGATGGCCGCGACCTCGATCGGCTGCTGGTCGAACTGCGGGGCGGTATCGGTGGGGCCGCGTCCGCCGGGTCCGGTGACCGAGAGGTGACCATCACGCGACTCGATGATCACCAGAGCGTCGAGTCGGCGCAGAGCCCTCTCGACGAGTTCGTGATCCGACAGGGCATGACCGGCGGCGAGCAGCGCGTCGACGAGCGACGCGTTGCCGTAGCGCAGTCGGGGCTCGACCCAACCCCACTCCGCGGTCCCCTGCGGGATGATCGCGAGCCCGGTGGTGATCAGCCGCCGCGCGGCCTCGGACCCCGGCCTCGCCTGCAGCACAGCCGCGGCTCCCGGCAGGGCGAACGCCATCGTCCGCACGTCGACGGAGTGCTGGGTGACAGCGCGCAGGAAGGCACGCATCGCCCGAGCGCGGGTCAGGGGCAGGGGCGCCGACGTGGCGGCGACCCCGAGGGCGCCGACGGCACGACCCCACCAGTCGTCGGTGGTCGCCTCGTCCGTCCACTCCCCCGAGACATCCATCCTGTTGTGCGCGCGGCCGAGCGGATCGATCGCGGCCTCGACGAACCGCAGGCTGGTCTCGGTGAGGTCGGCCACCCGGGGCGACGGGTCGGGCTCGCGAACGAGCACCAGCAGGGCGCGAGCCACATCGTCGAGGCAGTAGCCGTGCTCGCGGCGCGGCACATCGTGATCCGCGTGCTCGAAGACGCCGCGGGAATCGGTCAGCAGAGCGAGATGGTCGAAGGGCAGAGTGGCGGGCGCGACCGCAACGGTGCTCACGCCGACCGCTCCGCGCGGATGCTGCGGGCCAGCAGCCGGTACTCGGCCGCCACCGCCGGCCAGCTCACGTCGACCGCGGGCACCCGATGGTGCTGGGCTGACGCGCCGCGATGCAGGATCGTATGGACCGCCCGCGCGATCGCCGCAGGGTCCTCGTGCTCGACGAGCTTGCCCACTCCGTTGGCCAGCAGCTCGCTCGAGTGCGGGAAGGTGGTGGCGACAACGTCCTTGCCGGCCGCGACCGCCTCGGCGAGCACGCCGGAGGTGACCTGCTCGCGGGTGTCGTACGGCAGCAGCACGATGTCGGCTCCCGCCACATACGCGGCGAGTTGCGGCGCGTCGAGGTAGCGGGCATCGAGCGTGACGCGGTCGTCGAGCGCGAGCTCGGCGATCAGGCTCTGCAGGCTCTCGCGGTAGCGCTCCCCCTCGCGGTCGACGACCTTCGGATGCGTCTGGCCCGCGACGACGTAGTGCAGCAGGGGCTCGGTGACGACCAGCTCAGCCATCGCTCGGATGCCCCACTCGATCCCCTTGCCCGGCCCGATCAGGCCCCAGGTGAGCATCGTCCGGCGTTCGGGATGCGGCGCCACGGTCACCGAGGTCCAATCGGCGACGCCGTGCGGGATCACGCTGACCTTGCCGGCATCCACGCTGTAGTGGTCGGCGAGCAGGTGGCGGGCGGTCTCGGTCATGACCACCACGGCGCCGGCCAGACGGCCCACGGTCTCGAGCACCTCGCGCTGATGCCGGGTCGGGGCGGGCAGCACGGTGTGCAGTACGACGATGCTCGGTGCCGTGAGCGCGGCGAGCAGCGGCAGGATCTCGTCGCCGTCGCGTCCGCCGTAGATGCCGTACTCGTGCTGAACGATCACGGCATCGCTGGCACTGAGCATGCGTGCCGCATCCCGCCCGCTGCCGGAGTCGCCGCGTTGCAGTTCGCCGACGATCGTCGACCGGCTGCCGATCGACGCGATCGCGGGGGTGTCGTCGTCATCCATGGCGCGCACGATGCGGGCGCGCGCGCCGTCCTGGCCGACCATCGCGGTCGCGAGGGCGTGCGTGAACGTCGCCAGCCCGCAGCGGGTCGGCGGGTAGGTGGAGAGGAACGAGAAACTGGGCATGGGATGCCTCACGATCGGCCGGCTGCTCGTGCGGCGAGGCCGCGCGGTTCCAGAGATTCGAGACGTCTGCCGATCAGCACCCCTCGTGGGACACCGCGTCATCGCAGTGATCCGGTCCGCCGCAATGACCTGGGCCCCTGATCCGACCCGGCCGAGCGCGGCTGTTGACCACAAGAGTAGTCAGTCGACCTGGGAACCGCCCGGTTCGCCGGTGATCCGCCTTCGTTCGGCGTAGCGTGGAATGGTGACCACCGAGTTCTCGCACGAGCCGGACGCGCACCGCTACACGATGCGGGTCGACGGCGACGTCGTCAGCGTGCTGGAGTACCGCGACCAGGGCGCGGGCACCGTGATGCACCACACCGTGACCATCCCGAAGTATCGCGGCAAGGGTTACGCGGCCGACCTCGTCGAATACGCGGTCACCGACGTGGAGTCGCGCGGTCGCGGGCCGATCACGCCGAGCTGCTGGTACGTCTCCGAGTGGTTCGACCGGCATCCGGAGCGTTCCGCGCTGCTCGCAGCACCGTAGTCGCCACCGCGAGCTCGTCGCCCGTGACCGTGGGAACCAGCCGGAAGATGCGCAGGATGCGGCCCGAGGTGCGTTCGTAGCCGCGGTAGCCCGGCCAGTTCTCTTCGAGGGTGCGCCACACGGCCTCGCGTTCGTCGTCACCGACCAGGGTGGCCCGCACGCTCATGCGCACGCCGTGCACCGAGACCGCGGCGTGCGGATGCGCCATGAGGTTCGCGGTCCAGGCCGGGTGGCTGTCGCGCGCGAAGTTGCTGCCCGTGATGAGCAGCTGCTCGGCACCGGGCGTGGGCTCGGGGCAGTACATGAGGGTGACATCGCGCTGGAGGCCGGATTTCGCGCCGATCGAGTGCAGCACCAGCGACGGCAGCAGCAGGCCGCTCAGTTGCACGCGGCCCTTCGTCAGGCGCACCATCATCCGCTCGAGAGGAGGCATGACGGTCGGCCCGACCCGTCGGAAGAACAGCGTGCGCGAAAACCACGCCACTCCCGGGCGGAAGAAGCGGGGAAGGGCCATCGTTCGATTCTGCCGCCTGTCTGCAGTATTGCTGCCGCGAAGGGTCGCCATTGGGGGCTTTGGACGTCGCAGAACCCCCACCAGCGACCCCTCGCTGCCGCAGGGCAGGGAATCGCGCGGCGTTCCGATACGTTCGTATCGACATGACCACCAAGATCGGCTTCCTCTCGTTCGGCCATTGGCAGGCGGTACCCGGATCGCAGGTGCGCACCGGCGCCGACGCCCTTCTGCAGTCCATCGAGCTGGCCGTTGCCGCCGAAGAACTCGGCGTCGACGGGGCCTACGTGCGCGTGCACCACTTCGCGCGCCAGCTCGCCTCGCCGTTCCCGCTTCTCGCGGCCATCGGCGCCCGCACCCAGACCATCGAGATCGGCACCGCCGTGATCGACATGCGCTACGAGAACCCGCTCTACATGGCCGAGGATGCCGCGGCCGCCGACCTGATCAGCGGCGGGCGCCTGCAGCTCGGCGTGAGCCGCGGTTCACCCGAGACCGCGCTCGACGGTTCGCAGTCCTTCGGTTACCTCCCCGCCGAGGGCGAGACGGATGCCGACCTGGCCCGTCAGCACACCGAGATCTTCCGCGCGGCCATTGCCGGCGCCGGCGTCGCCATGTCGAACCCGCAGATGACCGGCGTCAGCAGCCCACTCGCGATCGAGCCGCGCTCCCCCGGCCTGCCCGACCGGATCTGGTGGGGTGCCGGCACCCGCGCCACCGCGGTCTGGACCGCCGAGCAGGGCATGAACCTGATGAGCTCCACCCTGCTCACCGAAGACACCGGCGTGCCGTTCGACGAGCTCCAAGCCGAGCAGATCCAGCTCTACCGCGACGCCTGGAAGGCCGCCGGGCATGAACGCGAGCCGCGGGTGTCGGTGAGCCGCAGCATCCTGCCCCTGATCGACGACGAGACACGCCACTACTTCGGGGTGCGCGCCCAGGCCGAATCGAAGGACCAGGTCGGTTGGCTCGACGGCGGCAACGCGCGCTTCGGCCGCAGCTACATCGGCGAGCCCGACGTGATCGCGGCCGAACTGGCGCAGGATGCCGCGGTCCAGGCCGCAGACACCGTGCTGGTCACCGTGCCGAACCAGCTCGGCGTCGAGTTCAATGCGCGCATCCTCGAGTCGATCGCGAAGGACATCAGGGCGTCGCTCGGTTGACCTCCGCGAAAGTACGCGTTCAGCGCGGCTTTAACGCTGAAAGTACGCGCAAACCCGTACTTTCGCGGAGGGCTACGTGAGCGCCGAGAACGTGGTCGGCGTCAGGATCGCGCTGGCGATGTTCGCCACGATCTGACCGTCGGCCTCGCTCGCGGTGCGCGCCGCGATCCAGTCCGGATCGGTCTGGAACGCACCCCACTTCTGCTCGCGCTCGGCCAGCGACTCCCAAGCGAGCAGGTAGGTCAGGTCTTGGCTGTTCGGCCCGATCGCGGTGGTGAAGAACCCGACCTGGTGGATGCCGTACTTCTCCCAGAATCCGAGCGTCACCTTCTCGAAGCGGGCAAGCAGCGCGGGCATACGGCCGGGGAGTGCGGTGTAGACGCGGGATTCATAGATCACCTGGCTATTCTGCCCGGCCCAGGTGCTCGCCGAAGAACGCCTCGATGCGGCACCAGGCGTCGGCCGCGGCCTCCGGGTTCGGGCCGGCGCCGAGGATGCGCTTGGTCAGCAGTCGCACCGCACGCGGCCCCGACTCGGCGTCGTTGAGGAAGGAGTGGCCGGCATCCGGATACTCCTTCACGTCGTGGGCGACCCCGTGCGAGGTGAGCACGGCGTCCAGTTTCGCGGCGGCATCGGAAAGCGAGTGGTCACGACCGCCGTAGCTGCCGACGATCGGGCAGGCATGCTCTGCCCAGTCGTCGAGGTCGCGCGGCAGCATCCCGTAGTTGGCGGATGCGGCACTGAACCCTCGATCGGCCGCCGCGGCCAGCGCGAACCCGCCTCCCATGCAGAAGCCGAGCACCCCGGTGACCCCGGTCGAGTCGGATCGCGCCGCCAGGAACCCCCGGGCGCTCTCGATGTCGACGAACGCCCGCCCCTCTCCCGACCGCAGGGCCCGGAAGGTCGCCATCAAGCACCGGCGCGGCCCGCCCTGCGAGAACAGGTCGGGCATCAGGGCCAGGTAACCCGCCTCCGCCATGCGCCCCACCTGGCGCCGCATCACCTCGTTGACGCCATAGGCCTCGTGAACGAGCACCACACCCGGCCACGGCCCGGAACCCTCCGGCACGGCGAGCACCCCGGTGAGGCCGATGCTCCCACCCGGCGCATCGGGAAGGCGGATGTCGGAGACGGTGACGGCCATGAGCGCCATGGTATCGACGCCGCGATATACTTAGCTAACAACAAGTAACGATATGCCGGAGAGAAGACGCGTGCCCACCACGACGAAGCCCGAGCGCGAGCGCTCGGGCATGTTCCACAAGGATCACCCGAACTACAAATGGATCGCCCTGAGCAACACCACGCTCGGCATGCTGATGGCGACGATCAACGGGTCGATCGTGCTGATCTCGCTGCCCGCGATCTTCACCGGAATCAAGCTCGACCCGCTCCAGCCGGGCAACGTGAGCTACCTGCTCTGGATGCTGATGGGCTACATCCTGGTGACCGCGGTTCTCGTGGTCAGCTTCGGCCGCCTCGGCGACATCTACGGCCGCGTGCGCATCTACAACCTCGGATTCGCGGTCTTCACCGTCGCCGCGATCGCCCTGGTCTTCGATCCGCTCACCGGCGGCGGCGGGCGCCCTCTGGCTGATCGGATGGCGCGTGGTGCAGGCCGTCGGCGGCGCCATGCTGTTCGCGAACTCGACCGCGATCCTCACCGACGCCTTCCCGCCGAACCGGCGTGGATTCGCGATCGGGGTCAACCAGATCGCCGCCATCGCCGGCACCTTCCTCGGACTGATTCTCGGCGGCATGCTGGCGTCGATCGACTGGCACGCGATCTTCATCGTGAGCGTGCCGTTCGGCGTGCTCGGCACGATCTGGTCGTACAAGTCGCTGCACGAGGTCTCGGCGCGCAGCGAGGGCAGGATCGACTGGCCGGGCAACATCGTCTTCGCGGTCGGCCTCGACCTCGCTGCTCGCCGGGATCACCTACGGCATCCAGCCATACGGCGATTCGAGCACCGGATGGGGCAACCCGTGGGTGCTCGCCGGCATCATCGGCGGCATCGCGCTGCTGGTCGTGTTCGTGCTCATCGAGCAGCGGGTCGCATACCCGATGTTCAACCTCAAGCTGTTCCGCATCCGGGCCTTCGTGTTCGGCAACCTGGCGGGGCTGCTCGCCTCGGTCGGTCGAGGCGGACTGCAGTTCATGCTGATCATCTGGCTGCAGGGCATCTGGCTGCCGCTGCACGGGTACAGCTACGAATCGACGCCGTTCTGGGCGGGCATCTACCTGCTGCCGCTCACCGTCGGATTCCTGGTCTCGGGGCCGATCTCGGGCACGCTCTCGGATCGCTTCGGAGCGCGGACCTTCGCCACCGCCGGTCTGCTTCTCGTCGCGGCGACCTTCGTGGCGCTGCTGCTCATCCCGGTGAACTTCGAGTACTGGGTGTTCGCGATCATCACCTTCTTGAACGGCGTGGGCTCCGGCATGTTCGCGGCGCCGAACCGCACCGCGATCATGAACAGCGTTCCGGCGAATCAGCGGGGAGCCGCATCCGGAATGACCGGCACCTTCCAGAACGCGGGCAACTCTCTCTCGATCGGCGTCTTCTTCTCGCTGATGATCGCCGGGCTCGCCGCCACCCTGCCGAAGGCGCTGAGCACCGGGCTGGCCGCGCACCACGTTCCCCAGACCGCCGTACAGGCCGCTGCGCAGATCCCGCCGGTCGGCAACCTGTTCGCGGCGTTCCTGGGCTACAACCCGATCTCGTCGCTGCTGCATCAGCTTCACGTGACGGCGGCAATCCCGGCGAGCGACCTGGCAGCTCTCACCGGCAAGACCTTCTTCCCGCAGCTGATCTCCGATCCGTTCCACTCGGGGCTCGTGATCGTGTTCGTCGCCGCCGCGATCATGTCGGTGATCGGCGCGATCGCGTCGCTCGTGATGGGCGGCAAGTACATCCACGCCGACACCGCCGCGGTGACCGTCTCGGGTTCGAGCGCCGATGAGCAGACAGCGAATGCACTCAGCGATGTCTGACCTGAGCCACACACCCAGCACGGACGCCGAGCGCCTGGCCCTGGTGGCCGGACGGCTCAATCGGCGGATGCAGGCGGCGACCGGTGGGCTCAGCCATGGCCTGCTGTCGGCTCTGGCGGTCGTGGCCAAGCACGGTCCTCTGCGCCTGTCCGATCTGGCTCAGCTGGAAGGCGTCTCTGCCCCCAGCATGACCCGCACCATCGCCGAACTCGAGGCGCGCGGATACGTCGTGCGGAGCCCCGACCCGGTTGATGGCCGCGCGGTGCTGGTCGCGGCGGCCGACGCGGGCACGGCGGCCATCCTGGATGCCCGGACCACACGTGCGCAGGTGGTGGCCGAGCTGCTGGCATCCCTCGGCGAGGCGGATGCTGCGGCCATCGCCGCCGCGCTGCCGGCTTTGGAACGCCTCACAGATCCGGCCTGAGACCGCATCCACCTGAAAGACTCGAATCGTGCCCCTTGCTATCGAAGACTACGCACTCATCGGCGACTGCCACACGGGTGCCCTGGTCGGGATCGATGGCAACATCGACTGGCTCTGCCTGCCCCGTTTCGACTCCCCCAGCACCTTCGGTGCCCTGATGGGCGATTCCGAACAGGGCCACTGGAGGGTCGCTCCCGAAGGCGCCACCCTCGCGACCTCGCGCGCGTACCGTGACGACACCTTCGTGCTGGTCACGCGATGGGTGACGGACGACGGCGAAGTCGAAGTGGTCGACCTCATGCCGCACGGCGATCGGCGCGCCGATGTCGTACGGCAGGTGCGCGGCATCCGCGGGCGGGTCGCGATGACCCAGTCGATGCGGATCCGCTTCGACTACGCCGCAGCCGTTCCGTGGATCCGCCAGGCGCCCGAGCACGACGGCACCGGCGAGCATTCGCACGCGCTGATCGCAGTCGCCGGGCCGGACTCGGTGATCGTGCGCGGTCCGCGCCTCGCGCCGGACGGCATGGTGCACCGCTCGCACTTCCACGTCTCGGCAGGCGAGACCGTGACCATCACGCTCACCTGGTACCCCTCGCACCGCGAGCCGCCCGCCGCACTCAACGTGGGCGCGCGCATCCGGCACACCGAGAAATGGTGGCGCACTTGGGCCTCCAACATCGATGCGACCGGGCGATATGCCGCCGCGGTGCGGCGGTCGCTGCTGCTGCTGCGCGCACTGACGCACGAGGACACCGGCGGCATCGTCGCCGCCGCGACCACCAGCCTGCCGGAATCCTTCGGCGGCACGCGCAACTGGGATTACCGCTACGTCTGGCTGCGCGACGCGGCTCTCACCCTGCAGGCACTGCTCGCGCACGGTTTCAACAGCGAAGCCCAGGATTGGCGCGACTGGCTGCTGCGCGCAATCGCCGGCGACCCGGCCGACGTGCAGATCATGTACGGGCTGGCCGGCGAGCGCCGACTCGTCGAGTGGGAGGTCGAGTCGCTTCCCGGCTACCGCGGCGCGTCACCGGTTCGGGTGGGCAACGGAGCGGCGCTGCAGTTTCAGGGCGATGTGTTCGGCGAGGTCATGCTCGCCCTGCAGCAGACCCGCGAACGCGGCATCGCCGAAGACCGCAACTCGTGGGCGCTGCAGCTGGCGCTGCTCGATCAGGTCGAACAGGTGCTGGATCGCAACGATCACGGCATCTGGGAGATCCGCGGGCCGCTGCACCGGTTCACTCATTCGCGGGCGATGATGTGGGCCGCATTCGACTGCGGAGTCCGCGCCGTCGAAGAACGCGGATTAGAGGGGCCCGCAGACCGCTGGCGCGGTCTTCGAGACCAGTTGCGCGTCGAGATCGAGACCCGCGGCTTCGACAGCGAGCGCAACACCTTCGTGCAGTACTACGGCGCCACCGAGGTCGACGCGTCGCTGCTGGTTCTGCCGCAGTTGGGTTTTCTGCCGGCAGACGATCCCCGCATGCTGGGCACCGTCGCAGCGATCGAGCGTGGTCTGATGCGCGACGGCCTGGTGATGCGGTACGAGGTGTCCACCGGAGTCGACGGGCTCGTCGGTGACGAGCATCCCTTTCTGGCCTGCTCGTTCTGGCTCGTGCAGCAGTACGCCTCGTCTGGCCGTCTCGACGACGCGACAGCCCTGATGGACCGCCTGGTGAACCTGTGCAACGACGTCGGCATGCTCAGCGAGGAATACGACGTCGGTGACCAGCGGCATGTCGGCAACACCCCACAGGCACTGTCGCACCTCGCCCTGGTGCGGGCGGCCGACGCGATCGCCAGAGTTCAGAACGGCGCGCATCCCGGGTGAGCCTGGCCGACGACCTCCTTCACGAGGTGCGGCGACGGCCCTTTCCGACCAGCGCCTGCTCCTGTGCGGCGGCAACGGCCGCCTTGAGGCTGTCGATGTCGTAGCGGCCGTAGTGCCGCTGCCCGTTGATGAAGAAGGTGGGGGTGCCCGCGACGCCGCTGGCGTCTGCGGTGCGCACGTCTTCGGCGACCCGCGACGCGAACCGCCCGCGGTGCAGGTCATCGAGCAGGCGATCGGCGTCGAGCCCGAGCGAGCTCGCGAGCGCGGCCAGGTCCGACTCCTCGAGCGTGTCCTGGTGGGCCAGCATCGCGTCGTGCACCTCCCAGAACGCGCCCTGGGCGGCGGCCGACTCCGCGGCCTCGGCAGCGAGCTGCGCCTGCGGGTGCACCTCGGTCAGCGGCAGGTGACGCCAGACGAACCGCACGTCGACGTCGGCAAGCAGCTTGCGCACCGAGGGCTCGGCGCGGCCGCAGTACGGGCACTGGAAGTCGCCGTATTCGACGACGGTGACCACCGCATCCTCGGGCCCGCGGATGTGATCGCGGGCCGGATCGACCGGCATCGTCAGGTCGACCAGCTGCTCGACCTCGCCGAGCAGGGCGCGCGCGCGCACCTTGGCCGGGAGGGCGGAGGCGATCCGGAACAGGATCCAGGTGACCAGCGACGACAGCACCGCGGCGGTCAGGATGCCGAGCTTGGCCTGGGCGAGCGCCTCACCGTGGAAGGCCAGCGTCGCGATCAGCACCGCCACGGTGAATCCCACGCCCGCGATCGTGCCGGCACCCGCCACCGCGGCCCAGCCCACCGGCGGCGTGAACCGTCCGCGACTGAGCTTGGCGATCAGCCACGAGGTGCCCGTCACCGCGATCGGCTTGCCCACGACGTACGCCACGATCACACCGAGCGTGATCGGCGACACGTAAGCCGTGGCCAGGAAGCGCCCGTCGATCCGGATGCCTGCATTGGCGAGAGCGAACAGCGGCACGATCAGGTAGCTGGTCCACGGGTGGTAGAGCGTCTGCAGCCGCTCGTTGGGCGAGATCGCGCCGATCAGGCCGGCGCCGGCCGAGCGCGCCAACTGGGGCGTCGGCTGCTCGCGGAACCGGCGGAAGAGCCCCGCTGCCTGTTCGAGGGTGTCGCGCCCTGGCGTGTATGCGGGGGCGACCAGGCCGATCGCCAGGCCGGCGACCACCGCATCCACTCCACTGAACATCAGCGAGCCCCAGGCCACGAGTCCGACCGCGACGTAGAACGGAGCCGGCAACCGGGTGAATCGGATCGCGATCGGGAAGAACGCGACGGCGACGATCGCGATGATCAGTGGGATCCACTGGATGTGCGTGCTGTAGACCACCGCGATCACGATCAGCGCCACGACATCGTCGACGATGAACACGGTGACCACGAAGCCGCGCAACCGCTCGGGGAGCCGCCGACCGAGCAGGGTGAGCAGGCCGAGGGCGAGCGCGGTATCGGTGGACATCGCGACACCCCACCCGTGCAACCCCGGGCCGCCGGCGTTGACCAGCGCGAAGATGAGGACCGGGATCGCCATGCCGACCAGTCCCGCAGCGAACGGGATGATCAGGCGGCTGCGGTCGCGCAGCTCCCCCAGGTCCAGTTCGCGGCGGGCCTCGAGCCCGACCACCAGGAAGAACAGCGTCATCAGGCCCGAGCCGACCCAGCCGCGCAGGTCCATGCCGAGCTCGAGGCTGCCGATGCGGATGGACAGGTCCGTCTGCCAGACCGCCTCGTAGCCCGCGAAGTTCAGATTCGCCCACACCAGGGCCGCAACGATGGCGCACAGCAGCACGCCCGAGCTGCCGGATTCGGTGCGGAGGAACCTGGCCAGCTGGGCCGAGAGGCTGCGGGCCCACAGCGTGCGGCCGGCGTCGGTGATCTCGCGAGAATCGGGCGTGCTCATCGCGCGCCAGGCTACCGTGGAGCCGTGACCTTCACACGCGAACACGTCCGTCATCCCCTTGCGTTGCGCCGCCTGCGGGTCAGCGCGGTGCATCGAGTCGTGCCGAACATGGTGCGGGTCACGCTGACGGGGCCCGAACTCGCCGGATTCACGAGTGCCGGCCCAGCCGACCACCTGAAGGTGTTCTTCCCCGACCCGGCCACCGGCATCCTGACGCTGCCCGAGATCGGCCCAGATGGCATGCGGCGCGGCGCCGAGGGCGTGGTGATCTCGCGCGACTACACGCCGCGGGCGTTCCGGCCGTCGGCGCACGGGGGCGAGCTCGACCTCGACATCGTGACCCACGGCGTCGAGGGGCCGGCGTCCGCCTGGGCAGAACTCGCGAAGGTCGGCGACGACCTCGGCATCGCCGGGCCGCGCGGCTCACGGCTCGTCCCCGAGGGCGTCGAGCGGCTGCTGGTCGTCGCCGACGAGACCGCGTTGCCTGCGGTCGGCCGGTGGCTGGAACTGCTGCCCGCCGGCGTGCCCGTCACGGCGCTGCTCCACGTGGTTGATGCCACGGTCGAGAGCTACTTCGACGCGGCCGTCGCCGAGCGGATGGATGCCGAGTGGATCACGCACGCAGACGGCCGGGCCCAGTTGGAGGAATCCCTGCGCTCACTCGGCAGGATCGGCTCGGGGACGTTCGTGTTCCTGGCCGGCGAGGCCGACATGCTGGTGCCGTTGCGCCGGTACCTGCGGCATGAGCTCTTCCTCCCGGCCGGATCAGGTCTCGGCGTCGGGCTACTGGCGGCGCGGCATCGTCAATCTCGACCACCACGCGCCAGTGGATCCGAGCGATCCGGACTGACCCCAGCCGCGGCATCCCGACGCCTCCAGGCCGAATTCGGATCCGTTCGGCTTACTCTGGACTCATGTCGGCCGACGATGCTCCAGGAGATGAGGCTGTAGCGCCTGTGGCGCCACGGGCGGCCGACGACGACGCGGCGACCGAGCAGGGCGGGGATGCCGCCTGCTGGCTCGGTCGCGTCTGCGACACCTGCGGCGCGCTCATCGAGGGCTCGCGCGGAGTCCCGTGCTGGCGCTGCAAGACCCCCTGGCAGCCGGCATGACGCGCACGGTCGTCGTCTACGAACTGGTGTCGCTCGACGGGGTCGCGCAGGATCCGGACGAGTTCGTCGACGACTGGGACGACGAGATGGATGCCCGCCTCGGCGAGGTCATCGCGACGCAGGACGCGGTCATCCTGGGCCGTCGCAGCTACGACGAGTGGTCGGGGTTCTGGCCCGGACAAGACATCCAGCCGTTCTCCGACTTCATCAACCCGGTCGCCAAGTTCGTCGCGACCTCGACTCCCCTCGCGCGCGAGTGGACGAACTCGACCGTCATCGACGGCGATCCGGTCGAGTTCGTGCGACAGCTGAAGGCGCAGGATGGCGGTGAGATCGGCATCCATGCCAGCATCTCGTTGGCCAGGGCCCTGCTTGCGGCGGGCGTGGTCGACGAGCTCAAGCTGGTGATCGCGCCGAAGATCGCGGGCAGCGGCCGACGGCTGCTCGAGGGGCTGCCGCCGATCGTGCTCGAGCCGATCCGCAGTTCGATCTCGAGCGGCGGCCACCTGCTGGTCGACTACCGGATCGTCGGCGACGCCTCCGCGACGTAGACGGTGTTCGACGAGATGCCGCCGGTGAGCGGATTGTCGAACCGAACCACCTGCGCCCGCGCGCCCGGGAACACCGCGTCGAGGGTCGCCATGAACTCGTCGTCAGGCGGATCGTCAGACCACAGCGCGAAGACCCCGCGCTCGGTCAGGTGAGCGCGCAGGCGGCGCAGGCCGTCGACCGTGTAGAGGTCGGCATGGCTCGGGTCGAGCTGGTGGCGCGGCGAATGGTCGACGTCGAGCAGGATCGCGTCGTACTTTGCCGCCGCGCTCGGCCCCGCATCAGCCCGCATCCAGGCGAAGAAGTCGCCGAGCGCCAGTCGCGTGCGCGAATCGCCGACCAGCCGAGCCGACACGGGCAGCAGCAGACGCTCGTGCCAGTCGATCACGGCGGGCAGCGCATCCACGACGGTCATGGATGCCACGCGCTCGTCGTCGAGGGCCGTCACCGCCGTGTACCCGAGGCCCAGCCCGCCGACCAGCACCTGGAGGTCGACGCCGGACACGGCATCCAAACCCAGACGGGCCAGCTCTTCTTCGGCCAGGGTGAACAGGCTCGACATCAAGTACTCGTCGCCGAGCTTGACCTCGTAGACCTCGGCATCGACCAGCGGATCGTGCCGGCGCCGCAGCGTCAGCTCGCCCATCGGCGTCTGCTGGTAGTCCAGTTCTTCGAGGCGCGAACTCATCGCGCCGCCGCCGGTTTCGCGATCTGCATCGCCCCAGTCTGCGCGAAGGTACCTTGGCATGGTGACTAACCGTGTGACTCGCGTCGTCTTCATCGTCGCCGGAGTGATCCTGCTGCTTGTCGGAATCGTCTTCGGCGGCCAGGGTCTCGGCCTGATCCCGGGCAGTTTCATGACCGGCGACCGCACCTGGTTCTACATCGGGCTGGGGCTCGCGTTCGTCGGCGTCGTGCTGCTGCTTGTCGCGCTGCGGCGGCGCAGCGGCGGGCGGTCGGAGCAGTAGAGCCAGCCGCGGTCTTCGTCCGGAGTGGCGGCCACGTCGGTCGCAGCGTCTAAGCCACGGGTACCCCGAGGACAGCCGCGAGCTCGTCTCGCGCGGCGCGGAGCTTCAACCGCGCGGTCGAACCCGGCATACCGAGCACCTGCCCGGCGGCCGTTGCCGAAAGACCGTCCCAGTAGACGAGTCGGACCAGCTCGGACTGTTCCTCCGGTAGCCGCGCGAGCGCGGTTGCCACGTCGGTGCGCAGATCGACGGTCTCGAACTCATCATCGGGTTGACGCAGTTCATCACGCAGTTTCAGCGCCAGCCGATCCCGGCGCACCGCGCTTCGCCGGTGATTGGACAGCACGTTCGCCGCGATCGTGAACGCCCAGGCGTCGGCTTCAGCGGGGTCGTCCGGCATCGAGCGGAGTCGCCGCCAGGCCACTGTCAGGGTTTGCGCGAGCAGATCTGCTGCATCCTCACGGGGCTCGACCCGTCGGATGAAATACCCGAGCAGTCGGGGAGCCAGTCGGTTGGAGAGCTCGGCGAGGCGATCGACGCTCGTCATTTGGTCGGAGCCGCTTCGCAGTCCGTGATGGCTTCCATGCCGACGCTCGGAAACCTCAATCGCGTTCGTGCTGTTGACTTTGGCGGCGACCGTACTGATGAAAGCCTGCAACTGCGCGCGTGCCTGATGGTCGTCCAGGGACCCGTCGGGCGGTCCGAATACGGCGTACGGATCGACCAGAGACGGATCCGTCTTGATCGAGGCGGGGTCGAGGGTACGCATGTAGCGATGGGCTTCGGCAATCCCGTCGGTGATCCTCTGATAACTCGCAGGCTGCTGATAGTCCGCCCCCGCGTGCAGCGTGTACGTGCAGTCGAAGCGGGTGCCGTCCTTCACCTTCACGTGAAGCACGCCCGTCATGTCGGGCCCGTCCACGTACCGGTCAGCGCCGAGCCAACCGCCCTGAGCCGCCGCGGTCGCGACGCCGCCTCCGACGAGAAGGGTGCCGCCGACGACGCCGGCGATGATGACGGCGAGACGCCGCCGCGGATGACGGCGAACCTTCGATGAGGCCAGATCAGAGGCCAGGGCGACCCAGGTGTCCGGCATCGTGGGCGCAGGGTTCGACTCGCGTAGCAGCGCGTCCAGGTCGTTCATGATCGGCATCACCGTCCTCTACCTGGTTAATGTCCGGCTTGCGCACGATCCGCCAAGATTCCCTGTCCGAGCTATGGACGGGCTTCCTCCCCCGCCTCCTCGCGGGCCGCACGCCGGCCGATCGCCCGACGCTGCGCCGCCGAGCTGACGACGTACACGATGCCGGCCGCCAGAGCGGCGACACCGAGGCCGACGGTCACGCCCGTCCGCACGCCCACGGTCAGACTCAGGATGACGGGCGATGCGACGGTGAGCACAGCAAGGCCGATTGCCACCACCCCCGAGACGGCCCGCACCCGCCCCACCGTCGTCGGCATCGGCCGGGACGACCCGTGCACCCGACTCGGCTCTCGCGAGCGGTCGAACATGCCGCCCATCATCCCGTTGGTCAGATTCGCCATCTCGACGACGGCTTCGCGCTGCGCGTCTGACGAGTCGCGCTCGTCGTCGTATCCATCGGGCATCTGCGCATCGTATGCCGACTTTGCGGTGCCGGCCTGGCGTGTCGCCGCATTCGAAGGTATGTTCGACACCGGGCGTGGCCGGACGCTCCGACTTCAGGGAGGTCCGGTGAACACGGCAGGGCGCGCGACGTTCTCGATCTACGACGGCCGAGGGCGGCAGATCGGCACGGTCCGGCTGGTGCGCATCGGGCGCGATGGTCGGGAGTTCTGGGAGGCGACCGCACTCGACGGCTGCGAGCTCGGCGCGCACGTCAAGCGCGTGGATGCCGAGTGGGCGATCCAGGACGACAACGACGCCGGCCGGCCGCGCGATCCCGACTCGCCCCGGCAGCGGTTCCGGCCGATCCTCGGACGCGGCACGCAGCCGCGCTACCTCGGCACGGTTTAGGCGGCGAACCGGCTGTGCCACCATCGTGGTGTGGCTTCCGATGATCGGCGATACTCCGCCGAACCGCTCGATCCGGTGGCGTACACGGTGGCGAACGACCGGCTGTACACGCGCTTCGCTCGGCTGTACGACATCGTCGTCAAGGCGTCGCCGGTCTGGCGACGGTGGCTCTCGCATGCCCTGCCCGCGATCCGTGGCCCCAGGGTCTTGGAGGTCTCCTTCGGAACCGGCTGGCTGCTCACCCAGTACGCAGCTCGGTACGACACCGCCGGCCTCGACCTCAATCCGACCCTCATCGCCGTTGCGCAGCGCAACCTGGCCCGCGCCGGGGTGCGGGCGGAGCTGCGGCAGGGCACCGTCGAGGCGCTCCCTTACCCGGATGCCACCTTCGACACCGTGGTGAACACGATGGCCTTCACCGGCTATCCCGATGCCGCGAAGGCCGCGGCCGAGTTCGCCCGAGTGCTCAAACCCGGTGGCCGCCTCGTCCTGATCGACATCGACTACCCGCGCGACGGCAATCGGCGGGGCACGTTGCTCGTCGAGAGGTTCTGGAAGCCTTTCGGCGATCTCGTCCGCAACGTCCCGGCGGTGCTGTCCGACGCCGGGTTGGAGGTCACAGAAAGCGAGATCGGCGGGTGGGGCAGCGTCCACCTGTACCTGGGGACCAAGCCGAGCAGCTCCCGCGGCCGCGCTCAGCGCATCTGACCGAACGCCTCCGCCTTGGTGGTCGACCCGGTGATCAGGATGACGTCGTCGGGTTCCAGCACCGTCTCAGCCGTCGTGTACGCCCACGGCTGGCCGGGCTTGTGCACGGCCGTGATCGTGACGCCGTACTTCGTCCGGATGCCCAACTCGCCGAGCGGCGCGCCGGTGAAGCGGGCGGGCGGCTTCGCCTTGACCAGCGCGAAGTCGTCGCCGATCTCGAGGTAGTCCTGCATGGCGCCGCGCACCAGATGCGCGACGCGACGACCCATGTCTTTCTCCGGGTAGACCACGTGCGGCACGCCCAGCTGCTCGAGGATCAGCCCGTGCGCGTCGTTGACCGCCTTCGCCCACAGCTGGGTCACGCCCAGTCGAAGCAGCAGAGACGTCGTCAGGATGCTGGACTGGATGTCGCTTCCGATCGCCACCACCACGCGGTCGAACTCCGGCACCGAGAGCTGCTGCAGGGCCTCCTCCTGCGTCGCATCGGCCATCACCGCGTGGGTGAGCTTGCCGTTCATGCTCTGGACGATGCCCTCGTCGCCGTCGATGCCGAGAACGTCGGTCCCGGCATCCATCAACTCCAGGGCCAGGGCACGCCCGAAGCGTCCGAGGCCGATGACAGCGACGGAGTCTGCTGCGGCGATGCGCCCGATTTCGCCTCGGGACCGTCTGTTAGCCAATGATGGGCCTCTCTTTCGGAAGTTGATAGGCGACGCTGCGCTCCCGAAGAGCGAGCGCCGTGGCGAAGGTGATGGGTCCGAGCCGTCCGATGAACATCAGCACGACGAGGATCGCCTGAGCGGCAACCGGCAGGCTGGCCGTGATCCCGGTCGAGAGTCCGACCGTCGAGAAGGCGGAGATCGTCTCGAACAGGACGTGGTCGAGGCTGAGGCCCGAGATCACCATGATCGCGATGGTGGAGGCGACGACGATCCCCACGAACACGAGGACGACCGCGATCGCCTGCCGGTGCACCGCCCGCGAGAGGCGCTTGCCGAGCACGTTCACCACGCCGTCGCCTCTGACCTCCGCGACCAGGATGAAGAGCAGGACGCCGAAGGTGGTCACCTTGATCCCACCGGCGGTTCCGGCGGGGCCGCCCCCGATGAACATGAGCACGTCCATGCCGAACAGGGTGGCGCCGTGCATCGAGCCGATGTCCACGCTGTTGAACCCCGCGGTCCGGGTCTGCACCGACTGGAAGAAGCCGGCCAGCACGCGCGAGCCCGGGTCGAGTGCGCCGAGGGTCGCCGGGTTGTTCCACTCGAGAACCGTGATGTACACGGAGCCGACGACGAGGAGCACGGCCGTGAAGGTCAGGACCAGTCGGGTGTTCATGGTCCACAGCAGAACTCGTCGCTCGCGGAAGATCTGCAGGATCACCGGGAAGCCGAGGCCGCCGATGATCACGCCGGCGCAGATCGCCAGCGACACGACCGGATCGGAGGCGAAGCCGGTGATGCTGGTGCTGAACAGCGAGAACCCGGCGTTGTTGAACGACGAGATCCCGTGGAACAGGCCGAGCCAGGCCGCTTCGGGAAGGCTGTAGCCGTACGTCGTCGCGAAGCGGATGGTCAGCACCAGAGCCACCGCCAACTCGACCACGACCGAGATCCGCACGACGCCGATGATCAGGCTCTTGATGTCGTCGAGGCCCAGGCTGTGCGCCTCGGCGGCGGTGTTCAACCGCGCGCTGAACGACAGCCGCCGCACCACGATCAGGCCGACGAACGACGCGAAAGTCATCACGCCGAGCCCGCCCACCTGGATGAGCACGAGAATCACCAGGTGCCCGAACCACGACCAGTAGGTCGGCGTGTCCACGACGATATGACCGGTGACGCACAGCGCCGACACCGCGGTGAAGACCGCCTCGATGAGGCTCGCGCTGCCGCGTCCGGCCTTCGCGATCGGAAGGGAGAGCAGGATCGTGCCGAGAACGGCGACCCCGGCGAATCCCCCGAAGATGACCTGCGCCGGGTGGAACCTGGGGCCCTGACGCCGAAGGCGTTGCGACCTCAGCACTGGAAGACCCACCTGGGACACTGTAGTCGCGGGGCGGGGAGCGAGTTCCCCGACCCGCCTCCGTCGCATGCGCCGCTAGATTTCTTCGGTGGAACCCGACCGGATCACTCCGCCGATCAGCGCTGATCCGGGGCGACCCAGGTGAGGAACTCGTAATACCGGAGACGGCGTCATGCTATCCAAACGAAGTCGAACAGGAATTACGGCAAAGTCAGACCGATGGCCTTCGCCCGTTCCCAGCCGGCCTCGGTGTCGTACTGGCAGCCGCGGAGCCACCATTCATGAGTGCCGTCCTTCCAGACGATCGCGGGCCCGTCTTCTCGGTGGAGCTTTCCGTCGCGATACCACAACTGCGTGCGGTTCGCCTCGATCACCGCGGGGCCGTCCTCCCGGTGGAGTTGATCGTGGTGGTACCAAAGCTGCGCGCCATCGAGTATGGCGCGTTGCAGTTCGCCGTCGAGATACCACCACCGAGCGGACCCTGAGTGGATGGCAGGACCGTCTTCGCGGTGAAGGCGGCCGTTGCGGAACCACTCATGCATATATGCCTCGCCGACGTACTCGTCGTATCCGCCGGCTGGGTGGATTGTGCCGGGGACCCACTCGTCATCGTGCCAATCGCGCAGGTACTCCTCGAAGAGCATCCGGAACTCGCCGCGCAGTCTGGGCAGTTCAGCTTCAGCTTCAGTGTCGAGAAGTTGGTCGATGGTCCATGTCCGCAGTGTCCCACGACGCGGCAGCCAGATGGCCACCTCACGAATGTGATGTGCATCATCGAGATCGAGAAGCACGTAGCCGAGGAGTTGCAGCAAGGCATCTCGCAGTTTCGACGGCGTCACGGGGTCGCTGGTCTTGCACTCGATCAGGGTGCTGCCGATCAGCCAGTCCGGGACAGCTCCAACCACGATGTCTCTGCCAGCAAGACGCGGGTTCGGTGTGAAGCGGTCGCCTCGGCTGATCGCCGTCGTCCACTGCTGAAGCTGGGCGCGACCAATCGTACGCATCGCCGCGACGTCGGCAAGGAGGTCGTCAGGAACCCTCGCAGCAACTTCGTCACCACGATGCGCGTCGGCTAGCAGGTGACTGAGATGGCCCTTCGCGACTGTGCTCGGGCCGGCACGATACGCGGCGTCGCACCAGGACAGGAGCACCGCAGCGCGGTCGAGGTCTTCGTCTGTACCCCCGGACTCGACGATGCGGCGTGCTGCCTCGAAGGCGTAGGAAAATACCTGCAGCTCATTCTCGGACGCCCCGGGGTACTCGGTCGTGGTGGGGACACCGACTAGATCTAGGACCGCCGTGCTCTGAATCGGCTCGGCGCTGGTCAACATCATCCGGGCGCGAAGGTCGAGCACCGAGCCCGCGACTCCGGCATCAACTCCCTTGGGCCGCGGAGCAGTAGTCGGGAGCCTCACAAGCTCGTCGAACCCGAGCGCACTAGCAGCTCGCTCAGCGTCAAGCCAAGTCCCATCCAAGACGGTCAAGTGCGGAGACACTGTGCGCAGGTACGTACCAACCGGCGACCGGGAGTCTCTCAGTCGGGATGTCAAGCTCACGAGGGAACCCCATGCCAACTGGCGTCCACCGCACAAACATGGGTCGACGCCGGAAGCACGGTTGGGCGATCCAACCGGTCGATCAACTGCTCCCCCATTGGGCGATTATTGGCGGGACCGAGAAGGCGGGGCAGTCCCCCAATCGGGAATGAGGGCACCCAGCCGAAGAACAGTGACTGGCTTCGCGCTCGACGCGACAGACCACCGCGACCCTGCGCTCCATCGCGAACCTTCACGAAGTGACGGCCCTGGCCAACCAACCAAGCCCAGCAATCAGAGCGAGGATGACGAAGAACCCTGCAGATCCAAAGAACCAAATGAACTCATTGCTCGATAGCGCTGACACCCATTGGCGCGCTAGCGGCCCGTCTGCCCGCTCGTGATCTGGCTCGCCGCAATGAATGACTGCTTCGACCGCGTGGGCTCGCGCCGCCGGCTTGGCTCTAAACATGTCGAAGCAGTAGATGCCCAGCAGGATAAGCCCACCAAAGGGGAGCGCGACCACCAGGATTTGGAACAGCAAATCGAATGAGTTGGACGATTGGTGGTGGGCGATGTCGTTGCCAAGGTAGATCGAAGACCAGGCACCGACATATCCCGACACCACAATGACGATCGCGCCAACAAGGAAGCGCAGGAGCCAGACAAGCCGGGAGGCGCCAATCGAGCGCGGCAGAAATGGCGGATTTGGCGGGATGGTGAACAACTGCACAAGCCCGATGGCGACGATCACGCAGGAGACCAAGGTTCCCGAACCGACCGCAACCGCTTGATTTCTCAGCACATAAGCCAACAAGCAGCCAAGTCCGAGGACGAGGAGAAGTAGCCCCAGCGGCGTCAGAGCCACCCTGAGCAATCTGGGGAGGCGTCGGAGAAAGTGGTATCGCGAGCGCACCCCATCAGCTTGCTCGATACTTCCGACGTCCGGGACACCTATCGAGCACTGTGGTGGGAAGTGGATGACCTCTGGGAAGCTCGCGGGACGAGTACCCGGCATCTAACGTCAGTCCTCACGGCCGTGACCGCCCACATGAAGGAGCGCAACTAACACGGCTATCGGTGGAACCCGAGTGAGCCAGATGTGCGCTACCGAGACACAGGAAACGGAAGGGGCGCCCCTACCTTGCAGTAGACGGCAGGGGCGCCTCGCCCATGTTTGCGGGGATTTTCATCCCTCGGCCAGAGTCGGGCTGACAAGATTTGAACTTGCGACCCCCTGACCCCCAGTCAGGTGCGCTACCAAGCTGCGCCACAGCCCGTGGCTTGCACCGGTTGCCCGGCACAGTGAGCCATGTTACCGGCTCACGCGCCCTCCGACTTCACAGCGGCCTCCGGCTTCACCGGGCGCGGGAACGCCTCGCGCATCGCATCGCCGGTCAGGATGTCTCCCACCCCGATCAGCAGCAGGCTGAAGACGATCTGCTCGATGGTCATCCAGAGCGGGTACAACCCCGGGATCGCCGCGATCACGAGGGTGACGACCGGGAAGATCCGGCTGAACAGCCGCAGCCGCGAGTACGCCCAGTACCAGCCCAGCGTGGCGCGCCAGGCGAAGTAGAGCAGGGTCGCTGTGATCGCCAGCACCGCGATGCCCCGGAACCAGACCGCCCACGGCTGCGGCATCCCGTTCACGGTCAGCACGATCGCGATGACGATCGCCGCGAGGCCGACCACGATCTCGGCGGCGAGAATCCAGAGGATGCCATCGAAGCCCCGGCGCGTCTTCGGATGTGCCGCCAGGTCGACGCGTCGGCCCGCGATCCGGCCGCCGCCCACCCGGTCGAGTCGCAGGAACAGCGGCTCGAGCGGTCGCAGCAGACGGGTCACCGCGTCGAGCGGGCTCACCGGCTCACGCCCGGATCTCGCGCGCGACTTCGCCGTCGCGGTAGACCTCGGCGATGGTCGGCGCACCCTCGGGCCGCGACACGATCTCGACCGCATCCCCCGCCTGGATGCTGCCGGTGCGCACCACGCGCAGGTACGCTCCCGGCCGCCCGGCCTCCTGGAACCCCTTGACCCAGCCGCGCTCCAGGTCGGACGCCGTACTGGTGCGCCACCCAGCGCGCGAAGGTCTGACAGGGGCGGCGCGGCGACATCACCTCCACCTCGACGGCGTGCTCGCCCGACCCGATGCGCCAGCGCTCGCCGATCCGCGCGCCGCTGACGTCGATACCGGCCAGGCGCAGGTTCTCGCCGAACCAGCCCGGCTCGAGCTCGTCGGGGGCTCGCTCCCCCAGCCGCTCCAGCAGCCGGGCGGCCCACCAGACGGCGTCCTCGTCGGCGTAGGCGTAGAGCGCCGCCTCGAGACCGCCGTGATCCTTGCGATCCGCTTGCACATCGCCGCGGGCTCCGTACGGGCCGATCTTCACGGCGTGCTGCTGCGGGCGCTTGTCGATGGCGGTGGTGCCGACCGTGCCGGCGTCGTCGTGCAGCTCATGGACGACGCAGACGGCGAGCAGTTCGGGCACGCTTCGATCCTACGAGAGCACGTACTCCGCGGGATCGAACCGCCGCACCGTCGCGCGAAAGCTCGCCGCGCGATGCGGCCACGTCATCGGCGCTCCTTGCTTGTTGCTCAGAACATCTCATGATGCCCTCCGCTGTCGCAACGTCGGAAAATGGGGTCGACCATCCGCTCATGGTCGACAAAGGGGCGGATTCTCCGACTTTGCGAGCCACTCAGTCCAGAACGTCGCCGTCGAGGTAGACCCAGCGTCCGTCGACGCGCGAAAACCGGCTGCGCTCGTGCAGCACCCCCGCCGTGCCGTCCGTATCGCGGTACGAAGCCCGGAACTCGACGACGCCGGTCTCGTCATCCGGCCCGCCGGCGACCGTGTCGACGATCTGCAGCTTGCGCCAGACCGTGCCGTTCTCGAGTTCGAGCGCCGCCGGTCTCGTCGACGGATGCCAGCTCGACAGCAGGTAGCCGTCCAACCCCAGCGCGAACGCACTGAACCTCGAGCGCATCAGCGCTTCCGCGGAGTCTGCCGCGGCTCCGAGGTGCAGGGGTTCGCAGCATCCCGAGTACTCGGTTGCCGGAGCCGCACGGGCAGCGCATTACTTCTTCGAACGCTTCTCGCGCACCCGCATATTGACCACGATCGGCGTGCCCTCGAAGCCGTAGACCTCGCGCAGCCGGCGCGTGATGAAGCGGCGGTACTGCGGGTCGAGGAATCCGGTGGTGAAGAGCACGAAGGTCGGCGGTCGAGTGGATGCCTGCGTGCCGAACAGGATGCGCGGCTGCTTGCCCCCGCGCACCGGGTGCGGGTGCTCGGCCGTGAGTTCGGCCAGCAGCGCGTTGAACTTGCCGGTCGGGATGCGGGTGTCCCAGCTGTCGAGCGCGACCTCGAGCGCGGGCACCAGCTTCTCGAGGTGGCGCCCGGTGCGCGCCGAGATGTTCACGCGCGGAGCCCAGCTCGACGTGCGCGAGGTCCTGCTCGATCTCGCGCTCCAGGTAGCGGCGGCGGTCCTCGTTCTCGGCCTGAGCCGTGTCGAGCAGATCCCACTTGTTGTAGGCCAGCACGAGCGCGCGGCCCGATTCGAGCACGAGGTCGATGATGCGCACGTCCTGCTCGCTGACCGGCTGGCTCACATCGAGCAGCACGACCGCGACCTCGGCCTTCTCGAGCGCGGCACTGGTGCGCAGGCTGGCGTAGAAGTCGGCACCCTGCTGCAGATGCACACGGCGCCGGATGCCGGCCGTGTCGACGAAGCGCCACAGCTTTCCCGAGATCTCGACCAACTCATCCACCGGATCGCGGGTCGTCCCCGCCATCTCGTTGACGACGACGCGCTCCTCGCCCGCGGCCTTGTTGAGCAGGCTCGACTTGCCGACGTTGGGGCGGCCCAGCAGGGCGACCCGGCGCGGACCGCCGACCTCCTCCTTGGCGACCGCCGACACCTCGGGCAGCACCTTCATCACGTGGTCGAGCAGGTCGGCGACGCCACGGCCGTGCACGGCGCTGACCGGCCAGGGCTCGCCGAGTCCGAGGCTCCACAGCTCGGCCGCCTGCGGGTCGCGGATCGCGTCATCGGCCTTGTTGGCGACCAGGATGACCGGGCGCTTGCTCGCGCGCAGCATCCGCACGACGTGCTCATCGGTGGCGGTCGCGCCGACGTTGATGTCGACGACGAACAGGACGGCATCCGCCAGGTCGACGGCCACCTCGGCCTGGGCGGCCACCGAGGCGTTGATGCCCTTGGCGTCGGGTTCCCAGCCGCCGGTGTCGACGACGCGTGAACCGGCGGCCGAGCCACTCGGCCTTGTACGAGACGCGGTCGCGCGTGACGCCCGGGGTGTCTTCGACGACGGCCTCGCGGCGGCCGATGATGCGGTTCACCAGAGCCGACTTGCCGACGTTCGGGCGGCCCACGATCGCCAGCACCGGCAGCGCGGGCAGGTAGTAGATGCCGTCGATGCCCTCTTCCGAGGCCTCGAGGATCTCGAGGTCCTCTTCGTCGAGGTCGTAGTCGGCCAGGCCGCTGCGCAGCGAACTCGCCCGGGCCTCGGCCACGTCGTCGTCGAGCTCGGCGAGGCGCTCGAGGAGCGCGCCATCCAGTTCGCCGAACTCGTCGTCGCGACTCGGCTGGTTCTGCTCCGTCGATCGGCTCGCGGTCGTCGGTCATGGTGGTCTCTTTCAGTGCAGGGAGGTCGTGGTGCGCACCAGATCGACGACGGCCTGAACGGTCTGCCCGAAATCCAGTTCGGTCGAATCGATCGTCGTCACCCCGGGAGCCGCGGTCAAGAAGTCGACCACCTGGGCATCCCGGCGGTCCCGCTCGCGCAACTGCGAGGCCGTGGAGGCGGCGCCCGGCGCCAATTCGGCGGAACGCCTGGCAATCCTAACCGCTTCGTCTGCGGTGAGCAGGATCCGCACCTGGGCGTCCGGCGCCACGACCGTGGTGATGTCCCGGCCCTCGACCACGATTCCGGGGCGGCCCGCTGCCCGGATCAGCCGGCGGAAGACGTCGGTGAGCGCGACCCGCACCTCGGGGATGCGCGCGATGTCGCTCACCGTCGCGCTGATCCGGGGTTCGCGGATGGCGTCGGTGACGTCGTGGTCACCGACGTGCACCACGGTCCCGGCCCGCACCACCTCGGTCGTGTAGTGGAAGTCGTGCAGCAGCGCGAGAACCGCGGCGGTGTCGGTCGGATCGATGCCTCGCTCGAGCACGAGCCAGGTCAGTGCGCGGTAGGCCGCCCCGGTGTCGAGAAAGGCGAAATCGAGTTCGACCGCAGCGGCCTTGCTCACGCTCGACTTGCCGCTGCCGGCCGGGCCGTCGACAGCGACGACGATCGGAGCGAGCATCTCGCTCATCGCTCCCCCTCCGCTAATGTCCAGCCGCGCACCTCGAGCGCGGTCGCCAACCGGTGGGCGGCCTCGGGCAGCACGTTGATCTCGGCGAAGCCGACCTGCGCGCCCGGCGAGTGCTCGAGCCGGAAGTCCTCGAGGTTCACGCCCTCCTCACCGATCTCGGTGAGCAGGCGGGCCAACTGGCCGGGCCGATCGTCGATCTTGACAATCAGGGCCGCGTAGCGGTCATCCCGACCGTGCTTGCCGGGAATCCGCGCGACCCCCTGGTTGCCAGCAGCGAGCGTCTCGGCGATGCGGCGCGGGGATCCGGATGCCGCGGGCTCGTCGAGCGCGCCGATCACCGCATCCAGCTCGTCCCGGTAGTCGCGCAGCACGCGGGCGACCGGCGCCGCGTTCGCTCCCAGAATCTGCACCCACAGCTCGGGGTTGCTGCCGGCGATTCGTGTCGTGTCGCGCAGCCCCTGTCCGGCCAGGCCGACCTCGGCCGCCGTTGCGCCGCGCAGCCGGGCGGCGAGGAGCGACGCGACCAGTTGCGGCACGTGCGAGACCAGGGCGACGCCCTCGTCGTGCTCCTCCGGCGTCATGCGCACCGGCGTCGCGCCGAGCTCGAGCGCGAGATCTTCGAGCAGGCGGTACTGAGCGGGCGTGGTCGCCTCGTGCGGGGTGATCACCCACGGGCGGCCGACGAAGAGGTCCGCGCGAGCCGACAAGGCTCCTCCGCGCTCGCGCCCGGCCATCGGATGCGAGCCGAGGTAGCGGGTGACGTCGGCTCCGGCATTCCGAAGCCCGCTCAGGATGCCCGACTTGACGCTCGCGACATCGGTCACCAGGGTGGTCGCGTGAGCGGCGAGCTCGGCCTCGACGACGTCTGCCACGTGGTCAGGCGGGACGGCGACGATCACCAGGCTCGGCTCGGCGTCGTCCGGCTGCGCCGGACGCCCAGCTCCGTAGTCGACGGCCAGTCGCAGATTGCTGCGCGAGGTGTCGGCGAGCATCACGTCGACGCCGCGCTCGCGCAATGCCAGGCCGATGCTGGCGCCGAGCAGGCCGGCGCCGACGATGCGCACGGGGCCGTGCACGCGCCCGACGGCCACGCTCTCGCTGCTCATTCGACACCCTCCTTGCTCACTCGCGGATCGCCCACGGGGCGCTCCGCCCTCGACAGCGTCAGCAGCATCCCGAGCTCGCTCCGCGTGAGATCGCGCGCGCGGCCCACGCCGAGCGTACCGAGGTGGAGCGGGCCGAACTGCCGCCGCACCAGCTCGAGCACGGGATGGTCGACCGCGTCGAGCATGCGCCGCACGATCCGGTTGCGGCCGGAGTGCAGGGTCAGCTCGACGATGCTCCTGCCGCGCGACGGCTCGCCGATCAAGCCGGGCACGGTCGGCGGCGATCGGGCCGTCGTCGAGCTCGATGCCGCCCTCGAGTTTGCGCAGCACGTTCGGGTAGACGACTCCCTCGACGGTCGCGATGTAGGTCTTCGTGACGCCGAACGAGGGATGCGCGAGCACGTGGGCGAGTTCGCCGTCGTTGGTCAGCAGCAGCAGCCCGCTCGTGTCGGAATCGAGCCGCCCCACGTTGAACAACCGCTCGGGATACTCGGCGGTGAACTCGCGCAGGTCGCGACGGCCCTTCTCATCGGCCATCGTGCTGACCACGCCGGTCGGTTTGTTCAGCATCACGTAGCGCTTGTCGGGGTCGAGCTGCACCGCGCTGCCGTCGACCGCGACCTTGTCGACGAGGGGGTCGACGCGCGAGCCGAGCTCGCTGACGACCGTGCCGTTCACCGTCACCCGGCCGGCGGTGATCAGTTGCTCGCTGACGCGACGCGACGCGACGCCCGCGGCGGCGAGCACCTTCTGCAGGCGCTCCCCGTCGTCTCTCGTCTCAGCCACGAATCGCTACCGGCTGCTGAAGACGTCGTCGAAGCCCTCTGCTCCGTCTTCGAGCAGGGGCGAGATCAGCGGCAGTTCGTCGAGCGAGTTGATGCCGAGCTGGGTGAGCAGCAGATCCGTGGTCGGCGTAGTGGATGGCGCCGGTCTCGCTGTCGGTGAAGGCCTCGGTGATCAGGCCGCGGCCGAGCAGGGTGCGCACCACGGAGTCCACGTTGACCGCGCGGATCGACGCGATCGAGCCGCGACTGATCGGCTGCTTGTAGGCGATGACCGCCAGGGTCTCGAGCGCCGCCTGCGACAGCCTGCTGGGATTCTGCGTGAGCACGAAGTCGCGCACCAGTTCGTCGTGATCGGCACGCACGTAGAGCCGCCATCCGCCGCCCACTTCGCGCAGCTCGAACCCGCGGCGCGGCCCGCCGGCGCGACCGTCGTAGTCCGCGACGAGCCGCTCGATCGCCTGCCGGACCGCGGGCACGGGAGCATTCAACGCCGTAGCCAGTGATACCAACGACTGAGGCTCATCGGCGACCACGAGGATGGCTTCGAGGCTCCGCTCGATGTCCTGAGGCGATCGAGTAGCCGGCTCCGCCGGCGTATCGAGATCCTGCTCAGCTGTCATAATCCGCTCCGAGTGTCGCGAGTTGCTCCTCGTTCCAGTGCTGAGCCGTCCAGCGCAGCGTCAACTCCCCCAACGGCTCGAGCTGCTCGAACGAGATGGCCGCGTGCCGGTAGAGCTCGAGCACGGCCAGAAAGCGCGCGATCACGACGCCCTTGGCATCCGCTCCGGCGATCAGCTGCCGGAAGTTCACCGGCCCGCCCTGCCGCAGCAGCGCCACGACGTGGGCGGCCTGCTCCCGGATGCTGACCAGCGGCGCGTGCAGATGGTCCAGCCCGACCATGGGGATCTCGCGCGGCGCGAACGCCAGCGCCGCCAGCGCCGCGAAGTCGTCGAGGCTGAGCGTCCAGACCAGCTCGGGAGTCTGCTGCCGGAACTTCTCCTCCAGCCGCACCGAGCGCACGTGCCGGGTCGACTCGGCTTCGAGTCCGAGCGCGAACCACGCGGCGGCCTCCTTGAAGGCGCGGTACTGCAACAGCCGCGCGAAGAGCAGGTCGCGCGCCTCGAGCAGGGCGACGTCTTCGGCATCCACCAATTCGCCCTGGGGAAGCAGGCCGGCGACCTTCAAGTCGAGCAGGGTCGCCGCGACCACGAGGAACTCGCTGGCCTGGTCGAGCTCGTTCTCAGAGTCGAGGGCGTGCAGGTAGGAGATGAACTCGTCGGTGACCTTGCTCAGCGAGACCTCGGTGATGTCGAGCTCGTGCTTGGCGATCAGCGAGAGCAGCAGGTCGAACGGTCCGTTGAAGTTGCTCAGCGACAGCGAGAAGACCGCGGGCTCGGCTGCTTCGGTCTCGGCCGCCTGGTCGGCGTTGTCTACCTCGAGCCCGCCCGCCACGCTAGGCGACGGCGCCACGGGAGATCAGCTCTCGAGCCACCTGTCGATAGGCCTCGGCGGCCGCGTGCTCGGGGGCGAACGAGTTCAGGGGCGCCCCGGCCACCGAGGCGTCGGGGAACTTCACGGTGCGGCCGATCACGGTCTCGAGCACGCTGTCGCCGAAGGCCTCGACCACCCTCTCGAGCACCTCGCGCGAGTGCAGGGTGCGGGGGTCGTACATCGTCGCCAGGATGCCGTCGAGCTTGATCGCGGGGTTCAGCCGGTCGCGCACCTTGTCGACGGTCTCGACCAGCAGGGCCACGCCGCGCAGCGCGAAGTATTCGCATTCCAACGGGATGAGCACCCCGTGCGCCGCCGTGAGGGCGTTGACCGTCAGGAGCCCGAGCGACGGCTGGCAGTCGATCAGGATGACGTCGTACCGGTCGGCGACCTGACGGAGCACCCGCGCCAGAATCTGTTCGCGGGCGACCTCGTTCACCAGGTGCACCTCGGCAGCCGAGAGGTCGATGTTGGCCGGGATCACGTCGAGATTCTCGGTCGCGGTCGGCACGATCGCGCTCGACACGTCTTTGACCGTACCCAGGAGCAGGTCGTAGACGGTGACCGCGTCATGGGTCGGAACCCCCAGGCCCGCGCTCAGCGCGCCCTGCGGATCGAAGTCGACGACGAGCGTGCGGCGGCCGTACTCGGCGAACGATGCGCCGAGGTTGATCGCGGTGGTCGTCTTGCCGACGCCGCCCTTCTGATTGCAGAGGGCGATGATGCGCGCAGGCCCGTGCGACTTGATCTTGGGCGGCACCGGGAAGTCGGTCAGCGGGCGCCCGGTCGGGCCGAGAACCGGAGTCTCCATCCCCGGCAGCTCGGTGACATCCTCGCGCTGCGCCGTCATGCAACGAGTCTACGGCGGGGGTTTCCGAGGCCCCGGCGGCGCGCTTCGAGTGAAGGTTGAAGGTTGCAATGAACCGACGCCCGAGACGGGCGTCGGCGCTGGCGCCGCGGCGAAGGCCAGAAATGGCCTTCGCTCAAAGCGGAGCGCGCGCTCGTGGATGAGCCGTCACATACACATCTCGCAGCGCATCCGCCGTCACCCTCGTGTAGATCTGCGTGGTCGCCACACTGGCGTGACCGAGCAGCTCCTGCACAACGCGCACGTCGGCACCGCCCTGCAGCAGATGAGTCGCGAAGGAATGCCGCATGCTGTGCGGCGAGAGCTCCAGCTGCAGTCCCGCCCGCTCGCCCGCGGCTCGGATCACGAGCCACGCGCTCTGCCGAGACAGTCGGGCCCCGCGCATCCCGAGAAAGAGCGCGGGGGTCGCCTTGCCCCGCGCCGACAGCACCGGACGCACGCGCACCAGGTAGGCATCCAGCGCGCGCCGCGCATAGCTGCCGACCGGCACGATGCGCTGCTTGTTGCCCTTGCCGAACAGGCGCACCACATCGGTGGTGCCCTCGTCGCCGATCAGATCGTCGACGTTCAGCCCCACCGCCTCCGAGACGCGCGCGCCGGTCGCATAGAGCAGCTCGAGCAGAGCCTTGTCACGCACCCGGTCGAGCTCCTCGCCGTCGGTCGAGGCGAGCAACTGCTCGACCTGTTCGATGGTCAGCGCCTTCGGCAGTCGCGTGAGGAGCTTGGGCGGGCTGACCTCGACGGCGGGATCGGCCTCGAGCACGCCCTCGTCCACCAAGAACCGCGTGAACCCCCGCACCGACGACAGGGCGCGGGCGACCGACGACGCGGCGAGAGGATGCGGCCGCTCGCGCAGCCCGCGCGTGAACCCGGTGACCGCGGCCGTCGTGAGTCCGTCTGCGGCCGTGACCCCGTGCTCATGCAGGAACGTCAGAAACCCCTCGAGGTCCCGCCGGTACGCGGCCACCGTGTTCGCCGAACGCCCGCGTTCGATCCCGACGTGGCGCAGGTAGCGCTGCAATTGCGCACGAAGCTCGGTGTCAGTCTCGCCGGGCATGAGCCGCCAGCACGGCGATGATCAGGATCGAGTTGCTCAGCCTGCCCTCGAGCACGGCGTCGGCCGCTTCGTCGAGCGGGACCCAGCGCTTGACGATCTCGGACTCCTCCTCGGTGCGCGCGAATGGTTCGGTGGGCAGAAGCCCGCGCGCCTCGAAGATGTGCAAGGTCTCATTGCTCCCACCCGGCGAGGTGTGGAACATGAGCAGTTCCGACCAGCGCTCGGCGCTGAGGTCGGTCTCTTCGGCCAGCTCACGGCGCGCCGTGTCGAGGGGCGACTCACCCTCGACGTCGAGTAGGCCAGCCGGCAGCTCCCAGTCTTTGAGGCCGATGGGATGCCGGTACTGGTTGATCAGCAGCACGCGATCCTGGTCGTCGATCGCGAGCACGGCGACGGCTCCGGGATGATCGACGTATTCGCGGGCGATGGTGTGCCCCGCGAAGGTGAACTCGTCGCGGCGCACGTCCCAGACCCGTCCCTCGAAGACGCGCTCGCTCGAGGTGACGGGTGCCGGCTCGCGCAGATCGCGGATCGGGCCGTGGGTGAGGATCAGCAGATCGTCGTCGTTCGACATGTTCACACCTCGGCGGGCTCGGCGATGCTGGCAGCCTCTGCTTCAAGTCGAGGCGCGTGGCTGACCACAGGTCCCTCATCGTCGATCGACTCCGGCAGCGGCCCCGGCTCGGCCACCTCGAACAGGCGCGAGGCCCGGTTGCGCTCGAGCGCCGCGGCGATCAGTCCGCGGAACAGCGGATGCGCGCGGTTCGGCCGCGATCGCAGCTCGGGGTGCGCCTGCGTGCCGACGTAGAACGGGTGCACCTCGCGCGGCAGCTCGACGTACTCGACCAGTGAGCGGTCGGGCGAGACCCCGGAGAAGACCATGCCGGCCTCTGAGATCCGGTCGCGGTAGTGGTTGTTCACCTCGTAGCGATGGCGGTGGCGCTCGGATGCCGACGTCGCCCCATACAGTTCGCTCACGATGGACCCCGGCGCGAGCTCGGCCTCGTACAAGCCGAGGCGCATCGTGCCGCCCATGTCGCCGTGGTCGATGATGTCGACCTGCTCGGCCATCGTCGCGATGACGGGGAACTCGGTGTCGGGGTCGAACTCCGAGCTCGACGCGCCGGCCAGGCCGACGACATCCCGTGAGTACTCGATCACCATGCACTGCAGGCCCAGGCACAGCCCCAGGGCCGGGATGCGGTTCTCGCGCGCGAAGCGCAGAGCGCCGAGCTTGCCCTCGATGCCGCGCACGCCGAAGCCGCCGGGCACGCAGATGCCGTCGACGTCCGCGAGCTGCTTGGCCGCGCCGTCCGGCGTCTCGCACTCGTCCGACGGCACCCAGCGGATCTTCACCTTCGCCTCGGCCGCGAATCCGCCGGCCTTCAGGGCCTCGGTCACCGAGAGGTAGGCATCCGGCAGGTCGATGTACTTGCCGACCAGTGCGATCGTGACCTCGTGCTTCGGCTCGTGCACGGCGGTCAGCAGCTGGTGCCAGCCGTCCCACTCGACCTCGTGCGCGTGGGCGAGGCCGAGCTGCTCGATGATGTAGGCGTCGAGGCCCTGCTCATTGAGCATCCCCGGGATGTCGTAGATGCTCGCGACGTCCACCGCGTTCACGACAGCGCGCTCGTCGACGTCGCACATCAGGGCGATCTTGCGCTTGTTGCCCTCGGAGACCGGGCGATCGCTGCGCAGCACCAGGGCATCCGGCTGGATGCCGATGGACCGCAGAGCGGCGACCGAGTGCTGGGTCGGCTTGGTCTTCTGCTCGCCCGACGCGCCCATGTAGGGCACGAGCGAGACGTGGACGAAGAACACGTTGTGGCGGCCCAGTTCGTGACGCACCTGCCGTGCGGATTCGATGAACGGCTGGGACTCGATGTCGCCAACGGTTCCGCCGATCTCGGTGATGATCACATCGGGAACGGGCGAGCCGTCGGCCGGGGGCTGCGCCTGCAGCCGCATCCGGCGCTTGATCTCGTCGGTGATGTGCGGAATGACCTGCACCGTGTCGCCCAGGTATTCGCCGCGGCGCTCACGCTGGATCACCCGCGAGTAGATCTGCCCCGTGGTGACGTTGGCGGCCTGGTCGAGATTGATGTCGAGAAAGCGCTCGTAGTGGCCGATGTCAAGATCGGTCTCGGCTCCATCGTCGGTGACGAAGACCTCGCCGTGCTGGAACGGATTCATCGTGCCCGGGTCGACGTTGAGGTAGGGGTCGAGCTTCTGCATCACGACGCGCAGACCGCGCGCGGTGAGAAGGTTGCCCAAGCTCGCGGCCGTGAGGCCTTTTCCGAGGGACGAGACGACGCCCCCGGTGACGAAGATGTGCTTGGTTACGACTTCCGCAGGATTGACCACCACGGGGTTTCAGCATATCTCACGATGCGCCGGGACCGCTCGGACACGCTCAGTTCATCGGGGGCGATGAGACGCCGCACGAATCCGACGCCTGACGATCACCAGCAGGACGACCGCGACGAGCTGCGCGGCGATGACCACCCCGGCGAGCACGGGGACGTCGGCGTAGAGGGCCCCGGCGACGGCGGCGCCGGCGAACGCCGCGACGCCCTGGAACACGGCGAACCAGCCGTAGGCCGACCCGCGCTGAGCGGACGGGATGAGATCGGCCACCAGCGCCTTGATCGTCGAGTCCTGGATGCCGGTGGCCGCCCCCCACAGGGCAACGCCGACAATGACGAGGCTGACATTGCCGCCCAACGAGAGAGCCGGGACGAAGGCGGTCAGCAGAGGCACCACGTACAGCACGGCAGACGCTGAGCGGTCGTACGCCCACCCGACCACGACAGCGGCGATCGCTGCGGCCGCCATGCCGACCGCGTACACCAGCGGGATCGCCGCCAGGGGCGCGAGGTGCGCGTGATCGAGGTGGAACGAGATGAGCCCGAAGCTGATCAACCCGAACGTCGTGAGGGCGGCGAACGATCCGAACAGGATGAACGTCTCGCGGGTCGCCGGCTCCATCTCGGCGAGGCCGGCGAGCAGCCGCCCCGGACCTCGCGCGGTCGGACCGGCGGGCGCCGCCCGACGCTCCGCCTCGGGGGCGTAGATGCTGGTGTCCGGAACGCGGCGGCGCAGCATGACGAGCAGCACCATGGCGATCGCCGCCGGGATGATGAGGACCAGGAACGCCGGCCAGAGCACCCCCGTGATCGCCGCAACGGCCGAAACGATGAGCGGACCCGAGAACGCGCCGATCTGATCCAGGAGCTTGTGCACGCCGAAGCCCTTGCCGCGGCCGACGGCCCCGGCGGCATCCGCCAGCAGCACCGTCTTCGCCGGCGCCCGCACCGCCTTTCCGGTTCGCTCGATGAGCACCAGAGACGAGGCGACCACAAGGGCCGCCGCGCCGAGCACGGGCGTCAACGCGAGCAGGGGCACGCTGACAGCGGTCACGGCGTAACCGGCCATCGTGAAGCCCCAGTAGTTGCCGGTCCGGTCGACCCACGGACCCGTGACGAGGCGCAAGATGAGCGCGATCGCCGCCGCCGCACCCGTGATCAACCCCACCAGCGCGGCCGACGCCCCGAGCTGCCCGAGCAGCGCGCCGCCAACCGAGATCGACCCGTCCGAGACGATGTCGATCGTGAGGCTCACGAAGCCGAGTCCGAGAACCAACTGCCAGGGCGAGATCAGGGCGCGGCGCGGCGTCTCGCGTTCCTGGTCGTCGGTCATGAGTGGTTCGAACTCCCTCAGCCCACTCGGTGCGCGTTGTCGAGCAGTTCGCGTGCGTGCGCCAGCGCCGACTCGGAGTCGGGCGACCCGCTCAGCAGCCGCGCCATCTCCAAGGTGCGCTCCTCGCCGTGCACCAGCCGCACGTTGCTGGCCGTCACCGACCCGTCACTGCCCTTCTCGACCACCAGGTGGTTCGTCGAGAAGGCAGCCACCTGGGCGAGGTGCGTGACCACGATGACCTGCGAGGTCTCAGAGAGCCGCGCCAGGCGCCGCCCGATCTCGGTGGCACTGGCGCCGCCGACCCCGGCATCCACCTCGTCGAAGACGAAGGTCGGCACCGGATCGGTCGCCGCCAGCACCACCTCGATCGCGAGCATCACGCGCGACAGCTCGCCGCCCGACGCGCCCCGGGCGATCGGCCGCGGCTCGCTGCCGGCGTGCGGCTGCAGCAGGATCGCGACCTGATCGCGTCCGGTCATCCCGAGCTCGCGATCGGTCACCTCGATGGTGAGCCGCGCGTCGGGCATCGCAAGGGCGCCGAGCTCGGCGGTGACCTCCGCCCCGAGCCGCTCTGCGGCGGCGCGCCGCAGTGCCCCGAGCTCGTCGGCGAGTTCGTCGACGCGGCGGCGATCGGCTTCGACCTCACCCCCGAGTTCCAGGATGCGGTCGGCGTCGCTGTCGAGCTCGACCAGTCGGCTGCTGCCCGACTCGAGGTAATCGATCACCTCGTCGAGACCGGGCCCGTAGCGGCGCGCGAGCGCGCTCAAGGCGGCCCGTCGCTCCTGGATGACCTCCAGCTCTCGGCCTCCGTCGGCGTCGAGCGAACTCAGGTAGCTCGCGAGCGACCCGGAGATCTCGCTGAGCGCGAAGGATGCGTTGGCCAGCGCGTCCACGATCGGCGCCAGGGCCCCATCGTGGCTCGCGACCCGATCCAGCGAGCGCCGCGCCCCGTCGACGCGCGAGAGCGCGTCGCCGGCATCGTCCGCGAACTGCGCGGACACCGCCTCCTGTGCCTCGACAGCGGCCAGGCGCAGGTCTTCGAGGTTGGTCAACCGCTCGGCCTGCTCAGCCAGCTCCTCGTCTTCGCCGCGCTGCGGCGCTGCCGCCTCGATCTCGTCCATCGCGAGCCGCAGCTCCTCGGCCTCGCGCGCCCGGCGATCGCGTTCAGCGATCAGCACGTCGAGCTCGCCCTGCTGCGTCTGCCAGCGGCGGAAGATCTCCTGGTAGTCGCCGAGCACTGCGGCGAACTCCGGCCCGGCGAAGCGATCGAGCGCCTCGCGCTGCGCCGTGGCGGAGCGCAGCCGGATCTGCTCGGACTGCCCGTGCACGACGACCAGTTGCTCGCCGATCTCGTTGAGCACGCCGACGGGAGCCGCCCGTCCACCGACGGTGGCGCGGCTGCGGCCCTCGCTCGACACCGAGCGGCTCAGGATGAGCTGGGCCCGGCCGTTCGGCGCCCCATCCAGGTCTCCCCCGGCGTCACGCACCCGGTCGGCGACCGCTCCGGATGCATCGACCTCCCAGTGCCCCTCCACCACCGCTTGCGGCGCGCCGAGTCGCACGGCACCGGCGTCGGCACGCTCACCGAGCACCAGGCCGAGCGCGGTCACCACCATGGTCTTGCCCGCGCCCGTCTCGCCCGTCAGCACGGTGAACCCGCGCCCGAGAGGCAGGCGCGCCTCACCGATCACTCCGAGGTCGCGGATCGAGATCTCTTCGATCACGGTCGGTCGGCTCCCTGCTCGGCCCGCGATTCGCCATCGATCCCCGGACCGCGCCAGCCGGCGACCGGCAGCGCGAACTTGTTGACGAGCCGGTCGGTGAACGGGCTCATGCTCAGACGAGCCAGGCGCACGGGATCCGGCGAGCGGCGCACGACCACCCGAGCGCCCGCAGGCAAGTCGAAGGTGCGTCGTCCGTCGCACCAGACCACGCCCGTTCCCACCGAGCGCTCGAGCAGTTCGACCGCGAGCGGGGACTGCGGCCCGACGACCAGCGGGCGCGCGAACAACGCGTGAGCAGACAGCGGCACCATGAGCAGAGCTTCGACGGTCGGCCAGACGATCGGGCCGCCCGCCGAGAAGGAGTATGCCGTCGACCCGGTCGGCGTGGACATGACGACGCCGTCGCATCCGAAGGTCGACAGCGGGCGCCCGTCGACCTCGATCGCCACCTCGATCGAGCGCTCGCGGCTCGCCTTCTCGACGGAGGCGTCGTTGAGCGCCCAGCTCTCCCAGATGACCTCGCCCTGATGCTTCACCCGCACCGAGATGGTCATGCGCTCTTCGACCTGATAGTCGCGGGCCAGTGCGCGAGTGACCGCGGCCGCCAGATCGTCGCGTTCGGCCTCGGCGAGAAATCCGACGTGGCCGAGGTTGACGCCGAGCAGCGGTGCGGTGGAGCCGCGGGCCAGTTCCGCGGCCCGCAGGATGGTGCCGTCACCGCCCAGCACGATCACCAGTTCCAGCTCGGCCGTCGAGACGTCCACGCCCAGCAGGTGCAAGGGCTCAAGGTCGGGAGCAGCTGCGAGCAGGCCCCCGTGCTCGTCTGCCGACACCACGGGCACCAGCCCGGCCTCGATCAACTGACGGCAGACGTGCACACCGGCCTGCAGCGAGGCATCGCGGCCGGTGTGCGCGACGACCAGCAGGTGACGCTCGGCGGATGTCTGAGACATGCGCGGGTCCTTCCGTCGAGCCGTTCAATGGTCACAGCAGCATTCAGAGCAGTGCGGCGACCGCCCCCGACCATTCTGTCGGATTGCCTCCGACGGCGCGGCTCAGCCAGACCAGGTACTCCTGATTTCCGCTGCTTCCCAGCAATGGGGAGGAGATGAGGCCCGCCGTCGGCAGCCCGAGGTCCCATGCCGCCCAGAGCACCGCCGATGCCGCATCTTGTCGGCGCGCCCGATCGCGCACCAACCCTTCTCGGATGCCCTGCCGCCCGACCTCGAACTGCGGCTTGATCAGCAGTACGTAGTCGGCGTCGGGGCCAGCCGTCTCGACGAGCGCAGGCAGGATCGTGGTGAGTGAGATGAACGACACGTCGGCGACCACCAGCTCTGGGCGCTCATCGGTGCCGGACAGCTCGGCCAGCTCTCGCGCGGTGAGCGATCGGGCGTTGGCCCCCTCGACGTTCACCACCCGCGGGTCGTTCCGCACCGGTGCAGCGAGCTGCCCGTGCCCCACATCGAGGGCGATCACCCGCCGCGCGCCGCGTTCGAGCAGCACCTGGGTGAACCCGCCGGTCGAGGCGCCGACGTCGAGGGCCAGGCGCCCGCTCCACGATCACGGCGAAAGCGTCGAGCGCTGCTGCGAGCTTGTGGGCCGAGCGGCTGACATAGCCGTCATCGCCGACCAGGCCCAGTTCGGCATCCGGAGCGATACGCAGCGAGGCCTTCAGCGCCTGCTTGCCGTCGACGGTGACCCGCCCGCCCGCGACCGCTTCGACCGCCAGGGCACGTGAGCGGGCGAGGCCCCGCCGCACGAGCTCGGCGTCCAGCCGAGCGGAACCATCGGCCCCGCCGGGTGCCGCACCGCGCACCGCGCCTGACTCCCCGCCAGTCGCCGCCCCGGATGCCGAGTCAGGCATGCGGTCGCGCCGCGTCCCCCGCTTCGAGCTGCGCACGCAGCTCGTCGTGCAACTGCGCAAGGGATTCCGCGCGCGATTCGAGCGGCTGATCCTCGATCACGCGCAATCGCGACAACAAGGCGCTGGGCTCGTCGTCGGGCTCGTGACCCATCGCTGTCTCATCCACCGCCGGCTCGTCCATCACGATTCAGAATAGAGGCCGGGGTCGACCTCGAGGGCGTAGATCGGAACGCCGGTGCCCCAGATCGCCGCCGCCCCGGCCCGCAACAGGTCGATCGAGCGGTCGCCTGCCCTGTCGATGTCGACGTGATTGTCATGGATGCGCACCACCGCGGCGCCGACCGTGACGAGCGTGTCGCCGCTGCGCTTCTCGGTGCTCGTGTGCGCATGCCGGTACGGCTCGAACAGCTCGCGGAGGTCGCCGAGCAGGTAGCTCGGACGCGACCCCTCGGGCGCCGCGAGCACCTGCTTCGCGCGATCGATACCGGTCATCACCAGCGCGGACGGCATGCCGGCCCGATTGGCGCCGAGGATATCGGTGTCGAGCCGATCCCCGATGAACAGGGGGCTGGATGCCGTGAACCGGGCCACCGCGGCATCGAATATCGCACGCTCCGGCTTGCCGGCGACCACCGGGAGCCGACCGACAGCAGTGTGCACCGCCGAGACCAGCGTGCCATTGCCCGGAGCGATGCCGCGTGCCTGAGGCAGCGTCCAGTCGGTGTTCGTCGCGATCCAGGGCAGTTCGTCCTGTCCGGGCCGGGTCTGCAGAGCGAATGCGGCCTCAGCCAGATCCTTCCACCCCACCTCGGGCGCGAATCCCTGAACGACGGCCGCCGGATCGTCGTCGGCCGAACGCGTTACCGCGAACCCGGCCTTCTGCAACTCGTCGACCAGGCCGTCGCCCCCGACGACCAGGATCTTCGATCCGGCGTCCACGAGACTCTCCAGCACCACGACGGCAGCTTGCGGCGAGGTCACCACATCCTCGGGAGCGACCGTGAGGCCCAGTTCGGTGAGATGCGCGGCGACTGCCGCGTCCGTTCTCGAGGCGTTGTTGGTGAGATAGCCCACCCGGAGGGTCTGCTGCGCGCGATTGATGCTCTCAACGGCATATGGCAGGGCGGATGGGCCTGCGTAGACGACGCCGTCCAGGTCGGCGAGCAGCAGGTCGACTCCGTCCAGCGGAGTCGCCGACGCTTCAGAGGGCCTCGCCATCCGCGTCTCCCTCGCCGACCGCCGGGACTCCGTGATCCGGGGCGGTGGACGCCGGATCCGGGTCAGCGACGATCTCCTCGATGATCTCGACTGTGTCTTCTCCGTCCGGGATCGCGGCCTGCTCGAGCGCGATCGTCGCCCGGTCGGAGCGCTGCCACCACTGCTCGGCCTCGTCGTCATGCCCGAGCTCTTCGAGCACGGTGGCATAGGCATCGAACAGGGACGGACTCCACACGAACGCCCGCTCGGGATCGAGTTGCGGGATCTGCAGCTCGGTGAGCGCGGCCTCCGGCTGTCCGAGGTCGAGCCGCGCGCCCGACATGGCGATCGCGAGCTCCACCTGCACCGGGGTGTCGAGGTCGCCCCGCGACACCGATCGGCCGAGCTCGAGGGCCCGGTCGGGGCGCCCCACTCCGCGTTCGCTGTCGACCATGAGCGGCAGCTGGTCGTTGCGACCGGTCAGCCGGCGATAAGTGCGCAACTCGCGCAACGCGAGAGCGAAGTCGCCCGTCGCATAGGCCGTGATTGCGACGGTTTCGCGAACCACTCCGATTCGCCCGGCACGTCGACCGGCAGCCAGGGCGTGCTTGTGCGCGAGCTCCGGGTCGTCATCGATCACGCGGCCGGCCATCACGAGGTGGCGGGCCACCCAGTCCGCATTGTCCTTGCTCAGCGTTCGCAGTTCACCTCGTGCGACCTTGTCGAGTTGCTTCGCCTCGACCTCGTCGGGGATCGGCGGATCATCGTGCCTCGGCCGCGCATCGTCATCGGATACGCGAGGTGGCCGACGCTCGGCACCCGCCTGCGGACGACCCGAGCGCGCGGGCGCGCCGGAGCGGACGGGCGCGCCGACAGAACGGCCGTTCGAGCCCGCGCGGGGCGCGCCGTCACGTCGTGGCGCTGCACCCTCGCGCGGCTTCCACTCGCGTTTCGGGGCGTCGCGGCCAGGCGCAGCACCCTCGCGCGGCTTCCACTCGCGTTTCGGGGCACCGGCACCCTCGCGGCGCGGGGCCGCACGACGATTGGCTCCCGGTCGGCCGGCGCCGCCTGCTGCGCCACGCCCGGCTGCGCCCGCGCTTCGCGGGCCGCTCGCACGCTGCGGTCGCTCCTTGTCCTCGGACGGGTCCGTCATGGTGACTCCTGGTCTGTGCGCGAATGGTCTGTGCGCGAGCGCGATCGTTAACGCGAAATGGCCACCCGGCCCCGCTTTTCAGCTGGGACGGATGGCCATCTCACAAAGAAGTCCGGCGGTGTCCTACTCTCCCACAAGGTCACCCTTGCAGTACCATCGGCGCAGAAGGTCTTAGCTTCCGGGTTCGGAATGTAACCGGGCGTTTCCCCTTCGCTATGGCCGCCGAAACACTATTGATTTAGGTGTTTGGCGCACTTCGAAAGTGCGCAGTTCCCGACCGTAAATCGGGAACTACAAAGTGGACGCGAGCAGCATGTCTAAAAAAACATGGTGTTATCAAGTTATCGGCTTATTAGTACCGGTCAGCTCCATGGGTCGTTAGTCCCCACTTCCACATCCGGCCTATCAACCCAGTCGTCTAGCTGGGAGCCTCTCCCCCGAAGGGATGGAAATCTCATCTTGAAGCCGGCTTCCCGCTTAGATGCTTTCAGCGGTTATCCGTTCCGAACGTAGCTAATCAGCGGTGCTCCTGGCGGAACAACTGACACACCAGAGGTTCGTCCGTCCCGGTCCTCTCGTACTAGGGACAGCTCTTCTCAAATTTCCTGCGCGCGCAGCGGATAGGGACCGAACTGTCTCACGACGTTCTAAACCCAGCTCGCGTACCGCTTTAATGGGCGAACAGCCCAACCCTTGGGACCTACTCCAGCCCCAGGATGCGACGAGCCGACATCGAGGTGCCAAACCATGCCGTCGATATGGACTCTTGGGCAAGATCAGCCTGTTATCCCCGAGGTACCTTTTATCCGTTGAGCGACAGCGCTTCCACAAGCCACTGCCGGATCACTAGTCCCGACTTTCGTCCCTGCTCGAGCCGTCACTCTCACAGTCAAGCTCCCTTGTGCACTTACACTCGACACCTGATTGCCAACCAGGTTGAGGGAACCTTTGGGCGCCTCCGTTACTTTTTGGGAGGCAACCGCCCCAGTTAAACTACCCACCAGGCACTGTCCCAGAACCGGATTACGGTTCGTAGTTAGATATCCAGAGTGACCAGAGTGGTATTTCAACAATGACTCCACCGACACTAGCGTGCCAGCTTCACAGTCTCCCACCTATCCTACACAAGCCACACCGAACACCAATACCAAGCTGTAGTAAAGGTCACGGGGTCTTTCCGTCCTGCTGCGCGTAACGAGCATCTTTACTCGTAGTGCAATTTCGCCGAGTTCGCGGTTGAGACAGCTGGGAAGTCGTTACGCCATTCGTGCAGGTCGGAACTTACCCGACAAGGAATTTCGCTACCTTAGGATGGTTATAGTTACCACCGCCGTTTACTGGGGCTTAAATTCAGAGCTTTGCCGAAGCTAACCCTTCCTCTTAACCTTCCAGCACCGGGCAGGCGTCAGTCCGTATACATCGACTTGCGTCTTCGCACGGACCTGTGTTTTTAGTAAACAGTCGCTTCCCACTGGTCTCTGCGGCCTCCTTGGCTTCCTGGAGCAAGTCCATTCACCAATTCGGCCCCCCTTCTCCCGAAGTTACGGGGGCATTTTGCCGAGTTCCTTAACCACGATTCTCTCGATCTCCTTGGTATTCTCTACCTGACCACCTGAGTCGGTTTGGGGTACGGGCGGCTGGAACCTCGCGTCGATGCTTTTCTCGGCAGCATAGGATCACTGATTTCTCCCGTAAGGGATACGCATCGGATCTCAGGCTATGTGAGAGACGGATTTGCCTATCTCTCGCCCTACGTCCTTACACCGGGACAACCATCGCCCGGCTCAGCTACCTTCCTGCGTCACACCTGTTAATACGCTAACCGCACCAGAATGGGGTCGAGCGTTAGGCCGGCTGCTTCACCCCGAAGGGATCCATCTGCCGGATTAGGACTCTTAGCACTACTGGATTAGTTTGGGCGGTTCTTCGCCGGTACGGGAATATCAACCCGTTGTCCATCGACTACGCCTGTCGGCCTCGCCTTAGGTCCCGACTTACCCAGGGAAGATTAGCTTGACCCTGGAACCCTTGGTCTTTCGGAGGACATGTTTCTCACATGTCTTTCGCTACTCATGCCTGCATTCTCACTCGTGTGGCGTCCACGGCTGGGTCACCCCGCCGCTTCACTCGCCACACGACGCTCTCCTACCGATCCGCACGGCTGGACCACGAAGGCCTACCTATAATGCGAATCCTACGACTTCGGCGGTGTGCTTGAGCCCCGTTACATTGTCGGCGCGGAATCACTTGACCAGTGAGCTATTACGCACTCTTTCAAGGGTGGCTGCTTCTAAGCCAACCTCCTGGTTGTCTGTGCAACTCCACATCCTTTCCCACTTAGCACACGCTTAGGGGCCTTAGTCGGTAGTCTGGGTTGTTTCCCTCTCGACGATGAAGCTTATCCCCCACCGTCTCACTGCTGCGCTCTCACTTACCGGCATTCGGAGTTTGGCTGACGTCAGTAACCTTGTAGGGCCCATCGGCCATCCAGTAGCTCTACCTCCGGCAAGAAACACGCAACGCTGCACCTAAATGCATTTCGGAGAGAACCAGCTATCACGAAGTTTGATTGGCCTTTCACCCCTATCCACAGCTCATCCCCTCGGTTTTCAACCCAAGTGGGTTCGGTCCTCCACGACGTCTTACCGTCGCTTCAACCTGGCCATGGATAGATCACTTCGCTTCGGGTCTAGGGCATGCGACTGAATCGCTCTATTCGAACTCGCTTTCGCTACGGCTGCCCCTCACGGGTTAACCTCGCCACATACCACTAACTCGCAGGCTCATTCTTCAAAAGGCACGCTGTCACCCCTACTAAGGAGGCTCCAACGGTTTGTAAGCAGACGGTTTCAGGTACTATTTCACTCCCCTCCCGGGGTACTTTTCACCTTTCCCTCACGGTACTTGTCCGCTATCGGTCATCTGGGAGTATTTAGGCTTACCAGGTGGTCCTGGCAGATTCACACGGGATTTCTCGGGCCCCGTGCTACTTGGGATCCCTTCCGCCTCTGCGCGACATTTCGATTACGGGACTGGCACCCTCTGTGGTCCACCTTTCAAAGTGGTTCATCTATATCGCGCACATCGACGTGTACTTCGGCAGAAGTACGTGAAGGTCCCGCTACCCCGACCATGCAACGCCTGCCGGCTATCACACATGATCGGTTTGGCCTGTTCCGGTTTCGCTCGCCACTACTAACGGAATCGCGGTTGCTTTCTCTTCCTGTGGGTACTGAGATGTTTCACTTCCCCACGTTCCCTCTACCCGCCCTATATATTCAGGCGGGAGTCATCAGGTCGCACAAGTACGCCTGACGGGGTTTCCCCATTCGGACATCCTCGGATCAAAGCTCGCTTATCAGCTCCCCGAGGCTTATCGCAGATTGCTACGTCCTTCTTCGGCTCCAGATGCCAAGGCATCCACCGTCTGCTCTTAGAAACTTGACTACATGAGTTTTTAGAATCGATCGACAGCCGGCGTACTGAGCCCGAAGGCACGTTCCGTCAGCTGCAGATTGACCAATGATCTATCGGAGACATGCCCGAAGGCACATCCCTATTTGATCATCTTGTAGATCACGTGCGCTGTACCTAGAAGGCACTGCGCACGAATCTAAGATGCTCGCGTCCACTGTGTAGTTCTCAAAATACGGGCGGTACTCCGCCGCCTCGGCCGCTGGCCGGGACAGTCGAAGTCCAGAGGTTTGGATCACGACGACCTTGCGGTCGCCGGCCCGGTCCCTCAGGACCCAACAGCGTGCATGTGCCGGCTGCCCTCTTCCGATCCGTTCCGTGCTCAGGTACCTAAAAGGCACAGAAGCTGTACTGGGATCTCGAGATTCGAGTCGGCACCTAGTCAAATGTTCCACCCATGAGCAAACCGTCTGAGAACGCATTCGTCTCAGCACGGCTCTTGGCAACCGAAGTTGCAAGAAGCTCCTTAGAAAGGAGGTGATCCAGCCGCACCTTCCGGTACGGCTACCTTGTTACGACTTAGTCCTAATCACCGATCCCACCTTCGACAGCTCCCTCCTTGCGGTTGGGCCACTGGCTTCGGGTGTTACCGACTTTCATGACTTGACGGGCGGTGTGTACAAGGCCCGGGAACGTATTCACCGTGGCGTTGCTGATCCACGATTACTAGCGACTCCGACTTCATGAGGTCGAGTTGCAGACCTCAATCCGAACTGAGACCGGCTTTTTGGGATTCGCTCCACCTTACGGTATTGCAGCCCTTTGTACCGGCCATTGTAGCATGCGTGAAGCCCAAGACATAAGGGGCATGATGATTTGACGTCATCCCCACCTTCCTCCGAGTTGACCCCGGCAGTCTCCTATGAGTTCCCGCCATAACGCGCTGGCAACATAGAACGAGGGTTGCGCTCGTTGCGGGACTTAACCCAACATCTCACGACACGAGCTGACGACAACCATGCACCACCTGTTTACGAGTGTCCAAAGAGTTCTGCATTTCTGCAGCGTTCTCGTAAATGTCAAGCCTTGGTAAGGTTCTTCGCGTTGCATCGAATTAATCCGCATGCTCCGCCGCTTGTGCGGGCCCCCGTCAATTCCTTTGAGTTTTAGCCTTGCGGCCGTACTCCCCAGGCGGGGAACTTAATGCGTTAGCTGCGACACGGAAGCCGTGGAATGGCCCCCACATCTAGTTCCCAACGTTTACGGCATGGACTACCAGGGTATCTAATCCTGTTCGCTCCCCATGCTTTCGCTCCTCAGCGTCAGTTACGGCCCAGAGATCTGCCTTCGCCATCGGTGTTCCTCCTGATATCTGCGCATTCCACCGCTACACCAGGAATTCCAATCTCCCCTACCGCACTCTAGTTTGCCCGTACCCACTGCAGGCTGGAGGTTGAGCCTCCAGTTTTCACAGCAGACGCGACAAACCGCCTACGAGCTCTTTACGCCCAATAATTCCGGATAACGCTTGCACCCTACGTATTACCGCGGCTGCTGGCACGTAGTTAGCCGGTGCTTTTTCTGCAGGTACCGTCACTTTCGCTTCTTCCCTACTAAAAGAGGTTTACAACCCGAAGGCCGTCGTCCCTCACGCGGCGTTGCTGCATCAGGCTTGCGCCCATTGTGCAATATTCCCCACTGCTGCCTCCCGTAGGAGTCTGGGCCGTGTCTCAGTCCCAGTGTGGCCGGTCACCCTCTCAGGCCGGCTACCCGTCGTCGCCTTGGTGGGCCGTTACCTCACCAACTAGCTGATAGGCCGCGAGCTCATCCTGGACCGAAGTTCTTTCCCGACGCTGAAGATGCCTTCGCGTCGCGTATCCGGTATTAGACGTCGTTTCCAACGCTTATCCCAGAGTCCAGGGCAGATTGCTCACGTGTTACTCACCCGTTCGCCACTGATCCAGAGGAGCAAGCTCCTCTTTCACCGTTCGACTTGCATGTGTTAAGCACGCCGCCAGCGTTCATCCTGAGCCAGGATCAAACTCTCCGTAAATGTTTGATTGCAACGGCTCGCAAGCGAACCGCGCACATCTGTGCGATGGCTGCCGGGGAAAACCGGTGGGCCACCGCGAGTTTGATCTGACTAAAGGATTGTCTACTGACAATCCGTCAATCCAAAGGAATCTCACACGACTGATCAGAGATCAATCGCCGAGGTTGTTATTTGGCATTTGACATAGTGCACGCTGTTGAGTTCTCAAGGATCGGGCGCGCCAGAATCGCAACTTTTTCGGGTTGGATTCAGGGCAACTGCTCAAACCTACCACCAAGTGGCCGTGTCTGTGACACTCGCTGGGAACATTGCTCCCGGCCGCCTTGGAGGCTCCATCCTAGGCTCGCCGCTCGTCTGTCTTCAAGGATCGAGATCCTGAAGCATCGAAGGGTCGTGCCGTGGGTGGTTGTCCCACTTGAGGCCGGGGAGCACTTCGGCTCTCCCGCACCTTTGGGGTGACGAGGGATTACATTACGTGGCGATCGGCGATGCGCCAAATCACGGGCGAATCCCGGGCGTGTCGCGCTATCTGCAGTACTCGGAATACCACTCCTGCACACCAGAACTCGACGCTGTCGACGACATCACAGCGACGTTGGAGGCATCGTCGATGATCCGCGAGGAGGTGACGGAGTCGACGATCTTCTTCGCGGCATCAGCGACCCGCGTCACACCGGGCTTGATGCCCGCCGGTGAAACCTTCGCGAGCTTCGTCCAGCGGTCCTCGTAGGCCTGCATCGCCTTGAGGGAGTCGGGAATGGATGAGGCGACCGCCGGCCACCCGAAGGTGGGCAACTGATCCATGGTGGGATTCGCCTTGATCGTCGCGCAGAACGCCGTGCTCGCCGCCGCCGTCTGATCGTGCGCCTGCTGCACTTTCAACTGGGTGTATCCGTAGTAGCCGACGACCCCCAGGCCGACCGTGAGCACGGCTGCGATCGCGATGGACGCCCGGACGATGCCGACCACCCAGCCGCGCCTGCGGGCGCTGCGCGCCGCCGCCATGATCCCGGCGATCAGGCCGATCGGAGCCACCAGGATCGCGAGGATGAGCCCGATCTTCTCGCTCGTCGTCGAGCGGTCCAGGTCCGGTTCGTCGTCATCGTCGTCGGGCCCGGGGGGTCCGAGCCGGAGCGGGGCCGCCGCCGAGCTCGAGTCGTCGTCCGCATCGACCGGAGTCGCGAGCAGGGATGCGAAGTCACGGGGCGCACGGGCGCTCGGCGCTGGCCCGGCTGCCGGAGCGGCAGGCACGTAAGGCGGAGTCGTCCCCGGACGCACCGGGGTCGGGGCACTCGACTCCGGTGCGAACAGCGCGGGCGCTGACGGAGCCGGTGCAGCAGCCATCGACGGCGGGGCGACGGGCGTCACGGGGGCCGACGCCGGCGGCTCGAAGGATGGCGCCTGCTGAGTCGGCAGGTCGGCCGCGAGATCGGGCGGGGCGCCGTAGGCCGGCGGGCTGACCAACGGCGGGACGGCCTCGGACAGCGGAGGGAACGGGCGCGGAGGAGCCGCCAGTTCGTCGGCGCCCATCAGCTCGGGGGCTCGAGGGAGTTGGGATGCCTCCGGCGCGACCGGCGCGGGCGCCGGGGCGACCGTCGGGAAGGCGAGGGTGGCCGGCGGGGCGACAACGGATGCGGGTGGCATCCCGGCGCGCGGCGGGTACGGCGTGGCGACTCCGAAGGCCGGCGCGATAGGGGTCTGCGCAGGCGCTGGCGCGACGGGAGCCGGCGCGACAGGGAGCCGGCGCGATGGGGGCCGGCGCGATGGGAGCGGCGACAGGAGCCGGGGCGATGGGGTCCGGCGCGGGGGCTGAGACGGGTGGCTGGGCGGGCGCAGGCGCGGGCATCGCGGGCGCGGGCGGCTCGGGCGCGGGCGGCGCAGGCGCGGGCATCGCGGGCGCGGGCGGCTCCGGCGCGGGCATCGCGGGCGGCTCGGGCACTGGCGTCCCGTTCAGCTGCGCCAGCAAGCGCGCGAACTCATCCGGCTCAGCGGTCTCTTCGGTGTCCATCGGTCGCCTCCCCCCGGAGTGAGCATAAGACACGTACATCTCGGGTCGAGACCACGTGAACGGTCAGGTCAGCCGTGTCGTTCAGGATGTCACGACTCCGGCGAGGGTCCGCTTACCGCGGCGCAGCACGGCGACGCCGCCGGCCAGGACGGCGGAACCAAGCAGCGCAGCAGCATCCTCGACTCGCACGTTGTTGAGGTAGACGCCGCCCTGCTCGATGGCGCGCCGCGACTCCCCGAGGCTCGAGGTGAGCCCGGAGTCCACCAGGAGCTGTGCCACCGGCGACGCGGGAGTGCCCGTTGCGCTGGGAAGCTCGGCGATCGCGGAACGCAGGGTCGCGGCATCCAGACCCGAGAGATCGCCCTGCCCGAACAGGGCTTCGGATGCCGCGATCACCGCGTCGGTCGTCGCCCGGCCGTGCACCAGTTCGGTGACCTCGTCGGCCAGAACCCGCTGCGCCTCGCGGCGGAACGGCTCGGACGCCACGACGCCCTCGAGCCGCTCGATCTCGGCCCGGTTCAGGAACGTGAAGATCTTGAGCCGCGAGATCACGTCGGCATCGTCGGTGTTCAGCCAGAACTGGTAGAAGGCGTACGGGCTGGTCATGGCCTCGTCCAGCCAGACGGCATTGCCCTCGCTCTTACCGAACTTGGTGCCGTCGGAGTTGGTGATCAGTGGGGTGCCGATCGCCTGCACCGAGACGCCCTCTGCCCGATGGATGAGGTCGGTGCCGCTGGTCAGATTGCCCCACTGATCACTGCCACCGGTCTGCAGCACGCAGCCGTACTGCCGGTAGAGCTCGAGGTAGTCGTAGCCCTGCAGGATCTGGTAGCTGAACTCCGTGTAACTGATGCCCGCATCGCTGTTGAGCCGGGTGTTGACCGCGTCCTTCTTGAGCATGGTGCCGACGCGGAAGTGCTTGCCGACGTCGCGCAGGAAATCGATCGCGCTGAGGTCCGCCGTCCAGTCGAGGTTGTTCACCATGCGGGCCGCGTTGTCGCCGTCGAAGCTGAGGAACTTCTCGGCTTGGGCGCGCAGGTAGCCGACCCACTCGGCGACCGTGTCCTTGGTGTTCAATGTTCGCTCGGCGGTGGGCCGCGGATCGCCGATCAATCCGGTCGACCCGCCGATCAGGCCGAGGGGCTTGTGGCCGGCGAGCTGCAGCCGGCGCATGGTCAGCAACTGCACGAGGTTGCCCAGGTGCAGACTCGGCGCGGTCGGGTCGAACCCGCAGTAGAAGGTGATCGCGGGTCCGGCCAGCAGTGCCTTCAGCTCCCCCGGGTCGGTCGAGACGTGCACCAGGCCGCGCCAGACCAGCTCCTCCCAGACGTCGGCGAACGAGGATCGTTGCGCTGACGATCGACGGCGCTGGGGGATGCTGGCACCGGCACAGATTACCAGCGCGGCGAGGACCTCCCTGGCCGTCGGGCCTGCCTGGCAGGCCGTCGGGGCCTCCTGGCAGGATGGGCGCATGGTGTGGATCGCGGGAGCCCTGCTGCTCGCTGCAGCAATCGTCGGGGGCGCTGTAGCGGTCTGGCGGCGCGAGTCGAACGCGATCGGATGGGCGATCGCGCAGCTGACGCTGGTCGCTGCCGCCGGCATCCTGGTGCTGATGGCGCCGCGCGCCGCATCGGGGTGGTCGGTCCCGCTCGCGGTCTGCGCCGTGCTCGCGGCCACATTCGGCGGCGGGATCGTGGTGAAGGTCGTGCTGCGTCTGGCCGGTCATCCGCAGGTCATCGTCGACGACCTTCCCGCCTCGGCCTGGATCGGAATGGTCGAGCGATTCGCGATGACCTTCGCCCTCCTGCTCGGCCGCGCCGAGATCGCCGCCGTAATCATCGCGGTCAAGGCCCTTGGCACCTATTCGGCCGTCGCGGGCGGCAGTGGAGGAAGCAGCGCCGATCGCAACCGGACCGCATCGGTACGTGTGCTCGGGACTCTCACGAGCGTCACCTGGGCCCTGCTCTGCTACGCGGTCTTCGCCGTCGCGCAAGCCAGGGTGGTGATCTAGGTGTTCGTCATCACCGCCGACCAGGTGAACAGCACGGGCCGCCCGGATCTGGTGGACGTGACCATGGAGGGCCTCAATCACCGCCACGGCAGCCGCCTGCTGCTGGAGTTCGACCGCAACTCGGGCGACGAGATCCAGGCGCTCACCGACGACGCGCTCGTGGCCTTCGAGATCGTGCTCGAACTGACGCGATCCAGCGAATGGAGCGTCGGGCTGGGCGTGGGTTCGGTTCGTGAGCCGCTGCCCGGCAACGTCCGATCGGCGAGCGGAAAGGCATTCCTGGCCGCGCGGGCCGCCGTGACGGCGGCGAAGAAGAGGCCGTTGCGCTTTCGCATCGAGACGCGCGGCACCATGGATCACATCGATCCCGGGCCGTTCGTCGACATGCTGCTGACCATTCGGGCACGGCGCACAGTCGAGGGATGGCAGCTGTACGACCTGCTGCGAGCCGGGCTGACTCAGCGCGAGGCCGCCGACCGGCTCGGCGTGACTCCGCAGGCGGTCAGCCTGCGCGCCCAGTCGGCGCAGTTGAGGCTCGAAGCGGCCAACATCCCTCCACTGGTGCAGGCGCTCGAGGCGCTGGACGCGGCGGCGGAGTAGCTACCGCGGGCTGGCTTTGTACGGCGACACCGTCGGGTCGCCCGGGATCCAGAAGCGCCAAGGGTACTCGTCCGACCCGCCCGCGCCCGACACTCCGGTGCGCGGGCCTTGCGCGAAAACGCGGGGATCGGATGCCGCGTCTGGCAGTTCGAGCCTGATCGCACCGGTCTCGAGGTCGTCGCCGTTGTCGGCCAGGGTGATGCCGAGCGCCACGCAGAGGCGAGCCGGACCGCGGGCGAGGTCGGCATCCGTCTTGCTCGTGGAGCGGCGCTCACGCGCCAGCTCGAGTCCGTCGACCACCTCGCCGGCGCGCACCAGGATGGCGGAGGCCTCGCCGTCGGGCGACGTCACGATGTTGGCGCAGACGTGCATCCCGTAGGAGAAGTACACGTACAGGGTGCCGGGCCGCTCGAACATGATGCGGGTGCGCGGCGTCGGCCCGCGGAAGGCGTGCGAGCCCGGGTCGGTCTCGCCGCGGTAGGCCTCGACCTCGGTCAGACGGACGGTGACGCCCCGACCGTGAAGCAGCCCCCCGAGCAGGCGCGGAGCGATCTCGACCGATGAGCCGCTCAGGAGCGGCAGCAGCGGAATCAATCGAGTCAGAACAACTTGCCGAGCGCGGCGGCGATGATCAGGCCGGTTACCACGATGATGATGGCCAGCACCACGATCGCCGGCATCAGCCACGGGAAGCGTTTCGACTGCCTGTCTTGCCGGTCGAGTCGGTCTTGCTTGAACACCTTGCCGCGCTCACCGCGCGGTTTGTCGCTGAACAGGGTCATCGGATCTCCTTCGGATGGTCAGGACAGCGCCGCACGCACGGCGGCGGTGAGGGCGGCGAGCTGCTCAGCGACCCGTGCGGGTGCCGTGCCGCCGGTGCCGGTGCGGCTGGCGATCGAGCCGGCGACGGTGAGCACCGAGCGCACCTCGCCGGTGAGGCGCGAGTCGATCGCCACGTAATCGGCATCCGTCGGCTGGTCGAGGTCGAGGCCGTGCGCCTCGCAGAACTGCACGAGACGTCCGGCGATCTCGTGGGCATCCCGGAAGGGCACGCTCTGACGCACCAGCCAGTCGGCGACATCGGTGGCGAGCGAGAAGCCCTGCGGGGCGAGCTCGGCCATCCGCGCCTCGTCGAACTCGAGCGTCGCGACCATGCCCGTGAAGGCCGGGAGCAGCAATTCGAGCGTGGCCACCGAGTCGAAGACCGGTTCCTTGTCCTCCTGCAGGTCGCGGTTGTACGCCAGCGGCAGCCCCTTGAGCGTCGCGAGCAGGCCCGTCAGGTTGCCGATCAGTCGGCCGGCCTTGCCGCGGGCGAGTTCGGCGATGTCGGGGTTCTTCTTCTGCGGCATGATCGACGAGCCCGTCGAATAGGCGTCGGCCAGTCGCACGAACCCGAACTCACGGGTGTTCCAGATGATGATGTCCTCGGCGAATCGGGACAGGTCGACACCGAGCTGGGCAGCGAGATAGGCGAACTCGGCGACGGTGTCGCGGCTCGCCGTGGCGTCGATCGAGTTGGGCATGGGAGCGCCGAGCCCGAGGTCGGCGGCCACGGCATCCGGGTCGAGTCCGAGGGAGCCGCCTGCGAGAGCGCCGGCGCCGTATGGCGACGCCGTGGCGCGGGCGCGCCAGTCGCGCATCCGCTCCAGGTCGCGCACGAGCGGCCAGGCGTGCGCAAGCAGGTGGTGCGCCAGCAGGATCGGCTGCGCGTGCTGCAGATGGGTGCGGCCCGGCATGACGGCATCGGGATGCGCGCTCGCCTGCCCGGCGATCGCATCGATCAGCGCGACGGTCTGCCCGGCGATGGTCGCCGCATGGTCGAGCAGATACAACCGGATGAGCGTGGCGATCTGGTCGTTGCGGCTTCGGCCGGCGCGCAGCTTGCCGCCCAGCTCGGCGCCGACCGCGCCGACGAGCTCGCGCTCGAGCGCGAAGTGGACGTCTTCGTCATCGTCGCGCGGCACGATCGACCCGTCGCGCACCCCGGCCTCGATCCCGTCGAGGCCTGCGATCATGCGCGTGAGTTCGTCGTCGTCGAGGAATCCGGCCGCGGCCAGCGCGCGGGCATGTGCCCGCGAGCCCGCGAGGTCGTAGGCGGCGAGCTGCCAGTCGAACGTGGGTCGAACGGCTCAGCGCCGCCAGCTCGGGTGCCGGTCCGTCGGAGAAACGGGCGCCCCAGAGGGCGCCTGCCGCCGCCTTCTCGTCAGCCATGGTCTCGATACGCCGCCGCGCGGCTGCTCGACCGGCTCAATGGGCATCCCGCTTCGCGCTGATCTTCGACGGCAGCGACCAGATCTCGATGAAACCCTTGGCCTGCGACTGATCGAAGGTGTCGCCCGTGTCGTAGGTCGCCAGGTCGAAGTCGTACAGGCTCTTCGGGCTCTTGCGACCCGTCACGGTAGCGCGACCGCCCTGCAGGCTCAGCCGGATCTCGCCACTCACCACCTCCTGGGTGTGGTCGATGAAGACGTCGAGGCTGCGCTTGAGCCCCGAATACCAGAGCCCCTCGTAGACCAGGGTCGCCCACTCGGCCTCGATGCCGCGCTTGAAGCGGTTCACGTCACGCTCGAGGGTGAGGTTCTCGAGCTCCTCGTGGGCCGCGATGAGGGCGAGAGCCGCGGGAGCCTCGTAGACCTCGCGGCTCTTGATGCCGACCAGGCGGTCCTCGACGATGTCGATCCGGCCGATGCCGTGCCTGCCGGCGAGCACGTTGAGCTGCTCGACCGCCTGCAGCGGGGTGACGGCTGCGCCGTCGATCGCCGTCGGGATGCCCGCGGTGAAGGTGATCGTGACCTCGTCGGCCGGGCCGTCGTGGTCGGGATCCTGGTGTACTCGTAGAGGTCCTCGATCGGCGCGTTCCACGGGTCTTCGAGGAAGCCGGTCTCGACGGCGCGGCCCCAGACGTTCTTGTCGATGGAGTACGGATTCTTCTTGGACTGCTTGATCGGCAGCCCGTGCTCCTCGGCGTATGCGATGGCCTTGTCGCGCGTGAGCGCCAGGTCGCGGATCGGCGCGATGCTGGTCAGTTCGGGCGCCAGCGCCGCGACGGCGGCTTCGAATCGCACCTGGTCGTTGCCCTTGCCCGTGCAGCCATGGGCGACCGAGTCGGCGCCGAGCTCGCGCGCCACGCGTGCCAGGTGACGCGCGATCACCGGGCGACTCAGTGCGGAGACCAGCGGGTAGCGCTTCTGATAGAGCGCGTTGGCCTTCAGCGCGGGCATCAGGAAGTCGTTGGCGAACTCCTCCTTCGCATCGACGACGATCGCCTCGACCGCGCCGCAGTCCAGGGCGCGTTGGCGGATGTCGTCCATGTCCTCGCCGCCCTGGCCGACGTCGACCGCGAGGGCCACCACGTCTTTGCCGGTGGCGTCGTGCAGCCAGCCGATGCCGACCGAGGTGTCGAGTCCGCCCGAATAGGCGAGGACGACGCGTTCTGTCATGAGGGATGTCTCCTTGGGTCGGTGTTCAGTCTAGATTCGGCTCAGGGCAGAGCCGATCGTCGCTCGGCTCGTGGAGCGCCGGTCTTGGATAGGGTGGGCGCATGCCGGACCAGAACTCAGACCCGTCCCGTCCGTCCGATCCGCCGATGCCGCCGACGGCTCCCCCCGCACCACCGCAGGCACCGCCCGCTCCGCCGGCAGCTCCCGAGCCCCCGCGGCCCGAGGTGCCGCAGTACGGCGAGTACGCCCCGGTCGACGCGACGAACCCGTACGGGGTTCCCGGGTATCCGGCCGCTCCTGCGGCGCCCGCCACCGCGGCACCCGGAGCGCCGGCATACGGAGCGCCGGCGTACGGGGTACCGGCGTACGGGGCGCCGGCGTACGGCGCACCCGCATACGCACCGCCCGTTCGCACGCGCCGCACCTGGGACATCGTGCTCACCTGCATTCTGCTCGTCCTCGGCCTGATCGGGATGTCGATCGGGCTGCTGTACGCCTGGGCGTTCACCCAGCCCGACGTCCTGAAAAGCGCGCTCGCGCAGCAGGGACTGAGCGGGGATCTCCATCCCGGTGCCGCGCCCGCGGTGATCACGGTCAGCCACGTCGTGCTGTACCTGCTCGCGCTCGGACTCAGCATCCTGTTGATGATCCGCGGCAGGATCGTCGTGTTCTGGATCCCCCTGGTCATCGGAGTCGTCGCCGCGGTCATCTTCTGGGTTGCTCTCATCATTGTCGTGTCATCGGATTCGGCGCTGCTGAACAGCTATGTCGCCGGCTCCTGAGGCCTAGCCGGCCCGCTCGAGCAGCCAGACCAGCAGCGCCTTCTGGGCGTGGAGTCGGTTCTCGGCCTCGTCCCAGATGACGCTCTGCGGCCCGTCGATGACCTCGGCGGTCACCTCGTACCCGCGGTCGGCGGGCAGGCAGTGCAGGAACAGGGCGTCGGGCTTGGCCAGGGCCATCAGCTCGGTGGTCACCTGGTAGCCGCCGAAGGTGGCGACGCGGTGCGCCTTCTCGTCCTCCTTGCCCATCGAGACCCAGGTGTCGGTGACCACGACGTCCACACCGGCGACCGCCTCGTTCGGGTCGGTGTACAGCGCGACCGACCCACCGGTCTGAGCCGCGCGCGCGTCGGCATCCGCCACCACCTCGTCGGCGGCGCTGAACTCCTCGGGCGCCGCCACCCGCACGTGCATGCCGGCCGTTGCCCCGGCCAGCAGGTAGCTCTGCGCCATGTTGCTCGCGCCGTCGCCGAGGAAGGTCACGGTGAGCCCGGCCAGCGTGCCCTTGTGCTCGCGGATCGTCAGCAGGTCGGCCAGCAACTGGCAGGGGTGGAAGTCGTCGCTGAGTGCGTTGACCACCGGCACCGTCGTACCGAGCGCCATCTGTTCGAGCCCGGACTGCGCGTAGGTGCGCCAGACGATCGCGGCAACCTGCCGCTCGAGCACCCGAGCCGTGTCGGTCGGGCTCTCTTTGCCGCCGAGCTGACTGTTCGCGGTCGAGATGATGAGCGGGCTGCCGCCGAGATCCGCGATGCCGACGGCGAAGCTCACCCGGGTGCGCGTCGACGACTTGTCGAAGATGACGGCGACGGTCTGCGGTCCGGCGAGCGGCTTCCTGCCCCACCGGTCGGCCTTGATGGCCTCGGCGAGATCGAGGATGTCGCTCTGCTCGGTCTGGCTGATGTCGTCGTCGCGCAGAAAGTGCCTGGTCATGCGGTGGCTCCATCGTTCGGGTCGGCAATGCTGGACAGGGCTCGGGTGAAGAGGGCGGTGAACTCGGCGACCTCGGCGTCGCCGATGATCAGGGGCGGCGCGATCCGGATGCGGTTCTCGCTTGCGGCGTTGACGATCAGTCCCATGGCCAGCGCTCGTGCGGCGACCGCTCCGGCGACCGGTGCGCTGAGTCCGATGCCGAGCAGCAGTCCGCGGCCCTGGATGTCGGTGATCAGCGGCGATTCGATCCCGAGGATCGCGGCGCGCAACTGCTCGCCGCGCAGCCGCGCGTTCTCGACCAGGCCCGCGCGCTCGATCTCGCCGAGCACCGCATTCGCCGTGGACGTGGCCAGCGGGTTGCCGCCGAAGGTGGTGCCGTGCTGACCGGGCTGCAGCAGCTCCGCCGCAGCGCCGAACGCCACCAGCGCGCCGATCGGGAACCCGCCGCCGATTCCCTTGGCGAGAGTGATGGCATCCGGGAGGGCTCCGGCCGGTAGGTCGCGCTGGTAGGCGAACCAGTCGCCGGTCCGGCCCGCACCGGTCTGGATCTCATCGAGGATCAGCAGCGCTCCGTGGCGCTGGGTGAGTCGGCGGGCGGCCTCGAGGTAGCCGGCGGGCAGATCCAGCACGCCCGCTTCGCCCTGGATCGGCTCGACGAAGAGCGCCGAGACATCGTCGCCGATCGCCACCTCGAGCGCCTCGACGGTCGGCGCGATGTGCTCGACTCCTGGCAGCAGCGGTTCGAAGGGCTGCCGCATCGACGGCTTGCCGGTGAGCGCGGCGGCTCCCGTCGTCCGGCCATGGAAGGCGCCATCGAGCGCGAGGATGCGCGGGCGACCGGTGCGCCGAGCCAGCTTGATCGCGGCCTCGATCGCCTCGGCGCCCGAGTTGCCGAAGAAGACCCGCCGGCCGCCGGTGAGTCGTAGGAGCCGCTCCGCCGAGCTCGAACTCGGGTGGCGAGGCGAAGTAGTTCGAGACGTGCGCGAGGGTCGCCGCCTGGCGCGACACGGCATCCACGAAGACCGGGTGCGCGTGACCGAGCGAGTTGACCGCGATGCCGGCGAGGAAGTCGAGGTACTCGGCGCCCTCGACGTCCCACACCCGGGCGCCCTCGCCCCGGACGAGCACGGCGAGCGGCGATGGGATCGTCTTCATCATCGCGTCGGAGCACCGGTCCCGATACGTCGCGTCGTGGCTGCTCGACCCGTTCAGCGCGTTCATGCCGGCACCACCTCGGTGCCGATGCCGGCATCCGTGAAGATCTCGAGCAGGATCGAATGCGGGCGCCGTCCGTCGATGACGGCCGCCTTGGGCACTCCCCCGCTCGACCGCCTCGAGGCAGGCCGTCATCTTGGGGATCATGCCGCTCTCCAGGTGCGGAAGCAGGCCGATGAGCTCGGTGGTGCCGATGACCGACACCAGCGATTCCCGGTCGGGCCAGTCGCGGTAGAGACCCTCGACATCGGTGAGCACGACCAGCTTGGCGGCGCCGAGCGCCACGGCGAGCGCAGCCGCGGCCGAGTCGGCGTTCACATTGAGCGACTGACCGGGCACCTCGATGTCGGGCGCGATCGACGACACGACCGGGATGCGGCCGGCATCCACTTCCGCCAGCACCGCGACCGGATCGACCTCGACCACGTCGCCGACCAGTCCGACATCAACCATGTCCCCGTCGACAAGCACCCCGCGCCGCGCGCCGCGGAACAGCCCGGCGTCCTCGCCCGAGATCGCCGAGGCCAGGGGGCCGTGCTCGTTGATCATGGTGACCAACTCGCGACTGACCTGGCCGGTCAGCACCATGCGCACGACCTCCATCGTCTCGGGCGTGGTCACCCGGTACCCTCCGACGAACTGGCTCGGGATGCCCAGCCGCTCGAGCATCGCGGTGATCTGCGGCCCGCCGCCGTGCACCACGACCGGCTTGATGCCGACATGCCGCAGGTAGACCATGTCTTCGGCGAAGGCCCGTTGCAGAGCCTCGTCGACCATGGCGTTGCCACCGAACTTGACCACGATGACCTTGCCGGCGAACTGCCGCAGCCACGGCAGGCTCTCGATGAGGGTGGCGGCTTTCGCCTCGGCATGGGCGAGGCGCGGGTCGGTGGCGTACACCTTCTCGTCGGTCATGAGGCGTACGCCGAGTTCTCGTGCACGTAGTCGTGCGTGAGGTCGTTGGTCAGGATCGTGGCGTCGGCATTCCCAGCCTTGAGATCGATCAGCACGTGCACGGCTCGCGGGGTGAGATCCACCTCGTCGCGCGGGCGGTCGGGGGCGCCGTTCGAGCACACCCGCACGCCGTTCATGCTGACGTCGACCGCGTAGGGATCGAAGGGCGCCTGCGTCGTTCCGATCGCCGCCAGCACGCGACCCCAGTTCGGATCGTTGCCGAAGACGGCCGCCTTGAACAGGTTGTTGCGCGCGACCGAGCGGCCGACCTCGACGGCGTCATCCTCGGACGCCGCGTTGACCACCTCGATCGCGATGTCGTGGCTCGCGCCCTCGGCATCCGATTGCAGCTGCTTGGCGAGGTCGAGCGTGAGCTCGATCAGCGCTGCGGTGAATTCCTCGGTCGACGGCGTGATCCCGGATGCCCCGCTCGCCAGCAGCGTCACCTGGTCGTTGGTCGACATGCAGCCGTCGCTGTCGAGCCGGTCGAAGCTGACGCGGGTCGCGGCACGCAACGCGGAGTCGAGCGCGGGTGAGTCGAGCGCCGCGTCGGTGGTGATCACGACGAGCATGGTGGCGAGCCCGGGTGCCAGCATGCCGGCGCCCTTCGCCATGCCGCCGAGACTCCAGCCGTCGCACGATACGACCGCCGTCTTCGGGTGGGTGTCGGTCGTGATGATGGCGGTGGCGGCATCCATCCCGCCATCGGCGGAGAGGGCCGCTGCAGCCGCACCGACGCCGGCCACCAGCTTGTCGACCGGGAGTTGCTCGCCGATCAGTCCGGTCGAGCACACCAGCACATCGCCGGCGCTGACCCCGAGTTCCGCGGCGACGGCCTCGGCGGTGGCGTGCGTGGTCTGGAAGCCCTGCGCCCCGGTGAAGCAGTTCGCTCCGCCCGAGTTGAGCACGATCGCGCTCACCTGCCCGTCGGCGATGACCTGTTTGGACCAGATGATCGGGTTGGCCTGGGCGCGGTTGCTGGTGAAGACCGCGCCCGCGCTAGTCAGAGGACCGCGGTTGACGACCAGCGCCAGGTCGGGGTTGCCGGACGCCTTCAGGCCGGCACGCACGCCGGCGGCCTCGAATCCTGCGGGGCTGGTCACGCTCACGGCGCCACTCCATTCACGGGAAGTCCGGTCGCCTCGGGCAGCCCGAGCGCGATGTTGGCCGACTGGATGGCCGCGCCCGCCGTGCCCTTGACCAGATTGTCGAGGGCGCTGATCACCACGACGCGGCCCGCCCGTTCGTCGACGGCGAGGCCGATGAGCGCGGTGTTGGCGCCCGTGGTGTCGCCGGAACGCGGGAACAGCCCGGACGGCAGCACGTGCACGAAGGGTTCGTCGGCGCATGCGTCCTCCCAGGCCGCGCGCACCTCCCTCTCCGTGACGCCCAGGGCGAGCCGGGCGGTCGAGGTGGCGAGGATGCCGCGCGACATCGGAACGAGCACCGGCGTGAACGAGATGGTCACCCCGACTCCGCCGGCGGCGGTCAGGTTCTGGACGATCTCGGGGTTGTGCCGGTGCGTCCCACCGACCTGATAGGCGGATGCCGAGCCCGCGACCTCGCTCGCCAGCAACTCGGCCTTCGGGCTCTTGCCCGCGCCCGAGGTGCCGACGGCGAGAACGCTGACCAGGTCGTGGGGCTCGATCACCCCGGCTGCGACGCCGGGCGCGAGCCCCAGGGTGATCGCGGTCACGTTGCAGCCGGGAACGGCGATCCGGGTGGCGCCGACCAGGTTGTCGCGCTGGCGTTCGCCGCTCGCACCCACGATCAGCTCCGGCAAGCCGTAGTTCCACGCCCCGAAGTACTCGCCGCCGTAGAACTCGGCCCACGCGGCAGGGTCGGTGAGCCGGTGATCGGCGCCGCAGTCGACAACGAGCACGTCATCCGGAAGCTGCGCCGTAATGGCGCCCGAGGCGCCGTGCGGCAGCGCGAGGAAGACCACGTCGGCACCGGCGAGCACCTCGGGCGTGGTCTCTTGCAAGGTCAAGTGCGCAAGTGAGCGCAGATGGGGCTGCACGACGGCGAGCGGTTGGCCGGCGTTCTGGAACGCGGTGACCGTGGTGACTTCGAGATCCGGATGCTGCGAGAGCAGCCGCAGCAGCTCGCCTCCGGCGTATCCGCTTGCGCCGGCGACGGCGACGGACAGCGACATGGGTTCAACCTTAGGGTTCGACGGGACGTGGTCGGAGCGGCGACGTCACGCGAAGAAAGCTGAACGAGTCAGCGGCGCGGCGTCGCCCCGAGTCGGCGCGCACGACGGACTCGACGGAGCGCTGCGCCCCGGAGTTCGATCGTCGTGTTCTGCATGAAAACGACCATACTGCCCCGCGGGCCGCGAGCACTAATCTGGTGCTCGAGCGCCGCTCGAAGTGAGCGCGCCGAAGAGACGGGGAATCATGACAGACCTCAATGCTGTGCTCGATATGGTGCCGGTTGGCGACATCGCCAAGAAGCTCGGAATCCCCGAAGACGTCGCCGACGCGGCCGTCAAGCAGGTGCTCCCCGGACTGATCGGCGGACTGGCGGCGAACGCCTCCACCTCGTCGGGGTCGGCATCCCTCGAGAAGGCTCTCGGCAGCCACACCACCACCCCCAAGAGCGTGGACGAGATCGACACCAACGACGGCGCGAAGATCGTCAAGCACGTGTTCGGCGACAACACCGACCAGGTCGCGGCAAAGCTGGCGGATGCCCATCCGAAGCCGAACGTGACCATGGACATCATCAAGCAGGTGCTGCCGATCGTCGCGCCCATCGTGCTGTCGTTCATCGCGACGCAGATGCTGGCGCCGAAGACCGCTGCGGCGCCTGCCAAGAAGAAGACGACGACACCGGCCGCGTCGGGTGGCGTCGACCTCGGCGGGATGCTGGGCGGCCTGCTCTCCGACCCGAACACGCAGCAGATGGTCGGCGGCCTGCTCAGCGGACTGCTCGGCGGCGGAACGAAGTAACCGTGCCGCATCTGCCTGCGCCCCCGGTGCCGCGGGCTCCGAATCGCTATTTCGGTTCGCGCCAAATTGAGCGCGAACCGAAATGCGGTTGTGCTATTCCCTGATGGTGGCGCCGAACAATTCGCCCGCTCGCGCCGCACCGGCCAGCTTCGCCTCGCTCGCCTCGGCGGCCGTGAGAGTTCGGTCGGGGGCGCGGAAGCGCAGGGCGAAGGTCAGCGACTTACGGCCGTCTGGCAATCCGCTGCCGCGGTAGTCATCGACGAGACGCGCGTCTTCGAGCAGCGCCCCCGCCCCCGAGACAACGGCGGCCAGGACCTCGCCGGCCGATGCCTCGAGCGGCACCACCAATGACAGATCCTGGGTGGCCGCCGGGAGGGTGCCGAGCGGGGCCGACGCGGCCCGCCGTTCGCCGAGCTCCAGGAGCGCGTCGAGGTCGAGCTCCACGAGCGCGACGACGCGCGGCAGGTCGAGCTCGCGCGCGACGGAGGGCAGCAGTTCGCCGGCAACCCCGACCACGCGATTGCCCACCGACAACTGCGCCGTGCGTCCCGGGTGCAGGGAAGGATGCGCGCCCCCCGAGATCGTGACATCGACCGCCAGCGCCACCGACAGCTGTCGAACGACGTCGAGCGCGTCGTTCAGACCTGCCGGAACGGCAGCCGCACCAGGCTGCTTGGCCAGTGCGTCACCCAGGAACAGCGCTCCGACATGCCAGTGCTGCGGCGGGATGCTCGCATTCAGCGTCTCGACGGTGGCATCGTCCGGCCGCTGATCGCCGACCGGAATGAAGTCCGTGCCATAGACGACCCCGGCCTCCGGCAGGAACACCGTGCCGAGTTCGAACAGCGCCAGGTCGGTCATCCCGCGAGAGAGGTTGCGGCGGGCGATTTCGATCAGACCGGGAAGCATCGAGCGGCGCAGCAGTCCGGTCTGCGGGTCCAGCGGGTTCGCCAGCTTCATGGCCGGCGCATCCGGATCGAACAGCGACACCATCGCCGCCGAGCTGAACGGGTAGGCGAGCACCTCGGTCGCGCCCGCGGCGGCCAGCGTCGCAGCCGCGCGACGGCGGGCGGACTGCGCGCGGGTGAGGCCGCGCCCGGGTGGGGCGATCGGCAGCACCGAGGGGATGCGGTCGTAGCCGACCAGGCGCGCGACCTCCTCGACCAGCGTGAGCTCGTCGGTGAGATCGGGGCGCCACGAGGGCGGCGTGACCGCCCAGCGACCACCCGCCGTCGACTCGACGCTCGCGCCGATCATCACGAGCGAGTCGCGCACCTCGGCCTCGCTGTACTCGACGCCGATGACCGAGGCCGGCTTGGCGGGGTCGAAGGCGATCGCCGCCGGAGCCGGATACGCGTCGAACTCCGAGCCGAGCGCGTCGGCGGTGCCACCGGCGAGCGACACCAGCAGGTCGACCACGCGCTGCGCCGCGGCGGGGCCGAGCGCCGGGTCGACACCGCGTTCGAAACGGCGCGACGCCTCGCTCGGCAGCTTGTGGCGCCGAGCGGTTCGGGCGATGCTCACCGGGTCGAAGTGGGCCGCCTCGATCAGGATGTCGGTGGTGGCGTCCGAGATCTCGGTCGCGCCACCGCCCATCACCCCGGCCAGGCCGATCGGACCCGAGCCGTCGGTGATCAGCAGATCTTCGGGTGAGAGGGTGCGCACGACACCGTCGAGGGTGGTCAGCGTCTCACCCGACCGCGCCCGGCGCACCACGAGCCCGCCGGTCAGGGTGCCGAGGTCGTAGCCGTGGATCGGCTGACCGAGCTCGAGCATCACGTAGTTGGTGATGTCCACCGGGAGCGAGATGGAGCGCATGCCCGCCAGGGCCAGGCGCGCCACCATCCACGGCGGCGTCGGCCGCGTCACGTCGACGCCCCGCACGGCGCGCGTGGTGAACACGCGCGAGCCGACGGTGCCGCGGATCGGCGCCTCGTCGTCGATCGACACGTCGAACCCGGTGCCCGGCGTCACCGTCACGGCGAGCGCCGGATCGCGGAACGCCGCTCCCGTCGAGTGGCTGTACTCGCGCGCCACCCCACGGATCGAGAAGGCGTAGCCGCGGTCGGGGGTCACGTTGATCTCGATCGCCGCGTCATCCAGTCCGAGCAGGTGGATGGCGTCGGCACCCACCGGCGCGTCGTCGAGTCCCAGCGCGGCGAGCCGCAGGATGCCGTCGTGCTCCTCGCCCAGGCCGAGCTCGCGCGCCGAGGCGATCATGCCGTCGGAGGTGTGGCCGTAGGTCTTTCGGGCAGCGATCGGGAACGGGCCGGGCAGCACCGCACCCGGCAGCGTCACCACGACCTTGTCGCCCGCGGCGAAGTTGTGGGCGCCGCAGACGATGCCACGCGGCTCGGCCTCGCCGACATCCACCTGGCACCAGTTGATGGTCTTGCCGTTGCTCTGCGGCTCCGGCTCGACCGAGAGAACCTGGCCCACGACGACCGGACCGGTGACGTCGAAGGTGTGGACGTCTTCCTCTTCGAATCCGACTCTCACGAGTGCCTCGTGCACGCTCTCGAGCGACACGTCCTCGGGCAGGTCGACCCACTCCCCCAGCCAGCTCAGCGGGACGCGCATCAGACCACCATCCCGAACTGCTGCGAGAAGCGCACATCGCCCTCGACGATGTCGTGCATGTCGGTGAGCCCGTTGCGGAACATCAGGGTGCGGTCGACGCCCATGCCGAAGGCGAAGCCCTGGTATTCCTCGGGGTCGATGCCGGCTGAGCGCAGCACGTTCTGGTTGACCATGCCGCAGCCGCCCCATTCGATCCAGCGCGGGCCGCCCTTGGCGTTCTCGACCCAGACGTCCATCTCGGCGCTGGGCTCGGTGAACGGGAAGTAGTTCGGGCGCAAACGGATCTGCGCGCCCTCGCCGAACAGCGAGTGCGCCATGTGCTCGAGGGTTCCCCGCAGGTTGGCCATCGTCAGGCCCTTATCGATGGCGATGCCCTCGATCTGGTGGAAGACCGGGGTGTGCGTGGCATCCAGCTCGTCGGTGCGGTACACGCGCCCGACGGCGGCGACGTAGACCGGCAGCGGCCGGGTCAGCAGCGAACGGATCTGCACCGGGCTGGTATGCGTGCGCAGCACCAGATGGCGCTCGACCGGGTCGACGTAGAAGGTGTCTTGCATCGCGCGGGCCGGGTGGTCCTCGTCGAAGTTCAGGGCGTCGAAGTTGAACCACTCGTGCTCGAGCTCTGGACCCTCGCCGATCTCCCAGCCCATCGAGATGAACAGGTCGCTCATCTGCTCCATCAGCAGGCTGAGCGGATGCCGTGCCCCGGCACGCCAGCGCGTGGCAACCGCGGTCACATCGACGGCTTCGGCCGCGAGTTGAGCCGCCTCCTCGGCGGCGAGGATGACCGACTCCTGCGCAGCGAACGCCTCGTTCACCCGGGCGCGGGCGCCGCCCACGAGCTGGCCGGCCGCGGCCTTCTGGTCGCCCGGCAGATTGCGGATCGCCGCGTTGAAGCTCGCGAGCGGCGATCCCTCGGCGGAATGCGCGGCGCGCGCGACTTTCAGAGCGGCGGAATCACTCGCTGCCGAGATGGCGGCAAGTGCCGCCGTCACGGCGGATTCGACCGCTTTCTCGGTGATCTGGGGAGCGTCTGGCACGAGTCACAAGCTTACTGAGGCGCCGCGGCGCCGCCGCACGCCGCTCGCGGGCTGGCGCGGTTCATGAAGGATGAGCGGGTCTCTTCGGCGAGCAGCTGCGACACGAACTCCGCATCGGCCCGGTAGCCGACGACGTGGTCCAGAAGTTCAGGGTTCGCGAGCGCCGTCGCCCGCTCGGTCGTGAAATCTGCGATGTCATGCAAACGGACCAGCGCGACCTGGAGGAGTTCGGCCCGGCTCGCGGACGTCCCGTACGTCGACAGGAGCAGGTCGAGGCGTCGACGGATCTGAGAGAGGTCGCCACCGCTGCCCAGAGGAACCGCCCTCGTCGCGAAGTAGGCGAGATCCCAGAGGCGGCTTCCCGGAGAGCATCGATCGAAATCGATCGCGCCCGTCAGCACGCCGTGGTCGAAGACCAGATTGTGCGGGGCGAAGTCGTTGTGGCAGATCACCTCACCGGACACCCGGGCGGGACTCTGCCACACGGCGTCTGCCAGGTCGAAGTCGAGCGACGCGTCATGGATGCGACGGAGCATCCGTGCGCCGGCCTCCAGAACCGCGTCCGACCACACCCACGCCGGGAGCGGGTATTCGGGGACTGTGCCTGCGACGAAGGTCAGCATCTCATGGCCCGCATCGAACGAGACAGGCCGCGGAATCCCCGTGATCCCGCGCCGATGCAGGTGCTCCAAGTAGCGGTGCACCGTCGGCGTCCACGGGCCGGCGTCGCGCTGAACGAGCTCACCCACCCGGCGCACGTGATTCATGTTGCCGCCGGGGAGCGTTCCCGATGCAGGTGCAGCCACCGAACTAGGCGCGCTGCGCGAAGGCCGACTCGTACAGGCACACGGATGCGGCCGTCGCCAGGTTCAGTGACTCGGCGTGCCCGTAGATCGGCACCTTCACGATCGCGTCGGCGAGGCGCAGCGATTCCTCACTGAGCCCGTGGGCCTCGTTGCCGAACAACCACGCGGTCGGCTCCGCGAGCCTTGCGCGCAGGGTCGGCAGGTCGTCGCCTGCGATGTCGGCCGCGAGCACCCGCATGCCGGCGCTCTTCGCGGCTTTGACTGCCGCGTCCAACCCCCCGCCCTGGGCGATGCCGACATGGAAGAGCGACCCGGTCGTCGAACGCACGACCTTCGGGTTGTAGGCGTCAACGCTCTTGCCGGTGAGGATCACGCCGTCGGCGCCCGCGGCATCCGCTGCCCTGATGATGGTGCCCGCGTTGCCCGGGTCGCGCACCTCGTCGAGGATCGCGATGAGCTTCGAGCCTGCCGAGAGCAGCTCTTTCACGGTCACGGGGAACTGCCGCACGACGGCGACCACGCCCTGCGGGGTGACCGTGTCTGCCATCGTCTCGAGCACGTGATCGCTGACCGATTCGGGCTCGATTCCGGATGCGGCGGCCGCCCTCCCGATGTCGCCGTAGCGGTCCATCGCGGCTCGGGTCATGAACAGGTCGACCACGAGCCCGGCGCGGAACGCGAGCGCCTCGGACACCGCCTGCGGCCCTTCGACGAGGAACAGCCCGGTCTCTTCACGCGCGCTGCGCTTGGCCAGCTTGGCCACGGCGCGCACGCGCGGAGAACGGGGGTTGTCGATCACGGTGTCAGGCTAAGGCGCGCAGGTGAACGTTCGGTGCTGAAACGGCGACGACGCGGATGCCGAGCGTTCTTCGGCATCCGCGTCGCGCGCGTTTCGGTGGGTGCTGACTACGCAGCAGCCTCGCTCTTGGCATTCACGTCCGCGGGCAGCGCGGCCTTGGCGGCGGCCACCAGGCCGGCGAAGGTCGCGGGCTCGTTGATCGCCAGGTCGGCCAGGATGCGGCGGTCCACCTCGATCCCGGCGATGCCGAGACCTTGGATGAGGCGGTTGTATGTCATGCCGTTCGCGCGGGCCGCGGCGTTGATGCGCTGGATCCACAGACGACGGAACTCGCCCTTCTTGGCGCGGCGGTCGCGGTAGGAGTAGACGAGCGAGTGAGTGACCTGCTCCTTGGCCTTGCGGTACAGGCGCGACCGCTGACCGCGGTAGCCCTCTGCGCGCTCGAGGATGGTGCGGCGCTTCTTGGCGGCGTTGACCGCTCTCTTGACACGTGCCATTTCTTCGTTCCTTCTGGATGTGGGTTCTGGCTACTTGCCGAGAAGCTTCTTGATGACCTTGGCGTCTTGCGGGGCGAGCACGACGTCCTTGTTCAGGCGGCGGGTCTCGCGCGAGGACTTCACCTCGAGGTGGTGGCGCATGCCGGCACCCTGCTTGAGGACCTTGCCGGTACCGGTGAGCTTGAAACGCTTCTTCGCACCGGAGTGCGTCTTCTGCTTGGGCATTACTCGTCCTCTGTCTTCGTCGCGGTCGCCTTGGCGGCGGCCGTCTTCGTGGTGGTGGTCTTCGTGGTGGTGGTCTTCGCGGGGGTGGTCTTCGCGGGGGTGCCTTCGCGAGCCGCAGCCTTCGGAGCGGGCGCCTCGTCCGGTGCAGGCGCCTCGGCCTCCGGCGTGTTGCGGGCTCTGGCCTGCGCGCGCTTGGCGTTGGCCTCGGCCTTGGCGTCCGACTTGTTCTTGTGCGGGCCGATCACCATGACCATGTTGCGGCCATCGATCATCGGGGTGGACTCGACGCTGCCGTACTCGGCGACATCCTCTGCGAACTTCTGCAGAAGACGCACACCCTGCTCGGGACGCGACTGCTCGCGGCCGCGGAACAGGATCATGGCCTTGACCTTGTCGCCGGACTGCAGGAAGCCCTCGGCGCGCTTGCGCTTCGTCTCGTAGTCGTGCACGTCGATCTTGAGGCGGAACCTGACCTCTTTGAGGATGGTGTTCGCCTGGTTGCGACGCGCTTCTTTGAGCTTCTGGGCCTGTTCGTACTTGAACTTGCCGTAGTCCATGATCTTGACGACCGGCGGCTTGGAGTCGGGAGCGACCTCGACCAAGTCCAAGTCGGCTTCCTGCGCCAGGCGCAAGGCGTCTTCGATGCGGACGACGCCGACCTGTTCCCCGTTGGGTCCGACGAGGCGGACCTCGGGGACGCGGATCCGGTCGTTCGTTCTGGGATCGCTGATGCGATGTTCCTTTCGTCAGTGTTCGTCTTGTTCGCCGGTCATCGCCCGGCGAACCCGCTTCGCGGCACGAGCGCGGTCGCGCCGCTCCGCTGGCTGTTCTGTTGCACGAAAGGAAGAAACTCCGCAGCATTCAGCTGCCAAACACCCTGGCTACCGGATGGATGCTCGCGCAGCCGAACGGCGGGGTGCAACTGACCCGGCTAACCTTGAGATGCGGTCAGCGGGTGGGATTTCTCCACTTCGTTTCCGGGGATCTGGCCCCGGAGCCCGCATAAGACTAGCAGAGGATGCGTTCGTGGCCGAAGAGTACCTGGAGGCGGACGCGCTCGAGGAGGCCCGCGACATCGCGGATGTCCCGGCCGTCGAGGTGATCAACACCGTCGCGGTGCACCTGCTGAGCGCCGCCGCCGTGAAGGTCGGCCTGGCCGACGACCCTGAGCACTCAGCTCGACCTGGACGAGGCCCGCAAGCTGATCGACGCGCTCGCTGGACTGGTCACGGCCGCCGCCCCGAGCGTCGGAGACCAGCACGCCCGTCCGTTGCGCGACGGTCTTCGCAGTCTGCAGCTCGCCTTCCGCGAGGCGTCGCCGTTCCCCGACCCGATCGGCAAGGGGCCGGGCGAGAAGTGGACAGGCGCAGTGAACTGAGTTCACTGCGCATCGCTGTCTCGAGCAACTCGGCATGCGCGTGAGTGCGACGGCGAGAGGATCGCGCTAGACCCGGTCGACCCGCACGCCGATCGAGTCGACCCGTGCGGCGATGACCGGATCCGCCGCCCAGGATGCCTGCAGGCGCGCCAGCAGCGCATCGAGCTCGTCCTTCTCCAGACCCGAGCGCACCGAGAGTTGCACCAGCAGCTCCGGCCCGGCGAGGCGAGCGTCGGGGTCGCCGGGCGCCAGTTGGATCGCGCGCAGCGCCGGCTCGACAGCCCCGCCCGACAGGAACGCGTCGAGCACGGCCTCGTCTGCGTAGCTCGGCGTCCACGCCGAACCCGTCGCGACCGCCTCGAACGCCGGGGATCGGATCGCGAACTCGGTCGGCGATCCCGGGTCGAGCACGATCAGCGGCGTTCCCTCGGACGCGGCGGCCAGCGCCACGCGGGCTGCGTCGATCGGGATCGGCCGCGCCTCGGCATCCCACACGGACAAGGCGGCCACCGAGGTGAAGGCGGGCAGGACGTGGCGCCCGTCGGGGCCGGCCACGGTCACGATCGATAGCTCCTGGGTCTTGTCGACCAGCTGACCGTGCGCTCCGACGCCTTCGTCACCACGCACGGCGACCAGCGGGATGAGCAGCCGCGAGCCGTGAACGGCGGCCACGACCTCGGCGGCCCCCACCTCGTGCGCGCGAAAGCGTTTCAGCGCCTCAAGCAGCAGGGGCGGCGCCGAGCCGTCGTCTGCGGCGCCCGGGTTCTCGTGAAAGGCGCGCCCCTCGAAAGGCACCCCGGCCGAGTCAGCGTGACCGGCCGCCCGAGACGGACGTCCGCGCTGGGGTCGCGGCGAAGGCCAGAAATGGCCTTCGCTCATAGCTCCACCGCGCCGGCGACATCCAGCGCTTCGATCAGCGTGAACGCCCCGGCGTACAGCGCCTTGCCGACGATCGCGCCGTCGAGTCCGAGCGGCACCAGCTCACGCAGTGCGACGATGTCGCCGAGGTTCGAGATACCACCGGATGCGACGACGGGCCGCGAGGTGCGGCCCATCACCTCGCGCAGCAGCTCGAGGTTGGGGCCTTTCAGTGTGCCGTCTTTGGTGACGTCGGTGACGACGTAGCGCGAGCAGCCCGCCTCCTCGAGCCGGGCGAGCACCTCCCAGAGGTCTCCGCCCTCCTGCGTCCAGCCGCGCGCCGCCAGTGTCGTCCCGCGCACATCCAGCCCGACCGCGATCGCGTCGCCGTGGCGCGCGATCACCTCGGCCGCCCACTCCGGGTTCTCGAGCGCGGCGGTGCCGAGGTTGATGCGTGCGGCTCCGGTCGCCAGCGCCGCGTCGAGGCTCGCGTCATCGCGGATGCCGCCCGACAGCTCGATCTTCACGGTCGCCGGCGCCGCGTGGATGACCTCTGCGATCACGCGGCGGTTGTCGCCCCGGCCGAACGCGGCATCGAGGTCGACCAGGTGGATCCACTCGGCGCCCTGCGCGATCCAGGCTTCTGCCGCGTCGAGAGGGTCGCCATAACTCGTCTCGCTGCCCGCCGCGCCCTGGGTGAGGCGCACCGCCTGGCCGTCGGCGACATCCACGGCGGGCAGCAGGGTCAGCGCGGGGAGGTTCTCGGTCATCGTCTACAGACTCCTGAGCCAGTTGCCGAGCAGTTTGATGCCCGGTTCGCCCGACTTCTCGGGGTGGAATTGGGTCGCCGAGAGCGGTCCGTTCTCGGCCGCCGCGACGAAGCGGTCGCCGTGGCGGGCCCAGGTCACCTTCGGGCGGATCATGGCGGGGATCGGATCCAACTCCCAGCTGCGGGCGGCGTAGGAGTGCACGAAGTAGAAGCGCTCGTCGGCGATGCCCTCGAACAACATCGAGTCTGAAGGAGCTTCGACCGTGTTCCAGCCCATGTGCGGCAGCACGGGTGCGTCGAGTTCGTCGACAAGTCCCGGCCACTCTCCCAGGCCCTCGGTATCGGTCCCACGCTCGATGCCGCGCTCGAACAGCACCTGCATGCCGACGCAGATGCCCAGCACCGGGCGGCCGCCCGCGAGCCGTCGCCCGATCAACTCGCCACCGCGCACGGCGTTCAACTGCTGCATGACCGCGGCGAACGCTCCGACGCCGGGCACGACCAGCCCGTCGGCGGCCATCACGACCGAGCGGTCGCGCGTCAACTCCACCCGCGCGCCTGCGGCCTCGAGCGCCTTGGCGGCCGAGTGCACGTTGCCGGATCCGTAGTCGAGGACGACGACGGCGGGTTGCGCGGCGGGCACGGCTACAGCGCGCCCTTCGTCGACGGCACGCCGACCACGCGCGGGTCGAGGGCGATCGCCTGGCGGAACGCGCGTGCGAACGCCTTGAACTCGGCCTCGGCGATGTGGTGCGGGTCGCGACCCGCGAGCAGGCGCATGTGCACCGTCAGCCCGGCGTTCACCGCCAGCGCCTCGAAGACGTGCCGCACCATGGACCCGGTGAAGTGCCCGCCGATCAGGTGGTACTCGAAACCCTCCGGCTCGCCGGAGTGCACCAGGTGCGGGCGGCCGGAGACGTCGACGACGGCCTGCGCCAGCGCGTCGTCGAGCGGGACCACCGCGTCGCCGAATCGCCCGATTCCCTGCTTGTCGCCGAGGGCCTGCTTGATGGCGGTGCCGAGCACGATCGCCGTGTCTTCGACGGTGTGGTGCACGTCGATGTCGGTGTCGCCTGTCGCCTTCACGGTCACGTCGACCAGGGAGTGCTTGGCGAACGCCGTGAGGAGGTGGTCGAAGAAGGGAACGGTGGTGCGGATGTCGGCCGTTCCCGTTCCATCGAGGTCGATCGACACGGCGATGCTCGACTCGCTCGTCTCGCGAGTCAGGGCCGCAGTCCTCCCAGATGCCATGGATAAGAGACTACCGACGACCGAGACGGTCGTCGGCGCTGGGGTCGCGGCGAAGGCCAGAAATGGCCTTCGCTCACAGCTCCACCGCGCCCCGTGGTCCCAGATCGGCAAGGGATTGCAGGAAGAACGAGGTCTCGTCCGCGGTGCCGGCCGTCACCCGCAGAGCCCCGGGGATCCCGACATCCCGAACCAGGATGTCGCGCTCGAGCAGCGCGCGGAACGTCGCGCCCGGGTCGTCCAGCCCGTCGAACAGCACGAAGTTCGCCTGGCTGTCGAAGACGCGGTATCCGAGCCCGGGCAGTTCGACCAGCATCCGGTCGCGCTGAGCGGAGATGTCGTCGACCATGGCGAGCATCTCGGGCGCGTGGTGCAACGCGGCGATCGCCGCGGCCTGCGTCAGAGCCGAGAGGTGGTACGGCAGCCGCACCAGCCTCAGCGCGTCGGCGACCGCCGGGTCCGCTGCCAGGTAGCCGAGCCTGGCGCCGGCGAAGGCGAACGCCTTGCTCATCGTCCGCGAGACCAGCAGTCGCTCACGTCCCGGCAGCAGGGTCAGCGCGCTGGGAGCATCGTGCGGCATGAACTCGGCGTACGCCTCATCCACGAACACGATGCCATCGGTGGCGTCGTACGCCGCCTCGATGGTGGCGAGCGGAAGCGGCGTGCCGGTCGGGTTGTTCGGCGCGCAGAAGAACACCAGATCGGGATGCTGCGCCTCGATGGCGGCGACGGCGGTTTCGGGCGAGATGCGGTAGTCGGCATCGCGCGCGGCGGTCACCCAGGCCGTGCCCGTGCCTGCGGCGATGATCGGGTGCATCGAATAGCTCGGGGGGAAGCCCAGCACGCTGCGACCCGGACCGCCGAACGCCTGGAGCGTCTGCTGGATGATCTCGTTGGAGCCGTTGGCCGCCCAGACCTGTTCGGCAGTGATCCCGTTGCCGAGGTAGGCGGCGAGGTTCTCGCGCAGCACGGTGAACTCGCGATCTGGATAGCGGTTGACGGTCAGCACCGCGCGGGCGAGGGATTCCACGATGTCGCGCGCGACCGGTTCCGGGATCGGGTGGGTGTTCTCGTTGACGTTCAGGGCATAGCGCACCGGGACCATCGGTGCCCCGTACGGGTGCTGACCCCTCAGGTCATCGCGGATCGGCAGGTCGTCGAGCGAGGTCACTGTCCCAGCCTATTGGTGACGAAAAGGCCGCCCCGCGCGAGCGCCGAGGGGGGTCGGGCGCCCGCGCCGGGCGGCATGGGGGGCTATTGAGCGATGAACGCGCTCAGTGCGCGTACTGCTGCGGGATGGCGAGCCGCTGACCGGGCTGCACGTCGCCCGAGCCGAGGTCGTTCAGGTTCAGGATGTTGGCGACCACCTCTCGCGGATCGGCGGTCGGAGCGACCGCCTGAGCCACCTGCCAGAGCGACTCACCGGGCTCGACGGTCACGTACTGGAACGTGGCAGTGCTGCCCTGGGTGCCTGCGGCCGCGCCGATCGCGTCGAAGCCCGTCACTGCGGCGCCGATGGCCAGGGGAATGGCGATGAGGAGCGTCAGCACGGCACGACCACGGCGGGTGATGCGCAGGTGCGGCTGCGGAAAGGCGATCGTGCTCATCGTGACTCCTGTTCGACGCGTGGCCGGCTGGAACTTGGACAGGTTGCGCATCCGGGCCTCGGCCGGAGGCTCAGATGCGAACCTGTGTTCCGAACATACCTTCGATCGAACGTATGTTCAAGTCCTCCCCAGCGATTCCCGCAGGAATCTTGCGACACACTCGAACAGATGTTTGCCGCATCCGTCGTGAACGGATACAGTTTCGATCGTTGGGACTGAGTGAATCAGCCACCACCGACATCGGCTCAGCAGAGCCACGCGAGGAGCAGGAGCAGACATGAGCGAGGCAGACGTCCCGGATCGCACCGGCACCCGCAGGCGCACCAGCCTGAGCGACAAGCAGCAGGCGATCCTCGAGATGATCCAGCGCTCCGTGTCGTCGCGGGGCTACCCGCCGAGCATGCGCGAGATCGGCGACGCGGTCGGCCTCGCATCGCTCTCGAGCGTCACCCATCAGTTGAACCAGCTCGAGCTCAGCGGCTACCTGCGTCGCGACCCCAATCGGCCGCGAGCCCTCGAGGTGCTCATCGAACTGGAGCCGACGGATGCCGACAACTCCGGCCCCTCGGTCGCCGACGCCGCCATGGTGCCGCTGGTCGGGCGCATCGCGGCCGGCATCCCGATCACAGCGGAGCAGCAGATCGACGAGGTCTTCCCGCTCCCCCGCCAGCTGGTCGGCAAGGGCGACCTCTTCATGCTCAAGGTGGTGGGCGAGTCGATGATCGATGCGGCGATCTGCGATGGCGACTGGGTTGTCGTGCGCCAGCAGGGCTCCGCCGAGAACGGCGAGATCGTCGCCGCGATGCTCGATGGCGAGGCGACGGTGAAGGTGCTGAGACAGCGCGACGGACACACCTGGTTGCTTCCCCGCAACTCGGCGTTCGAGCCGATCATGGGCGACGAGGCCGAGGTGCTCGGCAAAGTCGTGGCGGTGTTGCGGTCCGTTTGATCTCGTCGAACGGCACGGCCCTCCGGGCCGGCCAGCCGAGTTGAGCGGCCCTGATGGGCCGGTGCGTGTGGTTCGGGCCGATTACGCTGATCGGATGCCCCTCACGTCCCAGGCCGTTCCCTCCTTGGACATCACGGCGATCCCGCGTCCCGCACGGTCCGAGGAGCTGCTGGACGCGCTGAAGAGTCGGGTGGTGATCGCCGACGGCGCGATGGGCACCATGCTGCAAGACGTCAATCCCACGCTGGACGACTTCCAGCAGCACGAGGGCTGCAACGAGATCCTCAACGTCAGCCGTCCCGACATCGTCGAAACCATCCACGCGACCTATCTCGAGACCGGCATCGACGCGGTCGAGACGAATACCTTCGGCGCCAACTGGTCGAACCTCTCGGACTACGGCATCGAGAGCCGAATCGAAGAGCTCGCCAGAGCGGGTGCCGAGATCGCGCGCCGCACGGTCGAGCGTTTCGAGGCGCAGGACGGCCGGGTGCGGTGGGTGCTCGGATCGATGGGCCCGGGCACCAAGCTCCCCAGCCTCGGTCACACCACATACGCCAACCTGAAGAGCACCTTCGCCGATCAGGCGCGCGGACTCATCCTGGGCGGCGCCGACGCGCTGCTCGTCGAAACCTCGCAAGACCTGTTGCAGGCGAAGTCGGCGGTCAACGGCTGCAAGCAGGCGATCGTCGAAACCGGCATCCGGCTGCCGATCTTCGTCGAGGTGACCGTCGAGACCACCGGCACGATGCTGATGGGCAGCGAGATCGCCGCCGCACTCACCACGCTCGAGCCGCTCGGCATCGACATGATCGGTCTGAACTGCGCGACCGGCCCGGCCGAGATGAGCGAGCACCTGCGCCACCTCTCGAAGTTCGCGCACATCCCCGTGATGTGCATGCCCAACGCCGGGCTGCCGGTGCTCGGCGCCAACGGCGCGAGCTACCCCCTCACCCCCGACGAGTTGGCGACCGCGCACGAGCAGTTCGTCAAAGAGTTCGGCCTCGGACTGGTCGGCGGATGCTGCGGCACGACCCCCGCGCACCTGAAGGCCGTCGTCGACCGCGTCGGCGGCACGCGCGCCCTGGCCCGCGCGATCGAGGAAGACCCGGGCGTGGCCAGCCTGTACCAGCACGTGGGCTTCAACCAGGACGCCTCGTACTTGGCGATCGGGGAGCGCACCAACGCGAACGGATCGCTCGCGTTCCGCCAGGCGATGCTCGAGGACCGCTGGGACGACTGCGTCGACATCGCGCGCAGCCAGGTGCGCGAGGGCGCGCACCTGCTCGACGTCTGCGTGGACTACGTCGGGCGCGACGGCGTCGCCGACATCCGAGCAGCCGTCTCGCGGCTGGCGAGCGCGTCCACGCTTCCGCTCGTCGTCGACTCCACCGAGCCGGCGGTGCTTCAGGCCGGAATGGAGCTGATCGGCGGCCGGCCCGTCGTCAACTCGGTGAACTTCGAAGACGGCGAGGGCCCGGCATCCCGGTTCGGCCGCATCATGCCCCTCGTCAAGGAGCACGGCGCCGCGGTCATCGCCCTGACCATCGACGAAGATGGCCAGGCGCGCACCGCCGAGAACAAGGTGAGAATCGCGTCCCGGCTGGTCGACACGCTGGTGAACGAGTGGGGGATGCGCGTCGACGACATCATCGTCGACGCCCTGACCTTCCCGATCGCGACCGGGCAGGAGGAGACCCGGCGCGACGCGATCGAGACCATCGAGGCGATCCGGCAGATCACCGCGAAGTATCCCGGCATCCACACCACGCTCGGGGTCTCGAACATCTCATTCGGCCTGAACCCCGCAGCGCGCTCCGTGCTGAACTCGGTATTCCTGCACGAGGCGGTGGAGGCCGGTCTCGACTCGGCGATCGTCAATGCCGCGAAGATCGTCCCGCTCGCGTCGGTGCCGGACGAGCGCCGCAAGGTCGCCCTCGACCTCGTCTGGGACCGCCGCGAATACGACGCGGACGGCAACCTCAGCTACGACCCGCTCTCGGCCCTGCTCGATCTCTTCGCCGGCGTCGACTCTGCGGCCTTGAAAGATGAACGCGCGGCCGAACTGGCCGCGCTGCCCGTCGGCCGGCGTCTGGAGCGTCGCATCATCGACGGCGAGCCGAAGGGGCTCGAAGCCGACCTCGACCTCGCCATGGCCGACGGGATGAGCGCGCTCGACATCGTCAACGTTCATCTGCTCGCCGGCATGCAGGTGGTCGGTGAGCGCTTCGGCAGCGGCGAGATGCAGCTGCCGTTCGTGCTGCAGTCCGCGGAGGTCATGAAAGCCGCCGTGGCTCTGCTGGAGCCGCACATGGAGAAGACCGAGGCCGCGGGCAAGGGCACCATGGTGATCGGGACCGTGCGCGGGGATGTCCACGACATCGGCAAGAACCTGGTGGACATCATCCTCACCAACAACGGCTACGAGGTCATCAACATCGGCATCAAGCAGCCGCTGAGCGCCTTCATCGAGGCCGCAGAGGCGCACAACGCCGACGTCATCGGGATGAGCGGCTTGCTGGTCAAGTCGACCGTGGTGATGAAAGAGAACCTGCTCGAACTGCAACGCCCGCGGGCTGGGCACCAAGTGGCCGGTCCTGCTGGGCGGCGCGGCTCTCACGCGCACCTTCGTCGAAGACGACCTCGCCTCGCTCTTCGACGGCCAAGTGCGATACGCCCGCGACGCGTTCGAGGGTCTCGCCTTGATGGAGCCGCTGGTCGCGATCGCCCGCGGAGCCGAGCCCGTCGACGGTCGGGCTCCCACCGCTCAAGAAGCGGATCCACGCCCGCACCGTGCTGGAGGTCACCGAGCCCGAGAACATGCCGGCCAGGTCGGATGTCGCATCCGACAACGCCGTCCCCGCTCCGCCGTTCTGGGGCACCCGCATCGTCCGGGGCGTCGCGCTCGGCGACTACGCCGCGTTCCTCGACGAGCGCGCCACCTTCATGGGCCAGTGGGGGCTCAAGCCGGGACGCAACGAGGATGGCGCGAGCTACGAGGAACTGGTCGGCGACCGATGGGCGTCCCCGCCTGCGCTACTGGCTCGACCGGATCCTGGCCGAGGGCATGCTCGACGCCTCGGTCGCCTACGGCTACTTCCCGGTCTACTCCGAGGGAGACGACATGGTCGTGCTCCATCACGGCGACGACCCGACCGGCGTGCTGGGCGTGCCCGGTCTGCTGGCGCCGGACGGCGGATCGGGCGGCCCGCTCGGTCAGGAGCGTCTGCGCTTCACGTTCCCCAGGCAGCGCCGTGATCGCCACCTCTGCCTCGCGGACTACGTGCGCTCGAAGGCGAGCAGCGAAGAACCGGGCGGCAAGGTCGACGTGGTCGGCATCCAACTCGTCACGGCCGGCTCGACGGTCGACGCCTTCACGGCGAAGATGTTCGCCGAGAACAAGTACCGCGACTACCTCGAGCTCAACGGTCTCACCATGCAGCTCACCGAAGCGCTGGCCGAGTACTGGCACTCGCGCATCCGCGCCGACCTCGGATTCGCCGGCGAGGACCCCGACGACATCGAGGGGATGTTCAAACTCCGATACCGAGGGGCTCGATTCTCACTCGGCTACCCCGCCTGCCCGAACATGGAGGACCGCCGCAAGGTGGTCGAGCTGCTCAAGCCCGAGCGGATGGGTGTCGAACTGTCTGAGGAGCTGCAGCTGCATCCCGAGCAGTCGACAGACGCGTTCGTCTTCCACCACCCGGAGGCTCGGTACTTCTCCGTGTGATCCCCGCTTGCCGGGTCGCCCGAGCCGGGCCGACCTTCGCGCGGCGCAGGGCGGCAAGCGCGGCCGGACCCACGAGAAGGATGCCCGCCGCCGACGTCGCGGCGCGCACCGTATCCCAGGTGGCGGTCGACGTCACGAAGGAGTACAGGCCGAACGAGACCAGGTTCTGACCCAGCGGGGCGCCGGGCAGGTACGAGATGCCCGTGCCCGAGCCGACGGCGAACGGCCAGAACCAGAGATTCATGATCAGGCCGAATGCATACGACGCCAGGATGGCGTAGACGACCAGCATGGCGATCTCGAGCCGCGACGACACCCGCGCCGACCCGAGCCGGATGCGGGGCAGAAGCCCGGCCCCCGCCGCGACCCACCCGCACGCGAAGGCCTGGAACGGCGTCCACGGACCGATTCCGCCCCAGAACAGGGAGGACAGCGCGATCGTCATGATGCCGAGCAGGAGTCCGAACCGCGCGCCGTAGGCGCGGCCCGCCAGGATCAGCAGGATGAAGACGGCCTCGATCCCCCCGACCCCGGTGCTCTGCGATCCGCACCGCAGCGCCGACCGCGGTCAGCACCCCGAGGAGTGCGACGGTCTGCGCGGTGTACATCTCCCGATCGAGGGTGAGCGCCACGGCGATCAGCAGGGCCGGCACGAGAGCGACGGCCACGAAGGGGACGGATGCCTGAGCCTCGTCGGGCGCGGCGGCGGCCAGCAGCGGCCAGGCGAAGCCGGCGAAGGCGACCAGGCTGGCCGCTCCGAGCACCCAGGACGACCAGGAGGGGCGCGCCCACAGCCGAGTCATCTGCTCGCCCCGACCAGGTCGTCGACGCTGGCCGGCGCTCATGGTGAGCGTCCGATCGGCGTTCCGCTCCGCGAACGCGGTGTCGTGTGTCGCGACCATCACGGCCGCGCCCGCCTCGGCGGCCGACCTCAACGCCGCACCGACGAGAAGGCGGGCGCGTTCGTCGAGCCCGCGCGTCGGTTCATCCACCAGGAGCAGCCTCGGACGGGCCGACAACTGGATCGCCATCACCAGGCACAGTCGCTCCCCCGCCGAGAGGTCTCGGGGATGCTGCTCGAGGATGCGGCGTGCGGCCTCGACATCGTGGCCGTCTTCGACTCCGAGGAAGCGGAGGAAGGTCGCCGCCGTGCTTTCGCCGGGGCCAGCCAGGCGATCGGCGCGGCGGCATTCCTCGGCGACGGTCGTCGTGAAGAGCAGGTCGTCGAAGGCCTCCGGAACGAGCGCGACCATCCTTCGGCGCGCGCGCCGGCGCAGCGGGCCGACATCGACACCGCCCACGAGCACCGTCCTCCTGCTCGTTCTCGTCCCCCTCGTCCTCGTGCTCGACGGCATGGCAAGGGCGTGCAACAGGCTGCTCTTGCCCGCGCCGTTCGCACCCCGCAGCACGGTGACCTGGCCTGCGAGCACCGACAGGTTCGCATCATCCACCGCGACCCGGCCGCCGTGTACCACGACGAGGTGACGCACCTGCGCCACCGGATCGTGCGCGACCTGCGCATGGGCGGTCGCCCTGACCGCATCCGCCGACGCGTCACGATGCCCGGCGGATGCGGTGGTCGCCCGGGCGCGGTCGGCGCCATCCGCGGTCAGCACCCTTGCCGCGGCCAACTCCAGCCGAGTGTCGACCCTGCTCGCCCAGTCCTGAACGGCGTGCTCGGCCACCACGACGCAGACGCCAGACTCGTGGGCGAGCCGGTCGAGCACGTCGACCACCCGGGCACGAGCCGCGGTGTCGAGGTCGGTCAGGGGCTCGTCGAGCAGGAGCAGGAGCGGGCGCGACACCAGCGCCGCTGCGATGGCGACCAGGCAGGCCTCCCCCGCTGACAGCGCGACGGTGGCCCGCCCCATCAGGTACCGGATCGCGAGCAGGTCGGCCACCTCTGCCGTGCGCTCCCGAACGATCGAGGGCGCAACTCCGCGCACGGCCAGAGCGAAGCCCAGCTCCTCGTCGACGGTCGCCGCCACGAACGACAGACGGATCCCTTGGGGCACGACACTCACGAAGGAGGCGGTCTCGCGCGGCGGCTCGGCCATCCGGTCGAGGCCCGCGACGGTGATGCTGCCCGATTGATCGCCCGCCAGCTGGTGCTGGAACAGTCCGCTCATCGCCTGGAGCAGAGTGGACTTGCCGGAACCGGTCGGGCCGGTCACGAGGGTGAGCGTCCCCGGCGCGAGAGCGAAGGCGACCGACTCGAGAACCCATCGACCCTCGAACCCGAGGGAGGCGTCACGGACGACGACGGGGCGTTCCCCCTCCGGCTCGGGATGGCGCGACGCCGCGAAGCCACGCACCTCGAGCGAGGCGCCCAGCGCGATTGCGCGCTCCACCGTCTGCTCGAGTACGGGGACGACGAGCGAGGCGATCGATCGCTCACCGCGCAGTTCGCGGGCGATCCGCACGCGCTGTACCGAGTCACGCAGTGCGGGGAAGGTCGACCAGGCGATCGTGAGCGCCCTCGCAACCGCCCGCAGCGGGCCGCGGACGGTGCCCATGGTGACCACGGCGCGGAGGTCGACCACCACGCCGATGAGGCCGACCGCCAGGATGGCGGCGGCGAACGGCAGGGCACCGAGCGCCGTCGACAGCAGCCCGCCCGTCGTGATCGGGCCGAAGAGCGAGACGCTCGCGAACGGGACAGGCAGCTGAATGCGAGGCAGATCCACGAGCAGGATTCCGCTGCCGGCACCCACGCCGAACACGACTCGATAGACGACCCGGAGCACGACGAAGCCGGCGGCGAGGATCACCGCCGTTCTCAACCGCGCGAGTCGTGCTCCGAGCATCAGCCTTGCGGCGGGGTGGAGTCGGTTCCGTGGGTGTAGACCAGGCCGACCGATTCGCCCGCTGTCAGCTTGAGCGCGGAAACGCCCTCCTGCGCGTAAGCCCAGTCGGCATCGGGAGAGCTCTTGACCCAGAGTGCCCAGTAGGCATCCGAGGGGAGCTTGGCGCAGCTCTCCTGCGCGGGCGCTGGATGGTCGTCGACCCGGCACACCACCGCATCGCCGTAGTCGCCCGAGCCCTCGGTCGCGACCTTCGCGGCCTTGAGTGTGTCGAGCGCGATGCCCTCGGGCCCGCAGGTGTGGATGGTCGGCGCATCCAGGGTGCCGAAGTTCACCACGACCGTGACCTTCGCGCACGTCTGCGCTGCGGCGGTCGGGGGTGCCTTCGGCGTGCCGGTGGGTCCGGTGTGCCCGGTCCCGGCGCAGCCTGCCAAGGCGACGAGCAGGAGCACGGGAGCGGCAAGTCCGGCGAGTCGGGAGGACGGTCGTGCGGTCATGCGGTGATCTCCTGGGGAGTGAGCAAGCCCGCTTCAGCCAGAACGGCGAGCGGGGCGTCGGAACGATTGAAGGTGCACACGTGGATTCCGGGAGCACCCCCGGCCAGCAGGTCGCGTGCCAGCTGGGCCGCGTGCGCGATCCCGGCCCGTGCCGGATCGTCTGCGGCTCTCAGCTGCTCGAGAAGATCGACGGGCATCGCCTCGCCCGTCAGCTCGAGCACCCGGTGCAGGCGCGTCTCGCTCAGCACGGCCATGATGCCCGGCAGGATCGGCATGGTGACGCCCGCCGCCCGGGCTTCGTCCACGAAACCGAGGTACTCCTCGGCGTGGAAGAACAACTGGGTGATCGCGAGGTTGGCCCCCGCCGCCTCCTTCGCGAGAAGCGTGTCGATGTCCTGGGTGCGCGAGCGCGAGTTGGGATGTCCGTTCGGAAAGGCCGCCACCGCGATCGTCACCTTGCGACCCGCGCCGAGCCGTTTGGCGCCGGGAAACCCCGGCACATCGTGCGTGAGGAACGGCTCGCGCTCGGCTTGCACCCGGTGGATCAACTGCACCAGCTCGCTCGCGCTGCCGAAGTCGCCGAGCACCAACTCGGACTCGGGGACGCCCTCTGGCGGGTCGCCGCGCAGAGCGAGAAACCGCGTGACACCGGCGTCGAGGAACTCCTTGACCAGCGAGGACGCCTCCGCCAGTGACGATCCGACCGCCGTGAAGTGAGCCATTGCCGGCACCGTGGTGTTCTGGATCAGGTCCCGCAGGATCGCCAGCGACACCCCGCGCGACGACCCATTCGCCCCATAGGTGACGGAGACGAAGTCGGGCCCCGCGGCGACCAGCTCGGCGACTGCGGCCCGGAACGATTCCTCGGCGTCGGGACTGCGAGGCGGGTACAGCTCGAACGAGAACCGCGGGCGCGCCTCGGTGGTGGGCGCACCCGTGTCAACCGGGTCATCCCCGATCTCGTGACCTGCCATCGACCCTCCACCGGCGGCGCAACTCGCGCATCTCCGTGGGGCGGGTGCCGGGCTCGGCTGTCGCTCCTCGCCGCACTGACCCGCGGCAACCCGTTCAGCCTAACGGACGGCCGAGCGGTCGGGCCGCCTCGGGCGGATCAGCGGGATGCGACCGGGGGCCGCGGTTCGCAGCCAGCGCTCCACGACATCCATGAAGCGCGCATGCTCGTCGCGGAACACGGCGTGCCCGCTGCCGGGGATGATCTCGACGGTCATGCCCAGGCGACGGAGCCCCGCCGCCACGACGTCGGTGATCAGCAGGCTCTTCTCGGCCAGGACGACCAGGCTCGGCGCGGCCAGCCGCGCAGGTGGGGCCAGGGAGCGCGTGCTCGCCAGGCCGAGGATGGTCCGCTTGTCCCAGTCGCGCAGTGTCGCCAGCTCGATGTCGACGTCGACCGCGCTCCACTTGGGATTCCAGCGGACCAGGGCCGAGCGACGCGGGCGCGGCGCGATGGCGAACACCAGCTTCATCACGATGCCGCGCACGCCCCGGGGAAAAGCGAAGGCCGGGTCGACGTAGACGGCGGCGCGCGGGGCAAGCCGGTCGCCCACCATGCTGGCCACGAGTGCTCCGAGCGAGTGGCCCATGATCACATCGGGTGGCCGGGTCAGCAGCGGCTCGAGAGTCTCGACCACGTCGTCCGCCCACGCGGCCGGCGAATACCGGCGGGAGCGCGGGCTGCTGCCGTGGCCTGCCAGGTCGAGGGCGATGACCCGGAACCCCTGCTCGGCCAGTTCGAGCGTCACGCGATGCCACGCCCGGTGGTCGGACATGATCCCGTGCAGGAGCACGGCGGTGCGCGGGCCCGTCCCGGTCTCGTGCACAGCCAGCTTCACGCCGTCAGGTTAGATCAGGAGGCTGGGCGTGGCCTTCGCACTCGCCATACGACCAGCCAGAGGAGATGACCGCAGGCCCGGCGCTACACCGGTGCGTCGGCCGTCACGGCGGCCTTGAGCTGCTCGGCGACGCGATTCGTCGCCATGACCGTCAGCCAGGTGCCTCGCTCGTCGTACCGCGTGCCGATCACGCGCGCCCGTGCGTGCGCCCAGGAGACCAACTCACCGCGGTCGAACGGGATCAGCAGCTCGAGTTCGACGTCGGGATGCGGCAGCGCATCCGCGATGCGCGCGAGCAGCTGGTCGATCCCTTCGCCGGTGCGCGCGCTGACGAACACCCCATCGGGCTCGAGGCCGCGGAGCAGAAGCCGCTGGTCGTCATCCACCAGGTCGCTCTTGTTGAACACGACGATCTCGGGCAGGTCGCGGGCGCCGACCTCGCCGATCACGTCGCGCACGGTAGCGAGTTGCGCGGCCGGGTCGGGGTGGGCTGCGTCGACGACGTGCACGATCACGTCGGAGTTGCCGAGCTCCTCGAGCGTCGAACGGAACGCCTCCACCAGTTGGTGGGGCAGGTTGCGCACGAATCCCACCGTGTCAGACAGCGTGTACAGCTGTCCGTCGGGCGTCTCGGTGCGGCGCACGGTCGGGTCGAGCGTGGCGAACAGCTGGTTCTGCACCAGCACACCGGCGCGCGTCATCCTGTTGAGCAGGCTCGACTTGCCGGCGTTCGTGTAGCCGACGATCGCCGCGCTCGGCACCTCGAAGCGGTCGCGGTTGGCGCGCTTGGCCTCGCGTGCTGGCGCGAAGCCCTTGATCTGCTTGCGCAGCCTCGACATGCGGGTGTGGATGCGGCGGCGGTCGAGCTCGATCTTGGTCTCACCCGGTCCGCGGCTGCCCATGCCCGCACCGGCGCCGCCCACCTGGCCGCCGGCCTGGCGCGACATCGACTCGCCCCAGCCTCGCAAGCGCGGCAGCAGGTATTCGAGTTGGGCCAGCTCGACCTGAGCCTTGCCCTCGCGGCTCTTGGCGTGCTGGCTGAAGATGTCGAGGATGACCGCCGTGCGGTCGATGACCTTCACCTTGACGGCATCCTCGAGGGCACGTCGCTGACTGGGTGCGAGTTCGGCGTCGGCCACGACCGTGTCGGCGCCGAGTGCGTGCACGACGGACGCCAGCTCGTCGACCTTGCCCCGACCGAGGTAGGTCGCGGGGTCGGGATGCGGCCGCCGCTGCAACAGCCCGTCGAGCACCACGGCGCCCGCGGTCTCGGCCAGCGCGGCCAGTTCGCGCAGCGAGTTCTCCGCCTCTTCCAGCCCCTGGCCCGAGTACACCCCGATCAGTACGACGTTCTCGAGCCGCAGTTGGCGGTATTCGACTTCGGTGACGTCTTCGAGCTCGGTGCTCAGTCCGCCGACGCGGCGCAGCGACGCGCGGGCGTCGCGATCGAACTGCTCGCCGTCGATGTCGGCGTCCAAACCAGCGGCGTCGAGGTCGTCGTCGAATTCCTCGCTCTGCAGCGCCTGGGCGCGTGCGCGAGTGCCGTTCGCGCCGAAACGGCTCACGCCGCTGGCCTTCGCGCCCTCGCTGGCGAGCACGCGGTCGAGCATCTGATCGTCGTTCGCGCTCATGATCGGTTAACCCTAGTTCCTCGTATTCGATAGGTTCTCTGCATGGCGCCCCCGGACCACTACTTCTCGGCCAGCCCGGGAGGCGCCATGGTGACCCGCACCATCACGGTGCAGTTGGCGGGGCGCAGGCTCGATCTGACGACCTCGAACGGGATCTTCAGCCCCGAGCGAGTGGATGCCGGCACCCAGGTGCTGCTCGGCAACGTCCCGGCGCCGCCGCCGGGCGGTGATCTGCTCGACCTGGGGTGCGGGTGGGGGCCGATTGCTCTCACCCTCGCGTTGGAGTCGCCCCACGCCACCGTCTGGGCCGTCGATGTGAACCCGCGCGCCCTCGACCTCGTGCGCCGCAACGCCGAGTCGCTCGGACTCTCCAATGTCAACGCCGTCACGCCCGACGATGTTCCCGCCGATCTCCTCTTCATGACGATCTGGTCGAATCCGCCGATCCGGGTCGGCAAGAACGAGCTGCACGCGATGATGCTGCAGTGGCTGCCGCGCCTCGAACCGGGAACGGACGCCTGGCTCGTCGTGCAGCGCAATCTCGGTTCCGACTCCCTGCACCGCTGGCTGCAGGCCGAGTTGCCCGAGGATTTCGCGGTGACCCGCGCCGCCACGAACAAGGGCTACCGCGTGCTGCGCGCCCGTCGTCGCAGCGGCACCGGCATGACGCAGGAGATCACGCTGCCGCCGATCTAGGTGGTCGAGTAGAGGCGAAGCCTCGTATCGAGACCCGAGTACGCCAGCACGTCTCGATACGCCGCAGTGCGGCTACTCGACGACCAAGCGGGTCATAGCTCCAGCGCGCCGCTGTACACCAGCTCAGCCGGCCCGCTGAGCGCGACGTGCTCGCCGTCGTCCGTGCCGAACATCCGCACGCCGACGACTCCCCCTGGCACCTCGACCCGCCAGACGTCGGGAGCTCCCGCTCCTGCCCAGTGCCGGATGGCGAGTGCCGCCGCGGCCGCTCCGGTGCCGCACGACAGCGTCTCGCCGCTGCCGCGTTCGTGCACGCGCATTCTGATCCGTCCGACCCCATCGACCACCAGCGGCTCGGCGGGCACCACGAACTCGACGTTCGCTCCCTCGGGCGGCGTCGGCCTGACCACCGGCGCCTCGCTCAGATCGATGGCATCGAGCTCGGCGTCATCGGCAAGCGCGACCACCACATGCGGGTTGCCGACACCGACCGGAAGGCCGGGGCGATCCACCGCGAGGTTCTTCGCCGACACCATGGCCTCGCTGTCGAGCACGATGAATGCGCCCAGGTCGGTCTCGAACCCCTCGACCGTCCGGGTCAGTGCGCGCACTCCCCCGCGGGTCCCGACCGCGATCGACTCGCCCTCCTCCAGCTCGACGAGTCCGTTCTCGATGAGGAAGCTGCCGAAGACCCGGATGCCGTTCCCGCACATCTCAGCGGGGCTTCCGTCGGCGTTGTGGTAGTCCATGAACCACTCGGCGGCGGGATTCTCGGCCAGCGCGTCGGCTCCGACCGCGAGCTTCGACGACCGAACCGCGCGGATCACCCCATCGGCCCCCACGCCGAAGTGGCGGTCTGCGATGCCGGCGAGGGCCGTCGCATCCAACTCGATCTCCCCGTCGGGATCCGAGAACAGAACGAAGTCGTTGCCGGTGCCGTGACCCTTGGTGAAATGCAGTGCAGTGCTCACGGGTTCAGGCTATCGCCGCACGCGCCTGGGCCACGCGCTCGGGGCTGTCGGCTGGGATCCACTGCGTGCTTCGGTACCGGCCGAACCACCCCACTTGCCGCCGTGCGTAGCGACGCGTGAGCGACGCGGCCTGCTCGATGGCCTGCGTCTCGGTCAGGATGCCGTCGAGTTGGGCAATCGCCTGGGCATAGCCGATCGCGCGGGCTGCCGTGATGCCCAGGCCCGCAGGACGCAGCGCGGCGACCTCGTCGACGAGCCCGTCTCGCCACATGCCGGCGACGCGAGCGTCGAGTCGCTCGATCAAGGCATCACGTTCCGCACGGAGGCCGATGGTCACGGTCGGACGCCAGAGCCGGCTCTCGTCGGGGAGGCCGGCGCCGAACGGTTCGCCGGTGATGGCCACGACCTCGAGGGCGCGGACCAGCCGGCGCCCGTTGTGCGGGCCGATCGCCTCGGCCGCCACCGGGTCCAGTTCGTGGAGCCTGCGGTGCAGCATGCCGGGGCCATCGGCGAGAAGTTCGCCCTCGAGTCGCTCGCGAACGACGGGGTCTGTGCCCGGAAAGCGGAAGTCGTAGAGCACGCTCGAGACATAGAGCCCGCTGCCGCCGACCAGGACGGGCGTGGAACCGCGCGCCAGGATGTCGTCGATGACCGCGCGCGCCTCCTGCTGATAGGCCGCGACGCTTGCCTCGTCGCGAGGCTCCAGCACGTCGAGCAGGTGATGGGGGATGCCGCGGCGCTCGGCGATGCTCAGCTTGGCGGTGCCGATGTCCATGCCCCGGTACAACTGCATGGCGTCGGCGTTGACCACCTCGGCAGTTCGGCCCTCTGCGCGCAGCGACTCGGCGAGGTCGAGAGCGAGCGCCGACTTGCCGGTGCCGGTCGCGCCCACGATCGCGACGATGGGTGCCGTCGGCATGGGGCCGGTCAGATGACGGGCCGCAGCGTGGGCAGCCCGATGTTCACGGCTCCGCCACCGGATGCCGCGGGCGCGTGCGCCGGGAGGTCACAGCTGGCGGCCTCGGCGCGGTCGAAGGCGTCGCCGGCGCGCGTGCGCCGCACGGGCAGACGATCACCGGCGGGCGCCGCGATGAGGAAGTGCGGTGCCGTGCGAGTGACCACGACGCTCACGACATCTCCGGGGCGCGGGATCTCGCTTCCTTCTGGCACGTCGAAGTGCACCAGGCGGCCGTCTTCCGAGCGCCCGGACATGCGCGCATTCGCGCCGTCCCGCCGCCCCTCGCCCGCGCCGACCAGCACCTCGACCGAGCTGCCGACCAGCGTGGCGTTCTCTTCGCCCGAGATCCGCTCCTGCAACTCGGTCAGTCGCTCGTAGCGCTCCTGCACGACCTCTTTCGGCACCTGATCCGCCAGCGTCGCGGCCGGAGTGCCGGGGCGGATGGAGTACTGGAACGTATAGGCCGAGACGAACCGCGCCTGCTCCACCACGCGCAGAGTCTCGGCGAAGTCGTCTTCGGTCTCGCCCGGGAAGCCGACGATGATGTCGGTCGTGATGGCGGCGTTCGGGATGCGCGCCCGCACGCGGTCGAGGATCCCGAGGAACTTCTCCGAGCGGTACGAACGTCGCATCGCCTTGAGGATGCGATCGGAGCCCGACTGCAGCGGCATGTGCAGCTGCGGCATCACGTTGGGCGTCTCGGCCATCGCGTCGATCACGTCGTCGGTGAAGGCGGCCGGATGCGGGCTGGTGAAACGCACGCGCTCGAGCCCGTCGATCTGGCCGGCGGCGCGCAGCAGCTTGCCGAACGCCAACCGGTCTCCGAACTCCACGCCGTAGGAGTTCACGTTCTGGCCGAGCAGGGTGACCTCGATGGCCCCGTCATCCACGAGCAGTTCGATTTCGCTCAGGATGTCGCCGGGCCTGCGATCTTTCTCCTTACCGCGCAGCGACGGCACGATGCAGAAGGTGCAGGTGTTGTTGCACCCCACCGAGATGGAGACCCAGCCACTGTAGGTCGACTCGCGCCGCGTGGGCAGCGTCGAAGGGAATACCTCGAGCGACTCGAGGATCTCGAGCTGCGCCTCGCCGTTGTGGCGGGCGCGTTCCAGCAGGGCCGGAAGCGATCCCATGTTGTGCGTGCCGAACACCACGTCGACCCACGGCGCCTTGTCGAGGATCACCGACTTGTCCTTCTGCGCGAGGCACCCACCGACGGCGATCTGCATCCCGTCGTGCTCCCGCTTGGTGCTGGCCAGGTGGCCGAGCGTGCCGTAGAGCTTGTTGTCGGCGTTCTCGCGCACGGCGCAGGTGTTGATGACCACGACATCGGCAGGGGCGCCCTCTGCGCGGATGTATCCGGCCGCCTCGAGGGATCCGCTCAGCCGCTCGGAGTCGTGCACGTTCATCTGGCAGCCGAAGGTGCGCACCTCATAGGTGCGCGGCCGGTCGAGGGCCTCGGGCGCCGAGGAGGAGTCCAGCAGGGTCATGGTGGGGCCAGTTTACGTTCCGACGGCCGGGCGATGCTGCTCGGTGCGGGAACGACCAGGACCGGAACCGGGGAGAACTCGAGGATCCGCAGGCTGTGCGAGCCCAGGTGCGGGATCGCGCTGCCCGGCCGGTCGGCGGTGGCGACCACGACGAACTCGGCGTCGAGACGGTCGACGAGATCCAGGACGACGCGAGCGACCTGGCCGGTCGCCTCCTGGGTCGTCAACGGCACCGCCTCGCGGTCGGCCAGCGCCGCCAGGTGGGCGAACACCGGTGCGGCGCGCGCGGGACGTGCTTCGTCGCCGGCCCGGGCGCCGCTCGTCGCCTCCGGCACGTGCACCATCACCGCGTGCACCGCGTCTCCCAAGCGGGCCGCGAGCCGCATCGCGGCCTCCGCCGCCGCGAACGACGCGGCGGAGTCGTGCACGGCGATCAGTACCGTCCTCGTCATGGTGCCTTCTCCTCGATGACTCGCGGCCGGAACTTCGCGACCACATCGGCGCTCCATCGCAACCGAAGCGCCTCCTCCAACTCCTGCCCGTCGAGTTGCTGCCGGACCCGCAGCAGCCGCTCGTCCAGACGCGGGATGACGTGGTCGTCGACGGCTCGCCGACGGTCACGTGCGGACTGGATCTCCCGGCGCAGCAGCAGCGCGGCACGCTCGACGGCCGCCGCGCGGACCGCGGCATCCACAGCCCGCTGGTACGCCTCGACGGCGAACGGCAGGGCGCTGCTGCCACCCGTTCGTCCGGCCTCGGGAAACACGCAGCGGGCGTCTTCGGGGATGCGGATCCCCATCACCGTGCTCCACTGCACCTCGACACGCAGGCCCCGAGCCGTCTCGGCGGTCTCGAAGACCTGCTCGCCCCCGAGTGCCGCAGCCCGCCGCCCCCAGCGGGCGGCCTCCGCCGCCGCCTGCGACCATTCCCGCCTGATGCGATCGGCGTGCAGCTCGATCCGCTCCAACTCGTCGCTCAGGATGCGCTGCTTGCGCTCCAGCAGCTGCGAGCCACGGAGCGCCAGTTCCCGACGACCCTCCAGTCTCATCCGCTCGGCGCGCCCGCCGCCGCTCACGGCGCCTGCTCCTGCTCGGAAGGCTCCGCGACCGCCGACTCGCGGTCGGAGTCGCCGACCGGCGGCTCCTGATCGATCGTCGGCAGGTAGCGGTCGAGCAACTCGGTCGAGAGCATCGTGAGCTCCCGTCGAGGAAGGGCCGCCAGGGCGCGCCACGCCCCGTCCAGGGTGTCATCGAGCGAACGGTTCTCGGTGCGACCCTGATCGAACAGTTGGTGCTCCACCACCTCGCGGAAACGGATGAACTCCCGATCGGTTTCGCCCAGGGCGAGCTCGCCCACCAGTTCCGACAACTCGGCGGCTTGACGCGATCGGGCGAGGGCGGCCAGGAGTTGGGCCGCGACATCGCGATGGTCCTCACGGGTCCGCCCGGGCCCCGCCCCTGCCCTCATCAGCCGCGAGAGCGACGACAGCACATCGATCGGTGGATAGATGCCTCGAGCTGCCACCTCCGCGGTCAGGACGATCTGCCCCTCGGTGATGTAGCCGGTCAAGTCCGGGACCGGATGCGTGATGTCGCCCCCGGGCATCGTCAGCACCGGGATGACGGTGACCGAGCCCGGAGTGTCGCGGATCCGTCCGCAACGTTCGTAGAGCGAGGCGAGATCGCTGTAGAGGTAGCCCGGGTACCCGCGACGAGCCGGGATCTCCCGCCGTGCCGCGGAGACCTCACGGACCGCCTCGGCGTAGCTGGTCATGTCGGACATGATGACGAGTACGTCATGCCCCTCGGAGAAGGCGAGATCCTCGGCGACGGTCAGCGCGATCCGAGGCGTCAGGATGCGCTCGATGACCGGGTCGTCGGCCGCATTGAGCAGCAGCACCAGCTCACCGGCGGCGCTGCGCTCCTCGAGGCGGTCGCGCACGAACTCGATATCGGCGTGCGTGAGGCCCATCGCCGCGAAGACCACGTGGAAGGGGCGCCCCTCACTCGCGCGGGCCTGTGCGGCGATCTGCGTGGCCAGCGCGAGATGCGGCAGGCCGGGCGCCGAGAAGATCGGCAGCTTCTGGCCGCGCACCAGGGTCATGAGCGCGTCGATCGTGGACACGCCGGTGATGACGGGATCCTGCGGAGGATCCCGGTGCACCGGATTCAGCGGCCAGCCGTTGACCGGCGCCGAGCGCGGTCCGGCGATCGGCGGCCCGCCGTCGAGGGGCTCGCCCCTCCCATTGCAGACCCGGCCGAGCCACTCCGACCCCAGCATGACCTGCAGCGGGTGGTTCGCGAACCGGACCTCGACTCCGCCCGCGGCGAGGCCGTCCGTTCCCTCGAGCACCTGCACCGTCGCGAGCGAGCCGTCCACCTCGAGCACGAGCCCATGGCGGACATCCCCGTCGTCGACGTGGACGGTGGCGAACTCGTCCCAGCCGACGCCGTCGATCTCATCGACGACGAGCAACGGCCCGCGCAGTTCGCGGATGGCGCGGTACCCGAGTTCCTCGGTCACGTTCAGACCACCCCCGCCAGCGCCGCCAGGAACTGTTCCGCCCGGTCACGCACGCCGGCCGCATCATCGGGAGCGATGTCCTCCCGGGCGCGCAGGAGCGGGCTGAAATCGAAGCTCTCGACGGTCGTCGCCGCGGCGCCGGCCGAGACCAACCGCTGGCACTCGTCGATCACGTCCAGCGCGAAGGCGAGCAGGGCCGCGCCCTTCTCGGCGGAGCAGAATCCGTCGTTGTCGTTGAGCGCATTCTGCATCAGCACCCCTTCCCGCAGCAGTCGGCCTCCGAGCAGTGCCATCCGCTCCCGGGGTGGCAGACCGCTCGTTCCGACGATCTCGGCGAGTCCCGCGAGACGATCCGCTTCGGCCAGAAGCGCACTCGCCTTGGCTCGCTGGATCCCCCACCCCGGATCGCCGTTCGCCGCATGCCAGTCGGCGATCGCATCCGCGTCGCGCGAGAACGATCCGGTCCAACTCACCGCGGGGTAGTGCCGCGAATAGGCCAGGTCGCGATCGAGCAGCCAGAGCGACCGTACGAAACGCTCGGTGTTGATCGTCACCGGCTCGGTCATGTCTCCGCCCTGCGGCGACACCGCGCCGATCACGGTCACCGACGCAAGCCGGCCGCCGAGAGTGGTGACCCGGCCGGCTCGCTCGTAGAAGCGAGCCAGCTCGGAGGCGAGCGAAGCCGGATAGCCCTCTTCGGCGGGCAGCTCGCCGTTCCGGTTGGCGAACTCGCGCAGCGCCTCGGCCCACCGTGAGGTCGAGTCGGCGATCACAACCGCGTCGTGGCCCATGTCGCGGTAGTACTCCGCGATGGTCACCCCGGTCGCGATGCTCGCCTCGCGCGCCATCATCGGCATATTGGAGGTGTTGGCGATGATCACGGTGCGATCGATGAGGCGGCCACCGGTACGGCTGTCCACCAGCGCCGAGAAACCGTCGAGGACCTCGGCCATCTCGTTCCCGCGTTCGCCGCAGCCCACGTAGACGATCACATCGGCGTCGCTCCACTTGGCGATCTGCTGCAGAAGCAGGGTCTTGCCCGTGCCGAACCCGCCAGGCACCGCTGCGGTGGCACCGCGCGGCACCGGGTAGAGCAGGTCGAGTACGCGCTGACCGGTGTGCAGTGGGACGGCATCGCCGTGGCGTTGCAGGAACGGGCGCGGCCGCCGGAGTGGCCACCGCTCGGCGAGCAGGATGTCGCGTCCCGCCACGCGCGCCACGACGTCGTCCCAGCTCCGATCGCCCTCGGGGGCGATCGACTCGACGATTCCCGACAACCCTGCCGGCACCAGCACGCGATGCTCCACTGCACCGGAGTCCGGAACGATTCCCAGCACGGCGCCCGCCGCGACCTCGTCGCCGAGCGCCACCACCGGGCGGAACCGCCAGGTGCGCGCCGGCCCGGTCTCGGACTGTCCGGGGACCAGCCAGCGCGGGGCGTCGCTCAAAGGCCGCATCAATCCGTCGAAAGCATGCCCGAGCAAACCGGGGCCGAGCCTGCCGCTCAGCGGGACTCCCCTGAGCACCGCCGTGTCGCCGACCCGCAGCCCGCCCGTGTACTCGTAGGCCTGGATCACGGCGCGGTCGCCGGCGATCGAGACGATCTCGGAGGGCAGCCGCGCCTCGCCCAGCTCGACCATGCCCAGCATGGTCGGCTCTGAAAGCCCCACGACCTCCACGAGCGGCCCGTTCACCCGCTCGACCCGAGCCGGCTTCGTCACTCTCGCCACGGAGCCGCCCCCGTCCGCTGCAGCTCGGCCACCGCCGCATCGGCGAGCGTCGGCAGGGTCAGGTCCAGCCGTCGCGAACCCGCCTCGGCGGTGACGCCACCGCGCGGGCTCTCGCGAACCACGGCCTTGGGGCCGAGCGCAGCCCGCGCCCGTGCCGTCAACCGGGCCAGGATGTCGGGATAGCCGGGGTCGTCGCGCAACGCGGATGCCGCGTCCCGCGCGCGACGGGACCACTGCGTTGCAATCTCGCGCTGCGCCTCGAGGACGAGGGCGCGCGCGGCGCGGCGAGCCTGCGCGGAGCGGGCGTCTGCGGCATCCTTTCCCATCGCCTCTCCGGCAGCGACGGCCGCCGATCGGATGGCCTTCGCGTTCTCGGTCGCCGCGGACACGGTCTTGGCCGCGTCGCGCTCGCTTGCGGCCCGGAGTTCATCGGCGCGCCGACCTGCCTCCGCTCGGAGCGCATGCCTCAACGGCTCGAGTGCGGCGTCGGCCGCCGCAGACAATCCGGTCATCGCCGACCGCCTTCGGTCGCCGGCGCAACCGGCTCGGGCAGAACGGCGACGAGCGGCGCACCGGGATCCGCTGTCCGCTCGTTCAGGGCCGCCGCAGCCGTCGGGGTCAGCACGACCAGTTCGACGCCGGCGGGCAGCGCATCCCACGCCGCGCGCATCTGCTCGGGTGTGGACGCCGGGCTGATCGCCAGACCGGTCATGGCGTAGCCGCGCAGCAGCCCGGGATCGCCGATCCCGATGACCGTGCTGATCGCGCTCGGCGCGACGCCGGTCATGCACTGCCGATCAGAACGATGGCAATGATGAGTCCATAGATCGCGATTCCTTCGGCGAGCCCGACGACCACCATGGCCCGCCCGAACATCTCCGGTCGCTCGCTCATCGCCGCAAGGGCAGCGGAGCCGGTGTATGCGACGGCGATCGCCGCTCCGATCGACGAGCCGGCGACGGCGATCGCCGCTCCCAGGAGCGCAGCCCAGGCGGAACTGGACCCTGTCGTGGCGGCGGCCGCCGCATGCTGCAGCGGCGCGGCCTGAACCGAGGAGGCGTGAACGGCCGACACCAGCAGGAAGACGCTCGCGACGGCGATCACGCCGTTCACCCCGAGCAGAACGGCCAAGCCGATGCGCCCTCGGCGTCGGAAGAGCGCGATCGCCAAAGCGGTCGCGATCACCAGAACGGGAACGAGGAGGAGGAGGAGGATCATGCGCCGTGCCTTTCGGATGAGGCCGGCACCGCGTCGTCCGCGGCAGCCGGGGTCGGGACCCAGGGACGAAACGGCCGTCCCTCGGTCTGGAAGATGCGCGAGAACAACTCGTAGTACTCGAGGCGCAACGCCTGGATTCCCGCGATCAGGGCCTCCAAGCCGAAGGTGATCACGTTGCCGACCAGGAAGACCAGGATCGACAGCGCCGCATGCCAGTCCGGCGCCCAGAGCGCCACGGCCGCGGTCCAGGTCACCATGGTCAGGGCGGCGTGAGTGAGGCCGAAAGCCGCGAGTCGCGCGAACGAGACCAGGTTCGAGCCGAGCCGGATGATGGTGTCGACGAGTTCGATTGCAGCCTGGAACACCCCGGTGGCGCCGCCTCCCGACTCCACCAGCAGCCCGACGAACACGAAGGCGATGCCGATGACTCCCAGTGCGCCCGCGGCGATGTCGAGCGGCACCGAACCGAGCAGGATTCCGCCGACGAGCAGGGGGACCGCGAGGAAGAGCAGCGAGCCGGCGACCCCGGTTCGGGCATAGAGGGCGTAGCCCCAGCCGCCCTCCCGCACGCGATTGATCGTTCCGACCGCATAGGCGGCCGCGGTGAGAACTGCTCCCACCACCAGGGCCGCCAGCAGCAGCGGGATGGGGGCGGCGAGCGGGTTCAGCCAGAGGACCGGCACGATCCCGGTCGGGCCGAACGCCTCGCCATAGAGCAGCCCGGCGGCCATGGCGGCGAGCCCGGCGCCGAGCACCATCGGCCAGACCCGTCGGATGGCGGCCAGTCGGCGGATGCGTCCGCTGCGCAGCACGAAAGCCGCGATGACGAGAATCGCGCCGTGCCCGACGTCGCCGAACATGATCCCGAACATGAGGATGTACGACAGCGCGGCGAGCCGCGACGGATCGATGTCGGCGTAGGGAACGGTGCCGTAGGTGTCGACGAGCATTCGCGACGCGCCCCGCGGACGGCGACCGGTGAGAAGCGTCGGAGGCTCGACTCCGGCGGGCCGTGGCAGCGGAACGGCCGAGGCACCGACGGATCCCAGCTCGGCGGCAACGCGTTCGAGGTCACGGGCGGGCGTCCACCCCACCAGGCCGCGGAGGCTGCCGGAGGCGACCGCCGCGTCGGTGACCCGCTGCCGTTCGTCCGCTGCCGACGATGGGGCCGCCGCTCCCAGATCGAGCTCGACCGCGCCGGTCGAGGCGATTGCCTCGAGCATGCGAGGAACATCCTGATCGCGCGCGACGAGCGCCACGCGTTCCATCCGGACGGGCGTCAGGGTCTCACGCCACGACATCATGCACCTCCGTGACCGCGGCCGGATCGCCGACGGCGGTCAGCGCGGCGCGCAGGCGCCAGCCGTCCACCATCAGCGTGGCCGCCGCCGCGAGCACGACCTCGGGACCCGGCCGGGCCACACGCAGCATCCGCACCGCGCCGTCGTCGATCCGGGCGACGAGCGCGGATTCGGCGCGCCACAGCTCGTCCGGGCCGTCCACCCCATCAAGCGATGTGCGGGCAGAGGGCGCAAGCGAGGCGCGCAGCTCGTCCAGATCGGTGGCCGACGCCCACTCGCGGCCGATCAGCGGTGCGGCGAGGGCGCGTTGACGGTCGGTGGGCGCCCCGTGCTCGATCACCTTGAGTCGGGCGGCCAGCAGTACGGCGGCATCGCGCGCCCAGGGCCGGGTGATCGGCGCCACGGCGACCAGGCGCCGCCAGGCCGCCAGCGTCAAGGTATCGGCGAGGGTGACGGGGTCGACATCGACGGGGTCTCCCCAGGGCGATGCGGCGAGGGCTGAGCGAAGTGCGGCATCGTCTCTCGCCCGTGACGCGGCCGCCCAGCTGCTCGCGAGGCCGCCGAGTACGTAGTCGCCCGCCTCGTCCGTCTCCTCCGCCGCTGCGTTGTGCAGGGCACGGGCACGTCGCAGGATGTTCTCGCGTTCGAAGTACGCGGCGATGCTCCGCAGCACGCCGGTTCCGCCGGGCGGCAACCAGCCGGCCAGAACCCGGAGCCGCCATAGCAGTGCATCGCCGATCTGATGCTCGACGGCCGCCGGGTCGCGCCGGGCGGTGGGCGGATCAACTGGATCAGCTGGATCAGCTGGATCGGCCAGATCGGCCAGATCGGCCAGATCGGCCAGATCGTGGTACAGCGAGGCCGCCGCCACCTGCAGACCGCGCTCGCGATCGGGTGCGGTCAGCACGGCGTGGACTCCTCCGGCGCCGAGTCGGCCGTGGGCGAGTGATCGGGCCCGAACGGATGCTGCGATCCAGCTGCCGCCCCCCGTCATCCGATCTCCTTGAGCACAGTCGCGTGGGTGCGCCGCAACAGGGCAGGAAGGCGGCGCGAACCTGTACGCCGAACCGTCTCGGCCTCGGCGACCGCCGCGGCGCGGAGTCGTGCGTCGACTCCGGCCGCGTCGGCCGCGATCCGCTCGGCCGCGGCGGCCTGATCGGCGGGTGCGGATCGCTGCGCGTCAGCGACGATATCCGCCGCCGAAGCGTCGGCGGCGGAGCGTGCCGCGGCCGCAGAGGCGGTCGCGTGGGCGACGGCGGCATCGAGTTCGGCGAGGTCGGCGGAGAGGGCGGAGAACACGGGAGCGAGCTCCTGCTCGGGCCCGAGCGAGCTACGAGCGGGAACACCCGCCGGTCCAGCGGACCCGGGCGCTCCGATCGGTCGGAATCGATCCAGAATGCTGGTCCCCGACATCGCCACCTCCTGGGGACACGCTACGCGGCACCCCGCACGGTCCGGCAGGGACCAAAGCCCCGGCCGTTTCCGGATCTCCGAGGTTGTCGGCCGTACCGGAACTCGGTGGGCCGACGCCGCCGCGGCCGGGCCGCGGCTATCGGAAGCGGACGGAACTCCCGGACGCCACGGGCAGCGCGTGCTCGACCGCGGCCCGGACTGTGCTACCCGAATAGCCCCGGCGCATCAGGAACGCGCTGAGTCGCCGCACCGCGGTCTCGCGATCGTAGGAACGCAACTGCGAGGCCCTCTTGACCGCGAGTTCACGCGCTCGACCGAGCTCGTCACCGGTCTCGACGAGTTCGAGCGCGTACTCGATCGCCGCCGGCGCGAGCAGCCGCCGCGTGAGTTCCGCCGCGATCGCCGAGCGGCCGAGGCCTTTGCGCTCCTGCAGGATGCCGACCAGATTCTGCGCGAGCGCCATGTCGTCGATGAGCCCGACCCCCTCGAGGCGGTCCAACTCGGACGAGATGGTCTCGTCATCCAGCTCTCGGGCCATCAGGCTGCGCTCGACTTCGCGTTTGGACATGCCGCGCCGAGTGAGCGCACTCATGCTGATGCGCTCGGCCTTCTGCGCGGCACGCGCCTCGGTGGGCGGAGGAGCGGAACGGTCCGGCGGGCTGGCTGCCGCCGGATCGCCGGGCGCCGAAACGCCGGGCAGGTAGGTCACCGTCGCGAGGCCGTCGCCCCGTGACTGCGTGACTCGTCCGAGGCGTCGCGCCCCGTCGGACCGTTCCACGTTGGTCGTCCTACTCGCCGGAGGCCATGCGCGAAACGAGCTCGTCGTCGATCGACTCGGGGAAGGCCTCGTCGGCCGGTTCCACCACGGCGGCCTTGGCCGGACGCTTGACGGTGGCATCGGCGGCCGGCGCGATATCGACCGGCGCGGCAGCCGCTGCGGCCGCCGCTGCCGACGCTGCGCCTTGCCGACCTCGCCGATGCCGAGCTTGACCAGGATCTTGTTCTCGATCTCGGCTGCCGTGTCGGGGTTCTCGATCAGGAAGTTGCGGGCGTTCTCTTTGCCCTGCCCGAGCTGATCGCCGTCGTAGGTGTACCAGGCGCCCGATTTGCGGACGATCTCGTGCTCCACGCCGTAGTCGATCAGGCTGCCTTCGCGCGAGATGCCAACGCCGTAGAGGATGTCGAACTCGGCCTGCTTGAACGGCGGCGCCATCTTGTTCTTGACGACCTTGACCCGGGTGCGGTTGCCCACGGCATCCGTCCCGTCTTTCAGGGTTTCGATGCGCCGGATGTCGAGGCGCACCGATGCGTAGAACTTGAGCGCCTTGCCGCCGGAGGTGGTCTCGGGGCTGCCGAAGAACACGCCGATCTTCTCGCGGAGCTGGTTGATGAAGATCATCGTGGTGCCGGTCTGGCTGAGACCGCCGGTGAGCTTGCGGAGCGCCTGGGACATCAGACGAGCCTGCAGGCCGACGTGCGAATCGCCCATCTCGCCTTCGATCTCGGCGCGGGGCACCAGCGCCGCGACGGAGTCGATGACGATCAGGTCGATCGAGCCGGAGCGGACCAGCATGTCGGCGATCTCGAGCGCCTGCTCCCCCGTGTCGGGCTGCGAGACCAGCAGCGAGTCGATGTCGACGCCGAGCTTCTTGGCGTATTCGGGATCGAGCGCGTGCTCCGCATCGATGAAGGCCGCGATCCCGCCGTTCTTCTGAGCGTTCGCGATCGCGTGCAGCGTGAGCGTGGTCTTGCCCGAGGACTCAGGCCCGTAGATCTCGACGATGCGGCCGCGGGGAAGACCGCCGATGCCGAGCGCGACATCCAGTGCGATGGAGCCGGTGGGGATGATGGCGACCGGCGCGCGCTCGTCACTGCCGAGGCGCATGACGGAACCCTTGCCGAACTGGCGGTCGATCTGTGCGAGAGCGGTTTCGAGTGCTTTCTCGCGGTCTGCTGGTGAGGGCATGGCCCGTCTCCTTCGTGCTCGTGGCCCGCCGTTCGCGGGTGCGAAGACGGTGCCGGATGATGCGCCCATAGGCTGCCGCTCGTGCTCCGACCGGTGAAGCAAGGTCGGGGCGTTCATGACAGGGCTGGTGTTGCTTGGTAGTTGCGACGCTATGCCCGGGGCCCGACATTTCTCGGGACCGACGGGCACCTCGTGCACAACTCGTCTTCGAAAGACGTTGGTGAGGAGACTACGCGACATCCGAATGGGTGTTCGAGCGATCCGGGCCCGGCGTGTCGCGCGATCCGCCGCGAAAGTACGCACCCGGCGCGGCTCTCAGCGTCGAAAGTACGCACAACCCCGTACTCTCGCGGAAAACCGGCGCATCAGCCCCGGGGCGGCGTCGGCCGACCCGCGCCGTGCCAGCGCTGCGGCGGCACGTCCTGCGCCGCGCAGAGCGCGAACCAGACCTCGCGCGCGGGCACCCCGGAGGCGAGCGCCTCATCGGGTGTCCGGTTGCCGAGCGCGACGACGACCGTGTCGCGGCGCAGCACGCGCCCGAACGCGCCGAATTCCTCGGCGATCGCCAGCTCGAACTCCGACAACTTCACCGTGCCATTCTGGCGTGCCGCCGCCGCTGCGGCACGCACGCTCCGCGGGACGAGCGCGGTCGCCCCGCTGCGCCGGACAACCTGAGGAGACGGAATGACGAAGGCCCCGACCGGAGCCGGGGCCTTCGAAAAATGCCGTTCGAACGACTAGCGGATCGCGAGGTCCGCGTCGAACTCCGCGACCAGCTCGTCGGGGAGCGTATCGGGAACCCGCGAAACACCCTCGATGATGGCGAGGCGGTCTCCCACTTCGCGCATGATCACCGAGATGGGCGTGTCGAGCGCGTCGGCGACCGACGCGAGGATCTCAGAGCTCGCCTCTTTCTGCCCACGCTCCACCTCGCTCAGGTAGCCGAGCGCGACGCTCGCGCGGCCCGCCACCTGACGCAGGGTCATCGCCTTCTGCAGGCGGAAGTCACGGAGAACGTCGCCGATTTCCTGACGTACCAGAACCATGGTGTCCTCCTTCTCACTCCGACCGGTTGAGGTCGGTGGTTCCGACCGGGGCGCTAACCCTATCCCGGTCGACAATCAAACTCTAAATCGTGCCGCCTCGATCTTGCCTGTGACGACACCACATGTAACGAGATCGAAACGCCGGCTATTCCGTTGCCCGGCCTTGCAGGCGCTCCCACACGAACATCAGTGATTCGGAGACAGTAGCCGTTCTGATGGATGCGCGGTCACCCCCCAAGGTGAGGCCCCTCGCCTCGACCATGCCCTCCATCGCCAGTCCGAGCCACACTTCGCCGACCGGATGCCGGCCCTGCTGCTCGGGACCGGCCACGCCCGTGGTCGCCAACCCGATGTCCGCGGGCCGGCCGTCGCTGCCCAGCCGGGTGCGCACGCCATCGGCCATCTGCCGCGCGACCTCGGGGTCGATCGGGCCGCGTGCGGCGAGCAGTTCGGTATCAACACCGAGCAGGGTCGCCTTGAGTTCGGTGGCATAGGCGACGACTCCCCCGCGCACCACGGCCGACGCGCCCGGCACGCCCACCAACTCGGCGACCACGAGACCGCCGGTGAGCGATTCGGCGACGGCGATCGTCATCCCGAGCCTGGTCAGTTCGGCGACCAGGCGGGCGGCGGTCTCGTGCGCGTCGCCGGTCACGCCGCTATTCCGGCAGCTCGAGGCGTCTGGCCCGACCGGCCTTCCAGGCCTGCCAGAGATACTCGATCCCGCTGAACACGGTGAGCACGAGCGCCAGCACGATCAGCACCGCGTTGACCCAGTTGATCCACGGCCCGACCACCTGCCAGAACGGGAACAGAGCGAACGAGATCGCGACCGCCTGCACGACCGTCTTGAGCTTGCCCAACCACGACGCCGCGATCACCCGGTCGCGCAGCGCGATGAAGCGGAAGACCGTGATGCCGATCTCGCGCACCAGGATGACGATGGTGATCCACCACGGGATCTCGCCGAGGACCGACAGCACGACCAGGGCGCCGCCGGTAAGCACCTTGTCGGCGATCGGGTCGATCAGCTTGCCGAGATCGGTGACCAGGTTGCGCTGCCGGGCCAGCAGGCCGTCCACCGAGTCGGTGGTGATCGCGAACACGAACAGGAACGCGGCGATGTAGCGCAGGTAGGTGTCGTGGTGGTTGTCCCACAGCAGCAGCCAGATGAAGACCGGCGCGAGCAGGATCCGGATGACCGTGACGATGTTGGCGATGTTGCCGGCGCTGGCCGGGGTGTCGCCGATCGCGACCACGCGGCCCTTCATCGGGTTCACCCGCTCCGACGGAACACGACCTGCGGCCGCGTCGGCAGCGCCGGAATCGGCGGACGACGCCATGCGCTACTCCCTGCCGGTCAGCTGCCAGGCGTCCTCGTCTGAGGGGCCGTCATCCTCAGGATATCCGTTCATCATCTCGGCGACCGCGTCGCGGGTCGAACCCCCAGCCTGCGCGCTCGACGACGCCGCAGCCGGCGGGCCATCGCCGCGGAGCGACGCGAGCACCTCGGGCAGCTGCTCGGGGGTGACAAGCACGTCGCGCGCCTTCGATCCCTCGGAGGGCCCGACGATCTCGCGCGACTCGAGCAGGTCCATCAGTCGGCCGGCTTTGGCGAATCCGACGCGCAGCTTGCGCTGCAGCATCGATGTCGACCCGAACTGCGTGTTGATGACGAGTTCGGCCGCCTGCAGCAGGATCTCGAGGTCGTCGCCGATGTCGCCGTCGACCTCGCGTTTCTCGGCAACCGCCGCGACATCGTCGCGGTACTCGGGCCGCGCCTGCTCGGTGACGTGCTTCACGACCGCGGCGATCTCGTCTTCGGTCACCCAGGCGCCCTGCACGCGGATCGCCTTCGACGCGCCCATCGGCAGGAACAGCCCGTCGCCCTGACCGATCAGCTTGTCGGCGCCCGGCTGGTCGAGGATGACGCGGCTGTCGGTCATGCTCGACACGGCGAAGGCCAGCCGGGATGGCACGTTGGCCTTGATCAGGCCGGTCACGACATCCACACTCGGACGCTGCGTGGCGAGCACCAGGTGGATGCCAGAGGCCCGGGCCAGCTGGGTGATGCGCACGATCGAGTCTTCGACATCGCGCGGGGCGACCATCATCAGGTCGGCGAGCTCGTCGACGACGACCAGCAGATAGGGATACGGCGCCAGCACGCGTTCCGAGCCGGACGGCAGCACGATCTCGTTGGCGAGCACGGCGCGGTTGAAGTCGTCGATGTGGCGGAATCCGAACGACGCGAGGTCGTCGTACCGCATGTCCATCTCCTTGACGACCCACTGCAGCGCCTCGGCCGCCTTCTTCGGGTTCGTGATGATCGGCGTGATCAGGTGCGGCACGCCCTGGTACGCGGCCAGCTCGACCCGCTTCGGGTCGATGAGCACCATCCGCACCTCGGCCGGCTTGGCCCGCATCAGCACGCTGGTGATCATCGAGTTGACGAAGCTCGACTTGCCGGAGCCGGTCGCACCCGCGACCAGCAGGTGCGGCATCTTCGCCAGGTTCGCGACGACGAAGCCACCCTCGACGTCCTTGCCCAACCCGATCGTCATCGGATGCACGCTCTTGGCGGCCGCACCGGAGCGCAGCACGTCGCCGAGCGAGACGATCTCGCGATCCTTGTTCGGGATCTCGATACCGATCGCGCTCTTGCCCGGGATCGGCGACAGGATGTTGACCTCGTTGCTCGCGACCGCGTACGACAGGTTCTTGGCAAGAGCGGTGACCCGCTCGACCTTCACACCGTGCCCGAGCTCGACCTCGTAGCGCGTGACGCTCGGGCCCCGGCTGAAACCGGTGACGCGCGCATCGACCTGGAACTGGCTCAGCACGCTCGTGATCGCGGCGATCGCCTCGTCGTTCGCGGGGGTCTTGGCCTTGGGCGGCGTCCCCGCGCTCAGGATGGATGCCGCGGGCAGCCGGTACGGCCGCCGTGGCGGGCTGCTCGGGCGTGCGGCAGGGGCCGCGGGCGCTGCGGAGTCGTCCCCGAACTCGCCCGCCGCGCCGCGCTCCGCCGCGCTGCCGAACCCCGGAAGGGCGGCCGCCCCATCCTCGCGCAACCCGGTGGCACCGCTGTCGACTTCGCCGGTGAAGCGCTTCACGGCATCCTCGGCGCGCACCAGTTCTTCGAGCAGGTCGATGTCGAACTGGTCGTCGCCCTTGGTGTGGTCGATGATGTCGGTCGGCTGGTCGGCGCCGGCTTCTGAAGAACGCAGAACCGGAGAGTCGAACGCCGGCTCGGTGCTCTTCGGCTTGCCGCGCCGCCACCACGGCATCGACGAGGGGTCGTCGAGTTCAAGACCGAGATCGCTGAGGGTGCCGAACTCCGGCGCGCCGGTCTCCCCCGCGGCGACCTTCTCACGGGGTTCAGGCGCCTGGGCGCCGAACAGGTAGGCGTAGAGCTCGCGCAGGCGCCATCCGATCTTGTTCGGAGGCGTCTTGGTCATGATGAAGATCGAGAGCAGCGCGAAGCCGCCGAAGATCACCACGGCGAGCCAGCCGGCGTTGACCGAGACGAACGGCTGCCCGACGATCCAGCCGACGATGCCGCCGCCGTGCGCGAGTGCGATGGCCCCGTCCTTGGGCTGCGGGTGGCCGCCGAAGACATGGCTCAACCCGCTGATCGAGATCAGCATGAGCGCGAGCCCGATACCCAGCCGGGTGTTGTCGTGCACGGTCGCCGGATGCCGGAACAGCCAGACCGCGAACACCAGCATGATCACCGGAAGTGCGAAGGCGACCCGGCCGAGCAGTCCCCCGAAGGTGTACGCGTCGAGCGAGATCGCGACATCGTTGGCCGGGTTGAACCACTCGACGATCGCGCCGATCACGGCCATCACGACGAACAGGAACGGGACGCCGTCGCGGCGCTCCTCCTTGGCGAGCGTTTCGCGGCCGAACAGCCGGGCCGCACCGCCGACGATGTGGGCAAGACCCAGCCAGGCGCTGCTCAGCAGGCCGGGCTCGTCGATCACGACAGCGTTCTTGGCCGGGTACTTCTTGGTGGCTTGATTGCGCGTGGCGTTCGAGCGCGCGTTCGATCCCCGCGTGGTGCTTGTGCGGGCGCGCGGAGTCGACGACCGGGTGCTCGTGGCCATGCCGTCACGGTACCCGCGGGATCGCGCGGGTCAGGAAAGGCGCGCGGCGACTCGCGACCCGGATCGCGCTACCACGGATCGCGTCAATACCGGATCGCATCGATGGGTTTGACGCGCACCGCCACCAGGGCGGGCAGCAGCCCCGCGAGCGCGCCGACGGCCGTCGACACCGCGAGGCCGAGGACCGCGGCCGACACGGGGAAGGGCGGAACGTCCTGCACCGTGTGAGCGACCAGCGACTCGGTCAGCGGATTCTTCAGCGCGATGATCGCGAGCGTGACGCCGATGAACCCGGCCGCGACCGTGGCGACAACGCTCTCCATCATCACCGAGAAGAACACCCGGCCGGCCGTCGCGCCGAAGCTGCGCCGGATGCCGATCTCGCGGATCCGGTAGCGCACGGTCACCAGGGAGATGTTGAGCAGCCCGAGCGCGCCCAGCAGCAGGACCAGGCCGCCGATCGCGCCGACTCCGATCTTGAGCGGGAGCAGTGGATCCTGACCGCTGACCGACTGATAGTCGCTCCGGTTCACCTGTACGTTCCAGCCGCCGCCGAACTCGGCACTCAGATCGGCGGTGAATCGCTGTGAAAGCGCGCCGGCGTTCTTCGGCGGGACCCAGGCCTCCCACGAGTGAGGGCCGCCACCCAGCGACGGCGCGCCCAGCTTCAGGTATTGGTCGTAGAGCATGGTGACCGCGTAGCACTGGTCGCAGTCCGAGCGCTGAACCCCGACGACGACAGCGGTCACCGGCTGATCACCGGCGAGATCGACGGTCGGGTGGCTCGCGATCGGCGGTGATCCGAGAAGTTTCCAGGTGTTGTCGTCGATCACGATGGACGGCGCCAGGTGGGTCTCATCCCCGGCGTCTGGCATCCGGCCCATCGTGGCGCGCAGGCGATGCATGGTCGGGTAGTCGGGCTCGACGGCGAGCAGTTGGCTCTGCACGACTCCCCGCGGGGTGGTGAGCGACAACTGATCCTGCAGCATGCGGGAGTGGTAGTGGATGCCGTACCGGCTCGCCAAACGGGTCAGGGCGGCATCCATGGTCCCGGCATCGGGCGATCCGGACCCGTTGGGGTCGGTGACGCTCACCGTCAGCAGCGCCGGCCTGCCGCCGTAGCGCTCGGCGCTCTCGGTCTGGGCCTGCTCGAGCACCCCGCCGACGGCCACGACCCCGGTGATCGCGGCGACGGCGACGGCGACGCCGATGAGACTCAGGAGCACTCGGGTGCGGTGGACGCGGAGCTCGGACCACGCCTCGACGATTGCGCCGAGCAGGCCGGTCAGAACGCGCATCAGACAGCACCCACCGAGACGCCGGACGACGCGGGCGCCAGGATGCCGCTGTCGAGACGGAAGTGCCGACGCGCGAGAGCCGCCACATTCACGTCGTGCGTGATGGTGATGAGGGCGGCGCCCGAGGCCTCGGCCACCTCGTCGAGCAGCGCCATCACGGTCGCGCCGGTCTCGACATCGAGGGCGCCGGTGGGCTCATCTGCGAGGATCAACCGCGGGCCGCGCACCAGGGCGCGCGCGATCGCTACGCGCTGCTGCTCGCCCCCGGACAACTGCGACGGCAGGGCGTCGAGGCGCTCGCCAAGCCCGACCCGCTCGAGCATCTGTACGGCCAGCGTCGTGCGTCGCCAGAACGCGCGGCCCGTCGCGTACAACAACGGCGTCATCACATTGTCGAGAGCGGTGCGGCCGGGCAGCAGGTTGAACTGCTGGAAGATGAAGCCCACGTCGCGTCCACGCCTGCGATCGCGTTCGCCCGCGCGCATCCGCTCGAGGGGGACGCCGTCGAACACCAGCATCCCGCTGGTCGGCTCGTCGAGCAGCCCGAGGATGTTGAGCAGCGTCGACTTGCCGCTTCCCGAGCGGCCAACGATGCTGACGTGATCGCCGACCTCGACCTGGAGGTCAACACCCCGCAGGATGTGCAGCGGTGCGGCGTCCACGAGCTGGACGGTTCTGGTGACGCCCTGAAGTTCGAGCAGTGTCATCAGCCACCGAACCCGGTGCTCACGCCTGGGCCGTTCCTCGGATCCGCCGGGGCACCTGGCACGAACTGCAGGATGGTGTCGCCCTTCTTGAGACCTCCGGTGATCTGAACGTTGACGCCATCGGTGAGCCCGAGCGTGACGGCCTGTTTCGCGGGCTTGCCACCTCCTGCGCTGGGAAGGTAGACGGTGCCGCTGCCTGCCGCCCCTTCGACGGCGGTCGTCGGGACGACGAGGACGTCGGCTGCCTTCCCGCCATCGATCGTGAGCTTCGCGGCCAGACCGCTGAATACCGTGACTCCTGCGGGAACGGCGCATCGCACCGTCGCCGTTCCACCTCCGGATCCACTGCCTGAGCCGCCCGCCGACCCGGCCGATCCGGACGACGACCCGTTACCGCCGGAGTCGGATCCGGCCAAGGGCGTGGTGATCGTCAGACCGGTGCACGTGAAGGGGGCCGGGCCGCCGCTGATCGCCGTCTTGCCCTCCGTCGGCTTGTTCAGTAAGCGGTACTGCTCCGCCGCGGGAAGCGTCGCGACCACGCTGAACGAGGCGGGTGCGACCTGCGCGACCGTGTCGCCGATGGCCACGGATTGCCCGACGAGCACCGGAAGAGACGAGAGTACTCCTGCAGCGCCGGCCTTCACCGTGACCGTCCGGTAGGCGATGCTGCCGTCGGGATTCGGCGTCTCGGAGCGGATGGTCAACACCGGCGTCGCCGCCTCGACCGCCTGTCCAGCCGTCGCCGACACCTTGCGGATCTCGCCGGCCAGGGTCGCGCGCACCGGCACGGCGGGGTCGGCCTGCACGGTGGCGTCGAGCACGACGTCGTTGGCGATGCTCCCCGTCTCGACCTGGATGGTCGGGTCGGCGACCGCGCCCGTCGGGATCGTGGAATCCGTTGCCTGGGCCCCGAGGCCTCCGAAGAATGCCAGCTTGATGAGCGCGGCCGCGATGGCGGCGAAGATCAGCATCCTGATGATGGGGAAGACCCACTTGCGGGCGATGCCGGGTGCCGTGCTGCTCATCTCGTCCTTCCGCTCAGTACTCCGGATTGCAGAGTACTACGTTGCGCGCGATAGTGCGTCGAGGGGACGCCGGGGTTGAGGGCGTCCGGAACTCCTCAGCCTAATGTCCGAGGGAGTCTCAGAAAATCATCCGCGAGGACGATTCGCGACGCGCGCGAAACACGGACGGTGCGTCCTGACAGGGCCGCGGGCCATGCCCCTGGGACTGGTCCGAAACAGGTACCCTCTGCGCATGAAACCGCCGTGGTCGACGAATCAACTCAAGCGACTTGGAGATGCGCTTCGTGACGAGGCCACACTTCCGACTTCACTGCCCGACTACGCGACAGTCGTCGCCTGGTACGACGACTTGGCGGCTTCGATACATCGGCAGATCGCCGCGCTCGGCCTGGAGGCCGCTGGCGGGGCGCCCGTTCAGATCAGTTCTCGCGCCAAGACCATAGAAACTCTGCGAGACAAACTCCGCAGAGAATGGCCGATCCGGCTGCCGTCAATTCAGGACCTTGCCGGTGTACGGGTCGTCGCTGATATGAACCTCGTCGAGCAAGACCAGATGGTTGCAAAGGTCATTGAAGTCTTCGGTCACGATCAAACAGCCATCCACGACCTTCGAAACGAGCCGCACTCCGGCTACCGCGCAGTGCACGTTTGGCTCCGCCTCGAGGGAGGCCGAGCGGAAGTGCAGGTTCGGACCGCTCTCCAGAGCAGTTGGGCCAACGCCTATGAAGCCTTGGCGGACTTGGCAGGAAGAGACATTCGCTATGGAGGTGATCCGAAGTGGGTGGAGGGCGTACCGGACGTGATTCGTAATCCTGAGCTCGCAAACCAGGAGGCTTTCTCGGATTTTGTCCAAGCGGTGCGATGGATGTCTGAACACCCGGTAACGGCAACTGAAAAGACAAGAACGCTCTTGGAACTATGGGCGGATGGAGCGACCGCTGGTCGAGACACCATGCCCGTAATCCTTGACCATCTTCAGAGCGACTGGCGAATGATGCCCGGCCTCAAGGACCGTCAAATGCCAGAAATCGATCCAGGCGCCGACGGTGCCGTTTTCTCCATGCGCGAAATGCTGGGCGAGATCGAGGCTGGAACTGCGACAATGATGGACAGCCTCCGAGACGCGCTCGAACGAATTCGTCGCGAGGCTGAGAAGGGGTCATCGTGAGTGCATTTGTTGTCGAGTACCACCTCGTCTCCGGGGACTATCGTGTGACCGAGTTCACCGGCGAGGACGGCCGCAGGGCCGCAATGGATCGTCGAATTTCGCTTGAACAAGCGCACCCCGGCGACGACGGGTGGGAGATCGTTTCCCTGAATGCGGATTCGCTAGAGACAATCAAAGAGACCCACTCGCGCTATTTTCAGGGTCAAGAACTTTCACCCGTTTCGTAACTCGGGTCAAGCCTCGATCACAACCGGAATGATCATCGGCCGGCGACGGTGCTGGGTGTTGACCCAGCGTCCGACGGTACGACGGATCACCTGGCTGAAGCCGTGGGTGTCGCGGGTGCCGTTCTGCGCGGCATCCTGCAACGCCTTGATCACCTGCGGCTTCACGTCGTCGAAGACCGATTCGTCTTCAGCGAATCCGCGCGCCTGGATCTCGGGGCCGACCACGACGCGACCGGTCTGGGTATCGATCGCGACGAAGACCGAGATGAAGCCCTCCTCGGCGAGAATACGGCGATCCTTGAGGTCGGCATCGGTGATCTCACCGACGGTCGAGCCGTCGACGTAGACGAATCCGACGTCGAGCTGACCCACCACTCGCGCGACGCCGTTCGCGAGGTCGACCACGGTTCCGTTCTCGCCGATGATGGTGTTCCGCTCGGGCACGCCCGTCTCGATCGCGAGTGCCGCGTTCGCGGTCAGGTGGCGGTATTCGCCGTGCACGGGAAGCACGTTCTTGGGCTTGATGATGTTGAAGCAGTACAGCAGCTCGCCCGCCGCGGCGTGGCCCGAGACGTGCACCTTGGCGTTGCCCTTGTGGACGACCTTGGCGCCCAGTTTCGTGAGCCCGTTGATCACGCGGTAGACGGCGTTCTCGTTCCCGGGAATGAGGCTGGATGCCAGGATCACCGTGTCGCCCTCGGCGATCTCGATCTGGTGCTCCTGGTTGGCCATGCGCGCCAGCACCGCCATCGGCTCCCCCTGGGATCCGGTGCTCATGTACACGATCCGGTCGTCGGGCAGGTCGAGCGCCTTCTTGAGCTCGACGAGCACGCCATCCGGCACCTTGAGGTAGCCGAGTTCGGCGGCGATGCCCATGTTGCGCACCATCGAGCGGCCGACCAGGGCGACCTGGCGGCCGTTGGCGGCTGCGGCATCCAGGACCTGCTGCACGCGGTGCACGTGGCTGGAGAAGCTGGCGACGATGACGCGGCGTTTTGCCTTGGCGATCACGCTCTCGAGCACCGGGCCGATGTCGCGCTCCAGCGCGGTGAAGCCGGGGACGTCGGCGTTCGTGGAGTCCACCAGGAAGAGGTCGACGCCCTCCTCGCCCAGTCGCGCGAAGGCGCGCAGGTCGGTGATGCGGCCGTCGAGCGGCAACTGGTCCATCTTGAAGTCGCCGGTGTGCAGCACCAGGCCGGCCGGCGTGCGGATCGCGACGGCGAGCGCATCGGGGATCGAATGGTTGACGGCCACGAACTCGAGCTCGAAGGGGCCGAGCTTCTCGCGCTGGTCGGCCTTCACGGTGAGCGAGTACGGCGTGATCCTGTGCTCTTTGAGCTTCGCCTCGACGAGCGCGAGGGTCAGTTGCGATCCGAGCAGCGGGATATCCTGCCGCAGCTTGAGCAGGTAGGGCACGGCGCCGATGTGGTCCTCGTGGCCGTGCGTGAGCACCACCCCGAGGATGTCGTCGAGGCGGTCCCGGATGGGCGTGAAGTCGGGGAGGATCAGGTCGACCCCCGGCTGGTTCTCTTCCGGGAACAACACGCCGGCGTCGACGATGAGCAGCTTGCCGTCGAACTCGTAGACGGTCATGTTGCGGCCGATCTCGGCGAGTCCGCCGAGCGGGGTCACACGGAGGGTTCCTGCCGAGAGTGCGGGCGGATCGAATACGTCGGTGCCTGGCATGTGGTCCTTGCTGCGCTCAGCGCGTGGTGCCCGCGACCTTCGGCAATGCGCCACCGGCGGCGGCGTTGCGATCGGGGCGGAAGTTCGAGAAGTCGACACCGGGGATCTCGCCGACGAGCGCGATCTCGTCTTCGATCAACGCGGCCTCGGATTCTTCCGGGCCGACGAGCGGCAGTCGCACGCGCGGGCTGGAGATGCGGCCGAGCCCGTGCAGGATGTACTTGGCCGCGACGGTTCCTGGCACGTGCGTCATGACGGCGCGGACGAGCGGCTCGAGAGCCTTGTGCTCGGCGGTCGCCGTGGCGAGATCGTTGGCGTTGACGGCGTCGATGATCGCGCGGTACGGCGCCGGGGCGATGTTAGCCGTGACGCCGATGACGCCCGTTCCCCCGATCGCCAGGGTCGGAAGTGCCATGGCGTCGTCGCCCGCGAAGTAGATGAGGTCGGTCTGGTTGAGCACGCGACTGACTTCGCTGAGGTCGCCCTTGGCGTCTTTGACGGCGCGGATGTTGGGGTGCTTCGCCGCGCGCAGGATCGTCTCGTACTTGATCGGGATGCCGGTGCGCCCCGGGATGTCGTACAGGATCACCGGCAGATCGGTGGCGTCGGCGATCATGCGGAAGTGCGTGAGCACACCGGCCTGGGTCGGCTTGTTGTAGTAGGGGGTGACGATCATGACGCCGTCGGCGCCGGCCTTCTCGCTGTGCTTGTACAGCTCGATGGCGTGCGCGGTCTCGTTGGACCCGCCTCCGGTGATCACCTTCGCGCGCCCGTTGGCGACCGACTTGGCGACCTCGACCAGCTTGATCTTCTCCGGGTCGGTGAGCGTGCTGGTCTCACCGGTCGTGCCGGTGACGACGATGCCGTCGGCACCGTCGTTGATCACGTCGTCGATGTGCTTCTCGACGTCGGCCCACAGCACCTCTCCGTCGGCCGTGAACGGAGTCACGAGCGCGACGAGCACCTGTCCGAAGGGATTCTCTGGCGTCGACACGCGTTCCAGGCTAGCGGGCCGCGGGCTGGGTGCGCACCGCGCCGCCTGGAGCTCAGCCTCCTCCCGCGGGACCGCGGGGCAGCGCTCGCTCAGGCGGGTACGTGTCCAGTGGACGACGATGGTGTCGTCGACCTGCGGCCGGCTGCTGGATCCCAGGGCGACGTGCAACCGTCCGTCGCCGCGTGCAGCGCCGTAATGCTCGAGAGCACTTCGGCAGGCGAGAGTGCCGCCGAGCCGGACCGCCTGAGCGATTGCCGGATCGACGTCGTTCAGTGCGTACCAGCCCTGCCGCAGACGCGTGATCCGACGCTTGTCGGTGGCCAACTCGATGAAGAACGGATCGACGCCGTCGACGACCAACTCCCACGCCCTGGCCACCCCGCCGCGCTTTCGGAGTGCCTCCTCGACGTAGAACATGGGGTCATCGTGGCCGCCGGTCCCTCCGGTCGAGCTGCCCCTCATCCGCTCGTGGGCCGACGACCTGGTCGTGCGGCTGGGAAGGAACCCCTCCGGTCGGAGATGCTCTGCAGTCTGGGTCGGAACTGGGGTGGGTGGGCAAGCACCCAAGTTCCGACCCGAATTGCGGAGCATTTCGGGCGAACAACCGGTGCCCCAAGCGGGAGCCCTCGTCGCGAACTCACCGCGGAGCGCTCGCGGCGGCGCGCGGCGCGTGAGGCTCAGACGCGCGTGTAGGTGCGGAAGCGGTAGCCGAGGCCGGTTCGCGACGTGAGCCACGGCGCGTCAGCCGTGAGGGGCGTCAGTTGCCAGACCGAGAAGTCGATCGCGGGGGCGTAGGTGTCGCCGTCGGGAGAGACGTCGATTTCGGTGACCTCGAGACGGGCGGCGCGGTCCATCGTGGCTGCGAAGAGCTGGGCGCCGCCGATGATCCACGGGCTGGAGTCGATCGCGAGCGCGTCGTCCAGCGAATGAACGACCTCGGCGCCGTCGGCCGTCCATGTCGGGTCTCGCGTGAGAACGACGTTGCGGCGGCCGGGCAGCGGGCGGAAACGGGCCGGGAACGAGTCCCAGGTCCTGCGCCCCATGATGACCGTCGAGCCCATCGTCAGCTCTTTGAAATGCGCAAGATCTTCGGGCAGGTGCCACGGCATCGTCCCGTCGGCGCCGATGATGCCGTTGGCGGCCTTGGCCCAGATCAGGCTCAGACTCATACGGCGACGGCCCCGCGAATGGTGGGGTGGTGCTGGTAGTCGTGCAGCTCGACATCCTCGAAGGTGTAGTCGAAGATGCTGTCGCGCGGGGTCGTGATCGACAACGTCGGCAGCGGGAACGGCGCCCGGGTCAGCTGCTCGGCCACCTGGTCCACGTGATTGTCGTAGATGTGGCAGTCGCCGCCGGTCCAGATGAAGTCGCCGACCCCGAGGCCGGTCTGCGCCGCGACCAGATGAGTCAGCAGCGCATAGCTGGCGATGTTGAACGGCACCCCGAGAAACAGATCAGCGCTGCGCTGGTAGAGCTGGCACGACAGCTTGCCGTCCGCGACGTAGAACTGGAACAGCGCGTGGCAGGGCGCCAGGGCCATCCGCGGGATGTCTGCGGGATTCCATGCCGAGACGATGAGCCGGCGGGAGTCGGGATTGACGCGGATCTGCTCGATGACATCCGAGATCTGGTCGATCTGCTCACCGGACGGGGTCGGCCAGGAGCGCCACTGCACGCCGTAGACGGGACCGAGCTCGCCCGCGGCATCGGCCCATTCGTCCCAGATCGTGACGCCGTGCTCGCGCAACCACGCCACGTTGCTCTCGCCCCGCAGGAACCACAGCAGCTCGTAGGCGATCGACGTGAAATGCACCCGCTTGGTGGTGATCAGAGGAAAGCCCTCAGACAGGTCGTAACGCAGCTGGCGGCCGAACACGCTGCGCGTGCCGGTGCCCGTGCGATCGGTCTTGTGCGCGCCGTTCTCGAACGTGTCGCGCAGCAGATCTTCGTAGGGGTGCTGGCTCATCGCCTCGATGGTATTCCGTAACCTTCCGCAACACTGGCCCGTCGGCGGATCGGCGCGAATATCGTGCTCATCATGCAGGTAGTCGCCGCTCTGATCGGGCTCGTCGCCATCGCGACCGTGCTCGGGTTGGTGTGGCGCGCCTCGCAGGGGCGGGTGACGGCAGCCAGCGGCAACGTGAGCGGCGTCGAACTCGGCGGCCACGCGACGCTTCTGCAGCTGTCGTCGGAGGTGTGCGCGCCGTGCCGCGCCACCGCTCGCGTGCTCGGCGCCATCGTGGCCGACGGCGTGCGGCACATCGAGATCGACATCGCCCACCGGCCGGATCTCGCCGCGCAGTTCAACGTGCTCCAGACTCCGACGACCCTGATTCTGGACTCGGCAGGCGCCGTCCGCGCCCGGATCGGCGGTGCGGTGCGCCGCGACGTCGTTGTCGCCGAGTTGGATCGCGTGCTCGCCGCGACCGCGGCATGAGCACCCAGACCGGCATCGACCCGCGCGGCCCGCGTTTCGGCGCCGGCATCACGGCCGTGCTGCTTCTCGTCGTGATCGGCCTGTCGCTCGGCGGCCTGATCGTGCCGGCCCTCATCATCTTCATCGCCCAGACCCTGCTCTTCGCCTGGGGGGCGTTCGCGGGCGTCGCCCGGCATCCATACGGTCTGCTGTTCAAACGGCTGGTGCGTCCGCGGCTGAAGCCTCCGGCCGAGCTCGAAGACCCGGTGCCGCCCACCTTCGCGCAGGGTGTCGGGTTCGTCATCACGGCGATCGGCGTCATCCTGACCCTCATCAGCCTGACGCCGGCACTGCCCATCGCGGCCGCGTTCGCGTTCATCGCCGCCTTCCTCAACTCGGTCTTCGGGTACTGCCTCGGCTGCCAGATCTACCTGTTCCTGGTACGCGCCCGAGTGCTGCGCCGTTCCTCGGCCGCCTCGGCATAGCCCGCGTAGGGTGGGGCCATGGCCCACACGAGCGAAGCAACCACCCTCTGGTTCGGCGATCTGATGAGCGGATCCGGCACGACATCCCTCGATTCGAGCGACGCCGCCGAGCTGCCCGTGAGCTGGCAGGCCCGCGCGGAGGGTGTCGCCGGCATGACGACCCCCGAAGAGCTGCTCGGCGCCGCGCACTCCGCCTGCTACTCGATGGCCCTCTCGAACGGCCTCGGTCAGGCCGGACATGCTCCCGAGAGCCTGCAGGTCACCGCGGCGGTCACGTTTCAGCCCGGAGAGGGCATCACCGGCAGCCACCTGCTGGTGAGTGCGAAGGTGCCGGGCATCACCGAGGAGGAGTTCCAGACCTTCGCCGAAGACGCCAAGGCCAACTGCCCGGTGTCGAAAGCCCTCGCGGGCATCCCGATCACCCTCGAGGCGAGCCTGGCCTGATCGTGGCAGCGCGTGGCGCCCTGCGCGTCCTGATCTCCGGCGCATCCGGACTCATCGGTACCGAACTCGCTGCCCAGTTGCGCGCCGAGGGCCACCAGGTGCTCAAGCTCGTGCGCAGGCGCCCGGCCGCCGACGACGAGGTGAACTGGGCGCCGAGTGCCCGCACCATCGACTTCCGCGTGCTCGGCGAAGTGGATGCGGTGGTCAACCTCTCGGGGGCCAGCGTCGGGCGCATCCCGTGGACTCCTGGCTATCGCAAGACCCTGCTCGACTCGCGCGTGCAGCCGACGCAGGCGCTGGCCGAGGCGATGAACCAGGTCGCGACTCCGCCCGCGGTATTCCTGAGCGGATCGGCGGTCGGCTTCTACGGCGACCGTCCCGGCGAGCGCCTGACCGAGAGCTCGGAGGCCGGCGAGGGGTTCTTCCCCGAGCTCGTCACCGCCTGGGAGGCCGCCGCCGCGCTCGCGCCCAAGAAGACGCGCGTTGTGAACCTGCGCTCGGCGGTCGTGGTGGCGCATGACGGCGGACTCGCACCGGTGCGGGTGCTCACCGGCCTCGGCCTCGGCTCGCGGTTCGCAACCGGGGGCCAGTACTGGCCGTGGATCAGCCTGCACGATGAGGCCGCAGCGATCCGGCATCTGCTCGCCTCGAAGCTCAGCGGACCCGTCAACCTGGTCGGCCCCACCCCCGCCACCAGCGACCGCATCACGCACGCATACGCGCGCCGGATGCACCGGCCGTACCTGCTGCGCGTGCCCGAGCGCGCCGTGAAGCTGCTCGGCGAGGCGGGAGAGCGCCTGCTGCTCGACAGCGCGAAGGTCTACCCGACCCGGCTCGAGGAAGACGGATTCCACTGGCGGGACCGCAGGGTCGAGCAGGCGATCGACGCCGTCTTCGCGACGTAGGCGGATCCCGCTAGCGAGCCAGCTTGATCGCCGTGCGGGTCGCCCAGCGCGCCCGACGGCGGTCGCCGCTGGCGTCGTAGGCGAGCCCGAGCCGGAACCAGGCGCGCCAGCTCTCGGGGTCGGCATCCACGGCGGCCTGGTAACTCGGGAACAGCGCGTCGGCCGCGGCCCGGTCGACGCGGCCGCTCGGGCTGACCGGCACGGGTTCGCTCGGCATTCCGCCCTCGTCTTCGAGGCGTTTCGCCAACCGGTCTGCCCGCACGGCGAACAGCAGCTCGTTCACCATCGCCCAGGTGCCGACCACCGGCAGGATGAGCAGCGCGATGCCGATGGCCACGGCGACCGGCTGCCGCGTCTCGATCAGGATGAGCCCGTATCGCACCGCGAAGATGAGGTACAGGGCGAGCAGCGCCGCCATGATGGCGACGGCGATCCGCGTGCGCATCAGCCGTTGTTCGGTGCTGCGGGAAGCCCGAGCAGTTTGTCGAGGCCGACGATCACGCCGCGCGCGGTCGGCGCGGCCCGGAGCCCGAGCAGCAGGCCGGCGGCATACGACTCGTCGCTGAAGGTCTCGTGGCTGATGCGTACGGTCTCGCCGACGCCGCCGAAGATCACGTCCTGCTGGGCGAGCAGTCCGTTCATGCGCAGGCTGTGGATGGGCACGCTCGCGACCTGCTGCCCCCGCGCTCGCTGGTCGGCGTGCGGGGCATCGACCGGGCCGGCATCCGCTCGCGCAGCGCCGATCAGTTCGGCGGTACGGATCGCGGTGCCCGACGGCGAGTCGACCTTGCCCTCGTGATGCGCCTCGACGATTTCGATCGAATCGAAGTACGGCGCCAGCATGGTGGCGGCGAGGGTCGCCAGCACCGAACCGAGCGAGAAGTTGGGCACGATCACCACGCCGAGCTCGGGCAGCAGGGTCATGCGGCGGGCCAGGGCGGCGATGCGCTCGGAGGTCCAGCCCGAGGTTCCGACCAGCACCGGGATGCCGCGATCCAGCGCCGCGCCGACGATCTCGGGCGACACGGCCGGAACGGTGAGGTCGAGCACCAGGTCGGCCCCTTCGATCCGCTCGATCGGGTCGGACGAGCCGAGCCCGGCGTGCACGCGCAGGTCGTCGCTGCTCTCGATGAGCCCGGTGGCGAGCCGACCCATCCGGCCGCTCGCACCGACGATCGCGACCGACGTCACCACGGGCTCACCATGTCCTCCAGCGTAGCCTGGGCGTATGCCGGTCTACCGTCCCGCCTCCCCCGCCGACGACGACGCGCACGAGCTGCTTGCCGAGTATTTCGAGATGCGGGCGCACACCTTTCCCGAGCACCTCGGCGAGTACCGCACGGTCTTTCCCGACCCCGAGAAGTTCGTGCCGCCGGCCGGGATCTTCTTCGTGGTCGACGACGAGCTGGGCCCGGTCGGCTGCGGCGGAGTCAGGATGCTCGACCCTGTCGATGCGATGGGCCGCCGCGCCGAGATCAAGCACCTCTACCTGCGCGACCGTGCGCGCGGCAAGGGCTGGGGCCGAGAACTGCTGTCGGAACTCGAAGCCCACGCCGTCGGACTCGGCGCCCGCGAGATCATGCTCGACACCAACGCGAGCCTGGAGGCCGCGCAGGGCCTCTACCGTTCGAGCGGCTACGCCGACATCGAGCCCTACAACGACAACCCGAACGCGACGAACTGGTTCGCGAAGCGACTGGGCTTCACCGAGGACGGGGAGCCGGTGCTCTGACACCGGGTCGGGCCGCCGCTGTCGGCGCCGGGAGCTCACCCCCTGGCGGACCCGTCGGTCGGCTCGGACGACCACCACGCCGAGCTGCCAGAAGGCAGGCCGCGCAACCTGCTGGGCAACATCGCTCTCGTCGTCGCCCTCGTCGGCGTCGTGTTGGTCTGGGCTCACCGCTGCCCGGGTTCTTTTCCGGTTCTGAGGTCATCGCCGGCGGCGATGGATGCCCTCTCCAGAACGCGTGAGCCGCGCCTCACCGTGAGGCGCAACTCACCCATTTCCCAAGGACTGTGCCGCTCCCCTGACAACCGGCACCCGAGACGGGCGCCGGAGCTGGCGTCGCGCTGAGGCCAGAAATGGCCTCCGCTTCAAGCTCCAGCGCTCAATACGGCTGCTCGACCGGCAACCCCGTGCGCAGTTCGGGCGGCAGGTGCCCGAGGTCGTTGTGCGCGACCAGCACGGGCGGTTTCGCCGAGCGCACCCGGATGATCGTCAGCCCGCAGTTGGCCTGATTGACGCCGAGCCAGCGCCAGTCCGCGGCTCCGAACGACTCGCGCACGAACCAGCCGATCACGAAGTTGTGGGTGATCAACAGGTCGTGGCGATCCTCGCGGGAGGGCGTCATCCATTCGGCGGTCGCGTCGGCCATCTGCGCGCGGCCGGCCTCGATCTCCTCCTCGGTGATGCCGCCGAAGAAGGGCTCGAAGGCGTGCGGCATGTCGACGCCGGGGCCGGAGGGCACGCAGTCCATGAGCAGCGCAGAAGGCTGCGGTTCGAGCGACGGAAGCCGCTCGGTCATGATCCTCGCCGTCTCTTGCGCGCGGGTCAGGGGCGACGTCCACGCGCCCGTGAACGGCACGCCGCTCAGGCGCTCCGCGATGGCATGGGCCTGACGGACGCCGCGTGGGCTGAGCGGGCCGTCGGGCAGACCGTATTCGGCATCCTGCTGCTCACCGTGGCGCACCAGGTAGAGATAACGCGACATTGCGGGTGCTTTCTCGGGATCGGGGGCTGAGAGAGGGTCAGGCGGCGGCGGGGGCGTCAGCGCTGACGATCCCGTCGAAGGTGGATTTCTTGACGGCGCCCACGGCCGCGATCGACAGTGGGCGCTCGACGAGTTCCTCGGCGAGGTCGCGCACCTGGGTCGTGGTCACGCCGTCGAGGCGGCGCAGGGTCTCGTCGAGGTCCGAGAACTCGCCGAAGGTCAGCTCGCTGCGGCCGAGGCGGGTCATGCGCGAGTCCGAGTCTTCGAGGGCGAGCGCCGCGCCGCCGCCGAGCTGGCCCTGCGCGCGCGACAGCTCCTCGTCGGTGATGCCCTCGGCGGCGAGCCGGCGGAACTCGCCGAGCATCAGCTCGGCCACATCCCCCGACTTCTTGGGAGAGCATCCGGCGTACAGGCCCATCAGGCCCGCGTCGGAGTAGCCGGCCGCGAAGGAGTAAACCGAGTAGGCCAGGCCGCGCTTCTCGCGCACCTCCTGGAAGAGGCGCGACGACATCCCGCCGCCGAGCACCGAGTTGAGCACCGTGACGGCGGCCCGGCGGTCATCGGTTGCCGCGAGCCCCTGCACCCCGAGCAGCAGGTTCGCCTGCTCGGTCGGACGGTCGACGATCGTCAGGGCGCTGCCCCGCACGATCTCGGCGCCAGACGAATCGAGCGGCGTCGCGTGGCGGCGGTCGACCGGCGAGTCCGCGACCCCGAGGTCCCACCCCGCGAGCTCGAGAGCCGCGGTGATCTGCGACACCAGGATGTCGTGCTCGACCGCTCCCGCGACGGTCACAACGAGGTCTTGGGGCCGGTAGTTCGCCCGGTAGTGCTCCCAGACCGCCTCGCGGCCGACGGCGCCGATCGCGGCCGGGCTGCCGCCGATCGGTCGGCCGAGCGGATGGGCGCCGAAGACCCCTTCGAAGAAGCGTTCGCTCACCACATCCGACGGGTCGTCATCGGCCATCGCGAGCTCTTCGAGGATGACGCCGCGCTCGCTCTCGAACTCCGTGGGATCGATGAGCGACGAGGTGAACATGTCGGCGAGCACCGCGACGGCCATCGGAAGGTCCTGGTCGCGCACCTTGGCGTAGTAGCAGGTGTACTCCTTGGCGGTCAGCGCGTTGTGCTCCCCGCCCACCGCGTCGAACGAGACGGCGATGTCGAGCGCGGTGCGGGTGCGCGTGCCCTTGAACAGCAGGTGCTCGAGAAAGTGGGTCGACCCGTAGGTGACCGGCTGCTCGTCGCGCGAGCCGACCGCGACCCAGAATCCGACGGTCGCGCTCTGGGCACCCGGCATGTGCTCGCTGAGAATCCGGACGCCGCTCGGCAGTACGCTCCTGCGCACCAGCGAGCCTCCGGATGCGGTGATGCGAAGCTCGTTCAGATCGAGAGGAAGTGCCACCGCGCCGTTCATCGCATCGAGCCTACGTCATCCTTCTCCGTCGGACGCCGGGCCGACGACACCCGGACTGGGGTACAGAATGTGATGTTGCGACAGACAAGTCTGTCTGTCCTCCCATGCTATGCTCGGCCCACGGAAAGCGATTCGGGCCTAGCCGGAGCAGCTTCCCAGGCGGGACGCCCCCACGTCCCGTGGCGCCGTCAGCGTGAATCCGATGAATGTCGGTATACGCCCGGTGTCGCTGATTCGAGTGCTACCCGAAACCGCACCCGCACAGCCGTGGCCGTTCCCCCCGACGGTCACGGCGTGGGCGCTGAGACCCGACCAGAGGACCCGATGACCACCATGATCGAGATCGAGCGCCCGGCGCCGACGCCGACCCTCGCCCCGGCCAAGCAGCGGATCCTCGACACCGCAGACCTGCTCTTCTACGACGAGGGCATCCGCGCCGTCGGGGTCGACAGGCTCATCAGTGCCTCGAGCGTCACCAAGGCGACCTTCTACAAGCACTACCGCTCGAAAGACCGACTCATCGGCGAGTACGTCGAACACCGCCACCGGCAATCGGTGACCGAGCTCGCCGACCTGGTCGAGCAGCAGCAGTCGGCCGAGGCCGCGCTGCGCGCCCTGCAGCAGAGCATCTCGGCCTGGATCTCATCCCCCGAGTTCCGGGGCTGCCCGTTCATCAACGCGGCCGCCGAGTTCTCCGATCCGCTTCATCCGGTGCGCCGGTCGGTCATCGCGCACCGCGAGTGGTTCGTCGGAGCGCTGGAGCGGCTGCTGCGCGAACTCGGCCACCCGCTGGCCGGCGATGCGGCCGATGACCTCATGCTCGCGCGCGACGGTGCGATGACCGGTGGATACGCGGGCGACCCGATCGCGGCCAGCACCGCCCTCGCGCGGGCGTTCGACCGCGTGATCTCCGAAGCCCTGGCGTAGTCGCGCCGCAGATCCCACGGTCGCGGCTCGCGTCCGTTCCCGCGCCTGGATGCTTCCTGACGTCCACCTGAGCGTCCGCTTCACGCGACACTCCCGCCCGCTAAGGTGAAGGCCGTGCCGCGTTGGGCGGCGCGATTCGAAGGGAATGTGAGTATGACTTTCAGTCTGACGATCAATCTGCTCTTCATCATCGGCCTGGTCGGCGGCATCCTCGCGCTGATCGACGGGATCTCGCGAGTGCGTGGCCGAGCGGCCGTGCTGGGAGTCCTCCAGATCATCTTCGCCGTCCTGTTCTTGCTGTCGCTGTTCTTCGCCGGCATCCCGCTTGGCAACGTGCTCCTGGCCTTCATCACGGTCGTGCTGCTGATCCTGGCCCTGGCGTTCCGCGGCGGACGCGCCTCGGTGTGGCTGGCTCTCGCGGCTCTGATCCTGCTGATCATCTGGCTCGTTCTCGGGCCGCACGCCATCTCGATCCCGGGCGTCAACGCGTAGCGCTCACCCGCGACCCCTATCGCGCGAGCGGACCGTTCGGCCTCAGCGCCGCGGTTCGCTCGCGCGATCCAATTGGGTCAGCTCGTGGCGCGTCAACCGGATCCGTGCGGCCGCCACCAGGTCGAAGACCTGCTCGGGCGAACTCGCCGACACGACCGGCGCGACCACATTCGGCTTGCTGAGCAGCCAGGCCAGGGCGATGGTCGCGAGCGCGGCATCGTGCGCAGCAGCCACCTCATCGAGCGCGGCGAGCACCCGGGTGCCGGCGCGGGTGAGATATCCGGCGACGTCGTCTGCCCGCTCAGGCGGCGCGATGTCGGTCTTGCCGCGGTAGCGTCCGGTCAGGAACCCGCTCGCCAAGGCGAAGCGCGGCATCACGGCGAGGCCGATCCGGTCGGCGATCGGCGCGAGTTCGACCTCGTAATCGTGGCGCTCCAGGAGGTTGTATGGCGCCTGCAGCGCGGCCATCGGCGCCACGCCCAACTGCGCCGAGGCGATCCGGGCCTCGAACAGACGGTTGCCCGAGTGGTCCGAGGCGCCGAAGGCCAGCACCTTGCCCGCCCGGATCAGCTCGTCCACGGCCAGCAGCGTCTCTTCGAACGGCGCTTCCGGATCGTCGAGGTGCAAGAAGAGCAGTTCGATGCGGTCGGTGCGCAGCCGCCGCAGAGAGCCCTCGACCGCGGCGGTGATCGACCGGGCATCGACGCCAGGATGCTCAGCACCCCTGCCCACCTTGGTCGCGATCACCGTGACGTCGCGCGCGCCGCGCGACCGCATCCAGTTGCCGATGATCGCCTCGCTGCGGCCGCTTGAATAGGAGTCGGCGGTGTCGATGACGTTGCCGCCGTGCGCCGCATAGTGATCGAGGATCGCGTCGGCGGTCGCGTCGTCGGCTCGCCAGCCGAACAGCTTGCCGCTGATCGCGACGGGGAAGACGCTCAGGCCGGAGTCGCCGATCTGGCGGCGCGGCACCGCATCAGCGCCGACGATGGCTGCGGTCTGCGCGGTCGTCGGTGCGGTCGTCGGTGCGGTCGTCGGCGAGGCGGCGACCGGACCGGTGCGCAGCACCGAGGAGCTCTTGCCACCTGCTGCCTGTGCCATCTCCGCCTCCGGGACCGCGGCCGATCCGACGAGCCCGCGGGGGATCCGACGCGTCCTGTGCTGTGAGAGTAGCCGCGCGCGGGTGCTCCGGCCCGCAGGATCGCGGAATCGTTATCAATCGTGAGGATGGCGCTGGATCACGGCCTCCGAGCGTGCGGCATGCGAACACACAGCGAACACCCGGCGCGCACCCCTGGCCGAGTCGGGATGACGGGCTCTAACCTGTCTCTCGTGCGGATGCATCGTCATCCGGCGGCATCGTCCACAGCGTACGGAGCTGCCAGTGCACAGCCGCCCGCTGGACGGCATGAAGAAGGGCCCGGTCCCGTGGAATGCTCCACGGGGCGGGCCCTTCGCCCATTGGGCTACGAACTACGCGTCGACCGTCTCGCCCTCTGACGACGTGTCGACGTGGGTGTCGTCGGCCGGGCCGCCGTCGGCGTCGTCGACGACCGGCGCGAGCGACAGCTTTCCGCGGTCATCGATCTTGGTGATCTCGACCTGGATCTTCTGGCCGATCACGAGCACGTCTTCGACGTTCTCGACGCGCTTGCCACCGGCGAGCTTGCGGACCTCGCTGATGTGCAGCAGGCCGTCTTTGCCGGGCATGAGCGAGACGAACGCGCCGAACGCGGCGAGCTTGACGACGGTTCCGAGGAACCGCTCGCCCACCTCCGGGTTCAGCGGGTTGCCGATCGCCAGCACCTGCGCGCGGGCGGCCTCGGCCGAGGGGCCGTCGACCGCGCCGATGTAGACGGTGCCGTCCTCCTCGATGGAGATGTCGGCTCCCGTCTCATCCTGGATCGCGTTGATCGTCTTGCCCTTCGGGCCGATCAGCTCGCCGATCTTGTCGGTCGGGATCTGCACGCTGATGACGCGAGGAGCCGTCGGCGCCATCTCGTCGGGGCCGTCGATCGCCTGGTTGATGACCGCGAGGATCGCCGTGCGGGCCTCCTTGGCCTGCTTCAGCGCGCCGTCGAGCACCGACGAGGGCAACCCCGCCAGCTTGGTGTCGAGCTGGATCGCGGTGACGAACTCCGAGGTACCGGCGACCTTGAAGTCCATGTCACCGAGCGCGTCCTCCGCGCCGAGGATGTCGGTGAGGGCCGCGTAGCGGGTCTCACCATCGACCTCGTCCGAGATCAGGCCCATCGCGATGCCTGCGACCGGCGCGCGCAGCGGCACACCGGCGTTGAGCAGCGAGAGGGTCGAGGCGCACACCGAGCCCATCGACGTCGAGCCGTTGGAGCCGAGAGCCTCGGACACCTGGCGGATCGCGTACGGGAACTCCTCGCGCGGCGGCAGCACAGGCACGAGCGCGCGCTCGGCCAGGAAGCCGTGCCCGATCTCGCGGCGCTTCGGCGAACCGACCCGGCCGGTCTCACCGGTCGAGTATGGCGGGAAGTTGTAGTGGTGCAGGTAGCGCTTCTTCTTGATCGGCGCCAGGGAGTCGATCTGCTGCTCCATCTTGAGCATGTTCAGCGTGGTGACACCCAGGATCTGGGTCTCGCCGCGCTGGAAGATCGCCGAGCCGTGCACGCGCGGGATGACCTGCACCTCGGCGTCGAGCGCCCGGATGTCGGTCAGGCCGCGGCCGTCGATGCGGACGCCCTCGGTCAGCACGCGCGTGCGCATGACCTTCTTCGAGACCGACTTGTATGCGGCGCTGACCTCGGCGTTCGCGGAGGCCGGCAGGCGCTCGGCCTCGACCTCGGCGGCGATGTGGCCCTTGACGCGGTCTTTCAACTCGTCGTCGGCGTTCTGACGCGCAACCTTGTCGGCGATCTGGTAGACGCCCTTGAGGTCGTCGTAGGCAAGACCGGCGACCGCGTCGTAGGTGGTCTGCTGGTACGGCGGGAACAGCGGGAACTCCTGGATGGCCTTGGCCGCCTGGTCGGCGACCTCCTGCTGGGCCTTGATGAGCTGGCGCAGGAACGGCTTCGACGCCTCGAGGCCCTGAGCCACGACGGTCTCGTCGGGCTTGGTCGCGCCACCGCGGATCAGCTCCCAGCTGCCCTCGGTCGCCTCGGCCTCGACCATCATGATCGCGACATCCTCGTTGCCGTTCTTGTCGGTGACGAGACGGCCGGCGACGGTGAGGTCGAAGACGGCCTCTTCGAGCTGGCTGAACTTCGGGAAGGCCACCCACTGGTCGCCGATCAGGGCGAGGCGGATGCCGGCGACCGGCCCGTAGAACGGCAGGCCCGAGATCTGGGTCGACAGGCTGGCCGCGTTGATGGCCAGCGCGTCGTAGAACTCGTCGGGCGCGATGCTCAGCACCGTGATGACGATCTGGACCTCGTTGCGCAGACCCTCGACGAAGGTCGGGCGCAGCGGGCGGTCGATCAGGCGGCAGACCAGGATCGCCTCGGTCGAGGGGCGGCCCTCGCGACGGAAGAACGAACCGGGGATCTTGCCTGCCGCGTAGGAGCGCTCTTCGACATCCACCGTCAAGGGGAAGAAGTCGAAGCCGTCGCGCGGGTGCTTGCCCGCGCTGGTGGCGCTCAGGATCATGGTGTCTTCGTCCAGGTACGCGGCGATCGCGCCCTGGGCCTGCTGCGCGAGACGGCCGGTTTCGAACCGGACGGTGCGCGTGCCGAACTTGCCGTTATCCAGAACGGCTTCGGCGAATTTGATTTCGGGACCCTCCACGAGGTGTCTCTCCTTTTGTTGGCTGGCGCGCATACGGCACGCCGATGTACAACGAAGCAGGAGCGGGCAGGAAGAACGGCCATGAGGTAGCGCCAGCTGCTCTGGTCAACAGTAGAAGTGCGCCGAATCAGATTCGAGCTGTGACAAGGCACAGCGGGTGATTCGGAAGACCACCACCGGTGACCAGCTTCGTGCCGGCCTGCTCCGGATGCCGCGGAATCGCGACCTCAACATGCTATCAGCCGGGGGCGCCGACGGCCGCGATATCGGCGGCGATGTCGCGCGGCAGTGCCGGGCAGGCGTCCGAGAGCGCGTACCAGGCCGCGCGGTCGTCGACGACGACGAGGTCGTACGCGTTCCACGGGGCGCTCGCTCGCAGCAGGTTCTCGAACCGGGTTCGGCTCGGCATCTTGGGCACCCGTTGGCCGTGAACCAGCAGGCAGCGCCGCAGCACGGTGAGGTCGTAGGAGTACAACTCGTCGCGATCCTGCTCGGGAACCAGCCACAGGCGGCGATCGATCGGATAGGCGGCAATGCAACTGTCGAGCAGCCGCCCGACGGCACGCTGGTCGTCGAAACCGCCGAGGGCCGACAGCGCGGAGACCTGGCCGAAGACGCTGCCGCTGAAAGCCTGCCGGGCGAGAGATGCCGCCTGGAACTCGAGGACTCCCCCGCTGCCCTGATACACGCAGTTCTTGATCTGGGCTCCGGCCTGGGTCGGCGTCCACAGCTGCGTCCAGACATCGTCGGCGATCGGGACACCGTCGCGCATGGCCCGCTGTTGGGCGTCGGCGAGCGCGGCCCGTTCCACCGGATCCGGGGCGGTGCGTGGCGGGCGATGCTGCGGCGCACCCCAACCGGATGCGACGACGACCAGTGCCGCGAGCAGTGCGGCAGTCGCTGCGGGCAGGGCCAGGCGCCGCATGCGGAGCCGCGTCATCCTGCCGATGCCGCCGAGACGGCGGACGCCAGCCGGGCGGGAAGGGGCGGGCAGGCGTCTGAGAGCTCGTACCAGGCGAATCGGGTCGGCACCGTCACCGTGTCGTACGGACTCCACGGGTGCTGGGCACGCAGGCGGCGCTCGAAGTCGGCGCGCGACGGCATCCGGCCGACCGGGTATCCCCGCGCGAGCAGGCACGGGCGCAAGGTGGTCAGCTCGTAGGAGTAGAGCGCGTCCCAGTTGCCGGGTTCGAGCCGCAGCACGCGATCGTCGAGCGGCGTGGCGGCCGCGCATCGCGCGACGATGCGGGCGGACTCGGCTTCGTCCGGCCACGAACCGCTCCCGACGATGCGGTAGCTCATGCTCAGCTCGGGCAGGCCGATCTGCACGCTGAGCTGACCGATGCTCTGCCCGCCGACGCAATGCTGCATGGCCACCGGGAACTGCGCGCTCGTCCAGAGTTGCACCCACGGGATCCGCGCGTCGCCGGTCTCGGCGCGGAACGCGCTCGTCGTCTGCTCGACCGCCAGCCGCTCCGCGGCATTCGGCATCGTGCGCGCCGCGACAGGCGCGGGCGATTCTGCGCAGCCGGTGACGAGCGCGAGCAGCACGACGGCGACCGCGAGTGCGCAGCTTCGGGCGCCCGCCGACCGCGTCGTCATCCGGATGCCGTGACCAGATACGACGGCAAGGTCGGGCAGTCGGCGCGCAACTGAGCCAATCGCGCGGCCGACACCTCGTACTGCAGCCGCACGTACGGATCGATCAACACCGGGTCGCCGCTCACCACCTCGGCGCGCGTCGGCGGCGACCCGGGGTCGACATCGTGCTCGGCGATGCACGGCCAGAGCACCGTGGTCGAGTACTTCCAGAGCAGGATCAGGCCTGCCGAGTCGCTCGGATACGTCGGCAGCGGTCCGGTGGCGACGGTGAGACACGAGAGCAGGGCGGATTCGGTGTTCGACAGACCGCCACCGCTGCCGATGCCCGTCCCGTGCCGCTCGCCGTGGCCGATGCGCAGGTGCACGCCCTGGCTGTCGCGCCAGAGCGTCGGCGCGACGGCCGCGTCACCGAGCCCGACGCTGCGCTCGCAGCCCTGCACGACGCTGGTCGGCAGGCCGAGCGGCAGTCGCTGCGGATGCGCGTCGCCGCGCACATGGGTTGAGCCGGCGCACCCCGCGAGAAGCAGGAGCGCCGCCGCGACGGTGACCGCGGCCGCGCCCACTGCCGCCCTGCGCCGCCCGTGCATGTCACCATCTGAGCACACGGATGCCGCCGGTGGGCCACTTCGATCCGAACGCTCAGCCCAGATAGGCGGGCCGAAGCGGGCAGGCCTGGAGTGCAACGGCCAGGCGCGGCAGCGTCTTTCTCGTCACGGTCATGGCCGAGATCGGGTCTGCCGTGAGCGCCGAGAACGAGCTGACGAACCGGTCGCGCGACGGCGGATCGCCCATGTCGATCCCTTGCGACGTCAGACACGGCCAGAGCACCGCGGTGTCGTAGCGGTACAGCTGCAGCAGCTGAGCGCTGGAGCTGGGCGGCTCGGCGTCGCGGGCGGCGAAGCGGTACGGCGCCATGCAGTTGTACAGCGACTGCGCGGCGGGGATCACCTGCGAGGCAATCGAGATCATCTGCGTCTGGTCGGCACTCGGCCGCTCGTTCCGCATGGTCGCGCCGGAGCTGCTCACCGTGACCGACCAGTCGCCCGCGGCCTCGATCCGCACCGAGAGCGTGCCATGGGATCCGTCGGACGAGAAGATGAAGCCCTGCTCGGCGGCGACTCCCCCGGCGGCCGCTCCCGGATCCACAGACCCTGGGTCCAGACCGGGAAGGCACGCCAGGAAGACCAGGTGCTCCAGTTCCTGCGGAAGATGGACCGGCTTCGAGGCCGCTCCCGCAGGAGCCGTCGGGAAGGCCTGCACGGCCAGCACGACGACCGCGAGCGCGACGAGGACTGCCCCGCCCACCGCGATCGTGCGCCGTCGCATGGCTCGACCCTAGTCGCGCAGCCGCGGCATGCCCCTGGTCTCGGGCGACCGCCCGGCGCACAATGGACCCATCTGATTCGAGGAGGAACCGATGTCCACCAGCGTCGCACGTGTCACCACGATCACCGCCCGCAGCGAGAAGAGCTTCGACGATGCGGTCGCAGCGGGCATCAGCCGCTCGAACGCCACCCTGCGCAACGTCTCAGGGGCGTGGGTGAAAGACCAGAAGGTCGAGGTCGCGAACGGCACCATCACGGCGTGGCAGGTCACCCTCGAGGTGACGTTCGTGCTCGAAGACTGAGCCCAACGAACTAGGTGCTCGTCACTGGGCGCCGAACCCGCCCACCGGGCTGAACCCGGCAGGCAGTGCGAAGGGGTCTCGCACCCGCAGCGAACGGTCGCTGGTGCGTACCAGCGCGGCCAGTTCCCGTGCCGCACGGTCGATCCGCTCGGGCAGTCCGCCCGTCGACGCATCCCCCGTACTACCCCAGTCGCTCGAGGCTGCGTAGACGCTGGTCGGGGCGACGACGGCATGCAGGTAGCTGAACAGTGGGCGCATCGCGTAGTCCAGTGCCAGTGAGTGGCGCTCAGTGCCGCCGGTCGCGCCGAGCAGAACAGGTAGGCCGGTGATGGCATCCGGATCGAGCACGTCGATGAACGACTTGAACAGGCCGCTGTAGCTGGTCGTGAAGATCGGCGTCACGAAGATCGCGCCGTCGGAGGCCGTCAACTGCTCGATCGCGGCCTCCAGCTTGGGCGGGGCGAAGCCGGTGAGCAGGTTGTTCGTGATGTCGTGCGCGAGGTCGCGCAACTCGATCACCTGCACCTCGGCGGTCAGACCGTCGTCGGCCAGCCGGGAGACCGCGGCTTGGGCGAGCCGGTCGGCCAGCAGCCGCGTCGAGGAGGGCTGACTCAGACCGGCGCTCACCACGGTGATCGTTCGGGTGCCCGTCATCACTTCACCTCCGCGAGTTCTGCGGCCTCGGCCGCGCGAGCGGCGACGACCAGCGACTCATGCGTCGGCGCGTCCGGCACCTCGGCGGGACGGTTCACGGCGAGCTCCCTGCGAAGCACCGGCACCACCTCGCCGCCCAGGATGTCGAGCTGCTCGAGCACCGTCTTCAGCGGCAGGCCGGCGTGATCCATCAGGAACAGCTGGCGCTGGTAGTCGCCGAACAGCTCGCGCATGCCGGCGTAGCGGTCGATCACCTGCTGCGGGCTGCCGACGGTCAGCGGCGTCTGAGCCGTGAAGTCCTCCATCGACGGGCCGTGACCGTACACCGGCGCGTTGTCGAAGTACGGGCGGAACTCGTCGACGGCGTCCTGCGAGTTCGGGCGCATGAACACCTGGCCTCCGAGCCCGACGATCGCCTGCGCGGCCGTGCCGTGGCCGTAGTGCTCGAAGCGCTGCCGGTAGTAGCCGATGAGCTTCTGGTAGTGCTCGGCAGGCCAGAAGATGTTGTTCGCGAAGAAGCCGTCACCGTAGTACGCGGCCTGCTCGGCGATCTCGGGGCTGCGGATGCTGCCGTGCCAGACGAAGGGAGCGACCCCGTCGAGCGGGCGCGGCGTCGAGGTGAAGCCCTGCAGCGGAGTGCGGAACGTGCCCTGCCAGTCGACGACCTCTTCGCGCCACAGCCTGTGCAGCAGCGCGTAGTGCTCGATGGCGAGCGGGATGCCCTCCCGGATGTCCTGACCGAACCACGGGTACACCGGGCCGGTGTTGCCGCGGCCGAGCATCAGGTCGACCCGTCCCCCGGCCACGTGCTGGAGCATGGCGAAGTCTTCGGCGATCTTGACTGGGTCGTTCGTGGTGATGAGAGTCGTGGCGGTGGTGAGCTGCAGCGTGGTGGTCTTGGCCGCCAGGTAGGCGAGCGTGGTGGTCGGCGAGCTCGACCAGAACGGCGGGTTGTGGTGCTCCCCCAGCGCGAAGACGTCGAGCCCGACCTCTTCGGCGTGCTGCGCGATGGTCAGGGTGTCTTGGATCTTCTCGGCTTCGCTCAGCGTGCGGCCGGTCGTCGGGTCTTCGGTGATGTCGCTCACCGTGAAGATTCCGAATTGCATGGCGGTCATGTGGTACATCCTCTTTCATGCGTTTGCATTGATATCCCACTGAACCATCTGGCGCGGCCGGCTATTCCCGGCAGCACCGCCAGCAATCCGGCCACGGCTCTTTTAGGCTGGAGGCATGGCAACTGTGGAACTCACCGACCAGACCTTCGAACGTGCCGTTCTCGATGGTGGCATCGTGCTCGTCGACTTCTGGGCCGACTGGTGCGGGCCGTGCAAGGCCTTCGCCCCGATCTACGACTCGACGTCGGACGCGAACGACGACATCGTGTTCGCCAAGGTCGACACGGATGCGAACCAGGCCCTCTCCTCGGCCATGGGCATCCAGGCGATCCCGACCCTGATGGCGTTCCGCGACGGCATCGGCGTGTTCTCGCAGGCCGGCGCCCTTCCGCGCCCGGCTCTCGAGGATCTGATCACCCAGGTCCGCGCGCTCGACATGGATGCCATCCGCACCGAGATCGCCGCGCAGTCCGAGAACGCGCCCTCCGAGGCGTAGCAGCCGCTACAGTCGGTGCCATGTCCGGCACCGACGACCTTTTCCCCGACGCCACGCCGCTTCCCGGGGCGGCCGTTCCCCCTGCTCCGCCTGTCGCGGGCGAGGTCAACGCAACCCCGTTCGCGGCCCCGCCCGGCGCGCAGACGACGCCGGCCACCGCGCATCGGCGTCGCGGCATCGGCGTCGCCGCCTTCGTTCTCGGACTGCTGGCGATCCTCGGCGACCTGATCGGTCTCGTCGTCGCGTTCTTCACCCTGCTGGGCGCCGTGACCGATCTCCCCCACACACTGACCAACGTCGACAACAGTCTCGGAGCGCTCCTCGGGGTCGTCATCCTGGAGTTCCTGGTGTTCTTCGGCGGCATCCTGTTCGGCGTGCTCGCGGTGATCCTCGGGATCGTGGCGGCGGCGCGCAACCGCGGTCGCGTGCTCGGCGTGTTCGGCGTGATCTTCGGGCTCGCCGTGCTGGCAACCCACATCGCGCTCGGCGTCACGATCGCGACCTCGGGCAATGTTCCGGGTGTGACGGGCTGACGTCGGGCTGAAAGGCTCGGTCGGGTCACACGTCGTGCGCTCTCAGCGCACGGCGCCCATCAGCAGCTCGACCCGGTAGCTGCCGCCCTTGCGCACGATACGAGCCGGGATGCGCGCCTTGCCGACCGTGTCATCCAGGCGGCGCAGAGTCTCGTCGACGACCGATTCCAGCCCGCGGGGCACCGACCCCACTGGCCCACTGACCCGGCGGCCGGTGAACAGCCGCACCACGATGGGCGCGTCCACCCGCTCCTGCTCCTGGCTGCGCGGCGAGACCGCGGTCTCGAGGTCGCCAACACCGTCGCCGACGGCCTCGACCACCGCGCGCAGCTCGTCCTGGCACGGGTCGCTGTCGGCCAGCAGGATCGTCACGCGCCGGTTGCGCGCCCGCAGGCCGTAGTTGTAGTCGTTCAGGCTGCCCGCGCCCCGGTCGGCGCGCGGCAGTGACTCGTCGGTGCCGCGCGCGCTGCCGAAGATGCCCATCAGAATCCGCTCGCGGCGCGTGGCGTGTAGTGCTCCTCGAGGCGGGCGAGTTCGGCGTCGCTGAGTTCGAGGTCGACGGCCGCGATCGCGTCGGCGAGGTGCTGCGGCTTGGTGGCCCCGACGATGGGAGCCGTGACGGCCGGCTGGTGCAGCACCCAGGCGAGCGCCACCTGGGCGGCAGGCACGCCGCGCTCGGCGGCGATGGCGACCACCGCATCCACGATCCGGTGGTTCGACTCCTCGTGGTACAGCGTCTTCGCGAAGGCGTCGGACTCGGTGCGAGTGGTCTCTTCGCCCCACGGGCGGGTCAACTTGCCGCGGGCCAGCGGGCTCCACGGGATCACGCCGACGCCCTGGTCGAGGCAGAACGGCAGCATCTCGCGCTCCTCTTCGCGCTGCAGCAGGTTGTACTGGTCCTGCATCGAGACGAAGCGTGTCCATCCGTTGAGATCTGCCGTGTACTGCGCCTGCGCGAACTGCCAGGCCCACATCGATGAAGCGCCGATGTAACGCGCCTTGCCGGCTCGCACCACGTCGTGCAGCGCCTCCATCGTCTCGTCGATCGGAACCTCCGGGTCCCAGCGGTGGATCTGGTACAGATCGACGTAGTCGGTGCCCAGTCGGCGCAGGCTGTCGTCGATCGCGGTCAGGATCGCGCCCCGGCTGAGCCCGCCGCCCTTCGGCCCCGGGAACATGCGGCCGTGCACCTTCGTCGCGATGACCACCTCGTCGCGCCGGGCGAACTCGCCGAGCAGCTGCCCGGTGATCTCTTCGCTCGAGCCGAGGGAGTACACGTTGGCGGTGTCGAAGGTGGTGATGCCTGCCTCGATCGCCTGCCGGAAGAAGGGGCGGCTGTCGTCGAGGCCGAGGCTCCAGGCGTGATTGCCCATGCCCGGGTCTCCGTAGCTCATGCAGCCGAGGATGATGCGCGAGACCTCGAGCCCGCTGGTTCCGAGTCGCTGGGTGTCCACGCTTCGACCCTAACGCGCCGCGCCCGCTCGGGGATTCGCGATTGAATGGAGGCGTGCAACCCACCAACCCGGCCCAGTTCGACGACGCGATGGCCGACCGGGTTCCGGCACCCGACGAGGTGCGCGATGGCATCTGGTCGATCCCGCTGCCGATGCAGCAGCCGGGCAATCCCTTCTCGCTCTGCTACCTGATCGCCGGCGACGACGGATCGCTCCATCTGATCGACACCGGATACGACGGCGACGAGAACTGGCGGCTGTTCCGTCGCGCGCTCGACGGCTTCGGCCTCTCGCTCGATGACATCGCGTCGGTGTTCGTGACCCATCTGCATCCCGACCACCTGGGCATGACCGAGCGCGTGCGCGCGGCCAGTGGCGCCCGGGTCGGGATGCTGCGCCGCGAGCAGCTCGGACTGGCCGCGGTCGCGGCCGGCGGTCTCACCCCTCCCAGCGGGTTGCTCGAGGGCTGGGGCGTACCGCCCGAACGCCGGCCGGAGCTGAGCATCCCGCTCGGTGCCGACCTGGTGGCCCGCGGCATCCCGACCGTCGACGTGACCTACCAGCCGGGCGAGACCCTCGACGTGCCGGGCCGAACGATCGAGGTGCTGTGGACGCCGGGGCACACGGCGGGCTCCGCAAGCCTCGTCGACGCGGAGGCCGGGCTGGTCTACACCGGCGACACCGTGCTGCCCAAGATCTTCTCGGGGCTCGGGCTGGGCGACCGCGGCCTGCCCGGCAGCGACCCGGTACGCAACCCGATCGCCGACTACCTGGACTCGCTCAGCTCGCTCGCGCGTTTCGACGACTTCGAGGTGGCACCGGGGCACGGCTACCGGTTCCGCGGGCTGATCGAGCGCAACGCCCAGCTCGCCGAGCACCACCTGCACCGCTCGCGGGCGGCCGCCGCTGTGATCCGCGACGACCCGGATGCCACGGTGTGGCAGGTCGCGAGCCGACTGCGGTGGACCGCAGGCTGGCAGAACCTGCGCAGCTTCTATCTGCTCTCGGCCCTGTCGCAGACGGTGCTGCACCTCGACTTCGCGCGCTCCCCCGACTTTCCAGGCGGTTGAGCAGCGCCGCACCCTTGCCGGTCGAGTAGCCGCGAAGCGGCGTATCGAGACCCTGACGGACCGGGTCTCGATACGCGCCTGCGGCGCTACTCGACCGGCTACTCGGGCGCCAGCACGATGATGCGGTCGCCCGGCGTGAAGGTCAGCCGGTCGGACTTCAGCGGGTTGAGGTGCACCCCGTAGTTCTCGTCGGCGTGGTGGGCGAAGCGGTCGAGCCGATAGCCGAGGGCGGTCTCGCCCACGCGGCGGGCCGCCTCGAGCACGGTGTAGAAGTCCACATCGGTTCCGGGTTTGATGTACAGCTCGGCCGGGCGCAGGTAGATCTCGCTGCCGGCGCTGTCGAACAAGATGCCGAAGACATCCGTCAACTGCTCGTTCTCGCTGACCTGCGAGAGCATCAGGCTGACCAGCTTCTCGCTGACGATGAAGTCGTCGGCATTGGTGACCTCGGCCAGCTCGCGGTTGCGGTCGTCGAGCATCTCGCTGACCACGTTGAGCTCGACGCCGAGCTTGTCGGCGATGTCGCGCAAGTGCAGCAGCGTGATCAGCGTCTTGGCGTCGGCGCGCTGCGCGGCCAGGTGCTCTTTGTTGGCCAGCACGATGATGTGGTCAGAGCCGTCGACGCCCAGCGTGTCGAGCACGGCGCGGTGCGAGGGGTCGGCCCGGCGGAAGGTGACCGGCATGTTCGCGAAGGTCGGCAGCCCCGGGTCGTCGATGTCGGCGACCACGATGACCGACGATCCCTTGACCACATACGAGTTGAGCTCTTCGAGCATCATCAGCAGCCCCGAGTGATAGCCGAGCACCAGCGTGGTCTCGGCCGAGCGCTTGAACGGCTTCGGCGAGAGCACCGCGTCGGCATCGAACGACTGCGGCGGGGTCAGCTTGATCGTGCTGTCGTCTTCGGCGATCACGATCAGCTGCTCACCCGCCGCGTACACGCGATCGGCGGGCGGGTTGATCAGGATGCCGTCGGCGGCCGAGACGCCGATCACCATCGAATCCGAGAATGCGAACTGGGTCTGGAAGTAGCTCTGCCCAACCAGGGTCGGCTGCTCGGTGAAGTAGATCTCGGCGCCCTCGAAGTCGAGCAGGTCGGTGTAGACCACGCTCAGCCCGCTCTGCCGGCAGCTCTGCACGGTGACCCGGCTGATCAGGTCGGCGGCCAGCACCCAGTGCGCCTCGTCGCGGCCGACCAGGCGCGCGGCTTCGAGGTTGTCCGCATCCCGCAGCTCGCCGACGATGTGGTACTCGTCCTGCTTGCGGTTCTTGTTGTTCGTCAGGGCCAGGCAGGTCTTGATGACCGTCGAGTCGGGGTCGTCGTCGTCATCGCTGCCGAGCAGCACGATGCTGCGGGCGCCGTTCGGGTTGCCCCGTTCGAGATCGACCAGGTTCATCGGATCTCCGGTGCGGCAGATGACCTTCGTCTTACCGGTGTCGGGCACCTGGGCCCGGATGGCATCCTCCATCTCGACCTTGTCGACATCGGCCAGGATCACGATGGCCGCCTTGCCGCGCGACTCGTTCGCGATCGACAGCTCGTGGACCAGCGAGAACACCTTGCGGCTCCAGCCCAGGATCAGCGTGTGGTCGGTCTCGAGCACGCGGGAGCGGCCCTTGCGCAGCTCGTCGACCTTGGCGTCGAATGCGCCCGAGATGATCGAGATGAGGCTGGCCACGATCACGATGCCCGCGATCGTGATGAGCATCATCATTCCGCGGAAGCCCCAGCCGTTGTCGCCGGCGACCGTGCCGGAGTCGAGGGCGCGAACAAGGGTGCCCCACAGCAGGGAGGGGAAGTCGGACGGCTGCTCCTTCGGCGCGACGCGGAGCACCATGGTGATCACGGTGATGATCAGGATCAGGGCGGCGGTCACGATCGCCAGCAACGCGATCAGCGATCCGGTGCCCTTCGACATCCAGCCGTCGAACCAGTAGCGGAACCGCTCGCCGAATCCGGGCTTCTTCATCGTCGCTCCCTGACGTCAGTGAGACGACACTAGCGGGACGCGATCCCGGCGAAGAACAGGCGCAGGCTCAGCCCACCGCGTTACGCCTTCGGCCGCGAGAAGACCGCGCGCAGGGCGAAGAACACGATCGCCGCCACCACCAGCACGATGCCGATCCGTGCCACGAACCAGATCAGGTGAAGCAGACCATCGACCAGGAACCAGGCGATCACCACCGCCACGATCACTCCGAGGATGGTCCAGATCATTCCGCCACGCATGTTTCGACCCTACCTACGCTGGTTGAGTAGCGCGAAGCGCGTATCGAAACCTGCGGCGCCCGACGGCTACTACGCCTGCGAGATCCGCACCATGTTGCCCGAGGGGTCGCGGAAGGCGCAGTCCTTCGTGCCGTAGCCGGGGTCCATCGGCTCCTGCAGCACCTCGGCGCCCGCGGCACGGATGCGCTCGAACGCGCCATCGACGTCGTCGCTGCTGAAGACGATGTTCGGCAGCACGCCCTTGGCGAGCAGCTCCTGCAGGGCGTCGCCGTCTGCCTGGCTGCGTCCGGCATGCGGATCGCTGAGCACGATGCCCAGCCCGGGTTGACTGTCGGTGCCGAAGGTGAGCCAGCGGTGCTCGCCGGAGCTGACATCCTGAATGATGTCCAGGCCCAGCGCGTCGCGGTAGAACGCGATCGACTCCTCGACGTCGTTGACGGTGATGTGCGTGTATTGCAGTGCGAGGCTCATACGGCAACGCTACGAGGTGGATGCGGTGCGCGCTTCTTCGATCCTGCTCGCTCGGATCCTGCTCAGGCGGCCGCGGGCTCGTACCCGATGAGCCAGGTCACACCGAAGCGGTCGCGCACCTGCCCGTCGAAGCCGCCCCACACCCGCTCCTGCAGCGGATCGAGCACGGTGCCGCCCTCGCTCAGCGCCTCGAACCAGCGCTGCGAGGTCTCGGCGTCGCCGCCGCCGAGCACCGAGAGGAAGAAGCCGGTGCTGGTGAACGAGGCCTCGCCCTCGGCTGCGTCGGAGGCGAACACCGAGATCAGCCCATCGAGGGTGCCGTGCGCGATCGCGTCGGCGGGCCCGTCGGTGCGTCCGAAGTCGGCATAGGTCCAGGTGCGCAACTCGCCGCCGAAGATCTCGTGGTAGCGCGCCAGCGCCTCGCGGGCGGTTCCGGGGAACTGGAAATACGGGGTGGCGCCGCTCATGCGAGCACGTCCTTTCTCAGAAGGGGCTTTCTCAACGAGAGCGGCTGCGGCCGCCCCAGAATCTTGGCGATGCAGGCCGGCATCGCCTCCAGCGCGTCATGGTCGCGGGCGCGGTACGAGCTCGGCGACTCCCCCACCAGTTCGCTGAACCGCGAGCTGAACGAGCCGAGCGAGGTGCAGCCGACCGCCATGCAGGCGTCGGTGACCGACATCCCTCCGCGCAGCAGCGTCATGGCGCGCTCGATCCGCCGGGTCATCAGGTACCCGTACGGCGTCTCGCCGTACGCCGCCTTGAACTGCCGCGAGAAGTGCGCCGCCGACATCAGAGCCGTGGATGCCATGGCCGCCACATCCAGCGGCTGCGCGTAGTCGCGGTCCATCCGGTCGCGGGCGCGCCGCAGCAGCGTCAGCGTCTGCAACTGCTCCGGAGTCATCGGGCCAGGCTAAGCGACCGGCGTCGTCATCGGCTCGGACTCGACGACCCGGTCTCGGTCGGCACCCGCACCCCGCGGAACCCGACCAGGAACACCACGATCGCCGCCAGCGCCAGCACCGCTCCCACTACCGGAACCAGCTGCGGGTTCACGCCGAGCACCGTCGCCCCGAGCAGCGGCGCGACGGCGATGCCGAGATAGGTGGCGCTGGCCCACCACGACAGCGAGATGCCGGCGTTGGCCGGGTCGATCTCGACCAGCCGGTGCTGCAGCGGCACCACGGTGGCGAAGGCGGTGAGCCCCCAGATGACGAACAGCACAGCGGTGCCCCAGAACCCGCCGTCGAGCAGGGGCAGCGCGAGCAGCAGAAGCACCTGGATGCCGATGGTCGCGATCGCGAACCGGCGACTGCCCGCGCGGTCGGTCAGCGGCCCGGCGAACACGTTGCCGACGATGCCGGCAACCCCGTAGGCGAACAGCAAGGCGGCGAGCAGTGACCCCGAGCCGCCGGTGGCAGCGTGCGTGATCGTCGAGCTGAAGATGTAGACGCCGTTGAAACTGGCGAACATCAGCAGGCCGGCGAGCAGCGTGAGCACCAGCCGTCGGTCGCGCAGCGCCGAGAGCCGACGACGGAAGGTCGCGACTGCGGGCAGCGGAATCCCGCGCACCCCGATCAGCACGGCGGGTACCAGCAGCACGGCGAGCGCCGCGATCGCCCAGAGCGGAAGCTCCCAGCCGCCGACGTCGCCGATGGCGGTTCCCAGCGGAGCGCCGATTGCGGTCGAGAGCGTGAAGCCCGCGCTGACGAAGGCGATCGCGGTGCCTCGGCGCTCGGGAGGCACGATGGCCGTGGCTGCGGCGGTCGCCGAGGGCACCAGCGCGGCTCCGCCCGGCTCCGGCGATCATGCGCCCGAGGGTGAAGAGCCCGATGTCGTGCGAGAGGGCCGCGAGCACGGTGCCCACCGCGATCAGGGCGAGACCCGATGCCATCAGGGTCGTGCGCGACATCCTGGCCAGGGTGATCGAGATCACCGGCGCGACGACGGCGACGACCAGGGCGTAGAAGGTGATGGAGTAGCTGACGACCGTGGGCGTGACGCCGAGCGTGACGGCGATCTTGGGCAGCAGGCCGGCGATCACGAACGCGTTGGTGCCGACAACGAACAGGCCGAACGCCAGGATGCCGAGCTTGAGCACGATCTCGCGCGTGCGCGGGTAAGGGTGTTCTGCGGTCGTCATCCTGCTGACAACCTTTCAGCACCCACGGACATTCCGGAAGGAGCCGCCGCGGACCCGACTCCGCGGCGGCTCTCGAACCCTTGCCCTCGAGCCCCCCGACTCGAAGCGTGGTTCACGGCGACGGGCCTCAGCCCCGATTGTCGTTCCCACGTGCTGTTGAATTCAACTGGGCTCAGCATGGGCGTAGACAGATCGTTCTGACAGGGCCATTGGTCCCGCTGACGGGATTACGCCACCATTACGCCTCGCGGCGCACACTGTCCCCATGAGAACCCCTCCTGCTCGATACACGGCCTTGGCGGTGGCGATTCCCGCCCTCCTTCTGCTCGCCGGGTGCAGCAATCCGGGCGGGGGCCCGAGCGGCTCGCCGAGCGCGACTCCGAGCCCCACCACCAGCGCGAGCGCCAAAGCCACCACGCTCGATCCGTGCCAGCTCGTGACCGCTGCCGAGGCATCCGCCCTCAGCGGCGTCTCGTTCGGCGCGGGTGTCGAATCGACGGTCGGGGATGCGGGCACGACCAAGCGCTGCGTCTACGGCTCGCAGACGAAGAACGTCTTCTCGGTGATCGTGGCCACGGCGGCGAGCGCCGACGCGGCGCAGGCCGACTGGACGGCCGAGGAGGCGCAGGCCGACGCATCGCTCGCCTCGGGTTTCGGGGCCGGACTGCCCGTGAACGTGACCAAGACCGATCTCACCGGCCTCGGCGACCGGGCCGCCGTGGGAACAGGCTCGGAGACGATCCAGGGGCAAACGATCTCGGGCGGCGCGATCTACCTGCTGAAGGGCCCGAACTTCTTGACGTTCAGCGACCTCACCCTGGGCACGGCGCCGACCGCCGACGCCCTGAAGGCGCAGGCCGCGACGAGCCTGGACCGGATGCCGTAGGGCCGACACGAAACGAGCCGGCCCGCTGCACTGACCGCACTCAACTGACCACGAAGCTCGAGCTCACTCCGGCGACAAGTGACGACGAACTCGCGGTCAGGGTGTAGGTGCCGGGCAAGGTGATCCGGCATCCGGAGAACGAGACGCTGCCGTCCTCGCTGCCCCGCGGGTTCGAGGAACACGTCAGCGCGGCTCCTCCCGTCGGCGGCGTGATGGTCAAGGTGACCAGCACCGATGCCTGTACCGGGTTGCCCGCGGAGTCCTGGATCCCCACGACCGGCCGCACGGGGAAGGTCACCCCCGCGACCGCGTCGACCGGCGACGTGGTGAATGCCAGTCTGGCCGCCGCTCCGGCCTTGATCGTGAAGCTGGAGCCGAGCACCGAGGTGAAACCCTCTGCGCTCGCCGTCAGCGTGTAAGTTCCCACGCGATCGATCTGGCATCCGTCGAACGTCGCGACACCCGACACCGCGGTCACCGGATTCGTCGTGCAACTCAGAACCGCCCCGGCGGGAGTCGTGATCGCGAGCGTCACGTCCACGGTGCTGCTCGCGATGTTCCCGAGGTCATCGAGCATGGCGACGACCGGCTGGGTCGAGAACGGGATCGCACTGGTCGAGTTCGACGGCGAGGAGGTGAAGCCGAGGCGCGTCGGCTCGCCCGCGGTGATCGTGAAGCTGAAGCTCGTGCCGGAGTTCAAACCGCTTGCGCGCGCCCTCAGGGTGTATGTGCCCGCCTTGTCGATCGAACAGCCCGTGAACGTCGCGGTGCCGTTGACCGCCGCGACCGGGTTGGAGGCGCAGCTCAGCGTCGCGCCCGACCCGCTGGTGATTGTCAACGTGATCGTGTCCGTTCCCGAGGTGGTGTTGCCGTCCTCATCCTGGATGGCGACCACCGGCTGACTCGCGAAGGCGGCGCCACTGACCGACGACGACGGCGAGGTGGTGAACGCGAGGATGTCGGGCGACGAGAAGATGAAGAACGAGGAGCTGACGCCACTCAGGCTGCCCGAGGTGGCGGTGAGCACATAGTTGCCGGTCTGGCTGATGCGGCAGCCCGAGAAGGTGGCAACCCCGGCGACAGCGTTCCTCGGATTGCTCGTGCAATTGAGGGTGCCGCCGGTGATGGACAAGGTGATGGGCACCGTGCTCGTCGTCACCGTGTTTCCGCCGGCATCCTGCACCGCCACCACGGGCTGTTGAGTGAAGACCGTGTTGCGGCGGGTGTTGTCGGGGCTCGAAGTGAACACGAGCTTGGTCGCCGCGCCGGCCGACACGGTGAACGCGGTGCTGACCGCCGACGACAGCCCCGGGGAGCTGGCGGTCAGCCGGTAGATCCCCACCAGATCGATTCGGCAACCCGAGAACTGGGCGGTCCCCGAGATCGCCGAGCGCGGGTTCGCGGTGCAGCTGAGGGTGGCGCCGGCCGGAGTGGTGATCGCGAGCGTGACGGCGGCGGTACTCGTCGTCGCGCCGCCACCCGCGGTCTGGATGGTGACCGCCGGCTGGATGCCGAAGGCGACGCCGCCGGTCGAGTTCGACGGATTCTTCGTGAAGACGAGCTTGGCGGGAACCGTGGCGACGGCGGCGACCCAGTTGTTCCCCACGTTGACCGTCCTCGCGGTGAACGCCGCGTTCACCGACGGCGTGATCGGCGCCACGGCCACCATGCCCGCGCAGAGCACGAGAGCGAGCAGCGAGGTGGTGCTCTCCGCGCCGATGCTGTGCACCAGGGCGGGCAGACCGCGGCGCGGCGGTCGAGCGGGGGCAGGTCGGCGGGCGCGACGCTCCTTCGTTTCGTCACGCGAGGCGAGGAACTCGATGATGAGGGCGAGCAGTGTCACGGCAAGCCACACGGCGAACGGAAGAACGAGGCCGTGCTGCAGCCAGTACGTGGGCAACCCGATCCACGGCACGAGGAGGGTTCCGACCGAACGGACATCGGCTCGGGCGAGCGGCGCGCTGTCGACCTCGCGGTTGGCATCGCCGGCGGTGATCAAGGTGCCGTCGGGATTAGTCCCGACGATGCGGTGCAGGCGGATTCCCGGGTCTGCGGATCCGGAGGGAGCGGGGAAGGTCACCACCCGACCGAGCGGGGTCGCCGCGCCGGCGGGCAGTGGCCGGGACAGCACGACGTCGCCGATGCCGATGTGCGGCATCATCGAGCCGCTCTGCACGACCGTTCCGCTGAGGCCGAACGCCATCGGCACGGTGGCGCAGGCGGCGAGAGCCAGGAGGAAGACCAGGTACCCGCGCGCCACCAGGCGTGCGATCAGCAGCGCCCAGGCCGCCGCGATCCCGCGGCGACTCGGGGGCTCCTGAACGGGTTCCACTGTCATCTGACTGACCCCTCAGAAGGCCAAAGCCGTCACTAGAACGACTGGATCTCCCACTCGACGTCGATGCTCGCCGACATGCCTTGGAGTGCGTCGACCTGCGTCTCGGTCAATCCCGTCACATCGAAGGTCCAGGTCGCACGGTACGACTTGGTCTCCCCGGGCGTGCCTGTTGTCACCCAGGGCAAGACGCCGGTCGCGTAGCTGTAGTCGTTTGCTGCGATGTCGGCCAACGAGACCGCAGGAAGATTGCCGGTGGGATTGAACCCCGTGCAATCGTTGAACGACCCCCCGGTTCCGGTCTCCATGCCGACCAGGATGTTGTTCTCCAGTCCGTGCGCGCCGAGATTGCCGACGTACACGCGAACCTCGCCGGGAATGGTCGACTCCGACGTCACGACGATGCACTTCGTTCCGGTCTGGCCGGGCGCGACTCCGTCGACTCGGAAGGCCGCAGCGCCCAAGTCGTCGTCCGAGAGCAGCACGGATCCGGTCTGCCAGTTGTTGCCGATGTTCCGGGTGTCCGCCGTGAATGCGGCGGTGGATCCTTGCCAGACCAGAAGTCCGGCGACCAGGATCGCCGTCGGTCCCACGACTAGCGTGGCGAGCCGACGGGTACGAGCTGTGGGCTTGTGCATGACAGATCCCCCCTTGGAATGCTGACCATCGCGCGCCGATCGGCGGCGGTGCGAGGCAGTCAAGTCAGAGCCGACTTCCCCCGAGACTGAGCATCGCCCGATCCCGTGGTTCTACCCAGGGTCGAACGTCCCTCGGCAAAAGAAGAGACCGCCGCGGACCCGACTCCGCCAGTGCCAGAGGCGCTACGCCGTCTGGCTCGGCCGGGCCTGGCGCCAAGTCCCGAGTCCGAGCGCGAGCATCACGAAACCGGCCTGGATCAGCGGGATCGTGAAGTAGATCGCGTGCAGCACGCCGAACGGGATCCAGATCAGCTCGACCGCGATCCAGATCAGGCCATCGAATGCGGCGATCGCACCCGCGAACAGGGCGAACGGACGTCGTCGCAGCAGCAGCACGAACGCCCACAGGTTCACCCCGCCGAGCACGATCCCGAGGATCAACCCGGGCACCAGATACGAGTCGAACGGCGATCCGTCGAGATACGACACGGGGATGCCGATCGACGTCGCCGCGGGCCAGATGGCTCCGATCGTCATGGCGACGCCTCCGCCCATCGCGCTGACGGCCATGAACGCCTCGAGCACGAGCAAGACGATTCTCGAGATGCGATGTTCTGTCATGACCCCACCATGCCCAGTGCCGCGACGGCGATCTCAGAGGCGAAGGTCCTGCGAGACCCTCGACCTAGGGGTCCGCGGTTCTACGCTCGAACGATGACGTCGGTTGACCCTCTCGTGCTGCGCATGGTGGAGTCAGCGGTTGCCGCATCGAAGCATCCCGTTGTGGTCGGTGTCTCCGGCTTCGGCGGCGCAGGCAAGTCGACGCTGGCCCGAGCGCTCGTCGGGGCACTGCCCGATGCCGTCCGGATGCGCGGCGACGACTTCCTCGACCCAGAACGCTCTCACCGCCGCTCCCCCGACTGGGATGGCGTGGAACGCGAGCGCCTGCGCGACACCGTGCTGCGGCCGTTCCGCGAAACCCGCGCGGCGACGTTCCAGCGCTTCGACTGGTCGCGCGGAAAGCTCGGCGACCCGGAGCCGGTACCTGCCGCCCAGGTGATGGTCGTCGACCTGGTCGGGCTGTTTCACCCCTCGGTGCTCGACGATCTCGACGTCACGGTGTGGTGCGATCTCGATCTCGAGACGGCCGGCGAGCGGGGCATGGCCCGCGATCGCTCGCTCGGCCGCGACCACGACCTCCTGTGGCGAGAGGTGTGGATGCCGAACGACCGCGACTTCGACGTCGCCTTCGCGCCACGAAGCCGGGCGATGCTGGTCATGCCGACGAGCTGAGACCGGCGCGATTCAGGCGCCGCTGACCACCCGCTGGTCGAGCTCGGCCGCCCGCGACTGAAGCTCGCGCAGCGCATCGGTGGCGTGCGCCGCGAAGCTGCCCCCCTGCATCCAACGTTCGACGCCGAGGCTGAAGGCGAGAAGCGCGAGTTCGGCCGTCAGCCGCGCGGTGACCGCATCGACGCCTCGCTCACTCAGTGCCGTGCGGATCGCGGCGGCCATGCGAGCGTGCTTGAGCAAACCGCGTTCCCGCACCTCCTCATTCGCCGCGAGGATCAACATCCGCTGCCCGGCCTTCGTGCGCTGCGCATCCGTCATCACGGAATCCGCGGCGGCGAAGGCCGCCTGCAGGCACTCGATGGGGGTCGCGCCGGCGGGGCACGCGCGGATCCCGTCGGCGAACAGGCCGGCGAGCGTGTCCTCTCCGCCGAACAGCACCTCCCGCTTGTCGGCGAAGTGCCGGAAGAACGTGGCGCGGTTCAGTCCGGCACGCTCGGCGATCTCGGACGCGGTCGTGCGCTCGTAGCCGTTCAGCGCGAACAACTCCAGCGCGGCCGCCTCCAGGCGTTCGCGCGCATCGGGCGCCCATCTGCTCATGGGTCGAGCCTAGCCGGGATGCGACATCGTCGCATCATCGTGATAGTTTGATGCGACGGGATCGCATCAGCGACCACCGCGCCATCACCGCCACCAACCCAGGAGAACTTCCATGCGCATCTTCGTCACCGGCCCTTCGGGCTGGATCGGCTCGTCCGTCGTCCCCGAACTCATCGCAGCAGGCCATCAGGTCGTCGGGCTGGCGCGGTCCGACGCGTCCGCATCCGCCGTCGAGTCGATGGGAGCCGAGGTGGTGCGCGGGGAACTCACCGACCTCGACGTGCTGCGTGCCGCTGCGCTCGACAGCGACGGCGTCATCCATCTGGCGTTCCTGGTGCCGACCACGAGCGAAGAAGCCACGCAGGCGGATGCTCGCGCAATCGAAACCTTCGCCGATGCGCTCGCAGACACCGGCAAGCCCCTGATCGTGTCCGGCGGAACCCTGGCGCGCCCCGGTGGCGTCTCGACCGAGACTGACGAGATCGTGGCGGCCGGCCCGATCGCGGCGCGCATCACGAACATGAAGGCGGCGCTCGCCACGGCGGATCGCGGCATCCGCTCGGCGCTGGTGATGCTGCCGCGCTCGGTGCACGGCGACGGCGAGCGGCACGGCTTCATCCCGCAACTGATCTCGGTCGCTCGCGCGAAAGGCTTCTCCGGCTACATCGGCGAGGGTGCCAACCGCTGGCCGGCCGTGCATGTGAAGGATGCCGCGACCCTCTTCCGCCTCGCCGTCGAGAAAGCACCCGCCGGTTCGGTGCTCAACGCGGTCGGCGACGAGGGGGTGCCGGTGCGCGAGATCGCCGAGGCGATCGCTCGCCACCTCGGGGTGCCGGCCAAGTCGGTGACGCCGGACGAGTACGAGGGGATGCTGGGGCGCCTCCTCACGTCGGACATGCCCGCCTCGAGCGCCCTCACCCAGCAGCTGCTGGGCTGGGAGCCGACGCATCCCGGACTCATCGCGGACATCGAGCAGGGGCACTACTTCAGCTGACGCAGACTCCCCCGTCAACCGAAACGGGCCGCCACCCCGAAGGATGACGGCCCGTTCGCAAAGCCGGCTCAGCTCCCCTGTCGGACCTCAGCGGCGAACGCGGCGGCGCGCTGCTGAAGGCTCGCGATCCTTTCGGCGCGGGCCGCCTCGACGTCGAAGCCGATGTACAGCATCGGCGGCGTCTTGCGCACGTTGCTGGAGCATTCGAAGTCGGCGCAGACCAGCGTGCCCACCGTGTTGCCGTTCCGGCCCGACGCACCGGCGCGCTTCGCACCGAAGAAGGCCACCGGGTTCGGCAGCGTCACGTCATGGCACCACGAGCACTGGGCGCGCGAGCGCATCCCGGCTTCGGACTGGCGCAACAGGATGCCCACCGGCTGCCCGTCGACCGGGACGACCACGTAGGCACGGCGGGCGATCTTGTGGTCGCGCCATCCGAGATAGTCCAGCTTCTGCCAGTCGAGTTCGGCGAACTCGGCGGGCAGGTGCAGCTCGGTGATTTCCTTGCGCGACGCGTTCACGAACGACGCGCGGATGTCTTTCTCGCTCAGCGAGAGCATGCATTTTCTCCTCTGCAGCCCAGGGCGACGAGGCCATGGGCGGATCAATTCGTACGAAAGAAGCGAGACGAGGACTATCTCGCGCCGGCGGACGAGCCGCCGACGACCTCCCGACGCCCCGAGGGCATTGCGTACGAACCGGAGATGTGCACGGGATCGAGCATATGCGAGCGCGCGCTCGTACTGGAGCGACAACCGAAACGGAAGAGCTCGCTGCGTGCTCCAGCGGCGCTCTCCAGGCGCGTCATCGCTCGGCGGCCTCGTCGAACGCGTCGCGGCTGGCACGCACCTCGCCCTCGTGCTCCGACGCCCACTGAGCCAGAGCCGTCACCGGTTCGATGAGAGTACGGCCGAGGTCGCTCATCCGGTAATCCACCCGCGGAGGCACCTGCGCGTGCACCTCGCGGATCACAAGGCCGTCGCGCTCCAACTGGCGCAGGGTGAGGGTCAGCATCCGCTGTGAGATTCCGGGGACCGCATTCAGCAGCTCGGTGAAGCGAAGCGTCCGGTTGTTCAGGATGCCGATCACCATCAGGCTCCACTTGTCACCGATGCGCGCCAACACCTCGCGAAACAGGTCGATGTCGACGATGTGCCGCTCGCAGACCGCGTCGATCAGCGGGTACTCCATGAGGCGCTCCATTCGTCACATCCGTGTGCCTCAGGCACAGAGAAGTGCCCGGCAACGATGTTCTAAGGTTACGGATCGTCTGGTCAGTTCTCAACCGTAACCAACTTCTCAAGGAGTCCCTGTGTCTGTCGTCGCCTGGATCGCATCCGGTCTGCTCGCGCTCATGTACCTGCTCGCCGGCGGGATGAAGGTCGCACTCCCCCGCCCGCGCCTCGAGGCGCAGTTCGCCTACTCGAAGGTCGTCGGCGTGCCGTTGACCCGCGCGATCGGCGTGGTCGAGCTGCTGGGTGCCGTCGGTGTGATCCTGCCGCGGCTGCTCGGCATCCTGCCGGTCCTCTCGCCCCTCGCGGCTGTCGGCCTCACGCTGGTGCAGCTCGGCGCGATCGGCTACCACCTGTGGCACAAAGACCCGGTGCGCGGGCTCGTCACGAACGTGGTGCTGCTGGCGTTGTCCGTGTTCGTGGCGGTGATTCTGTTCATGGGGTGGTGACCGGCCCCAACCGAAACGGGCCGCCACCCCGAAGGATGACGGCCCGTTCGCAAGAGTTCGCGTTGTCAGCGGGACTCAGCTGCCGAAGTGAATCGGCATCCTGAAATCGACTAGCGACGGAGCCCCAGGCGTTCGATCAGGCTGCGGTAACGCGCGATATCGATGTCCTGGAGGTATCCGAGCAGTCGACGACGCTGTCCCACGAGCAGCAGCAGACCACGACGTGAGTGGTGGTCGTGCTTGTGCTCCTTGAGGTGCTCGGTGAGGTCCTTGATGCGGCGGGTCAGCATTGCGACCTGCACTTCAGGGGAACCCGTGTCACCGGGGTGGGTAGCGTACTCGTCGATGATCGCCTTCTTGACGTCTTGTTCGAGTGCCATAGATGGGATCCCCTCTCTGCTTGTTGCGCGGCGCCGGCTCCCGAATGGAGCGGCTCTCTTTCTCCGCGGCCGATAGAACGGCAACCTTGAGATGGTAGCAGAGGGTCCGACATCATGGTCCGACATCTTTGTTGAGAGGCAGGACCATGCCGGACGCGTTCCTTCACTATGAGGCCCTTGGCATCGCTCAACTCTTGAAGAGCCGCCTTCTTGAGGTTCCGTTCTATCAGCGGTCCTACTCCTGGTTCACCCTTGAGGAGCGAAAGACAGCGGCCGAGCCGGCCGCGACAACCTGCAAGTGGTGGAGTTCTGGGCTGACTTGACGAAGAGCTTCGCGAGCAAGTCAAGCTACTTTCTGGGACAGTCGTCCTTTCCCGAGAAGGAAGTAACAATCCTGGTCGACAGGGAGTGATCGACGGGCAGCAGCGGCTGGCAACCACCTCTTTACTGTTGACGGCCGTCCGTGACCGTTACCGCACCGAGCGCGAACAACTGGCAGACTTCCACGGCAACAAGCTCGTGGCGAAGTTCAGATCGTTCAGTTGGCAAGCATCAGTCGATCCTCATCATGAACACGGACGACCGGGACTTTTATGACCGGCGAATCGTTCAGTCGGATACCACCATGGCGCCCAACAAGCTAAGCCAGCAGCTTCTTCTGGACGCATACGAATACTTCGTAGACCGGCTCGACGAGTTCGTCAGAGAAAACGGGACGGCTTGGCGAGACAAGCTCAGCGAGTTCGTCGATTGGCTCACAAGCGATGTGCAGATCGTAGCCATCGACGTTGCTACGGAGGCGGACGCGTTCCTGATTTTTGAAACCCTCAACGATCGTGGCGCGGACTTGACGATCGCCGACCTCCTCAAGAACTTTCTATTCAGTCAGGCTGGGCCGCGACTTGACGAAGTTCGCGACAACTGGATCGCAACTCTCACGAACTTGGGGATTGGAAAGGTCGGGAACCAGAGATTCACCTCTTTCGCTCGCAATTTGCTGAGTTCCAAATACGGACTCGTCCGGGAGCGAGAGGTCTATTCGCGGCTGAAAAACATCGTGAATGGGCCGGCAAGCGCCGTGACCTTTACCCAGGAACTAAAAGACGCATCGCGGATCTACTACGCCATCTTGACCGCCGACGCCGAGTTCTGGGGAGATCATTCGGCAGCCGCGGGAAGTGCCGCCGAGGTGCTCGCCGAGCTCAACCTTGAGCGTTATCGCCCTCTCCTGCGGCTGCTCTCAACGTTCTCGGACCACGAGATCTCTCGTTTCGTTCCGGCAATGGTTTCCTGGTCGGTTCGAATGCTGTGCGCCGGGACACTCGGAGGCGGCGTGGCCGAGTCCGCGTTCTGCGACGCAGCGAGAGACATCCGGTCCGGAGGAGTTACGACCACTGAACAGGTCCTCGCCGACACGAAAGTTGGCGGTCTTCGTTCCATCTGACAAAGCTTTCGAGACCCAGTTTGCATCCTGGCGTGTCTCGAGCAGGTAGCTTTCGCGGTACATGCTCCGCGCACTTGAGATCCATGCTCGCGGGGAAACTGAGCCGGAGCTTGTAGTCAACGACGACGCCGATCAAGTGAATCTTGAGCACATCTTTCCGAAGAATGCGACCGACGCGGACTGGCCGACCTTTCCATCGGATGACAAGCGGGTCTGGTTTGAACGGCTTGGCAACCATTGCCTCCTTCAGAAGGGACCGAATGGACGAATCGGCAACAAGCCATGGACTATCAAGAAGCCGGTGCTTGCGGCGTCAAGCTTGACCTTGACAAGCAGCGTCGGTCTCGAGCCAGACTGGACACCCACCGAGATCACCGAACGTCAGCTCGCTCTGGCAAGCGCGGCGGTCAACGTGTGGCCGCGGGAGCCAAGGTACTAGGAGTTCTGGGTGGCGAGGCAGCGCCGCTAGCGGTGAAATTGCACCCCTAAAGGCCTTGGGCAATTCGCTCGGGCGCCGTCCGAACGCCTGGCCCGGCGACTCGCTCAAGGCTTGCGAGAGCGTGATGTCTTGCGCCGTCCAGTATCGCGATTCTGGCTGTCGAGAATCCACATCAAGCTAGTCAGGTGTGCCATGCCGAGGGTGGCGTTCAGCCTCGAGTACTGTCGATTGGAAACTCCGTGAGTAGTGCCATGGCGATTGAACGTTGCCGGGATGCGGTCGCCGTCTTCACGGCGGAAGCCCTTATAGATTCCTGCCAGTTGCGACCATAGGAAAAAGGTCCGAATCGGCAGCTTCCCCGGCTCAATAATCTTCTCGGGGCGTTTTGCGTCCACGAGTGTCGTGGCGGCAAGCTCGAAGGCGACCGTATCCAGGGTGCTGGCAGCCAGTGCCTGTGCGGCTAGCCAGTGGCCGCCGCGCATGGCGTCAATCACTCCATGCAAATACCGTGCATATGGAGCCAGCCCGGCCGAATTCATCTTGTCAGCAAGCTTCTGGCAGTCGTCGATGATGCCGCGCCAACGCCGACCGTAAACGGCGCGACGCTCTCCGGGAGTTTTGGCGTCAAAGATCAACTGCATGGTCTCGACGCGTGGTACCCAAGCAATCGGCAGCCCCTCATCGAGAGTGAGCCGGATCAGCGCGGCTTGATCCCAATCAAGCTTTTCGAGATTGGTTGGCCATGCTCCTCGACTCAGGTCTAATCTAGGCCCTTTAGAAAATCGAAGGTAGGTATAACTCTCGAAAAGAGGCTGTCCATCCCGGGCGCGATCGTCGGCAAATTGTTTTTGCCGATGTTTCCAAGAATCGACGACACAAAACTTGATCCGACCGCGAGCTTGACGGGGTCGAGCGTTGAGATGCTCATACTCGCGAACGACGGAACCCCGTAGCCCAGCTTCGGAAGATCGGGTAGTAGAGGCGCAGCGATGCCTGGAACGATTGACGGCATAATCGAGGCCGCAACGTTCAATCCAATGAGTTCGGGGATCAAGAGGCTCTTGGCAATGGACTTGTAGATGCCAGGCGACGTGTCGGAACCGGGGAGGGGTGATCGTTTCTCCGGATTACCATTTTCAGTCTCGTCGGTCACCATGATCGCTCCATGCGCTCAGGCTAGAACTCGCGCGCTTGACTCTCACCCATTGGCTGCCGCCTCCCGCGCAACCCGCGCCGCAATCGCATCCCCCGACGGATGCCCCGCGACCACCCGCTCGAGCACCGCGATCACGGTCGCAAGCTCCGCATCCGTCCCGACCCCATCCAGCCCCGCATACATCGCCTCCTCGATCCCCCGCACTGCGCCCTCGAGCTCACGGCCCTTCGCCGTCAGCTGCAGGATGACCTGGCGGCGGTCGCCGGCATCCGGGGTCGTGCGCGAGACCAGGCCGAGCTCGACCGTGCGGTCGACGAGGCGGCTCGGGTTCGTGCCGCTCTCGCAGACCAGCAGCTCGCCCAGGCCGGTGAGCGTCAGCGGCGCGTAGTCGCCGAGCAGGCGCAGCACCTCGGACTGCGCCGGCGTCAGGCCGAGGGGGCGCAGCGCGGCGGCGAGGCTGCGGTTGCCTTCGCGCTGGGCGGCGAGGGCGAGCCAGCGCAGCTTCTCGGCGCGTCTCATGAGGCGACCGCAGACGCGACGGCGGCGGCGAGCAGCCCGGCCGCGGCGGGGTCGTGGGCGGCGAGCACGACGAGATCCGGGATGCCGTTGCTGCAACGCGATCACCGCCCGGGTCGAGGCGAGCAGTCCCTTCTTCTCGCCGACTCCGGGCACGTGCTCGCCGGCGAGCAGGCTGACGTCGTAGGTGAGGTCGCCCACGAGCAGCAGGGGCGGCAGACCCTCGGCGCGAACGAGCAGCGACATCGATCCCGGTGAGTGGCCGGGAGTCGGCAGCAGCAGCAGGCTGCCGTCGCCGCGCAGGTCGAGGGCGTGGGTAAACGGGGCGATCGCGACATCCATCGCGGCATCTGTCACTGGCGGGATGTCGACCGGCCGATACCGCACACCCGGCAACCGCACGTGGTCGGCCATCACGCCCTCGAGCAGGGCGCCGGGCTTGTCGATGTCGGACCAGTCGATCGCGCTGACCACGATCTCGGCGTTGGGCAGTTCGGCGATGCCGCCGATGTGGTCCTGATGAAGGTGCGAGAGGATCGCCATCGTCACGTCGGATGCCCGGTAGCCGAGCGCCTCGAGTTGCGCCGTGAGGGTGTCGCCGGCTCCGATCGCGAAGCGGGCCAGTCGGCGGTAGAAGAAGCCGACGATGCCGCCCGGAAAGTAGTGCGGGTCGGTAACCGAGGCGCGGTCCTGCCCGGTGTCGAAGAGCACGAGGCCGTCGCGGTGCTCGATGACGTAGACGTTGATCGGGCGCGGGGCGGTCCAGCGGCGGCTGGTGAGCAGCCACCAGAGCATCGGGGTGCCGTTACCGCGCACGTGCTCGGGGCGGATGGCGACGTTGCCGGTGCTGAGGATCGAGACCTTCGTGATGGCGGGTGTGGGGGCGGGTTTGGCGGGCATGGTATCCATTCTGTGTCGTGTCATTAGGTTACACGACATACATCAAAAGCCGCGTGGTACGTATTCCTGCATAGCTGTATTGCTTTATGTCGGGCTAGAATCCCCTTATGGAGCCGAAGGCAAAACTGGTGATCGAGATCCCCGCCGCCGATCGTCAGCAACTCAAGATGATTGCCGCCGCGCGCGGCACGAGCACGGCGACGATCATCCGCGAGTTCATCACCGACTTCATCTCACGCGCCGACCGCGAGGCCGAACATGATTGGGCACTCGCTGCGGTCAAGAGCTATGAGGCCAGCGGCAAGTCGTCGCGCCCGCTGAGCGATCTCAAAGCAGAGTTGAACCTCTGAGCGGGTGGCGGGTCGAGACGACAATCGTCTTCGACAAGGCGATCGTGAAGTTCGACAAACCGATTCAGCGTCGCATTGTCGCCTACCTCGAAGAAGTGGGCCACCTCAACGATCCACGATCGCGGGGCAAAGCTTCTCACGGGTGACCTCGGCGGCTATTGGCGGTATCGCATCGGCGACTACCGGGTGATCGTCGAGATCCAGAACTCACGACTCGTCGTGGTCGCCGTCACCGTCGCACATCGATCTGACGTCTACGACTGACCGTCCCGCCGAACGGCTCCGCCTTAGAGTGAGAGGATGCCTCAACGAAAGCCGCTCGGTTCGCTTCTGGTCCTGCCGATCGGAGTCGTTGCGGCGATCGTCGGCCTACTGCCCTGGCTGATCACCGGGATGCGGCTGCCGCTGCAGAACCTCTGGGCCACCCAGGCTCTGCCTGCCGGGATGCCGATCGTGCTGCTTCCGTTCAGCCAGTACACGCTCATCCTGCTCATCGCCCTTCTGCTCATCGGGGCCGCCATCGCGGGGATCGCCGGGCGCGCAGTGCCGGCACGGCATCCCGGAATCGCGTTGGTGGCACTGATGGGCGGCGTGGTCGCCGTCCACTTGATCGCGGTCATTCAGTCGGCGGTAACCGTGTCGCGAGGGCTGCGCGGTGGATCGCAGTCGACCCTGTACCTGGTCGTGGTCGTCGGCGGAGCCGCCATGTCGATCCTGGTGGGTATCGGCGTTCTCGCCCTGATCGCCCGTGCTCCGCGTGCCGGTGCACTGGTCGGCCTGAGCGTCGCCGCGGTCGCCTTCAGCTCGTGGCTGACCGGCCTGTTCTTTCCCATCGGCACCGTCTTCACGGCATCCCCCCTGACGTCGGTGCTCTCGCAGGCGACGCGCTACGTCCCCGCAGTGCTGATCGGGATCGCGATCGCGTGGTGCGGGGTCAGGAGCGTCGGCCGAATGATCGCGGCGATCGCGAGCCTGCTGCTGCTCTGGGTCGGAATGACCGCGGTCATCGCCGTCAACAACGCGCTGGGGTCGCGGGTGCTCGCGCACCATCCCGCCGACATGCTGGACCAGGCGGCGGGAGTGTTCCGTAGCGCACTCGTCGTTCCCGAGCTGTGGCTACCGACCGTGGGTCTTGCGATCGCGGTCGCGGCGGTCGGGCTGGTCGGGCTCTGGGCGGTCAGGAAGAAGGCGAGCGCACCGACTGCTCCCCCACAGGCCCTGAGCTGACGCAGATCTGAGGGCGCTGTCGAGCACCTGGCAATACTGCTAGCAGTATTGCGAGGCTAGGATGATGCCCATGAAGACCACCTTCGACCTGCCCGAGACGCTGGTCGCCGACGTGAAGCGCATCGCAAGAGCGCGCGGCACGACGTCTCGCGAGCTGGTGCGGCAGGCGCTGACGCGTCTCGTCGACGAAGACTCCGCTCAGCCGAAGCCCTTCGAACTTCGCGACATGAGCGTCAACATGGGTTGGCCAGAGGATCTCGACCAGGCGGAACTCAAGCGGCTCTACCGGGAGTCAAACGACCGCGAGATCGAGTGGTGACATGCGTTCGGTCGATACCAATGTTCTCGTTCACGCCTACTCGGCCGACTCCCCTCTGCATGACGTCAGCGCGGCACTGATCCACTCCTTGGCAGTCTCAGCAGCCCCGTGGGCGATCGCGTGGCCCTGCATTCACGAGTTCTTCGGCGCTGTCACGCGACGGTCGCGCTTCCCTCATGCGCCGAGCCCCGCTGCGGCACTCGCCCAGATCGAGGAATGGCTGTCGTCGCCCTCGCTGATCCTGCTCTCCGAGTCCCGTAATCATTGGGCAACGCTGTCCCGGCTGGTGCGCGACCACTACATCACGGGCCCCGTGGTTCACGACGCCAAGATCGCCGCCATCTGCCTTGACCACGGAGTCGACGAGTTCGTCACCTTCGACCGCGACTTCAGCCGGTTTCCTGAACTCACGGTGCGCACCCTCGCGCCCTGACCCCCATTCGGGTGATTGACGGGGCGCAGACCCGGGCCTATCTTGACCGTGTTGCTCTAGACCCTGGTGGCGCTCGCTTCTTCGTGCCTCACCCCCAGGAGATGACATGAGCACTGAAACACACCCCATCACCGAGTCGACACGCCAGGATCGGACCCGCGAGGCGAGTGACGACGACTCGGTACTCTGCCTCACTCACGGCTTTCGTCTGTGGCGGGCAGAGGACTACGGCTGGTTGGTCCGTCTCGGCGCAGACACCACCGGCGAGGTCTACGCCTGCATCGACGAATCAGACGATGCCTTCGAATTGATGGAGCTGGTCAACGGCTTCCGCTGGACCACGCACCCGTCTCTGCATTCGGCCATCGAGCGATTTCTGATCGGCGCGCCCCTCTCGCACGATCGAGTCTCACCCCGCGCAGCCCTCGGCCCCAACGAGGTGAGCCGTGCCAGCGAGCTCACCCGCGTCATCGACGGCTGGCTGGCCGATTTGCACGTCTCCCCCGGCAGCGGCGAGGGCCGACACGGCGCCGTCGCCGAGTAGGCGTCGTAGGCGAGGGCTGCTCCCGGCGCGAGACCGTCGTCTCAGACCGGTGCATCCGGATAGATGCTTCGGGTCTCGGATCGACGGTTGGCGCCCTTGATCCAGTCGCCGATGTACACCTTGGGCAGAATCTTCGCGACCGCCAGTGCCACGTAGATGATCGTGTTGATCGCGACGAATGCCGAGAGCACGACGAAGAACCCGGATTGCAGGAACGACGACGGAATCAGGACTCCCGAGGGAACCACGTGGACCAGTGCGTGCATCATGCGTCGCCCCTTCGGTGCGTCGGACTCCGCGTCGGCGTCCTCGTCGTTACGGCCCTCGTCCTCGGCGAACTGCCCCAGTCCGCCTTCCTGCCGAAGGTGATGTCGATGGTGCCCTTGACGTGCACGGTGTTGAGGAACAGGTCGTACAGCAGCTCCGGCACGACCAGCACGGCGAGAGCACGCGCCCGCCATCCGCCCTTCCACACCGTGAAGACACGCTCGACGACGAAGACGGATCCCAGACCCAGCCAGAACGGAAACCAGACCCAGGTATCCACTGACACGAACATGAGAACCATGAGAAGCGTGAAAGCACCCAGCGCGAACACGCCGTAGCCGAGCCCCAGCTGCTGGGCCCAATAGCGCAGCGTCGCGGGAGTCATGCCGTATGCGCCGATGTTCTCGAGCGCCCCGCGCTGCCACCGCAGTCGTTGCCGCCACAGCATGCGCACCGTGGGCATCACCTCGGTGACCACCGTGCACTGCATCGGAGACAGGATGAGGGCGCCAAGCGACTTCAGCGCGATGGTGATCTCGTTGTCCTCAGTCAACGCCGCCGTGTCGTAGACGTCTCCCGGGGTGCCCGGAATCATCGTGCCCCGATTCGCGGCCACCGCGCGCAGGGCGGCAGGCCGGAAGATGGATGCCGTGCCCGTCAGCACGAAGACCCGGCCCCGGCGGCGCTTCATCTCCCTGGCGTAGCGGATGTACTCGTTGCGCTGGAACTGCCCGAGCAGTCCGGCCCCCTCCTCGCCGTAGAACAGTCCCCCGACCGCCATGAGCGCCCGATCATTGGTGAAGCGGGTGACCGCGGCCGCGAGGAATCCGTCGTCGAGCGTCGTGTCGGCATCCATCACCATCACCAGGTCGTTGAGACCCTGATCAGGAAGAACCGCCACGAGCGCTTGATTCAGGGCGCCGGCCTTCTTCTTGGTGTTCCCGACCGACTGGATGACCTCGACCCCGTGTTCTCGGGCGATCGCAACGGTTGCGTCAGTGCAGTTGTCGGCCACGACGATCACCCGGTCGGGTCTGCGGGACTGGGCAAGCAGCGACGTGAGCGTGCCGGCCAGCATGTCCTCTTCGTTGTGCGCGGGCACCAAGACGGTCAGGGTCACCGGGCCGGAGAAGACGCCTCGGGTCTGCTCCATCACGAGCTTCGCCGCCAGTGGATAGACGTCGCCGGCCGTCGACCGGCGTGCCCTGTTCGACACCCGGCGCTCGAGCAGCGCCAGCCCCGCGGCGAAGAGCAATCCCACGGCGATCGCCACCAGGATCGCTTGCAGCGGCGGAGCCTGGGTGTTGTAGAACACCGTCCAGATGCCCACCACGACACCCTCGGTCGGCTGCGTGCTGGGAATCACCCCGACCCAGGCGACCGCGAACCAGAGCAGGAGCGCGCCGCTGAGGGCTGTCGCGCCGATGACAACACCGACGGCACGGTCGAACCGACCCTTGCCCATGCGGTGATGGTAGCGCGCTCTTGCTTATCGGGACCCGCCGTCCCACTATGGGGACTGTGATCCGACCACGGGCACTGCCGTGACCGGGTCGCCGGTCACCACATCCTTGCTGGCCCGCGCTCTCGGGGAAGTCTCGGACGGCACCCTCATCAGCGACGCCGCCGGCACCATCATCTACGCGAACACCGCGTTCACCCGGATCACCGGCTACGAACGATCGGAGATCGTCGGCACGGACTTCCCATTCCTGCAGGGTCCGTCCACCTCGCCCGCCGAGGTGGAGCGGATGCGGGACGCGCTCGACGCCGCCGAGGTGTTCCAGGGCACGCTGCTCCACTACCGCAAAGACGGCACCTCGTTCTGGAATCACCTGACCATCACTCCGCTGAAGGATGCCGCCGGGACGCTCACCCATGTGGTGAGCGTGCACCGCGATGTGACCGACATCGTCGAGGAACGCAAGAAGCTGACGAACGCGGCGAGCCATGATCTGCTGACCGGTCTGCCCAACCGTGACGCGCTGCGTCGCCACCTTCGAAGCGAGTTCGGCGATGCCGCGGAAGACGGCAGCGTCGTCGCCCTGGGGTTGATCGATCTCGACGACTTCAAGCTCGTCAACGACCAGCACGGGCGCGAGGCGGGCGACGCCGTTCTCGCGCAGTTCGCCACCCGGTTGAGCGAGGTGCTCCGACGCGGGGACTATGTGGCACGACTGGGAGGCGACGAGTTCGTCGTGGTGATCTCGGATCTCGCCCCGACGGATCCGTCGAGCGAACTCGGCGGCATTCTCGACCGCATCCACACGGCCGTCGAGAGACCGTTCGACATCGGCAGTGACTCCGGCAGCGGCGCGTCGGTGTCGGTCAGTATGAGCATGGGACTCGCCCTGTTCCCGGGCGATGGCGTCGCCGGCCGCGACCTGCTGCGCACCGCGGATGCCGTGCTCTACCGGGTCAAGGGCGCCAAGGGCCTAAGGCGCAAGACCCGCACGGCGGCGGGCCCTGGTGGCAACTGGCGCGGCCGGAGGACGCCGTCAGCTCCGACAGCGTCGCCGAGTCGATGGGAGCGGTATCCCTCAGCGGAGATCTGGTGATGTACATGCAGCCCATCGTGGAGCTGCTCACCGGGCGCGTCGGGCAAGTCGAAGCGCTGGCACGGATCCGCAGGCCAGACGGCAGCATCGAGCCCCCCGAGAGCTTCCTCCCCTACTTCTCGAGGCAGCAGCTCGTCGAGCTGTTCAAAGAGGGCCTCGATCAGTCGTTGGCCTGGGTCGCCCGGTGGGAGGGTGCCGGCGTCGAACTCAACGTGTCGGTGAACATTCCGGCGGAACTTCTCAACGCCCCCGACAGCGCCGACTGGGTCAGGGATGCGCTGACTCGTCACAGCCTGCCGCCGCACCGCCTGAGTCTCGAGCTTCTCGAAACCCAAGAGCTGGACCTGTCGACGAGCGATCGAACGGTCGCCGAGTTGGTGCGTCTCGGCGTGAAGATCCATCTCGATGACTTGAGTTCTGGGTTCAGCACGCTCAAGCGGATCACCGACATCCCGTTCGATGTGATCAAGATCGACCGCCGCATCTTCGATCGGGCCCACACCCGTCCCCTGCAGGTGCTCATCGTCGTCGCGGCGATCACCGCCCTGGGCGCCGAGGCCGGGTATGGAGTGGTGGTCGAGGGCATCGAGAATCGTGAGCGCCTGGAGGTCAGCATGGCGGTCGGTGCCCAGTTCGGTCAGGGCTACCTGTTCGCCCGTCCGATGCCACCGGACGACATCGCGCAGTGGGTGCCGCAGTTCACGATGCCGCACCGTGACGGCGAGGTGACCACCGCGCTCGGCGCGCTCGCCTATCACTGGACCCACAGTCGAGACGTCGGTGAGACCCACCCGTCACGCGAGGAATGCCCTCTCACGACGTACTTCGCCCATGCAGACGCGCGCATGGCGGAACTGCATGATTCGCTCCACACGGCCGCAGGGACGAGAGGCCCGGCCAACGCCGAGATCACCGCTTGGCTGGTGGGTCAGGTTCAGAATCGCGCCATCGGCGACGGGTCGGAGGTCTGAATGGCTGATCGCGTGCCGCACGGCCCTCCCTCACGCTGGCGTCGCCCGTGGGCAAGCCAGGCGCGCGAGGTGCTGGCCGATCCCAATGTCATCGCCGGGCTCTTTCCCGCGGCAGCAGTGTGCGCCGGGTTGTCGAACCTCTTCGTCGGCCACTGGTCGACCCCGGAGCTGGTCTTCCTGGTGACTGCCCTCGTCGTCGGAGTGCTGTTCACCGTGTTGCCCCTGACATTGAGGTGGCGGCTTCCCAGGTGGGCCCTGCACGTGGAGGCCGCCATCGCCAACCTGACCTTCGCCGGCGTCGTCTTTGTGGCCGCGGACCAGCACATCGACATGGCCAACCTGTTCCTGTTGAGCGCGACGTCGGTCATTCTGCTGTTCCCCGTTCGCGCCGCGGTCGCCCACATCGCATCGTCCGGCGTCTACTACGCGGTCGTACTCGCCTTCGGGCCGGCCACGAACGGTCCCCCGATCATCGCGTGGCTGGCGATCTTCGGGACCACGGCCGCGGTCGGGGCCGTCGCCGTCGGACTCGTCGGCGTGCTGCGCCTGGCGGCCACCGCCGACCCGCTCACCGGGCTCCCCAACCGCCGGGCATGGGAAGACCGGCTCGATCAGGAGATGCAGCGGTCCCGCCGCGCCGGCACGAAGCTCACCATCGCCATGATCGACCTCGACGGGTTCAAGGCGATCAACGACCGCGACGGCCATGCGGCCGGAGATCAACTGCTCAAGACCGTCGCACGGGCCTGGCAGGCACAGGTCCGTGGCGGCGGGGACTTCCTCGCCCGGATCGGCGGTGACGAGTTCGCCGTGCTCACCACCGGCTCGGACGAGATGGGGATGCGCCGCCTGATCAAGCGCTTCGATCAGGTCACCCCGACCGGAGTGACGTTCTCGGCCGGAGAAGCCACCTGGGACCACACCGAGCAGAGCTTGGACCTCCTCCACCGAGCCGACCAGGCCATGTACAAGACGAAACTCAAGCGCCGACGCGACTCCAAGCCGCACAGCGCCTGACGCGCTGAGCCACTCCGATGCACCGGTGGGCCTTTCGACCATGCAGGAGGGGCCTTTCGGCCCTGTCGCGAAGTCCTGCGGTGCGGTCCACTGGGCAGGTACGGCATCCAAGGAAGGACGCGACATGGACGACGACCCGGTCATCGAACTGAGCGACGCCGAAGCGTGGGAGCTCTTGCGATCCACGCCGATCGGCCGGCTTGCCGCGGCCGCAGGCGGGGAGGTGGACATCTTTCCCATCAACTACGTCGTCGACGGGTCGACCCTGATCTTCCGCACCGCGCCGGGAACGAAACTCGTCGAGTTGACGGTGCGCAACGCGGTGGCCTTCGAGATCGACGGCTGGACCGAGCACGGCGCCTGGAGCGTCGTGGTCAAGGGCCTCGCGGAGCAACTCGACCACGGAGCCGACATCGACCATGCCGACACGCTGCCGCTCACCCCGTGGATCCCCACCCTCAAGAACCGCTACGTGCGCATCACGCCGACCGAGATCCGGGGGCGGCGGTTCGCCCGCGGTCCCGAGCCTGACCGGTATCCCCTGTAGTTCTCGACCCGCTGAAAGGCGAACCACATGACCTTCTTCGAATCCATCAAGACCGTGTTCCGCAAGTACGCCGACTTCGAAGGGCGGGCGACGCGACCCGAGTTCTGGTGGTGGACGCTGTTCACCACCCTGGTGAGTTCGGCGCTGAACGCGCTGAGCGTGCCGATGGCGGGGGCGATGTACGGGCGGATGTTCGAGGTCGGCCTCACCCCGACCAGCGCATACGGCTACATCAGCTTCGCCAGCGTATGGGGAATCGCCGTGCTGCTGCCGAGCCTCGCGGTCGCGGTGCGCCGACTGCGCGACGCCGGCCGCCGGTGGACCGAACTGTTCTGGGTCCTGCTGCCGATCGCCGGCCTGATCATCCTGATCGTGCACCTCTGCGAGCCGAGTATCGCGACACCGGCGGCTGGGGCCGGCCCCGCGGCTCCGACGGTCGCGACGGCGCCTCAGGTCGGCTAGCGGGGTCGCGGCTGGGTGGGTCGCGGCTAACTGGGTCGCGGCTGGGTGGGTCGCGGCTAACTGGGTCGCGGCTGGGTGTCTTATCAGCGCGTCGCGATCCATGACCGTGATCGCGGCGTTGATCAGGATGACGACCGCGAAGGCGATCGCGGCGATCTGACATCCGGTGAGGAACACCGCGGCGGCCGCGGCGAGCAGCAGCGCCGTTCTGAGCACCATGAGCGGAGCCCGTGGCAGCTTCACCCGGGCCTTCGGCGCGCAGAACAGCGCCCACACCACGATCAGCGCGAGGGGTGCGCCGATGCCGAGCGCGAGTTGCGCGCCCAGGTTCGGCCCGGTTCGAAACCCCCAGAAGCAGAGTCCGGCGAGCGCGGCGAGCTCGAGCAGGAAGGCAATGGCCTCGTTCGCGAGATGCAGGGGTCGGGGGATCGGGTTGCGGGGCACGGAATGAGTATGTCGGGTCTGCTGCTCTGCTGTCTCCTGCCTCCTGTTCTGCTCCGCTCCTCTCCTCCACAGGGGCCTGCTTTGACGAGTTAAACACGGATCTGATCAGCATATTTACTTCTCTTTGACCGCCTGGAAGAATCGTTTCATGACCCCCTTCGGCGACGTTCTCGAGCACGCGGCACGTGCGCTCGCGGGTGCGCCGTCGGTCGGCCTGAGCAGCCTTCCGGATGACGAATTGCTCACGCATCTTTCTGACGTCGAGCAGCTCGGCCGCATGGTCGACGGGCTGCGCGTTGCGGCGGCAGGCGAGGTGGATGCGCGTTCCGGTCGTGAACGCGGCGACGAGAGCCTCAGCGGCCACCACCAGTGCACGACCGCGGCACAGCTGGTCGAGCTCGTCACGCGCACATCGTCGGCCGAGGCAGCGAGACGGGTGCGGGTCGGTCGCGCGATCACCCCGCTGACCACTCTGACGGGGGCTCCCCTCCCCGCGGCCTTCGAGCGCGTTGCCGAGGCGCTCTCGAGCGGTGACCTGGGAGTGGATGCCGCGGCCGCCATCATCCGCCACCTGAGCGAGGCAGCCCGCACCGCATCTCCCGAGACGATCCGCTCGGCCGAGGCGCTACTGGTCGAGCAGGCGGCCACTCTTCCGGCCGAACTCGTCAACCAGGCGGCGCAGCGCGTCTGCGTGACCCTCGACCCCGACGGCGTCGAGCCGCGCGAGAACGAGTTGCGGCAGAAGCGGCGCTTCCACCTCGGCCGAGAGGTCGACGGCATGACGCCGTTCAGTGGGCTTGCCGACCCCGTCAATGCCGGCCTGCTGCGTGCTGCCCTCAGCGAGCGCACCGCGCCGTCACGGCAGCCGCGGTTCGTCGACCCCGACGACCTCGCCCTGAGTGATGAAGCGGCCGACGTCGCCGGTGCTCTCGACGGTCGGCCGCTCGATGGCCGCACGCGCGAGCAGCGCGCCTTCGACATCGTGTTCGGGTTGCTCACCGCGGGCATCCGCGCCGACAACGACGCGGTCGGCACCCTGCACGGCACGGCGACCGTGAACGTCGTCGTGACCGCGAAAGAGCTCGTCGCCGGCACCGGCGCTGCCTGGATCGACGACATCCTCTCCCCCGTCTCCTCCGCAACGACCCGCGAGATCATCTGCGACGGCGGCCTGCGGCTGCAGATCCACGACGACCGCGGCGAGATCCTCTGGGAGGGTCGCCGCGAGCGCTACTTCACTCCCGCACAGAGACGCGCCTTGGCCGTTCGAGACGGTGGATGCCTCGGGCCCAACTGCACCGCGCCACCCTCCTGGTGCCACGCTCACCACGTGGTCGAGTGGGAGCACGGCGGCCGCACCGATGTGAGCAACGGGGCGCTGCTCTGCTCGTTCCACCACCATCAGCTGCACGCGGGCGGGTTCCAACTCAGGATGAACAGCGGGGTGCCCGAGGTGCTCGCGCCGCCCTGGCTCGACCGCGAACAGCAGTGGAGGCCGACCACCAAGTCCCGGCTCGCGCGCGCCGCGTAGTGGCTCGTCGGCCGAGCCTGATTCGGCCGATGCTGATTCGGCGATGCTTATTCGGCGACCGTCATTCCGCGACCGTGCTCGGCAACGCCGCAGGATTCGGCTTCACCGAGGTCAGCAGCAGCGCGATCAGCCCTGACAGCACCGCGATCGCCAGCAGCACCCACCCCACCAGGTGGAAATCATCCACCACCGCCACCAGCGTCGCCCCGCCGGCCACGATCGAGCCCAGGATGCTGACCCCGACCGATCCGCCGAGTCGCTGCGTGATGTTGAACAGGGTGTTGCCGTCGGCCAACTGCGATTCGGGCAGCGGGGCCAGCATCGCGACCAGCAACGGCGCCGTCACGAAACCGATCGCCACCGCGCGACCCGAGAGCGCGAGCGCCGTGACCCACAGCGGAGTGTCCTGCGCGATCAGCACCAGGTAGATCGACGACACCGCCAGAATCGCGAACCCGGTCACCACCAGCAGCTTGAGCGGCACCACCTGCATCAGCTTCTGGCCGCCCCAGGTTCCGATTCCCATCACGATCCCCTGCGGCAGCAGCGCGACTCCGGTCGCGAAAGCCGAATGCCCCTGAACCGACTGCGCGAACACCGGCACCAAAAACACCGTGCCGAACGCCACGATCGAGCACAGCACCTGCAGCACCAGTGCGATCGCCGACTCCCGATGCCGCACCATCCTCAGGTCGACCGCTGGATGCGCCACCCGCAGCGCCCACACCGCATACCCCGCGAGCAGCAGCAACCCGACTGTCAGCGAGCCCCATGCCCGGATGTCGCCCCACCCATCCGATGTGCCTTGCGATGCGCCGTACAGTGCGCCCGTGAGTCCGACGGCGAGCAGCACGAACCCCAGTGGATCGAACCGCTGGCGCGGATCGGGCTGCACACCCAGGCCCCGCGGCATCCTGCTGATCAGCAGCAGTCCGATGAGACCGACGGGCACGTTGACCAGGAAGATCCAACGCCATCCACCCGCACCGATCAGCAGACCGCCGAGGGTCGGACCGAGCGCCGGACCGAGAAAGAGCACCAGCGCCGCCGAGACCGGCACCTTGCCGCCGCCCATGCCGCCCTTGCCGAGCAGGATGCTGATTGCCAACGGCACCAGCGGCGCCCCGACGAATCCCTGGACGACCCGCGCCGCGATCAGCAACTCGATGGTCGGCGCGAAGGCGCACGCCGCCGAGGCCAGCACGAACAGGATCATGCTCACCGCGTAGACCCGCACCGTGCCGAATCGCTTCGCGAGATAGGCGGTGAGGGCGAGCGAGACGCCGAGCGCGAGCAGATAGCCGCTGACGATCCACTGCACCTCGTCGAGGGTGGCCGTGAGCTCTTTCGCGATGTCCGGAACCGCCACGTTGACGATGCTCGAGTCGATCATGCTGAGCAGAGGGCCGACGAGCAGGCCGAAGGTGGCGATGCGTCCCAAGTGCATGCCGGGAGTCGCGTGGTCGGCAGCTGCGGCAGTCATCCTGCTCAGCCTGTCATACCCGATGTGGCGCGCGGCTCGGAGCGAAATCGCCGCGGCATCCGTCAGACTGGGAGGATGGTGGCCGCCCGACTCCTCGACGTGCTCCTGGTGATCGTGCTGCTGGTCTACCTCGGCGAGGGATGGCGCAACGGCTTCATCCGCAGCCTGAGCGCCATCGTCGGGCTGGTCGCCGGTGCCATTGCGGCCTTCTTCCTGATCCCGGTGATCGGCACCATCGTGCCCGACCCGTTCTGGCGCACCTTTCTCGTGGTGTCGACCGCGGTCGCCCTCATCATCCTGGGCAGCATGGCGGGCGCCGGCATCGGACGGCTTCTACGCGGCCGGGTGGAGAAGAGCCCCCTGCGTCCGCTCGACCGAATCGGGGGCGCGCTCGCGAACCTGGTCATCGGCGCGCTGATCACGGCCCTGCTCGCCGGCAGCGTGGCGTCCCTCGGCATCCCGGTGCTGAGTGCCGCGGTGAGCAACTCGTGGGTGCTGCAGACCATCAACACCATCACGCCCGAACCGGTGACGGCAGCGCTCGCCCGCCTGCGATCCGCCGTGGCCGCACAGGGGCTGCCGGTGATCTCGGGCGGATTCTCGGGGATCACCAAGTCGCCAGGCGTGCCCAAGGTCGACACCGGAACCTCGGCACTCGCCGCCGCCGCCGCGTCGGTGGTGCGGATCAACGGCACCGCGTACGCCTGCGGCCAGAACCAGTCGGGCTCGGGATTCGTCATCGCCAAAGACCGAGTCGTCACCAACGCGCACGTGGTCGCCGGTGTTCAGCAGCCGATCGTGCAGGCGCCCAACGGGCAGACCCTCGACGGCCGCATCGTCTACTTCGACCCGCAGAACGATCTGGCGGTGATCGCGGTGTCCGGACTGCACACGCCGACCCTGGGGTTGGGCAACCCGCTCGCGGTCGGTGATGACGGGGTCGTCGACGGGTATCCGTACGGCGGTCCGTTCACCACTGGGGGCGCCCAGGTGCTGGCGCGCTCGACCGAGAGCGTCGAGAACATCTACGGCACGGCGCGCACCAACCGCGAGCTCTACACCCTCGCGGCCGACATCGAGCCGGGCAACTCGGGCGGTCCGCTGCTCGAGAAGAACGGCTCGATCGCGGGCATCGTCTTCGCCAAGAGCTCGACGGATGCCAACCTGGGCTACGCGATGACCGACACCGTGCTCGCGCCCGTGGTGCAGCAGGCGTCAGGCCTGAGCGCGCCGATCAGCTCGGGCAACTGCGTCAAGGGCTGAGCCCCGCCGATCCGATTCAGGCGCGGCGCAGGAGCGTCAGGCCTGGTGCAGGAACATCACGAAGGTGGCCGTCAGCGAGCCCGCGAGCACGACTCCGACCATGCCCGACACCACGATGCTCAGCACCGCCCAGTTACGCCGCCCGAGCCGACCGCCGCGGGTTTCGCGGATGCCGCGCACTCCATAGGAGATCGTCGCGGCCACGAGGCCGCCGACCACCAGGAAGTGCAGGGTCTCGAGAGCGAGGGCGGCATTCACCAGGTTCTTCGTGTCGGAGGTCAGCACGACGACGCCGAGCGCGAAGGCGCCGACGACGATGTTGGCGACGATCACGAGGATGGCCAGTTGAAGACTGCGGGTCGCGGCGAGGTCGACGGGCCGACCTTTGCGATCTGTGGCGACCGCGTGAGCGGCGCCGCAGTGGGAGCAGTATGCACTGCTCGGGGCGATTCGCGCGCCGCAGAGGGCGCACGAGAAACGGGTAGCGACAGCGGCCTGGGGGAAGACCGTGACGGCGTGGGGGGCGACCGACATGTCCCCCATCCTAGGGACAATTCTCTGCGCGCAGGGTCCGAGTTCTTCCGGCACCCGATCGGGCGGCCTGGCCCGGATTTCCGGGGGACTTCCTGAGGATCGGCTGAGGGCTCCCGTCACGGGTTGGCAGCCCGGCGTCCCCCGAAGTAGGGTCATCTCAGATGCGAGGGGGACTCACATGACCAGCGGATACAACTCCCGATTCGAGCGCCGCGATCTGATCCTGGCGACGATCACAGCGATCCTCGGCATCGCGGCCCTCGTGATGGCTGCCGCCGGGGTCCTGCTACTGCTCGGCGTGCACTTCTAGCCGTTCGAGCATCCGGGGTTTCTGGGGCGGCGGAGCCCCGCCGTGTCAGGCGGCGGGCCCCGCCGTGAGCGTCACCGACACCTGCTGCGAAGCGCCGGCCGCGTCGGTGTACGTGATGGTGACCCGGTCGCCGACCGCGTGGGCCTTGATCAGCGAACTCAGCGAGTCTGCGGTCGTGGCCGCCGCGCCGTCGACCGCGGTGATGGTGTCGCCGGCCGCGAGACCGGTGCCGACGGCGGCGCTTCCCGCGACGATGCCGCTGATCAGCACGCCCGACCCGGTCTGGCCCGATCCGGTCTGGCCCGATCCGGTCTGGCCCGACCCGGTCTGGCCCGACCCGGTCTGGCCCGACCCGGTCTGGCCCGACCCGGTCTGGCCGGGCGCGAGTTCGACCCCGAGGAATGCCGGCAGCCCGATCACGATGCTCGAGCTCGCGTGGCCGTTGACGATCTGCTTGGCGATCCCGAGGGCGGTGTCGATCGGGATGGCGTAGCCGGTGACGGTGCGCGATCCGCTCGAGGCGGCGGTCACCACGCCGGCGACCTGGCCCTGCTTGTCGATCAGCGGGCCGCCGGAGTCTCCCGATACGACATCCGCGTCGGTCTCGATGAGTCCGCTCAGGTGCTCATCGGCCCCCGTGATGTCGTTGCCGACCGTGATCGACTGGTTGAGCGCCGTGACCGTGCCGGTAGCCGCGACGAGGTTGCCGGTGCCCTCGGCGTTGCCGACCGAGATCACCGTGTCGCCGGCCGTCAGCGCGCCGGTGTCGATGGTGGCCTTGGTGAGCCCCGTGACGTCGGCACCGCTCCTGTCGACCAGCTGCAGCACGGCGATGTCATCCGTCGCATCGGTGCCCACGACCTTGGCGGTGTAGCTCGCACCGGTGGACTCCACGGTGACCCTGATCGACGTCGAGCCCTCGACCACGTGGTTGTTGGTGAGGATCTCGCCCCTCGAAGTCAGGATGATGCCGGTCCCGGCCGCCTCGGCCCGCGAGTCGTAGTTGAGGGTGGAGACGACGGTGACCACGCCGACCTTCTGCGCGTCGGTCGCAGCGGTGGCGTTGACCGATGCCGTGCCCGGCCCGTTGAAGGTGCCCTGTCGCCCGCCGGAGCCGCCAGGGCCGCGGAAACCGCCGAAACCGCCGGAGCCGCCGGGGTTCTGCGAAGATCCCGGGCCGACCGCTTGGCCCGTCGAACTCGACGGCGCACCAGCCAGCGCGACTCCGACGCCGACGCCGCACGCGCCGATGCCCAGCGCGAGCACGGTGGCTCCGCCGATCAGCAGACCGCGATAGCGGCGGAAGGAGCTCCCGGGAGTCGACGACGGGATGCCGGTGGGCACCGCATCCGTGAAGCCTTCATTCGCGGGGTGCGAGGGAACCTGAAACTGCTCGGATCGGGGGTCGAGGTCGCTCATGTGCCCAGTTGACATCCGGATGCTCGGAGCATCCTATGAACGGGCTGCGTGTCAGCGCCCAGAAGTCTCGGCGCGCACTGCGGAAAGCTGGCCGGGTCTGACCCAGGCGAAATGATGGCGGAATCGGTCACAGCGTGATCACGACCTTGCCGCGCAGGTGCCCGGTCTCCAACAGCCGGAACGCATCGGCCACCCGATCGAACTCGAACGACGCGGCGATCGGCAGGTCGATGTCGCCGCTCGCCACGAGGGCGGCGAGGGCATCCAGGGTCGGGATGCTGGTGGGTCCGCGTCCGACGCGGCGGATCCCGAACGTGCTCGGATCCATGGCGTTCGTATTGATCCGATGCGGCGGGATCCCCAGTTCCAGGAACTGCCGCACCGCGCTCTCGCCGTGCAGGTCGAAGGCGGCCGTGATGCCCTCCGGTGCGAGAGCGCGTACGGCATCGACCAGGCCCGGGCCGTACTCGACCGGTTCGACGCCCCGCGAGCGCAGCCACTCATGATTGGCCCGCGAGGCGCTGCCGATCACGCGGATGCCGCGCAGCACCGCCAGCTGAGACAGCACGCTGCCGACTCCCCCGGCCGCCGCGCTGACCAGGATGGTGGGCGCGACGGCACCGGCCGCGCGCTCGAGCGGCTGCGACGCCAGCGCGTCCCAGGCGGTCTGGCCGACGAGCGCGAGGCCCCCGGCGACGGGCCAGGGCATTCGAACGGGCTTGAGCGCGAAATAACTCGCGGCGGCAACGAGGTGCGTCTGGAACGCGCCATCCGGAACCGTGCCGAAGACCTCGTCACCGATCGAGAGGTTCTCGACGTCCGGACCGACCGCCTCGACCACCCCGGCCAGCTCGCGGCCGATGCCGGTGGGCAGCGTGACGAGGTACTGCGGCCCGCCCTCGCGGCGTTTGTAGTCGGCGGGGTTGAGCCCAGCGGCCCGCAACGCTATCCGCACCTGTCCGGGGGCGGGTTCGGTGAGCGGCTCGTCGACGAGCTCGAGCACCTCGGGGCCGCCGAAGCGGTCGAAACGCACGGCACGATTCATGACTCGATCGTACGAGGGACGACCGAAAGGTTGACCTCACCCGCGCGCGGGTGCAGGGTGGGGTCAGGACAACTCATCGCCCAGCAGAGCCGGAGTCAATGACCCGCCACTGGGCGATGAGTCTGTGCGGGGCATTCCTCGCCGGCAGGCCCGAGTCTGTTTAGATGCCTGCATGCCGGTTCGTACGCTCGACTATTCCGCGCTGATCGATCCTGTCGCGCGCGCGGACGTCGCCGCGTGGCGCGCGCGGGCGCGGGCATCCGGGTGGTCATGGGCGTCCCGCGGCCCGCTCTCGGCCGGCTCGCTGGTCGGGATCGGCTTCTTCGCCCTCATCTTCATCTTCGTCTTCGGCGGCGTGTTCGCCTCGTTGGTCGCCGATGCGTTCACCAACGGAAAGCCGGTCGACCTGCTGTTCCCGTCGATCATCGTCATCGTGATCGCCACGGTGGCGGTCGTCACCGTGCGCTCGCAGCTGGGCCGCTTTCAGCGGTGGTTCCGTCTCGACCATTTCGCCGCCGCCAACGGCATGAGCTTTCGACCCATGGACGTCGCGCCCGACTACCCGGGCGAGATCTTCCACATCGGGCACAACCAGGTGGTGGTCGAGCACCTGGTCGCGAGCGGACGGTACCTCGACATCGGCAACTACCGGTACGTCACCGGATCGGGCAAGAGCCAGACGACGCACAACTGGGGCTTCGTCGCCCTGCATCTCGACCGCGCGATGCCCAACATCGTGCTCGACGCCAAGGCCAACAACTCGTTCTTCGGCACCAACCTGCCCGTCACATTCGACAAGCACCAGGTGCTGCACCTCGAGGGCGATTTCGATCAGCACTTCACCCTGTACTGCCCCGCCGAGTACGAGCAGGACGCGCTCTACATCTTCACGCCCGACCTGATGGCCCTGCTGATCGATGAGGCCTCGCCGTTCGACGTCGAACTGATCGATCAATGGATGTTCGTCTACGCGTCACGCCCCTTCGAGCTGACCGAGCCTGACGTGCTGCAGCGGCTGTTCACCATCGCTGACACGGTCGGAGCGAAGGCCCTCAACCAGACCGAGCACTACGCCGATGAGCGGATCGGCGACCCGGCAGCCAACATCGTCGCGCCGCAGGGGGCGCGGCTCAAGCGCGGCGCCTCGGTGTTTGGAGTTGTGATCATCGTCGTGTTCGTGGCCTTCTGGGGCTGGAACTTCTTCTCGAACGTCGTGTTCGCGCCGTAGCACGACGGGGCTACAACGCCTCAGATCGCGGGAGCCGGCCCCGAACCCGGCGCGCTCGGCGCCGTGGCGAGTGCCACGACCAGCGCGGTGCGCTCCGCGGTGATCCTGCCGAGCAGCACCGCCTCGTCGGCCTGCGCCGCCACATGGTCGCGCTGGTTCACGATGCGGTTGCGCGCGAAGGCCAGGCGCGTGACATCCCGGATGTAGGTCTTCATCTGCGCGCCCTGCCCGTGGCTCTTGGCCCAGTTGAGCGAGCGACGGCGACCGGCCGGCGTTGCCAGGGACTGCACCTCGGCCGAGTTGAACCACCCGGCGGCGGCGTACTCCCCGAGCCGCAATTGCGTCAGTCTCACCTCTCGCCGTCGCAGCATCACCACACCGACCAGAGCGATCACGAACAGCGGCACCTGCACGAGCGCGTAATAGCCGTAGAAGTCGTACACGATCTGGAGCGCGCCGTTCCACAGGGCATGCAGCAGGATCGCCGGGATCAGCCCCACGAAGAACAGACCGAGCGCCAGGACGCGGCTTCCCTGCCGTGCGGCGAGCCCGATGAAGAACCCCGTCATCGAGGTGAACATGACGTGCGCGAACGGCGAGAGCAGACCGCGGATGAAGAAGATCTCGGCCACCGACCCGTCGAATCCGCCCTCGGTCGAGATCTGCACGCCGAAATACTGGATGTTCTCGCTGAAGGCGAATCCGGCCGCGACGGTTGCCGCATAGACGATGCCATCGACCGGCCCGTCGAAGTACTTGCGCGCCACCCAGAAGATCAGCAGCACCCCGAATCCCTTGGCCGACTCCTCGACGATGGGCGCCTGCACCACCGACTGCAGCAGATCGGTCGTGCCGGTGGGGCCGCCGTGCACCCCGATCTCGAACTGCGCGGCGGTGTCGGCAGTCAGCGCCAGCACGATCGAGACGCCGGCGCCCCAGAAGAAGGCGAAGAGCAGCAAGCCGAACGGCTCCGGCTCCCAGCGGTCGATCCAGCGGATGCCCACCAGCACGATCGTCAGCGGGACCAGAGCGAGGATCCCGCCGACGAAGGTCAGGCCCGGCCCGAGGAACGAGAGGAAGTAGACGACGACGATCAGGGCCGCGATACCCACGATGAGAAAGCCGATGATTCCCAGGATCAGCAAGGTCGCCCGGTGGGGGGCCGGCTGCGCGAGCTGGGCGTGGGCCGGCTCGGCGGTCGCAGCCTGCACCTCGACGGGCGCCTCGGGAGTGGCGGTGCCGGCCGAGCGGCCGACGTTCGGGTCGTGGGGCATGGCCGTCATGGCTCACACCCTACTTAGTTATCAGTTTCGGGTCGTCACTTCTGCTGCTCGCGCAGGATCGCCAGCGCACGGGCGACCCGGTTGCCCAGGCCCGGCACCCGTCCACGCGCCGGGATGCGCGCACGCTCGAGCAGCACGGCCACTTCGGCGCGCTGGGTGTCGAGCACCGCATCCAGTGCCGCATTCGCCACCACCCTGGCCCGCAGCGAGACCACGAACGCGGCGGCACCGAGCACCGCACCTGCGCCGAAGCCGATCGCGACGGCCGGCGGAAAGAGCAGGGCGGCGAGCACCGTGAGGCCCGCGAGCGCCAGCACGCCGACCGCGCGCAGCACCGTCGCCGCCTGAGAGCGGCGGGAGCGGCTGCGGTCTGCCCGGTCGAGGCGCTCGTCGAAATCAAGCAACTCCTGACGCTCGAGGGTGAACGATGAACGGTCGCGCAGATCGCGGCGGATGCGCGCATAGGTCGGTCGCTCACGGCGCACGACGGCGACGACCGCGACGATGCCGATCAGGAAACTGACCAGGGTGAGCCCGAACAGGATGGCCGCGCCGACCAGCGGCCGGTCGTCGTTCCAGACCAGGCGGGCGGCGGAGTCGACCCCGAAAGCCACGATGACGGCGAGCGCCGCGGTGACCACCACCGTCCAACTCAGTTCGCGCACGCGAACCCGGGTGAGGGTGTCGGGCTCGCTGTCGTCGTCGGCGCTGCGGGCGCGTCGGGCCTCGGTGACGCCACCGACGGCATCCGCGATCATCAGGCCGAGCACCACACCCCCGATGAACAGGGCGCTGGTCAGCAGGGCGGGGATGTTCACGGTTCGACCGGCACCTGGCCGACGACCGTCACCACGCAGACCGCCACCATGAGCCCGGCGAAGGCGGTGAGCAGCAGGCGCAGCCGGGGCTGGAAGGTCTGCTCGACGGCATCGCCGAGCTCCGCGGGGATGGATGCCGCGCCAGCCCCGAGCGCGCGACCCCAGTCGATCAGCAGCCGTTCGGCCTCGGTCACGTGCGGATCGACCGGGTCGTCACCGCTCAACTCGAGCTCGCGCCGGAAGAAGGTGGACGGATAGGGCGCCCCGTACCCGTCGCTGATCGAGAAGCAGAACAGGTTGACCGCGCGTTCGCCCAGGAACGGGATCAACTCATCGCGCAGCGCGAACCAGGCCGTGTATGAGGTGAACACCGAGGCGGAATCCGAGCAGCACCCGGTCGAGGTTCGAGAGCGGGCCGGGATGCGAGGCGAGGAATTGCTGGGCGGCGTCTGCCGCATCCGGAGTCAACTCGTCGTCGCTGTGCAGCGCCAGGAAGGCCATGGCCCCAGCCTACGATGCGGCAGGAAGCGGCAGTGAGGCCGTTACGGGGCGATGCTCATGCCGCGATGCTGGGTGCCGCGCCGATGGGCTGCCCGGCGATGGTCGGCACCGAGTCGAACACGCCGGCCCGGATCGCCTGGAACACCTCGACGGCGGCCTGCGCGAGCTTGCCGTGGCTGCCGAGCACGGTCTTGCGCACGCGCGGCTCGTCGTGGATCGAGATGCGGGCGGTCTGCGCGGGGCCATCGGTCGTCGGGTCGACGACCCGGGCTCCGAGGGATCGGGCCCACGCGGCGGTCATCTCGGCCACCACGCGGTCGGTCGACACCACGCGCACCTGGTCGCCGCGGGCGAAGGGCCGGGTGCGCACGAGGGCGCGCGCGATCAGTCCGGGGCCGAGGTAGCTGATGGCCTGCTCGTCGGTGATCCACGAGGGCACGCCGAGCACATCGTCCTGGTCGATCAGCAGCAGACCTCCGAGCTCGTCATTGGCGAGCTGCTCGCCGCCCTGATCGCCAGTGTCGCGCCATGCCACGCGGTCGCGCGGCGCGAAGCCGTTCGTGTCGGGACCTGCGGCATCCACCGCGCCGACGATGAATCCACGGCCGCGCCGCGCCGGGCGCAGCCGCAGCCGCCCGACCGTCGGACGGGGAACGGGCGTGCGGGTGAGAGCCGGGACACGAGTCAACGGGGCCCCGGGGGTGTGGGAAGCAGTCATCGAGTTCATCTGAGTAGTCACCTTGCCTGGTACAACCCGCGGGCAGGCATGGCTATTCCTGGGAGAACCCTGCGAGCCGGTGCCTCAGAAGACCTTGCCGGGGTTGAGGATCCCGAGCGGGTCGAACACCTGCTTGAGCTGCTTCTGGAGCGCGAAACCGTCGTCGCCGAGCTCGTCGCGCAGCCAGCGCTTCTTGAGGATCCCGACCCCGTGTTCCCCGGTCAGGGTGCCCCCCAGCCTCAAGCAGTCGAGGAAGAGTTCGTCGGCGGCCGCCCACACGTATTCCGGCACCTCGACCTGGCCGTCGACCATCTCGGCGTGGGATCCGGGCGTGCCGAAGACGAAGTTCGGGTGCAGGTTGCCGTCGCCGGCGTGGGCGACGGTCGGGATGCTGATGCCGTACTTCGCCTCGATCCGCTCGATCGCCGCGAACATCGACGGCAGCGCGCTGCGCGGCACCGCCACGTCTTCGATGAGGACCGTGCCGCGGGCCACCATCGCCGGGTGGAACGAGCGCCGGATGGCGAACAGCTTCTCGCCCTCCTCCTGGTCGGTCGTCAGCTCGGCCTCACCGCCGAGCGAGCGGACGACGGCGAGCGCGTCGGCCGCCTCGACGTCTGCTCCCATGCCGTCGGTCTGGATCAGCAGCTGCGCGCCGCGCCCGCCCAGGTCGAGGCCGAGGTAGGCGCCGATGCCGTCGAGGGCCGTGGCATCCAGAAGCTCCATGATGGCCGGCTTGATGCCGCTCGAGACGATCACGGCGGCGGCCCGCGCGGCGAGCTCGACGCTTGCGAAACTCGCGCTGATGGTGGCGACCGTGCCCCTGGGCAGCGGGCGCAGCTTCAGGGTTGCCTCGACGACCACGCCGAGGGTGCCCTCCGAGCCGATCATGAGCGCGGTGAGGTCGTAGCCGGTGACGCCCTTCACGGTGCGGTGACCCATGCTGATCAGCCGCCCGTCGCTGAGCACGACCTTCAGGCCGAGCACCGCTTCGCGGGTGACGCCGTACTTGGCGCAGAGCAGGCCGCCCGCGTTGGTGGCGATGTTGCCGCCGATGGTCGAGATCGCCTTGCTCGCGGGATCGGGAGCCCACCAGAGCCCGCGTTCGGCGAGCTGCGCGTTGAGGTCGCCGTTCAACACGCCGGGCTCGACCACGGCCAGTTCGTCGTCGACCGACACCTCGAGGATGCGGGTCATGCCCCGGGTCGAGAGCACCAACTCGCCTTCGCCACCGATCGCCGCGCCCGCGAGGCCGGTGCCCGCGCCGCGCGGGACCACAGGGATCCGGTGCGCGGTGGCGAACCGCAGGGTGGCTTGCACCTGCTCGATCGTCGTGGCCTCGATGACGGCCAGCGGACGGCCGGCCGACACCTGGCCCGACCGGTCGGCTCTCGCCTCGTTGAGCGCGGCGTCGTCGGTGCGCACGGCGTCGCCCAGTTCGGCACGCAAGTCGGCCAGGCGAGGGTCGGGCGGCAGCTCCGGTGCGACCGCGTTGCCGAGGGCCGTGGACATCTCGCCAGGCTATCGGATGCCGCCTTCGCGGCCGCAGCGGTCGTGTCCGATTTCCGCTGATCAGTGTCGCCCGTGCATGCGAGGGTGGAGGAATGGATGACGCGAGCGGCGACTTCGACCGCAAGTACGGCGCGCTGGCGTCGCGCGACGCGCGCTTCGACGGCCAGTTCATCGCCGGCGTGCACACCACGGGCATCTACTGCCGCCCGAGCTGCCCCGCCGTGACGCCCAAGCCCGGCAACGTCAGCTTCTACCGCACCGCGGCGGCCGCGCACGAGGCCGGGCTGCGCGCCTGCAAGCGCTGCCAGCCGGATGCCGTGCCCGGCTCGCCCGACTGGAACCTGCACGACGACCTGGCCTCGCGCGCGATGCGCCTGGTGCACGACGGCGTCGTGGAGCGGGAGGGGGTGGAGGGCCTCTCCCGCCGCCTCGGCTACACCTCGCGGCACGTCACCCGCGTGCTGCGCGCCGAGCTGGGAGCGGGGCCGCTCGCCCTGGCGCGCGCCAACCGGGCGCAGACCGCCCGCTCGCTGCTCGCCGCCACGGAGTTGCCCATCACCGACATCGCCTTCGCCGCCGGGTTCGGCAGCCTGCGGCAGTTCAACGAGACCATCGCGGAGGTCTACCGGGCGACTCCCACGGAGCTCAGGCAGATCGCGCGATCGGGTGTCCGTGCTGGAGCGATCGTCCCGGGAGCCCGCGCTCACGATGCAGCGACGCCATTGACTCTGCGGCTCCCGGCGCGGCCGCCCTTCGACGGCCGAGGCCTCATGCGCTTTTTCGCCGACCACGCCATCCCGGGTCTCGAGGTCGGGGACGAGACGGTCTTCTCGCGCCCGCTCGCCCTGCCCCACGGTCGGGCCGAGGTGGAGGTGCGGCTGGATCCCGAACGCCCCGGCGTCGTGGTGACCGCCCGGCTGGCGAGCCTGGCCGATGTGCCCGCTCTGTCATCCCGGGTGCGGCGCCTGTTCGATCTCGACGCGGACTCGGTGGCCATCGACGACGCGCTCGCGTCCGACCCGGTGCTCGCGCCGCTGGTCGCGGCCGTCCCGGGTATCCGCATCCCGGGGAGCGCCGACGGGGCGGAGACGCTGTTCCGCACCCTGATCGGGCAGCAGATCTCGGTCGCCGCCGCCCGCACGGTGATCGGGCGGCTGGTGGCCGAGTTGGGCGAACCCGCCGCGGGAGCCGCGGGCGAGCCGATCGGGGCGGCTCCGCGGATGTTCCCGACCGCCGAGGCCATCGCCGAGCGGGGTGGCGCCGTGCTGCGCGGGCCGGCGAACCGGGTGGCGACCATCATCCGGGTCGCGGATGCCGTGGCCGGCGGCAGCCTGCGTCTCGATCTCGAGACCCCGGCCGCCGAGTTGTGCGAGCAGCTGCTCGCGCTGCCCGGCGTCGGACCGTGGACCGCCGACTACCTCGCCATGCGGGTGCTGGGCAATCCCGACACCTTTCTCGAGACCGACCTGGTCATCCGCCAGAGCGCCGAGGCGCTCGGTCTGCCTGGCGCCCCGCGGGCGCTCGGGCGGCGGGCGGCGGCTTGGGCGCCGTGGCGCAGCTACGCGAGCCTGCAGCTGTGGCGGCATCGTCCCGCACGCTGATCCCGGCACGCGGATCCCGGCACGTTCCGCCCCATGCGCTGAGAGTAGGGTGAAAACCGCCCGTCCACCCTGGATCGGGGCAAGTGGAGTGGATGCATGCTCGTCTCCGTGGTGATCCCGGCCAGGAATGACGCAGAGATGCTCGCGACCTGCCTGACGGCGCTCGCGCGGCAGACCGGTCTGCCCGACTCGGTCGAGGTCGAGATCGTCGTGGTCGACAACGGCAGTTCGGATGCCACGGCTCAGGTCGCTCACGATGCCGGAGTGCGCGTGATCTCCGAGCCGACCCCCGGCATTCCGCAAGCCGCCTCGGCCGGCTACGACGCGGCACGCGGTGAACTGATCGCGCGGATCGACGCGGACTCGGTCTGCCCTCCCGGCTGGCTCGCCCGAGCGATCGCGGTCTTCGCCCACGACGACGAGCTCTCGGTGCTGACCGGAACCGGCGAGTTCTACGGTGCGAGCGAACTGGTGCACCGCATCGGCAAAGCCTGGTACCTCGGCGGCATGTATTGGTCGATGACCGGCTACCTCGGGCATCCGCCGATCTTCGGCTCGAACTTCGTCATGCGCCATGCGGTGTGGAGCGAGCTGCGCGAGGAGGTGCACAGGAACCAGCGCACGATTCACGACGACCTCGATCTCAGTCTGCATATCAAGCCGTGGATGACGGTGCGCTACGACCCCGACTTCGTCGTGCAGATCTCGGCGCGCCCGTTCGCGAGCTTCAACAGCCTGCGCAGGCGCCTGTCGTGGGTGCTGCCCACCCTGCGGAACCACTGGCCGGACGACAGCCCGTGGGCGCGTCGTGCGGCGCGACGACGATGGGAGGGCGCGAACGAGCCCTCCCCGGACAGCGGTCTGCCAGACGGCTCAGGCTCGGCGGCCGCTTAATCGGGTTGCGAATAGAGCCGCAGCAGGTCCCGGGCCAACTGGTGCGGCGTCGTCTCGCACGGGCTGTGGCCGGTGTCGTAGACCGCAAGCTCGGCGCCGATGCGCTCGGCCAGCTCCGCGTGCAGTTCGACGGGCCAGAGGTCGTGCTGCCCCACGGCGACGAGTTTGGGGATCGCGGCATCCCGCAACTCGGGCCGCAGCTCGGGGGCGCGCTTCATCAGCCTGATGATGTCGGCCATGCTGCGCATCGTGGTCTTCTCGAACCGCAACCGCACGAAGTCGAGCCGCGCCTGGGGCACCTTGTTCTTGTTGGTGACGATCCCCCAGCGCATCAGTTTCGCGCCGATGCCGCCGGTCGCCATCCAGGTGAACGGGCCGAGGATCTTGACCCCGCGAAACCCGTTGCCCGGGCTCCGGCGGGGTGGCCAGCAGGGCCAGGCTGCGCACCAGCTCTCGCCGTCGAACGGTGACGATCTGGGCGATCGTGCCCGCGAACGAGTAGCCGAGCAGATGTGCGGGGCCGCCCGATTCGAGAAAGGCGATCAGGTCGTCGGCGAACAACTCGTAGCTGTATGGCATGCCCTCAGGGGGCGCGGCGGCGGCCGACTCGAAGTTGCCGGCCAAGTCGTAGCTCTGCACGAAGTAGCCGGATGCCGCCAGCACCGGCATCACGAGGGCGAAGTCCTCTTTCGAGCCCGACACGCCGGGCACGAGCACGACGCGCGGACCCGCGGGGTCGCCAAGCGAAACCACGGCAAGCTCGCCGCTCGGCGCCGCGAAACGGGAGCTCACCGAGCCGGCCGGCAGCAGGCTCCAGTCGAGGTCATGGGGTACCTCGGCGTCGAGGCGCACGGCATCGTCGCCGGCATCGTCAGACGGCGAGCGCCACGGCTCGTGAACGGTCACCGCGACAGCCTAGAGCGCTCCGCCCACGGGCTCGACCCCGAGCAAGCCCGTGGGCGGAGCCGGTGGCGAACTCCCGTCGTGGAGCTCAACGCCACGGAGACGACCGGGGGATGCACCGCTTCCGGACCGCATCGCCGGGCAGCAGGAACAACAGCCTGAAAGACCCCGAACTCTATGAGGAGTTGCGCGACCAGGGCGACAGCAAGCAGAAGGCCGCGCGCATCTCGAACGCCGTCGTGCGTGACGGATCACATGCTGTCGGCGAGCGGGGCGGCGAGGCGCGCTCGTACGACGACTGGACGGTCGCCCAGTTGCGGCATCGCGCCAAGGAGCTCGACTTGCACGGTTACTCGGGCAAGACGAAGTCCGAATTGATCAGGCAGCTGCGTCGCGGGTGATGCGCAGCCGGTTGGTGAGGTAAGCCTCGGCGTCGTGGTGCTTGAGCACCAGGCCGTGACCGGCTCGCGCGGGATCGGGCGTCAGCTCGCCCTCGACCAGCGCCGGGGTGCCGTCGAAGAACCGGGTCTCGATGATCGCGTGATCGTGGAAGTACTCCACGTGCACGACGTCGCGCAGGCCTGACGCGATCGACGCGTGCAGGGCAGGTGCTGTGTGGGCGCTGAGCGGGATGTTGGCCGCCTGAGCCTGCGCGTGCGCCGAGACGAAGCCCGTGACGCCGCCGCACCGGGTCGCGTCGGCCTGAAGGGTGTCGACGGCGTTCGCCGTGAGCAGGCGGTGGAACGCCGCCGGGTTGTAGCCGTACTCTCCGGTGGTGATCTGCATGCCGGCAGGCGCTCGTTCGCAGAGCAGGCTCAACCCTTCGAGGTCGTCGCTCGACACGGGCTCCTCGAACCACGACACCCCCGACTCGGCGAACATCTCGGCCATGCCGAGCGCTTGGGCACGCGAGTACGCGCCGTTCGCATCGACGAACAGCTCGACATCATCGCCGATCGCCCGGCGCGCGAGGGCGACGCGCGCCGGGTCGGCCGCGGGATCGGTGCCGACCTTCATCTTCACCGCACGGAATCCTTCGGCGACCCAGCCCGCCAACTGCTTCTCGAGCTGGGCATCGGTGTAGCTGGTGAATCCGCCGCTCCCGTAGGCCATCACCCGGTCGCGCGCTCCCCCGACGAATGTGCACAGCGGGATGCCGAGCAAGCGAGTGGCCAGATCGGCCAGCGCGACGTCCATGGCCGAGATCGCGCCCGCGCAGATCCCGTTCCAGCCGAGATTGCGCACCGCGTCGGCCATCGCCCAGAAGTGACGGCCGGTCTGCAGCGGGTCGGCTCCCAGCACGAGTGGGGCGAGCTGATCCTGCGCGACCGCCAACGCCGCGTCGGCCGCGGTGTATGCGTACCCGAGCCCGGTCTCGCCACCAGCGGTGACTTCGACGATCAGCACGCCGGTGCTGCTCCACCGGGCGGTGCCGTCGCTCTCGGTCTGCTCGCGCCCGTCGGTGCTGGTCGGAACGCGGTAGGCGCTCAGCGCGATCGAGTCGATCACGGAACTCATGACGGGTCGTCGTGACCGTGGCCGACGTGCAACGCACCCTTAACGCGCTCCAGCCCTTCCGAGGCGAGGGCGCGAGCGGAATCGCGGATCACCGCGAACTCGTCGGGGTCGCGCCTGAGGAGGGCGCGCGCCATGTTCTTCGCGTACTCCGCCGTGATGTGCGGCGGCAGGGGCGGAACGTTCTTGCTGACATAGGCGTCGATGACCGTGACGCCGTGATGCTGGAAGGCGGCATCCCATGCCGCCTCGATCTCGTCGTCGCTGGTCACCCGGATGCCCCGGAAGCCCAGCAGTTCGGCCCACCCCGCGTAGTCCACCGACTCGACGTCCTGCGATCCGGGCCACACCGGGTTGCCGTCTTCGGTGCGCATCTCCCACGAGACCTGGCTCAGGTCGTCATTGTGCATGACCACGACGATGAACTGCGGATCGCTCCAGCGGTCGAGGTACTTCTTGACGGTGATCAACTCGTTCATCCCGAGCATCTGGAAGGCGCCATCGCCGATCGTGCAGATCACCGGGCGGTCGGAATACGCGAACTTCGCGGCCACGGCGTACGGCATCGCGGCGAGCATGGTGGCGAGCCGGCCGGACAGGTCACCCTTCATCCGCCCATGCAACCGGATGTGGTGGCCGTACCAATCGGCGGTCGTGCCGGCATCCGCGGTCACGATGGCATCGTCGGGCAGCCGGGTGTTGAGCTCGTGGAACACCCGGCGCGGGTTGCCTCCGTCCGGGTAGCTCAGCATGGCCTGGCCGAGCATCTCCTCCTCCCAGCCGCGCATCTCGTCGGCGACCTTCTCCTGCCAGGCCCGATCCGCATGCTGCTCAACCAGGGGCAGCAGTGCGGTCAGGGTCGCCTTCACGTCGCCCCAGAGGTTGACCTCGGTGGGATAGCGCAGCCCCAGCTGCTCGGCGCGCAGATCGATCTGGACCGCACGGGCCTGCCCGCTGGCCGGCAGGAACTGTCCATAGGGATAGTTGGTGCCGAGCATCAGGAGCGTGTCGCAGTCCTGCATCTGGTGGTAGCTGGGCAGGGTGCCCAGCAGCCCGAGCTGCTGCGTGTGGAAGGGCACCTCGGACGAGATCACCGGCTTGCCGCGCAGCGTAGTGATGATGCCGGCGCCGACGCGCTCAGCCAACTCGAGCACTTCGGCGCCCGCATCGCCGGCACCGGCCCCGACCAGGAAGGTGATCTTCTCTCCCGCATTGAGGATGTCGGCGGCGCGCTGCAGTTCGTCTTGCGGCCCGACCACCCGGGTCGAGGGCGCCACGGCGCTCGAGCGCGACACCCAGTTCTCCGGGCTCAACTCGGCCGCCTTCATGGCCTGAACGTCGTGCGGGAGCACGATCACCGCGGGCTGACGGTTCACGATCGCGGTGCGGAACGCCGTGTCGATGACCGCCTGCGCCTGATCGGGACTGACGATGGTCTGCACGTAGACGGCGACGTCGGCGAAGGTCCGCTCGAGGTTGCTCTGCTGCTGAGTGAAGGTGCCGAATGCCGCAAGGCCCTGCTGCCCGACGACGGCGACCACCGGCTGGTTGTCCATCTTGGCGTCGTAGAGGCCGTTGAGCATATGGAACGCCCCCGGGCTCGACGTGGCGAAGCAGACGCCGACCTCGCCGGTGAACTTGGCGTGCGCCGTCGCCATCAGGGCGCAGATCTCCTCGTGGGTGGGGCGGATGTACTCGAAACCCTTTCCCTCCCGATCGGCGGCCCCGAGGGCGCCGTCGAACTCGCCGATGCCGTCACCGGGGAATCCGAACACGCGGGTGACACCCCACTCCCGGATGCGCTGGATCACGAACTCGCTCACATTGGTCATGGCTCTCCTGTCTCCGGACACTCCATTCCGGTATACGCGCGAGCGCCGGGGCGTGGAGCGGATGGAGGGGATGCGGAGCCTCCTCCCAGCATCGGTTCGGCTGCGGAGGGCTGCCTCGAGCTCAGGCCGACTTTTTCGCGGCCGGCTTCTTCGCCGCGGTCTTCGCCGCGGTCTTCTTCGCGGTCGAGCTCTGGGGCTTGGCCGGCTTGTCGGCCTCCCGCTTGCTCTCGACGCTGCGCCGCAGAGCCTCCATCAGGTCGAGCACCTCGCCGCCTCCCTGGCCCTCTGCCCGGCCGAAGGTCGCCTCGGTGTCGAGGGCGTCGCCCTGCTCCAGCTTCGCTTCGACGAGGGTGCGCAGCTGCGCCTGGTAGTCGTCGGTGAACTTCTCGGGGCTGAAGTCGCTGGCGAAGCTCTCGACCAGCTGCTTCGACATCTTCAGCTCGGCGTCCGTGATCTTGGGCGACTCGTCGAGCTCGGGGAACCGCGCATCGCGCACCTCGTCGTCCCAGAGCAGGGTCTGCAGCATCAGCACGTCGTCGTGCACGCGCAGGGCGGCCAGCCGGGTCTTCTGCCGCAGCGCGAACTGCACGATCGCGGTGCGATCCGTCGCCTGCAGGGTCTGCCGCAGCAGCACATACGCCTTGGTCGACTTGGAGTCGGGAGCCAAGAAGTAGCTCTTCTCGAACATGATCGGGTCGACCTGGTCGCTGGGGACGAACTCGACCACGTCGATGTCTTTACTGCGCTCGGCCGGCAGTGAGGCCAGGTCTTCCGGCGTCAGGATGACCGTCTCGTCACCGTCGACGTATGCCTTGGCGATGTGCTCGAAGTCGACGATCTCGCCGTCGATCTCGCACCGGCGCTGATAGCGGATGCGACCGCCGTCTTTGTCGTGCACCTGGTGCAAGGGCACGTCGTGATCTTCGGTCGCGGCGTACAACTTCACGGGCACGTTGACGAGGCCGAAGCTCAGGGAGCCCTTCCAAATGGAGCGCATGCTGTCATTTTCCTCCGCGGATGTGGACGATGTACACCCCCGTGATTACCGTGAAGGCATGGCGAAGGCTGAGGGGCCAGACACGTACGTGGATGTGGGCGGCCATCGCCTGCGCCTGACCAACCTCGACAAGGTGCTCTATCCCGAAACCGGAACCACCAAGGCCGAGGTCATCGACTACTACTCGCGCGTCGCCGACGCGCTGATCGACCACGCGCGAGATCGCCCGGCCACCCGCAAGCGCTGGGTCTCGGGCGTCGGCACCGCAGAGAAACCGGGGCAGGTGTTCTTCGAGAAGAACCTGCCCGACTCGGCACCGGACTGGATCGAGCACCGTCCGATCCAGCACTCCGACCACATCAACGAGTACCCGCTGGTCAACAACCTGGCGACCCTGGTCTGGATCGCGCAGCAGGCCGCTCTCGAGATCCACGTGCCGCAGTGGCGGTTCGGCCGCAATGGCGCGCGCAAGAACCCGGACCGCATGGTGCTCGACCTCGATCCGGGAGAGGGCGCAGGCCTGGCCGAGTGCGCAGAGGTCGCGAAACTCGTGAGGGAGATCTTGAAGGGCATGGGGCTGGACCCGATGCCGGTGACGAGCGGGAGCAAGGGCATCCACCTCTATGCCGCGCTCGACGGCACCCAGTCGAGCGACGAGGTCTCGGCGGTGGCGCACGAGCTGGCCCGCGCGCTGGAGGCCGACCATCCGGACCTCGTCGTGAGCGACATGAAGAAGGCCGTGCGCGGCGGCAAGGTGCTGCTGGACTGGAGCCAGAACAACGGGTCGAAGACGACCGTGGTTCCGTACTCGCTGCGCGGCCGGCTGCATCCGACCGTGGCCGCGCCGCGCACCTGGCGCGAGATCGCCGCGCCCGGGCTGAAGCAGCTCGCGTTCACCGAGGTGCTGAAGCGCCTGGAGAGCAAGGGGGATCCGCTCGCCGACCTGTCGGCGGGCCACCTAGCGGCTCAGAACGGTGAAGACCTCGCCGAATACCGCCGGATGCGCAACCGGAACAAGACCCCCGAGCCGTTCGGCGATGTGCCCGGCAGCGATCCGAGTTGGACGCCGGACCCCGCCAACCCGCACTTCGTGATCCAGGAGCACCACGCCAGCTCGCTGCACTACGACTTCCGACTGGAGCGAGACGGCGTGCTGGTCAGCTGGGCGGTGCCCAAGGGCGTGCCGACCGACCCGACGCAGAACCACCTGGCGGTGCACGTCGAAGACCACCCCTTCGAGTACGGAACCTTCGAGGGAAGCATTCCGAAAGGGGAATACGGTGCGGGCGGCGTCGCGATCTGGGACCGCGGCCGCTACGAGCTGGAGAAATGGCGCGACGGGGACGGCAAGGAGGGCGGCGAGATCATTCTGACCATCCACGGCGAGAAGCACGGATCGCACCGGCTCGCGCTGATCCAGACCAAGCAGGGCGACAATCCCAAGAACTGGATGCTGCACCTGATGAAGAGCCAGAATCCGGTCGATTGGGATGCCGAGGGCGGCCCGCGCGCTGGAGCTATGAGCGACGCATCGCGTCGCCGCGACGCCAGCGCCGGAGAGCGGAAAGGCTTGGCGCCGCGCAAAGGGCGGACGGTCGTGGGATCGCGGGTCTCGAGCGAGTCGGTCCACCCGATGCTCGCGACGCTCGGCGCGATCTCGGGGGTCGACCGGTTCCGCGGCAGTGACGACCCTGCCCATCCGACCTGGGCGTACGAGATGAAGTGGGACGGCATCCGGGCGATCGCGACCATCCGCGGAGACGAGCTGAGTCTGCGATCGAGGAACGGACTCGACCTGACGCCCAGCTACCCCGAGCTGGCCGCACTGCTCGACGGCGTCACGGGGGATGCCGTGCTCGACGGCGAGATCGTCGCGCTCGACGCGAAGGGCCGCCCGAGCTTCGGCGCGCTGCAGCAGCGGATGGGCTTGACCAGTCCGCGCGACGTGGAGCGGGCGCGACTGGCGACCCCCGTGCACTACTTCGTCTTCGACGTGCTGCAGCTCGGCGCCGACTCGCAGGAGGCGCTGCCCTATGAGAAGCGCCGCGCGCTGCTGCTCAAGACCGTCAAGGAACGCGGCCCGCGGAACGATCCGATCGTGGCCGTGCCGCCGGACGCGGGTCGAGACCTGGAGAACGCCCTCGCCACCAGCAAGAAGCTCGGTCTCGAGGGCGTGATGGCCAAGCGCCTCGACAGCCCCTATCGCGAGGGCAAACGCAGCCGCGACTGGATCAAGCTGAAGCACACGCTCACCCAGGAGGTGGTGGTCGGCGGCTGGCGCCCTGGCACCGGTCATCGCGCGGACAGCATCGGTTCGCTGCTGGTCGGAATTCCGGATTCCGACGGACTGCGCTACGTCGGCCGGGTCGGCACCGGCTTCACCGACCGGCAGTTGGCCGAGTTGCGCACCCGACTCGACGGCCTCGCGCGCTCGACCAGTCCGCTGATCGACGTGCCGAGCTCCGACGCGCGCGATGCGCACTGGGTGACACCGAGCTTGGTCGGTGAGGTGGAGTTCGCCGAACTCACCGCCGACGGCCGCCTGCGGGCGCCCGCCTGGCGCGGCTGGCGGCCGGACAAGAACCCGGATCAGGTGATTCGCGAGACACCGTGAGCCGGGAAGATGAGGACATGCCCTGGAACGCGTCAGCTCTCGTCAGCTCTCGTCAGACTCGGCCTTCAGCGTGGCGAGTCTCTCGGCCTCGTTCAGCGGCAGCACGATCACTCCGGTGGCCGGGCTGACCCCGCTGAGGCGTTCGGGCGAGAGCACCCGGGTGACCTCGGCTTCTGTCATCAACCCGGCATCGACCACCAGTTCGGCGATCGACGAGTTGGTGGTGAGCGCCGTGTGCGCGAGCGCCGCCGACGCGGCATAGCCGATGTAGGGCGTGAGCGCGGTCACGACCCCGACGCTGGTCTCGACCTGCTGGGTGAGCCGCGCCGTGTTGGCGGTGATGCCGTCGATGCAATTGACCCGGAGCGTGAAGCACGCGTTCGTCATCCACGAGAGCGACTGAAGCAGGCTGTGGGCGATCACGGGCTCGAAGGCGTTCAGCTGCAACTGGCCGCCCTCCGCCGCGGCGGTGACCGTGGCATCCGCGCCGATCACGGCGAAGGCCACCTGGTTGACCACCTCCGGGATCACCGGATTCACCTTGCCGGGCATGATGCTCGACCCCGCCTGGCGCGCGGGCAGGTTGATCTCGCCCAGCCCGGCCTGCGGACCCGACGAGATCAGCCGCAGGTCGTTGCAGATCTTGCTGAGCTTGACGGCTGCCCGCTTGAGGGTGCCGCTCAGCGTCATGAAGATCCCCGCGTCGGCCGTCGCCTCGATCAGGTCGGGCGCGGTCTCTTGCGGGATACCGGTGAGCTCTTCGAGGTGACGCCGCACCGCCTCGGCGTAGCGCGGGTCGGCCGTGATGCCGGTGCCGATCGCCGTCGCCCCCATGTTGATCTCGTTGAGCCACGGGATCACCTCGCTGAGGCGGTCGAAGTCCTCTTGAAGGGTGTGCGCGAAGCCGCTGAACTCCTGACCCAGGGTCATCGGCACGGCATCCTGCAACTGTGTGCGGCCGACCTTGAGCACGTGGGCGAACTCGACGCCCTTGGCCGCGAAGCTCGTGGTGAGCTTGGCGTGCTCCTCGAGCAGGCGCTGCACTCCGAACACCATCGCCAGCTTGATCGCCGTCGGGTAGACGTCGTTGGTCGACTGGCTTCGGTTGACATCGTCGATCGGATGCAGTTCCGAGTAATCGCCGAACTCGCGGCCCAGCTCTTTGAGGCCCGCGTTCGCGATCACCTCGTTGGTGTTCATGTTGGTGGAGGTGCCCGCCCCGCCCTGGATGACTCCGACCACGAACTGCTCGTGCAGCTCCCCGTCGACGATGCGCTGGCAGACAGCGTCGATGACATCGGCCTTCGGGGCGTCGAGCACGCCGATCTCTTTGTTGGCGCGGGCGCTTGCCTGCTTCACCCGTGCCAACGCGCGCACCAGATCGGGGTAGTTGCTGATCGCGCGGCGCGAGATCGGAAAGTTGATGAGGGCGCGAGCCGTGTGGATGCCCCAGTAGACGTCGGCAGGGATCTCCATCGATCCGAGCGAATCGGTCTCGGTGCGCGTCGGGCCGTCTCCCGCGAGCAGCTCGTGCGCCTCATTCGGACCGTTCGTGCCGACGTGCTCATCTCCGTGGATGAACTGCTCGTGACTGGTGAGTGTTGCAGCGAGTCCGGTCGTGTCGGGCATCGCAATCCTCCTTGATCGTGATGAGTGCTTCGGCCAGGTGCTCCGAAATGGGGCGCGCCTTGTGGGCACTCGAACGATGCTACGAGCCGAACCTGGATCGTGGGGGTGTTCAGGGGTGGAAGAAGGGCACGATCAGGTAAATACCGAACACCACGACGGCCCCGCACGCCACGAACATGGCGACCGACACGGGTCGTCGCCAGGGAGCAGGCCCATCGCTCATGCGGAGTCCCACCGAGAACAGCGTCACGAGCAGGCAGCCGGAGACGAGCGAGCCCACCACCACCGTGAGAAAGGCGATCCAGTCGATCGTCATCCGACCTTCGCCTCCCCGGTCCGGACGACCGCCACGGGCGCCGACTTCTTCTTGCGCCGCTTGGGCCGCACGAACACTCCGGGAGCAGGCTGCGTGAAGTGGCGCGCGTCGATCCGGCGCTTGCGAGCGATCAGGTAGACGGTGAGGATCGCGCCCAGGGCGAGCACGACATCCAGGATCACGCCCCACAGCCCGAGCTGCGAGAGCATCGCCGCCAGGGCGCCCACCACTGCGGATGCCGGGATGGTGATGAGCCAGCCCAGGGCGATACGCCCGGCCGTTCCCCACCGCACCGACGCCCCCTTGCGTCCGAGACCGACGCCGATCACCGAGCCGGACGCCACCTGCGTCGTCGACAGGGCGAAGCCGAGGTGGCTCGACGCGAGGATGGTCGCCGTAGTGGCGGACTCCGCCGCGAAGCCCTGTGCGGGCTCGATGTCGGTGATGTCGCGGCCGATGGTCTTGATGATCCGCCAGCCGCCCGTGTAGGTTCCGGCGGCGATCGCCAGGGCGCACGCTCCGATCACCCAGATGGCGGGTCCACTGCCGCTGGGCTGCACGCCGGCGGCGATCAGCGCGAGGGTGATGACCCCCATGGTCTTCTGAGCGTCGTTGGTGCCGTGCGCCAGCGAGACCAGCGACGAGGTGAAGATCTGCCCGATCTTGAACCGGTCGCGCTCGCGTTTGCGAGTGACGCCGTAGGCGATCTTCGTGGCCAGGAACGAGACGAGGCCCGCGGTCACCGGCGCCAGCACCGCGGGAAGGAGCACCTTCGACACCAGGACGCCGCCGTCGATCGCGCCGAAACCGGCTCCGACGACCGCGGCGCCGATCAGGCCGCCGAACAGCGCATGGCTGGATGACGACGGCAGCCCGAGCAACCAGGTCACCAGATTCCAGACGATGGCTCCGATCAAACCCGCCAGGATGAGCGCGGGCGTGATCTGCACCCCGCCGCCGCCCTCTTTGATCAGACCGCCCGAGATGGTCTTGGCGACCTCCGTGGACAGGAACGCCCCGACCAGATTGAGCACCGCGGCGATCGCCACGGCGACCTTCGGCTTGAGGGCTCCCGTCGCGATGGGGGTCGCCATCGCGTTGGCTGTGTCATGAAAGCCGTTGGTGAAATCGAAGATCAAGGCCAACGCGATGACAAGCGCGACCAGCAGCGTGACGTCCACTGGCGAGCAGTCTAGGAGGTGTGCCCCCCGACCTGGGCATCGCGGTCGCATGGACGGCGCCCATACGCTGACGGGACACGGCCGGTTCTCCCGGCCTCACTCGTGGGGGATCAACATCGTGCATTCGCGTCGCGTCCTTGGTGCTGTGGCACTCGGCGCGATCGTGATCGCCGCCGTCAGTTTCGGCATCGTCGATGTCTCGATCGCGGACGCCAACGATTGCGTGGGTGCGGCCGCTGGCTGCTCGGACGAGGCGGTGCCACCGGTCGCCATCACCTTCGCCGCGCTCGGCGCGCTGGCCCTGCTGGTCAGCATCCTTCCGACCGTGCAGTGGATCGTCGAGGCGATCCAGACCAGCCGCACGACCAAACACGATGCCGACATCGAGGAAGCGCTGCTGGCGCGGCGCCGCTCGCGCGCCCTCGCCTTGGACGACCGCTTCTAGACCACCATGCCTCAACGCCCTTCCAGCCTTCTCGCCCCGGTGCCGGTGGTGCACGGAACGCACTGCGCCGGCATCGGATGCGAGCACGACGAACTCGCCGGGTCCGGCCTGGAGCCCGTCGCGCCGGTCGCCCGTGCGACCGCCCGTCACCGCCGGGCCTCTCGCGGACGGCGAGCACGGCTGGAACTCGCGTCCGCCTCCGCCACGGGGCGCCCGGCGGCGCACACCGCGTGACGGGCGCCAGACCCGGGGCCTAGTCGAGCCTGCTGATCCGAAGAACACGCACCACCGCGACGCCCTGCTCGGCGGATGCCGCCAGATCGACCTCGGCGGTGAAGCCCCAGTCGTGATCACCGGCCGGATCGTCCAGGATCTGACGCACCGTCCAGATGTCGCCCCCTGCCCCCTCGGGGTGTTCGTCGATGATCACCCGGGCTGCACTGCGAGCATCCGGGCCGGTGCCGATCGCATCGTGTTCGGCGAAGTAGCCGTCGAGAGCCTCGGGCCAGCCGGCATCCGGGTCGAGCGCCACCAACTCGTCATCGCGCTGCAGCGCGGCGAGCTGCACGCGCCGCCACAACTCGTTGCGCACCAGCACCAGGAAGGCGCGGCGGTTGGTCACGACGCTCGGCGGGATGGGCGGCAGCGGCGCGGGCTGCTCGATCACGTCCACGCTGGCGTCGCGGCGACGCGATGCGTCGCTTTCAGCTCCAGCGCGCCACTCGTCCAGCAGGCTGGAGTCGACCTGCCGCACCAGCTCGCCCAGCCACTCGATCAGATCGTTCAACTCGTCGGTCTTGGCGTCATCCGGGATCGTCTGCCGCGCAGCTCGGAACGCGTCGCTCAGGTACCGCAGCACCAGGCCCTCGCTCCGGCCCAACTGGTAGAACGCCACGAACTCGCCGAAGCTCATCGCGCGCTCGTAGAGGTCGCGCACCACCGACTTCGGCGACAACTCGAAGTCGCGCACCCAGGGCTGGCTCCTCGCGAAGGTCTCGAAGGTCTGCTCGAGCAGCTCGGCGAGCGGTCGAGGCCAGGTGACCTGCTCGAGCAGCTCCATGCGCTCGTCGTATTCGATGCCATCGGCCTTCATCGCGGCGACCGCCTCGCCCCGGGCCTTGAACTGCTGCTGCGACAGGATCGCGCGTGGATCGTCGAGCGTCGACTCGAGCACGCTGATCATGTCGAGGGCATACGAGGGGGATGCCCGGTCCAGCAGCTCGAACGCCGCGAGCGCGAACGGCGACAGCGGCTGGTTGAGGGCGAAGTTGGGCTGCAGCTCGACCGTGAGCCGGATGGACGCGCTCCCGTCGAAACCGCCCCCGCGCTGCTCGACGACGCCGCCCGCACGCAGCGTGCGGTAGATGCCGATCGCTCGTCTGGCGAGCTGGCGCTGCCGGGCGATGTCTTCGTGGTTGTCGAAGACCAGTGAGCGCACATTGGCGAAGGCCGAGCCGGGCTCGCCGGCCGGGACGTCCGACCCCGGCCTGCCGAGCACGTTGATCATCATCGCGGCGGTGAGTTGCATCGAGCTGGTCAGCGTCTCGGGAACGGCCGCGATCATCCGCTCGAAGCTCTGCGGCCCCCAGCTCACGAAACCGTCCGGCGCGCGCTTCTTGGGCGTCGCCTTTGCGCGCTTGCCGGAGGCGGCGGCCGCGTCGGCCTTCGCGCCGATCCGCGCGTTCTCGATCTCATGCTCCGGCGCCTCGGCGACCACCTCGCCCGCCGTGTCGAACCCGGCACGGCCCGCCCGACCGGCGATCTGGTGGAACTCCCGCGCGCTGAGCTGGCGCATCTTGGTGCCGTCGAACTTGGTCAGCCCGGTGAACAGCACCGTGCGGATGGGCACGTTGATGCCGACGCCGAGCGTGTCGGTTCCGCAGATGACGCGCAGCAGGCCGCGCTGGGCGAGCTGCTCGACGAGCCTGCGGTACTTGGGAAGCATCCCTGCGTGGTGGACGCCGATGCCGGCCCTGATCAGGCGCGACAGGGTGGCTCCGAATCCGGCGGCGAACCGGAAACCGCCCAGCTCGTCGGCGATGGCGTCGCGCTGCTCACGGCTGGCGACCTTGGCGCTCGACAGCGCCTGCGCGCGCTCGACAGCAGCGGCCTGCGCGAAATGCACGATGTAGACCGGCGCCAAGCCGTCGGTGAGCAACTGCTCGATGGTCTCGTGGACCGGCGTCACGACATAGCGGTAGTCGAGCGGAACCGGGCGTACGACGCCGGTGATGTGGGCCACCTCGCGTCCCGTGCGGCGTTCGAGATCTTCGGCGATCGCGCCGACGTCACCCAGCGTCGCCGACATCAGGACGAACTGCGCCCGCGGAAGCAGCAGCAGCGGCACCTGCCACGCCCACCCGCGATCGGGATCGGCGTAGTAGTGGAACTCGTCCATGACGACGACGTCGGCGTCGGTCTCCGCTCCCTGGCGCAGGGCGAGGTTCGCCAGGATCTCGGCGGTGCAGCACAGGATCGGGGCATCCGGATTGACGCTGGAATCGCCGGTGATCAGACCCACCTTCTCCGCCCCGAACGCCTCGACCAACTGGAAGAACTTCTCGCTGACCAGCGCCTTGATCGGAGCGGTGTACCAGCTGCGCTGCCCCTGAGACAGCGCCGCCGCGTGGGCGGCAAGTGCCACAAGCGACTTGCCGGTGCCGGTGGGCGTCGACAGCACCAGGTGCTTGCCGAGCACCAGTTCGAGCACCGCCTCCTCTTGTGCCGGGTAGAGCCGGATGCCCTGCTCGCGCACCCAGTCATCGAAGGCGCCGACGAAGTCGTCGGCGTCGAACGGCTGCCCGGCGGCAGACCCTGCGCTCGAAAGATGGGCAAGACGGTCGGCGAGCACGAAAGAGAGTCTGCCGTACCGGTCAGAGGCCCCGGCAGAAGGTCCCCGAAAGCGCGGACTCGTGCACCCCGAAGCTGTCCCCCGGGGGGACACGCGTGTCCCCTTGTTGGGGTCAGTGCGGGTAGTATCCTCCGACCCCGGTTTCCCCATACCATGCATAGGGGAATCAGCGGGTTACAAGCCCGGGTCGCGAAGGAGAGCAGCATGCCAGACGATGACGTGCGCGTCCCCGCTGGGTGGTACCCCGACCCGCTCGGACTCCCGCAGTTGCGCTGGTGGGACAACCACGCGTGGACGGAGCACATCTCCGACGCCCGGCAACCGATGATGGCCACCGAGACGGTGACCTCGAAACTCGCCTTCGCCGACGACGACCGTCCGTCGAGCGAGCGCCCCTTCGCCGACCCCGCAGCCGATGAAGCCGAACAAGACCTCAGCCGCCGCGAGCGCCGCGAACGCGAGCGCCAGTTCGACGACGAGCCTCTGACCGTCGACTCCGCCGATCGCGACCCGATCCCGCCGGCCGCCGCGGCGTTCGCCGATCCGATCCGATCCCTCGAGGCGCCCGAGCGCGATCAGATGCTGATCGACGAGCCGGCCGTGCCGTTCTCGATGGCGGGCACCGGCATCCTCGACGACGCGCCGACCAGCGCCCCCTTCGACCTCGACACGCGCTTCGACGACCTGCTGGGCGAGACCTCCGTGCCGCGCTCGGCGTTCGCGCACGTCAGCGAGTCGGCCACCTCGTTCATCCCGAGCACACCGGCTGATCAGCAATGGCCGCAGCAGCAGTGGCAGCCAGAGGCGGCCCCGTCGCGCCTGATCACCGAGGTGCCGAGCAGCACCGGCCCGGTTTGGATCATGGCCCTGATCCCGCTGTACACGCTGGTGGTCGGCTTGATGATCCTGCTGTCGGGCGCCGCGCAGACCACCTCGGTGGTCGTGCTGATCATGATGTTCGGCATCCCGTACCTCGCCGGCATCGTGCTGGCGTTCCTCGACCATCGCGCCCTGCGACGCGCCGGGCTGGAGCAGCCGGCGCCCTGGGCCTTCGCCATTCTCACCGTCGGCATCTACCTGATCGCGCGACTGACCCGCACGGTCCGCGAGTCCGGCACCGGATTCGGCCCGTTGTTCACATTCCTGACCCTCGGTCTCGCCCTCATCGTGGCCAATGTTGCCGTTCCCGGCCTGATCATCCAGCTCGCGCCCGCCAGCTTCTCGCACCAGGCCGAGATCGAGATCACGCAGAGCGGTGCCGCCCTGGGCATCCCCCTGGTGGCCACCTGCCCGCCGACCCCGCCGCTGATCCCGCTTCAGTCGTTCGTCTGCCAGGCGCACAAGCCCGGTGGCGCCACCTACGACGTGACCGTGAGCCTCCAGCGCTCGAACGGATGGATCTCGTGGCGCGTCGACGACTGGGGCGTTTTCTCCGCCACCAGCTGAGCAGCGGCTTGACCTCATAAAAGGGGACTCAGAACATACCCCGAATGGGGTCCTGTTCTTGAGAAGCCCTGCTCATAGACTGACATTGCCGTCAAACAAGGGAGGGGATGCGCGTGACCGATCAAGCAACGCGCGTCGTGTCGGCGGGCTGGTACCAAGACCCCGCGTCATCTGTTCAGGTGCGCTGGTGGAACGGTCTGGCCTGGACAGAACACGTGCGCGAGAAGCCGACCACCACCCCCGCCACGATGGGCCAGACAATGGGCCAGACGACGGACCAGGTTGCCATCGGCCAGGGCGGACTGAGTGGGACGCACGAGTCGTCCGTCACCGAGACCACCGAAGAGCGCATCGCCGCGGTTCGCGACCTGGAGCACCAGTTCGGAATCGGATCGGTTGAGAACCCCGTCGCCGACAACCGCTCGTCGGGCTTCACCACCGCGACCCCTGCGGCCTCCGCGACCTCCGCGCCGGCCGTCGACATGACGTCGGCCTCCCACGCCTCCACCGCATCCGCGTGGATGATCGCGCTCAGCCCCCTGCTGGCCCTCGTGGTCGGGATCGCGGCCGCGTACGTCTTCCTGTACCTGTTCCCGAACGCGATCGTCTTCGTGATCGCGGCCGCGATCCCGTACCTGCTGTGCGTGCTCTGGGCGTTCGCCGACGCGCGCACGCTGCGACGCCGCGGCTACGTCCCTCCGAGCCCTCGGTTCGCACTGCTGACCGGTCTTGGCTACCTGATCGTGCGGCGCACCCGCGTTCCCGGAAACGGCGCGATCGCGATGCTGCTCGTTGTCGCCGCTCTGGCCTTCGGTTCGCCGCTGGCCGCGGTGGCCCTGGGGCAGACGCAGGGGCTCGCCAGCGCCTTGAACGTGCAGCGCACCATCAGCGCCGACTACATCAGCCACGGCAAGGCGGTGTTCGTCAACTGCCCGCCCTTCGTCGACGCGGTCACGGTCGGCAGTCTGTACACCTGCGACGCGACGACGGCCACGGGCGTGCACCGCACGGTGTGGGTCAGCATCGACGGAGACAACGGCAAGTTCAGCTACTCCTTCGGTCTCTGAGCAGCTCCACTCGCTCCGTCCCGGATAACGTAGACGGATGGGGAAGCACGCCAATGCAGACGCCGCCGACGACCAGAGCGACGGCAACCAGCTCACTGAGGACGTGGAAGACGCACACGCGGATCACCATCCCGCCCGACATGTCGCCGAGCCGGGGCATCCGCTCGAGCCGCAGGCCGTGATCTCACCCGACACGCATGTGGGTGTCGATCTCTCGGGACGCCCCGCGGACGCCCAGGATGCGGCGGCATCCCCTGCCAACCCCGACGCCCTGGTCGAACGCGGCCTGGTCGGCGACGGCCACGAGATGGAGTAGGTCGTTCTCACCCGCGAACTCACCGCGGACCCACCCGCGAAGAGGGGACTCACCCGCCCGGCATCCACTGATTAGGCTGCAAAGTGGAGCGCGCGAAACCCGATTCGAGCGCCCATCGAGGGGGGATCCTCATGTCATACCCGAATGACGCCCCCGCCGCTGCCTGGTATCCGGACCCTCAGATGCCCGGGCGCGTGCGTTGGTGGGATGGAACGAACTGGACGGAGCACGTCTCGGTTCCGGCGAATCCGATGCAAGCAGACCAGGTCGCGATCGAGACCTCTGGATCGCGAGCCGACATGCCACAGATCGCCGAGGCCGACGCGGCTCTCGCGGCTGCCGACGCGGAGCATGCTGCTGCCGACCCGGGAGCGCGGCACGGCTACATCGGGCGGCATGCGGCGGGCGCGAATCCCGCCCCTCGGCAGGGCTCCTCGGGTTCCGCAGATCCGTCCGCGGCCCCGCACTGAGGCCCTGGGCGAGTCGCTGATGTCGGCCTGATCGGTCCGGGATTCACGGGGTCCCCGAACGGGGGACTCCGATAGCTGCCGCACGCCCCCTACTGTGGGGCCAGGAAACGTTGATGGGGGGAAACGTGTCCACTGCTTCGTCGACGCCGGCCGGAGGCTGGTACGCCGATCCTTTGGATGCATCGCTGCTGCGGTGGTGGGATGGCGCCACCTGGACCAAGCAGACGATGCCGGCGGATTCTGCCCTCGGGGCATCCGGTGCGGACGCCAAGCCGACGCTCTCGGCCGTCCCCCCACTGCTCGCCGCCGTTCCTCGTGCGGATCTCCCGCTCACCGACGAGGCATACGTTCCGCCGAATTCGGTGTTCAGGATGTCGGAAACAGCGGGCGCCGAAGCGTACGTCCCCGAATGGTCGGGACTCGCCGACATCTCGCCAGAGGTTGCCCTGAGCGGTGTCCCGGTGCAGCTCGCCCTCACCTCCACTCCCTCGGAGCCGCCGATCCCGGTCTCGGCCGACGTCTTCCCGTCGCTCCGCGGCGAGGAGCCGGCCGCCAAGCCGAAAGAACCGGTCTGGAAGGTCGAGGCGCCGCTCGCCGCGCCGGTCGACCAGTTGTTCCCGGTGGCATCAGCCCCGCCTGCACTGCCCGCCGCCGTCTTTCCGGAGGTGCCCGCGGCCTTCGCCGCGCCCGCCGCGCCCGTGGCGCCCGTGGCGCCCGTGGCGCCGGCCATGCCGGTCGCCCCCGTTGCACCGGTCGTCGCACTCGGCGCCCCGATCTCACCGCCCGCGCAGGGTGCGACGTTGTCACCGGCGATCTTCCCCGTGGCTGCAGAGGTCGCGCCCGCCGCGCCGGTCGCGCCCGTGGCGGAGCCGGTGCCGGTGCCGCAACCGTCGGGCGATTCCTTCCCGGGAATCGTTCCGAGCGCCGCTCCCGCCGCATCCATGACCGCGGCGGCGATGCCCCCGCAGGAGATGCCCGCGCAGGCCATGCCTGCGCCCCTCGCCCCGGCCGTCGCGCCGACCATGTTCGCCGAGCCGCCTGCTCCGGCGGCGTTCGCACCGGCCGTGCCGCAGCCCGTGGCGCCGCAGCCCGTGGCGCCGCAGCCCGCCGCGGCCCAGGCCGCCGTCGCTGCGCCCACTGTCTACATGGGACCGCCGCCGGTCGAGGTCGCCACCGATCCGGTCGCGCCGCCCGACTTTCAGCCCTTCGCCGCGAGCACCCCGGGGGCGACATACGTTCCGCTGGCTCCCCGGCCGATCCCGCAGCCGCTGCAGCTCGGGGCTCCCGCGGCTCCGGCGACGCCGTCCGAACTCGTCCCGACCATGCTGGGCGCTGCGCCCGTCGCGCCTGCCCCGCCTGCAGCGCCGGCCGAGTACTGGCCGACGCAGGGTGCGCCGACCCCCGGCGTGCAGTACCAGCCGGATCCCGGTGCCTACGTCCCCTTCGATCCCAACGCCGTGCACCTCGAGCCGGTGCCGATCATCCCGTTCAGCTCTCGGGATCCCTTCAACTCGGCCAGCACCGCCCGACCCGGCATGCGCGCATACGCTGCGGCTCCGGTGGGACCGACCGGCTCCACCTGGACCGGCGGTCTCGTGTTCATGCTCCTGGCTCCGCTGATCTCGACGGCGACCTTCTTCGTCTGGAGCCAGCTGACGCCCTTCACCCGCCTCTCGGCCGACTCGGTGACCTGGCTGCCCTTCGCGCTGTTCGGGATCAGCCTGCTCGGGCTGGCATCCGCCCAGATCGACAGGAGCGCGCTCGCGCGCCGCGGGTACTTCGATCTGGCGTCGCCCTTCTGGGTGCTGCTGATCCCGCCTCTGGTCTATCTGATCGTGCGCGCATTGCGGCTGCGCGGCCAAGGCAAGGGTGCGGGAGCGGCCATCGGCCTGTGGGTGCTGTCGTATGTGGGCGCGTACGCCCTGACGATCCTGGTCGCGTTCGGCTGGCTGTCCGCGCCGACGCCTGAGCGCGTGGCCTCGCTCGAAAGCGCGATGCAGCAGCAGCTCGCAACCCAGAACATCACCGCGACGGTCTCCTGCCCCGCGGTGACCAGCTTCGCGCCCGGGTCGACCTTCGAGTGCACGGTGACGCCCCAGCAGGGCTCGCCGTTGCTGTTCCGCGTCACGGTGCAGGACTGGTCGGGCTTCGTCACGCTGGCGCCCGTATCGTCGAGCACTTCCTGACCGTCCGCACGCCCCGGTGTCGCCAGCATCCCTAGGCTGAGGGTGATGCGACTCCTTCTGGTCCGGCACGGACAGACGCCGGCGAACGTCCGCGGCGAGCTCGACACGGCCGCGCCCGGCCCCGGGCTGACCGAGCTGGGTCGCGCGCAGGCGGCCGCCGTCCCGGATGCGCTGGCATCCGAGCGGATCGACGGCATCTACGCATCGCGCCTGGTCCGCACGCAGCAGACGGCCGCCCCGCTGGCGCGCGTACGAGGTGAGATGCACCGGGTAGTGCTTCCCGGCATCCATGAGATCGAAGCCGGCGACCTCGAGGGTCGTACGGACAAGGAGGCGGTGCGCGCCTACGTCGACGTCATCTGGGCCTGGGTGGCCGGCGATCTCGCGGTGCGCATGCCCGGTGCAGGAGACGGCCACGAGTTCTACGGCCGCTTCGATGCCGACCTGGCCCGAGTAGCCACGGAGCATGACCCGGATGCCACGGTCGCGGTCTTCAGCCACGGAGCGGCGATCCGGGTCTGGACCGCCGCGCGCGCGACGAACATCGCCCCCGACTTTCCCGGACGCCAGCACCTCGACAACACCGGCGTCGTCTCGCTGGAGGGCTCTCCGGGTGGGGGCTGGCGCGTCACGCACTGGGAAGGTGAGCCGCTCGGCGGTGCCGACCTGAACGACCCGTCGGCCGACGACGTTGCCGCCGGGCCGCTCGACGAGGCGGTCGAGTAGCGCCCGTTACTTGCCCTTCAGGTCTTTCCGCAGGATCTTGCCTGCCGACGACTTCGGCACCGCGTCGATGAACGAGACCGCGCGCACCTTCTTGTGCGGCGCGACCTGTGAGCCGATGAATTGCATCACGGCCTCCGCGTCGAGTTCCGACCCGTCTTTCAGCACGACGAACGCCTTCGGGATCTCGCCCGCCTCCTCATCGAGCGCGGCGACCACCGCGGCATCCGCGATCTCGGGGTGGGTCAGCAGCAGCGCCTCGAGCTCAGCGGGCGCCACCTGGTAGCCCTTGTACTTGATCAGCTCTTTGAGGCGGTCCACGATCTGGAACGAGCCATCGTGGTTCACCTGCGCGATGTCGCCCGTGTGCAGAAAGCCGTCGTCGTCGATGGTCTCGTGGGTCGCAGCATCCTGACCCAGATAGCCGAGCATGACGTTCGGCCCGCGCACCCAGAGCTCGCCCGCCTCGCTCGAGCCCTCCGCCGGCATCTCGATCTCGGCGCCGGTCTCGGTGTTGACGAGTTTGCACTCGATGTTCGCGATCGGGAATCCGATGGTGCCGCGCGACAGGTCGTCGCGGTCGGGCGGGATCACGTGCGAGACCGGGCTGAGCTCGCTCATGCCGTAACCCTGTTGCATGTGCACCCCGAGGCGCTCGGTGACGGCGAGGGCCAGGCCCTCCGACAGCGGCGCGGCGCCGCTCATCATGCCGCGCACGCCGCTCAAGTCGAACTGGTCGACGATCGGATGCTTGGCGAGAGCCACTGCGACCGGCGGGGCGATGAAGGCGAAGGTGCTCTTCTGGTCTTGCATGACCTGCAAGAACTGAGGCAGGTCGAACCGCGGCAGCGTGATCAGCGAGGCGCGGCGGTAGAACGCCAGGTTGAGCAGCACCGTCATCCCGTAGATGTGGAAGAACGGCAGGAAGGCCATGATCCGGTCATCGGCCGTGGCGTCGAGCACGGGCTTGCACTGCACGACGTTGGCCACCAGGTTGGTGTGGCTCAGCTGCACGCCCTTGGCGAAGCCGGTGGTGCCCGATGAGTACGGGATGACGGCGACGTGCGTCGCCGGGTCGAAGCTCACCTCGGGCGGGGCCTCACCTTCGGCCAGCAGGTCACGCAGGCCCGCGTAGCCCTCGAATCCGTCGAGAACGACGATCTTGTCATCCGGGATGCCCGCGATGGCCGCGGCGGCGCTGGCGACCGGCAGCAGCGGGCTCACCGTGAAGAGGAACTGGGCCTTCGAGTCCTGGAGCTGGCGTCCCATCTCCTCCGCGGTGTAGAGCGCGTTGACGGTGGTGGCGGTCGCTCCCGAGCGCAGGATGCCGTGGAACACGGTCGCGAACGCCGGCACGTTCGGCGAATGCAGGGCGACGATGTCGCCCATGCCGAGCCCGCGGGCCGCCAGCGCTCCGGCCAGCAGGTCGATCTGCGCCTTGAGCACCCCGTAGGTGGTCTCGGCGCCGCTCGGTCCATCGATCAGAGCCACCCGAGACGCGTCGTCGGCATTCAGGTGCTCGAACAAGAAGTCGTAGACGCTGACCTTCGGGATGACCTCATCCGGGTACGGGCTCGAGAACATGCGATCTCCTTCGATCGGGTTGTCTGAATCCTCGCATTCGCGAGTTGGCATGTCCACGATTCCCAGGGCGCTGAGTTTTTGGCGAGAGGCCCTTGCCTCCGCACGCCATTAAGCGTTGGCTGAGCGCGGGCGGATGCTCCGCCCCCGGAAGGAGTCATCATGAGCGACTACGAAGGCGGCGGTCCCGCGCCCTACGGCGGATCGGCCTCAGCCCCGCTCGGCGCTCCGACCCCCGCCCCCGGAGACGACTGGGAAGCCGTGGTCGACGCAGACGAGGACGCAGAGAAGGACAACCAGAACGCGCACGGCTCGAAGGCTCTGAACGCGACCGACAACCCGAACTACGCCGAAAACGTCAAGGAGAACCGCGAGGCGGAGAGCGACGACTAGTCCGGAAACACCCGCTTGTAGCTGCGGCCATCCGCCAGCGTCACGGTCTCGGCGCGCAACTGCCCGCGTGAGACGCGCAGGTAGACCGCCTGGGCGGTCACCCCGAGCCGCTGAGCCGCCTCGGCGACCGAGAGCCCGGGCAGGTCGGTGGGCTTGCTGCTGGGGCGCTCGCTCCGCTTGCGGCCGGCCTCGTGGCGCGCCGCGATCTCGGCGTCATCGCCCTGCCATCGCCATCGGGATGCCGCGGGGCTGAGCCGTGCGGCCTGAGCGATGTCGCTCCAGCTCGCGCCGGCGTCGATTGCGGCCCGCACGGCGGTCAGGGCTGCGGGATCGGCGTCGAGCATGCTGGACGCCTCGCGGATCGCGGCGACGCGCTCGAGCGGCGAGGATGCGGCATCCACGTCGAGCGCCAGCAGCCGTTCGAGCACGGCCCGCGTCTCGGGTGACAGGAAGCCGGTGCTCATGCCGCGACTCTAACGCGAGGGGGTGGATGACTCCCTTGGGAAAGGGTGAACACCGCCTCACCGTGAGGCGCGGCTCACCCTTCCCGAATGTGTGACCGCCTCCGGTCGCCGCAGTCTCGCGTCGCTGGGCGTTCGCGGTGAAGTGACCCCCACGGCCTTGCAACGGCCCGGCGATCGGCGTGGGCTGGGGGCATGAGCGATCCCCTGAACGATTTCAGCCAGCCGGATGCCGACCTTCAGCCGCCCAACGAGGACGAGCACGGACGCAGCTCGGACGATCTCGAGACGGGCCTCGTCGGCGAGAGTGACGCCACGGGCGACCAGTCGGCGCTCGACGACGAGGATGACGACACGGGCGTCTCGTTGCGAGACGTGGCCGAGCGGGAGCAGTCGGCCGACTGGAACTAGAAATCGACACGCATCGAGCCGCCTACTGCGCCGTGTACCCGCCATCTACCAGGTGGTAGCTGCCGGTGATGAAGCTCGCGGCGTCGCTGGCCAGGAAGGCGACCAGGGCTGCGACCTCGTCCGCGGTTCCGAGCCGGCCGAGCGCGTGCTTGCCGGCCAGGAAGGCCTGGGTGTCGGCATCCAGGGCACCATCGACCAGCGGAGTGTGGATGAAGCCCGGACCGACCGCCGTGACCCGCACCTGGTGCGCCGCGTATTCGAGCGCGGCGTTCTGGGTAAGGCCGAGCAGACCGTGCTTGGCGGTCACGTAGGCGCTCGACATGGCGAAACCGACCGAGCCGAGGATCGACGCCATGTTGATGATCGATCCGCCGCCGTTCTCGGCCATCGCGGGCAGCTGAGCTTTCAAGCCGTACATGACCGAGTTGAGGTTGACCTCGATGACGTGGCGCCATCCCTCGAGCGTGTAGTCGCCGATGGCGGCCTGCTCGCCGCCGATGCCTGCGTTGTTCACGGCGATCCTGAGCGGCGCGAGCGCGTTGGCCTCGTCGACCGCCGCGACCGCGAGCTTCGGATCGGTCACATCGCCGACCAAGCCGATCGCGGTGCCGCCGGCCGCGGTGATCTCGGCGACCACCGCATCCACCGGTTCTTTCTTCAGATCGACGACGACGATCTCGGCGCCGTTCGCCGCCAGCAGCAAGGCGGTGGCCTTGCCGATTCCGGATGCTGCTCCCGTCACGATCGCGGATCGACCCGCCACGTCATATGCGGCCATGATGCCCTCGTTCTCCCCACCGCCGAGTGGTTCGAGCCGAGGGGACGGTGGCGCCGACGGCTCACCCGCGACGGTACGCGGGAGCCACGCGCCGAGGAGGGGGCTTTGGTCCCGCAGGATTCGGACTTACTCCCCCTGGAACCACGGCGGGTAGACGGCGACCTTCGGCGCCGCTCCCCCGACGTCGGCCAGCAGCTGGCGCACCTGGTCGCGCACCGGCTCGTTGGCGACGCCCACGAGGGTGATCGACGAGAAGGGAACGGGAGCGGCGGCCAGCAGCTCGGCATCCAACAGTTCGGGGTCGAGCGCGAACGTCGCGCGCAACAGGGCCGTGCCGTCGTCGCCGGCGGCGAAGCGCGTGGCGGGGGCCGCGGCATCCCCGTTGGCGAAGATCACGTCGGGGCCGACCGCACCCGCTGAGGTGACCAGGATCACGAACTCGAGCGGATTCGCGGCGCGCGCCGCATCGCTCCAGTGCGCGCTGGCCGCGCCGCTGCGCAGTTCGTTCCAGCGCTCGGCGTTGGGGCTGAGCTGAAAGGGCACCCGATCGGCGACGGTGCCTCCGCTGGCCAGCTCGACACTGGCGCGCAGTTCGCGCGTGGTGGCCGAGCTGACGTCCACCTCGGGTGAGGCATCCGCCCGGATCGCCTCATCGATCACGATGGCCTCGAGATTGCGCAGATGGGTCACGTGGTAGACCCGCTGCGTGTTGAGCAGCATCGTCGGCCGCGAACTGGTGCGCTTGGGCAGCGGGCGCGGTGCGGTTGAAGCCGAGCCTCGGGATGCTGCGGGGCGACGAGCCGTCGTGGTCGCCGCGCGCCGCACCGGCTCAGGCGCCTGTCGCGGGAAGCAGATGTCGCACAGCCCGTCTTCGAAGCCGTGGATGCACTCTGCCAAAGGGGGTTCCTTACGTTGCCTGAAGGTTCCAGGTTACGCCAGTGGGGTGGGTGGCGGTTGGACAGCAGGGTCACCAGACGCGATGCAGCCCGCCGAGCGACACGAATGATCGGTCGCTGGTGACCAGCGGAAAGCCGTCGAGGATGCTCTGCGCCGCCAGCATGCGGTCGAATGGATCCCGGTGGCTCCACTCGAGGCCACCGGCGGCGAGCGCGTGCCGGCTCTCGATCGGCACCTCGTGGGCGCCCAGTCGGTCGAGGTTGCGCGAGTACGACAACACGATCGGTACGGCATCGGGAAGCTTGCCCAGCCTGTGCTTGGTGGCGATCTCCCACGCGGATGCTGCGGACACCAGCAACTCGACGCTGGCATCTTCGATCACCTCACGGGCGGTCGTCGACAACCGCGCCGGATCCTGCCACGCCCACAGGAGCACGTGGGTGTCGAGCAGCAGCCTCACGCGCCATCCCAGCGGGCGAGTTCGTGAGTCGGAAGTTCGTCGAAGAAGCTGTCGGGAACCGGACCGCCCGCGACGAAACCGAGCTCGCGTTTGGCGGGAGCATCGACCGCGACCAACCGCGCGATCGGCTTGCCCGCGCGAGCGATCGTGATCTGCTCGCCCCGCTCGACGCGGCCGAGGAGCTCTGAGAGGCGGGTCTTGGCGTCCTGAACGTTCACCTGGGTGGTCATGTTGGTCAAGGGTAGTTGGTCAACCCATTTGAATAGCTCCTTCCCAGATTCGGGCGAGCCGTGAACGGTGACAGAGCCCTCTTGAGACGCGCAATATGCTGAGCCCATATTGCGGTCAGGGCCCGAGGAGATCTCTTGAACATGGCCCGCCATCCCGGGAGCGTCGTTGAAAAGGCAACTTGATGTGGTGGGAGCGGTGATCCTCAAGGACGGCGAGATCCTCTGCGCCCAGCGGGGACCGGACAGTAAGTTGCCCGGTCTGTGGGAGTTTCCGGGCGGCAAGATCGAAGCGGGCGAGACTCCGCGGCAGGCGCTCGAACGCGAGATCATTGAGGAGCTCAGATGCCACGTGGACGTTGGCGAGCAAGTCGCGCGAACTAGACACGAGTATGACTTCGCGGTCGTGACATTGACGACCTTTTATTGCGCGTTGCTCGATGGATCGCCACAACTCACCGAGCACGCGGCTGTCGTCTGGCTCAAGCCCGCGGACCTGCAATCGCTCGAATGGGCGCCGGCAGATATACCCGCCGTCCAGTCCATCCTGGAGGCCATGCGGTGACACTGCCCGGTGCGTTCGAGCATGACGTGACTTTCGGATACCTCGATCGTGAGGTCGTGGCGCCGCACCGCTACAACCCTCGCCTGGTGCTGAATACACCGAGCGATTCTGTTCTTCGTACCCTGCGCGCGGAGCTCCGCCGATCCACCTCCTTCATGTTCTCGGTCGCTTTCGTTTCTGCGCGCGCAATCGCGTTGCTGAAGCAGGAGCTTGTCGACTTCTTGGGGTCGGGTCGGATCATCACCTCGGACTACCTGGGGTTCAACTCGCCACAGGCATTCTCGGAGCTGCTCAATCTTCGACGCCTCGGGATCGACGTGCGCCTACACAACGAAGCGGCCTTTCATCCCAAGGGATACCTCTTCCAGAGACCCGAAGGCGTGACCGCGATTCTCGGCAGTTCGAATCTGACGGAGAACGCTCTCGCCACCAACCACGAGTGGAACCTGATGGTCTCCGCCACTCGCGACAGCAACCTTTTCGACCAGTTCAGCAATCTCATCGACGAGCAACTCGCCGACTCGATCCCCCTGACGCAGCGGTGGATCGACGAGTACGCAGCGGGGTATCACGCCCCTCCTCGACGTTCATCGCGAATGCCGCGGGAATCGCTGAACACACCCGAGCAACCAGCAATAGTGGCCAACTCCATGCAATCGGAGGCGCTCCTGGCAATCGCGCGTCTGCGAGACAGTGGAGCAGGCAGGGCGCTGATCATCTCCGCCACCGGAACGGGCAAAACGATCCTGTCTGCATTGGACGTGCGACAGGTCAACCCTGAGCGCGTCCTCTTCGTCGCACATCGCGAGCAGATCCTCGATCGCGCCATTCGCGAGTTCTCGAGAGCACTCGGCGCCCCCGAGTCTGACTTCGGGAAACTTGCCGGAAGTAGCAGGCAGTCCGACCGCAAGTACGTGTTCGCGACGGTTCAGACGCTGTCGCGGCCAGATGTATTCGAAAATCTCGACCCCGATGCCTTCGACTACATCTTGATCGACGAGGTGCATCGCGCGGGTGCGGCGAGCTACGCCAATGTCATCAACTACTTCCAACCCAAGTTCTTGCTTGGGATGACGGCGACCCCCGAGCGCTCAGACGATGTCAGCATCTTCGAACTTTTCGATTTCAACGTGCCATACGAGATTCGGCTTAATCGCGCTCTCGAGTTGGACATGCTCGCGCCGTTCCATTACTACGGGGTCACAGACATCACATTTGAAGATGGGTTGACCACAACCGACACCACGCCCCTGTCGCGGCTGGTTGCGCCAGAACGAGTTCGCCACGTGATCTCGGCGCTCGAAACCTACGGCCAGGCCGGCGTTGCTCCTCGGGGTCTGATCTTCTGCAGCCGCAACGAAGAGGCTCGTCTCTTGGCGGATGAGCTCAACCTGAGCGAACTGCGCGGTAAGCGACTGAGAACGGCTGCGCTGAGCGGGTCCGACTCGATCGAACATCGCGAGCAGGTTGTCGAGAAACTCGAGGCGGGCCAGCTGGACTACATCCTCAGCGTGGACATCTTCAATGAAGGCGTCGACATTCCCTCGGTCAATCAAGTTGTGATGTTGCGGCAGACCCAGTCGAGCATCGTCTTTGTTCAACAGCTTGGTCGAGGACTGCGAAAGGCCAGCGGTAAGGAATACCTGGTCGTCATCGACTTCATCGGCAACTACACGAACAACTACCTCATCCCGGCCGCCCTTTTCGGCGACGACTCACTCGACAAAGAGTCGTTGCGAAAGAACCTGATCTCGGCCGAAGAGGTCGGCGTTCTTGCCGGGTTGTCAAGCGTTCGCTTCGACAGAGTCGCTCAGGAGCGCGTGCTGCGGTCGTTGAATGAGGCCAAGCTGGACAGCTTCCACAATCTCAAGTCGGCCATCGAGACCGTGAAGAATCGAGTGGGTGGGATCCCCCGGCTGCACGACTTTCTTCGATTTGAGTCGGCCGATCCCATCCTGCTCGCGACCAGGCTCGGCAACTATCCAGCCCTGCTCGAGAAGCTCTTGCATGTCGAAACGGGCCTGACTACGAATCAGCTCGCCTCGCTCACAGTGATGTCGCGGGAACTCCTGACCTCCAAGCGGCCTCACGAATTGCTCCTCCTGCGCGCCCTACTCGATGCTGGCGCCCTCCCCGAGTCAGCAATCGCGGAGGTCTTCGCTTCGGCCGGGCTCGATGGGAAGCCACTAGACATCGTCAGCGCATCGCAATCCCTGAGCCTGGACTTCAACACAGCCACCGAACGAGAGCGTTATGGAGACGGAGCACCCGCGGTCATTGACTCCGACGGCATCCGACTTCGGCAGATCGTGGGCGCCTGGTACCGAGGATCCACCGCCTATCGTCGCCAGGTTGACGACCTCATTGACACCGGACTCCAACTCGTGGAGACGCGCTACGACTCCGCCTCGCCGTTTACTTCGAGCCGGCAATACTCTCGCAAGGATGCAAGCCGTCTTCTTGGTTGGTCGTCCAACATGACGGGAACAATCTTTGGATATCGCGTGGACACAGCAACGCTCACGTGTCCGATATTCGTGACCTATCGAAAGTCGGACGAGGTCTCCGCCAGTACTGCCTACGAAGACAAGCTTGTCGATCCCTCCACCATGCGCTGGTACTCGAAGAGCAAACGGACTCTCGATAGTCCTGACGTGGCGGCCATTGTTGGCAACGAAGTCGAGCTACACGTTTTCGCGAAGAAGGACGATGCCGAAGGTCCCGATTTCTACTACTTGGGGCGTGCCCATGCTCGGGACGCCGAACAAACGACGATGTCCAATGGAATGTCTGTCGTTCGCATGGATCTCGGATTTGAGCGGCCTATCGATGGCGCGCTCTTTGACTATTTCGAGCCGGTCGTTACCGACGCGCGGTGAGTCGCCTCACTCCCGCTTCCCGTACACGTAGAACCCCTCCCCCGTCGCCACCCCGAGCTTCCCCTTGTCGATGTATTGCTCCTTGAGCAGCTTCGCGAAAGCCTGCGACTTCGGCCGCGGGTCGGCCATCGCCACGTTGTAGGGCGTCATCAGCCCGATCACGTCGTAGATCTGGAACGGACCAGAGGGCGCTCCGGTCGCGATGCGCCAGGTCTTGTCGATCGTCTCGGGGTCGGCGATTCCGTCGACGAGCAGCTCGCCTGCGGCGTTCAAGAAGGGCACGAGCAGCGAGTTCAGCACGTAGCCGGCCTTCTCCTTCTTGATCTCGATCGGCACCATCCCCATGTCGCGTGGCGAACTCGACGACGGTGTCGTAGACGGCGGGCGAGGTCAGGGGCGTGCCCATCACCTCGCCGACGTTGAACTTCCAGATCTCGTTGGCGAAATGCAGGGCGAGAAAGCGGTCGGGGCGGCCCGTGGCATCCATCAGCTTGCTGGGCAGCAGGGTCGACGAGTTGGTCGCGAAGATCGTCTTCGACGGGGCGACCGCGCCGATGCGCGCGTAGATGTCGCGCTTCAGCTCGAGCTGCTCGGGAACGGCCTCGATCACCAGGTCGGCATCCTGCGACGGCGTCGGCGAGGTCGGCGCTGTAGCGCAGCCGACCCAGCGCGGCCTCGGCCTTGCCGCCTGCCGCACCATCGAAGTCCTCGCGGATGTAGCGGTCAGCCAGCTTGCGAAAGCGCACCTGGGCGGCCTCGAGCGCGGTGTCGTCGATATCCCAGGCGACCACCTCGAACCCACTGAACGCGGTCTGGAACGCGATCTGCGACCCCAGCACTCCGGTGCCCAGCACGGTGATGTTGCGTAGACGAGTCATGTGAGACACTCAACCACGCGGTTCGGTCGAAAGCCTGTCGAGCCGCTCGCCGATGAGATCGACGATACGCATCCCGTCGGGGACCGCTGGCGGCGGCTGCGCATTCAGCGCGACCTCGAATGCGCCAAGAAACCCGCCCAATTCGCTCTCCGCTTGCGCGAACGGCATCCGCCATGAGTGGGCTTCCGACACCATGTCGAAGCGGGTCACGCGCGTGAGTTGGGTCTCCGCGGCAATCGACATCGCCATCCGATCGTCGCCGCCGTAGTGCGCGTGAGTCGAGACGTCATACAGCGGGGCGAGCGTCACGCGCCCGTCGGGATCGTGAAGGAACGAGAAGTTCTTGCCGTGGGCATCGAGGTTTCCCAGCACCACAGTGAAGGCAGCAATCCGCAACACCTGCGCAAGGCCGATGCCATTGAGCCGACTCAGCCGGGCAAGGTCGCCGAAACTCGGCCCGCCCTCGAACTGGTACTTGCTGGTGGGCGGCAGCCCGAGCGCCTGAACGAGATCCTCCTGGTGCAGGCGCTCGCCCGCGGCTCGGTCATAACGGGCCACGGCCAATGCGGGCAGCCCATCGAATTGCTCGAGCCGCACGTCGACCGAGCTCATGCCAACCGCGTTCGCCAGGGCCATCGACCATCGCTCGAGCTCGAGCTGGTCGGCGAACCGCGGGTCGGGGTTGGCCGGTTTCAGGATGTGCGTCGATGGCTCACCGACCGCCGGACGGCGCCACGAACCGTTCGTTTCGACCAGCAGCAGTTTTCGCTGCACCCCGGCAAGCGACCAGCCGTGCGCCTCGGGCAGGTTTCCGAGAAGATCCGACTCACGCTCCAACAGGACCCGGATCTCGGCGGCGGTGAGAGCGGACGGTACGGGGCCGACCCGGGGCGCATCGGACCCTCGCGGCACGAACTGGAGGGCGCCGGCGACATCCATTCCGAATGCGCTCAGCATGCCCCACGTGTCGACGGGCGATAGACCGGCCTGACGCGCCATCGCCCGCCGGTTGTCGCCCTCGGGGAGAGCACCATCGAGCACGTTGCGCGTGGCGTCCCAAGCGAAGGGGGCGCGCTGCAAACGCAGGCCCTCGCTCAGGATCGGCGAGTTGATGCCCCACCGTCTCAGCGAATCGGGTGAGGCGACCAAGCGAAGTCGGCCGCCTGGGGCTCGGGTGAGTTCGGCGACCCGCTCCCCGTACAGCCACACGTCGAGAGCCTCGCTTCGAGCAACGTCGCTCACGTTCGGTGTTCCGCATCTTCGGGACGGTCGCTGCCGCCGAGTTCGAGGCGGAGGCGCTCGAGGGCCGCGAACAGGCGGGCGAGCACAATGTTGTCTTTGCCCTGCTCGAGCTCGTTGACGTACTGGCGGCCCACCCCGAGTTGCTGCGCAAGTTGGGACTGAGTGAGACCTTGCTGCGTTCGTGCGTCGCGGATCATCGAACCCAGGTCGACAGCATCACGGATGACGTACTTCATGTCACCAGAATAGTCGGGTTTTCCCGACTCGCGGTCGATGTCGGGATAACGTGACACAGCCGTGATGTCGGAAAATGCTGACGCTTAGTACCAGACGCTCAACCACGGGGCGCGGTCGACGCGCAGCAGGGCGTCGGCGGCGGCCGCCGATCCGGGCGTCAGCTCGGTGATGCGCCCAGCCGCCACGAGAGTCGCCACCGAGACGCCGCCGAGGTAGATCGCGGCGAGCTCGTTGGCCGACATCGACAGGGCGGGCACGCCATCCGGAACCGTGTCGAGCTCGGTGACGGTCGCGCGCAGGGTGCCGGGCTCGACCACCAGGTGCCAGACACCGGCCGCGAAGCCCAGCGGGTCGGTCACCCCGAACACGATCGAGCCCGCCGCCGCATAGCCTCGCGCCTCGTACACGGCTGCGACGTCGAGCACGCGCAGGTACTGGTGCTCCCACACGTCGACGTGCGCCGCGCGGAAGTCTCCGAGCAGCCAGCGCATCGGCTCCTCGGGGCGCCGCAGGTGCGCCTTCAGCTCGATCGTGAGGTCGAGTTCGAGCAGAAAGCGCCACAGCGCGAGGTCGGCATCGGCGGTCTCGGCATCCAGGCGCGCGAGCGTCACCGAGTGCTGCGTGAAGTCGTCGTCGCCGCCGGTCAGCCGGAACAGCGCGAGCCCGCGCACGACCCCGGCCCCGTCGATGTAGCGCACGGCGCGCAGGCTCTTGGTGGGCTCGGAGTCGGGCTCGGTCGCCCCCACCAGCTGATCCCAGCGCAGCGGCCACACGTCGATTTCGCCCGGGCTCGCCAACCGCAGGCGGTCGTGCAGCTCCGGGACCTCCGCGCGGTACTGGGCGACGCTCACATAGTCCACACGACCGGATGCTGCGGGGCCCGACCATCGCACCCGGCGCGTGTCGATCGTCCAGTCCGATGCGTACGTCGCGGCCGCGAAGCCGAACCTGCCGTAGATGGTGGACTCCGACACCGTCAGCATCGCCATCGGCATCCCGAGGGCTGCGGCGGTGCGCAGCTCGCCCTCGAGCAGGTTGCGCGCCACGCCGCGGCGACGATGGGTGGCGGCCACGGTCACCGAGCTGATCGCCCACGACTCCAGGGTGCGCGGGTGCTCGATCGTGCTGCCCGGGAGGGTCAGCTGCCCCGGCCAGGAGTTGACGGTCGCGATCGGCCAGCCGGCCACATCCGACGCGGAGCCCGACGCGGAGCCCGACGCCGCAGCCGAGGCGGCCGGGGCGTCGTCATACACGCCGATCGTGCGGCGGTATCCGAGGCCCGCGGCTGTGCGCTTCACCCGCTCGTCGGTGCGGTTCGCCTGCAGAAAGCCGCGGTCATCCGCGTGCAGCCAGGCGCCGAACGCCGCCTCGTCGCCGGTGTCGACCACGGCGTAGCGCAGGCCATGCGCGGCCAGGTTCGCCACCGAGGTCGCATCGGCGGGTGCGGTCTTGAATGTCGAGGCCTCGCTCACTCCCCCAGCGTATGGGCAGCCCGCGACAAGAGCACCGGCAGAATCAGCCGGGTCGGCGGCTCTTCGCTCCCGACCACAGCACGGCCTGCACCTGCAGCGCCAGGTCGCGCAACAGCGACGCCTCTGCCGTGCTGAAGTGGCGCGGCTTGGTGTCGACGACGCACAGCGCGCCGACCCGCACACCTTCCGGCGCTTCGAGCGGGTAGCCCGCGTAGAACCTCACGTGCTCGTCGCCCACGACCCAGGGATGCGAGGCGAACCGTTCATCCGTCGTCGCGTCCTCGACGACGAACAGCCGCGAGCCGGCGATCGTGGTGTTGCAGAAGGCATCGGCCCGCGGCATGTCGTCGGAGCTCACCGCGACGGCCGACTTGATCCATTGCCTGTCGTGGTCGAGGAAGGTCACAGCCGCCCCCGACGCCCCGAGCAGGTCGCGCGCCATGTGCGTGATCCGGTCGACGGCGGGATCGCGGCCGCTGCCGATCACCCCCAGCGCGTCGAGAGCCTCCTGGCGCGCCTGCTCGCTGAGCGATTCTTCGCGGCGGAGCGCGTGCAACACGGGATCGAGGCCCCGCGCGATGGTCGGAGCCAAGGCGTCGGCGAAGATCTCGTACACCTCGATCGACCCTGGCCGCACGAAGTGCCCGGGATCCGCGGCAACGACTGGCACGAATTCGACGCCCGGCATGTCGGCCGCGAGACGCCGCGACTCGTCATTCAGGCGAGCGGCCCGGCGTCGAATGATGCGCTTGGCGTACAGCGGGAGGTCGGTGTAGGTGGTGAAGTCGGGAATGGCCACCAGGAACACCTGCGGCACCCGGGAAGCCGCCTCGAGCAGCTCCCTCATGTCGCGTCGCCAATCCGCCAAGCTGGTCAGGCTGACCGCGTCGCGGATCCCGATCACCATGATGATCGCGTCGAACCGACTGGTGTCGTAGCCCTCCGTCAGGCTGGCGGCCTGATGGATCAGCAGCGTGGTGGTGCTGGCCATTTCGAGGTCGACACCGCGGCCGGTGAGGGGCGACAGGCGCCGGGCGAGCTGACCGCCGAGCCCGAGTTCGTTGGAGGTGACCCCGAGTCCGCGCACCGTGCCCGTGCCGATCAGGAACAGGCGATCGGCATCCGGCCCGACGGTATGAACGACCGGGATGTCGTGCGGGATCGGCAGGTCGCCGAACCGCGACAGCGAGCGGTTGAACATGGCCTCGAGGGCGCGACCCACCACGAAGGCTGCTGGACCTCTCATGATCGCCTCGCAAGCGGCGCATGCATCGTGTGACTGCTCATGGCGATCTGATCCTCGCCGCCGACGCACGTGGTTGGAGTTGGCCGGGTGTCCCCCATAGTACCGACAGGGCGCGCACGTGGCCCTCCCGCGTGCGAGGGGATTTGTGGCGATCTCAGACGAATCGGGCCGCTGCTTGTACCCGAGTTCGCACCTCGAACAGGTCGGTGCCTCCGACCGAAACGCCCGGTACGCCGATGCGCACCAGATTCGCGAGCCGGGAGCGCTGAACCAGCAGCGTCTGCGCGCCACGGATCGAGCCGAGCGCGATCACGCCATCAGGGCTCGCGTCGTCGGGCACCACGATGGCAAGTGCCGAGAACTTGACCTTCGCCTGACGTGCGAAGTTGCGCGCCCGTTCGGCGAGTTCGTGCATGGGGCGTTCGTCGGCGTGGATGCCAGGGCCGACCAGCTCCCCCCGCCGGATCGCGACGGTTCCGCCCCAGTCTTCGCTGAGCATGCCCCACAGTCCACTCGGACCGAGCACGATGTGGTCGATCTTGCCCGCGGCCCCTTGCGGGCCCGCGGTGAGCCCGTTCTCGGGGCGCGCGCTGCGGCGCACCGGGTCGGTGCGCACGTCGTTCCAGACGGTGAAGCCGATCCCGAGGCCGGCGAGGACGACGGCGGTGTCTTCCTCGGCGACGGCCGCCGCGAGCAGTCGCTGGATCTCGCGGGGCGCCGAGCGCACCAGGGTCAGGTCGTAGGGGTCCGGGATCGCGACGCCGCGGCCCACCCACTCGTGCAGCAGGTCGAGGTACTGCTCGCGGTACCAGCCGCCCGGATGCCCGTACGTCCGCGCCTGCGGACGCGAGGTGCTCGCCCTCGCGGTCGGCGGTGGTGGTGCCCAGGTGCGCGGGGTGTCATCGATATCCCACACCCTCTGGGTGCCGTTGTCGTAGGCCGCACGGGCCTCGGGGGTGCCGATCTGCTCCCACGCGCGCTGCACGGCGTCGAACTGATCGGGCGAGCCACCGGTGTCTGGATGCGTCTCGCGCAGCCTCCTGCGATAGGCACGGCGCAATTCGGTCGCCGACGAGTCGGCCTCGACCCCGAGCACCGCATAGGGACCCGACGTCAGCGGACTCTCTGGCACCCCCATATTCTGCCGTACTCCTACCAGCCGCCGCCTCCGCCGCCCCCACCGCCGCCGCCCGAGAAGCCGCCGCCGAACGATCCGCCCGAGAAGCTCGACCACCCGCTGCCGCTGCCGCTCGTGGTCGAGGTCGGCACCGGCAGGGTCGACGTGCCGATTCCGCTGATCATCGAGCTGAAGATCACGGACGAGAATGCCGCCCGGCCGACCCAGAAGTCGGGTTCGGTGTTCGTGCGCTGCAGTTCGATCTCGAGCACCTTCGACCACTGATCTTCGACGCCCCAGATCACCGCCCACGGCAGGAGCTTCTCGTAGAGCTTGACCAGCTGCTTGCCGTCACCGACATCGATCCGCTCGGCGCCGGTCGGGCTCTGCAGCACGCGCAGGCGGTCCTCCTCGGCAAGCTGCAGATACATGCGCATGCCGAGCAGGTAGTCGTTCCACTTCGCGCCCTGGTCGCTGAGCTTCTTGACGCCGCCGACACCGACCAGCGCCGCGATCACGCCGACGCCGCCCGCAAGCAGGCTGATGAACCCGAAGGCGATCCCGCCCGCGCCGCCCGCGATCGCGCCGCCCAGAGCCACCAGGAACAACGCGGCGGTGACCACCAGCGCGACGATCGACCCGGCCGTATGCCGCCGACCGTTGTATGCGCCGTTGTTGTCGAGCCAGGCGGGAACCAGGTCGAGCACCGGCTGCAGCTTGTCGGCCAGCGCCGTGTCGCCGTACTTCTTCAGGTCGTGGGTGGCGCCGGCCTTCTTGTCGCCGAACAACGCGTCGATGACCATCGGCTCGTAGCCCGTCAGGCCGGTGCGGTCGACGAGCTGCACCGAGTAGTCCGCGGCTCGGGCGCTGTCGACCGGGTATCCGAGCAGGCGGGTCTTGCCGCGCACCGCGAGGCTCACCAACTGAGCGGGCACCCTGGTCGACGGCTTTCCGATCAGCTCGGCGGCCGCCATGATGTCGATGTCGTCGGGCGGGCTGTACTGGGGAATGATGATCCCCCGAGCCGGCTGCGTCTTCTTGCGGCGGGCGACAAAGCCGCCGATCGTCCCCACCAGAACCGCCGGGAAGCCCAGCAACGACAGCAGCCAGCCCGCCACCTCGCCGTTCGACACCGGGGTCGGGGTGTAGTCGGCGGGAGCATCACTGGACACGTCGACGAAGGTGCCCGAGACGAAGCCGATGGCGATCGTCAGGTTCTCACCTGCGGCGAGATCCGTGGCCGACGCAGTGAACACGGCAGGGACCAGGCTGGGATCTGCCGTGGAGCCGGCGGTGGGCGTCGCGCCGGCCGTGGGCGTCGCGCTGGCCGACGTCGGAGTGACCAGGCCGGTGGCCGCCACGCCGCTCTCGCACGGCGTCGATGAGTTCTCGGGCCCCTGATAGCAGGCGGTGTGCCCGTTGAGCGCGCTCGCGATGTCGGGCGCCACCGTGACCTTCGCACTCACCTCGCCGAAGGGCTGCCCCCATCCCGTTCCGTTGACGTCCCAGTAGAACTCATCGTCGTCGGTGTCGCTGAAATGGCGGATCGTGTCGTGCTGCGTGTAGCTGATCACATAGGTGGTGGCGCCGTGCACGAAGGTGCCGCCCGACCCGATCTGCAGTTGGATGAAGCCGCCCTGGTCGCTCTGCTGATACGGAACGGGATTGCCGTGCTGGTCGACCACCGACGCGACATCGGTCTGCAGGTCGGCGCTGCCGTAGGTGGCGGGGATGTCGCGGATGATCCCGTGATTCTGATCGCTCTGCGGGAACAGCGCCACCAGCGTCTCGGTGACGGCGAGGGTGGCGTGCTGGTCGGCATCCCGCCCCAGGGCGTAGACCGCGTCGAAGCTGCGAAAGCTGAAGTTGCTCGCGTCGCCCGGCAGTGCCGCAACGGCGGGACCCGCTGCCGGTGCGGCGGCCGTGTCGCGTTCGTCCGCCAGCGCGGCGGCCGGTGCGCAGACGATCCCGAGCGCGATCGCCGACACGGCCAGTAGGCGAACGAGTCTCGTCACGCGTCGAGCGTATCGGCCCACGGGGCGGGCGTAGGCTCGAATGCGTGACGGCGAATACCGAGGTGCTACGGCGCGCCAGCCTCGAAGGGCTCCGTGCCGAGGCGCAGGACGAGCTCGGCTCCGTGGTCACGGAGCGCTTGCACGGCGGCGAGGATCCGTGGGCGTTCATGGACCAGTTGCCGACGATCGACGAGCTGGTCGTCCTCCTGCTGCGTGCCGACCTGTTCGACGCCGAGGGCGGGCGACGGCCGGGAACCGACTACGCCCGCGATCGGCGCATGCTCGGCGAGATCCGCGCCGCATATCCCGGCCTGAGCGGCACGATCGACGGGATGCTCGAGCGGCTCGACCGGCTGCGGTGGTCTGCGTGAGCGACGCCCCTGGCCCCTTCCTGGTTCGACTCGCGTTCGACGACGACGGCTCACCCGCCGGCCACGCGGCGTCCTCCCACTACCCCGCCGACGTCGCAGCGCCGCAGCTCAGCGTGCTCGACCTCGGTGCCACGCGCGGCGACGGCATCTTCGAGACGATCAGCCTCGGCAACGGGCATCTGCAGGCGCTCGAGCCCCACCTGGCCCGTTTCGCGCACTCCGCGGCCATGCTCGACCTGCCGACACCGGCTGCCGCCCACTGGCGCGCCGCGATCGTCGAGGTCGCCTCGCACCTGGTCTCGGCATCCGGTGACCCGGTCGACGAGGGCTTCGTCAAGATCGTGATGACGCGGGGCGTTGAGGGCGGGTCCGGGTCGCTGATTCCCGGCGCCGCGCCGCCGACGGGATGGGCGCTGGCGGCCGTCGCGCCCGATCACTCCCCCGCGAGGCGCGAGGGTATCCGTGTCGTACTGCTCGACCGCGGGTACCGCCACGACATCGCTCAGACCTCGCCCTGGCTGCTCGCCGGCGCCAAGACGCTGAGCTACGCCCTCAACCGCGGCGTCTTCCGCGAGGCGGCGCGCCGAGGAGCCGACGACGCCCTGTTCGTCAGCTCAGACGGCTATCTGCTCGAGGCCGCCGTGTCGAACCTGGTGCTCAAGCGGGGGCAGACGCTGCTCACCCCGCGCACCGACCTGGGCATCCTGGCCGGGACGACCCAGGCCGACGTCTTCGCCTGGGCGTCGGGCCGGGGCTTCGCGACCGAGTACGCGCTGCTGACGGTCGACGACCTGCGGAACGCGGATGCCGCCTGGTTGGTCTCGAGCGGACGGCACGCCGCCCCGATCCGCGCCATCGACGGGGCTGTTCGCCCGATCGATGCGGCTCTCACCTCGGAGATCAACGCGTACCTGCACGCGCGCACCGAGTAGCGCTAGGGCTTTTTCGCGCGCTTCACCCGCGCTGCCTCTGCGCGGACTGCCTTCTGCCGGTCCCGCTCGATCTCGAGCCAGTCGGGGCCTTCATCGAGGATGGCGCCGATCTCGGCGGTCGTGAGCGGCTCGGTGATGCCCGCACGAGCCAGCCCCGAGTTCGACACCCCCAGTCGCCCCGCCACCACGGAGCGCGGGTGCGGCCCTTCGCGCCGGAGCGTGACCAGCCACTCGGGCGGCTCCACTTGCAGCGCAGCCAGCTCTTCGCGGGTGATGTCGTGATCGCGGAACGACTCCGGCGTCGCCGTCAGCAGCACCTCGAGCTTCTTCGCCGCGGTCTCGGGTTTCATCGTCTGAGTCTTCGCGGCCATGCGACCAGGCTACCGGGCCCCTCGTCGTGAGAAACGGCCGCCGTCGTTAGCCTGAGAACATGGCCCCCGCCCAGCAGGCTCACCGGCTCCCGCCCCTGACCGTCCTGTTCGTGCCCGGCGTGACACCGACCAAGTGGGCGCGCATCTGGAATGACCGGATGCGGAACCAGCGCCTCGACCTGCGACCCGCCCCCACCGATGAGGTGCTGGCCGCGTTGCGCGACCGCACCGCGGATGCCGCGTTCCTGCGCGACGTCGCGGCCGACGAGGAGTTCAGCGCCATCCGCCTGTACGACGAGCAGCAGGTCGTCGTGACCTCCCGCGATCATCTGTTTTCGGCGCTCGGGTCGAACGAGACGATCGGATTCGACGAGCTGGCACCCGAGACGATGCTCGACGGTCAGGACGCCGCCACCGTCGAGCTCGTGGCCGCCGGCGTCGGAATCGCGACGATGCCGCAGTCGGTGGCGCGGATGCTCAGCCGTCGCGACGTGATCGCCAGAGGTCTTCGGGATGCTGCCCCCACCACGATCAGCCTGGTCTGGCCCATCGACCGCACGACGCCCGCCGTCGAGACGTTCATCGGCATCGTTCGAGGACGGACCGAGAACAGCAGCCGCACCGCTTAAACCACGAAGTGCCCCGGCTCTAGATCCGGGGCACTTCTGTGACAGATCCGACGCGCCACGACCCGCGAGCTCTCAGGTCAGGGCAGCTCCGCAGCGGCTGAGAGACGAGCCCTCAGCGGTGCCGAAGCCCGCGGCCAGCGCCGGAGCCTTGCGGCTCCGACCACCTCGGCAGCGTGATGAGCACACGGGCGTGGAAGCCCATCTGCCTTCTCAGCTGACCTCGATGCGTCGAGCCGGCCCGCCTTGCGGCTGACCACCTCGACCCCGGCTGCGGCCCGTAGCTCGCGTTCCGCACCATTTCTGATGCGTCTCGCTCGTTTCGGGTTGCGCCTTATCGGTTGACTAGAGATTACTCAGCGGTGGTCGGCTCACAAGCCGTCAAGTCTCGCTAGATAGTTGAGACTCTGCCGGGCTGCGTGCGAGCGGCACACGAGAGCCGACCGGTTGGGAACGCCGGCCCTCGGCCCAGCCGCGGCGACAAGCGCTCACGCGACCGGATGGGGGTCCGGAAAAAACAATTGCGCCCGGAAAATACTGGCGGCGGCGGTCCGTCTGCGGGTTCCGATCTACCCCCGTATCTCGGAATCGCGTGGTGACAGGACCACCGCCGCCGCTAGTCCCCCAACTAGTGCACTACCGAAGATACGCAGAAGGGAATGCGTGCCGCTGTCCCCAGTGGGGGTGTCCTCGGTTGGGAGGACATTGTTCGCGGGGACAACGAAAGGCCCCCGGTTCCGCGTTCCACCCGAAGCCGATACCCGAAAGCATCTGCACGAGCGGTTCGTCGAGACCCGAGGGCCTTTCTGTTACCTTCCGACTTCGCCTTGCGGCTCCGTCTTCCAGTGATGAAGACATTACTCAGCCTGGCAGTCGGGACAACCCGTCAAGTCTCACTAGATAGTTGAGAGTTTGCGCACTGTTCACCACGCCGTCGCGCCCGGGGCCTCAGAGATCCGACACGGCATCTTTCAGCACCGCGACGAGAGCCTCGAGTTGCACCGAGCCCTCGGCGGCATCGAGCGCGGTCTCACCGTCGAGGGCGCGCGCTGCGAGACCTGCCTTGGCGTCGATGAGCTGCGAGATGCGCCCGTCGAGCGTGCCCGCCGCGATGATGCGCCAGGCGGTCACCGGAAGCTCCTGCCCGATCCGGTGGACCCGGTCGATCGCCTGGGTCTGCTCGGCGTTCGTCCAGCTCAACTCGGCGAGCACGACGTTCGACGCGGCCTGAAGGTTGACCCCGACCCCGGCCGCGGTCAGCGAACAGACCGCGACGGCAACATCCGGATCGTTGGTGAACGCGTCGATCGCCAACTGCCTGGCCTTCGAGGTCTGGTCGCCGCGCAGCGAGACGGTCGTGAGGCCCGCGGCGGCGAAGTGCTTCTCGGCCGTGTCCATGACGTCGATGTGCTTGGCGAAGAACACCACCTTGCCGACGTTGCGCGCCAGGTTGACCGTGTAGTCGGCGGCCGGCGTCGCCTTGGCCTGGCCGATCTTGCGCACCATCGTGAAGACGTTGTCTCCGCTGCCGTCGCCCCCCGCCTGACGGGTTTCTTCGAGCTCTGCGGCAGCCACCAGGCGGATGAGGTCGTCCGGGTCGGATTCGGGGCGCGTGGCGAGCACGCGGCGGTAGCGCTCCACGAGCCGTGCCACCAGCGCGGCCTCGGCCTCTCGGATCGAGCGCCCGGCCTCGCCGTCGAGCTCGACCGGGATGTCGGCGACGCGACGCGCGGGGATGTCGGCCGCGACATCCACCTTCTTGCGCCGCACGATGCCCATGTCGACCACCGCGTCGCGGGCCGCGCGGAAGAAGCCGGGATCGCCCGGGTCCAACTCGGTGTCCTCGAGGCGCATCATCAGCTCGGGCAGCGGCTTCTTGTCGTCGATCCAGCCCAGGAACTGCCAGATCATCCGGAAGTCCTCGATCTGGTTGATCAGCGGGGTTCCGGTCAGCGCGACCATCAGCGCCTTGGGCGTCACCGCCCGGATGCTCTTGGAGAGCGCCTGCACGTTCTTGGAGCGCTGCGACTCCTTGTTCTTGATGAAGTGGGCCTCGTCGACCACCATGCCCTTGAAGCCGCGACGGCTGAGCCAGGCGACGTGCCGGTCGAGCACCTCGTAGTTGACGATCACGACGTCGGCGAAGGCGTCGATGTCGTCGCCATCGCCGTGCACGACGGTCGCGGCGCGCTGCGGGGTCCATTTCTCGACCTCGCGGGCCCAGTTGACCTTCACCACGTTGGGCACGACCACCAGCAACGGGTACGACCCGGTGACATTTGCCGCGAGCAGGGCCTGTGCGGTCTTGCCCAGACCCGGCTCATCGGCGAGCAGGTAGGTGCGGTGCCCCGCACGGGCGCTCTCGATGAACCGCGCCTGGTGGCGCATCAGTTCGATGCCGCCGGGTGTCGCGAGCGAACGGGCGTCGGGCAGCTCCATGCTGGCCGCGCCTCCCACTCCCACCTCGAACGAGCGGAACAGCGGCTCGATGAGCTCCCAGTTGGCCAAGCGGTTGGCGCGCGGGGCGGGGGCGGCCACCGCGCTGAAGTCGGGCGCCAGGAAGGGATTGGACATTTGGAACTGCTTGACCGAGTGGGGCACGACCTGGCGCTCTTCGACGACCGGCTTGGCTGGTGCCTCGGTAACGACGATGAGGTCGTCCGGTGTGAGATCGCCGCCGGCCTCCATGAGCATCGCCCTGCGCATCTCCTGCGCGGCGGGCGTCAGAGGCGCGTTGTCGGTGAGGAGCTGGATGAGTGTGGTGTCGCGCGCGGCCGTCTTCGCCATGATGGTGGCGATCCCGTCGAGGCGGGTCAGTTCTTTCGTCCGCTCGGCATCGCTGAGGCCCGTGTCGGACTTGATGCGGGTGCGTTCCTCGCGCACCAGCACCGCGACCACGCGGAATCGCGTGCGGTTGGCCGGGTTGACCTTGCCGCGCTCCGCCGAGTTCTCGATGGCGCGCACGGTGCGGGCGAGCACCGGGATGACGCCCGCCTCGTCCTGGTGCTGGCGGCGGCGCTGCTGCGGCGCGCCGCGGCGAGCAGCCTGACGGCTGCCGGCCTTGCTGCCCGACTTGGTCTTGCCGGATTGGTTTCCGGAATTGCGGCCGGTTGTGGCCATGCTGCTCCTCGGGTGGACGACGAGTCGTCCACCGGCTGTGATGAAGCTCCGGCTCTCGGTGGCGATGAGCCCCGAACCCCAGAGAGGTGAAACTGAGGGAGGTGGTGCTGCCCCAGGTCGCAAGGACCCTGATCCCAGAACCCGGCTTTTGCCGGTGGGAGAGGCGCACTCACACTTTAGCCCATTTGGGCCTCCTGCAGGTGATCAGCGCGCTCGACCCGGCTTCTCGGCCTCGCTGAGGGGGACCTTGATGAAGATCGCGGTCAGGATGAACACGACGATCGCGAGGTACTGCGCGCCGTACCAATAGATGCCCGAGAACCCGAAAGGGACCACCGGATTCCAGATGACGGCGATCGCCAGCAGCAGCGGCATCCACCACCACTGCTTCGCCTGGAACGCGAAGTAGCCGATGATCAAGGCCAGGATCGCGACCACGTACCGGATGATGATGAACCCGGCGCCCTCGATCAGGGCGAAGCCTGCGACGAGCACGATGACCGCCAGCAGACCCGGTGCCAGGGCCATGCGCCGGAAGGCCGGGGCGCCGTAGCGGTCGCGATTCTGTGCTCCACCTCGCGCGGCGCCCCGATTGCTCATTGCCCCCAGCTTATCCGCGGCAATACCCTTGCGCCGTCGGCGGCGACGCGCATCGGTGGACGTGACCCCGAACAGAGAGCAGGCCAGCGTGGGATTCTTCGGCGATCTGATCGGCTCGCCCGACAGCGCGATCATGTCCAGCCCCCTGATCGGGCGGGGCGAGGTGCTCGGCGTGCAGATGTCCGGCATGACCCTGCAGGTCGGCAACGGCTTGACCGAGCGCAAGTGCACGATCACGCTCAAGGTCATGCTCGACGGCCAGCAGCCGTACCAGGCGCAGGCCGTGCAGCGCATCCAGGAGATCTACCTGCCGCAGCTCTCCTCGGGATCGGCGGTCGTCGCCGTGCGCGTCGAAGAGGCCGATCACTCCAAAGTCGCCATCGACTTCAACACGCCGGTGCCCACCATCACCATGCCGCGCAGCGAAGGTCACAACAGCGCGGCCTGGGTGCTGGCCAACGGCAAGCCGATCACCGTGGTGCTGGTCGCCAACGCGCAGATCGGCGTGAAGAACGCCGACGGCATCGACGTGCAGGCGCTGACGCTCACGGTCGCGACGGGTGTGCCGACGCCGTACCAGATCCAGGTCGGCAATCCGGTGCCGGCCAGCGCGCTGCCGCTGCTGTTCCCCGGGTCGAAGCTGCACGCGATGCTGGGCGACGGGCCGAACGACGTGGTCGTCGACTGGAGCAAGGGCTCCGCGACGTAGATTGTCTTCATGGATGCCGCGCTCGCCGTCGAGCACCTGCAAGCCTTGATCCGCATCCCGACGGTGTCGCGCGCCGACGAGACGCAGGTCGACGCGGCCGTGTTCGCGCGGTTCCGCGACGAGTTGGCGCGGCTCTACCCGCGAGTTCACTCGCTCGAGCCCGAGCTGGTCGCTGGCGGGAGCCTGCTGTTCCGCTGGCCCGGCCGCGACCCGGAGGGCGGAGAGCCCGCAGTGCTGATGGCGCACTACGACGTGGTCCCGGCCGACGAGCCGGGCTGGACGCATCCGCCGTTCGCCGCCGAGATCATCGGCGAGGGCGACGAGCAGCGCATCTGGGGCCGCGGGGCGATCGATGACAAAGGGATGCTGTGCTCCATCCTCGAGGCGGTGGAGGGGGCGCTCGCCTCCGGGGAGCGGCCGGCGCGCGACGTCTACCTGAGCTTCGGGCACAACGAGGAGACGCAGGGCGCGGGTGCCGCCGCGATCGTCGCGCTCCTGGAGTCGCGCGGGGTGCGAGCCGGACTGGTGATCGACGAGGGCGGCGCGATCGTCGAGGGGCTGCTGCCGGGTGTCGACGGCCCGATCGCGATGATCGGGCTGAGCGAGAAGGGCATCGCCGGGGTCGAGTTGATCGTCGAAAAGCGAGGCGGGCACGCGGCGACCCCGGCCCCGAACGGCGCGACCGCAGTGCTGGCTCGCGCGATCCTGCGGCTCGAGGAGCACCCGTCGCGGGCGTCACTGCCCGAGCCGAGCATCGCGATGCTCGAGGCCGTCTCGGCACGAGCATCCGGCCTGCGCGGCTGGCTCTACCGGCACGCGCGGAGAGTGCGTTGGCCGCTCGCGCGGCTGATGGCGCGCTCCGGCCCGGAACAGGCCGCCGTGGTGCGAACCACGCGCGCGGTGACGCGACTGAGCGGCAGCGCAGGCGACAACGTGCTGGCTGAGCGGGCGACCGCGATGGTGAACGTACGGATCGCGACAGGCTCGACGGTCGAGCAGGCGGTGGCCGACATCCGCGCCGTCGTGGGCGACGAGGTGCGGGTGAGACTGGTCTACGGCAGCGACCCGCCGCCGGTGTCGCGCCGCGAGGGACCGGCTTGGGATGCGCTGACCCGGGCGATCGCCGCGACCTTCCCGCGCACCATCCCGAGCCCGTTCATCATGATCCAGGCCAGCGACGCCCGCTATTTCAGCCGGATCAGCGACACGGTCTACCGCTTCCTGCCCTTCGACCTCACGCTCGCAGAGCGCGAAGCGCTGCACGCCATCGACGAGAGCATCCGGGTGTCGACCTACCTCGACGGGATCCGGTTCTTCCGTCGGCTGATCGACGAGCTCTGAAGCCCGCCGGCCCGCGAAACACCGCTCAGATCAGCGCTTTCGTGTGCCAGACGGTCTTCGTCTCGGTGAAGGCGAGGATGCGGTCGAGCGAGCGAGCGGGAACCCCCGGCTTCGGGCTCCACCACGCGCTTCAGGGTGTCGGCGGCCGCGATCTGCAGGTCGATCCACTCGAGCTCACCGGCGCCGGTCAGGTCGAGCGCGTTCACGTCGGCATGGGAGGCGAGCCAGGGCGCGATCTCGGCGGGCGATCCGGTCAGGATGTTGACCACTCCCCCGGGCACGTCGCTGGTGGCGAGCACCTCGGCGAGACTGATCGCGCTGAGCGGATGCGCCTGATCGGCGACCACGACGACCGCATTGCCCGACACCAGGGCGGGCGCCAGCACGCTGACCAGCCCGAGCAGGCTCGAGCCGCCCTGCGGCGCCACGATCGCGACCACGCCGGTCGGCTCGGGCACCGAGAGGTTGAAGTACGGGCCGGCGACCGGGTTGCCCGATCCGGCGACCTGGGCGTACTTGTCGGTCCAGCCCGCGTACCAGACCCAGGTGTCGATGGCCTCGTCCACCTGCTTGGCCGCCGCCGCGGTCGACAGCCCCTCGGAGGCCTTCAGCTCGTCGACGAACTGGGCGTGACGACCCTCGAGCAGCTCGGCGATGCGGTACAGCACCTGGCCGCGGTTGTAGGCCGTGGCGCTCGCCCAACCGGACTGGGCCGCGCGGGCGGCGAGCACGGCATCCCGCGCGTCTTTGCGGCTGGCCTGCGCGGCGTTGGCGAGGAAGGCCCCCTTCGCCGTGGTGATCTCGTAGGTGCGCCCGCTCTCGCTGCGCGGGAACGCGCCGCCGATGTACAGCTTGTAGGTCTTGGGGACGGTCAGACGACTCACTTGCCCGCTCCCTTCAGATAGGCGGCCAGCCCTTGGCGGCCGCCCTCGCGGCCGTAGCCCGACTCCTTGTAGCCGCCGAACGGCGAGGCCGGGTCGAAGCGGTTGAAGGTGTTCGCCCAGATCACGCCGGCGCGCAACTTGTCGGCCACGGCGAGGATCTTGCTGCCCTTGTCGCTCCAGATGCCCGCAGACAGGCCGTAGGGCGTGTTGTTCGCCTTGGCGATCGCCTCGGCCGGGGTGCGGAAGGTCAGCACGCTGAGCACCGGTCCGAAGATCTCCTCCCGCGCGATGCGCGACGAGGTGCTGACGTTGTCGAAGATCGTCGGAGCGAACCAGAAGCCCGTTCTCGGGGATGACGCACGGCGCGGTCCAGCGCTCGGCGCCCTCGGCCTCGCCGATGTCGCTGAGCTCGCGGATGCGCTCCAGCTGCTCGCGCGAGTTGATCGCCCCGATGTCGGTGTTCTTGTCGAGCGGGTCGCCGAGCCGCAAGGTGGAGAGTCGCGTCTTCAGCCGGTCGACGACCTCGTCGTGAACGCTCTCCTGCACCAGCAGGCGCGATCCGGCGCAGCAGACGTGGCCCTGGTTGAAGAAGATGCCGTTGACGATGCCCTCGACGGCCTGGTCGATCGGCGCATCGTCGAACACGATGTTCGCGGCCTTGCCGCCGAGTTCGAGGGTGACCTTCTTGCCCGTTCCGGCGACGGCCTTCGCGATCTCGCGGCCCACGGCGGTCGATCCGGTGAACGCGACCTTGTTGACATCCGGATGCCGCACCAGCGCCGCGCCCGTCTCACCCGCACCGGTCACGATGTTCACCACCCCGTTCGGCAGCTCGGCCTGCTGCACGATCTCGGCGAACAGCAGCGCGGTCAGCGAGGTGGTCTCGGCGGGCTTGAGCACGACGGTGTTGCCTGCGGCGAGCGCGGGCGCGATCTTCCAGGCGAGCATGAGCAGCGGGAAGTTCCACGGGATGATCTGCGCGGCCACGCCGAGTGCCTGGGGGTTCGCGCCGAGCCCGGCGTGATCGAGCTTGTCTGCCCAGCCCGCGTAGTAGAAGAACCAGGCGGCGACCAGGGGCACGTCGACGTCACGGCTCTCTTTGATGGGCTTGCCGTTGTCGAGGCTCTCGGCGACGGCGAGCTCGCGCGCGCGCTCCTGCACGAGCCGTGCGATGCGGAACAGGTACTTGCCGCGGTCGGCCCCGCTCAGCTTCGACCAGGTCTTGTCGTACGCGCGCCGCGCGGCGGCGACCGCGCGTATCGACATCCTTCGGTGTCGCGGTCGCGATCTCGGCGATGTGCTTCTCGGTGGCAGGCGAGATCGCTGGCGAACGGCGTGCCGTGCCCCGTCACGAACGCACCGTCGATGAAGAGCCCGTAGCTCTTCTGCAGGTGCAGGATGCTCGTCGACTCGGGCGCGGGTGCGTAGTCGAGAAAGCCGCTCGTCTGAATGATGTCGGCCATGAGTCTCAGTCCAATGTCACGTAGTCGGGGCCGCTGTAGCGGCCGGTGGTCAGCTTCTGGCGCTGCAGCAGCACGTCGTTGAGCAGGCTCGAGGCGCCGAAGCGGAACAGGTGCGGCTGCAACCACTGCTCGCCGACGGTCTCGGCGACCGTCACCAAGTACTTGATCGCATCCTTCGAGGTGCGGATGCCGCCGGCCGGCTTCACGCCGACCCGTTCGCCGGTCAGGCGGTACCAGTCGCGCACGACCTCGAGCATGAGCAGGGTGACCGGCAGGGTCGCTGCCGGAGCCACCTTGCCGGTGGAGGTCTTGATGAAGTCGCCGCCGGCCAGGATCGCCAGCCAGGATGCCCTGCGCACGTTGTCGTAGGTGTTCAGCTCGCCGGTCTCGAGGATCACCTTGAGATGCGCGTAACTGCCGTCGTCTCGGCGGCAGGCCTCTTTCACCGCGACGATCTGCTCGAACACCTCGCCGTAGCGGCCGGAGAGGAATGCCCCGCGATCGATCACCATGTCGATCTCGTCGGCACCGTTCGACACCGCGTCGGCGGTGTCGGCGAGCTTGACCCGGAGGCTCGCCCGTCCACTGGGGAACGCCGTGGCGACCGCGGCGACCGAGACCAGTCCGGCGTCAGGGTCGCCATGAGCGGCGCCGAGGGCGGCCACGGCATCCGGAACCATATCGCCGTAGACGCACACCGCCGCGACGCGCGGTGCGGTCAGATCCGAAGGATCGGGCGTCAGCGCCTTCGCGACCAACGATCGGACCTTGCCGGGCGTGTCCGCCCCCTCGAGCGTGGTCAGGTCGATGAGCTCGATGATCTTGTCGAGCGCCCAGGCCTTCGACGTGGTCTTGATCGACCGGGTGCCGAGACCCGCAGCGCGCTGCTCGAGGCCCACGGCGTCGACACCGCTGAGCCCCTCCAAGTGCAGGCGCAGGCTGCGTTCGGTGAGGTCGCCGCCGAGCATGCGCACCGCGCGTTCGGCCGGAGCGAGCGCGACGGCAGCCGGCACCGCCGGTGCTCCGGGTGACGGGGTGGGCGAGTGCATCAGACGAGTCTAGTTCGCGCGTCGCGTGCGGGCCGGGGCGAGCTGTTCGACGGGCCAGACGGTCGGGTGCCCGCGCAGCAGATTCTCGAGCTGGTCGAGGCGGGTCAGCCAGGTCTGCTCCAGCGGACGCCGGAAGCGCGGTTCGGGCATCGCGATGTCGACCGTGACCCGGGTCGAGCTGCCTCGCGTGCCGCCGGGGACCTCCTCGGTGGAAACCCGGACATCGGGGAAGTCCGCGAGGCCGCGCACCGGGTCGAGCCAGCCCTCGACCAGCACCGGATCGACCAGCGCGTCGACGACGATGGCGCGCGGGAGGTCGATGACCCGCTCGATCCGCACCGTTGCCTCCACGGGGTCCAGCCTAGGGTTCACCCCCGGCGCCGGGCCCCGCGCCCGGCTCGCTACGCTTGCGGCTATGACCTCGGCACCGCGGGCGAGCGCGCCCCTTGCGCTCGCGCTCGACCTGGGTGGTACCAAGGTTGAGGCCGCTCTCGTCGACCCGCAGGGGGTGATCCTGGCGGGCACGCGCTTCCGGCAGCCCACCGGGCCGGCGCGGTCGTCTGGTGAACTCGCGGCATCCGTCGACAGCGTCGTCGTCCAGGCGCTCGCGGCACGTCCGGCCGGAGCCGAGTTGATCGGGGTCGGGATCGGCGCCGCAGGGCCGATCGTCGTGCGCGATGGTGCCGTCTCACCCCTGAATCTCGCGGCCTGGCGTCGATATCCGTTGCGCGACCAGGTGCAGGCGCTTGTGCACAAGAGCGCACCCGGCGTGCCGATCACGCTGCGCATGGACGGCCTCTGCATCACGCTCGCCGAGCACTGGATCGGCGCAGCCCAGGGTGTCGACAATGTGATGGGGATGGTCGTGTCGACGGGGGTGGGCGGCGGACTCATCCTCGGCGGCCAGACCGTCGCCGGCCCGAGCGGCAACGCGGGCCACATCGGGCACATCGAGGTCGCCGGTTTCGACGATCCGTGCCCATGCGGCGGTCACGGCTGCCTCGAGGCGGTCGCCTCCGGCCCGCACACCGTCAGTTGGGCGCGCTCCCAAGGCTTCACCGGCAGCACGGGCGAAGACCTGGGGATCGCATACGCGGCAGGCGACGAGGTCGCGATCCGGGCGGTCAGGCGCTCCGGGACGGCGATCGGTCGTGCGATCGCCTCGGCGACCGCGCTGCTCGACCTCGAACTCGTGGCGATCGGTGGAGGGTTCTCGCACGTCACGCCCGACCTCTTCGGCTTCATCGCCGAGCCGATCGCCCAGCGGACCGAATTCGACTACATCCGCGCCGTGCGCGTGGTGCCGTCTGCGCTGTCCAGCGACGGGCCGCTGGTGGGGGCGGCAGCGCTCATCCACCGGTCGGAGCTGGTGCCGGCGGTGTGAGTCAGAGCGGCGCCGGCTCGGACGCCAGGATCTGCCTGATCTTCGCGTCATCCTCGCGCAGCTGCTGGATCAGAGCCTCGGTCGACGCGAACTTGTTCATGGGCCGCAGGTACTCGACGAATTGCAGCTCGATCGGCCGGTCATAGAGATCCAGCTTCTGGTCGAACAGATGCGTCTCCACCTGATGCTGCGGGATGCCGTCGAAGGTCGGATTGTTGCCGATCGAGGTCGCAGCACCATGGCTCACCCCGTCGACGATGGCCCAGGTGGCGTAGACGCCGTCGGCCGGAAGGTACCCCTCGATGACCGGATCGAGGTTCGCCGTCGGGTAGCCGAGCTCGCGACCCCGTTGAGCGCCGTGGACGACCGTCGATTGGATGCTCGGCAGCCGTGCCAACAGCGCTGCGGCATCGCGCACCCGCCCCTCGGCGAGCAGCTCGCGCACCCAGGTGGCGGAAGCACGGCGCGACCCGGAGGCACCGCGCGACCCGGAAGCACCGTCGAGCTGCAGGTCCTCCATGATCACCACGTCGAAGCCGTGCGCGACGCCCGCCTGCCGCAGCAGCTCGACATCGCCGGCACCCCGGGCTCCGAAGCGGAAGTCCGAGCCGCAGAGCACGACCTGGGCGTGCAGAGCTCCGACCAGGACCGTGTCGATGAAGCTCTCGGCCGACTCGGCGGCGAGCGCCTGATCGAATCGGAGCATCAGCGTCGCGTCGACTGCGGCGCCCGCCAGGAGTTCGCGCTTCTTCGCGTTGCCCACCAGGGCATCCGGGCACCTCTCGGGGGCGAGCAGCTGCAGCGGATTGCGGTCGAACGTCACGACGGTGGCGGTCAAGCCGCGCTGGTCGGCGAGCTCGCGCAGTTGCCGCAGCACGCTGCGGTGACCGACGTGCAGACCGTCGAACTTGCCGATGGTGACCGCGGACGGTCCGAATCCGGCGGGCACCCCGCCCAACCCGTCGAAGAACTGCACGGTCAGTCCTTCACGGGTCGCGCTGACCGACCGCGCAGATACAGCAGGCCCAGCACCGGCAGCACGAGCGGCACGAGAAGGTAACCGGCGCCGTATGCGCTCCACACGGTCGAGTCGCGGCCGAAGGGATCCAGCGAGTGGAGCCCGAGCAGAGCCGGGGCCACCAGGCTGAGGGTGCCGACCACGAGCACGCCGATCAGTTCGACGCTGATCGTCACCAGGGCCAGCGTGCGCAACCGGGCACCGAGCGCGATGGTCGCGACGATGTAGATGACGCCGGCCACAGCCGAGAGCACGAATGCGAGCGGCGCCTCCGTGAAACGGTCGATGATCTGGAACACCGACCGGCCGGTCGCGGCGATCGCCAGCACCGCATAGACGGCGACCAGAACGCGCCCGACGCCGCTCCCGGTGCGCCGTGACACGGCCGCCGGCGCTGAAGTAGCCGGGTTCTCGGTGTTCTGCGGAACGGACATCGCCTTCCAGACTATCCGGTGGTTCAGGCCGACTGCTGGGCCCAGATCTGCGCCATCCTGACCACCATGACGGCGATCGCGAAGGCGGCGACTCCGAGCACGACCGTGCTCCACCTGGTGCGCTCGATCAGCGCCCAGAACACCGCGAGCGGCGGGATCAGCAGCCCGCTGATCAGGTAGACGTAGAACAGCGGCACGCTGCCCATCGGGTGGTTGCCGAGACCCGGCGAGATCAGCGCGATCACGAGCTGCGCCAGCAGCAGCAGTTCGACGACCACGAGTGCTCCCAGGGTCAGATCGTTCGGACGACGGCCCGCCAAGCCGATCACCAGGCACAGCAGCCCGGCGGCGCAGGCGACCGCGACCTGGACGATGGTAAACACCGTGATCACGCGAGCACCTCCGCGGTCGGGAAGTTGACGAGCACGCGAGCGACCCCCGCGCGCACCGAGACCAGGCCGACCAGACGACCGGATGCCGCTACCGCGGCCACCACCTCGGCATCCGCCGCCTCGACGGTCACCTTCTTGCCCTGGGCGAGATCGGCCACCTGCTCCTGCGCCAACCGGACGGACGGGAACAACTGCTCGGCCACCCCGGCCGGATCGCGCACCGCCTCGGGCCCGATCGCGTCGGGCTGTACGGCATCCGCGACGATGAAGGGGCCGACCGCCGTGCGGCGCAAGGCCGTCAGGTGCCCGCCAAGCGCCCCACCCTTTCCGGCGAGCCCGGCGCCCAGATCGCGAGCCAGGGCGCGGATGTAGGTGCCCGATGAGCAGTCGACCACCACGTCCAGATCGAGGAACGGCGCATCGCTGCGCTCGGCGACGATCTCGAAGCGCGAAACCGTCACGGCGCGGGCCGCGAGCGCGACCTGTTCGCCGGAACGGGCGCGTTCGTATGAGCGTCTGCCGTCCACCTTGATGGCGCTGAACGTCGACGGCACCTGTGAGATGTCGCCGGTGAGCTCGGCGATGCCCGCGTCGAGTTGCGCGCGGGTGAGGCCCGTGGCATCCACCGGCTGCGAGAGCTCTCCATCGGCATCGTCGGTCGTCGAGCCTTGCCCGAGGCGGATCGTCGCGGTGTACTGCTTGCCCAGGCCCACCAGATAAGTCAGCAACCGCGTCGAACTGTCGACGCCGAGGATGAGCAGCCCCGTCGCCATCGGATCGAGGGTGCCCGCATGCCCGACCTTGCGGGTGCCGAGCGCACGCCGGGCGCGCGACACCACATCGTGGCTGGTGACGCCGCCGGGCTTGTCGACAAGCAGGATGCCGCTCGTCACCGTTTCGGGGCGCTCTCCGCGCTGGTGCTCAGGAGCAGGTCGAGCTTGTTGGGAAGGGCGGTCTCGAGCAGATCCTTGGCGCAGGGGTCGCCACCCGCGTACTCGTCGGCCATGCGCAATCCCACCATCGTGTTCATCATCATGCCGTGCGCGAGAAAGATGTCGGCCTCATCCGCGCTGAAACCGGCTTCGGAGCGCAGGAATTTGTAGACATCGAGGAAGCCCGCGCGCGCTGCCTTGCCGATGACCGGGTCCGCTCCGAGGATGAAGGCGTGCATCAGGCTGAGCAGCAGCCCGCGGTCGCTCAGCAGATCGGCGTAGGCGCGGCCGATGCGCACATGGGGGAGGTCGTCGATCCCCTCCGGCAGCGGCGTCGTGTCCACGAGCGCGGCGCGGAAGGTGGTCATCAACTTGCCGAGCGCGCGGTGGAGCACCTCGAGGAAGAGCGCCTCCTTGGTGCCGAACATCCGCACGACGTACGGCTGGCTGACGCCTGCCGCCCTCGCGACCGCGTCGGTGGTGGCGCCGAAGTAGCCCCGCTCGCCGAACACCGCGGTCGCCGCCTCGAGGATGAGCTCTCGACGATCGCCGGAACGCATGCGAGAGGCGGGCTCTGCGGCGATGTCGCGAATTTCGATGGTCACGCTTGACATGGTATCAAGCGATTACTAATCTCCACATGTAATCATTCGATAACCTCTTATGGAGCAGATCACATGACCGCCACCGCAGCCGCCGCGCGTCGGACCCCGTTCGGCCTCGTCCTTCTGGCCACCGGCATCCCGATGTTCATGGCCACCCTCGACAACCTCGTGATGACCAACGCCCTCCCGGTGCTGCACACCTCGCTGCACGCCTCGGTCGAGGAGCTGCAGTGGTTCATCAACGCCTACACGCTGGTCTTCGCCAGCCTCATCCTCTTCGCGGTCGCCATGGGCGACCGTTTCGGCCGCCGCACCGTGTTCGCGGTCGGCATCGCCATCTTCACCCTCGCATCTGCCGCGGCCGCATTCGCGACCGACCCGACGCAACTGATCATCGCCCGCGCCGTGCAGGGCCTCGGAGGGGCCGGCATCATGCCGCTGTCGCTCTCGCTACTGGCCGGCTCGGTCGAGCCGCGGCGGCGCCCGCTCGCCATCGGCATCTGGGGCGGGATCGCGGGCCTCGGAGTCGCGGCCGGCCCGCTGATCGGCGGCGCGGTCGTCGAGGGCTGGAACTGGCAGGGGATCTTCTGGATCAACGTGCCGGTCGGCATCATCGCCATCCCGATCATCCTGGCGGTGCTGCCCAACGCCTTCGGCGAGAAGGTCCGCGCCGACGTCGTCGGGGTGCTGCTCGCCGGTCTCGGCGTGCTCGGCATCGTGTTCGGCATCGTCCGCGGCAACCCGGCGGGCTGGGACAGCACCGAGGTCATCGGCTCCCTGATCGCCGGCTCCGTGCTGCTGGCAGCGTTCTTCGTCTGGGAGATGCGGCACCCCGCTCCCCTGCTGCCGCTCCGCCTGTTCCGCGACCGCAGCTTCAGCGTCGCCAACCTGGTCGGGTTCGGATTCAGCTTCGGGATGTTCGGGGCGGTCTTCATCCTGATCCAGTTCCTGCAGATCGTTCAGGGCCACTCGCCGCTCGAGGCGGCGCTGCTCACCACCCCGTGGACGATGGCCCCGATGGTCGTCGCCCCCCTCGCCGGCATCTTCGCCGGGCGGATCGGCACGCGCACCCTGATCGTCGCGGGCCTGCTGTTCCAGTCAGCCGGACTGTTCTGGTTGGCTCTCAGCATTTCGGCGACCGTGCCGTACACCACGATGCTGCCCGCGTTCATCTCGGCCGGGATCGGCATGGGACTGGTGTTCGCCCCGTCGTCGACCGCGGTGCTCGCCAACATGCGGCCCGAGGACAGCGCCAAAGCCAGCGGCACCAACTCGACCGTCCGTGAGATCGGCGTCGCCCTCGGCATCGCCGTGCTGACGGCCGTCTTCACCGGTGCAGGCGGTCAGCTCACTCCGACCGGCTATGTGGATGCCGCGATCCCCGCGGTCTTCACCGGCGCTGCTGTCGTGCTCGCCACCGCGGTCGTCGCCCTGTTCCTGCCCGCCGGCACGCTGCCTCGCGCGGCGAAACCCATCGAGCGCAACTCGGAGACCGACGAGCAGCTCGCCGCGGAGTCGGAGCCCGTGGGCGTGTGAGCCGGGCCGAATAGGCTCGATGCATGCGCATCGCGGTCATCGGAGCAGGGGCGGTCGGGGGAACCCTGGCCGCCCTTCTCGATCGCGCGGGCCACGACGTCGAGGTGACCGCGCGCGGAGAGAATCTGGCGGCGATCCAGCAGCACGGCCTGCGACTCGACGGCGGGTGGGGCGAGCACGTCGCGCACGTGGACGCCTCCGAGACTCTGGTGACTCCCGAGCCCGACTTCGCGATCCTGGCGACCAAGGCGCAGGATGCCGCTGTCGCCCTGCGCGCCAACCGCGAAGTACTCGCAACCGTGCCGCTGCTCGTCGCGCAGAACGGACTAGGGGGCCTCGATGTCACCCGCTCGGTGCTGCCGGAGTCCCCGCTGCTCGGCGGGCTCGCGCTCTTCGCCGCCTCGTACCTCGAGCCGGGCCGGGTCACGGTGACCGCGGCGCTCCCCCTGATCGTCGGCGCGGGGCCGGGCGCTTCGCACGAGGTGCTCGAGCAGGTGGTGGGAGTGTTGTCGGAGGCCATTCCCGTCGAGGTCACCGACGACATCGTCGGCGCCCAATGGACCAAGCTGCTCATCAACCATGTCAACGCGCTGCCGGCGATCACAGGACTCAGCGTGCAGCAGGTCATCGCCGATCCCGGGCTACGCAGGGTGATGACGGCGAGCATGCGCGAGACGGTCCGGGTCGCGCGCCGCCTCGGCGTCCATTTCGGCCGGGTGCAAGGCGTGAGCGGCCGCCTTCTCGGGGCGATCGGCTCGGCACCGCTCGCGCTCGGGGCGTGGTTCCCGCGCCTGCTGGCGTCGCGGATGGGCTCGGTGCCGAATCCGGGATCGACGCTGCAGAGCATTCGGCGCGGCCAGCTGACCGAGATCGACTTCCTCAACGGGGCGGTGGTCGCGGCCGCGAAGAAGGGCGGTGTGGCCGCGCCCATCAACGAGCAGATCGTGCAGCTGGTCCACGAGGTCGAGCGGACCGGCGCGTTCCTGACGCCCGCCGAGGTCGTGGCGCGGATCGCGCTCTAGCAGCTGTCGGCACGTGACTCGACGTCGCGCCCCGACGTTCGCCGACAGCTAGCAGCTGTCGGCGAAGAGCCGGCGCGGGTGGTCGTAGTCGGCGTTGTCGATGATCGCGGATGCCGCGGTGCGCGGCGAGACCTCGCGCTGGTAGCGCTCCTGGCCGAGCAGGTAGCGCTGCCCGCGCGGTTCGTCGAACTCGGGGTGGGATCCGTCGCGGGCGATCATCCGCTGCCTGCGGACCTCGTCGGGTGCGTCCAGCCACACCGAGAAGTTCCAGATGCCCGCGAGCTCGGGGCGGAGCAGGAAGATCCCATCGACGATCAGGAACGCGTCAGACGGGCCGGTCGTCCAGTCGGCGTCGAACGGGACATCCCGCTTCAGGTCGAAGAACTTCAGTTGGAAGCCCGTCGAGCCGGCCATGCGGAACGGGCCGAGCAGCACCCGGCGGAACGCCGAGTAGTCGTAGGAGTCTTCGTAGAACCCGTCGGCCGAGTCACGGCCCTTGGCATACCGCAGGGCTCGCGGCTGGTGGAAGTCGTCCATGCTCGCGCGGAACACCTCATGCCCCATCGAGCGCAATTCGGTCGCGAGGTCATCGGCGAACACGGTCTTGCCTGCGCCGTCGGCACCATCGATGCCGACCAGGACGCGGCCGTGAGAATAGTTCTGCAGCAGCTCGTCGGCGAGTGCGCGGATCGTGTCACGGCGCTGAGGCGCCCACCTGGCCATGACGCCAGCCTACTGTTGAGGCGTGACAGGCGGCCGAGAGATCCAACTCGGCGAGCGGGTGGCCGACTGGTATGCGGCCGGTCATCGCGAACTGCCGTGGCGGCATCCGGATTACCCGGCATGGGGCATCCTGGTCAGCGAGTTCATGCTTCAGCAGACCCCTGTCGCGCGGGTGATCCCGCGCCTCGCCGAGTGGCTGGAGCGCTGGCCCTCCCCCGCCGACCTCGCCGCGGTGCCACCCGGCGAGGCGGTGCGCGCCTGGGACAGGCTCGGATATCCGCGTCGAGCTCTCAACCTGCACGCGGCGGCCACCTCCATCGTCGAGCGCCACGGCAACCGGGTGCCGTCGGAGGTGGACGAGCTGCTCGCCCTGCCGGGAATCGGCCCGTACACCGCCCGCGCGGTGGCCGCATTCGCCTACGGCGTGCGAACTCCCGTGGTCGACACCAACGTGCGGCGCGTGCTCGCACGGGTGCTCAGCGGGCAGGCCGAACCCGGCGTGCCGCGGACCCGGCGCGACCTCGACGCGATGGAGGCGGTGCTGCCGCTCGATGCGGAGCGTGCCCGTCTCGCGAACGCCGGGGTCATGGAGCTGGGGCAGACGGTGTGCACGGCACGGGCGCCGCGTTGCGCCGAGTGCCCGATCGCCGGCCTGTGCGCCTGGCGGGCGGCGGGCTACCCCGACTACGAGGGCGCACGGGCTCCGCGGCAGAAGAAGTACGAGGGGTCAGACCGACAGGTGCGCGGGGTGATCCTGCGCGAACTGCGCGGCGCCGACGCTCCGGTGCCGTCCGACGCGGTTGCCGCGCTCTGGCCCGATGCCGAGCAGCTCGCACGCGCCCTCGCGGGACTCCTGCGCGACGGACTCGTGACCGGCGACCCGGCTGACGGCTACCTGCTGCCCCTGTCCTGAATCACCATTTCGGTTCGCGCCGGTCGGCAGTCGTAGGCTCATCCGGTGTCCACGTCCGACTCCTTTCAGGAATCCACAGCAGCACGGCCGTGGATGCGCGCCATCGGAGTCCTCCTCATCGTCGCCGCGGTCGTCGTTGTGGTGGTCGTCCTCGAGGGCGGCTTCCACCATCAGAGCTTTGCCGCGGCAAGCGCCTCACTGGCCGCTGCCCTGATGATCGTGATCGGCACCGTCAGCATCGTCAACCGGATCACCCTGGACGTCGACACGCAGCGGGTAAGTCTTGGCTTCTGGCCGATCTGGAAACAGAACATTCCGCGAGATGACATCGAGGAACTGACTACCGCCGACCTCAATCCAGTGAGGTTCGGCGGTCTTGGCCTGCGCCGGGTCCCGGGGCGGACCTGGGGGCTTCTCTTCACCGGCGGCCCGGGCCTGGCTGTCAGTCGAAAATCGGATGGCGCCACCTTCTACATCCGCAGCGACCACGCCGACGAGGCCATCGCCGCGTTCCACGGTGCCCTCAGCTGATTCAGCGACGTCACCTACTCCGCGGCGCGCAAGAAAACAGCCGGCACGGTCGTAGGCTCGTCCGGTGCCCACGACGTCCTTGCGACCCAGCTCCCGGATCATCGGGCCGGATGCCGCGAACGACGAACTCGCGAAGATCCTCGCCGCCCTTCCCGAGCAGTTGAAGATCGAGCGCGAGTTCCCTCCCGCCGCTCAGGCGGAGGCGGACACGGCGGCACAGGCCGCGCCGCTGCCCGACGCCGATCGCACCGACATCGAGTTCGTCACGATCGATCCGGCCGGGTCGAACGACCTCGACCAGGCCCTCCAGCTCGTGCGGGAGGGAGCTGGATACCGTTTCTGGTATGCGATCGCCGACGTTCCGGCATTCGTCGCTCCTGGTGGTGCCCTCGACGTCGAAACCCACAAGCGCGGTCAGACGCTCTATGCGGCGGATGGCCGCATCCCGCTGCATCCCACCGTCCTGAGCGAGGGAGCCGCCTCGCTGCTCGAGGGCCAACCGCGGGGCGCTTTCGTGTGGGAGTTCGCCCTCGACGCGAACGCCAACGTCACCAGTTCGACGGTCGCACGCGGCCGAGTGCGCAGTCGCCGCCGCCTGGACTACGAGGGGGTTCAGCGCCAGCTGAACCTGGGTCAGGCCGATGAAACTCTTCGACTGCTCAAGGAAGTTGGGCAGGCACGGCTCGTACTCGAGCGGGCGCGCGGCGGCGCGAGCCTCAACATCCCCGAGGTGCTCATCGACAAGGTCGACGGGCGCTACGTCGCCAGCCGCCGCACCCAACTGCCCGTCGAGAACTGGAATGCCGAGCTCTCGCTGTTGACCGGCATGGAGGCTGCGACCATCATGCTCAGGGGCAATGTCGGCATCCTGCGCACCATGCCGGATGCCGACCCGGAATCGATCGACCGGTTCCGTCACCAGACCCGGGCCCTCGGGCATCCGTGGCCGGTCGGGCAGGCATACGGCGACTACCTCGCGACCCTTGACGGGAGCAACCCGAAGCACCTGGCGATCCTGCATGCCGCCGCCTCGCTGTTCCGCGGAGCCGGATACACGCCGTTCGACGGCGCACCCCCCGCCACCACGATGCAATCGGCTGTCGGCGCGCCCTACGCGCACGTCACCGCCCCGCTGCGCCGGCTCGTCGACCGCTTCGGCCTGGTCATCTGCGAAGCCCTTGAAGCCGGACAGCCGGTGCCGGAGTGGGCGCGCACTGCCTTGCCCGACCTTCCGGTCGAGATGGCGCGCAGCAACAATCTGGCCGGACAGCTCGATCACCGCTCGCTCGACGCGGTCGAGTCCGCCGTGCTCGCGCCGCGCGTCGGCGAGACCTTCGACGGCGTCATCATCGCGCAGAACAAGAGCGGCAGCGTCGTGCAGCTGCTCGACCCGGCGGTGACCGCAGAGTGCTCAGGGCACACGGCCAAGGGGACCGCGCTGAAGGTGAAGCTGGTGCAGGCGGATATCGCGACGTCCACCGTGCTGTTCGAGCCCCGTGATCGCGGTTGATCCCATGCCCGAACTGCCGGAGGTCCAGGCCCTCGCCACCGACCTGGCGCGGCGCCTGAGCGGGCGCGTGCTGAATCGGCTCGACATCCTGGCCTTCCCAGCGCTCAAGACCTACGACCCGCCGTTGTCGGTGCTGCTCGGCGCCACGATCACCGACGTGACGCGGCACGGCAAGTTTCTCGACCTGCACATCACCACGATCGACGACCAGAAGCTGCACCTGCTGATCCACCTGGCGCGCGCCGGCTGGCTGCGCTGGCGCAACGTCGCCCCAGCGCCGATGCCGCGCGGTCCTGGCAAGGGGCCGCTGGCAGCTCGGGTGGTGCTGGATGACGGGTCCGGCCTCGACATCACCGAGGCGGGAACCAAGAAGAGCCTGTCGATCTCGCTCGTCCGGCGCGCTGACGAAGTGCCGGGCGTCGCGCGGCTCGGGCCCGAGCCGCTGGAGCCGGGCTTCACCGAAGACGTGTTCCGCCGCATCCTCGCCACGCAGGGCCGCGCGCAGATCAAGGGCGTCCTGCGCAATCAGTCGATCATCGCCGGGATCGGAAACGCCTACTCCGACGAGATCCTGCACGCGGCCAAGATGTCGCCGTTCAAGGCCGCCGATATGGGTCCGGATGACGCCGGCCGGCTCTACGCGGCCCTCCAGTCGACTCTCCGAGCAGCAGTCGAGCGCGCAGACGGAGTCTCGGCCAGCGAACTCAAGGGCGAGAAGAAGAGCAACCTGCAGGTGCACGGCCGCACCGGGCTGCCGTGCCCGGTGTGCGGCGACACGGTGCGGCAGGTGATCTACGCCGACTCGACGTTCCAGTACTGCCCCACCTGCCAGACCGGCGGCAAACCGCTGGCCGACCGGGTGCTGTCGCGCCTGCTGAAATGAGCGAGCAGGATGGCATGGGCATTGACGGCCTGGAACGCGCGATCCGCGCTCGCGCCGCGGCCAACTTTGCGGTCGACGACCTGCTCTGCAAGGCGGTAGCCGCGTCGGGGATCCGGCTGGCCGTGCTGGTGGAGGGCGGCAGCGATGCGATGGCCGTGACGGCTCTGGCCGGCCGCCTGGCCCGCGACCTGCGTGCCGAGGGAGCGATCGTGATCCCGATGGGCGGCGCCATGAGCGTCGCGCGGTACTTCCGTGTGGTCGGACCGGATGGCCTCGGCTTGCGGGTGGCCGGGCTGTGCGATGCGGCCGAGCGATCCCACTTCGATCGGCTGCTCGCCACTGAGCTCGTGTTCGCCTGCGATCGTGATCTCGAGGAGGAGCTTCTGCGCGCCCTGGGGGTCGAGTGCGCCGAGGAGGTTCTCGAGGCGCAGGGCGACCTCGCCCGGTTCCGCACCTTCCAGAAGCAGCCGGCCCAGCAAGGGCGGCCCGTCGAGTGCCAACTGCACAGATTCCTGGGCAGCGTCGGCGGACGCAAGGAGCGGTACGCGGGCGCCATGGTCGGCGCCCTGAGCCTCGATGCCGTGCCGCCGCCCCTCGATCGGCTGCTCGCTCAGACCGTTGCGCCGTAGCTGCGCGGCAACGGCAGCCAGATGACGTCGACGATGTCGACCAGGGTCTGTTCGGGGATGTCGCCGCGCGCGATCGCTCGGGCGACGATCTCATCGGCCCCGCTGGTCCGGCGCGATCCCGTACCTCGTCGCGCAGGTCTCTGAAGCTCGTCCCGGTATCGCGGAAGTACTCCATGAGCTGAACGCTGAGGATCGTCATGAGACCGGAGCGGTCCGCGGTTCAGGCGGCAGAGGCGGAAGACGTTGCGGAGGAGAAGGTCGGCTCCGTCTACAGCTCGTCGTCGGCGTCGTCCTCCGCGATCTCGCGCGGCTTGACGTACGGGTCTTCGTCGCCCGCGTAGCTGGCCGTCGCGGCGAGGGCCGCCGCCTCGCTGTCGCGGGTCTGCGCCTCGCGCAGCAGCGAGTCGATGATCGCGGCGTTCTCGGGAATCGCATCCGGGATGAACTCGAGCGACGGGGTGAGCCGCGTCGTCACGTTCTTGCCGACCTCGGTACGCAACATCCCGGTCGCGGCCTTGAGCGCCGCGGCAGTGTCGGCGCGCTCCTCGTCGGTGCCGTACACCGTGTAGAAGACGCTGGCGTGCTGGAGGTCGCCGGTGACGCGCACGTCGGTGATCGTCACGAACCCCATCCGCGGATCGCGCAGCCCCTTCTCGAGCCGCTTCGCGATCACCTGCCGGATGAGGTCGCCCATCTTCGCCGGCCTGTCGGATCCAGCCATGTCGTCCTCCTTGTGTCGGGGCACGGGAGGCGGTCTTCGATTCGAGTCATCTCCGGTCGCGTGGCTGCGCCGCGCTCCTGCCAGACCCAGCCAATGACTCGAATCGAAGACCGCCTCCCGACCCCTCCCTTGTTCGTTGGTGAAACCGCGACTCAGTCTTGTTCGATGGTGAAACGTGCAACTCAGCCGTTGGCGGTCGGTTGTGTCGGCCGAGCCGTTGGTGGGCCTGGCAGCGACCGCCGCTCGCGGTGGTCGCCGGAGACGGCTCGGCTGACACAACCGACCGCCAACGGCGACCCCGCGCGCTACGCCCGGACCTTCTCTTTGAGCTCGATCGTCTCGATCTCGTCGCCGATCTGGATGTCGTTGAACTTGCCAAGCCCGATGCCGGCCTCGAAGTCCGTGCGGACCTCGGTGACGTCATCCTTGAACCGGCGCAGCGAGTCGATGGCGAGGTTGTCGCCGACCACCACCCCGTCGCGGATGACCCGGGCCTTGGCGTTGCGGGTGATCGTTCCGCTGCGCACGATGACACCGGCGATGTTGCCGGCCTTCGAGCTGCGGAAGATCTCGCGGATCTCGGCCACACCCGACTGCACCTCTTCGAACTCGGGCTTGAGCATGCCCTTGAGCGAGCTCTCGATGTCTTCGAGCGCGGCGTAGATGACCGAGTAGAAGCGCACGTCGATGCCCTCGCGAGCTGCCCGCTCGCGCGCCTTGACGTCTGGCCGCACGTTGAACCCGATGACGATCGCGTTGTCGATCGTCGCCAGGTCGATGTCCGACTCGGTGACCGCACCGACACCTCGGTGCAGGATGCGCAGCTGAACGCTGTCGTCGACCTCGATCTTGAGCAGCGCCTCTTCGAGTGCCTCGACGGCACCGGAGACATCACCCTTGATGATGAGGTTGAGCGAGTCGACCTTGCCCTCGGCCAGCGAGCGCGTGAAGTCTTCGAGCGAGATCCGCTTGCGGGCCTTGGCCAGCTGGGCGTTGCGCTCGACGGCTTCCCGCTTCTCGGCGATCTGCCTGGCAGTGCGGTCGTCTTCGGTCACCAGGAAGGTGTCGCCGGCGCGCGGCACGGTCGACAGACCCTGCACCTGCACCGGGCGGGCCGGATAGGCCTCCTCGACGACGTCGCCGTTCTCGTCGTGCATCGCGCGAACGCGCCCGTAGGCGAGTCCGGCCACGATCGGGTCGCCGACGCGCAAGGTTCCGGACTGGATGAGCACGGTCGCCACGGCGCCGCGGCCCTTGTCGAGCTTGGCTTCGATCGCAATGCCGCGGGCGTCCTTGTTGGGGTTCGCACGCAGGTCGAGGCCGGCATCCGCGGTCAGCAGCACCGCATCCAGCAACTCGGCGATACCCACCTTGTTGAGCGCCGACACGTCACGGAAGATCGTGTCGCCACCGAACTCCTCGGCGACCAGGCCGAACTCGGTCAGCTGCTGACGCACCTTCGCCGGGTTGGCGCCCTCTTTGTCGACCTTGTTCACGGCGACCACGATCGGCACGTTGGCCGCCTGAGCGTGGTTGAGGGCCTCCACCGTCTGCGGCATGATGCCGTCATCGGCGGCGACCACCAGGATCGCGATGTCTGTCACCTGCGCACCACGGGCGCGCATGGCGGTGAACGCCTCGTGACCCGGGGTGTCGATGAAGGTGATGGCGCGCTCGATGCCCTCGTGCTCGGTCCAGACCTGGTACGCACCGATGTGCTGCGTGATGCCGCCGGCCTCGCCCGCGACGACGTTCGCCTCGCGGATCGCGTCGAGCAGCTTGGTCTTTCCGTGATCGACGTGGCCCATGACGGTCACGACCGGTGGGCGGATCTCGAGGTCCTCATCGTCTTCGTCTTCGAGCTCCTGCTCGAGGTCGATGTCGAAGCCTTCGAGCAGCTCCTTGTCCTCGTCCTCGGGGCTGACGATCTGGATGTTGTAGCCGAGCTCTTCGCCGAGGATGCCGAAGGTGGCGTCGTCGAGCGATTCGGTCGCCGTCGCCATCTCACCGAGGTGGAACAGGGCGGTCACCAGGGCACCCGGCTGCACCGAGTACTTGGTCACGAACTCCAGCTTGTCGGCCAGGTCGGAGATGGATGCGCCGCGGCGCATGCGGATGATCGTCTTGCCATCACCGCGTGGGATCGCGACGCCGCCCAGCGACGGAGCATCGCGCATCTCGAACTCTGCGCGCTTCGTGCGCTTCGACTTGCGCGCGCGGCTCTTGCCGCCGCCGCGGCCGAAGGCACCCGCGGTGCCGCCGCCGGGGCCGCGGCCACGACCGCCGCCACCACCGGGTCGCCCGGCGAAGCCGCCGCCCGTGCCGGGCGCGCCACCGGGCCGCTGGAATCCGCCGCCGGCGCCACCGGGACGGCCGGGGCCGCCGGGACGCTGCTGGAAGGGGGCGCCGGGACGACCGGTGCCCGGTCCGCCGGGACGCGGGGCGCCCGGACGGGGTGCGCCGGGGCGCGGAGCCGCGGGGCGCGGGATGGCGCCGCCTGCGCCACCCGGCCGCGGCATGCCCTGCGAGCCCGCGAAGGGGTTGTTACCGGGGCGGGGCGTTCCGGGGCGCGACATGCCTTGCGCGCTGGAGTACGGGTTGTTGCCCGGTCGAGGGGCGGACGCGCCAGCGGACGCGCCAGGGGCGGACGCGCCAGCGTCCGCATCGCGTTGAGCAGCCGGTGCGGGAGCTCCCCCGGAAGCCGAAGGCGCACTCGGCGCGGAAGCAGCTGGCGCCTCGGAAACGGGCGCAGAAGTCGGAGCTTCCGCCGCAGGCTCAGCAGCGCGGGCGGGCGCCGGACGCGCGGCGGCCGGCCGGGGCGCCGTCGATGTAGCGGTCGCCGCCGGAGCGGCTCCACCGGCGGGCGCCTTGTGCCCGTCCGCTTCGAGCGCGGCCTTCAGGCGGCGCGCGACGGGCGGAGCGATGCTTGAGGACGCGCTCTTGACGAACTCGCCCATGCCCTTGAGCTTGTCAAGGGCGATCTTGCTGTCGATGCCGAGTTCGGCAGCGACTTCGTGAACACGTGGGTTGGCCACATTTCTCCTGTCTGGGGTCCGCCCCAGATGCAGGAGCGGACACTAAAGGGTGAGGGAACTCATTTCGAGTTGCTCATTAGTTGTCCATTGGTCTTTCAGCCTGTTCTTCGAGGTCTGAGGTGGTGGTGATGGTGGCGTGGAGCGCCCGCCCGAGGGCCTTGCGCCGGATCGCTGTGCGAATGCACCCGGGGTCCGGATGCAGCCACGCGCCCCTGCCCGGAAGTCGAGCCGCGGCATCCACCACGACACGTCCATCGCGCGCGACCACCCTCACGAGTGAGGAGCGGGGGGCACGCTGCCGGCAACCCAGGCAGGTTCTGACAGCTTCCATCGTACCCCTAGCTGCTGCCCGTTACTCTTCCATCACGGAATCGGGTTGGATGTCGATCCGCGCACCGGTCAGCTTTGCGGCCAAGCGCGCATTCTGTCCCTCCTTGCCGATCGCCAGCGACAGCTGGTAGTCGGGCACGAGCGCGCGAACAGCCTTGAGGTTCTCGTCAACCACGAAGGCGCTGGTGACCTTGGCCGGCGACAGGGCCGAGGCCACGAAGGACGCCAGGTCGGGCGACCAGTCGACGATGTCGATCTTCTCGTCGTGCAACTCGGTGGTGACGGCACGCACGCGCTGGCCCAGTTCGCCGATGCACGCGCCCTTGGCGTTGATCCCGGGCTGCGTCGCCCGCACGGCGATCTTGGTGCGGTGACCGGCTTCTCGGGCCAGGGCCGCGATCTCGACCAGTCCGCTCGCGATCTCGGGGACCTCGAGCGCGAACAGCTTGCGCACGAGGCCGGGATGCGTGCGGCTGACAGTGATGGACGGGCCCTTGAGCCCCTTGCTCACGCTGGTGACATAGACGCGGATGCGACTGCCGTGCGAGTAGTCCTCGCCCGGGACCTGCTCCTCGGGAGGCAGAATCGCCTCCACGCTGCCCAGGTCGATGTGGATCATCCGCGGATTCGGCCCCTGCTGGATGACCCCGGCGACGATGTCGCCTTCGCGCCCGCGGAACTCGCCGAGCACCTTGTCGTCGCCGATGTCGCGCAGGCGCTGGTTGATGACCTGCTTGGCTGCGAACGCCGAAATGCGGCCGAAGTCATCCGGGCTGTCGATCGCCTCGCCGATCACCTCGCCGTTCTCGTCGAGCTCCGGCACGTAGACCGTGACGTGACCGGTCTTGCGGTCGAGTTCGACCCGCGCGCCCGAGTCGGCGTCTTTGTCGGTGTGCTTCAGGTATGCCGTGAGGATCGCCTGCTCGATGATTCCGACGAGTTCGTCGAACGGAATCTCGCGCTCGCGTTCCATGAGCCGCAGCATGGTGAGGTCGATGTCCACGGGACGGCCTTCCGATAATGAAATTGTGGGTCCAGCGGGGCCGGACAACGGTTCAGTTTAGCGCGACCACCCCACGCGGTCGCGCCGCACAACGACCCGTCAGGCGGCAGAACCCTCCGAGGTCACGGCCGAGGCCAGCACCACATCCAGCGCCGCCGACGCGTCTTCTTCGCTGAGCTTCTGGGCGAGGGCGAGCTCGCTGATCAGGATCTGGCGGGCCTTGGCCAGCATCCGCTTCTCGCCGGCCGAGACGCCGTGGTCCTGGTCCCGGCGCCACAGGTCACGGACGACCTCGCTGACGCGGTACACGCTGCCGCTCGCCATCTTCTCCTGATTGGCCTTGTAACGGCGCGACCAGTTGCCCGGCTCTTCGACGAAGGGATCGCGCAGCACCTGGTGCACGGCCTTCACGCCGTCGCCGTCGATCACGTCGCGCACGCCCACCAGCTCGACGTTGTCGGTCGGGAGCATGATCGTCAACTCGCTGGTGTGCACGTTGAGCGTCATCATCTCCTTCTCGACTCCGGCCACCGTGCGCTTGCTGAGCGCGGTGATGGTGACCGCACCGTGGTGCGGGTAGACGAGGGTCTTGCCGACGGACAACTCCACGTTGCGTCCTGCTCTCTGCTGTTGTGACGTGTGACTCGGGCTACGCGGGCCCGCGAGGGGCCTCAGGGGGACGGGGATCGCGGTCCCGGGTCTAGCCGAGATGGGCGATCAGTTCTGCTGCGGGGACCTCTGTGCGCTCCCCCGAGCGCCGATCCCAAAGCTCTAGGATACCCTGTCCGGCGCCCCGACCGGCGATCACGATCGTCGGCACCCCCAGAAGCTCGGCATCGCCGAACTTCACACCCGGTGAAACCTTGGGCCGGTCGTCGTACAGCACGTCGAATCCGGCCGCGTCCAACTGGGTCGCGACCGTCTCGGCGAGCTGGTACGCGGCCTCGTCCTTGCCGGTCGCAATGAGGTGGATGTCGAAGGGCGCGACCTCTGCCGGCCAGAGAAGTCCCTTGTCATCCGCATACTCCTCGGCGATCGCCGCGAGGATGCGCGTGACACCGATGCCATAGCTGCCCATTGTGACGGTGACGAGCTTGCCGTTCTCGTCGAGCACCTTGAGGCCCAGCGTTTCGGCGAAGAAGCGACCGAGCTGGAAAACATGGCCGATCTCCATCCCTCGGGCGATCTCGACGGGACCCGACCCATCAGGAGCAGGGTCGCCGGCCTTCACCTGGGCGACCTCGATCGATCCGTCGTTGCCGAAGTCCCGACCGGCGACCAGGCCGAAGACGTGCTTGCCACCGATGTTCGCGCCGGTGATCCAGCCGGAACCGTCGACGACGCGAGGGTCCACCAGATACCGGATGCCGGTCGCCGCATCCTCCCCGAGGATCGAGCCCGTCGGTGACCAGGGTCCGATGTAGCCCTTGACGAGCAGCGGGTTCTTCTCGAAGTCGGACTCGACGGCCGTCTCGACCTCGGCCGGAGCGAACGCCACCTCGGCGCGCTTCATGTCGACCTCACGGTCTCCCGGCAGCCCAACCACGACCACCTCGCGCGTGCCATCCACGTGCGTCAGCGCGAGCACGACGTTCTTCAGGGTGTCCGCGGCCGTCCAGGGACGGCCGTCGGGGCGCGGATGCTTCTCGTTGGCGACCTCGACGAGGGTGGCGATCGTGGGGGTGCCGGGGGTGTCGAGCACCTCGGCCGGGGTCAGCTTCTCGTAGCCGCGGGTCGGAGGCACCACGGTGGTGAATGCCTCGACGTTCGCCGCATACCCGCCCGCGGAGCGGACGAAGGTGTCCTCGCCGATCTCGGTGGGGTGCAGGAACTCTTCGGACCGGGCGCCTCCCATGAGGCCGTTGTCGGCGTTCACGATCACGTACTCGAGCCCCAGTCGCGTGAAGATGCGCTCGTAGGCGTCGCGCTGGGCCTGGTAGGAGACATCCAGACCCTCGTCGCTGATGTCGAAGCTGTACGCGTCTTTCATCGAGAACTCACGCCCGCGCAGCAGGCCCGCGCGCGGCCGTGCCTCGTCGCGGTACTTGTCTTGGATCTGGTAGATCGAGAGCGGCAGATCCTTGTAGGAGTTGTAGAGGTCCTTCACCAGGAGCGTGAACATCTCCTCGTGCGTCGGGGCCAGCAGGTAGTCGGCGCCCTTGCGATCCTGGAGGCGAAAGATCCCGTCGCCGTAGCTCTCCCACCGGCCGGACTGCTCGTACGGCTCGCGCGGCAGCAGCGCCGGAAAGTGCACCTCCTGCGCGCCGGCGGCCTCCATCTCCTCGCGGATGACGCGCTCGATGTTGCGGCGGACGCGCAGCCCCAACGGCAGCCACGCGAAGATCCCGGGAGCCTGGCGACGGATGTATCCGGCGCGGACGAGCAGCCGATGGCTGACCGCTTCGGCATCCGACGGATCGTCGCGCAGCGTTCGGACGAAGAGTTGGCTGAGGCGTGTAGGCACCCGCCCATGGTATGGGCTCATCGCGAAGGGTCGCTGTTGGGGGCTAAACGCGTCACAAAGCACCCAACGGCGACCCTTCGCCGGTCGTTCACAGGAGGTGTCGACAAGAAGATTTCGCCATGGCGAACGACGACAGACCAACGCGACGGGCGACGGCCGGATGCTGGGGCGCATGCGGCATCCGGCGGCACGGCCCGATACGCTGAGGCGGTCGTTCACGGTCAGTGAGGCGCTGACAGCGGGAATGAGCCGCGATCGTCTGCGCGCTCGGGATCTGGCGCGTCCCTTCGTCGGCGCGCGGGCCGTGGCTGCTCCCGCTGATGTGCACGAACTCGCGGCGGCGTTGGTGCCCTTGCTGAGCGCCGATCAGTACTTCAGCCACCTGACCGCGGCCGAACTCCACGGGATGCGCCTGCCTGAAGGGCGTCAAGCGCACCAGGTGCACGTGACGGGACGGGACGTGAGTCGCGCCATGCGCCGGCCAGGGGTTGTCGGTCACAAGACGATCCTGCCGATCCGGGTTCTTGAGTTCGACCATGGGTTGCATGTCTCCAGCCCGGTTGACGCATGGTGCGAAAGCGCGGCACTGCTGCGGGTTGACGATCTCGTCATCATGGGCGACGGACTCGTCCGGCGGCGGCATCCGTTCGCAACCATCGATGAGCTGACGCTGGCGGTCGCTCGCCGCTCGGGGCTGCGCGGCTCGGCACGACTTCGAGCCGCACTGACACAGTTGCGCGCAGGCACCGACTCCGCGCGCGAAACGACATTGCGCCTGCTCGTTGTGAGAGCCGGCTTTCCCGAGCCCGATGTGAATATCGTCCTCGTCAACCGGAACGGCAGAGAGATCGCACATGGTGACCTGGTCTGGCCGGAGTTCCGCGTCGTGCTGGAGTATGACGGGCGCCACCATGCCGAAGATCCCACCCAGTTCGCCATCGATATCCGCCGCCTCGACGACCTCGCCGAGGCGCACTATCGCGTGATTCGAGTCGACAAGGCGCTGCTCGCAGAGGGCGGGGCAGTGTTGGCGAAGTTGCGCCGGGCGCTCCACGAGGGCGGTTGGCGCCCCTGACCCGCCGCGAAGGGTCGCAATTTGGGGGGGAATCAGCGATTGTGAACCCCCAAACGCGACCCCTCGCTGCACACTGGCGAAGAGGCGGGCGCTAGACCGTGACCACCTCGGGCGCCCCGAGCTCGCCGGGCGGCATCTCGGCCGCGAGACGGTTGGCCTCCTCGATCAGAGTGGCGACGATCTCGCTTTCGGGCACGGTCTTGATGACCTCGCCCTTGACGAAGATCTGACCCTTGCCATTGCCGGATGCCACGCCCAGGTCTGCCTCGCGAGCCTCACCCGGTCCGTTGACGACGCAGCCCATCACGGCGACGCGCAGCGGCACCGTCATGCCCTCGAGCCCGGCCGTCACGTCGTTGGCGAGCGTGTAGACATCCACCTGGGCGCGTCCACAGCTCGGGCACGACACGATCTCCAGCTTGCGCTCGCGCAGGTTGAGCGACTGCAGGATCTGCAGGCCGACCTTGACCTCCTGCGCGGGCGGGGCGCTGAGCGAGACGCGAATGGTGTCGCCGATCCCCTCACCGAGCAGGATGCCGAACGCCGTCGCGCTCTTGATGGTGCCCTGGAACTCGGGGCCCGCCTCGGTCACGCCGAGGTGCAGCGGCCAGTCGCCGCGCTCGGCCAGCAGCCGGTATGCCTTCACCATGATCACCGGGTCGTTGTGCTTGACCGAGATCTTGAAGTCGTGGAAGTCGTGCTCCTCGAACAGGCCCGCCTCCCAGACCGCGCTCTCGACGAGGGCCTCGGGAGTCGCCTTGCCGTACTTCTGCATGATGCTGGGTTCGAGCGAGCCCGCGTTGACGCCGATCCGGATGCTGACCCCCGCCGCCTTGGCGGCCGCGGCGATCGCGCCCACCTGGTCGTCGAACTTGCGGATGTTGCCCGGATTCACCCGCACGGCGGCGCAGCCGGCGTCGATCGCCTGGAACACGTACTTGGGCTGGAAGTGGATGTCGGCGATCACCGGGATCTGGCTCTTGGCCGCGATGATGTGCAGCACGTCCGCGTCGTCCTGGCTCGGCACGGCGACGCGCACGATGTCGCACCCGGATGCCGTGAGCTCGGCGATCTGCTGCAGGGTCGCGTTGATGTTCGTGGTCGGCGTCGTGCACATCGACTGCACGCTGACCGGGGCGTCGCCGCCGACCAGCACCTTGCCCACCTTGATCTGCCTGGATTTGCGGCGCGGAGCCAGGGTCTCGGGCGGAGGCTTCGGCATCCCGATGTTCAGAGCAGGCATGACCGCCAGCCTACGCGGGGCCATCGCGCAGCCGCCGGGACGGGAACGCGTCCGGTTGCTGTCAGACGGCACCGATGTGGGCGGCGAGCGCCCGATCGAACGCCGCGGCCTGATCGAGATGCGGGGAGTGCCCACTGTCCTCGAGAGCGAGCTCCGTGACGGCTCCGCCTGCGTCGCGATAGCGGTCCAGAACGGCCCGGGTCTGCGTCACCATCGGCTGCGGTGGGGCGACCTCGTCACCGGGCCAGCCGGGGATCGCCCCGACCTTGCCGAGCATGTTCAGATCGAAGAACGAGCCGTCGCTGACGATCGCGTCCTCGACGCCGTGGATCCACAGCACCGGGGGCTTTCGCGCCAGCTCGACGATTCCGCTCGTGTCGAAGTGGTTCGGCGTCATGGTGTTGAGCACACCCCGCCCGCCCGCCGCGAAACCCGGCCAGGCATCCGTCGACACCGAGTCGCCCGGGTAGTTGTCGACGCCGGTCGCGGTGGTCAGCATGGACTCGACCCAGACATCCTCGTGCGGCACCCTCGCCGGGTCTCTGACATAGGCGGTTCGATACACGGAGCGAGGCGAGGTGGGGCTCTCGTCCGTCCTGTCCGCCGCCGCGAGACGGGCCACGAAATCGGGGTTCGCTCCCCCGCCTCCGGTTCCCGCACCATCGGCGTCGAGCCTGCGGCCTTCGGCGCCGGCCGTCCCGCCGAACCCGTACGGCGAGACTGGAGCTTCGAGCGTCACCGTGGCCGCCAGCTCCGGGTGGTCCAGCATGAGCTGCATCACGACCCCGCCGCCCATGCTCCAGCCGACCAGGTGCGCCCGCTCGACACCGAGCGTCTCAAGGACGCTGGCGACGTCGTCCGAGAAATCGCGGACTCCCCGCGTGGCGTCGACCGGCAGCGTCTGGCTGTCGCCGAAGCCGCGCAGGTCGATCGCGAGCGCCCGCACGGCGGCCGGGAGCGCAAGCATCGTCGGCTGGTAGAAGAGCGACGACGACACGTTGCCGTGGACGAAGACCACCGGCGCCGTGGATCCACCCCCGGTGGCGGTCCGCTCCAGCACGTTGGCGGTCAGGCGCGGCGTGGTGACCTGGTGGGCGATGATTCCGTCAAAAAGGGGGCTGGACATGGTGACTCCTTGGTCGTGTCGCGAGAGGGCTTACCGGTTACGGGCCGAGACGGACCCGCAGCTCTGGCTCGGTGGCGGCGCGAACGTCGTCGACCGTGACATCGGGAGCGAGTTCGCGAAGCACCAGCCCGGCTGGGGTCACATCGATGACGGCGAGGTCGGTGATGATGCGGTCGACCACGCCTTGCCGGTCAGCGGAAGGGTACAGGAGCGGACGATCTTGGGCGAACCGTCCCGCGCGACGTGCTCCATGAACACGATGACGCGCCGCACGCCGTGGACGAGGTCCATCGCCCCGCCCGGGCCCTTGACCATCTTCCCGGGGATCATCCAGTTGGCCAGATCCCCGTCTCGGAGACCTGCATCGCGCCGAGGATGGCGACGTCGATCTTGCCGGCGCGGATCATCCCGAAGCTCATCGCCGAGTCGAAGAATGCCGCCCCCGGCAGGGTGGTGACCGTTTCTTTGCCGGCGTTGATGAGATCCGGATCCACCGCTTCGGCCGATGGGTATGGGCCGACTCCGAGGATGCCGTTCTCGGACTGGAGCACCACCGTGCGCCCCGCGGGCAGGTAGTTGGGAACCAGCGTCGGGAGGCCGATCCCGAGATTGACGTACGCGCCTCGCTCAGCTCCTCGGCCGCGCGAGCCGCCATCCCGACCCGATCGAGAGGCATCAGGCCGCGCCTCCGGCCCAGCGGCCACCGTGCGCTTCTCGATCCGCTTCTCGATGCCCGTCCCGACCTCGAGAATGCGGTGGACGTAAACCCCGGGGAGGTGCACCTGGTCCGGATCCAGCTCACCGGGCTCCAGGAGCTCCTCGACCTGGGCGATGCACACCCGACCAGCCATTGCCGCGAGGGGAGCGAAATTGCGGGTCGCCTTGCGGAACACGAGATTGCCGAACCGGTCTCCCCGCCGGCGTGCACCAGGGCGAAGTCGGTGGTGATGGCCTCCTCGAGGATGTACTCGCGGTCGCCCCCGCCGTGGCGAAGGTCCGGACCTCCTTGGGCTGGGAGGCGACCGCCATCGCCCCGGCCGCGTCGTACCGCCGCGGCAGCCCGCCCTCCGCCACCTGCGTCCCGACACCGGTCTGGGTGAAGAAAGCACCGATGCCGGAGCCACCGGCCCGGAGCTTCTCGGCGAGGGTCCCCTGCGGAACCAGTTCGACCTCCAGTTCGCCGCTGAGGTACCGGCGGGCGAACTCCTTGTTCTCGCCGACGTACGACGACGTCATCTTGCGGATGCGGCCGGCCGCGAGCAGCACGCCGAGCCCCCAGTCGTCGACGCCGCAGTTGTTGCTGACCATGCGCAGTCTTTAGGCGCCCTGCCAGAAGGGCCTCGATCAGTGCCATCGGTTCGCCGCTCAGCCCGAACCCGCCCACCGCGATCGACGCTCCATCGGGGATGTCAGCGACCGCCTCCGCTGCCGATGCCACACTCTTGTCCATACCATGAGCTGCGCCTGCCAGCACCGAGGTCCGCCGAAGCGAGTGCGGACGCACCTCCCCTGCGACGGTCACGCGCCCGGTTCGGCCATGACGATCGTGTAGTGATTGACGTCATCCACCTCGATGATGCGAAGGGATGGCAGCAGGGCGTGCCGGCTCAAGCCGGCCGGGGCGTACAGCCCGGGGGATCCATCGAGAAGGCCACGGGGAGCGCGCAGCACAGGGCCGGTGTTCAGCGCTCCCGCACGAGCCCGGAGCATTAGGTACCAACTGGGGCCTAGAGCTCGCGAGCGTCCCTGGTCACCGCGTCGACCGAACGAGGCATGCAGCCCAGGCGCCTCACCTTCCAGGTCGTAGTCGAGGTAGTCGAGCACGTCGCCGTGAGGCCGCCGACGAAGGCAGGATGACCACGCCAGAAGTCGCGGTACGCGCCCCGGCTCTCGAAGGTCATCGCCAGCCGACCCGCGGCCGGGCCCAGCAACGAGATCGGCACATCGTCGGGGCTGACACCGTTCGGGGCTTCCAGCGGCAGGCCGCCGTCGACCAGCACCAGGCCCGTGACCGCTCCGGCGCGCCGGCGGCCAGGGCCACGACGACGAAGCCGCCCATCGAATGGCCGACCGCAACCGAGCGGTCGAGAGCGAAGTGGTCGAGAACCCGGCGAGGTCGTCGGCGTGCGTCCGCAGCCCGAAGGGCCCGGGCAGCTCGTTGCTGCGGCCGCGGCCGCGCAGGTCGGGGGCGATGATCCGCAGCCCGGGAGGGCGCGCGCCACCCGAGCCAGGCCCGATGAGAGGCGGTGATGCCGTGAACGGCGAGGACCGTGGGGGCGTCCGGCTCCTGGGAGCCGAAGTGCGACGGCGAGTTCGCCGCCCTCGACGGGAACCCAGGTCTTCGGTGCGGGTCATCGAGCGCTCCACCCGCCGTCCATGAGGTAGGACGCGCCCGTGACCATGCCCGCGCTCGGGCCGCAGAGCCACGCGACCAGATCGGCGACCTCCGCCGGCTCCAGCAGTCGCTTGATCGCGCTCTCGGTCAGCATGACCTTCTCGACCACGTCCCGCTCGGGGATGCCGTGCACCCGCGCCTGGTCGGCGATCTGCTTCTCGACAAGGGGGGTGCGCACGTACCCGGGGTTGACGCAGTTGCTGGTGACTCCGTGCGGGGCCGCCTTCGAGCGCCGTGACCTTGCTGAGGCCCTTCGCAGCGCATGCTTGGCCGTCACGTAGGCGGACTTGTACGGACTCGCCCTCAGCCCGTGCACCGAGACTGATGTTGACCACCCGGCCCCAGCCGCGCGCGTACATCCCCGGCAGCGCCGCACGCACGAGAAGGAACGGCGCCACCACCATCAGATCCAGCATCAGGCGGAAGCGGGCGGGGTCGAACTCCTCGATCGGGCTCACCGTCTGGATCCCGGCGTTGTTGACGAGGATGTCGGCGCCGCAGCGGCGGCTCGCCGCGAGCGCGTCGAGGTCGCTGAGATCGACCCGCCACACCTCGCCGTCGATCTCGGCGGCGAGCCGCCTCGGCTCCGTCCCCGTCGAGGTCGGCGACGACCACCTCGGCCCCCGCGGGCGGCGAGCTCGCGGGCGCAGGCGCGCCGATGCCGCTCGCCGCCCCGGTCACGAGCGCGCGTCGTCCGCTCAGCCCGTCAGTCATGCTCCCCTTCCGCTCGCGGGCCGGGCCCGCGTCCAGCGCGCGCTCGATGAAGCGCATCATCTGCGTCGAAGACCTCGTCGGGAACCGCCGAGGTGCCGCTCGCGAGCGGATCGGCGCCGTCGCTCCGGGCTCGCCGTCGGTCGCCCCACAGCACCCAGCGCATCCCGATCATCTCGCCGATGCCCATGAGAGCCCAGGCGGCCACCGTGGGGTCGAGGTCGCCGATCTCGCCCTCGCGCTTGCGCGGCGCGCAGACCCTCGATGTAGCCCTCGACGATGCGGGTGTAGTGCAGTCGCAGCGAGCGCGGGCGAGACCCACTCCGCCTCGCGGATGATCCGGTACAGCGCCGGGTGCTCGGCGGTGAACTGGAAGAAGCCCCGGAAGCCGGCGCGCTCGCGCTCCATCCGGTCGCCGGCGCGGGCGGCGTGCTCGCTCATGGCGTGCCGGACCCGGCGGTTGAGGTCCTCGACGAGCTCGTCGAAGATCTCCAGCTTGCTGCCGAAGTAGAGGTAGAAGGTGCCCTGCCCGACCCCGGCGCGCTCGGTGATCCGCACGATCGAGGCCTCGGAGTAGCCGAGCTCGGCGAACACCTGCTCGGCCGCGTCCAGCAGCGCCTGGCGGGTGCGGGTGCCGCGGGCGGTGCGGGGCGCGCGGTTCGACGGGCGCTCATCGGCGCACCCCGCCGCGGCGCGGCGGGCGACCGCCCGCTACGCCGCAGCACCTTGTTGGCGCTGGACGCGGGATCGCGTCGACGAACACGATCGCCCGCGGCACCTTGAACCGCGCATGCGCCCGGCGCAGAACTCGAGCAGCTCGTGCTCGTCGACCGCGACCCCGCGGCGCGCGACCACGAACGCGGCGCCGACCTCGCCCCAGCGCTCGTCGGGCACGCCGACCACGGCGGCGTCGGCGACCCCCGGATGCGCGAACAGCGCCGCCTCGATCTCGGCCGGGGCGACGCTCTCGCCGCCCGAGATGTAGATGTCGGTGAGGCGGTCGACGATCTCGTAGTAGCCGTCCGCATCCCGGCGCACCAGGTCGCCGGTGTGCAGCCAGCCGCCGCGCAGCGCGAGCCCGGTCTGCTCCGGGGCCCGGAAGTAGCCGGCGAAGACGCCCGGCCCGCGCACCACCAGCTCGCCCTCGGTCGCCCCGTCGCGCACCTCGCCGGTGACCGGGTCGACGACCGCGACCTCGACGTGCGGATAGGGCTTCCCCGCCGATCCGACCCGCGTGCGGGCGTCCTCGTCGGGCAGGCACAGCACGTTCGGCGCGGCCTCGGTGAGCCCGTAGCCCTGCGTGAGCGCGACCCCGCGCGCGTGCCAGGTGCGCAGCAGCGGCGCGGGCATCGGCGCGCCGCCCACGATCGCGTGCCCCAGGCTCGACAGGTCGGTCGCCGCGAAATCCGGGTGCTCGGCGAGGAACAGGTAGTTCGTGGGCACGCCCATCATGGTCGTGATGCGTCGATCGGCGATCAGGTGCAGCGTGCGTCCCGCGTCGAAGGTGCGCTCCAGCACGACGGTGGCGCCGGTCCACCAGGCCAGCAGCGGCTGGATGTTCCACCCGCCGACGTGATACTGCGGCATGAACGACAGCACGACGTCGGGCTGGTGATCTCGGCCGTGCGGGAGAGCGAGAGATTCGTCCAGAAGCAGTTCGCGTGCGTCAGGATCGCGCCCTTGGGCAGGTCGACGGTGCCGGAGGTGAACACGATCAGCAGCGGGTCGTCGTCGCGCACGGCACGCCGCTCGGCGATCTCGCCCGCCGCCCGCCGCGGCGCGGGCGGGTCGAGCTCGACGCCGCGCGCGCCGAGCGAGGCCAACGGGATCGAGGCGAGCAGCCCGTCGAGCGCCGCGTGCGCGAGCGCCTGGAACTCGTCCTCCACGACGAGGACGGCGGGGTCGGCCAGCTGCAGCTGCTGCGCGAGTTCGCGCGGCGCGAGCCGCCAGGACAGCGGCACCAGCACGAGACCCGCCTTGGCGCAGGCGAAGAAGAGCACGACGTGGTCGCTCCCGTTGCCGGTGAGGGTCGCGATCCGGTCCCCCACGCCGTAGCCCGCGTCGCGCAGTCGGTCGGCGAGCGCGGCGGCCCGTCGGTCGAGTTCGGCGTAGCTCAGTCGACGCCGCGGTCGTCGATCGCCACGCGCTTCGGGGCGCGGTCGCGCGATCGGCGGTCCACCGCCCCAGGGTGTGCAGTCCGGCGCCGGAGTCGTTCATTCGGTCTCCTCAATCACGTCTCGCGGATCCCGCGCGTGGCTCCGCACGGCGACCGCCCGCGGGTGAGGCGCCCGGCAACGCCGACGATACCCCCGGGGAGGAACAGCACGACGAGAATGAACAGCGTGCCCAGCAGGAAGAGCGGCTCAGACAGCGGCACCCGCAAGACGGCGGGAAGACCCGCGATCGCGTCGGAGCCAGCGAGCGCCGTGAGCCGCTGATCCAACAGGGTGTACACGACGCCGCCGATGACCGCACCCCAGCGTGATCCGACACCGCCGAGCACGACGATCACCAGGATCGTGAGGGTGAAATCGCCGACGCAATGCCCGGGATCACCCCGCTCTGCAACAACAGGTAGACCATTCCGATCGCCGCCGCCAGCACCCCTGCGACGACCACGGCCACCAGCTTGACCGAGAACGGGCGCAATCCGATGACCCGCACTCTGAGCTCATTCTCGCGGGCGGCGGCGGCGACGTGGCCGGCTCGCGAGTGCTCGAACCAGCGCACCGCGAGAAAGACCACGACCAGCAGCGCCAGCGCGAGCCAGTACAGGTTCCGGGTGTTGAGCACCCCGACGAAGAAATCCGGGAATTGCCGGATCGACAGCGAGAGCCCCTCCTCGCCGCCGGTGATCCCCGAGTTGCGGCGGATCAGCACCGAACCGGCCTGGGCGAACGCGAGCGTGACCATGGCGAACGAGATCCCGCTGACCCGCAGACTGATCGCCCCCAGCACCGTGGCGACCACCAGCGCGCCGGCGAGCACCACGGCCACCGCGAGCAGCAGAGGCAGCTCGGTCCGCTTCAACAGGATGCCGAGCCGATAGGCCCCGATCGCGAAATACAGTGCGTGCCCGAAGGACAGCAACCCGGCGGCGCCGAACAGCACGTGATAGCTGAGAGCGAGCGCCGCGAACATCAGGCTCAACGCCAGCAGTTGAAGAGTCCCCGGTGTGTAGCTCGGTCCCGGCAGCACACCGGGAACGACGATGTTCAGCAGCGGGAGCGCCGCGAAGCCGACACCAACAGCGCCGAGAGCAGCCACCGCGTGCCTGGCCGGCGCACCCACACCAGAACGGCGTTCATCCGCGCCTCCCGAGGAGGCCGCGCGGGCGTACCAGCAGCACGACGGCGAGCAGCAGCACCACCACGAGGTCCCCGGTCCCCCCCAGGTAGAAATTGGCGAACTGTTGGATCACCGCGACGAATACCGCCGCAATAGCCGCCCCGGTCAGAGAGCCGAGCCCGCCGATCACGGTGACGATGAACGCGAAGATCAGCACCGATGCCCCGAGCTCCGGCGAGACATAGCCGAAGTAATGCGAGGCCAGCACCCCTCCGATCCCCGCCGCGGCGCCACCGATCGCGAAGACCAGGGTGAATGCGCGACGCACGTCGATACCGAGAGCGGTCACCATCGATCGATTCTCGACACCGGCGCGAATCATCAGACCGAAACGCGTGTAGCGCAGGAACAGCAGCAGTGCCAGCAGCACGACCGCGGCGACCGCGATCAGGAGGAAACGGTTGTTGGGAATCCTCGCGCCCAGAACATCGGTGGTTTGCGCGAGCCAGGCGGGACCGGTGACGTACTGCGGATCGGTCCCCCAGATGCCCTGGAAGAGCGCAACGCTCGCCAAAGCGAGACCGACAGTGACCAGCACCTGCTCGATGTGGCGCTCATAGAGCCGCCGGATCAGCAGCAATTCGGTTCCCGCCGCCACGATCCCTCCGACGACCGCCCCCACCAGCGAGCGAGGCCGAGCGATCCCCAGCTGTCGGCACCGATGCGGCGGGCCACCTCCCAGGCGAGGAACGCCGAGACGGTCAAGAACGAGCCGTGCGCGAAGTTCAGCACGCCCATCAATCCGTAGATGAGCGACAAGCCGGAGGCGACCAGGAAGTAGAGCGCCCCGAGGCCGAGCCCGGTGATGAGCAGCAGAACCACGGTGCTCATGACGTGCCCATCCCGCCGACACCGCTTCCGTGAACACCGAGCATCCGGATCAGTCGCTCCTCGTCCTCGAAGAACTCGGAGGCAGGTCCGCTAATACGCTGCGACCGTCCTCGATCACGACGAGCCGCGCCGCCAGTCGACGCGCGGCGTTCAGGTTCTGCTCGACCAGCAGAATCGGCACAACGCGCGCCACGCTCTCGAGCGCCTCGACCACGTCGGCGACCAGCTTGGGCGAGAGCCCCTTCGTCGGTTCATCGATGAGCAGGATGCGGTTGTCGTTGAGCAGCGCGCGTGCCAGTGACAGCATCTGCTGCTGGCCGCCGGAGAGAGTCCCTGCGCGTTGCGCGCCCCGGGTGATCAGTTCGGGGAACAGCTCGACGACGAGTTCCCGTCGCGGCGAGGCATCCCGTTCGGCGAGGCGCAGGTTCTCGGCGACCGTCAGGGACGCAAAGACCTCCCGGTCCTCCGGGACGTAACCGACTCCTCGCCGCACGATCCGGTCGGTGGGGAGCGTGTCGATCCGCTCCCCCTCGAGTTCGACGATGCCGGAGCGCCCGATCAGCCCGAGTATGCCCTTGATGGTGCTGGTCTTCCCGGCGCCGTTGCGGCCCAGGATCGCGGTCACCTCTCCAGCAGGAACGTCGAGGCTGACGTCTTCGACGACCTGCTGGTGACCGATCCGTGCGCTCAGTCCACTCACTCGGAGCACGATCTCGCCGGTCATACCGGCTCCCCGAGGTAGGCGCTCTGCACGTCGGGGTTCGCCATCACCACGTCGGGAAGGTCGCAGGCCAGGAGCTGACCGTGGTGCATCACCGCGACCCGATCGACCAATCCGAGGACGACGTCCATGTGGTGCTCCACCATCAGAACCGTTCGCCCCTGCTCATGCACGCGGCGGATCACGTCCATCAGTTCCGGGACGTCGCCGGATCCCACCCCCGCCATCGGCTCGTCGAGCAGGATCACCCGAGGGTCGGCGGCCAGCATCATGGCGATCTCCAACTTTCGCTTGTCACCGTGCGAGAGGCCGCCCGCCAGGGTGTCGGTGTGGCGTTCGAGACCGAGTTCACCGAGTTGATCGGCGGCGAGCCGGCTCGCTCGGTCGCCGGGGCGAGGAGCGCGAACCAGGCTGAGCGAGCCGCCGAGCGAGGCTTGTGCGGCGAGCCGAACGTTCTCGAACACGCTCAGCCCGCTGAACAGATTCGACGTCTGAAAGCTCCGCCCGATGCCTGCCCGTGCTCGCGCATCGACCGGGATGCCGGTGATGTCCTTGCCATCCAGAAGGATGCGGCCGCCGGTGGGGCGGATCACCCCCGAGATGAGATTGAACAAGGTCGTCTTACCGGCGCCATTGGGGCCGATCACTCCGAGCATCTCCCCCTGCTCGACGGCGAGCGTCACGTCATCCGTGATGCGCGCGCCGCCGAGTTGCAGGGAGAGGTGCTCGACCGCGAGCACGGACTGGGTAGCCATAGGCCAGCGGGACCGACCTCAGCCTGCCGCAGGCGGGGTGACCGTCGCGGCGCCGACCACCTTGACCAATTCGGGCTTCCAGTTGCTGCCGTCGGCGACCAGCTTGGCCTGGAACATCGGCTGGATCATCGCATGGTCGGAGGCCCGGATGGTCTGACTGCCCTTCGGCGCGTCAAAGGTCCAGCCCTCGAGTGACGCGATCATCTTGTCGACATTGTCACCGCCGCCCTTGCCGACGGCACGCACGATCATCTGGGCCGCCACGAATCCATCCGGCGAGAACAGGTCGGCCGTCTTGCCCTTCTTGCTCAGATACGACTCCATGGCCTTGTTGACCTTGTTGCTGGTCGCCCCGGCGAAATAGTGCGAGAGGAAGCTGATCTTGTCGCTGGCGGCCCCGTACGCTCCGAAGGTCGCCGCGTCGCCGAGCCCGGTCACGACCGGAACGGCGGTGAAGACACCCTGCTGGCTGAGTGCCTGCCACATGGTTCCGGAGGTCGCTCCCGCCCAGGCGACGAACACCAGGTCCGGCTTCGCTGCCAGGATCTGTTGGGCGAAGGGTGTGAACTCCGTGGCGCTCTCGGGAACGAGCACACTGGACACGGTTGCACCCTTGGCGCCGAGCACTGCCTGCACCGCGGCGGCATTGCCCTTACCGAAGGCGGAGTCCTGCGCGAAGACGAGCACCTTCTTTCCGGTCAGATCACCGACGAAGGTGCCGGCGGTGGCGACGTCCTGGTAGGTCTGGCGCCCCGAGCGGAAGGTGTACTTGTTGACGCCCGTGACCGCGTCCGCCGCGGCAGGCCCGGAGATGTAGAGAATCTTGTTCTGCGCCGCCTGCTGGGCGAGAGCGACCGCGATGCCGGAGGACACCGTCCCTGCGACGATCTGCGTGCCGTTGCCGATGGCGTTCTTGGCCAGACTCACTGCGGTGTCCGGGTTCCCGGCATCGTCGGAGTATGTGATGTCGAGCGCCCGACCGTTGACCTTGCCCGTTCCCCCGGTCGCGTAGTCGAGACCGGCCTCGAAGCCGTCGCGGTACTCCTGACCGTACGCGGCAAGCGGGCCGGTCTGCGAGTAGATGATCGCAACCGGAACGGCCGCGCCAGTCGAGGTCGTTGCTGTGGGCGTCGAGGGCGCACAGCCCGCTAACGCGAGGCCGACGGCCGCGATGACCGCCGGAACGAGGAGTTTCTTCGTCACCCGCATGGGATTGCCTTTCCTGCTGCCATAGAAGGAGGTGAAGGGATATGAGACCTGGTTCAGGTTTCAGTTCACCGTACGGCGCACACGTGCAGCGCGTCAAGCCCTGGCGAGGCGCGACCGTCTCCCGAGCGCGGATGTTGCCCGGATTCACTCGATCCGGCGCACGATGTCGCACCCGGATGCCGTGAGTTCGGCCGGGGAGTTCAGGCGATGATCGGGTTCACGATGTCTGCGTAGATCAGCAGCACCGACATGAGCCCGAGGATGCCGGACACCGCGAGGGTCAACGGGATGAGCTTGGCCATGTCGACCGGCCCGGGATCCGGCCGCTTCAACCATTTCGCGACCCGGCGCCGGATCGCCTCCCAGAGCGCCCCGATGACGTGGCCGCCATCGAGCGGCAGCAGCGGGATCAGATTGAAGACGAACAGCGCCACGTTGAGCGAGCCCGAGGATCGCGAGCATTGCGGCCACCCGCTCGGCGACCGGGAAGCGCCGCGAGCTGACGACCGTCCCGGCGATACGACCGACCCCGACCACGCTGATCGGTCCGTTCGGGTCGCGCTTCTGCCCGCCGAACGCCGCTTGCGCCACCTGCACCAGGCGATGCGGCAGGTCGAGGATGATGCCGCCGACGTGCGCGATGTTGGCGCCGACGGCCGGCAGCACCGCGGTGACCGGCTGCGTGACGAGTTGCTGCTGAGTGACGATGCCGATGAACCCGGCCTCGACCGTGGTGCCTGATGCGTCTGTGGTGGTGTTCGTGACCGGCGTGATCGTCAGCGTCGTCTGTGCGCGCATCCGCGCTCGATCCACGACAACTCAGCGGCTTGCCAGCGTTGTCGCGAATGATCTGCGTCTCCTGCGCGTAGCTCGCTGATCGCCGTTCCGCCGATGCTCAGCACCGCGTCGCCCGCCTGCATCAGCCGCCCGCCGCAGCGGGCGTCGCCGGGTCGCCGGCCGCGCAGGTCTTGTTCGCCGCGCTCGCGCTCGTCGTCTGCACCATGCACTGGCTGACTCGCTCACGGTGGTCGAGAAACCCGGCACGCCCACGAGGCAGAGCAGGATGCCGTAGAAGATGACGGCGAGCACCAGGTTCATCGCCGGACCGCCGAGCATGATGATGATGCGCTTCCAGAAGGCGAGCTTGTAGAACACGCGGTCCTCGTCGCCCGGAGCGATCGTCTCGGCCGACGAGTCGCGCGCGTCCTGCACCAGCACGTTGAAGAAGCCGGTGGAGTCCATCTTGGGCTTGCCGTCGCGCGACGGTCGAAGCCAGCGCGCGGTCTTCCGCCTCGTCGTGCATGTCGCCCTCGACGAAGTCCAGCTCGAGCTCATCGCGCAGATGACCTGCTCGCGTCACGGCGCCGGTCTTCACCTTGCCGGGCGGGAACATGCCGGCCATCGAGATGTAGCCGCCGAGCGGGATGGCCTTCACGCCGTACTCGGTCTCGCCGAACTTGCGCTTCCACAGCGTGGGGCCGAAGCCGATCATCCACTGACCCACCTTGACCCCGAATGCCTTGGCCGGGATGAGGTGGCCGATCTCGTGGAGCCCGATCGACAGCGCGACACCGACGACGATGATCAACACGCCGAGGATGTAGAGCAGCACCGTTTCCACGGGCACAGGCTACGTCAGCGAGCCTTGGAACGCGCCGACCGCGAACGGGGGACCCGCTGCGCGTCGGCAGGGCCTACTCGGCAACCGAGCCCGCGAGCGCGCGATCGGCCGCGTCGCGCGCCCAGCGCTCGGCCTCCAGCACGCCCTCGAGCGTGAGCGGGCCGGCGGCAGGCTCGTGCAGGTCGACGACCCGCTCGACCACCGCGAGGATGCTCAGGTACGGGATCCGCCGCGCGTGGAACGCCTGCACCGCCTGCTCGTTGGCCGCGTTGAACACGGCGGGATAGGTGCCTCCAGCCGCTCCGACCCGCTTGGCCAGCGCCACCGCCGGGAAGGCGTCGTCGTCGAGCGGCTCGAAGGTCCAGTTCTGGGCACGCGACCAGTCCAGCGGCACTCCGACCCCCGGCACGCGGTGCGGCCAGTCCAGGCCGAGCGAGATGGGCAGGCGCATGTCGGGCGGTGATGCCTGAGCGATCGTCGATCCATCCGTGAACTCCACCATGGAGTGCACGATCGACTGCGGGTGCACGACCGCCTCGATGCGGTCGTACGGGATGTCGAACAGGTGGTGCGCCTCGATGATCTCGAGCCCCTTGTTGACCAGGGTCGCCGAGTTGGTGGTGATCACGAGCCCCATGTCCCAGGTGGGATGCGCGAGCGCCTGCTCGGGCGTGACGTCCGCCAACTGGTCACGGCTGCGGCCGCGGAAGGGGCCCCCGGATGCCGTGATCACCAGCCGCCGGACCTCGCCGTGCTCGCCCGACCGCAGCGCCTGCGCGATGGCCGAGTGCTCGGAGTCGACGGGGACGATCTGCTGAGGTCCCGCGGCCGACGTCACCAGCTCGCCGCCGACGATGAGCGACTCCTTGTTCGCCAGGGCCAGCGTGGCTCCGGTCTCGAGCACGGCCAGAGTGGGAGCCAGGCCGACCGAGCCGGTGATGCCGTTGAGCACGACATCCGCCTCGACCGAGCGCACCAGCGCGACGGCCTCGTCGACACCGAGCGCGGTGGCGGTCACTCCCGCCGCGGACGCCTGCCCGGCGAGCTTCTCGCGGTTGCTGCCCGCCGCGAGCCCGACCAGTTCGAATCGGTCGGGGTGGGCCGCGATCACCTCGAGCGCTTGCACGCCGATCGACCCGGTGGAGCCGAGAACGATGACGCGACGCATGGGTTCAGGCTACCGACCGTCGCGCAGACTCAGCCGGACGTCGGCCCGGTCGAAAGGATGTCAATGACAAAGGCCAGAGTGTCGTCTTTGCCGATACCGGCGCTCGAGTTGCCGCCCTGCGGGCCGTACCCGTCGGCAGGCGCAATGAGCACCAGCACTCGAGATCCGACCGTCTGTCCGATAATCGCTTGACCGAACCCGGGTACGACGCCCGTGACCGCAAACGACGCGGGGCTCGCCCCCCAGGTCTGATCGAATATCTTGCCAGTCGCAAGATCCGTACCTTGGTACTGAACCAAGACGGTGTCGGCCGCCCCGACCACGGTGCCAGTGCCCTTGACGAGGGTTTCGAACTCCGTCTTCGCCGGCGGCTTGAATCCAGTCGGGATGTGAAGAGTGGGCTTGCCGTCCGAGGCGACGGTGACGCTCGGAAAACCCGCCTGCGGCTGCACCGCGTCACCGGATGCCTGCGTCGGGATGATGCTGACCACATCCAGGACGAAGACAGCTACTTGATTTGCAGCGATGCCTGCTGACGTGTTTCCGCTGCTCCCGAACGCTTCGGACGCAGGGACGACACCGACGACTCGGGAACCGACCTTCGCGCAGTTCAGGCTCTTGAAGAGGCCGACGAGTTTCAGATTGGGGCTGACCGGAATCTGGATGGTCTTCCCAGAACCGTATCCGGTCGAGTCCCCCGTCAAACCCGTGGTCCCGTTGTAGAGCGTGTAGTAGAGATTGACGATGCTTCCGGGCTTCACCAGGTCGCCTGTGCCCTCGATGACGACAGTCCGCTGAGTCGACGTCACGCTGAGCGGCGCGTTCACCGAGACGTTCGGAGGAGTGCCCCAGTCGCCGCTCACCTTCACCGAGTCGGACGCCGAGCCGCTGTCGACGCACGCAGTGCTCACGGTGGGGACGGAGCTCGACGTCGAGGAGGCCGAGGGCTTGCCCGAGCCCGAGCTGGAGCCGGTGCATCCGGTCAGGGCGAGCGCCAACCCGACGGCGACGGCGGCGGAAGCGAGCAGGATGCGGCGAGACGGGGCGGTGGGCACGGGCTCCATCCTCCCCCACGTCACCTTGATGGGGCCTGCGCGCCGCGCTGCTCCCGCAGGACCGGCGGCGGCAGCCGCTTAGGCTGGCCGCATGACCTTCAGCGTGCCGCAGGAGCGCAAGCTCGTCACCGAACTGCCCGGGCCGAAGTCGGTCGCCCTCCAGGAGCGCCGAGTCTCGAGCGTGTCGCGCGGAGCCGGCACCCTGGCCAACATCTACATGGATCACGGCTCGGGAGCGATCCTGGTCGACGTCGACGGCAACCAGCTCATCGACCTGGGTTGCGGCATCGGCGTCACGACCATCGGACACGCGCATCCGGATGTCGCGGCCGCGGTCAGCGAGCAGGTCGCCAAGCTGACCCACACCCTGTTCACAGTCACCCCCTACGAGAACTACGTGCGGGTCGCCGAGAAGCTCGCACTGCTCACGCCCGGCGACTTCGAGAAGCACTCGATCCTGGTCAACTCGGGCGCGGAGGCCGTGGAGAACGCGGTCAAGATCGCGCGCAAGTACACCGGGCGCCGCGCCATCGTCAGCCTGGACCACGCCTTCCACGGGCGCACCAACCTGACCATGGCGATGACCTACCGGCCCTGGCCGGAGCGGGCGGGCATGGGGCCGTTCCCCGGCGAGCTGTACTCGGTGCCGGTCAGCTACCCGTTCCGCGACGGGCTGAGCGGCGAGGAGGCCGCGGCCAAGACCATCGACTACATCGTCACGCACATCGGCGCGAGCGAGGTCGCTGCCTTCTTCGCCGAGCCGATCCAGGGTGACGGGGGCATCATCATCCCGGCTCCCGGCTACTTCGCGACGATCAAAGAGTTCTGCGAAGCGAACGGCATCGTGTTCGTCGCGGACGAGATCCAGGCGGGCATCGGGCGCACCGGAACCTGGTTCTCGATCGAGCACCATGGCGTCGTTCCCGACCTGATCACCAGCGCCAAGGGCATCGCAGGAGGCATGCCCCTGGCCGCCGTGACCGGCAGAGCCGAGATCATGGATGCCGTGCAGCCGGGCGGCATCGGCGGCACGTTCGGCGGCAATCCGGTCAGCACCGCGGCTGCCCTGGCTGTGTTCGACCTCATCGAGCGCGAGAACCTGCTCGGCGAGGCGCAGCGGGTCGAGAGGGCGCTGCTCGCGCGCATCGGCGACTGGGCCGCGAAGTACCCGGTCGTCGGCGAGGTGCGCGGCAAGGGCGCCATGTTCGGCGTCGAGCTGGTGCATCCGGGAACCAAGGATCCGCACCCCGAAGCGCTGACCGCCGTGCTGAAGCACGCGACCACCCACGGAGTGATCGCGCTGGACGCCGGCAGTTGGGACTCGGTCCTGCGGATCATGCCCAGCGTCGTGATCAGCGACGCCCTGATCGACGACGCCGCTAACGTGCTGGAAGAGGCGCTGGCGACGCTGTCGTAACCGCCGGGTCGCTCTTCTGCTCAGGCCGGTTGCCGAGGACAATGTCGCCCATGCCGAAGTCGCCCCCGCCCTCGCCTCCGCCCGTCGGCGGCACCGCCCTCGCCCTCCGTGCCCAGATCCTGGCGACCGAGCACTGGAGCCTGCTCGCGTCGCGCACGACCACGCAGAACGAGGTTCTCTCCCGGATCGGCATCTTCCTGACCCTGGTCTCGGCAACGCTGGTCAGCCTGGCCCTGATCGGGCAAGCCACGCACTTCGGATCCGTGTTCCCGATGTTCGCCATCGCGATCCTCGCTTTCACCTCCATCGTGGGGCTTCTCACCCAACTCCGGGTGAGCAACGCCTCCATGGAGGACATGGGCTACGTGCTGGCGATGAATCGGCTGCGCGCGACGTATGCAGAGCTTGTGCCCGGCGTCGAGGAGGCCTTCATGACCTCGGCGCACGATGATAAAGCGGGGATCTTCACCACCTACTATTTTCTCGGACATCGTCGCAATGGAATTCAGTTCCTCGCCAGCAGCACGATCTTCATCGTCGCCGTCAATGGAGCACTCCTCGGGTTGCTCGCGGCGGCGGTCGTCACGTCCGCGACATCGTCCACGCTCGCAGCGGTCATCGCCGGGGGACTGCTGACGTTGATCTACATCGGCCTCAGTGTGTACATCGACGCACGGCCGTTCTTCGCGTTCTGGAAGACCCACTCCCCCCGCAATCCCAGCCGCTGATCAGAGCACCGTTCGACGCTCCGGAATGACGCGTTCGACAATGTTCAGCCCGATTCCGAGCACCACGGCGATCCCGAGCGACGCCATCGCCGGCAGGATGGCCGCGAGGACCACCCCAGGCAGCAGGGCGGTCGCCACCAGCAGACGCGGCACCAGCCAGGCTCCGGTCATGCGACGCCAGAAGAACACCGTGCCCGCCTGGTACAACGACACGCCCCCGGCCAGTGCCGCCGCTCCGAACCAGCCGAGCGGCGCCGACGAGGCCACGGCCTGCATCGTGAGGTCGATCCCGGTGGCGGTGAGAATGATGCCGGTGATGATCAGGTAGTGCAGATAGGTGTAGCCGACCGTCGCGGCATCCACCCGATCCGTACCGGTTCTGGCCGCCAGGGCGTGCTCCGCCCCGCCTGAGACGCGGTGGAAGTACAGCCACCACAGGGTGATCGCGCCCACGATCGAGAGCACCGCGCCGACCACGACCTGCCAGACCAGCGGCCGGGATGCCACGCCCACCCCGATCGAGACGACCGACTCGCCGAGAGCCAGCATCACGACAAGGTTGAATCGTTCTGCCCAGTGCGACGGCGAGTGGATGCGCCAGGATCCGCCGATCGACGTTGCCGCGACGATCGCGGCATCCAGCAGCGCGGCGCCGAACCAGATCCAGACCTGCGCGGGACCGCCGAGCACCACCCCCACGATGAGCACCGCGATAGTGACCGGGAGCGAGCTCAGATCGGTGACCAGGATCTGTCGACGCAGAGCACGGTCGCCCTCGGCCGCACGGAAGATCAGAAAGCCGTGAAGCACCCGCACGGCCGCGAAGCACGCCACGAAGATGACCGCGGACCGGGGATCGGCCCCCGCCCCGTGAAACACGTTGGGCACGGCGAGCGCCGCAACAAAGATCAGGACCATCGCGAGGGCGAGGCCGAGCCGCAGGAGCCCACGGTCGGCTCGCGCCTGGTTGGCGAACCAGCCGTACGAGGTCCACACACCCCAGAGCAGTCCCAGGATCGTGATCGCCTCGAGCACGGGAAGGGCCGCGCCGCGGTCGCCTTCGTGCCCGTGGATCATCACCCCGGTGACCTGGGTGAACGCGAACACGAACACCAGATCGAACAGCAGCTCGAAGTTGCTGACCCGTCGGACGTCGCCCGACGCGGGGTGTTCGCTCACGCGGAGGTCGAGAGGGAGGAGAGAAGCCGGCTCGACAGGCCGGAACGCGTGCGGCTCGTGCTCATGCGGCGGCAGCCAGGGCGGTCTCGGTGCCGCGTGCGGAGGTGATGGCAGTCACCGGCGCAGGCGAGGTCGCCGACGGTGGCTCCTCGGACGACGCGAGGTCGACGACCACGGCCTCGGCCGTCGCCTCATGCAGAAGGTCGACGAGCGTGAGACCCAACGCCGCGCAGATCCCGGTGAGGATCTCGCTCGAGGGCTCTTTGCGGCCGCGCTCGATCTCGGAGAGGTACGGCATCGAGATGTTCGCGCTCAGCGCCACCTCCCGCAGAGTGCGACCATCGTCCAGACGGATGCGGCGCAGCGCGGCGCCGATGACGTGCCTCAGCAACATGCTGACAACCTAGTCCCGGGGTCGGACGAGGTCATCCGTCCCTCCCCCGGATTCGCTCCGAGCGGAACTCAGCTCAGCTCGTCGTCGAGCACCAGAGTCTGTGGCTCGTGCCGCACGGGGAAGTTGACCGAGTTCGCGATGAAGCACAGCCGGTTCGCCTCGGCGTGCAGCTCCAGGGCGGCGGCTGCGTCTCCCGCCGAGATGGTGATGACGGGGCGCAGCACGACCTCGACGATCGCCCCGCTGCCATCGGGATTGGTTTGCAGGGTGCCGGTCGCGGCATCCCGGTAGCTCTGGACCACGATCCCCGCCCCAGTGGCGACGTGCAGGTAGCTGAGCAGGTGGCACTGCGAGAGGGCCGCGACCAGTTCCTCCTCCGGGTTCCACCGCTCGGCGTCGCCGTGGAAGGCCTTGGCGGCCGAGGCGAGGATGGCGTGCTTGCCCTCCGCACGAAGTTCGACCGCTCGCGAGAAGTCCTTGTAGCCGCTGGTGCCGGTTCCGCGATTGCCTTGCCATTCGACGGAAACCGTGAAGGAATGCTCGGCGTTCATCGGAATCCCTTCATCTGGTGTCTCACGACGCATGATTCCGCACATCGCGCGCCCACGACCGCCCGGCTAGAATCGGCAGCATGACCGACCTCCTGCCCGACACGCTAGCAACCGTTCCCACCGCGCGTCGGGTGGTCACTGCGATCCCCGGCCCCCAGTCGATCGCGCTGCAGGCCCGCCGTACCGCCGCCGTCAGCGCGGGCGTCTCGAGCGCCCTGCCGGTGTTCATCGCCCGGGCTCACGGCGCGATCCTGGTCGATGTCGACGACAACGCGTTCCTCGACCTGGGCGCCGGCATCGGCGTCACGACGATCGGCCACACCGACGATCACGTGGTCGCGGCCGCCCGGCAGCAGCTCGGCGATGTCGTGCACACGCTCTTCACTATCACGCCGTACGAGGAGTACGTGCGGGTGGCCGAACTGCTTGCCGAGCACACTCCCGGCGACTTCGCCAAGAAGACCGTGCTGGTCAACTCGGGTGCCGAGGCCGTCGAGAACGGCGTCAAGATCGCGCGCAAATACACCGGGCGTGGCGGCGTCGCCGTGCTCGAGCACGCCTATCACGGGCGCACCAACCTCACGATGGCCATGAACTTCAAGGCCATGCCGTACTCGCTCGGCTACGGACCGTTCGCGGGCGACGTGTACCGCGCTCCGAACTCCTACCCGCTGCACGACGGGCTCACCGGAGCCCAGGCGGCCGCGCGCACGATCGGCTACCTCGAGAAGACGGTCGGCGCATCCGACCTCGCCTGCCTCGTCGTCGAGCCGATTCAGGGCGAGGGCGGCTTCGTCGTGCCCGCCGACGGCTACCTGCCCGCGCTGCAGGAGTGGTGCACGGCCAACGGCATCGTGTTCATCGCCGACGAGATCCAGAGCGGGATGGCGCGAACCGGCGCCTACTTCGCGAGCGAGCACTTCGGCCTGGTGCCCGACCTGGTGCTCAGCGCCAAGGGCATCGCCGGCGGACTGCCGCTCGCGGGCGTCACCGGACGCGCCGAGATCATGGATGCCAGCCAGCCCGGCGGGCTCGGCGGCACCTTCGGGGGCAACCCGGTGGCCTGCGCCGCGGCGATCGCCGTGTTCGACCGGATCGAGCATGACGGCCTGCTGGCCGAGGCCTCCCGCATCGAGGCGGCGCTCAAACCGGCACTGCTCGCCCTGCAGAAGAAGTACCCGATCATCGCCGAGGTGCGCGGCATCGGCGCCATGCTCGCGGTCGAGCTCAACGATCCCGCGACCGGAGCGCCCCTCGCCGCTGCGCCCGGCAAGATCGCTGCCTTCGCGGCTCAGCAGGGCGTGCTGGTGCTCACGGCGGGCACCTACGGCAACGTGCTGCGCTTCCTGCCGAGCCTGGCGATCAGCGACGAGCAGGTCGCCGACGCGGTCGGTGTGCTCGACGCGGCTTTCGCCGCCCTGTGACGACCTAGAACCACTCGCTGGGCGGGTAGTCCGGCACGACATCGACCGGATCGACGTCGGCCGGGACGCGATGCCGCACGGGCAGCTGCAGATGACGATGGTGGTGGGCCACCGACGGGTCCGGCACCGCCGACTCCGACTCGCGCTCCTGATCCTGCTCCCATTGCGCGTACTCGAACTCCTGCATCCCGCGCCGCACTGCGCGCCAGATGACGGTGTACAGCAGCCACATCATGAAGACGGCGGCTGCCAGAACGACTCCCACGGTGATGAGAGTCATGATGCCCTGATCCATGGTGCATCACCCCCTTGGCGACGATCATCCGCGCGGCAGACGGCGGAAGCGAGTCCCCCCTCGGGGGACAAGATTGGTTCATCGGGGTACGAGGTATCCATGAGCGGCCCCTCCACGTTGATCGGGCAGTGACGCCATCCTGAGTCACGGATGCCGCGGGCACGAGGGCCTGAGGTCCCGGCGCGTGCGCGCCCAGCCTCAGCCTTCGCGCGCCAGCTTGCGCCGCCGTGCGGCCGCACTGAGCTGGCTGGCCAGCACCACGACGATGGCAAGCAGGAAGATGATCGACGCGAAGACGTTGGCCTGGGCGGGAATGGCCCGCACCGCCGCCGTGTAGATGTACTTCGGGAAGGTCTCGAAGTTGCCCGAGACGAATGCCGTGATGATGAAGTCGTCGAAGCTGAGCGCGAATGAGAGCAGCGCGGCCGCGACGATGCCCGGCAGCAGCAGCGGGAACGTGATCCGCCACCACACCTGGCCCGGCGTGGCGTAGAGGTCGCGCCCGGCCTCCTCGATCGCCGGATCGAGGCTTGCGACCCGCGCACGCACCGTGATCACCACGAAGCTGATGCAGAACATGATGTGGGCGATGATCGTGGTCGCAATGCCCTTGTCGACCCCGATGTTGAGAAACTGCGACCCGAGCCCCGAACCCAGCACGACCTCGGGAGTCGCCATCGGCAGGAACAAGAGGAGCGTGAGTCCGGCGCGGAACCGGAAGCGGAATCGCACGAGCGCAATGGCGATGGCCGTGCCCAGCGCCGCGGCCACCACCGTCGCGACGACGCCGACCACGATGCTGCTTCCGAACGCGGCGACGACCCGAGGGTCGCTGAGCAGGGTCGCCCAGTTGTCGAGCGAGAAGCCGCGCCAGCTGACGTTGGTGCGCGCGGGGATGTTGAACGAGAACACGATCGTGTAGACGATCGGGATCAGCAGCACGGCGAGGATGACGATGGAGTACACCGCGACGCCCCAGTTGCCGCGGCGAGTCCTCGGCCGTTTCAATGGCCGCGGGGTCTCTTCGAATCTCCCGAGCACCGCGGCCTCGGTGACGGCGCTCACAGCAGGTCCTCGGTCTTGGTCAGCGACAGGTAGATGCCGACGGGGATCAGGATGAGCACCATCAGGATGATCGACAGCGCCGCAGACGAGGGATAGTCGGACAGGTTGAAGTAGGTGTCCGAAATCACGTTGCCCACCATGCTGGTCTGCGTGCTGCCCAGAAACTGGGGGCTCGCGTTCACGTAGTCCCCGGTCGCCGGGATGAAGGTGAGCAGCGTGCCGGACACCACTCCCGGCAACGAGAGCGGCAAGGTCACGCGCAAGAAGGTCGTCGCCGGATTCGCATACAGGTCGGCGCCCGCCTCCACCAGCCGCAGATCCAACCGCTCGAGCGAGGTGTAGATCGGCAGCGCCATGAACGGGATGAAGTTGTAGGTGAGGCCGAAGATCACCATGAACGCCGTGCCGTTCAGGTGCGCGTTGGCCCCAGGATGTTGAGGTGCTGCAGGAAGCTGACGACCGGCCCCTCGTCGGCGAAGATCGCCTTCCAGGCCAGCGTGCGCAGCAGGAAGCTCATGAAGAACGGGGCGATCACCAGGATGAGCGCGAGGGCCTGCCACAGTGGGTACTTACGAAGCACCACCCCGATGAAGTACGCGAGCGGGTAGCTGATCAGAAGCGCCGCCACCGTCGCGATGGCCGCGTATTCGAAGGAGCGCAGGATGATCGGCCAGTACTCGCCGAGCACCGTCGCATAGTTGCCGATGTCGAAGGCGTAGAGGTATCGCCCGATGTCGAAGTTGACCAGGTCGGGCGCCTTGAGGCTCGTGATGATGAGCGAGACCAGCGGCGCCAGGTAGGTCGCACCGAGGTAGACCACCCCGGGCAGCAGCAGCCACAGTGCCGCACTGCTGCGCCGGCGGGGCGCCTCGACGACGGGCGTGTCGACGTTCGAGAATGCACCGAACGCCATCAGCTGCTGCCCATCACGCGGGTTCTTCCGCGAAGCGCGGGCTGACGCCCTCCTCGTCGGACAGACCGAAGCCGTGATCGACGGTCCAGCTCACCCAGACCTCCGAACCGCGGTTGACCACCGGGCCGAACACCATGTTCTGGGCGAACACCGTGATCGTGCCGACGCCAGGGACCTCGACAAGGTATTGAGTGCTCACGCCACTGAACGAGACGTCGGTGACCCTTCCCGGCCCGAGCACATTGACGCCGGATGCTGCGGCAGCAGAGCCGGACTTCGGCTTCTCGGTCAACAGGGTCAGCTTCTCGGGACGAACGCCGATGGTCACCGCGCCGGCGTGCCGCTGTGCGCGATCACGCGGGACCTCGAGCTTCGTGCCGGCGATGTCGACGACGATCGAGGTGGCGGTCGACGAGACGACCTCGCCGGTGAACAGATTCGACTGCCCCAGGAAGTTCGCGACGAAGGCGGTCTTCGGCAACTCGTAGAGCTCCTCGGGAGCACCCATCTGCTCGATCTCGCCCTTGTTCATCACGGCGACCGTGTCGGCCATGGTCATGGCCTCCTCCTGGTCGTGGGTGACGTGCAGGAAGGTCAGGCCCACGTCATCCTGGATCGATTTGAGCTCAAGCTGCATCTGGCGGCGCAGCTTGAGGTCGAGCGCACCCAGCGGCTCGTCGAGCAGCAGCAGAGCCGGCTTGTTGACGATCGCGCGGGCCAGAGCGACACGCTGCTGCTGGCCGCCGGACAGCTGGGCCGGGCGCCGGCCTGCCAGGTGATCGAGCTCGACCAGCCGCAGCGCTTCGTGGGCCAGGCCGAGCGGGTTCGACACTCCACGCCGGTACAGGCCGAACGCGACGTTGCGCAGCACCGTCATGTGCGGGAACAGCGCATAGCTCTGGAAGACCGTGTTGACGGGTCGCTGGTGCGGCTTGCTGTCTGTGACGTCCTTGCCGCCGATCAGGATGCGGCCAGCCGTCGGCGTCTCGAGCCCGGCCACCAGGCGCAGCGTCGTCGTCTTGCCGCAGCCCGAGGGACCGAGCAGGGCGAAGAACGAGCCCGCCGGAATCGTGAGGTTGAGGTTCTCGATCGCGGTGAACCCGGGGAACTGCTTGGTGATGCCGACCAGTTCGAGATCGGCGCCGGAGTCGTCGAGGGCGCCAGCCATCAAGCGCCCAGGAGCACTTTCTGGAACCCCGCGGTGAATGTCTGCTCCTGAGCCGGCGTCAGGGTGGCGAAGATGTGCGCCTTCTTCAGCGTGTCGGCGTCGGGGAAGATCAACTGGTTGTCGGCGAGGGCCGGGTCGATCTTGACCGCCGCCTCCTTGGCCCCGACCACCGGTGTGATGTAGTTCACGTACGCCGCGACCTCTGCGGCGATCTCGGGGTCGTAGTACCAGTTCATGATCGCCTCGGCGTTCGCCTTGTGACGGGCGCCGATCGGGATCAGCATGTTGTCGTTCCAGATGGTTCCGCCTGCGTCCGGAAGGGCGAACTCCCAGTGGTCCCCGTTGGATCCGTTGGTGGCCGTGATGTCGCCGGACCAGCAGATGGCCGCCAGCGCGTCTCCGCTGACGAGGTCCTCGGTGTACGAGTTGCCCTTGACGCTGCGGATGACCCCGCCGTCGATGTTCTTCTTCAGCACATCGAGCGCGTTCTGGAACTGGAAGTTCTCGATCGGCTTCGAAATCTCGACGTTCTGCTCGAGCATGATCAGGCCGATCGTGTCGCGCATTTCACTGAGCACCTCGATCCGCCCCTTGAGCTTCGGCTCGGCGAACATCTCGCTGACGCTCGTGAAGCCCTTGGGGAACTCGTCCTTGTTCCAGCAGATGCCGGCGAAGCCGCCCTGCCAAGGCAGCGAATTGTGGCGGCCCTTGTCGTAGTCGATGTTGAGCAGGTCGGGGTTGAGGTTCTTGATGTTCGGGATCTTGGCGTGGTCGAGGTCCTGGGTGTATCCCAACCGGATCCAGCGACTGGCCATCCAGTCGGTGAGCACGGCGATGTCGGCGCCGATGTCTTTGCCGAGCGCCAGTTGGTCTTTCACTTTGGCGTAGTACGTGTTGTTGTCGTCGATGTCTTCGCGGTAGTCGACCTTGATCCCGGTCTTCTTCGTGAAGGCCTGCAGCGTCGGGTGGTCGCCCGTTTGATCGTCGGTGTCGAGATACAGCGGCCAGTTCGCCCAGACCGCCTTCTTGTCGGTCGCCGAGATATCGGTCGCGACCTTCGGCTTGTTGCTGCCGGCGGGGGCGCACGCGGCGAGGGCCAACGCAGCGGCTCCCGCGGTCGCACCGGCCAGCACGCCTCGGCGGGTCATTTGCGCCCTGCGCGCGTTGACGACGAGCGAGCGGATCAGCGGATCTTCGGGCAGGGACCGGGCCATGGTGGACTCCTTCGCACACGTTCGCATATCGGCGGCGGAGCTGTGACCGGCGCCGTGGCTAGATCCTGACATATCGCGGGGCTCGACGGAACGCCAAAATGCGCAAAGGGACCATCTTGAAACATAGATTTCACGAAATCAGCATGAATTTGCGGATTTTCGCTGCGGATTCCATGGTGCGGCGCGGCTACGCTGGCGGCATGAATGTGGGCGTTCCGAGCGAAATCAAGAACAACGAGTTCCGTGTTGCCATCACCCCGGCGGGTGTGCACGACCTGTCGGCGCACGGCCATTCGGTGACGGTTCAGAGCGGAGCCGGCATCGGGTCGTCGATCAGCGACGACGACTACCGCGCTGCGGGCGCCACCATCGCCTCGACTGCCGCCGAGGTATGGAATGGCGCCGAACTGCTGCTCAAGGTCAAGGAGCCGATCGAGAGCGAGTACGGCTACTTCCGCGACGACCTGGTCCTCTTCACCTACCTGCACCTGGCGGCGGAGGCCGAGCTCACCGCGCATCTGGTCTCGAGTGGGATCACCGCGATCGCGTACGAGACCGTGCAACTTCCGTCGCGTGCGCTTCCCCTGCTCGCCCCGATGAGCGAGGTCGCAGGACGCCTGGCGCCGATCGTCGGGGCGAACGCGATGCTGCGCCCCAACGGCGGCCCCGGGCTGCTGGTGCCGGGGGTGCCCGGCACGCATCCCGCTCACGTCGTCGTGCTGGGCGGTGGGGTCGCGGGCACCAGCGCCATCAGCGTGAGCGTGGGCCTCGGCGCGCGCGTCACCGTGCTCGACACCAACATCCAGCGGCTGCGCGAGTTGGATGCCGACTACGCCGGGCGCATTCAGACGATCGCCTCGAACAGCTTCGAGATCGAGAAGGCGGTGCTCGACGCGGATCTCGTGATCGGATCGGTGCTGGTGCCAGGCGCGAAGGCGCCGAAGCTCGTCACCAACGCCCTGGTGGCCAGGATGAAGCCGGGCAGCGTGCTGGTCGACATCGCGATCGATCAGGGCGGCTGCTTCGAGGACAGCCACCCGACCACCCACGCCGACCCGACATACACCGTGCACGAGTCGCTGTTCTACTGCGTCGCGAACATGCCCGGCGCGGTCGCGCACACCTCGACCTACGCACTCACCAACGCGACCCTGCCGTACGTGCGCTCGATTGCGAACCTCGGCTGGACTGACGCGCTGCGGGCCGATCCGGCGTTGGCACTCGGCCTCAATGTGCACGGCGGACAGGTCGTGAACGCGGCCGTCGCGGCGGCGCAGGGCCTCGAAGCGGGGTCGGTCGAGACAGCGCTGGCCTGACCGGCTCCGGCTCAGCTCCGGCTCCGGCTCCGACTCAGCCGACTCGCGCGTCCAGCTCGAGCAGCGCCCTGCGCACCGTTCCCGCGTCGATCCACCAGCATTCCCCAGGCCGAGCGCCGAGGGGCGGGGGCGCGTCGCGGATTCTCGCGATCGCGCGCAAGTCGGAGGGTGCGCATCCGATGACGGCGATCGGCAGCTCGCGTCGGGCGAGCGCCAGCACTGACCACTCGGCCTGCCAGGCGTCCGGATCGCCGAGCAGCACGACCGGTGCTCCGCCGCGCGAAACGCGGAGCTCGCCCTCGTCGGGTGCGGGAGCATCGCCGAGCAGGACGACCCGCGCCGTCGTGCCCGTCAGGTGCCGCGCCAGCTCGGCGGGGCGCGGGCAGACGACGGCGAGCGGGCGGTCGGCGTCCGGCCGCACCACCGGCAGGTCGACCAGTCGTGGGGCAGGCAGCGGATCGGAACCGATCGCCACCTGAATGACGGCGCCGCCGCCCTGACGTCCCGTCCAGCGCCCGGCCCCGGCCGGCAACCGCGGGTCGAAGGCTGCGCCGTCTCCGCCGCTGAGAACGTGCTCGTCCCGGCTGGGCTGGCGCAGCAGCACCCGGGCGTCGAACAGCCCGGCCAGGCCCTGAACGCTCCCGCTCAGGCGCTGTGCCGTGATCACCAGGCTCAGGAGGCGGGCCTCGCGCACGAAACGGGTCAGCAGCTCGGTGAGCTCGTGACGCGCATCGGGATCTGTGCGACCGAGCAGCAGGTCCAGATCGTCGAGCAGCACGACCCCCGCTTCGCCCTCCGGGCGCCGAAGCAACTCGCCCAGCAGTGACGACGCCTCGGCGGGATCGTCGGGGACGACGGTGCACGGGACGCCGATGCGGGCGGCGGCGGACGCAAGGGTGCGGAGCACGGTCGTGCGGCCCGAGCGCGCGGCACCCAGCACCAGCAGATGCCCGTCTGCGCGCGGGTCGAGCCTCGCGATCGGCTGGCACTGCTGCGCGGGGAGGTCGACCCGCCCGAACGGAATGCCTGCAGCGCACGCGGAGGCGGCGTCTCGCAGGATCGGCTCCAGCGCAAGCGTTTCGGGCAACGGATCGCACCACATCGTCGAGCCCGGCACCTGCTCGGAACCCCGAACGCGCTCGGCGTCACCCGGTTCGGCCAGGGCGAGCTGCACCTCCCGGAGCTGCCCGGAACCGTCGGCGATGAGCGCGCGACCGCGGGCCGTGGGAGCCAGGCGAGTCGCCGCATCCGTGCCGAGCATGGCCAGGCTGTCGCCGCGATCGGTGACCCGCAGCGAGATCCTGAGTGTGACGTTGGCCAGTACGGCGTCGCGAACCACGCCAGATGGTCGCTGCGTGCAGAGGATCAGATGCAGTCCAAGAGACCGACCGCGAGCCGAGATGTCGGCGAACAGCTCGTGCAACTCTGGCTGGCCGGAGACGACGGCGGCGAACTCGTCGACGACGATCACGAGGCGCGCCAGGCACTCCTGCTCGGTGCCGGCCTTCGACTCCAACTCATCGATCGACCGCGCGCCCGACCCGGCGAGGACGCGCTCCCGCCGTAGCAGCTCGGCACGCAGGCTGTCGATCGCCCTCGCGCTCCGACGCGCGTCGAGATCGCTCACGGTTCCGATCACGTGGGGCAGCCCGGCGAGCGGCGCAAAAGCCGCGCCGCCCTTGAAGTCGACGAGCAGGAACGTCACCGCACGAGGTGGATGTCGCGCCGCCATCGCCAGCACCCAGCTCACGAGCAGCTCGCTCTTGCCCGCCCCCGTGGTGCCCGCGACGACAGCGTGCGGACCGTCGCGCACCAGATCCAGCTCGGCGACGCCGCCCGCGTCGAGCCCGATCGGCGCGCGCAGACCGGAACCGGACGGTTCACGGTCCGAGCCAGGAACCGCGTTGAGCACCTGCGCCAGGCTGACCGATTCCGGCACCAGCTCGTGCTGGGCGATCAGCCCGTGCTCTGCGGCGATCGCCGCCAGGGCGTGCGCTGCGTCCAGGGCCCGCGCGGCACTCACGAGCTCGAACCGAGCGTGCACCGCGGCGTCGGCGGCGCCCGGCGACGGCAGTTCGACGACCGTACGCAGCCCGGACGGCAGATCCGACCGCGCAGCGGCGAATGCGACCACCGAGTCGGCTCCGTCTTGCGTGAATCGGTAGGAGCCGGGATCCGACTCCCCCCGCCTGATCACCACCGGGTGCGGGAGCGCCGACACCCAGTCCTCCTCGCAGCCCTCGGGCAACGTCGCGGTGATGCGCGTCGCCACCGGGGAGCGATTCGCCGCCACTTGCAGGGCGATCGACCTGGCGAGGGCGCGCGCAGCGGGCTCCGGTCCGGCGATGCCGATGCCGTCGTGCGCGTCGACGAGCCAGGGAGCGTCGTCGAGCGCGGCGGCCACCCGGCGCAGCTCGTCGAGCGCCGCGCGAACCGTCGAAGCAAGCTCGTCGTCCACCTCGACCGCACCGGCTGCGCCATCGACGATCGCCACCGAGGGGCGCTGGGCCCGGCCGAGGCGCACGGCGAGAGGCCGGGGACCTCCTCCCTCGACGATCGACTCGGCGCCCGACCACCTGGCCGCGGCCTCACCCGGCCGGCACAGTTCTGGCAACGGGGGCGCAGCACGCGCGAGCCGGGCCCGCTCACGCTCCTGCAGTTCGAGCACGTGCTGCTGCGTTCTGCCGAGTGCGGCGACGGCTCGGTCGGCATCGCGTGCCGCCGTGCGTCTGCGCTGCCGGCGGCCGTCCATCAGGCTGCCAACCGCCACGACAGGCCCCAGCGCGGCGAACAGCAGCGAATAGACCGAACCGGTCACAGCCCAGATCCCGATGGAGACGAGCACCGGCGCGGCGGTGGCGACATACGGGAAAGGCGGCCGAGGCGGGGGCGAAGCGAGGGGTGGCAGCGCCAGGTGTTCGGGGGCGGGATCGGCGATCACCGGATCATGCTGCCCCCGGCACGGCGCGATGCGGCCCGCAGACCGTCGTCCGTGGAGAAGCATCGCTCACGGCGTCGCGGGAGGAGCAACCGTCAGCTCACGACGAAGAACTGCTCTCCGATATCGACACGGGTGCCGCGCGCGACGAAGTACCGCCTGCCCGCGTCGCAGCGGCGCGGCTCGGCATCCGGTTGACGGATGACCGAACCGTTCGTCGAGTAGCGGTCGCTGACCCAGAATCGGCCGGCTTCCTGTCCGAATTCCAGGTGCGTCTTCGAGACCGACTTGCCTGCGTCGAAGATCGGTACCAGCTGGTCGACGTATTCGCCGGGCTGCATCGAGGGATTGCGCCCGACCAGGCCCGAACCGGCGACCGTCACGCTCTCGCCGGTGCTGAATTGCAGGATGTAGCGGGCCCCCGCAGCTGGATCCGCCACCAACCGCGTCGCCTCGATGTCTTCGCGCAGGGGCTGGTCTGTGCCCCAGGGGAACGGATCCGGGATCGGCCGCGAGCGCGGCGACACCTTCGCCGCCTGCCTGACCTTGTCGTCGACGAACGGAAGGGGATCGTCGAACTCGAGATCGGGGTCCACTGCGGGCGCGGGTGGCGCGAACGAGAGACCCGGCTCCACCACGAGCTCGTCGATTCCGTCGGCCTGGTCGACCTCGCCGGCCTGGTCGGCCTCGCCGGCCTGGTCGGCCTCGCCGGCCTGGTCGGCCTCGCCTCGCCGCCTGGTCGGCCTCGCCGGCCTCGCCTGCCTGATCGGCTTCGACCGGTTCGTCGGGCACCGCTTCGGCTTCGCCCTCGTCCGAGCCGGTTGCCTCGCTCAGCCGCTCGACCTCGGTGGTCGCATCGGCGTCGGGCGCATCGGCGTCGGGCGCATCGCCGTCCCTGTCTTCGGCCGGCTCCGGAGCCTCGGGGTCCGCCGCGTACTCACCGAGCGCGATCAGGCTTCCGCCCGATGGCGGCGATACCGTGCGCAGGACGAAACCGCACTCCCCGCAGAACACGTCGCCCGCAGCCATCGCCTCGCCGCATTGCGGGCAACGGGCCGCGGAATCGGTCGGCTCGCCGTGAGCGGGCCGACTGCCGTCCGGCAGGTCCCGATCGTCATCGCCGGGCTGCGAGGTGTCGCCCGGCGAGCTGAACGCCAGGTCGGCGATCGAGAATCCCGCACCGGGGAGGGCCGGGACGATCGGCGAGCCACCGGTGGCGACCGCATTCACTTTCGCGGCAACGACCGGCTGTCCGCATTCGCCGCAGAACAGCGCGTCGGCGGGCAACGCGGTGCCGCAGTGACGACAAGTCATGCGGCACCCCCCTTGCGTCCGGTGCGCCGGAACAGACCCCGAACACTATAGCCACCGAGCGAGCGGAGCGAGACCAGGGCGAGCAGGCGCCGACGACGGTTCAACCCGTTGTCGAGCGAGGCGCGCAGTTCGCCGACGGCGTCCCACACCCGATCGGCATCCGCCGGATCGGCTTCGTCGGGGGCGAAGACCGCGCGGTCGGCAACGGCCGCGAGCACGCGGGGCGGCAGGGTGCCGACGACCGCCGCCACCTCGGACCGCGTCGCAGCGGGCGGCGGCTGGAACCCGTGATCGACCACCGCGTCGGCGAACTCGTCCCAGCCCCCGCGGATGCGCTGCAAAGCGGATCCCGCGCCTCGCCGGATGCGCCTGCGCCGGAGCTTGGCGGCGATGATCAGCAGGAAGGGCGCCGCAATGACCAGCACGATGAGCAGCACGCCTCCGCCGATCCTGAGCACCTGCAGCAGCACGACCAGCGCGGGGTCGAGCGTGTCGGGCTCGCTCTGGCTGGAGTCCGGCGTCGTCTGCGTCTCTTTCGGGTCGGCCCGATCCGCCGGCGGCGGAACGACCGACTGCGGGCGCGCGATCTTGGTCGGGTCCTGCGGCTGCTCGGCCGGGATCGGGCGCACCGGCGGGTTCGGATCGATGGTGACCCAGCCGTACTGCGCCGTGTCGACCTCGATCCAGGCCGAGACGTCCGCGCCCGTGACATCGAGCGTGCTGGCGGACCCCTGCGGGGCGAACCCGAAGACGACCCTGGCCGGGAATCCCAGCTGGCGCGCCATCAGGGCAGCGGTGACGGAGTACTGCTCGGCGTCGCCGATCATGCGGGGGTCGGTGAACAACTCCGTGATCCGGTCTGCTGCGTGACCGGACCGGCTGACGGGTTGATCCGGGTCGAGGCCGTGGCTGATGTATCCCTCTTTCTTCAGTCCGTCGAGCATCGCGAGCAGCCGATCGCCCGGGGTGTTCTTGCCGCTGACGTAGCCGTCCAGATGCTGCGCCAGGTCATCCGGGATGACGCCGATCGGCGGCACCGTCGCCGCGCCGGGCGTGACGGCAGCGAGCTGGCCCGAGGTCGGCTGGTCGGGCAGGACGGCACGGAGTGCGTAGCGGTCACCGGAGTGCAGGCCACCGAGCACGGCGGCCGTCCCGCTGGTGTTGTTGTAGTAGAACGCGTCGTTGAGGCTCGAGGCATCCGGACCGGTGAAGTCGATGGATTCGAACCTGCCGACGGTGGGCAACCACACGCCCGAATATCCGCTGACCGAGACGGTGAGGTTCAGGGTGGTGCCCTGGATCGAGGACTGGTCAACCGAGGAAGGGATGCGCACGAAGGTGCCGGATGCGCTGTCGACCGCCGAACTGCCCACCGCATAGACCACGCCGTCGTAGCTGTCGAGGGTCGCGACGCGGATGCGCGCGCCATCTGGCAGCCCGGTGATACGGAACTGCACCTGCCCGGTCTTGTCGTCGCGCAGATAGCGCCGGAACCCCGAGAGCGGGCTGGGATAGTCTCGCGGGTCGAAGGGCTGGGCCACCGCCGTGCGCAGCACATGGCGGTCGCCGGTCGGGGGCAGCGCGCTGCTGGCGGCGATCGAGGCTCCGCCCGCGAGCAGCAGGATGACACCACCGGCCACGATGCCGCGAACCCCCAGCCCGGTGTCGCCCGCGGTTGCGAGGGGGCGCCCCTCGGCATCCGGGGTGGACCCCGCCAACTGCCTGATCGCCTCCCGGCGTCGCCGCCACCGGCGCCACACCAGGGTGAGCAGCGTCACGCCCAGGAGGGCGAGTGCGAGCCACTCGGGGGTGCCCATGCGCGCCGGTCCGAAGACGATCCCGACCAGGAAGAGCACGAGAGGCGGAATGACGGCGAGCTCGCCCCACTTCGCTCGCAGTGCGACGCTGATCGAGACGATCGTCACGGCCAGCACGAGCAGCAGTGCAGGTACCAGGAGGGCCTGATAGGCGCCGACCGGCAGGGTGATGGTGAGCAGCTGCTTCCAGCCCAGCGCGATCGCCGCGACCAGGTCGATCAACCCCCGCACGCTGGGCAGCACGCCCGAGATCGCCTCGGCTGGCACCGCAAGCGGGACACCGACGGCCAGGAAGCCGAGGAATCCGGCTGCCACGAGAGCCCACGACGGCCAATGGAATCGCGTACCGAACACGGCGATCACCGTGCCGAGCAGCATGGCCACACCGACGAGCACGACGTAGCGCCCGGTCTGGTAGATCGGCCAGAGGGACGCCGCGGCGAGCCCGATCGAGAGCCAGCACAGCAGCACGGCGACGATCAGAAAGCCCTCGGACCCGCGGCCTGCCCTCGGCGCGGGCCTGAGCTTCTTCGGGACCGGCGCCGGGCCGAAGGCCGCGGTCTTGCGCGGCTCGACCTTGAGCGTGTCGTCGTGTGCGCTCATGCGACGGCCGCCCTCCTGGCGAGGGCGATGCGCAGGTCGTCCAGATAGCCGATGGTGAGCACGCTGAGACCGGCCACCCGCCGGAAGCCCGGGACGGCATCCGGGTCGCAGACGATCGCGATCACCGAGACGTCGAGCGGGAAGCTGCCGGATGCGGCGCGCAGCTCGGCGGCGGTCGGAACAGAGCCGCAGATGAGGAAGGCCACCGAGATGCCGACCACTTCATCCGCGCTCACGCGTGCGACGTCGCGGATCCCGAGAGCCGAGGGCTCCAGATCGATCACCGCGAGATCGTCGAGCAGGCGCGAGGGCAGATGGGTCGCGAGGGCGCGCACCGCGTAGTTCTTGCGCTTGGCGAACTCCGGCGTCACCGCGCTGACGACGACCGAGACCGTTCGGCCGTCTCGGATCGCACGAACGCCGAGGCTGCCCGCCGCGCTCACGGCGAGCTCGAACTGCTCATCGCTCGCGTAGTCGGCGGCAGCCAGACTCAGGGCGACCACGAGATGGCTCCGCCGGGTCTGCTCGAACTGCCGCACCATGTACCGGCCGGTCTTGGCTGTCGACTTCCAGTGGATGTAGCGGCGCTCGTCGCCCGTCTGGTACTCGCGAAGCGCGTGGAACGCGACGTCGCTCGACGTGAGGTCGCGCGTGGGCGCGCCCTCGAGGTCGCGGATGAGGCCGGTGCTGGTGGAGGGCACCCCGATGGTCTTGGGGTGTACGACCAATTCGACGGATTCGGTCCAGATCAACTCGCGCCGCACCAGGCCGATCGGGTCGGCCCGCACGGTGCGCACCGGGCCGACCATGATGACGCCCCGCCGCACGGTCGGGATGGCGAACTCCTGGCTGTATTCGGCGCCCTTGCGCAGGCTGGGCATGGCCAGTTCTGCCAGCCCGTGGCCGACGGGGATCTCGACCTTCACCCCGAGCACCCGTCGCGACGAGGGGTTGTCGACCGTGACGACGCCGCGGGCGGGCTCGCCAACGACGACACGGCGATGGGCGAGGCCGAGCACGACGTGGAACGGCGAGCGCCCCACCAGGTACAGCACGGCGATGAGGGCGAGCACCAGACCGGCCCACGCCACCAGGGCCAGCTCGTTCCAGCCCAGTGCATAGCCCGCGACGAACGAGAGGGGGATCACCCCGAGCATCACCCAGCCGAGCGGCGTCACGACTGACGAGATGCGGTTGCCGATCCGACCGGCTGCCGCACCGAGCAATGCGGCGAGTCGGACGATGTTGATCACCGCGTCGGCGAGCACCCCCTCTCGCGCTCCGACGATCCGAGTCCGGGTGTTGGCCAGGCCGGCACCGGCGGTCTGCGTGAGCGCGTCGGAGTGCGCGGCCGTTGTCGTCTTCGACGCCGCGCCGCGATGTCCAGCCCGGGGAATGCTCACACGGCTTGCCGATCGCTCGGCGGCGCGGTCTCGAGCAGCAGCTGCCCGATCACGCTCGACGGCGTGACCCCGTCGAACTCCGCCTCCGGGTCGAGCACGAGTCGGTGCGAGAGCACCGGCTCGGCCAGCGACTTGACGTCATCCGGCACCACGTAGTGCCGTCCGGATGCCGCCGCCAGCGTCTTCGCGGCGCGCACCAGCGCGAGCGCGCCACGCACGCTCACTCCCAGTCGCACCTCGGTGGCTCCCCGGGTGGACTCCACGAGCCGCGACACGTAGTCGTTGACGCTCGGGTCCACGTGCACGGTGCGTGCCAGCTGGGCCATCTCGAGCACCGCATCGGCGGTGACGATCGGCGGCACCGTGGTGTCGTGCGCCTTCACGCCCGCGCCCTCGAGAATGCGGAGGGTCGATGCGTGATCGGGGTAGCCGATCGAGGCCTTGAGCAAGAAGCGGTCGAGCTGCGCCTCGGGCAGGCGGTAGGTTCCCGCCTGCTCGATCGGGTTCTGGGTGGCGATGACCATGAAGGGCGCTTCGACGGGATGGGTCTCTCCGTCGACCGTCACCTGGCCTTCTTCCATGACCTCGAGCAGTGCTGCCTGGGTCTTGGGGCTGGCCCGGTTGATCTCGTCGGCGAGCACGATGTTGGCGAACACCGGTCCGTTGTGGAAGTCGAACTCGCCACTGCGCTGGTCGTACACGCTGACCCCGGTGATGTCGCCGGGCAGCAGGTCGGGGGTGAACTGGATGCGGTTGCTCGTCCCCGACACGCTCTGCCCGATCGCCCGCGCCAGCGAGGTCTTGCCGGTACCGGGAAAGTCCTCGAGCAGCAGATGACCCTCGCTGAACAGCGCGACGAAGCCGAGCCGCACGACGAAGGTCTTGCCGAGCAGCACCTGCTCGACGTTGGCCACCAGACGGCCGAAGGTCTCCTGGAAGGCGGATGCCTGTTCCGGGGTCATGGTCATCTCGGGGTGGTCCTCTCGATTGCGGCTTCTCGGGTCATTGCTGGTAGTCGCTCCATGAGTAACTTCGCACAAAGCCGGCCGGCGCCCCGTCAGCCTGGATGCGGAACTGCAGATCCTCCTTGGAGCCCAGCCCGGTCACGTGGCAGGTTCCGCCCGCGCCGAAGGCGATGTCGGTCCAGGTGTGGCCTTTGTCGCATGAGTACTGCATGGAGTCGTAGTCGCCGGTGGGAGATGAGCCCCAGGTCCAGTCGCCAGAGAGGGGCCCCGTCGAGGTGGCGGTCAACGCGCCAGGTGCGCTGTTGTTCACCGGCGTGCCCAGCGGGAAGGGCGCGGACCAGTTCTGGCTGCAGAGCAGCCCCTCGTTGTACAGCTTGCACGCCTTGATGGCGACGCTGACCTCGTGTCCGTATTGTGAGCCGTCGTTCGTGAGCAGCAGGTTGCCGCCCGGTTTGATCGGACTGTGAACCGAGCCCTCGGCCCCGCTCGTGTACTCGTAGACGAAGGTGTCGGCGTCGGTCGAGCCGGAGCCGATCGTGAAGCCGTCGATCCGGTAGTCCCACGTGCCGTCGCCACTGGACAACGGTCCGGACTTCGTGATGTCGGTGACGGTGCCCGGTGCCGCGCGGGGCGTCACCTGCACCTGCGGCGAGGCGGTGCAGCCCTGGCCGTTGTAGGCGAACACGGTGATCGAGTACGTCTGGTTGGGCGACAGTCCTGAGAAGTCCGTGCTCGTCGTTCCGCCGACGATGTGGGTTGCGCCGGCAGGAGGATCGATGTGCGGGCTGCCCACGTCGACGCCGGTGACGGTGCAGACGGGCGCAGACCCGGTGTACAGCGCGACGTAGTAGTCCGTGATCGTCGCACCGTTGGTGGCGAAGGCGCCCGTCCATGCGGCGCTGGCCGTTGTGCCGTCGGTCGTGGACCCCGACGCCGTCGGACTCGCGACCACCAGAGGCGCGCCCGCGGGGACGCTGGATCCGTCCGCCTCGTTCCAGGTCGCCAAGGAGTTCGGGGCCCGGTTGCGTGCGCTGACCGAGAAGCCAACGACAGAACCGTTGGCGATCGTGCCCGGCGCCTGGATGTTGGTGAAGTACTGCGTGCCCACCGGGTCCGACACCGCGACCGGGATCACTTGGGACACGCCGCCGACCACGACCATGTACTGCTCGATGGGGCTGCCGCCCGAATCGGCGGGCTTCCTCCAGCCGACGCGCAGCCCGCTGTCGAGTGGCGACGAGCTGAGGCCGGCGGGCGGCGGCGGGATGATGTCCGACCAGATCGGCCCGGGGTTCGACGCCGGGGTCGAGGGGCCGATGGAGTTCACAGCAACGACCGAGAAGCGCACTGCGTTGCCAGGACCGTTGCCAGGTGTGGTGACCTGGCAGCCCACGGTGGTCGTGCAGACCGTTGTCGAGATGACATCGCCGGTCGCCGAGTTCGTCATGGTGAGGTCGTATTCGGTGATCGGCGAGTTGTTGAACTGCCCGGGCACCCACGAGACCTTGAGATAGTGGTCGCCGAACTCGGTGGTGCGCACGCTGCTGACCGGGTCGGGGACGTCTTGGATCGAGATCGTCGCATTGCCCCAGACGTAGCGGTCAGGGTCGTTGGTCGCGTCCGCCACCTGGTACTGGAAGTTGACATCGGTCGGCAGCGCGGTCGCTGCGACCGTGACCGCGACCTTCGACTTGTCGGCATTCGGAGTGATCGTGACGCCGGCCGGCAGTGAGCTGCCGTCGATCCCGCGGATGTCGATGACGCGCAACGGCGTGTCGGGGAACGGGTTGTTCGCCTGGTCGTTGCTCAGCACGTCGACGTTCGTGGTCTGCCCGCGCTTCGCCACCGCGGTGTCGGGCGCCGGCTTGGCGAGCGGCCGGGTCGAGGGAACCACCTGCAGCTGGATCTTGCCGGCCAGGCCGTCGTTCACGGCATCCCGAACCCCGATGGAGATCGCGGTAGTGCTGCCCGTCGCCGCGCTCTCGTTCGCGGTGACCAGGAGGCGCTGGCCGTCGAGCTGGTAGGTGAACCCGGTCGGATCGGGAGCCAGCACCGTGTATGTCAGCTCATTGACGTCGGGGTACGGGTAGTTGGTCAGCCGGACCAGATCGAGCTCTTTCTGCTGGCCCTGCTCGAAGTCGACGACACCGCCGATGAAAGCCGGCGGCTGGTTGTCGCGCGGCTGCACATCGATTGCCAGGGTGAGGATCGCCGTGTGCCCGTTCGGATCGCTCGCCGACCTGCCATCGGTGACCTCGAAGGTGATGGAGGCCGGGCCGAAGTAGCGGTCCGCCGAGGTGTAGACCAGCGTGTGATCGTCGACCACGAGTTGAGCCCCGTTGGCATGAGTCGCCTTCACCGACGCCGAGTCGGTGATGTGAACTCGCGAACCGCCCAGCGCGACGACGTACTGGTTGAGGTCGATCCGCAGCTGCTGCTCGCTCTTCACCTTGAGGGCCGGGGCCTTCAGGTTGATCTGCGGCAGCGCATCGTCGAAGCCGGGCACGCGGATGAAACCGTAGGAGCGGATCGAGTCGTCGTCGGGGTGCGACACCGAGAACGGGATGATCTGGCTCTTGTCGCCGATCTGCACCTGGATCTTCTTGTTCGGCAGCACCTGGGCCGAGCCACTGAAGCCCTGCAGCAGCGCGATCCCGAGGCTGTTGACGCTGCCATCGGCGAAGAAGACGTTGTTGAGCACGGCGACGTCGACCGAGGTGCGACCGATCACATCGCTGACCGAGAGGGTCGTGTCGTTCACGACCGGATAGCTCAGGGGGGCATTCGGGTCGACGGTGACCGTCACGAAGTTCTGGCTGGTGCCGCCGTATTCGTTCTGGATCGTGTAGATCACCGAGTAGTTGCCCGGATCCTTGGGAGGAGTGATGTCGATGCTGGTCTTGTCGATGATCTTCGCCTTGGTGCCCGGCGTGTTGGGATCCACGGCGGTGACGGTGAGCGGGCTGCCATCCGGATCGGAGTCGTTGGCGAGCACCTGCACCGACACCGTGCGCCCCGGTCGCACCGAGACCGAGTCGGCGTTCGCCACCGGATTGCGCGCGCCATCCAGCCTCGCGCTGATCCCGACGCGCACGGTACCCGTCGCGCGGGCGCCGAGCCCGTCGACCACCGAGTAGGTGAACGAGTCGGTGCCCGAGGAGTAGTCCCCCGCCTGATAGACGATCGAGCCGTTCGTGACCGACTGGATCGAACCCCTCTCGGGGTTGCTGGCGACGCCGATCAACTGCACGGAGTCGCCGTCGGGGTCGATGCCGGTCAACGGGATCTGAATGCTGACCGTCTCGCCGGCGAGCACGCGAGCCGTCACCTGCGCAGGCACCGGCGGGTTGTTGGTGGCGACGTCGATCTCGCGCACCGAGATGTTCACACGCGCTTGGGCGGTCTGACCGTCCGGACCGGCGACCGAGTAGACGGCCGAGTAGTTGCCCGCGGTCTGCGGCGCCAGGTAGCGCAGCCGGTCGCCGGAGGCGAACAGCAGCCCCGCGCCGCTCGGCAGCGGTTGCGGGAGCTTCGGCTGCAGCACGATCGGCTGGCCGTCGGGCTGGGAGTCATTGTCGAGCACCGGGATGTCGATCGCATCCCCCACGCGCACCGTGACCGAGTCGTCGGTCGCCACCGGCGGCTGCAGCTGGGCCGGCCGCGGGATCTCGACGACGGTGATGGTGCCGACGGCATCCGCGAGGCCGTTGCTGATGCGGTAGTTGAACACCACGGTCGCGCCCTCGAGGGGCTTGCTCAGCGTGACGCGCACCAGACGCTGGTCGAGGATCTCGGCTTCGACCCCGGAGTTCGCAGGCACGTTGAGCAATCCGGTGACCACGAGCACCCCGCCGGCCGGGTCGATGTCGGTCGTCGTCGGATCGACCGTGTCGCTGCCGAGGGTGGTCACGAAAATGGTCTTCGGCACCGTGATCGGCCGCGTGTTCGCGTTCGGAGGGGCCGAGACGTCCACCCGCATCAGCCCGGTCACGTTCTGGTCACCGTCAGTCACGGTGAACTCGAGGTAGTGGGTGCCGACCACCTCGCTTTCGAAGGTGAAGGTTCCGGCGTCGAAGCTGGGCACGATCGTGACGCCGGCCTTCTCGGGCACGGCGTTGAGTCGCAACGCGCCGTTGCCGCCGCGGACGTGGCCCATCGGACGCACCGTGACCGTCTCACCCGAAGTGGCGAGCGCGATCCACGGCTCGATCACGATCGGCACCTGGCCGACCGGTTTCACGGTGACCGCCAGGCTTCCGCTGCCCTCGGCATGGCCGTCGCTCATGGTCAGGGTGACCGACTTCTGCAGGCCGCCGTCTCCGGAGTCCGTGAACACCACCACGCCGTCTGGTTGGTAGCTCAGCTTGTCGGTCCCCGCGGTCGTCGCCGAGGTCAGGAAGAACGGATCGCCATCCGGATCGATCCAGTCGCCGGTGACCTGAGTCGACACCCGGCCGCCCGCGGCAACGGTGGTCTTGGTGACGCGAACCTGCTGCGGTGGCGAGTTCTCGTCGGGGGTGCGGACAGTCACACGCACGGTGGCGCTCGCCGAGCCGCCTCGTCCGTCGGTGATCGTGTAGCCGAACACGATGACCCCGGATGCCGTGGGCGCCAGAGTGATCTGCAATTGCTGATTCCGGGTCACCAGGTCGAGCCGCCCGCGGTTGTCGTCGATGGTGTCGACCGCGGTGATCACCAGCACATCGGCATTCGGGTCGTAGTCGTTCAGCAGCACCGGCAGCAGGGTGGCCTTGCCAGGGCGGGCCCCGAAGGCGTCGTCGACCGCGACCGGCGGCTTCTGCTCCGGGTCGACGGTGGGGGGCACGTCCTGGTTGTTCTGCTGCGCCTGCTGGTTTTCGTCTTTCGGGATCAGCGCATTCCAGTTGTCGATGAGCTCGCCGTCGGCCTGCACGGCCCAGGTACCGCCTCCGCGCGCGTCGTTCAGCACCAACTGCCGCTGATTCGACTCGAACGAGAGCCGAGCGCCACCGGGCATCGACGCAAGTGGCAGCGTCGTGCCCGTGCCCCGATCGGTTGCGCAATGGCGCCACGCCGTGCCGGAGGTCCAGGCGGCGTACTGGCACCCGTCGAGAACCGCGGGCGCCGCGGGCGTGCCCGACTTGCCGCGCAGAAGCGCCGTCGGCGAACTGCCGTCGAACGGCACCGCGTACAACCCGGCACCGGTGGCCAGCAGCACGCTGTTCGCGGCTTCGCCCGGTTGTTGGAGCTCGGCCGTCGATCCGCTCGAGACGATACCGCTGAGCGACACCGTGTGGCCGTCGATCGCGAGTTTGCGCGTGGTCGAGTCGAGCACCGCCCACTGGTCGCCGACCACCGTGATCTGCACCTCGTCTGACGGGGTGCCGAGCTTGACCTTCCATCGCTGGCCGACCTGATCGGACTTGCTGGCATCCAGCTTGTAGACCTGTTCGAGCTCGGGCGAATATGCGACCAGCGTGCCGTCCGGGGCGACCTGAACGACCGTCCCGACCCCGAGGCTCAGAGTTGCCGGCGTGGTGGCGTCGAAGTTCTGCAGCTCGCTCTGCGGCAGCAGCCAGAGCTCGCCGGTGCCCGCCGCGTAGATCGCCACCCGGGTTCCGGCCAGGAACACCTGCGGCTGGTCCGGGGGCAGCGCGACGCTCTCACCCGCAGCGGAGGTGGCCGGATCGACGATCGAGACCGTCGCGTCTGTGTGGTCGACCAGCAGCACCTCGTCGCCCGACTGCACGACCGACAGATCGGTGCCGGTGCTGCGCACCACGGAGTTGAGTTCGAGCACCTGAGGATTGGCGCGCCCGACGACCTGCGAGCTGTTGTTGCCGACCCAGACGCTCCCATCACCCAGGTCGAGCTTCTGCGAGGTGAAGCCCGTTGACACGATGGCCAGGGTCGCCACGACGGCGGCGATCACCGTCCCGCTGGTCGCGGTCGCGACGAGCGGACGATGCGCGGCCAGCCACTGACCGATCATCCGAGCTCATCCATGGGGCACATCGACGCATTTCTCGGCGCTCGAATCGCCGATCTTGCCGTCGCGGTTCACGGCCACGGTGATGCAGACATGCTGACCGGGGCCCGCGTCGACGACGAAGCGAGGGGTGAGCTGGATGCTCGATGTGCCGCCAGTGACCTGGATCTGGTAGCGGTCGGACGGAGCCAGGCCGGGGTCCTGCCAGCTGAAGTGTACGGAGTTGCCGGTCCGTGACGCCGAGATATCGGTGACCACGGGAATCGCTGTGCCCGCGGACGCCATCCGGAACGACAGCACGACCGCGATGATGGCGAGTGCGATGACCAGCGCCGAGACGGCGACGATGACGCCCGTGACGGCGCGGGGCACGCGGACCGGGGGCGTGGCGCGGCTGTTCGACCGCGGTCCGGGCCCGCTCACCTCGCGCACCGTTCCGACCGGCGAGTAGGCTCCGTCGCTCGCGGAGCCACGGCGCCTGCGCCGCACAGACGGCTTCTCGGCGCCAGCCAGTGGGCGCACGCGAGTGCGCTCCTCAAGGTCGGCGACCGTGCCGAGCGCCCAGTCGTCCATGGCGACCTCGATGGCGGTCTGCGGCACGCCGAGCTCGGTCTCGATCAGCTGCAGCTCGCGCACCAGCTCGAGCACGCTCCCGGGCCGCATCTCCGGCCTGCGCGACATCGCACGGCGCAACAGCGCCTCGAGGTTCGCCGGCACGTCGGCACGGCCGATGGGTTGCGGCTTGGCGCGCGCGATGCGCGCCATCAGGTCGCTCGACGTGTTCGAGCCGCCGGGCAGCTCGAACGGCGAGCGGCCGGCGAGCAGCGAGTACACCGTCGCAGCGAACGCCCACACCTCGGAGGCGATGCTTCCCGGCACCTCGTCGAGCAGCACCTCGGGAGCCGACCACGGGATGGACAGGCCGACCGAGTCGTCTTCGCGGGATGCGGTGAGAGTCGAGGCGATCCCGAAATCCGAGAGCACCGGATGCCCGTACGCGGTCAGCAGGATGTTGGAGGGTTTGATGTCGCGATGCAGCACCCCTGCGCGGTGCGCGGTCTCGATCGCGCTGCCGATCTTCACCGCGATGCGCAGCACCTCGGGCACCGGGATGCTCTCGCGGCGGTAGCGCTCGCTGAGCGAAGCCGAGCAGAGCTCCATCACCAGATAGGGGCGCCCGTCAGCCGACACGCTCGCCTGGTAGACCGTGAGGATGGCCGGGTGGGCGCTCAGTTGCGCCATCAGGTTCGCCTCGGCCTGGAACATCTGGCGCACCTGCTCATTGACGACCTCGTTGAGCATCACCTTGACGGCGACCTGGCGGCGCGGCATATTCTGCTCGTACAGGAAGACGTCGGCGAAGCCGCCGGAGCCCAGAACGTGCACGTACGAGAACCCCGGCAGAACAGGGGGCTGCGACGGCAGTCGTCTGGCCACCACTACCCCCTCAGCTCGGTAGGACCCTCCATTCTAGGCAGAGGGCCTTGCGCTACTGAGGGTTCCCCCCCGAAGGGGGGCGGCCGAGCGCGCCTCCCAGATCGGGGGCCGTCGGATGGTGCTCCTGGGTCTCCTGAGTGTCATGATTCTGGTCCCGCGGCGGGCCAGGCGCCTCGAGCACGTCGACCACGATGAGCGTCACGTTGTCGCGGCCGCCGGCCGCCAGCGCCGCATCGACGAGAGCGCTCGCGGTTTCGGATGCGGACATCCCTGAGGCCAGATGCAACCGCAGACGGGCGTCGCCGACCTCCTTGGTGAGGCCGTCCGAGCAGATCAGCAGCCGCAGTCCGGGGCGCGCCGGGACCCGCCAGATGTCGGGGAGCGGCTCGTCGTGGAATCCCAGAGCCCTCGTGATCACATTGCTCTCTGGGTGGTTGTCTGCCATCTCGGGGGCGATCACGCCGGCGTCCACCAGCTCCTGAACCACCGAATGATCGATGGTCACCTGGGTCAGCTCGTTGCGCTCGAAGCGGTACACGCGGCTGTCGCCGATGTTGAAGACCAGGAACGAGGGTGCCGGGCCGTCGTTCACCAGAGCCGCGCCGGTGATCGTCGTTCCCACCCCGATCGGGATGCCTTCGGCCAACGCGTCGATCGCCGTCCCTGCGTCGACGAAGGCCTGTTCGAGGGCGGCCAACTGAGCGAACGGCCCGGATTCGCGCGAGAGCCGTTCAGCGACGGCCGCGCTCGCCCGGTCTCCGGCCGCATGCCCGCCCATCCCGTCGGCGACGGCGAACACCGGCAGGCCGACGAGCACACTGTCCTCGTTGGCCGAACGGCGATGCCCGATATCGGTGCGGGCCGCCCAGCTCAGCACCAGGTCCTGTTCGTGACCGGGAAGCGGCACGTGCACCTCGATGCCGTCGTCGCCGATGCGGGTCATGTGCGCGCGCCCGACGGGGCGGGAGCGGCATCCGGATCCGGCGCGAGCACCTCGACCAGGTTGCCGTCCCCCAGCTCGATCACGGTGCCGGCCGTGACGACGGCCGATTCGCCGCCGATCAGCATGCGCGGTTCTGCCCCGGGGATGCGCAGCACCGAGCCATTCGTCGATCGGGCATCGCTGGCCACGATCGTCCCGCCCACCGGGCTGAGCTCGAGGTGCGTCGATGAGACCTCGCGCTGCGGCGAGTCGAGGGTGACCAGCAGCGGCGTTCCCCCGGGATGGATGCGCGGCACGCTGGGCTTGCGGCCCAGGTACACCGGCTGGTCGAGGGGCACGAGCGTGCCGTCGGCGAGCCGCAGCCGGAACGGACGCGGCCGCTCGGGCATGGGCTGCGACCAGACGTTGTCGCGCACCCCCGGCAGCGCGGGCGGCGACGGCCGCGCCGGATCGACCAGTTGAACCAACGGCAACTCAGGCGGACGCTGAACGGTGATCGTGTCCTCGAGATCGTCCGCGGTCGTCGGCGCCTGCGTGCTCGCGCGCGGCGGCCGCGCGACAGTGTCGTCGAGGTCGCGAGGGTTGGATTCCACCAGGGTCATTGTCCTCCCCCGCAACGGCGATCGCTTCGCGTTCGCCGCGACATGCTGTGCCCATTCGTGATGAGTTACATCGGTCATTGACCGATGTAACTCATCACATGCTTGACGCGCGTGTAGTCCTCGAAGCCGTACATCGACAGGTCCTTGCCGTATCCGGAGTGCTTGAAACCGCCGTGCGGCATCTCGGCGACCAGCGGGATGTGCGTGTTGATCCACACGCAGCCGAAGTCGAGGTGCTTGGCGAAGCGCATCGCGCGGCCGTGGTCCTTCGTCCACACGCTCGACGCCAGCCCGTACTGCACGCCGTTGGCCCACAGCAGAGCGGTCGCCTCGTCCGTGAACTTCTGGACCGTCACCACCGGCCCGAAGATCTCGTTCTGGATCGCGTCGTCGGTCTGCTTCAGCCCGGTCACCACGGTCGGCTCGATGTAGTACCCGGCGCCCGCCTTGCGCGTTCCACCGGTCTCGACGTGCGCGTTCGACGGGAGGGCGTCGATGACGCCCATCACCCGCTCGAGCTGGTTCGCGTTGTTCACCGGGCCGTAGAAGGTGTCGGCGTCGTGCGGATCGCCGGTCGCGACGTTGGCCTTCACATAGGCGGTCATCGCGGCCACGAACTCGTCGTGGACGCCCTCCTGCACCAGGATCCGGGTGGCCGCCGTGCAGTCCTGTCCGGCGTTGAAGTACCCGGCGATCGCGATGCCCTCGACCGCTTTTTCGATGTCGGCGTCGTCGAAGACGATCACCGGCGCCTTACCGCCCAACTCGAGGTGGACGCGCTTGAGATCGTTCGACGCCGCCTTCGCGACCTCCATGCCGGCGCGGACCGAGCCGGTGATCGAGACCATCTGCGGGGTCTTGTGGTCGATCATCGCGGCGCCGGTCGTCCGGTCGCCGGTGATCACGTTGAGCACGCCCTTGGGCAGGAACTCGGCCGCGACCTCGGCGAGCAGCAGGGTCGACTGGGGGGTGGTGTCCGAGGGCTTCAGCACGGTGGTATTGCCGGCCGCGATCGCCGGCGCGATCTTCCACACCGCCATGTTGAGCGGGTAGTTCCACGGCGTGACCTGCGCGATCACGCCGATCGGCTCACGCCGGATCGAACTGGTGTGGTCCTTCATGTACTCCCCGGTCGCGCGGCCCTCGAGCACCCGGGCCGCACCCGCGAAGAACCGGATCTGATCGACCGACAGCATGATTTCGTCGGTGACCAGACTGGCGCGCGGCTTGCCGGTGTCTTGCGACTCGAGATCGGCGAACTCCTCGGCGCGCTGCTCCATCGCGTCCGCGATGCGGAAGAGCGCGAGCTGGCGCTCGGCAGGGGTCGACTCGCCCCACTCCTCGAATGCCGAGGCAGCGGCGGCGAACGCGGCATCCACGTCGGCCTTTCCCGAGACCGGCGAGAGCGCGTAGCCCTTCTCCGTCGCCGGGTCGATCACGTCGAAGGTGCCATCTCCCTTCGCGTCGACGTACTCGCCATTGATGAAATTGTGCAGCGTGCGTTCGGCCATGCGATCAGGATACGTCGCCCGCGGCACCGGAAACCAGGCCCCCGACGACCGATTCCGTCACTCTTGACCCCCTCAAAGTGCGGATTCGCTTGTAAGCGCGTGGCCTGGCTGACAGAATCGAGGCATGTCGGCCCGTCCCAAGCCCTCCGCCCTCGACGATGTCTCCAAGGCGATCATCGAGCAGCTCCAGACCGACGGCCGCCGCAGCTACGCCGAGATCGGCAAGGCCGTCGGACTCAGCGAGGCGGCCGTGCGCCAGCGCGTGCAGAAGCTCCAGGAGTCGGGCGTCATGCAGGTGGTGGCGGTCACCGACCCGATGCAGCTCGGTTTCTACCGGCAGGCGATGATCGGCATCCGGGTGACCGGCGACACCACCCGGGTGGCTCGCCTGCTCGGCGAGATCCCCGCGGTCGACTACGTCGTCCTCACCGCGGGCAGCTTCGACATCCTCGCCGAGGTCGTCTGCGAGAACGACGACGACCTGATCGAGCTTCTCAATCAACGGATCCGAGGGATCGAGGGCGTGCAGTCCACCGAGACCTTCGTCTACCTCCGACTGCACAAGCAGTTCTACAACTGGGGAACCAGGTAAGGATCATCATGTCCCTCGACACCAGCACGACCTCCACGAAGCACAGCGACGCGGAACTGCAGCAGATGGCGAAAGACCATCTCTGGATGCACTTCTCGCGTCAGTCGGCCATGGAGGCGAACGGCGTCCCCATCATCGTCAAGGGCGAGGGCCACCACATCTGGGACTCGAAGGGCAAGAAGTACTTCGACGGGCTGTCCGGCCTGTTCGTGGTGAACGCCGGACACGGCCGTCGGCGCCTGGCCGAGACGGCGGCGAAGCAGGCCGAAGAACTGGCGTTCTTCCCGATCTGGTCGTACGCGCATCCCTCGGCCATCGAACTGGCCGATCGGCTCGCCGACTACGCGCCAGGCGACCTCAACAGGGTCTTCTTCTCGACGGGCGGCGGGGAGGCGGTCGAGACCGCGTTCAAGCTGGCCAAGTACTACTGGAAGCTGCAGGGACGGCCCACCAAGCACAAGGTGATCTCGCGGGCCGTCGCCTACCACGGCACCCCGCAGGGCGCGCTCGCCATCACGGGCATCCCGGCCATGAAAGAGATGTTCGAGCCGGTCACGCCCGGTGGCTTCCGGGTGCCGAACACCAACTACTACCGTGCCGAAGAGATGGGCTTCTCGGGCACAGAGGCCGAGTTCGGCGTCTGGGCCGCGAACCGGATCGAGGAGATGATCCTGTTCGAGGGGCCCGAGACGGTGGCCGCGGTCTTCCTCGAACCGGTGCAGAACTCGGGGGGATGCTTTCCGCCCCCGCCCGGCTACTTCCAGCAGGTGCGCGCCATCTGCGACAAGTACGACGTGCTGCTCGTCAGCGACGAGGTGATCTGCGCCTTCGGACGGATCGGTCACATGTTCGCCTGCGACGAGTACGGCTACGTGCCCGACATGATCACCTGCGCGAAGGGGATGACGAGCGGCTACTCCCCCATCGGCGCCACCATCATCAGCGATCGCATCTACGAGCCCTTCCGCCACGGCACGACGGCGTTCTATCACGGCTACACCTTCGGCGGGCATCCCGTGTCGGCGGCCGTCGCGCTCGAGAACCTCAACATCTTCGAGGAGGAGAAGCTCAACGAGCGGGTGCGCGAGAACTCGCCGATCTTCCGTGCGACGCTCGAGAAGCTGCTCGACCTGCCGATCGTCGGCGACGTGCGCGGCGACGGCTACTTCTTCGGAATCGAACTCGTGAAAGACAAGGCCACCAAGGCCACCTTCGACGACGACGAATCCGAGCGGCTGCTGCGCGGGTTCCTCTCCAAGGCGCTGTTCGACGCCGGTCTGTACTGCCGCGCCGACGACCGCGGCGACCCGGTCGTGCAACTCGCCCCGCCGCTGACCATCGGGCCGAAGGAGTTCGACGAGATCGAGGGCATCCTGCGCGGCGTGCTGAGCGAGGCGTGGTCGCGGCTCTAGTCGTTTCTCCGGAGTTCTTCCATGTTGCGGGCTGAACGAGTCGACTACCGGGACCTGTCCTACTGGCACGACTCCCTGGGGACGGACGCGCTCCTTCCTCGTGCACCGCTGCCCGGTGACACCCAGGCGGATGTCGCGATTGTCGGCGGCGGCCTGACCGGACTGTGGACCGCCTGGTACCTGCTGCAGCGCGATCCCGGCTTGAAGGTGGTCGTGCTCGAGAAGGAGATCGCCGGCTTCGGCGCATCCGGGCGAAACGGAGGGTGGTGCAGCGCCCTGTTCCCGCGCTCCACGGCGTCGCTGGTGCGCGCCCACGGCCGCGACGCCGCTCTCGCGCTGCGGCGCGCCATGGTCGCCACCGTCGATGAGGTGGGGCGGGCGGCATCCGAGGCGGGCGTCGATGCCGACTACGTCAAGGGCGGCACGGTGGCCTATGCGCGCTCCGCGGTGCAGCTCGCGGCCGCGCGGGCAGACGTCGACGAGGCGCGTGAGTACGGCGTCGACGCCGTCGAGCTGTGGGAGGCGGATCGCGGCCCCACCCACCGACTCGCTGCTGCCGGCGCGATCGGCGCGGCATTCGATCCGGCATGCGCGCGCGTGCATCCGGCCAAACTGGTGCGCGGCATGGCGGCCGCCGTCGAGCGCGGGGGCGCCACGGTCGCCGAGCAGACCGAGGTGCTCGACTGGGCGCCAGGCCGCGTCACCACGAGCCGGGGAACGGTCACCGCCGATCGCATCGTGCTGGCGACCGAGGGTTACGGCGCGACGCTCCGTCAGACCCACCGACGCATCCTGCCGCTGTATTCGCTGATGATCGCCACCGAGCCGCTTCCCGACGAGTTCTGGCACCGGATCGGGTTGCGGCACGGGCAGACCTTCACCGACTTCCGGCATCTGCTGATCTACGGACAGCGCACGGCCGATAACCGGTTCGCGTTCGGCGGGCGCGGGGCGCGCTATCACTGGGGCAGCAGCATCCGACCCGAATACGACCGTTCGCCGCGTGTGTTCGAGCACCTGCACCGGGCGTTGCGCGAGCTGTTCCCGTCGATGGATGCCGCGATCACCCACCGCTGGGGCGGCCCGCTCGGCGTTCCCCGCGACTGGCACGCGACCGTGAACTACGACCCCTCGACGCGGATCGCGCGTGCGGGCGGCTACGTGGGCGACGGTCTCAGCACGACGAACCTGGCCGGGCGCACGCTCGCCGATCTACTCACCGGCGCGGATACCGAACTCACCCGGCTCCCCTGGGTGAATCACCGCTCTCCGTCGTGGGAGGTCGAGCCGCTGCGCTTCGCCGGCGCGAACGCCGGCATGACCGCGATGGCGGTGGCCGACGCCGAGGAGCGGATCACCGGGCGACGCTCGCTCGCCGCGCGGATCATGGGGCCGCTGGTCGGGCACTGAGGGCCGCCTGACAAAGCTCGACACGGGGGTCACCGAGTCCTAGCGTCGAAGAATGTCCCCTTCGACCCCTGTGGCCGGTGCCGGCCCGGCTCGCTCGGTGCTCGCGCTCGTGGCCTTTCTCGCCATCTCCTTCGGGGTGGCCGCGCTGGGGGCGCTGTCGACCATCCAGAACGTGGACGGCTGGTACGCCCACGCCGACCGCGCGTTCTGGACGCCGCCGAACGCCGTCTTCGGCCCGGTCTGGACGGTGCTCTACACGCTCATGTCGGTCGCCGCCTGGCTGGTCTGGCGCGAGCGCGACCGCCGAGACGTGCGGCCCGCCCTCATGGCCTATGTGGTGCAGCTGGTTCTCAACGCCCTGTGGACGCCGGTCTTCTTCGGCCTCTACCCGACGGCCGGCATCTCGGCGCTCTGGATCGCACTCGTGCTCATCGTCGCCATCGACGGCATGGTCCTCGTCACGATGCTGCGGTTCTGGAAGGTGCGGCGGCTCGCGGCGCTGCTGCTCATCCCGTACTGGGCGTGGGTGCTCTACGCGACCACGCTCAACGTCTACATCGCGATCAAGAATTAGCTGACAAGTCACCTCAATCGGGGATGCGGTTGCCGACCCTGCTTCTGCGTCGGGTGATCAGCGTCAGAGCCAGTCCGAGGATGAGGAGCAAACCCGCCAGCGGCAGCATCAACGGGTTGATGGCCACCCCGGTGGCGGCCAGCGTGGGAATAGCGGCCCAGCCGGCGTAGATGGTGGTGTTGCTGGTGACCGGATCGGCGAAAACGGCCTTGCCGGTCAACGCCGAATCGATGAACCAACCGGTGAAACGGAAACCAGCCGCCGCCGGATCGGCAGGCGCGGCAGCAACAGAACCGACAGCGACATCCTGGGCAGCCGGCGCCGTGCCATGACCACCCATATCGAACACGACCGTCGCCCGCTCAACCGTGGTGTACCCGTTCCACGTCGGGGTCGTGAACCCACCCGCAAGCTGCGCCGCGTCATACGCCCAGTTGTAATAGAACGTACCCCCGCCGACCCCCGTGCCGATCGTGGTGGGAGCCTTCCCTAGGAACGTCACGCTCGCCAACCCCGAGTTGTGGTCGAAGGCGTAGTTTCCGATGGTGGTGACCGAGCCGGGAATGGTGACCGCGGTCAGGCTGTTGAAGCCGAAGGCGCCGGCACCGATGCTGGTGACCGAGTTGCCGATGGTCACCGACGTCAGACTGTTGGAACTGAAGCTGCTGTTGCCGATGCTGATCACGGAGTTCGGGATGGTCACCGAGCTCAGGTTGTCGACGTTGAAGGCGGTGGCGCCGATGCTGGTGACCGTGTTGGGGATGGTCACCGAGGTCAGGCCATCGCCGCTGAATGCCGCCGCACCGATGGCGGTGACGTTGTAGGTGTGAGCCGGTGTGCCGAGGGTGACGGTGGACGGGATCGCGGCGGCGGAACCCCCGCTGTAGCCGGTCACCGTCGCCCCGGCAGCAACATCGCTGTCATCGGCGGAGTAACTGTAACCCCCGACCGTTCCCGTCACCGTGGCGGCGAACGCGGCCGTCGTATTGCCCAACACCAGCACCCCGGTCAAAGCGGCCACAACAAGCAGCGCGGCCGGAACACGACGGGTCACTTCGAAATGCTCCTCGGGTCGAGCTCGGAACTATCCGCAAACAGAAGACTCAAAACACCCTAGCCCACGCGCCGCGCCGCGATGCCCGGAGGCTTCGGTCTCGCGAGCATGGCTGACCGCCACTGTCGCAGCTCACCCGAGTCGGGAATACTCGGGCCCGCGCGCTGCTTTATTGGTGACATGACAACTAATCTCGCCTCCCGTTCCGACTACCGCGTCGGAACCTGGAAGCTCGATCCCGCCCACTCCGAACTCTCCTTCTGGGTACGCCACCTCAAGATCAGCAAGGTGCGCGGCACCTTCGAGAACTTCGACGTCACGGTGATCACGCCCGAAGATCCGAGCCGGATCAGCATCGAGGCATCCATTGACGTCTCGTCGGTCAACACCGGACAGGATGCCCGCGACAACCACCTGCGCTCGAGCGACTTCTTCCTGGTCGAGCAGCACCCGCACATGCTGTTCCGCTCGACCGGCATCCAGGTCGACGGCGACGACTTCACCATCGAGGGCGAGCTCACCCTGCGCGGTGTGACCCAGCCCGTGACCCTGACCGGGGAGTTCGGCGGGGTGGTCACCGACGACTACGGCCGCACCAAGGCCGGCGCGTCGGCATCGACCACGATCAATCGGCAGGACTTCGGCGTCAGCTGGAACGCCGCCCTCGAAGCCGGCGGGTTCACCCTCGGCGACGAGGTCACCATCTCGATCGACCTGCAGCTGCAACTGCAGCAGAGCGAGGCCTCCGCGGCGGCCTGAGCCGTTCCCCTCAGCTCAGCGGGAACAGCCCCTCGATCTCGTCCGCCTCGGCGGGTGACGGCCGCCAGCCGGACCCCGCCGAGGCGTTCTGCCTGATCTGATCGGGTTTGGTCGCCCCGGCGATCACGCTGGTGAGTCCTGGGCGTGAGAGCAGCCAGCCGAACGTCGCCTCCAGCATCGAGATGCCGCGCGCCGCGCAGAACGCCGCGTAAGCCTCCATCTCATTCCACGGCGCGTCGTCGGCCACGTGCGGACGCAGACGTGCGATGCGCGAGTCTGCGGGTCGCTCGGTACGCGTGAACTTACCGGTGAACAGGCCGTTGGCGAGGGGGAAGAACGGCAGGAATCCCAGGCGGGCCGCGCGCACGGCGGGCAGGATGTCGACCTCGACCGAGCGGACGAGCAGGTTGTACTCGTTCTGGGCCGAGACGAAGCGTGCCGTGCCCAGTCGCTCGGCCACGGCATCCGCCTCGGCGATCTGCTCGGCATCGAAGTTCGAGTTGCCGATCTCGATCACCTTGCCCTCGCGGACCAATTCATCGAGCGCGCCCAGGGTGACATCGATCGGGACGGCGGGATCAGGCGTGTGCTGCTGGTAGAGGTCGATGCGATCGGTGCCGAGCCGGCGCAGCGATCCCTCCACCGCTGCACGGATGTACTCGCGAGATCCCTTGCGTCCCGGGATCGGGGACGGGGACTCGGTGTGGCCGAACTTGGTGGCGATCACCAGCCGATCGCGCGATCCCTTGATGGCCGCGCCCAGGCGCGTCTCGCTCAGGCCGTATTCGGCGCCGTAGATGTCGGCCGTGTCGAAGAAGGTGACGCCGGCCTCGATGGCGGCGCTTACCACGGCATTCGAGCCCTTCTGGTCATCGCTCGCGGTCCCAGGGCGGCCCAGGTTGTTGCAGCCGAGGCCGACGACGGAAACGGAGAGGGACGACGGGCCGAGGACGCGGGTTTCCATGACTTCAGCGTAGGCTCCCCTCCTCCCCCGGCCAGACTCGTTGACCGCTTTGCGTCGTGTCCGATTTCCGCGAAGGCCTGTCGGCGGGCGCGGCTACTGTCGGAGCATGCAGACCATCACAGAACACCGCGCCGACACCCCGACGCACCTGCGCCGCGTCGAGAGCCCGATCGGGCGCATCGAGGTGGTCGGCAACGGCGAGGCGATCGTCTCGCTGGCGATCGAGCACGACGGCAGGCTCCCCTGGGACGACGTGCCCGAGCAGGGTGACGCCGTGCTCGACCGCGCGGTCGAGCAGCTCCAGGAGTACTTCGACGGCCACCGGCGCGACTTCGACCTGCCGCTCTCGCTCGCGGGCACCGCGTTCCAGCTGGCCGTGTGGGAGCAGATCGCGGCGCTCGACTTCGGCGAGGTCGTCTCCTACGGAGAGCTCGGTCTCGGCACCGGTCGCGCGACGGCAGGCCGTGCAGTGGGCGGCGCGGTCGGGGCCAACCCGATCCCGATCATCGTCCCGTGCCACCGCGTGCTCGGCAGCGACGGGCGCATCACGGGCTACAGCGGCGGCGACGGCATTCCGACCAAGTCATGGCTGCTGCGGCACGAGGGCATCGCCCACATCGCCTCGGGCGTGCGTGTGTCGGGGCGCGACGCCGACAACGAACTCGACCCGGAGCTGTTCAGGCAGACGGCGTGAGTTCGGTTCTGGTCGGAGACGACGGGCTGGCGCGCTGTGCCTGGGCCGGCGGTGATGCCGAATACCAGCGATATCACGACGAGGAATGGGGCACGCCGCTGCACGGCGATCGGGAGCTCTTCGAGAAGCTCAGCCTCGAGGGCTTTCAAGCCGGACTGTCGTGGATCACGATCCTGCGCAGGCGGCCGACGTTCCGGGCGGCGTTCCGCGACTTCCACATCGATGTCGTCGCCGCGTTCGACGCGCGCGACGTCGAGCGCCTCATGGCCGATCCGGGGATCATCCGCAACCGGCTCAAGGTCGACGCGACGATCTCGAACGCCCGGGTGGCGCAAGCGCTGGTGCACGAGCATCCTGGCGCGCTCGACGAACTGATCTGGAGCTTCGCGCCTGCGCCGCGCGATCACGCTCCCGTCGTCGTTAGCCGAGCTGCCGGCGGTGACACCGGAGTCCGGGGCCCTGAGCGCTGCGCTCAAGAAGCTCGGCTTCCGCTTCGTCGGGCCGACGACCGTCTATGCCCTCATGCAGTCGGGCGGCCTGGTCGATGACCACGTTTCCGGGTGCTTCAGGTCATCGTTCGCCTGATCAACCCGCGGGCGCGGGTCGCGGCGGCGCACCGAACCCGACCTTCGGTGGCGGGTATCCCGCGGCCGTGATGAGCTCCGGCTGATATCGCTCCTCGGCACGGCCGAGCAGGAATGCCCACACGAAGGGCAGGAAGATGGCCAGCACCACCCAACTGCCGTCTTTTCGGAACGCGATATCCGTTCGATAGTTGGCGATGGCGCGGAAGACGACGACGACGTAGCTGCCGTACGGCACGATCGACAGCAGGGCGAGCGGGCCGGGCTGGCCGCCGAGTTCGAGCACGGTCCAGGTGTTGTAGAACGGCACCCACCCGATCCACGGCTGCACCCCGACCTTGCGGAACAGACTCATCAGCGCGAAGGCGTTCAGCACGTAGAACGCCACCACGAAGAGCAGGCTGATGCCGAAACTGATCGCCGCGACCGCGATGAAGACGACCCAGAACGTGTTGTCGGGTCCGTTCCCGTATGTCATCCGCTCAGACTACGAGAACGAGTTCGCCCGCGTCGCCGGGCTCGAGCCGGATGCCGGTGGCGGCGGCCCAGGCGATCAGCGACACAGCATCCGGGTGATCAATGCCGGCCAGAAGCAGTGCTCGCGTGAACGCGCCCTTGCCCTTCTTGTTGAAGTGGTTGAGGGCGCGCCGCCGTCCGTCTTCCGCCTCGGACACCACCCGCAGATACCACGACTCCGCGCGCCGCGGGGAGGGCCCGAGCGCCGCGTACGCCTCGGACCGCAGGTCGAGGATCATTCCCGAGTACCCGGCCAGGACTGCAGCCACCGGCCGGCTCCACAGGGCCCTGAGCGGAGTGCCCGGCAGCCGGGAGTCGGGCGAGAGCCGGTACGCGGGGATCGGGTCATCGGCGCCGAGCAGTCCGAACAGCGCCGACGAGATCACCACGTGGTCGTGAGCGAAGGCCCGAGCTGCAGCGCCGAGAGTGGCGACCTCGAGCGCGTCGTACAGCACCCCATCGAAGCGTTCGATCGCCGGCATGGTCGGGCCGGTCTCGACCAGGCGGTTGCGCGCCAACTCGTGCGCCTGCGTCGGGCCGAGGCGCAGCGCCGCGGCAGCCCCACGATTGCGCGCGAGACGACGGAACGCGTTCAGCGCACGCTGCCGTGGCGTGGCGAGCTCGGGAAAGCTCAGGGCCGCGAGCGACAAGGGGCTGTCTGGGCGCCCGCCGTCGCGCTTGGTCTCGGAGGGCGGGAGCAGGATCAGCACGGCTCAGCCGTCAAGGAACGCCAGCGCACGATCGACGTTCACCCCGAGCGGCTGCACCGAGTCCAGGGTGATGCGCGGCACGGCACCTGTGGCGCCCGACCAGGTCTCCCACTCATCCAGGCTCTGCTCGACGGCGTGCCAGGTCGGCTCGGCGATGTGCGCGAGTCGGCGTCCGCGAGACGCCAGACGCGTGCGGTGCAGCTCGGGGTCGGAGCAGACCACCTCGAGGAATTTGATCGCCACTTTCTGCCGCCCGGCCAGCTTGAGCCACTGCTCGCGAGCGGGCTCGACCGCGTTCACCGCATCCACGATCACGCTGCCACCCCCGGCGAGCACGGTCTCGGCGATGGTCTCGGCCACCAGGTAGGCGGCCAGTCCGGTCGGCTGGTCCGCATCGATCCCTGCTCGGAGGACCGCCGACTCGATCGGATCGACCGACACCACCGGCGCCCCGATGCGGTTGCCGACCACCTCGGCGATCGTGCTCTTGCCCGCCCCGGGCAGGCCCGCGGTGACGATCAGCATCGGTCGACGACAGCGCTCACAGCAGTTCGGCGGCGCCCGCCACGACGGTGACCACGTTGTTCTGCATCGACAGGAAGCCGTCTTGTGCGTTGACGCGGATCACGTCGCCGTCGAGTGTCGTGATCCGCACCTCGCCCTCGGCGAGCACACCGAGCACCGGCTCGTGACCGGCCAACAGGCCGATCTGACCGATCAGGGTGCGCGCGACCACCTGCCGGGCCTCGCCCGTCCAGAGCTCGGCGTCTGCCGAGACCACGCTCACATGCAGTTCATGGGCACCGGGGTCGGCCATGATCAGGCGTTGTCCTTCTGAATCTGCGCCCACTTCTCTTCGACGTCGCTGATCGAACCGACGTTGAAGAACGCCTGCTCGGCCACGCTGTCGAACTCGCCCTTGGCGATCGCGTCGAAGCTCTCGACCGTGTCTTTCAGCGGGACGGTCGAGCCCTCGACGCCGGTGAACTTGGTCGCCATGTAGGTGTTCTGCGAGAGGAACTGCTGGATGCGGCGCGCGCGCGACACCGTGATCTTGTCTTCTTCCGACAGCTCGTCGACACCCAGGATCGCGATGATCTCCTGCAGCTCCTTGTTCTTCTGCAGGATCTGCTTGACGGTCGTGGCGACCCGGTAGTGGTCCTCACCCAGGTAGCGGGGGTCGAGGATGCGGCTGGTGGAGGTCAGCGGGTCGACCGCGGGGTAGAGACCGCGCGACGCGATCTCGCGCGAGAGCTCGGTCGTGGCATCCAGGTGCGCGAAGGTGGTGGCCGGAGCCGGGTCGGTGTAGTCGTCGGCCGGGACGTAGATCGCCTGCAGCGAGGTGATCGAGTGGCCACGGGTGGAGGTGATCCGCTCCTGCAGCACGCCCATCTCGTCAGCCAGGTTCGGCTGGTAACCGACGGCGCTCGGCATGCGGCCGAGCAGGGTGGAGACCTCGGAGCCGGCCTGCGTGAAGCGGAAGATGTTGTCGATGAACAGCAGCACATCCTGGTTCTGCACATCGCGGAAGTACTCCGCCATGGTCAGAGCCGACAGGGCAACGCGCAGACGCGTTCCCGGCGGCTCGTCCATCTGGCCGAAGACCAGGGCGGTCTTGTCGAAGACGCCCGCCTCTTCCATTTCGCCGATCAGGTCGTTGCCCTCACGGGTGCGCTCGCCGACGCCGGCGAACACCGAGACACCGCCGTGGTTGGCCGCGACGCGGTAGATCATCTCCTGGATGAGCACCGTCTTGCCCACGCCGGCCCCGCCGAACAGGCCGATCTTGCCGCCGAGCACGTAGGGGGTGAGCAGGTCGATGACCTTGATGCCGGTCTCGAACAGCTGCGTCTTCGACTCGAGCTGGTCGAAGGCCGGAGGCTGGCGATGGATCGGCCAGCGCTCGGTGATCTCGAGCTTCTCGCCCTCGACCGGGTTGAGCAGATCGCCCGTCACGTTCCAGACGTGGCCCTTGGTGACATCGCCGACGGGCACCGAGATCGCGGCACCGGTGTCGCGCACCTCGCCGCCGCGCACCAGGCCGTCGGTCGGCTTCAGGGCGATGGCGCGGATGACGTCGTCGCCCAGGTGCTGCGCGACCTCGAGCGTGATCTCGTTGTCGACGCCATCCAGGGTGATGGTGGTCTTCAGCGCGTTGTAGATGTCGGGGATCGCATCGTGCGGGAACTCGATGTCGACGACCGGCCCGGTGACGCGGGCGATGCGTCCGGTGCCGGCGGCTTCAGCCGAGGCCGCGCCCGAGTCGGACTTCTTCGCGGTCGCCTTCGTGGCGGCGGGTGCCTTGGTGGTCGCAGTAGCCATGGGTTTCCTCGTATCTATTTCGCGGAGCTCAGGGCGTCGGCGCCGCCCACGATCTCAGAGATCTGCTGGGTGATTTCGGCCTGACGCGCGTTGTTGGCAAGTCGGGTGTAGTCGCGGATGAGAGTGTCGGCGTTGTCGCTCGCCGATTTCATCGCCTTCTGGGTGGCCGCGTGCTTCGACGCCGCGGACTGCAGCAGCGCGTTGAAGATGCGGGAGTCGATGTAGACGGGCAGCAGAGCGTCGAGCACGGTGTCGGCCTCGGGCTCGAACTCGTAGAGCGGGAAGACCTCGGTGTTACCCGGGTCTTCGACGCCCTCGACGATCTCGAGCGGCAGCAGGCGCACCATCTCGGGCTCCTGGGTCAGCATGGAGACGAAGCGGTTGTAGACGATGTGGATCTCGTTGACGCCGCCCTCGTCTTCTGGCTGCAGGAACTTGGCGACGAGCGTCTCGCCGATCTCGTGCGCCGTCGCGAACTGCGGGCTGTCGGTGTCGCCGGTCCAGACCTTCTCGAAGGCGCGCTTACGGAAGCTGAAGTAGCCAACCGCTCGCCGCCCGATCACGTAGTAGACGACTTCTTTGCCCTGGTTCTGCAGCAGGGTCGCCAGCTCTTCGGACGCCCGCAGCACGTTGGCGTTGAACGCGCCGGCCAGACCGCGGTCCGAGGCGAAGACGACGATCGCGGCGCGCGTGATCGTCTCGGGCTCAGTGGTCAGCACGTGGTTCACGTTCGAGTACGTGGCGACGGCCGAGACCGCGCGGGTGACGGCGCGGGCATACGGCGCTGAGGCCTTGACCCGGGCGAGGGCCTTCTGGATGCGCGAGGCGGCGATCAGCTCCATGGCGCGCGTGATCTTCTTCGTGGTCTGCGCGCTCTTGATGCGTGCGCGATATCCGCGGAGTTGGGCTCCCATTCGGTCCTCCCTTCGGTGGTTGCGGTGGTCGTTCGGATGAGCGTGAGGAGACGCGCGATCAGCGCTTCGACTTCACGATCTTCTCTTGATTGACGTCTTCGACCTCGGTCGGCACGAAGACCTCCTTGCCGGCGCTGGCGAGCGGGTCGCCGGATCCGGTGAGGAACTCCTTCTTGAAGGCGTCGACGCCCTTCTCGAGCTCGGCCTTGGTGTCGTCCTCGAGCTTGCCGCTCTCGCGGATCGTGTCGAGCACCTTGGTGTTGCGCGCGAAGTAGTCGTGCAGTTCCGCCTCGAAGCGCAGCACGTCTTCGACCGGCACGTCGTCGAGCTTGCCGTTGGTTCCCGCCCAGATCGAGACGACCTGCTTCTCAACCGGGAACGGCGAGTACTGCGGCTGGCGCAGCAGCTCGGTGAGGCGCGCGCCACGGTCGAGCTGGCGGCGGCTGGTGGCATCCAGGTCCGAGGCGAACAGGGCGAAGGCCTCGAGCGAGCGGTACTGCGCCAGCTCGAGCTTCAGCGTGCCGGAGACCGACTTGATGCTCTTCACCTGGGCGTCGCCGCCCACGCGGGAGACCGAGATGCCGACGTCGACCGCCGGGCGCTGGTTGGCGTTGAACAGATCCGACTGCAAGAAGATCTGGCCGTCGGTGATCGAGATCACGTTGGTCGGGATGTACGCAGAGACGTCGTTGGCCTTGGTCTCGATGATCGGCAGGCCGGTCATCGATCCCGCGCCGAGCTCGTCGTTCAGCTTCGCGCAGCGCTCGAGCAGGCGGGAGTGCAGGTAGAACACGTCGCCCGGGTAGGCCTCGCGTCCCGGCGGGCGGCGCAGCAGCAGTGACACGGCACGGTAGGCCTCGGCCTGCTTGCTCAGGTCGTCGAAGATGATCAGCACGTGCTTGCCGTCGTACATCCAGTGCTGGCCGATGGCCGAGCCGGTGTACGGCGCCAGGTACTTGAAGCCGGCCGGGTCGGATGCCGGAGCGGCGACGATGGTGGTGTACTCCATCGCGCCTGCGGCCTCGAGCGCGTCTTTGACGGCCGCGATGGTCGAGCCCTTCTGGCCGATGGCGACGTAGATGCAACGGACCTGCTTGTTGACGTCGCCCGACGCCCAGTTGTCGCGCTGGTTGATGATGGTGTCGATCGCGATGGCGGTCTTGCCGGTCTGGCGGTCGCCGATGATCAGCTGGCGCTGACCACGGCCGATCGGGATCATGGCGTCGATGGCCTTGATGCCGGTCTGCATCGGCTCGTGCACGCTCTTGCGCTGCATGACGCCGGGAGCCTGCAGCTCGAGGGCGCGACGGCCGTCGGTTGCGACCTCTCCGAGTCCGTCCATCGGGTTGCCAAGTGGGTCGACGACGCGGCCGAGGTAGCCGTCGCCGACGGCGACCGACAGCACCTCACCGGTGCGGGTGACCTTCTGGCCCTGCTCGATGCCGTCGAACTCTCCGAGCACGACGACGCCGATCTCGCTCTCGTCGAGGTTCAGTGCGAGGCCGAGCGTGCCGTCTTCGAAGCGCAGCAACTCGTTGGCCATGGCGCCGGGAAGTCCCTCGACATGGGCGATGCCGTCGGCCGTGTCGAGCACGCTGCCGACCTCGGTCGAGCTGGCCTGCGCCGGCTGGTACGAGTCGACGAAGCTCTGGAGAGCGTCGCGGATCTCGTCGGGGCTGATGGTGATGTCTGCCATGGCCTTCTCTTTTCTTGAAGTCTGGGTGCCGGGTCAGCCGGCGAGCTGGAGTTTGAGGTCGGCAAGGCGCGAGGCGATCGTGCCGTCGATGACGTCGTCACCCACTTGCACCCGCGCGCCGCCGACGACGGCCGGGTCGGTCACGAGGTGGAGTTGGATGTCGCTGCCGTACTGCTTCGACAGCGCTGCGGCGAGCCGCTTCTGCTGCGCCGCGCTGAGCGGAGCCGCCGTGGTGACGGTGGCGATGCGCCGCGAACCGGCGTCGGCCACGATGTCCGCGGCACCGGCCAGCATCTCGCCGATGCGACGGCCGCGCGGACTGCTCACCAGGTGCTCGATGATGGCGACGGTGCCCGCGTGCGCCTTGGCGCCGATGAGCTGCTGCACGATGGCGGCTTTGCCCTTCGGATCGGCGAGCTTGCTGCCGAGGGCCAGCTCGAGCGGTGCGTCGGCGGCGGTGATGCGCGCGAAGTCGAACAGCTCGGACTCGATGACGGCCGAATGGCTGTCGCCCTGGGCGATCGCGCGGATGCCGACCTGCTCGAGCCCGTCGACCAGCTCATCGCCGTTCGACCAGCGCGAACTCACGATGGTGTCGACGAGCTTCGCCGCCGTCGGCGACACTCCCGGGAAGATCTGCGCCACCAGCCGCGACTTCTCGCCCGGCGCGACCGACGGGTCGGCCAGGATCGCACGCAGCTGCGCGGAGTCGTCGACGGCGCGGCCGACGGCGAGCAGTTGCTCGCCGGTGGCGACGGAGACGCCCGAGGTCGCCTCCAGCTGGTCGACGGCGGCGCGCAGCGCCTGCCGGGATGCGGAACCCATTACCGGCGCGCTCCCGACGGTCGAGCCTCAGCTGCCGCGGCATCCACGGTCTCGAGGTCGGCCAGGAACCGGTCGACGATGGCGGCGGAGCGCTTGTCGTCGCTGAGACTCTCGCCGATCACGCTCGATGCCAGCCCGAGGGCGAGCGAGCCGACCTCGGTGCGCAGCGAGGTGAGCGCGGCGGAACGCTCCGCCTCGATCTGGGTCTGCGCGTTCGCGACGATGCGAGCGGCGTCGGCCTGAGCCTGTTCGACCAGCTCCGCGCGGATCTTCTTCGCGTCATCGCGTGCCTGTTCGCGGATTTTGCCCGCCTCGGCGCGCGCCTCGGCCAGCTGGGTGTTGTACTGCTCGAGCGCCTGCTGGGCACCCGCCTGGGCCTCTTCCGCCTTCTTCAGGCCGCCGGCGATGGCTTCCGTCCGGGCATCCATCGCCGCGTTCATGCGCGGGACGACCTTCCAGATGAACGCCACCAGTACGATGGCGAACGCCAGCCCGCCCCAGATCAGATCGGGCACCGACGGGATCAGCAGCGATGGGGATGCTGCGTGGACGATCGGGACGAATGCGGTCAGCATCCGGTCTCCTTAGTTTGGTGGTCGAGCGCTTAGTGCGTCGGCGCGGGGAACGGGATGAACGCGACGGCGATCGCGATGAACGCGAGTGCCTCGACCAGGGCGATACCCAGGAACATCAGGCCCTGCAGGCGGCCCTGCAGCTCGGGCTGACGGGCGACCGACTCGATGGTCTTGCCGATCACGATGCCGACTCCGATACCGGAGCCGATGGCGGCCAGGCCGAAGGCGAGGGGTGCGAGATGTCCGACTACGTCATTCACTGCAGGTTCCTTTCGAGGGTGGTGATGTCGTCCGGCGAGGCTCAGTGCTCGTCGGCCAGTGCCATCTGGATGTAGATGGCGGTGAGAACAGCGAAAACGTATGCCTGCAGCCCTGCCACGAACAGCTCGAGCACGACGAAGGCGACGTTGAAGGCGAAGGTGCCGATGCCGAGCAGACCGAGCGGGTTGCCGCTGGCGAGAACGGTGAACAGGAAGAACTGGGTGGCGGCGGCGCACAGCACGAGCAGCATGTGCCCGGCGACCAGGTTCATCAGGAGTCGGAGGACCAGCGTGACCGGCCTCACGATGAAGGTCGACAGGAACTCGAGGACCACCAGAAACGGGGTGAGAAAGATCGGCACCCCGGGCAGCACGAGCGCGTTCTTGAAGTACCGGAAGCCGAACTTCTTGATGCCCGAGTAGATGAAGAGCACATACGCGACGATCGCGAGGATCAGCGGCACGCCGATGTTCGCGGTCCCGGCGAGTTGGAGCCCCGGGATCGTGCCGGTGAGGTTCATGGCGAGCACGGTGAAGAAGATCGCCATGATCACGCCCATGAAGCGCTTGCCGTTCTTCTCGCCGAGAGGCTGGATCACGATGTTGTTGCGCACGAAGTTGTAGACGAACTCGAGCGCGACCTGGCCCCGGCCGGGAATGACTTTGAGAGCGCGGGTGCCCAGCAGGAAGATCAGCAGCAGAACAGCGACCGAGAGCAGACGGATGAGCATGAGTCGGTTCAGTTCGAACGGGGTGCCGACGAAGAAGATCCCCGGAGGGAAGAAGTCATCGATCGACGGAGGCTCGAACCCGCCGCCGGTGTCGTCACCTTTGACGAGCGGCAGTACCGCGAAAAGTGTGGAGGTAATCAGTTGCGTTCTCCGACGTCGGGCGTTCGAAACGGGGCGATCAAGGGGAGTCCTCGAAGCCTATCAAAGAATGCCCAGCCGCCGTCGTGCCCAGCCGCGGCGAAAAACCCCGGAAATCCGGGCTATTCCGCGCTTTTTCGGCCACCCGAAGACCCCGCCGGATCGCCCGGAAGAGACACGTCGCTGACGTACGGCACCCGCGCCCGGAAGAAGGCCACGATGTCGGCTGCCAGCGAGCCGATGACGGCGGCGATCACCGAGAAGAAGAACACGAACGGATCGACCCAGGCGAGCCTGCCGAGCACGACGGCCGCGACCACGAACACCACGAGCTTGAGCAGCCATACCCCGAGCACGATCCCGAAGAACGTCGGCCCGGTGGTGTCGCCCTTGGCGACCCGGCCGGCGACGAGCATGCTGGTCGCCGTGAGGCCCAGGAAGACGGCCGCCAGCAGGGCCCCGAACAGGCCGCCCAGCAGACCGGGGACCCCGGCCACGAGCAGGCCGATCGCGCCGGCCACCACGGCCACCGTCAGTGCGACGATCGCTCCGTAGCGCAGGGCGCGGGTGAGGATCGGAGTGACGGTCACGACGTGGCCTCCTGCTCATCAGCCGCGGCGTCGAGCGGATCGTGCCGCGCGGCATCCTTCTCGTCGGACGAATCGATCGGCGTCAACTGGGCGGCCGCCTCGACTGCCTTGCGCCTGCTCAGCGGCGACAGCGTGACGATCGTGCAGATCACCAGGCCGGTCGCCGTGACCAGGACCGCGACCCAGGAGGGAGTGAACAGGAACAGCAGCAGGCCAACGGATGCCGTGGCGGTCCACGCGTAGAAGATCAGCACGGCCTGCAGGTGCGAGTGCCCCATGTCGAGCAGCCGATGGTGCAGGTGCAGCCGGTCGGCGCTGAACGGCGACTTGCCGGCGCGCAGGCGGCGGAACACCGCCAGCCCGAAGTCGAGCAGCGGCACCAACAGCACCGCGAACGGCAGCAGGATCGGGATGAAGGCCGGCAGGAACTCCTTGTTGCTCAAGGTCGCGGCATCGATGTTGCCGGTGAACCCGATCGTCGACGTCGCCATCAACATGCCGACCAGCAGGGCGCCGGCATCCCCCATGAACAGCTTCGCCGGATGCCAGTTCAGCGGCAGGAAGCCGACGCAGGCCCCGATCAGCACGGCAGACACGAACTCGGGCAGGTTGAAGTACGCGCTCTGCACCGTGGGCTGGTACGTGACGATGTAGGAGTAGATGAAGAACACGCTGTTGGCGATGATCGCGACGCCCGCCACGAGCCCGTCGAGCCCGTCGATGAAGTTGAGCGCATTCATCACGAGGACCACGAGGAAGACCGTGATCGCCAGGAACATGTAGGGCGAGAGGATCAGCGCCGTGTCCTGGAGTCCCGGCAGCTGCACGATCTGGATGCCCTGCCACGCCAGCAATGCCGCCGCGATGATCTGCCCCGCCAGCTTGGTGAGCCAGTCGAGATCCCAGATGTCGTCGGCGACGCCGATGCCCACGATGATCGCCGCGGCGCCGAGCACCGCGAGGATCTTGCCCGGTTCCGAGAACACGATCGACAGGGTCGGCAGTTGCGAGCCGACTGCGAAGGCCACGACCACACCGACGAACATCGCCACACCGCCCAGCCGAGGCGTGGGCCTGGTGTGCACGTCGCGGTCGCGGATCTTCGGGTACAGCCGGAACCGGGTGCTGAGCTTCCAGATGAGCAGGGCCAGCGCGAAGGTGACGATCGCGGCGACTCCGGCCACGAGGACGTAGAAGACTATGCGCATTTGTCGGCCCCGACGACTCGGGCGATCTCGGCATCCGGGATGACGCCGTGGCGCACGATGCGCAGCTTGCCTGCGGCGCCGTCGGGTCCTGAGGCACCAAGTCCGGTCGCGTCGACGATGGTCGAGCCCGAGCGCTCCTCGGCGCCCGGATAGGCCGAGCCCACCGGTCCCCCGTCGAGATAGACCTCGACCGAGTCGCCGAGCATCGCCTCCGCCTCGGCCGCGGTGAGAGCCGCAGGCTCGCCCGTGCGGTTCGCGCTCGAGACGGCGAGCGGGCCGGTCTCCGAGAGCAGTTCGAGAGCGATCGTGTCGCTGGGCATGCGCAGGGCGACCGTGCCGCGGGTCTCGCCGAGATCCCAGTCGAGCGTCGGCCGCGCGCGCAGGATGACCGTGAGTCCGCCCGGCCAGAACTCGGCCACCAGCGCGCGCACCTCGTCGGGGACGGATTCTGCGAGTGCATCCAGGGTCGGAATCCCGGGAACGAGCACCGGCGGCGGAGCGGTGCGCTCGCGCCCCTTCGCGTCGAGCAGCCGCTGAACCGCCGCGGGCGAGAATGCGTCGGCGGCGACCCCGTAGACCGTGTCGGTCGGGATCACCACGAGCTCTCCGCGGCCGATCGCCGCGCGCGCCGACCGCATGCCGCTGAGCAGCTCGGCCGGGAGGGCGGTGTCGAAGATGGGCATGACGGTCTTAAGACTACTTGCCGGGCCGACGGCATCCCGTCGAGTGCGGGAGACTTGACGCATCATGACGCGCACCCCGCTTTTCGTCTTCGACATGGACGACGTCCTTTACGACTACGACTGGCGGGTCAGGATGACCGGCCTTTCCGAGCTGACCGGCCACGACCTCGCAGAACTCCGCAGGCGCTGGTGGCACGACGAGGGCGAATGGGCGGCAGAGGCCGGCCGTTTCGCGGATGCGAGCGCCTACCACGCGGCGTTCACCGAGGCGCTCGGCCTGCACATCCCGGTCGACGCGTGGATCGCCAATCGTCGCTCGGCGATGACGGTCTGGCCGGATTCGCTCGCCGCGGTCGCGCGCGCGGCCGAACTCGGCACGGTGAGCCTGCTCACCAACAACGGCGCCCTGGTCGAGGCGCACCTCGCGGAACTCGCTCCCGAGTTGGTTCCCCTCTTCGGTGTCGAGCTGCACACCTCGAGCTTCTACGGCGCGCGAAAGCCGGATCCCACGGTCTTCGCCAACCTGCTGACGCACTACGGAGTCCCCGCCGATCAGGTGTTCTTCGCCGACGATCTCGAGGTCAACGTCGAGGGCGCGCGTTCTCTCGGGATCGCCGCGCACCGCTTCACCGCAGCCGCATCCCTCGGCGCCGCCATCGAACGATTCGCGGTGCAGACGGCGGCCGCCGCGTTCTAGCCCGGGAGCCGCAGCACGCGCGAGAGGAGTCGACTCACGCGGTCTGGGCGTCCTTCCGATGCGACCAGCGCCGCACCGCCTTCTCCGCCTCAACGAGGAAGAGAACCGTCGAGCCCACGGCGGCACAGATCAGCCACTCCCAGAGATTCAGGGGGGTGAGCCCCAGCACCTCGGCGGAGAGCGGCCAGGTCATGGCTGCGGCGTGAAGCGCGAGGGCGCCGAGTGAGGTGTAGAGAAGCGGCTTGTTGGCGAGCAGCCGAAGGTGGAAGAGGGACGCGTTCTCGGCCCGGGAGCTGAAGACCTGGAAGAAACTGAGCATCACGAACATGGTCAGAGCGAGAGTCCTGGCGTGAACCTCCGAGTAGCCGACGTGCAGATCGACGATGAAGGTCAAGATCACCGCGAGCGCCATCCAGGCTCCGGTGATCCCGGCCCGGAACCAGAGAGTTCGCGAGAGCAGCCCCTCCGAGGCCGGTCTCGGAGGTCGGCCGAGCTCGTCCCCCTCCGCCGGCTCGAAAGCCAGCGCGACGTCCTGTCCGCCGTTCGTGACCACGTTCATCCACAGCATCTGCACCGGCAGGAACAGGAGCGGGGTCCCGGCGAAAACACTCAGGGTGACGGCCACCAGGGCCGCCGCACCTGTGGAGAGCAGGAAGTAAGTGGACTTGCGGATCGCGGCGAAGATGACCCTCCCCTCCTCCACCGCGTACACGATGGTGGCGAAGTTGTCGTCCGTCAGCACCACATCGGCAGCTTCGCGAGCGACGTCCGTGCCGGAGTTTCCCATCGCGACACCGATCGCCGCGGCCTTGAGCGCCGGGGCGTCGTTGACGCCGTCGCCGGTCACCGCCACGACCTTGCCCACGCTCTGCAGGGAGCGCACGATCCGCAACTTGTTCTGCGGAGACACTCGGGCGGCCACGCTGGTGTCCTCGAGGCGTGCCGCGAGCATGCGGTCGTCCAGGGTGGCCATCTCGGCGCCGGTCAGGGCGGGTCTGGTGGTCGACATCCCCAGCTTCGTGGCAATGGCGGTCGCGGTCACCGGATGGTCGCCGGTGATCATCATCACCAGGATTCCGGCCCGCCGACACGTCTCGATGGCCTCGGCCACGCCTTCGCGCAACGGATCAGACATCCCCTCCATACCGAGGAAGGTGAGTCCCGAAGGCGCGGACAACGGTTCGCGGAGCTGTTCATCGTCGGCGATGACTCGGCGACCGGTGGCGATGACCCGCAACCCCTCGCTGCCCATCTCCTCGTTGGCCGCGTGAATGCGTGCCTCGTCGAGTGGACCCTCCGTGCCATCTGCGCGTGCCTCGACCACCGCGGCCGCGATCAGCGCCTCGGGAGAGCCTTTGACATAGAGAGTGCGGTGACCATCGACATCCGCGCGGACGGTTTGCGAATACCTCACATGCGGTTCATACGGCTGGTGGGCGAGCGCTCTCGCGGTGCGCTCGCGCTCCGTGACCGCACCGTGCACCGAGGCGATCTTCGCCATGGCCGCATCGACGGCATCTCCGGAATACTCTGCCCCGTCCTCGGCGGAGAGCGTCGCCTCGTTGGTCAGCGCGCCAGCCCGCAGCACAGCAAGGACGAGCGACGAATCCGTCAGCGGGGCATCCTCATCCTCGGCGGCCGAGTCACGAAACCCAGCCGTCGTCCAGATCTGCTCGACAGCCAAGCGATTCTCGGTCAGCGTCCCCGTCTTGTCGGAGCCGATGACATTGGTCGACCCGAGCGTTTCGACCGCGGGCAGAGTCCGAATGATCGCATTGCGCTTCGCCATGCGCGAGACGCCCAGGCTCAGCGCAACGGTGAGAACGATCGGCAGGGATTCGGGAATGGTGGCTACCGCAAGACCGACAGCAGTCCGGAACATGAGCGCCGCGTCGTGACCGAGTACCAGACCTGCGATGAAGATGAAGACCAGAGCGGCGAGCACGATCAGACCGATACGGCGCTCGAGGCTATGGATCAGCAACTGCAGCGGGGACTTCCCCGCAGGTCCCTGAATGAGAGCATTGATCTCGCCGAGGGACGTTCGGGCTCCGGTCGCGACGACGACGCCCTTCGCGCGACCATTCGCGACGAACGTGCCGCTGAAGGCGATGTTGGCCTTGTCCGCGTCGACGACATCGCCAGGCAGCGGGTCGGTGCCCTTTGTCGCGACGAAGGACTCGCCGGTCAGCATCGACTCATCCAGCTGAAGGCCGTTGACCTCGACGAGTCGGAGATCGGCGGGAACTCGCTCGCCGCTCTCCAGAAGCACGACATCGCCGGGCACGACGTCCCGCCCCGGCAGGATCCGCTCCTCGCCGTCACGCAGGACCCTGCACGACGGCGCGGACAGCGACGTCAGTGCACGAACGTCGGCTTCCGCCTTGCGCTCCTGAGCGAAGCCCAGAGCCGCGTTGATGACGAGAATCAGGAAGATGGCGACGGCATCCACCCAATGCTGCTGCACGAGCGTGACCAACGCGGCGACCAGCAGAATGGCGATCAGCGGGCTGACGAACTGACGAAGAAGCGTCCTCCACCACGGGGTTGCGCCCGCGAAGGTCAAGGAGTTGGCACCGAATTCCGCCAGCCGATGGTCAGCCTCGGCAGAACTCAACCCCCGCGGAGTAGATGACAGCTCTCGGAATGCCTCGTCGATGTCGAGACTGTGCCACGCCGTCGGCACAATCGCGACGTCGATCTCGTTGATCGACCGACGGCTCATGACGTCAGTCTTCCCTGCTGAGAGAACGGGGACAATACGCCCGTCTGCACCGGCGAGCGGCGCACCATCACCGCAACGCGGTCGTTGTCCTGTCGCGCCCCAGCAGGTCGCGGTGCGTCGCCGCGGCTCTCCAGCCGTCGGCCGAGAGCAGTTCGCGGATCGCGCTGCCCTGCAGCTCGCCGTGCTCGAGCACGAGCGCGCCGCCCGGTCTGAGCAGAGCCGACGCCCGGAGCGAGATCGCGCGGACGACATCGAGCCCGTCTTCGCCGCCGTACAGCGCGACATCCGGGTCGTGCAACCGCACCTCGGGATCGCGCGGGATCGCGCCGTCCGGGATGTAGGGCGGGTTGGAGACGACGACGTCGAAGGTGCCGTCGAGCGGGTCGCCGTCCACCTCGACCGGCAGTTCCGCCAGATCGGCGAAGATCAGTCGCAGATTGTCACCCGCCAGCTCGCGGGCGTTCTGCCGGGTCCAGACGAATGCGCGCGGCGAGTTCTCGACCGCATAGACCCGCGCGTGCGGCACCTCGGTTGCGAGAGCGATGGCGATGGCACCAGAACCCGTGCCGAGGTCGATCGCGCGCGGGGCGGGCGTTGGCACCGCCAGCAGCGCGTCGATCGCGACCTGCGCGACCGACTCGGTCTCGGGACGCGGAACGAAGACTCCGGGGCCGACCGCGAGTTCGAGGGCCCGGAACGGCGCGCGTCCGGTGATGTGCTGCAGGGGCTCGCGCGCGGCGCGGCGCTCGACCGCCTCGAGAACGGCCAGGCGCTGCTCGGGGTCGATGGCCGCATCCGTCACCGCCTTGGCCTGCACCTGCCCCCGGCTCAGACCGAGTACGTGGCCGAGCAGCAACTCGGCGTCGACGTCGGCGTTGCCGATGCCGGCGTCGCTCAAAGCGGCGATGGCATGCTCCCGCAGAGCGGACACGCGCGCGGGGTGGTCTATCGTCACTCGGCGCCCAACTCGGCCAGCTGCGCCTCTTCGTCGAACTGGATGCACGACTCGATCAGCGCGTCGAGGGCGCCGTTCATGACCTGGTCGAGGTTGTATGCCTTGTAGCCGGTGCGGTGGTCGGCGATGCGGTTCTCGGGGAAGTTGTATGTACGGATGCGCTCCGAGCGGTCCATGGTGCGGATCTGCGACTTGCGGGCGGCGCTCGACACGGCGTCGAGCTCCTCCTGCTGGCGTGCCAGGATGCGGGCGCGCAGCACGCGCATCCCCGCCTCGCGGTTCTGGATCTGCGACTTCTCGTTCTGCATCGACACCACGATGTTGGTCGGCAGGTGGGTGATCCGCACCGCGGAGTCGGTGGTGTTGACCGACTGCCCACCCGGTCCGGACGAACGGAACACGTCGATCCTCAGATCGTTCGGGCTGATCTCGACCTCTTCGGGCTCGTCCACCTCGGGGAAGACCAGCACGCCGGCCGTCGAGGTCTGGATGCGCCCCTGCGACTCGGTGGCCGGCACGCGCTGCACCCGGTGCACCCCGCCCTCGTACTTCAGGTGCGCCCAGACGCCCTCTGCCGGGTCCGTTGCGTTCGACTTCAGCGCGAGCTGCACATTCGTGTAGCCGCCGAGGTCGGTCGGGTCGGCCTCGAGGATCTCGGTCTTCCAGCCCTTCGACTCCGCGTAGTGCAGGTACATGCGCAGCAGGTCGGCGGCGAACAGCGCCGACTCGGCTCCGCCCGCGCCGCCCTTGATCTCCATGATCACGTCGCGGCCGTCATCCGGATCGCGCGGGATGAGCAGACGGCGCAGCCGCTCCTGCGCGTCGGTCAGACCGGTCTCGAGCCCCGGCACCTCGGCGGCGAACGCCTCGTCCTCTTTGGCGAGTTCGCGGGCTGCAGCCAGGTCATCGCTCGCCTGCGTCCAATCGTCGTGCGCCTTGAGGATCTTGCTCAGCTCGGCGTAGCGGCGGTTGACCTTCTTGGCGCGCGCAGGATCGGCGTGGAGCGCCGGATCCCCGAGTTGCTGCTGCAGCTGTTCGTGCTCGGCCCGCAGCGTGGCGACCGATTCGAACACGGCCTACTCCTTGTGGGAGTGCGACCCGGTGCTGTGGCCGTTGCCGGCGTGCCCGTTCGCACCGGCGGCCGGCAGCGAGTTCTGGATCTGCACGAGGAACTCGGTGTTCGACTGCGTCTCTTTGAGCTTGCTCAGCACGACCTCGAGCTGCTGCTGCAGTTCCAATCCGGCCAGAGCGCGGCGCAGGCGCCAGGTGATCTTGACCTCTTCGGGGCTGAGCAGCTCCTCTTCGCGGCGGGTGCTCGACGCATAGATGTCGACGGCCGGGAAGATGCGCTTGTCGGCGAGCTGGCGCGACAGGCGCAGCTCCATGTTGCCGGTGCCCTTGAACTCCTCGAAGATGACCTCGTCCATCTTGGAGCCGGTCTCGACCAGCGCCGTCGCGAGGATGGTCAGCGAGCCGCCGCCCTCGATGTTGCGGGCCGCACCGAAGAAGCGCTTCGGCGGGTAGAGCGCACTGGCATCCACTCCCCCGGACAGAATGCGACCGGATGCCGGCGAGGCCAGGTTGTACGCGCGCCCCAGGCGGGTGATCGAGTCGAGCAGCACGACCACGTCGTTGCCGAGCTCGACGAGCCGCTTGGCGCGCTCGATCGCGAGCTCGGCGACCGTGGTGTGGTCTTCTGCCGGACGGTCGAAGGTCGAGGCGATGACCTCGCCCTTCACCGAGCGCTGCATGTCGGTGACCTCTTCTGGGCGCTCGTCGACGAGCACCACCATGATGTGCACCTCGGGGTTGTTCTCGGCGATCGCCTTGGCGATGGCCTGCAGAATGAGCGTCTTGCCTGCCTTCGGCGGCGCGACGATCAGGCCGCGCTGGCCCTTGCCGATCGGGGCGATCAGGTCGATGATCCTGGTCGACAGCTTCGACGGCTCTGTCTCGAGGCGCAGGCGCTCGTTCGGGTAGATCGGGGTGAGCTTGCCGAACTCGACGCGGTTCGCCGCGTCGTCGACGGTCTGGCCGTTGATCGAGTCGATCTTGACGATCGCGTTGTACTTCTGCCGGCCGCTCTGCTGATCGCCTTCGCGCGGCTGGCGGATGGCGCCGACCACCGCGTCGCCCTTGCGCAGGTTGTACTTCTTGACCTGACCGAGCGAGACGTAGACGTCGTTCGCACCCGGCAGGTAGCCCGAGGTGCGCACGAAGGCGTAGTTGTCGAGCACGTCGAGGATGCCCGCGACGGGGATCAGCACGTCGTCGTCGCTGATCTCCGGCTCGAAGTCGTCGTTCTGGCCGCCACGGCCCCGCTTGCGGTCCCGGTAGCGGCTGCGGCTGCTGCCCTCGCCGTCGGCCTGCTGGCCGTTGTTCTGGCCGCCGTTGTTCTGGCCGCCGTTGGTCTGGCCGCCCTTGTTCTGGCCGCTATTGTTCTGGCCGCCCTGCTGACGGCCGGCGTTCTGGTCGGCGTTGCTCTGAGCGTTCTGGTTCCCGTTGTTCTGGCCGTTGTTGTTCTGGCCGTTGTTGTTCTGGCCGCCGTTGTTCTGGCCGCCGCCGCGATTGCGGTTGCGTCCACGGCTGCGACCGCTGCCGCCCTCTTCGTTCTCGGCCTCTGCCGCGCCCGAGGTGACCTCGGGAAGCAGCTTGTCGAGGTCGGCGGCGACATCCGCGGCCGCGACGTGCTTGGATGCCGGCGTGGCTGCGGTCGCGGCGGCGAGTGCCGCGGCGTCGGCGCTGGAGGCGCTCACGCGGCGCGACCGGCGCACCGGCACGGTGTCGTCGGACGAGGCCGAGTCACTACCGTCGGCATCGCTGCTTTCGGGAGCCAAGTCTTCGACGATCTCGCTGGACGCCTGCGGGCTCACCTCGTCGATCGGGGCGGCAAAATCTGCGCCGGAAGTCTGAGGGCCATCGGCGGACAGTGCATCCACGAGTTCTCCTTTTCGAAGCTTCGACGCGCCGGCAATGCCGCGTTCGGCGGCGAGCGCCTGGAGCTCGGGGAGCTTGAGGCGGCTCAGATCGGCGCGTGCAACGACATCGGTCACGGCTGGGGATTCCTTCGGTTCGACCCGGGCACAGAGCGCCCCGGGAATCGGCGGTTCGCCTCAGTGCGGGTCGGGTGTCTGCAGCAGGCTGCTCAGAGCGGGAGTCCGCGGGGCGAATGCCGGTGTGGGATTGCATCCGGCAACAAGCGCCTTTGTATGAAAGGCACCGGCGCGGGTTATGCCACCGCGTCTGCCGAATGCACCATCACTGTAGCACCCTTGAAGTCGACGGCGAGCAGCAGGCACTCCCAGGGCGTCGTCGAGTGCTCGGCGATCAGCTCGGCCGCGCGGAGGCGCTGCGCCGGATCGCTTCCGAGCACCAGCAGCGAGGGACCGGCACCCGAGACGACGGCGGCAAGACCGTGAGCGCGCAGCATCCTGATCAGAGAATCGGTCTCGGGCATCGCGCTCGCCCGGTAGCTCTGGTGCAGTTTGTCTTCGGTGGCCGCGAGCAGCAGTTCTGGGCTCTGGATGAGCGCGGCGATCAGCAGCGCCGACCGCGAGACGTTGAAGATGGCGTCTTCGTGCGGAACCGATTCGGGCTGCAGGCTGCGCGCCAGCGCGGTCGACATCGTCGCGGTCGGCACCGCCACCAGCGGCGAGACCCCGCGGTGCACGATCAACTTCTTGAACTGCGGGCCGTCGGGCGTGACCCAGGCGATCGTCAGTCCACCGAACAGGGCGGGGGCGACGTTGTCGGGGTGCCCCTCGAGCGCCGTCGCGAGCCGCAGCAGCTCCTGCGAGTCGAGTTCGACGATCCCCTCGAGCAGCCCCTTGGCCGCCATGATGCCCGACACGATCGCGGCGCCGGACGACCCCATCCCCCGCCCGTGCGGGATCGAGTTGTGCGCGAGCACCTCGAGGCCCGGCAGCTCGTAGCCGAGGGACTCGAACGCGTAGGCGATCGACTTGACGACCAGGTTGCTCTCGTCGGTCGGCACCTCGCCCTCGCCGACGCCGACCACTTTGACGGTGACGCCGGGTCGGTCGCGAACCGTGACGGTGAGCTCGTCGTAGACCGAGAGCGCGAGTCCGAGGGTGTCGAAACCGGGGCCGAGGTTCGCCGTCGTCGCCGGCACCTTGACGTGCACCGACCGGCCGCGAAGGTCTGCCCCGCGGCGTCTCGCCGGCTGGCTGGTCATGCCCCTGCCTGGGCTGCGGGCACGAGCCCCAGCACCTCGGCGATCGCCGCGGTGTCGATCGGGACGACCGTGGGCTTCACTTCTCCGCCGTCGGCCGTACGCAGGGCCCACTGCGGGTCTTTCAGCCCGTGCCCGGTTACCGTGAGCACGACGGTCGAGCCCTTCGGGATCTCGCCGGCCGCACTGCGCTCGAGCAGGCCGGCGACGCTGATCGCCGAGGCCGGCTCGACGAAGATGCCGACCTCGGCCGAGAGGATGCGGTGGGCGGCCAGGATGTCGGCATCCGGGATCGCACCGAAGTAGCCGTTGGTCTCATCGCGCGCCGCGAGCGCGAGCTCCCAGGATGCCGGGTTGCCGATCCGGATCGCGCTGGCGATGGTGTCGGGGTTCTTCACGATCTCGCCGCGGACGATCGGCGCGCTGCCCTCGGCTTGGAAGCCGAACATGCGCGGGCGCTTCGTGGTGGCGCCACGGGCGGCATCCTCGGCGTAGCCGCGCGCGTATGCCGTGTAGTTGCCGGCGTTGCCCACCGGGATGAAGTGGAAGTCCGGCGCGTCGCCCAGCACCTCGACCACCTCGAAGGCCGCGGTCTTCTGGCCCTCGATCCGGTCGTTGTTGACCGAGTTGACCAGGTGCACCGGGTACTGCGCGGCCAGTTCGCGCGCGATCTCGAGGCAGTCGTCGAAGTTGCCCTGCACCTGCAGCAGTTGCGCGTTGTGGGCGATCGCCTGGGCGAGCTTGCCCATCGCGATCTTGCCCTCTGGCACCAGGACGGCCGCCGTGATCCCGCCGTGGGCCGCATAGGCGGCGGCCGATGCGGAGGTGTTGCCGGTGCTCGCGCAGATCACCGCCTTGGCGCCGCGCTCGATCGCCTTCGAGACGGCCATGGTCATGCCGCGGTCTTTGAACGAGCCTGTCGGGTTCATGCCCTCGAACTTGACCCAGACCTTCGCGCCGGTGCGCGCCGAGAGCGCGTCGGCCGGCAGCAACGGGGTGCCGCCCTCGCCGAGCGTGACGATGGGCGTCGCCTCGGTCACGTCGAGGCGGTCCGCGTATTCGCGCAGAACGCCGCGCCACTGCTGTGCCATCTCGATCTCCTAGTCCGTGCCTTCGACGCGCAGAACACTGGCCACCTCGATGACAGCGTCGCTGGCGTCGAGGGCGGTCACGGTGTCGGCGAGGGCGCCCTCCGTGGCCAGGTGGGTTCCGATCACCAGGGTAGCGGTGGCGTCGACCGGCTCTGAGCCATGGCTGCCGCCCAACGGCGGGGCTTCGACCGACTGCGCGACGGCCTCGACCGAGACGCCGTGCTCGCTGAACAGGGTGGCGATCTGGGCAAGCACACCCGGTCGGTCGGCGACCCTCAGTGTGATCTGGTACCGCGTCACGACGCTCGAGATCGGCAGGATCGGCAGGTTCGCGTGCGTCGACTCGGCGACGCCCGGGCCGCCGATCACGTGCCGCCGAGCCGCAGACACCACGTCACCCAGAACAGCCGATGCGGTCTGGATGCCGCCCGCCCCCGCCCCGTAGAACATGAGGCTGCCCGCCGCCTCCGCCTCGAGGAACACGGCGTTGTTGGCGCCGTGCACGGCCGCGAGCGGATGCGCCTCGGGGATCAGAGCCGGGTGCACGCGCGCGCTGACCCCCTCGATTCCGGTGACCGGATCGGTGAGCCGCTCGCACACCGCCAGCAGTTTGACCACGAACCCGGCCTTGCGCGCGGCGACCACCTGCTCGTGCGTGATCGCGCTGATCCCCTCGCGATGCACCAGCTCGAGCGGCACCGTGGTGTGGAAGGCGAGGCTCGCCAGGATCGCGGCCTTCTGCGCCGCGTCGTATCCCTCGATGTCGGCGGTCGGGTCGGCCTCGGCGTAGCCGAGCTCGGTGGCGGCCGCGAGCGCCTCCGCCAGCGAGTCGCCCTCGCGATCCATCCGGTCGAGCACGTAGTTGGTGGTGCCGTTCACGATGCCCAGGATGCGGTGCACCCGGTCACCGGCCAGAGAGTCGCGCAGCGGGCGGATGATCGGGATCGCGCCACCCACCGCCGCCTCGTAGTAGAGCTGCGCACCGACCTGCTCCGCCTCTTCGAAGAGCTCTGGCCCGTGGGTGGCCAGCAGCGCCTTGTTCGCCGTGATCACGTCGGCGCCCGAGTTCAGCGCCAGCATCAGGTATTCGCGAGCCGGCTCGAGGCCGCCCATCAGCTCGATGACGATGTCGGCGCCGAGGATCAGTGAGCGGGCGTCGGTGGTCAGCAGTTCTTTCGGGATCGCGGCGTTGCGCGGCGCGTCCAGGTCGCGCACCGCGACACCCACCAGCTCGAGGCCCGCGCCCACCCGGCTGGCAAGCTCGTCGCCGTGCTCGAGCAGAAGCGAGGCGACCTGGGAGCCGACGGCGCCTGCCCCGAGGAGGGCGATGCGGAGGTTGCGGTACTCGATCACATTTCTCCTAACTGACGGCCGAGACGGCCGTCAGCGCTGGGGTCGCGGCGGAGGTCAGAAATGACCTCCGCTCCAAGCTCCACCGCGCCGGTATCGCGCGAAAGCAGGTCGGCCTCGGTCTCGCGGCGCACGATGACGCGCGCGGCGCCATCCTTGACGGCGACCACCGCCGGACGCCCGAGGTAGTTGTAGTTGCTGGCGAGCGACCAGCAGTACGCGCCGGTGGCGGGAACGGCGGCGAGGTCGCCCGGCTCCACGTCGCCGGGGAGGAAGTCGGCCCGCACGACGATGTCGCCGCTCTCGCAGTGCTTGCCTGCCAGGCGGATCAGTGCGGGGGCGGCATCCGATGACCGGTTGGCCAGGCGCACCGAATAGTCGGCCTGATACAGCGCGGCCCGGATGTTGTCGCTCATGCCGCCGTCGACGCTGACGTACTTGCGCACCGCGGTCTCGCCGGTCTCGCCCGTGTCGCCGACCGAGACCGTCACATCCTTGATCGTGCCGATCTCGTAGAGCGTGACCGTCGACGGGCCGATGATCGCCCGGCCCGGCTCGACCGCGATCGCGGGAACCGGGATGCCGAGAGCCGCGCACTCGGCCGCGACGACCCGCGCGAGCTCCTGCGCGATCGTCGCGATCGGCGTCACCTCATCGGCGCTCGTGTACGCGATGCCGAAGCCCCCGCCCAGGTTGAGCTCGGGCACCTCGCCGCCCTCGAGCAGCCCGGCGTGCACCATGAGCAGCCGGCCCGCCGCCTCAGCGAACCCGGCGGACTCGAAGATCTGCGAGCCGATGTGCGAGTGCAACCCGAGAAAGCGCAGCGACGGGTGCGAGCGGATCTCGGCGACGACCTCGGCGGCGTCGGCCAGGGGCACCCCGAACTTCTGGTCTTCGTGCGCGGTGGCCAGGAACTCGTGGGTCGACGCGTGCACGCCGCTGTTGATGCGCAGCCGCACCGCCTGCACCCGCCCGTGCCGCTCGGCCGCGGCGGCGACACGTTCGACCTCGACGACGCTGTCCAGGACGATCGCGCCCACGCCGACCTCGACACCACGGTCGATCTCGGCGAGGCTCTTGTTGTTGCCGTGGAATCCCAGGCGGGCCGGGTCGACGCCCGCGGCCAGGGCGACCGCGAGCTCTCCCCCGCTGCAGACGTCGATGTTGAGACCGGAAGCGGTCATCCAGCGGGCGATCTCGGTGCTCAGGAAGGCCTTGCCCGCGTAGTAGACGGTCGCGGTCGTCCCGACGGCGGTGAAGGCGGCGTCGAACGCCGCCTTGAGCTCGGCGGCGCGGTCGCGGGCGTCCTGCTCGTCGACGACGTAGAGCGGCGTGCCGAACTCGGCGGCGAGCGCAGTCGCGGCGGCGCCTGCCAGTGAGATCACCCCGGATGCGGCGCGCGCCGCATTCCGCGGCCACACGGTCGCGGCGAGCGCGTTCGCGTCGGGTTCGCCAGAGACCCCCGGCTGGCGGAGCCAGTCGGGCGCGAGAGGGTTCGCGGTCACAGGACCTCACGGTTGTCGTCGAGAACGAAGAGTGAGGCGAGCGAACCCGGCTTGGTCCCTGAAGCCAGGTTCCAGTGTATTGCCAACGCGAAAGTACGGGCTTTTGCGTACTTTCGACGCTGAAAGACGCGCCCAACCCGTACTTTCAGCGAACTGCGGCCTCAGTGCTGCCCGACGATCGCGAAGATCCCGGCGATCACGAAGCACACCCCGACGGCGAAGTAGATCACCCCGAGGGGCGGGCGCTTCTTGACGGTCTCGCCCTTCGCCTCGGCCTCGGCGGTGCCGCGCTGCACGTTGCGGGCATCGTTGCGGATGATCACCACGAAGACCGCCGCCGCCACCACGACGACGAGCCCGAGCAGCAGGATCTCAAGAGGGTTCATTCTCAACGCGCCAATCGTGATTCATCGGCCTGGAACGCATCCAGGTGCTCCGCGGCTTCGCGGATGTCGTCGGTCACCAGCACCAGCTTCTCGAACGCCTTCACAATGGCCGGGTCTGCGGTCGTGAACAGCGCATCCACGAGTTGGTGCACCGGCAAGGTCTTGGTCCAGTAGTCCGTGTCGAGAAAGACCATGGGGCTGAAGAGGCCGCCACCGGTCGCGTAGAAGTTCTGCTCGGCATCCTGGAACACCTCGTGCAGCGTGCCTGCACTGCCCTGCGTGAACACGATGCCCTGGCGCGCGATGGTCAGCAGGCCGTCTTCGCGGATGCTGTTCTGGAACAGCTTGGCGATGTGCGTCGCGAACGGCGTGGTCGGCTCGTGCCCGTAGTGCCAGGTCGGGATCGAGATGGATGCCACCGGGTCGACGATCGCCTGACTCATCTCCCATGCGGGAGCGAACCAGTCGTGCGCGATCCGGACCAGCGCGGGATCGGCGGTGCCATCGGGACCGACGATGTGGATCAGCGTGGGCATGTTCGGCATCCGACGCAGCACCGAGATGGCGGTCTGGAGCTCGGAATCCGGGTGGCCGGAGAGCGCCGCACCGAGGTGGCCGGCCTCCATCGCGCCGGGGCCGCCTCCCGTGCACACCAGCATGCCGCGGCGGGCCAGGTCGCGGCCGAGTTCGGCGACGCTGCGGTAGGCCGCCGAATCGCGGGGCAACTGGTGCCCGCCCATGATCCCGACCACGCGGCGGCCGGCGATGAGCGCCCCGACGTCGAAGGTCACCGACGAGTCGTGCAGGGCGCGCATCATGGCGGCATAGGGATCGATGGGGGTGCTGCGACCGGTCTTGACGAACCACTGGTATGCGTGGAAGTCCATGGTCGAGCCGTACGACCCGGCAACAGTGGGCCGGTAGCCCTCGAACAGCTCTTCGGCCGTGTAGACCGCGTTGCGGATCGGCTGGAAGGGCAGTCCGCCATCCGGTGCTCCGGGGCCGTGCCGCAGGATCCCACCGCCGTTCACGGGCAGCTCGCTCACGGGCAGCTCGCTCACGGGCAACTCCCCTTGGTGGTGAACCCGCTGCCGCCGAGCGCCGCGCCGTCGCCCGAGATCGTCAGCACCAACTCGTGGCCGACGACCTTCACCGACGTGACCGTGAGCGCCTTCGGCAGATACTGGGCGACGCAGAAGTTCTGCTGCTTGAGCAACTGCTTCGCCAGGCCGCCCAAGCCCGGCGTCGCGAGCAGCTGCGTCGAGGTGAACTTCTGGCCGGACACCAGGATGCTGGTCGGCGTGAATGCGAGGTGCCCCTTCGAGGCCGACGGCGTCAGGCCGAGCCCGACCGGGATGCCGAACCCGAACACCGAGAAGGTCGCGTTCGCGACGATCTCGGGCTGCTCGAGCGTGACCGTGTCGAGCTTCATCCCGCTCAGGTCGGACGCCAGCACGCGCACGTCCTTCTCGCTCACCCGGTAGGTGATCGCCAGTTTCTTCAACGGCGCGCTCTGATTCAGCGGGACGCCGGTGGCGTTCAAGGTGGCCGAGCCCACGAGATCGCCGAAAGCCAGCTGGGGAATCGTGACGTCGACCGTCGAGAGCGTGCCGCTCAGCGCCTGCAGCAGCACCGAGCCGCCCCCGATCTTCACCTGAACGTCGGTTTTCGGATCCACTCCGAGTGCGGCGACGACTTTCTGCTTGATCTGGTCTTGCGCGTAGCTCTTGACGGCGGCATCCGCGACGAAGAAGCCGACGATCAGCACGACCAGAACGACGGCGGCCACGACGAACGGCCAGACGCGGCGCCTGCGCTTCGCGGGCAGCGGCTCGGTCGCGGAGGTCACGCCTACATCCGTTCCGGCGCGCTCACGCCGAGCAGGCTCAGCCCGTTGCGCAGCACCTGGCCGGTTGCGTCGTTGAGCCAGCGACGGGTCTCGTGCACGGCCTCGACCGGGTCGTCGCCCTGCGGGATGACACGGCAGGCGTCGTACCAGCGGTGGTAGGTGCCTGCCAGCTCCTCCAGGTAGCGCGCGACGCGGTGCGGCTCGCGGAACTCGGCGGCCTGCAGCACCACCCGCGGGAAGTCGGCGAGCACGCCCAGCAGTGCGCTCTCGGTCTCGTGCGAGAGCAGGGACGCGTCGAAGCGGCCGCGCGGCACCCCGGCGGCGTCCGCGTTGCGGGCAACGGCCTGGGTGCGCGCATGGGCGTACTGCACGTAGAACACCGGGTTGTCGTTGCTGTGCTTGGTCAGCAGGTCGAGATCGATGTCGAGGTTGGAGTCCATCGCGCTTCGAACAAGCGAATAGCGAGCCGCATCCACGCCGACGGCGTCCACGAGGTCTTCCAGGGTGACCACCGTGCCGGCGCGCTTGGACATGCGCATGGGCTCGCCGTCCCTCACCAGGTTGACCATCTGGCCGATGAGGATCTCGAGATTGACGTACGGGACGTCGCCGAAGGCAGCGGTCATGGCCATGAGCCGCTGCACGTAGCCGTGATGGTCGGCACCGAGCAGGATCAGGTTGCGCTCGAAGCCGCGCTCCCGCTTGTTGAGGTAGTACGCCAGGTCGCCCGAGATGTATGCGGCTTCACCATCGCTCTTGATGACGACGCGATCCTTGTCGTCGCCGAACTCGGTGGTGCGCAGCCAGGTGGCACCGTCGGCCTCGTAGATGTGGCCGAGCTCGCGAAGCCGCGCCACCGCGTGATCGACGGCTCCCGACTCGTGCAGGTCGTTCTCGTGGAAGTACACGTCGAAGTCGACGCCGAAGTCGTGCAGGCTCGCCTTGATGTCGCCGAACATCAGCTCGATGCCGACGCTGCGAAAGGCCTCCTGAAGCTCGGCCGACGGCAGAGAATCCAGGTCGCCTGGGTAGTCCTCGATCACCCGCGCCGCGATGTCGAGGATGTACTGCCCGCCGTAGCCGTCGTCGGGGGCGGCCTCGCTCTTGTACGCCGCGACCAGGCTGCGCGCGAAACGGTCGATCTGCGTTCCGTGGTCGTTGAAGTAGTACTCACGAGAGACGCGCCCGCCCTGCCCCTGGAAGATGCGCGCCAAGCTGTCGCCGACCGCGGCCCAGCGGGCGCCGGCGACGGTGATCGGACCGGTCGGGTTGGCCGAGACGAACTCGAGATCCATCGGCACGCCCTCGTAGAGGGTGCCGTGGCCGTAGTCCTCGCCTGCCTCCACGATCTTCTGCGCGAGCAGTCCGGCCGCCGCGGGATCGAGGGTGATGTTCAAGAAGCCGGGACCGGCGACCTCGGCGCTCGCGATCCCGTCGACAGCTTCGAGTGCCGACGCGAGGATGCCGCGAACTCACGCGGATCGAGCCCGAGCCGCTTGCCCAGCTTCAGCGCGACGTTCGAGGCCCAGTCGCCGTGCTCGCGGTTGCGCGGACGCTCGATGGTCACATCCTCGACCTCGACTTCGCCCGCGCGCTCGCCGACCGTCGCGCGCACGGCGTCGAGCAGCGTTGCGGTCAATTCGGCGGGATTCACAAGGAGCGATCCTACCGAGCCGGGCCCGACCGGGGTGTCTCGGGGGATGTCTCAGCCAATGCGCACACAATGGGTGCATGTCCGGACTCCGCCGTGTTGTCGTGCCCGTCGCCGTCTCACTGCTCGCGCTCGTCGCACTGAGCGGCTGCGTGCCGACCCCCTCGCCGTCGCCGACCGATACCGGGTCCGCGTCGCCGAGCGACACTCCGAGTGCATCGCCGACGCCGAGCCCGACCGCGAGCACCGTCTCGACGCCGATCACGATCGGCTGCAACACCCTGATCACGCCCGACGACGTCTACGCGTTCAACCCCAACTTCGGCTTGATCAATAAGTGGACGCCTAAGGCCGGCTCTGCGGCGGCCACCGCCAAGTCGGAGCAGGGCATCGCCTGCCGCTGGCAGAACCAGACCAGCGGCGACACCATCGACGTGTCGGTCGCGCACCTCGACGCGGCCTCGATCGAGGCCCTCAAGAACGCCGCGGTCGAGAAGAGCACCATGGTGCCGACCTACGGCGACGAGGCCTACTTCTCGACCAGTGGCGGCGTGGGCACGGCGATCGTGTTCCAGGGCGACTACTGGCTGGTCGCGACCTCTGTCGACTTCCTCGAGCCCGGGGACCCTGCCGACCTGATCACGGCGGCGCTCGGCGCGCTGAAGTAGCCCTCAGCTGAAGCAGCCCTCAGCTCAGGGTCATCAGCTCATCGGGGTCGTCGTCGAACGACTCGCTGCTCGTGGCATCCACCTCGAGACGCAGCAACTGGATGTCGCTGAGCGTGTTGGTCAAGAACGCCGTGTCGGTTGCATCCCGCCCGGTCGCGATGCGAACCATGCTGCGCCGCGGAGCGAGCCGGGTGGAGTCGACCACCACCCACTGCTCCCGGCCGTCGAGATCGACGAGCGCCTCGACCACCGCGTGGAAGTCCATCGGCACGAGCCCGGGCGCGTAGACCGAGACCAGCCGGGCCGGCACGTCGAGCGCGCGCAGCAGCGCGGCGGTGAGGTGAGCGAAGTCGCGGCAGACGCCACGTCCCGATTCCAGGGTCTCGACGGCTCCGCCGGTGGGTGAGGTCGAGTCGGAGGCGTATACCAGCCGGTCGTGCACCCAGCTCGACACCTCGCGAGCCAACTGTGCGCCGTCGTGGTGCGGTCCGGTCAGGCCGGGGAAGGTCTCGCGTGCGAACGGAGTGAGCGTGTCGGATTGCACGTAGCGGCTCGGCCGGAGGTAGACGATCGAGTCGAGCCGTGACACCGAGGGCGCGGGCGCTCGGCCCTCGATCTCGGCGGCGTAGTCGATCATCAGCAGGCCGGGATCGGTCTCGAACAGCTGAAGCCGCGTGTCCGGATCTTCATCGAGCTCGCGCGGCTCGACCTGACGCCCGTCGAGGCTGATGGTGAGGGCATCCCAGGCCAGCGGCAGCCCGCGCGCTGTCGAGACCGCGAGCATGAACGCCGTCCGGTCATCGACCTGCAGGGTCATGCTCGATCGGAGGGTGCGGCGCACAGTCACTCGGCGAGCATGGCATGGCTCCACCGGTCGGCGCCGGGCCTTGAGTACTGCAGGCGGGTGTGCGAGCGACTCGCGGCGACCGAGAGGAACTCGATCCGCGTCGGGCGCAGCAGGTAGGCCGTCCAGGTGGCGGGGTCCGATGCCGCCCTCGCCGGAGCCGAACGCGCCTGCCAGTCGGCGCGCGACACCTCGGGCGACCCGGCCGCGGTGTCGCCCTCGACGCGGATCTGCCTGCCGAGCAGCGGCCAGTACGCCTGCAGTGCCGCCCGCGGGTGACCGGCGAGGTCCCGCCCGGCCGGCGAGTCGGAGGGAGTCGCGAACCAGAGGCCCTCGGGCGTCAGGTCTTTCAGGATGAGCGTGCGACTCGAGGGATCGCCGTCGGCGCTCACCGTGACGAGCGTCACGGCGTGGGGTTGCGGCACGCCGGCAACGATGGCCGAGTCGATCCACTCGGCCACCAGCTCCAACGGATCGTCGGGCACATCGACCGGATCGAACACCGGCGGCTCGGTCTCGAACACGGGCAGGGCGCGCAGCCGGGCGCGCCATCCGGTCAGCGGGTCGGAAGTCAGGGGGTCGGAGGGCAGGGGGTCGTTCGACGCCATGCTGCTAATCTATTGACGCCGTCGCGCCCCCGTAGCTCAGTGGATAGAGCGCTTCCCTCCGAAGGAAGAAGTCGCTGGTTCAAATCCAGTCGGGGGCACTCGTCATGTCGTGGTCGCGGCGTCCGCCGCGGCCTCGCCCGCCTGCTCATCCGGCTGGTCGGTCTTCGCCAGCTTCGACGGCCACCAGATGCGTCGACCGAGGTCGTACGAGAGCGCAGGCACCAGCAGCGAACGCACCAGAATCGCGTCAAGCAGCACGCCGAACGCGACGATGAACGAGATCTGCACCAGGAACAGGATCGGGATCACCTGCAGCGCCGAGAAGGTCGCGGCCAGCACGATCCCGGCCGCGGTGATCACGCCTCCGGTCGCCTGGACGCCGCGGACGATCCCCGCATGAGTGCCGAGCTTGAGAGATTCCTCGCGCACGCGGGTCATCAGGAAGATGTTGTAGTCCACCCCGAGTGCGACCAGGAAGACGAAACCGAACAGGGGCACCGAGGGGTCGGCGCCGGGGAATCCGAGCAGGTTGAAAACCACCGCCGAGATGCCCAGGGTCGCGGCGTACGAGAGCACCACGGTTCCGATGAGCAGCAGGGGTGCGGCGATCGAGCGCAGCAGCAGCATCAGCACGATCAGAACGACCAGCAGCACAACCGGGATGATGACGCGCAGGTCTTCGGTCGCGGTCAGATTGCTGTCGAGGGCGAGGGCGGTGACTCCGCCGACCTTCGCGGTGGGATCGACGGCGGGGAGCCGCTCGCGCAGGGTCGTGACGGCGTGCTCCGCCGCGTCGGAGTCCGCCTGCACAGACAGGGTCGCCTCGATGAGCACGGTGCCGTTCACCACCTGGGCGGGCGCCGCGGGGGCCCCGGGAACGCCGGACGCGCCGGTGTAGATCGTGGCATCCGCGACGTCACGAGTGGCCTTGGCCACGGCGACGACTCGATCGGCGCCGTCCTGCTTCGCCACGATGTAGATCGGGCTGCCGGAACCCGCGTCGAAGTGCTTCGCGAGCAGCTTCTGGCCGTCGACGGAGTCCGACTGGCTGAGCAGCAGATCGGTCTGCGGGACGCCGCTGGCCTGCAGCTGCAGCAGGCCGAGCGCGGCGGCGGCCAGCAGCAGGACCGACGTGATCCACACCGCGCGCGGGCGATGTGAGACCAGCCGCCCGACCGCACCCCAGAGGCGAGAGGTCGTGACCGTCGCCTCGACACCCTCGACCGGTTCGACGAACTTGGGCCGGAACGGCCAGAACGCCGTGCGCCCGAAGAGCACCAGAAGGGCCGGCAGCGCGGTGAGCGCAGCCAGCAGCGCGAAGAAGATGCCGACGGCCGCCACCGGCCCGAGGCCGCGGTTGGAGTTCAGCCCCGAGAGCAGCAGGCACAGCACGCCGAGGATGACGGTCGCCGCCGAAGCCGCGATCGGCTCGACCGCGACGCGCAGGGCGACCCGCATCGCGTCCCAGGGAAGGCGGTGCGTGGCCAGCGCCTCGCGGAACCGGGCAACCAGCAGCAGCGAGTAGTCGGTCGCCGCGCCGAGCGCCAGGATCGACAGGATCCCCTGACTCTGTCCGGTCACCGTGATGATGCCTGCTTTCGCCAGCAGGTAGACGATCAGGATGCTCCCGGTGAGCGCGAACGCCGAGGTGAACAGCACCAGGATCGGCAGCAGCACCGAGCGGTAGACCACGAGCAGGATGACGAAGACCACCAGCAGCGCGACCAGGAGCAGGATCCCGTCGATTCCGCCGAAGGCCGCCCCGAAGTCGACGCCGAGGGCCGCCGGCCCGGTCGTATAACTGGTCAGACCCGACGGCACGTCGCGCACCGCGGTCTTCCTCACCTCGGCGATGACGGTGGTGGCATCCGCGCTCGCTTTCACGGGCACGAAGACCTCGAGCGCCTGGCCGTCGGAGGAGGGGATCGGGCCGGCCACACTGCCGACGCCGTCGATCGACCCGAGAGCGGCGACTCGGTTCGCGACCGCGTGCATGTCGCTCGTGGTGATGCCCGCCGAACGCGCGTAGACGACGATCGCCGGCACCGTGTCGGAGGGGAAGAACTTCTTCAGCTCGTTCTGCACCTGGGTCGACTCTGCGCTCGCCGGCAGGTAGCTGGCCTGGTCGTTGTTGACCACTGTGCTGATCGTGCCGAAGGTCGGTCCGCCGAGCGACGAGACGCCGAGCCAGATGAGGACCAGGATGAGCGGAGCGGCGATGCGGATCCAACGGGCCGGCGTCTTCGTCATAGCGGAAGTATGACATTACTCAGCCGGCTGACGAATACTCCGACCGGATGACCCCAACGTTTCCGACGAGTCGTGCGTCTCAGTCAGTGAAGTCTCTGTCGGTGAAGTCTCAGTCGGTGAAGAGGTGGTGAGCGGTGGCGCGACAAGCAGGCTGGGAGCGCGTGGTGACCGAACTGGTCGCCCAGCGCGGCGACGCGCTGCTGCGTTACGCCATGCTGCTGTGCGGCGACCGCGACGACGCGGCCGACCTCGTGCAAGAGGCGCTCGTGAAGACCTTCGGCCGGCTGCGCAACGGCTTCGGGGTCGAAAGCGCCGAGGCGTACGTGCGCCGCGCCATCCTGAACACGCACCTGGATGGCGGCCGCCGCCGCACGCGCTGGCGACGGGTCGCCCCCCTCGAGTACGCGCCCGAGCAGCGGGAGTCGGCGGCATCCGCCGTGGACGCCAAGCTCGACCTGCACGGCGAACTGCGCAAACTCACTCCGCGGGAACGAGCCTGCCTGGTGCTGCGCTACTACGACGACCTCACGGTGGCCGCCATCGCCGAGACGCTCGGCATCAGCACGGGCACGGTCAAGCGCTACCTGAGCGACGGGCTGGCCAAGATGGCCATCGCCCTCGCAGACGACGGCACCGCTGCCGACCGCATCGGAACCCGCGACCGCACCCACGAAGGAGAGCGCCATGCCCAGCGAGGATGAGCTGCGTCAGCGGTTCCACGACGAGCAACCGACCGGCGCGATCGATCTGGATGCCGTGCTGCGCCGCAGCCGCGCGCGCCGTCGCCCGCGCGTGGCGGCCGCCGCCCTCGTCTCATCGCTCGCCGTGGTGGGCGTCGTCGTGCCGGTGTCGATCAGCGTGGCGAGCCAGTTGCACGGTGTCAGTTCGAGCGCTGGCTCTGCCGCCTCGGCGCCCGACTCGGCTCCGCGAGCACTCCAGGGCGGCGGCCCCGTCTCGTCGGGAGGGGTCCGGCTCGCGCCGGCGGAGCAGATCAACCTCTGCACCGAACCTGTCGCCGAGCTCGCGCCCGCCGACGACGGACTGGTGCTGACCGTGCAGCCGGTGGATGCCACGGCGGGCGCCCACGGCATCCCGGTCACGGTCACACTCACCAACACGGGCGTCGAGCGGGTGACAGGATCGCTGTCACCGTTCCCGGCCCTGACCCTGTCGCGCGACGGCGTGGTGATCTGGCACAGCAACGGCGCGGTGCCGTCGCTCGCACAAGAGGTCGACCTCGCGCCGGGTGCGAGCACGGTGCTGCGCACCACCCTCGACGCGGTGGTCTGCGGTGTCGAGGATGACGCGCGCGCGAGCTTCCGCGCCGACCTGCCTTCCGCCCCGCCGGGCGCCTACCGGCTCTCGGCCGCTCTCGATTTCAGTCCGGACACCACGGACGCGTCCGGCGGCGGCGCAGCCGTGCTCGTCAGCGGTCCGACTTCGCCCGTGACCTTGCACTGACGGCTCGCTAGGCTTCCCCCGTGCCCAGATCGGGCGGCGAACGGAAGGCGAACCACCATGGCGGAAAAGCAATCGATCCTCGGGCGCATCTCCACGCTCGTGCGGGCCAACATCAACGCCCTGATCGACCAGGCAGAAGACCCCCAGCTCATGCTCGACCAGCTGGTGCGCGACTACACCAACAGCATCGCCGAGGCCGAGAGCGCCGTCGCCACCACCATCGGCAACCTCCGCCTCATGGAGCAGGACCACGATGCCGACCTTTCCGCCGCACAGGACTGGGGCCTGAAGGCGCAGGCCGCCAGCGCCAAGGCCGACCAGCTGCGCGCCGCGGGCAACGCGGCCGACGCGGACAAGTTCGACAACCTCGCCAAGGTCGCGCTGAGCAAGCAGATCACCAGCGAGAACGAGGCCAAGCAGGCCGAGCCGACCATCGCCTCCCAGAATGCCGTCGTCGCACAGCTCAAGACGGGCGTGCAGCAGATGCACGACAAGCTCGACCAGCTGATCTCGAAGCGCGACGAACTGGTCGCGCGCGCGAAGACCGCCGACGCCCAGCAGAAGGTGCACGACGCGGTGAAGAGCATCAACGTGCTCGACCCCACGAGTGAGCTGGGCCGCTTCGAAGACAAGGTGCGCCGCTCCGAGGCGCAGGTCGCGGGCCAACAGGAACTCGACGCCTCGAGCCTCGACTCGCAGTTCGAGAGCCTCGACGACCTGGGAACCCAGGCCGAGGTCGACACCCGGCTCGCGGCGCTCAAGGCCGGTTCACCGGCACCGAAGGCGGTCACCTCGGGCGAGTAGACGCCGCACATCCCGCACGGCATTCCGCGCTCGCCCAGCTTCGGGCGGGCGCGGTCTGCTGAGATGGGGCAATGACAACCATCGGATTCGTCGGCTCTGGCAACATCGGCTCCTCGATCGCTCGCGCCGCGATCGCCCGCGGCGACGAGGTGGTGCTGAGCAACTCGCGAGGGCCGCAGACCCTGGCACCGCTGGTCGCCGAGCTGGGCGAGCACGCGCGCGCCGCAACCGCGGCAGAGGCGGCCGCGGCGGGCGACCTGGTCGTCGTCACGGTGCCCTTCCACGCCGTCAACGACCTGCCGGTCGAGCCCTTCGCCGGAAAGATCGTGATGGACACCAACAACTACTACCCGCAGCGCGACGGCGTCTCGGACGAGATCGAGAGCGGCGCCATCACGGTCTCGGGCGTGCTGCAGCGCCACCTGGTCGACGCCCAGGTGGTGAAGGCGTTCAACCACATCCAGGCGCTGCAGATCATCAGTACCGCCTCGCCGAGCGGCACTCCCGGCCGCCGGGCCCTGGCGATCGCCGGAGATGATGAGCAGGCCAAGCGGGCGGTCACCGACTTCATCGACGGGATCGGCTTCGATGTCGTGGATGTCGGGCCGCTCTCCGAGAGCTGGCGGATCGACGCCGGCACCCCGGGATACGGCGCCGAGCTCACGGCCGCCGAACTGGAGGCCGCGCTGGCCGCCGCCGAACCGCGCAGCGCGGGTTGAGCGTCGTGCCGGCACGGCGTGCTCGTCGCGCGCCCTAGAGTGTCTGCGTGACCGCCAACTTCGTCGTCGTGCCGCAATGGCAGGGCTCACCGTCGTCGCGTGCGATGCGTCTGGCCGAGGGAGCAACGGCGATCAGTAGCGACCTGCCCGCCGCCGGCACCCGCGAGGTGGCCGTCCCCCTCGAAGCGGGCGACGATCAGGGCACGGGGGTCGCTCGATTCAGTTCGCTGCAGCTGGTGCGCGAGCGCCTGCGCGACACCCTGGCCGAACTGGATGGCGCCGCCGTCGTGATCGGCGGCGACTGCGGCGTCTCGTCGGCCGCCGTCGCGCACGCGGTGGATCGTCACGGGGATCTCGCACTGATCTGGTTCGACGCCCACCCCGACCTCAACTCGCCCGCCAGCTCTCCCTCGGGCGCATACGCCGGGATGGTGCTGCGATCGATCATCGACGACGGGCTGGTGCCCGCGGGGCGCGTCGTGCTCGCCGGCGCCCGCTCCTGGGACCCGGCTGAAGACGACTTCGCTGCCGAGGCGGGCGTCCGGGCCCTGACGGTCGACGAACTCAGCGACCCGACGGCATTGGTGGATGCCGTGGCCGAGACCGCCGCGGAATCGGTCTACCTGCACATCGACCTCGATGTGCTCGACCCCTCGGAACTCGCGGGACTCCTCGACCCCGAGCCCTTCGGAGTCAGCGCCGCCGCGCTCGCGGCCGCGATCAAGGCCCTGCGAGCGCGTTTCTCGCTGGCCGGCGCCACCGTCGCCGCCTACGCGCCGGCCGGTGACGATGACATCGCCGACGACGCCCCGACGATCCTGCGTGTGATCGCGGCGCTCGGGCTCAACACCTGACCTGTCAGTCGATGACCTTGGCGTCGATCTCGTAGTTCGATCCATCGAACTTCGTGATCGTGACGGTGACGTTGTGATCGACGCCTTCGGGGTCGGTGAACCCGCACGCCTCGGTGTTGCCGACGGCGATCGGCACGTTCTCGTCGGCGCAACGGATGTCCGGGGTGAACGTCAGCGAGGGAGCGAGGGCCTCGGCGGCGAGCTGCGCGATGTCGTTGCCCGGGACGGTCGGGGTGCCTCCGGGATCGACGGTCGGAGTCGGCGCGTTCTTCGCGGTATCCGCCACCTTCACGTCGATGTTGTATGTCGAGCCCTTGACCGAGGTGAACGTGATCGCCACGTCGTAGATCAGGCCGTCGGTGTCGGTGAGCTCGCAGGTGATCTTCTTGCCCTTGACCACGATGATGTCGTCGCTGCCGCAGTCGATGGCCGGCGACGATCCGACTTTCGCCTCGAGTGCCTTGGCAGCGGTCTTGGCGACGCTTGCACCCGAGACCGTGGGCCCGGCCGCAGCGGTGAACGAGCATCCGGTGAGGATGAGCAAAGCGGCGGCGGTGATGGTGACGAGAAGGGGTCGAGTGTGCATGCTGTGCCTCCCGGCTGATCTGGTGGCCCGAACATATCGGCGCAGACCGCGCCCGCTATAGGACGGAAGTCCTACGCGCTCTGATGCGTTGACGCCGGGTCGGGCAGGATGGAGCCATGGCCGCGCGCGAGTTCGATCTGATCGTCATCGGAGCAGGCGCGATCGGTGAGAACGTCGCCGATCGCGCTGTGCAGGGCGGGCTGACCGCCGCCCTGGTCGAGGCCGAGCTGGTCGGCGGCGAGTGCTCGTACTGGGCGTGCATGCCCTCGAAGGCGCTGCTGCGCGCGGGGGCGGCGCTGGCAGCCGCCCGCGACGTCGACGGGGCGAAGCAGTCGGTCTCCGGCGGGGTCGACCCCCTCGGGGTGCTGCGCAGGCGCAACACCATCGTGCACGACTGGAACGACGCATCCCAGGCCGACTGGGTGAAGGGCGCAGGGATCGAGCTGATCCGCGGGCACGCGCGGTTCACCGGTCCGAAGCACCTCACCGTGACCGCGGCCGACGGCACGACCACCGAGCTCGTCGCGCGGCACGCCGTCACGGTGAGCACCGGCAGCGCGGCCCTGCTGCCCGAGATCCCGGGGCTCGCCGAGACGAAACCGTGGACAAGCCGCGCGGCCACGAGCGCGAAGCACGTTCCCGCGAGCCTGGCGATCCTGGGCGGTGGCGTCGTCGGCTGCGAGATGGCCACCGCCTACGCCTCGATGGGATGCAGCGTCACGCTGCTGTCGCGCGGACCGCTCTTGAGCATGCTCGAGCCCTTCGCCGGCGAGGCGGTGCAGGCCGCGCTCGAGAAGGCCGGCGTCGACGTGCGGATCGGTGCCCAGGCCGCGTCGGTGCACCGTGCAGACAAGAACGTGGTCATCGAGCTGGCCGATGGATCGCGCGTGCTCGCCGAAGAGCTGCTCGTCGCGATCGGCCGCACGCCCCGCACCGAGGATCTCGGCATCGAGACCCTCGGACTCACCCCCGGTCACTGGCTGACCGTCGACGACACGATGCTGGTGAAGGGCTTCGACTGGCTCTACGCCACCGGCGACGTCAACCACCGCGCGCTCCTCACCCACCAGGGCAAGTACCAGGCGCGCGCGGCGGGCGACGTGATCGCAGCGCGGGCGAAGGGCGAACCGGTCGACGACGCGCCCTGGGGGCGCCACGTCGCCACCGCCGACATCGAGGCCGTTCCGCAGGTCACCTTCACCGACCCGGAGGTGGCGTCGGTGGGCCTGACCGCGGAGGCGGCCAAGAAGGCCGGCTACGACATCCGGGTCGTCGACTACGATCTGAGCTGGATCGCGGGCGCCAGCGCCCTGGCCGACCATTACGAGGGGCGCGCGCGAGCCGTGATCGACGCCGAGCACGAGGTGATCATCGGCGTCACCTTCGTCGGCCGCGAGGTGGGCGAGATGCTGCACGCCGCCACGATCGCCGTCGTCGGCAAGGTGCCGCTCAAGCGGCTCTGGCACGCGGTCCCCGCCTACCCGACCCTGAACGAGGTGTGGCTGCGCTTTCTCGAGACGGATGGCCGAGGCACCGCGTGAGATTCACTCCGACCCCGTACGTCGCGCCGATCGATCCGAGCCGGCTCGCGCGGGCGACCGCCCGGTTCGTCGCCGGCGCGGTGAGGGTGCCCGGGCTGCGCGCGTTCCTGCTGCTGCCGGTGATCGCACGGCCCGGCTACTGGCTCGCGACCTTCTCGGCATTCGTGTGGGGGTGCCTGATGCTCGGGCACTGGGGGCGCCGCCGAGGGCTGTACTCATTCATCGCGATGCCGACCTGGGCGTTCGGCCGGGGCGGCACCACGGTCGGCGCGATCTATCTGACCAACGACAACACGCGAGACGGCGTGCTCGAGCACGAGCTGGTGCACGCCCGGCAGTGGAAGAAGTACGGCCTGTGCTTTCTGCCGCTCTACCTCGCGGCCGGGGCGAACGCGCTGGGCAACCGCTTCGAGGTCGAGGCCGGCCTCGAGCGCGGCGGATACCGCTAGGCCGCCGATCACCACTGCGGCGGATGCCGATCCTGCCAGTTCAGTCGGCGCTCCAGCTGCGCGCCGATCCCCAGCAGCACGTGTTCAGCGCCCGGCCTGCCGATCAGCTGCACGCCCATCGGCAACCCCGCGTCGGTGACGTGCACCGGCAGCGTGATCGCCGGGAGCCCGCTGACGTTCACAAAGCTGGTGAACGGCGTGTACTGCACCTGCTGACCGAAGTTGCGCAGGGCATCCTCTGCGTCGTACCAGCCGATCGGGCGCGGCGTCATGGCCAGCGCCGGGGTGAGCACGGCGTCGAAGCGCGACAACTGCCGGATGACGCGGCGCTCGTACTTCGTCAGCCAGCCGAGCGCCGCCGCCAGCTCGCGGGCCCCGAGCCTGCGGCCGGTCTCGACCAACCACCGGGTCAGTGGCTCGACCTGGTCGAACTGCTCGCCCTCGATCCGGATGCCGGCCGCCCCGCCCTGCCAGAGCGTCATGAACGCGGCGGCGTAGCCCTCCTCCGGCTCGAGCCGGAACTCCTCGAGGCCGTGACCGATGGCATCCAGGTGCTCGCGGGCCACCCGGAGCGCGTCGTGCGCCTCCGGCGCGATGTCGAGCTCGTATGCCGTCTCCCACGGCGAACTCGTCGTCACGCCGAGCTGGAAGCGGCCCTCGCCGCGCACGGCGGCGTTGAGATAGGCGCCACCGTCCCACGACGGCGCCGCGGTCGCGAACGGAAGCGCTCCCTGGCCGATCATCGCGTCGAACAGCAGCGCGGCATCCGTCACGGTGCGGGCGAGCGGACCCGCGATGGCGAGGCCACCCAGGTTCGTGAATCCCGGGCTCGCGGGGATGCGCCCGCGCGACGGCTTCAGCCCGACCAGGCCGGTGGCGGCCGCCGGGATGCGCACCGAGCCGCCGCCGTCCGACCCGGGAGCGAGCGGCAGCAGCCCCGCGGCGACCGCGACCGCCGCTCCCCCGCTGGAGCCGCCGGGGCCGAGCGCGATGTCATAGGGGTTGTGCGCCGGCCGGCCGGCCAGCGGTTCGGTGTAGCTGGGCATCCCGAACTCGGGGGTGTTGGTCTTGCCGAGGCTGATCGCACCGGCGGCGTCCAAGGTCTCGACCAACTCGTCCGAGGCGTCGGGCACGTGGTCGGCGAAGGCGCGCGAGCCGTAGCGGGTCGCGACGCCCGCCCGGTCGACCAGGTCTTTGTCGGCAGACGGCAGCCCCCACATGGCGAGCGCCTTCGACTCGTCGAGCATTGCCGCCGCCCGCGCTCGCGCCGCATCCGCCGTGACCTCGACGAACGCGCCCAAGCCGTCGGGGCCGGAGTCGAGCCGTTCGATGCGCGCCAGGTAGTGCTCGACGAGCTCAGAGGGGGTGACATCCCCCCGCCGCAACCGCTCGAGCTGCTCCAGGGCGGTCAGGTCATGCAGTTCGGGCACGTGCCGAGCCTAGGCGCGACGGCGGCACTGCGCCCGGCCAGTAGCCTTCGACCATGGCCAGATCGCGCTATCAACCCGCCCTGTCGCTCGTGACAGGAGCAAGCTCCGGGATCGGCGCGGCGTTCGCCCGCGCCCTCGCGGCACGCGGCTCCGATCTGGTGCTCGTGGCACGACGGGAAGGCCGCCTGCTCGCCCTGGCGGCCGAGCTCGAGGCGGCCCACGGCATCCGGTGCACGGTCGTCGCCCTCGACCTGTCAGAGCCGCGGCCCGGCGCCGCGTTGCTCGCGCGCCTGGATGGACGCCTGCCCGACCTGGTCGTGAACAACGCCGGGTTCGGCATCCAGGGCCAGGTCGCCGCGACCGATCCCGATCGGCTCGCGCAGGAGGTGGCGGTCGATGTCGCCGCCGTCGTCGACCTCTGCCGCGCCTTCGTCGAGCCGATGATCGCCCGCGGCTCCGGGGTCGTCCTCAACATCGCCAGCACGGCCGCGTACCAGCCGGTTCCGGGGATGGCGGTCTATGCGGCATCCAAGGCCTTCGTCAAGCTGTTCACCGAGGCGCTCTGGCACGAGACCCGTCCGCACGGCGTGACGGTCTTCGCGGTCTCGCCCGGCGCGGTCGCGTCGGAGTTCTTCGATGAGGGGCGTCGGATCCCCGCGCCGACCTCGTACTGGGAGCCTTCGCGCATTGCCGACGCGGGCTTGCGGGCCCTGGATCGCGGACTGGGACGCGGGCCGCGCGGCGGCATCCGGGTCGCGCCCGAGGTGATGCCCGGGTTCGCCAACCGCGCGGCGGCGTTCAGCACGCGCTTCGTGGCGCGCCGTCTCATGCTGCACTTCAGCGCGAAGCTGGCCATCCGGCGCCCCTGAAAGTACGCGTTCGGCGCCGCCCTCGACGCCGGGAGTACGCGCAACTGAGTACTTTCGCGGGGGCAGGGTTGACAGGAGCCCGGTTCGGTGGTTAGTTAGTCGAGTAAGCAACCAATGAGCCAATCGCCGGCTCGCCACCGACCACCGGAGGGAGGCGCCCCATGGACGAGAGCCGTCCGATCTTCCAGCAGATCGCCGAGCAGATCGAGAACGACATCATCTCCGGGGCGCTCCCGGAAGAGACCCAGGTCCCCTCGACGAACGAGTTCGCCGCGTTCCACCGCATCAACCCGGCTACCGCCGGCAAAGGTGTGAACCTGCTCGTCGACGACGGGATCCTGTACAAGAAGAGAGGCATCGGCATGTTCGTCGCCGAGGGCGCCCGCGCCCGACTCGTGGCCAAGCGCCGCGACCAGTTCCGTCAGCAGTTCGTCGTGCCGCTGCTCACCGAGGCCGCCAAGCTCGGCATCACTCGCACACAGGTGACCACGATGATCGCCGACAGCGCCGCGGCTCCGACCTCGGACCGAGCCACCTCATGAGCGCCGTCGTCACCGCTCCCGTCGTGGAAGTCGAGCACCTCAGCAAGTACTTCGGCAAGGTGCATGCCGTCGAAGACGTCACCCTCTCCATCGCCGAGAACAGGATCTACGGCCTCCTCGGCCGTAACGGCGCAGGCAAGACCACTCTCATGCAGTTGCTCACCGCCCAAGACTTCGCCAGCTCCGGCTCCATCCGTCTGTTCGGCGAACCGCCCGTCGAGAACGCGCAGGTACTCGAACGCACTGCCTTCATCAAAGAGAGCCAGCGGTATCCGGACAACTTCCGCGCGAAGCACGTGTTCCGCTCGGCGCGATGGTTCTTCCGCAACTGGGACCAGGAGTTCGCCGAGCGGCTGATCGCCGACTTCCGCGTGCCCCTCGACCGCCGCATGAAGAAGCTTTCGCGCGGTCAGTTGTCGGCAGTCGGGGTGATCGTGGGCCTCGCGTCGCGGGCTCCGTTGACCTTCTTCGACGAGCCGTACCTCGGCCTCGACGCGGTCGCACGTCAGTTGTTCTACGATCGGCTGCTCGCGGACTATGCCGAGCACCCGCGAACCGTCGTGCTGTCGACTCACCTGATCGATGAGGTCAGCAACCTGCTCGAGCACGTCATCGTGATCGACGACGGTCGGATCCTCATCGATCAGGATGCCGACGAACTGCGCGGGGCGGCAACGGATGTCGTTGGCACCCGCACTGCCGTCGACACCTTCATCACCGGCCGCACCGTTCTGCACCGCTCAGCGATCGGCGGGCTCGCGTCGGCGACGGTCTCCGAGCTCGATGCGGCAGGCCGCTCGGCGGCGACCGCTGCCGGCCTTGAGCTGTCGCCGGTGTCGTTGCAGACCCTGATCGTCAGGTTGACGACATCCGATTCCGCCAACCGGCCCGAATTCGAAAGTGAGGCACGCGCATGACAGCGCTGACCCCGGTCGCCGAGACAACACCCGCCCGCCGATACGGCGGGACGCCGTTCGGGCGCATCCTGAACGTCGTGCGCCTGCACCTCGGCAACCCGTACACGACGATCGTGCTGCCGTGGATCATTCTCGGAATCATCCTGGCGATCAATCTCGCCATCTGGCTGCTGATCGCGATCGCGACGCACGGGAAGGACGCCCTGAACTCCCAGGTGGGCTTCTCGTACAGCGGCTCGTCGTTCTACATCGCCGTCTACATGATGATCGTGGCGGTGCAGGCGGTCTCGATCACCTTCCCGTTCGCGCTCAGCTACGGCGCGACTCGCCGCGACTATTGGCTGGGGACCTCGCTCACCTTCGTGCTGCTCTCGGCGATGTACGCGATCGGATTCACGATCCTCGGCGTCATCGAGCGCGCGACCAACGGCTGGGGGCTCGGCGGCCGGATGTTCACGCCGATCTACTTCGGCGACGAATGGTGGCAACGGCTGCTGATCTGCTTCTTCGGCCTGCTGTTCTTCTTCTTCGTGGGATCGTCGCTCGCGGCCGTGTGGGTGCGCTGGAAGGTGACCGGCATGGTGGTGTTCTTCACCGCGCTGGCAGTGCTGCTGCTCGGCGGGATCTCCGCGCTCACCCTCACGGCTTCCTGGATCGCATTCTGGGCAGCCCTGGCGGCCGCCGGGCCGCTCGGGATCGCGTCGTGGCTGCTTGTTCCCGCGGTGATCGGCGCCGTGGTCGGCTACTTCATCCTGCGACGGGCGACGACGCGGACCTGAGTTCCTCGAAGGCCGCGGCGCTCACCTCTTCGAGCCGCCTTTGAGGCTCTTCTGCATGAGCACGGTGCCGAGCCAGCGGCCGAACTTGAAGCCGACCTTGCCCATCTCGCCGATCTTCGAGAAGCCGAAGTTCTCGTGCATCGCGATCGACGCGTCGGCGCCCTTGTCGGCGATGACGGCGATCACCTCCTTGATTCCCGCGGCCTTCGCGTCGTCGAGCATGCGGGCCATGAGCGCCTTGCCGACGCCCTTGCCGGTTGCCGCGGGGCTGAGATAGATGGAGTCCTCGACCGTGTAGCGGTACGCCGCCTTCGCCTTCCACGGCGTCACGTAGGCGTATCCGAGGATCATCCCGGTGGGCGAGACCGCGACCAACCACGGGAATCCCAGCCGTTCAACGTCACGGAACTTGGTGCGCATCTCTTTCAGAGTGAGGCGGTCCTCGTCGAAGGTCACGGTGCTGTTGAGCACGTAGTGGTTGTAGATCTCGAGCATGTGCGGCACATCGCGGTCGGTCGCCTGGCGCAGCTCGAACGAGAACTCCGGCTCGGGCGCAGGCGCGGGTCGCAGACGGGGCGGCAGCTGCCGACGCGGGTTGTATTCCTCTTCGAGCATCAGCGGATCTCCGGAGGCATGTGCCGATCCTACGTCGCGCCGGGCTGCGGCCCGAGGCTCCAGTCGACCGGGTCGGCGCCGGCCTGCATGAGAAGCTCGTTCGCCCGGCTGAACGGGCGCGAGCCGAAGAATCCCGCGTTCGCCGAGAGCGGGCTCGGGTGAGCAGAGGCGATGATCGGGATGCCGTCCAGCAGCGGCCGCAGCGTGCCGGCATCCCTGCCCCAGAGCACCGCGACGAGCGGGCCGCCCCGCGCGGCCAGACGCTCGGATCGCGTGCTCGGTGATCGCCTCCCACCCCTTGCCGCGGTGCGAGCCCGAGATGCCGGCCTGCACCGTGAGCACCCGGTTGAGCAGCATCACACCCCGCCGGGTCCACGGGGTGAGGTCGCCGTTGGGCGGCGTCGGGATGCCGAGGTCGGTGCGCAGCTCGTGGTAGATGTTCTGCAGGCTGCGCGGCACCGGGCGCACTGTGGGGTCGACCGAGAACGACAGCCCGACCGGATGCCCGGGAGTCGGATAGGGATCCTGCCCGACGATGAGCACCTTCACCTCGTCCAGTGGCGCCGCGAAGGCGCGCAGCACGTTGCGCCCGGCCGGCAGGTACGGTCGCCCTGCCGCCACCTCGGCCCGCAGGAAGTCGCCCATCGCGGCGATCTGCGGCGCGACCGGCGTCAGGGCCTCTTCCCACCCGGGATCCACCAGTTCGCTGAGCGGTTGCGGAGTCATCGCGGATACGCCACCGGGCCGTCTGCGCTCCACGGGAACAGGATCCAGTGCGAGGTCGTGCGCCACACGTAGTCGGGCTTCTCGACGGTTCCCGGCTTGCTGTACAGGCAGACCGTGCGCACCTCGCCACCGCCCGCGCGGAGCAGCTCGACCACCAGACGGAGCGTCCGGCCCGAGTCGGCGACGTCATCCACCAGCAGGATGCTCTTGCCCGCCAGCGAGGCCCTGTCGAGCGTCGGCGGGAGCACCACCGGGGTGGCGAGGGTGGAGCCGACGCCGGTGTAGAACTCCACGTTGAGGCTGCCGAGGGTCTTCACATCGAGGGCGTAGCTCAGGGCGCCAGCCAGGGCGAGTCCACCGCGGGCGATCCCGACGATCGCGTCGGGGCGGAATCCGCCGGCGGCGATGGTCTCGGCCAGCTCGCGGGCCGCGCGGCCGAACAGCTCGTAGCTGAGGATCTCCCGCTCGTCGCCCACGCGATAACGCTAGCCGAGCAGCGCCTGCCAGCCGATCGGCACCGCTAGCATCCGTGCATGGCGACAGATCGCATCTCGTTCCGGACGATGGCGTTCGGACTGGTCGGATTCCTCTTCCTGGTCGAGCTGACCAGCGGCATCCTGCAGGGCTATTACGTGCCGCTGGCGAGCAAGATCGCCGGGCACATCGGCGTCGACACGGCCGACTACAACTGGACAGAGGCGGCCCAGTTGCTCGTTTCGGCACTGGTGGTGCCCGTGCTCGCCAAGCTCGGCGACATGTTCGGGCACAAGCGCATCCTGCTCGCGTCGACCGCGGTCACGGCGATGGCGAGTTGGGGCATGGTCGCCTCGGGCAGTTTTGCCGGATACCTCGTCGCGTTCGCGTTGCAGGGGTTCTACGTGGTGTGGCTGCCGCTCGAGGTCGCGCTGATCTTCGATCGCGGCCGCCGCACCGGCAACTCCGCGTCGACGACCCGGCGCGCGGCCGGCCTGCTCGTGGTCGCCCTCGAGGCCGGCGCCATTCTCGGCGCGCTCGCGGGCAGCCGCGTCTTCAAGGCCACCGGTGAGAACTTCCCGGTGACCCTGGCGGTTCCCGCCGTCTGCGTGACGCTGGTCTTCTTCGCCATCCTGTTCGGCGTGCGCGAGTCGACCCCCCTGCCGGGCCGCAAGCTCGACGGCGGCGGCTTCGTGCTGCTCACGCTGGCCCTGCTGTTCATCACCGGCGGGCTCACCTTCCTCCGGCTCAATGGACCGGGCAGCTGGACGGTCTGGGTGCCGATCATCGTCGGGTTGCTGATCTTCGTCCCGTTCGCGCGGCTCGAGCGGCGGCATCCTGATCCCGCCATCGACCTGAAGGTGCTCGCCAAGCCGAGCATGTGGCCGGTGCAACTCACGGCCGGCCTGTTCGGGATCAGCGTGCTGGGCGCGCAGATCCCGCTCTCGACGTTCGCCGCGGCCGACCCGAAGAAGCTCGGCTACGGGTTGAACCTCGACTCGGACGTCATCTCGTATCTGATCGGCGCTTACCTGATCGCTCTGATCGTCGGCGCACTCCTGTTCCCGATCCTCGCGCGGCGGACCACACCCCGCATCGCGCTGATCGTCGCGGCGTTCCTGGTCGCCGGCGGCTACCTGCTGTTCATCCCGCTCCACGACCAGGTCTGGCAGGTGATCGTCAACATGGTGATCGCCGGGATCGGCTCGGGCGCCCTGGTGGCGGCGCTTCCCTCGGCGGCGGCGGCCGCCGCGCCGGCCGGGCAGTCGGGCATCGCGACCGGGCTCACGAACACGACGAAGACGATCGGCGGCGCGTTCGCCTCCGCGGTGTTCGGGGTGATCCTGCACGTGGGACTCACCTCGACCGCGTCGACGAGCGGTGCCGGCCTTGCCGCGTACATCGCCGTCTGGACGATCTGCGGCGTCGGCGCCCTGGTGGCGGCCGTGCTGCTCTTCCTGGTGCCGAAACTCGCGTTCTCGGACTCGGAGGTCGACCTCGCGGCGGATGCCGTGGGCGCGGTCGACACCCCGGCGCCCTAGCTGCGCGAGTCGCCGGCCGCCTCAACCTGCGAGCAGCGGACGCACCTCGCGCCCGAGGAACGCGATCAGCCCGTCGACGTCGGGCTCGTCGCGCGTCGCCTCGATGGCGAGGTTCGTGACGCCCCGAGCGGCGAGGTCGAGCAGCTGCGCGGCGATGGCGGGCGCGTCTCCGCTCGCCACGGCGTAGCCCTGGCGCTGCTGGTCGGCGTCGGCTCGCCAGGCACGCAGATCGGCGTCGACCCGCTCGGCCGCCCGGTCGCCGGTGGCGACGATCACGGTGAGCACCAGGGGCTTCTCGGGTCGGGCGATCGCCGCCGCGGCATCCACCTCGTCGAGGGTCAGGGCATTGGCCAGCAGGACGCCGTCGCCCAGCTCCGCCGCGAGCCGCAGGGTCACCGGGCCACCCCCGCCGATCATGAGCGGCAGGGTCGTCTCGGGCGGCCAGCCGAGCTCGACGCCGTCGAGACGCACGTACCGCCCCTCGACCGAGACCTTCTCGCCGGCGAGCAGGCCGCGCAACGCCGTCGCGTATTCGCGCAGCAGGGTCACCGGGGATGCAACGCGGGCGCCGACCTGCTCCATCCAGCTCTGCACCCCGTGCCCGATGCCCGCGATCAGCCGCCCGGGGATCGCCCGCTCGAGCGTGGCCAGCTCCATGGCCGTCAGGGCGACGTTGCGCAGGGGTGCGGGAAGCAGGCCGATGCCGACAGTGATCCGCTCGGTCGCGCCCAGCGCGAGGGCCGCCGAGGCGATGCCGCTCTCGGTGAAGCAGTCCTCCCAGACCCACAGCTCATCCAGCCCGGCCGCCTCGACGGCTCGGGCGACGGGACGCAGGCGTTCGGGCGGCATCGCGGGGGTGAAGACGAATCCGAGGCGCAGGGGCATGCACCGATCATGCCCGGAACCGCCGACGCGGCCGCGATCGTGGTGGACGAAGTCCTAGCCGCTCGGCTGTCACCGGCCGACGGCTATCGTTGCCAGTCAGTGGTGGGCACGGCAGTGGAAGGGTTCCGAGCGATGACGAGTCTCCCTGCTCTCCTCATCGCGATCGTCGATGTTCTGTCGGTGGTTCTGGTCGCCCTCAGCGCACGAGGTGTGATCAAACGCAACACCATCGCGGGCATCCGCACCGGCCTGACGCGGCGAAGCGAAGCCGCGTGGGAGAACGCTCACCGCGCCGGGCTGATCCCGATCACTGTGGGCGCCGCAGTTTCCCTCGCACTCGCGATCGCGACGATCGTCATTTCCCGCGACATCGGCGTGGCCTGGCTCCTGCTCGGGCTCGCAATCGTCACGCTTCTTGCCGGATCTATCTGGGGCGTCGCGCGCGCGCGACGCGCCGCAGCGGCCACGGACTAGGGGCCAACCGTCCGCGGGGTTCAGGCCTTCGGCTCGAGCTTGCCGCGGATCACCTTGTGCGGCGCCGCCTGCGCGACCGGCTTGATGGTGATCAGGTCGAGGTTGACGTGGGCGGGCAGCTCCATGGTGTGCACGATCGCTGCCGCGACATCCTCGGCAGACAACGGATCCGGCACGTTGTCGTACACCGCATCCGCCCGTGCCCGGTCGCCCTTGAACCGCGTGAGGGCGAACTCGTCGGTCTTCACCATCCCGGGCGCGATCTCGAGCACGCGGATCGGCTCGCCGGCCAACTCGAGCCGCAGCACGCTCACCATCGCGTGCTCGGCGAACTTGGCGGCGTTGTACCCGGCTCCGCCCTCGTACGCGATGTGGCCCGCGATCGAGGTGACGGTCATGATGTCGGCGACCCCGGCGTCCCGAGCCCCGTCACGCAGCAACGGCAGCAGCGCCGCGATCATCCGCTGAGTGCCGAGCACGTTGATCTCGAACATGGCGCGCCAGTCGTCGAGATCGGCAGATTCGACCGGCCCCATACCGAACGCGCCGCCCGCGTTGTTGACCAGCCCATGCAGGGGACCGAGCGCGGCCACTTCGTCACGCACGCGGTCGACATCGGCTTGCCGCGTCAGATCGGCCGTAATGGTCCGGATGCTCAGCCCCGCACCCACGGTGGCCGCCAACCCGGCCAAGCGATCGGCACGGCGCGCGACGCCGATCACCTCCCAGCCGTGCTCGGCGAACAGCCGTGCCGTGGCCGCCCCGATTCCAGAACTCGCCCCGGTGACCACCACGCGCTTCGACATGGTTCCAGAGTATCCAGCCCACCGCGGCCCAGCTCAGTCGGACGCCGGCACCTCGTAGCCGCGCGGGACCCGCTTGGGCAGCACGAACACGAGGCAGAACGCGGCGATCGCCAAGATCGCGCTGACCGCGAGCGCCAGGGTCGCGCCATGGCCGAATCCGACGGCCAGGTTGTGGTCGGCGATCTTCGTCAGAGCCGCCTCGACTGCCGCCTTGCCTTGGGCGCCGTACTTCTGCCCCGCATCCGCGATCTGCGTCGCCGTCGGGCCGAAGCTCTTGGGCAGGTTGCCGAACAGCACCGAGCCGATGACCGCGATGCCGATCGCTGCGCCGACGCGCTGCATGGTTCCGATGACACCGGACGCCGCGCCCGCCTCGGTGCGGTCCACCGTGGCCACGATGAACTGCGCGTTGGGCGCAATGAACAGTCCGGAGCCGATGCCTGCCACGACCAATGGGCCGAGCAGGTCCCAGTTGGTGAGGCTCTCGGGCTTGACGAGCAGGAGTACGAGCCAGAGCGCGATGAGTCCGAGCGCCACCAAGGCGGTACCGAGCAGGAGCACCGAGCGCCCCATGCGCTCGGCCAGGCGGTTGCTCTGAGACGCGCCCACGATGTTGCCGATCGCGAACGGGATCGAGACCAAGCCCGACTCGAGCGCGGTGTGGCCGAGTCCGGCCTGCCAGAACAACGAGATGGTGAAGAAGATGCTGGTGAACGCCGCGAAGTAGACCAGGGCCAGGATCACGCCGCCGGTGAAGGAGGGATGCGAGAACAGGTGCGGCGGGACCAGCGGCTCCTTCCCGCGCCGCGCCACCGAGAGCTCCCAGATCGCGAAGACCACGATCAGCACGATCCCCCCGCCGATCGACAGGTACGTCCACAGCGGCCAGCCATCCTGCTGGCCTTGGATGAGGGGGATGAGGATCGCGACCAGCCCTCCCGCCAGCAACAGGAACCCGAAGAAGTCGAGCCCCGATGTCGCCCGCGACTCGGCACCACCGGGGAGCAGGATGATGGCCGCGACGACCGCAATGACCCCGAAGGGCAGGTTCACGAAGAAGATCGAGCGCCAGCCGTCTGTGTCGCCGAGCCACTGGATGAGCAGACCGCCGACCAGAGGGCCGAGCGCGGTCGAGAACCCGATGCTGGCGCCGAAGACCGCGAATGCCTTGCCCCGAACGCGCGGGGGAAACATCAGCTGGATCAGCGCCGTCACCGGCGGGAAGAAGATGCCGCCGAACAGTCCCTGCACGACGCGGGCGACGATCAGGGTCGTCGTGTCCTGCGAGAGGCCCGCGGCGAGGCTCGCCAGCGTGAATCCGGCGAGACCGACGATGAACACCCACTTGTGACCCAGGCGGTCGCCGATCCGGCCGGCCGGGATCAGGGCGAGCCCATAGGCCAGGGCGTAGCCCGAGATGATCCACGAGAGCGTCGCCTCATCGGCCTTCAGGCTGGTGCGGATCGTCGGGAGCGCCACGTTGACGATCGTGGTGTCGAGCAGCGCCATGGCGATGCCCAGGATGAGCACGGCGAACGCCATCCAGGTCTTCCTCGGCACGGTGGTCGCCGCGAGGTCGGGGTGGGCGATGCTGGTCATGGTGCAGCCTTTCGGGTGCGCTCCTCGGCGAGGAGTTCGGGAAGGCGCGAGAGCAGATTCTCGTGCCAGGTGATGTCGGCCTGAAGCCTGGCGGTCTTGTGCGAGATGACCATCAGTTCGAGCGGGGTGAGGTAACGGGCGATGGACTCGAGTTGCAGCTGGTCTTGCGCCAACTGGAGGCGCAGCCGGGACAGCCGATTCTGCAGGAGGTCGGGGATCTCATCGAGCTTGGTGAGGTCCAACCGGCTCACCGCGAGGTCGAAGGGATCGGCCCGCGTGATGATCTGGGTCAGGCCGTCGTAGCGCAGCTTGGCGAGGGCGATCTGGCCGGATTCGGTGATGGTCCACACTTGCCGTTCCGGGTAACCGCCTTCGCGCTCCGTTCGCACCTCGTCGATCAGGCCCTCGGCGTGCAGTCGCTTCAACGCGCCGTAGAGCGCGCCGACCGAGATGTCGGTCCACTCGTCGACGTGTTCCTTCTCGGCCAGTTGACGCAGTTGGTGCCCATGCATGTCGCCCTCGTCAGCGAGCGCGCCGAGAATGTAGAGGCGGATGCTGGACACGCGAGTACTCTCGCATGACTAGTCGTGCGTGTCAAGATCTGAGGACTGGCTCTGTTACTCCCCGTTGCGAGCTGCGTTGCTCGCCTCGGAAGCTCGGCCTACTGTCGTCCACGACTTCCACAACCCGAAGCATCACCACACAAGGAGCACCGAATGTCTGACTACCAGTTCGAAACGCTGCAGATCCACGCAGGCTCGGCGCCGGATCCCGTCACCCACGCACGCGCGACGCCGATCTACAAGACCACCTCGTACGTCTTCGACAGCACCGACCACGCCAAGAACCTCTTCGCGCTCGCCGAGTTCGGCAACATCTACACGCGCATCATGAACCCGACGACCGACGTGATCGAGCAGCGCATCGCCGCGCTCGAGGGCGGCACGGCGGCGCTCGCCACGGCATCCGGTTCCTCGGCGATCACCTACGCGGTGCTCAACATCGCAGGCGCCGGCGACCACATCGTCTCGTCGAGCTCGATCTACGGCGGCACGTACAACCTCTTCAAGTACACGCTGGCCAGGCTCGGCATCGAGGTCACCTTCGTCGAGAACCAGGATGACGCCGCCGAGTGGGCAGCCGCGGTGCGCCCCAACACCAAGCTGTTCTTCGCCGAGACCATCGGCAACCCGAAGATCAACATCCTCGACCTCGAACTGGTCTCGGGCATCGCCCACCAGAACGGCATCCCGCTGATCGTCGACAACACGATCGCCACGCCCTACCTGATCAAGCCGTTCGACTTCGGCGCCGACATCGTCGTGCACTCCGCCACCAAGTTCCTGGGCGGCCATGGCACGGTCATCGCCGGCCTCATCGTCGACGGCGGCAAGTTCGAGTGGAGCAAGAACGTCGAGAAGTTCCCCGGCCTGACCGAGCCCGACCCGTCGTACGGCGGCGCGAGCTACACGGCGGCGGTCGGCGACGGCATCGCCTACATCATCAAGGCGCGCGTCACCCTGCTGCGCGACACCGGCGCGGCCCTCTCGCCCGACAGCTCGTTCGCGCTGATCCAGGGCGTCGAGACCCTGAGCCTGCGCATCGAGCGCCACGTGCAGAACACCCAGGCGATCGCGGAGTACCTCGAGAACCACCCCGACATCGCCTCGGTCAACTACTCGGGCCTGCCCTCGAGCCCGTGGTACGCGGCGGCGAACAAGTACGCGCCCAAGGGCGTCGGCGCTGTCGTCAGCTTCGAGCTGAAGGGCGGGGTGGATGCCGGCAAGGCGCTGGTCGAGAACGTCACCCTGTTCAGCCACCTGGCCAACATCGGCGACGTGCGCAGCCTGATCATCCACCCGGCGTCGACCACGCACAGCCAGCTCACGCCGGAGCAGCAGCTCACGACCGGCGTGACCCCGGGCCTGGTGCGCCTGTCGGTCGGACTCGAGAACGTCGACGACCTGATCGCGGACCTCGAGGCGGGTTTCAGTGCAGCGCGCAAGCTCTCGGCGGCTGCTCAAACCGCATAGCCTCACCGCGAAGGGGCCCCGACCGCGTAACACGCGGGCGGGGCCCCTTCGTCATCCGCCAGAATGGCCACTGACATGGACTGGCAGACACCCGAAGACGCGGTGCCCTCGGCGTTCGTCACGGAGTCCAATCGGCGGGCGCTGTCGGCATCGCCCCCGGCATCCGGTGCCTGGCGCCCCGGCGACGATCCCGGGCACCGGCTCTTCGCCGACATCGGCAACGTCGTGCTCGAGCGCGGCGGCCCGCTGCCGGCGGTCCGGATCGCATACGAGACCTGGGGCGAGCTGAACTCCGACGCGAGCAATGCGGTGCTCGTGCTTCACGCGCTGACCGGCGACAGCCACCTGACCGGACCGGCCGGCCCCGGGCATCCCACAGCCGGATGGTGGTCGGGGCTGGTCGGCGACGGCCGCGTGCTCGATCCGGCCGAATGGTTCATCGTCGCGCCGAACATGCTGGGCGGCTGCCAGGGCAGCACCGGCCCGGCCTCGCTCGCTCCCGATGGCGCCGAGTGGGGGGCGCGCTTCCCGTATCTCTCGATCCGCGACCAGGTGGAAGCCCAGAGGATGCTCTCCGATGCGATCGGCGTGACCCGATGGGCGGCCGTGATCGGCGGGTCGATGGGCGGGATGCAGGCCCTGGAGTGGGCCGTGACCCATCCGGACCGGGTCGAACGGGTCGCCGTGCTCGCTGCGCCCCCGATCTCGAGCGCCGACCAGATCGCGCTGAACTCGGTGCAGAACGAGGCGATCCGCATGGATCCCGCTTTCGCCGGCGGCGGCTACTACGGGGCGCCGGACGGCGCCGGACCCCATCGCGGCCTGGCACTCGCCCGCCGGATGGCACTGCTCAACTACCGCTCCCCTACCGAGCTGAACGACCGTTTCGAGCGGAGCTGGCAGAGCGGGCTGAGCCCCCTCGGCGGCGGCGGGGTGTTCGCGGTCGAGAGCTACCTGGGCTTCCACGGCAACAAGTTCACCCGCCGTTTCGACGCCAACAGCTATCTCGTGCTGACCGACGCGATGAACTCGCACGACATCGGCCGCGACCGCGGTGGGGTGGCAGCAGCGCTGGGACGAGCGACAGCGCGGGCGGTGGTCATCGGCATCGACTCCGACCGGTTGTTCCCGGTCGCCGGTCAACGGATCATCGCCCACCACCTGCCAGGCAACATCGACGGCGACCAGCCGGTGGTCCTCGAGTCGCCATTCGGGCATGACGCGTTCCTCATCGAGGACGCGCTGGTCTCCGAACAGCTTCGGCGGCTTTTCGCCGCCTGAGAACCCGCTCCGCGTGGCACCCCCCCTTCGGGTGCCCCCTCTGACAGCATGGCTTGCTGATGAGGCGACACGCAGGAGAAAGAACGACGAGATGGACCTGATCACCAAAGAACGTGACCGCCTCCTTCAACGCACCGCGCGGGTGTACGGCCTCAGTTTCACCGTCGTGGCTCTGTTCTGCTTCGTTCTGCCCGGAGCCGTGAGCGGCGCCGCGCTGGTCATCTCGCTCCCCCTGTTCGTCGTCCTCGGCGTCGCCCAGTTCCGGATCGGGATCAGCCGTTCGCCGGTGTGGCTCGGGATTGCGCTGGTGGCCGGCTTGGCGATCGTGGTGGTCACCTGCACGGTTGGAGACCGACCGTCACAGGCCGGGTTCACTGCTGTCCTGGAGCTGGCTGCCGCATCCCTGGCCGCCTCGGGCCTCGTGCTGACCTCGAACGCGCCGCGGATCGCCGCCCTGATCATCGTGTTCCTGGTGGTGGGCGCCACCCTCCTGCCGCTCACCAGCGACCTGCAGGCACCGCTTCGAACGGCGGGCGTCTACGTACTCGGCTGGGTGCTGCCCGCGCTCATCGCGATCTGGATCAGCGCCGGAGTCCCGCAGGTGGCCAAGCGCATCGCCAGCATCGGCCGCGCCCACCGCGCGGAGCGGCAGGCGAGCGAGCTGGAAGCCCAGCGCCGACAGGGAGCCAGGCTGCTGCACGACACCGTGCTGGCAACGCTGACCCTTCTCGCCCACTCGGGGGTCGGTGTGACGCCCGAGGCTCTGCGGCAGCAGGCCGGCGACGACGCCAAGCTGCTGCGACAGCTGCGCCTCGGGACGAACCCGGCGCCCAACAGCACCGCATCCGGCGCGGCGGTCGGCACAGCGACCTCTCCGATCCAGGTGCTCGACGAGCCGGTGCTCGGCACGACGCTCGAATCGGTCAAACAGCGCTTCGGGCGCATGGGACTCCAGGTCAGCTGGCACGGCACCGGCCAGGTGCTCCTGCCGAGCGACTATCTGGACGCGTTCCTGCTGGCGCTCGCCGAGTGCCTCGAGAATGTGCGCCGCCACTCGGGCGTGACCGAGGCGCACGTCACCATCACCGAGGACAACAAGATGGTGAGGGCAATGGTCACCGACGCTGGAGTGGGATTCGACATCAGCGACATCGACGACGCCAAACTCGGGTTCACCGAGTCGGTGGTCGCACGGCTGCGCGACGTGGGCGGCAATGCGCGCCTGTTCTCAGCGCCCGGCTCCGGCACCACGGTCGTGCTCGAAGTCCCGCGCGGCGACGCCTCTTCGGCCGAGGCGGCACAGTGACCTTCTCAGCCCCGGAAGAGAACACCCTCGGTGTCGTGGTCAACAACGCGCGCCGCGCCGTCGGCAAGACGGCCAGGCGCATCGGCCGCGCGTCCGCCCACCGAGCCAGCTTGGGCACCGCCTTCCTCGGTCTCGGCGCCGCCATCCTGGTCGGCCTGCGCTGCGTCTACGGGGTCAGCTGGTTCATCGGCGTCTGGGGCCGCGGCGCGTATCCCCAGCCGCTCGCCGCACTGTCTGCGTGGATCGTCCTCGGGGCGGTGGTCGTCGGAGCGATCGTGACCTCGCGGGTGATCGGCGACCGTCTGCCGGACTGGATGTTCGGCCTGTTCCTCACCGGCCTGCTCGTCGCAGTCGCGCTCGACGTGATCGCGGTCTGGGAGCTGCACGACATCGGGCGGAACGCGACGGCGGCGCTCGCCGCCGGCATGGCGCTGCTGGTCGTGGTCACGGTTCGCGGCTCGTCCGAGATCCTGATCGCGGCGGGCGTGCTGGCAGCAGGCCTCGCCGTCGTGATCTTCCTCGATACGCCGCCGACCGACCAGATCACCGCGGACTGGATCGCACCGCAGATCACCGCCGTCGCGGCGGCCGTGCTCCCCGCCGTCATCGGCGTCGCCATCGTGGAGGGCTTCCGCCGCATGGTGCAGGTCGAACTCGACCGGGTGCTCGTGCAGTCCACGGTATCCGCACCGCGCTACGCGGTCGGCATGCTGGCGTCCGAAGAGCTCGCCAGGCTCGACCTGGCGGCCGAGGAGTTGCTCGAGTCCATCGCCGGCAAGAAGACGGCGCTGCCGCTCGCGCCCAAGATGGCGTCGGTCGCGGCATCCCTCGCCACCGAATTGCGCCTCCACCTCATCGAGGGCAGGCGTGAGACCTGGCTGTACCACGCGGTCAGCGAGTCCGAGATGCTGGGCAAGGCCGTGACGCTGGTCGACAAATCCAGCCTCGCCGGACTGCTCGACCCGATCCAGCGCGACGGCCTCCTGGCCGCGGCCTGGCTGCTGGTGGGCGACACGATCACCTCCAATGCCAGTCGCACGGTGACGGTGCAAGTCGGTCCTGTTGCGCCCGGTGAGACGCCGGTGCCCGAGCACAAGATCCTGATTCCGATCACGATCACCACAACCGGTGTCGCACGGAATCGTGTCGACCCGTCGATCTGGGACGCTCTGGGCCGCGTCGGGCATTACTCTGACCACACCCAGGACTCCAGCCTCCGCGTCGACATCGAGTGCCTGGTCGACAATCCAGCAGACATCTGACCACTCCAGCCGTACAGCTCGCACCACCGAAGAAAGGAGAGTCGACAATGGCTCCCATCCGCCTCGCACTCGTCGACGATCACCGGATGCTCCTCGGAGCGCTGACCGAGTGGATCCGTAATGCGGCCGACGACATCTCCATGGTCGCCGCGATGACCACCTGGCCAGAGCTGCTGACGCATCCGGAGTTCCCGGTCGACGTCGTGCTGCTCGATCTTGACCTCAAAGACAACATCCCGGTCGCGCTCAAGATCTCGACGCTGAAGACCACGGGCGTGAAGGTCGTGCTGATGAGCACGTACTCAGAGCCCAACGTGGTGCGCGAGGCGCTCGGCGCCGGCGCGCTCGGCTATCTGGTCAAGAGCGAGGATGCCGGCATGATCGTCGAAGCGATCCGCGCCGCCGCGCAGGGCGAGAGCTTCGTGTCGGCCGAGCTCGACCTCGCCCTGAACGCGGCCGATGTCGGAGGCGCTCCCAAGCTGAGCGCTCAGGAGCGTCGCGTCATGGCGCTCTACGGAGGCGGAGAGCCCGTCAAGTCGGTCGCCTATCAGCTCGGCATCTCGGAGGAGACCGCGAAGAGCTACCTCAAGCGGATCCGCGAGAAGTACCGGGTCGCGGGCATCGACGTGGGCACCAAGGTGGCGCTGCGCAAGCGGGCGATCCAGGACGGCATCCTGATTCAGGACTCCGTCGACGGGGTTTCCTTCTAGAGTCCTGCTACACGCCCGAGGCCGGGACGATCGGTCCGGTGTCCGGGTTCGGTCCGGTGAACCGGGCGCGCTGCCTGCGGCCGAGCATGGCGCCCCACAGGGCGAGCGCAGCGCCCGGGATGCAGAGCAGCAGTCCCACCCAGGTGGGTGCCAGGTAGCCGAACCCGGCGGCGATCACCGCTCCACCCAGCACCGCGCCGAGGCTGTTGCCGAGATTGAGGGCCGAGTGGTTGGCCGCGGCGGCCAGTGTCTGGCTCTCGCCCGCGACATCCATCAACCGGGTCTGGATCGCCGGTGAGAGCGCCGACGCCGTCCCGGCCACCAGGAACACCCCGACGAGCAGCCCGGGCGGCCACTGAGCCGTGAGCCCGAGCACCACGAACGAGACCGCGAAGGCGCCGAAGCACAGGAAGATCGCGCGCAACGGCCCGTGATCGGCGAGATGGCCGCCCACCACGTTGCCGAGGGTCATGCCAAGCCCCGCCACGATGAGGGCGACCGGCACGAAGCCAGACGGCAGAGCCGGCGACCTCGGTCGCCATCGGCGCGATATAGCTCTGCACGGCGAAGAAGCCGCCGAATCCGACCGCTCCGGTCAGCAACGCCAGCCAGACACCGAGGTGCTTGAAACCGCCCAGCTCGCGCGCGGCGGTGGCGTGCGGATCGCCCGGCTGCCGCGGAACGACGATCCAGATCGCCAGCACGGCGAGGGCGAAGACGATCGCGACCGCGAGATATGCGGCGCGCCACCCGGCCTGCTGACCGAGGAAGGTGATCGCGGGCACCCCGATCACATTCGCGATGGTCAGCCCCGAGAGCACGAAGGCGACCCCACGACCGCGCTTGCCGGGCCCCATCAGCGACGACGCGACCAGCGACGCGATACCGAAGTACGCGCCGTGCGGCAGGGCGGCGACGAAGCGGGCCGCGACCAGCAGCTCGAAGTTCGGCGCCAGCGCCGACAGCACCGAGCCGATCGTGAACGCACCCACCAGCGCCAGCAGGAGGCCCTTGCGGGGCAGCCGGGCCGCGAACACGGCGATCGTCGGAGCCCCGACCACGACCCCCGCCGCATAGGCCGAGATCATGATCCCGGTCTGGGCGATCGCCTGCTGATGGGATGCGGCATCGAGCTTCGGAAGCAGATCGGCCGCGATGTTGGGCAGCAGGCCCGAAGCCACGAACTCGGTCGCGCCGATCCCGAAGCCGCCCAGGGCGAGCGCCAGCAGAGCGAGGCGGATGCGCGCGGGAGAGAGTGGGAGTGCAACCGTCGGGCCGGGGGCCGTCACCGACGCAACCGCTCGGACTCGGGGCCGCGCTCCGGCAGGAACGGCCACACGCGCGGCAGCCACGTGCTCTCGTCGACCAGCGGCATGTCGACGCCGGGGCTCAACAACCGAACCATGCTCCACACCGCCCAAGCCAGCAGCACCAGGTAGAGCAGGTTGCGCGCGCTGAGCACCAGGAGCATCCAGAAGTTCAGGTCGAGAAGTTGGTCGTAGAGGTAGGGGTAGATCAACTGCGTGAGGTCGGCGATCAGGAGGGCGAGGACGGCGGGGAATCGGAACGAGGCACCGCGTCCGGTCGCGGCGGTTGAGAGACCGAAGATGATCGGCACGGCGAGCCAGGTGACGAACTGGGGCGATCCGACCTTGTTGAACAGGATCAGCGCGGTCGTGATCGCGAGCGCGAGGGGTGGAAGCAGTTCGGCGGCCGAGGCTCCGCGGCGCACAGTGACGATCGCCAGCAGCAACAAGGCGAGCGTGACGAGGGCGAGCAGTGGCGTCGCGATCGCGGCCGCGGTCTGCACACCCTGGCCGTGCAACTGATAGGTCAGGATGCTGGTGTCGTAGTAGATGGTGCTCGCACCGGGGCGCCGGGTGAAGGCGTCCCACATCCAGAAGGTGCCGAGCCCCGATTCGATCTGCAGCCCGCGCCCGGTCTGCTGGGTGATGAAGCTGAAGGCGTTCGCCACGCTGCCGCCCAGCGCGATCGAGGCAACCAGGACGACGACGGAGGTCACGGCGGCGGCCAGCAGCACCCGCACGCGCGATGCGGCCGCGATGACGACCGCGGCGATGAGCGCCGCAGGCCAGACCTTGATCCAGGTGGCGATGGCGAGAAGCACGCCCGCGAGGCGCGGAGCGGCTCCGAGGCAGAGCAGCGCCACCACCGCGACGGCGACGGTCACGGCATCGATGCGGCCGAGGGCGACGGGGCCGAGTCCGAGGATCAGTCCGAGCCACCACCACCCGATGTGAGCGACCCGGCGATCGCGTCCGAAGGCGATCACGACGGCGAAGGCCGCGGCATCCACCACCATGATCAGGCTCAGCCAGGTGCTCGTGTAGAGCGCGGGCCCGAATGCGTAGGAGGTGACCATGGGCAGCAGGGCGACGATCGGATAGACCCACGAGGTCTGCAACCCGACCCATTGCCCGGACACCATGCCGTGCTCGACCCAGAACTTGTAGACCCACGACACGTCGCCCAGAGGATAGCCGGGGCCGTACAGCGCGAGCGCACCGAGAGCGAAGTGCACAAGAACGAACCCGGTCCACAGCGCGAATGGATGCTCCGCCAGCCGCACGAGCCGTACCTCGCGCGAGCGAAAGGCGGCGTCCGTCATGTAGTCAGGGTATCCGCACCAGCTCGGCAACCACGGCGGGCAGGGCCGCGGCGAGGTCGAGAATGGTGAGGGGTCCGCCTGCGCTCGCTCGGTGGGCGGCAAGGCCGTGCAGCACCGCGCCGGTCGCGGCGAGCGGCGCGAGCAGGCCCGGATCTTTCTCGAGCTGCTCGTGGTGGGTAGCCAGCAGGGCGCCGAGAATCCCGGCCAGCGCATCGCCCGCACCGGCTGTCGCGAGCCATGACGGCGCCGAGCGCACCCGCAGCAACGGGCCGCTTCTCGCCTTCGCCGTCGGCACCGCGACCCGCGTGGTGTGCCCCTTCAGCAGCACGGTCGCATCCAGTTCGCGCGCGGCTCGCAGCGCCGCCGCGTCGGGGTCTGCACGGATCGCGTCGACGTCGAGGCCGATGAGGCGACTCAGCTCTCCCGCGTGCGGGGTCAGCAGCACCGGCCCGTTCGCGTCGGACCGCCGGCCGAGCGCTCCCCCGTCGAGCACCGTCGGCACGTCCTGGGCCAGCGCCGCGTCGAGCATGCCGGCTGTGGCTCCGTCGAGCCGTTCGGGGTCTTGCCCCGAGCCGAGCACCCAGGCCTGCACGCGACCATCGGCGGTGACCGCCTCCGGCCGGCGCTGCAGCACGAGACGCGTGGGACGGCCGGCGCCGAGGTATCGGATCATGCCGACGCCTGTGTGCGCCGCCGCCTCGACCCCGAGCACCGCGGCGCCCGGATAGGTCGCCGATCCGGTGACGAAGCCGACGACCCCTCGCGAGTACTTGTCGTCGTCATCGCGGGGCACGGCGATCCAGCGCGCCGCGTCATCCGGACCGAAGAAGGGCTCCATGTCAGCCACGATAGCCAGCCCTGCGGGGAACGATAGTTTGGCGAGGTGAACATCCGGATCCCCGACCGCGTCATCGTCTTCGACTACGGCGAGGTGATCTCGGTCTCGCAGAGCGCGGCAGACCGCGCGGCCCTCGTGGAGATCTCGGGACTCGACACCGGCCTGTTCTGGCAGCTCTACGACCGGTATCGCGAGGATCTCGACCAGGGCGTCACGCTCCCCGGCGAGTATTGGAACCTGATCGCCCGCGACGCCGGGGTGGAGTGGTCGCCGGCGCAGCTGCAGCAACTGTGGGCCGCCGACATCCGGAGCTGGATCAGCGTGGAGCCTGGCACCGTGCAGCTGCTCGCCGAGCTGCACGCGGGCGGCACGCGCGTCGCGCTGCTCTCGAACGCCGGATTCGACTTCTCGGACCCCTTCCGGCACTCGCCGATGGCCGCCTACTTCGAGGCGATGTTCGTCAGCGCAGAACTCGGGCTGATCAAACCCGACCCCGAGATCTACCGGGTCACCGCGCGCGAGTTGGGAATCGACCTCGAGCAGATGGTGTTCATCGACAACAAGAAGATCAATGTGGATGCCGCGATCGCCCTCGGCGTCACGGGACACGTCTTCACCACTGTCGCCGAGTTGCGCGCCTTTCTGGAGTTCCTCGCCTCATGACGTCCCTGTTCGACCCGATCATCTTGCGCGGGGTCATCGTGCGCAACCGGATCTGGGTGCCTGCCCTCTGCCAGTACTCGTCGCTCGCCCGCGACGGCATGCCGACCGACTGGCACCTGGCGCACCTGGGCTCGTTCGCGATGGGCGGCGCCGGGCTGGTCATCGCCGAGGCGACGGCAGTCGTTCCCGAGGGCAGGATCTCTCCGCACGACACCGGCATCTGGAACGACGAGCAGGTGGCCGGCTGGCGACGCATCGTCGACTTCCTGCACGCGCGCGGTGCCGTCGCCGGGCTCCAGTTGGCGCACGCCGGCCGTAAGGCCTCTGTCTACCCCGAGTGGGGGTTCGAGCAGAAGGGCAGCATTTCTCTGGACGCGCCCGTCGACATCGCCCCTGGGCGCGGCTGGCAGACGGTGTCGGCCTCAGAGCTCGCCTTCGAGGGCTACCGCGCGCCGCGCGCGCTCGCGCTGGACGAGCTGCCCGGCGTGGTCGACGCCTTCGCCGCGGCCGCCCGTCGCGCGATCGACGCGGGTTTCGACCTCGTCGAGTTGCACGCGGCGCACGGCTACCTGCTGCACCAGTTCCTGTCCCCGCTGTCGAACACCCGTACCGACCAGTACGGCGGCCCCCTCGAGAACCGGGCGCGGCTGCTGCTGGACATCGTGCGCGCGGTGAGAGCCGAGATCGGCGACCGGGTGCCTCTGCTCGTGCGCTTCTCGGCGAGCGATTACGCAGAAGGCGGCTGGGACGCAGCGCAGACCGCAACGGTCGCGGCGTGGGCTCACGAGGCGGGCGCCGACTTCTTCGACATCTCGTCTGGCGGCCTGATCGCCGGAGTGCGCATTCCGCTCGGCCCCGGATACCAGGTGCCGTTCGCCGAGCAGGTGCGCCAGTCGGCGAACGTCCCGGTCAGCGCGGTCGGCCTGATCACCGAGGTCGATCAGGCGGCCGCCATCGTCGCGAGCGGCCAGGCCGACGCCGTCATGCTCGGGCGCGAGATGATGCGCGACCCGCACTTCGCGTTGCGCGCGGCGCACGAGTTGGGCGTCGAACTCGACTACTGGCCGCCGCAGTACCTTCGCGCCCGCTGGAGCTGACAGCTCAGCCATCCTCGAGCGGTGCCGCTCCGCGCGGGTAGCCCAGCATGACAAGGGCCGACGCCACCCAGCTGAGGCCGATCACGGCGAGCAGGATGCCGGCATCCACTCCGGAGACGAGCCCGGCGGTCGCCGCGCCGAGAGCGGCCGCCGTCGTACGCAGCCCGGAGCCGACGGTGAACACCTGCGACCGCAGGAGCGCCGGGCTCTGCTGCTTGCGCAGCAACAGCATCGCCGCCGTGCTCGGCCCCGTGCACACGCCCGAGAGGGCGATCCCTGCGACGGTCCAGGGCAGGCCCAGGTCTGCTGCGGCAACGATCGTGAGCAGACCGGTACCGACGAATCCGACCAGCATGACCGTCTCGGTGCGCCAGAGGCGCGGCGGCCTGCCGGTTGCGATCAGCGAGCCGACCAGCGAGCCGATCGCGAAGGCGGTGACGATCCATGCGCCGCGTTCTGGCGTTCCCGAACGCTGCAGCTCGAGCGCCACCGCGCAGATCGGCAGTGCGCCGGCACCGAGCTGCGCGACGGTGCCCGAGAGAGTCACGGTCGCGAGAGGGCGGTGCAGCAGGAGGTGGCGGCTCCCCGCCATGATCGCGGTCAGCGCGCCGTGCTCGGGGCGCGGGCGAGGAAGCATTCGCACTCCGAAGACCGCGCCCGCCCCGAGCAGCGACGCGCCCGCGAGGATGAACGCGCCGGCCGCCGCCGCGCCCATGCTCACCACGATGGCCGCCAGTCCCGGACCGGCGACCGCGCCCACGTTGTACGACAGGGCGTCGGCAGCATAGGCGCGACGCTCATCCGGCAACGCGTCGGTGACGAAACTCGAGAGACCGCCCAGGAAGAAGGGCGACGCCGCCCCCGACACGATGAGAGCGACGACGATCACCCAGAGCGGCACGGTGCCGAGGAACGCGCTCAGCACGAAAGCCGCGGACGTGATCAGACCGGATGCCGCGATCCACCATCGCGGATGCCGCGTGCGATCGAGCGTGACCCCCACGAGCGGCGCCATGATCACGCTGGGAGCGAGCGACGCCGCCACCAGCCCGCCTCCGATGGCGACATCGTGGAGGCGCTGAACGGCGAGAATCGGCAGCACCACGCTGGCACCCGAGCCGGCGAGGCGCAGCGGGATGGACGCGCTCAGATAGCGTGCGGCACTCACCGGCGCTCTATCGCCGCCGCCGAGTGGCGTCCTGGACCTCGCCCACCAGCTCCTCGATGATGTCCTCGAGGAAGAGCACGCCCTTGGTCGCCCCGTTCTCATCGAACGCCCTGCCCAGGTGCGAGCCGGAGCGCCGCATAGTGGCCAGCGCGTCCTCGAGCTCGGTGTCGTGATAGACCGAGATCAACTGGCGGATGCGCTTGGGCGGGACGGGCTCGGCGAACTCGGCGTCGTCATCCAGGTCGATCACGTCTTTGAGGTGAAGGTAGCCGCTCGGTTCCCCCTCGTCGTCGAGCAGCACGTAGCGGCTGAAGCCGTGCTGGGCGACGGCGCGCTCGACGTCCTCAGGGGTGGCGTCGTCGGGCAGGGTGACGAGTTTGCCCATCGGGACGAGCACATCCTTGACGGTCTTGGTGCTGAACTCGAAGGCATTGCTGAGTGTGCCCGTCGAGTCGGTCAGCACCCCCTCGCGGGTCGAGGTGGCGACGATGGTGGCGACCTCATCGAAACTGAAGGCCGAGTTGGCCTCGTTGCGCGGCTGCACGCCGAACAGCCGCACCGCGCCGTTCGACACCGCGTTCAGCACGACGATGACGGGGCGGAACACCGCGGCGATGCCGACCAGCGGCGTGGCCAGCAGCAGCACCGCCCTGTCCGGCACCGAGAACGAGATGTTCTTCGGCACTGTCTCGCCGAGCACGACATGCAGGAACGACACGATGGTCAGCGTGAAGATGAACGCGATGGTGGCGATCACATCCTCGCTCCAGCCGGTGAGGTGAAGCGGCACCGCCAGCAGACGATGGATGGCGGGCTCCGACACGTTGAGGATCAGCAGGCTCGCGATCGTGATGCCCAACTGCGTGGTGGCCAGCATCAGAGTGGTGTGCTCCATCGCCCAGATCGCCGTTTTCGCGGCGCGCGAGCCCGCCTCCGCCCGAGGTTCGATCTGACTGCGGCGCGCGGAGATGATCGCGAACTCGGCGGCGACGAAGAAGGCGTTGACCGCGAGCAGGATCACCAGCCAGGCGATGCCCCACCAGTCTGCGGCGCTCATCCTGCCGCTCCCGACGTCCGGTCGTCGTGCCGATCGTCGTCGTGCCGCGGGGTGAAGCGCACTCTGTCGATCCGCCGACCGTCCATCCGCTCGACGCGGAAGGTGCCTGCCTCGATCTCGACCGTGTCTCCGGCCTTCGCGAGACGGCCTAGTTCGCTCATCAGAAATCCGGCGACGGTCTCGTATGGGCCGTCCTCCGGCACGACCACACCCGCGCGCTCGATGAGCTCGTCGGGCCGGAGCGCTCCGGGAAAGGTGAGCCAGTCGCGGCTGCGAACCACGTCGGCCCGCGCACGGTCGTGCTCGTCGGCCACTTCTCCGACCAGTTCTTCGACGAGGTCCTCGAGCGTGGCCACACCCGCCGTCCCGCCGTATTCGTCGACCACGACCGCCATCTGGTAGCCCCGGCCGCGCAGCTCTCCGAGCAGGGTGTCGAGCTTCATCGTCTCGGGCACCCGCAGTGCGTCGGATTGCAGCGCCGACACCGGAACCTCCGGGCGCCGCTCGCGCGGCACGGCCACGGCCTGCTTGATGTGCACCAGGCCGACCACATCGTCGATGTCGTCGTCGATCACCGGGAACCGCGAGAAGCCGGTTCTGCGGGCCAACTCGACGACGGCGTCCGCGGTCGCCGAGCGATCGATGCTGGCGAGCCGGGGCCGGGGCGTCATGACGTCGGCGGCGGTGTGATCCGAGAACACCAGGGTGCGGGCGAGCAGCGTGGCCGTGTCGGAGTCGAGGGAGCCCTCTCTCGCCGACCTGCGCACGAGGCTCCGCAACTCCTCCGCCGTGCGCGCCGAACTCAGTTCTTCTTTCGGCTCGACCCCGAACGCGCGCAGCAGCAGGTTGGCCGTACTGTTCAGCAACCGCACGAACGGTTTGAAGACGGCGGTGAACCCGAGCTGAAACGGCAGCACGACTTTGGCCACCTGCCGCGGGATCGCCAGCGCCAGGTTCTTGGGCACCAACTCGCCGATGACCATCGACAGCAGGGTCGCGATCGCGATCGAAACCACGGTCGCGACCGGCATCACAGCGCCGCGGGGCAGCTGGATGGCGGTGAACAGCGGCTGCAGGTACGTGCTGAACGCCGGTTCGAGGGTGAAGCCGGTCAGCAGCGTGGTCAGCGTGATGCCCAACTGGGCGCTGGAGAGGTGGGTCGACGTGCGCTTCAATCCGCTGATGACGGGGCCGAGCATCGTCTCGCCTCGCTCCTGGCGCGCCTCGAGCTCGGCACGGTCGAGGTTGACCAGGGTGAACTCGCTGGCGACGAAGAATCCCGTGCCGACGATGAGGACGATCCCGATGACCAGGAGGATCCACTCATAGCTCACGGTGTGCCCACGATCTCATCGGCGACCGGCTGGCAGGCGGACGGAGGGTCATCCATGATTCGCCCGAGTATATCCAGCGCATGCGTCGGGCGGCTGCGCGCCTGCGTCGATCCTCGTCGCGCAGCAGCCTGCCACCCCCGGGCGTCCCCAGAAACCGCATTTCGGTTCGCCCCGAATTCGGCGCGTACCGAAATGCGAGTTCCCCACCCCTGCCGCCGGGAGGGCGACGTCCGGCGTCAGTCGCCGAGCCACTGCCAGAGATCGTTGTCCTCGGTGATCTCGAAGACGATCGGCCGCTCGCTGCGGCCGCGCTGACCTCGACCGCGGTTCGGCCGACGCGGCGCGGTGGTGAGCAGGTGCGGCGAGAGAGGATCGGCCCGGTACGGCCATCCATACCGGGCGTTCCAGAGGCGGTGAAGCCGGTCGACGCTGCGATCCAGTTCATCGAGCGCGGTCGGCGCCAGGCGGTACACCCGGCTCGGTCCCTGAGGACGCCGCACGACGAAACCGCTCGACAGCATTCGTGCGAGATGCTCGGACACCGCGGGCCATCCCACTCCGAACTCGTGATGAAGCACGTCGGCGAGCTGGCCGGAGGTGTGTTCGCCCGTCGCCAGGATCTCGACGATCCGGAAGCGCACCGGTTCGGCCAGCAGGGCGAAAACATCCATGCGCGGACGCTAGCCCGCTGCTCGGCTCACCCGGGTCAGTGGGGAGAAACGGTGTACTCGGTCATCACGAAGGGCCCTCGGAGGTGATCGGCGAAACCGGGCAGCACGCCCTCGGGGGTCTGGCGCCAGGACTGGTATGCGTGGTTGTGCGCGGCGGACTCCCAGGTCTCGAGCAGCAGGAAGTGGCTCGGGTCGTCATCCAGCAGGATCTCGGCCCCGAGATTGCCGTCGAAGGCGCGAGTGACGACCAGGCCGCCGCGCAGCACGCGCACCGCCGCGTCGAGTTCACCCGCTTTGACCGGGAAGTCCAGGATCGCGAACATCATGGCACCCAACCTATTGCGCGGCGGAGCTGGTTGCGCGGTGGAGCTGGTTGCGCGGCGGAGCCGGGGCTCACCAGCTGACCGGCAGCGCCTTGCCCTCTTCGTAACCCGCCGCGCTCTGGAAGCCGACCACCGCCCGCTCCTGGAAGGCGGCGAGGTCGCCGGCCCCGGCATAGGTGAACGAACTGCGCACACCCGAGGTGATCATGTCGAGCAGATCCTCGAGCGATGGGCGGAGCGGGTCGAGGTAGATCTTCGAGCTCGAGATGCCCTCCGCGAAGAGCTCCTTGCGGGCCAGTTCGTAGGGGTCGAGCCGGCCGAAGCGCTCGTGCACCGCCTTGGTCGATGCCATGCCCCAGCTCTGCTTGTACAGACGGCCCGCGTCATCCGTCTCGAGAACGCCGGGCGCTTCGATGGTGCCTGCGAACCACGAGCCGACCATCACGGATGCCGCTCCCGCGGCCAGCGCGAGCGCGACATCCCGCGGGTAGCGCACCCCGCCGTCTGCCCACACGTGCGCGCCGAGTTCGCGCGCCGCCTCGGCGGTCTCGAGCACCGCGCCGAACTGCGGACGCCCCACCGCGGTCATCATGCGCGTCGTGCACATCGCTCCCGGACCGACACCGACCTTGAGGATGTCGGCGCCGGCATCCACCAGATCCCGCACGCCGTCGGCGGTCACGATGTTGCCCGCGACGATCGGGATGCCGAGCCCCAGCTTCTTCACGACGGCGAGGGCTCGCAGCATCCCCTCCTGGTGGCCGTGCGCGGTGTCGAGCACGAGCACGTCGACGCCCTCCTTGGCGAGTGCCGCCGCCTTCGACGCCGACATCGCCGTTGATGCCGACCGCCGCGGCCACGCGCAGCCGACCGCCGCCGTCGAGCGCCGGCCGGTACAGCGTGCCGCGCAGCGCGCTGCGCCTGCTGACCGTGCCGATGACGTGGCCGTGCCGCTGCACGAGAGCGAAGTCGATGTCGGCGGCGACCAGCAGGTCGAAGGCCGCCCTCGGCCCACTGCCGTGACCATCGCCGAGGTCGTCGGCGTCGAAGGCCGTGATCGAGCCGTGAACCAGATCGCCCAGCCGGGCGTCGGGCAGGGCCGTGCCGAGGCGCGGCGCAGGCACCGCACCGAGTTCTTCGCCCGACGCGCTGCGCAGCACGATGCCGTGGCCCTCGGTGGGCGGAAGCTGACGCAGTGCCTCCGCCACGGTCTGCTCCGGCGAGAGGACGATCGGCGCATCCCAGGCGACAGGCTGCTGCTTCACCCACCTGATCGCCTCGCCGAGGTCTTGCAGCGGCAGGTCCTGCGGCAGCACGCCCAGCCCGCCGCGGCGCGCCAGCGTGGCGGCCAGCCGTGGTCCCGTCACCGAGTTCATGTTGGCCGAGACGATCGGAATCGTGGCTCCGCTGCCGTCGCCCGGCGCAAGATCCACGTCGAGTCGGCTGGTGACCGACGAACGGGTGGGGACCAGGAACACGTCCGAATAGGTCAGATCGTGGGCGGGGAGCGGGCCGAGAAAGCGCATGAGTCAACGGTAGAGCCAAGAACGGCTGTCTTTCCGGCGCGTACCTCACTCCGGGGACGGCGGCGCGGCCGCGGAGCGATTAAGCTTGACCTGCGTGTGGCCACCGGCAGGCCGCATCATCACAACCCGATATCGAGAACTGAGAGTGGGCGGTCAAGCCGTGTCGAGCCCCATCACCGGAACCGCAGCTGACGACCCGAATTCAGGAGAATTCGGAGCCAACGAGTGGCTCGTCGACGAGTTGTACGAGCGGTACCTCGTCGACAAGAACTCGGTCGACAAGAGTTGGTGGCCGGTTCTGGAGAGCTACCACCCCGTGGCCGAGACCGACCCGACGCCGACCACGTCGATCCCCGTGGTCGAGGATGCCGCGCCTGCCGCCGCGCCGAGTCCGCCGCGACCGCGACCGAGCCCCGGTGACCGAAGCTCCCGCTCCCGCGACGGAGACCCCTGGCGAACCAGCCACGTCGACGGCGTCGACGCCCATCGCCCGCACCACCTCGGCGCCGGCCAAGCCGCAGCCGATCCCGGCCGAAGCGCCGCAGACCTCGAGCACGCCCGTCGTCGACGGTCCGGATGCCGCCCCCGTCGAAGACACCGTCAGCCCGCTGCGCGGCGTCAGCAAGACCCTCGCCGCCAACATGGATGCCGAGCCTCGGCATCCCGACCGCGACCAGCGTGCGCACCGTGCCCGCCAAGCTGATGATCGACAACCGGATCGTCATCAACAACCACCTGCGCCGCGCACGCGGCGGCAAGGTCTCGTTCACCCACCTCATCGGCTGGGCGATCGTGCAGACGCTCAAGGTGTTCCCCAGCCAGAACGTGTCCTACGCCGAGCTCGACGGCAAGCCGAGCGTCGTGGTGCCCGCGCACGTGAACCTCGGCATCGCGATCGACCTGCCCAAGCCCGACGGCACCCGCTCGCTGCTCGTTCCCGAGCATCAAGCGCGCCGACACCATGACCTTCGCCGAATTCCTCGCGGCGTACGAAGACGTGGTCGCCCGCGCGCGCGCCAACAAGCTGACGGCCGCCGACTTCGCCGGCACCACGATCTCGCTCACCAACCCGGGCGGGATCGGCACCGAGCACTCGGTTCCCCGGCTCATGCAGGGCGCCGGGTGCATCGTCGGCGCGGGCGCTCTCGAGTACCCGGCCGCGTTCCAGGGCTCGTCCGAGCGCACCCTCGCCGACCTCGGCATCGGCAAGACCATCACGCTGACCAGCACCTACGACCACCGCGTCATCCAGGGCGCCGGGTCCGGCGAGTTCCTGAAGCTCATCCATGAGCTGCTGATCGGCCAGAACGACTTCTACGAAGACATCTTCTCGGCCCTCCGGATCCCCTACGACCCGATCCACTGGGCGGAGGACATCTCGGTCGACCTGGCCGAGAAGCCGGGCAAGACGGCACGCGTGCAGGAGCTGATCAACTCGTTCCGCGTGCGCGGCCACCTCATGGCCGACATCGACCCGCTCGAGTACAAGCAGCGCACGCATCCCGACCTCGAGATCGGCAGCCACGGCCTCACCTTCTGGGATCTCGACCGCGAGTTCGTCACCGGCGGCTTCGGCGGCAAGCGCGTCGGCGCTGCTGCGCGACATCCTCGGCGTGCTACGGGACTCGTACTGCCGCACGATCGGCATCGAGTACATGCACATCCAGGACCCGGTGCAGCGCAAGTGGTTCCAGGAGCGGCTCGAGCAGAAGTACGAGAAGCCCTCGCACGACGAGCAGTTGCGCATTCTGAGCAAGCTGAACGAGGCGGAGGCCTTCGAGACCTTCCTGCAGACCAAGTACGTCGGCCAGAAGCGCTTCAGCCTCGAAGGCGGCGAGTCGACCATCCCGCTCCTCGATGAGATCCTGCAGGGCGCGACCGACGCCGGCCTCGACGAGGTCGCCATCGGCATGGCGCACCGCGGACGGCTGAACGTGCTCACCAACATCGCGGGCAAGACCTACGGCCAGATCTTCCGCGAGTTCGAGGGCACGCAAGACCCGAAGACCGTGCACGGCTCCGGCGACGTGAAGTACCACCTCGGCACCGAGGGCACCTTCGTGGCCGCCTCCGGCAAGGAGATGCCGGTCTACCTGGCCGCGAACCCCTGCCACCTCGAGGCCGTGACGGCGTGCTCGAGGGCGTCGTGCGGGCCAAGCAGGACCGCAAGGGCGACGGGCAGTACTCGACCCTGCCGATCCTGATGCACGGCGACGCGTCGATGGCCGGGCAGGGCGTCGTCGTCGAGGGCCTGCAGATGTCGCAACTGCGCGCCTACCGCACGGGCGGCACGATCCACGTGGTCATCAACAATCAGGTCGGCTTCACCACCCCACCGAGCGAGGGCCGCAGTTCGATCTACGCCACGGATGTCGCCAAGACGATCCAGGCGCCGATCTTCCATGTCAACGGCGACGACCCCGAGGCCGTGGTGCGCGTGGCGGAGCACGCCTTCGCCTACCGCCAGCAGTTCAAGCGCGACGTGGTCATCGACCTGATCTGCTACCGCAGACGCGGCCACAACGAGGGCGACGACCCCTCGATGACGCAGCCGCTGATGTACAACCTCATCGAGGCGAAGCGCTCGCGTTCGCACCCTCTACACCGAGGCGCTCGTCGGCCGCGGCGACATCACCCAAGAGGAGTACGAGGCCGCGCACCGCGACTTCCAGGAGCGCCTCGAGCGCGCATTCGCCGAGACCCACGCGGCGCAGACCGGCACGATCCCGGTGATCACCAGCGACGCGCACGCCACGAACGACATCGAGCGGCCGGTCGCGCAGCAGGACGACCGCCTGGTCGAGCCGGAGTCCACCGCCGTCGACCAGAGCGTGGTCGAGCTGATCGGCGACGCGCACAACAATCCGCCCGCCGGCTTCACCGTGCATCCGAAGCTGCAGCAGCTGCTGAAGAAGCGCTTCGAGATGAGCCGCCAGGGTTCGATCGACTGGGGCTTCGGCGAGCTGATCGGCCTCGGCTCCCTGCTGCTCGAGGGCACTCCCGTGCGTCTCGCGGGCCAGGATGCCCGTCGCGGCACCTTCGTCTCGCGGCACTCGGTGTTCCACGATCGCGAGAACGGCCAGGAGTGGCTGCCGCTCGCGAACCTCTCCGAGACGCAGGCGCGGTTCGCCGATCTACGACTCCCTGCTCAGCGAGTACGCGGCGATGGCGTTCGAGTACGGCTACTCGGTGGAGCGGCCCGACGCGCTCGTGATCTGGGAGGCCCAGTTCGGCGACTTCGCCAACGGCGCCCAGATCGTGATCGACCAGTTCATCTCGAGCGCCGAGCAGAAGTGGGGCCAGCGCTCCGGCCTGGTGCTGCTGCTGCCGCACGGCTACGAAGGGCAGGGGCCCGACCACTCCTCGGCGCGCATCGAGCGCTACCTGCAACTGGCCGCCGAGAACAACATGACCCTCGCGCGCCCGTCGACGCCCGCCTCGTACTTCCACCTGCTGCGCCGCCAGGCCTACGCCCGCCCGCGCCGTCCGCTGGTCGTCTTCACGCCGAAGTCGATGCTGCGCCTGCGTGGCGCCACCAGCGAGGTCGCCGACTTCACGCACGGCAAGTTCGAGCCGGTGCTCGACGACGCGCGTCACGCCGGTGCCGACACTTCGGGCGTGCGCCGCGTGCTGCTGCACGCCGGCAAGCTCCACTACGACCTGCTGGCCGAGCTCGAGAAGCGGCAGGATGTCGCGGGCCAGGTCGCGCTCGTCCGACTCGAGCAGTACTACCCGCTGCCCGATGCCGAGCTGCGGCCCGTCCTCGACCGCTACCCGAACGCCGAGGTGGTGTGGGTGCAGGACGAGCCCGAGAACCAGGGTGCCTGGCCGTTCATCGACGTTGAACTGGTGAAGCACCTGCGCGGCCGCACGATCCGCGTGGTGTCGCGTCCGGCATCCGCCTCGCCTGCGACGGGTTCCTCGAAGCGCAGCGCGGCTCAGCAGACCGAGCTGATCGAGCGGGCGCTGACGCTGTAGAAGCGGGGCGGGCTGCTCAGCTGGGTGAACCCGGTCAGACCAGGTCGCCGAGCTTGCCGCGCTGCAGAGCGCGGATGCTTCCGGGCACCCAGCGGGTCAGAAGCGCCGTGGCGTGGCCGATCGGGTCGGTGTAGATCAGGAAGCGCTTGCGGCGCAGTCCCTTCTCGATCCGCGCGACCACCTGCTGCGGCGTGATGGCGTTCGACTTGCTGCGCTTCACCGGGTCGGCGAAGAAGTCCGTCGCCATCGGCGTCGCGACCGCAGCCGGGCACACGCAGGCCACCGTGACGCCCTGACCCTCGGTCTCGTAGCGAAGGCTCTGCATGTAGCCGATGACGGCGGCCTTGGTGGCACCGTACGCCGCCATCTTGCGCGGCGGCACAAGGCCGGTCGCCGAAGCGATGATGGCGAACTCGCCGGCGTGCCGCGCGAGCATGCGAGGCAGAACAGCATCGATGAGGTTCACCACCCCACCGAAGTTGACGTCGACCATGAGCTGGATGTCGCTGCGAGCGACCTCGAAGGTCGGCCCGACGCGGGCGATCCCCGCGCACCCGAGCACGTGCTGGATCGGCCCAAGCGTGGACTCGATCCGGTCGATGGTCGCCGTCAGTCCGTCGAGATCGCGCACGTCGCAGAGGTACGCGCGAACGGAGTCGGGATGCGCGGCCTGCGCCGCTTCCAGGGCTGCTTGACCGACATCCAGCACCACGACGAGGTACCCGCGTTCGACGAGCCGCTCCGTGTACGCCAGGCCGATTCCACTGGCACCGCCGGTGACCACGGCGAGCGGACGAGTCGCCGCGGCGCCGCCGACGGGCGAGGTCGCAGGATTGATCGTGGTCATCGCGTTACCGCCGATCCGAAGCGTCGGATCCGCCGGTTGGCCGCGGCCTGTTGGCGCCCCAGCGCGAAGCCGAGGATCTTGATCGTGCGCTCCGTGGCCGGCGTGATCGTGAGCTTGGCCAGCGAGAACGGCAGCTTCGAGCGGGCGATCGTGCGGCGGTGCGTGAAGGTGTCGAACCCGGCCTTGCCGTGATACGCCCCTGAGCCACTGCGCCCGACGCCACCGAAGGGCGCCTGATTGATCGCGCAGTGCAGGGCGAAGTCGTTGATGGTCATTCCGCCGCTGGTGGTCCCGGCGCGGAAGGCCTTGAAGTCCGCTCCCTCATGGCCGTACCAATAGGCGGCGAGAGGGGAAGGGCGAGACGCGACGTAGTCGACGACCTCCTCGATCCGATCGAACGGGAACACCGTGAGCACCGGCCCGAACACCTCCTCGCCGGCGATCGTCATGGCGTCGGTGACGCCGGTCAGAATCGTCGGAGCGATCATTCGAGTGGCGGCGTCTGGCAGGGTCTCGCCCTCGGGAACGGCCTGGTGAACCTGGGCCCCCTTCGAGCGCGCGTCCTCAATGAGGCCGACCACTCTGTCGAAGTTCCTGCTGTTCACGATGCTGACCATGGTGCGATTGCCGGCAACCGTCGGAAAGAGCGCTCGCGCCGCGGCGAGCGACGCGGCGACGAACCCGTCGACCGATTCTCTCGGCACGAACACGTAGTCGGGGCAGAGGCAGATCTGGCCGCCGTTCGACATCCGTGCTGCCATAATCCGGTCCGCGGCCCACGCCAGATCCGCGCCTCGGGCGACCACCACCGGGTTCTTGCCGCCAAGCTCCAGGGTCACCGGCACCAGCTGGCTACCGGCCAGGGCGGCCACCTTCGCCCCGACCGCCGGGGATCCGGTGAAGAACAGGTGGTCGAAGGCCAGCTCGCTGAACCGAGCCCCGACCGAGGCGTCGCCGGTGACCACGACGAGCTCCTCCTGATCGAAGTACTCGGAGACGAGACGGCCGAACAGTTCCGAGGTTCGCGGGGTGACCTCTGACATCTTGATCATCACGCGGTTGCCCGCCGCAAAGGCCGCCGCCGTGGGCTGAACGACGAGTCCGATCGGGAAGTTCCACGGTCCGATCACGCCCACGACCCCCAGCGGCTTCTGCTCGATGGTGGTCGTCACACGCGCAAGGCGGGCGATCCGGAACACGCCTCGAGGCTTCATCCATCTGGCCAGGTGGGTTCGCATCAGATTCAGGTCGCCCATGATGCCGAGCATGTCCGACACGTAGTTCGCCGATCGCGGGCGACTGCCGAAGTCGGCGTCCAGGGCGTCGGAGATCGCCGGAGCGTTCTCGGTCAGCAGCGCGATCAGCCGGTCGATGCGATTGCGTCGAATCGCCGCAGACGGCGAACCGTCGCGCAGGAACGCGCCGCGCTGCCGAGACAGGAGAACCTCAAGCGGCGCCGCCGAGCCCCCCGGGACGGCGTCGGCACGCATGGAGGTCGCGGCAGGGGTGCGAGTGGGTGTCAGCGTCATTGCTTGGTATCCCTCGAACGATGTGGGGAACGGGATGCGCCCACGCGGTGGGCACGGCATGACGATCCCAGCAGCGAGGCGTGCTGAACAGAGCAGATCTGGCACGTCACGGCGAGCGAGCTGTGCCTGCTGCACCGGCTACCCCCTGCACGGTGCGCCGTTGGCGCGGATCAGTCGAGCTCGTCGATCGGCTCGCCGACGAGAGGGTGAAGGCCTCCGGCGATGGTGGCGACCCGCGGGTCGGTGTGGTTCTCCCGCCAGGCAACGCCGAGGGTGAACTCGATCTCGCCACGCGCGAGCGGGATCGAGGTGAGATGCCCGGCGGCCATGAACGCCGAGAATGGGCTGTCTTCGGTCCGCATCCCGAGCATCACGCCCCCCGTTCGGCGCAGCACTTGCGGCGCGGTCACCCAGTCGCTCAGGTCGAGCTCGGTCAGGTCCGTGAGCCCGGCGGCCCGCAGGCGGTCGTTCATTGGCGCCATCGCGGCCGGTTGCATCGTCGACGGCATCGTCACCAGATGGGCTCCGGCCAGTTCGGCGAGCGTGATCTCATCGCGACCGCCGAAGTCGTGGTCGGGGTGGGCGAAGACGCGGAAGTTGTAGACCGCGAGGGGACGGGTGAGGATCCCCGGGAACGGAACCGGCAAGTGCACGATCGCCGCATCGAGCTCGCCATGACGCATCAGGTGGAGCAGTCGGGACGACAGGTCGGTGGTGACCTGCGCATCGGCCCCGGCCAGGGCGAGCAGCTGCTCGGCGTACCGCGAGGGGGCCCACGGCGTCGCGCCGACCTCGAGTTCGCGCTGCTTGCCCAGGGCGATGCGGGTCACCTCGCCCGCTTCCTCGACAGCGCGGACGGCGTGGGGCAGCGTGCGATCGCCAAGGTCCGTCAGCTCGAGGTCGTGATACGCCCGGGTGAACAGCTCCCCGCCCAGCTCCTCCTCGAGTTGCCGGATGGTCCTGCTCACCGGTGACGGGGTGAGACGCAGCGACTCGGCTCCGCGGGCGATATTGCGTTCCCGCGACACCGCGACGAACGACCGCAAGTGCGCAAGCTCCATGGCCGGAGTCTAGGCTGCCCGGCTCGCTCAGTTCACGTACACCGTGCACGACGTAGCCGGTTCACCGCTCGGGCTGCGACCGCCGTAGGGGGCCAACAATGCGCTGTTCAGGCTCGGCCGGCGATGGAAGCCTCAAGACGAGCCCACCCGGGCGGCACGCACACGCGAGGTACAAGGGAGTGCCATGAGCGACATCACCACCGACCTGCCCCTTTCGGGAGTCCGCGTTCTCGACTGCGTTGACGGTCCGCTCCAGGGGGTAGGACGCATCCTCGCCGATCTCGGCGCCGACGTCGTCCGCGTCGAACCACCCGCCGGGTCGGCAGCGCGTCACGACGGTCAGCTCGTCGACGACGTGAGCCTGACCTTCGCGTTGCGCAACGCGAACAAGCGCGGCATGGCAATCGATCTGGAGACCGAGGACGGTCGCAGCCGCTTCGGTGAACGGCTGGGCGAGGCGGACATCCTCATCGCGGACTGGAGTGCGGACCAGCAGGAGCGCTACGGCCTGGGTGAGGCAGAGCTGCGTGCCGCGCATCCCCGCCTCGTGGCCGCCATGGTCTCGGACTTCGGTCGCACGGGGCCGCGAGCCGACTGGATCGGAACCCCTGATGTCCTCTTCGCTTTGAGCACCGTGCTCTCGCGTTCGGGGCTGCCTGAAGTCGAGCGCCCGGTGCTGCCGCCGGTGTTCCTCGCCTACGAGGCCGCGACGGCGCAGGCGGCGTGGGCCGTCACTCTGGCCTTCACGCAGTCGCTGGCCACCGGCACGGGCGACTACGTGGACTTCTCGGTCCTCGAGGCTCTCATTCAGGTGCTCGATCCCGGAATGGGCATCGGGGGCAGCGCCCGCGCGGGTGCATCCATGAACGACCTCCCTCGCTCCCGACCGGACTCCCGGCACCTGTACCCGATCTTCCCGACTAAAGATGGCTGGGCGCGCATCTGCGTCCTCAGTGCCCGGCAGTGGCAGGGCATGTTCGAGTGGCTCGGCCGCCCCGCGGAGTTCGCCGACGACAAGTTCAACAACCTCATGAACCGCTTCGCGGCGGCCAAGACCCTCTACCCGATGATCGGAGCTCTGTTCTCGACCCTGAGCAAGGAGGAGGTCACCGAGCAGGGTCAGGCGCACGGCGTGCCGACGGCGGCACTGCTCTCGGCCACCGAGGTGCTCGCGCATCCGGCATTCCGCGATGCCGGGTCGTTCACCACGATCGACGTCGGCCGCCGCCAGGCCTCGGCGCCGACCGGCGTATACGAGATCGATGGACGCCGCGCCGGCATCCGCTTTCCCGCCCCCTCGGAGGGGGCCCGCGACTCATTCGACGACCAGGCGGGCACGGTCTCGGCAATCGGTACGGGAGCGCGACCCTTCGAAGGCATCCGCGTGCTCGACCTGGGCGTCATCGTAGTCGGCGCGGAACTGGGTCGGATCTTCGGCGACTACGGCGCCGAGGTGATCAAGGTCGAGAGCCGGGAGTTCCCAGACGGCAGCCGCCAGTCGTTCGACGGATCGGAGATGACCGAGGGATTCGCCTGGGGCCACCGCAACAAACGCAGCCTCGGCCTCAACCTGAAATCGGACCAGGGCAAGGTCCTCTTCGCCGACCTCGTCGCCAAGAGCGATGTCGTGCTGACCAACTTCAAGCCGGGAACGCTCGAATCCCTGGGCTTCGGCTACGAGGCGCTCGCGGCGATCAATCCGCGCATCGTGCTCTCCGAGAGCAGCGCATTCGGCAACACTGGGCCGTGGAGTTCCCGCATGGGATACGGACCCCTGGTGCGCGCCAGCGCGGGCATGAGCCTGCTCTGGAGCTACCCCGAGATCGACGGCAGCTTCAGCGACGCAATTACGATCTTTCCCGATCACGTGGTCGCCCGACTGAACGCCATCGCTGTGACGGCCCTGCTGCTGCGCCGCACCCGCACCGGCCGGGGCGGGCGCGTTTCGACGGCCCAGATCGACACCATCTTCTCAGCCATGGGTGACCGGCTCGCCCGTGAGTCGCTGGTACCGGGGTCGGTCCGGATCGAGGGCAGCAGGCGTGGGCTGGATGTTCCCCGCGGCATCTTCCCGGCGTCGGGCGACGACAACTGGGTCGTGATCGACGTGACCACCTCGGATCAGTTCGCCGCTCTTGCCGGCGTCGTCGGGCATCCGGAGTGGATCGCCGACCCGCGACTTGCGACCGCTGACGCACGGCTCGAGCACGAGACCGAACTCGTCGACGCGGTGACCGAATGGACCTCGTCGCGTGACGCTGGGGCGGCTGCCACCGAGTTGCAGGCCGTCCGGGTTCCTGCAGGGCACATGCTGCGAGTTCCGGAACTCTTGGACGACGTGCAGCTCTCCGCGCGCGGAGTCTTCGGCGTGCAGCGTCAGCCCCAGATCCCGGACGCCATGCCCGCCAACCTCGGCGAGGCCCGCTTCGCCGGCGTTCCGAGCCCCCTGCTAGGCACCGCGCCACTCCAGGCGGAGCACACCCGGCAGATCGCCCGCGACGTGATTGGCTTGGACGAACCCACGATCGACTCGCTGGTCGAGGCGGGCACCCTCCAGATCCACCCCGCGGTAGCACTTCAGAAGGCATAGGACGCAGAGAACATGAGCGACAAGATCGGTGCGCTGATCGAGCGGGTGAGCAAGGGTACTGTCCTGGCCGAGCAGCGCGGGCACGTGCTGCTCGTCACGCTGAACCGGCCGGATGCCCGCAACGCCGTGAACCGGGACCTCACGGAGGGCGTCGGCGAGGCCCTCGATGTCGCCGATGCCGACACCTCGGTCTGGGTCGTCATCATCACCGGGGCCGGCGACAAGGCGTTCTGCGCGGGAGCCGACCTCAAGGCGGCGGCGGCAGGCGAGTTCGCGCACACCGACGAGCGCCTCCAGCGCTGGGGGTTCGGCGGGTATACCGAGCACGCGATCTCGAAACCAACCATCGCCGCCGTCAACGGCTTCGCACTCGGCGGCGGCACGGAGCTGGTGTTGGCGAGCGACCTGGCCGTCGCCGTCGACACGGCCACTTTCGGCCTGCCCGAGGTGAAACGCGGCATCTACGCGGGGGCGGGCGGCGCTTTCCGACTCCCCAGGCAGATCCCCCAGAAGGTCGCGATGGAAGCCATCCTCACGGGCGAGCCACTGACCGCGCAGCGCGCGCACGAACTCGGTCTGATCAATCGTGTCGTGCCGTTCGGCCGACTGCTCGACGAGGCGTTGGCTCTTGCCGAGACGATCTGCGCGAACGCGCCTTTGGCCGTGCAAGTGAGCAAGCGGATCGCACGGGGCATCACCGACCAGCACATCGCCTTCGAAGACGCCGATTGGTCGCGCTCGCGCGCCGAGGCCACCTCATTGATGAGCAGCGCCGACGCGCGCGAGGGCATGCTCGCGTTCGCCGAGAAGCGCGCACCGCAGTGGCAGGGAAGGTGATGAAGCGCACGGCCGCCATCGCCGGCCTCGGCATGACCGAGCTCGGCAAGGTCTATGGCAAGACCGCTCCGCAGTTCGCGGCCGAAGCCGTGCGACTCGCGGCGGCTGATGCCGGCATCGCGCTCTCGCACCTTGACGGTCTGATCGTCTCCGGAGGGCTCAACCCCGGCGTGCATCTCTCGATGCAGTCCGAGCTCGGACTCACCGACCTGTCACTTCTCACCTACATGCAGGGCTACGGCTCGACCGCCGGGCAGATGGTGCAGTACGCCGCGATGGCGGTGCAGTCCGGTATGGCCGAGATGATCGCAGTGGTGTGGGCGGATGACCCGTTGAAAGAAAGCAAGGGCGGGGGCGCCGCCTACGCCGAAGCCGCCGTGCCGACGGGATGGCGGGGCATCGCTGCATCCAGCTCGATCTACAGCGCGAACACGATGTATGCCCTCGCCGCCCGCCGCCACATGGCGCGCTACGGGACCACGAGCGACCAGCTCGGTGCGATCGCGATCGCCCAACGCGACTGGGCGGCACTCAATCCGCGGGCGCAGCTGCGCACCCCGCTCACGATGGACGAGTACCACGCGTCGAGGTACATCGCCGAGCCGTTTCACCTCTTCGACTGCTGCCTGGTCTCCAACGGCGGGATCGCGGTCATCGTCACCAGCGCCGAACGGGCCGCAGAGCTCGCCCAGCCCGCTGTCGGCGTGCTCGGCTGGGCTCAGTCGCATCCGGGACTCACCGAGCAGCGCAACGAGAACTTCGGGTTGGTGACCGGCGCGGCGCGATCGGGGCCGGCCGCGCTGGCCATGGCGGGCCTGACCCTCGACGACATCGACATCGTCGAGCTTTACGACTGCTACACCTTCACCGCCCTCGTGTCGCTCGAAGACTACGGGTTCTGCGATAAGGGCGAGGGCGGGGACTTCGTCTCACAGCCCGGGATGCTCGGTCCGGACGGCGCGCTCAAGCTCAACACCGGCGGCGGCCAGCTCTCGTCGTACTACATGTGGGGCATGACGCCGCTCTCGGAAGGCATCATCCAGGCCCGCGGTCAGGCTGGTGATCGGCAGGTCGCGAAGCACGACCACGTGCTGGTCTCGGGCAATGGCGGCGTGCTCGACTACCACTCGACCCTCATCCTCGGAAACGCGTAGGAGCATCTGATGCCACTCTTCCCCGTGCGGCGGGATGCCGAAACGGCCGAATTCTTCGACGGCACGGCTCGAGGCGAGCTGCTGCTGGTCCGCGAGAAGGCAACGGGACGCATGCTCGACCCGAAGTTCGATGTGGGCGACGAACCGGAGGCGTACGAGCGCGTGCCCGCCGCCGGGACGGGTGCCGTGATGAGCTGGTCGGTCGTGCATGGGCGCGGCCCGGACGGCGCGACCACCCGAACCGTGGTGGGCATCGTCGAACTCGATGAGGGCCCGTGGTGGTGGACCGAGATCGCCGGGGCGGATCCGGACGCCGACCTGATGGGCGCGCGCGTGCGGGCCACCTTCGTGCCCACCGGGCCGGCCGAGCGCGACGAGGCGATCCCCGTCTTCGAACTCGCCTAGCCGGGAAGAATCAGCTCAGCTGCGACAGGATCGTCGAGCGCAGCTCGTCCGGCGCCTTCTCCTGGCACGCCTTCTGCATCTTGACCGTCATGGTGAGGCCCACGAGGTGCTCACCGGTGCAGTCCGCGCAGTTCTGGAGGTGCTCCGCCACGTCGCGGAAGTCTTCGTCACTGAGTTCGCGGTGCAGGTACTCCTCGAGTTCCGCCTTGGCCTTGTCGCAGCCGCAATCGGTCATGTCGTGCTCCTGGGGGATGCGGGCTCCGCAGCGACGAAGCCGCGCTCGCGGGCGTAGTCGGCGAGCAGGCCGCGCAAGAGGCGGCGCCCGCGGTGGAGTCGGCTCATCACGGTGCCGACGGGAGTCTTCATGATGTCGGCGATCTCCTGGTAGGCGAAGCCTTCGACATCGGCGAGGTACACAGCGAGCCGGAAGTCCTCCGGGATCGACTGCAGGGCTTCCTTGACGTCACTGTCAGGAAGATGGTCGATCGCCTCGGCCTCCGCGGAGCGCGTCGAGCGCCCCTGCGTGAGCGACTCTGCCGAGCCGAGTTGCCAGTCTTCGAGGTCGTCGATCGTGTTCTGATACGGGTTGCGCTGGTTCTTGCGGTACCCGTTGATGAAGGTGTTGGTCAGGATGCGGTACAGCCAGGCCTTCAGATTCGTGCCCTGCTGGAACTGGGCGAAGGCCGCGTACGCCTTGGCGTAGCTCTCTTGCACCAGGTCGCCGGCATCCGCCGGATTGCGCGTCATGCGCATCGCCGCGGCGTACAGCTGGTCCATGAACGGGATGGCCTGCTCTTCGAACAGGCGGCGCAGCTCGGCGGGCGGCAGCGACGACCGTGTGGCCCCGCGCCGAATGTCTTCCGAGTCGATCGCGTCGAACTCGGCCTCGATCTCGCTGTGATCCTGATCGGGCTCGGTGAGCTTGTCGTCGTCCATCTCGAACGATTCTACCTGCGGGCGTTCGAGCAGAGCCGTCGGCATACGTCTCTCCGTTCGCTCGTCAGGTCGGCCCGTGATCCCGGGCCGGTATTCTTGACAACCGATGGCACTGCAGAGGTATTCCAGTCGCGACGAGTTCGGCAAACTGCTCGCACCCGCGCCCGAACCCGGCCCGTGGCCGGCACCATACGCCGCCGGCCCTCTGAATGCGCGGATCTCGCTGCCCGGCTCCAAGAGCTTGACCAATCGGGAGCTGGTGCTCTCGGCCCTGGCATCCGGCCCGTCGCTCCTGCGCCGCCCCCTGCACTCGCGCGACACCCGACTCATGATCGACGGGCTGCGGGCGCTCGAGATCGACATCGACGAGCAGCCGGGCTCGGGCGAGTACGGCCCCGATCTGCTCATCACTCCCTCCGAACTCACCGGTGGACGCATGATCGACTGCGGCCTGGCCGGCACGGTGATGCGATTTCTTCCTCCGGTCGCCGCACTCGCGCTGGGCCCGGTGCAATTCGACGGAGACGAAGGCGCCAGACGCCGTCCGATGCGCACCATGATCGCCGCCCTGCGCGAACTCGGCGTCGACATCAACGACGACGGGCGCGGCATGCTGCCGTTCGGGTTGTGGGGAACCGGCTCCGTCGCCGGGGGCGAACTCGACATCGACGCCTCGTCGTCGAGTCAGTTCGTGTCGGGTCTTCTGCTCTCGGCTCCGCGATTCGAGAACGGGCTGGTGCTGCGCCACACCGGCGAGCGCCTGCCCAGCCTCCCGCACATCGAGATGACGATCGCGTGCCTTGCGGCGCGCGGCGTGACGGTCGAGACCCCCGAGGCCGGCGTCTGGGTGGTCGCCCCTCAGCCGATCGCCGGCCTCGATCTGGCTATCGAGCCCGACCTGTCGAACGCCGCGCCCTTTCTGATCGCGGCGATCGTTGCCGGTGGTGAGGTCACGATCGACGGCTGGCCACGCGCGACGACCCAGGTCGGGGCAGAACTCGAGAAGCTGCTTCCGCTGTTCGGTGCGACGGTGCGTCGGGATGGCGATGCGCTCGTGGTCGATGGCGGCATCGGCATCCGGGGCGGCGGGCACATCCCGGGGGTCGACCTCGACCTGTCGACCGCGGGTGAGCTCGCCCCGGCGATCGTCGCCCTCGCTGCCCTCGCCGATACGCCGAGCCGCATCACCGGGATCGGCCACCTGCGCGGCCACGAGACCGACAGGCTCGCCGCGCTCGCCGCCGAGATCATCAAGCTCGGGGGCGCCGTCACCGAACTGGATGATGGCCTGGCCATCTCGCCGCAGCCCCTTCACGGCGGGGTCTGGCACAGCTACGCCGATCACCGGATGGCGACCGCCGGCGCGATCATCGGCCTCGCCGTCGCTGACGTCGACATCGAGGACATCGCGACCACGGCCAAGACCCTTCCCCAGTTCGCCGCCCTGTGGCTGTCGACGACCGGTGCCATCGGGGTCGAAGACGCCCCGCTCGAGTTGTCGTGAGCCGTTCGGCGTGAGCTGGCTCAACGACGACGACCCCGACGAGGAGTTCGGCGAGTGGGACGAGTCGGATGCGCGCGTGCGGCCGAATCCCAAGGGCAACCGCCCGCGCACCAAGACCCGGCCCGAGCACGGCGACTCCATCATCGGCCGGGTGCTCGCCGTGGACCGGGGCCGGTACACGGTGCTCGCAGACGAAGACGGGCCGGACGAGCGAGTGCTCACCACCACCCGGGCCCGCGAGCTGCGCGATCAGTCCATCGTCACCGGAGACCGGGTCGACCTGGTCGGCGACACCACCGGCGACGAGGGCTCGCTCGCCAGGATCGTCCGGATCCGCGAGCGCACAACACTCCTGCGCCGCAGCGCCGACGACACAGACGAGGTCGAGCGCATCATCGTGGCGAACGCCGATCAGTTGATGATCGTGGTCGCGGCGGCCGACCCCGAGCCGCGACCGCGGCTGGTCGACCGGTACCTGGTGGCCGCGTACGACGCGGGCATCGCCCCGCTGATGGTGATCACGAAGACCGACCTGCGCGATCCGGAGGAATTCCTGGCGAACTTCGCCGGGCTCGACATCCCGGTGTTCCGCAGCGCGCAGGATGTGCACGGCGTCGAGAGCCGGGCCGTCGCAGAACTCGCACCGGTGCTCACCGGACACACCACGGTGGCGGTCGGCCACTCGGGCGTCGGCAAGTCGACGTTGGTGAACGCACTCGTTCCGGGCACGGATCGCGCGGTCGGCATCGTCAACGCCGTCACCGGCCGCGGTCGGCACACCTCCTCGTCGACGGTGTCGCTGCGAGTGCCGACCGGTGGATGGATCATCGACACCCCCGGCGTGCGCTCGTTCGGGCTCGGGCACGTGAATCCCGACAACATCCTCCGGTCGTTCTCGGACCTGCTCGCCGTGTCCGAGGACTGCCCGCGCGGCTGCACCCACCTGCCCGACGCGCCCGACTGCGCCCTCAACGAGGCCGTCGCCGAGGGCCGCCTGCCCGCCGAGCGCGTCGACTCGCTGCAGCGGCTGCTGCTGTCGCTGCAGAGCTGACGCCGCTCGTTCACCCTGTCTCGGTAGCCTGAAACCGTGACCGACTCCTTCGAACCCACGCTCGCCGACGATCTCGCCGTGGCCCTCGCGCTCGCGGGTGAGGCCGACCTCATCGCCATGGAGCGGTACCGGGCCCAGGATCTCGATGTGCAGCTCAAGCCGGATCGCAGCCAGGTCACCGACGCCGACACGCGCGTCGAGCGGATGATCCGCGACCGCCTGGCGTCGGCCCGTCCGCGTGACTCGGTCTTCGGCGAGGAGTTCGGCGAGGCGGCAGGCCCAGCCGGCGCGTCGGACGACGCGGGCGGCGCCGGCAGACGGTGGATCGTCGACCCGATCGACGGCACCTCGAACTTCGTGCGCGGCGTGCCGATCTGGGGCCTCCTGCTCGCGCTCGTGGTCGATGGCGTTCCGCAGCTCGGCGTGGTGAGCGCTCCCGCACTGGGCCGGCGCTGGTGGGGCTCGACCGGCCACGGCGCCTGGATGCAACAGGACGGCGGCGAACCGCGCCGGCTGTCGGTCAGCGGCATCGATGACCTGGCCGAGTCGTCGCTCAGCTACAACAGCCTGAAGGGCTGGGATGAGGCCGGTCAGCTCGACGCACTGCTGTCGCTGAGCCGCGCCGTGGGCCGCACCCGCGCGTACGGCGACCTGTGGGCGTACATGCTCGTGGCCGAGGGGGCTGTCGACATTGCCGGGGAATACGACCTGAAGCCCTGGGACATCGCAGCGCTCGTTCCGGTCGTGCGCGAGGCCGGAGGGCGAGTCACCACCATCGCCGGAGCCGATCCGCTCGCCGACGACAGCATCCTGGTCAGCAACGGCCTGCTGCACGATCGGGCTCTCGCTGCGCTCGCCAAAGACTGACAAGCTAGTCCGCACACAGCACCCGAAGAGAGGTCACCATGCCGACGACCACCGCCTCTGCCCACTGGGGCCGCGTCATCGCGGTCGCCACCATCGCCACCGCCGGCCTGCTGCTCTCGGGCTGCAGCCTGATCAACCAGGTCACGAATACCACGCAGCGCGACGCCAGCGGCACCCCGACGGCCGCGAACGACCACGCCGACGTGTTCAGCATCAAGGTCGGCGACTGCCTCAACGACGCCACGGCGAGCGGCACGGTGACCACCGCGCCGATCGTGCCCTGCAACAAGCCCCATGACTCCGAGGCCTACACGAGCGTCACGATGAAGGACGGCGACTTCCCGGGCGCAGACGCCGTGAAGGCGCAGGCCGACCAGGGATGCGGCGACGCGTTCTCCGGCTTCATCGGGATCCCGTTCAACGATTCGAAGCTCGACATCTCGTACTACTACCCGACCGCCGACAGTTGGGCCAATGGCGACCGCGAGATCCTGTGCACCGTCTACGACGACGGAGTCAAGACCACGGGCACGCTGAAGGGCGCGAAGCGCTGAGTCGTCCCCCTCCGCGAAAGTACGGGATGGGCACGTCTCCCAGCGTCGAAAGTACGTGAAACCCCGTACTTTCGCGGAAAGGGATCAGCTCGTGGCATGGGTTTCGAGGAACTCGTAGAGCTCGCGGTCGTCGACCCCCGGGAAGGTTCCGGATGGCAGTGGCGAGAAGATGTGCGCGTGCACCTTGGCGCTCGTCCACGCGCGTGCCGGCCCAGTGATCGGCGAGCTCGACGGGAGGACGGCGGCAGCACGAGGCATCCGGACACCGTGAGGTCTCGCGGCGGGTCGTCTCGCGACCTCTGAACCACTTGGAGTGAGCGAAGGGCACGCCGATCGTGATCGAGAACTCGTCGTTGGCTCCCGTGCCGATCTGGGTCGACTCGAAGAAGGTGCCGAGCGGGGTGTCGGTGTACTGGTAGAACTCGGTCGTGCGGTTGGTGCGCGCGAAGGCCTGGCGGGCGCTCCAGTTGCGGCAGACGATCTCGCCCTCGGTCGATCCGGTGAGGTCGACGGGCAGCGGCAGCCCATCGTTCTCGTAGGCCTTGGCAATGCTGCCCGCGCCGTCCACGCGCAAGAAGTGCGTGGTGATCCCGAGGTGCGCGGTGGCCAGGTTGGTGAAGCGGAGCGCCGCCGCCTCGTGCGTGACCCCGAAGGCGTCGCGGAAGTCCTCGACCGCGATATTGCGATCCTCCTTCGCGGCCGACAGGAACTCGACGGACTGCCTGCGCGGCATCAGCACGGCCGCGGCGAAGTAGTTGATCTCCAACCGCTGCTGCAGGAAGTCGGCATAGCTCTCGGGCGCCGTGTGCTCGAGCAGCCGGTGCGCGATCGCCTGCAGAGCCATGGAGCGCAGGCCGTGTCCGCCCGGGATGGATGCCGGCGGCAGGTAGATCCGCCCGTTCTCGAAGTCGGTCACCGAGCGGGCCGAGTGCGGAAGGTCGGAGACGTAGACCAGCTCGAGTCCGAGGCGCTCGGCCATCCGCCCGACGCTGCGGTGGGTGAGGGCGCCTGAGACGTGGCCGACGGCATCCACTTCGCTCTGCGCGAGGTCCTCGATCTCGGGCAGATGGTTGTCGCGCGTGCGCATCAGGGCTCGCAACTCGGTGTTGGCGCGGCGCGCCTCCTCTGGCGTGGCGATCGCCTCACGAGCGCGACGCGCGAGTTCGCGGTGCAGGCCGACGAGGGCGCGCAAGGCGTCGTCCGTCATGCTCTTGCCTGGCCGGAGCGCCGGCAGACCGAGCTCCGCGTAGACCGGACTGGCCTGCGCGCGATCGAGTTCGATCTCGAGGCCGGCGCGCTCGCTCGGGGCCGCCGCGTCAAGCAGCTCGGAGACCGGGATGCCGAGGCGGCCGGCGATCGCGCTGAGCAGTGAGAGCCGCGGTTCGCGTTTGCCGTTCTCCATCAGCGAGAGCTGGCTCGACGCGACGCCGACATCGGAACCGAGTTGATCGAGGGTGAGTCCGGCCGCGACTCGGAAATGCCGCATTCTCTGGCCCAACGTTGCGAGATCGTTCACAAAATGCAGCATACGGAAAGAATCTACGAAATTTCCACTTACTTACCCGAGAATCCCCGAAGAAGTCAGCGCAGAGTAGAAGGCATCGAGGTTCTTGACGAACCATCACCGGAAGGAGGGCATCCATGACACTGACCGCCCAACCCCGCACGAAGACCCCCACGGAAATCCCGACTCACCTGACCGACGCTGTCGCGTCGAGCGCGCGCTCGGTCGCTGCCGCTCCCGCGGGCGCGGACCCGCGCATCGTCGCCTGGGTCGACCAGATGGCCGCTCTGACCACTCCAGATGCCGTCGTCTGGGTCACGGGATCGCGCGCCGAGCAGGACGAGCTGCTGCGCCAGATGGTGGACGCCGGAACCCTCATCCAGCTCAACCCTGAGCACCGCCCGTACAGCTTCCTCGCGCGCAGCAACCCGGACGACGTCGCCCGCGTCGAATCGCGCACCTTCATCGCCAGCGAGAAGAAGACGGACGCCGGCCCCAGCAACAACTGGGTCAAGCCCGCTGAGATGCGCGAGACGCTGCAGGGCCTCTTCACGGGCGCGATGCGCGGACGCACCATGTACGTCGTCCCGTTCTCGATGGGACCGCTCGGCAGCCCGCTCTCCCGCTACGGCGTGCAGGTCACCGACTCGCCTTACGTGGTCGTCAGCATGGGGGTCATGACCCGCATGGGGTCCGAGGCGCTGGAGCACATCACCCCGACCACCGAGTGGGTGCCCGCCGCTCACACCGTCGGCGCCCCCCTGGAGCCCGGCGAGGCGGACGTCGCCTGGCCATGCAACGCGACGAAGTACATCTCGCACTTTCCCGAGACGCGCGAGATCTGGTCGTTCGGCTCCGCGTACGGCGGCAACGCCATCCTGGCCAAGAAGGCCTTCGCCCTGCGGATCGCGAGCGTGATCGCGCGCGACGAGGGCTGGCTGGCCGAGCACATGCTGCTGCTGAAGGTGACGAACCCGCGCGGCCGGGCTTTCCACGTCGCCGCCGCGTTCCCGAGCGCATGCGGCAAGACCAACTTCGCAATGCTCCGACCGACCATCCCCGGGTGGACCGTCGAGACCATCGGCGACGACATCGCCTGGCTCGCGCCCGGCGCCGACGGCAAGCTGCGCGCCATCAACCCCGAGGCCGGATTCTTCGGCGTCGCGCCCGGAACCGGCGCCTCGACCAACGCCACGGCGGTCGAAACGATGTGGGGCAACACGATCTTCACCAACGTCGCACTCCGCGACGACGGCGACATCTGGTGGGAGGGGCTCACGCAGAGCCCGCCCGACCACCTCGTCGACTGGACGGGCCAGGACTGGACGCCGGCATCCGGCACCCCGGCAGCCCATCCCAACTCGCGCTTCACCGTGTCGGCCGCCCAGTGCCCGTCCATCTCGGACGACTGGGACGACCCGCGGGGCGTCGTCATCGACGCGATCATCTTCGGCGGCCGGCGTGCCACCAACGTGCCTCTGGTGGCGGAGGCACGGGATTGGGAACATGGTGTCTTCTTGGGAGCCACGATCTCATCCGAGCGCACGGCGGCCGCCGAAGGCACTGTCGGGGAGCTGCGCCGCGATCCGTTCGCGATGCTGCCCTTCTGCGGCTACAACATGGGTGATCATTGGGCGCACTGGCTCTCGGTCGGCGCGCGGCTGCGGGCGACAGGAGGGGTGCCGCGCATCTTCCAGGTCAACTGGTTCCGCAAGGGCGAAGACGGAAAGTACCTGTGGCCTGGATTCGGCGACAACGGTCGCGTGCTCGCCTGGATCCTGGATCGCGTGGAGGGCAGCGCGCCCGCCGTCGCGAGCCCGCTCGGCTGGCTGCCCGCACCCGGGGCGGTCGAGCTCGACGGCGTCGACATCAGCGAGAACGACTGGAACCAGCTGTTCGCGATCGACCCGTCCGCGCACCTGGCCGAGGCGGATGACGCCGAGACCTTCTTCGACACCTTCGGCGATCGGGTGCCCGCGGCGGTGCGCGATCAGCTGGGCGAGCTGCGCCGCCGGATGAGCGACCTCTGACTCCGCGCGCTCTGGATCTCAAGGACTGTCCTTGAGATCCAGAGCGCACTCAGTGGGAGGCCACCGTGCCGCGGTGGCTCGCGGGCACCGTCGCTACTCCACGCCCGCTCAACCGACCCACCGCCTCGCGCATCCCCCACACCGTGACCCGCAACATCGCCTCGACCGCGATCCTTCCGGTCATCTTCGAGACGCCGTGCACCCGCTCGACGAAAGTGATCGGCACCTCGACGACCCGCAGTCCCGCGCGGGAGGCGCGCCAGAGCATCTCGATCTGAAAGCAATAGCCGAGGCTGTCGACCCGCCCGAGTCCGATCGTGCGCAGCGCGTCGGCGCGGAATGCCCGGTACCCGCCCGTCACATCCCGTTCGCGCACGCGCAGCAGGGTGCGCGCATACAGGCTGCCGCCCCGCGACAGCACACGCCGCGACAGCGGCCAATTGACGATCCGGCCGCCACGCACCCAGCGCGAGCCCACGACCAGGTCATGATCGGGCAGGGCGGCGAGCAGCCGCGGCAACTCCTCGGGCTGATGCGAGCCATCGGCATCGCACTCGACCACGACCTCCGCGCCGTGCTCGAGCGCCCACGCGAAGCCGGCCAGGTACGCCGCGCCGAGCCCCTCTTTGGCGACCCGCTGGAGCAGGTGGACCTGGGCGTCGGATGCCGCCAGCTCGAGTGCGAGTTCGCCCGTGCCGTCCGGCGACCCGTCATCGACGATCAGCACCCCGGCATCCGGAACGCTGCGACGCAGCCGTCGGATCATCCCCTCGAGGTTCTCGCGCTCGTTGTAGGTCGGCAGCACGACCACGATCGACTCGGTCACATGCCCAATGCTCGCCGCCCGCGGTCGGCGCTCCCCCGAAAATCGGGCGCCGCCGGGTGAGAAGCCTTTCAGGGAGCTTCAAGCACACTCGGATGACGGCAGGTCTCATGATCCGCAGAACTAGGATCGAGCGCACCCGCCGCCGATCCGCGGTGTCCGACGCAGCGAGAGGGAACGACTCATGCGCGTACTCGTGGTCGACGACGAGTTGGAGATGGCGACCCTGCTGGCGCGGGGGCTGACCGGCGAGGGATACCAGGTGGATGTCGCGCCCGACGGCATCCGGGCCATCACGCTCGCGAGCGAACACCGCTACGACCTCGCGGTGCTCGACGTGACCATGCCGGGTATGTCGGGGTTCGAACTCTGCCGACGGCTGCGCGATCAGGTGCAGGGCATCGGCATCATCCTGCTGACGGCGCGCGACGCCGTCGACGACCGGGTTCGTGGCTTGGATGCCGGCGCCGACGACTATCTGACCAAACCATTTGCCTTCGCCGAACTCGCCGCACGGCTGCGGGCACTGCGCCGCCGGGAGGCGCACGCGCCGGCCGCGATCGAGTTCGGCGGACTCGCCATCGACCTGACCGGCCAGCGGATCACGGCCGCCGACCGCAACGCCCGACTCAGCCGCACCGAGTTCGACCTGCTGCGCCTGCTCGCTTCGCATGCCGACGAGGTTCTCCCCCGGGCCGACATCCTCGAAACCATCTGGGGCTCAGGCAGCTACATCGACCCGAACATCGTCGACCAGTACGTGAGCTACCTGCGCAAGAAGCTCGACGCCATCACCTCGCCGGTGAGGATCGTCACGGTGCGCGGCGTCGGATTCCGGCTGACTGCGGACCCGGTGTGAGGGTTCGGCCGTGCGCCTGAACCGGATCGGCATCCGAGCACGCATCACGGGCGGAAGCCTGCTGATCGCGATCCTGATGTCGGTGGCGGCCGGCTTCATCATCCACAGCCAGGTGGTGCGCATCGCATACGACGGCGAGGTGTCGGTGCTGCGAAGCATCTCGGCGCCGTACAAGTCGGCGCTCGCGACGGAGCCGACCGCCGAGCTCGATCCTCCTGGCGACGGGCAGGAGGCCGCGGTGGTCGACCCGAATGGCGTCGCGGTGATCGACACTCTGCAGCGCGCTCTCCGGCCCCAGCTTGCGGACCTGATCTCGAGAGACACCGACACCCGAACGGTCGTCGCAGGCGGCGTTCACTACCTGGTGAAGGTGACCACCGTAACCACCCAGAAGGGCACCTGGTCGATCGTCGCCGCACGCAACGGCGATGCCCAGGCCTCCCTGCTGAGCTCAGCCACGGCTCTGCTGATCGTGGCCTTGGCCGTCGTCAATCTCGGGTTCGGAGCCGCAGCCTGGTTCATTGGAACCGCCGCGCTCCGGCCGGTGAACCGGCTGCGTCGCAGCGCCGCCGAACTGGCGGCACGACCCGGAGGAGACCTGCTGCCGGTCGGGCCCGCCGACGACGAGATCTCGCAACTCGCCCGAACCCTCAACGAGATGATCGGCGAACTGCGCGCGTCGGCCGACCGCGAGCGGCAGATTGTCTCGGATGCCAGCCACGAGCTGCGCACGCCCCTCGCGATCCTGCAGACCAAGCTCGAACTCGCGCAGGCACAGGCGGGTTCCCTGGCTCAGATGCGCAGCGAAGTCGCCTCTGCTCAGCAGACGTTGCAGCGCCTGTCGGAACTCGCGACGTCGTTGCTCGAACTGTCGCGCATCGACGCCCAATCGGCCCGCGGCTCGGCGACCGTCGACGAGCTGGCCAACGAACTGGCGGACGCCGCGGATCGTGGCAGGCTGCGGGTCGGTTCGGGCGACGTGGTGATCGACTTCACTGTCGATGTCCCCCCGAGCACCCGCACGGTCGCCGTCTCGCCTCACGATTTCGGCAGGATCTGCGACAACCTGGTGAACAACGCGCTGGCCGCGCGACCGGACTCCGGCCGCATCGAGCTGGCCCTGCACGATCGTGCGGATGGCGTGCTGCTCATGGTCGGCGACGAGGCGGGAGGGATGGATGAGGCGTTCGTCCCGCACGCCTTCGACCGATTCGCCCGTGATGCGGCTCACGCCCCCGCTTCGGCCGGTGCCGGACTCGGCCTCGCGATCGTCTCGGCGATCGTTTCGGTGGCGGGCGGCCGGGTCGCCTTGCTGAACCAGCCGGGCATCGGACTCCGGGTCGAGGTCGCGCTTCCGTTCTCAGATGCACAGCAAGTGCGCGACATCGAGGCGTAATCTCGTGTCAACGCGCGGCACCCGGCCGGCGCGCCGAGGTGATCCGCAATGAAGAATTCCGTTCGCTGGCTTCCCGCCATCATCGCTCCCGTGCTCATCGCGGCCGGGGCGGTCACCATTCCCGCGGTGGCGAACGCGGCATCCACTCCCCCGAGCAAGACCGCGCAGCAGGTGCTCGCGCTGATCGCGGGCGCGAAAGATGCGGCATACTCCGGCACCGTCGAGCAGACCTCCGACCTCGGCCTGCCGCAGCTGCCCAGCGTGGGGCCAGGCTCGTCGAGCACCGGGTCGAGCGCGACATCCCAGTTGCTCGACCTGCTGACCGCGAACCACACCGCCCGAGTGTTCGTCGACGGCGCCAAGAAGGAGCGCCTGCAGGTGCTCGACAGCCTGGCCGAGCGCGATGTCGTACGCAACGGCTCGGAGGTCTGGACCTACGACTCCAAGACGAAGACGGCCACCCACGTGACCCTCACGCCTCACACCCCGGGCTCGCACATTTCGTCGCCCGACAACGCCACGCCCGGCCCCGACACGCAGACTCTCACCCCCTCCGCCCTGGCCGACAAGTTCCTGGCCGCCATCCAGCCCTCGACCCAGGTGTCGGTCAGCTCGACGGCGAGCGTGGCCGGCCGACCGGTGTACCAGCTCGAGCTGACGCCGAAGACCGGCAGCACGTTGATCGCGAGCGTCACGCTCTCGGTCGACGCCAAGACGGGCCTGCCTCTGAAGGTCGTCGTCGATGCCCGCGGGCAGAAGGCCGACGCGTTCACGGTCGGGTTCCGCTCGATCGATTTCTCGACTCCCGCCGCCTCGCTGTTCGACTTCACGCCCCCGAAGGGCGCGAACGTCACGACACCGAAGACGGACACCACTGCGCCGAACCCCCCGAAGGCGGGCGCACCCGACGGCGCCCAGAAGCCCACCGTCACCGGCACGGGCTGGGCGTCGATCGTCGAGCTGCCCGCCGGGGCCGCCGGTTCGAAGCTGCCCGGTTCCACGCCGAGCCAGAGCAGGCTGCTCGACGAGCTGACCACCTCGGTCGCCGGCGGACGCGCGCTGCAGACCTCGCTGCTCTCGGTTCTACTGACCAGCGACGGGCGCATCCTGATCGGGGCGGTGCCGATCGCGACCCTCGAGGCTGCCGCGCAGTGAGCCGTGGCTAGCGCCGCGATCGAGACCGCGGGTCTCACAAAGGTCTTCGGGCGTCAGCGTGCCGTCGACGCGCTCGATCTGAACGTGCCCGAGGGGTCGGTGTTCGGCTTTCTCGGTCCGAACGGATCGGGCAAGACCACCACGATCCGCCTGCTGCTCGGCCTGGCGGCAGCGACGAGCGGCGAGATCCGGATGCTGGGCGAATCCATGCCTTCCGGCGTGCCCTCCGTGCTCCCGCGGGTGGGCGCCCTGGTCGAAGGCCCGGCCATCTATCCGTTCCTCTCGGGACGCGCGAATCTGCTGCGGCTCGACGCCGCCGATCGGCACGCGGCATCCCGCACGCGGCACGATCGCGTCGACGCCGCGCTCGACCGCGTCGGACTCGGCCACGCGGCGGATAAGAAGGCGCACGCATACTCGCTCGGCATGAAGCAGCGGCTCGGAATCGCCAACGCGCTGCTGCGTCCGCGCGAACTGCTCATCCTCGACGAGCCCAGCAACGGGCTCGACCCGCAGGGCACCCGCGAGGTGCGCGGGTTGATCCGCTCGCTTGCTGACGACGGCACGACCGTGTTCGTCTCGAGCCACCTGCTCAGCGAGATCGAGCAGCTCTGCTCGCACGTCGCCGTGATGAGCGCGGGCAGGCTGGTGGCGCAGGGCACGCTCGACGAGCTGCGTCACGGTGATCAGCGGGTGACGATCCGGACCCCGGATGCCGCGGCCGCCCGCCATGCGCTGGCCGAGCTGCACCTCGAGGCCGAGGCCGGCTCCGAGCGGGGCACGGTCTCGGCAGCCCTCGTGGACGGCATCCTCCCCGAGACAATCACGGCGGCTCTCGTGAACGCAGGCGTGCGGGTGCGCGGCATCGCGGTCGCGGGCGAGACGTTGGAGGAGCGCTTCGTCGCGCTCACTGGCGAGGGCTTCGATGTCGCGGGCTGAGGCGGCCGCCGCACCGGCATCCGAGCAGGGCCGCGCTCGCCCGTTCTCGCTGCTCGGCTCGGAGCTCGCCACGCTGTTCCGGCGCCGACGCACGATCGCGATGCTCGGCGCGCTCGCCCTGGTGCCCATCCTGATCGCGATCGCGGTGCGGGTCACCTCGGCCGGCGGCAGTGGGCGCGGTCCGGCCTTCATCGGCGACATCACCCAGAACGGGCTGTTCGTGTCGTTCACCGCGCTGACCGTGTCGATCCCGCTGTTCCTGCCGCTGACCGTGGGTGTGGTCGCCGGCGACACCATCGCCGGCGAGGCCAACCTCGGCACCCTGCGCTACCTGCTGATCGCCCCCGCCGGGCGGCTTCGGCTGCTGCTGGTGAAGTACGTCGCGGCCGGGGTCTTCGCGATCGCGGCCACCCTCGTGATCGTGGTGGCCGGAGTGGGGATCGGCGCCGCCCTGTTCCCGATCGGGCCGGTGACTCTGCTGTCGGGCGACACCGTCGGCATCGACGGATTCACGGTGCGAGCGCTCCTGCTGGTCGGCTACGTCAGCCTGTCGCTGCTCGGACTCACCGCGATCGGCCTGTTCATCTCGACGCTGACGACAGTGCCGGTGGGCGCGATGGCGGCCACGATCGTGCTGGCGGCGGCATCCCAGATCGTGGATGCCCTCCCGCAACTCTCGGCGGTGCATCCGTGGTTGTTCACGCACGACTGGTTCGGGTTCGCGGATCTGCTGCGCGACCCGATCGCGTGGGATTCCTCCGCCCAGAACGCGCTGCTGCAACTCGGCTACATCATCGTCTTCGGCGCCCTGGCGGTCGGCCGCTTCACCACGAAGGACGTGCTGAGCTGAGTTGACCTGACTTCGAGGCGCGCCGAAGGGTCGCGTTTGGGGGCCATTCGGCGCCGAATACCCCCATCTGCGACCCCTCGCTGAGGGAGAATCACCCTGGTCGCGACACGCAGGCCTCACCCGGCGGGCAGGGCGAACAGCGTGACGGCGAACATGAGGAGCGCGAGCAAACCGTATCCGATGCGCCGCCACCACCCGGCCGACGTCCGCATGGCCATCACTGCCTCGATGCCGTAGTAGGCGGCGAAGGCCCGAGACGCGACCGCGACGATGACCAGCGTCGGAACCGTCGCAGCCAAGATGATCGCCGCGACCCCGCTGATCAGGTAGGGCCGTGGTCCGCTGAACCACCGGTTGAGACCGCGAAGGTTCTCGTCCGCAGCGGACGTATCGGCGATGGCGGCGCTGAACTGACTGAGCACGGCCGAGAGCACGAGCGGGATGGCCAGCCAGGGCGCGACGCGGGCCGTGATGTTCAGGAGCGTGGTGTCCGCTCCCGCGGCCAGTCCGATTCCCATGGCCGGAGTGGCGACCGTGACGAAGACGACGTAAATGCCGGCGGCGATCAGCTGGGCGATCCGCGACGCGCTCACCCGGGTCGCCGGGTCATACTGAGCGCCGAGGTATCGCACTGTCTCGAACCCCTGGACCGTGATCACGAGACCGCCGAGCACCAGCAGGGCAGGAAGCGGCTGCGTCGCCGGGATCGGCGGCATGCGGAACGCCCCCGTGGCCAGGGCGGCACCGTCGTGGACGAGGAGCACGACCACGAGCACGGCGGTCAGCACCAGCACAACCGTGATCGACGCCCAGTCCAACCGTTCGAGGCCGCGGAAGCCCCGCAGTACCCCGATCGCCACGATGATGAGCACGGTGCCGCAGGCGATGATCGGCTCGAGCACCGGGTCGCCGCCCGACTCGAAGAATCCGACGATGTACTCGGCCATGATCCTCAGGTAGAGGGCGACCGAGATCACGTAGGCGACCACGATCACGGCGTTGCCCCACTCGTCGAGCCGAGCAGTGAGACGGTCGAGGGTGCCCGCCGCGCTGAGCCGCTCGACCACCAGCACGTTGTGCCGGATGACCGTGCCGACCAGCCAGGCGATCACGCAGATGCCGATCACGCCGAAGACCGCGAGAGCGCCGAGCGTGCGCTCCAGCACGGGGACGACGATCAGCAACCCCGAGCCGAGAATCGAGGCCAGCGGCGTGACAGCGGCTTCGATGACCGTGAACCGACGGCGAGACCGAGCCGGCGACGTCATCGAGCGCGCGGATCAGTCATGACAGCATCCAACCATCACAGCCGGCGAACCCTCACAACGCGCGACAACGGCTCTTCCGCCGCAGGCTGAGCCTGGACGGTTCTGGGTGGAGATGGGGGGAATTGAACCCCCGTCCATCGCTGTGATCCTGCGCCTTCTCCGGGCGCAGCTCGTGAGTGCGTTCTGCTCGGCTCCGACCTTTGCCACGAGCATCTAGGTCGACGAGCCCAGTATCAGTGAAAGTCCCGATCAGCCCTGACACACAGCTGATCAGCAAGCCCTCTAGATGACGCCAGGGTCCGGGGCGAAGGCGAACCCGGTCTGACGGACGTTCTTAGCCCTACTGCTTACGCAGCGAGAGCAACGTCGGTGCGCTTGAGATTGGCACCTGTTGTTTGCGGGGATCGTTAACGAGATAACCCTGCATCCTCGGCCCGCTTCTCGCAGTTTCGCAGGCGATGTCGAAACCGATCATCCCCATGAGTCACCAGACGAACTGGTGGGCCGTTGTCGCGCGCTGTGGAGTTGTCAAACCGCATCCATGAATGGGATGCAGCCACCCAGTGTACGACGACCAGCCGTCGCAGCGCTGCGAAGATGGCGGGTATGAGCGAAACCGTGATCACCGTGCAGGGGAGTTCGTCGATCAAGCATCCCGCAGAGCGGGCGACCGTCTATGCCGCGGTCTCGCACGATGGCCCGGTGCGCGACAAGGTGTTCGGCGAGACGACGAAAGTGTCCGAAGCCATCACGACCGCACTGCGCGGTCTGCACGACGCGGCATCAGGACCGGTCGTCGCCTGGTCATCGGATCGGATCAGCGTCTGGTCAGACCGGCCCTGGAACAACGAGGGCGCCCAGCTGCCGCTCGTGTACCACTCGACGATCGGCGTGCGGGCCAGTTTCACCGACTTCGACGCGCTCGCCCGCTGGGTCGAGACGGTGGCGACGACGAGCGGTGTCACGGTGGGGTCGATCGACTGGGAGCTGTCCGACGCCACGCGAACCCAGCTGCTCGACGAGGTGCGCACGAAGGCGGTTCAGGATGCCGCAGCCAAAGCCCTCGTGTTTGCCCAGGCCGCCGGACTCTCCTCGGTGACCGCGACCGCGATCGCCGACCCGGGACTGCTCGGGCCTCCCGACGACTCGCCCATCGCTCTCGCGGGCGGGGCGCCGCGCATGTTCGCAGCGAAGGCGATGAGCGGCGCTCCTCTGACGTTCACGCCGCAGCAGCTCGAGATCGCGGCGCAGGTCGACGCGCGCTTCACGGCGAACTGACCCGGCATCCATCCCCGCTGCGGTTATTCGCCCAGGTGCCCCTTGGTCGACATCGCGCGATCGGCCTCGCGCTTGTCCTGCCGCTCGCGCAGCGCCTGACGCTTGTCGTACTCGCGCTTGCCCTTGGCCACCGCGATCTCGACCTTCGCGCGGCCGTCGAGGAAGTAGATCTGCAGAGGGACGAGCGTGTATCCGCCCTCCTTGGTCTTGTGGCTGATCTTGACGATCTGCGCCTTGTGCAGCAGCAGCTTGCGCTTGCGGCGCGGCGCGTGGTTGTTCCAGGTGCCCTCGGTGTACTCGGGGATGTAGACGGCATCCAGCCAGGCCTCGCCGCCGTCGACGAAGGCATAGCCGTCGACCAGCGATGCCCGCCCCTCGCGCAGCGACTTGACCTCGGTGCCGGTGAGCACGATCCCGGCCTCGTAGGTGTCTTCGATGGTGTAGTCGTGCCGGGCGCGACGATTCGTCGCGACGACCGCGTTTCCGCGTTGCTTCTTCGGCATGATCCACCTCCTCCAGGCTCCTGGGACAGCCTGTCAGTGTATAACGCCTTACACCTTCAGATACCGCCGGATGGCGACGCTGGCCGAGAGCGCCGCCAGCACCGCGCCGACCAGAAGCAGGATCGGTGCAACGATGAGCGCATCGGGCAGCCCGACGAACGCGGTGTCGGTGATCGTCTTCTGCAGGTAGCCCTGGACGAAGAACTGCACGATCGCGACGATCGCACCGCCGGCCAGCAACGAACCGATCAGGGCGGCGAGCACCCCCTCGAGAATGAACGGCGTCTCGATGAAACGGTTCGACGCGCCGACCAGCCGCATGATCCCGAGTTCGCGCCGTCGCGAAAACGCACTGAGCCGGATGGTGGTCGAGATCAGCAGGACGGCCGCGACGAGCATGAGCCCGGCGATCCCGATCGCGGTGTAGCTGGCCGCGTTCATGATCGAGAAGATCGGGTCGAGCAGCGCCCGCTGGTCGTCCACCGATTCCACGCCCGGTTTGCCGCTGAGCTGCTCGATGACGATGTCGGCCTGGCTCGGGTCTTTCATGTTGATGTGGAAGGTCTGGGCCAGGATGTCGGGGGTCGCTAGTTCGGCGAACGACGTATTCGCGAACTGCTTCTTGAAATCGGCGTAGGCCTGCTGGTGGTTCTGGAACGTCACCTGCTTGATGTACGGCTTCAGCGTGGGTCCGTCGAGTTCTGATTTCACCTGCGCGATCTGGTCTGCGCTGGCCTCGGTCGAGTTGCAGGCCGGCGCCAGCGAGACATCCGTGCAGAAGTAGACGGCGACCTGGGCCCGGTCGTACCAGTAGCCCTTCATCTGGTTGATCTGGAACTGCAGCAGGATCGCGGCTCCGAAGAAGGTCAACGAGATGAAGGTGACCAGGATCACCGAGATGACCATCGAGAGGTTGCGGCGGAACCCCTGGCCGACCTCGCTCAGGATGAGTCCGAATCTCATGCGCGCCTGCCCGGTTCGTTCAACGGTGGGGGCGATGCGGGATCGTGCGACGGAGCGGGCTCGCGACCTGCCGTCTGCGCAACGGGTTCGGGGGCGGTCGCGCGAGCGGGAGCAGGCTGCGCCGCGCGCGCAGGAGCCGGCGCCGGGGCCGCCTCCGGGGCCGGCGCCGCCGTCACGCGCGAGGGCGGCTGCGCCGCTGCGGCGCTATCCGCAACAAGACTGCCGGTCAGGTTGAACTTCTGCACCGGAACGGCCTGGGTCTGATATCCACCCGAGCGCTCGTCACGCACGACCTGGCCGCTGACCAGCTCGATCACCCGGCGCTTCATCTGGTCGACGATTCCCGAATCGTGCGTCGCCATCAGCACCGTGGTGCCGTTCGCGTTGATGGTCGAGAGGAGTTGCATGATCCCGGCGCTGGTGGCCGGGTCGAGGTTGCCGGTCGGCTCATCCGCCAACAGGATCGCGGGCTTGTTCACGATGGCCCGCGCGATCGCGACGCGCTGCTGCTCACCGCCCGAGAGCTCGTGCGGAAAGCGGCTCTGCTTGCCCGCGAGGCCGACCATCTTGAGCACGTCGGGCACGGCCTCTTGGATGAATCCCTTGCTCTTGCCGATCACCTGCAGCGAGAAGGCGACATTGTCGAACACCGTCTTCTGCGGCAGCAGCCGGAAGTCCTGAAAGACCACGCCGAGGCTGCGGCGGAAGTACGGCACTTTTCGGCCGGGCAGTGTGTTGAGCTCCTGCCCGAGCACGTGGATCTTGCCCTTGGTCGGGCGTTCTTCTTTGAGCACGAGGCGCAGGAAGCTGGACTTGCCGGATCCCGACGCGCCGACCAGGAAGACGAACTCCCCTTTGAGCACCTCGAGATCCACGGCGTTGAGGGCCGGTCGTGTCGTCCCGGCATAGGTCTTGGTGACGTGGTCGAAGCGAATCATGACACCACGAGACTAAGTTCGGAGCATCCGGATGCCGGGTGCGACACCCCCGAGCTCCAGACTCGCAGAAAGCGGCTTCTACCGGGTGGGAGCGGGCACGGCGACGCGCTGTCCGAGTTCGTGCGATCGGATGGCCAGTTGCGCGAGTTCGAGGGCGCGCCTGCCCGCACGGGCGTGGATCGGCGGCGGGGCGCCCGCGCGCACGGCACGCAGGACGTCGTCGACATGGCGGTCGAAGGTGCCGGCGAACCATCGTGCCTCGTCGTCGAAATAGCCCGCGCGCCAGCGCGAGGTGACCTCGTCGCCCGCTCGCGAGAGCTCAAGCTCACGGACCGTGTCGCGGATGACCGCTCGTCCCGTCGTCCCGTTGACCTCGATCAATTGCGAGTCGGGATAGGCGTACGACGAGTCGTAGCTGCCGAGCATCGTTCCCACCGCGCCGTTCGCGAACTCCAGCGCGAGAGCGAGCGTCGACCAGTCGCCGTAGGTCTTGTCGGTCATCTGCGCCATGACCGATGAGATCGGTCCGACCAGGTGCTCGAGCATGTCGAAGCCGTGGCACTGCGTCTCGATGAGATTCGCGTGCTTGCTCGTGCCATGATTCGCTTCGCCGCCGAATCGCCAGGTGGCGAACACCGGATCGCCCAGCTCGCCGGCATCGATCGCTGCCTTGGCGCGGCGCACAGGCTCGGCATACCGATGGTTGAAGTTGATCCCGAAGAACGAGCCGGAGGTCTCGGCGGCCGCCAGCAGCTGGTCGGCCTCGCCCAGGTCGAAGACCAGCGGCTTCTCCACCAGAAGCGGGATGCCCGTCTCGAGCAGCCGCATCGTCATGTGGAAATGCCCCTCATTGGGCAGGCAGACGGTGATCAAGTCTGGCTTGGCATCCAAGAAGGTCTCAAGATCGGTGAACGCGGTCGTCTCGTACCGCGCGGCCCTGGCCCGGGTGCGCTCCGGATCCCGCCCGAGCACGCCGACCAGCCGAGTGTCCGCGCGATGGGCGAAGATCCGCGCGTGCTGCTCACCCCAGCCGCCCGTGCCGACGACGCCGACCCGCAGCTGAGGTTCGTGATCGACGGGATCCATGACACCCCGAGACTAGGGTGCGACACTCGTCAGGCCAAGACCCGAAGAGAGGGACCTGCCGGTCGACGCCCTCTCCCCCGTCATCCTCTGGATCTCAAGGACAGTCCTTGAGATTCAGAGTGTGACGAGGAACAACAGCTCGTCCGCGCGCACCAACGAGTTCCGGCGTTTTCCACCACGATTGGCCGCCCACACTGAGGGGCGGCGTGAGCGACGACCCTTCCGACATGGATCTTCTACTCGACATCATCGATCGGTCAGGCGGCATCGCCAGCAGACGTCAACTCCTTGCATGGGGAGTGGCCCCGGGCTGGCTCGATGTGGCCGCCTGGTACGGCCGGCACGTTGTCCGCGTTCGGCATGGCTGGTTCGCACGTGCCGATGAACGGCCAGAGGTCGTACGCGCCTGGCGGGTCGGCGGGCGACTCACCTGCGTCAGTGCCCTTGCCTTTCACGAGGGGGATAGCGCAGATCCCGGTCCCGTCCTGCACGTCGAAGTCCCTCGGAACGCCTGCCAGCTTCGTGACCCCGACCGACCGAAAAAGCGCCTGGGGCCGGATGCGCGGGTCGTCATCCACTGGACACGAAATCCCGGCCCGGGGACGTCCCGCGCGGTCACGCCGGATCACGCCGCGGAGGTTGCGGTGCGCTGCGGCGTCCACGGCGCCGGCGTTCCGCGCAGGGCGGCCGACTGACGGACCGTCTAGTCCTCGCCCGTGTCGCGCTTTCGCCACCGGATTCCCGCGTTGATGAAGCCGTCGAGGTCGCCGTCGAACACCTTCGAGGGGTTCCCCTCCTCGTAGTCGGTGCGCAGGTCTTTCACCATCTGGTACGGCGCCAGCACGTAGCTGCGCATCTGGTCGCCCCAGCTCGCGGTGATGGTGCCCGCGAGCTCCTTCTTGGTGGCCGCCTCGGCCTCCTTCTGCAGGATGAGCAGCCGCGACTGCAGCACGCGCAGGGCGGCGGCACGGTTCTGAATCTGCGACTTCTCGTTCTGCATCGACACCACGGTGCCGGTCGGCAGGTGGGTGATCCGCACCGCCGAGTCGGTCGTGTTGACCGACTGGCCGCCCGGGCCGGATGACCGGAACACGTCGACCCGGATGTCGGACTCCGGGATGTCGATCGCCTCGGTCTCCTCCATCAACGGGATCACCTCGACCGCCGCGAAACTCGTCTGGCGCTTGCCCGCCGCACCGAACGGGGACATGCGCACGAACCGGTGCGTCCCGGCCTCGACGCTCAGGGTGCCGAAGGCGTGCGGGGCATCGATCTCGAACGTCGTCGACTTGATGCCGGCCTCTTCGGCGTAGCTGGTGTCCATCACGGTCACTGCGTACTTGTGCTTCTCGGCCCAGCGCAAGTACATGCGCTGCAGCATCTCGGCGAAGTCGGCGGCATCCACTCCCCCGGCGCCCGAGCGGATCGTGATGACCGCGGGCCGGTCGTCGTACTCGCCGTTGAGCAGGGTGGTGACCTCGAGCTCACCCAGGTTCTTCTGGATGGCGGCGAGCTCGACCTTCGCCTCGTCGGCACTCTCGGCGTCGTCGCCCTCGTTGGCGAGCTGCACGAGCACCTCAAGATCGTCGATCCGGCTCTGCAGGCTCTCGATGCGCGCGAGCTCGCTCTGCCGATGACTGAGCGCGGAGGTCACCTTCTGCGCAGCATCGGGGTCGTCCCAGAGATCCTGGGCGCCCGCCTGCTCGCTCAGTTCTGCGATCTCGGCCTCGAGCTTGTCGACGCCGACCACCGCCCGGATGTCGCTGAAGGTCTGGCGGAGCGTCGCGATCTGGTCGCTGAGGTCGAGGTCGATCATGGCGTGGTTCAGCCTACCTTCGGGCGTAACGTGGGGCGGGCCATGAGCGCCTCCGCCGATCAGCCCTTCCGCTGGCGCTCGGTGCTGGTGGCGGCGCTGCTGCCCACCCTGCTGTTCTCGATCGGCGAGGGAGCGATCATTCCGGTGATCCCGGTCATCGCGGGCAACGTCGGGGCCACGCTCGCGATCGCCGGGTTCGTCGCGGGGATGCTCGTGCTCGGCGAACTGCTCGGCGACATCCCGAGCGGCGTGGTCATCTCGCACATCGGCGAGCGCACCGCGATGATCGCAGCCTCCGGGCTGTCGGTACTGGGGCTGCTGACCGCGTTGCTGGCGCCCAATCCGCTGGTGCTCGGGCTGGGCATCCTGGTGGTCGGCGTCGCCACCGCCGTGTTCGCCCTGGCCCGGCACGCCTTCATGACGAGCTTCGTTCCGATGCAGTACCGGGCACGTGCGCTCTCGACGCTGGGGGGCAGCTTCCGGCTCGGCTACCTGATCGGCCCGTTCATCGGGGCGGGCGTGATCACGCTGACCGGCGCCGCATCCAGTGTGTTCTGGATCCACATCGCCGGGTGCATCTGCGCCGCGGGCGTGCTGTTGGTGCTCGCCGACCCGGAGAAGACGTTCCAGGGCGCCAACGTGCAGCGGGCCGCAGCGCGTGCGAGGGCGGAGACCCCGGGCCAGCGCGAAGTCGAGCAGGAAGCGCGGGGCCTGTTCCGCACCATCCGGGCCAATCGGCGAGTGCTGCTGACCCTCGGCATGGGGTCGACCCTGGTCGCCGCCCTCCGCGCCTCGCGGCAGGTCCTGCTGCCGCTCTGGGCGGTCAGCGTCGGCCTGCACGAGACGCAGACCTCCCTGATCATCGGGGTGGCCGGCCTTGTCGACTTCTCGCTGTTCTTCGCCGGCGGCTGGATCATGGACCGCTTCGGCCGGCTGTGGACGGTCGTCCCGTCGATGGTCGGCCTCGGCGTCGGCCACCTCGCCCTCGCGGCGACCGCGTTCCTGCCGGGAACGGTGGCGTGGTTCATCGGGATCGTCATGTTCCTGTCCCTTGCCAACGGGATCGGAGCCGGGATTCTCATGACGCTCGGCGCCGACCTGGCCGACCCGCGGCATCCTGCCCCGTTCCTCGGCGCCTGGCGCTTCACGAACGACTCGGGGGCGGCCGCGGCGCCGCTCATCGTGTCGGGGCTGACCGCGCTGGTCTCGCTGCCGTTCGCTGCCGGCGTGCTGGGCGTGATGGGACTCGCGGGAGCCGTCGTGCTGCGGGTGTTCGTCCCACGGTATTCCGGGCGCAGAGGGGCGCGATCGGTCTTGTCCTGAGCAAGACTCGGGCGTACTTTGAGGGCATCCCTCCACCCCCTGAGGAGCCGGTCATGAGCTCAACGGATGTTCGCCCCTTCCGCGTCGAGATCCCTCAGGAAGAGCTCGACGACCTCAAGCGCCGCATCCTCGCGACCCGATGGCCGAGCAAAGAGACGGTGAACGACGCGTCGCAGGGCGTGCAGCTCGCGACGATGCAGTCGCTCGCCGACTACTGGGCCACGAAGCACGACTGGCGCCGGATCGAGGCCCGGTTGAACTCGTTCCCGCAGTTCCTGACCGAGATCGACGGCGTCGACATCCACTTCCTGCACATCCGGTCGAAGCACGAGGATGCGCTGCCGATGATCGTCACGCACGGCTGGCCGGGCTCGGTCATCGAGCAGCTCAAGATCATCGAGCCGCTGACCGACCCCGAGTCGTACGGCGGCACGGCAGCGGACGCGTTCCACCTGGTGATCCCGTCGCTGCCCGGCCACGGTTTCTCGGGCAAGCCGACGGTGACCGGCTGGGATCCGATCAGGATCGCGACCACCTGGGGCGAGCTGATGTCGCGGCTCGGCTACACCCGCTACGTCGCGCAGGGCGGCGACTGGGGCAACGCGGTGACCGAGCAGTTGGCGTTGCAGAAGCCGGCCGGCCTGATCGGCATCCACACCAACATGCCCGCGGCCGAGCCCGATGCGATCTCGGCCATCGTGCCCGGCGGCCCGGAACCGGCCGGCCTGTCGCCCGACGAGAAGCAGGCGTGGGATCAGCTGGTGAACTTCTGGCTGCACGGCCTCGGCTACGCGCAAGAGATGGCCGGCCGCCCGCAGACGCTCTACGCGCTCGAGGATTCGCCGATCGGCCTAGCTTCGTGGATGCTCGATCACGACCCGGCGAGCCAGGCGATGATCGCGCGCGTCTTCGCGGGCGGCACCGAGGGCCTGTCGATGGATGACGTGCTCGACAACGTCGACCTCTACTGGTTCACTCGCACGGGCGTCTCGTCGGCACGGCTGTACTGGGAGAGCAAGCTCGCGTTCTTCGCGCCGAAGGGCGTGACGCTCCCCACCGCGATCACCGCCTCGCCCGAAGAGATCTACACCGCTCCCGAGAGCTGGGTGAGGCAGGCGTACCCGAACCTGATCCACTACAACCGGGTCGCGAAAGGCGGGCACTTCCTCGCCTGGGAGCAGCCGGACGAGTTCGTGAGCGAGATGCGCGCGTCGCTCGCGACGCTGCGCTGAGAGCCGGGCCGAGATGGATGCGTTCGACGACCCAGCGTCATTCAACATCAAGCAGATCGACGCGGGAGCGCTGAGCGTCGGCTACGTGGAAGACGGCCCGTCGGACGGCGCGGCGGTGCTGCTGCTGCACGGCTGGCCGTACGACATCCACGCGTTCGCCGAGGTCGTGCCGAAACTGGCAACGGCCGGCCATCGGGTGATCGTGCCGCACCTGCGTGGCTACGGCACGACGCGCTTCCTGCGCGACGACGCGGTGCGCAATGGCGAGCCGGCCGCGCTGGGTCGGGATGCGATCGAGCTGATGGATGCCCTGGGCATCCAGACCGCGATCGTCGCCGGCTTCGATTGGGGAGCCCGCACCGCCGACGTGGTGGCCGCGCTCTGGCCGGAGCGGGTCGCCGGGCTCGTCTCGGTGAGCGGATACCTGATCGGCAGTCAGGCCGGCGGCGCCCTGCCGTTGCCTCCGGCCGCCGAGAAGCTCTGGTGGTACCAGTTCTACTTCGCGACCGAACGGGGCCGGGCGGGCTACGCGGCCAACATCCGCGACTTCGCGAAGCTGATCTGGCACGACGCGTCGCCGAAATGGGCGTTCGACGATGCCACCTTCGACCGGAGCGCTGCGGCGTTCGACAACCCCGATCACGTCGAGATCGTCATCCACAACTACCGGTGGCGCATGGGCCTGGCCGAGGGCGAAGCCGAGTATGCCGAGCTCGAGGCGCGGCTGGCGACGGCGCCCGTAATCGCGGTGCCCACCATCACGATGGAGGGCAGCGACAATGGCGCGCCGCATCCGCCCGCCGCGGCCTACGCGGCGAAGTACTCGGGCTCGTACGCCCATCGCGAGATCGGCGGCGGGGTCGGGCACAACCTGCCGCAGGAGGCGCCGGATGCCTTCGCCCAGGCCGTTCTCGACGTGGCGAGGGGCGCGCTGTGAGGGTCGCGCTGTGAGCGAGGGTCGGCTGGCCGACTTCGACGGCGCGACAGGTTGGATCAACTCCGAACCGCTGACACGCGACGGGCTGCGAGGCAAGGTGGTGCTCGTCGACTTCTGGACCTTCACCTGCATCAACTGGCTGCGCACCCTGAGCTACGTGCGCGGTTGGGCCGAGAAATACGCCGAGCACGGGCTGGTGGTCATCGGGGTGCACACGCCCGAGTTCCCGTTCGAGGCGGACCGCGCCAACGTGGAGCGGGCCGTCACCGAGATGCGCATCGGCTACCCGGTCGCGCTCGACCCCGACTACGCGGTCTGGCAGGCGTTCGGCAACCACTACTGGCCCGCGCTCTACCTGGCGGATGCCCAGGGGCGTATCCAGCACCACGTGTTCGGCGAGGGCGGCTACGACGAGACCGAGCGATTCATCCAGAAGCTGCTGCGCGAGGCCGGGGCTCACGGCGTGCCCGACGACCTGGTGCCGCCCGTGCTCGAGGGCGTCGAGGCCCAAGCCGACTGGGATGACCTGCGCTCCCCCGAGAGCTACGTCGGCGCGCAGCAGGGCCGCAACTTCGCCTCGCCGCGCCCCGCGGTCTTCGACCAGCCGCACACCTACACCGCGCCCGATTCCCTGATCCTCAACTCGTGGGCCCTCTCGGGCGACTGGACCATCGGCGACGGCGAGGTCATGGTGAACCAGGCGGGCGGCGGCATCCGCTACCGCTTTCACGCGCGCGACGTGAACCTGGTGCTGCGGCCGGCCTCGCCCGGTGCTTCGGTCCCGTTTCGCGTGCTGCTCGACGGTGCGGCGCCGGGTGCGTCGCACGGCGTCGATGTCGACGAGGCGGGGCGCGGCACGCTGACCGAACCGCGCCTCTATCAGCTGATCAGGCAGCCCGGCCCGATCGAGGATCGCACGGTCGAGATCGTCTTCGACGAACCGGGCGCCGAGGCCTACGTGTTCACCTTCGGGTGAGAGAAGGAGCAGAACGATGAGCTTGATCGACGATGCCCTGGCCGCCAATGCGGTCGCCGCAGCCGACTACGACGCGAGCCACGCGGGCCCGCCTCACCCCAAGATCGCGATCGTCACCTGCGCCGATCCGCGGCTCAGCGGCATCACGAAACTGCTGGGACTCGACGACGCCGATGTCGACATGATCCGCAACGTCGGCACGGTGATCGATGACGACGCCATCCGGTCACTCGTGGTCTCGACCCGTGGTCTCGGGACCAGCGAGATCATGATCATCAATCACGACGGATGCGGCATGACGACATTCACCGACGACGAGTTCGAAGCGAAGATGCACTCCGAGACCGGGGCATGGCCGATCGCCCCCGCGAAGTTCTACAGCTTCACCGACCCGATCGCGAATACCCGGGAGCAGATGCGCAAGGCGCGCTCGCACCCGTGGATCGCCGCCGAGGTCCCGGTACGTGGCTTCGTCTTCGACGTGCACACCGGGCTGCTGGCAGAGGTCGCCGCGGATGACCCCGCCGTCGGATAGCGGGCTCCCGAGCGAGTCGGCGATGCCGAGCGCAGCGATGCAAGAGCTGCTGCTTTCCCTGAAGCAACGCCAGGCCGCCAGCCCACCGACACCGCCGTTGTCGCTCGCCGACGAACGCGCCGGGTTCGCGCCGGCCGGCCCGCTGCATCCGATCCCTGACGACGTTCGCGTGACCGAGGTGTCGGCCGACGGGGTGCCCGCGCACTGGCTCGATCCCCCGGTGCCGACGACGATCGCGTGCTGCTCTTTCTGCACGGCGGCGGATATCGATTCGGGTCGCTCCGCAGCGACGGCGAACTGGCCGCGCGTCTCGGGCGGGCGAGCGGGATGCGCGTGCTGTTCCCCGAATACCGGCTGGCCCCCGAGCACCCGTTTCCCGCCGCGATCGACGACGTGCTGACCGTCTGGCGGTGGCTGCACTCGGGCGCCACTGCGGCACCTCGCGCGGCGGCGGTCGCCGGCGACTCGGCAGGCGGCGGGCTCGCCGTCGCCCTGCTCGTCGCCACTCGTGATGCCCGGGAGGTCCTGCCCGCCGCCGCGGTGCTCATGTCGCCGACCGTGGATCTGACGAGTTCGGGCGCGTCGATGTCGGAGCGCGTCGATCAAGACCCGATCTCGACTCCCGAGCTGTTGAAAGGGCTGGCCGCCGACTACCTGGCCGGCGCCGACCCGCGCACGCCGCTGGCCTCCCCGCTGTTCGCCGGTCTGGACGGCCTGCCTCCGCTGCTGATCCTGGTCGGAACCGCGGATCTGCTGCTCAGCGACTCCGAGCGGCTGGCCCGCGCGGCCGTGGACGCGGGCGTCGACGTCGAGTTGCACGTCGCCGAAGCGCTGCCCCACGTCTACCCGCTCATGCTCGGCACGCCCGAGGCAGCCGCTGCGACCGAGACGATCGGGCGGTTCCTGCGCGATCGAGTAGCGCCCAGACGCTAGCCGAACACCGACCGCGCCACGGCGGTCGCGTCGATCCGCAAGCCGTCGGGTACGAACACGGTGACCACCGGCGGATGCCAGACGGCCGACACCGTGACCGTCGCGCTCTCGCCATCCACCGTCGTGGCGCGCTCGACCACGAGCCCCTCGAAACGGTCGACAGGATTGCCGCTCAGGTAATCGGCCACCGCCGCATGCACCTGAGCCGGCTGCAGCAGCGGCCGCGGCCCGTGAGTGGCGAGAGTGATGGAGTCGAGGTCGAACGACTCCGCCCCGACGAGAGCCGCGTCGTCAGCGAGGGTGAACAGGCGCTTGCGCTCCAGGTAGAGCGACGCGGCCGCGGCGACGATCAGCACGAGCGCCAGCGCGAGGAACCCGTAGAAGATCACGAGCGGCAGGGTCGAGCCCTCGTCATCCTGAAGCCGGAGCCGCTGCATCCGGGTCACCGCGACCCCCAGAACCGCGACACCTGCTCGGTCGCCACGGACTGCACCGGGACGCCGGCGGGCAGGTGCAGCTGGAGCACCGGCGGCATCAGAGGCAGCGGCACGGTGGTCGCGACGGTCACGGTCACGTAACCGCGGCGGGTGAGACAGGCGGCGGGATTCGGGCGGCAGCTGATCGTGATCGTCGCGTCGCGCGCGTCCAGCCCGTAGTCGGCGAGGGTGACCTGGATCGCGGTGCGGGCCGCCGACTCCGCTGCGCCCTCCGAGGGGGATTGCACGAACACCCGGGTCGCCTGCCGCGCCGCTCCCTCGACGCCGAACGACGCGCTCTCGAGCGCCGAGAGCGCGAGCACCAGGTAGACGGTGGGCACGAGCAGCACCAGCCCGACCGTGATGAACTCGAGGCTCGCCGACCCGCTCTCGTCTCGGAGCCGGGCCGCAATGCGACTAGCCCAGCGTCTCGACCGCCGCATGGCCAGACACCTCCAGCACTCCGTCGATGCCGACGAGCCCGACCAGCGGCAGGCGCGTGCGCACCGTGATCGTGACGGCCGGATGCCCCATCCAGCTGCCGCCGTGCGCGGTCACGTTCTGCGCGTAGTCGTCTCCGATCGCGAGGTCGATCAGCTCGGTGGTGCGGCGCACGCCGTCAGACGGCGTGTTGTCGGCGAGCGCGCCGTAGCGTGCACCCTCGGCCGCGGCATCCTGAACCGTGTTGCGGATGTGCAGCGCCAGCCCGAGCTGCAGAACCGAGAGCGTGAGAACGGTCAGCAGCGCGCCCGACCATGACGAACTCGGCGACCGCCGAGCCGCGGTCGTCGCCGAGTCTCCGCGGCGAGTCGTGCCCGAAGCCCCGCGCCCAGTGCGACCACGGCTCAGAGCCCGGTGACCTTCGCGATCGCATTCTGGAAGATCTCGCTGAGCGCGGGCCCGGCGAGCGCCCAGATCAGGATCACGAGCCCGACCGTCATCAACGTGATGAGCACCCACCCGGGCACGTCGCCGCGCTCCTGAGTCAGCAGCCCGGCAAGTCGTTTCTTCGCGGTCCGAATCATGACCCGCAGGTTGGCAGATGCCGCGCTCCACCGGTCGGATCTATCCACACCCTCTGCGCGGCCGTCCGGTACCATCCGGACATGCCCCTCGCCCTCGCGTCGGTTCCCTCACTCTCGGAATGGGTGGCGCGAGTCGAGTTCACACCGCTCCGCACCGAGGTGAGGCCGGGGTGGACCTGCTTCAACCCCACTCTCGTGCGCCGCCGCGACGGCCGGCTCGTCGCGGGTGTGCGCTCGAGCAACTACCGGCTGGCGTCGGGTGGCGGCTACGACATCGACGATCCGACACGGATCGTTCGCAGCGAGAACCGCCTCGTCGTGCTCGACGATCGGCTGCGCCCCGATGCCGGAGTGCTCGTCGCCGAGGCGCGCGACGTACTCACGGTGGACAGCGGGATCCGCGGCTACGAAGACCTTCGGCTGTTCGAATCGGCCGGCCGCCTCGGCGCGCTCGCCTCCGTGCGCGATCGCGACTCGACCGGCCTGTGCCGGATGATCCTGCTCGACATCGCCGACGACGGCTCGGTGACGCGCGAACGGCTGGTCGCCGGCCCCGATCCGCTGCGCCACGAGAAGAACTGGGTGCCGTTCGACGCACAGGAGACGACCCTCATGGTCGCCTACAGCTGGGACCCGCTCGTTCTGGGGCGCCTCGACCTGAGAACGGGCGAACTGGAGCTCGACGCGCCGGTCGCCTCCACCTGGGGCGATGCGCGCGGCGGAGCCGGCGGCGTTGCCGTGGGCGACGAGCTGCTGTTCGTCGTTCACGAGTCGATCACGATGCCCGACTGGTCGAGGCGGTACGTCCACCGGTTCGTCACGGTGACCGGCGACGGGATGCCGTCGCGCGAGTCCGTGAGACTGACCTTCCTCTCGGTCGGTGTGGAGTTCGCCACCGGGATGGTGCTGGACGGTGACCGCCTGCTCGTCTCGTTCGGCCGCGAAGACGAGGAGGCGTGGATCGCGTCGGCCCGGTTGCACGAGGTCATGGAACGGATGACCCCCGTGATGAGTTCGCAGAACGCGGCGAGCGTGACGGCGTGACGGCGACGATCCGTCTCACGATGATCGTCCGCGATGAGTCGGCGACCATCGAGCGCGCGGTCGCCAGCGTTCTCCCGGTGATCTCGAGCTGGCGGATCATCGACACGGGTTCTGTCGACGACACGATCGACAGGACGCGCCGCGCGCTGACCGCGGTGCCCGGCGAGCTGCGCGAGAGCAGATGGACCGACTTCGCGATCAACCGCACCGAGCTCGTGACCTGGGCGAGTCACGGCGCGGGAGATGACGACTGGCTCCTCCTGCTCGACGCGGACATGACCATCGAGTTCGATCCCGATCTGGCCGACCGGCTCTCGGAGTTCGATGGTGACGCGGCGCTGGTCGAGGTGCTCGGGGGCCTGCGCTATCGCATGCCCTACCTCGTCCGTGCAAACCGGCCATGGCACTACGTGGGGCGGACCCACGAGTTTCTCAGCAGCGACGAGCCCTTCGTGAGCGCGCGGTTCGAGGCCCTGCGCATCATCCATCATGCCGACGGCGGCAGTCGCGGCCAGAAGTTCGAGCGCGACCTCGAACTGCTGACTGCCGCGCTGCGGGAGCATCCCGACGACCCGCGGAGCCTGTTCTACCTGGCGCAGACCCAGCGCGATCGTGGTGAGCACGCGGCCGCGCGCGAGCTGTATCGGCGCCGCGCCGATCTCGGCGGGTGGGATGAGGAGATCTTCGTCGCCCGCATGCAGCAGGGGGTCATGGAGCACGAACTGGGTCTGACCGAGGCGACCGAAACGCTGCAGGAGGCCTGGGAACTGCGACCGACTCGGGCCGAACCGTTGTATCACCTGGCTCGTATCAACCGGCTGCGCCGGCGTCACCACCTGGCCTGGGTGTTCGCCAACCTGGCCGTCTCGGTGCCCAGGCCCGACGATGCCCTGTTCGTCGAGGACTGGGTCTACGCCTGGGCATCACGGTTCGAGAAGGCGGATGCGGCATGGCGGATCGGCGAGGGCGCGCTCGCCGCTCGACTCTGCCATGAGCTGCTCGCCGAGGGCGCCATGCCCGATGACCACCGGGAACATCTCGAGTACGTGTTGAGGTCCCTCGACGAGCAGACCGCTGGTAGCATCAACCAACCCGCCCCCGGATCGAATGGATGACCGTTGCCATCACGTCGTGACGTTCTCTTGGTCATCGGAACAGCGGCCGCGACAGCGGTCCTGGTCGGCGGAGTCGAGCTTCTGATCCCCCACCCCGCCGGGCCCGCCGGCCAGGATGGGAAAGACGGCGCGACCGGTCCCACCGGCGCGGTCGGGGCGACTGGCGCGACCGGCGCTGACGGCGCGAATGGCACCGACGGAGTGAACGGTACCAATGGCGTGAACGGTACCAACGGTGCGAATGGCGCCGTAGGACCGACCGGGCCAGACCGGGCCAACCGGCTCCTCGACCGGGACCGTCGGACCCACCGGGCCGACCGGGACCGTCGGACCCACCGGGCCGACCGGGACCGTCGGACCGACCGGGGCGACGGGCGAAATCGGGGCCACCGGCTCCGTCGGACCGACAGGACCGACCGGCCCCGTGGGACCGACCGGTGGATCCGGCCCGACCGGATCGACGGGCGTGACCGGAGCCGTCGGGCCTGTTGGCTGATCCGTCAGACCTCTTGAGCGGCCAGGCCCCGCTCGCTCCAGCCAGCGCGGTCGGTGCTGGGGTCGATGCCCCTGCCGGCGCCGCCGCCTAGCCACGACGCACGGACATCCTGTTTGATCCCCGGTTCTGGCTCGACGGCGACTGTGGACCGCTAGCTCGACGTCGCCGGATGCGCCGCGAAGAACGCCCAGATCACCGCGGTGGCATCGAGACCGGCGAAGGGTGTGTCTGCGCCCTGCCGGCCCTTCGTCGAGCCGGGCCACTGGTGGCCGGCGCCGTCGATCGTGATGAGTTCGACGGTGCGCGAGCCGGAACAGCTCGCTGTCGAGGTGGTGATCTGACCGGTCGTCGTCGAGGCCGGCGGCCCGCACGAATCGGCGGTGCGCCACAGTTGGTTGACATCCGGGATGCTGGGTCCGTCGATCTTGGCGAAGCCCGACCCCTCCCCGCCGTCGTAGGGGATGTTGTGGTCGGCCGTGCCGTGGATCGCGAGCACCGAGAGCGGATGCGGCGACGGGCAGTCGCCGAGCAGGGTCGCCGAGTCGGCGCCGATCGCCGCGAAGAGGTCGGTGTCGCAGGCCAGCCGGTAGGCCATCATGCCGCCGTTCGAGATGCCGGTAGCGAAGACCCGGGTCGGGTCGATCGGCATGGCTGCCTCGACGTCGTGCACCACCGCCGAGAGGAATGCGACATCGTCGACGTTCGTGCGGCCGGGGGCGCCGCAGCATCCCCCGCCCACGTTCCATGCGCGGCCGTCGCCGTTCGGGTAGACGACGACGAAATGCTCGGCGTCGGCTTCGGCGTCCCAGCCGTACGACGACTCGGCCTGAGCCGCCGAGCCGAATCCGCCGTGCAGCATCATCACCAATGGCGCGGGATCGCTGACGTTGGCGGGGCGGTAGCTCAGGTAGGTGCGGGTCACGCCGTCGACCTGGAGGGTGTGCGACGCGGTGCCGACCGGGATCGAGGTGGCCGAGGAAGTCGCCGCGCCGGTGGCCGGCTCCCGACGCCGGGCTCCGCCGCGGAGCGCGCCGCACCCCGACAGGGCGGCGACCGCCACGACGCAACTCAGCACGGCAGCGGCCAGGCGCGGGATCCGAGTCATGTTCTCAGGCTGTCAGCCGCGCGTTCGTCGCGCGTCAGCCCGATGTTCGGGCCCGGTAAAGGCGGGCTGTCAATCCTCGAGCGCGTCGGCGGGGGCGTCATCGATGACCGGCCGGGCGGCCATGATGTGCGAGATCGACCGCCACACGATGATCAGGGTGATCAGCGATCCCCCGAAGGCGAACCACCACGGTGCGGTCAGCCCCCAGGTCTGGGCGATCACGCCGCCGAGCAGCTCGCCGATCACCAGGCCGCCGAAGACGCCGACCATGTTGACCGAGGCGATGCGACCCTGCAGCTCGAGCGGCACCAGCCGTTGCCGCACGGTGGTCGAGATGGTGCCCCAGACGAAGGCGTAGGCGCCGAATCCGAACATGATGACCAGGGCGACGATGCCGGAGGTCGTGAGCGCGAACGACAGGTGCATCAGCACCTCGAGCGACAGGCAGATGCGCATCAGGGTCGCGAACTTCACGTGGCGTTCCAGCCAGCCGAACGCGAAGGTCGAGAGCAGGCCGCCGATCGCGGCCGCCGTCGTGAGGGCCCCGTAGCCCACCGCTCCCAGGCCGAGATGCTTGGTCGCGTAGAGCACGAGGATGCTCCACGGCGCGGCCCAGGTCACGTTGAACACCAGGATGATGATCACCAGGGTTCGCACCGGCGGGTTGCCGCGCAGCCAGCGCAGGCCCTCGCGGATCGGGTGCGTCGGCCGCCCAACTTCTTGCCCCGCAACGGACTCGCCCTTGGGTGGCACCGGGGTGCGCGCGATCCGCGAGATCAGGATGACGCCCAGGCTCACGCACACGATCTGCGTCACGAACGGCCAGAACGTGCCCGCCGCGAACAGGAAGGCGCCGAGCGGCGGCCCGATCAGCTGGTTGCCGACGAGGAATCCGCCCATCATGCGTGCGTTGCCCACGCCGAGGTCTGCCGGCTTGACGAGCATCGGCAGCAGGGTCGATCCTGCCGTGTTGGCGAACACCTCGGCGGTGCCGTAGAGGAACGCCATGCCGAGCACGATCCACACCGTCACCTGGCCGGTGACCAGGAAGGCGACCAGTCCGGCCACGATCACGGCGCGCGATCCATCGGCGATCATGACCAGCCGGCGCCGGTCGTGGCGGTCGGCGATGGACCCCGCCAACAGCCCGAACAGCAGCCAGGGCAGGTACTGCATCAGCAGGCCGCCCGCGACGAGGATCGGCGACGAGGTGAGCGACGCGATCAGCAGCGGAGCCGCCGAGAGGGCGATGCCGTCGCCGATGTCCGTGGTCCAGGACGACGACACCAGCCAGCGAAAATCGCGACCCAGCCGGCGGGGTGCGATCAGTTCGCCGAGGGTGGGCACTGCGTCATCCTAGGGCGGGGGTCCGACGCGCGAGAGGAGGTGCCGCGCCGCGCTAGCGTGCTGGCATGGCATCGTTCATCTTCATCTACCGAGCCGGGCCCGATCCCGTGCCCGCGGATCGCGTCGCGGAGAATCGTGCGGCATGGGGCGCGTGGAATGCCGCGCTCGGTGAGGAGTACGGGATCCGCACCGCGGGCGGCAAGGTCGTCAGCGCGGCAGGGGTGACGGATGCAGACAGGGTCGTGCGAGGCGCGTCGATGGTGGAGTTCGACTCGCTCGACGAGGCGCTCGAGGTCGCGAAGGGGGCACCCAATCTGGCGTTCGGCGGCAGCGTTGAGGTGCTGCAGGAGCTGGAGCGGCCCGGGTAGGCCGTGCCCCACTCGGGGTCTGGAAGGCAGGGATGAACGCGAACTATCGTCGAATCGTTGCCGACGACGCCGACGCACCCGCACGATGGTTCCAGCCGGTTGCACCTATTCGGTGCCCCTTCGGCAGGGTGCCCTGGGCCTTCGCGACTGGATGATCGCCAGCGATAACTCGTACGGGCTCTGGAGTTCGGCCGATATCGTCGGCGACCACGTGATTCTCCAGCGCGCGGACAGACCTACGTTCACGCCATTGCCTCGGCAGCTGTTCACTCAGGAAGCAGAGGCGTGGTTGAGAGCGCGGATCGCTAACCAGCAGGTCAAGAAGACCAGCGGGCTCCTCATCGACTGAGGACACTGCCGCGGTCAGCTGAGGGGATCGGCGGCTGCTTTCCGCGCACGACGCCAGGCCGCGGCGACCCAGAGCGCGAACGCGAGACCCGGAATGACGCCCAGGAGTAGAACCGTTCCGACATAAAACGGCCAGGGCGCTCCGATGCCGGCCATCAGCACGAACGGCAGGGCGCTCGGGACTAGGGATCCCCCGATCGCGCCCAGGACCGCCGCCAGCATCTCGCGACGGAGACCACGACGGCTGCGCGAGACGACGAGCCACGAGAGCCATGCAACAAGGAGCGGGATCCCACCACCGACCACCCCGACCACCGCTGCGCTGATGATGAAGATGACGATCCAGATCGCATCACCGACGAGGCCGATCGCGCCAAACAGCTGCCCCTGCGGAACAACATAGAAGCAAAACGGCACCAGGAATCCGGCGATGCCACCCGCCGCGAGTTGGAGCGCGGTCGCACGGCCCCACCGCACGCGGGGCGCGGGCGCAGCCACACTGACGAGTTCCTGTTCCGCCGACGCCGGTTCGACGTCGACGAGGCTCCGGGGGGCGTAGAGCGAAAGCTCTTCATCGTCGGACATGAGCAGAGCTTACGATGCTGGGCGCGGCCGCTCGGCGACGCGGACCAAGATTGGGAACACCAGCGGGATCCTGATCGATTTGCGACAGTTCGGCCCATGCGCATCCGCGTCAAGTCGCTATCGTGCTCACATGAGCCATCGCCAGCGAGTGAAACGCGGCCTCGGTTTTGTCGCAGCCGGCCTCCTGCTGAGCGTTGCCGCGACCTACTTCGCGCTCAGCCCCGACTATGGGTGGCCCTACGCACTGCTCTTCACGGGACTGCCCGCTTCGGTTGGTCTAGTCGTGGGCGTTCGCGAAATCCTTCTCGCCTGGCATGAAAGACCGTCTACCGACGACTGAGCTTGTCATTGGCGTCAGCCACTGAACGAGACGAACAACATTCGTCAGCGCGTCGAAGTCATGGCGTTCTTGATCGAGTTCGCGTCCGCGTCGAGCAGGGCTCTGTCGCGTTGCGGTGAGGCGGCATCGCTCAGGGTCCAGCCGTCGCTCGCGTAACGCGGGATGACGTGGAGGTGGAAATGAAAGACGGTCTGGAGGGCAGCCTCTCCGTCGCACACGAGGACGTTGACCCCCTCACAGCGAATCCCAGAGCGACGTAGGGCTCGCGCCAGTTGATGACCAACCGACCACACGTGCGCGCCGGTGGCGGCGTCCAGATCTTCCAGACCATCCGCGTGCAGGCGCGGCACGATAAGAACATGGCCACGCGTGGCTGGGTACCGATCCATGAAGGCGACGACGATCTCATCCTCGAACACGACACTCGCCTCAGCGCGTCCGGCCACGATGTCGCAGAAGATGCAAGCCTCGCTCGACGATTTCGCCTCGCCTGGCATCGGCCCAGTCCTTCCTGTGGCGGGATAGTCGAACTAGAACCCAGCCGCAGCACCAGGATCCCGGGGAAGATCGCGAAGACGATCGTGACGGGCAAAATCATGAAAACCAACGGCACGAGCATCGCGACCTCCTTCTTGCCTGCCGCCTCGAGCAGCTGCCGTTTGCCGTCTTCGCGGGAATCCTGCGCCTGCGCGCGCAGCACCTCGACGAGCGGGGTGCCGCGCTCCAGCGCGCCGAGCAGCTGGTCGATCGTGCGGGTCAGAGCGGGCAGGCCGATCGTGGCGGAGCACCGCTGCAGCGCATCCGGCAGCGGTCGCCCCGCGTTGACCTCGGCGACCACCCGACCGAGCTCGCGGGCCAGCTCGCCGTTGCCGGTGCGGGCGACGCGCTTCAGGGCATCCAGGATGCCCTCCCCCGCCGAAAGCGCCAGCGTCAAGAACTCGACCACCGTCGGCAGCTCGGCCGAGATACGAGCGAGCCGGGCGCGGGCCGCGCGACTCAGCAGTTGTTCCGGCGCGAGGAGACCGAGGGCGGCGGCCACCACGACCACCCCGACGAGCACGGGCACGCCCGCGCGCCGAGACCCGTGACGCCAGCGTGGCCAGCAGCGCCCCGATCACGGCGCCACCCGCGGCCCAGAGCAACTGGCGGGAGCGGAAGCGTTCCACCGTCATGGTCGAACCGGCCTGACGCAGCCGCTTGGCGACGGTTTCGTCGCCACCGAGCAGTCCGGCGAGCGTGCGCTGGGCACGGACTCCGGCGGGCGCGAGCAGTCCTGCGATGAGCGACGCAGGCTCTGCCGGGCGGCGCGAGGCCCGGTCGCGCGCCGCCGGCGAGACGTCGACCAGGTACGGCGCGATCCGGTCGGCCAGCCGTGGAGCGCCGATGCGCGGAACCAGCGCCAGCAGCGACCACAGCCCGAGGCCGAGCACGATGCCGAGCGGGATGGATGCCGCGAGCGCCGGCGTCACGACGGGCACCTCACGCGAACCACCGCCGCTCCTCGGGCAGCCGCCCGAGCGCGATCATCAGCCGGTACGCGACGATCGTGACCGCGAGTCCGGCTCCCAGCACCAGCAGACCGAGCGGCGAGTTGTATGCAGACGCCGCCTCGGGCCGCGAGGCGAGCAGCACGAGCACGATCCAGGGCGCCGCGACTCCGAGGCGCGCCGCCGCGAACACCCAGGACTGCCGGGCCTCCGCCTCCGCCCGCACCGCGATCTCGGCGCGCAGCGACGCGGCCAGGTTGCGCAGCACGGTCGGCAACTCGGTACCGCCGACCTCGCGCGCCATCCGCAGCGTCTCGACGATCCGGTCGGCGACGGGGTCGGCCAGCTGCTCCTTCAGCGCGTCGAGCGCGGGTGACACCGCTCCGCTCGATCGCACCTCGCGCTCGAACTGCACAAAGGCATCCCGCGTCTCGGGCGCGCCGACCACGGCGAGAGCGCCCACGCTCTCGGCGAGCGGGAGTCCCGATCGCAGCCCCGAGACCAGGTGGTCGACGAGGTCGGGCCAGGCGGCGCGCAGGGCGCGGCGCCGTACGCGGGCCCGGGCGGTGAGCAGGGCGAGCGGCAGCATCCCGGCGACCAACCCCGCGAGTACGCCAAGGGCAAGCACCGGGGTGACGATCGTCACGAGCGCGAGCACGGCCACCCCGAGCAGCACGCTCACCACAATGAAGACGCCAGCGGAAACCTGCGGAAGACCCGCCTGACGCAGCCGCACACGCAGGCCGTCGACGGTCGATCCGCGGCGCGGGCCGGATGCCGCTGCGCGCGGCCACACCCACGGCGAGATCCCGAGCACGAGACCCGCCCCGAGCAACAGACCCGACCGCGATCGTCACGACGCCGCCCGCAAGATCACCGCGGGATCGATCCCCGCCCGCTGGAACTTCGCCGCCCGCTCGGGCAGCTCCCCCGTTGCCCTCGAGCACACCGCCCCGTCCACCCGCCAGCGCGAACAGCGTCGTCGCCTCGGGCGCCCCGTCGACCACTCGTCCGGTCGTCGCCACGATCTCCACCACCCGTCGCCGCCCGCCGCGCTCGAGTTCGGCGTGCGCCACCACGTCGATCGCAGACGCCACCGTCGGCACGACGAATCCCGAATCGATGTTGCGCCCGGCCAGCAGCGGCAGGGTCGACAGCTTCGCTAGCGCATCACGCGCATGGTTGGCGTGGATCGAGCACATGCCCGGCAGCCCCGAGTTCAGTGCGATCAGCAGGTCGAGCGACTCAGCCTCGCGCACCTCACCGACCACGAGGCGGTCGGGGCGCATCCGGAGGGCTTCCTTGATCAGCCGCCGCAGGGTGATCTCGCCGGTGCCCTCGAGGCTCGGCTGGCGGCACTGCATCGCCACCCAGTCGGGGCTCGAGGCCGACAGCTCAAAGGTCTCCTCGACCGTCACGACGCGCTCGTCGGGCCGGGCGCTCGCCAGCAGTGCACCGAGCAGCGTCGTCTTGCCCGACTGCGTCGCCCCCGACACCAGGATGTTCTGCCCGCTGCGCACGCAGAGGTGCAAGAACTCGGCGGCCTGTTTCGTCAGCGAGCCGAGCCGGGTGAGTTCGCGCAGATCCCGGATGCCGCGGCGGAACTTGCGCACATTGACGGCCCAGTGCGCGCGCGTGATGTCGGGGATGACCACGTGCAGCCGCGATCCGTCGGGGAGCGAGGCGTCGACGAACGGTGAGCTCAGGTCGACCCGGCGCCCGGTGGAGTGCAGCATCCGCTCGACCAGCTCGCGCACCTGCAACTCGGTGAGGGCGAGGTCGACGCGCTCCGAGACGCCTTCGCGAGCGATGAACACCCGGTCCGGGCCGTTGATCCAGAGCTCCTCGACGCTCGGGTCGTCGAGGAACGGCTGGAGCGGCCCGAACCCGGTGAGCGTGGCCACGACCTGGCGGGTGACTGCGGTCTCATCGGAGAGGAGAGGGTGCGAGCCGCCCAACGCGTGCTCGCTGTAGCGCTGCACCTCGTCGCGCACCAGCCGGGCCGCGAGCGCCTCATCGCCCGCGAGGTCCACCCCGTCGAGGCGCACGCGCTCGCGCACCCTCTCGGTGATGAGGCCGATCGCGCTGGTCACGCAAGCAGTGTGGCGGGTGTGCTGGCGCGGCCGGCGGAGTTGTCCACACGACGCCAGGTTCAGGATGCTGCGGGCCGGCTGCGCAGGTCAGCAACATCTCGCGGCGACACGCCGCGCCGCGGCCCGCGCACACGGCGTGTCACGCCGAAAAACTGTCGGAACGCGCGCCACCCCGCGCGACTACCCTGTCCGCCATGGCGAACCAGATTCAGCAGGAGAAGATCTACAGCAGAACCGGACTGGCGGGCGGGGCATCCCAGACCATCACCTGGAAGAACCCACCGCAGCAGACGCCGCTCAGCTTCTGGGCCGCGGCCAACCCGCCGGGCGCGGTCGGGCCGCACGGCACCTCGCACGGCGCCGTCGAGATCACCGGCGTCGTGCACCATTACGACCGCGACAACTACAACGGCGACCGGCACTCCGTCGCCATCACGGTGAAGAACGTCGGAACGACGGTCACCGGCTACGACGTCTGGATGACGTGGCTGACGACGAGCTGACGACCGGCTGAGGTGCGGTCAGCCCGCTATCGTCTGAGCAGCACCGACGATCATCCCGATCCCGGCGGCCAGCAGTCCGAGGGTGAGGCTGGCCGCGCCGATCCAGAGCAGCACGATCAGTCGGTTGGGCTTGGCGGGATCCTTTCCGATCACGGAGAGGAAGAACCCCGCGGGCATCAGAATCGCCGCGATCGGCACTCCGAGCCTGGCCAGGATGTCGGGGCCGCTGGGCAGCGCCGCGTGATCGATCACCGCCAGAATCGCGATGCTCAGGATGAGCAGCACCGCAGCGTGCGCGTGTCCGGCGCGGAAGAAGCCGCGCTGCAGCTCGTTGGCAGGCGCCCGGCCCTCGACGACGCGTTTCATGAACAAGCCGCCGCTCTCGACGGCGACCAGGGAGAGCAACAGGATTCCGACCAGCAGCACATTCTGGGTGCTCATGCCAGCCATGTTCGTCCGGTTCCGCTGGCCCCGGCAAGCCCCTCGCGCTTCTATTATGGGCGCATGTCGACGACGAACCCGGATGAGGTCGCCAAGACCATCCGCCACCGCCTGCTCCCCTTCGGGTTGCCGGTCGCCGTGGTCGGCGTGCTGATCGCCCCCGTGCTCTTCGTCATCAACCAGGCCAGCGGTGGCGACCAGCTCTGGACCCTCGTCGCGTACGTCCTGATCTCAGTCGCAGCCGGGCTGTTCGGCTCCTACGTGGTGCGGCCGACTCCGTGGGTGCTCGCGGCGTACTGCGTCAGCTACGTTGGCGGGCTGTTCCTGGTGCTCAGTTCGGCAATTGCGCTCGATGACCCGACCAGCGTCATCCATGAGGGGTTCTGGTTCGTCGCCGTGCCCTATGCAGTCGCCGCCGTGTGCTTCGTGCTCTGGGTGCTGCGCCGATCCGCGGTGGCGGTCACCCGCGCCCGCGGTGTCGACACCACCGCCACGATCGAGAGCATCGGCGTCGACGGGCAGGTCAACTACATCCAGCATCAGCGGATGACGTTGAGCTTCACCGACACGAAGGGCACGAAGCGCTACTTCCGCACCGGCATCACGGGCGGGTTCTACGACATCGGCGACACGATCCCGATCCGCTACGACCCCGAGCACCCCGACTCGAAGCGCTCGATCATCGTCGGCGGCCAGCCGTACGTGTCGCCGGATCAGCAGCCGTGACTCCGTAGACTTCACCTGCTCGCGGGAGTGGTGAAATGGTAGACACGCAGGATTTAGGTTCCTGTGCCGAAAGGCGTGTGGGTTCGAGTCCCACCTTCCGCACCGACCCAGCCGGGCGCGACAAGCGGTGCGCGTAGCTGCGGCGCCCCGAGATCGTTCGCGCGAGAAAGACGATCACGGCGATGACCAGAAGCACGATTCCCACCCACAGCAGGAAGTTGAGGGTCGGGACGAAACCGCCCGTGAGCAGCAGGACGATCGCGACCACCGCGATCACAACGAGCAAGGCATTCATGTGAGTTTCTCCCGGATCGGCGCGAACAGGTCAGCGGCCAAGGTCCGGAGCAACTGACCGCACCGTACGCCCGCGGGAGTGCCGGTGTCTATGCCAGGAGTCCAAGACTCGGCAAGACCACAGGCTCAGGTCGCTACGGCGCGGGCGGAAGCGCCACCGTGTACGTGCTCGGCGGACCGTTGCCCTCGACCGGCACCCGCCGGTCGGCGAAATAGAGCGGCTGGGTCACGTTGTAGACGTCGAACGCGACCCAGCCCGGGGCGCTCGTCGAGGAGTGCGGGATGCTGCTGCCGTTGTTCGCCGCTTCGAACGGCGTGAATCCCCACTTCGTCATCGCGGCGGTGATGTTGTCGAGGGTCTTCGGGGGATACTCGTGGCCGGCCGCGTCGATCAGCAGCAGTCGGGTGGTGTCCCATCCGGACCAGTAGCTGCCGCCGGTGGTCACCGAGACCTGAACCAGGATGATCTCGTCCTTGTTCTTGACCCCGTCGATCGGGAAGTTGCGCACGATGCCTGTGACCGAGATCGTGTCGCGCACCGGCGGCTCGCGCACGCTCAGGCTCAGCGGTGTCGCGACCGGCGTGGGCGTGGGGGTGGGTGTGGGGGTCGGCGTCGCCGAGGGAGTGTGCGTGCCCTGCGCGCTGGTCTGCCCGGTCGTCGCGCAGCCCGCAAGCGTCACGCTGAGCGCGACCAGGATGGCGAGAGCGGCAAGCTTGGGCACAGCATCCATTCTCGCCCCTAGGCTGAGCGGATGGCGCTCCTCCTGCCGGCTTCGTCGATCGACGGCCAACTGGCCGACCTTCTGGCGAGTTCGGGAGCCGTGCTGTTCTACCTGGCGGTCTGGGGCCTGGTCTTCGTCGGCACCGCGCTGTTCGTCGGGCTGATCATCCCGTTCATCACCGGTGACTCGCTGCTGTTCGCGGCCGGGATCATCGCCGGCACAGCGTCCGATCACATCTCGATCTGGATCCTGGCCAGCGGTGTGGGCGTCGCCGCGTTCGCCGGCGATCAGGTCGGATTCTGGACCGGCCGGCGGCTCGGCAAACCCGTGCTCACCCGGCGCGGGGGTGCCTGGGTGCGCAAGGCCGTCGCGCGCACCGAGCGGTTCTACGAGCTGTTCGGCTGGTGGTCGGTGGTGATCGGGCGCTACATCCCGTGGGGGCGCGTGTTCATCGCGCCGATCGCCGGGATCAGCAGGATGTCGTACGCGCGCTTCGCCACGGCCAACATCGTCGGCGCCCTGACCTGGGCGGTCGCGATCACGGTCATCGGATACTTCGCGGCATCCAACCCGCAGGTGCGGGTGGCGTCGTACGTGATCGCCGGGGTGGTGATCGCGATCTCGGTGGTCGCCGGCATCCGGGCCTGGCGGATGGACCGGCGAGCCAAGCTGGATGCCGGGTCCCAACCTGGCGAAACTCTCACAGACGCCACATAGTCGGTTCAGTGCCACCCGGTACGCTGTGCTGATGCTCCCCGCTCTGCTGCACCCCGTCTTCGTGCACCCGGTCACTGGCCTGATCCCGTGGCTCGATCCGAAGAATCTCATCGAGGGGTTCGGCGTGTGGGCGCTCGTGGTGGTGTGCGCCTTCGTGTTCGCCGAGACCGGCCTGCTGGTCGGCTTCGTGCTGCCGGGCGACACCCTGCTGGTCATCTCGGGCGTGCTCGCCTTTCCGGGTGCGAAGCAGGTCATCCACATCGACATCTGGTGGGTCTGCCTGGCCATCTCGGCCGCCGCCTTCCTCGGCGGCGAGGCCGGCTATCTGATCGGGCGCAAGGCCGGCCCGCGCGTCTTCGAACGCAAAGAGAGCGGCTTCTTCAGCCGCAGGAACGTCGAGCGCACCAACGCGCTTCTTCACTCGCTTCGGCGGCCTCGCGGTGATCGCCGCGCGGTTCGTGCCCATCGTGCGCACCTTCGCCCCGGTCGCCGCGGGCGTCGGCCACATGCCGTACCGCCGCTACTCGCTCTACAACGCGATCGGCGCGCTGATCTGGGGCTCGCGGCCTGACCTTCGCCGGGTACCTGCTCAACTACATCCCGCCGCTGCGCGACTTCATCGTGTCGTACATCGATCTCATCCTGCTCGGTGCGGTGGCGATCGCGATCATCCCGACGACGTTCCACACCATCCGCTCGGCGCTCGGCCGCGCGCCGAGGCGCGAGCAGCAGGCACTCACCGACGCGATGAGCGAGAAGGATGCGGTGCTCGACCCGAGCGTGTTCCAGGGCAAGCCGAAGAAGGCCTGAGGCGCCGGCGGCGGCCCGGTCAGCCGCCCAGCAGCAGCACGATCAGCGTGACGTTCAGCCCGACCAGCAGCGCGGCCGTGACCACGGCGAGCGCCGTGGTCCACCACCGGTTGGTCGCGTCGCCCAGCAGCGCGCGTCGCGCGGTGTAGCGCACCAGCGGGATCAGGGCGAACGGGATCCCGAACGACAGCGCCACCTGACTGAGCACCAGCGCCCGCGTCGGGTCGACGCCGATCACGAGAATCAGCAGGGCTGGGATCAGCGTGACCAGCCGACGGACGAGCATCGGCACGTGCGCATGCAGCAGTCCCTGCATGATCTCGGCTCCCGCGTAGGCGCCGACCGAGGTGGATGCCAGTCCCGACGCCAGCAGGCCCACTGCGAACAAGGTGGCGACGACCGGCCCGAGCGCCGCCGAGATGGCCGCGTGCGCGCCAGGGAGCGAGCCCGCGCCATCCACGCCCGGCAGCGTCGACGCCGCGAGCAGCAGGATCACCACGTTGACCGTCCCGGCGACGGCCAGGGCCACGGTCACGTCGACCCGGGTCGCGCGCAGCACGCGGTGGCGGTCGGCACCGTCATCCACCAGCCCGAAGCGGTCACGGGTGAGGGCCGAGTGCGCGTAGATCGCGTGCGGCATGACGGTCGCGCCCAGGATCGATGCGGCGAGCACCACCGAGCCCGAGTCGGTGAAGCGCGGCAGCAGGCCGCCCGCGGCGGCCGCGGCGTCAACCGGTGCGAACAGGATGCCGGCGCAGAACCCCACGCCGATGATCACCACGAGCCCGGTGACCACGCGCTCGAACGCCCGAGAGCCGCGCCGGTTGGTGAGCGCGAGCAGCAGCAGCGACACGGTGCCGGTGATGATGCCGCCCACGATCAGGGGCAGCTGGAACAGCAGGTTCAGGGCGATCGCGCCGCCGATCACCTCGGCGATGTCGGTCGCCATGGCGACGAGCTCGGCCTGCACCCAGAAGGCGTAGCGGGCACCGCGACGCCGCAGGCTCTGCCCGAGCAGACCCGGCAGGCTCTCGCCCGTCGAGAATCCGAGCTTGGCCGAGAGGTACTGCACGAGCCACGCCATGATGTTCGCCACCACGACGACCCAGACCAGCAGGTAGCCGTAGCGCGCCCCGGCACTGGCATTGCTGGCCACGTTGCCCGGATCAAGGTAGGCGACGCCGGCGACCATCGCCGGTCCGAGCAGGGGCAGCAGTCCGCGCAGCCCGGAGCGCTCGGTCATGCGCCCTCCGATGTCCAATATTTCGGTAGACCGAAACTATCAGACCGGGGTCACCCACACCGCCCGGGCGGCGTCCGGCTCCAGCTGTCCGCCGGTCACCGTGGAGCCCAACCCGATCCCGACCGCGGCGAGCGCGCGCAGCACGGCGGGGTCGTGATCGTTGATGCGCAGGATGCGACCCGGCGCTCCAGGCTCGAGCGCTGCCGCCAGGATGCCGCTGAACGCGGGCATGCTCAGATCGGCGGCCGGGATCGGGTCGCCGTGCGGGTCGTGGGTGGGGCGTCCGAGCTGGGCATCGATGGCATCCAGAAGCCGGTCACTCAGGGTGTGCTCGAGGATCTCGGCCTCGTCGTGCACCTCGTCCCAGCCGTAGCCGAACTGCTGCACAAGCCAGGTCTCGACCAGCCGGTGACGCCGGACCATGCGCAGCGCCTCGGCGCGTCCGGATGCCGTCAGCCCGATCGCCCCGTACGGTGCGTGCTCGACGAGGCCCTGCCCGACCAGTTTCTTCACCATTTCGGTGACAGAGCTCGGAGCCAGCCCCAGGCGCTGAGCGAGCTGCGAGCTGCCGATCAGCGTGTCTGGCTGCCATTCCGAGTGCGCGTAGATCGCCTTCAGGTAGTCCTCGGTGACGCTGGCCGTTCGGCCGCGCTCAACGATGGGACTCCCCCTCGTGGTCGGCGTGTCCCGCCGGCTCGAGCTGGAACGTCGAGTGCGCCACATCGAAATGCCCCTTGAGGCACTCGTCGAGGCTATCGAGCATCCCGTCGGTCTCGCCCCGCTCGAACACGCCGGGCTCGACCTCGACATGGGCGGTGAACACCGGGTCGCCCGAGGTGATGGTCCACACGTGCACGTCGTGCACGTCGACGACGCCGGCCGTCTGCAGCAGGTGCGCGCGGATCTCGTCGGCGTCGGTACCGCGCGGTGCGGACTCGGTGAGCACGCGGATCACGTCGCGGAGCAACGACACCGCGCGCGGCACGATCAGCGCGGCGATCAGCAGCGAGGCGATGGCGTCGGCCGCGCCGAATCCGGTCGTCAGGATGATGACACCGGCCACCAGCGCGGCGATCGACCCCAGCAGGTCACCGAGCACCTCGAGGTACGCCCCCCGCATGTTGAGCGAGTCGCGGTCGCCGCCGCGCAGGATCGAGAAGGCGACCAGGTTCGCGACCAGGCCGATCGCGGCGACAACCAGCAGCGGCAGGCCGTTGACGTGCGCGGTGTCGGGCGTGAGAAGGCGGCGGATCGCCTCGACAGCGACCGTGACGGCGACGACCGTGAGCAGGGCGCCGTTGACCAGGGCGCCGAGCACCTCGACGCGGCGGAATCCGAAGGTGTGCCGGTCGGTGGCCGGCCGTGCGGCGATCGTGCTGGCAACCAGGGCGACAATCAGACCGATCGCATCGCTGGTCATGTGGCCGGCATCCGCCAGCAGGGCCAACGACCCCGACAGCCACGCGCCGATCAGCTCGATCAGGAGCACGACGACCACAATCACGAGCGCCGCGCCGAGCCGCCGGCGATTGCCGTGCGCGCGCTCGGAGTGATCGTGGGCCATGCCTCCAGGGTAGGCGCTGGGGCGGGGCGGGTGCCGCCGGGGTCAGGGGCGCAGGCACCTCGACACCGCATTTCGGTTCGCGCCGAATTCGGGGCGAACCGAAATGGCGTTTCTGGGGGAGGTTCCCCTACGTCCGAGGCGCCCGAGGACCCCCGGCCGCGGGGTCGGGTAGTCAGCCTCAGCCGTAGCGGCGGCGCAGTACCGCGACGAGCAGCCCGAACGCGCGCGCGCGATGGCTCTGCGCGTTCTTCTCGTCGGCGGTCAGTTCTGCCGAGCTGATGCCGAGTCCATCGGGACGGAACACCGGGTCGTACCCGAAACCACCCTGCCCGGCCGGCGCCTCGAGCACCGACCCTGGCCAGACCCCGCGCGCGGTGTGCTCGAAGGGCGATCCCCCGTCGAGAGCGGCGACATCCACCAACGCGGCGGCGCAGACGAACTGGGCCGCGCGATCCGTCACGCCGCCGAGGTTCGTCAGCAGCAGCCGGTAGTTGTCCGCGTCGTCCCGCGTACCGGCATACCGCGCCGAGTGGATGCCGGGCGCCCCGCCCAGCGCATCCACGCAGATCCCCGAGTCGTCAGCGATCGCGGGGAGGCCGGTGAAGACCGCCGCCGCCCGCGCCTTGATCAGCGCGTTCGCCTCGAAGCTGTCCCCGTCTTCGACCGGCTCCGGACCGTCGTACCCGACCAACTGGTGATGCCCGAGCCGCTCCCCCAGAATGCGCCGCAGCTCGTCGACCTTGTGCGCGTTGTGCGTCGCGAGCACGAAGACCGTCACGCCACGCCCCCGGTCACAAGCTCAGCGTGGCCGCTCCGCCCACGTACGGCTCGAGCGCGGCCCGTTGCAGCGCGGTCAAGGCGGTCGTTCCGCCGAGCGCCAGGTCGAGCAAGGTGTTGAGTTCCGCACGGTCGAACGGTGCGCCCTCGGCGGTGCCCTGCACTTCGACGAACAGGCCGAGGCCCGTGACCACGACGTTCATGTCGGTCTCGGCGCGTGAATCCTCGGTGTATGCCAGGTCGAGCATGGGCACACCGTCGATGATGCCGACACTGACCGCGGCGACCGAGTCGATGAGGGGCTTCGCGCTCTTGCCGATGAAACCCTTGCTGCGACCCCATTCGATCGCGTCGGCCATGGCCACGTAGGCACCGGTGATCGACGCGGTGCGGGTGCCGCCGTCCGCCTGCAGCACGTCGCAATCGATCACCAAGGTGTTCTCGCCGAGCGCCTTGGTGTCGATCACGGCTCGCAGGCTGCGCCCGATCAGGCGCGAGATCTCGTGGGTGCGGCCGCCGATGCGGCCCTTCACCGACTCACGGTCCATGCGGTCGTTGGTGCTGCGCGGCAGCATCGAGTACTCGGCCGTGACCCACCCACGGCCCTTGCCCGTCAGCCAGCGCGGAACGCCGTTGGTGAAGCTCGCGGTGCAGAGCACGCGGGTATCGCCGAAGCTGATCAGCGCGCTGCCCTCGGCCTGTTTGCTCCAGCCGCGCTCGATCGTCACAGGGCGGAGGTCGTCGTTGTCGCGGCCATCGATGCGGGTCATGATGCCTTTCGGGTTGGTATCGCGCTCAGGCGAGGGTGTCACACACGGGGAAGCGGGATCGTTCCGGTTTCGAAGGTCTCGACGCGAGTCACCTCTGGCCCCAGAAAGCGCGAGGCCAGCCGCCGGAACGCCGCCTTGTCGTCGCCGGTGCTCTCGAAGGTGTGGGTGGGGGCGTCCACGGCAGTGCGCTCCAGTCCGCTGCTCACCAGCACCCGGTAGAGATCGGCAGCGGTCTCGTCGGCGCTCGAGACGAGCCGCACATCCTGGCCCACCACGTATTGGATGGCCGCCGACATCAGCGGGTAATGCGTGCAGCCGAGCACCAGGGTGTCGATGCGGGCATCGCGCAGCGGACCCAGGTACTCGTCCGCTGCGGCGAACAGCTCCGGACCGCTGGTCACACCGGCCTCGACGAACTCGACGAAGCGCGGGCAGGCGGCGCTGAACAATTCGAGTCCGGATGCCGCGGCGAACGCATCGTCGTACGCCCGTGACTGGATCGTGCCGACCGTGCCGATCACGCCGACCCGTCCGTTGCGCGTGGCCCGGACCGCGGCGCGGACCGCCGGCTGGATCACCTCGACCACCGGGATGCCGCTGGCCGCCTCGTAGCGCTCGCGGGCATCCCGCAGCATCGCCGCGCTGGCCGTGTTGCACGCGATGACCAGCGCCTTCACGCCGGTCGCCACCATGTCGTCGAGCACCTGGAGCGCGTAGGCACGCACCTCGGCGATCGGCTTGGGACCGTAGGGCGAGTGCGCGGTGTCGCCGACGTAGACGATGGACTCGTGCGGCAACTGATCGAGGATGGCGCGCGCCACCGTGAGGCCGCCGACGCCGCTGTCGAATACGCCGATCGGGGCGTCGGTCGGCAGGCTGTCGGTCACCGCATCAGGATACCGGGGCCGAGTTGGCCTCTAGGCTCGACTCCATGACGAGCGCGCTCCTCACCGACCGCTACGAGCTCACGATGATCGATGCGGCGCTCGCCGACGGCCGAGCGCTCCGGCGCAGCGTGTTCGAGCTCTTCGCCCGCCGCCTGCCTGCCGGCCGGCGCTACGGCGTCGTCGCCGGAACCGGCCGCCTGCTGCAGCTGCTTGACGACTTCCGTTTCGGCGAGCGCGAACTCGCCTACTTGAAGCGCGAGCGCGTCGTCAGCGACGCCACGCTCGACTGGCTGGAGGGATTCCGGTTCTCGGGCACCATCCGCGGCTATGCCGAGGGCGAGCTCTACTTTCCGGGGTCGCCGGTGCTCGTCGTTGAGGGCACGTTCGCCGAAGCTGTGGTGCTCGAGACGCTGGCGCTCAGCGTGTTCAACTACGACTCGGCGGTCGCGTCGGCCGCTGCGCGCATGGTCTCGGCCGCCGGCGACCGGCCGCTGGCCGAGATGGGCTCGCGGCGCACCGGGGAGCGGTCCGCCGTGGCGGCCGCCCGGGCCGCATACATCGCCGGGTTCGGGGCGACCAGCAACCTGGAGGCCGGGCTGGAGTGGGGCATCCCGACCATGGGAACGGCCGCGCACGCCTTCACGCTGCTCTTCGACTCCGAAGAGGAAGCATTCCGTGCGCAGGTCGCGGCCATGGGGGTCGGCACGACGCTGCTGGTCGACACCTATGACATCCCGACCGCGGTGGAGACTGCCATCCGCGTGGCGGGTCCGTCACTGGGCGCGGTGCGGATCGACTCGGGCGACCTCGGCGTCGTGGTGCGCGCAGTGCGCGCGCAGCTCGACGCGCTCGGTGCCGTGAATACCCGCATCACGGTCACCAACGACCTCGACGAGCACGCGATCGCGGCACTGCGCTCGGCACCGGTGAACTCCTACGGGGTCGGGACCTCGCTGGTCACCGGATCGGGATCCCCCGCCGCCGGCATGGTCTACAAGCTCGTCGCGCACCTGAATGACTCGGGCGGATGGCTGCCCGTCGGCAAGACCTCGGAGGGCAAAGCCACCGTCGCCGGGCGCAAGCAACCGGTGCGCACCTTACGCGACGGGGTCGCGGTGGCCGAGGACATCTACGTCGAAGACCCGCCGGTCGACGCCTCCGCCGGGCGGCCGCTGCTCGTCGACCTGGTGCGCGACGGATTGCCCGTCCACACGCACCTCGGCACCGCCGGCGTCGACGCGGCGCGGGCCCACCACGCGGCCGCGATGGCCGAGCTGCCGGTGCAGGCGCTCTCGCTGTCGCGGGGCGAGCCGGCGATCCCGACGCGGTACCTGTAGACCAGGCCGCCGCGATTACTTCATCCGGTCGTAGATCTTCTTGCAGTCGGGGCAGACCGGGAACTTCTCGGGATCGCGGCCCGGCACCCAGATCTTGCCGCACAGGGCGATCACCGGCTTGCCCGTCACCGCCGACTCGAGGATCTTCTCCTTCTGCACGTAGTGCGAGAAGCGGTCGTGGTCGCCGTCTTCGGTGAGCTCCTTCTCGATGAGCTCCTGGAGCTCCTTTTCGAGCAGGTCCGTGCCCGCGCCGCCGCCGGCGGTGTCGGGGCTTCCCGGTTCAACCGTGCTCATCGACTCAGCGCTCATGCCTCTAGTTTTGCATGGTGAAGGCCAGCAGTTCCGGCCCGCGGCGATCGAACGCGGATGCCCCGCCGCGCAGGCCGAGCGTCAGCGCGACGGCTCCGGATGCCAGCCCGACCGCGAGGGCGATCCAGGGCAGCGGACCCGGGAATCCCATCAGCCAGAGCGTCGTCGCCGCGATCGGCGGCAGCGCGACCACGATCGTCAGCAAGAAGGAGCCGGCCTGAGCTCCGCCGCCGGTGCCCCCCGAGGCCTGCGGGTAGGTGAACGGGCCGTCGCCGGGCCGCGGGGCCGGGTACGGGAAGCGCGGCGACATCGCGCTCCCCACGCCCACACCGCCCAGCAGCAGGGCGATGGTGATGCCCAGAATGGCCGGCAGCGACTCCGGATCCCCTTGCGCCCACACCGTGACGGGCGTGCCGACTGCGATCAGGATGACGCCGAAGGCGAGTATCGGCCACACGCGCCCGAGCCGGTCGTGCAGGCCGCGCGTCTGGGCGACCACGTGCGCCCACACCGCCGTCGAGTCGTATGCGATGTCGTTGTGGATCGTCGACCAGGCGAGCACGAGCACCATCAGCGGCAGGGGAACGAGCGCGCCGATACGCAGGGGCACCCCGCCGACGAAGAAGGCGAGTCCGGTCAGAATGGGGAGCAGGGGCAGGATGCCGAACACCGCCCGGTAGCGCGGGTCGCGCAGCCAGTAGATGAAGCTGCGTGCGGCGACGGCACCGATCGGCGTCGCGGGTGTCCGCCGGAACCAGCGGGGAACCCGCTCCGCTCTGGTCACCTTCTGCTTGCGGGTCGGCCGCAGGGCCCCCGCAACGAGCGCCCACCACAGCAGGACGAGGGCGACGATCACGGCGCCGCCGATCCAGAGGGCGGTGCGTGGCGACCCGAGCCCGGAGGCGGCGAGGCCGGGCGCGCCCCACAGCGAGGCGAGCGGGGAGCCGCCGACGGCATCCGCCACCTGCTCGGGCTGCAGCCGGGCGAGAAGCCGCGCGAGTGGCGACAGGGGGGCGAGCATCCGCTCGGGGGCGAGCAGTACCGCCCTCGGCAGGAGCAGCCCGGCGAGCAGGAGCACGGCGGCGGCCAGGATGACGACGCCGGCAGCCCTGACCCACGACCGCACCAGCGCGCGACGTTGCAACAACGCTCCGACGGCCGCGCCGATCCGCACGAGAAGGAGCAGCTGCAGCACGAGCAGCGGGGCAGCCTCCGCCGCAACACGGGCCGCACCGTCGAATGAGCGCCAGGCCACGACAGGCACGAGAGCCGCGGGCACGAGAAGAGCCGTCGGCCCGATCAGAGTCAGCAGCAGCAACGCGCCGGCCAGGGGGGCCGACGCGATCCGGTAGCCGAGGAAGGCCCTCGGCTCGACCAACTGCGATCGGCAGAACATCGCGGGCAGCAACAACGCGGCGAGACTGACACCGGCGCCGATGAGCACGATCGCGCGGCCGACGATCTCGCCGTCGAACTCGGTCACGCGGAACGCGACGACGAACAGCACGAGCAGGCCGATGACCGCGATCGCAAGCAGAATCGCCGAGCCGAGAACGCGCGCTGGAGGGCGGCGGAACCCGTTGAGGAGCAGCCGGGACTTCAGTCGGAGAAGCTCTGCAACCACTCCATGCCCTCCACTGCGGTCGCGCCGCCCGCCAGTTCGACGAACCGCTGCTCGAGCGACTGCCCATCGAGCACGTCCGCCATCGGGCCGCTCGCCAGCATCTGGCCGTCGGCGATGATCGCGACCGCGTCGCAGATGCGTTCGATCAGATCCATGCTGTGACTCGACAGCAGCACCGTGCCGCCCGCCCCCGCGAACTTCTTCAGGATGTCGATGACCACCTGCGCCGAGACCGGGTCGACAGACTCGAATGGCTCGTCGAGCACGAGCAGGCGCGGCGAGTGGATCATGGCCGCCGCGATCCCGATCTTCTTGATCATGCCCGCCGAGTAGTCCGAGACCAGGCGCTTCGCCGAGTGCTCGATGCCGAACGCGCGCTCGAGGTCGTCGACGCGGCTGCTGATCGTCTGACGGTCGAGGCCGCGGAGGGCTCCGGCGTGATGCAGGAACTCCGAGCCGGTGAGCCGGTCGAACAGTCGCAGCCGATCGGGCAGGACGCCGAGCGACTTCTTGGCGACGGCGGGGTTGGCCCAGACATCCACGCCGTAGATCTTCACGATGCCGGCGTCGGGGCGCAGCAGTCCGGTCACCATCGACAGGGTGGTGGTCTTGCCGGCGCCGTTCGGGCCGACGAAGCCGAAGAAGGAGCCAGCTGGAACGCTCAGGTCGATCGCGTCGACGGCCACCGTGTCACCGAATGACTTGCTCAGCCCGGTGACCGACAGCGCGACTTCCGAGGCGATCATCACCGGCGCGCGCGCGGAGACGGGATGCGAGGCGCGCGCGCGCGTCGTCGGGCCGGAGTGCGTGTGCTCGGGAGGGGCCGGGCGCGCCTCGGGCTTCGGCGGCGCCTCGGGCTCGACCTCGGGTGCCGCCTCGACCTCGGGTGCCGCTTCCGCTTCTGTCTCGACGGGCGCGTCGGTGGCGACCTCGGGTGCCGCTTCGATCTCGGTCTCGGCTGGCGCCTCGGGCTCGACCTCGGGTGCCGCCTCGACCTCGGGGGCCGGCTCCGCTTCGGCCACCGGCTGGCGCCTCGGGCTCGACCTCGGGTGCCGCCTCGACCTCGGGGGCCGGCTCCGCTTCGGCCACCGCGGGCTCCTGCGCCGCCGCTTCGTCGTGCCGACGCGGCGGCCCGACGCGCGGCGAGCCGAGCACCGGGGTCTCGATGACCGATCTGCGGATCGGCGACCCCTCGTCGCGGCGCGCACCGGCGCCCGCAGACGGCGCCTTGGGTGTCTTCACGGCGCTCTTGCCTGCCGACGACGCCGCAGGTTTCTGCCTGCTGCGCGATGCCGCGGATCCCGCGCCGCCGGACGGCGCCGGGCGTCGCCCGGTAGCGGGTCGGGCCGCTGCGGACTTGCCTCCCGGACCCTGACGCTTCGGCGTCGACGGTTCGGATTCGGCTTCCACGGGTACAACGTATCAACCGGGACAAGCGAGCGACGCTCACTCGGCGCTGGTTCGGAGATCCCTCAGAGTCGTGTCACGAATCGACAACGGAATCCTGAGGTTCCGCTGACGGCTCAGGGCCGCCGATTAGAATCCTCAGAAGCACAAAGGTGTGTCGCACAGCCGGATCGGCCATGAACAGCGGGTGAAGTCTCCCCGCTGAGTTGTCAAGCATCGTCGATCCACTCGCAGACGAAACCTTGAGGAGCATCATCGCCATGAGCACCCCGAAGCCGAGCACCCAGATCGTGATCCTGGCTGCCGGCATGGGCAGCCGACTCGGTCGTTCGCTCCCCAAGCCGCTCACCGAACTCAACGACGGCCGCACCATCATGCAGCAGCAGTTCGACAACATCCGCTCCGCGTTCGGAAACGACGCCGCGGTGAGCATCGTGGTCGGCTACAAGCTCGAGCACATCATCGACGCGTTCCCGCAGGCGTCGTACGTCTACAACGAGCAGTACGACCAGACGAACACCAGCAAGAGCCTCATGCGGGCGTTGCAGGCATCCAGCGCCGGAGGCGTGCTCTGGATGAACGGCGACGTCGTTTTCGACCCCGAGGTGCTGGTGCGCGTCGGCGACCTGGTCGCTGCCGACCGCAGCTTCGTCAGCGTGAACACGGCCAAGGTGTCCGACGAAGAGGTCAAGTACACGACGGATGCCGAAGGCTTCATCCACGAACTGTCCAAGACGGTCGTGGGCGGGCTCGGCGAGGCCGTCGGTATCAACTTCATCTCGAGCACCGAGAAGGCGACCCTGCTGCGCCACCTCACCAAGGTCGGCGACCAGGACTACTTCGAGCGCGGCATCGAGACCGCCATCGCCGACGACAGGCTGCGCGTCGCGCCGGTCGACATCTCTGACCTGTACGCCGTCGAGATCGACTTCGCCGAAGACCTGGAACGCGCCAATTCGTTTGTGTGATCGTTCGCCCTTTTCTCATCGGCACTCGTGAGGTCTTGAGCCCTGCCCGCTCCCGAGGGTTTGCGCGGCTGTCACCGATAGGGTGACAGCGTGACCACGTCGACGCTGCCCCGCGCCCGCTGGTCGCCCTTCGAGCGGTACCGCCGTTCGCTGTGGCTCCTGACCTCGCGCGACCTGAAGGTGCGGTACACGACGTCGTTCCTCGGGTACCTCTGGTCGATCATCGATCCGTTGCTGATGGCGGCCATCTACTACTTCGTCTTCGTGAAAGTCTTCAACCGCCACGTGATCGGGCAGGACCCGTACATCGTGTTCCTGGTCTCGGGCCTGCTGCCCTGGACCTGGTTCAACGGCGCGATCTCGGACAGCACTCGGGCGTTCACCAGCGAGGGCAAGCTGATCAGGTCCACCACGATCCCGCGCACGATCTGGATCGGGCGCATCGTGCTGAGCAAGGGCATCGAATTCCTCGCAAGCATCCCCGTGCTGATCCTCATCGCGGTGTTCGCCGGTGCCGCGTTCCATTGGCAGGCCGTGCTGTGGATCCCGGCGATCATCCTGCAGTCCGCCCTGACCTTCGGGCTCGGCCTGATCATCGCGCCGCTTGTGGTGTTCTTCCGCGACCTGGAGCGGGCGGTCAAGCTCATCCTCCGACTGCTGTTCTACGCATCGCCGATCATCTACGGCCTCAACGACCTCGAGAAGCTGCACCTGACCTTCTGGGGCGCGTTCAACCCGCTCTCGGGCATCATCGGGCTCTACCGCAGCGCGTTCTTCCCGGCGGATCTGAACTGGTTCGACGTCGCCGTCAGCTCCGGGATGACGGCCCTGATCGTCGTCGTCGGCATCCTGGTGTTCCGGCGGACGATCCGCACCGTGCTGAAGGAGATCTGATGGCGCAGGCAGAGACCGCCGCGGCCATCGGGGTCGGGGGGATGCGCGTCGACGGGGTCGGCATCCGCTTCAAACGCAACCGCTCATCCCGGCGCAACTTCAAAGACCTGTTCGCCGGCCGCGATCGCCGGTCGCGTCCGGGCGAGTTCTGGGCCCTCAAGGACGTCAGCTTCACGGTGCACCCCGGCGAGTCGATCGGGGTCGTGGGCCGCAACGGGCAGGGGAAGTCGACCCTGCTGAAGCTGGTGGCGCAGGTGATGTTCCCGGATGTCGGCGAGGTACAGGTCAACGGGGGCGTCGCCCCGCTCATCGAGATCACCGGCGGCTTCGTCAACGACCTCACGGTTCGCGACAACGTCTATCTGACGGCGGGTCTGCACGGCATGCCCAAGAGCGAGATCGATCAGACCTTCGACGAGATCATCGAGTTCGCCGGGATCGGCGACTTCGTGGACACGCCATACAAGCACCTGTCGAGCGGGATGAAGGTGCGCATCGCGTTCTCGGTGATCTCGCGGTTGGAAGAGCCGATCCTGCTGGTCGACGAGGTGCTCGCCGTCGGCGACAAGGGCTTCCGCGACAAGTGCTTCACCCGGATCGACGAACTGCTGGCCGGCGGCCGCACCCTGTTCCTGGTCTCGCACAGTGAGCGCGATCTGCTGCGGTTCTGCACTCGTGGCCTCTACCTCGACAAGGGAGGGCTGGTGCTCGACGGGCCGATCCAAGACGTGCTCGACCGCTACAACGCCGACCTCGCCTGAGGCGGCGGCGGTCCGGTCGCGCGCTCCGGCATCGCGCGGGCATCCGCACGCCCTCCACCACGTCGGGAATCGTGCGAAACCGACGCGTCACGACGGCCGGACGACGGTTTCGCACGATTCCTGAGGGGTCAGCGCGCGCGCGTCATCCTGCGCGCCGCGATCACCGTGGCCCGAGCCGGCGTTCCGACCGCGAGCGCGACCGCGCCCGAGACCGTGCGGTCCACGTCACCGAACGCGCGCTTGCGCTCCCAGGCCAGGCGCAACGCGCCGCCCATCCTGCGCGCCGGCTCGCGCGCGGGCAGAACGCCCTGGCGCCTGGCCGCGACGAGCGCATCCAGCTGAACGGCCACATCATCGTCGTCGACCGGGTGGAAGTAGTTGTCGTCCAACCAGGACGGCTCGGGATGCCGGAACTCCCGGCGCAGAACGGCCGCCTCGCCGCCGAACAGGCCGCTGCCCTCGAACACCGGGTTGATGAGGGCATCCGAGACCCCGAAGCTGTCGAGCGCGATCACCGGGATGCCGCGGGCGATCGCCTCGATCGCGGCGGTCGAGCTGACCGTCACCAGGCCCTCCGCCCGATCCAGCGCCGCCGACATGGACCCCAGCGACACGACCAGGTTGTCGGGAACCTCGTCGATGCCCTGAAGCAGCTCCGGGTAGCTGGTGTCCTCGGTGTGGGTCTGCGGTTCCCCGGTGAGCCCCCGCAGCTTGATCACCACCCGGCGGGAGGGGTCGGCCACCGCGGCCGCCATCAGCAGCTCGAGCACCCGGCGGCGCTGATCGGGGTCCCGGGGCACCACGGCCTGCGCCGCGAAGACCAGATCGGTGCCGCCGCCCCCGGTGCCCTGCTCGACGAAGGGGAGCGTGGCCAGCGCGAAGCGGTGCGTCCAGCCGTATTCACGCGACAGCCGGGTGAACTCGCGGATCTCCCGCCGGCTGTGCAGCACGAACAGGTCGGCCTGACGACGGAACGCGAGCGCCTTGCGGGTGGCCGGAATCGAGATGCCCGGCAGCCCGGTCACCATCACCGGACGGTCGGGCAGTTCAGCGATCAGCCGGATGACAACGGCGGCAACCGGTCCGCGCAGCGCGATCAGCACCGCGTCGGGGCGGTCGCGACGCAGCACCCCCAGCACCTCGGCCAAGGGGAGCATCAGCAGTTGCTCGGGCGGGATGCCGCCCACCGCGAGCGCCGCCGCCCGCTGCCCCGCGCTGGGAAGCGCAGGGGTCTCGATCAGGATGAGTTCGCGCTCGGTTCCGTTCGGGAGCACCCCGATGAAGGCCGCCGCCCACTTGAGATAGGAGTCGGAGTCCGCGATCGCGATGAGCTTCATTCCGCCCCCCTGCCCGCTGGCGAGCGGGCGCTAAGCCGAGATCCGCCGCAGCTTCGCCATCGGCGCGAGTTCACCGGGGAATACCGTCTTCACGCCGTCGCCCATCGCCTGCTCGATGACCCGGATGTCGCGCACCAGATGCTCGAACCCGGTCGGCTCGAGCGAAGCCGCGTGGTCGGAGCCCCACATCGCGCGGTCGAGGGTGATGTGGCGCTCCACGGCGGTCGCGCCCAGCGCGATCGCGGCGAGCGAGATCTGAAGGCCGCGCTCGTGACCCGAGTAGCCGATCGGGATGCCGGGGTAGGCGGCACGGAGCGTCGCGATCATCCGGATGTTCGCCTCCTCGGGAGGCAGCGGATACGTCGACGTCGCGTGCAGGATCACCAGCCTCTCGGTGCCCAGCACCTCGACAGCGGCGTCGATCTGCTCCATGGTCGACATTCCGGTCGACAGGATGACGGGCTTGCCGGTCGCGGCCAGAGCGCTCAGCAGGTCCAGGTCGGTGACGCTCGCCGACGCCACCTTGTGCGCGACGACGTTGAGGTCTTCGAGGAACTCGACGGCCGGCACGTCCCACGGCGACGCGAACCAGTCGAGGCCGCGCAGGGTCGCGTGATCGCCGATCTCGACGTACTGCTCGCGGTCGAACTCGACCCGGTAGCGGTACTCGAGGTAGGTCATCTCACCCCACGGCGTCTCGCGCAGCACATTCTTCATGTGCTCGGGGGTCGAGATGTCGGGTGTGCGCTTCTGGAACTTGACCGCCTGGGCTCCGGCGTCGGCCGCCACGTCGATCAACCGCTTCGCCAGGTCGACAGAACCGTTGTGATTGAGACCGATCTCGCCGATGACGTAGGCGGGCAGCCCGTCTCCGATCTCGTGGGATCCGATGGTGACGCTCATGACTCTCTCCTGACGGCGACGGGGTGGGGTTTCAGGGCGGGGGCGATGGCCGAGGCCAGCATCAGCTGCTCCTCGGTGTCGATCTCGATCGAGTGCGCCTCGGGGACCAGGGCGAGGCCGACGCGGCCGAAGAAGCGGTGCTCCGCCTGCCGGAAGCCCGCGGCATCCATCACGTAGAAGGCGCCCGTTTCGAGGAACTCGGGCTCGCGATCCTGCCGGCGCGGGCGATGGCGGTGGTCGTGGTTGATGCCGGTGGCCCCGGTCGCGCCGCTGCGCCACAGGAATCCCCAGGATTCGGCGGCCGAGAACACCGAGTCGGACTCGCCAGCGCGCACCCGCGCGATGGCGGCGTCGAGATCGGCCGAATCGATGAAGGGCGATGTGGCCTGGATGAACACCAGGATGCCGACCCCGATTCCGAGTCGCGCCAACTCGTCGAGCGCGTGCAGGAGCGCACTCTCGGAGCCGGCCGTGTCGCCCGACAGTTCTGCCGGACGCGCGACCACCTCGGCGCCCCACTCCCGTGCGGTGGCGGCGATCTCGGGGTCATCGGTCGACACGACCACGCGGTCGATTCCGTCGGCCGCTCTGGCCGCGACGATGGCCCGGGCGATCAGGGGCAGGCCGCCGACCTCGCGGAGGTTCTTGCGGGCGACGCCCTTCGACCCGCCGCGCGCCGGGATGACGGCGACGGTCTCACCCGGTGACTCGGCAGTCATCGCACCAGCTCCGACGGCGCGTTCACGCTCAGCACGCTGCCGGTGCCCTCGAGCACCGCGCTCAACGTCGTCGACGCCGACGAGCGCACCATGACGACCTCGAGCGGCTCCGGCGTGCCTGCCAGCGCGAGTTCGGCGGGCAACCCGGTGTCGACGACGGTGATGCCGGTCAGGCGGGAGATGCGCGCGAGGTGCGCGGCGTGCTCGCGGCGGTGCGGCAGGTAGCTCACGGGTCCGGCCGACGCGACCGCCCGCAGCCAGCGCAGGTAGCCCGCCTGGTCGAGCAGGCCGTCGGCCACCCTGGCCGATCCGAGCACGATGCGCGAGTGCGGCATCGGCGACGGGCGGCCGTGCGCGCGCAACCAGCCGAAGGTGTTGCGCTGCAGCCGCACCTCGCGGGCGGGCAGCGCCGCGACGGCCGGGTCGTCGGTGAAGGCGCTGAACATCGTCAGGCGGCCGGAACCGGCCAACCGCAGCATGCGGTCGCGCGCGAGGCCGCCGAGCAGCGTCGCCAGTCCGCTCTCGTGCACGTCGCGTCGCGCGAAGCCGGTGCGGCCGAGCAGGGCCGAGGCGAGGTGGATCGACATGTCCCCGTCGTCGAGCAGGGTGATCGAGCGCGGCCGCAGCACGGCGGCCGCCATCCGGAACTGGCCCGAGAAGCCGTCGCCGATCACCCAGTCCTGCTGGTCGTGCAGCAGCGACCAGGGGATGCCGTAATAGGGAGCGACCCGCGAGAACAGCGCGCCGCGATCGAGCAGTTCGGCCATCGTCGCGGGCATCTGCGGTCCGGTGAGGCGATAGGCCACGGCGATCGGGCGGCCCAGCGTCGCGGCGTACTCGGCGGCCCCCAGCAGCTGAAGCGGGGATTCGACCCATGCGAGCGGAGTGCGCCGCTGTTCCATGTCCTCAGAGTGGTCGGCGCCCGTGATGCCGCTGTGCACAGCAGGTGAACGCGTGACATTGACTGTGTGAAGACCGAGCAACCCGCCGGTTCCGGGCGGGTAAGGCAGCCCGCCGGATACGGTTGTCGAATGAGCAAGCAGATCGCACCGATCACCTCGGACGGGCTGCACCCGCGAGTGGCTCAGGGCATCGACAAGGTGCTCTCGGTGCAGCGCCCCGTCGTCCTGGCGCACATCCGGTCGATCCGCACCAGCAGGCCGGATGCCTCTCCCGCCCAGATCATCGCGATCCTCGAACGCCGATTCCTCACCGCAGTGACCAGCGGCGGAGCCCTGGTCGGCGCGAGCGCGGCGATCCCGGCGGTCGGGGTGGGCACCTCGCTCGTGCTCTCGGGCGTCGAGACGGCGGGCTTTCTCGAGGCCAGCGCACTCTTCGCGCAGTCGGTCACCGAGGTGCACGGCATCGCGGTGGTCGAACCGGAACGCGCCCGCACCCTCGTCATGGCCATGATGCTCGGCAACGGCGGCCAGGAGCTGCTGCAGCAATTCGCCAGTGAGGCGGCCGGCCGTGGATCGCGGTCGGCCTATTGGGGCGAACTCGTCACCAAGAGCGTGCCGCGCGCCGCACTCGGCCCGCTCACCGACCGGGTGCGGTCCGCGTTCGTGCGGCGGTTCGCCGTGACGCAGGGCGGCTCCGTGGTCGGGCGGGCGATCCCGTTCGGCATCGGGGCCGTCTTCGGCGGCGTCGGCAACAACATCCTGGGGCGCCGCATCGTGCGGTCGGCGCGCGAGGCGTTCCCGGCGGCACCCGACACCTTCCCGGCCTCGCTGAATGCCGTGGTGCGGCCTCCGAAGTCCGCGAAGACGCCGCGCGCTCCGCGGGCGCCGAAGGCGGCTCCAGCCCCGCGGCCCCGCCTGGGACCTCGACTGCCTCCGCCATCGCCGCTGCCCGGCGCCGGGGCACGCCCGATGCCGCTGCCGCCCGCCGCAGAGGACCGCCGCCCGGACTGAGCCGGATCGTGAAGTCGCTGCCTCCCCTCGACATCCTGGATGCGTAGTAACCGTCCACAGCCCGACGAATCCATCCGCTGCGTTCGAGGTCTGGTGGCTAACCTCGTGCCTACAATGTGATCACGATGAAGGCGAAACTGGTGAAGATCGGCAACTCACGAGGTGTGCGCATCCCCAAGTCGATGCTGGAAGAGGCGGAGATCGACGGTGACATCGAGATGCGCGTCGTCGACGGCGAGATCCACATCTCGGCGGTCGAACCGCCGACCGGGCTGGAGTTCCTCGTCCTGTCGCGCGATGCGTTGAGCGATTGGGATCGACCGGAAGAGGACGAAGCGTGGGCGCACCTGCAGTAGGCGATGTGGTCGTCGTGCCCTTCCCCTACTCGGATCTGAGCGGATCCAAACGACGGCCGGCCGTTGTTGTCGCGCTGGCTGACCGGGGCGACGTCGTGATGTGTCAGATCACGTCGCGCGCCTATTCCAGCACCTCGACGATCGGCATCACCGATGAGTCGTTCGCACGCGGAAGCCTGTCACGTCCCAGCTTCATCCGGGTTGGCAAGCTGTTCACGGGCAGTGCGTCGCTGGTGCTCAGAACGGTGGGAAGGCTGGACGAGCGTACAACCGCGTACCTTCGCGAGTCGCTCAGGGCCCTGTTCGTGGCCTGACATCGCCGCACCGGCCCCTCGTGCCAGAATCTTCTTCAGACCATGGCGAGCTTCACTTTCGGAGCAGGCAACGCCCGCAAGGTGCTGCGCCTCCCGCTCTACGCGCTCGGAGCCCTCGCGACGCTCGTGGTTCCGCGCACGCCCGGGCTCTGGGTGTTCGGCTCGGGCATCGGCGTCGGTGAGGGAGCTCTGCCGCTGTACCGCGCCGCGCGCTCGGCCCTGCCCGAGTCGGTGCGGCTGGTGTGGCTGGCCGGCTCGTCGGCCGAGCTGACGGCAGCGATCGCGGCCGGCCTCGACGCCGAGCGGCGTTCGGGATGGCGCGGCTTCCGTCTCACGCTGCGTGCCCGGGTGCTCGTGGTCACCCACGGGTTCGGCGATGTGAACCGTTACGCGACCCGCGGTGGATTCGTGGTGCAGCTGTGGCACGGCATCCCCCTGAAGCGGCTCCACCTCGATTCGGACGCCACCCTGCGCGTCTCGTTCCTGCCCGATCACCGGCTCGTGCGGGCCGTGCTCGCGCGGGCGTACCGACTCGCCGGCCGCGGCATCGCGTTGTTCCCGGTGGCCTCCGCGCTCGTGGCGCCGCGCATCGTGAGCGCGTTCGGCCTCGCAGCCGATTGCGTGGCAGTGACCGGCGATCCGCGCGACGACGTGCTGCTCGCCGGGTCGGCGGCCGACCGCCGTGCCACGGCCCGCGAACTGCTGACCGCGGCCGTCGGCGAGCTGCCGCCGGACGCGCGCGTGATCCTGTCGGCGCCCACCTGGCGCGACGGCGGCGCCGATCCCGGGGCGCCCGACGACGCGACCTGGGGGCTCATCGGCGACTGGCTGGAGCGCACGAACGCCGTGCTGCTGGTTCGCACGCACCCGCTCGGCAGGGGCGACTACGCGGGCGGTCCGATCCGGTCCGGCCGCATCCGGATGCTCGGCCCCGAGCTGCTCGCCGAGATCACGCCCGCGCTGCCCGCCATCGACGCCCTGGTGACCGACTACTCGTCGATCGCCTACGACTTCAGCCTGGTCGGTGGCCCGATCGTGTTCCTCGCCCCGGACTTGGAGCATTACGCCAAGCGCCGCGGCCTGTACCTGCCGTACCGGGCCTTCGCGGGCGGCCAGCAGGTCGGCAGCTGGCCCGACGCCCTGGCGCGCCTGGACGCCGTGGGGGCCGCCGGCTCGTCGGCCGCGACCGCCGCATCCCGCCATTCGACCTGGCTGCGCGACGAGAACTTCGATCTGCTCGACGGGCGCGCGACCGAGCGGGTGCTGGCCGAGACGCTGCGGCGAAGCGGCGTGGCGGCGGCGCTCGGGCTGACGGTCGCCGAGGTGCCCTCGCAGCTGACGGTGCGGCCCCGAGTCACGCGGATCGCGTTCGACACCCCGCTCCACACTCTGGAGGCCGACGCGGGCGGCGCCGACGCGGGGGGCGCCGAGGCCTCCCCCACGTTGATGGTCACGATCGACCCGGTCGGACGTGACATCGGGACGATCCGCCTCGGCGGCGCGCGCACTCAGCGGCTGGCGACGTCTGTCGCGACGGCGGCAGGACGCACGACGGCGACGTTCCGGATGCTCTCCCCGCGCTGGGGAACGCCCGGCCTTGCCATGCCGTCGGGCGACTACCGGCTCACGCTCGACGGCAACGTCGACAACGGCGGCGCCGAAGCAGGCACGGCTCGCGTGGAGATCGCGACCGAGTTGCCTGGCGAGCTGCGGCATCCCCTGTTCCGGGCGAGGGTTCTGGCGACCGCTGGGGGCCTCGTGCTGCGGGTCTCGGCACCCTTGGCGGATGACGAGCGCGGCCCGCGCGCCCAGAAGCGGCTCGAGCGCGCGTACCGGCGATCGCGGCCCGCGCCCGAGGACGCCGTGTTCTTCGAGAGCTTCTACGGACAATCCAGCTCGGACAACCCGCTCGGCATCGACCGTGCACTGGCCGTCACCCGCCCGCAGACCACCCGCTATTGGAGCGTCGTCGACGGCTCGGTCGCCGTGCCCGAGGGCGCGGTGCGCATCATCGAGGGCAGTCGTGAGTGGTGGCACGCGCGCGGGGCGGCACGCGTGCTCATCGTCAACGATTGGCTGCGCAAACGGTACACGAGGCGGTCGCACCAGCACGTGCTGCAGACCTGGCACGGCACAATGCTCAAGCGACTGGCACTGGATCGCGACCCCGGCCTGCGCACCCGCATCGCCGTGAAGCGCGAGCGCGACCGATGGGACGCGATGCTGGCGCAGAATCCATACAGCGCCGAGATCTTCCGCTCGGCCTACGACATGCGCGATCCCATCTGGCAGGAGGGCTACCCGCGCAACGACGTGTTCGCGGATGCCTCGCGCATCCCGGCGGTGCGCGCAGCACTCGGACTGCCCACCCGGGCCCGGGTCGTGCTCTACGCCCCGACCTGGCGCGACGACCGCACCGAGATGGTGGACTACGTCGACCTGGCGAGCTTCGCCGGCGAGCTGGGCAGCGACCATGTGCTGCTGGTGCGCGGGCATTCGCGCACGCTCCGCTACGGCCAGGACCTCGAGGCCGACCGCCTGATCGACGTGACCAGCTACCCGAACATGGCCGACCTGCTGCAGGTCGCGGATGTGTTCGTGACCGACTACTCCTCGGCGATGTTCGACGTCGTCGGCACCGATAAGCCCCTCATCTTCTTCACGCCCGATCTGGCGCACTACAGCACCGATCTGCGCGGCTTCTACTTCGACCTGCTCGCCGAGGCCCCCGGGCCGGTGGTGCAGACGCGGGACGAGCTGCTGGCTGCGATCAGGGCGGCGGATGCTGCGGCTCCCGACTTCGCCGCCCAGCGCGCCGCCTGGCGCGCCCGGTTCACGCCGCTCGACGACGGCTCGGCCGGGGCCAGGGTCGTTGCACGACTCATCAAGGAAGGCTGGCTCCCCAACAGTTGAAAGTACGGGCTTTAGCGTACTTTCGGTGTTCAAGGCGGCGTTGAACGGGTGCTTTCAAAGAGAAGCAACTCGGTCAGCGCTGGTCAGCTCTCGGTGCGCGACGTATCGACCGAGTCACCGGCGCCGCGGATGAAGCCGCGCAGGAATCCGGTTCCCCAGCTGAAATGCATGATCGCGATCACCGCGATGAACCGGATGCGGTCGGCAAGCGAGCCCGTTCCCGTCGCCCCGGCGACGACCAGTAGCGCCGCGTAGAGCAGCGGCCCCAGATAGACCAGCGCGACGATCCAGCCGGCGATGCCGTGCAGCAGGCCGCTCGCGTGCAACGGGATCGCGATGACCGACAGCACCGTCGCGACCACCAGCACGGGCGGCGCGAAGAAGCGCAGCGGGTTGCGGCCGCCGAGCCGTCGCACCAGCTCGGCACGCCAGATGCCCGTGGCGAAGAATTGCCTGGCCAGCTTGGCCGGGGTGCTGCGCGGCCAGTACTTCACTCGCAGCTCCGGGTCGAGCCAGACGATCTTGCCCGCCTGCCGGAAGCGGTAGTTGAGCTCCCAGTCCTCACCGCGGCGCAGTGTCTCGTCGAAGCCGCCCACCTCGGCCAGCGCGTCGGCGCGCATCACACCCAGGTACGCCGACTCGGCCGGTCCGGCCACCGCGGCGCCGCCGTGGTACGCGCCGCCGCCGAGCCCGAACCGGCTGTTGTACGCCCGCGCAACGGCAGCTTGAAACCCCGGCTCTCCGGTCGCGACCATGATGCCGCCGACGCTGGCGGCGCCGGTGCGTTCGAGGTCGTCCACCCCACGCGTCGTGTAGCCGGGGGCGAGCTCGGTGTGCGCATCCACCCGGATGATGTCGGGATACTTCGCGGCCTTGATCGCGAGATTGAGACCGATCGGGATGTCGGTGCCGGGGTTCTCGACCAGGCGGATGCGGGCATCCGCGGCCGCCAGTCGTTCCACGATTTCGCGAGTGCCGTCCTGCGAAGGCCCCAGGGCCAACAGGACCTCGACCGGGCCGAGGTAGTCCTGCTCGAGCACGCTCCGGATTGACGACTCGACGTAACCCGCCTCATTCAGCACGGGCATGACGTACGAGACGCCGGTGCGAGGCTCAGCCATGGTCGCACGAGCCTATCAGCGGCCGAAACGCCGCCTGCGACTCACAGCTTGAGTGTGCCGAGCGTCACCGTGACCGTGTTCGACTGGTCGCCTCGCACATAGCTGAGCTTGGTCGTGCTGCCCGGAGCCATGGTGCGCACCTGGGCGGTGAGGTCGGTGCTGTCGGTGATCGGCAGCCCGTTGAACGAGGTGACGACGTCGCCCTTCTTGAGGCCGGCCTTGTCTGCACCCCCACCGGACGTGACGTCGACGATCAGGGCCCCGACGACCGAGCTCTTGTCACTGGTCGCGGTGGTCACCGAGGCCCCGAGCAGACCGTGCGTACCCTTGCCGGTCTTGATGATCTCTTGGCTGATGCGCTGCGCGAGATCGACCGGGATGGCGAAACCGACTCCGATCGAGCCCGACTGGGTCGAACTGCTCGAGCTTCCGGTGCTCGCGATGGCCACGTTGATGCCCACCAGCCTGCCGTTGCTGTCGAGCAGCGCTCCGCCCGAGTTGCCGGGGTTGATGGCGGCATCCGTCTGGATGACCGGCAGCGAGATGTCGGCCGTCTGGCCCGAGTTCGAGCCGCTGCCGCTGCCGTTCCCGTTGCCGAAGTTCCAGAAGTTGTAGGGGCCTGGGCCCGGGCCCGGGTTCGAACTGTCGCCCGAGCTGTTGTTCGGCACGGCCGATGAGGCGATCTGGATGCTGCGATTGACCGCACTGACGATTCCGTCGGTCACGGTGTTCGGCAGGGCGAGCGGGGCGCCGATAGCCACCACCTTGTCGCCGACGTTGATCTTGGACGAGTCGCCGAACTCGATCGGCTGCAGTCCGCTGGCGTGGTCGAGCTTGATCACGGCCAGGTCGACGATCGGGTCGGTGCCGACCACCTTCGCGGTGTAGAGCTTGCCGTCGTAGGTGGTCACTTCGATCGTGCCGGAGGCCGAGGCGCCATCCAGGGTGACCACGTGCGTGTTCGTGAGCACGTAACCGTCGCTGCTGAGGATGACACCGGATCCGGTGCCCCCCTCACTGCTCGCCGTCACGTTGATGGTGACGACGGACGGGCCGGCCTTGGCCGCCACCGCGGTCGTGCTGTTGACGTCATCCTTGTTGTTGATGGTCACCGTCTGCGGACCGGCGGTGACGCCGCTGTGCGAGCCGGTGTTGGCGCTGAACGCCCAGGCCGAGACACCGGCTCCTGACGCCCCACCCAGCACGGCTCCGACGACGAGCGCGCCGACCAGGGGCCCGACGCTGCGCCGCTTGCCGGGAGCGTCTGACGTCGTGGTCGTGGTGGCCGAGGTCGGGAATCCGGTGGTCGGCTGTGCGACGGTCGGCTGCTGTGCCGTCGGCTGGGCGACGGTCGGCTGGGCGGCGGTCGGCTGCTGGGCCGTTTCGTTCGCAGGCGGCTGCGCCTCAGAAGGAATGTGGGGTGAGTCGGGCATGTTCGGGATGCTCCTTTCAGCGCAGCCAGCATCCCGCTCAAAGCTGAACGTTGCATTTACTGGCGCTGGGAGCCTACTGCCGTTTCGCTTAACGCGCGTTTAGCACCCGGGGCCCGTCGGGTTGGCGAGACAGTCACGATCGACGAGCACGGTCTTGGCACCGGTGACGGTGACGCGCAGCTCGTTGGCAGGCAGGTTGATGGTACCGACCAGGGGGACGAACCCCGCGGACCCGAAACGGTACTCGGCACGGAAGTCGATGCTGAGCCGGATGACGTACTCGCCCTCCGCCTGATAGACGTGACTGGTTGCGGTGGGGTCGAACTCGTGAAGCCCTTGCGCCGCCCAGGTGGCACCCTTCGTCGCTCGGACGGCCGCGGATCCATCCCCGTAGTTCCAGTGCCAGCCGACCGGGGTGAACCGGACCGTCGCCGGCCTTCCGAGGAGCGTGCCGGCCACGAGCTGCTGATCGACGACCGAGTAGAAGTTGGCGTCGAGCCCGGGCACGACCCAGCCGTTCGGCTCCATGTGCTGCACGCCCGGCGAGGGCCGGAACGCCGCGATGTCGCGCAAGGTGACGGGCTGCACGGCCGGAGCAGGCGGCACAGGATGCCCCCGGTGCGTTCGGCAGCGATTCTCGACGATCACCTCGCACGCCTGGGGCGACTGAGCTCCGGCATTTCGGGAGCCCGTGGATGCGCCGCCTCCGCTTCCCGGCGAGGTCTCTGTGCCGGTGAGAGTGACGTCGTCGGAGCCGACGGAGGCGTCGACGGAGCAGCCTCCTGTCAGACGTCTGATTGCTCTGCAGCTCGCCTGACGGGCTGACGCACCATTACGCCGACCACCAGCAACGCCAAGCCGAGTGTCAGCGACGGAATTAAGTGCTAACAAACGCGGTGGCGGTCCATGGCTCATCGTCCAGCGAGAACCATTTTGACTTCACTCAAGTCGAATGTGACCTCGAAAGCTGTGCGCTCGGGACGCGTCCGGCGGAGACAACTGACCTGTCCCTCCGAGTCCAGAACTTCGACTCCTGCGACGTTCCCAGCAGACATATGTCAATACCGCACCGACCTCGTTCGATCTCCGGGTTGTACGCCTCCAATTGAAGAACGGTGTTCGTAGTTGGTCCCGCCGGTGCGGTGCCATCCGTCTTGGACGTCAGCTCGAACCCGCCTGAGTCCTCCGACGATAGATGGCCGGCTGAAGCGAGTCGGCTTAAGGCGGCTCGGGATCCGTGCCCGCCGTCGATGAGCGACCTCATCCGACACCTTCAAGTACGCCGCATACGCCTTCTCCGCGGCCGCCAGTGCCTCGGCGTCCGAGGCGAACACCGGCGTCGCACTCGCGCTCGGCGACGCCGCAGGGCGCGCGTCAGAGGGCACGCATCCGGCAAGGGTGAGCAGCAGCGCGGCCGCGAGTGCGAGGGGGGCGAGGCGCATACCCATGACGGTAGGGCACGGCGCCGACCCACGGCATCCGCAATCCACAGCCCATGTGCAACACCGAGCGCCCGAGCGCCCGGGCGCCGCGGCGGCACCGGGTACCGTGACATTCATGACCGTTTCCGGCGCCTGGGCCCGTGCGGCGCGCGGCGCGATGCTGTTGGCCGACGACGGCGAGCTGCGGCCGACGATCTTCGCCGAGATGTCGGCGCTCGCCGCGAGCACGGGGGCGATCAACCTCGGGCAGGGGTTCCCCGACGAGGACGGCCCGCAACAGGTGCGCGACGCAGCCAAGCTGGCCATCGACTCGGGTGAGAACCAGTACCCGCCGGGGCGTGGCATCCCGTTGCTGCGCGAGGCCATCGCGCGCCACCAGCAGCGCTTCTACGGGCTCGATGTCGACGCCGAGCGCGAGGTCCTGGTCACGGCCGGCGCCACCGAGGCGATCGCCGCCACACTGCTCGCCTTGCTCGAACCCGGCGACGAGGTCGTGACCTTCGAGCCGTTCTACGACTCCTACGCCGCGATGATCGCGCTGGCAGGCGGCGTGCACGTGACCGTGCCGCTGCGGGCGCCCGACTTCGTGCCCGATCTCGACGAGCTCCGGGATGCCGTCACCCCGCGCACGCGCATCATCCTGATCAACTCGCCCCACAACCCGACCGGAACCGTGCTCGACAGGGACGCCCTCGAGCTCATCGTGGAGCTCGCCCACCAGCACGACGCCCTCATCGTCGCCGACGAGGTCTACGAGCACCTCACCTTCGACGGTGTCGAGCACCTGCCGATCTCGACGCTGCCGGGGGCTCGCGAGCGCACGGTCACGATCAGCAGCGGCGCCAAGACCTTCAGCCTCACCGGCTGGAAGATCGGCTGGCTGATCGCGCCCGCCGAGCTGGTCGACGCGATCCTTGCCGTCAAACAGTTTCTGACCTACGTGAACGGGGCGCCGTTCCAGCCCGCGATCGCCCTCGGGCTGGGCCTGCCGGACGGCTATTTCATGGATGCCGCCTCCACCCTGGCCGCCAAGCGCGACCTGCTCACCTCCGGCCTGCGCCGCGCCGGGTTCGACGCCAGCAGGCCCAGCGGCTCGTACTTCGTGATCGCCGACGCGGCGCCCCTCGGATTCGACGATGCCGTGGAGTTCTGCCGCCGGCTTCCGCAGCTCGCGGGCGTGGTCGGCATCCCTCTCACCGCCTTCGTCCGGCCGGAGCGCCATGCCGGCTACCGCTCGCTCGTGCGCTTCGCGTTCTGCAAACGCACCGAGGTGCTCGATCGCGCCGCGGCGCAGTTGGCCGGTCTGCGGCGCTGATTCGGCGCCCGAACAGGTGATCACCGGGTGAACGGCTCCGGGGTGGACAGACGGGTCGTCCCATCCCCCTAAACTTGCAAGGTCCCGTACCCGACTGCTTCTCAGAAAGCGAACCCGTGGCTCAGTCTGTTGACGTCGATGTGGTTCTCGACGCGGCATCCGCGATCGTGCTCGCCGACGGCTTCGGCTCGGCGAACCTCCGCAGGATCGCGACGCGCGCCGGAACCACCGAAGAGCGGCTGCTCGAGCTCTTCCACTCGCCGGGGCAGCTCTACGTGAGCCTCCTCAACCGCGAGTACACAGGCATCTTCCGAATGATCGTCGACCACATGGACCGCGATCCCCTCGGCGGCCTGCTTTCGCACATCTACCGGCACACCCTGGGCGCCGTGCACGAGCGCCCGCTCGCCCGCGCCCTGTACCTCACCGATCCGGTCGCCCTCAACACGATCATGCGCGAGGCGTACGGTTTCGAGTACATGCCGCAGCTGGGCGTGCGGGCCGTGTTCATCGACATGATGAAGGAAGCCGGGATGGTGCGCCACGACGTCGACTCGGCCTCCCTGTCTGCCCTCATCACCGCCGTGGCGGCGGGGGCCGCCCTGACCTCTCCGCACGAGGAGCTCGACCCATTGATCAACGGACTCGTGACCGTGCTCGAGCGCGCAGCCGACACCGACGCCGTCGACACCTCGCCCGGCAAGGCGGCATTCGTCGACTACGCGGCCGGACTGGCCGGCCCCCGCCGGGGTGCCCGCGGGAGCTGACCCGTCATCCACAAGATCGCGCGCTCCGCTCGCCTTGCCGCGCCGCTCAGCGCGGAGCGACCGTGAACCGGCGCAGCTGGAGCGCCGGGTTGATGCGCCGCACCTCGCGGATGCGGGCCGGAGTGATCCACGCGACCGCGGTGCCCACCTCCTCGCCCAGGCCGGCCAGCTCGACGCCCATCGGGTCGACGATCAGACTGTTGCCCACGCCGATCGGCGGGGCGTGGTCTGCGGCCGCGAGGTAGATGGTGTTCTCGATGGCGCGGGCTGTTGCCAGCGTGCGCCAATGCGCCTCTTTGAGCGGACCGCGCACCCACTCGCTCGGCACGAGCACGAGATCGGCGCCGGCATCCACCAACTGCCGCGTGACCTCGGGAAAACGCAGGTCGTAGCAGGTCTGCATGCCGACAGTGAACCCCGCGAACGGGAAGGTCTGCGGCGCCTCGATCGGGCCGGGCACGATCCATTCGCTCTCGCGCTGGCCGAACGCGTCGTAGAGGTGAACCTTGCGGTAGTGGGCGACGAGTTCGCCCTTCGGGTCGAGAGCGACGAGGGTGTTGGCAACGCGCTTCTGCTCCTCCTGCACGCGCTCGACCAGCCCGGCGACGATGTGGATGCCTAACTCGGTCGCGAGCTCGGCGAGCGCCCGCACGAACGGGCCGTGCAGGCCCTGGGCGTGCTCGGCCCAGCTCGCGTCCATGGTCGGCGTGAAGTAGCTCGAGTACTCGGGGAACACGACCAGCAGCGCGCCCCGGTTGGCGGCATCGCCGGCGAGCCGCGACATCCGCTCGAGGTTGACGTCGGTGTCGTCCGACGGCGCGAACTGGGCGACGGCGATCGCGACCGTGCTGTGAACGGCATTCTCGGATGCGGGCTCGGCCATGGCTAGAGCCTAGGAGCGACGGCGCCCGACGTCATTGTTCCGTCGCGGTTCGAGGTCATATCGACTCCCGGATGCCGCGCGACCACTAGCCTGTGCAGCATGAGCGACGAGCCGGTTGACCCGCCTGTCGAGCCCGAGTCGGCGCCCGAGACCGCGCCGGCGCGCTCCGACAACCTGGCCCGCCAGAAGCTCGGGCCCCTGCCGGTCTGGTTGTGGGTGGTGCTTGCGGTGATCGCGGGGGTGCTGCTGATCGTCCTCGGGCTGACGCTGATCGCGCGAGACGGCACGCCGCCATCCCTGTCGCATTCGCCATCGCCGAGCGGGTCCAGTGCATCGCCGACGCCGTCCTCAACGCCGAGCTCGACCCCGGTCGCCTCGCCCAGCGCCACCGCCGGCGGCCCCGCCGGCCAGGGCACCTTCGACAGCGATCTGCCCAACTTCCTTTCCGACACGCTCAACTCGCAGAACACCGCGGTGCTCTCGCAGGGCGGCACCTTCAGCAATCCCGTGTTCCTGCTCGCCGCCAACAGCGACCTCAACCAGAACATGAGCCCAGACGACGCCGTCAACGCGATGCAGTTCATGTTCACGCCCGGCGATCCCAACCCATGGGACCTCGCGCTCTCAGACAGCGTGCTGGCCGGCTACCGCGCGGGACCGTACGGCCAGTACTTCCCGGTAGGCGCCATCGTCGCCCGGTCGCACGACGGGCACGTGTTCTCGTTCATCGGCCACGACTCCACGATCACCACGATGTTCATGGCCGGCTCTGACGAGCTTCTGCACTGATCGCGTGCGGCGGCGCAGCTGCGCGCGGAGCGTTACGCGACCGTGAGTGCCGCATCCGGATCGGCCGACCACTCATTGAGCGACCCGTCATAGACGGCGAGCCCGGTGTGGCCGAGCAGGGTGAGCGCGAGCGCCGCCGAGGTGGCCGCGATGCCCGCTGCGCAATAGAGGATGACGCGCTCGCCAGGCGCGACCGGCTCGAGCCGCTCGGCCAGCTGCCCGGGTTCGAGCAGGCGGCGCGTCTCGGGGTCGACCAGGGATCGCGCAGGCACTGACACGCTGCCCGGGATGTGCCCCGCCCGCCGTCGCACCGGAGCTTCGCCGCTGAACTCCTTCGTCGGCACCGCGCAGACCAGGGCGCCGGGCCGAGCGCCGGCCGTGACCTCTTCGACCTCGCGCTTGTCGACCCAGAATCCGGCGCGTTCCTCGGCGACGAAGGTGCGCACCACGGGCGCGACGTAGCCGGTGTCGAGCTGCCGCTCTTCACGCCGCCACTGCGTCAGTCCGCCGTCGAGCACGGCGACGTCATCGTGCCCGAACGAGCGCAGCAGCCACCACAGCCGCGACGCCCATTGCCCGGATGCCGTGTCGTAGACGACCACGGTGGTCTCGTTCGAGATCCCGTGCTCCCCCGCGACGCGCTCGAACTGCTCGCGGCTGGGGCGGGTGAACGAGAATGCCGCGTCCGGATCGGAGAACTCCTCGATCAGGTCGGCCGAGTGCGCACCCGGCACGTGGCCGTGCACCAGGAACTCCTCATCGCCCGAGACGTGGCCGCCGCCCTCGACCGACAGCACGGTGGCGTCGAGCACGACGAGGCTCTCGCCGCCCAGGTGATCGGCGAGCCATTGGGTCGAGACGAGCGGACCGGGAACGGGCATGGGTCGACGCTAGGCGGCGGCGAGGGCGGGCTTCAACCCGCGCGCAACGGCGCGTAACAGGGTGCGTCGTCCCGAAGCGTCAGGACGCCGTCACATGGGACTGAGGATTCCCCGCTAGTTTGTAGTGCACACTCCCAGCGACCAGCGAGGCAACCATGAATCCAGACACCCCCGCGGACGGCGCCGAATCCGAATCGCGCGCTGAGGTGCCCGCAACCGTACCGGCCGCCGAGGCGGACACAGGCACCGCGACACCGGCGGCGGCGGTCTCCGAGGATCCGCCCGTCGCCGACCCGGCTCGCAGACGGCGGCGTCGCCGCATCCTGGGTCTCGTTCTGGGTGGCGTCGGCGTGCTCGTCATCGCCGGAACCGCCATCGCCTACGGTGTGCTGTCGGCGCGCTACGCCCCCAGTGCGAGCGTGTCGTCGTTCCTCGACCAGGTCGTGAAGGGCCGCTCCGCCGAGGCCATCAAGCTGATGTCGCCGAAGCCGGAAGGTAATCCGGGGCTGGTGAGCGACGATGTCTACGGCGCGACCAAGCACCGCGTGACGTCGTACCGCATCCAGTCCACCAAGACCAGCGGCGATCACGCCCAGGTGACCGTGCGGTTGCACACCGATTCCGGTTCGTGGACGCAGAGCTTCGCGCTCGTCACGAGCGAGCGCGTGCTGCTCTGGAACGTGTGGACCGTCAGTGGGCGCGACCTCGAGAAGATCACGCTCGACGACACACGGCCCGCCGGTGTCACCATCACGGCGAACGGCATCGCCATCCAGAAGGACGACTCCCAGTACAACGAGTACTACGCGCTGCCCGGCAGCTACACCTTCGCCGTGCAGAGCGACAACTCGCTGGTCGCGGCCGACTCCCACTCCGCAGCCATCCATTCGATGACGGGAGGCCGCAACGTGAAGGTCCAGTTGCGCTTCCGCCTCACCGACGACGGGATCGCCGCGGGCCGCAGCGCCGTCGATCAGTTCCTGGACGGATGCCTCGCGCAAGCCGCCCTCGCACCCACCGGAGAGTGCGGCTTCTACGTCGAGAACGATCCCACCGGGACGATCAGCAACATCCTCTGGAGCATCACCCGTCGGCCGGCGGTGTCGTTCGGCGACTGGGAGGACAACGGCTGGACCGTCAAGACCGACACCGCCGGCGTTTTCGAGATGGACGGCACGTACCGCGGGTCGAAGGGATATGGCGACGTCGCGGCGTTGTTCACCTCCTACGACGTGCAGGGATACGTCGACTTGAAGGACGGCAAGATCGTCTTCCACAGCACGTACGCGGACGGCGACGGCGGTCAGCCGGGCTCCGGCGCCTGACCCCCTGCGGGTCCTAATTGGCTGCTGCGTCGGCGGTGCTGCGCTGCACCCATCCCCTCAGGGTCTCGAAACTGGCCTGGGTCAGCTCGAGGTCGCGCGACACGAAGAAGTCGAGATAGAGCCCGAGCAGGCTGGAGACGATGGCACGTGCTTCGCGATCGGCGATCGCCGGGGCGAGGCCCTCGGCCCGGCCGAAGGCGCCAAGAGCCGCGGCGAAGTTGTCGAAGTCGGCCGTCAACCCGGGCGCCTCGAGCTCTGGTCGCTCGGCCACCGCTGCCGACAACGAGAACAGGATCTGGGTCTGCAGCCGGTTGTTCGGGTCGAGGAAGCGGCCCCACACCGCATCCATCGTCTCGACCCGTGTGGTGGGCCGCTTGCCCGAGAAGTGGGCGATGTATTCCTTGCTGAGCTGCATCATCACCAGACCCAGCAGGTTCTCACGGGTGCCGAAGTAGTAGCGCAGCATCCGGTGGCTGGTCCCGATCTCGGCCGCCAGCTGCCGCAGCGAGATGTCGACATTGCCGCGGGACCGAAACTGCGCCACCACTCGTGTGAGCATCGCCTCGGCGCGGGATCCGGCGGGCGGCAGGGCAGCCGACACGGCCTCCCCACCATCGACCATGATCGTCCTCCCGCACGGGCCTCTCCCCCCACGAGCTTAGATCGCGGCCGAGCCGCTCACGGAATCCGCGCGGCCCGCTCAGGCGCTGGGCTTCGCGCCGAACCTCCTGCGCGAATAGGCGACCGCGAGCAGCCCCAGCAGAATCATCAGGGCGCCGGTCAGCGGCTCACGCAGAGTGACCTGGCTGCCGGTGGCTGCCAGGGTGGCGGCCTGGATCTCGACGGCTCCGATATCGATGGTCTGCACGACGCGGGTGAGCCCGCGCTGGTCCGTGGCTGGTGCACCGACGATGGCGGGATCGCCGCCGTCGTGAGCCGGGCTGTCGACCGCGGGCAGCCGAGTCTGGGTGGGACCGCCGTTGTTGCCCAGCGCTCCCAGTCCGAAGCTCGAGACCGAGAACTGGTTGCCGGCACCGACCGCCAAGAAGGGCTGGGAGGCGCCCGACAGGAGATCCCAGCTCACGGCGACGGTATTCGCGCCGGGCACTACGGCGACCAGCGCGTCATCGGCAGTGCCGAGCGACCACAGGATGCTGTGACTGACGGTCGACGAGGAGCCCAGCGTTCCGATGCTCACCGCGCCAGGTCCGACGATCGTGGAATGCGCGATGGTAAGTGGCGAGGTTCCGGTGGTCTCGACGGCGATGGCCCAGGTCGAGAAGGCGGCCGCTGCTTCGTCCAGGGTCGAGTTGAGCACCGACAGGCCGTGGTCGCCGGTGCCCGTGAGCCGGATGCTGTTGCCGAGCGGCGCATCCGTCGGGTCGGTGGAGAGCGTGTTGCCCGCGAAGGTCGAGGTCGCGATGGAGATGTCGCCCTCCGTCGTGCCGCTCCAGACTGCACCGCCGCCTGTCGTCGCGTGGTTGTGCAGGAACGACGAGGCGGTGATCGACACCGTCGAGGTGGCCGGCTGCAGCACATCGATCGCCACTGCTCCCCCGTCTACCGATGCCGAGTTGCCGCTGAACGTGGTGCCCGAGATCGTCAAGTCGGCGAGGGTGTTCGCGGCGATGGCCCCGCCCTCTCCATCCGACGCACCGACCGCCGCCGCCCCATTGGCGGTGTTCCCGGTGAAGGAACTCGACGTCACGGAGAGCGACGGAACCCCGCCGCCGTGCCCCTCGACATAGATGGCTCCGCCGGCGCGGGCCGTGTTGCCGGTGAACGTCGAGCCGTTGATCGAGACGAGCCCGCTCGTCCCCCTGATGTAGACCGCACCGCCGCCGCTCAGAGTCGCCACTGACGAGACATTGTCAGTGAACGTCGAGTCGGTGACGGTCACCGGCCCACCGGGCTGCATCACGTTGACGATGAGCACCGGGCCGGGAAAGATGCCGCCGTCGATGTTCCTCCCGGTGATCCTCGTGAGGCCCAGCGACCGCGCAACGTGGTTCGTCGTGCCGAAACTGGTGGCGATCGCAGAGCCCTGCCACCCCGACGGGCTGCCTGCCGAACCGTCGAAGACCAGGTCGCTCAGTGAAAAGTCCTGGTCGATCGCGTCGGGCGAGGCGACAAGAAGGGAGAAGACGCCGAAGCCCCCCTGACCTGTCACAACAAGGCCGGGCGCGCCCGCCCCGTCGAGGCTCACCCCCTCGGTCATGACCACCTTGCTCGCCAGCTGAATCACAGAGCCGGCGGGAAGCGCGAACGTGATCGTGTCCTGGCCCGGGTTCGCGTTGGCGAGGCCGATCGCGTCGCGGAGCGTGCCCGCGCCGGAATCGGCCGTGCTCGTCACCGAGAACGTGGCGGCGGATGCCGCGGCCGGGAAGGCGAGAATGCCCAGAACGGCGAGGCAGGCGATGGCGAGGGCAGCGATGGGACCGCGCGCGGTCTTTCTCGGGGTGTGAGATCTCACGTGTCAGGTCTCCGGGATGTCATGGCACGAACGGGGCACCGAAGAGATCTCGGTCGTCGCACACGCTATCAGGGAATTACCCACTGGAACATCATCTTCGTGCACCGTTCGCCGCATGCAGAAGGCCCCGGTCTTTCGACCGGGGCCTTCTCTGTTAGTTGCGGGGACAGGATTTGAACCTGCGACCTCTGGGTTATGAGCCCAGCGAGCTACCGAACTGCTCCACCCCGCGGCACGAAAAGTGACTCTATCACGCACCGCGGGATGCCGCAGATCGGCTACTGCCCGATCGCCGCCATGGCCGCCTTGATGGCGGTCTGCATGTCCTGGTCGGCCTGCGCCGCCTTGACCAGGTCGTTGGCCGCGTAGGCCGCCGTTCGGGCGGCTAGCGCAGCCTGGTACTGGCCGAGCGCTTTCTGCAGAGCGGCCTTCTGCGCGTCGGTCAGGCCGGTGCCGGTGCCGGTGCCCGTGCCGGTTCCCGTGCCGGTTCCGGTCCCGGTTCCGCTTCCGGTGCCCGACGAACCACCCGCGCCGTTGTCACCGGCGCTCGCGCCCGAGTCGCCGCCGAAGAGCGAGTCGAGTGCTGCACTCAGTGTGTCTTCGAAGGCGATCTTGTCGCCGAACGCGACCAGCACCTTGCGCAGCAATGGATAGCTGGTGTCGGCGTTGGCGCTCGACTGCACGTAGACCGGTTGCACGTAGAGCAGGCCGCCTCCGACGGGGAGGGTCAGCAGGTTGCCGTATTTGACATCCGTCTGCCCCTGTCTCAACAGGTTCAGCTGGGTCGACACCGTGGGGTCGGAGTCGAAGGTGTTCTGCACCTGGCCGGGCCCGGGAACGGTGTCTTGCTTGGGGAGGGTGAGCAGCGTCATCTTGCCGTAGCCGGGTCCGGCATCGGAATCGACCGAGAGGTACCCGGTCAGCACGCTCTTGCTCGACGACGACCCCGACTTCGGGATGTAGGTCGAATACAGCGTGAACGCCGGCGACTTCGTTTGCGGCACCTGCATCGTCAGGTAGTACGGCGGCTGCGCCACCGAGGTCGCCTTGGGCTGGGTCGGATCGTTCGGCACACTCCAGGCGTCGACGCCCGAGTAGAACGAGCCCGCGTCGGTCACGTGATAGGTCTGCAGGATCGAGCGCTGCACCTTGAACAGGTCGGCCGGGTAGCGCACGTGGGCGAGAAGCTGCGCGCTCATGTCGCTCTGCGGCTTGACCGTCGAGGGGAAGATCTTCTCCCAGGTCTTCAGCACCGGGTCCTTGTCATCCCAGGCGTAGAGGGTCACCTTGCCGCTGTAGGCGTCGACCGTGGCCTTCACCGAGTTGCGGATGTAGTTCACGTCATCGAGCGCATAGCCCGGCTGGGGCGTGTAGGTGTCGACGATCGTGTTCGAGAGCCGCTCGACGCGCGAGTACGGGTAGTCGGCCGTCGTCGTATAGCCGTCGACGATCCACACCACATGCCCGTTGACGACGGCCGGGTACGGGTCGCTGTCGAGCGTCAGGTACGGGGCAACCTTCTCGACGCGCGTCTTCGGGTCGCGGTCGTAGAGGATCTGCGAGTCGTTGGTCACGGCATCCGTGAACAGGATCTCCTGGGCGCCGAAGTGGATGGCGTACGTCAGCTTCTTGAGGAACGAGTCCAGCTTCGGGCCGCCATTGCCGGTGTACGTGGTGGTGGCGCCGTCGGTCTCGGCGTCGGAAGCGGTCGTGCCGCCGCCGGACGGGTAGTCGAACTCGACGTTCTTCGAGCCCTTCGGGGCGCCGACGATCGAGTACTCGGGCGACTTCTCGCCGAAGTAGATGCGCGGCTGGAACTTGCCGAGCGATCCCGTCGGCGGAATATCGGATTCGAGGAACTTCGGCTCGCCGTTGCTCGCGCGCTGGTTGCCGTACGCGGCCACGATGCCGTAGCCGTGCGTGTAGACCAGCGTGTCGTTGTACCAGCTGTTCGAGCTCTGGTTCGCCGAGTCGAGTTCGCGCACCGCGATCACGGTGTCTTGCGTCTTGCCGTTGATCTTGTAGCGGTCCACGTCGAGCTGCGGAGCGAACTGGTAGTACTGGCGCACCTGCTGCAACTGGCCGAAGGTCTTGCTGACCAGAGCGGGATCCAGGATGCGGATGTTGGCGGTCGTCTCAGCGTCGGCGCGCAGCTGGCCGGCCTCGACGTTCGTGGTGGCGTTGTACTGCACCACGTTGACGTCGTTGACGCCGTACGCCTTGCGCGTCGCAGCGATGTTGTAGCCGATGTACTTCGCCTCGAGCGTGCGCGCGCTGGCGTTGACCTGCAGGTTCTGCACGATCGCCGGGTAGATCGATCCGATGACCAGGCTCGACACGATCAGCAGGGCGGTCGCGATCAGCGGCAGCCTCCAGCGCCCGACGGCAGCCGTGAGCACGAAGAGCACAGCGACCAGCACGGCGATTCCGGCCAGAATCCACTTGCTCGGAATCGTGGCGTTGACGTCGGTGTAGCCGGCACCGGTGATCGTCGCGCTGGTTCCGATCGGCGACTGATCGGTGAGGGTGGCGTACTGGTCGAGCCAGATGCTCGCGGCCTGCAACGCGAGGTAGATCGCCGAGGTCAGGGCAAGCTGGATGCGGGCCGGACGCGTGATGCGCACCTCACGACCCGAGACCCGGATGCCGCCGTACAGGTAGTTGGTGGCCAGCGCCGCGAGGCCGGCGACGATGACCGCCGCCGAGGCGTAGCCGATGAGCCCGCGGTAGAGGGGCAGCTCGTAGACGTAGAACGAGACATCGAGGTGGAACTGCGGGTCGACCGTGCCGAAGCTCGTGCGGTTCAGGTACTGCAGCACGGTCGGCCACCTGGTCGCGGTCGAGACGCCCATGAAGATTCCCAGCACGACCGGGATGCCGTACATGGCCAGGCGGCGCAGCGGCTCGATCACCTGCTGGTAGCGATCCAATTGCGAGTTGAGCTTCGCGTACACGGGCCGGGCGCGGAACGCGATGAAGATGCTCAACCAGACCAGCAGCGCCATGCCGAGGAATCCGACCACGAACATGATCACGGTCGCGTACCACTGCGTGGTGAGCACGTTGAGGTAGCCGAGCTGGTCGAACCAGAGCACATCGGCGTACAGGCCAGAGAAGATGAAGAACACGATCACCAGCAGGGCGATCGCCGCCGCCGTGATCGCGAAGGCGGCACGGCTGCGACTGCGCGGTGCTCTCGGTTGGGTACTGGCGGTGGAGGACGTCACCCGACGATCCTAGGGTCGCGAGCAGGTAGCGAGCTTGGAAGTGTCGCCGCCCGAGGCGATCGCCTTGACATCGGCCAGGGAGTCGTCGAGGGTCTTCACGGCGAAGACCCTGAGCCCGCTGGGGATGTGACCGGTGACCTCATTGCAGTTGGACTGGGGCGCCAGGAACCAGGTGGCGCCCGCGTCGCGCGCGCCGTACATCTTCTGGCGGATGCCGCCGATGGCGCCGACCGCGCCATCCGGGTCGATGGTTCCGGTGCCCGCGATGTGCGCGTCGCCGGCGAGAGCGCCAGGGGTGAGCTTGTCGTAGATGCCCAGGGCCAGCATCATCCCTGCGCTCGGGCCGCCCACATCCTGAAGCTGGATCTTGACGTCGAAGGGGAAGCTGAACGTCGACCCCGTGTAAACGCCGACGGCGGGCTTCTTGCTGTCGGCGTTGATGGATGGTGTGATCTCGAGGGTCTTCAGAGTGCCGTCACGGCGGATCACGATCTCGACCGGCTTCGAAACGCCGTTCGTCTGGATCGCGTGCTGCAGCATGGTGAGCCCGGTCACCAACTCGCCGTTGACGGTGACCAATTCGTCGCCGGCCTTCAGCTTGCCTGCAGCGGGCGTCGCCTTGATGACCTCGGCCACGACCAACTTCGACGTGTAAGCGATCTTCAACTCGCTCAGCGCGGCCGCCGTCGCAGCCTGCTGCGAATTGGTCATATCGATCGCGCTCTCGGCATTCGACTGGTCTGCGGTCTCGCCCGAGGGGAAGAGTTCGTCGAGCGGGATCGCGGCTCGGCTGGCGTCGAACCAGGAGCCCGCCAGCTCGATCCAGCTCAGCCGGTTCTGCGGCGAGCCGTCGAGGTACACGGTCAGCATGTCGAGGGTGCCGGTGGTCGGATAGGTGGTCCTCCCCGGGATGTCGATCAGGGGCACCGACTTGCCGTTCACGTCGGTCTTGCCGAGAACGTCGTACACCGGGCCCGGTCGCTCGACCGCAAACGGGGACGGCGACGTGCCGAGCAGAAGCGCGCCCACCACGGCGCCCACCAGCAGCAGCCAGCCGATGGCTCTGCTCACGCGTCCGCGGTCAGAGAGAAAGGTGCGCACCGTCGGTCTGTCGCCTGTCGTGAGTCGTCTGTCGGGTCGGGGTGGATCGGGCCCGTTCGCTGCGTTCGCTGCTGGCGGAGCCCGCCGCTGGCCCAGCCTAGGCGAATCCCCCAGCCTCCTGAGCGGGCGAGGGCTACCTTAGAACGCATGGCTGATGATTCGCGGGACGAACCGTCTGAAGACGACTTCCGCGACATGCTGCGCGATTTTCTCGCCGGCAACACGGATCTCGACCCGGCGAAGCTCGCGAGCGCCGCGGGGCTCCCCAACGACCCCGAGATGGTGCAGCGCCTGATCGGGCAACTGCAGCAGGCGCTGCAGAACAGCGGCGAAGGCATCAACTGGGGGCTGGCCCTCGAGCAGGCGAAGGGTCTCGCCACGCGCTCCGCCGTGGTGAGCACGCCCGCCGAGACCTCGGCGATGGAGCAGGCGCTGCATGTGGCCGCTCTCTGGCTGGATGAGGTCACCTCGATCGCCGAGTTGACTGTGCCTCCCGTGCTGCTGACCCGCGCCGGATGGGCAGAAGCGACCATGCCGGTCTGGACCCAACTGGCCGAGCCGGTGGCTCACTCGATCGCCAACGCCCTGACCGGCGTGCTCGAAGAGCAGGCGGGCGAAGAACTCGGCGGCATGCTCGGCAACGCCGGGCAGCTCATGCGCAACGTCGGCGGCACCCTGTTCGCCATGCAGCTCGGGCAGGTGGTCGGCCAGCTGGCCGGTGAGGTGGTCTCGGGCGGCGATGTCGGCATCCCGCTGCTCGACGGCGAGACGCGGCAGGCGGCCCTGGTCGCGCAGAACGTGGATGCCTTCGGAGCCGGGCTCGACATCCCGTTGGACGAAGTGCGCCTCTACCTCTCGGTGCGCGAACTGGCGCACGCGCGTCTGTTCCGTCACGCCAAGTGGCTGCGACTGCACCTGCTCACGCAGGTGACGGACTTCGCCCGCGGCATCCGGATCGACACCGACCGGCTCGAAGAGCTCGCCTCCGATTTCGACCCGCAGAACCCCGAAGAGTTGCGCGCCGCGATGACAAGCGGTGCGCTGATCCCGCCCAAGAGCGAGGAGCAGCTGGCCGCCCTGGCCCGGCTCGAGACCATGCTCGCCCTGATCGAGGGCTGGGTGGATGTCGTCACGGCCGCTGCGACCGGGCGGCTTCCCAAGAGCGACGCCATCGCCGAGAGCGTGCGTCGCCGCCGTGCGGCAGGAGGACCGGCAGAGTCGGCGTTCGCGACCCTCGTCGGGCTCGAACTGCGGCCGCGCCGGCTGCGCGAGGCGGCAGCGATGTGGCAGAAGGTGACCGAAGCGGCGGGCGACGACGGGCGCGACGCGCTGTGGGCGCACCCCGACCTGATCCCGACGGATGCCGACATCAACGACCCCTCTGCGCTGATCGCGCGACTCACCTCCGACTCGCGCATCCCCGATGACGTCGACATGGCGATCGAAGACCTCCTGAACGACGACGGAGAGAACCGGCCGCACGAGGTCTGAGCCTCGCTTGGTGGTCGAGCAGCCGCGCAGCGACATATCGAGGCCCGCGGCACGCACCCGTGCCCCGACATCTGGCGGCGTTGTCTCCACGGCTCATTTCGGTTCGCGCTGAATGGAGCGCGAACCGAAATGGCGAATCCGCACCATCGCTCCCGGCGATCGCGCCCTCGGGTGAGGGCACCCTGTGGACGGCCCGCACGGGCGCACGCCGCGCGCGGGCATCCTGTGCGCATGGTGCTCAAGGTGCGGGCGGACGTTCCGTTGGTGTGGCGGAGTCCGAGCTGTCTGCAGTTCGGGGTGGATGAGCCGCTCGTCGTCCTCGACGGCGTGGATGCCGGAACCGAGCGGATGATCGCGGCGCTGGTAGGCGGCATCTCGCCCAGCGGCCTCGACATGATGGCGCGCAGTGCGGGCATCAGCGCCGAGGCGGCGGCCGAGCTCCTGGGTCGGCTCGACCCCGCCCTCGAACCCGAGGCGGAGCCCCCGGCGGTGGTGCGAGCCCGAGTCGCCGTGAGCGGCGACGGCCCGCTCGCCGACGAGGTGCGGCGGGTGCTCGAGGCGGAAGGGGTGCTCGCCGGCTCCGACGAGGGCTCGCCCGACCTGGCCGTCGTCGTGGCGGGCTGGGTGATCTCGCCCGAGGATCACGGGAGCTGGTTGCGCCGCGACATCCCGCACCTGCCGGTGGTCACCGGCGACGGTGGGGTGACCATCGGCCCGCTCGTCGAGCCGGGGATCGGCCCCTGCCTGTACTGCGTGCAGCTCACGCGCACCGACAACGACCCCGCGTGGCCGGCCATCGCGACGCAGCTGTGGAACCGTCCGGCGCCCGCGATGTCACCGCTCGCCGCGGCCGAAGCCGCATCGTTCATCGCCCGGCGGGCGGGGGAACGGCTGACGTCCGGCCCGGGCGAAGCGACCAGTTGGCGCCTGGCCGGCGACAGCGGCGCCGTCAGCCCGCGCGTGTGGACGCGGCACGCGGCGTGCCGCTGCGCAGTTCCCGCAGAAAGCGACTGGGCTCCCGCTGCTGACCCCGCGGGCCGATCCGCGACCACGAGAGAAGCAGCCGTCGCCGTGCCCGCGTGATGCCGACGTAGAAGAGCCGGCGCTCCTCGTCGATGGCCGCCGGCGTCTTCGCATAGTTGATCGGCAGCAGCCCTTCGCTCAGCCCGACCAGGAACACGGTCTGCCATTCCAGGCCCTTCGCGCTGTGCAGGGTCGAGAGGACGACGGCCGAGACGGTCAGCTCGTTGTTGCTCTCCTCGCGGTCGGCGAGCTCGGCTGAGAATCGCTTCAGCGACACCGAATCGGGCACCTCGTTGGCGAACCGCACGATCGCGTCGAGCGCATCCCAGCTCTCGCGCGGCAGGGACGAATCCTCGGGCAGCAGGCTCCAGCCGAGTTCGCGCGCCAGGTTCGACACGATCGCGCGCGCCGGTTCGTCGGGCTCCGAGTGAACCTGAACCCGCAACGCGAGCAGCAGCTTGCGCACAGCGGGCAACTTGAAGAAGGTGCTCGCCCCGAGCTGGCGCACGGCGACGCCCGCCTGCTTCAGGGCGGCCTCGAGCGCCACCGCCTGCTCGTTCATCCGGAACAGCACCGCGATCTGCTCGGGCCGCGTACCGGCCTTCAGTTCGGCCGCGATCGCGCCCGCGACCGCCTGCGCCTCCGCCACGTCGTCGTCGAACACGGCGACCTCCGACACCGTCTCGGCCGAGGTGCTGATCGGGCGCAGTTCGAGCGCGCCCGCGCGGTCACGCATCAGCTGGTTGGCCAGACGGAGCACGGCGGGCGTCGAACGGTAGTTGCGCTCCAGCCGCACGACGTGCGCCTGTGGGAACTCCCGCTCGAAGCCCAGCAGGTACTCGCTGGTGGCCCCGGTGAAGGAGTAGATGGTCTGGCTGGCATCCCCGACCACGCAGACGTCGGTGCGATCGCCGCGCCACAGCGTGAGCAGCCGGTGCTGCAAAGGCGAGACGTCCTGGTACTCGTCCACCGTGAAGAAGCGGTACTGCGCACGCACGGCGGCGAGCACCCGCGGTTCGGAGTCGAGCATTCCCGCGGTGGCGAGCAGCACATCCTCGAAGTCGAGGCGGCGGCGGTCGTCTTTCAGCTGCTCATAGCGGGTCTGGATGTCGACCACCGCGCCCACATCGAGCCCGCCCGGCATCGGCCGCTCCTGCCGGGTGACGGCGGCGGCATAGCCCTCCAGGCTCAACTCGGAGGTCTTGCGCCACTCGATCTCGCCCGCCAGGTCGCGCAGCGTGCCGCCTCCGAGTCGCAGATGCAGCGCATCCCCCGCCTCTGAGATCAGCCGCGACTTGTTCTCGACCAGCTTCGGTGACGGGCCGCCCACGACGTCCGGCCAGTACTGACCGAGTTGGGCGAGCGCAGCCGAGTGGAAGGTGCGAGCCACCGCGCCCTCCGCGCCGAGCCTTCGCAGACGCTCGCGCAGCTCGGCCGCAGCCTTCGTGGTGAAGGTCAGGGCGAGCACGCTTCCGGGCGAATAGGTTCCGGTGCGCAGTCCGTGCGCGATCCGGTAAGTCAGGGCGCGGGTCTTGCCGGTTCCGGCTCCGGCCAGGATGCAGACCGGGCCGAGCAGGGCGACCGCGGCCTCGCGCTGGTCCGGATCGAGCCCGGCGAGCAGTTCGTCGTCCAGGGCGGGAGTCACGTGCGCTCCGCCATGCGCAGCCTCACCAGCGGCCGCCGTCTGGGAGTTCGCCGCCGTACCAGTCGTCGATGATGGCGCGCGCGATCGAGGTGGCGCCTGGCAGTCGGATCTCGCCCGCGGCATTCGCCGCCGCCAACTCGTCGCGGCTGAACCAGCGCAGCTCGAGGATCTCGTCGCCGTCCGGTCGGCCCTCCGTCGACGTGCCGGGAGCCACCCGCGCGCGGAAGCCCACCATGAGCGACGCCGGGAACGGCCACGGCTGGCTGCCCTTGTAGACCGGGTCGACGACGCGCACACCGGACTCCTCGAACACCTCGCGGATCACGGCCGCCTCGAGCGACTCCCCCGGCTCGACGAATCCGGCCAGCAGCGAGAAGCGGTTGGACTCCCAGAGCGCGTTGGAGCCGAGCAGCAACCGGTCATCGTCATCGGTGATGCCCACGATGATCGCCGCATCGGTGCGCGGGAAGAGTTCGGTGCCCGTGACGGTGTCGCGCCGGGTCCAGCCCGCGGCATCCGGGATGCTGGCGTGCCCGGTCCGCGGCGAGAACGTGTAGCTCGCATGCCAGTTCGCGAGCGCGAGTGCCGCGGTGAAGAGTCCCGCATCCCGCACGCTCAGCTCGGCGCCGAGCAGTCGCAGGTCGCCCCAGGGCGACGCGTCATCGGCCTCCCAGATGAGGTCGCGCACCACGGCCGCGGCCGTCGCCTCATCGACCAGCAACGCGGCGACGGGCGCGCCCGGCGTCAGATCACCATCGTCATCCAGGGCGCGGCCGAGGTAGAGCGCCAACTCGTGGCCGGGCACCCGCGACGGCTCGAGCAGCGCGATGCGCGCCGGGCCGGCGAGCAGCACCTTGCGATCATGCAGCACGAGCACCCGGGCACTCGGGTCGCCAAGCACTTCGTCGACCCCGAGGGTGCGCGACAGGTGATCGCGATCGATCGACGCGCGGGCCAGCGGCAGCCGGGAGCCGAAGGAGTCGGTCAAACGGCTACCTCCGGAGCGGGCGAGAAGGGCGTGGCGTGCGGCCGGGGCGGGCACCGACCGACCTACCCTGTCGTCATGGCCAGATCCCCCTTCACTCTAGCCGCGCTCGCCACCTCGGCTGTGGCCGAGCTCGATGTCGTCGGGGTGCAGTCCTTCGGCTCGACGGGCCAGGGCGACTTCGACGCGGCTCTGCTCACCGGCGGCGACGGCAGGCACTGGGTCGTGCGCGTGCCGCGCAGCGAGCGGGCCGAGGCCGAGCAGTCTGCCGACCTGGTCGCGCTGCGCGCGCTCAGCGCCGGCGTGCGCAGTCGTCTGCCCTTCGCGGTGTCGACCTTCGCCGGGCAGGTGCCGGTCGGCGGCACCCGTGCCGTCGTGTACGAGTTCGTCTACGGCACCAAGCCCTCGCTCGCGCAGATCAGCCCCGAGCTGGCCGCGTCGATCGGGGCGGGCATCGCCGCGATTCACGCCCTGCCCACCTCCTTCATCGTGGATGCCGGCCTGCCCGGCCAGAACGCCGTCGACGGGCACCGCGCGGCGATCACCCTCATCGACCGGGCCGCGGCCACCGGGCTCGTGCCGGCGGCGCTGCTGCAGCGCTGGGAGCACGCGAGCGCGGACTCCGGGCTCTGGCAGTACACGCCGACCGTGATCAACGGCTCGTTCGGGTCGGAGTCGGTGCTGGCCGCATCCGATCAGCTCACCGGCGTGCTCGGCTGGCACGGACTGCGCGTCGGCGATCCGGCTCTCGACCTGCAGTGGCTGCTCGGCTGCGGCCAGCCGGGAGCGACGGATTCGGCGTTCGACGCGTACGCCGCGGCCCGCGGGCAGATCGACCGCCAACTGCGTCAGCGCGCCACCCTGCTCGCCGAACTCGAGGTCGCCCGCTGGCTGCTGCATGGCACCGAGACGCGCAGCACCGAGATCGTGGATGACGCGGTCGAGATGCTCTCAACCCTCACCGACGACGCGCAGAAGACCCTCGGCAGCACGGTCGGCGGAGACACGGTCGACCTGAGCAGCGCCCTTCGTGGCGGCATCGTCGACACCGACGAGATCGAGGCGCTGCTCGACCGCTCGGAGCGCGCCGCGCGGCTCTGAGCCGAGGTCGTCCCCACCGTCGCGACGCGGTTCCCGGTTCCGCGCCTGCGGCGCGCGCAGGTCGGCAAGCTCTTCGCCTCACCACGCCGTCGGCATCCCGCCCGGACGGCGCGTCACACCGACGCCGTTGCTGAGTTGCGCGGCTGGCCGACGCGCTCTCCCCTGCTGTCGGATGCGGCCGGTCGAGTGCAGTCTCACCGCGGCGCTACGCCCGCCCCGCGATCGCGGGCTGCGGCCGCTTCACGATGCGCACCAGCCGCCGTGGCTGACGCAGGTTGACCTGCAAGGTGAGCTGGTGGCGGCGTCCGAGGATGACCGCGACCACGAGTCCGGCCACCGCGGGCACGCCGCCGGCCACCAGGAAGGCTGCTTGCGCGCCGAGGTTCTGCGCGATCCATCCGATGATCAGTCCGCCGGCCGCCTGCCCGCCGACGCTCACCATGATGTAGAACGACATCACCCGACCCCGGATGCCGAGGTTCGTCGACAGCTGCGTCAACGACTCCGAGGCGGTCGCGAAGGCCAGACGCGAGATGCCGATGCCGGCCAGCGCGCCGAGGAAGATCAGGTACAGCGGCGCGACCCCGGCCAGCGCTGTGATCGCGCCGTAGACGATCACCGCGATCACGATCGCGCGCAGCCGCAGTTGGCGACGGCGCGTGGAGAGCAGCGCCCCGGTGAGCGCTCCGGCCGCAGCGAGGGAGCTGTAGAGCCCATAGCCGGCGGCACCGGTGTGGTATGTCGAGTTCGCTGACGCCGTGAACAGCACCGGCAGGCTCATGCCGAAGGTCGCGACGAAGAACATCAGCACGATCGGCCAGAAGATGGTCGGCTTGCGCACCACGTAGTGCAGGGCCTCACGGATCTGACCCTTGGCCGCCACGACGGGTCGCGACCGTGTGAGCTCGTGCGTGCGCATGAGCGACAGGGCGAGCACGGCGATGGCCGAGGTGCCCGCGTTGATCGCGATCGACCAGCCCGAGCCGACCAGGGTGATGAGCACCCCGCTGATCGCCGGCCCGAGCAGTCCGCCCAGGTGGAAGATGCTGGCGTTCAGGGTGATGGCGTTGCGCAGCCGGTGCGAGCCGACCATCTCGGTGACGAACGCCGACCGCGACGGCGAGTCCACCGCCATCGAGCAGCCGGTGATGGTGGCCACCACGAACACCATCCAGGCCTGCGCGACTCCGGTGAGCACGAGCACCGCGAGCAGGCCGTTGAACACGGTGCCCACCGACTGCGTCATGATCAGCGTGCGGTGGCGCTTGTAGCGGTCGGAGATGACTCCGGCCCAGGGACCGATCAGCAGGGTGGGCGCGAACTGGAGGGTGACCGTGAGTCCGACGAGGGCGACGTTGCCGGTCAGTTCGAGCACGAGCCAGTCGATGGCGACCCGCTGCATCCAACCGCCGACGTTGGCGAACAGCTGGCCGACGATATAGAGCCGGTAGTTGTATGCCCGCAGCGCGATGAAGGTGTCGCGCCCAGCGCGGCGCTTGCGTGATGACGGGGATCGGCTGCGTGACGCTCTCGGGTTCTACACCGCTGAGATTCGTCACGTTGACCAACGGTACGCTCGCGTTCGTCATTCGATTGTGGAATCGTGGCTATAAGTCCCATTGGATTACCGAATGACTAGGCTCGACTCATGTTCGACCCCGCCCTGCTGCGCACCTTCGTCGCCGTGGCCGAGACCCTGAACTTCACCCGCGCCGCCGAACGGCTCGAACTGAGCCAGCCGACCGTCAGCCAGCAGGTCCGCAAGCTCGAGGTGGCCGCGGGCCGGCAGCTCGTGGCCCGTGACACCCGGGCGGTCTCGCTGACCGACAACGGGGATGCCATGCTCGGCTTCGCCCGCAGCATTCTGGCCGCGCACGACGAGGCCGCCGCCTACTTCACCGGATCGGCCATGCGCGGCCGCCTGCGCTTCGGGTCGGCCGACGACCTGGCGCTCACGCAGTTGCCGCAGATCTTGCGCGACTTCCGGCAGCTGTACCCGCAGATCAACCTCGAACTCACGGTCAGCCAGAGCGGCGCACTGGCCCGGAGGCTGAAGGCCGGGCAGCTGGATCTGGTCTACATCAAGCAGGAGCCCGGCGAGCCGGACGGCCGGGTCGTGCGCCGCGAGCGGCTGGTCTGGGTGGCGCACAAGTCGCTCCAACTCGAGCCGGACCAACCGGTGCCGCTGATCGTGTACCAGGCTCCCTCCCTGTCGCGCAGCGCGGCGATCAAGGCCCTCGAGGATGCCGGGCGCACCTGGCGCATCACCTGCAACGTCCGCGAGATCAACGGCGTGTTGGCGGCGCTGCGAGCCGGCATCGGGGTGGCGGTGTTCCCGCAGAGTCTGATCCCGGCCGACCTGGTGCGCGTCACCGGCACCTTCGAGCTGCCGATCCTCGGCGATGTCGACTTCGCGTTGCTCGACAACCCGCGCGCGGCGCGCGAGCCGGTGGATGCGCTGGTGAGCGCGATCGTCGCACGGTCGAGCCTGGGGACGAGCGCCTGAGGCACGGCTGGCTCCCCACCGGAGGCCTGTCGCAGCCCGGGGACTCTGCTCAACAGAGGGTGAGCCGCGCCTCACCGTGAGGCGGAACTCACCTTCCCTGGACCGAGCCCGTCCTGCCTCGATGACGGCTCCGTGCCACGGATCGCCCCGCTCGGCTCAGGAGGTGGCGGAGAACGCCGCGCGCCACCGCGCCAGCAGCTCGGCTTCGTCGTCGATGTGCTCGGGTCGGATCACCCGGTCGTCGGCGACGAAGTAGAACGCGGCGCTGATCCGGCTCGGGGCGATGCCCGCCCATTTCGCATAGGCAAGCCGGTAGAGGGCCAGCTGCAGGGTCTTGCGCTCCAGGTCGTCGTCATCCTTCGGAGCCTTGCCGGTCTTCCAGTCGACGACCTCGAAGCCGCCATCGCCCTGCTCGTCAGGCCCTGTGGCGTAGATCGCGTCGATCTTGCAGATGACGATGCGGTCGTCGAACGGCAGGTGGATCTCACGCTCCACCTCGATCGGGCGCCGATCGGCCCACTCCGAGGCCTCGAAGGTCGCGCGCAGCCTCGCGAGGTCGGCCGCCTCGACGCCGTCGCCGTCGTCATCCAGGTCGATGGGCGGGGCATCCAACTCGTCCGATCCGCCGCCGAGGCCGTAGCGGTTCTCGACCCAGGAGTGGAACAGCGTGCCCAGGCGCGTCGCCTTGAACGGCTTCTCGGGCATCGGGCGCAGCAGTGACGAGGCCACGGCATCCGGCTCGGTGACGAAGTCTTTGAAGCGGGATGCCGGCACCCGCGTCGGCAGCGAGACCGCCCCCGCGCCTGCCAGGCGTCTGGCTCGTTCGGTGAGCAGCAACTCGAGCTCATGCGCCCATGGCCCGCCGATCGCGGGCGTCGCGGCCCGGACCGCTGCGGCCGCGGCTTCGACCGCCGGGCGCCGCCTGCCGAGCGGGTCCATCGGCCACGTGATCCACTCGAGGTCGTCTCCGAGCGGGTTCTCGAGGCTCGACGGGGCCGCAGGCAGTTCGTCGATCACCCCGGCCGTGGCCAGTTCGCGCAGGAAGGTGCTGGGCTCGCGGTACTTGGCCTGTGTCGCCCAGAATGAGCCGCTCAGCAGCAGTTCGTGCCGGGCCCTGGTGACCCCGACGTACACCAGGCGCCGCTCCTCGTCCTGCGCGCGCTGCCCGACTGCGGCCTTGAAGCGGTCGCGGTTGTCGAGCAGCTCCTTGCGCGTGGTCGCCCACTCCCAGTCGTAGACCGGCAGGTCGGCCGCGTCGCCGCGGAACGGCCACGGCAGCTGCCCGAACGCCAGCCAACCGTTCGTTCCGTCGATCGGCTTCATGGGCAGCTCGTCGGCGACCAGGCGCGGAACCGCGACGACATCCCACTCGAGGCCCTTGGCTCCGTGGATCGTGAGGATCTGCACCGTGCCGGGCTCGGGATCCTCGGGGCGCGGCGTCAGATCTTCGCGCTCCTCGGCCGCGCGCAACCAGGCCAGGAAGCCGCTCAGTTCTGAGCCCACCCGGGTGCTCGCGTCATCCAGGGCCAGGTAGCCGTCGATCGCGTCGAACAGTGCCTCCATCGGCGCGCCGCCGAGCGGGCGGTCCTCATTGGCGACCACCTCGATGTCGAGCCGAAGCTCCTGCTCGACGAGCGAGACCAGGTCGGGCAGCGAGAGGGATGCGCGGGCCCGCAGCCGTGCGACCACCTGACCTGCGTCGCGCAGCCTGGCGAGCCCGAGCTCGCTGAAATGCGCGAGCGCCGTGTGACCCGCGGGCGCGTGGGCGACGAAGTCGAGCGCGTCGACGATCGAACCACCCTCGCCCTCGGTCAGGCTGGAGCGCATCCGCTCCTTCACCTCGTCGGCGTAGATCTGCTGCGCGTGGTCGCGGTCTCGCAGCCACGACGCCAGACGGTTGAGCGCGTGCAGGTCTTGCACGCCGATGCGCCAGCGGGAGCCGGCCAGCACGCGGATCAGTTCCAGGCCCGCGCCGGGATCGCTGAGTACCGAGAGCATCGACACCAGGTCGGCGATCTCGGGCTCGGCCAGCAGCCCGCCGATGCCGAGCACGTGGAACTTCACCCCGTGGGCCTTGAGCGCACGCAAGAAGTAGGGCTGCGTCTTGCGAGCCCGGAACAGCAAAGCGGCGGAAGGAGGTTCGGGCACGGCCAGCCGTTTGGCGAACCAACTCGCCACGGCATCCGCCTCCGCCTCGAGATGCTCCTCGAACCGCACGGCGATCGGCACCTCGGTGGCCCTCGGGCCCGCGGTCAGCTGCGCGACCGGCACACGCGAGACGAGCGAGAGCGGCGTCACCAGAGCGTTCGCCGCGTCGAGGATGCGGTGCCCGTTCCGCCAGCTCGTTGAGAGCGGGTACGCCCGCCCGCTCGCACCGAACTGCGAGCCGAACTGCTCGAGGTTCGAGGCGGACGCACCGCGCCATCCATAGATCGACTGATTGGGGTCGCCGACCGCCATGACAGGATGCCCGGCGAACAGCTCGGCCAGCAGCCAGGTCTGAACGACCGAGGTGTCTTGATACTCGTCCAGGAGCACGACGCGATACCGGTCGCGGAGCTCGGCCGCGACCGCCGGCTGCTTGTGCAGGATCTTCAGCGCGAGCGCCACCTGATCCGAGTATTCGACCGCACTTCGGGTCAGCTTGGCCGCCTCGTACTCGCCGACCAGGTCGACGAGCACGTCGAGCGCGCCGACCGCCGACGCCATGCCTTCGACCGCGGCGTACGCACCCCGGCCGCCGGGCGGCAGCTCGGCGACGGAGGCGAAACGCCGAGCGAACTGGCGCACCTCTTCTGGCTCGACGATGTTCTCGGCGATCGCGCGGCTCAAGCCGAGCACCGCGTTGGTCACCGGGTCGAGGTTCTTGTCGAGGTCGGGCAGCCGCGGATGCCGCGATCGGGTGACCGTGGCCCGCGCCAGTTGCCACGCCCCCGCCTCGCCGAGCACGGCTCCGTCGCCCTCGCGCCCGACCAGGATCGCGTTGTCACGGAAGATCGAGTTGGCGAAGGAGTTGTAGGTCGACACCGCGGGCGCCTGGAACGGATCGTGGTCTGCCGACGTGAGCCCGGCCGCGGCCAGCTGCTCGATGCGCGTGCGGATGCGCACCAGCAGCTCGCCCGCCGCCTTGCGCGTGAAGGTCAGGCCGAGCACCTGGCTCGCCTGCACGTGCCCGTTGGCCAGCAGCCAGAGCACCCGGTTCGCCATCGTCTCGGTCTTGCCGCTGCCTGCCCCGGCGACGACCAGAGCGGGCGCGAGTGGCGCCTCGATGACCGCCCGCTGCTGCGGCGTCGGCACGGGCAGGCCCAATGCGGCAGCAATATCGATGGCCGAGTACTTACTTGGCGGGGACTGCGAATGCAGCCCGTTCGACGAGAAAGCGTCAGTCACTCGACACCGCCCGCACCCGGTGCAGTCGAAGCCGGGGTGTCGTGCCGAACCCGCCGTACTGCTCCAGCTCGAGGCGGCCCTCGAACTCGGCGGCCGCGATCAGCACAGCCGCCTGTCGGATGCGCTCCCGCACCGCCTCGAGCCCCTCGGCATCCAACGGTGCCTGATGCCCGTCGCGATAGCTCCTGCCGTCTTTGCCCTCGCGCACGTACAGCAACTTCGCGCCGCCCGGGGCATGATCGCCGTGAGCGGCGAGGGGCTCGTCGAACCTTCCCTCGGCGTATGCCAACTGGTACGCGCCGAGCTGCGGATGCGCGGCGATGGCCGCGGGCGAGGTGATCGGCCGCCCGGTCTTGAGGTCGACGATCACCACCTCGCCGTCAGGACCGCGCTCGATCCGGTCGATGGAGCCGTTGACCACGATCTCAGGCGTCGGCGTTCCATCCTCGCGCGGCTCGGCGCCCGGCACCTCGCCGTACTCGAGCGCGAATCGCCCCTCGGCGGCGACCAGTGTTTTGCCGTCCTGTTGGAAGTCCTCCAGGTAATCGGCAAGCGCCTCGGTGAACCTGCGCGCCAGCTTGCGCTGCCGCTCGGCCAGCCACGGCGACTCGAATACCAGCTCGCCCCAGCGCGACTCGACCGCGCGCCACAGCTTGTCGACCACCGGATCATCCGTGGTTTCCATTGCCCAGTGCAGGATCGTTCCGACGCCGGCCACGACCCCCGAGTCTCCGCCCGCGATCGTTTCGAGGAACCAGTCGAGCGGCGACTCCTCGAGGCGTTCCATGCGCGACGGCGACACCGGGATGCTGCGCCCCTCGAACAGCGGACCGGTCGACGAGATCGGCTCGAGCCCGTGCCAGTCGTCGGGACTCGCGCCGGGCAGCCCCAGGCGCGCCAACTCGGCCAGCGACCCGGCGGCAGCCGAGGCATCCCCGCGATGCGATCTCGGGTCGGCGAGGGTGCGGCGCAGGCGCCCGGTGTAGCCGCGCAACGAGAGCGGCGGCTTCGTCGTCGAGTCGATCAGAGGCGTCTCGGTCGGCAGCAGCGAGAAGAACACGCTGCGCTGCTCGTCATCGTTGGCGACGGCGGAGAGCACCACGCGCTCGCTCGCCCGCGAGACCGCGAGCGCGAACATGCGCAACTCGTCGTCGAGCACGAGCTTGCGGTCGTCGATGGCCCGCTCGGCCGCGTCGCGGTCGACGCCCTCGCCCGAGGAATGCAACGCCCGCAGCAGATTCTGCGGCTCGAGCAGCGAGCCGCGTGCGCGCAGGTTCGGCCAGACACCTTCCTGCAGCGCCGCGACCACGACCGTGCGGAACTCGAGCCCCACCGCGCCGGACGGCGTGGTCACCAGCACGGCGTCGCCGGTGCGGCGAGGGGTCAGCACATCTTCGGGGACCTCGGCGTCGAGCACCTCGCTCAAGAACTCGAACGCGGGAGCGTCTGGGCGGCGTTCGGCGAACCGCTTTGCCGCGGTGAACAGGGCGACGACGGCGTCCAGATTGCGATCGGCCTCTGCGGCGACCGGTCCGGTGCCCAACGCCTGGTCATGCCAGGCCTTGGCCAAGCGGCTGCGGTCCCAGGCCAACCAGAGCAGGTCTTCGATGGTGCCATCGCTGGCGCGCAACTCGGCCAGGGTCTCGGCCAGGCGCTCGGCCTGACGGGCGGGCTTGCTGTCGATGGTGGCGAATCGGCCAGGCGCGCTCAACGCTTCGACGAGCAGGGCGTCGCTGGTGCGCGATCCCCCTCCCGCGAGCTCTTCGGCACGCAACGAAAGGCGCAACCGGCGCAAGCCGAGGGCGTCGAGTCCGCCGTAGGCCGACAGCAGCAGTTCGGCCGCCAGTTCGGCCGTGAGCTCGCTGCGGCCCACCCCGAGCTCGACCAGGGTCAACAGCCCGCGAGCCGCCGTCTCGTCGCGCAGGGCGACCCCACCGCTCGCCGTGCGAGTCGGCACCTCGGCGAGCGCCAGAGCGCGGGCGATGCCGGGCGCGTGGGCGCTGCTGCGCACGATCACGGCGAGTTCGCTCCACGGGACGTCGCGGTCGAGGTGCTCCTCGCGCAGCAGCCGGGCGATGGCTGCCCACTCGCGTGCCGGACTTGTCGCCTCGATGCGCGCCAGCGGCACGGCAGCTGGCGAGTCGGTCACCGCGGCGTGCGCCTGCCGCTGCCTGCCTGCGGCGGCCGTGCCGAGGCGCCCTTGCACGATGACGGCGGAGGTCAGCGCACGAAGCGCCTCGGGCTGGCGGTGCACGATCGGCAGCACGAGCTGCCCGAGCTCCGGGTCGCCGAGCATCGCGCTCAACCGGCCCAGGGCGTCGGGCTCGCCACCGCGGAAGGCGTTGGTCGCGACATCCGGATCACCGAAGGCGATGACGGCGACCCCGCGCTCCCGCAACGCACGCAGCATCGCGAGGGTGGATCGGGTCGCCTCCTGCAGATCGTCGACCACGACCAGCCGCAGCGACGCGACCCGGTCGCCGGCGCCGGCCGACTCGTGGCCCAGCCGGATCGCTGTGACGGCGAACCGGGCCAGCTCGGCCGGGTCGAGCTGGGCTTCACGGCTGGATGCGACGATCCCGAGGTATTCGTCGATGAAGTCGGCCGCCGCCACCCATGCCGGGCGGCCGGTGCTGCGACCCAGTTGGCGCAACCGGGCCGGATCCACGTCGTATTCGGTGGCACGCGCCATCAGCTCGCGCAGCTCGGTGCGGAACCCGCGCAGCCGCCGCACCGACGGCTCGAGCGGCTCAGGCCATGCCGGCCCCGATTCGCCGGCGAGGTGTCCGTCGAGGATGGCGGCGATGTCGGCATCCTGCTCGGCCGCGGTGACCAGTCGGGGCGGTGCGACCCCGGCCGCTTTCGCCGCAGCACCGACGAGTTCGAACGCGAACGACGAGACCGTGCGGGCGAGCGGGCCGTTGGTCGGCGCGCCGACGCGCAGCGCGAGCCGATCGCGCAGCCGGGTCGCCGCGGCGCGAGAGGGCGCGAGCACCAGCACGGAATCGGGCGACCATCCGCGGCGGTCGATCCGGTCGGCGACCAGTTCGACGATCGTGGTGGTCTTGCCGGAGCCCGGCGCCCCGAGCACGGCCGCCGACGCCGCATCCTGGAGGTCGACGACGGCCTGCTGGCCATCGTCGAGAACCACCGGTTCGGGGGCGGCTGAAACCGCTCGCTCGAACCGGATCGCGCTCATGCGCCCACCGTAGCGGGCGGCGCCGACGCCCCTGCCGACGACTCCGCCGACCGGGCCCGTTCTGCTGTGGGTGAACCGCGCAGCCCGGCCCTCGAGGCATCCCGTACTCTCCCTATGTGGACATTCGCATCGGTATCGCCAACAGCCCCCGCGAGCTCAACATCGAGTCGTCGCAGACCCCGGCAGAGGTGGAGAAGATCGTCTCGGCCGCCTTGGACTCGGAGGCCAAGTTCATCAAGCTGACCGACGAGAAGGGCAAGCTCTACATCGTGCCGGTCGCCTCGTTCTCGTACCTCGAGATGGGCGGCGAAGAGCGCGGCCGGGTCGGTTTCGTCGCGTAGCTCGTCGCGTAGTCGCGAGCCGCTCCTTTAGGCTGACGCCGTGGAACAACTCATCTACGCGGCGGTCATCGGCGCCTTCATCGGGCTGATCCTTCATTACCTGCTGCCCAGCCGGCATCTCACCGGATTGTTCCTGCTTCCCGCGGTCGGCGCGGCGGCGACCTGCGCGGCATGGTCCGGGGCCGTCTGGGCGGGCCTCAAGTTGGATGGCGGATGGATCTGGGTGGTCGCTCTGGGGGCGGCCACCGCGGCTTCCCTCCTGGTCGGGTTGCTGCTGCCCCAGGCGCGCAAGACAGCGGACGAGCGGCGCCTCCACCATCTCTCGGGCGGGCGCGCGTAGGCACGTGCTCGGACGGAGTCCGGGATCAGGGCGATTTCTCCAGGAGCGCGAAATCCCCTCTGTGCTCCACGAGTGAGTACTCGCCGCGGGCCAATAGCTCGTCCATCTTGGCAGCTTCCCAGCCCTTCGGGCCGTCGCCCGCGTGGACGGAGAGATCCACGAGCACCCATGTGGCGTCGAGCGGGGCGTCTGTCGAGTCGGTCCATGCCGGGACGGCCAGCATGACGCGGTAGTGGTCGACAAGCTGAGGCATGAGGTAGACGTCGGCCACGACCTTCGCTCCGAGCGGAATGTCCGAAGCCAGGGCGCGCAGGTCTTCGCATCGGGAGCACGGTGCTGCAGCGCTCGCCAAGATGGGTGGCCCCGTCGACGTCAGCCAGCTCGTGATGGCGATCACCACAGCCGCGGCACTCTGCACGATCAGCACCGCTGGACTCCGGGTGGAGCCGGATCGACGCAGGCGCACCAGCCCATCAGTCAATGCCATGAAGCAGACCGCCATCAAGGTGGCGTGGTAGTGATTGCCGAAGTTGACATACGCAGGGTCGTCGGTCACGAGCCTGGCGAGGATGGTGGGAAGCATCACCAGCGCCACCGGCGAGGTCAACCCGATCCCGCACGTGAGGGCCAAGACGACCAAGTAGACGATCACATCGGGCGACGTGACGTTGGAGACGAGATTCCCGACCGGCCCGCTCTCGAGATGTTTCAAATACACGTATCGCCCGGAGGAGCTCAGCGCCGGGATGACCCCGTACACCACCACGAGGAAATACGCGACGCTCCCGACTCCCAGGGCGGCGCCCATCCGGAACCGTTTCGACGCGATCAGGCAGATCGCGATTCCCGCAACCAGGAACGCCGAGTCCTCCTTCACCAAGAGCAGGGCGGCGCAGGCCCCGACCAGCCACGCGTCCTTGCGGACGAGGAGGGACCAGATGGCGATGACGAGCAGTGGCACGGCGAAGGCGATCTCGTGGAAGTCGAACGCGATGGCGTCGAGGATGCCCCAACTGCTCGCGAAGGCGAAGCAGATCAGCACGCCCCACCACCCCAACCGGGCCACGGCGAACCGCCCGAGCAAGAAGACGCCGAGCGCCATCAGAAGCGCCTGCGCTACCAGAAGACTCCGCGTATCCGGCCAGAGGCGGTACCCGACTCCGAGCAGCGCGATGATCGGAGAGAAGTGATCCCCGAGGATGTTGGAGGGTTCCTGAGCCTTCACCAGAACGTTGGGGACCTCCAACCTGCTGTAGGCCTGCACCGCCTGAGTGAAGATCGTCAGGTCGACGCCGGTTCTCATCGTCGCCTGGAGGGCCAGCGACACAGCCGAATAGAGAACAGCGGCCAACAGCGAGACTCCGGCGACTGCTGCGGTCTGCCTCGTGAATGACTCGGCTCGCGCACCGACGAGCGCTGTGTCGACTCGTCCTGCCACGGTGTCCGCCCTCGCTCGGTCGATCCCCTCCGTTTGGGCTGATAGCTCAGGCGGTGAGGCCGAGCACGTCCATGCGCCGGGTGTGCGCCGAGATCAGTTCGGTGAAGACCGGTTCGATCCGCTCCTCGCCCGGCAGTTCCCCGCCGATGGCGAGGGATGACCTGGCCACCAGCATGGTGTCGCCCACCAGGCGGCGCCCCCACATCGCCAACCGCGAGGCGAGCCGCGCACTCGCGTCGATCGCAGTGCGCAGTTCGGCGACCAGCACGTCTTGTCCCTTGTCGATGTCGAGCAGCGCCGACACCCGCTCGCCCAACGCACTCGGCAGGCCCGCCGCGAGACCGGTGAAGAAGTCGGTCAGGAATCCGCCGGTCAGATAGCAGGTGACCAGCGTCTCGGGCCAGTCGGCGCCCTGCGTGCGCCGGCGGAAGTCGTCGAGCTCGGCGCGGAACGGCTCCATCGCGGCCACCGGATCGACACCGGCGTCGTCGAGCTCGGCGATCAGCGCCTCGTGGGCCTCGAGCACCTCCGCGGTCGCGCGGCTCAGGCTGGTTTTGGCCTCGGTCGTCGGAGCCAGGGTGACCGCGCGACTCAGATTCTCGAAGAGGATAAGCGTGAGGTAGGCGAGTTGCCCCAGATAGACCTTCGTGGGTGGCGTCAGGTCAGCCAGTTCGACTCGGGCGACGGCGATCGCCTCCGAGCGCGGGCGAACGCGGGGCGCGGCCGCACCCGGTCGATTGCCGCGCCCGAACAGGCGCCGGATGAGGCTGGGCACCGTTCAAGACTAACGGTCGCCCGGCTTCGCCCGCCGCGGCATGCTCAAGCCCGGTAGACTTGAATTTCTCGACTTCAGACAGGCTTTTTTAGTGACTTTCACCGATCTCAACATCGACCAGGACATGGTCGACGCTCTCGCGGCGAAGGGGATCATCGAACCCTTCCCGATCCAGAGCCAGACCATTCCCCTCGCCCTCGACGGGCAAGACATCATCGGCCAGGCCAAGACCGGCACGGGCAAGACCTTCGGCTTCGGCCTCCCGCTCATCCAAGCCCTCGGACTCCACCCGGAGCCCGGCGTGCAGGCGCTCGTCGTCGTGCCCACGCGCGAGCTATGCGTGCAGGTGGCAGAAGACCTCGAGATCGCGGCATCCAACCGCGACACGAAGATCGTCGCGATCTACGGCGGCAAGGCCTACGAGGGCCAGGTGGAGCAGCTCAAGGCCGGCGCCCAGATCGTGGTCGGCACCCCTGGTCGCCTGCTCGACCTCGCGGGCCAGCGCCTGCTCAGCCTCAAGAACGTCAAGGTGATGGTGCTCGACGAGGCCGACAAGATGCTCGACCTGGGCTTCCTGCCCGATGTCGAGAAGCTGTTCGCGCAGACCGAACCGACCCGCCACACCATGCTCTTCTCGGCGACGATGCCCGGCCCGGTCGTGGCCCTCGCGCGCCGCTTCATGAACAAGCCGATCCATATCCGGGCGACGGATCCGGATGAGGGGCTCACCCAGGCGAACATCAAGCACGTCATCTACCGAGCCCACTCGCTCGACAAAGACGAGGTGATCGCTCGCATTCTGCAGGCGGAGGGCCGCGGCAAGACCGTGATCTTCACCCGCACCAAGCGGGCAGCCGCCAAGCTCGTCGAAGAGCTGAACGACCGCGGCTTCAACGCCGCCGCCGTGCACGGCGACCTCAACCAGGAGCAGCGCGAGCGCGCCATGGCCGCGTTCAAGGCCGGCAAGAAAGACATCCTGATCGCCACGGATGTCGCGGCTCGCGGCATCGACGTCATCGACGTCACGCACGTCATCAACCACACCGTGCCCGACGACCCCGACACCTATCTGCATCGCGCAGGCCGCACCGGCCGCGCCGGCAAGACCGGCATCGCGGTCACCTTCGTCGACTGGGACGATCTGCACAAGTGGGGCGCTCATCCACCGCGGCCTGCAGTTCGGCCCGCAGGAGCCGGTCGAGACCTATTCCTCGTCGCCGCACCTCTTCACCGATCTCGACATCCCGCGCGATGTCAAGGGACGGCTTCGGGCCTCGACCCTGGTGCACGAGCCACGCGCACGAACGGCCGGCTCGACCGGCGAACGCGGTGGCTCGGGCTCGAGCGGAGGCGCCGGCTCGCGGCCGCCGCGTCAGCGCACCCGCGGCGGTTCGGGATCGGGCTCATCGGGTTCGACTTCCTCAGGTGCGGGGAACGCGCACGCCGAGGGCAAGCCGGCGCACCGCGAACCCGGCGGCGGAGCCCACGACGGCACCGCACCCGCTCGCCGGCGCCGCACGCGTCGCCGCACCGGTGGCTCCAGCGGCGGCACTGCGACGCCGCCCGCCGCCTGAGCGGCCGACTGCTGCTGAGGGCGGGGGGGCGAAGGCTCCGCACACGAAGGTGGGGGCTTCTGATCCCCCGACCCGAAGCCCCCTCAGATCTCGCGGCACAACCCGATTGCATCGCGACATCCGCCCAGTGCGTGGTTATCCCGCCGGGTACTAGAAGAGACGGTGTTCTCGCGGCACTATGACGCGACAGCGACCAGAACTTCTGGCGCAGTCTCACCCGCGGAACGGCACCGCGCCCGTCCCGTGCGCCACGATCTGCTCGTAGACCTCGCGGGTCGTCGTGTTCTCGCCCAGCCGGTTCGGCTTGCCGTCGCCGTGGTAGTCGCTCGAGCCAGTGGTGACCAGGCCGAACTTCTTCGCGGTGGCCGCCCATTTGTCGGGGCTGCCCTGGATGTTGTCGCGATGGTAGGCCTCGAGGCCGAACAGGCCGGCATCCACCAGTTGGCGCAGTCGGCCGTCGTTCAGCAGCCGCTCCGGACCGCGTGCTCCGGGATGCGCGATCACCGGAACTCCCCCGGCCTCGGCGATCAGGCGTACCCCGACGATCGGCTCGGGCGCCTGGTGCGGCTGGTAGTAGCCGCCCCGCCAGTGCAGGATGCTCTGGAATGCGGCACTGCGATCCACCACGTAGCCGCGCGCGACGAGCGCATCGGCGATGTGCGGCCTGCCGACCGTGGCGCCCGGCGAGGTCTGCGCGAGCACGTCATCCCAGCTCAGGTTCGGGTAGTCCTTGACGATGCGCGACACCATTGTCTCGGCGCGGTGCAGCCGTTCTTCGCGGATCTCGGCCGTCGCCGCGACCAGTGCAGGGTTGGTCGGATCGACGAGGTAGCCCAGCACGTGCACGCTCGCGTACTGCAGTTGCGTGCTCAACTCGAGCCCGGGCAGTACGGTGATGCCGGTGCCGCGCGCGGCGTCGAAGGCCTCGACCCAGCCGGAAGTGGAGTCGTGATCGGTGATCGCGATCACGTCGAGCCCGGCGACGACCGCCGCGCCGACCAACTGGGCCGGCGTCTCGGTGCCGTCGGACGCGCTGCTGTGCGCGTGCAGATCGATCGGTCCCGGCATCCCTTCATCGTATGGCCGGCCCATCAGGAGCACCGGTTAGGCTCGAGAAGCCATGACCCGCCGCTTCGTCGCCGCGGCGATCGTCGTGATCGTCGCCGCCGCTCTCCTGATCGCCGTGTGGCCCCAGTTGTTCGGGCTCGAGCGTCAGGCGGGCATCGCACAGCTGGTGTCGTTGCGCGGGCTCGCCGCTCTTGTGGCGGGCGTCGCGGTCGTCGCGCTGCTGCTGATCGCCCTGCTGTCACGGCGAGCCCGGCGGCTGGCCGCCAGCATCGCGTTGCTGCTCCTGGCGTTCACCGGCGTCACCGCTGCCGTGCTCGCAACGCGGGGCGCCAACCCCGCCGGATTCCAGACCAAGGCGGCCGCCGACATCACGGTGCTCAGCTGGAACACGTTCGGCGACGCGCCCGGCGCCGGCGAGATCGCGAAGCTCGCTCTCGCCGAGCATGCCGACATCGTCACGCTGCCCGAGACCAGCGCAGACACCGCGGCGGCGGTCAAGGCGCTCATGACCCGGGCCGGCTCGCCGATGCGCGAACTCCACGTCAGCTTCGACCAGATCGCCAAGGCGCACACCACAGCGCTGCTGATCAGCACGAAGCTCGGCGAATACCGGGTCGACACCGGCCACGGCTCGACGATGACACTGCCGAGCGTCGTGGCGGTGCCGGTCACCGGCGACGGGCCGACCATCGTGGCCGCGCATGCGGTCGCCCCGGTTCCGGGTGAGATGGCCCACTGGCGGCAGGGCCTCGACTGGCTCTCGCAGCGGTGCGGACCGGGTGACGACGTGATCATGGCGGGCGACTTCAACTCGACGCTCGACCACTACGCCGGGCTCGGTGGTGAGACCGCGACAGGCTCCGGCGATCTGGGATCGTGCCACGACGGGGCGCGCGCGGCAGGCAGCGCGGCGGTCGGCACGTGGCCCACGTCGTTGCCGGCACAGCTGGGGGCCCCGATCGATCACGTGATGGCGAGCGGGGGCTGGACCTTCGTCGGGTTCCGCGTCATCGGCAGCGAAGACGGCGCAGGCAGCGACCACCGGCCGATCCTCGCGCAACTGCGGCCAGGGCGCTGAGCACGCGCGGGTGGACAATGGATTCATGGCCGACTCCACCCCTGCGCCCACCGCGCCGAGCACCACCGCCGAGAGCCCGAACGCGAACCGTTCGACGACGCCGCTGTCGACGGCCTTTCGTGACTACCTCTCCACCCAGTGGGCAGAGCGGACCGAGACCCTGCCCGCGCCGCGCGAGGTCGCGTCGTTCGCCGCCTCGCGCCGACTGCGGATCTCGGCCATGCATCCGGGCGAGCGCCTGATCATCCCGGCGGGACCGGCTCGCGTTCGATCCAACGACACCGACTACGCGTACCGCCCGCACTCGGCGTTCTCGCACCTGACGGGGTGGGGCGCCGACGCCGTGCCCGACAGCGTGCTGGTGATGGAGCCCACCGCCGACGGCCACGACGCCACCTTGTACTTCCGTCCCACCGCAGGACGCGATTCCGACGAGTTCTACGCCAACGCGGCGATCGGCGAGTTCTGGCTCGGGCCGCGCCCGTCGCTCGCGCATGTGGGCGCCGACCTGGGCATTCCGACCAAGCCGCTCGACGAGCTCGAGGCCGTGCTCGAGTCGACCGGTGCGACCACGCGCATCGTCCGCGACGCCGACCGCGAGCTCACCGATCAGGTCGACGGGCGGCGCCTCCTGGATGCCGAACTCGCCGACAGCGGCTCCCCCGACGATGCCTTCCTCAACACCGACGGCCCCGACGCCGACGGCGACGCCAAGCTCCTGCGCGACCTGAGCGAACTGCGGCTGGTCAAGGACGCCTGGGAGATCGGCCAGATGCGCGCCGCCGTCGCCGCCACGAAGCAGGGCTTCGACGACGTGATCGCCGACCGCCCGGCGATCGTCGCCCATCCGCGCGGCGAGCGCCTCGTGGAGGGCACCTTCAACCGGCGCGCCCGAGCGGAGGGCAACCAGGTCGGCTACGACACCATCGCCGCCAGCGGCGCGCACGCGTGCATCCTGCACTGGACCCGCAACGACGGCCCCGTGGTGCCGGGCGACCTCATCCTGCTCGACGCCGGCATCGAGCTCGACAGCCTGTACACGGCCGACATCACCCGCACCCTTCCGATCAACGGCGCCTTCACCGAGGTGCAGCGCCGCGTGTACGAGGCGGTGCGCGAGGCGGCGGATGCGGCCTTCGCGATCGTGCGGCCCGGCATCCGATTCCGCGAGATCCACGCCGAGGCGATGAAGGTGATCGCGGCGAAAACCGCCGAGTGGGGCTTCCTGCCGGTGGGAGCCGAGGAGTCGCTCGATCCCGATGCCCAGTACCACCGCCGCTACATGGTGCACGGCACCAGCCACCACCTCGGCATCGATGTGCACGACTGCGCTCAGGCCCGCCGCGAGCTGTATCTCGACGGCATCCTGGAACCGGGGATGGTGTTCACCATCGAGCCGGGCCTGTACTTCCAGCCGGACGATCTGACCGTGCCTCAGGAGTACCGCGGCATCGGCGTGCGCATCGAGGACAACATCCTGGTCACCGAGACCGGCGCCGAGAACCTGTCGATCGGCATCCCGCGCACGGCGCACGACGTGGAGGCGTGGTTGGCCGGGGTCTAGGCCCCGAGTAACGCCTCGCCCCCTGCGACGGCCGCCGCTGAGTTGAGTCCGCGAAAGTACGCGTTCCGTCTCGCTTTCGACACTGAAAGCACGTGAAACCGCGTACTTTCGCAGACTACTCTGGCAGCGGCGAGGCGATGGCCTGCGTGGCCTGAGCCGACAGGTCCGAGGGCACCAGGATCTGGTAGTTCGAGGCCAGCACCTGCTTGGTGGAGTCGAAGTCGCGGTTGCGGCGGTTGAACGCGTAGCCCACCAAGCGGAAGAACAGACCGAATGCGGCACCGATCAGGACCGCCGCGATGAACAGCCCGATGGTCGAAGCCGGGGACCAGAGGAAGAACAGGAACCCGAGGAAGAGCCCGAACCAAGCGCCGCTCAGCGCGCCCTCGAGCGCGGCACGGCTCCACGAGAGCTTGCGGGTCACCCGCTCGACCGACTTGAGGTCGTTGCCGACGATCGACACCTGCGCAACCGGGAAGTCGGCCTTGGCCAGGTGGTCGACGATCGCCTGCGCCTCGGGGTAGGTGTCGTAGGTGCCGAGCACGTCTCCCGTCGGCACGCGGAGGAGGTCTTGCGGGCGGGGAGCGGGGGTGGGGGTGGTCACGGGCCGAGTTTAGCCCTCAGAGCGCGGCGCGCTATGGGCATAGGGTTTCTCTGTGAGCGCCGCACGAGTCTTCGTCGCCCGGTTGGCCGGGTGCTCCGTTTTCGATCCCGCGGGCGACAAGGTCGGCAAGGTGCGCGACGTCCTGGTGGTCTACCGCAGCACGCAATCCCCCACCGTTGTGGGCCTGATCGTCGAGATCCCGGGCAAACGCCGCGTGTTCCTATCGATCGGCCGGGTCACGAGCATCGGGGCCGGTCAGATCATCACGACCGGCCTGATCAACCTGCGCCGCTTCGAGCAGCGCGGAGGCGAAGTGCGCGTCATCGCCGAGCTGCTTGGCCGCAAGGTCACCCTGAAAGACAAGTCGGGCGAAGCCACCATCGAAGATGTCGCCATCGAGCAGACCGCGCCGGGCGAGTGGGCGGTCTCCGACCTGTTCCTGCGCAGGCCCCGCACCGGCGCCTCGCCGTTCGGCAAGGGTCCGACCCTGTTCGCCCCCTGGAACCGGATCAGCGAGAAGAAGACCGGCGGCGAGGCCCAGTCGGCCGAGCAGCTCATCGCGACCTACTCCGACCTGCTGCCCGCCGACCTGGCCACCACCCTGCTCGACCTTCCCGAGGATCGCAGGCTGGAGGTCGCAGAAGAGCTGCCGGACGGCCGGCTCGCCGACGCCCTCGAAGAGATGAGCGAAGAGGACCAGGTCGAGCTGATCAGCCGCCTCGACGACGACCACGCAGCCGACGTGCTCGACCAGATGCAGCCGGACGACGCGGCCGACCTGATCGCGCAACTCAGCGAGGAGCGCGGCGAGGCCCTGCTCGGGCTGATGGACCCCGAGGAGGCCGACGACGTGCGCTTCCTGCTCTCCTACGCTCCCGACACCGCAGGCGGCCTCATGACGACCGAGCCGATCATCGTGTCGGCCGACGCCACCGTGGCCGAGGGCCTCGCCCTCATCCGCCGCCACGAACTCGCCCCGGCGCTCGGCGCCGCGGTCTGCGTGACGCTGCCGCCCTATGAGCCGCCGACCGGCCGCTTCCTCGGGGTCGTGCACTTCCAGCGGATGCTGCGCTACCCGCCCAACGAGCGGCTCGGCACCCTGCTCGACCCCAGTCTCGAGCCCGTGAAGGCCGACACCAGCGCCGCCGAGGTGTCGCGCATCCTCGCCAGCTACAACCTGGTTCAGCTGCCCGTCGTGGACGAGAACCACCGACTCGTCGGGGTGGTGACCATTGACGATGTCCTCGACTATCTGCTGCCCGACGACTGGCGAAGTTCGAACAGTGCGGACGAAGCCCCGCGATCCCGAGCCCGTAAGCACCTCGACCGCAGCCATTCCGACCAGGAGGAGGGCATCGCATGGCACGCACAGCTAGCACCTCGCGCCGCGAGTCCGCCTCGACAATCCCAAGGGCCTGCGCACCAACTTCGCGGCTGCGCTTCGGCGGTGGCGATCGTTCAGCAGCGGCGACCGTTTCGGCCGTTTCTCGGAGTCTTTCGCGCGCGCCATGGGCACGACCGTGGTTCCTCTTCGGCCTGACCGTCATCGTGATCATCTGGCTGATCTACAACTCGGCACGCTCCCCGCGCTGGCAGTTCGACTCCGCGCGCTGCACGAACTTCACGCTACTCACGCTCATCCTGTCGCTGCAGGCCTCCTACGCCGCGCCGCTGATCCTGTTGGCGCAGAACCGTCAAGACGACCGTGACCGCGTGCAGATCGAGCAGGACAGGCAGCGCGCTGAGCGCAACCTGGCCGACACCGAGTACCTGGCGCGCGAGGTCGTCTCGCTGCGCCTGGCGATGAAGGATGTGGCGACGAAGGACTTCATCCGCGCCGAGCTGCGCGCGCTGCTCGAAGAGTTGGACGCCCCCGCGAAGCGGCGGCGACGACGCCGCGAGCGACGCCCAAACCGACCGCGAAGACCGAGCTCGGCCAGATGAGTTCGCCAGATGAACTCCGAGGCGCTGCTCGCGGCGCTCGCCGGGGTGCAGGATCCCGAGATCCGGCGCCCGATCACCGAGCTCGACATGGTGCGCGCGGCCACGGTCGCCGACGGCGTCGCGTCGATCGAGCTGAAGCTGACGATCGTGGGATGCCCGGCCGCCGACCGCATCGAAGCCGATGTGCGCGCTGCCGCCGGCGCGGTCGAGGGGGTCGACCGGGTCGAGCTCGACATCGGAGTCATGACCGTCGCCGAGCGCGAAGCGCTCACCGACGCGGCTGCGCGGCACCAAGAAGCAGCAGTTCGGGCCGGACTCCCTGACGAAGATCTTCGCGATCTCGAGCGGAAAGGGCGGGGTGGGCAAGTCCACGGTGACCGCGAACCTGGCGGTCGCTCTCGCGGCGCGCGGGCTGCGGGTCGGGCTGGTCGATGCCGACGTGTTCGGTTTCTCGATCCCCGGCATCCTCGGGATCGCCGGAGCGAAGCCGACCCAGGTCGGCGACATGATCCTGCCGCCCATCGCGCACGGGGTGAAGGTCGTCTCGATCGGCATGTTCGTCGAGGGGCAGGCGGCCGTGAGCTGGCGTGGGCCGCTGCTTCACCGCACGATCCAGCAGTTCTTGACCGACGTCTGGTTCGGCGACCTCGACGTTCTGCTGCTCGACCTGCCGCCGGGCACGGGCGATGTCGCGATCTCGCTCGGGCAGCTGCTGCCGCACGCCGAGGTGGTGGTGGTCACCACGCCGCAGCCGGCGGCAGCCGAGGTGGCCGAGCGCAGCGGACTCGTGGCGCGGCAGACCGGGCAGACCGTGATCGGCGTCGTCGAGAACATGGCGGGGCTGGTCGCAGCCCGACGGGAGCGTGCTCGAGCTGTTCGGCAGCGGCGGCGGCGACGCGCTTGCGGCGCGCCTGGGTGTTCCGGTGCTGGCGCGGATCCCGTTGAGCGTCGCCCTGCGCGCCGGTGGTGACGCGGGCGAGCCGATCGTGCTGAGCGATGCCGACGATCCGGCGGCACGTGCCATCCTGTCGTTCGCGGATGCGATCGCGACACGCGAACGGGGGCTGTCTCAGCGACACCTCCCGTTCACCACCTCGCAGTAGTCTCGGGGGCATGCAGGGGCAGCACGTCCACGACGCTCCGCGCCCGAGTCTGGAGGGCGCCGGATCGCCCGAAGAGAAGCGCGCCTATCTTGCCCGCGTCGAGGAGGCGGCCCTCCTCGTTGAGCACGGGCGCGAAGCGATGGCGATCGTGCTGTCGCGCGAGACCAGCGACCGCCGATTCAATGGCGCCCAGATCATCGTGGTCGAACTCGAGATCGACGATCCTCTCGAGCCCGACTCGCCGCGCATCCTGGTCTACGAGCACATCTTCGGCCCCGCGACCGCGCGGCGCTGGCGGCCGGGCCGCGAGATCCCGATATGGATCGACCCGCGTGATCCTGAACGGATCTACGCGGGTCGGTGAGCCCGAGAGCGCTGCTTAGGCGCGACGGGTGGGAACGCGGCGGTAGCCGTCGCGCGAGGCGAGGACACCGGTTCCGGCGATGGCCGCGGCGGAGCCTGCGGCGAGAGCGATCAGAAAGGTCATGTCTTTAGTACAGCCCTTCCGACCGTTTAGCACAATCGAACCTTTCTGCAATATCGATGTAGCTAGACTTAATCGCGATACCATGAGGGCATGGATGTCCGCCGCCTCGGTCTGCTGCGCGAACTCTCAGAGCGCGGCAGCGTCACGGCCGTGGCGAATGCCCTGCACCTGACCCCCTCTGCCGTCTCCCAGCAGCTGAAGACCCTCGAGCGCGAGGCCGGGGTCCCGCTCACCGAGCGGGCCGGTCGGGGCCTCGTGCTTACGACGGCCGGCCACGCACTGGCTCAGACCGCGCAGGATGTGGCGGTCGCGCTGCAGCGTGCAGAGGCGTCGTGGGCCGAGTTCGTCGAGCAGCCGCGCGGCGAGGTCTCGGTGACCTTCTTTCCGACCGGGGGCGAGATGCTGCTGCCCGGCTTTCTCACCCGGGTCTTCGGCGTGCCGGGGCTCACGGTCGTCTGCACCGACCAGGATCCGCTCCTTCCCGACTTCGCCGACCTGACCGCGGATCACGACATCGCCGTCGCCGACGCTCCCGGCATTCTGCCGGGCTGGCGGGAGCGCAACCTGGTCACCGTCGAACTCATGCGCGAACCGCTCGATATCGTGCTGCCGGAGGGGCATCCACTCGCGGCGAAGGCCGAGCTCGATCCCGCCGATGTCGTCGACCAGAACTGGATCGGCACTCACGAGGGATACCCGTTCGACCGCATCCTGCAGCGCATCGGCGTGCTGACCGGGCACGAGACCCACATCGTCCAGCGGTTCGTCGACAACAGCATCGTCGAGGTGCTCGTCGCCGCAGGGCACGGGATCGCGATCCTCCCCCGATTCACCACCCGTGACCGGGAGAACGGCCTGGTCACCCGTCCGCTCGTCGGGGTGCGCTCCGAGCGAGGGATCTGGGCGATCATGCGTCCCGACCGGGCGGTCCGGCCCTCGGTGCGACTCGTCGTCGAGGCCCTCCGCGACGAAGCGACCGCGTTCCTCTCCGCCCACGCGGGCTAAGCGGTCGGCTCCACCAGCCGCGCGAGCAACTCGATCAGTAGCCGCTCGGCAATCGGTGCGGGCAGGTGCTCGATGAGAGCGAGCAACGGAGCCATCCGGTCGGGCAGGGGTCCGTTGTCCGCGCCGCCGCCCGAGCCGATGCCGAAGCCCTGCAGCAGCGCCCACGCCGTGTCGGAGTCGAGACCCTCTGCCAGCTCGGCGAGCGGGAGCGAGGCGAGCAGGGGCGCCACGTCGACGTGCGGGATGCCGCGCACCGCGTCCGCGGCCGCGCTCAGGGCGGGCAGCAGCTCGGGCAGGGTCCGCTCGGTGACCGGAGTGACGGTCAGGTGCGTGGTCGCCGGCAGCGCGACGCCGCCGTCCTGCACCAGAGCCGGCTGCAGCTGCAGCACCCAGCCGAGACCGCGGGCCGCGTCGGCCCAGTGGTGTGGATCGACCCGGCGATCCGCGGGCACGCCTTCGTCCGTCGCGACCGCCAGCAGGGGCCCGGTCGGCGCGCCGACGACGCGCAGCCCGTCGATCCGCGCGATCTCGGCCCTCAGCGCCGCCGTCGACCGGGACATGGATGCCGCGAGCTCGCCGAACCCGTCGACCCCGAGCGCCTGCACGATGGCCCAGGCCGCGGCGAGCGGGCCGGCCGACTTCGAGCCGAGAACCGTTGGATTCACGACCGGGTAACCCGGCCACCGCGTCGTGGCGAAGTACTGCGCGCGCTGACGGTCGCGCCCGCGTTGCAGGATTACCGAGACGCCCTTGGGTGCGTAGCCGAACTTGTGCAGATCCGCGCTGATGCTGGTGACGCCCGGAACCCGGAAGTCCCATGGCTCGCGGGCCGCCCCCTCGGCGCCGGTCGGCCAGAACGGCAGGACGAGCCCGCCGACGCAGGCGTCGACGTGCAGCGCGATGCCGCGGTCGACGCAGAACTCGGCGACCTGCTCGACGGGATCGAGGGTGGCGAAGGGGTAGGAGGGCGCCGAGATCACGACCAGGGCCACGTCGTCGGCGGCACGCGATGCGACCGCCTCGACCGTGACGCGTCCATCTGTGTCGACCGGAACCAGGTCGAGGGTGAGGCCCAGGTAGTGCGCCGCCTTGTGGAAGGCGGCGTGCACCGTGCTCGGTGCCACCAGACGCGGCACCGTGCCGGGGTGCGCCCTGGCCCACTCCCCCGACGACCAGACGTCGCGCGCCGTCTTGACCGCCAGCAGGCAGCTCTCGGTGCCGCCGGTGGTCACGGTGCCGACCACCGACGCGTCGCCGTGCAGCACCTCGCGCACGAATCCCAGCAGCTCGCGTTCGAGCACCGCGACCGAGCCGAACGTCGTCGGGTCGAGTCCGTTCACCGGCTGCATCGCCGCGACCGCCTGGCCAGCAAGCGCATCGAGCTCGGCGAGCCCCGAGTCGTAGACGTAGCTGAGCACGTGGCCGCCGTGAGTCGGCGCGTCGTGGGCGCGCAGCTCGTCCAGCCGGGCGAGGATCGCGGCCGGATCGCCCGAGAAGGCGGTCACGCGATCGGCTCCCCCGGGAGGTCGGCAGAGGAATCGGGGAAGGTCGCCCCGAACTCGACCGCCTCCGAGATCGCAGCCGACTCGATATCCGAGCGCCGCAAGGGATACCGCGCCAGCAGCAGCAGGCTGAGCGCGATGATCACCGCCGGCGCGACGCTGAAGCTCAGCACGATGCCGGTGATCGCGGTGCCGGTCTGGGTCACGGTTGAGCCCGCGACCGACGCGTGATAGCCCGTGAGGGCCAGCACAATGGTCAGCACGGTGGTGCCGAGGGCGATGCCCGCGGTCTCACCCGCTGTCCACACTCCGCCGAAGGTGCCGGCGGCGCCGGGACCGCTCGTGCGGGCGTCATGCGAGATGACATCGGGCAGCATCGCGAGCGGGAGGGTCTGCATCCCGGCGTATGCGGCACCGGCCAGGCCGACCGAGATGTACACCCACGGGCCGGGCACCCACTCGAGCAGGATCAACGAGAGCGCCGCGATGCCGTACAGCACCGAGGCGAAGCCGAAGGCGCGCTCCTTTCCGCTGCGGCGGGCGAGCAGCCCCCAGAGCGGCGCGCAGAGCAGCGCGGGGGCGATCAGGGCGATGAACAGGTAGGTCACGGCATTCTGATCGTGCAGCACCCAGGTCGCGACGTACTGGGCGCCGGCCAGCATCATCCCCGTTGCCAGAGCCTGAAGTACGAAGGTGCCGAGCAGGGAGCGGAACGCACGACTGCGGCGCAGCACCGAGACGCCGGCGCGGTAGTTCTGCAGGATCGACGCGCTCGCGTGGTGCTCGGGGGCCGCCGTGTCGGCGGCAGCGACCGCGGAGCTGCGGGCCGAGAAGCTCGCCACCACCATGCCGGCGCCGAGCACCAGTGCGGCGACGACCGCCATCAGCAGGTAGCCGAGGTGCGCATCCGTGCCCCCCAGACTGCGCAGGGCAGGACCGCCGGCGCCGAACAGCAGGATCGCGAAGGTCAGCACCACGACGCGCGCCGACAACAGCCGCGTGCGAGCGTCGTAACCCGCGACCAGCTCGGCCGGGAGTGCGATGTACGGCACCTGGAACAGACTGAACGCCGTCGCGGCCAGCACGAACGCCAGGAACACCCAGATCCCCGAGCCGACCGGCCCCAGACCCGGCGGCACGGCGAACGTGACGACGAACAGGACAGGGAGCAGGATCGCGCCCAGCAGCATGACGCGACGTCGCGACCCCGTACGGACCAGGCTGAGATCGCTGCGCGCGCCGATCACGGGGTCGATGATGACGTCCCAGACCTTCGCCACCGTCACCAGCAACCCGGCGACGATGGCGGCGACACCGAGCGTGTCGGTCAGGAAGTAGACGAGCACCAGGCCGGGAAGCGTGGCGAAGCCACCCGTCCCGATGGAGCCCGCCGCATACCGGACCAGCGTTGCGGTGCGGAGTTCGCGCGACGCGCGCGCGGCAGGAGTGGCGGACGGCGTCGGCAGCGACATGTCAGCGATGGTATCGGCCTCCGACCCCACCGCGAAGGAGCGCTACGCGAGCAGGTCGGCCATCTTCTGAGCGAAGGTCCGCGTGACGGCGAGGGCGTGGCCGACGGTCGCGTCGTTGTCGAACAGAGCCGACAGCACGAGTTCCTGACCCGGCACGCGCAGCTGCACGACGTGGCCCTTGCCGGACGCGATGATGATGTACTCGCTCGCGCCGATCTTCAACTCGTGAGTCACCGCGTCGCCGAGGGCCTGCATCGAACTGGCCATTCCGGCGAATCGGGTGCCGTCGGTCTCACCGGGCAGGCGCGCGACATCGAAGCCGTCGTCGGTGAGCAGGGCGGCATAGGTGAGCGAGCTCGACGCCTCCTGCATATCGGTCAGAAGGCTCGATGCCGCCTTCACCACTGCCGGCTTCGTGTGCAGACCGGGGCTCACGCGGACTCTTCCGTCGCCGTCAGCATGCCGAAGATCTCTCTCATCTCGATGTTGGCGATCAGGGCGAGCAGAACGTTCTCCATCTGATCGCGGTTGCGGGGGTCGACCGTGAACACCGGGATCACGAGACCCGGGTTCGTCCGTTCGAGGGCTTCTGAGAACTCCGCGAGCGTCGGGCCGGCGACCACGTCGGCCCGGGTGATCCCGATCACCACCCCGCCTCGATCGTAGAGCTCGCGGAACTCGTCGAGGAAGAAGGTCATCTCGGCGATCGGATCCGGTGCGTCGCTGTTGACGAGCAGGATCATGCCTCGGGCTCGCTTCTTGAGGATGCTCCACATGAAGCTAAAGCGCTGCTGCCCGGGGATGCCGTAGAGCCGCACCTTCTCATCACCGTCGATGAGGATCTCGCCGTAGTCGAGCGCAACCGTGGTGGTCTCTTTGTCGACGATGTGGCGCTCGGAGTTGTTGGCCTCCGTGCGGACGACCTCGATCTCGCTCAGATTCGAGATCGCCGTCGTCTTGCCGGCGCCCATGGGGCCGGTGAAGAGGATGACGTGCTCAGCCATCGGTGCGTCCGAGACGTTTGCGAAGGCGGCCGAAGAGGCTCTGCCGCTTGGCCGCTGCGGTCTCCGGCACAACAACGGCAGCCGGCGCCTCGACCGACCGCGAGAGGATGCGCATGAGGCTGAGCGCGTTGATCAGGCGCTGAGCCTCTGCGACCTCGACGCCGGAGTAGCCCGCAAGCTCCTGCGTACTGACATATGCGTTGCCGAGCACGGCGATCATCCTCACCTGGCGCAGGTTGTGCGAGTGCTGCGTCAAGTTCGGCCAGCGGGTCAGACGGTAGCGCTCCCCCGACGAGAGCCAGAAGGCGGGCGCGCCATCGAATGAGTTGAGTCCGATCTGCCAGAGCAGCCCATCGAGGTCTTGGCCGGGCAACTCGAACAGCGGCGGAGCGCCGGAACCGCCGGCAATGGTCTCGAGGCCGGTGTGCACCGCGTCGACCGGGAAGTGCTCCAACGGAGTCGACCACGAGAACGCGTGGCGCTCCAAGTCGATCAGCAGCGGACCGTGCATCTCGATGTTCATCTTCAGATTCATCGGGGTCTTGAGCACCATCACAGAGCTGATGGCGATCGCCGCTTGGGTCCATCCCACCGAGACGGGAAAGCTGCCGGGCTGCGGTGCCGGCTCCGGGGCAACGTAGTTCCCGTCAATTGTCATAGTGCGCACCTCGCGCCTCAAGGAGGCTATAGGCGGATCAGCATATCCGCTTCGGTTGCCTTGAACCGCGCCATTGCGAGACTCGACTTGGACTTGTCTCCGATGAGATAGGTGAAGATCGACGGGTTGTTGGGGAGCGGATGGATGATCTGCACCTGGCTCGAGAGCGAGATCAGCATGTCATCGATCTTTTCCTTGGTTCCCAGTGCCCTCGTGCTCGCAAGTCGAGCGCGAAGGATCACCGATGCGTTCGCGGCCGCCAGATCCATTTCCACACCGGATCCGGCCTTGCCCAGTATCATCCCGCTGTCGCTGTCCACGACGGCAACACACAGGGCGCCGTCGAAACTCAGGAGCGTCTCCAGCACGTTCTCCAGGCTGGGGCGGTTGTCGACCGGTTGGGCGGCAACCGCAGGCTCGACGGCCGGCGTTGCGGCGACCGTCGTGGTCACCGCAGGCTTGGCCGGGGCGGCTTTCGATGCCGGGATGAAGTCATCGAGTTTGGCCGACCAGCCCGAGAAGTCAGGCTCGGAGTAGTCCGGTCGCTCGTCCTCCTTCTTACGACGGAGGGCCTTCAGCGGAGACCGTGACTCAACACTCATGATGGGCTTCCTTGTCTGACGAGCGGGCTCTTCCATGGTGTCGAGCCATGGCCGAGTCAGAAACCCCCACTTGTGGGCCTTTAGGGGGACACCGCTCCGTCGGACAGCGCGCGGCGCTACAGCACGAGCTGCTGGTCGCACTCCGCGACCTTGTAGCGCGCCAGAGCCATGTTCGACTTGTTCTTGTCCATGGCCAGGTAGAGGAAGATCGACGGATTGGCCTTCAAGGGCCGGATGATGTCGTATTCGGTGCTCATCGTGATGATGATGTCGTCGATGGCGTCTTGGGACTTCAGGTCGCCAAGAGACTTCAGCTGGGCACGGACCACCTCGGTGTTCGCCGCAGCCGTGATCTCGAGGTTTGAGTCCGAACCTGCATGGCCGAGCACCATTCCCGTCGCGCTGTCGACGAGCGCCGCGGACCGCGCCCCGGCAAGCTCGATAAGACCTTCCAGGGACTCGCTGACATTCGACATTTCGGGATCCTCGCTAGCCGTTCCGACGTAGACATCTCATGCTAGTCATGACGACCGCGGTCAGGTGGCCTCGGGGTCGTACGGTGCCGGTCGGCCCTTGCCCAGTCGGCGCTGGCGCTTCTCGTACGCCGACTCGACGTAGGGACTCGCCGTCTGCTCGCCCGATGTCGGCTTCTCGGCCTCAGCCTCGGCCCCGGCCTCGGCCCCTGTCGCCGTCGCGGGTGCCGGGTCTTCCAGGAGTGCCTCGCGGATGATGCGGCGCGGGTCGTACTGGCGCGGGTCGAGCTTCTTCCAGTCGACCTCGTCGAACTCGGGACCCATCTCTTCGCGCATCCGGTCTTTCGCACCATCGGCTATCGCGCGCAGCGAGCGAACCAGGCGGGCGAGTTGGGCCGCATAGCCTGGCAGCCGATCCGGACCGATCAGGAAGACCGCGATCACCGCGATGATGATCAGCTTGTCGAAGGTCAACCCGAAGGACACCCTGCCAGGATACGTCCTCAACGCGGAGGCCGCCCTAGAGTGCAACTGTGGCCGACAAGGAACTGAGCTGGAAGTTCGCCGAGGACTTCGTTGTCGAACCGCCCGCGATCGTCACGGCGCGGCAGCACTCGCTCGAATTGGGCATCGACCCGGTCTCGGCGGCGACCGGCGCGCAGCTGGCCGTGCTGGCGGCGGCGAGCTCGACTCACTCGATCCTCGAGGTCGGCACCGGCGCGGGTGTCAGCGGACTGTGGCTGCTCACCGGGGCTCCGGATGCCGTGCTCACCTCCATCGACATCGAACTCGATCACCAGCAGGTCGCCCGCACGGCGTTCGCGGCCGGCGGCGTGCCTGCCAACCGCATCCGGCTCATCACCGGTCGGGCGGCCGAGGTGCTGCCACGCATGAACGACGGCGCATACGACCTGGTGTTCGTCGACGCCGACGAAGGCTCGGTGCTCGACTATGTCGAGCACGCCCTGCGCATCGCCCGCCGGGGCGGCCTCGTGCTCGTCGCACATGCGCTCTGGCGAGGCCGCGTGGCGGACCCGGCGCGACGGGACGACACCGCCGAGGACTTCCGCGCACTGCTTGCGACCATCGCCGAATCGACGGCGGTCATCTCGGCGGTCAGTGCGGCGGGTGACGGGCTGCTGCAGCTCGTCAAGGTCTCAGACTGACGGCCGAGACGGCCGTCAGCGCTGGCACGGGCGTGAACGGCCCTGCGGCAAAGGCCAGAAATGGCCTTTGCTTTCAGCTCCAGCGCGCTAGGCGGCACCCACGACGCCGACCAGGGCGTCGCGCAGCTCGGAGGCTTCGGCGTCGTTGACAGACACGACGAGGCGGCCGCCACCCTCGAGCGGAACCCGCACGATGATCAGGCGACCTTCTTTAACAGCCTCCATCGGTCCGTCACCGGTCCTCGGCTTCATGGCTGCCATGTGGTGTCCCCTTTCGATGGATACCCCTCCATTATCCCGCATCCGCCGGGGGTCCGGGAACCACGCCCGTTCCACGCCTCACGGCGGACTCCAGTCGGGGCTCACGTAGAACCAGCAGATCGCCATCCATCCGACCTGTCCCGCGATGCCGAGCACCACCAGCGCCACGCGGTACACAGGACGGCGGATGAGAGCGAGCGAGCCCAGCGCCGGGGCGAAGGGCATGAAGAGCCGGAAGGTGCTCGACTGCGGGAAGAACACCGCCAGGAGGTACACCGCATACCCGACCAGCCACAACCGCAGGTCGACCCCCAGTCGTCGCAGCGGCGGCGTGAACAGCACGAGCGCGAACATCCCCACGGCGGCGACCAGCACGATCGGTCCCACGATGTCTCCCTGGGGGACCAGCAGCCAACGCGCCCACCACTGCGAGCCCTGCACCCACGGGGCGAAGGGCAGCAGATCCTGATAGCCGATGTACCCCACTCGCCACGACAGCTCGGTGTCGGTGTACGCCCCGGGCACGCCGGTGCCGATCCAGGCCACGAGCGGCCAGAGCACGCCGAGGAAAGCGCTGGCCAATCCGACGACGATCACCGCGATCCGCTCGCGCCACGGGAACGGATCGCGCGCCCGGGTGACGAATCGGTAGACGAGGTGCAGCAGGAGCATGACGGCAAAGGCGAGTCCGCTGGGGCGCGTCAGTGCCGCGATCCCGATCACCGGGATCATGAGGTAGTACCGGCGGTCCTGGAAGAGCAGCAGCGCCAAGAACAGGAAGAACAGCTGCATCGACTCGGCGTAGCCCACCTGCAGGATCGGCGAGACCGGCGCCGTGCAGAACAGCACGACCGCGAACAGAGCAGTGCGCTCGGGCAGCACGCGTGCCATCAGCTTGTAGAACAGCAGGGCGGCGCCCAGAGCGAAGGCCATGGACACCAGCACGCTGGCGTACTCGAACGGGATGCCGATGAGCAGGAAGCCGCGCACCACGGCCGGATAGCCGGGGAGGAACGCCCAGGCGTTCTGCGCGACATGACCGTCGGCTCCGATCGGAAGCTGCGCCGGATAGCCCGCGAGCGAGACGATGCGGTACCAGTCGGAGTCCCAGATCGCCGAGAAGGCGAAGTAGTCGGGCTTCGCTCCCGTCCAGTATGTGGGACCCTGCATGTTGGCGAAGACCAGCATGATCGCCGTCGTCACGACGCGCGAGGCCGCGAAGATCACGATGACCTTCGCCCACCAGTGGCGCCAGAAGGCTACGAGCCGCTGAGCCACGCCCGAAGACCTTGCTCGCAGCGCTCGATCTGCTCCACCGGAACGCGCTCGTCGTCCGCATGGGCGAGCAGGGGGTCACCGGGCCCGTAGTTGACCGCAGGGATGCCGAGAGCCGCGAAACGGGCGACATCCGTCCACCCGTACTTGGGCTTGGCCTCGCCGCCGACCGCCACCATGAACGCTCGCGCGAGCGGGTCGTCCAGACCAGGACGGGCGCCCGCCGCGACATCGGTGACCTCCACCTCGAAGCCGGCGAAGACCTCGCGGACGACGGCTTCGGCCTGCGCCGCATCGCGGCTGGGCGCGAATCGGTAGTTGACGGTGACCGCGGCCTCGTCGGGAATCACGTTGCCGGCGACCCCGCCTCCGATGGCGACGGCATTCAACCCCTCGCGGTAGACCAGGCCGTCGACCTCGATCGACTCCGGCCGGTAGTCGGCCAGGGCGGCGAGCACCGGGGCGAGCGCGTGGATGGCGTTCTCGCCCATCCAGGCCCGGGCCGAATGCGCGCGACGGCCGCGGGTGCGGACCTCGGCGCGCAGCGTCCCGTTGCATCCGCCCTCGACCTCGCCGCTGGTGGGCTCGCCCAGGATCGCGAAGTCGGCGGCCAGCAGTTCGGGATGATTGCGTGCCACCCGCCCGAGCCCGTTCAGGCTCGAGTCGACTTCTTCGTGGTCGTAGAACACCCAGGTGACGTCGACGACGGGCTCGGAGATGGATGACGCGAGCGCCAGCATCACCGCGCAGCCGCCCTTCATGTCGACGGTGCCGCGCCCCCACAGCACGTCGCCCTCCGGTCCGGATTCGAGCCGGGACGGCAGGTTGCCGTTGACGGGCACCGTGTCGAGGTGCCCCGCGATCACCGCCCTGCTGCCGCGTCCCAGATTGGTGCGGGCCACCACGGCGTCGCCGTCGCGGAACACCTCGAGGTGGGCAAGGCCGCGCAGGGAGGCCTCCACGGCATCCGCGATCACCGTCTCGTGACCCGACACCGATTCGAGGTCGACCAGACGGCGCGTCAGCTCGGCTGCGGGAAGCGCGAGGTCGAGGGTGACGGCGGGCGAGGGCACCGTGACAGCCTACGGTCTGCCGCGCCGATACCCTGGGAGCATGACCGCCGCCTGGGGCCACGGGCTCGCCACCACCGCCACCACGGGCGCGGGCGCCGGAACGGTGCTCGACACCTGGTTCCCGTCCCCGCGGCTCGGCCCGCTGCCGAGCACGATCGACCCCCACATCGCTCCGGCCGACGTCGAGTCGTTGGTCGGCGACGATCCGCGGCGCGAGGTGAGCGTCGACTACCTGAACGTCGCCATCGACACGGATGCCGCCCCCGCCTCCACGCCTGACGCCTACCTGCGCCTGCACCTGCTGAGCCATCTGCTCCTCGCCCCGAACACGATCAACCTCGACGGGATCTTCGGCCACCTGCCGATCGTCGCCTGGACCTCGGCAGGCCCGATGCTGCCCGAGGCGTTCGCGCGGCTCAGGCCGCAGCTGCAGCGCGCCGGGATCTCGGTGCACGGCATCGACAAGTTCCCCCGCCTGCTCGACTACGTGGTGCCCGACCGGGTGCGCATCGCCGACGCCTCTCGCGTGCGGCTCGGGGCCCACCTCTCGCCCGGCACGACCGTCATGCACGAGGGATTCGTCAACTACAACTCGGGCACGCTCGGCGCCTCGATGGTCGAGGGGCGCATCTCGCAGGGGGTCGTGGTCGGCGATGGGTCGGATGTCGGAGGCGGCGCATCGATCATGGGCACCCTCTCGGGCGGCGGCACGCAGCGCGTCGCCATCGGCGAGCGCGCCCTGCTCGGCGCGAACTCGGGCGTCGGCATCTCGATCGGCGATGACTCGGTGGTCGAGGCCGGCCTCTATGTGACCGCGGGCACCAAGGTGACGCTGCTGGTTCCGGACGCCGAACCGCGCACCGTGAAAGCGGTCGAGCTGAGCGGCGTGGCCGGCCTGCTGTTCCGCCGCAACTCGCTCACCGGCGGCGTCGAGGTGCTGCCGCGTTCGGGCCGCCTCGCCGTGGAGCTCAATCCTCAGCTGCACGCCTAGCGCTACGCGGCAGCCGATAGGCTCGCCGCGGGGCGGCCCGAGCGCGGCAGGCTCCACATACGGAGGTGCTCCATGTCCGCTCGCGCCATCACCCTGATGCTCCTCGCGGCGGTGATCGTCTCCACGATCACCGGCGGTCTCGTCGGATGGGGGCTCGCCTCCGCGACGTCCAGCGCGGCCTCGAGGGGCGCAACGGGACCGTCGGGCGCGCCCGGCGCGGTCGGCACGCCCGGCGCGACAGGCGAGGCCGGCCAGCAGGGCGCCAGCGGTGCGAGCGGCGAGACGGGACCGACGGGGGCAACCGGCGCCCGCGGCATCCCCGGCCCGGCGGGACCAGCGGGACCAGCGGGACCAGCAGGACCAGCAGGCCCGGCAGGACCGGCAGGACCGGCAGGCTCTGACGCGTCGATCGCGACGTTCAGTTACGAGAGCGCCAGTGGACTTATTTTCGCAGATCCGGTCGGCGCCGACGGTCCGACCATGACGAGCACCGTCCCGGCCGGCCCCGCCCTGATCGGATTCAGCATGTCGCTGACCAGCCTCATCGGCCAGCCCACCTGCGGTCTCTACAGCCTCGAGACCGGGGCGCTCATCGCCTCCGCCGCGCCTGACACGGTGGGTGGCACGGCGGCGACAGTCGCGATGACCCAGGTGGTGACGCTGACCAGTCCGACCACTCTGCACCTCGGATGCACCGATAGCTTCCCGGACCCCAAGTCGTACAACGGCCTCTCGATCTACGCCCTGTCGTTCGCGACGGTGTGATGGCCTCGGCGGGCAGAGCCGGCGGGAGGCGGCGCTCAATTCCGAGTTGAGCGCCGGATGCGGCCCAGGTCGTCCAGATCTTCGCTGAGGCCCTGCAACTGGGCGACGCGATCCATCTCGGTCAGAGGCTTCTTGCCCGCCGGGCTGTCGAACGCGTGCGCACCCCGCACGACCGACACCGCGAACTCGTCGAGGAAGGCGCTGTGCGCTCGGGAGGCGAGCTCGCCGACCACCTCGGGATCGGTCGCCAGCTCGGTCAACCGGTCCGCCAGGCCCGTCGAGACCTTGGCGCGGCGCTTGAGGGTCTTCGCATCCCGAGCACGGAAGTCGTCGGGGCCGCCTGCCGCGCCCGGCTTGTCACCGACGGTCTCGAGCACCTTGAGGATCCGCTTGGCGTCTTTCTCCTTCTCGGCGGCGAGCTTGAGAAGTTCCTTCATCACCCGCTGCCGCACCCGCTCCTCGTCGTAGTCCTGGCCGTCACGCAGCGAGCGCACGATCAGCCGATTGGTGACCGCGAGGCGGACGGCCGCGAGGGCCACCAGCACGCCGTCGTCGATCTGCGCCTCGATATCGGGCGGCGGCGTCGGGATCGGGTCGGTGTAGGTGCCGACGTTGACGCGCTTCGTCCGGCGGAACAGCTTCATCGGGGGCACCCCATGCGCGACCCGGGACGGCCGCGCGCTAGCGGCCCTCGGGCCAGCGGCGCTCCGGCGGCCCGATGTAAAGCTGCTGCGGCCGGCCGATCTTGGTGGCCGGGTCTTCGTTCGCCTCGCGCCACTGGGCGATCCATCCGGGAAGCCGGCCGATCGCGAACAGCACGGTGAACATGCGCGACGGGAAGCCCATCGCCTTGTAGATCACGCCGGTGTAGAAGTCGACGTTCGGGTAGAGCTTGCGCGACACGAAGTAGTCGTCGGCGAGCGCCGCCTGTTCGAGCTCTTTGGCGATGTCGAGCAGCGGGTCTTGCACGCCGAGATCGGCGAGCACCTCATCGGCGCTCTCTTTGACCAGTCGCGCGCGGGGATCGAAGTTCTTGTACACCCGGTGGCCGAAGCCCATGAGCTTGACGCCGTCTTCTTTGTTCTTCACACGCTCGACGAAGCGGCCGACGCTCTCACCCGAGTCGCGGATCTCGCCGAGCATCTTCAGCACGGCCTCGTTGGCCCCGCCGTGCAGGGGGCCCGAGAGCGCCTGGATGCCCGCCGAGATCGACGCGAAGATGTTGGCCTCGGTCGATCCGACCAGGCGCACCGTCGAGGTCGAGGCGTTCTGTTCGTGGTCTTCATGCAGGATCAGCAGGCGGTCGAGAGCATTCACGAGCACGGGGTTGACGTCGTAGATCTCTGCCAGGTTGCCGAAGTTCAGCTTGAGGAAGTTCTCGACGAAGTCGAGCGAGTTGTCGGGGTAGAGGAAGGCCTGGCCGACGGCCTTCTTGTGCGCGTATGCCGCGATCACCGGCAGCTTCGCCAGCAGGCGGATGGTGTTGATCTCCACCATCTCGGGGTCGTGCGGGTCGAGAGAGTCCTCGTAGTAGGTCGAGAGGGCCGAGACGGCGGACGACAGCACCGACATCGGGTGAGCCGTGTGCGGCAGGGCCGAGAAGAAGCGCTTGAGGTCCTCGTGCAGCAGCGTGTGGCGGCGCACCTTCTCTTCGAACTCGACGAGCTCGCTCGCGGTCGGCAGCTCGCCGTAGATCAGCAGCCAGGCGACCTCGAGGTAGGTCGAGTTGCGGGCCAGGTCTTCGATCGGGTATCCGCGATAGCGCAGGATTCCCGCATCGCCGTCGATGTAAGTGATCGCGCTGCGGGTCGACGCCGTGTTCACGAAACCCTGGTCGAGCGTGGTCAGCCCGGTCTGCTTGGTGAACGTCCCGAAGTCGACCGCGTCTTTGCCGTCGACAGCGGGCAGTACCGCGAACTCAGCGGTCGTCCCCTTGTGGGAGAACGTGACAGAGTCGGGATCGCCGAGGGAGTCGTTCACGGCTACAGCCTATTCGGTGGCTGCGGCTACTGCCGCACTGACCAAAGGGTGCGATCAGCCTTTGGAGAGATCGCCCAAACGCAGCGCAGCTGCGGCGATCCGCTCGTCGGTCGCGGTGAGGGCGACCCGCACGTGACGCGCACCTGCCTCACCGTAGAAGGTTCCCGGTGCGACCAGGATGCCGAGTTCGGCGAGCGCCGCGACGGTCGCCATGGCATCTTCTCCGCGGGTCGCCCAGAGATAGAGCCCTGCACCGCTCTCGTCGATCCGGAACCCGGCCGCATCGAGGGCGGCGAGCATCGTGGTGCGGCGGCCGCGGTAGCGCTCGCGCTGCTCGGCGACGTGCCGATCGTCGCCGAGGGCGGCGATCATGGCGTGCTGCACCGGGGCGGGCGGCATGAGCCCCGCGTGCTTGCGTGCCGACAGCAGCTCGTCGATCAGATCGGAGCAGCCGGCGACGAATCCGGCCCGGTACCCGGCCAGGTTGGATTGCTTGCTCAACGAGTAGACCGAGAGCACCAGGCGCCTGCTGTCGCCGATCACCCGCGGATCGAGGATCGTGGGAGCCGGCTCATCGCCGGTCCAGACCAGCTCGGCGTAGCACTCGTCGTTCACGATCACCGCGTCGAGCTCGCGAGCACGGGCGACAGCCGCCGCCAGGTACTCGATCGAGTTCACGTGACCGTCGGGATTGCCGGGGCTGTTGAGCCAGATCAACCGGGTCCCCTCCGGCCAGTCAGCCGGCTCGTCCGAGGCGAGCGCAGTGGCTCCGGCGAGCGCAGCACCCACGGCATAGGTGGGGTAGGCGATCGAAGGATGAACCACGACGTCGCCCGCGCGCAGACCGAGCAGCACCGGCATCCAGGCCACCAGCTCTTTGGACCCGATCGTGGGCAGCACGTTCGCGACGCCCAGGGTGACGCCGCGCCGTCTGCGGTACCAGTCGACGATCGCCTCGCGCAGCGCGGGTGAACCCGCGGTCGCGGGATACGAGTGCGCGTCGGTCGCGGCCGCCAGCGCGTCGCGCACCAGGTGGGGCGTCGGGTCGACGGGCGAGCCCACCGAGAGATCGACGATGCCATCGGGATGCTGCCGCGCCCGCTCGGCGAACGGGATCAGCGCATCCCACGGGAAGTCGGGCAGCGCGAGCTTCGCTCGGGGGTGAACGCCATCTCTGGCGTTCACCGCGGCTCCAGCGCCGACGACCATCTCGGTCGTCGGGTCACTCAAGCTGTCTCACCCTGCGGAGGCAGGGCGGCGATCAGGGGGTGATCCCCCGCGATCACGCCCACCTTTGCGGCGCCGCCGGGCGAGCCGACCTCGGCGAAGAACTCGACGTTGGCCTTGTAGTAGTCGGACCACTTATCGGGCAGATCGTCTTCGTAGTAGATCGCCTCGACCGGGCACACCGGCTCGCAGGCGCCACAGTCGACGCACTCGTCCGGGTGGATGTAGAGCATGCGGTCGCCCTCGTAGATGCAGTCGACGGGGCATTCGTCGATGCAGGCGCGGTCTTTCAGATCGACGCAAGGGAGGGCGATGACGTAGGTCACCCGTCCATTCTATGCAGAGCTCAGGCGGCCGTCCGGCGCCCGCCGGCGGGCACCAGCAGCACGATCAGCGAGAGCACCGCCTGCCCCAACGCCCAGAAGTAGTCCAGCGGTCCGTCGAGCGGGAGTGCTGTTCCGCCGGCACCAGGCAGGGCGAGCACCGCGCTGGCGCCGATGACGCCGAGGGCGGCCGCGCCCGCGACGATCCTGCTGCCGAACACCAGCCGGAAGCCCGCGACCAGCGCCGTCACGATGGCGAGCCCCGCCACCAGCCCCCAGGGCGGGATCGCCCCGTGTGTGAAGGTGGTGATCACGCCGACCACGATGCCGACGAGCGCGCCGAACACCGAACTCACCGCGGCCGCACCGAAACCCAGCGGCTCGGGTGCGGTCGGGATGGCGTCTTCCGCCTCGGCCCGGCTGGCGATGTTCTGCACGGTCTGTCCTCCGGTGGACAAGACTAGTGCGTCAAGGTTAGGGTGAGATAAGTAAGGCAAGCCTCACCAAACAAGCCCCCCCCTCTTCCGAAAGCAACACATGCTCGCAAACGCACTGATCGGCCTGCGCGAAGGCCTCGAAGCCGGCCTCGTGGTGGTCATCCTCGTCGCATTTCTCAACAAGCTCGGTCGCCGCGATGTGCTTGCCAAGCTCTGGATCGGGATCGCCGCAGCGATCGTGATCTCACTGGGCGTCGGCGCCGTGCTCACCTTCGGCCCGCACGGGCTGCCCCCAGGAGTGCAAGAAGGGCTCGCCGGCAGTCTTTCGATCGTCGCCGTCGGCCTGGTCACCTGGATGATCTTCTGGATGGCACGGCACGCCCGCCACCTGAAGGGCGAGTTGCAGGGTCAGCTCGCGGCAGCCATCGCGAGTTCGGCCGTCGCCATCGCCGTGCTCGGAGCCGTCAGCGTCGGCCGAGAGGGCGTCGAGACGGCGCTGTTCGTCTGGGCCAATATTGCCGGGAGCGGGCAGCAGTTGCTGGGGTCGATCGGCGCGCTGCTGGGCATCCTGGCATCCATCGTCATCTCGTATTCGATCTATCGCGGCTTCGTGCGGATCAACCTGTCGCGCTTCTTCTTCTGGACGGGACTGTTTCTGGTGCTCGTGGCGGCCGGCGTGTTCGCCGACGGACTCGGCGCCCTCCAGGCGGCCGGAATCCTGCCGGACGGCGCCGCTGCGTACGACCTGACCGCCGCAATCCCCGCGTCGAGCTGGTACGGCACCCTGCTCGGCGGCCTCTTCCAGTTCAATGCCGATCCCAGTTGGCTGCAGGTGGTCGGTTGGCTGGTCTACACGGCAGTCGTGCTGACACTGTTCCTGCGGGTCGGTTTGTCCAAGGCGACCCCCGGCGCGCCCGCGCCCGCCGGGATGACGCCGAGAAACGCCGACGCGCGTGACGACCGTCTCACGGGCGCGGCCCCCGTCGGCGACCGGCTCTAGCCTGGTCAGCCGTTCGAGGAGTTGCTCGACTTCGTGACGGTGTAGTTGGCGACGAATCCGTTCTTGTCGTCCTTGCTCAACAGCACCGCGATGTTGTAGTCACCCTTGGTGAACACGCCCGTCGCGCCGTCGCTCGTCTTGCCACCGATCTCTTCCTGCTTGAATCCGGCGCCCGTCAACTCCGATGCGATCTCGTCGATCGCGTCGACGCCCGAGACCTTGATGGTCACGTTCCAGGCCTTGTCCTTTCCGGTTCCCAGCGAGAGGCCGCTCACCACGTCGCCCTTGATGACGGGCACGTCGGAGGTCGGGAAGTCGCTGGGGAGCTTGCCGGTGCCCGCCGAGCCGACCCCCGGGATGCTGATCCCGTTGCCGTGCGAGCCGGGGAGGTGGATCAGGCTGCAGCCCGAGAGCATGAGCGGAGCGGCGAGGGCGAGCGAACCCGCCAGGGCGATCAGGGGAAGGCGACGACGGCGAGTGATGGTCATGGGGTCCTCGTTCTCTCGGGCTGGGTACGCGCACAGTGTATTGATGGCCCGATCGGGCCACAATCCGACTGTGCGTCTACTCTTTCGACGAACGAGCGGCCTGCTGGGGTTGACAGGTCGGAGTCGCCAGGAGGTCAGCCGTTCGAGCTGCTCGTTCCACCCTCGGTCACGGTGTAGTTGGCCACCCAGCCGGTCTTGTCGTCGGCCTTGGTGACCACCACCAGCACCGAATCCGGCGGCTTGAGGAAGGTGCCGGTGCCGCCGCTGGCGTCGCCGCTGTCCGGCTCGGCGTCGACCTTGAATCCTGCTCCCTCGAGCTGGCTCTTGATCTTGCCGTAGTCGTCGGCACCAGACACCTTGATGGTGACGTTCCAGATGCGTCCGTCCGTGCCCTTCACGTTGCCGGCCGCTGCGCCGAAGAGCACGTCACCGGATGCGACCGGAACGGCCTTGGGCCAGTCGGAGGGCAGCTTGCCGGAACCGAAACTGCCGACTCCGGGGATGTTGATGCCGGAGCCGCCGTGACCGGGAAGAAGGCTGCAGCCCGAGAGCAGCAGGGGGGATGCGACCAGCACGGACGCGGCGAGGGCGACGGTGAGGGGGCGAGAAGCCCGGGTGCGAGTTGTCATGCGTTCAGGGTCACAGACGCCCGTAACGCCGGCGTAATGCCGAAAGACTCACGCGTTGGCGTCTTGCCGTTTCAGTCGCGAGGTGCGGCGAGCGCGGGCCGACTGGTCGAGCTCGACCTTGCGGATGCGCACCACTTCGGGCGTGACCTCGACGCACTCGTCTTCGCGGGCGAACTCCAGGCACTCCTCAAGGGTGAGGTGGCGCGATGGGGTCATCCGCTCGAAGTTGTCGGCGGTCGACTGCCGCATGTTGGTGAGCTGCTTCTCTTTGGTGATGTTGACGTCGAGGTCGTCTGCGCGCGAATTCTCGCCGACGATCATGCCCTCGTAGACCTCTTGGGTGGGTTCCACGAAGAACGACATGCGCTCCTGCAGCGCCACCATGGCGAACGGGGTGGCGACGCCCGCCCGGTCGGCCACGATCGAGCCGTTGACGCGCGTGGTGATCGTGCCGGCCCACGGCTCGTAACCGTGCGAGATCGCGTTCGCGATGCCGGCGCCCCGGGTGACGGTCAAGAACTCGGTGCGGAAGCCGATGAGACCGCGCGAGGGGACGATGAACTCCATGCGGACCCAACCGGTGCCGTGGTTCGTCATGCCCTCCATGCGGCCCTTGCGGGCGGCCAGCAGCTGCGTGATGGCGCCGAGGTACTCCTCGGGAGTGTCCACGGTGAGGTGCTCGAACGGCTCGTGCACCTTGCCGGCGATCTGCTTCACGACGACCTGCGGCTTGCCGACGGTCAGTTCGAATCCTTCTCGACGCATGTTCTCGACCAGAATGGCCAGCGCCAGCTCACCGCGTCCTTGCACCTCCCACGCGTCGGGGCGCCCGATATCGACCACCTTGAGCGAGACGTTGCCGACCAACTCGCGGTCGAGGCGCTCTTTGACCAGCCGCGCGGTCAGCTTGTGGCCCTTGACCTTGCCGACGATGGGCGAGGTGTTGGTGCCGATGGTCATCGAGATGGCCGGATCGTCGACCGTGATCGCCGGCAGCGGCCGCACGTCGTCGGGATCGGCGATGGTCTCGCCGATCGTGATCTCGGCGATGCCCGCGATCGCGACGATGTCGCCCGCGTGCGCCTCCTCAGCCGGATAGCGCTCCAGGGCGCGGGTCTTCAGCAGTTCGGTGATCCGCACGTTGGAGTGCGAGCCGTCGTGGCGCACCCAGGCGACCGTCTGCCCCTTCTTGAGGGTGCCCGAGAACACGCGCAGCAGCGCGATGCGACCGAGGAACGGCGAGGCGTCGAGGTTGGTGACCCAGGCCTGCAGAGGCGCCTCGTCGTCGTACGACGGCGCGGGCACATGCTTGAGGATCGCGTCGAACAACGGCTCGAGGTCGTCGTTGTCCGGCAGGGTGCCGTTCTCGGGCTTGTTCCAGCTCGCGGCGCCGTTGCGGCCCGAGGCGTAGACCACCGGGACGTCGAGCAGGGCGTCGATATCGAGGTCGGGAACGTCGTCGACGAGGTCGCTGGCGAGGCCGAGGAGCAGGTCGTGGCTCTCTTCGACGACCTCGTCGATGCGGGCATCCGGTCGGTCGGTCTTGTTGACCAGCAGGATGACGGGCAGCTTCGACTCGAGCGCCTTGCGCAGCACGAACCGGGTCTGCGGCAGGGGGCCCTCGCTGGCGTCGACGAGGAGCACGACGCCATCGACCATGCTCAGCCCGCGTTCGACCTCGCCGCCGAAGTCGGCGTGGCCCGGGGTGTCGATCACATTGATGGTCACGGGGCCCTCGGTGGCGTGGACGCCCTTGTAGGTCACCGCGGTGTTCTTCGCGAGGATCGTGATGCCCTTCTCACGCTCAAGATCGTTGCTGTCCATCGCGCGCTCGTCGACGTGCGCGTGCTCGCCGAAGGAGTTGGTCTGGCGCAGCATGGCGTCGACGAGCGTCGTCTTGCCGTGGTCGACGTGGGCGACGATCGCGACATTGCGCAGATCAGAACGGGTGGCCATGGCCATGGAAATACCTCGAGAAGGGAAGGGAGAGGGCCGAACGTTCGGCGGACGAACAGCACGGGGCGCTGATGCGCACCCGGCTGACCCTTCATTCTAGCCGACCGGGGGCCGAATCTCCGGTTCAGGGCGCTGTCGAGGGCGCTCCGGATGCCGCGGCGGGCTTCCACGCCCATGCGTCCCAGAACACTGAGCCCGCGAGGCCTGAACGGGTGACCCCGGTGACCCGGGCGTCGACGGCCGTCAGCGTCGGATAGGCGTAGAGCGGCAGGCCATATGCCTGCGACCAGATCCGGGTGTCGAGCTTGGTCAGCAACGCTGTTTGCTGCGCCGGATCGTCTTCGACAGCGAGTTGCGAGACGAGCGCGTCGGACTCCGGGTCGCTGTAATGGTTGAAATTGGCGAGGGCGGAATCGCTGCGGAAGACAGCGGCCTGAGCTGTCGGGCCCAGGCGGGTGGTGTCCCAAGCGAACAGGGCGGCGTCGTAACTGCCGTCCACTCCGAGCAGGCCCTGCCAATCCGGGCTCGAGCAGTCGGTGACGACGAATCCGGCTTGACCGGCGCTCTGCTGAATGAGCTGGAACTCGGCGACGCGACGCGGGCTGGACGGGTCGTACAGGATGCACACCTCCGGGTTCACCGCGCCCGCCTCAGCCAGCAGCCGGCGAGCCGCCGCGACATCCGTGGAGGCGTATGCCCGCGATCCGTTCTTCGCGATCGCCTGGGCGTAGCCCGCCGCTCCGTACCGAAGCACGAACGAGTCGACCCGCTTCGCTTTCTGCTCGCCGCCGCCCGAGGCGCTCGTCGACGACAATCGGTCGATGATCTGCTGACGCGGCACGGTGTCCAAGAACGCGCGACGCACCTTCTCGTTCGTGAACGTGGCGTGCCTGCCGCGCGCGAACTGCAGGTCGAGATGCTCGTAGCGCGCTTCGCTGCCGCCGGTGACCTTCATGCCCGGGATGGCAGCGATGGCCTTCGCCGTCGCGGCGCTCGGCTGCGGCGTCGCGATGTCCACGGCACCGCTGGCCAGCAGTCGCGTGGTCTCCAGCGGATCGGGCGAGATGCGCAGCGTGAGCTTCTCGAAGGTCGGCCGGCGGCTTCCGGTGTAGTGCGGATTCGCGGTCAGCACCACCCGTGCGGCCGAGATCTTGGCAATCGTGTACGGGCCACTCGAGACCAGCAGCCCGGTGTCGTGCGGGGTGCCCGTGAGGTTGTACGCGTTGTTCCAGGCCTCTGCCAGCGCATGCAACCGGGCGACGTCGTGCTTCTGGATCGCGTCGAGCACCGCGGTCTTACCCGCCTGTGCGTCGCCCGCCTTCGTGTGCAGCGCCTGCCGCGCGAGCAGATGAGCAGGCACTCCGGGCTCGAGCACGGTGGCCCAGTCGGCGAGGGGCGCGTCGAAGGTGACCGTGATCGACCGTCCGTCCTCACCGACCACCGGTGTCGCGGTGGCCTTCTCGAGGCCCCCGCCCACTCGGCCGTCGAAGAAGACCACGCTGCGCGGAAAGTCACCGGAATAGCGGCCGGTCGCGGCATCCACGTAGCGGGAATCGTCGAACTTCGGCGAGTTCAGGGATCCCGAGTTGGCCGCCCAGGACAGCATCAGGTCGGCGGCGTCGATCTGCGTGCCGTCCGACCAGTCGACACCCGGGTTGACGGTGTACCTCACGGTCAAAGGAGTGCGGCCGAGCAGTTCGGCCGTGCCGAACGAGGCGTCGAGCACTGTCGCACCGCGCTGATCGGCGTAGCCGAAGCCGGTCGAGGTGAGCAATGCGACATCGGCATTGGTCTCGGAACCCCTGCCATACGAGGTGTCGGAGTTCACCGAGGTGAAGGAGTCGGTGACCGCCACCGCGACCTCGCTGCCCGCCACCAGGTTGTTCTGGGGTGTGCAGCCGACGAGAGCGGCAAGCACAGCCGCCCCCACGGCGAATGCGGCCACACTGCGGATTCTCACTCGATCAACCCTAGGCGCGAGGCATCAGCTTGCGCGGCGCTGTTCCCGTCTCACGCCTGTTGCCCGACGCGAGCCTTCACACCCCGATGGCGACCTCGAGCGCAACCGCGACCGCCAGTGCGGCCCCGATCGCGAGTGGGATCAGGTCCCAGCGCGTGGTGACGGGAGCCGAACCCGTGGTCGCGGCCAGCCGGAAGCCGTCGAGCAACTCGGCCTCCCGGTGAAAACTCTCGACGGGACGAGTCCTTCGGTCGATGTTGCCCATCACGTTGCCGGTGCGGCGCGGCGCGGGCACACCGAAGGCGCTCACTGGTTTGCCGACGTCGAGGTCGAAGACCAGGCTGATTCCCTGACGGACGTGGGTGACGTGGGCCCACGGCAGCACGTGAACGCGCCCGAAGTTGATCACGACCGCCTTGTCCGCGTCGTAGCGCACCGCGGGGCGGAACAGCACGAACCAGAGGATCCAGGCGAGCAGCAGTGCTGGGGCAAGGGTGAAAACGAAAAGGTGCCAGTCCAACTGCACCAGGGGCGTGCCGACGACGGCCGCTAGCACGACGATTCCGATCCAGAACGGGATGACAGCTGAAGCCGAACGCACCACATACCCGCTCGTGCGCGTCTTGTGCGCCATCACGTCTCGGGGAAGTGGCAGGCTACCTGATCGGTGAACGGCGCAACCCTCGCATCGGCATCGGCACCGGCACCGGCACCGGCACCGGGCCTCACCCCGATAGCCACATCGACCTTGCGCAGAAGCGGCTCGGTTGTGGCGCAGATGTCCTGAGCCTTCCAGCAACGAGTACGGAAGCGGCATCCGGACGGCGGGTTGATCGGGGAGGGCACGTCCCCCACGAGGCGGATGCGCTCGCGCCGACCGCCGATGGTCGCCTGCGCGACGTCGGGGGCCGCCGAGAGCAGCGCCTTCGTGTACGGATGCTTCGGCGCAGAGTAGAGCTCTTCGCGCGGCGCCTTCTCGACGATCTTGCCCAGGTACATGACCGCGATCTCGGGGCAGAAGTATCGGACGATCGCCAGGTCGTGCGCGATGAACAGGAACGAGATGTTGAACTCCCGTTGCAGATCCTGCATCAGGTTGATCACCTGGGCCTGGATCGAGACGTCGAGCGCCGACACGGGCTCATCGGCGACGAGAAGCTTCGGCTGGAGAGTGAGCGCGCGGGCGATGCCGATGCGCTGGCGTTGACCACCGGAGAACTCGTGCGGGTACCGGTTGTAGTGCTCCGGGTTGAGCCCGACGATCTCGAGCATCTCCTGCACCCGCGCCAGGCGCTTGCTCGAGGGCACCAGCTTGTGGATCGCCAGCGGAGCCCCCACGATCTCACCGACCGTCTGCCGCGGGTTGAGCGAGGTGTATGGGTCCTGGAAGATCATCTGGATGTCGCGGCGCAGGGGCCTGAGGGCCCGCGGCGGCGCCTGGGCGATGTCGTGCCCTTCGAAGATGATCTGCCCGCTCGTCGGCTTCTGGAGCCTGGTGATGAGACGACCGGTGGTCGTCTTACCGCAGCCGGACTCGCCGACCAGCCCGAGTGCCTGGCCCGCCTCCAGGTCGAACGAGATGCCGTCGACGGCCTGAACGTGCCCGACAGTGCGCGAGATCACGCCCCGCGATTTCACCGGGAAGTGCATGACGAGGTCTTTGACCTGCAACAGCGGCGCCGCCATCTCACTGACCCCCCGTCAGGATCGCGTCGTAACTGGCCAAAGCGTCGTCCTCCAGATGGCACCGCTTGAGGTGCCCATCGGCGACGGGCAGCAACTCAGGGAGCTCGGTCGCACAGCGGTTGTCCGGCACGAATCGGGAGTAATCGCAGCGCGCGTAGAACGGGCACCCGGGCGGCTGGTTGAGCAGGCTCGGCGGATTGCCCGGGATCGGGCGCAACGGCCGGTCGAGCGGACCGCTGACATCCGGGATGGACTGGATGAGGCCCCAGGTATACGGCATGGCCGGTTTGGTCAGCAGCTCGCGCGACGTGCCGTACTCGACCGCGCGACCGGCGTACATGACCAGCACATCGTCCGCGATCTCGGCGATGACGCCGAGATCGTGAGTGATCATGATGAGGGCCGTGTTGAACTCGCGCTGCAGGTCCTGCAGAAGGTCGAGGATCTGCGCCTGGACGGTGACGTCGAGCGCGGTGGTCGGCTCGTCGGCGATCAACAGGATCGGGTCGTTGATGAGCGCCATCGCGATCATCACGCGCTGCCGCATGCCGCCCGAGAACTGGTGCGGGTAGTCATCGACGCGGCGGTCGGGCTGGGGGATGCCGACTCGAGCGAGCATTTCGATCGTGCGGGCCCGCGCCACCCGCTTCGGCACCGAGTTGTGCGCGAGGTACGCCTCGGAGATCTGGTCGCCGACGCGGTAGTACGGGTGCAGCGCCGACAGCGGGTCCTGGAAGATCATCGCGACGTCCTTGCCGCGCTTGTCCCGCATCGCCTCGTCGCTGAGGCTCAGCAAGTCGGTGCCATCGAACCAGATCTGGCCGGTGACCCGGGCATTCGTGTTGCGGTGGAGCCCGAGGATGGCCGACGACGACACTGACTTGCCGGAACCGGATTCGCCCACAATTCCCAGCGTCTTGCCGCGCTCGAGGGTGTAGGAGAGGCCGTCGGTGGCGCGCACGAGGCCGTCGGAGGTCGGGAAGTGGACCGCGAGATTCTCGACGGAGAGGAATGGTCTGCTCATATGAGTTTTCTGCCCTATCGAAGGCGCACGCGCGGGTCGACGTAGGCGTAGAGGATGTCGACGACGATATTCATGATGATGACGGCGGCGCCGGCGACGATGACGAGCCCGATCAGCACGGGAAGATCCGCGTTCTGATTCGAGATCACAGCGAGGAAACCGAGACCCTGGTAAGTGAACACGGCTTCGGTGATGACGGCGCCGGCCAGCAGTGCCGCGAAGTCGAGGCCTGCCATCGACAGTAATGGAGTGAGAGCTGCACGCAGCCCGTGCTTGAAGAGCACCACACGCTCCGACAGGCCCTTCGCGCGGGCGGTGCGGATGTAGTCCTCGGACAACGACTCGAGCACGAAGGCGCGGGTGATGCGCACGTAGGCCGCCATGTAGAACAGCGCGAGCGTCAACGCGGGAAGGGTGAGGCTCACCAGCCAGTTGAACACGCCGCCATCGGCGATCGAGACGTAGCGCGGATACGGGAAGAGCTTCCATCTGATCGCCACGAATTGCAGCAGGAAGGTCCCGATGAAGAAGGTGGGTAACGCGTAGACCACCAGCGTCACGCCGACGATGACGCGATCCAGCCACTTGCCCTTGAACACCGCCGCGATGACCCCGAAGACCACCCCGAAGATGATCCAGATGATGAAGGCGTAGACGGCGAGGGAGATCGTGATCGGTGCGAATTTGACGATGTCGGCATTCACCGTGGCCGCGGTGTGCTGCGAGTAGCCGAGGCACGGAGCCGGGCAGTGGATCACAAGATCGGGATTCGACTTCTCCAGAGCAGCGCGGTACTGATCGTCGACCGGGTAATCGCGTCCGACGACGAGGCCCTTGACGAACTGACCGAACTGGTAACTGACCGGCTTGTCGTAGCCGTAGACCTTGCTGATCGTTGCGAGCTTCTGCGGTGTGCAGAACTTGCCGCAGATGTCGAGCGCCGGGTTGCCGGCGGCGAAGAACAGCACGAAGACCACGAGCACCATGGAGAGCAGCAGAACGATGCCGACGAGGATGCGACGAATGGCGTAGGCGATCACGTGGGTACTTGATTTCTCTTGTCTCAGGGAAGGGGGTGGGCGCCCCTGGGGGCGCCCACCCGATTCAGATGCTTCGACTACTTCTTGACGTACATGCCGCCAAGGTCGGGGTAGTAGCTGGCTGCGACGTCCGGAAGGAAGCCACCCACCTTCGACCCGTAGATGAAGTAGTTGTTCTGGTTGGCCAGCGGCACGTACGCTCCGTCGGCTCCGGCGACCTGGTCGGCCTGGTTGAGCAGCTTCTGCTGCTCAGCCGTGTCGGTCGATGCGGTCGCCTGCTTGATCAGGTCGTCCACCTTGGAGTTGCTGTAGAACCCGTAGTTGAAGCCGACACCGAACGTGGCGCCCTTCGGGTTCGACTGCAGGATCGGCGGAACCACGGCGAACAGCGACGGCCAGTCAGCGGCCCAGCCTGCGAAGAACACATCGATCGGCTTCGGGTCGGATCCGACCTGCGCGTAGTAGCCGGGCTTGGCGTCCTTTGCGATCGGGTCGAGCGTCACCTTGAAGCCGGCCTTCTCCCAACCCTGCTTGAGGATGGCCGCGACCTGCTCGATCACCGTCGAGCTGTCGGAGAAGGCGAAACGGATCTCAGGAGTCGCTCCGTTGAGCAGCTTCTTGGCCGCAGCGGGGTCACCATTCGGGTTGTTCTTCGCCGTCGACGGGTTCTTCTGGAAGCCCGGGATGGCGCCGGCGACGATCGTCGACGTCGGGTCACCCCACTTGGGGCCACCCTCTGCCTTGACCACGCCGGCCTGGTCGGTCGCCTTGATCAGCGCGTTACGGACGTCGGGGTCCGTCAGCGTGTTCGAGTTGATCTCCAGGAAGCGGGTGTACGGAGAGGTGCTGGTCTCCACGCGGCTGGACAGGTCGCTGGTGATCTCGGAGTACTTGTCCGAGGGGATGTTCAGCGGCGAGTACGCGGCCTGGTCCGTCCCCGAGTCGGCGAGAAGCCGCTCGGTGATCGTCTCCGGGCTGTCGACGAACTCGAACTTGATCGTGTCCGGAAGCGCCTGACGCACGTCCTTGCTGTCGGTCGACGCGTCGTAGGCCGAGTTGCGGACGAAGGTACCGCCGGCGTTCTGGTCGAACGTGGTGCCATCCAGCTTGTACGGGCCGTCAGAGTTGATCGTGAACTGGTTCGCCGCGCCCTTGTCGAATGACTTCTCGTAGGGGTCGGTCGAGAACAGCGCGGCAGCCGCATACGGGAAGTCAGGCCACGCGTTCTGGAAGTGGTACGTGATCGTGTTACCCGAGCACGAGGCCGCCTTGTCGAAGTGCGCTTGCGCTTCGGCGGTGCCGGTCAGGGGGCCCTGGTACTCCGTGGAGAGGTCGTAGCTCGGGTCACTGGGGTCGATGAGGTTGTAGGCACCGTCACCGAAGTAGGTGAGGCCGACGCCACCACCACCCGCGACGAGCGACGCGTCGTACGAGCGAGAGAGACCGTACTGGAGGTCGGCGCAGGTGATTTGGTTGCCGTCCTGCCACTTCACGCCCTTCTTCAGCGTGAAGCTCCAGGTCTTGCCCTCGTCCTTGGTCGTACCGGTGTCGGTCGCGAGGTCGGGGACCACCTTCGGGTTCTTGTTCGCCGTGATCGGCAGAGCGGTCAGACCGCGGTAGACGACGCGGCGGAAGTTCGCGATCTCCACGCCGAGGTAGACGCCCACCGGGTCGGTGGCCTCGTACTCGCCCGAAACGTCGAGCGAGGTGAGAGTTCCGCCCTTCTGGCCGGACGAGGTCGGCTTGGGGGCTCCCCCGCCGCTCGAGCATGCTGCGAGCGCGGCCGCGAGGACGCCGGAAACGGCGATCACTCCGACTCGCGACAACAACTTCTTGGTCATTGCCAGGTTCTCCTTGGTGTTGGTTTGACGTGCTGTGCGCGCGTCCGATCCGCGACGGTGCGTCGCGGAGGCTGGGGGTTGCTTTGTCCGGTCATCGACTCGCCCTCGGGTCGAGGGCGTCGCGCAGTCCGTCACCGAGCAGGTTGAACGAGACGACGACGAGAACAAGCAGGAAGGCAGGTGCGATGAAGAACAGGAAGTCGCCCGAGGCGTACCCGAGCGATCCCTTGAGGATGTTTCCGAGCGTGGGGGTCGGCGGGTTGATCGAGATGCCCAAGTAGGACAACGCCGCCTCGGCCGAGACGTAGGCCGGCAGGATCAACGTGAACTGCACGAGGATCGGCGCCCACAGATTGGGCAGCACCTCCTTGAAGTACAGCCGCCCATTGCCGGCGCCGAGCAGGCGAGCCGCGTCGATGAACTCCCGCTCGCGCAAGCTCAGCACCTGGCCCCGGATGATGCGAGTCACCGACGGCCAGCCGAAGATCCCCAGCACCAAGATCACATACGTGGCCTGCGCCGGATCTCCCGCCGGGACATGGAGCGAGTTCGTGAGATACCCGATCAGGACGCCGGAGAGCGCCAGCAGCATCAGGGTCTGCGGGAAGCAGAGCACGAGATCCACCAGGCGGCCGATCAGGGTGTCCGCCCAGCGGCGACTCATCCCGGCGATGATGCCGAGCACAACGCCCACGACAACCGCGAAGGTGGCGGCCGAGGCGGAGATGAGCAGTGAGAGGGCAAGACCCAGCCAGATCCGGCTCAGGGTGTCCCGTCCGATGCCAGGCTCGACTCCCAACGGATGGGCCCAGCTGATCCCCCCGAAGCCACCGATCGGAAGACCGTTCTCGTTGATGAGGTCCTGATGGGTGGTCAACGGGTCGAGCACGCCTGCGGCGACCAGGATCGGAGCCAGGATCGCCAAGAGAACGTAGAACGCGACGACGATGCCGCCGATCAGCGTCTTGCGGTCGGAACGGAACCGCTTCCAAGCCAAGCCCGCAGGGGTCCGGCTACGGACTCCGACGTCGACCTGACGCTCCGGGAGACGCTCGTCGGGGGTCTCGAGTTCGGGATCCGAGGTGGTGACCTCGGCCGCGAACTCTCCAGGAGGCAGCGTCGACATTCCCGCTCCTAGCGCGATCCCGTACGGGGCGGTGTCATGGAGGCCATCATCGGCGCAGATTTCCTCTCAAAGACGGTCACGTGTCATCTACGCAACATCAGCGGTACACACAGACCCTAATAGGGGGACTGTGCTCTCCAAAACCTTGGAGTCAATCGTTACAAGGCGGAAACGAGGTGGATGGATTCTTGCGCGAATGGCCGATTTGTCGCACGGATTCCGCTCGAATTGTGCGGATTCCTGCGCACCACTCGGCGTATGTGGGGCCATTCGCCGAGTTTCTCCCCGCCGGGGATGCCCCGGGTCTGCGGCGTAAAATCACCACCGTGACCCACCCTCTTCCGACGAAACCCACTCGCTCCGGGCTCCTGGTCTTCGACGGGGACTGCGCCTTCTGCACGACCTGGGTGAACCGTTTGCAGGCGGTCCTTCCGCGCTTCCCCCCGACGACTCCGTACCAATGGGCGGACCTCGACGCGCTGGGCCTCACCCTCGATGACGTGCAGCACTATGCCTGGTATCTCACGCCGCACCATCACTACGGCGGCCATCTGGCACTCTCGGCGCTGCTGCGGAGCCAGCCCCGAGTCGGCCTTCGGTTCTGCGGCTGGATGCTGGCCACTCCCCCGTTCTCGTGGGCCGCCGCGCTCGGCTACCACTTCATCGCCCGCTACCGCCACCTGCTTCCCGGCGGCACCCCGGCTTGCGCGTTGCCGCGTGACTGAGCGGTCCGACCCTGCGGCCGCACCGCCGGCACCCGCCATCGACCCCAGCTCGCGCCCACGCATCTGGTGGGAGATCGCCCTCGTGCTCGGGGTCTCCCTCGGGCAATCCGCGGTCTACGCCATCGTCTCGCTGGCCGACAGCCTCACGCGGAGCACGCCGCTCTCGCAGCAGACGACCACCCTGAACCCGAGCCTCAGCAACCGCGAGATCTTCGACCTCATCTATCAGCTGCTGGCTCTGACCTTCGATGTCGTCCCGGTGCTGCTGGTCTGCTACCTGCTATGGAGCCGAGCGCGACCGCATCTGTCACGACTGGGGATCGACGCGAATCGCCCGCTCGGCGATGCGGCGCTCGGGCTGGTGCTGGCACTGGCGATCGGCATCCCTGGCATCGCGCTGTATCTGAGCGGCAAGGCGCTCGGCATCGGTGTCACCGTGGATGCTGCGGGCCTGACCTCGCACTGGTGGACCGTCCCGATCCTGCTGCTGTCGGCGTTGCGCGCCGGCATCCAGGAGGAGGTCATCGTGCTGGGCTATCTCTTCGAGCGGCTTGGGCAAATCGGCTGGGGCCGTTGGCGCATCATCGTGGCGGCGGCGTTGTTCCGCGGCAGCTACCACCTCTATCAGGGCTTCGGCGCCTTCGTCGGCAACTTCTTGATGGGGATGCTGTTCGGCTACCTCTATTCGCGCAGCAAACGGGTGCTCCCCTTCGTGATCGCGCACTTCGTCATCGACGCGGCGATCTTCGTCGGCTATCCCTGGGCCGTGGCATCCTTCCCCGAGCTGTTCGGGGTGGTGAAGGGCTGATCGTGCTCGGCGCCGCAACAATGAGCCCATGACGGTCTCCCGGATCCGCTTGCGGCCGCCGCCGCTCTCGTGGCGCTGGCCGCTCACCGGCGGGTTCCTCGTGCTGACGCCCGTCGTGCTGACGCTGGTTGCCATGGCGAGCATCTCGGACGCGTTCCCGCAGCCGGTCGACGTGAGCGCCTTCGCGCCGGCGGGAGCGGCGCTGCTCCAGGGCCACTGGGCGGGGATCTTCTCCGACTCGTTCATTCAAGCCGGTCCGTTCGAGCTGGCCTTCTGGGGTATCACCGAGCTGCTCCACGTGCACACGGCACTGCAGTGGCAGCTCGTGGTCGTGCTCGGCTCGGCGCTGGCAGGTCTCGTCTACGGTGTGGTCGTCGAACGCATCGTGAGGCCGATCACGCCGGTGTGGAGTCCGGTGCTCGCGGCGGGAGCGACCCTTCTCGGGGCGCTGACCGCCATGCTGACGACGTCGATCAGCTCCGGGCATCCCGCCGAGATCGCCGTGCCGTTGCTGTGGCTCGGGTCAGGGCTGCTCGCCCGGCGCGACCGACCATTCAGCGCGGCCGTGCTGCTCGGCCTGTCGGCCGGGTGGGAGCTGTGGGGTGTGCTCGGTGCAGCCGTGCTCCTGCTCGCGCCACGCATCGATCTGCGGATGCTCTGGCGCTCGACGGTCGGAGTGCTGGCGCCCCTCGCGGTCATCTTCCTGCCCTTCGTGCTCCTCGGGCCATTCGAGATGTTCTCGTTCCACTGGACCATTTACCCAGGCACGCTTGCCGAACTGCTGTTCCCTCACGCGTCGACGTTCAGCTGGCCGATGCGGCTCGTTCAGGCCGGGTTCTCACTGGCTGGAGGGGCTGCCGCTGCGCTGCTGCTTCGCAACCGCGCAGCCGCGATCTGGATCGTGCCCCTGGCGACGTGCGCCATTCGGTTGTTCCTCGACCCGGTCGATGCCGACTACTACCGCGTCCCTCCGATCGCGCTGGTGATCGTGGGGATGGCCATCGCGATCGCTGAGGCCTCGATTCCGGCGTTCTTGGCGGCGGTCGTGCTGCTCAATCTCGTCGTCGATTTCCATCAGCCGAAGGCGCTGATCGGGGGCCTCGCGGTGCTCGCTGTGGCCGCAACGGTCGCGCTCGTCGTGCGTGTCGGCCAGAAGGGGGACCCGCCGTCCCCCGCCGAGCGGGTTTCGAAACCGCTTGACGCCGCGAACTAGTCAGACCGGACTTCTGAGCCGTCCGCGCCGTTTAGGATGTGCTTCATGGGGGCACTCGAGGTCGGTGATCGTGCGCCGGAGTTCCGGCTTCCCGGCATCCGCATGGTCGACGGGCATTTCGAGCGCGACGACTATTCGCTTGCCGATCACCGGGGCCGTCCGGTGGTGCTCGCGTTCTATCCACTCGATCAGAGCAAGGTCTGCACCGAGCAGATGTGCGCGTATCAGGACGACTTCGAGGGCTTCGCAGAACTCGGCGCCGAGATCTGGGGCATCAGCTTGCAAGGGGTCGAGAGCCACGAGGAGTTCGCGCTCAAGAACGGCCTCACCTTCCCGTTGCTGGCCGACCACCGCGACGGGGTCGGCCGGGCATACGGCGTCGCGCTCGGCGGCATGCTGCGCCGCGCGATCTTCATCATCGACGGCGACGGGATCATCCGCTGGAAGCACGTCGCCATGATCGGATTCACCTACCGCAAGGCCGCCGAGATCCGCGAGCAGATCTTGCGGCTCTTCCCCGCTCCGTCCGGCGCTGCGTTCGCCTTCGCCCCGCCTGCTTAGCTCCCTCCCCGCCCCACCCCACCCGAAAGTACGGGTTCGGCCCCGCTTTGACCGCTGAAAGTACGTGAAAACACGTACTTTCGGGAAGTCGGACGGCTCAGGCGAACGCCTCAATCGGCGGGCACTCGCACATGAGGTTGCGGTCGCCGTACGCCTGGTCGATGCGACGCACCGGGGGCCAGTACTTGCGGTGCTGCAATCCCGGGAGCGGATAGACGGCCTGCTCGCGCGAGTAGGCGTGCGTCCACTCGCTGACGATGGCGGCCGCTGCCGTGTGCGGCGCGTTCACCAGGGGATTGTCGTCGGCCGGCCAGGCTCCTGATGCCACGGCATCCGCCTCGGCTTTGATCGCGATCATCGCATCGATGAACCGGTCGAGCTCGCCGAGGTCTTCGCTCTCGGTCGGCTCGACCATCAAGGTGCCCGCCACCGGGAACGACATGGTGGGCGCATGGAAGCCGTAGTCGATCAGGCGCTTGGCCACGTCATCCACGGTGACCCCGGTCGCTTCGCGCAGTGGGCGCAGATCGAGGATGCACTCGTGCGCTACCAGACCGTTCTCGCCCGAGTACAGCACCGGGAAGTGCGGGCGCAACTTCGCGGCGATGTAGTTGGCAGACAGCACGGCCGCGCCGGTGGCGCGGCGCAGGCCGTCTGCGCCCATCATTCGCACGTACGCCCAGCTGATCGGCAGGATCGCCGGAGACCCGTAGGGCGCCGCCGACACCGGTGCGCCCAGGTGCTCGTACTGCCCCGCTGCTCCGGTGACCAGGTCGAATGCCGGATGCTGCGCGCTCTGCGCCAGCGGATGCCCGGGCAGGTACGGCGCCAGGTGGGCCTTCGCCGCGACCGGGCCGACGCCCGGACCGCCCCCGCCGTGCGGGATGCAGAACGTCTTGTGCAGGTTGAGGTGGCTGACATCTCCGCCGAAGTCGCCGAACCGCGCGTAGCCGAGCAGGGCGTTGAGGTTGGCCCCGTCGACGTAGACCTGGCCGCCCGCCGCGTGCACGGCATCCGTGATCGCGCGGATCTCGTGCTCGTACACGCCGTGCGTGCTGGGGTAGGTCACCATCAGTGCGGCCAGATCGCCGGCGTGCTCGGTGACCTTGGCATGCAGGTCGTCGAGGTCGACGTTGCCGAGCTCGTCGCAGGCCACCACGACGACCTTCATGCCCGCCAGCACCGCACTTGCCGCGTTCGTGCCGTGCGCGCTCGAGGGAATCAGGCAGGTGGTGCGGTGCTCCTCGCCATTCGCGCGGTGATATCCGCGGATCGCGAGCAGCCCGGCGAGCTCGCCCTGGCTTCCGGCGTTGGGCTGCAGCGACACGGTGTCGTAGCCGGTGACCTCGGCCAACCAGGTCTCGAGGTGCGAGATGAGCACCAGGTAGCCCTCGACATCCGCGCCGGGGGCGAAGGGGTGGATGTTCGCGAACTCCGGCCAGGTGACCGCGGCCATCTCGGTCGCGGCATTGAGCTTCATGGTGCACGAGCCGAGCGGAATCATGCCGCGATCGAGCGCGTAGTCCTTGTCGGCCAGGTACTTGAGGTAGCGCATCATGCCGGTCTCGCTGTGATGCGTGGTGAAGACCGGGTGGGTGAGGAAGTCGCTGGTGCGGCGCAGGGTGCCGGGGATCGCGGCATCCGCGAAGGCCCGTCCGCCGTCGATGCCGAACACCGCATCCAAGTCGAGCTCGATCGGCGGCAGGGCGCCGCTGGTGGTGCGCTCGGCGCTCACCTCGTCGAAGCTGAGCGAGACCCGGTCGCGGTCGGCGGCGTGCAGCAGGATGCCGCGCTCTCGCGCCGCCGCGACGACCTCGGCCGCGCGTCCCGGCACGTGCACCATGAGCGTGTCGAAGAAGTCGTCGTGCTCGACCGGGATCTCGGCCGCACGCAGTTTCGCCGCGTAACCCGCGGCCTGCTGCGCGACTTCGCGCGCGATCCGGGCCAGGCCGCCCGGCCCGTGGTAAACGGCGTACATCGAGGCCATCACGGCCAGCAGCACCTGCGCGGTGCAGATGTTGCTCGTCGCCTTCTCGCGGCGGATGTGCTGTTCGCGCGTCTGCAGGGTCAGGCGGTACGCCGGGTAGCCCTCGGCATCCACCGAGACGCCGACCAGGCGGCCCGGCAGCTGCCGCTCCAGCCCCTCTCGCACGGCGAGGTAGCCCGCGTGCGGGCCGCCGAATCCCATCGGCACGCCGAAGCGCTGGGTGGTGCCGACCGTCGACGTCGGCGCCGAACTCGCCGGGCGCGCTGACGAGAGTCAGGGCGAGCAGGTCGGCGGCGACCACCGCGAGGCCGCCGTGCGCGTGCGATGCCTCGACGACGGCTGACGGATTCCACAAGCGGCCGGAGGCGCCCGGGTACTGGATGGCGACGCCGAAGCTGTCGGGCAGGTCGGCGGGTTTCGATACGCCCTGCGGGCTACTCAACCCGCTCAGGTCGAGTTCCACCAACTCGATGCCGACCGCCTCGGCGCGACCCCGCAGCAGCGCCTTCGTCTGCGGAAAGAGGTCGGTGTCGACGACGAACACGTGCGATGTCGAGCCCGACGCCCGGCGGGCGAGCAGCATCCCCTCGACCACCGCGGTGCCCTCGTCGAGCATCGACGCGGTCGCCGTGTGCATGCCCGTCAGGTCGGTCACCATCGTCTGGAAGTTGATCAGCGCCTCGAGCCTGCCCTGGGAGATCTCGGGCTGGTACGGCGTGTACGCGGTGTACCAGCTCGGGTTCTCGAGCACGTTGCGCTGAATGACGGCCGGCGTGATCGTGTCGTAGTAGCCGAGGCCGAGCAGGGAACGCCGCACCGTGTTGTGGGCGGCGAGGGCGCGCAGCTCCGCGAGGGCCTCGCGCTCGGTAGCCGGCTCGGGGATCGAGCTCGGGCCGCCCTCGGTCAGGCGGATCGCGGTCGGGACCGCGGCATCCATCAGCGCGTCGACGCTGTCGTAGCCGACCGCCTCGAGCATGGCGAGTTGCGCGACAGAATCCGTGCCGATGTGACGATCGGCGAACTGGTCGGTCATGGAGTCCTAAGCCGTGAGCGCGGCGTAGTCGGCCGCCGTGAGAAGAGGGGGCAGATCGGTGAAGCGCACCTTGATCATCCAGGCGTCTCCGAACGGGTCGGCGTTGACCAGATCCGGCTGGTCGATGATGGCCTGGTTGACCTCGACGACCTCACCCGCGACGGGTGCGAACAGCTCGCCGACCGACTTGGTCGACTCGATTTCGCCGACGACGGTGCCAGCGGTGACCTTCGCGCCGACCTTCGGCAGGTCGACGTAGACCACGTCGCCCAGTTTCTCGGCGGCGTATGCGGTGATGCCGACGGTGGCGATATCGCCATCGACGGCGATCCACTCGTGGTCGGCGGTGTATGTGAGGTCGGCGGCCGGCTCGGTCACGGGTTCTTCTTCTCTCTCTTGTAGAAGGGCAGGGCGACGATGGATGCCGGAACGCGCGTTCCACGCACATCGAGATGCAATGCGGTGCCGACGGCCGCGTACTGCGGGTCGACGTAGGCCATCGAGATGGGGACTCCGAGGGTCGGCGACAGCGCTCCGGACGTGACCTCACCGACGATCTGGGCGCCGTCGGGCACCACGATCGGATACCCGGCCCGGCCGGCGCGCTTGCCCTCGGCGATCAGGCCGACCAGCACGCGGGCGTCGGGAGCCGGGCCCACTTCGATGGCCGTGCGGCCCACGAAGTCGCCCTCCTTCGCGAGGGCGACGACCTTGCCCAGCCCGGCCTGCACCGGGAAGATCGAGGTGCTGAGCTCGTGTCCGTAGAGCGGCATCCCGGCTTCGAGACGCAGGGTGTCGCGCGCCGCGAGTCCGGCGGGCACCAGGCCCGACCCGCCGCCGGTCTCGAGCAGCGCCTCCCAGAGCTCGGGCGCGCGCTCGGGCGCGAGGTAGAACTCGAAGCCGTCTTCGCCCGTGTAACCGGTGCGGGCCACCAGCACCGGATGCCCGCGGAAGTCGGCCGCGATCGCGTGGTAGTACGTCAGATCGTCGAGGCCCGGCAGGTCGAAGCCCTCGACGTTGCGCAGGATCTCTTCGGCGATCGGGCCTTGCAGCGCGATGAGCGCGATGTCGTCCGACTCGTCTTCGACGACGCAATCGAAGATCGAGCACCGGTTGCGCAATTCATCGGCGACCAGCAGGCGGTTCGAGGCGTTGGCGACCACCAGATAGCGGTCGGAACCGGTGCGGTAGACGACCAGGTCATCCAGGATGCCGCCGTCGCGCGACAGCAGCAGCGAGTACTTCGCCTGACCATCGGCGATGACCGAGAGCTTGCCCGCCAGCGCGTAGTCGAGCGCCTGCGCCGCCTCGGCGCCGACGATCACGATCTCTCCCATGTGGCTGAGGTCGAACAGGCCTGCGGCGGTGCGCACGGCGCGGTGCTCTGCCAGGTCGGAGCTGTAGCGAACGGGCATCTGCCAGCCCGCGAAGTCGGTGAACAGGGCGCCCGCCTCGACGTGCAGTTCGTGCAGCGGACTGAGCAGCTCATCGAAGGGAGCGTCAGCGGCCTCGGGCGTGCCGGGCGCCGGCTGCGTCGACGGCGGTGGGGACTGCCGGCCTGGATCGAGGGGCGTGTCTGACATGTCGGCGAGTTCTCTCCCTGAGCGCGTGCAAAGGCTGCGGTGAACTCCCCCTCTGTCTTGGTGCCTGAGAGCTTCGACCTGCATCCTCGAGATGCAGGGCTTTCACCGTGGGCGGACGTCCGGTGGTGCGTTCGAACGTCTCTCTTCAGAGTGGCCTGGTCGATGCGGTACACGTACCTGAGAGATTGGCGGGGAGGCTTGCTCCTTCGGTGCCGACCGAGCCTGATCGGCTGTGGTCGGCTCTCCCGCATCGCGTGCGGCCCGGTATTCGGTTGTGAGTGCGCCGCCAGCCTAGCAACCGGCTGTTCCGGATGCGCGGGGATGCCCTAAGCGCTCGTCGCTTCGACCGCATCCGATGGCCGCTGCATCTGTCTCGACCACGGGAACCCGCTGTGGCCCTGGATCGTGACGATCCCGACCGTGATCACCCACGCCACCCAGGGGAACGTCGCCGTCAGCGTGACGCCGACTCCGCCCGATGAGAACCAGAAGTGGTCGCTGGTGCCCCCGAAGATGGTGGCGAGCCCGAAGATCTGCAGACCGGCGACGATCCAGGCCACGACGCCCGTCCACCGGGGCAGGGCGCGCGAGACGAGCACCGTGTACGCCGAGGAGCCCGAGATCACCGCCAGGAGCACGCAGCCGGTTGCCCCGAACATGACCGCGTGACCCTCGGTCAGCGCGCGGATCGCCGAGGGATCGGGGGTCAGGCTCACGACGTCAAGAGCCGATCCCGCCTCCATCGCGTCTCCCGCCATGGTGATCGCCACGAAGACCAGGCCGGCACCGAAGGTGATGTCGGCGATCCACTGCAGATCGTGGCTGGCGTGAGTGATGATCTGCCGGAATCCACCGAGGAACACGATGATGTTGGCCATCAGCACCGTGTCGATCAGCACGATGGTGAGCAGCAGATTGTGGTGGGTCACGAAAAAAGCGGCGAGCGCGCGCGACTGGTCGAGCTCGGGCCGCGGGCCGACGACCTGATGCAGGACGAACTCGGTGATGAGCAGTGCGGCGACGCCGATGGCCGCGACGCCCGTCCAACGCTTCACGTCAGGAGATCGGACAGCCGGCGAAGCGGGGAGCGACATAGAGCGAGCCTACGTCGGGGTCGAACCTCAGGCGTTGTCGCGGATCCAGTGCCAGTCGTCCTGGGTGAGGTCGTAACGGTCTGGCTCCTGCTGGCCGACGCCGGGGGTGAACTCGCCCTCGGGCTCTCCGCCCGCGGCGACCACCGCATCCAGGATCTCTTCGGTCAGGGCCTCGTTGTGATGGTGCTTCAACCAGTGCTGGGTTTCAGGGTCGAGCTGGGGCCACCAGGATGCTGCGCTCATGTCTTCAGCGTAGTGAGGAAGCTCAGGCTCCCGGCGGAGGATCGGCCAGCAGCTCGACCCGCTCGGCGAGGTAGTCGGCGAAGGGGCGGAGCGAGTCCGGATCGCGCGTGGCGTTCCAGCTGACGAAGAGCTCGCCGTCGCGCAGCACGAGCGGTCCGGTGGTGCCGAGGGTGTCGTCGAGCGGAAGAGGTGTGGCGCCGTAGTCGACGGTCTCGCCTGCTGCGAATCCTGACCGGCGTGCCGCTTCGCGGACCTCGCGTCGCTCCTCTCCCGACACCGAGGTGAAGTTCGGATGCCGCGGGTCGCGCGCCCGCGTCACCGCGCCGGTCGCGAACAGCCGCCCGCTCTCGCCCGAGTCGGCGGAGAGCAGGAGCACTCCCAGCCGCCAGACCTCGGCGATCGGGACGAATCTCGGCGCCCGGCGGAAGGGTCCGACCCCACGGGGGACTCGCAACTCGGCCAGGGACTCGGTGCGGGCGTTCGCCGCTGAGAGCCGACTGGCTGCGGACGCCGTGGCCGCGCGGGCGGCTGCTGCGGCATCCATCATGGGGCGACCTGGGGCATGTCGACAGCCTCGCATTTCGGCAATCTGGGAGTCTCGTGAACCCACTATGCTCGCACCAACAGTCCGCGAGGCAAGGGGAAACAGCATGGCCGACGCACCCAAGAAGAAGGTCGTCCGGGTCGATGAGACGCCGGCCGAGAAGGCGGCCGACGCGGCTGCGGCGAGTGGGGCGGCCACCGGCGCAACCTGGACACCGACCCCCGAGGCGAAGAAGCAGGCGACGACCTTCCGCATCCTCGCGATCGTGCTCTGGCTGCTGGCGATCGGCACCGAGGCGTTCGCCATCTTCTGGGTGCTCAAGCAGAGCCCGATCAACATGGTGCTGCTGATCATCCTGCTCGTCGTCATCGCCGCGCTGGCCATCGGCGGATCGCTGCTCTGGAAGCAGTCCAACCGGCTCGACCCCGCCTCGAAGTCCGACAAGGTGCGGTTCTTCGTGCAGAACCAGCTCGGCGTCATCATCTCGGCGATCGCGTTCGTCCCGCTGATCATCCTGATCTTCACCAACAAGAACATGTCGGGTCAGCAGAAGGCGATCGCGGGCATCATCGCGATCGTGCTGCTCGGCGCCTCCGGCACCATCGGGGCCAGCGTCAACCCGCCGTCGACCGAGCAGTACGCGTCGGAGACCCAGCAGGTCACGGATGCCACGGGGGGCCAGAACCTCGTCTACTGGACGAAGTCCGGCAAGGTCTTCCACCTCTGCGCCGATGCCTCGGCCGTGAACCTGCAGTCGAAGGACAACCAGATCTACTCGGGAACCGTCGCCGAGGCTCACGCCGCCGGCAAGTCGCGCCTGACACTCCAGGTCGAGCAGGAGCGCAAGCAGTGCGGACTCGAGCCGACGGCCAGCGCGTCGCCGACGCCGTAGTCCGTCATCGTCGACGTCTTCGAGCCGACCGCTGATGCTCAGTTGTCGGGGGTGTGCTGGTGCAGGAACAGGCGGCGCTCCGGCATGCGGTAGCTCGAGGCGAGCGTCGCCGTGTATGTGCTGTCGGGGCGCACGCCGCTGAAGCGGTACACGACGACTGCGACTCCGTCGCCCTCGAGCAGACGGGCGTCGTGGAGCGAGAAGCTCTGCCAGCCCGGTGAGGCATCCATGGCAGCCACGCACGCGGCCTTGTCGAGCACGGCGCCGGGGACGATCACGATGGCATCGTCCGACAGCGCCTCGTCGTAGTCCGAACCGTGCGCGGTGGCCAGCCGGTTCTCGATCTGCATCAATTCGGTCAGGGTGTCCATGCCATCCATCCCACAACTCCTGGGCAGGGATGGCAAACGACTGCGGCCGACGGGAGCGCCTCAGCCGTCGACGAAGGTCGCCAACGGCTTGCCCACCTCAACGATGTAGGTCGACAGCATCATCCCGGCATCCGGCCCGAGGTCGAGCGCGTTGTGCGGGGTGCCCGGCGGCATCAGGAACGGGTCGCCGGCGTTGAGCAGCAGACTCGGCATCCCGTGGATCCTCATCTCGACGGTGCCGGCCAGGATGTAACCCACCTCCTCGCCGGGATGAGTGTGCCATCCCGACTCGACCCCGACCGGGATCTCGGTGAGCACCTGCACGATCTCGCGCCCCGGGATGGATGACGGCTGGTGCTGCAGCTCGGTGCGCTTCAGCTTGCTCGCCAGCGCGTCGTCGCTCACTTCGTCACGGCCCTCCACGCCGTCAGGATGACGTCGGCCACCGCCTGCGGCTGGGCGACGAAGGCCAGGTGCGAGCCGTCGAGTTCGGTGAGCTCCGATCCTGCGCGCTGCGCGTGCTCGCGGGTGACGTCGGCGCCGGCGGCCTTGTCGCCTGTGCCGACGACAGCCCACGACGGCAGCTTCTTCCAGGCCGGGACCCCGGTCGCCTCGTCGAACGCCGCGGCCGCGACGGGGCGTTGCGAAGCCGCGAGCACGGCCGACTGCTCGGCCGGAAGGTCGGCCGCGAACACCTCGTGGAACTTGGCGGGGTCGACGTAGAGCTCGACGGACGACTCGCCGCCCGACCCGGTCGGGTACTGACGCGTCAGCAGGGCCGTGCTGAGAATGGCGTCCGCCGAGGTGGCCGTCACGTCGCTCAGCTTCTCGCCCTCGTCGGGCGCGAACGCCGAGACGTAGACCAGCCCCACGACGTTGGTCGCCGCGGTGCCTGCGTAGGTGATCACCGCGCCTCCGTAGGAGTGCCCGACGGCGAGCACCGGGCCGTCGATCTGCGAGATCACGCTCGCGATGTAGGCCGAGTCGCTCGTGAGGCCGCGCAGCGGATTGGCAGGGGCCAGGACGGAGACGCCTGCGGCCTGCAGGATGGCGGTGACGCCGGCCCAGCTGCCGGCATCGGCGAATGCGCCGTGGACGAGGACGATGGTGGGGGTTTCGCTCATGATCGGACTTCCTTCGGGGGTGAGGGGAAGGGCCTGTCGGCGACCTGAGGCGGGCCCTGACAATTGATCATGCTCCGGCGGCCGCACGTCGGCCAGTGAATTCTTCCGCTTGGATGTGACATTTCTCATCAGGGAGGGCCGTGGACCGCCCCCTCGATTCAGGCTTGCTCCCTAGCGTGGAAAGGTGAACGAGCCGACTCCCTCTCTCGACCGTCCGATGCCGGCCCTTGCGCGGTGGGGTCTGGACTTTCCGAGCGGCGCAGCCCAGCCGCGGGCGTGGCGCTTCGTCGTCGCGACGGTCGTGGCGGTCACGCTCTCGATCGCGGCGTGCGCGGCATTGGTCGCGATCGGCGTCCGCATCTTCCCGTCGACAGCCGGCTACGAGCACTTCCAGTTCGGCGACTACACCAAACTCACGGTCATCGGCGTGGTGATCGCCTCACTCGGATGGCCGGCCGCCTGCTACGTGACGACGCGCGCCCGGCGCCTGTATCTGGTGCTGGCCGTGCTGGTCTCGATCGCCGCCCTCGCTCCCGACGCCTGGATCCTGCACCAGGGGCAGTCGGCTCAGGCCGTGCTGGTGCTGGTCTGGATGCACGTGGCCCTCGCGGTCGTCACGTACCTGTCGATGGTGCTGATCGCGCCGCAGCGTCGGCGCGCCGCCGTCACGCGTCAGCCCTGATCCATTTCTCGAGGCGCCGCGCGACCACCGAGTAGTCGAGCGCCCCGGTCGACACGGAGATGACGAGGTCGTACGCGTCGTCATCCGGCGCGTCGAGCACGAACCTATTGATATCGAGGAAGACCACCACGGCAAGCCAGCCGATTCGCTTGTTGCCGTCGATCAGCGCGTGATTACGTGTCAGCGATTCGAGAAGCACGGCGGCCTTATCGGGGATGCTGGGGTACGCCTCCTGACCGTAGAGCGTGGTCTGCGGACGCTGCGCGGCCGCCTCGAGCAACCCGAGGTCGCGCACGACGAGGTCACCGAGATCGGTCGCGAGCTGCAGCAGATCCTCGAGGTGGAGGTACTCGACCGTCACTGCGCGAGACGGTCGAGCAGGGCGGCGTAGCGCTCGCGACCGGATGCCGATGCCTCGCGAACGCGCGCCTCATGACCACGGCGGGCGGCGGCATCCGTGATCGCGCGGAGCGCCGCCTCCTGCTTGCTGACGCCGTCGGCTTCGGCGAGCGCGGCGAGCGCGCGCTCCTGCTGCTCGTTGAGGCGGAGGGTCATGGCCATGGGAGTGATGGTATCACTGTGGTATCGCTTGTCGGGTAGGGTCGAGGCATGCTCTTGTGCAGATGGATGCCACGTCAGCAGAGACCGTGGCGAGATATCGTCTCCTCCCCAGTTGAAGCACGGACTCATCCCTGGGCCAGCTCAGCAAACCGTTGCCTTGTTGACCGGACGATCTTCGATCATGAGTCATGGGAATCCGCTATGTCGCCGTATCGATCGACTCCGATGACTATCTCCGCATCAGCGCTGGGCCGTGCCCGACATGCGGCGCCCGACCGCACGCACGGGAGCCTGAGTACGGCGACCCCGAGCCAGATGTTCTGAGTCTGGACAAGAGCTGGGGTTACCTTCAGCACTTCTTTTCCTCGGCGGGTTTGGATGTTGCGGCAGGCCTGGTCACGGGAAACGTCACGCACACGTCGAGGGGTTGGATCTCGCATCAAGCAACCGTTGCACCCGACCATGTCCAGGCTGTGGCCGCCGAACTCGCGGCGGTGACGGAGGATCAACTGCGATGCCACTTCCAGAACGGTGGCCAGTGGACGAATGACCGGTCGAAAGGCGACTTCGAATACGTGAGTTCGTACCTGGCGGCGGCCGTCGAGTTCACAGAGAAAGTCGCGCGTGAGAATCGTGGCATCGTCTACTACATCGGGTAGAACGCTAGAATTATGTACATGATGACGCTTTCGGTTGCAGAGGCCCGCGCACGCTTCTCCCAGATCATCGAGTCCGCGTCATCGACTCACGAACGTTTCGAAGTGACGAGGAACGGCAGCCGAGCTGCCGTGCTGCTCGGCGTCGATGACTTCGACGCGTTGATGGAGACCGTCGCGATCCTCGGGGACTCGAAACTTGTCGCCGAGATCAGCGCAGGTCTCGGCGAGCTGAACCGCGGCGAGACCGAGAGCGCAGAGGACGTGGCCACGGCGGTGGGCGAAGCCGGGCGGCTGCCTCGGTGACCTACGAGGTGCGCTTCACGCGCTCAGCGAAACGAGCGGTTACGAGCGAACTCCCCGAGAAGGTGGCCACGGCGGTGTGGTCCTTCGTGATGGGTGCTCTTCGCGATAACTCCCAGCGAGTCGGCAAACAACTCAAGGCACCCTTGTTTCCGTTGTACTCAGCGCGACGCGGCGAGTACAGGGTGATCTACCGAATCGTGGACAACATCCTCGTGATCGAGATCGTCACCATCGCGCACCGCCGAGATTCGTATCGCTAGACGTTGAAGCGGAACTCCACGACATCCCCGTCGTGCATCACGTAGTCTTTGCCCTCGATGCGGGCCTTGCCCTTGGCGCGGGCCTCGGCGATCGAGCCGGTCGCGACCAGGTCGTCGAACGAGACGATCTCGGCCTTGATGAAGCCGCGCTCGAAGTCGGTGTGGATGACGCCGGCCGCCTGCGGGGCCTTGTCGCCCTTGTGGATCGTCCAGGCCCGCGACTCCTTGGGGCCGGCCGTCAGGTAGGTCTGCAAGCCGAGGGTGTCGAAGCCGATGCGGGCGAGCTGGTCGAGGCCGCTCTCGGTCTGGCCGGTGGATTCCAGCAGTTCGGCGGCGTCGGCCGCGTCGAGGTCCTTGAGCTCCGACTCGATCTTGGCGTCGAGGAACACGGCGTGGGCGGGCGCGACCAGGGCTTCGAGCTCGGCCTTGCGCGCGGCATCCCGAAGCACCGGCTCGTCGACGTTGAAGACGTAGATGATCGGCTTCGCGCTCAGCAGGCCGAGCTCCTTGAGCAGGGAGAGGTCGACGCCCTTCGCGGTGGCGAGCGGCGCGCCCGCGTTCAGCGCAGCCTGTGCGGCGATGGCGGCTTCGAGCACGGCGGGCTCGGCCTTCTTGCCGCGCACCTCTTTCTCGAGGCGCGGGATCGCCTTCTCGAGCGTCTGCAGATCGGCGAGCGCGAGCTCGGTGGTGATGGTCTCCAGATCGGATGCCGGGTTCACCTCGCCCGCGACGTGCACCACATCCGAGTCGGCGAAGCCGCGCACCACCTCGGCGATCGCGTCGGCCTCGCGGATGTTGGCGAGGAACTGGTTGCCCAGCCCCTCCCCCTCGCTCGCACCTTTCACGATGCCGGCGATGTCGACGAACGACACGGTCGCGGGCAGGATGCGCTCGCTGCCGAAGATGCCGGCCAGCACCTTCAGGCGCGGGTCGGGCAGCTCCACGACCCCGACGTTGGGCTCGATCGTGGCGAACGGGTAGTTCGCCGCGAGCACGTCGTTCTTGGTGAGCGCGTTGAAGAGGGTGGACTTGCCGACGTTGGGCAGTCCGACGATGCCGATGGTGAGAGCCACGAGGGTCAAGAGTACCGGGGGCAGACGGTGGCGATCCGACGGGGGACGCGACCGCTGCGCCGCACCCGGCCTTCGTCTGCGCAACTTCGCAGCGATCGGCCTGCCAGGCCCGCGTGTCATCCCGATGCGACGGCGTGTTGCCCTGAATAGTTGCGAAGCTGCGCACTACGGGTGACCGCCACGCGCGAAGAGTAGCCATGTGCGAACTCGAGGAGATTCGGATGCGAACCCGCCGAATCCTGGACATGGCCACGCGTTGGCGCGAAATCTCCTTGATTTCGCACCCCTGGGTGCGTCTGTCGCAGCGGCGGACGCTGATTTCGCAGCCCTGGGCGCGCCTCGGCCCTCTGTCGGACCCGCATGCGAGAGTCGAACCGTGCCGCTCGACTTCACCGCCATCGACTTCGAGACGGCCAACGGCTCCGCCGCCAGTGCCTGCTCGGTCGGGCTGGTGAAGGTGCGCGACGGGCAGGTCGTCGACCGGATCGGGTGGTTCATCCAGCCGCCGCTCGGGCACGATCACTTCGTCGACTGGAACATCCGCATCCACGGCATCACGCCCGAGATGGTCGTGGGCGCACCGAGCTGGACGGACCAGTTGCTCGACCTGATCGCCTTCGCCGGGGATGACATCCTGGTCGCCCACAACGCCGGGTTCGACATGGGCGTGATCAAATCGGCGTGCGCGGCGACGGGGATCGCCACGCCCTCGTACTCCTATATGTGCAGCCTGCAGGTGGCGCGCAAGACCTACACCTTGGACTCGTACCGCCTGCCGGTCGCTGCCATGGCCGCAGGCTTCGACGACTTCGCGCACCACGACGCGGTCGCCGACTCTGAGGCGTGCGCGGCGATCATGATCCACGCGGCCGACCGCTGGGGTGCGATCGACCTGCCCGAGTTGGCGTCGCTGGTCGGGGTCCGAGTGAGCACGACCGTGCCGGTCACCGAGGCTGCCGCAAGCTGACAGGTCGACATAGCCTGGGCTCATGCCCGAGTTGTGGGACGTCATCGTTGTCGGCGCCGGCCCGGCCGGGTCGAGCGCGGCACGGGTCGCGGCCGAGGCGGGAGCCAGCGTGCTGTTGCTCGACCGTGCGCGGTTCCCCCGGTACAAGACCTGCGGCGGCGGCATCACCGGGTTCTCACTGCGGGCGATGCCGGATGCCGCGCGCGCCGCGTTCGAGGCCGAGATCACCGATTTCGGGCTGAGCCGCGCAGGTCGTGATCGGGTGATGCTGCACGCCGACCAGCCGTTCCTCGGCATGGTGCAGCGGGAGGATTTCGACCAGCTGCTGGTGGATGCCGCGGTAGCCGCGGGGGCCGTCTTCCGCGATGGGGCTTCGGTTCGAGGGCTGGCCGAGGACGACAGCGGAGTAACCGTCCGGCTCGAGGACGACGAACTGCGGGCGCGGGTGGTGATCGGCGCCGACGGCTCGAACGGGCGGACGAGCGGCTACGTCGGCGTCGAGTTCGCCGGCTCGGATCTGGGGCTCGAGGTCGAGCTTGCGGCATCCGGCCATGAATGGAGCAGCACCGCGCTCTTCGACTGGGGCGCCGATCGCGGGGCGTACGCCTGGCTCTTCCCGAAACGCGACACCCTCACGATCGGCGTGATCCAGCGCACGGGCCTGCCGGACGCCACGCGCGCCTATCTCGAGCTCTGGCTCCGGCAGCTCGGTCTCGCGGGTGCGACCCGGGTGCGCGAGTCCGGCCATCTGACCCGGTGGCGCTCCCGCCGGTCTCCGCTGCGGCGCGGCTCGGTGCTGGTGACCGGCGAGGCGGCCGGGTTGCTGGAGCCGTGGACCCGCGAGGGCATCTCGTTCGCGCTGCGTTCGGGCGCGATGGCGGGGAGCGCCGCAGCACAGGCTGCGCGGGCGCGCGATGACGCGTCGCGCAGCGCGGCGCTCGACGCCTACGTCGCGGCGGTTCAGCGCGAGCTGGTGCCCCAGATCCAGGCGGGCGCGGCAATGCTGACCCTGCTGGAACGGACGCCCGCGCTTCTGCACCGGGTGCTGGCCCATACCGCGCTCGGGCGGCGCACCTTCTTGGCCCTGTGCCGCGGATCCGAGCGGGTCGGCGGGCTGGTCGACAACCCGCTCATCCGGGCGGCCGCGGGCGTGCTGAATTCGGGTCGAGCGGCTAGTGAAAACCGAGCAGCGCGGGGAGCTGCGCGAGCGTCGTGATCTCGGCGTCGGGAGTGGCGGCATCCGCTGGGCGGATCTCACCGACCCGGTTCAGCCACACGGCGAGGATGCCGGCCGCCTGAGCTCCGCCGACGTCGGCGCGCAGGCTGTCGCCGACATGCACGACCTGGTCGGGCGGCAGCCCCAGCTGCTCGAGCACGATCTGGAAGATCCGCGGTTCCGGCTTCGCGACGCCGTGCTCGCCGGTGACCGCGATGACGGCGAACCGCTCGGGGCCGAGCAGCGCGATCTTGGCCCGCTGCGCCGAGGAGGAGCCGTTGGTGACGATCCCGAGCGGGATGCCGGCCGCAGCCAGTGCGTCCAGCGCCGGGCGCACATCCTGGTAGGGCTTCGTCGCGACGGCGAGCGCAGCGACGTGGTCGTGGGCCGCCTCGGCAGCCAGGGCCGCCGGGTCGGGGACGCCGAGCTCGGTGAGGGCGGTGGTCCACACCGCCGTGCTCAGTCCCAGGTCATCGAGTTCGCCGCGCACCCACCGCGGCTCGTGCTCGGCCCAGCTGCGCTCCCACGCGATGCCGTTGGTCTGCGCCAGCGTCATCGGGTCGAGACGCAGTTCCGGATGCCGCGCAGCGAACGCCGCACTGACCGCGACGGTCGATGTGGCAAGGCCCGATCCATCGATCAGCGTCTCGTCGAGGTCGAGCAGGACGGCACGGGGCGGGTTCGGCAAGGCCATCCTTCCAGGCTAGACCGGGCCAGGTTGGGGGCATGCCCGGAGCGCCACCCCGCCGATGTCCGTGCCCGCTGCGACACTGGCGGCATGGATCCCATCGTCGCTCTTCTGCTCGGCCTGGCCGTGGGCGTCATCCTCGGCGCCGTCATCGGCGTACTCATGGCGCGCGGCCGACGCGCATCGACCGCGGTGGATGCCGATCCCGCCGTGCTCGAGGCCCGTCACCAGGTGATCGTGGCCGAGTTGCGGTCGCAGGAGTCGGCCGCGCGTGCCGAGGTGAGCGCTCAGCTGGCGGCTGCCGAGGCATCCCTCGCCGGGCTCCGCGAGCAGTTGGCCGCGGCCCAGAACCAGTACCGCGACCTGATGGAGCGCGAGCGCCTCGATGCGATGAAGCGCGCCCAGGGCGAAGCCGACGAGAGCAAGGTGCTGCAGGCGCTCGCGCCGGTGAAAGAGACGCTCAGCGGCATGCAGCAGAAGGTGGCCGAGCTCGAGACGCAGCGCAGCCAGCAGCACGGCGAGCTGAGCCAGCAGTTGAAGAGCGCCACCGAGTCCGAGGAGCGGCTGCGGGCCACGGCCGAGTCGCTGGCGTCGGCGCTGCGCAACAACGCGACCCGCGGAGTCTGGGGCGAGACCCAGCTGCGCACCCTGGTCGAGTCGGCCGGGCTGATCAACCGGGTCGACTTCACGGTGCAGTCCACGATCGAGTCCGAGAGCGGCACGCGCCGACCCGACATGGTCATCAACCTGCCGGGGGGCAAGTCCATCCCGGTCGACGCGAAGGTGCCGTACAACGCGTACATCGACGCGAGTGCGATCCCGGCGACGGCCGGCGGCGAGCAGGAGGCCCGCCGCATCCAGTTGCTCGCCCAGCACGCCAAGCAGGTCAAGAGCCACGTGGATGCCCTGGCCGGCAAGACCTACTGGACCGGCCTGGAATCCAGCCCAGACTTCACGATCGCATTCATCCCGAACGAGCCGCTGCTGGCCGCTGCGATGGAACAGGATCCGAGCCTGATGGAGTACGCGTTCAGCAAGCGCATCATCCTGGCCAACCCGGTGACCCTGTGGGCGCTGCTCAAGACGATCGCCTTCACCTGGCAGCAAGACGTGCTGACCGAAGATGCCAAGAAGCTCTTCGACCTCGGCAAAGAGCTGTACTCGCGCCTGTCGACGCTGTCGGATCACGCCGACAAGCTGCGCCGGTCGATCGAGTCGACCGTCAGCAGCTACAACCAGTTCGCCAGCTCCCTCGAGCAGCGCGTGCTCGTCACGGCGCGCAAGCTCGACGCGCTCGATGAGTCGAAGGTCATCGGCACCCCGGGGCACGTCGATGAGCAGCCCAAGCAGCTCAGCCAGCCCGAGCTGGTGCGTGCCGACAGCGTCCGCTCAGAACTCGACGCGCTCGACGAGACCGGCGTCGGCCGCGACGAGCTCGACCTCGGCCTCGTCACCCCGCCAGTGGCGAAGGCCGCGAAGCCGAAGTCGGCCTGAGTTCGGCCGCACTTTCGAGCGTCCGCCGCAGTTTCGAGCGATTGTTCGCTCGAAACCGCTACGGCCCGTCGAAACTCGCGGCGAGCGTCACACTCCGTCGAGAGCGTCGGCCTCCGCCCCCGCCTCTTCGGCCAACGCGTCGCGCACGATCTCGCCGGTCGTCGGCGGCGCGCCGACCAGGGCCGGCACCGGCGCACCCGCCGCCGCGGCATCCAGCTCGTCGTCGATCGGTGCCGCGAACTGCGCCTCGTAGAGGCGGGCGTACGCGCCCTTCTTGACGAGCAACTGGTCGTGCGTGCCCTGCTCGACGATGGCGCCGTTCTCCATCACCAGGATCAGATCCGCGTCGCGGATGGTCGACAACCGGTGGGCGATGACGAAGCTGGTGCGATCCTTGCGCAGGTCGCTCATGGCACGCTGCACCAGCAGCTCGGTGCGGGTGTCGACCGAGCTGGTCGCCTCATCCAGAATGAGCACGCTCGGCCGGGCCAGGAACGCCCGGGCGATCGTGATCAGCTGCTTCTCGCCCGCCGAGATGTTGCCGCCCTCGTCGTCGAGAACCGTGGCGTAGCCGTCGGGCAGCGAGTGCACGAAGCGGTCGACGTAGGCCGCGGTCGCGGCTGCCTGGATCTCGTCGTCGGTGGCGTCAGTGCGGCCGTACGCGATGTTGTCGTGGATCGTGCCGCCGAACAGCCAGGTGTCTTGCAGCACCATGCCGGTCCGCGATCGCAGGTCGGCGCGCGTCATCTGCGAGATGTCGACGCCGTCGACCGTGATGCGCCCGCCATCCAACTCGTAGAACCGCATGATGAGGTTCACCAGCGTCGTCTTGCCCGCGCCGGTGGGTCCGACGACGGCGACCGTCTGTCCGGGTTGGGCCACGAGCGACAGGTCGGTGATCAACGGATTCTCGGGGTCGTACGAGAACGACACGTGATCGAACTCGAGGCGCCCGGTGCGGGCGGTCGGCGACTGGGCGGGGTCGGCATCCGGGGTCTGCTCGTCGGCGTCGAGCAGCTCGAACACGCGCTCGGAGCTCGCCACCCCCGACTGCACCAGGTTGGCCATCGATCCGAGCTGCGCGAGCGGCTGGGTGAACTGCCGCGAATACTGGATGAAGGCCTGCACGTCGCCGATGCTGATCGACCCGGCGGCGACCATCACACCGCCGACGACGGCGATGGCCACATAGACCAGGTTGCCGACGAACATCATCGAGGGCATGATCAAGCCGCTGATGAACTGCGCGCCGAAGCTCGCCTTGAACATCTCCTCGTTCTTGTCGGCGAAGGCCTGCTCGACCTCCTGATGCCGGCCGAACACCTTCACCAGTGAGTGACCGGTGTAGCCCTCTTCGATCTGCGCGTTCAGGGCGCCGGTGTGCTTCCACTGCGCGACGAACTGCTTCTGCGAGCGCTTGCCGATCGCCACCGTGATCCCCAGGGTCAGCGGCACCGTGACCAGAGCGATCACCGCCAGCAGGGGAGAGATGACGAACATCATCACCAGCACACCGACCACGGTCAGCAGGTTGACAATCAACTGGCTCATCGACTGCTGCAGGCTCTGCGAGATGTTGTCGATGTCGTTCGTGACGCGGCTGAGCAGCTCACCGCGCGGCGTCTTGTCGAAGTAGGTCAGCGGCAGGCGGTGGATCTTGGCCTCGACGTCTTGGCGCAGGCGGAAAACCGTGCGCTGCGTGACGCCGTTGAGCAGGTAGCCCTGCAGCCAGCTGAAGATCGACGCGAACACGTACAGCAGCAGCACGATGCCGAGCACCAGCTGCAGAGCCGAGAAGTCGATGCCGTGGCCGGGATGCAGGTCGAGCCCGCTCAGCAGGTTCGCCTTCTGGGTGTCGCCGGCAGCCTTTGCTTGGGCGATGAGCTTCTCCTGCGTGGTGCCGGCAGGCAGCCCCTTGGAGATGGACCCGTTGACGATGATGTTCGTGGCCTGACCCAGGATCTTCGGGCCGAGCACGCTGAGCACCACGCTGATGACGCCGAGCAGCACGACCAGCACGATCATGCCGCGCTCGGGAGCCAATCGCCCGAGCAGGCGCTTGGCCGACGGCCCGAAGTTGAGCGCCTTTTCGGCGGGGCCCTGCATCGCGCCGAAGGGGCCGCCGCCGGTGGGGCCGCGGCGCACCGGCGGGCGGGCCGGCGCCTCGGCGTTCTTGCTGTCGTCGCTCATGCCGCCTCCTCGATCGAGAGCTGGCTCTGCACGATCTCGGCGTATTCCGTCGAGCTCAGCAGCAGTTCGTCATGGGTTCCGATGCCGACGATCCGGCCGTCGTCGAGCACGACGATCTGATCGGCGTCCAGGATGGTGCTGACCCGTTGCGCCACGACGATGCGGGTCGCGCCGCTCACGTCGCCGGTCGAGCGCGGCGCGCAGTCGCGCATCCGTCGCCGTATCCAACGCCGAGAACGAGTCGTCGAAGATGTAGATCTCGGGCCGCTTCACCAGGGCTCTCGCGATCGCGAGTCGCTGGCGTTGCCCGCCCGAAACGTTCGTGCCGCCCTGCGCGATCGGGGCGTCGAGCTGGTCGGGCATGGCCTCGACGAAGTCCTTCGCCTGGGCGATCTCGAGCGCGTTCCAGAGCTCCTCGTCTGTGGCGTCCGGCTTGCCGTAGCGAAGGTTCGAGGCCACCGTGCCCGTGAACAGGTACGGGCGCTGCGGGATCAACCCGATGCGGGCCCAGAGCAGCTCGGGATCGACTTCGCGCACGTCGACGCCGTCGATCAGCGCGGCGCCGCCGGTGACGTCGAACAGCCGCGGCAGCAGGTTGATCAGGGTGGTCTTGCCTGCGCCGGTCGAGCCGATGATGGCGGTCGTGGTGCCGGGCTTGGCCGTGAAGGTCACGTCCTGCAGCACCGGCTGGTCCGCACCCGGGTACGAGAAGGTCGCGTCGCGCAGCTCGACTTCGCCCGTGCTCGGGAACTCGGTCACCGGGTCCACCGGCGCGACGACCGACGAGTCGGTGGCGAGCACCTCGCCGATGCGGTCGCCCGAGACGGCGGCACGCGGCAGCAGCACCGCCATGAAGGTGGCCATCATGACGGCCATCAGGATCTGGATGAGGTAGCTCAGGAAGGCGACGAGCGAGCCGACCTGCAGATCGCCGCTGTCGATCCGGCCGGCGCCGAACCACAGCACCGCGACACTCGACACGTTCATCACGAGCAGCACGAACGGGAACATCAACGCGAACAGGCGCCCCGCCCGCAGCGCGGTCTCGGTCACGGCAGCGTTCGCGTCGGCGAACCGCGCCACCTCGACGGGCTCACGCACGAAGGCGCGCACCACCCGGATGCCGGTGAGCTGTTCGCGCAGCACTCGGTTGATCGTGTCGATGCGGGTCTGCATCTTGCGGAACTGCGGCACCATCCGGCTGATGATCAGCCCGATTCCGATCAGCAGCACGGGCACCGCGACGACCAGGATGCCCGACAACGGAACGTCCTGCTGCAGCGCGAAGATCACGCCGCCGATCGCGAGGATCGGTGCCGACACCAGCAGCGTGCAGGTCATCAGCACGAGCATCTGCACCTGCTGCACATCGTTGGTCGTGCGGGTGATCAGCGACGGGGCCCCGAACTTCGACACCTCGCGCTCCGAGAACTGACCGACCTGGTGGAAGATCGCGCCCCGTACGTCTCGGCCGAACGCCATGGCGAGCCGTGCGCCGAAGTACACGGCAATGACGGCGCAGATCACCTGGCCGAGCGTGATGGCCAGCATGAGGATGCCGGTGTTGATGATGTACGCGGTGTCGCCGGTGAGCACTCCCTTGTTGATGATGTCGGCGTTCAGCGTCGGCAGATACAGCGACGCGATCGACTGACCGAGCTGGAACACGACGACGGCGAGCAGCAACGGCCAGTACGGGCGCAGGAAGCGCACGAGCAGGCGACCGAGCATGTCAGTCCTTCTTTCGAGTGGTGGCGGTGGCGGGCGCAGAGGCGATGCGGCATCCGGTGGCAGAACGCCGCGGGTGATGAGGGTGACGAGTTCGTCGACGTCGAACTGGCGTGGGACGTTGAATGGCGGGACCGCGGTGGCGAAGGCGAGCAGGCGCACATAGAGGCCGAAGACATCCGGCGCCACCGTCAGCTCGTCCGGGCGGAAGACCCGCCCCAGGATGGCCAACCACTCCTGCTGCTCCGGCGCCTGCTGAGTTCCTCGCGGCGGGCCGCCCTCCATCCCGAGCGCCGACATGAACCCGATCACCCCGTGAAAGCGGTCGCGCAGGATCTGCACGACCTGGGTGATCTTCTCGACGGTCGGCTCGTCGGGGTCGATCGCCCGCAGCGCGTCGCGAAATGGCTGCGGGTCGAAGAAGCGTGCGATCGCCGCCGAGATCAGGGTGTCTTTGTCGCCGAAGGCGCGGAAGATCGTGCCCTCGGCGACGCCCGCGGCCTCGGCGATCTGGCGGCTCGAGACGTCGCGCCCGTGCTCCTTGAGCAGGGGTACCACGGCGTCGATGATCGACTCGCGGCGTTCCTCGGGCGACATCGGCTGGGCGCGGGTGCGCACCACGACGAAGTCGGGAGGGAGCGTAGTCACGCGGCGATGCTAACTGAGTGAGCACTCACTCCGCAATGGCCAAAGCCACCACTAGACCCCGTACGCCTCCCCCAGCCACTTCTCGGCCCGATGCTCGGCGATGATGCGCCGCACGGTTCCCGATCGCGCCCGCAGCACGATCGACTCGGTGCGGATGATCGGGCCCTTGCGTCGGACGCCGCTGACCAGCTGCCCATCCGTGACTCCGGTCGCGACGAAGAAGGTGTTGTCGCCCTTCACGAGCTCGTCGGCGGTGTAGACGTGGTCGAACTTGAGGCCGGCATCCAGACCCTTCTGGGTCTCGTCGTCGGTCTTGGGCGCCAGGATCGTCTGGATCACGCCGCCGAGCGCCTTGATCGCGCAGGCCGTCGCGACGCCCTCGGGACTGCCGCCGATGCCGACGCACATGTCGAGCCTGCCCTCGTAGCTGGCCGCGTTGATCCCGCCGGCAACGTCTCCGTCGAGCAGCAGGCGGGTGCCGGCCCCCGCGGCACGGATGTCGGCGATCAACTGCTCGTGCCGCGGCCGGTCGAGCACGCCGATCCACATCTCGCCGATCGGCTTGCCCTTCGCCTCGGCGAGGGCGCGGATGTTCTCACCGATCGGCCTGCGGATGTCGATGACCCCGACGCCCTCGGGCCCGGCGACGATCTTGTCCATGTAGAACACGGTGTGCGCGTCGAGCATCGCGCCGCGATCGGCGGCGGCGATCATCGAGATCGCGTTCTGACGACCGGCGGCGGTGAGCGAGGTGCCGTCGATCGGATCGACCGCGATGTCGCACTCCGGGCCGTGGCCGTTGCCGACCACCTCGCCGTTGAAGAGCATCGGCGCCTTGTCTTTCTCGCCCTCGCCGATCACGATCGTGCCGGCGAAGTTGACCGTCCCCAAGAACTTGCGCATCGCATCCACCGCAGCTCGGTCGGCGGCGATCTTGTCGCCACGGCCGATGAACGGCACGGCGCGGATCGCGGCCGCCTCCGTCGCCCGCACGAGCTCGAGCGCGAGGTTGCGGTCGGGGTGGAGGAAGAGGGTGCCGGTTTCGGTGCTCACCATGGCGTGCATCCTTTGTCGAGATCGCGATCGAAGAGACGAGATGGATGCGCGGGGGTGGCGGCCAGCGCACGCCCGAGCCTACCGGGGCCGGTCGCTAGACTCGACGCGCTGACACACCACCCTCGTTGCCAAGGAGTTCCGCCATGCCCGTTGCCACCCCGGATCAGTACGCCGAGATGCTCGACACCGCCAAGTCGACCGGCTTCGCGTTCCCGGCCGTCAACGTCTCGTCGTCGTCGACCATCAACGCGGTGCTGCAGGGACTGAGCGAGGCCGGGTCCGACGGGATCATCCAGGTCACAACGGGCGGCGCCGACTACTTCGCCGGCCAGACCGTCAAGGCTCGCGCCTCGGGCGCTCTTGCCTTCGCCGCGTTCGTCACCGAGGTCGCCAAGAACTACCCGGTCACCGTCGCGCTGCACACCGATCACTGCCCGCAGGATGCGCTGGCCGGCTTCGTCGAGCCGCTGATCGCCGCGTCCGAGGCGCAGGTGAAGGCGGGCGGCAACCCGATCTTCCAGTCGCACATGTTCGACGGATCGGCCATCCCACTGGCCGACAACCTGGCGCAGGCGAAGCTGCTGCTGCCGCGCATGAAGGCGATCCACGCGATCCTCGAGGTCGAGATCGGCGTCGTCGGCGGCGAGGAGGACGGCGTCAGTCACGAGATCAACGAGCACCTCTACACGACCCTGGCCGACGCCATCCAGACCGTCGAGGCGCTCGGCCTCGGCGACGGCAGCAGCGAGCAGGGCCGCTACATGGCGGCGCTGACCTTCGGCAACGTGCACGGCGTGTACAAGCCGGGAAACGTGGTGCTCAAGCCCGAATTGCTCGGCGAGATCCAGAAGGGCGTCGCCGAGAAGTTCGGCACCGGCGCCAGGCCGCTCGATCTGGTCTTCCACGGCGGATCCGGCTCATCGGATGCCGAGATCGCCGAGGCGGTCGCCAACGGCGTCGTCAAGATGAACATCGACACCGACACCCAGTACGCATACACGCGCTCGATCGCCGGAACGATGTTCACCAACTACGACGGCGTGCTGAAGGTGGATGGCGAGGTCGGCAACAAGAAGATCTACGACCCGCGCGCCTGGGGCAAGATCGCCGAGACCGCGATGGCCGCGCGGGTGCTCGAGGCGACCCAGCAACTGGGTTCTGCGGGGCACTCGATCAGCGGCAAGTAGTCCTGAGCCTCCGGAGCGGGCTCAGGGCGAGGTGAAGCTGAGCGACCTCGCGTCCCACGTCATATCGTCGACCGCGGTGCGCAGCGTCAGAACGTAGGGCGCCAGGTGCATGATGCGGCGACCCTCGGGCAGCTCGACGTCCATGCTGATGCCGACCGCCGTGGCGCCATCCGGGCGTCCGCGCAGTTCGACCAGCAACGACCCGGAGTCGGCGCCCGGGGTGTCGAGCACGGCGCGCAGCAGGGAGCGCAGCGCGATCCGCTGAGCGGCTCGCATGCGCCCGGCGCGGTGCTCAGGGTCGATGACGACCAGCCGGGAGCCGTCGGCGATCGAGTCGAGCCAGGTCAGGTTCGACTGGGTCACCAGGTCGTCGCGCAGACGGCGGGCGAGTTGGCCGGCGAGGGCGCGGTCGCCTGCGGTGATCTGCCCGGTGTCCGCGATGCCGGCCAGGAACGGCACGGCACGGGCGCTGAGCCTCGCGAGCCGCAGGCGCTCGATCTGCTCGGCCTCTGCATCCGTCGTCTGCAGAGGGAGGACGAGCTGCGAACGCTGCTCGATGACGGGCATCGTGCGGCTGACCAGGACGAACGAGAACGTCACCGCGGCGACCAGGCCGCACACGATCGGAGCGGCGATGATGACCATCGACGAGAGAGGGCCCCAGACCGTGAGGTCCGGAGAGATGAGCGAGAACGCCAGCACGCTCACGATGACGGTCGACACTCCGCCGAGCAGCAGGACGCGCCGCGCGCTGAGGTAGGGAGCCAGGCTGGCGATGGCGAGCGCGAACCCGAAAGGCGCCCACCACAGTTCGATCGAGAGCTGAGTGCCCGCGTAGCCGACAGAGGACACGATCAGCCCCGCACCCGCGATCACGACCGTGACGATGCCCACACCCCATCCGGGTTCCGCGCGCAAGGGGCGCGTCATGAAGAAGACGTAGACGCAGGCGCCCGCGCACAGCACGACAGCAACGGGTTGAAGCCACGGGATCGGGGTGACGAACCAGGTCGGGATGCGAGCGGCGCCGTACAGCACCACGAGTCCGGAGAAAACCAGCGGAACGACGCGGCCGGTGAACCAGGTGAGCGGATCGAGCTGCTGCGCCGAGACGGCGAGATAACGGCGGTCCATCAGCCCAGCTCCTGGTGGCGGGGGGCATCGTGCTCGCGCAGGATCGATCGCACCGGAACGGTCATCACGATCGAGGTTCCGGAGCCTGGCGAACTCCAGACCTGCACGGTGCCGCCGACGGCCGCGATGCGGTCCTCGATCGAGGCGCGGATGCCCAGCCGGTCGGCGGCGACCTTGCTGGGATCGAATCCCACGCCCTCATCGGTGACCATGACCGTGATCTCGTCGGGCGCGTAAACCAGTTCGACCTCGGCCACGGTGGCGCCGGAGTGCCGCGCGACGTTCTCGAGCGCCGCGCCCAGCGCATCGACCATGGCCGTCGCGATCGCCGGATCGAGCTGATAGATCCCCTCACCCGAGCCCGTGACATGCACGCTCAGACCGCGCCATTGGTACTCGCTGATCATCCGCCCGATGTCGTTGCGCAGCGAGGTGTCTTGCTCGTCGACCACGGTCAGACGTGATGAGGCGTCGAGCCACTCGGCACTCCTGAGCATCTCGAGATCGTCGCGCAGACGGGTCCGCGCGCGGGCATCGAGAGTGCCGGGGGCGTTCATCACGATCGAGAGGTCGTTGAGCAGAGTGTCGTGCACGGCAGCCGTCGTGCGGCGGGCCAGGTCTTCGCCGTGAGCCAGACGGTCGTTCTCGGCCTCGAGTTCTTCGATGTTCGGAATGCGACGGCGCTGCACCACCTGCACACCCCAGAGTGTCAGGTAGGCCGCCAGCGAGATCACGACGACGAAGATCGGGCCGTAGCCCGGGCGGAACGGCACTCCCCCGATCACCGACACGACGACCGTTGAGACCGTCGACACGACGAACCCGAGCACCGACCAGCCGATACCGGCGAGCGGCGAGCGAGCGGCGAGACCCACGAGCACGAGCGCGACGGCTGGGCGGTTGAGCAGGTAGATCTGCGTATCGATCGACCCCGGCAGGGCCGTCAGCAGGGTGAGTTCGTAGGCGGTGCTCGCCACGAAACCGACGGCGAGATAGGCGGCGACCGCCCAGATCCGAGCGCGCCAGACGACGAATCCGAGGCAGACGAGCATGAGGACGAGCAGGCCGCTCGGAAGGATCGCGGCCGGGAGCCGGCCGGCGCGAGCCGTCGTCTCCAGGACCACCGGCAGGCCGAGCATGAGTGTCGCGGCACCGATCGCCCAGCCCAAGGACGCGACCGATCCGGTGATGATGCCGGATGCGACATCCCGGGGCAGCACGCGGACTCGCATGGGTGCCTCCCTCCGACCGCCGTGGGGATGGCCGTTGCTAGTGATTGTGCAGCACGCGGGCCAGTGCCGGGGTGTTCGCCACGACGATCCTCATGACTACCACGGACGCAAGGAGGTCAAGCGCTCCCTCGGTGATCGGCACCCAGGCGGGCCACTAGGACCGCCGTCCGCCCAGGGCTCGGTCGTCGCCGCGCAGCTCTTTGGGCAGCGAGAACATCAGGTCTTCTTCTGCTGTCTTGACGACCTGCACGGTGCCGAAGCCGGCATCCGCGAGATCGGCGAGCACCTCGTCGACCAGCACCTCGGGAACCGACGCCCCGCTGGTGACACCGACCGAGCCGACGCCGTCGAGCCACTCCTGCTGGATCTCGCTGGCATAGTCCACCCGGAATGCCGCCTTCGCTCCGTGCTCCAGCGCGACCTCGACGAGGCGCACGCTGTTCGAGCTGTTCGCCGAGCCGACCACGATCACCAGCTCGGCATCCTTCGCCACCTTCTTGATGGCGACCTGGCGGTTCTGGGTGGCGTAGCAGATATCGTCGCTCGGCGGATCCTGCAGCTGCGGAAAGCGCTCGCGCAGCCTTCGCACCGTCTCCATGGTCTCGTCGACGCTGAGGGTGGTCTGCGAGATCCAGACCAGCTCGACGGTTCCTGCAGTCACGCTCTCGGGCACCTCGACCAGCTCGGCGTGCTCGGGGCTCGTCACCAGCGTGGTCTGCTCGGGCGCGTGCCCCATCGTGCCCTCGACCTCTTCGTGACCGGCGTGGCCGATGAGCAGGATGTGCTTGTTCTGCCCCGCGAACCGGGTCGCCTCGCGGTGCACCTTGGTCACGAGCGGGCAGGTGGCGTCGATGGCCTGCAGCTCACGGGATGCGGCGGCCGCGACCACGGCCGGCGAGACGCCGTGCGCGCTGAAGACCAGGTGGGATCCCTCGGGAACCTCGTCGACGTCATCCACGAAGATCGCGCCGCGCTTCTCGAGCTCGCTCACCACGTGCACGTTGTGGACGATCTGCTTGCGCACGTAGACCGGCGAACCGAAGTGGTCGAGGGCTTTCTCGACGGCGATGACGGCTCGGTCGACGCCCGCGCAGTAGCCGCGCGGGGCGGCGAGCAGCACGCGCTTCTCGCGCTCCTGCCCGCCCGAATCGCGCACCGGACGGTCGACGAGGCGACCGCGGACCGCGGGGGGTCGCGGCAACTCCACACTCACGCCGAGCGCGCCGTTCGTGATTCCGGCCACCGTCCGATTCTACGAGGCGCGGATGGGGCGGGGCTGGGCGGACGTTGCCGCACCCCACACCCCCACGATTCGTGCGAAACCGTTCTTTCGCGCGGAGGCATGCGACTGTTTCGCACGAATCGGCGACGGGTGGGAGCGCTGGCGGAGCCGGGGATGCCCGGCCCCGCGTCCCCGGCATCCCGTACCCTGACCTCGTGACCGACGTGAGCGCAGACGCCAACACGGCCCCCGCCGCCGACGGCAGCGCCCCCTCGACGCCCGACACGCCGTGGCCGGTCGCGGTGCTGAGCACCAAGATCAAGGGCTACATCGACCGGCTCGGCACCGTCTGGGCCGAAGGCGAGATCACGCAGTGGGGGGCATCGGGCGGCAACGTCTACGGCAAGCTCAAAGACCTGCAGCAGGACGTGACCCTGTCGTTCAACATCTGGTCGTCGACCCGCGCGAAGCTCACCGAGGAGTTCGCGCAGGGCGACCGGGTGATCGCGCTGCTCAAGCCGAACTTCTGGCCCAAGGGCGGCACGCTCACGATGCAGGTCTACGAGCTTCGCCACGTCGGCCTGGGCGACCTGCTCGAGCGGCTGGAACGCTTGCGCCGCCAGCTCGCCGAGGAGGGGCTGTTCGACCTCGACCGCAAGGTGCGGCTGCCGTTCCTGCCCGGCTGCATCGGTCTGATCACGGGCAAAGACTCGGATGCCGAGAAAGACGTGCTGCGCAACGCCCAGTTGCGCTGGCCGGAGGTGCGGTTCCGGGTGCGGCACGCGGCCGTGCAGGGCGATCGGGCGGCGGCTGACGTCTCGGCCGCCATCCGCGAGTTGGATGCCGATCCCGAGGTCGATGTCATCATCGTCGCGCGCGGCGGCGGCGACTTTCAGAACCTGCTCACCTTCAGCGACGAGGGGCTGGTGCGCACCGCGGCAGCTTGCGTGACGCCCCTGGTCAGCGCGATCGGCCACGAGGCCGACCGTCCGCTGCTCGACGAGGTCGCCGATCTGCGCGCCTCCACGCCGACGGATGCCGCGAAGCGGGTCGTCCCCGACGTCGCCGAAGAGCTGGCCCGCGTGCAGCAGGCTCGCGCCAGGATGCTGAGCCGCGTCACCGGGTTCGTCACGGCCGAGATCGACCGGATCGGCCACATCCGCTCCCGCCCAGCGCTCGCCGACCCGAGCTGGCTGGTCGACTCGCGCTCCGAGGAGCTCACCCGCTGGGTCGCGCGCGGCGCCGAGCTGATCGACCACCGCCTGGATCGCGCGGGCCTCCAGATCGCCGAACTCACCGGTCAGCTACGCGCGCTGTCACCCAAGCGCACCCTGGAGCGCGGCTACGCGATCGCTCAACGCGCCGACGGCTCGATCCTGCGGGCCGCGCAGGCGGCGACAGGCGATGACTTCTCGCTCACCATGGCCGACGGCACCGTGGATGCCACCGTCTCGGCCGCCAGAAAAGCCTGACGCGGGCCGCGGCTAGACTGCTGTCGTGGCTGAATCCGCCAGAACATCCCCCGCAGACAGCGACGCCGACATCGCCGCGTTGAGTTACGAGCAGGCTCGAGACGAGCTCGTGCGCGTGGTCGGCGAACTCGAGCAGGGCAGCACCACGCTCGAGCAGTCGTTGGCGCTCTGGGAGCGAGGCGAAGCCCTGGCGCGCCGCTGCGAGGACTGGCTGCTTGGCGCCAAAGAGCGCCTCGACGCCGCACGCAATGCCGCGATGAAGTCGTCGACGAGCCCCGCCGACTCGTGAGCGACCGCACGCCGCCCACGCACGACGAGCATGGCCGCCCGATCGTCGCCGAGCTGGGCCGGGCCGAGACGCCGCAAGAGATCGCTGACCGCAAGGCGGCGGCGAGCGCCGCGCACCGGAACAACCAGACGGTCCTGAACCTCGTCATCGCCCTCGCGGCGTCGCTGCTGGTGGTCTTCGTCATCGTTGTCGTCGTGGTGCGGCCCGACCAAGCCGGTCCGCCGAAGGCAGTCGACTGGAGCTCGGTCGCCCGAGACGCGCAGCAGTCGGTGTCCACGAAGCTCGTCGACCCGCGGCTGCCCAAGACCTGGTCGGCGAACCGAGCAGAACTGGTGGATGCGAAGTCGTCCCCCGACGGCATCGCCAGCTGGCAGATCGGCTTCATCACGCCATCCACCCAGTACATCGGCCTGGTCCAGGGGATCAAGGCCGACGCGACCTGGGTGTCGAGTCAGCTCCAGCAGAAGAAGGCGACGGGCGACGCCAGCTTCGGCGGATTCCGCTGGCAGGTCTACGACCACCGTTCGGACGACCACCCCGGCAACCTCGCATACGCCCTCGTGACGACCGTGGGCGACAGTACGGTCGTGCTGGCCGGTACCGCGTCCGACGGCGAGTTCGCGACACTGGCCACCGAGATCTCGGGAGAACTCGAGTGACCCAGACTCCGGCCCAGGTGTGGGCCGACATGGTGCGGGGCAACGAGCGGTTCGTCGCGGGTGAGCCGCTGCATCCCCGCCAAGACGTGGAGCGCCGCGAAGAGCTCGCCGCCGCTCAGGCGCCCAGCGTGACCCTGTTCGGGTGCAGCGACTCGCGGTTGGCGGCCGAGATCATCTTCGACAAGGGCCTCGGCGACCTGTTCGTGGTGCGCAATGCCGGCCAGGTCATCTCGGACTCGGTCATCGGCTCACTCGAGTACGCGGTCGCCGTGCTGCATGTGCCCCTGCTGATCGTGCTCGGCCACGACGAGTGCGGAGCGGTCCGGGCCGCGATCGACTCGGCGCAACCGGATGCCGCCCCCCTCCCCCCGCACATCGCGCACCTCATCGCGCCGATCGCCCCGGCGGTGCAGCGGGTCGTCGCGGCAGAGGGTCTCGACGCCGACGAGCTGCCCGACGCGGCCGAGGTCGGCCGTGAGCACCTGCGCGACACCGTCGCAGAGCTGCTCGAGGGCTCGGAACTCATCAGCGCCGCGATCGCCGCGGGTACGCTGGCAGTCGTCGGCGCGAACTACCGGCTGGCTGAAGGCCGGGTGGTTCCCGACCTCATGATCGGGGCTCTCACCTGATCGCATCGAAAGGGAAAGGCACGTCGACGTGAGCAGCGCCCCGCAGGAGTTCCGGATCGAGCACGACACCATGGGCGAGGTGAAGGTGCCGAAGGATGCGCTCTACGGCGCGCAGACGCAGCGCGCGGTCGAGAACTTCCCGATCTCGGGATCGGGCCTCGAGCCCGGCCAGATCGTCGCGCTCGCCCGCATCAAGCGGGCCGCCGCCCTGGTGAACAAAGAACTCGGCACGGTCTCGGCTCCGATCGCAGACGCCATCGTCGCGGCCGCGGACGAGATCATCGCCGGGCAGCACCACGACCAGTTCCCGATCGACACCTACCAGACCGGCTCGGGCACCAGCTCGAACATGAACATCAACGAGGTGCTCGCCAGCATCGCCACGCAGAAGCTCGGCACGACCGTGCACCCGAACGATCATGTCAACGCGTCGCAGTCGAGCAACGACGTGTTCCCGACCTCGGTGCACGTCGCGGTGACGGGCGCGCTCATCAACGACCTCGTTCCGGCGCTCGACCACCTGGCCGTGTCGCTCGAGAAGAAGGCCAACGACTGGGCGGGTGCGGTGAAGTCGGGCCGCACCCACTTGATGGATGCCACACCGGTCACCCTCGGGCAGGAGTTCGGCGGCTACGCCCGGCAGATCCGGCTCGCGATCGAGCGCGTCCAGGCGGCGCTCCCGCGCGTCGCCGAGGTGCCGCTCGGCGGCACAGCAGTCGGAACCGGCATCAACACCCCGCTCGGGTTCCCGCAGAAGGTGATCGCCATCCTGGCCGAGTCGAGCAGGCTGCCGATCACCGAGGCGGTCGACCACTTCGAGGCGCAGGGCGCGCGCGACGGGCTGGTCGAGGCATCCGGAGCGCTGCGGGTGCTCGCCGTCTCGCTCATCAAGATCTGCAACGACCTGCGCTGGATGGGCTCAGGCCCGAACACCGGGCTGAACGAGATCCACATCCCCGACCTGCAGCCCGGATCATCGATCATGCCGGGTAAGGTCAACCCGGTTGTGCCGGAGGCCGTCATCATGGTCGCTGCCCGGGTGATGGGCAACGACTCGACGATCGCCTGGGCGGGAGCGAGCGGCAACTTCGAACTCAATGTGGCGATCCCGGTGATGGGCACGGCGCTCCTGGAGTCGATCCGCCTGCTGTCGAACTCGACCCGATTGCTCGCCGACACCACGATCGACGGGCTGCAAGCCAACGTCGACCGCGCCCGCGCGATGGCCGAATCGTCGCCGTCCATCGTGACGCCGCTGAACAAGATCATCGGCTACGAGAACGCGGCCAAGATCGCCAAGCACGCGGTCGCAGAGGGGATGACGATCCGCGAGTCGGCGATCGACCTCGGCTTCGTCGAGCGCGGCGAGCTGACGCTGCAGCAGCTGGACGCGGCCCTCGACGTGCTCAGCATGACGCACCCCGGCTAGGCCAGTCGCATCACGGCCAGGCCGGTCAGCGCGCCGAAGTACCCGGCGAGCAGGAACGGCCCGAAGGGGATGCGCGCCGCGCGGCCGCGGCGGATCAGGGCGATGACGGCCGCGATCCCGCCGAACAGGAACGCGAGCAGCGGCGACAGGACTGCGACGGCGACGGTCGGTGAGGCGAGCCCGAGCGCCGCGGCGAGCTTGACGTCGCCCATCCCCATCCCGCCGAACAGCGCGAGCACCAGCAGCGCCCCGGCGTAGCCCGCGGAGGCCACCAGCGGGACGACCGGCCCGCCCGGAACGAGCCGGCTCACCCCGAGCCCGGCGACTCCGGCGAGCAGTGCGGGAGCCACCAACCGGTTCGGCAGGCGGTGCTCGGCCAGATCGATCCGGGTCAGGGCCGGAGCGGCAGCCGCAACCGCGAGCGCCGGAATCATGGCGGGCAGCGGCCCCAGGGCGAGCCACGAGACTCCGCCCAACGCGACCGACACCACCACCTCGACGACTCGCACGGGCCGACGGTAGCGCGCGGCATCCCTTCGCGTTGCCGGAACTGCACACCCCACGACGCGAAATCAAGGACCACAGCGACGTTCCGACCGTGGATGCGACGAATCGGCGCGAGCGGACGCCTCTGTTCCTTGATTTCGCAGGGCGGCGCGAGGCGGGGCGGTTGGACGGGCGGGCCGGTGGACGGGCCGGGAACCTCGCCGCTCTTCCCCGGCGACGGGCTCCCGGCCCTCAAGACGCGCGCGTCGCGCTACGCCGGCTCGTTGCCCTCGAGCAGCTCGGTGACCAGGGCCGCAATGGCGCTGCGCTCCGAGCGGGTGAGGGTGATGTGGGCGAACAGCGGGTGGCCCTTCAGGGTCTCGATCACCGACGCGACCCCGTCGTGCCGACCCACCCGCAGGTTGTCGCGCTGGGCGACGTCGTGGGTGAGCACGACCCGGGAGTTCGAGCCGATGCGGCTGAGCACGGTGAGCAGCACGTTGCGCTCGAGCGACTGCGCCTCGTCGACGATCACGAACGCGTCGTGCAGCGAGCGGCCGCGGATGTGCGTGAGCGGCAGCACCTCGAGGATGCCGCGCTCCACGACCTCCTCGAGCACGTTCTCGCTGACCAGGGCGCCCAGCGTGTCGAACACCGCCTGGCCCCAGGGGTTCATCTTCTCCTGGGCGTCGCCGGGCAGGTACCCGAGCTCCTGACCGCCGACCGCGTACAGCGGGCGGAACACCATGATCTTGCGGTGCTGCTGCTTCTCGAGCACGGCCTCGAGCCCGGCGCACAGGGCGAGGGCGCTCTTGCCGGTTCCTGCGCGGCCGCCGAGCGAGACGATGCCGACCTCGGGATCGAGCAGCAGGTCGATCGCGAGTCGCTGCTCGGCGCTGCGGCCGTGCAGGCCGAAGACGTCGCGGTCGCCGCGCACCACCTTGAACTGGCCCTTGGCTGTCACCCGGCCGAGGGCCGATCCGCGCTCGGAATGGATGACGAGGCTGGTGTTGATCGGCAAGTCCTGCACGGCGCGGCTCGACATCGTCTCGGTGTCGTACAACTGAGCCATCTGCTCGCCGGACAGGTCGACCTCGGCCACGCCCGTCCATCCCGAATCGACGGCGAGTTCGGCGCGGTACTCCTCGGCGGCCAGGCCGATCGACGCGGCCTTGACCCGCAGCGGGAGGTCTTTCGAGACCACGACGACGTCGAGTCCGTCGTTCGAGAGGTTGAGCGCGACCGCGAGGATGCGCGAGTCGTTGTCGCCGAGCTGCAGCCCTGAGGGCAGCACCGACATGTTGGAGTGGTTCAGCTCGACCCGGAGCGACCCGCCCGCCTCGCCGACGGCGATCGGGAAGTCGAGGCGCTCGTGCAGCACCCGCAGCTCGTCGAGGTTGCGAAGCGCCTGCCGGGCGAAGAAGCCGATCTCGGGATCGTTGCGTTTGGCCTCCAGTTCGCTGACCACGACCACCGGAAGCACCACGGCGTGCTCGGCGAATCGGAAGATCGCCTTCGGATCGCTCAGCAGCACGGAGGTGTCGAGCACGTACGTGCGCTCCCCCTGCGTCTGAGTGGTGGTGCTGGTGGACTTCTGCAGGGGTTCGTTGAGCGCTGGCACTACCACTCCATCCCCGAGTGGCACGCGTGCAACCCGGATCCTGTTGGCGGAACGGCCGGGTTGTGTGACGGGCGAACTTATGTGGCCGCTCCGATCGGACGCCGTGCCCGATGTCTCGACGCTAAGCCCGAGCCGCGGACGCCCGGGTTGCGACACACCCCCGCCGCGTTACCGGTTGATGAAATCCCCACCCCGTTCGAGGGGCTAGACGCTTGATGCCGTCCCGAACGACACGAACGCGGCTCTCAGCATGCTGAACGTCTCCTCCTCGGTGGAGACGTGGGCGCTGAGGCGCACCTTGTTCTGCCGCGTGGTCACGCTCACGCCGTGGTTGTGCAGCGAGGCCGCGAGCACGGTGAGCTGGTCCGGCGCGGGCTCGATCACCACGATCCCGGCGCGCTCGGCCTCGGCCCGGGGCGAGACCACCGGGATGGCGAACTCGTCGGCGAGGTCGATGATCCGCGACACGCGCTCGGCGATCCTCGTGTTGACGGCCGCCACGCCGACCGTGGCGATCTCTTCGAGGGATGCCGCGAGCCGGGCCTGCGCCATCGGATCCGGGTTGCTCACCTGGAAGGCGGCGGCCGTGGAGGTCGGATCCGGCACCTCATCCATCGGCGTGCCGACGACGTCCGTGCCGCTGAACCCCGACCACACGGGGGTCAGGTGCTCGCGAGCCCGATCGCTCAGGGCGAGGAACCCGGTTCCCCATCCGGCGCGCGGCCACTTCTGCCCGCCCGCGACGACGGCATCGGCCAGCTGCCACGGTGCATCGACGACGCCGAAGCACTGGGAGGCATCCACGATCAGCAGGCGGTCGCCGATCACCTGACGAATGCCCTCGAGATCGGCCAGATAGCCGGTGCGGAAGTCGACCAGGCTCAGGCCGACCGCGACGACCGCGCTGGTCAGCTGGTCGCGCAGGTTGCCGGGCGTGACGCGCCCGTGGTCGGTGTCGAGCCAGATTCGGCGCGAGCACGCCCAGCGACTGCGCCGCACGCACCGCGGCGAAGGTGAGGCTGGGAAACTCGGCGGGCGACACGGCGACTCCACCCGTGATGCCGAACATCACGTGCATGAGGCCCTGGCTCGTGTTCGGCTGGAAGACGACCTGGTCTGCGCGGAATCCGGTCAGGGCGGCCACCGCGGCATTCACGCGGTCGCCCTGATCCATCACCGCGTCCAGCGCTCCGAAGCGCGCGTGGGCCAGTGCCGAGTACTGCGCGCTGAGCTCCTCCTGCACGGTGCGGCCGATCGGGCCGACCCGCGAGAAGTCGAGGTAGCCGGGTTCCTCTTCGAAGCGGGCGGCGTAGTCGTCGATGCTCAGCGGGGGCAGGGCCATCCCTCCATCATTGCCCGTAGCGGCGGTCCCTCGTCGCATAGTTACGGAGGGCTCGCAGAAAGTCGACCTCGCGCAGGTCGGGCCCGAGAGCCTCCACGAAGTAGAACTCGCTGTGCGCGCTCTGCCAGAGCATGAAGTCGCTGAGCCGCTGCTCGCCCGAGGTGCGGATGATCAGATCGGGGTCGGGCTGCCCCTGCGTGTACAGGTGCTCCGCGATGAGCTCGGGCGTGAGGATCTCGGCGAGGTCGTCGATCGTGCCGCCGCCCTTGCCGTGGCTGCGCACGATGCTGCGCATGGCATCCGCGATCTCGCGCCTGCCGCCGTACCCGACCGCGAGATTGACGTGCAGGCCCGTGCGGCCTGCCGTCATACGCTGCGCCTCCCGCAGCCGGTCGACCAGCTCGATCGGCAGGCCCTCGCTGGTTCCCACGTGCTGGATGCGCCACCCGCCGTTGCCATCACCGGCCGCTGCGAGGTCGGTGGCCAGGTCGCCGATGATCTCGAAGAGCTGCTCGAGCTCCTCCTCGGAGCGGCCCATCAGGTTGTCTGCCGAGAGCAGGTAGATCGTGACGACTCGGATGCCGAGGGCGTCGCACCAGCCGAGGAACTCCTGCATCTTGGCGGCGCCGGCGCGATGACCGTGCGCCGCCGTCTCGAGCGCCCGTTCGCGGGCCCAGCGCCGGTTGCCGTCGATGATCATCGCGACGTGGTGCGGGCGCGGGGCGTCGGCGATCTGCCGCCTCAGCCGTGCCGAGTAGAGGCCATAGAGCAGGCCCGGCCGACTCGCGCTCTGGGGATGGGCCACCTGCCCAGATTAGTCCTTCAGTCCGGGGCTCTAGGATCGGGCCATGAGCTCAGCGGGCGCCGAACCACCGAGCGAAGGCGACGCGGGCGCCGCGCTGCCGCACATCCCGCTGGTCGACGATGCGGTCGCGTACGACGTCAAGCCGACCTGGCGCGGCTGGATCCATGCCGGCACCTTTCCGCTCGCGATCGCCGCCGGGATCGTGCTCATCTGCCTCGCCGACGGAGCCGCGGCGAAGGCCAGCTCGGCGATCTTCATGGCGACCTCACTGCTGCTCTTCGGCATCTCGGCGGTGTACCACCGCTTCAACTGGAAGCCATCGACCCTTGCCGTCTTCCGCAGGATCGACCACTCCAACATCTTCCTGCTGATCGCCGGCACCTACACGCCGCTCGCGATCAACGCGCTGGCCTTTCCGAAGAGCGTCATCCTGCTTTCCATCATCTGGGGCGGCACGGTGGTCGGCATCGCGTTCCGGATCTTCTGGCTGAAGGCCCCGCGCTGGCTCTACGTGGCGCTGTACATCCTGCTGGGTTGGGGCGCGGTCCTGTACCTCGGCGACCTGGTCGCTGCCAATGTCGCCACGATGGTGCTGGTGCTGATCGGCGGCCTGTCCTACACCGTGGGCGCGCTGTTCTACGCGTTCAAGCGGCCCAACCCGAAGCGCGGGGTGTTCGGCTTCCACGAGCTGTTCCACGCCTGCACCGTGCTGGCGTTCCTCTGCCACTGGACGGCGATCCTGCTGCTGGTGCTGCGCCCCGTGGCGGGGCTCTAGCTGGTCGGCTCCTCGGCGCCCGTACCGGCACCAGCCTCGCGCTCAGCCTCGAGCCGTTGCCGCACCTCGGCGCGGTAGTTGACCCGGCGCATCCGGCGGACCATGTCGACGATCAGCAGGATCACGACCACCATGATGGCGGCGGTGATCACGAAGCCCCAGACCCCCGGAGTCACGAGGGTCGCGTCGAAGTTGGGCGACGGAGCAGGCGACGGTGTCGCGGTGAGCAACTGCCAGAGCACGGTGCGCCTCTCGATCCCGGCCCGGTCTTCAGCAACGACCGAATAGCCTTGGCTCTAGGGTAACGCCCGCGCTCTTCCACGATTCCCGAGGACCGATGACCACCGCTCTCGACGCACGATACGGCCGCACGCCGAGCCGTCGCATCCGCGGGCGCTGGCTCGCGGTCATCGTCGGCGGCGCGGTTGCGGTGGTCGTCGTGGCCTGGGTGCTGTGGGCCGGCCTGCTGGGCGCGACGGCATCCATCGAAACGCAAGACGTCGGGGCCACCGTCGTCGACGCCAGCACCATCGACCTGCGTGAGCAGCTGACCGTGGATCCCGGCACCCGGGTGACCTGCAGCTTCGAGGCCCTCGACAAGGACTTCGCCATCGTCGGGTGGAAGATCGTGGAGCTCGCGCCGTCGAGCGAGCGCAATCGCGTCTTCACCGAACGGCTGCGCACCTCCGCGCCAGCCGAGAGCGGGTTGATCGGCTCGTGCTGGCTGACCTAGGCTGAGCAGTCGCCCGCTTTTTGAGGAGTACATCCATGTCCGACCCCGTTGTCACCACCTGGCTCACCCAGGAGGCATTCGACCGGCTGTCCGCCGAGCTCGACGAGCTCAGCGGTCCGGCGCGCGCCGATATCGCCAAGAAGATCGAGGCGGCGCGCGAAGAGGGCGACCTCAAAGAGAACGGCGGCTACCACGCCGCCAAAGACGAGCAGGGCAAGATCGAGGCCCGCATCCGTCAACTCACCCAGCTGCTGCGCAACTCGACGGTCGGCGAAGCGCCCGAGAGCCACGGCGTTGTCGAGGTCGGCACCGTCGTGACAGCGACCATCGCAGGAGACGCCAGCACCTTCCTGCTCGGCAGCCGCGAGATCGCCGACGACTCGAGCGACATCGAGGTCTACCCGGAGTCCAGCCCGCTCGGTCAGGCGATCCTGGGCCTCAAGGTCGGCGAGTCGACCAAGTACACGGCGCCAAGCGGCAAAGAGATCACCGTCAAGGTCACGAAGGTCGACACCTACCGCGGCTGAACGCCTCCGCGAAAGTACGCGTTCCGCGCCGCTTTCGACGCTGAGAGTACGTGAAACCCCGTACTTTCGCGAAGAGTTACAGCTCGACCTGCGGCCGGTAGCCCTCGTCGCGCAGGTGCTGCAGCACGAGTTCGGCGTGCTCGGCGCCGCGGGTCTCCATGTGGATGACGATCTCGACCTCGCTGATCTGCAATCCACTGCCGTGCCGGGTGTGCAGCACCTCGACCACGTTGGCGTTCGCCTCGGCGATGATCTCGGCGATCCGCGCCAGCTGACCTGGCCGGTCGGGCAACGGGATGCTGACGATCAGGTAGCGCGCCGAGGCGGCCAGGCCGCGGCTGATGATGCGTTCCATGATCATCGGATCGATGTTGCCACCGCTGAGGATGACCACGGTCGGCCCCTCGAGATCGAGCTTGCCTGCGAGAAGTGCGGCGACCCCGATGGCTCCGGCCGGCTCGACGACGAGCTTGGCGCGCTCGAGGAGCACGACGATGGCCTTGGCGGTCTCGTCATCCTCGATGGTGACGACCTCGTCGACCGTGCGGCGAATGATGTCGAAGTTCAGCGATCCCGGTCGGCCCACCGCGATGCCGTCGGCGATGGTGGGCAGGGTCGCGATGGTCAACGGGGCCCCGGCCTCGAGCGACGGCGGGTAGGCGGCAGAGTTCTGCGCCTGGACGCCGATGACCCGCACCGTGCGGCCGAGTTCGGGCGCGAGTTGCGCGAACACGGTGGCGATGCCCGAGATCAGGCCGCCGCCGCCGACCGGCACGACGACGTTGGCGACATCGGGTACCTGGTCGAGGATCTCGAGCGCGAGGGTGCCCTGCCCCGCCACGATCTCGGGATGGTCGAAGGGCGGGATCAGTACCGCTCCGGTTCGCTGCGCGAACTCGGCCGCGGCCTGCAGGGTCTCGTCGACGATGGCACCGCGCAGCACGACGTCGGCGCCGTAGCCGCGGGTGGCCTGCAGCTTGGGCAGAGCGACGCCGAGCGGCATGAAGATCGTGGCGGCGATGCCCAGCTCACGAGCGGCAAGCGCCACGCCCTGGGCATGGTTGCCCGCCGAGGCCGCGACCACGCCACGCGCCTTGTCGTCGTCGCTCAACTGCGCGAGCAGGTTGTACGCCCCGCGGATCTTGTACGACCCGGTGCGCTGCAGGTTCTCAGCCTTGAGGTGCACGGGATGCCCGAGCGTCTCGGAGAGGAACCGCGAGTCCTCCATCGGCGTGGTGGACACCACGGCTGCCACCCGTTGCCTGGCCTCCCGGATCGCGGCGAGGCTCGGCCCCGGAAATGCCTCGGGCTCGACCTCAGGTCGTGGCTTTGCTGCGGGCACGCCGAGCACCTCTCGTCGACGGGATGACGTCACTGACACGGGGATGCGGGTGCTCCCGCCAATCGCCGCGGCTCACGTATCCGATCATCACGTTGAAGGTCGCGACGACGGGGACCGCGAACAGCGCTCCCGCGATGCCCCCGATGTATCCCCCGGTCGCCACCGCGAGCACGACGGCCAGCGGGTTCACCTTCACGGCGCTGCCCATCACGAACGGCTGCAGCACATGGCCCTCGAGCTCCTGCACCAGGATCACAACGCCCAGCATGATCAGTGCCGGGATCGGGCCCAGGAACACCAACGCGACGAAGACGGCGATCGCCCCCGTGGCCACCGCGCCGACGAGCGGGATGAACGATCCGAGGAAGACCGCGATGGCGATCGGGATCACGAGCGGGAAGCCGCCCGTGAACAGTCCGATGATGAAGGCTCCCAGGCCGATGCCCACGGCATCCACGAATGCCACGAAGATCTGCACCTTGACGAAGCTGGTGAGGGTGATCCAGCCCGCCTCGCCGGCCCCGACCAGCGCCGCGCGGGCCCGAATCGGGAACAGACGGACGATCCACTGCCAGATGCCGCGTCCGTCGATCAGCAGGAAGAGCGTGGAGAACAGCACGATCAGGAACCCGGCAAGCACATGCCCCGCGGTGCTGCCGACCGAGAGGGCACCGCTCAGCAGGCTGGAGGAGTCCTTCTGAAGGCTCGCGACCACTTGGTCGACGTAGGCCGTGATGTCCGTGTTAGTCAGGCCGAAAGAGTTGGCGAGAAAATCCCGAAGATCGGCGTAGCGCACCACCGTCTGCTTCTGCAGCGCGGGGTAGCCGCGGATGACGAACGAGATCACCAGGTAGACCAGGCCGGCCAGGATCGCCAGAATGCCGACCTCGCTGACCGCGACCGCCGCCCACTTCGGCCAGTGGTGACGCCGCTGCAGCCACTGCGAGAAGGGCACGAGCAGTGCGGCGAGCAGGAGCGCGATCATGAACGGGATCACGATGTCGCGCAGCTGGATGAACAGGAAGATGAAGACGCCCAGCACGGCGAGTACCGCGAGGATGCGCCACGACCAGGCTCCCGCGATGCGGATGGCGGGCGTCAGCGACCGATCGACCGTGTCATCCGTGGTCTCATCGCGGGAAGGGGTGGCCACTCGGCAAGTCTAGGCGGCAGTCAGGAGGCGATCGGCTCCGCGCTCACCGCTCGGCCGCGCAGCGAGAGCTTGACGGTCTTGCCGGGCTCCGGCTTGTCCGAGACGTCGTGCTGCACGCTCAGCAGCGTGCCGTCCTCGAGCAGCACCCGGGTACGACGCAACGATCCGAGGAAGCTTGTCGTGACGACGGTGGCGCTGATCGGACCCGAGCCGTAGACGATGTCTTCGGGACGGATGTAGGCCGAAACCGGCCCGTCGGCCTGTGCCTCCCCCAGCAGATCGAGATTCGACCCGAGCACCGAGACCACGCCGCCCGCGAGCGTGCCGGTCACCTTGTTCGACAGGCCGACGAACTCCGCCACGAACGGTGACGACGGCCGCAGGTAGAGCTCTTCGGGGGTGCCGATCTGCTCGATGTTCCCGCTGCTCATCACCGCGACCCGGTCGGCGACCGCGAGCGCCTCCTCCTGGTCGTGGGTCACGAACAGGGTGGTGATGCCGAGCTCGGTCTGGATGCGGCGGATCTCGTCGCGCAACTGCACGCGCACCTTGGCGTCGAGCGCCGACAGCGGCTCATCGAGCAGCAGCACCCGCGGGCGGGTGACGAGCGCGCGAGCCAGCGCGACGCGCTGCTGCTGGCCCCCGGACAGCTGGTGCGCGTAGCGGCCACCGAGGTGGCCGAGCCCCACCATCTCGAGGGCCTCCTGCGCGCGCCGGGCGCGATCCGCCGGGTCGACCTTGCGCATCCGGAGGCCGAACTCGACGTTCTCACGGGTCGTCATGTGCGGGAACAGCGAGTACGACTGGAACACCATGCCGATGTCGCGCTTGTTCACCGGGACCGACGAGACATCCTCGCCGTCGATCCGGATGCGGCCCGAGGTGATCTGCTCGAGCCCGGACAGCGAGCGCAGCACGGTCGTCTTGCCGCAGCCCGACGGCCCGAGCAGGGCGATGAACTCGCCCGGCTTCATGGTGAGGTTCACGCCGCTGAGGGCTCGGCTGCTGCCGTAGTGCTTGACGACGTCGACGAGTTCGACGGCCGCTCCGGGGTGCGTGACGTACTGCGCCATGCTGTCGGTCGTGATGTCGATGGTGGTCATGGTTCAGTCCTTGGATCGGGGGCGGATGGCGCCGAGCCGGCCGATGGCCAGCAGCAGCGCGAAGGCGAGCAGCAGGGCGATCAACGAGAAGATCACCGCGACATAGGGGTCGGTGTGCTGGATCAGCACGAGCGCCGTCTGGAAGGTGGTTCGACTCAGGAACGACGCGATCGTGTACTCCCCGAGCACCACGGCGATCGTGATGAAGCAGGCCGCCAGGATGCCGCGGCGCAGGTTCGGGATCACCACCCGCCAGAGCACCGAGAGCCAGCCCGCGCCCAGGGAGCGGGCCGCCTCGGTCAGCGTCACGACATCCACGCCGGCCAGGTTCACCGCGATCGGCCGGTAGGCGTACGGCAGCGCGATGACGCCGATGGCGAAGCCGAGGGTCCAGGCATCCGATCCGAGCAGCTGCGACAGCACCGAGTAGACCGGGATGAAACCGACCACGAGCACCACGGTGGGAATGGTGATCGGCAGCAGGCAGACGAACTCGAGCACGCGGCGCAGCTTCGGGTAGCGCAGCTCGGTCAGGATCATCACCGGAAGCAGGAGCACGAGAATGATCGCCACCGTGATGACGCACAGGCCGAGCGAGTTCTGGATGCCGACGAACAGTCCGTCGTACGTGTACTCCAACGCCGGATTGAACACGTCGAGGTAGTGCCCGACCGTGTAGCCGCCCTGGTTGGAGCGGAACGAGAAGATCGCCATCGCCGCGATCGGCAGCAGGAACACCAGGCCGACGACGATCAGGATGACGAGGCTCGTCGCCTTCGCGGGCTTCGCGCCGTAGCGCGGCGAACGTCCGGCCCGGGCGGCGATGAACGGCTCGGCGGCCGGTCCGGCCTGCACAGGAGTCAGGGATTCATCGGGCACCGGGCGGGTCGTGATCGCGGTCATCTCATCGCTCCCATCGCGCCGCGCGGCGCTGCAGCACGCCGTACGCTGACATCAGCACGACCATGACCACGATCATCCCGAGGGCGATCACGCCCGCCTCGTTCTGATGGCCCACCACCGTCTCGCTGGTGAGCGCGCGCTGGATGTCGAGCGGCCAGATCCCGCCTTGGCTGATCAGCGCGGCCGCGGTGGCGAACGACGAGAAGGCGTTGGCGAACAGCAGGATCATGCACCCGAAGAATGCGGGTGCGAGGATCGGGAAGCCGACCTTGCGCCAGTAGGTCCATCGGCTGCCGCCGAGAGTCGCGACGGCTTCGCCCCATGCGGGCTTGAGGCCCTCGAGTGCGGGCATGAAAGTGAGCACCATGAGCGGGATCTCGAAGTAGAGGTAGACCAGGGTGAGGCCTGGCACCGTGTAGATCGGTGACGAGACCGAGTTCTCGCCGAACAGCTGCTTCAGGACCAGGATGATGAGCCCCTGGTTGCCGACCGTCGCGATGAAGGCGAAGGCGAGCATGACGCCGCCGAACTGGGCGAGCACGCTGGCCGCGGAGTCGACGATCGTGCGCAACCAGCCGTCCGGATTCATGCCGAGCATGGCGAAACAGACCAGGGCTCCGATCACGGCGCCGAGGATCGCGCTGGCGGCCGAGAGGCCGAGCGAACCCACCAGGTCTTTGAGGATGACCGGGTCACCGAAGGCCGAGAAATTCGAGATCGTGAACGTGCCGCCGGAGGTGAAGAATCCGCTGGCGATGGCGAGCGCGGCGGGGATGCCGAGGAAGAGGATCGCGTACACCGAGAACGGGATCAACCCGATCCATCCGGTGCCGGAGCGCGCGCCGCGGCGCCGGGGGGTGACCCCGGCGCCGCGGTTCGATGCGAGAGCAGTCATCAACCGACCGCAGCAGCCCACTTCGAGCTGAGCAGGGTCGCAGCCTTGGTGGCCTGGTCCGCGGTCAGCTGCACGAAGTCCTTCGGCGCGGCGCCGACCTTGTTCAGGGTCGCCTCGTCGACGGTCTTGGCCTTCTCCATGGCGGCCAGCTGTGACGGGTAGGCGCCGGCCGCGAGGTAGAGGTTCTGCACTGCGGGGCTGTAGATGTACTCCTCCCACAGACGAGCCGCGGCCGGGTTCGGAGCGTCGGCGTTGATCGTCTGGTTGTAGTAGCTGCCGAGGCCGGCGCCCGGGAGCACGACGGTCTTCCAGTTCGGGTTGCCGGCCGACCCGGCGGCCGGACCCCATGCCACGTTGTTGAAGCTCCACTGGATGACCACCGGGGTCTCACCCGAAGCTACCGTCGCCTGCGTGGGCAGGGTCGAGAGGAAGTTGCCCGCCTGCTTCAGCTTCTGGAAGAAGTCGACTCCGGGCTGGATGTTGTCGGCGGACCCACCGGACTGCAATGCCGCCAGGTACACGGCTGACGCGGCTTCGTTGGCGGCCGTCGGGTCGCCCTTGATGGCGACCGAGTTCTTGAAGTCGGCGCCGAGCAGGTCGTCGATCTTCTTCACGCCGCCCGGGAACTTCTTGCTGTCGTAGCCGACCGACATCAGGCCGGTGTAGTCGTAGTACCAGAGGCCATCGGCATCCTTGTAGTCGGCCGGGATGTCGCCCCAGCTCTTCACCTTGTACGGCGCGAACAGGTCGAGGTTCTGGTTCATCACGGCGGTGCCGATGTCGAAGACGTCCGGAGCCGTCGACTGACCCTTCTGGGCCTTCGCAGCGGCCACCTCGTCGGCGCTGGAGCCGTCCGGGTTGGCCGAGTTGATCTTGATGCCCGGGTACTTCTTCTCGAAGCCCTGAATGATCTGGCCGTAGTTGGCCCACGACGGCGGAAGGGTGATCACGTTGAGGTGACCCTCTTTGTTGGCCGCGGCGACGAGTCCCGCCATGCCGCCGAAGTCGGCGACGCTTGTCGCCTTCTGGGCTTGAGTCAGCGTGAGGGTCTTGATGCTGTCGGCTGCACCGGAGCCGGCGCTACCAGCCGTTCCTGCGCACGCGGTGAGCGCGAACGCCGCAGCCGCGACGACCGCGGTTCCGACGAGGAGACGCTTCTTCATGGAATGTGTTCCCTTCCCATGGACTCGCCCGCGGTCGTCCGCGCTGTGGGGCGGACTCTCGGATCCCGAGGGCGATCCTGGTTCAGAGTGAGCGACGCGGGTTACCGGGCGGGCAAAGTCAGGTGAACGATCGGCGCCGTTCAGAAGACGGTGTGATGTCAGAACCCGGCGAAGGTCAGTTCGGCGAGGCCGAGCGAGATGGTCATGCCCACGCCGCTCGTGACGATGGCCGCCGTCACGCCGGGCTCCGCTTCGGCGATCACGAAGGGCTGTCGCGGACTGGAGGCGTAAACGCCCTGCCAGCGCTCGATCACCCGCAGATCCGGGACCCCCAGGATCTGCGCGACGGCGTCGAGCAGCGTGGTCGAGATCGCCTCGGCCAGGAAGGGGTCGTGGGTCGCACCGTAGCGGTGCGAGTCGCCGACGATGAGGGTGCCGTCCGGCCGTTGGGTGAACATCACGTTCGCCACGATGTCGATGAGCTCCGGATGCTGAGCGGCCATCTCGGCGCGCAGCGCGACCGCGGCATCCGTCTCGGCGAAGGCCGGATACCGAAGCATCGAGGTGCCGGTCAGCACGGCCGGACCGAGGATCAGGCCGGCAGGTGCCTCGACCCTCGCCATCTGCAGCGCGCACCGCTCGACCTGATGCTCGTCGGCGAGCTCGGGATACAGCACGTCGAGGTCGTGGCCGACGCAGACGATGGTGCGCTCGGCGCGGAAGTCGCCGCGCGTTGTGCGCACGACGCCGCCGCTCGCGCCGAGATAGCTGGTGCGCCACGAGAACGTGACCCCGGGCTGCTCGGCGAGCCAGGCGGCGAGCGCCCCGACCGCCTCGCGCGGGTCGACCCGCAGGTCGTCGCGCAGCAGCGCTCCCCCGACAATGGCGCGGTCGGATGCCTCCCCCAGGTGCTGTCGCGCCTCGGGCGCCGTCAGCAGCCGCACCTGCCCGCTCTCGCGCGAGCCGGCCAACTCGTCGAGCACCGCAGACTCCGCTGCGGTGCGCGCGATCGCCAGGGCGCCCGACTCCACGTGGAAGAAGCCCGCGAGACCGCCGTACCGCAACCACTTCTCGCGCGCCACCAGCGCCAGCTCTGCGAGTTCGCCGGTCTGCGCCGTCACGCAGGCGTGCCCGAAGTTGCGGATCGACGCGCCGACCGCCCGGGCATCCCGGTCGATCACGGTCACGCTGAGTCCGCGCTCGACGGCCGCGATGGCGTGCGACAGGCCGGCGATCCCGGCCCCGACGACGAGAACCTCCGAGCTGCGTGCGCTGTTCATCGTCGAGCACTCTCGCGCCCCGCACCCCGCGCCCTCAAGTCGATCGCCGCACGATCACGATTCCGTCGCCGGATGTTCACCGTCTGGACGCCGACTGCCGTCATGCTCGACTCATGATCGACTTGGTCGCCCTCGACATGGCCGGAACCACCATCGACGACCACGGGTCGGTGTACGTGGCCCTGCGGCGCTGCGTCGAAGAGACCGGCGCCGTGGTGGCGCCCGAAGATCTGCAGCACTGGATGGGTACCGACAAGATCGAGGCCATCACGGCCCTGATGCGGCTGGGCTCCGTGCCGGCCGATCACAAGGCGGTGGCGGCGACCTTCCGCCGCTTCGGTGCGCTGCTCGACGAGTTCTACCTCGAGTCGCCCCCGGTCGCGCTGCCCGGTGTCGAGGACACCTTCGCCATCCTGCGCGACCGCGGCGTGCGGATCGCCCTGACCACAGGATTCGACGACGCCGTCGCCCTGCCGCTGCTCGACTCGCTGGGCTGGAAGGTCGGCCCCGACGAGCTGCTCGACGCGGTGGTGACCACCTCGCAGGTGCGGGCCGGACGACCGGCGCCGTACCTCATCCATCACGCCATGGAACTGACCGGCATCGATGACGTGCGCCGCGTGCTGGCGGCGGGCGACACCATCGTCGACCTGCAGGCCGCGTGCAATGCCGGGGCGATCGCCGTGGGCGTCACGACCGGCGCGCTCAGCCGGGTCGACCTCGAGCGGCACCCGCACGACTACGTGCTCGACGGGGTCGTCGAGATCCCGGAGCTGGAAGAAGCCAGGGTCTGACGTCGGTCGCCCGCCATACAGTCGAGGCGTGCCCGATTCCCTCTCGCCCGCATCGGCGCGACGGATCGCTCTCGCAGCCCAGGGATTCGGGCGATCGAGACCGGACGCCGTCGGTGTCCGGCAGCTGAACCTCCTGATCCAGCGGCTCGGCCTGTTGCAGATCGACTCGGTCAATGTCTTCGAGCGCAGCCACTACCTTCCGGCGTTCGCGCGGCTGGGCTCCTATGACAAGGCACTGCTCGACACGCTGACCTTCGCGCGCCGCGGCCCGTACACCGAGTACTTGGCGCACGTCGCCACGTTCATCCCGACCAGCGACCTGCCGCTGTTCGCGTTCCGCAAGGAGCGCATCCGCGCCAAGTACGGGCAGCATCCCTGGGTCGTCGCGAACCGTTCGATGCTCGACTGGCTGCTCGCGGAGCTCGCCGACAAGGGGCCGCTCGCCGCGAGCCGGTTCGAGCACGTCGAGAACGTGCGCAAGGGACCGTGGTGGGGGTGGAGCGACGTCAAGCAGGGGCTGGAGTTCCTCTTCGACTGGGGTGACGTGGTCTCGGCCGGACGCCGCAACTTCGAGCGCGTCTACGCTCTGCCCGAGCAGGTGCTCCCCCGCGAACTGCTCAACGTCCGGATCGAGAAGGATGCCGCCCTGCTCGAACTGGTGCGCCGCAGCATCCGGGCGCTCGGCATTGGCACGGTCGGCGACGTCGCGGACTACTACCGCATCTACAACGCCGAGGCCAAGGCGGCGCTCGAGCAACTGGTCGACTCCGGCGAGGTGCGCCGGGTGACTGTGCCGGGCTGGAAGGCGACCGCCTACCTGGATGCCGCGGCGCACATTCCGCGTCGGATCGAGACCGCGGCGTTGCTGTCGCCGTTCGACCCGGTCGTCTGGGAGCGGGATCGCGCGCTGCGGATGTTCGGATTCCACTACCGGATCGAGATCTACACGCCCGCGCCGAAACGCATCTACGGCTACTACACGCTGCCGGTGCTGATCGACGAGTCCCTCGCCGGCCGCATCGACCTCAAGTCAGACCGGCAGAACGGCGTGCTGCGCGTGCAGTCCGCCTGGCACGAACCGGGCGCCCCGGCCGGGATGGAGGAACGGCTGGTCCCTCTCCTGCGCGAGACCGCGGCCTGGCAGGGGCTCGGCGAGATCGAGGTGATGGATCGCGGCGACGCGGCGCGCACGCTGGCGGCCGAGCTGGGTATCGCGGCACGCGAATCCCGCCTGTCGTAATCGCGTCAACCTTCTGGGCGCTCCCGACCGTCGTACTGGTATGACACGACCTCTCGCAGTTCTCGTTCCGGTGGCCGCCGCGGGGGTGTTGATCCTCGCGCTCACCGGCTGCACACCAGGATCCGATCCCACACCGAGCGGATCTGCGAGCACGCCGTCGGCGATCATCACCGGCGCAGCCGCTGACACCGCCGTGCCGCAACCGACTATCGACTTCGACTGCAACAGCCTGGGCGCCTCTGCCGCCTTCGGTGCCGCATACGGCGCGGTCCTGCATCGCGTCGACCCAGCGCTCCGGCAGTCGGACATCCCCGACGCCGACGTGCTGCAGACCCTCGGCGGGGTCAGCTGCGAGTGGAGCAATGGCGTTCCCTTCGGCGGAGGCGGCGGCGGGACCCTCTACGTCGGTGTGCAGCTCGCGGTCCTCCCGAATGCCGCCTCGCAGTGGGCGCACTACGACAGCATCTATGGCGCCGCAGGCGAGGGCGTGCAGTGCAACTCCACCGCCGGGGCGCCCGACTGCTGGTCGGAACAGCTGGTCGGCACAAACTGGGTCTCGCTGACGATGTTCGGCGTCAGCGCGGAGGCGCAGGCCCGAGCCCTCGCCGCCGCGACCGCTACGGCGGTGTCATCGGCAGGGCCGGGAGCCCCGGCCTGGACTCCGCCCAGCGGCACCACCACCTTCGGCGACTGCACGCAACTGCTCACCCCGAGCCAGGTCGCCACCGACCTCGGCGTGACGGGAGCCACGATCCAGTTCACCCACGGCGCTGGCGGATGGAGCATCGAAGCTGCGGCACGCGAGAACGCTGATGCCGTCGGCTGCCTGTTCCAGTACGCCGGGGAGGACAGCGTGGCGGGCGAGGTCAACTGGCTGCGCGGCGGCGGGTGGGCCTACGACGCGGGGGTCGCGGCATCCGGTTGGGGAACTCCTGCTGCCGCCCCGATCGCTGGCCTCGCCTCGGGCGACCGCGCCATGATCCGCTGCACCGATCCGAGTACCTCCGATGAAGGCGGCACGGTCTGCACGGTCGACCTCGAATTGGGCGGCAACTGGATCCAGGTGGTCGTCGCGCCGTACCCGGGCGAACACGCGACGGCAGACGCCCGCACGGCGAGCCTGGCCATCGCGACGCATCTGGTCAGCGGGTACAACGCGCACGCGCACTAGGCGCGAAGCGGCGGCGACGCGACGCGGTTCTCAGAGCCGCGTCGCGTTGTTCTCGAGTCGTGCGATGCGGTCGGGGATCGGCGGGTGCGTGCTGAAGAGCCGGCTCATGATTCCCGGCCGGTTCGGGTCGGCGATCCACATGTGCGCCATGCTCGAGTTGGTGCGCCGCACCGGCTGGAAGTTCGTCTGCAGCTTGGCCAGCGCCGTCTCGAGTCCCTCGGGATCGCGGGTCGTCAGCGCACTGGTCGCGTCGGCCAGATACTCGCGCTGCCGCGAGACGGCGGCCTGCACCACGGCGGCCGTGATGGGCGCGAGGATCGCGGCGACGAGTCCGATGGCGATCACGACCAGGACGGCCGGGCCGCCCAGGTTGCTGTTGCGGCTGCGGCCGCCCCAGAAGATCATCCGGAAGATGATGTCCGAGATGAGACCGATCGCGACCACCAGCCCGAACACGATCAGCGAGACGCGGATGTCGTAGTTCTTGACGTGACCCATCTCGTGGGCCATCACGCCCTCGAGCTCGCGATCGGTCATGATGTCGAGCAGGCCGGAGGTCGCGCACACCGAGGCGTGCTCCGGGTCGCGGCCGGTCGCGAAGGCGTTGGGCGCCGGATCGTTGATGATGTAGACCTTCGGGGTCGGCAACCCCTCGGTGATCGCGAGATTCTCGACGATCCGGTAGAGCCGCGGATTGTCGGCCTTCTGGATCTGCCGCGCACCGCTCAGAGCCAGCGTCTCGGAGCCCGCGACGAAGTACTGGAAGATCGCGTAGGCCAGAGCGATCACGAAGACCACCACGGCGATGGCCCAACTTTGATACAACCAGGCCACGAGCACGCCCAAGCCGCCGATCACGAGCAGGAAGATCGCGATGATGAAGACGGTGTTGCGCTTGTTCGCGGCGATCGCGCTATACATGCGATGCCTTTGTCAGCGAGCTAGAACTGCACCTTCGGCGGCTCGGCCACCGACGACGCGTCGTCGACCTCGAAGAAGTCGCGCTCCTTGAAGCCGAGGCCGCGCACGAACAGGGTGTTCGGGAAGGTCTTGATCTTCGTGTTGAGGTCGCGCACCCCGCCGTTGTAGAACCGGCGCGAGGCCTGGATCTTGTCTTCCGTGTCGACCAGCTCGGCCTGCAGCTGCAAGAAGTTCTGGTTCGCCTGCAGCTGCGGGTAGGCCTCCGACACCGCGAACAGGCTCTTCAGAGCGCCCTGCAACTGGTTCTCGGCGACGGATGCCTGAGCCGGGGTCGTCGCATTGATCGTCGCCGCGCGGGCTTGGGTCACGTTCTCGAACACCGAACTCTCGTGCGCCGCGTACCCCTTGACCGCCTCGATGAGGTTCGGAATCAGATCGGCTCGCCGCTTGAGCTGCACGGTGATGTCGCTCCACGCCTCATCGACCCGCACATTGGAACGCACGAGGCCGTTGTAGGTGGCGAGAAGGTAGATGCCGATGATCACCACGAGGGCGACGATGACGATGACGATGACGACGAGTGCGGTACCCATGCGGATCATCATATGGCGAGGCGACGGGGGAAACCTATGCGGTTGCTCATGACATGCTGAATCGGTGACCGCCGCGACCGACGCCCTCGACCGCCTGACCGCCGTCGTTCCCGACTTTCCCAGCCCCGGCATCCTGTTCCGCGACCTGACGCCGGTGTTCGCGGATGCCGCTGCACTTCGTGTGGTGATCGACGAGCTGATTGCCCCCTTCGCCGGGTCGTTCGAGGTGGTCGCCGGCGTGGAGGCCCGTGGATTCGTGCTCGCCGCGGCCGCGGCCGTCGTGGCCGGCACCGGCGTGGTCATGATCCGCAAGGCAGGCAAGCTGCCGCGCCCGACGGTGAGCCGCGACTACGCCCTCGAATACGGGACCGCCACCCTCGAACTGCACAGCGACGAGCTCCCACCCGGCACCCGTGTGCTGCTGGTCGACGATGTGCTGGCCACCGGCGGAACCCTCGAGGCATCGCTCGCGCTGCTTGCCGATGCCGGGCTGGTCGCGGCAGGTGTCTCGGTCGTGCTCGAGCTCACCGCCTTGAACGGGCGGGCGCGGGTCGGCGGGGTGCCGTTCCACGCGCTTCAACAGGTCTAGTCGGCCGAACGACCCGTGTCGCGTCGGGCCCACTGCACCTCGCGCAGCCACCCGAACGAGCGCTTCGGAGTTCGCGTCATGGTGTCGAAGTCGACGTGCACCAGCCCGAACCTCTGGGTGAAGCCGGCGGCCCACTCCCAGTTGTCCAGCAGCGACCAGACGTAGTAGCCGCGCACGTCGACGCCCGAGCCGACGGCGGCGGCGAGGTGCGCGGCCAGGTAGGCCACCCGCTCGGCGTCGTCGACCTGGCCGTCATCGCCCACGACATCCGGATAGCTGGCGCCGCCCTCGGTGATCTCCACCGGTGGCAGCGACGCTCCGTAGCGCTCGTGAAGCTCGCCGAGCATCACGGCGAGTTGATCGGGCGCCACCGGCCAGCCGAATCCGGTGACCGGATATTCCGGCCACGGTGCGAGGTGGAAGGGCACAGAGCGCATCGCCTCGGCTTCGCCGTCTGGCGACGATCCGGTCAGGTCGGGGCCGGCCGCGATGCGCGAGGGGAAGTAGTAGTTGAGTCCGTAGAAGTCGAGCGGTTGGGCGATCGTCGTCAGGTCGGCGCGACTCACCCGCGAGAGCCAGCGGAGGGCCACCCGCTCGGCGATCGGCAGCCCCGCCGGCAACTCCGGCCGCCGCCCGAGCAGTACCGGATCGGCGAATAGCCGGTTGTGCACGAAGTCGAAGACCCCGGCCAGCGCCAGATCGTCAGCCGAGCCGCTCGCAGCCGACACCGGGGAGTGCGAGTTGGTGATCCCGATGCGGCCGCTCACCGGCACGGCCCGCAGCGCCTGCGCGGCCAGGCCGTGGGCGCGCAACAGATTCCGCGCCGCCGGGATCGCGCGGAACAGCCGGGTGCGCCCGGGAGCATGGATGCCGAGGGCGTACCCGTCGAGCGTCACGGTCACGGCCTCGTTGATCGTCACCCAGTCGGCCACCCGATCGCCGAATGCGGTCCCCGCGATCGAGGCGAACTCGGCGAACCGCTCGGCGGTGTCGCGGCGGAACCAGCCGCCGCGATGCTCGAGGGGCGCCGGGGTGTCCCAGTGGAACAGGGTGGCCGTCGGCCGGATGCCCGCCTCGAGGAGCGCATCGAGCAGCCGGTCGTAGAACGCGATGCCGCTCGGGTTCGCCGGTCCGGATCCCTCCGGCTGGATGCGCGGCCACGCGATCGAGAAGCGGTAGGCGTCCACGCCGAGGTCGCGCAGCAGGCCGACGTCTTCGGGCATCCGGTGGTAGTGGTCGGCCGTGACCCGCGGGGTCGACCCGTCGAGGATGCGGCCCGGCCGCTCGGCGAACTCGTCCCAGGTGGAGCGCCCGCGACCCCCCTCGTCTGCAGCTCCCTCGATCTGGATCGCGGCCGTGGCCGCCCCGATCGTGAAGCCGGGCGGCAGCAGGGCCGCGATGGCGTGCGGGTCGGGCTGCGCCGCCGCGGTCACTCCCCCAGCACCCGATCCAGATACGCGTTGGCGAAGACCCGGTCGGGATCGAGGCGGTCCCGGACCGCCGTGAAGTCGCCGAACCGCGGGTAGCGCCCCGCCAGCTCCTCGGCCTCCTGGAAGTGGATCTTGCCCCAGTGCGGCCGCCCGTCGTAGCTGCGCAGCAGCGCGTCGACGGCACGGAAGTACGGCAGGTGGTCTTCACGGAAGTACTGGTGAACGGCGATGTAGCCCGAGTCGCGCTGGTAGGCGGTCGACAGCCAGTTCTCATCGGCCGCGGCGACCCGCACCTCGATCGGGAACGACAGCCGCCAGCCGTTGCGCTCGACCATGCCTCGGATGTCGCGCACCGCCTGCGGCACCGCCGCCCGCGGGATCGCGTACTCCGACTCGCGAAACCGCACGGTGCGCGGGCTCGTGAACACGTCGTACGAGCGATCGACGAAATCCCGATCGCCGTAGACGCGGGTGGCGAACCGGTTGATGGGCGGGGTCCACGCCGGAACCAGCTTGCCGAGCCCCGACTTGAGAGCCAGCGCGCCGTTCTGCATCAGACGCTCCTCGACCCAGTCCGCGACCGGGCCGACCGGGCGCCGTTCCGCGTCACCAGGAAGCCGGGTGTTGGTGCGGGTCATCACCCGATCGGTGTGCGGCCACCAGTAGAACTCGAAGTGGTCGGAGGCCGTGGCCCGCTCGTCGAAGTCGTCGAGCACCTCGTCGAAGCTTTCGGGATGCTCCACCGCCCGCAGCAGGAACGCCGGCACGCATTGCACCGTCAGCTCCACCACGATGCCGAGCGCTCCCAGTCCGAGCCGGACCGCGGGCAGCAGCTCGGCGTTCTCGGTCTCGCTGACGCGCAGCACGGTGCCGTCGGCGGTGACCAGGGTGACCGCGACGAGTTGGGCGGCGAGGCCGCGGAAACGCGCGCCGGTGCCGTGGGTGCCCGTCGAGGTGGCCCCGGCGATGGTCTGCCGGTCGATGTCGCCCATGTTCTCGAGGGCGAGACCGTGGGGCTCGAGCAGCGCGGGCAGCTGATAGAGGTTGGTCCCGGCCCCGAGGGTCACCCGGCCGCGCTCGGTGTCCACGGCGAAGAGTCCGTCGAGGCCGCCCAGGTCGAGCAGCACCCCTTCGGTGGCGGCGATGGCGGTGAAGCTGTGGCCGGCTCCGACCGCCTTGACGGTCAGGCCGCGCTCGCGCGCCGCGCGCACGACGGCGACCACCTCGTCGACGCTGGTCGGGACCGCGCGAAACGCCGGGGTGGTGCGCTCCGAGCGCCCCCAGTTGCGCCAGGTGCCACCGGGGCGCAGCAACGGCGAATCGGCATCCACACGGGTCGTCTCGCTCACAGGAACGCCTTCCCCTCGCCGCGGTAGCTCGGAACCATGTCGACCACGGCACCGTCCTCGACCACCGCGAACTCGTTCACGTGCTCGGCGAGCTCGCCGGCCTTGGTGTGGCGCATCCACACGCGGTCGCCGATCGCGAGGTCGTGCGCGGCCGGCGCCGGTGACCGGGGTCTGCACCTCGCCCGCAGCCTCGCGCGGCAGCATCCGCAGCCCCTGGGGCCAGGCCACCTGCGGCAGACGGTCGGGTCCTGGCGGACCGGATGCGATCCAGCCGCCACCCAGCAGCGTCGCGACGTCTGCGGTCGGGCGTCGCACGACGCCGAGCGCGAAGGAGGCAGCGGGCGCCGGGCTGAAATGCACGTAGCCGTCGAAGAGGTGCGGGCCGAACAGTCCGGAGCCGGCGGCGATCTCGGTCACCGAGGCATCGGCGTGGGTCGACTCGATCGAGCCGGTTCCCCCTCCGTTGACGAACTCGAGCTCGGCCACCTCGCGCACGGCGGCGACGGCGGCACCGCGGCGTTCGGCGAGCTCCTTCGCCGAGGCGCGCTGCATCGACCGGATGATGGTGCCGCGACCGGTGCCGCGGTTCGTGACCCCGGCGATCTGCGCCTCGTAGGCCATCATGCCGACCAGGCGGAATCCGGGCCGCGCGACCACGGCGGCCGCCAGCGCACGCGCGGCGGCCGGTTCGCGCACCGGCGAGCGGCGCACTCCCGACGAAGCCGAGCACGCGCGACCGGTACGAGGCATCGAGCTCGAGGCAGACTCGGATCGTGGCGCGCCCGCTCGGGGCGACCACGGCATCCACCAGATCGAGCTGGGCGATGTCGTCGACCATGATCGTCACGCGCCGCGCGAGCTTCTCGTCGGCGGCGAGCCGGGTGATCGACGCGCGATCCACGCTCGGGTAGCCGACCACGACGTCATCGTAGGTCTCGGCCAACCAGAGCGCCTCGGCCAGGGTGTAGGCCAGGATGCCACGGTATCCGGGCAGCTCGAGCACCGCGTCCAGCACCGAGCGCACCCGCACCGACTTGCTGGCCACCCGGATCGGCGAGCCGGCCGCGCGGTCGAGCATCGAGAACGCGTTCCAGGCCAGCGCCTCGACCGAGAGCGCGGCGAAGGGCGGGTCGAGCTGCGCCGTCGCCGCCTGGAGCTGCGGCCACCAGCGCGCGGGGTCGGTCCAGGGTGTCGACGCGGCCGTCGACCCTGGGCGGACCAGCTTGATCAACGAACGCCCTTCACCGGGATGATGGCGATCGCCCCGAGGATGGCCACGATCGCCGACAGGGCGAACAGCCCGGTGAATCCGGCGAGCGCCGCGACCACCCACGCGCCGAACAGCGGAGCGATCGCCTGCGGAACGGCCGTCGCGATGTTCATGATGCCGAGGTCCTTGCCGCGGCTGTGGGCGTCGGGCAGCACCTGGGTGGCCAGCGCCTGGTCGACGGAGAGGAAGCAGCCGTAGCCGAGCCCGAGCAGGCCGCCGGCGACGTAGGTGACGTTGATGTCCGGGATGAAGGCCAGCAACAGGGCGGCGAGCGCCTGGAGCACCGCCGCCACGATCACGAAGACCTTGCGCCGACCGTTCTGGTCAGAGATCCAGCCGAGCAGGATCGACGCGAAGATCACGAAGAACATGTAGACGAGAGTCAGGTAGAGCAGGTCGTCTTGCGCCGTCTTCTCGCGGTGCAGGCCGAACATGATGAAGTACAGCAGCAGCGTCGTGCCCAGGGCATTGCCCAGGTTGACCAGGATGCGGCCGAGCAGCGTCCACCCGAAGTCCGGGTACTTGCGCGGGCTGATCCAGAACCCGGCGACCAGCGCGGACCACGAGAACGGCGGGCGTGCCTCGGCCGGAAGCACCGCATCCTTCACATAGAAGAGGAACGGAAGCACGAGCAGAACGACGATGAGTGCCATGAGCGCGTAGCCGAGGAACTGGCTGAGGGCGAGCGACGTCACCAGCAGCAGGCCCACGATCAGGCCGATGGCCTGCGGCGCCGAGATCCAGGCCGAGACGAGTCCGCGCTGGCCGACCGGCACCTGATCCGAGATGGTCGCGGTGAGCGCAGCGCTCAGCACGCAGAATCCGATGAGGGCGACGCACCAGAAGATGCCGACGCCGATCAGGGAGTGCTGGAGACCGAGCAGCAGCAGGCCGACCGCGAAGAGCACGGCACCGCCGAGGATCCACGGGCGCCGTCGGCCGAACCGCGAGACGGTGCGGTCAGAGAGCGCGCCGGCGAGCGGGTACGTGATCAGCGCGCAGACTCCGGCGATCGCCGAGATGACGCCGAACGCCACCACGCTGTCGACCCAGTAGTTGCCCTTCAACTGCGCCTGCACCTGCAGGGGAAGCAGCAGCTGGATGGGCGCCAGCTGCGCCATCCAGATTCCCAACCACGCGGTCGCGAAGACCGCGATCCAGGCGCCGGGCACCCGGCGCGTGGGTTCGGCGAACGGCGAGAGCGGGGCGGCGGGTTGTACCGAGGGTGCAGCGGTCATTCGTGTGCTCCATTCAGGGTGTGGGCCGGGACGGCCAGTGACGCGATCGCCGTGGCAGCGAGTTGGATCGACCGTTCGGCCGCCGCGTCGTCGCGGTCGGCCAGCCAGGCCAGGGTGAGTCCATCGGTGAAGCTCACCAGCAGGTGGGCGAGGTCGGGCACCGGCACCTTCCAGCCGGAGCCGTGCTGCGCCGCCGCGACCTCGAGCAGCTCGGTGGCGAGGGCGTGATAGCGGGCGTACTGCTCGGCCGGCAGGTCGTCGAGCCCGGGCGTGCGCAGGGCGTACTGCGTGAGCTCGAACATCGCCTGCTCGCGCCCGGGGTCGCTCTTGACCAGCTGCAGATAGGCGGTCATGGCCAGCACCGTGGCGTCGCGGATGCCGTCGGCTCGCGCCAGGAGCGGGCCAAGAGCCGCGCTGCCCTCCTCGGCAACGACGAGTTCCACGACATCGCGGAGCAGCTCGTCTCGCGACGGAACCGCGTAGTGGAAGCTCGCCAAGGGCATCCCGGCCTCCGCAACGATCGCCCGGGTGGTCGCCGCCGCCAGACCGTCGCGCGCGATCACCGCGAGCGCGGCGTGCGCCAGGGCGGCGCGGCGCTCGGTGGCGGGGATGCGGGACATCGACGGCCCTCTCTCGTCAGCCCGCAATGCGTGCTGCTGCGGTGAAGTGGGACAAGCGTCCCAGACACCCTCACCACTTGCAAGTGACGTTCAGGTTTACTGACAATGTGCAGTATGATCGTTAAGCTGGCTGCATCATCCAGCCGCCTGCGCCGACGAAGCCGAAGGAACCCTTGATGACTGCCGATTTGACCGGGAAGACAGCGATCGTCACGGGAAGTGGAGCTGGACTCGGAGCCGCGTACGCGACCGCTCTCGCCGCTGCCGGCGCAGCCGTCGTCGTCAACGACGTCTCCTCAGACGCCGCAGCCGCCACGGTCGACGCTATCGTCGCTGCTGGCGGGCGCGCGACCTCGGTCGTGGCCCCGGTCGGCACCGCAGAGGTCGCTCAGCAGCTCGTCGACACCGCGGTCGAGCAGTTCGGCGGCCTCGACATCCTCGTCACCAACGCCGGCATCCTGCGCGACAAGTCGCTGCTGAAGATGACCGACGACGACTTCGACCAGGTGATCGCCGTGCACCTGCGCGGCACCTTCACCTGCGTGCGCGCCGCTACGCCTCTTCAAAGACCAGCGGCGGCGCGGGCCGCATCGTCGCCATCGGCTCCCCGACCGGGCAGCGCGGCAACTTCGGCCAGACGAACTACGCCGCCGCCAAGGCAGGAATCGTGGGCATGGCACGCACCTGGGCGCTCGAGATGAGCCGCGCAGGCATCACTGGTCAACACCGTCGTCCCGGTCGCGGCGACCGCGATGACAGCGACCGTGCCGTACTTCGCCGCCGCCGTCGAGGCCGAGAGCGCAGGGCCGCGCCGATGCCCGACTTCTTCCGGCACGACCTCGGCTTCGGCACGGCAGACGACGTCGGCGGCCTCGTCGTCTTCCTGGCCTCCGACGCCGCGGCCGAGATCAACGGCCAGGTGATCGGCGTCGGCGGCGACCGCATCCAGCTCTGGACGCATCCCGAGCCGGTGGTCACCGCGTACGACGACGGCGGCTGGAGCGCCACGAGGCACTCGCGGACGAGTTCGCTCCGGACTCGTGCGCGCGCAACCTGCAGACCGTCGGCGAGGAGTTTCCCGCCCCTGCCGCCCGAGCTCGATCGCAACCGGGCCTAAGGCTCCCGCCGCGTACGTCTCGCGCCGTTCAGCTCGATCGCGATCGTGGCGATCGACAGCCATGTGCATGTCGAGGTCGGACGCCTGCGGCGCGACCGCGCTGCCCGACGATCTCGCCAAGGCCGCGGCGCACGTACTTCAAGACCGACGGCGTCACGCCCGATCTGGCGGGCATCGCCGAGTCACTACCGCGAGCGCCAGCATGGCAGCGGTCGTGTTCACCGTGGACGCACAGGCCCAGCTCGAGCACGAGCCGCTCTCGAGCGATGACATCGCCGAACAGGCGCCGCCAAGCACGCCGACGTGCTGATCCCGTTCGGCTCCGTCGACCCGCGCCGCGGCGAGCGACGCCATCGACGCGGCGCGCGCCGCTGGTCGGCGGATCACGGTGCACGCGGCTTCAAGTTCCATCCCGACCGTGCAAGGCTTCGACCCGAGCGACGAGCAGCTACCACCCGCTCTGGGCGGCCCTCCAGGCCGCTCGGACTGCCCGTCGTGGTGCACACCGGCCAGACCGGCATCGGCGCCGGCACGCCCGGTGGCCACGGGCTGCGGCTGCGGTACTCGCAATCCGATGCTGCTGGATGACGTCGCCGCCGACTTCCCCGCCTGCAGCTGATCCTCGCCCACCCCTCGGTGCCGTGGCAGGACGAGGCCATCTCGATCGCCATCCACAAGTCGAAACTGCGATCGACCTGTCGGGCTGGAGCCCGAAGTACTTCCCGCCACAGCTGGTCCGCGCCGCCAACTCGTTCCTGCGCGACCGCATCCTGTTCGGCTCCGACTTCCCGCTCCTCACCCCCGACCGCTGGCTGCGCGACTTCGCCGAGCTCGATCTCGCTGACGAGGTGCGCACCAAGATCTTGCAGACAACGCCGCCCGCATGCTGGGCCTCGACTGACCGCACCGCCCGACCGCCGCAGAAGGAGAACCGTGACCGCCCTGAACACCGTGACATTCGCCGAACTGCCGGCGCTCGTCGGCACCGAGCTCGGCCCCTCGGACTGGCTGACCGTCAGTCAGGAGCGGATCAACACCTTCGCCGACGCCACGGACGACCACCAGTGGATCCACGTGGACCCCGAACGCGCCAAGGACGGTCCGTTTGGTGCCACGATCGCACACGGATTCCTGACCCTCTCGCTCTTCATCAAGTTCTGGACGAGTCTGCTGGACGTGTCGGCGCCAGCACCATGGTCAACTACGGGCTCGACAAGGTGCGCTTCACCTCACCGGTGCCGGCCGGCGCGCGGGTCAGGCTGACGGCGACACTGACCAGCGTCGAGGAGGTGAAGGGCGGCTACCAACTGGGGGTCTCCGGCGTCATCGGCATCGAGGGCCAGGAACGCCCCGCCGTCATCGTCGAATTCATCTCGCGGGTCTACGCCTGACGAGACCGCGACCACTCGAGAGGAAGCTCTGATGAGGCCTGAAGGCATCGGCGCCTGGGTCCGCCGCCGCGCGATCACCTCGGCGCAGCACACGGCGATCGTGTTCCGCGGCGCCTCCACCAGCTACGCGGAGCTGGCGGCCCGAGTCGACGGACTTGCAGCCGGGCTGCAGGCCCGGGGAGTCGGCGCCGGCGACCGCGTGGCGTACCTCGGCAACAACCACCCCTCCTTCATCGAGTCGCTGTTCGCCTCCGCCCTGCTCGGTGCGATCTTCGTGCCGCTCAATACCCGGCTGTCGGTCGTGGAACTGGGGCACCTGCTCGAGCACAGCGGGGCAACCTTCCTGATCAGCACCGCCGAGCTCGAGTCGAAGGCCACTGCCTCGGTGGGCGAACTGCCGATCCGACGGATCGTGGTCGACGACCAGGCCGGGATCGAGGGCGCTCGACCCTCCGGCTCCCGAGGCCTGGCGGCCGCAGGCGCCGAGGACTTCGACGATGTCATCGCCTCGTCGCCGGGATTCGCGGCGGTCCGCGCCGACGTCGACCCCGACGACCGGGCCGTATCATCTATACCTCGGGCACGACTGGCAAGCCCAAGGGCGTGGTGCTCACCCACGGCAACCTGACCTGGAACGCGCTCGACGTGCTCGCCGACTACGACGTGACGAGCAGCGATCGGGCGCTGATGATCTCGCCCCTCTTCCACGTCGCGTCGCTCGGAATGGGGTGCCTCCCGGTGATCATGAAGGGCGCGACCGTCCTGCTGCCGAGCGCTTCGATCCCGCCGAGGCCCTGGATGCGATCGAACGGCTGCGCGCGACGATGATCAGCGGCGTGCCGACGACGTACCAGCTGCTGATGGACGACCCGGCCTGGGAATCGACCGACCTGTCGTCGATGCGGATTCTGACCTGCGGCGGCTCGGCGGTTCCCACCCGGGTGCGCGAGGCCTACGAGGCCCGCGGCCTCAGCTTCTCGGGCGGATACGGCATGACCGAGACCTCGCCCGGTATCACCCTGCTGCCGAGCTGGCATTCGATCGAGCACGCCGGATCGGCGGGACTTCCGCACTTCTTCACCGAGCTGCGCATCCGGCGCGATGACGGAGGGCTCGCGGCGCCGCACGGCGAGGCGAGATCGAGACCCGCGGCCCGAACGTGTTCCTCGAGTACTGGCACAACGAGGCGGCAACGGCTGACGCGTTCACCGACGACGGCTGGCTGCGAACCGGCGACATCGGGTATCTCGACGACGACGGCTTCCTCTTCATCGCGGACCGGCTGAAAGACATGATCATCTCGGGCGGCGAGAACATCTACTCGGCCGAGGTCGAACTGGCGATCGCCTCCATCCCCGGCGTCAGCGGCGTCGCCGTCATCGGAGTCCCCCACGAACGGTGGGGCGAGGTACCGCACGCCGTCGTGATTCTGGCGCCGGGACATCGGCTCGATCCGGACGACATGGTCGCCTACCTGTCGTCGCGACTCGCGCGCTATAAAGTTCCCAAGACCCTGGAGATCGTCGACGAACTGCCGCGTACCGCCAGCGGCAAGGTGCAGAAGCAGCACCTGAGGGCCCGCTACGACTCGCAAACCCGAGACTGAGAGGACCCGGACCGGATGTCGGCATCTGACGTCACCCTGCTCTATCTGATCAAGCAGGTCGAGTTGGCCGTGCGGGCCAGGCTCGAGCAGACCGTCGGACCGGCCGGTCTCACCTCGCTGCAGTACACGGCGCTCACCGTGCTCGAACGGCACCAGGGGCTCACCTCGGCGCAGCTGGCGCGCAACTCCTTCGTGCGGGCCCAGACCATGGCGCAGATGACCACGTTCCTCGAGGGCGAGGGGTTGATCCGCCGCGAGCGCGACCCGAACAGCGGACGGCAGTTCCTGCTCTACCTCACCGACCGGGGCCGCAGCATCCTCGACCAGTTGCGACGACCGGTCGCCGAACTCGAAGAGTTGATGCAGTCTGGTCTGACCGACGTTGAGGCGCGGCAACTCCGCACCTCGCTGCTGCTGTGCCGCGGAGCTCTCAGCGGCGAGGTCAGCCACCTCTGACGGCCGCGCGGCGCAACTCGCGTCGTGCCCTGCCGTGACGGATCGCATCGCGGATGCCCGGCACCACGCCCTGCGGGATGAACAGCAGCGCCAGGATCAGCACGGCCGCGTACGCCGCGTACTGCAGCACCGCTCCGGTGTTGCCCGTCACCCCGGGCGCTGTCGCGGCGGCGTTGAGCGCTTGCGAGATCACCGAGACGATGACGGCGCCCACCAGGCCGCCCCAGATCGTGCCCGCGCCGCCGATCACCGCCATGATCACGTAGGTGATCGAGGTCAGCGCCGGAAAGGTGTCGCCGCTGACGAAGGGGATGAAGAACGCCTGGATGCCGCCGGCCAGCCCCGCGAATGCCGCCGCGATGGCGAAGGTGGTCAGCTTGGTACGCAGCACCGGCACCCCGGAGGCGGCCGCAGCGCTCTCGCTGGTGGCGAGCGCCCGCATCCCGCGCCCGAAGCGGCTGTTCACCACGTTGCGCGCGACGAGGATCGTCAGGGCGAGCGCCGCGACCGAGACATAGACGTAGCCGCTCTGGTCGGAGATCACGGCCGAGCCGATGCCCAGCGGAGGGATGCCGCTGATCCCGGTGCCGTACTCGCCCGAGAAGAACGGCACGGTGGTCATCAGCGACTGCACCACGAGCAGCAGCGCGAGGGTCGCGAACGCCAGGTAGTGCCCGCGCAGCCGCAGCAGGGGCGCCCCGACCAGGTAGGCGAAGGCGGCCGAGACGATCGGCGCGCAGATCAGGGCCAGCAGTGGGGGCAAGCCCCACTTCGTCGTCATCTCGGCGACGGTGAGGGCACCGATCGCGACGAACGCACCCTGACCCAGGGATGCTTGGCCCGCGAACCCCATGAACAGCGACAGGCCCGTCACGGTCACAGCCGCGAGCAGCAACTGGATGTAGAAGGTCTGATCGGCGAACAGGTGCGGCACCGCGAACATCGCGATCGCGATCGCGGCGGCGCTCGCCAGAGCTGCGATGAGGGCCCTCATTTCGCTTCCTCACCGCTCAGACTCTTGTGGCGGGCGATCATCACGATGAGCATCATCACCAGGGCCACCTCGGTCTGATACGAGCCGCCGAAGTATCCGGCCGCGAGCTGCGCGGTCACCCCGAGCAGGAGGCCGCCGACGAGCGTGAGGCCCGGGCTCTTGACCCCGCCGAAGACCGCTGCCGCGAAGCCGTTCAGGGCGAGCGGCAGATCCGAACTGAACGAGAGCGGCTGCGTCGGAGCGATCAGGACGCCGGCGATGCCGCCCAGCAGGCCGGCGATCGCGAAGGAGATCAGCCCCATCATCCGGACATCGATGCCGACGATGCGCGCGGCCCGCGGGTTGGATGCCGCCGCCGTGAGGCCCTTGCCGAGGTAGCTGCGTCCGAAGAACAGGATCATGATCGCGAACACGGCGAGCGTCGCCGGGATGATCAGCAGCCGTTGGTTCTGGATCGAGGCGCCGAAGAACTCGGCACTGCCGGTCAGGCCCGACGACGACACCGGATCCTGTCCCCAGAACAGGATGAAGACCGCCGACGACAGCACCGACAACCCGACCGTGATGAGGAGCGACACGGTGGGCGGCGTGTTGCGCCGAGCCAGTGCGATGAGTCCGAAGATGCCGCCGATGACCCCGGTGGCGAGAACCGCCGCCAGTTCGGCGATCCCGTGCGGCAGGCCGCCGCCCAGAAAGGAGAAGGCCAGCATCCCGCCGAACACGGCCAGCGTGCCCTGAGTGAAATTGATCACCCGTGTGACGCGGTGGATGACGACGAATCCGCTGCCGATCAGGGCGAAGGTGCAGCCCAGGGCGATGCCGGACGCGAGGTAGCCGAGAAGCTCGCTCATGTCGCCGCACCCGAGCCATCGATCGTGGCGTCGACGCCGAAGTAGGCGGCACGCAGCGCAGGGTTCTTGGTGAGCTCCTCCGAAGTCCCGGACGCCGCGACGCGCCCCGCTTCGAGCACGTAGCTGCGTGAGCACAGGCGAAGAGCCAGGGTGATCTCCTGTTCGATCAGCAGGATCGTCGTGCCCCGCTCCTTGTTGAGTGTCTGCAGGTGCTGCGCGATGTCGGCGACGACGAGCGGAGCGAGCCCGAGCGAGAGTTCGTCGATGAGCAGCAGGTCGGGCTGGGCCATCAGCGCACGGCCCAGGGCGACCATCTGCTGCTGACCGCCCGAGAGCGTGCCCGCCTTGCGCTTGCGCATGCTCTGCAGATCCGGGAACAGCTCGTAGATCGGGTCGACATCGCGCTGGCGGATTCGCCAGGCACCCAGTTTGAGATTGTCCTCGACCGACATGTCCGAGAACATCTGCCGCCCCTCCGGTACCTGCGCCGATCGGCCATCGACCCGGATGGTGCCCGATGCCGTGGGGACCAGACCGCTGATCGCGTTGACGATCGAGCTCTTGCCCGCGCCGTTCGGGCCCACCAGGGCGACCATGTCGCCGGTTGCGGCGGCGATGCTCACCCCGTCGACCGCGGTCGCAGTGCCGTACCGCACCACCAGATCGGTGACCTCAAGCATGCGCATCCTGTCCGAGATAGGCCTCGATCACACGATCGTTCGATTGGATCTGCTCGGGCGTTCCTTCTGCGATGACCTTTCCCAGGTCGAGCACCGTGATGCGGTCGGCGAGCGCCGTCACCATCGCGACATCGTGCTCGATGAGCAGGATGCTGGTGCCGTCGGCGCGCAACTCGCGGATCAGGGCGATGAAATCCTGACGCTCGGCTGCCCGCATGCCCGACGCGGGTTCGTCGAGCAGCAGGAGTTTCGGCCTGCCCGTGATCGCTCGGGCGATCTGAAGGCGGCGCTGCTGCCCGAGCGGAAGGTCGTCTGCCGACCGGGCGGCCCACTCGGACAGGCCGACGCGATCAAGCGCCGCCAGCGAGGCTGCGGTGATCTCGCGCTCCTCGCGGCGATGGCGCGGAAGCCGCAGAGCCGCCGAGACCGCGCCGCCCCTGGTCACCGACGTGGCACCGACCATCACGTTCTCGAGAGCCGTCATGCCGTGGAACAGGCGCGCGCCCTGGAACACCATCGCGATGCCGAGGCGACTCCGACGGTGAGCGGGGAGGTGTTCTATCCGCTCACCGTCGAACTCGATGGTGCCGTGCTGGGCCAGCAGCTGTCCGCTGATCGCGTTGAACAGGGTGGATTTGCCGGCCCCGTTCGGTCCGATCACTCCGTGCAGTTCTCCGTCTTCGACGACCATGTCGATGTCTTCATTGGCGAAGACGCCGCCGAAGGCATGCGACAGTGACGAGATCCGGAGCATGCTGTCCTCGGTGTTCGCGTGCGACGGGTTTCGCGGCTACTTCTTGTACTGCGCGACGGTGTAGTCGAGCGGTACGAACTTGCCGTCTTTGATGGTCACGATAGCCGTGTCATCCACCGTCAGCCCGGCGTGGTTCGTCGAGCTGAAGTGGTACTCGCCGTTCACCGTGACGGCGACCAGGTCGTTCAGCGCGGCCCGGATGGCTTCGCGATCGCTCGACTTGGCCTTCTTCACGGCAGCGGCCACCAACTGCACTCCAGCAGCACCGTCGAACGCGAACTGCGGCGGCAGACCGCCGTTGGTGGTCCCCCACGACGACACGAAGTCGTTGATCGCGGTGGTCACCTTGCCGGGCTGCAGTGCGCTCTGCGCCACGCCTGCGGCGCTCGCCATGATCACGCCCTCTCCTGCTGCGCCGGCCGGCGTCGCGTACAGGCTGGTCGCCTCGGCGCCGGTCATGTAGAGCTGCAGGCCACTGCCCTGGGCCTGCTTGGTGATGATGACCGGCGCAGGGCCGGCTCCCCAGATCAGCAGGCCGGGCGCGCCCGAGGCCTTGGCGTGGGTGATCAGAGCCGAGAAGTCGGTCGACTTCTGGTCGTAGCCCTCGTTCATGACGACGTCGATGCCCGCCTTCTTGGCAGCGGCGACCGTGGCCTTCTGCCCGGACTCGCCATAGGCGTCGCCCGTCGTGTAGCCCATGGCCAGCTTCGTCAGGTGGATCGACGAGAAGTAGTTGACGAGTTCTTGGGCGTACAGAGCGGTTGTCGCGGGAACCGTGAAGGCGTACTTGTTCGATCCGTCGGCGAAGTCGGCGAGTGGCGACAGGGCGAGGATCGGAACCTTGGCCGAGACCGCCGCCGGCCCGACAGCAGCCGATGCGCTGGCGAACGCCGACGACAGCACGACCGAGACGTCCTTGTTGGCCGCCAACTGGTTGAACAGCTGGACCGACTTCGTGACGTCGGTGGTGTCGTCCTCGATGATCAGGTTCAGCTGGCGCCCATCAACGCCGCCTGCGGCGTTGATGGCGTCGACTTCGAGCTGAGCCGCCGCCTTGTCGCCCGCACCGAGCGGGGCGTACGGGCCGGTGATCGGAGTCACCATGCCGATCGTGATCGGTCCCGTCTGAGCCGTGGATGTGGAGGACGGGCTGGTCGTCGCACAGCCGGCGAGCACCAGCGATGTGGCCGTGAGGGCGATCAGACCCACAACGATCTTCTTCATCGAAACTCCTAGATTTCATCATTGAAACGGAAGCGGTATCGGTCGATGCAGGGCCTGGTCGGCAGCACGGCGACTTTGTGAGGGAAACGACCGTGCTGCAAAACGTTCAGGGAACCTGACAATGATTATGGCGAGGGGGTACGACGGTTGTCAACACGCCGGCGGCTCGTGACGGACGAGCTCGAGCACCGTCAAACGTGCTCCCGCTGGGACTCGAACCCAAAACGCCACCCAATGATTAGTGCCGATCGGGTCAAACTCCCAATCATTTTGGCAACTTTTGGATCACTACGGATGACATTGACCCCACTTGGATGACGCACGATTGTGGGGGTTTTGTGGGGGCTCGATCCAAGGTCGAGGGCATGGCGCTGACCTGGGCGGCCGCTTGGCTTCCAGCGGCCGCCCTCGAGCCGTCTCCACCGGCGGAGACTTAGTCGAGTGCTACCCACCACCGGCTTTAGAGTTGGCCCGATGGACGAAGAGGAAACCACAGTTCCGGTCCCTAGCGCGGGCTCAGGTCAATCTGTGATGCTTCCGTCTGGCGCAGGGATGTCTCTGGAGCCGCGCCCGTCTGCAGTGAGGCAATTTGCCGTCACCGTCGCCTTCGGGTTGGCTCTGTCAGGGTTCGCGGTTTTCCAGTTGTGGATTCGGCGGCTAGCGACAACGCCAGGCGGCTTGGTGCTCACCTTCTTCCGTCACTTTGGCCATCCTGTCCGCACTTTGGCTCGCAGTTCTTGGTTTTCGCACGTTGGACCGTCGCCGGTTGATGAGGCGTTTTCTCGGAACCCTGGTCTTTTCATTCAGGCCGACGAGCGACACGGTAAATCAGCTCCGAAAACTGAACGCGTTCGCCCCAGGCCGCCGTGAGTTCGATTGGGGATCCGTCGAGGTCGTCGCTGACCTGCGAGGCCTGACGTTTTGGCAGAGAAACCCTCCAGAGCTGTACGGCTCGCTTCGATGGGCCGACGTTGAAGGCGTGCAACTTGGCCACCCCACCAATTCGAGACGGGCCTGGCCCGAGGCGACGGTTGATCTCAACGTGCGCTCCGGTGGCGAGTCCGTTCAAGTGTCATTGTTCGCGGTGGATGCCTCGATCTTGCCGATGCCGACTCGTCGTGAAGTTGAGTGGGTGGAACGTCAGCTCGACGGTCTGCTCCGCGAGTCAATCGGGCTGAAGTGAACCGAGTTCCCACTGCGTGGTTTAGCGTGCCTGCCTGCTGGGCCGGGACGCAAGGGTGAGGCGGACGGTACCGGTGGGCGAGAATCGGACTTCCGATTGCTGAGACTGGCCCGATGTCGGCTCGACTTGCTAACCTGTAGTTGTCATGACCAGCCCGCCCGGCTTGAGTTCGCTCAAGCCCCGGGCTGGTTTTCTTTGTAGGTAGGGTCGTGCCATGTCGGTCCCGTACGAGAAGAAGCACCTCACGTACGAGGCGCAGATCGACAAGCTCGTGGAACGTGGGCTCCAGGTGCATGACCGCGCTGTAGCCGCAACGACGCTCTCGCACATCGGCTACTACCGCCTGACCGGATACCTCCACACCTTTCGCTTGCCGACGACCGGCGGGGCCCCAGGCCACGACGAGAGGCAGAACGCTTACGCGCCCGGATCGACGTTCGAACAGGCGGTGGCATTGTGGGCATTCGACCGCGACTTGCGAATGCTGCTCCTCGATGGGCTCGAGCAATTTGAGATCACGCTTCGAACCTCGCTCGCCTACCGGGCCGGCGCGGTCGACCCGTTTATCCATCACAAACCGGAGCTCTTGACGACGGAGTTCACTGCGCAGCCGGCAACGACAAGCTCCGACCGGATGAGCCAGTACGACCGATGGCTCGTGAAATATTTGGAGCGAGTCGAGAGTGCCAAGAACGAAGCCTTCGTCCAATGGTTCGAGCACAAATACGACGGCAGGCTCCCTATCTGGACCGCGATCGAGATCCTTGAGTTCGGTCAGACTTCGCGCCTGATAAAAGGACTGCCGATCGCCCAGCGTCGGCAAATCGCGTCGGATTTCGGAGTGTCCTCACCGAGAGACTTCGGATCTTGGGTCGCCGCATTAAACGGCGTGAGAAATGTCTGTGCTCATCACTCGCGTTTGTGGAATCGCTCGCTCACCGCGACGCCCGCGCGCCCAAACGAATCTCAGATTCCCGAGTTGGGACATTTGCGAAGTTTGGACGACGTGGCTCGGGTCAAGGTCTACGGTCCGATCGCGATTCTCGCGTGGCTGCTGACGGACACGGACGAAGGAACGACGTGGCGACGCTCGATGATCGACCTCCTAAAGCGATTCCCCGAGATCCCTCAGGGGTCTCTTCAAAGCTCAGGCTTCCCCAGCAACTGGGCCAAGCTTGACCTCTGGTCCTAGCCCCAAACGCCGGTACCGCCTTCCCTGATCAGCCGCGCCTGCGTACTTTCCAACCTCCCTCAGACAGCTTGCTGGGTGGGGGAGGTTGGAAAGCTGGCTCCGCCAGGCAGGCGCGGCTGATCAGGGGAAACCATGCCGAAAGTATTCGTTTACCTATTCGCGACCGACGAATAGTTTCGCGAACGGTTTCGAGGCCGAGCTTTCTAGATCGGGGACACCGCTTCGCCGACTTGGATCCATTGCTGCCAGGGGACTTGCGAGCCGGCGGCCGAGGTGCCGAGCATCACAAGACCGTCCCGAGTCTCCTTGGCCCAGCGCGTCGGGTCAATCAGCAGCAGTCGCGCGTCGTCCTCCGCCAACGCAGCGTAGTCAGCGTCAGCTCTCGCGACGAGTCGGCCCTCCCAGCCCTTTGAGGGCAGCCCTTCGAGCCAGGATTCAGGGTGCGAAGCGGTCAGCAGATCCAGCCATCCGGAGTCGAACCAGTGGATCAAAACTGCCGAACAGCTCTCCAAAGGGAAGGGACCGTTCACGATCGTTCGACGTCGTGAGAGAACAGTTGTCGACGGCAGAGAGAGCTCAAAGAGAAAGGATTCCTCGAGCACGCGGTCGTACATCTCCTCCACGAGCAGGCGCGTGGCATCGACCGTCGGCGGATTGTCCACAGGGCTCCGAAGCCGAAACACGAAATGAGCGGCGATGCCTAGAACTATGGCGACGGCACTGAATGGGATCGCCTGGAACACCTCGCCGGTACCGAAAGTCACCCCGACGATGAGCGGCAATAGAACCGCTAGAGCCAGAAGTGCACCGACAATCAACCGCGTTAGAGCACGGTGACTGATCCTCATCCGACCAGTATGGCGCGGCGTCTGCTGGCAGGGGCCGTGGGCAAGCCTTCAGTCCCGAAATGTGACAGGTAGCAGATCGCCCGATTGGGCCGGGCAAACGACCGGTCGCGGCTGCCGCGCGTGACTTCGTCACCCTTGCCATCGATGGCAAGGAAACCCGTTTCCGCGGCAGGTCAGTGGCGAGATGTTGAATGGCTTCACTGGCGACGAGGGGACGCACCATGGCGAGCATCGAACCCTACGAAACATCGAGCGGGCGACGATACCGGGTTCGGTATCGCGATCCGGAGCGTCGGTCGCGTGAACGAGCCGGCTTCCGCACCAAGCGAGCCGCCGAGGAGTACCTCGCCGAAGTCTCAGTTGCGGCCTCTCGCGGCGAGTACATCGTCCCGAACGCCAGCCGAGTGACCGTCGGGGAGCTCGGCCCGCTGTGGCTCGGGTCCCTCACGCACATGAAACCGTCCGCTCTCGCTCCGCTCGAGATCGCCTGGCGCTGTTACGTCCAGCCGCGGTGGGGAGCGACTGAAGTCGGACGCATCGTTCACAGCGAGGTTCAGATCTGGATCGCTCAACTAAGCGCTGGTTCGGCCGCCACGACGAAACCCGATCGTCGACCGCTCGGTGCTACGAGCGTTATCCGCGCACACGCGGTCCTCGCCTCGGTCGTCGAAGTAGCGGTCAAAGATCGGCTCCTCGCCCGAAATCCGACGCGCGACGTCAATTTGCCTCGCAAGGTTCGCAAGCCGCACGGCTATCTCACACACCGCCAAGTAGAACTCCTCGCTTCGCAGGCCGGCCCACACAGCACACTCGTGCGCTTCCTCGCTTACACGGGCCTCCGGTGGGGTGAGGCGACCGCCCTGCGCGTCGGCGACCTCGACATGCTCAGACGGCGTCTGACGGTCTCTCAGAACGCCGTGCGCGTGAATGGCAAGATCGTCGTCGGCACTCCGAAGTCCCACCACAGCCGCTCCGTGCCGTTCCCAGTGTTCATCGCCGCCGAGCTGGCCGAGCAGTGCATCGGCAAGACCCGCGAGCAGCTGGTCTTCGGCAACGGGGTCTCGCACCTGCAGCAGCCCACCTCGACGAAGGGCTGGTACTCGGCATCCATCGCTCGCGCTCGTGCGATCGATCCCGACATCCCGAAGCTGACCGTCCACGACCTCCGGCACACAGCGGCGAGCCTCGCCATCAGCGCCGGCGCGAACGTCAAGGCGGTGCAACGGATGCTCGGCCACGCGTCCGCCGCGATGACGCTCGACGTCTACAGCGACCTGTTCGACGACGACCTGCTGGCCGTCTCGGACGCCCTCGACGCCGCTCGCCGCGAACAGGTTGTGGGCGATTTGTGGGGGCTGGACCCAGAAGCGGCGTTCCGAGCGAGCCAGCTCCCCCGTATTTCCGGGGAAGTTGATGCTCAGAACAACGTGCTCCCGCTGGGACTCGAACCCAGACTGAAGCGATTTTAAGTCGCCTGCCTCTGCCGATTGGGCTACGGGAGCTCGACGTTCACGTTAGCCGAGCACTTCGGCGAGGGGTCGCAAACGGGTGTTAAACCGCTTCCAAATGCCCCAAGAGCGACCCTTCGGCGAATGAACTATGCCTTCGGCCGCGCCGCCCACTTGTCGAACGCCGCGCGCGGCTGGTCGCGGTCGGGGATGCCGACCAGGTCACGGCGCAGGAAGAAGTTGAGGAACCAGTTGCCGAACACGCGGATCTTGCGGTCCCAGAACGGGATCGCCAGGCCGTGGTAGCCACGGTGCATGAACCAGGCGATCAGGCCCTTGACGGCGAACGGGCCGTTCTGGAACACGCCGTCGTACAGGCCGAGGCCGGCGACCGCGCCGAGGTTCTTGTGGAAGTACTCGCGCGGCGTCTCGCCCCGCAGATCGGCGACCAGGTTGCGCGCCATGAGCTTGCCCTGCCGCACGGCGTGCTGGGCGTTCGGCACGGTGAATCCGCCGACGCCGTTGCCCGTGAGATCGGGCACCGCGCACACGTCGCCGGCCCCCCAGGCATCGGCCACGACGCCGTCATCGTTGATGACGCGCAGATCGGCCTGAACACGCAGGCGGCCGCGCTCCTCGATCGGCAGATCGGTGTTGCGGATCACCGGGTTGGCCATCACGCCCGCGGTCCAGATGATGAGGTCCGACTCGAAGGTCTGACCATCCGACATCTCGACCTTGCCGCCGACCGCGCTGGCGAGCTGCGTGTTCAGGTGCACCTGGGCTCCGCGCTGCTCGAGATCCTTGATCACCCACAGGCTGGTCTTGTGCGACACCTCTGGCATGATGCGGCCGAGCGCTTCGATGAGGTGGAAGTGCGTGTCATCCATCTCCAGCTGGTGGTAGCTGCCCACCAGCGAGCTGGCGAAACTGCGCAGTTCGGCGAAGATCTCGATCCCCGCGAAGCCGCCGCCGACGACGACGGTGGTGAGCAGTCGGTCGCGCTCCGGACCGGCCGGCAGGTTCGACGCCTTGGCGAAGTTGTCGGTCATCTTGTCGCGGATCCACATCGCCTCTTCGATGTTCTTCAGGCCGATGGCCTGGTCGGCGACACCCGGGATCGGGAAGGTGCGCGACACCGCGCCGGCGGTCACGACGACGATGTCGTAGTCGATCGTCCACGGCTCACCGACGGCGGGCGTGATCTCGGCCGTCTTGGCCGCATGGTCGATCTTGCTGATCGAGGCCGTGATCACCTTGGTCTTCTTCAGATGCCTGCGGTGCGCGATCACGGCGTGGCGCGGCTCGATCGAGCCGGCCGCCACCTCGGGCAGGAAAGGCTGGTAGGTCATGTACGGAAGCGGGTCGACGATCGTGACCTGTGCCTCACCCCTGCGGAGCCACTTCTCCAGCTTTTTCGCCGTGTAGAAGCCGGCGTAGCCGCCGCCGACGATCAGGATCTTGCGCACGTGTAGGGGTCTCCTCGCTCGGAAAGTGGCGGGACCAATCTACCGGGTGCGACGAAGCCCCCTGAACTGCAGCACGGCCCCGGCGATCAGACCGCCGAGCACGAACAGCATGAGCAGCACCACCAGCGCCGGCAGTCCCACCAACTGCAAGAGTACTGGGCTCGGCAGCAGGGTTCCGACCGGGTTGCGGGGCTGCGCGTCGGTCACCGGAGCCGGCGCCGCAATGGTGCCTCCTGACGGCACGGGGCTCGGCGTCGCGACGGCTCGGCGGTTGACGCGCACCCATTCGTGCAAGTCGCCGAGCGGATTCGCGGTGACGGCCGGGACGTCGGTGCGCACAGCCGCAGCCGCATCCACCAAGCCGTAGCCGTAGAGGTCATCGGGACCAGCAGCGCCCTTGTCGCGGGCGGTCTTGAGAATCCGGTTGATCACGTTGTCGGCGCTCAGTTCGGGATGTGCGGCGCGTACCAGCGCGACGATGCCCGACACGATCGGGGCCGCCCCACTCGTGCCGTCCCACAACACGTAGCCGCCGCCCGGGATCACCCCGACCAGGTTCTCGCTGGGCGCCGAGATGCCGAGGGAGATCCCCTGGGCCGAGGCGTCGGTGCTCGACGTCCCGTTCTGCGTGACGCCGCCGACGCCGAGCACGCCGGGCATCGTGGCTGGCGCGCCGACCTCCTCGGTGCCGCTGCCGCGGTTGCCCGCCGCCGCGACCACGACGACGTCGTGATCCTCGGCGTAGAGGAAGGCCTTGTCCCAGCTCTCGGGCCAGTCGAGCGTGTTGCGGGTCAGCGACAGGTTGATCACCTTGGCGCCGTGGTCGACCGACCAGGTCACGGCATCCGCGATCTCCTGATCCGAGTTCTGGTCGTTCGCGCCGAACCCGACCGAGGCCGAGATGAGGGATGCCGCGGGCGCCACCCCGAGCACTCCCGCGTTGGCTCCCGTGCCCCTGCCGGCCGCGAGCGACGCGACCATCGTGCCGTGCTCGTCGCCGTCGCCGCCCTCGGGCCCACCGCCGGTGCCCGCCCCCGAGAAGTCGGCGCCGGCCGTGACTGCGCCGCGCAACTCAGCGACCGAACCGTCGATGCCGGTGTCGATGATCGCGATGGTGACGCCGGCACCCTTGGTGACGTTCCAGGCCGACCGGATGCCGTAGCTGTCGAGCCAGTACTCCTTGCTGCGAACGAGGTCGCCGGTTGCTCGCGGCGCCCCGACGGCCGCTCCCGCCGGAGCCAGCAAGGCCACCGCCAGCACTGCCGTCACCGCGGCCGCACCGACCGCGCGTACTCGGTGGCTCATTCCGGGGCTCCTGGCCCCGGCTGTGCGCACTCGCAGCGGTCCGGCGTCCAGTCCGCCCGCGCGAGCGCGAGGTCGCCGATCGGGTTGACACCCGGCCCGGCGGCGAGAGCGTGGGCGACCAGGGCGTGCAGGCACTTGATGCGGTCGGGCATGCCGCCCGCCGAGTATCCGCTGATCTCGTCGACCACCTGGATGCTCTCCCGATCGGCCAGGTAGCTGTCATGCGCTGCGCGGTAGGCGGCGGCCAGCTCGGTGGGAGCGCCGCCCTCGTCGAGCAGCAGCTCACTGAACTCGGCCATCACGCCGGTCGCCTCCAGCGTCGACACGGCCGAGGTCGCGGCGGGGTGGCTCAGGTAATACAGGGTCGGAAAGGGCGTGCCGTCATCCAGGCGCGGCGCGGTGGCGACGACCGTGGGGTTGCCGCAGAGGCAGCGGGCGGCGATCCCGATGACGCCGCGAGCGGGGCGGCCCAGCTGCGAGGTGACGACGGCCACGTCGATCTCGCTCGGCGGGTCGAAGGGCGGGCGCGTCATCCACCCGCTCCTGAGCTCTTGCCCGGGCTCGGGGTGGTCGCCGGGGCGGGGGTCTTGGTCGGCGTCCCCTGCGTCGGCGCCTGCAGCTGAGTCGGCGTCTGCTCGGTGAGGCCCGCGGTATAGACGGAGGAGAGCAGCGAGCCCATCCAGTCGACCTTGGTGGTCTGGATCTTGTCGCTGATCGGCTGCCCACCACCGTTCTTCGTGCCGGAACCCTCGCCGATCACGAGGTAGCTGATGTCACCCGGGAACACGTAGTAGAGCCGATTGCGGGCCTGCGATTCGATGTACGCCGGATCCTTCCAGCGGTCGAGCTGGCCCTTCAGGTCTTTCACGGAGCCCTTGGCCTGGTCGAGTTCGGTCTGCAGCTCGGCGATCTGCTGGCGCTGCTCGACCAGCGTCTTGAGACCCGGCGCGAGCACCACGAGCGCCGCAACGATCAGCAGCAGCAGAGAAAGAGCGAAGCCTGAGAGCCGGAAGCTGCGCAGCCACGCCGCGGGGCGCGACTCCTCGGGCATGGCGACGGGCACGCGCGCAGTGCGCTGCGTGGCGCTCTCGCGCGGTGCCTTGCCGGATGCCGCCATGGGAACAGGCTAAGCGAGAGCGGTGCCCGTAGCCTGGAGCCATGACACCGCCGTCTGCCGCCATCCCGCCGAACCGCCCCTTCGCCCTCGAGACCGCGGGCGACGTTCACGACGGACCGATCGAGTTCGAGGCCACCGCCGTGCGGGCCGAGTCCGACGGCTACGACGGCATCGGGGCCACCGAGCTGCAGCACGATCCGTTCATCTCGATCGCCGTCGCCGCGCGCAGCACGACGCGCATCGAGCTTGGCAGTTCGATCGCGGTGGCGTTCGCACGCAATCCGATGTCGGTGGCCGAGACGGCGAACGATCTGCAGTTGCTGTCGAACGGGCGGTTCTCGCTCGGGCTCGGCTCGCAGATCAAGCCGCACATCGAACGGCGCTTCTCGATGCCGTGGTCGAGCCCGGCCGCCCGGATGCGCGACTTCGTGCTCGCCGTGCGAGCGATCCAGCACTCCTGGCAGACCGGCGAGAAGCTCGAGTACCGCGGCGAGTTCTACCAGCACACCCTGATGACGCCGATGTTCGCGCCGGCACCGAACCCGCACGGTGCGCCGCGGATCGCCATCGCCGGCGTCGGCCCCCTGATGACCGAGGTGGCGGGCGAGGTGGCAGACGGCTGGCTGGCGCACACCTTCACGACGCCCGCGATTCCTGCGCGAGGTCAGCCTGCCTGCGCTGCACCGCGGACTCGAGAAGTCGGGCCGCGAGATGCGTCGGCCGTCGACGTCAGCCTGCCCGCGTTCGTCGCGGTCGGCACCTCGCAACCCGAGTTGGATGCCGCGATCCGCGCAACCAAGAAGCAGATCGCGTTCTACGGCAGCACGCCCGCCTACGCGAGTGTGCTCGAACTGCACGGCTGGGGTGGAGTTGCCGAAGAACTGAACGCCGCCTCCCGCCGCGGCGAGTGGGACGCGATGACCGAACTGATCACCGACGAGATGCTCGCCGAGTTCAGCGCGGTCGGCTCGCCCTCCGAGGTCGCGGCGCAGCTGCGCGAGCGCTTCACGGGGATCGCGACCCGGCTCGCCTTCGCGTTCAGCTACCCCGTCGACCCCGACGTCGCGCTCGAGATCGTGCGAGCGATCGACGCGGGCTGACTTGACGCCGTTCCGGCGCCGACGTGTTCAGTTTCGCCATTTCGGTTCGCGCCGAATTCGGGGCGAACCGAAACGAGGTTTCACGGCCCGCCTCCCGCTCTGCGGCTCGAATCCCAACCAAGTCAGCTCGCTAGCGGCGACGCCCGAACCAACGCGCCCTGCGCGCTTGAGGAGCGATCGGCGAGAGATCGACGGTGAGGAGCTTGTCACTGGCGTAAGGGCATTCGGTACCTGCCCGCGTGACCAGACTCGCGTGCGGGCCGAGCCAGAAGTGCTTGCACTTGACACAGTAGAAGCCGGGAGGATCCTGCTCCTCATCGACCCCGAGAATCATGAAGACATGAGTCGGAGTGTCCGTAATGTCGTTCACACGCGGAGCCTCAGGACCAAGGTTGGTTCCTACTTGTGGCGCGGGAAGGCCGAACGTCCGGCGTACACCGCGGCGTCACCCAGCTCTTCTTCGATGCGCAGCAGCTGGTTGTACTTGGCGACGCGCTCGGAGCGCGCAGGGGCCCCGGTCTTGATCTGGCCGCCGTCCACCGCGACCGCCAGGTCGGCGATCGTGGTGTCTTCGGTCTCGCCCGAACGGTGCGACAGGATCGCGGTGTAGCCGTGGCGCTGGGCCAGGCTCACGGCATCCAGAGTCTCGGTCAGCGTGCCGATCTGGTTCACCTTGACCAGGATCGAGTTGGCCGCGCCCAGGTCGAGCCCCTTCTGCAGGCGCACCGGGTTGGTGACGAACAGGTCGTCGCCCACGATCTGGATCTTCGAACCCAGGGCCTCGGTGAGGGCGACGTAGCCGTCCCAGTCGTCTTCGGCCAGCGGGTCTTCGATGGAGATCAGCGGGTAGTCGGCGACCAGACCCTCGAGGTAGCTCGTGAACTCGGCCGCCGTGTACGGCTTGCCCTCGTACTGGTACGCGCCATCCCTGAAGAACTCGGTGGATGCCACATCCATGCCCAGCGCGATGTCGGTGCCGACCGTGAAACCGGCCTCGCCGATCGACTCGACGATGAAGTCGAGCGCCTCGCGCGCGGACTTCAGGTCGGGGGCGAAGCCGCCCTCGTCGCCCAGTCCGGTGGCGAAACCCTTCTTGTGCAGGGCCGCCTTGAGCGCGTGGTAGGTCTCGGCGCCCCAGCGGAGCGCCTCCGCGAAGGTCGACGCGCCGATCGGCAGGATCATGAACTCCTGCACGTCGATGCCGTTGTCGGCGTGCGCGCCGCCGTTGATGATGTTCATCATCGGAACCGGCAGCGTGTGGGCGTTCGGTCCGCCCAGGTAGCGGAACAGCGGCAGGTCGGCCGAGTCGGCCGCGGCCTTCGCCACGGCGAGCGAGACGCCGAGGATCGCGTTCGCGCCGAGCTTGGACTTGTTGTCGGTGCCGTCGGTCGCGATCAGTTCGGCATCCACGAGGCGCTGATCGCTGGCCTCGAAGCCCTCGACCGCCGGGCCGAGCACATCAAGCACGGCGTCGACGGCCTTCAGAACGCCCTTGCCGAGGTAGCGGCTCTTGTCGCCGTCGCGCAGCTCGTAGGCCTCGAACGCGCCGGTGGATGCGCCAGAGGGCACCGCGGCGCGCGACACTGTTCCGTCGTCGAGGAGCACTTCGACCTCGACCGTGGGGTTGCCCCGGGAGTCCAGGATTTCGCGGGCGCCGACGGCCTCGATGGCAGACATGGGGTCTCCTTCAGAATGAGCTTCAGAACAGCATGGTGGTGTGGTCGAAATTCTAGTGGGGCGCTCTCAGCCGCCCGGGTGCGGTCCGAGTTGACGCAACTCGAGCTCTGCGAGGTTGTCGACGCGGGCATCGACGAAGGCGAAGCGCGTGAAACCCTCGGCTTCGAGCGACTCGAGCAGCGTCTTGGTGTTCTTCGGCCGTGCGACCAGGCGCACACGGCCGCCGCCGCCGAGCAGTTCGGTCTTGAGCGTGAGCAGGGTGGCCAGGGGCACGTCGGCGTCGTAGAGCAGGGCCGTGGCGGGGGCCGCATCCTGAGGGTCCATCTCGAGCAGGTCGACCAGGCGCTCGAAGCCCAGCGAGAAGCCGGTGGCCGGCACGTCGGTGCCGAGAAAGCGGCCGATCATCCCGTCGTACCGGCCGCCGCCGCCGAGTGAGTACGGGACGCTCGGGTGGGCCAGCTCGAAGATCGGCCCGGTGTAGTAGCCCATGCCGCGCACCAGAAAAGGATCGAACTCGAGCAGCACCGACTGCATCGCGAGTTCTTCGCGCTGGTCGGAAGCATCGCCGAGGTCAGGGCCGAGGCGGGCCGCCCGCACCGCGTCGCCCAGCGCCGCGAGCTCGGCGATCACGCTCTCGTCGGCTCCCTCTGGCAGCGCCCGCCGGATCGCCCGGTCGCCGAATGACAGGTACTCCATGGTCATCGGGCGGCGAAAGAAGGTCTCGAGGGCGTCCACGGCGGCGGGCGTCACGGCGCGTTCGCGCAGCTCGGCGATCACGCCGTCCTGCCCGATCTTGTCGAGCTTGTCGATCGTGATGAGCACGGCATCCCGTTCTGCCGCTGAGAAGCCGAGGGTGTCGAGCATGCCGTTCAGAAGGCGGCGGTCATTGATCCGGATGACGCTGTCGCGCAGCCCCAGCGCATCGACCGTCGCGAGGGTGGCCACCAGCAGTTCCGCCTCGGCCTGGATGCCCGGCTCGCCGATGATGTCGATGTCGCACTGCACGAACTGCCGGTAGCGGCCCTTCTGCGGCCGCTCGGCCCGCCAGACCGGAGCCATCTGGATCGCCCGGAACACCACCGGCAACTCGGCCCGGTGCGTCGCGTAGAACCGCGCGAGCGGCACCGTCAGATCGAAGCGCAGCCCGAGGTCGACCAGGTCGAGCGGCTCGTCGGCGGCCTGCAGGTCATCGCGGGTGAGGCCGCGCTTCAGCACCCCGAAGGCGAGCTTCTCGTTGTCGCCGCCCAAGCCGGCGTGCAGCCGGTCGCTGTCTTCCATGACCGGAGTCTCGATCTCGTCGAAGCCGTGCGCACGATAGCTGCCTCGGATCACCGACAGGAGCAGTTCGCGACGCGCCTTCTCCGCCGGGAGAAAGTCGCGCATGCCGCGCGGGGGGTTGACCTGATTCGCCACACCTCCAGTCTGGCGCACCGTTGCGCCGCACAGTCGCGTCGCGCTTCCCTGACTTCTCCTCGAAGAATGCTAGGGTCGCGCCATGAGCGAGCAGGAACCGGTTCGCGGGATCAGCGTGACCGGCCTGGCCCGATCGTTCGGCAGCGTCGACGCCGTGCGCGACGTCACCTTCGAGGCCGTCGCCGGTCGCGTCACCGCTCTCGTCGGGCCGAACGGCTCGGGCAAGACCACCCTGCTGCTCATGCTGGCCACGTTGCTCGTGCCCGACCGCGGCACGATCCGCATCGACGGCCGCGACCCGGTCACCGACGCTCGCGCCGTGCGCGCAGGCATCGGCTGGATGCCCGATCTCCTCGGGTCGTGGGCTGCCCTCAGCGTGCGCTCCACACTCGAGCTGACCGGCAGGCTCTACGGCATGACGACCGCCGACGCCTCGGCCCGCGCCGCCCAGCTGATCGGCACGGTCGACTTGGTCGAGCTCGCCGAACGTCCCACTCGCGTGCTCAGTCGTGGCCAGAAGCAGCGGCTCAGCCTGGCGCGCTCGCTCGTGCACGATCCGAGCGTGCTGCTGCTCGACGAACCTGCCGCAGGCCTCGACCCGGGCGCACGCGTCGCCCTGCGCGAGTTGCTCCGGCAACTCGCGAGTGAAGGGCGCACGATCCTGATCGCCAGCCACGTGCTCGCCGAGCTCGAGGAGGTGGCCGACGACGCGGTCTTCCTGGAGGCCGGCACCACCGTCGACGGAGCCCGCATCGCGGCGGCTCGGTCGCAGTCGCGTGGATGGCGCATCCGAACCCTCGACCCCGCCGCCCTCTCGGCGGCTCTCGCCCGCGAGTCGCTGGTGCCCGAGCCCGCCCTCGACCCCGCGGAGTCGGTGGTGATGCTGCCCGGCGAGCCCGAAGCCGCCGCGCTGCTCGGTCGCCTGGTCGCGGCCGGAGTGCCGGTCTCGGCGTTCGCACCCTCGGTGGGCGACCTGGAGCAGACCTTCCTCGACCTCGGAGGCGCACGATGATCGGCTTCTGGCGCGGCCTGTGGTTGATCGCGGCCATCGAACTGCGGCAACGCGTGCGCGGCGTCGCCTGGTATGTGCTGCTGGGCGTCTTCGTCTTGCTGCTGCTCATCGTCACCGTGCTGCTGGCGATCACCTTCGGCCTGACCGCCGAGGCATCAGCGGGCACGGGCACCAATCCCGGGGCGCCGATCTTCTCGACGATCATCTACTTCGTGCTGCTGCTCGGCACTCTCGTGGCACCGGCGCTGAGCGGTAACGCGATCAACGGCGATCGCGAGGCGGGCACGCTGGCGACCACACAGGTCACGCTGATCTCCACCTCGCAGCTGGTCCTCGGCAAGTTCCTGGCGGCGTGGCTGACGGCACTCGCCTTCCTGGGCGTCGCGGTGCCGTTCCTGCTCGTGGCGCAGATCCTGGGCGGCGTGCGGGGTTCGACGATCGGGGTGTCGATTGTCGTGCTCGCAGTCGAGCTCGGAGTGGTCTCGGCGATCGGCGTGGGGCTGTCTGGCATCATCCGGCGCCCGCTGTTCTCGGTGGTGGTGACCTACCTGATCGTGGCAGCCCTCAGCGTTGGCACCCTGATCGGCTTCACCCTCGGCGGCGTCGTGCTCCAGACCCGCGTCCTGGTCCCTGCGTCGTCGTACGACGACGGGTCGGGCACCTGTCAGGTTCAGGCGAGCTACTCGACCACGGTGCCCGGCTTCGACAAGGTGTGGTGGATGCTCGCCGCCAACCCGTACGTCGTGCTCGCCGACGCGGTTCCCACGAACTACGAGAACGCGAGTTCACCCGACGATCTGTTCGGCCTCATCAAGCTGGGTGTTCGCAGCGCGCAGATCCCGGTCGATCCGAAGAGCTACACGTACGACGCCTGCGGCACCACGCAGCAGTACCACAGCCCGACCCCGCGCGAGATCATCGATCGCACGGTGCCGAGCTGGTTCGTGGGGCTGCTGCTGCAACTGGCGCTGGCCGCCGCGCTCCTGCTCGGAGCCGCACGACTGACGCGCGCCCCGTCGGGTCGGTTGGCGGCCGGCAGCCGCATCGCCTGAGGCTGCTCAGCGAGCGGAGGGCCGCACCATCAGTCGGTCGCCGCCGGCATCCGGTCCCGCGTCGCCGAACCCGACCCGACGGTAGAAGGGGATCGCGCGCACGCTCGGCGCCAGCACGATTCGGGCGTAACCGCGGGAGTCGGCAGCAGCGATCACCGCATCGAGCAGCAGACGCCCGACCCCGGCGTCACGGCGTCCCTCGACCACCATCATGTTGCCGAGGTAGCCCCAGCACGTATCGGGGCGGTCGGGAGCCGGCATCCGGCGGTACTCGAAGAGCGAGGCGCAGCCGATCAGACCGTGGTCGTCGTCGTCGGCGACCCAGGTGGTTCTGCGGCCTCCTTCGGCCTCCACCCAAGCGGCGAAGCGGCGTTCGAAGTCGGGGTCGTCCTCGCTCTCCCGAATGCCGCGGCGCAGCGCGGCGAGAGCGGAGACGTCGGCCTGCGTCGCTTCGCGGATGGTGACACTCATCGAGCCACTGCCTCCGCCGCCCGCACCTCGGCAGCCAGGGTTCGCAGCGCGCCGCGGAGGGCCCGCTCGCTATCGAGCCCCGCTGCCCTCCCGGCGGCCACGATGGCGAGCAGCTCCTCGCCCAATTCCACCTCGGTGCTCGGGATGACGGCCGCCTCGCGCACGACGCCCACCTTCGCGGCACGGCCGAGGGTCTTGTCGGCGAGGGCGAGGCTCGGCATCCCCTGCGGGATCCCCTCGAGCACGCTCGTGCGGTGCGCCTTCTCGACGCTCTTGACGGCCTCCCAGGTGGCGACGACATCCGCCGAGGTCTGCACGGTCACGTCGCCGAAGACATGCGGGTGCCGGGCGACCATCTTCTCGCGCATATGCAGCGCGACATCCTCGAGGGTGAACTCGCCCGCCTCGGCGGCGATATCGGCGTGGAAGATCACCTGGTAGAGCACGTCGCCGAGCTCCTCGATCAGCTCATCACGACTGCCGGCCTCGATCGCGTCGACCAGCTCGAAGGTCTCTTCGACCAGGTACTGCACCAGGCTCGCGTGGGTCTGCTCGCGGTCCCAGACGCAGCCGCCCGGCGCGCGCAGCTTCTCGAGCACGGCGATCAGCTCGTCCAGCTCAGGATGGGGCGTGGTGGGCACGAGCGGCTCGGTCATGCTTCCCATGATCCCGCGTCGCGCCCCCGGTCGGCGCGTCAGCCCTGCGGCGGGCACCCCAGCGCCTGGATCGTGCGCGCCCACAGGTTCACCTGCGCCGCCGTCGTCGCCAGCATGACGATCTCGCGCTCGCCGAACGCGGCCCGCAGCCGCTGCCCGAACTCCGGCGTGAACGACAGGGGCGTCTCACTCACCTTTCGGGCGTACTCGATCGCGAGGCGCTCGAGCGGGGTGAGGCTCGCGACCTGGTCGAGCGCGGTGATGCCCTGCAGGGCGTGCAGCTCGGGCTCGGTCATCCGCTTCTCCCAGCCGTGCGAGTTGAAGCCGATGCAGAACGGGCACTCCACGGAGAACGAGACCGCCATCCGCACCATCTGCAGCATGCGGTCGTCGACCCGCTTCTCGCCGTGCGCGACCAGCGACTCGAGCACGCCGATCCCGACCGCGGAGCGCGGGTACCAGGTGAGCAGCCGGGCAGGCAGCAGGTCGTCCCCGGTAACGCGCCGCGAGATCCACAGCGGAAACCGCAGCAGGAGCGGGATGCGGCGGGGTGGCTCGATGTACGCGATCATGCGCCCATCATGGCCCGGGCCCGGCGGGGTTCGTGAAAGTACGCGTCTGGCGCCGCTCTCGACGCTGAAAGTACGCAGATTTGCGTACTTTCGCGGTTCAGCCCGCGACGACCGCATCCGTCGCGTCGGCCGCCGGGGGCGACGGGGTGGATGCCGCCACCGGCGTCTTCGGCATGGCAAGCACGGCCAGCACGATGAGCCCGGCCGTGATGGCGATCCCGATGAACACTCCCGTGGAGGCGAAAGCCACCGTCGACGGGTCGTTCTCATTGCCGCCGTGCGCCGCGATCACGCCGTTCGCGACCGCGCCGAAGATCGCCGCGCCGACCGCGCTGCCGATGGAGCGCGCAAACATGTTGGCGCCGGTGATGACGCCGCGCTCGCCCCAGCCGACGCTCGACTGCGCGGCGATCATGGTGGGAACGGCTGACCAGCCGAATCCGAACCCGATCATGAAGCAGGCCACGGCCACGACGATCAGCGACGGCGAGAGCCCGAATCCGGCGAGCGCGACCGCGCCGACCACCACGAACGCGGTGCCGATCAGGGCCGTGAGACGGAACCCGATGCGCAGGTAGAGCCGCCCCGCGAACGTCGCAGACACGGGCCAGCCCAGCGTGAGGGCAGCAAGCGCCAGACCGGCGATCAGCGGGGTCGCACCGATCGAGCCCTCGAGGTAGGTCGGCACGAAGCTGCTCAGCCCGATCAGCGCGCCGCCGACGCCGAAGCCGACGAGCGAGGTCGTCAGCAGCAGGCGCCTGCCGAAGACCCAGAGCGGCAGCACGGGTTCGGCGGCCCGGCGTTCGACCAGGACGAACGCCGCGAGAGCCACCGCGCCGACGGCGAAGATCAGGATGCTGGTGGCCGAGTTCCAGGCCCAGGCGACCCCGCCCTCCAGCACCCCCAGCACGATGAGCGAGGTCGACACGGCGAGCAGCCCCACGCCCGCGTAGTCGATGCGGTGCGAACGCTTCTCGACGTTCTCGTGGAATCCGCGCACCAGCAGCACGACAGCCAGGATGCAGATCGGCACGTTCACGAAGAAGATCCAGCGCCACGAGAGGAACTGCGAGAACACCCCGCCGAGAGTCGGTCCGACTACCGACGACACGGCCCAGACGCCCCCGAGGTAGCCCTGCACGCGGGCGCGTTCTGCGACCGAATAGATGTCGCCGATGATGGTGATCGACATCGGCTGCACGGCGCCGGCACCGAGGCCCTGCACGGCGCGGAACGCGATCAGGGCGGGCATGCTCCAGGCGAATCCACTGAGCACCGAGCCGAGCAGGAAGAGGCCGATGCCGATGATGATGATCGGCTTGCGGCCGATGACATCCGAGAGCTTCGAATAGATCGGAACGGTGACCGCCTGCGCGAGCAGATAGATCGAGAACAGCCAAGGGAACGCCGAGAATCCGCCGATGTCCTGGACGACCGAGGGGACGGCCGTCGCGAGGATGGTCGCATCGATGGCGACCAGACCGGTGCTCACCATCATGGCGAGCAGCACCGGCCCGCGTTCCGATCGCAGCCCGACCGCGCTCGCCCCGTTGGCATTGGTCACCCTCGATCTAAGACCGTTGCCGCGCGCAACATTCCCGACCCCGGCAGAATGGCCGGATGCGACTCGCCCTGCTTGCCCTCCTGCTGGTGGTGCTCGGGCTGCTCGCCTGGCGCGCCGCGACCCGCAGCCGCGACACCTTCCGGCGGTTCAAGCGGCTCACCTCGACCCGCGCGCGGCAGAAGGTCTATGGGCGCTGGCTGCTCGAGTCGGCGCTCGTCATGGGCGGGCTGAGCGCCGCGGTGCTGCTCGCGGCGTTCCCGTTCGTGCCGCCCGTGCTGGCCGGGGCGCAGAGCTGGGGGCCGGTGGCGGCGGTGCGCGGGTTCCTCGCGACGCCGGGCGGATCGATCGTCTCGGTCGTGGCCATGGTCATCGTGGCGGCCGCGCTCATCGCACCCGTTCTGCTGCTGCGACGCACCGTCGGCGACGGCGGGGTCGACGCGATCCCGGCGGTGGGCGACATCCGGTCGCTGCTGCCGCGGGTGCGCGCCGAGCTCAAGTACGGGGTCGGGCTCGGCCTGTCGGCCGGCATCTTCGAGGAGCTGCTGTTCCGCCTCGGCATCCCGGCCCTGCTCTTCGGCATCACCGGGCTCGCGCCGCTGTCGTTCGCGATCGCGGCCCTCGTGTTCGGGATGCTGCACCTCTACCAGGGCCCGCTCGGCATCCTCTTCGCAACTCTGCTCGGGTTCGTCTTCGCGGCCCTGTACGTGCTGACCGGCTCGATCGCCGCGCCCATCGCGCTGCACGCCCTGGTGGATCTGCGCACCCTGGTGCTCATCCCGGTCGTCGTGGGTGGGGTCTGGAGCGGCCCGCGGCCCGCCCCCGCGGCGGAACCCCCTGCGGTGGCGTCGTAGCCTGCACGCGTGACTTCGGCTGTCTCCCGCTTCACCATCTCGGTCGCTGAGATCGACCGCGCGCTCCCGCTCGGCTAGGCGCCGTCTCCGCGCGCGAACGCCAGGCTCTCGTCGATCAATCCGAGAACGACCTCAAGCTCTGCCTCGTCGCGCGGGCCGTACACGAACCATTCGGTGCCGAAGTCGCCGAACTGGTGCGGCTCGGCCCAACCGAGAGCGGTGAGTTCTTGGCCGCGGTCGACTGGCAAGCAGAGATGGATGCTGGTGTCCGCAACCCCGTGCAGGTGGACCGGTTCGAGCCGCCGGCCAGGTGCGAGCGAGGTCTCGGCGGCGAGCTCCTCGCGCTGCTCGCGCAGGAAGACCGCCCGCGACGACGCCGGCGACACCTGGCTGTGCCCTTCTTCCACATCGGGTCGCGCGAAGGTTCGCGCAACCAGCCGGCCCCAGAGCTCTGGCGACGACTGCTGGCTCAACTGAGTCTGCGGTCCGGTGCTTGAGACCAGGGGCCGGTCGCCAGCGCGAGGCCTCAGGTCCATGCCGACACGCTATCCCCTCTGCGAAATCAAGGAGATTCGCGGATGTCGGCCGCGATTCCCGGCGATCCAAGGAGAATCGGAGCGCCTTTTCCTTGATTTCGCACGCGTCGGGACGCGGCTCGCAGTCGCGACCCGGCGCGCAATGCGGCCACGTGCTGTGCCTGGGGGCGCCGCTCGCCTAGGGCAAGGGTCGAAGCTTGAAGATCAAGATCCCGAGGTAGTGGTTCATCCACTCCTGTTTGTGGGGGTAGCGAAGCCCGGCGTCCTTGCTCAGTTGCGGCTCGGTCATTGTCTCGATCCACAATCCCGCGGCGCTGAAACTGTTGATCAGATCCGAGATCGTGTACGGGCGTTTGGTGAGCGTGATCTGGTCGTTCCAGCCGCTTCGGGAGGAGTACGGCGCGGTCGAGAAGTACTCCTCCCCCAGCGACGTGTTGTTCGCTTCGGCCCGTTCGAGGGCGTATCGGATCGGCTGGGTCCTGGTCAGCAGGATGAATCCGTCGTGGGCGAGCATGCCTCGCGCCACCCGCAGTGTGCGGACCGGATCGGACGCATAACCGAATGACTGCAGGAACATGATCCGGTCGAAAGTTCGACCCGAAAGGGCAGGCAGGGAATCCAGCTCGGACAGATCGCCTTGGATGAGTTCCAGGCCAGGCGGTCGGACGGCAATGAAGCTGCCGCCGATGTCGACTCCGACAGAGGCCGCTGCGCCGTCGTGAATCAGCTCGGCGAGCTTGCCACCGTTGCCACAACCGGCATCGAGGATGGAGAGCCCGGCGACATCGCCAAGGACCTCGCGCTGCGCGGGCCACTCGACCAGTCGATCGAGTGAATCTTCGCTGCTTCGGGCCCGTTCGTAATCCGGAGCGAGGCGCAACCACGGTTGCTCATCATTTTGGGCGCCACCGCCGTTGACATCCGTCGGGTTCTCAGAGCCCTCTGACATTGCCACCCAGCAAGGATAATGGGCGCCGCCGACCCTGCCCAGAGGAGGCGGAGCGCAGCCCTACTCGGGCTCCCTCGCGAGCGTCGCGCGCAATCGCTCCAGCGCCGGTTGCAGGTTGTCGGGCTCGCGCAGCGCTCGCCGCGCCTCCCCGAGCGCGGTGCGCGCAGCCGAGTTGCCGCCGTCGCGGCCGAGCTCGACGCTGTCGCGGGCGGTCGCGATCCAGAGGGCGGCGCGCGGACGGGTCGACCGGCGGAACCACCAGCGCCACGCGTCGTACGGTGGCGCGATCCGGGCCAAAGACTTCTCGGCGTCGGCGAGATCGCGCGCCGTCTCGGCGGTCTGCTCGGCAAGCCGAGCCTGCAAGGCGGCGAGCACCTCGGCGATCCGGCGGCGCACGGTGTTCTCCGACTTCAGGGGCAGAACGAACCAGGCGACCAGCAGCGCGAGGGCGGTGCCGAGCAGAATCTCTTCGAGCCGTTCCCCGAGCAGCGGGGCCGCCGCGGTCTCGGCCCGGCCGCCCAGGCTCTGCAGCAGGGTCAGCGCGAGCGTGAAGAACAGCGCCCACCAGACGTAGCCGAACGGCCGCAGGAACACGGCGACGAACACGATCGCCAGCAACAGGATGGCGGTGGGCAGGTTGGGCCCGCCGATCGTCGGCAGGTCCAGCCCGAGCAGCGCGACGACGGTTCCGACCGCCGCGCCGAGCACGCGCTGGATGCCCTTGAAGAGCACATCGGCACGGCCGGAGTTGCCGACTGCCACCACGACGACCGTGAGCACGATCCACGCCCAGCGGTCCGGGAAGAACACGAAGCCGATCGCGAAGGCGAGCGCCAGCGCGAGAACCATCTGGAGGGCGAGGCGCGTGGACGGATCCAGTTTTCGTGCTGGGCGGGAGGTCGGCGACGGGGCGATCGCGCCCGTGGCAACAGGAGCCCCGATGACTCGCGCAGCGACAGCGGGCAGCGGGCGCGGCAGCATCCGGATGCCCATGGCCGCGACCTGGAACAGGGTCACGAACGCGAACGCCACCAGGGCCACGAGCGCGGGCACCAGCAGCGCCAACGGCCCGTGGATCGCGCTGCTCGACGACACCGGCACCGGGTTCGGCGCGACCAGCAGCGCGATGAAGGGCAGCGCCAGAAGCGATCCGATGCGCCGCGGCACCGGTCCGAAGCGGCGCAGAAAGATCGAGAGGAACATCCCGAGCACGTAGACCACCGCGCCCACGATGCGCAGGTTCAGCAGCAGCAAGCCGACGCCGGCCGAGAGCAGTCCGATGAACGGCAGCGCGACGGCGGCCTCGAGCCGGCCGCGCCAGTCACGCTCGAGCTGACTGCGCGACAGGGTCAGGCAGAGCATCGCGCCGAGCACCGCCGGCCCGGGTTCGGGAGCGATCAGCAGCGAAACCGCGATGGTCGCCACGATGGCGAGCATCGTCACCACCGCCTGGGCGAGCGAGGATGTCAGGCGCGCGGCCACGGTCAATCCTTCGGCGGGAAGATCGCCGCCAGCAGGCCGGTCGTCCACTCGATCAACTCGGAGTCGGTGCGCTCGAGGTTCGAGCTGCCGGCGAACAGCGGCACGCTGATGGCGTTGGCCTGCGCGAACAGCCGCGCGCCCGGGTAGAGCCGCTGCAGTCGCACCTGCAGCGAATCGGGCAGCTCGGCGGGCGCCACGCGCAGGTTGCCGCCCATCGCGACCACGTCGCTGAGTCCGGCCTTCTGCGCGATGCGGCGCAGCCGCGAGATCGCGACCAGGTTCTGCACCTGCGCGGGCGGTTCGCCGTAGCGGTCGGTGAGCTCCTCGACGACCGAGTCGATGGCATCCTCGGGGCTGGCCGGCGCCGCGGCGGTCGACAGCTTCTGGTAGGCCTCCAGCCGCAGCCGCTCGCTCTCGATGTACTCCTCGGGGATGTGCGCATCCACCGGCAGTTCGAGGCGCAGCTCGGTCTGCCCCTCGGCCACGTCGCCGCGGAAGGTCGCGACCGCCTCGCCGATCATCCGCAGGTAGAGGTCGAATCCGACGCCGGCGATGTGGCCGGACTGCTCCCCGCCGAGCAGATTGCCCGCCCCGCGGATCTCGAGGTCTTTGAGCGCGATCTGCATGCCGCCGCCGAGTTCGTTGTTGGCCGCGATGGTCTGCAGGCGGTCCTGCGCGAGCTCGCTGAGCGGCTTGTCATCGTCGTAGAGGAAGTAGGCGTATGCCCGCTCGCGACCACGACCGACCCGCCCGCGGATCTGGTGCAGCTGGCTGAGCCCGTACTTGTCGGCGCGATCGATGATCAGGGTGTTGGCGTTGGCGATGTCGATGCCGGTCTCGATGATCGTCGTGGTGACGAGCACGTCGAACTTGCCCTCCCAGAAGTCGACGATGACCTGCTCGAGCACGCTCTCGGGCAGCTGCCCGTGCGCCACCGCGACGCGCGCCTCGGGCACCAGCTCGGAGACCTGCGCCGCGATCCGGTTGATGGATGCCACCCGGTTGTGCACGTAGAACACCTGGCCCTCGCGCAGCAGCTCCCGGCGAATGGCGGCGCCCACCTGCTTGTCGCTGTACGGGCCGACGTAGGTCAGGATCGGATGCCGGTCTTCCGGCGGCGTCGCCAGCGTCGACATCTCGCGGATGCCGGTGACCGCCATCTCGAGCGTGCGCGGGATCGGCGTCGCCGACATCGCGAGGATGTCGACGTTGGTCTTCAGCTTCTTGAGCGCGTCCTTGTGCTCGACGCCGAAGCGCTGCTCCTCGTCGATGATCAGCAGGCCCAGATCCTTGAACTGGATGCCCTCACTGAGCAGCCGGTGCGTGCCGATCACGACATCCACCTCGCCGCGCGCGAGGCCCTCGATCGTCTCCTTCGACTCCTTGGCCGACTGGAAGCGGCTGAGCGCGCGCAGGTGCACCGGGAATCCGGCGAAGCGCTCGGCGAAGGTCTCCATGTGCTGGCGGACCAGCAGGGTGGTCGGCACCAGCAGGGCGACCTGCTTGCCATCCTGAACCGCCTTGAACGCGGCGCGCACCGCGATCTCGGTCTTGCCGTAGCCGACATCGCCCGAGATGAGCCGGTCCATCGGGATCGGGCGCTCCATGTCGGCCTTGACCTCGTCGATGGTCACCAGCTGGTCGGGGGTCTCGACGAAGGGGAACGCCTCTTCCAGCTCGCGCTGCCACGGGGTGTCGGGCGGGAAGGCGTGCCCGACGCTGGCCATCCGCGCGCTGTAGAGCTTGACCAGCTCGACGGCGATGTCGCGCACCGCCTTGCGCGCCTGGCCCTTGGCGGCGGCCCAGTCGGATCCGCCCATCTTGCTGAGCGCCGGGCTCTCGCCGCCGACGTAGCGGGTCAGCAGGTCGAGCTGGTCGGTGGGGACGTAGAGCTTGTCGCCCGGCATGCCGCGCTTGCTCGGCGCGTACTCGATCACGAGGTAGTCGCGCAGCACCTTGTCGGCGGTGACCGTGGTGCCGAGCGGGCCGCGCGCTGTGCGCTGACCGCTGGCGACCTCGCGCTGCACCAGCTCGACGAACCGGCCGATGCCGTGCGTCTGATGCACCACGTAGTCGCCGGCGCGCAGCTGCAGCGGATCGACGACGTTCTTGCGGCGGCTCGCCAGCCGCTTGACCTGACGCGAGTCGATGCCGGCAGCGCGACCGTAGAACTCCGCCTCGCTGAGCACGGCGAGCTGGGTCTCGGCCAGTTCGAAGCCGGCCTCGATGGAGCCCATCACCAGATAGGCCACGCCCGCCTCGGGGTCGTCGGGGAACGCCTCGACCGGCCGGGCTGCGGCTTCGCGGCCGGCCAGCACGTCGGCGGCGCGTTCCACGAGGCCGGGGCCGGCGGCGGCGATCGCGACGCGTCCAACCCTGGCGCAGCAGCTGAGCGACGTGGTCGACCGCGCCATCCGGCTGACCGGCGAAGCTGGGCACGGCGTCGGCGTCGAGCCGGATCACGTCGTCGTCGTTGGCGTCGAAGGGGCTGAGCGTCCACCAGGCGCCGGTCGCCCGCGGCCTTCTTCAGCCCGCTCACCGTGAGGAAGTCGCCTGCACCCAAGTCGATCGGCGCCTGCGCGCCCGCGGTGGCGGCGTTCCAGGCGGCATCCAAGAACTCGCGGTTCGTCTCGGCGAGATTGACCGCACGGGTGGAGACGCGCTCGGGGCCCAGGATCGCGATCGCCGCATCCGGGGGAAGGTAATCGGTGAGCGGAACGAGCTTGTCGAGCAGCGCGGGCGCCAGCGCCTCCATGCCCTCGACCGGGATGCCCTCGGCGATCTTCGCGAGCATCGGCGCCAGCGTGGGGAACTCGTGCTCCATCTCACGGGCGCGTCGCCGCACGGCGTCGGTCAGCAGCAGTTCACGGCTGGGCGCCAGTTCGGCGGTCTCGACCTCTCCCGGCAGCGAGCGCTGGTCGGCGACCGAGAAGGCGCGCAGCTGCTCGAGCTCGTCGCCGAAGAACTCGGCGCGCACCGGATGCTCCGCGTCGGGCGCGAAGACGTCGAGGATGCCACCGCGCACCGCGAACTCGCCGCGGCGGGTGACGAGGTCGACCCGGACGTACGCCAACTCGACGAGCCGGATGCTGAGGCTCGCCAGGTCGTAGCCGCGCTGTTTCGCGGTCAGACTCACGGGTTCGACCGCGGCCAGGCCGGCGGCCAGAGGTTGGAGCGCCGCGCGCACGCTCGCCACCACGATCAGGTGACCCGGCCGGTCGCCGGGCGCCTGCTTCTGCCACGTGTCGAGGGTGCGCAGGGCCTTGAGCCGCGCGCCGATTGTCTCGGCACTGGGGCTGAGCCGTTCGTGCGGCAGCGTCTCCCAGGCGGGAAGGCTGAGCACCGTGGCATCGGGGAGGTAGCTGCGGAAGGCCGCGCGCACGCCCTCCGACTCGCGCGAGGTCGCGGTGATCGCGAGCAGGGTCTGCGGGTCGCCGCGCTTGCGCAGCAGCGCCGCGAGAAGCGGGACGCGCATCCCGTCGACCAGCGAGAAATCCGCGTCGTTGCGGGCCTCGTGGAGGGCGGTTTCAAGCGTGCGGGCGCGCGAGAGCCCGGTGATCAAACGCTCGAGTGCCACTCGTGGAAGTCTACGGGGCTCGTCCGACGGCGTGCCGACCTTGCCGACCTTGCCGGCCGTGCCGTCACCACGACCGCTGCGCACCATGGGCGGTCGGCCTTTCGGGCGGGACCTCGTCGCCCAGAGCGGACTCTGCAATCTGGGTCGGACGTTGTGGCACTCCGTTTGGCTACACAGATTGCGGAGTACGCGCGAGGGAAGGCTCGGCCGCCACCCCGAGGCCCGAGACTGTCAGGCGGGATCGACGGTGATGCGCTTCTCGAACCAGGCGCCCGCGTAGGGCTTGTCGTTGTAGTCCTCGGGCGCGAGGTGGCCGGTCGAGTCGAACCCGGCCGGAAAACGCGCGGAGAGCTCGGCCAAGTGGGCCATCGTCACTCGCGCGGTCCGTGAAACCGGGCCTGCGCGGCCAACAGCCCGTCGGTGATCACGAGTTCGGTCGCGTCGGCCGCGTCCGACAGCAACGAGGGCAGCACTTCGCGCTCCGCGCCCGTGAAGGGCTTCAGTACGAAGTCGGCGGCGTCCTGGCGGCCTGGGGGGCGCCCGATGCCGATGCGCACTCGCACGAACTCGGGGGTTCCGATCGCCGCGGCGATATCGCGCACGCCGTTGTGACCGCCGTGGCCGCCGCCGCTCTTCAGACGAACGGTGTCGAAGGGGATGTCGAGCTCGTCGTGCAACACGATCAACCGCGACGCGTCGAGGTCGTAGAAGCGCAACAGCGCAGCGACCGGACCGCCCGAGAGGTTCATGAAGCTGTTCGGCTTGGCCAGGATCAGCTTCGGGCCGCCGGGCGAGAGGCGCGCCTCGGCCACCGCCGCATTCGCCTTGTGGCTCTTGAAGGTGGCGCCGCTGTTGGAGCTGGCAGAGACCCGATGCGCGAGCTCGGCCAGAGCCATCTGGCCGACGTTGTGGCGATGGCCGGCGTAGCCGGGCCCGGGATTGCCGAGCCCGACTACCAACCAGCTGTCGTCCGTCACGAGGCGGCGGAGCTACTCCGCGGCGTCGGCGTCGGCCGGAGCCTCGGCCTCGCCCTCGGCCGGAGCGGCGTCGCCCTCTGCCGTCGACTCCTCGGCCGTCTCGGCCTCGCCCAGGTCCTGCTCGGCCTCTGCCGTGACATTGATGACCAGGGTGTCGGGATCGCCGATGAGCGTCGAGCCCTCGGGCAGCGTGAGATCCTTCGCGAAGATCTGCGTTCCGGCCTCGAGGCCCTCGATGTCGACGATGATCCGCTCGGGAATGTGCGTCGCCTCCGCCTCGAGCGACAGCGTGTTCGCGTCCTGTGCTGCGGTCGTGCCGGCCGCGGACTCGCCCTCGACGTGCACCGGCACATCGACGGTGACCTTCTCGCCCTTGCGGACGACGATCAGGTCGAGGTGCTCGATGATCTGGCGGACCGGATCCTTCTGCACATCCTTCACCAGCGCGAGCTGGCGCTTTCCCTGGATGTCGAGGTCGAGCACCTGGTTCGCCTTGCGCAGGATGAGCGCCACCTCGTGACCGGGCAGGGTCACGTGCTGCGGCGCGGTGCCGTGGCCGTAGATGACCGCCGGGATCTTGTGAGCGGCGCGGATCTTGCGTGCGGCGCCCTTGCCGAATGAGTCGCGGGGCTCCGCACTCAGTTGATTGGCACCGTGCTTGTTGTCGTCGGCCATGGTGATTCGTCTTCTTTCGTCTGGAGTGGTCGGGAGGCGCACGTCGAACAGACAGAAGTCGTTCACCGCGTCGATCACGGATGCCGCGTTGGCATCCCTCGCCGAAGTTCAGGTCGAAGTCTAGCCGAGAGTGGATGGCTAATAGAACTCGACGGTGTTCACGACGTTCTCCAGGGGGCGCCCGTCGAGGAACGCGGTGGCGTTCCGAGCGAACAGCTCGGTGATCAGCCGGGACTCGTGAACGCTGATCGCGGCCGTGTGCGGGCTGATGAGCACGTTCGGCAGATCCCACAGCGGGCTCTCGGTGGGCAGCGGCTCGACGGCGGTCACGTCGAGGGCGGCGAACCCGACGCGACCGTCCGACAGGGCCTCGATCAACGCCGGCTCGTCGACGGTGCTGCCGCGCCCGACGTTGACGATCGACGCGCCCGGCCTGATCGCAGCGAGCACCTCGCGGCTGAGCATCCCCTCGGTCTGCGTCGTGCCCGGGAGGGCGAGAACGATCGCGTCCACCGTCGCCGCCACCTCGGCGAACTTGTCGGTCGTGTACACCTGCGCGATGCCGGGCACCTCGACAAGGCGGCGGTGCACGCCCACCACCCGGTAGCCCAGCCCCACCAGCTTGGATGCCGTCAACCGCCCGATCGACCCCAGCCCGACCACCGCGACCGTCAGATCAGGCGCGAGCGGCATCGCCCGGCGGGGCGCCCACTCGTGCCGGATCTGCGCGGTGCGCAGGTAGGGCAGCAGTTTCGCACCGGCCAGCACTCCGAAGACCGCGAACTCGGCGAGCGGCTCCGCGTGCACGCCGGCCGAGGTGGTGAACAGGATGCGGGCCAGGGCATCGTCGTCGAGGTGCGCCGCCTTGACCTGCTGGCCGCCGCCGGCCGGGATGGTGTGCACCCATCGCAACCCGGGATTTGCCGCGACAGTGCGCGCCAGGGCGGCACCGGAGTGGTCGGGCACGCCGAAGAGAACCTCGGCGGTGTCGAGCAGCTGCTCGAACCGGGTCTGCTCCTCGGGAGTGCGCTCATGCCGCACCATCCAGTTGTCCGAAGCCGGTCCGAGCAGCTCGGGGTCGTACACGACGTCGAGGCGTGGCTCCCTGCTGCGAAGCAGTTCGATGTTCTCGGGGGTCTGCGCGGTTGCGACCACCACCCGCACGCGATCAGGCATCAGTCATCCTTTCTGCGAGGGAGGCGACGATCTCGTCGGGCGGCTCGACGATATCGGCCGTCAACGCGTGCTCGTCCGGCTCGGGCCGCTCGAGCGTCGCCAGCTGGGAGTCGAGCAGCGTGGTCGGCATGAAGTGTCCCGGCCGCGCGGCCATGCGCGAGGCGAGCAGCGAGGGACTGCCGTCGAGGAAGACGAGCTGCAGAGCAGGGGCGGCCGCGCGCAACCGGTCGCGATACGCGCGCTTCAGTGCCGAGCAGGCGACGACGACCGGGCCGGCAGCGAGCACGGCGCCGATGGCGTCCAACCAGGGCGCGCGGTCGGCGTCATCGAGCGGGATGCCGGCCGCCATCTTCGCGACGTTGGCTGCGGGATGCAGAGAGTCGCCATCCACGAACGGCAGCCCGAGCGCGTCGGCGAGCGCCGCTCCGACGGTCGTCTTGCCGGAGCCGGAGACCCCCATGACGACGACGGGGCGTGAGTACGGCATCCCGTCAACGGTAGCCCCAACCCCCAGTAGCCTGGACCCATGGCTGAACCGACTCCCCAGGCGAACATCGGCGTTGTGGGACTGGCGGTGATGGGGTCGAACCTGGCGCGCAACCTCGCCAGCCGCGCCGGCAACACGGTCGCGATCTTCAACCGCAGCTACGAGAAGACGCAGAGCCTGATGGATGAGCATCCGGAGGCCGGATTCGTTCCCAGCCCCGACTATGCCGCGTTCGCCGCCTCGATCGCGAAGCCCCGCACCGCGCTGATCATGGTGCAGGCCGGCAAGGGAACGGATGCGGTGATCGACGAGCTGGTCAAGGTCTTCGAACCCGGCGACATCATCATCGATGGCGGCAACGCGCTGTTCACCGACACCATCCGCCGCGAGAAGGCGGTGCGCGAGACCGGGATCAACTTCGTCGGCGCCGGCATCTCGGGCGGCGAGGAGGGCGCGCTGAACGGCCCGTCGATCATGCCGGGCGGCTCGGACGAGGCGTGGGCGACGATCGGCCCGATCCTGAAGTCCATCGCGGCGGTCGCCGAAGGCGAGCCCTGCGTGACGCACGTTGGGCACGACGGCGCCGGGCACTTCGTCAAGATGGTGCACAACGGCATCGAATACGCCGACATGCAGCTCATCGCCGAGGCCTACGACCTCATCCGGCGCGGCACCGGCAAGTCGCCCGCCGAGATCTCGGAGGTCTTCGCCGAGTGGAACACGGGCGAGCTCGAGAGCTACCTGATCGAGATCACCGCCGAGGTGCTCAAGCAGGTGGATGCCGACACCGGCAAGCCGCTGGTCGACGTCATCCTCGATCAGGCGGGCGCCAAGGGAACCGGGGCCTGGACCGTGCAGACCGCGCTCGACCTGGGAGTCCCGGTTTCGGGGATCGCCGAGGCTGTCTTCGCGCGCAGCCTCTCGTCGAAGCCGGCCCAGCGCGCCGCCGCCCGCGATCTGCCCGGCCCGGACGACAGCTGGACCGAGACCGACGTCGACGAGTTCATCGAAGACGTGCGGCTGGCTCTCTTCGCCTCGAAGATCGTCGCGTACTCGCAGGGTTTCGACGAGATCGTCGCCGGGGCCGCCCAGTACGGCTGGGACATCAAGAAGGGCGATATCGCCAAGATCTGGCGCGGCGGGTGCATCATCCGCGCGCAGTTCCTCAACCGGATCACCGAGGCCTACGCCGCCGACAACGGGCTGGTGGCCCTGCTCACCGCGCCCTACTTCGTCGAGGCGCTCGAACGCACGCAGGGATCATGGCGCCGGGTCGTCGCGATGGCCGCCAGGGCCGGCGTGCCCTCCCCCGCCTTCTCGTCATCGCTGGCCTACTACGACGGACTGCGCGCCGACCGCCTGCCGGCCGCGCTCATCCAGGGTCAGCGCGACTTCTTCGGCGCGCACACCTACAAGCGCGTCGACAAGGACGGCATCTTCCACACCCTGTGGAGCGGCGACCGCAGCGAGATCGAAACCGAGCCGAGCGCGCACTGAGCGCCCCCGCTAGTCCTCCTCGCGGTAGGCATTCGCCTGCAGCTCGAAGAGCCGGGCGTAGTAGCCACCCGCCTCGATGAGCTCGGCGTGGGTGCCATAGCTGTCGATGACGCCCTCGCGCAGCACGAGCACGCGATCGGCCGACTTCACGGTCGAGAGCCGGTGCGTGACATAGAAGGTGACACTGCCGACCCGGGCGGCCAGTTCGCGAGCCACCGACTCGTAGGCATCATAGGTGCGCAGTTCGGCGTCCGGGTCGAGCGAGTGACCCGGCTCGTCGAGCGAGAGCAGTCGCGGGCTGGCTCCCATGAGGGAGCGCGAGAACGCCACCGACTGCCATTGACCCCCTGAGAGCGATGCGCCGTCGCCGTAGCCGCGGCCGAGCAGCCGCTCCTGTCCGCCGATCGAGGCCAGCAGCGCTCCGGACCCGGCTCGCTCGCTCGCGGCAGCCACGGCATCCTCGTCGTCGACCGACTCGACGTGACCGACGCCGATGCTCTCGCGCGCGGTGAACTCGAAGTGCTCGAAGTCCTGGAAGAGCGCGGAACCAGAGGCGAACCAGCTGTCGCGCGGCACCTCGGCGAGCGGAACGCCGTCCACCAGCACCCGACCGCTCGTCGGCGTGTACAGACCATGGAGGATCTTCACGAGCGTGCTCTTGCCTGCGGCGTTCTCGCCGACGACCGCCACCGAGGTCCCGCCAGGGATGTGCAGGTCGAGTCCCCCCAGGGCGTCGCGCTCGGCCTCTGGATACCGGAAGAACAGGCGCTCCAGTCGGATGCCCTCGGCGAGCGCGGGCACCGGCGCCGCCTCGCTGGGCTCCGACGGCTTGCCGAGCCGTCGAACGTCGACACCGAGCGATTCGAGACGCCGGAACCCGTCGGATGCCGCGTGCACCTTCGAGAGCTGCATCAATCCCACAGCCACTTGGCCGCTCATCTGCGACGCGATGGTCACCACGAGCACGATGTCGCCCGGAGTCGCATGCCCGGCCGCGGCGGCCGCGAAGACCAGGCCGACGGCGGCGATGTAGACGGCGGCGAAGGCGACCTGCCCGACGATCCGGTGCAGAAGATAGCGGCCGAAGCCGTGGCGGACTTCGCGGAAGATGCGGGCCTGTGCCGCCTCGTGGATCTCGAGCAGGTAGGGCGTGGTGTCTCCGAGGCGGAGCTCCTTCTGCGAGGCGGGCGTGGTTGCGAGAGTGCGGACATGACGCAGCCGCCGCTGCGACGTACGGCGCGGCCGCGCGCATCCTGGATCGCCCGTTCGGCGCGAGCGCCGGTGAGCACCGGCACCGCGGCCGCAAGCGGGAGCAGCACGAGATACGGCGCCACCCCGAACATCAGGACCGCGCCGAAGACCACCTGCAGCACCGTGACCCCGAGGATCAGGCACGCCTCGACGGTCGCCCGCATCTTGGCGATGTCTTCGCGCGAGAGCTCGACCGCGTCGGCGACTGCGGCGCTCTCGACGTGGTCGAGGTCGCCCCGGTTCGCGATGGTCCGCAACAGGGCGCGGTTCAGCACGACTTCATTCAGCTCGCCGAGTTCGAAGTACCAGAGGTGGGCGAAATGCCCGAGCATCAGTTGGCCGACGAGCGCGGCGACGAACAGGGCAGCGAAAAGCGCGACGGTGACGCCCGGCGAGCCTGCCGAGTCGATCAGCGCGCGGGCGAAGACGGCGACCAGGGGCGGACACGCGGCGCTGCCCAGCAGCAGCACACCGCTGATCACCAACCGCCGTGGATCGGTCGTCCACGACAGCACGACCATCCGTCGAAGCGTTGTCAGCACCGATCTCATGCGACGCGGAACCTCTCCGCTTGCACAGCGAACAGCCGCGCATACTCGCCGCGCTGCGCCACCAGTTCGCGGTGCGTGCCGCGCTCGCTGATGAGGCCGTTCTCGAGAACGAGGATCTGATCGGCACGGCGCACCGACGAGAAGCGATGCGAGATCACGAGCGTGGTGATGTGCTTGGTCAACTCGATGAAGGAGTCGAAGAACTCCGCCTCGCCCCGCGCATCGAGTTGAGCGGTGGGCTCATCGAGCACCAGGATGCGCGCGCCGTGCCGCACCGCGAAAAGAGAGCGGGCGAGCGCCAGACGCTGCCACTGGCCACCCGACAGTTCGATCCCTTTCGCGGCCGAGCGCGAGATCGTGGTCTCCAACCGTTCGGCCAGCTCGCCGAGCCCGACGCGATCGAGTACCTCCACGACCCCCTCGTCATCGCTGAGGTGGGCCGATGCGCCGATCGCGACGTTTTCGCGCACTGTCAGTTCGTATCGCACGAAGTCCTGGAAGACGACGGTGACCTGCCGACGCCATTCGTCGGGGTCGCTGTCTCGCAGCGGGCGGCCGCCGACCGCGATCACCCCGGAGTCGGGCTCGTAGAACTCGGCGAGCAGCTTGACGATCGTGGACTTTCCGGCCCCGTTGAGCCCGACCAGCGCGGTCGATGTGCCCTCGCGCATGGTGAAGCTCACGTCGTGAAGCACGGGCGCCGCGGGGTCGTAGCCGAAGCGCACGTGCTCGAAGGAGATATCTCCGCGAGGAGCCGACGGACCGTCGGCACGCGGCGCGGCACCGATGCCGGCGAGCGCCTCGAACTCCTGAACCGCGGCCCAGGAATCTCGGCCGTACTGCATCTGCACGTCGGCCTCCGGGAAGATGACGCCGAAGCCGATGCCGATCGCCAACGACTGCACCAGCACGGCGACCGAGGTGATGGTGAGCCCCGGCCATCCCAGCAGCACCCCGCACAGCAGGGCCGATCCGGCGATCAGCCCGAAGAGTGTGTACAGCAGGAACGGGCCGCCGTAGATGCGGCGGCGCTTCGTCCACATCGGAGCGAGGAAGGTGTCGGCCTCCCTTCGGTAGCGATCGTCCAGCCAGCCGGCCAGCCGAAGCGAGCGGACGTCCTTCGCACTGCCGACACCGGTCGCCAGGTTGCGCACATAAGACATCCGCAACTTGGCGGGAGCCACTTCGCGATTGACGTTCGCCCACTTCGAGAAGGCGGCCGTCTGGCCGAACCGCGTCACCAGAGCCAGAACCAGCGCCGCCGGCGCCACGATCGGGTGGACGAACACGGCGAGCAGCACCAGCGCTCCCGCGAGCTGCGTGTAGCGGGCGAGAAGCGAGAACATTCCGGCCACGGCTCCACCCGGAGTCAGCGTGCGCTGGTTGAGCGCCTCGCCGACCTCGCCCAGCTTGAGTTCCACCGCGGACGACTCCAGATCGGCGAGCGAGGTGCCGGTGAGCGCGTCGTCGACGAGCCGGCGGGAGACATAGCGGTCCACTCGCAGCGCGGTCAGTTCGGATACCACCACCTGGAGCGGTGCGACCAGGCTCTGCACCAGGAACGCTCCGAGGGCGATCCCGAGCGCTCCCGGGATCGTGAACGGCCCGTCTGCGGAGTGCGCCTGGTGCGCGAACTCGCCGATCGCGATCGCGGTACCCGCGGCGAACACGATGGGTGCGGCACCGGCCAGCAGTTGCACAAGGATCGATCCGAGGGTCAGCCCGACTCCCACCCTCGTCGCGAGTATGAGCAGTTCCCGCGCCGCGTGCAGGCGCCGCCGGATGATCGACACAGCTGCTCACCCTTCCCCGTGGGAGCGCTCTCACGGCCGCGCTCCACGCTATCGAAGCCGGGACTCGATCGTCAAAGCCGTTTTCATCCGTCCCGCCCCATGATGCGCGCGCGCCGGCCGGGACCTGGCAGGACTTTCGGCACTGTCCCGCCACCGCGGCTGCTCCTAGCGTCGGCCGTGACGACGTCGACCCGTCCTCATGGAGGTCATGATGGTTCCCCTTCTCGCGCTGGCTGCTCAGGACGGTGGCACCGTTTACCTGGGCTGGGGCGCGTTCACGATCCAACTCGGCAACTTCATCGTGATCGCCGCGATGGTCGTGCTGTTCGTGCTCGCCCTGGTGCTCCCCTTCCCGAAGGGACGGAAGCGCTCATGACCGCGCCGACAACCAAGCGCCCGGCCGCCGAGAAGGCCGACGAGTACGACGAGATCGAACCCTTCTCGACCTGGACCGGCCGCGCCCGGCGCTGGATGCTGAAGAAGCTCCCGCCCGACAAGCTGCTTCCCGAGAGCCAGCCGAGCTACGTCGCCTCGTGGATCTACGTGTTCGGTATGGGCGCGATCGCCTCGCTGGCGGTCGTCATCGCCTCTGGCCTGGTGCTGAGCCTGAACGGACCGAGTTGGTGGCATCTCTCCACTCTCGGCCACTTCGTCAACAGCACCCACCTGTGGAGCGTCGAGTTCTTCTTCCTCTTCATGGTCGTGCACCTGTGGGGCAAGTACTGGATGGCTGCCTGGCGCGGCGGTCGGGTGCTCACCTGGATCACCGGGGTGCTGTCGTTCGCCGTCGGCATCGCGGCCGCTTTCACCGGCTACCTGCTGCAGACCAACTTCGAGTCGCAGTGGATCTCGTTCGAGGCCAAGGACGCGCTGAACGCCGCCGGGATCGGCGCCTGGTTCAACGTGGCGGACCTGGGTCAGATGTTCACCTGGCACATCGTGCTGCTGCCCCTGGGCGTCGCGGCGATCGTGGCGTTCCACGTCATCCTGGTGCGGATGCACGGGGTCGTCTCGCCGATCGATGCAGCTGAGGGCGATGCCCAACTCGCGAAGGCGCAGCTCGCGAAGGCCAAGGAGGACTCAGAATGACCACCACCAAGCCCGCCCGTCGTGACAATCCGATGTCGTGGCGCACCGGCACCGGCATCGCCGGCCGGCCGTGGAAGGGCGCCGTGCGCGAGTACGACCTCTTCAAGGAGTTGACGATCGGGCTCGTCGCCGTGATTCTGCTGGTGCTCGCGGCATCCGCTCTCTTCGGCTCTCCCGACGACAAGGCCGTGAGCCTGAAGTCGTGGGCGGTCGCCCAGCCCTCGGACTTCGTCGCGACCGCCACCGCCGAGCTCGGCGGGACGAGCGAGACCGCGGGCTACGGCCCTCCGTACAACTCGACCCCCGGAGCGACTCAGACCCTCGGTCCGATCGACCTGCAGACCCTCGCCGGGGTGAAGTTGCCGATCGACACGGCGCAGGCCTTCGTGCTCGGACCGCTGTCGAGCCTGCCCACCCCGCCGTCCGGTGTGGCGACCTGGAAGGCCGCGAGCGCCGACCAGCGCACAGCGTGGACCGACGCCTACGCCAAGGCCCTCGACAAGGCCAAGAACAACGACCCGGCCAATGTGGCGGCCGGCGACTACGGCCCGGTCCCGGCGATGATGCGCACGCTGACCACCATGGCCAAGCAGGGCTCGCTCGACAGCGTCATCTCGGCGCAGGGCAGGTTCTACAACCTGGACTACACGCCGGCGATCCTGTTCATGGGCGACGGGGCATACCTCAACGACCTCGCTGCCGGGCTGCACCTCAGCGGCGACCAGTGGGGGATGATGAACGAGACGGGCAACTATCCTGGCCAGTCCTGGTTGTGGCTGTTCTCGTTCTTCTACCAGATCGAGCCCTTCGCCTCGCTGCCGAACGCCGACATCGTGGTGGTGGTGCTGGTCGCGATCCTGACGCTCGCACTCATGCTGGTGCCGTTCATCCCGGGGCTGCGCTCGCTGCCCCGCCTGATCCCGATCCACCGCCTGGTGTGGAAGGACTACTACCGGCGGCGCTGAGCGCGCTCACCGCCCCGACCAGAGCGGATCGTCCGATCCGAGCGAACGGGGCGGCAGCGCCCAGACCAGTGGATGCCCGCCCACCGTGAGCGGCGCGGGCAGCAGTTCGGCGGCACCCCACTCGGTGACGAGCGGGGTGCTCCGCCACGCCGGAGCCGCGGTGGGAGCGTCCGTGGCGAGGCCGCGTGCCGCCTCGAGTTCGACTGCGGTTCTGGCTAGGGACAGGCGCGATCGGGTGCCCGCGCCGTCACGCGCCCGATTCGCCAGGCCGACGAGCACGGCGGCGGCGGCGAGGTACCCCGTGGCGTGGTCGAGCGCCTGCACGGGCAGCGGAGTGGGCCTCTCGGAGCTGCCATCCGCGAGACCCGCGGCCGCGATGCCGCTCGACATCTGCACCAGGCTGTCGAAGCCCCGCCGGTTCGCCCATGGACCGGTATGCCCGTAGGCGTCGAGCGACACGTCGACCAGGCCGGGCCGGATGCGCGAACGCACGTCATCGCCCAGTCCGAGCCGCTCCAGCGCATCCGCTCGATAGCCGCTGACCAGCACGTCGGCACCGGCCAGGAGTTCGAGCAACCGGTCGTGGCCCGCGGGATCGCGGGCGTCGAGCCGAGCGGCGCGCTTGCCCAGCGTCATCTCGGGCACCACCCCGGGCTCGTCCCAGTCGGGCGGATCGATGCGCAGCACCTCCGCGCCGAGCCCGGCGAGCAGTCGGGTGGCCACCGGTCCGGCCAGCACCCGGGTCAGGTCGAGCACCCGGAGCCCGGCGAGCGGCTGGGCGGCGGTGGGTGCCCAGGGGGAGGTCGCGGCATCCAAAGGGCCGGTGCGTTCAGTCACCACCAGCCGCTCGGCGCCGACCGCGGCGCCCTGCGAATGCCCGGCCCACTCCGCGGGCGTGCGCAACTCGGCGGCGCATCCGCCCGCGGCGACCACGGCGGATTCGAGCTCCCCGGCATCCCAGCCTGCGACCGCTGCGGCCACGGCCTCCCGGTCGGCATGCTCCGCGGTGAGCCCGAGAACGCGAAGCGCGGCTGCCCGGTGGTGCGGCGCGTTGGTGTGCAGACGGATCCAGCCGTGGCCGCCGGCCGCTCCCCGCGTCGCGTAGTCGCCGGCGATCGGATCCCAGGGCGATGGCAGCTCCCAGCCGATCGGTCGCAGGGCGAGCCCGAACCAGGCATCGGCCAGCGCGCGGTCGACGTCGACGACCGACTCGCCCAGTCCGGCGGCACCCCGCAGCTCGGCGGTCGCCAGTCCGGCCACGGCGATCGACGCCGACGCCAGTGACGACACCGGATAGAACGAGGCGAGCGTTCCGGACCCGGTGAAAGTCGCGGCATCCGGCTCGACCCCGACCCCCGCGGCGAGCCGGGTCAGCAGGTGGGTGTCGGACGCGGAGGCCATGGCCACACGCTACGCGCGCCGCACCCGGTGGACCACCGCCCGCACGGCGAGCGCGAACAGCACGAGCGCGACGACCGCAACGACCGCCTGCCAGGGCGTCGAGAGCGCGAGCGCGCCGCAGCCGATGAGTCCCAGGACGGCGAGCACTGGCACCCGTGCGCCGAGATGCCGTGCGCGGCCCAGGGCGGCGAGATGGGCGACGCCGTAGTAGCCGAGCACGGCGCAGGCCGAGACCCCGACCAACCGCGCCTGATCGAGCAGCAGCACCGCCGTGATGCCAACCGCTGCGACGACGATCTCTGCCACCAGCGGAGTCGCCGTGCGCTCCGAGATCCGCGCGAGTCCGCCGGGCAGCTCGCCGTCGCGCGCCATCGCCAGCGAGGTGCGGCTGAGTCCGGCCAGCACGCTCAGCAGCGAGCCGAGGCAGGCCACCGCGGCGGTGATCCGGACGAGCAGCACCGTTCCACGGCCGGCCGCGTCGGCGAGCGGTGAGCTGCTGACCGAGAGCCCCGCCGTGCCGAGCCGCAGGAGCAGGACGATCGCGATCGTCGCCGACAGCAGCAGCACGATCCCGAGCGCCACCACCACCGCGCGCGGCAGGGTGCGCGCGGGATCCTTAACCTCCTCGCCGAGGGTGGCGATGCGGGCGTAGCCGGCGAACGTGAAGAAGATCAGCGCGGCCGCCCGCAGCACCCCGAGTGGTCCGCCGGTCAGCACCAGCGGACTGCGCGGCGGCGAGCCGGCGCCCTGCACCGTGGTCACCACCAGGACGGTCACCAGCACGGCGACGACCGCCGCCGCGATCACGATGCTCACCACCGCGGTGCTGCGGATGCCCGTGGCGTTCACCGTCGCGAGCACGAGCACGGCGGCCACCGCGACCGGGCGCTCGAACTGCGGCCAGAGGTACGCCCCAGCGATCGACGCGATCGCCGCCACTGACGCCGTCTTGCCCACCAGGAAGAGCACGCCCGCGATGAACCCCGGCACCGGGCCCAGCTCGGCTCGACCGTAGGCGTACGCCCCTCCCGACACCGGGTGGGCCATGGCGAGCCGAGTCGTGCTCAGCGCGTTGAGCACGGCGACCACGGCGGCCAGCGGAAGGGCGATCAGGATGCCGGTGCCGGCATCCGCCGCCGCGGGCGCCCACACGAAGAAGATCCCCGCGCCGAGCATCGAGGCCACCCCGATGGCCGTGGCGGACGGGATGCCGAGGCGGCGTTGCAGCTGGGTCACGGTCCGGATCGTAGCGGGAGGGGATGAACACGACCGTGCGAGACTGGGGCCACGATGTCGGACGACGAGTACCACCCGGAACTCGCCGAATACGTGCCAGGCGACGGGCGCTCGATTCGGCGCCCGCTGACCATCAAGGTCATGCGGGTCGTCATCGTGATCGCCGTCGTGGCGCTCATCCTTCCGGGAGTGGTCTACACGATCAGCGTGCAGGTCGAGACCGCGGGTGCCGCGTGCGCCATCGTCGTCTCGGCGACCGCTCCGGATTCGACGCCCGACGCGCGGCTGCAGCTCTGGGGCGGCAACGGTCCGGGCTGGTACTGCTACGCGCGCACCTTCGACGGCACCGAGGTGATGCTTCGCGCCTTGGGAATGATCCCCGGGCTCACCTACCGGCCCTCGGGTACGCCGGCCTGATGGCGCCCCGGTCGGATCCTGCTGCGGCCGATGCTGCGCGGTGGGACGACCTGACCGCCGAGTTGCTCGCCGCCCCCGGCGTCTCGCTCGAGCGCGCCTTCGGCCGGATGTCGCTGATGGTCGGCGGCAAGCTGTTCGCCTCGGTTGGGCACGGCGGTCTGCTGCTCAAGCTGCCGGCCGGGCGCGTCGCCGAGCTGATCGCGAACGATGATGGTCAGCCGTTCTCGACCGGCGGCAACCGGGTCATGCGCGAGTGGGTGGTCGTGACTCCTGCGGCGGACTGGCGGAGGTTGGCCGAGGAGTCTCGGGCGTTCGTGGCGGCGACGGGCGCAGCATCCATCAAGAAATAGGGCTCGGGCGCGGGAAGCACGCGGCTTGACCCGGCAGCTACCCACTGGTAATAAGTATCTAGTTACTTATTAGAGCGGAGGCCAATGACAATGCCAAGGCCGATGCCGATGCCGATGCCGATGCCGAACACCGTGCAGCCGCGACGGTCGCGCGATGCAGCGCGATCGACCGCGGGGATCCTCGCCGCAGCAGAGACGGAATTCGCGCACAACGGTTTCGCCGGAGCGCGCGTCGACCGCATTGCGGAGGCGTCTGGCACGAACAAGGCGCTCCTGTTCCACCGGTTCGGCGACAAGAAGGGGCTGTACCGCTCGGTGCTTGAGAGGACGCGCTCGGATGCCACAGCATCCCGCTCCGAAATCACCGACGCCGTAACATCGACGCGCCCCCGGTCGGCCGCCGAGTTCCACGCCTCGGTGCGCGCGATCGTCGCGGCGAACATCGCCTTTCTCGACTCTCACTCTGCGGCGCGGGAGATCCTCAACTGGGAGCGGGCGGATCGATGGGCAACGTTCCGCGAACTGGGCATGCTCGCTGACGACGGTTCGGGTGCCGGGCTGCTTGCGCTATTCGAGGACGCAATGAGTCGGGGGTGGATCCGACCATTTCCCGCAGCTGCAACCCAACTCGCCATGACCTTCGATGTCCCACACAGCCACTACGCCTCGCTCGCCCGAACCGGTGCGGTGCTCAGCGCTGACGAGCGCAGCTTCCTCGCCGAGTTCGTCGCTGACGGGCTCGTCGCCGCGGAAGGGAACCCGGAGCGATGACGCGCATCACCCCCGACCCTTTGACCCCGGTTGAACGAACGATCTACCTGACGGTCGTCTCGCGGGCGAGGGACGCCCGAACGCCCCAGCCCATTCTCGATGACCAATGGTCGATCAGCCTGCAAGATCGACTCGACTATGACTTCGCCGCCCTCCGGATGCCCGACAAGGAGAAATTCACCGTTGCGATCCGCGGCCGACTGCTCGACGACTGGTGCAGAACGTTCATCGCGAACCATCCAGACGCCATCGTGATCGAGCTCGGCTGCGGCCTCGATGACCGCGCATGTCGAGTCTCTCCACCACGAGGCGTCGACTGGTACGACGTCGACTTCGACTCGGTGATGAAGGTGCGCCGACGGGTCGGAACTCCGCAGCCTGCGTCCATTGCGGTCCGAGAGCTGAGCACAGACGCAACCGCGGACGACTGGCTCGAAGAGCTCCCCTCCGATCGCCCGGTTTTCGTGATCGCCGACGGCTTCATCCCCTTCGTTGCGCCGGATGACATGGTGGCACTCGTGCGCCGAATCGTCGCCCACTTCCCCACCGGCGAAATCGTCATGAATGGGTACACCACCCTCGCGTCCCGGTTGCTGAAGCACATCCACGCGATCCGTGCGATCGGGCTCGATCCGGGAACGGGAACAGCGTTCGATGACCCGCGCAGCCCCGAGAGTTGGGATCCGAAGCTCCGGTTGCGCGAGCAGGCGATGCTGAGCCGCTCACCGTTCGTGGCGCGCATGCCATGGGGTCAGCGGCTGGCGTGCCGAGTGCTGAACTGGTTTCCCCGCCTTGCCACGCAGAGCGATATCGGCGCCCTGCGCTACGGCTTCTAGGCGGCGCCGTCGAACATCGACGTCACCGAGCCGTCGTCGAACACCTCGTGGATCGCCCGAGCGAGCAGCGGCGCGATCGACAGCACGGTCAGGCGGTCCCAGCGCTTCTCGGGCGGGACCGGCAGCGTGTCGGTGACCACCACCGAGTCGATGAAGTCGCTCTGCAGGATCTCGACCGCGGGATCGGAGAACACCGGGTGCGTCGCCGCGACCACCACGCCGATCGCGCCGTGATCCTTGAGCGCCTGCGCCGCCTTCACGATCGTGCGCCCGGTGTCGATCAGGTCGTCGACGATCAGGCAGACCCGGCCCTCGACCTCGCCGACGATCTCGTGCACGCTGACCTGATTCGGCACCAGCGGATCGCGCCGCTTGTGGATGATCGCCAGCGGCGCACCGAGCTTGTCGCTCCAGACGTCGGCGACCCGCACGCGGCCCAGGTCGGGTGAGACCACCGTGAGGGTGGCCGGATCCAGCTTGGCCTGCAGGTGCTCCAGGAGCACCGGCATGGCGAAGAGGTGATCGACGGGGCCGTCGAAGAAGCCCTGGATCTGCGCGGCATGCAGGTCGACGCTCATGATCCGGTCGGCCCCTGCGGCCTTGAACAGGTCGGCGACCAGGCGTGCCGAGATCGGCTCGCGACCGCGGCCCTTCTTGTCCTGCCGCGCGTAGGGATAGAACGGGGCGACCACGGTGATGCGCTTGGCGCTGGCGCGCTTGGCGGCATCCACCATGATCAGTTGCTCCATCAGCCACTCGTTGATCGGCTTGCTGTGCGACTGGATGACGAACATGTCGGTTCCGCGCACGCTCTCGTCGAACCGGGCGTAGATCTCGCCGTTCGCGAAGGTGCGGGCGTCGGTGTGCACGAGCTCGGTCTCGAGCTCTGCGGCGACATCCGCGGCGAGTTCTGGGTAGGCCCGCCCCGAGACGATGACCAGTCTCTTCTGGCTGCCGATCTTGATCGCCGACACGATCCGCCTTCCGCCGTCGGGGCTCTGGACGATCAGTCTACCGATTCAGTCGGTGCCTTCGGTGGCGGCGCTCGCAGCGGCGGCGGCCGACGCCGTGCCCGCTCGATTCTTCTCCGTCCAGCCCTCGACGTTGCGTTGCGGGGCGACGCTGATCGCGAGCGCGCCGGGCGGAACGTCTTTGCGGATCACGGCCCCCGCGCCGACCTTCGCGCCGTCGCCGATCGTGACGGGCGCGATGAACGCGTTGTGCACGCCGGTGTGCACCTGGTCACCGATCACCGTGGCCAGCTTGCTGATGTCGTCGTAGTTCGCCGTGATACCACCGGCGCCGATGTTGGTGCCGATGCCGACCGTGACGTCGCCCATGTAGCTGAGGTGCGGCACCTTGCTGCCCGCGCCGATCTTGGCGTTCTTGGTCTCGACGAAGGTGCCGATCTTGCCGTGCTCGCCGAGTTCGGTGCCCGGGCGCAGGTAGGCGAACGGACCGACGGATGCCCCGGCTGCGATCACCGCGAGCGTCGCGTCGCTGCGGCTGATGGTGGCGTTCTCGCCGACCTCGCAGTCGACGAGGGTGGTCTGCGGCCCGATGCGCGCTCCGCGGGCGATGCTGGTCGCTCCGGCGATGTGCGTGCCGGGCAGCAGTTCGACGTCTTCGGCCAAGGATGAGCGGATGTCGATCCAGGTGGTCGCCGGATCCTGCACGGTTACCCCCGCCAGCTGCCAGCCGCGCACGATCATCGCGTTGAGCCGGGCCGCGGTCGCGGCCAGTTGGACGCGATCGTTCACGCCTTCGACCATCCATGCCTCGGGCGCCGGCACCGCATCGATCACCTGGCCCGCCGTGTGCAGCAAGCCGATCACATCGGTGAGGTACTTCTCGCCCTGGGCGTTGCCGGTCGTCACCCGCGGCAGCTGGCTGCGCAGGGCGGACGCCGCGAACACGTAGGTTCCGGAGTTGATCTCGAGGATGGCCAGCTCGTCGGCCGTCGCATCCTTCTGCTCGACGATGCTCAGCACCGCGCCGCTCGCGTCGCGCACGATGCGGCCGTAGCCGGTGGCGTCGCCGACCATCGCACTGAGAACGGTGGCGGATGCCATCGCGCCGCGATGCGACTCGACCAGGCCGGAGAGGGTGCGAACGTCGAGCAAAGGCACGTCGCCGCTGACGACGACGACGTCACCCTCGAAGCCGTTCGGCAGCGCGCCGAGCCCGAGTTCGACGGCTCGGCCGGTGCCCGGCACCTCGTCCTGATCGACGATGATGGCCTCGGGCATCAACTCGACGATCGCCGCCGAGACGGTCTCGCGCTCGTGCCGGACCACCACGATCACATGGGCGGCAGAGAGTTCTCGCGCCGTGGCGAGCACGTGCCCGATCAGCGGCACGCCGGCCAGGGGATGCAGCACCTTGGCACGCGAGCTCTTCATGCGGGTGCCCTGGCCTGCGGCGAGAACGATGACGGCGAGGCGGGGGTCGGTCATATCGCTATTGTGACAGCCCGCCGCTCCCGTGCTGCCGGACGCCGTCGGCGGGTGAATGCTCACCGGGCGGTCCAGCCTCCGTCGACCGGAAGAGTGACACCCGTTACCAACGCGGCGGCCGGCGACGCGAGGAAGGTGACCGCGCCCGCCACCTCCTCGGGTATCCCGATCCGGTGCAGGGCCGCGATGCGTTCGATCACGTCCGCGCGGAACCCCTCGTCGGCGAGCGCCGCGGCGGTTCCGTCGGTCTCGATGAAGGTGGGTGCCACCGCATTGACCCGGATGCCGAGCGGCCCCCATTCCACGGCAAGAACCTTGGTCATGTGGATCACCGCGGCCTTGCTGATGCAGTACGAGGACTCCCCCGGCAGCGCGACGAGTCCCGCCTGCGACGCCACGTTCACAATCGATCCGCCTCCGGTTGTCGCCATGACGCGCGCCGCGTGCTGGGAGAGGAAGAAGGTCGATCGGGTGTTCAGCGCCCAGACCGCATCGAAGTCCGCTTCGGTGACCTCGATCGCGTCGCCCCCGATGCCGCCGCCCGCATTGTTCACCAGGATGTCGAGACCGCCGAGCCGCTCGCTGACGTCATCCATCGCCGCCCGGGCCGCATCGAGGCGGGTGACGTCGCACTCGGCGACGACCGCCCGGCGCCCCATCGCCTCGATCTCGGCCGCGAGCTCGCGTGCCGATTCGGCGCGGCGCACGCCCAGCCCGATGTCGGCACCTGCCCGGGCCAGCCCGAGGGCGATCGCCCGGCCGAGGCCGCGGTTCGCCCCCGTCACGAACGCCCGTCTGCCCTCGAGCGAGAACGGCGCATCAGCGCTGCCGGTGGTCACCGTGGGCCCTTGCGGGTACTGGTGTAGCGAGACATCGCGTCGAGCCGCATTGCGTTGGTCCCCATTGGCACGACTCTACGTGCACGACCCGATCGATGGACCCGCGATCGCCACAGGGCTTCACACGAAGGACCGCGTGACAAGCTCCCCCTATGCGCCCCGCAGACCACGTCAGTTCTGACGACCTCCGCCTCTTGCTCGCCCTCGCCCGCACCGGGCGCATGACGACCGCGGCAGCGATGTCGGGGCTGGACCAGACGACCCTGAGCCGACGGATCCATCGATTGGAAAGAACCCTCGGGGCGACCCTTGTTACGCGAGGATCCGACGGATGGGAACTGTCCACGGTGGGACAGGCGGTTGTCGAGAGCGCCGCCCCGCTCGACGCCATCATGCGAAACGTCCACGATGTCGTGAACGGCGAGACGGACGGGGCGAGCGGCTCGCTCCGGATCGCCGCTCCCGATGGTTTCGGTGTCAGCTTCGTCACCCCGGCACTCGCTGGAGTCCTCACGCGACACCGCGGCGTATCGATCGAGCTGGTCACCTCGACGCGCCCGCCATCGAGTCGGGGAGCCGGATATGACCTGACCATCAGTATCGGTGTGCCTCAAGGCCGCCGGCTCTCAACCGAACTTCTCACGCCGTACTCGCTCGCTCTCTACGAGAGTCACTCCTACCGCTCGTCGCATGCCCCGATCGAGGATCTCGCCGGACTGCGGGATCATCGACTCATCTTCTACGTCGACTCACTTCTCTCGGTCGCGGAGCTCGATCTCACGCGCAGTTTTGCGGGAATGCGGGTCGGCTTCGGCTCGACCAACGTGCTCGCTCAGCTGGAGGCAACCCGCCAGGGGGCCGGCATCGGACTGCTTCCGTGCTTCCTGGGAGAGCCAGAGCCGGGCCTGACGAGGGTGCTCCCCACCGAGGTGCGATTCGAACTCCAATTCTTCATGAGCACCCGACGCGAGAGCGCGGCGTCGGAGCTCACCTCCCTAGTGCGCCAGGCCCTCCACCACGAGGTGGACCTGCGCAGGAAGGACTTGGTGCCCTTGGAGTGACTGCAGAAACGCAGACCGGGTGCGCAGTAATGCTTGTTGATTGCATGCGGCCAGTGCGGGCACACTGAGGCGGTCGCGGAGAGCCCGAGGCAGAGAGTGCGACGATGCCCGCAAGTGCCACGGATCGCCCATCCGGCGCAGAAGTTCCCGCGTCCCGGCGGATGAAGGCCGCCATCCTCGATGACGATCGACCATCGCTGAGGATCGTCGAGATCGATGTACCGATTCCCCAGGCGGATGAGGCGTTGGTACGCGTCGCCGCCTGCGGCGTCTGCCACACCGATCTTCACGTGATGAAGGGCGAGGTCAGCTTCCCGCGACCTGCCGTCCTCGGGCACGAGATCAGTGGCGTGATCGTTTCCTTCGGGGACGGCACTGCGGGCACGAGCGGCTTGAGTGTCGGCGACGACGTCGTGGGAGCCTTCATCATGCCCTGCACCCGCTGCGCAGCATGTAGACGCGGTCGAGATGACATGTGCGAGAACTTCTTCGCACAGAACCGCGTGAACGGAACACTGTACGACGGCACAAGCCGGGTCGCGATGCCCGATGGTGGATTCCTCGCGATGTACTCGATGGGTGGTCTTGCCGAATACGCGGTGGTGCCGATTTCGGCGCTGGCTCGACTCCCTGAAGGTGTCGACCTGGTGAGCGCGTGCATTCTCGGATGCGCCGGGCTGACTTCCTATGGTGCAGTGACGCACGCGGGTCAGGTGAAGACCGGTCAGACAGTTGCCATCATCGGGGTGGGAGGAGTCGGTTCGAGTCTTGTGCAGATGTCCAGGGCAGCGGGGGCCACGACGATCGTGGCCGTCGACATCGCCGACGACAAGCTCGCGGCCGCCGTCGCTCTGGGCGCCACTCACACCGTGAACTCGCTTCGCGCGGAACCAGTCGCCGCGGTCCGTGAGATCTGCGGAGGTGTGGACGTCGCCTTCGAGGCGCTCGGACTTCCCGCGACCTTCTCCCAGGCCACGCGCATGCTCGCGGACGGGGGCCGCATGGTGGCGATCGGTATCGCTGCTGGCGCGGCAACAGCGGACGTCGACATCACACCGCTGGTTCGACGCGGGCACACCATCACGGGGTCGTTCGGAGGGCGTACCCGAACGGACCTCCCCCGGGTCGCCGAACTGGCAGCGGACGGCGCATTCGATGTCGAGGCGCTCGTGACTCGGCGCTTCAGCCTCGAAGAGTCCAACGAGGCGTTCGCGGCGCTCTCCCGAGGCGAGATCGCCGGCCGGGCGATCATCACCATGCACACACGAGACCTCGGCGGCGTGGCGTGATCATTACCGGCGCCGTACTGGAGGCGGTCGGGCGCGCCGCTCCCTTCGCCGCATCACGACCGTTGACGGTCTCGCAACTTCAGCTCGCCCCGCCGGGCCGGGGCGAGCTGCGGGTGCGGATCGAGGTGGCCGGGTTGTGCCACTCCGACCTCTCGGTTGTCGACGGTACCCGCCCGCGACCCGTCCCGATGCTCCTCGGGCATGAGGCGGCCGGCATTGTCGATGAAGTTGGAGCCGGGATCACCGATCTCGACATCGGCACCCGCGTCGTCATGACGTTCATGCCGCGATGCGAGAACTGCGAGGGATGCTCGAGCGACGGACTCCGTCCATGCGTGCTGGGTTCTCGGTCCAATACCGAGGGCGCCCTGCTCGGCGGCGGTGTGCGACTCTCGCGTAACGGCGAGGTCGTCCATCACCACCTCGGGGTCTCGGCGTTCGCCACCCATGCGGTCGTCTCTCGTTCCTCGGTCGTCCCCGTCTCGATGGATGTCCCGCCCGACGTGGCCGCGGTCATGGGTTGTGCGGTGTTGACCGGCGGTGGAGCGGTGATCAACGCCGGGCGACCGGTCTCAGGTCAGACCGTCGTCGTTGTCGGGCTCGGCGGGGTCGGCATGGCGGCTCTCATCACGGCGATCGCTCTCGAAGGAGTCGACGTCATCGCCATTGACGCGGTGCCCTCCAAGCTCGAGCTCGCTCGCTCACTGGGAGCTGTCGCCGCGTATTCTCCCGCCGATGCGATCCAGGCCGCCGTTCAGAGCCCCATCGTCATCGAGGCTGCGGGTAATGTGCGGGCACTCGAGGCTGCCATCGGGTTCACTGCTCCGGGAGGCAGGACCATCACGGTCGGTCTTCCTCCCGCCGAAGCCCGGATCAGCATCTCTCCGACCGCGCTGGTCGCCGAGGGCCGCGCGATCATCGGCAGCTACCTGGGCTCGGCCGTCCCAGCCCGCGACATCCCGATCTTCGTCGACATGTGGCGCGCCGGCCGCCTCCCCGTCGAGCACCTGATCAGTTCGCACATCACTCTCGACCAGATCAACGCGGGGATGGATGCCCTCGCCGCCGGATCGGCGGTTCGTCAGTTGATCGACATGCAGTCCGCTCACCTGCTGCTCACGGCCGACACTGGGACGACTTAGCCGAGACCGAGTTTGCCCGGATTCAAGAGGTTCTGCGGGTCGAGGGCGTGCTTGACCGCACGCAGGCCGCGGAAGGCACCTCCCCATGCGCTCTCCATGTACGGTGACCGCAGCAGCCCGATCCCGTGGTGATGGCTGAGCTTCGCTCCGTGCGTGAGCAGGACGGAGTTCGCGGCATCCCACGCGGCCCGGTACCACTCGGCGCGCTGGTCGACCTCCACTTCCCCGCGTAACGAGAAGTAGAGGCATGCACTGTCGACGTATGCGTGGGACTGGTGAGCCGAACCGGCGAGCGTACCCGGAACCGCCGAGAGCGCTGCGACGACCTCCTGGTAGATCGCGGGAAGATCCCGCCATGGCCCGACCATTTCCAGGGTGTCCGAGACGAAACCCGGGCCCGGGGTGAAGCCTTCGGCACTCTTGCCGGTGAGAAAACGGGTCGACAGCCATTGCTCGAAGATCGCCGCACCGTCCAGCCGCGTGCCCAGCCGCTCGCAGATACGCTCGACGATGTCGAGGCCGGCATCCACCAGCTCCCGGGGGCCCTCATCGGCGATGAGCAGCACGTTCGTGCCGTCCGCCGCGAACTGCACGCCACTCTCGAGCTCGTCGTAGAGCCGCAGTGCCGCCGGAGTGGCCCCGGCCTGCATGATCTGTCGACATGCCTCGAGCCCCTCGGCGAAGGTGTCGAATCCATACGCCGTCGCGCGGCCGTAATCAGGAAGACGCACCACCTTGAATCGGATGGTGGTGATCACGCCGAGCGTTCCCTCCGAGCCGATGAACAACTGCATCAGATCGGGCCCGACCGCGGCGTGCGATCCGTTGCCGACGGTGATCAACTCACCGTCGGCGAGCACGACGTCCATGCCGTAGACCATGTCCTCGATCTTCCCGTAGCGCGTGGAGAGCTGACCCGCGCCACGGCAGGCCACCCAGCCCCCGACAGTGCTGATCCCGTATGAGGACGGCCAGTGGCCCATCGTCATCCCGAAGTCGCGTTGGATGGTCTGCTCGAAGATGTCCCCAAACACCCCGGCCTCGACTTCGACGATCTGGCTGTGCTCGTCGAACCCGACGAACCGATCGAGACCGCACACATCCAGCACGATCCCCCCGTGCACAGGCAGCGCCGAACCCGTCACGTTGCTGCGGCCCGCGGACACCGTCACCGGCAGCCCGTACGTCGTCGCCACGCGCATGACCGCCTGCACCTGCTCGGTGCGGGAGACCTTCGCGATGACGGCCGTCGGCGTGGCGGGGCGGCCCGATGTCTCGCCGATCATGCTTCCCGCCCACCAGTCGCGGGTGCCCGCGATCACCTCAGCACGATCGGTGACGACAACGTCCGCCGCGGCACGCAGCGCGTCGAGCGCCGCAGCAGGTACCGCGACCGGAGTCGATTGGAAGTACGCATCTCCGAGGGCGGGCGCCTCCAGCCGGGCAGCCCAGTGCGGTGGCGTTGGAGCACCCACCACGTAGTTGCCGCGGTTGTAGCCGCGATGGACTGCTTCCTTGCTGATCACGCGTTTTCTCCATCAGAATGGCCCGTTCTCGAGCCACGCTCGTCGTGTAGTCGTTGATCTGAGTCGCCGTCTCCGACTCAGACAGGCCGAGTTCGCGGGCGAGTAGTCCCCCGACCCGCTCGGCCGCGCGCGCGGAGGCGTCGCGCGCCATCATGCGCGCGCGCATCCGTCTCGACAGCACATCGTCGACGGTGCGCGCCAGTTCGTGACGGGCGGCGTAGACCACCTCGGCCGCGAGATACGGCAGGCCCTCGACGATCGGTTCGGCCAGGCTCGGCTCGGCGATGACGATGTCGGTGACGAAATGTGCCTCGGTGCCGTACCGCTCTCCCAGGTGCGCGGCGAGCCCTCCCGTCGCAACGACCGCCTCGGCGTCTAGCCGGCTGCCCCTAGGAGGTGAGCGCGCGTCGTACGGCACCGCCGTCGAACGCCGAGCACGGCTTGGGCAGCATCGATCACCTGCTCGGCCATGTGACGCGACGTCGTGAGCTTGCCGCCGACGACGGTCACCAGCCCATCGCGGTCGGTGCGGATCTCGTGGTTGCGTTTGACCTCGACGCTCTGCCCGCCGGGTGGGGCGACAAGCGGTCGAAGTCCCGCCATGCTGCCCAGCACCTCCTCTGGCCGGATGTCGATGTTGAGGGCGGATTTCGCTCCGTCGAGGAGGAAATCGAGTTCCTCCCTCGTGCAGTGAACATCGTCGAGGTCGCCCGCATAGTCGACGTCGGTCGTGCCGATGTACGCCGTATCGTTCCAGCGCGTGATGGTCGCGCGGCGCGCCCGTCCCGGTACCGGGATCGTGACGGTGCAGTCATTGCGGATCTTCAGCCACGGCACCGCGATGTGCACGCCCTTGGCCGGGCGGATAGGAGGTGTCTCGATCGAGGCGTCCGCGCCGCTCCAATCCCGTAGCCAGACACCGGTCGCCATGACCACTGCACCGGCCGATGCGGTGATCTCCCGTCCGTCGACCTCCACAACGACGCCATTCACTCGGCCACCGCTTCGGGTGATACTGGTCACCTTCGCCCCGTTGAGCACCCGGGCTCCATGAAACGCGGCGGTGCGGGCCAGGGTCAGAGTCAGTCGTGCGTCATCAGCCCTGGCGTCGTAGTACATGAACCCACCGCTGAGATGCTCCGACTTGAAACTCGCGCAGTGCGCGAGAACTTCATTTCGCGACAGCTTCTGGTGCAGAACGCCTTCCCGCCATCCCCCTGCCAGGTCGTAGGCCCAGAGCGCGCCCTCGAAGCCCGCGGCGAGCTTCGGATTGATGACGCCGTCCTGGCTGAGGATGGGGAACAGGAACGGCAACCGCTGCACAAGGTGCTGGGCGTTCCTGCGCAGACGCTGACGCTCGAGCAGCGACCGGCGAACAAGAGGCAGGTTGCCCTGCTCGATGTAGCGCAGGCCACCATGAATCATCTTCGACGACTTCGAGGAGGTGCCGGAGGCGAAGTCGTCTTTCTCGAGCAGTGCGACACGGAAGCCGCGCAGCTGCGCGTCCAGCGCAGCGTAGGCACCGGTGACGCCGCCGCCCACCACGATCACATCGAATCGCTCTCCATCGATCGCCGCGACCGCATCACTGCGCCGCAGCGTCAACGGGTGATCGGCCGTCATCGCCTCGTGTTCGGGCTGGGGTCTGCGCCCGGGTAGTCCCACCATCGTCATCTCTCCTGTTGTCGCGTACTTCGGTCATGAGGGTTGTCGTCTGCTTCGGGCAGGAGGCGCAGTTCGGCCGCGACACGGGACTCCCATGCCGTGCGCTTCTCGTCCCGGTCTTCGGCGGAGAGTCTCGGTTCGAAGATGTCGCCGCCTCCTAGTGAGGCGACGGCCGCCTCCAACGAGTTCCAGAGCAGGCCGTCCGCGCCGGCGAGGAAGGCTGCCCCCCGGAGGCTCGATTTCTCGTGCTCTGGTGGCCGGCGCATGGGAACGCCGACAAGGTCGGCCTGCATCTGGATCAGCGGATCGCTCGACGACAACCCCCCGCCGACCATGACCTCCGTCGGCTCGATCCCCGCCGCCGCGGTCACGGCACGAACGCCGGAGGCTACCGAGTGCGCGACGCCCTCCAGGATTGCGAAAGCGATGTCCGCGCGACTTGTCTCCATCGAGAGACCGCTGAGCACCGCTCGCGCGCGAGGCTCGAGCATCGGCACTCGCAATCCTGCGAGCGCCGGAAGGAACATGACCCCCTGGGCGGACGAGACGGTTTCGGCGAGCCTCGTGATGTCTCGGCTCGACTCGAACCATCCGAGACGACCGCTGGCCCAGTCCAAGGCGGAACCGGTGGTCGCCGTGAAGCTCTCCACCGAGAAGCGCGACTCCCCATGGCGCCGCCACGCGGTGAGGGTCAAAGCCGCGGAACTGGTGTCCGAGCGCCCTGGAAGCGCAGTACCGGTCAGCAGATCCACGAAGCTGCCGGTGCCGTGCAGGCACATCGCCTGACCCGCATTGAGACAACCGAGTCCCACCATGCCGGCGTGCTGGTCGCCCACAGCAGCGAGCACCGGAACCGAAATGCCCACGGCATCGGCGTCGGTGACACCGAAGTGGTCCACATCCTGCCGAAGTGGAGGGAGCAGTTCTGACGGAAAGCCCAGTGCTTCGATCCACTCGGTCTTGTACGCATGGTCCTCGAGGAGGTAGCCCCCCGCCGAGCAGGCGACTGTGGCGGTCGAGACGTGGACTCTCTCCTCCGTCAGATGCCACAGCAACCAGCTCTCCATGGTGCCGAAGGCGAGGCGACCGGCGGCACGCGCTCGAGCGACGTCGCCCGTCTCGATCTGGTCCGCCGCCCACAGGTACGGCGAGCGTCCGCCACTGGGGCGACCCGTCGTTCGGATCAGCTCGTTGTCCCAGCTGCGCAAGGATGCCATCCGGTCCGCGTGTCTGCCGTCCTGCCACGACACCGCCGGAGCCAGCGCAGCACCGGTGACGGTGTCCCACAGTACGGCGGAGCCGCGCTGGGTCGCCAAAGCCAGGGCAACCAGCGTCACCCCCGCCTCGGCGGCGCGATGCACGACGGCGCGGCAGGCATCGAGCGTTTCGCGCAGAATCACGTTGGCGTCCTGTTCGACGATTCCGCCCACGCTCGCCTGCACCGTCAGAGCGCGGTACTCGACCCCGTGCACCCGGCCATCCGCAGTGACCCAAGCGGCCCGGGTTCCGGTCGTGCCTTCATCGATCGCAAGAATTGCCCGAACGCTCGACACTAGTCGCGCGAAAGGGTGACCTCGCTGCGCGCGGCCGCCGACCGCTGCGCGGCGAGCGCGAACTCCAGGATCTCTCTCCCCGACCTGCCGTCGAGTTGCGGAGGAGTGCCATTCGTCAACGCGTCGATGAAATGACGTCCCGATCGGATGAAGCTGGTCTCCCAGCCAGTCGGGATGTCGTCGAAACTAGTGAGAACGCCGTCGGCGTAGAGCTCGACCGGTGGGTGGTCGTACAAGCGTCCATGGCCCTGCGTCACCCAAATGACTCCCTTGGTCCCGGTGATCTCGACCCTGTCGTCCTGTGCATAATGGCGAGTCTTGATGAGCAGCTCCGGGAGTACACCACCTCCAGAGAGCCCACGGCTCCCCCCTCATGCACCCAGCTCACGATCGACGGGGCGTCGAGGTAGCCGCCCACCCAGGAGCCGATGAAGGCATGAACAGTGGTCGGCAGGCCGAGAAGGTGCCAGGCGATCGCGAACTTATGATGGCCGTCATCGAAGACGAGAGGGCCACCCCCGCAGGTCTCCAAGTTCATGCGCCACGCTTGGGCAGCCGGGGACTGCCCGAGGCCGTCGGGCTCGTGCCGGGGTTCGACTCGATGCGAATGCCGACGATCTCGCCGATCTCGCCGCTGTCGACGAGCTCCTTCGCCTTCTAATCGGCGGGTAGAAGATGAAGTTCTCGAAGACCTTGAACGTCACGCCGGTCTCGGCGGCGCAGGCGATGAGTTCATCTGCTTCCGCGAGGCTGATACTCATCGGCTTCTGGAGCGAGACATGCTTCTTCGCGCGCATCGCGGCAGTTGCGATTTGGGTGTGAAGGTGATGAGGCACCAGGATCTCGACCATGTCGATCTCTTCCAGGGCGAGCAACTCCTCGTAGTCGGTGAAGACACGATCCTCCGGCACCCCCCACGCGTTCGCGCGGTCGCGTGCGTTGTCGACGTTCGAGTCGCACACTGCGGCGATGCGAGCGGTGTCGAGGCCTTCGTAAGCTGCGGCATGAAGGTCAGAAATGCGGCCGCATCCGATGATGCCGACGTTGATCATGTTGATTCCTTTCGAGTCGCCGAGGCGACGCACTGCTGTAGTTGGTCAGCCCTTGACGGCGCCGGATGTGAGACCGGCGGTGAACTGCTTCTGGAAGACGATGAAGATGATCAGCGTCGGGAGGCTCCGCACACACGGCAAGGGCGGCTTGCAGGCCGTACGCGGAGAGGAATGGCCCCTGCAGCGACATGAGGCCGACCATGACGGTCTTCATCTCGTCGCTCCTGGTGAAGATCAGCGGGTAGAGGAAGTCGTTCCAGATGAAGGTGAACTGGAGAGTTGCGAGCGCCGCGATCGCTGGTCGGGCCACAGGCATCACGATGGAAAACAGCACACGCGGTTCGGATGCCCCATCCACGATGCCGGCTTCGCGCAACTCGTCTGGCACGGTCGTGAAGAAGTTCCTCATCAGCAGCGTGCACAGCAAATGTCGTAGCCGGCATGCACGATGATCATCGGCCACAACGTGTCGTAGAGGCCGAGTTGACTGAACGCGCGGAAGAGCGGCAGCAGGAGGATCTGCGGAGGGATGAACAGTCCCGAGACCAGGAGCAGGGTGATGAACCGAGCCCCGCGCGGCTTGAACTTCGCCAGGGAATAGCCGGACAGGATCCCGAGTGCCACCGACAGGAGCGTCGCGGGCACGGTTACCAGGAGATAAGTTGAGGAGGTAGCGGCCGAGGCCGCTCTGCTGCCACAGATAGGTGTAGTTGTCGACCGTGAGATCTGCGCTGAAGTTCCAGATGCCGAGGTTGGCGATACTCGCCTCGGTCCGGAGGGAGGTGAAGACGGCCCCGAGCGCTGGCACGAGGAATATCACAGCGGCGAGCAGCAGCCCGAATGTGAACACGCGCCGACGCAGGGCATCACGGTTGCGCCTCGATCTGGCGTTATCCACGACGGGCCTCCAGTCGATTGGTCCAGGCGAAGAACAGCCCGATGATGACGGTGGTCAGGATGAAGAGCACGACGGCCGCAGCGCTCGAGTAACCGGCGTCATAGTTGTTGAATGCCACGCGATAGCTGAAGAGTGCGAGGGTCTCGGTGGCTCGGAATGGGCCGCCCGTCGTCATGACGTACACGATGTCGAAGCTCTTGAGCGCGTTGATGAGCGCGAGTGAGACGACCACGACGAGCGCAGGAGTGAGGGCCGGCCAGGTCACGTGCACGAATCGATGCCACCGGTTCGCCCCGTCCATCGCCGCGGCCTCCATGAGCTCGCTCGACACAGCGGTGAGGCCGGCGAGGAAGATGATCATGCCCAGCGGGATCTGTTTTCAGCTCCACGCAGTGAGGACTCCGGCCAAGGCGGTGCTGGAATCGGCGAGCCAGGCATGCGAGAGGCCCGGAAGACCCACAGCCTTGACGGCGAGATTGATCAGACCGTCATCCGGCTTGAGAATCCAGATCCAGACCTGACCCACAACAACCAGCGACAGGGCGAGCGGGAGGAAGAACAGCGACTTGATCGTGCGCGCAAAGCGGGTGAGCCCGTTCAGCGCAAGGGCGAGTCCGAGCGCGAGAGCAATAGGAACGGTCACCGCGACCAAGGTCCACATGCCGGTGACACGCAGGGCGTTCCAGAACGCCGGGTCGATGCGAAACTCATGCGTAATTCGAAGTACCGGTCGCCTGCGACGCGCCTCCAGGCGTTAGAGGCATTGGTGAAGCTCTGGTAGAACGACGTCACCGCGGGCACCAGAACCACTGCGCCATATGCCAGCAATGGGGGTGCGAGGAACACCCAGGCCCAGATGGTCTTGCGTCTCGTAATTCGGAGCATCCTTGGTTCGGTCGGCATGAGGCCACTGGCGGGTCATGTCTTCGCCATTGACGTGTCCGCCGGTGGCGAGCCGAAGCTCGCCGCCGGCGGAGTTGAATCACTTCTTGAACAGCGGGGCGACCTGCTGCTGGAGGGGTGCCAGCCGGTCCTTGTATCCGTCTCGGGTATCGACGAATTGGGCGATGAAGTTCAACCCCTCGCTCGAGACCTCGGGCGGAGTTGCCAGGTCGTAGTTGAAGGCGAAGGTCGACGCCGAGTTGACGTCCTTGGCGACCTTCTTGATCACGTCATTGCGTGCCGACAGATCTGCGGTGGTGTTCGGGGCCAGTGCACCCTGCGTGAGGGCGTTCAGCTGCTGAACCTTTGCGCTTGCGAGGCACGCGAGCACACTCTCAGCGCCGGCGAGGTTCTTGGTGCTGGCCGGGATCACCCAGCCGTCAACGGGTCCAACCGCGGCCTGCTCGACACCAGGAGTGATCTAGGGGAAGGGGAACATGTCGTAGTCATCAACAGCCTTGACTCCGTTGTTGTCCCAGTACCCGGTGATCCAGCTCCCCATGAGCGTCATGGCAGCCTGGCCCTTCGCGACCATGTCTGCAGGCGTTTTCGCTCCAGGTGATGCCATTGGGGCTGTCGTTGAAGAGGCCCTTGTCGAACAGGTCCTTCCACATGCCGAAGGCCTTCACGACCTGCGGGTCACTGTAGCTGGCCTTCCCATTCATGAGCTTGGCGCGGTAGTCGGGACCTGCGGTGCGCAGCAGGATGTAGTCGAACCAGAACTGGGCCGGCCAGGCATCCTTCGAGCCGAGCGCGAACGGGGTGATGCCCTTGGCCTTCAGCGTGACGGCGTCGCTGACCATTTCATCCCACGTCTTAGGCATCGTGGTGATCCCGGCCGCGGCCATGACCTTCGGGTTGTAGAACATGCCCGCGAAGTGATACGAGAAGGGCAGGAGGTACTTCGAGCCGTCGTACGTCGAGGCACTCTTCACCATTCCGGGAGGCATGACGGCGTCGAGCTTGTTCTTGGCCCAGAAGTCATCGAGCGGGGTGAGCAACTTGCGCCCGACGATGGATTGCGTCTTTGCACCGGCCCAGTACGTGAAGACGTCGGGTGCATTGCCGCCCGCGAGCTGCACCAGGATCGCGCTCTTGAAGGCTTCCTGGGTGGTCGGGTTGTTGTTGATCTTCTGGCCGGACTTGGCCTCGCACAGCGGGATGATCGCCGCGAAGGCCTTCTCGCCGGAGGCGCCGCTGAAGTAGTGCTGGAGGCTGACAACGGTGCCGGCGCTCTTGGGAGCAGGCGTCGTTGCACGGCCCGAGAGGATCAGAGCCCCAGCGGCCAGAACTGAAGTCAGCGTCACCGCTGCCTTCAGACTGCGGGGTTTGTTTCTAGCGAACATGAGTATCTTCTCTTCCTGTTGGTGGTTTTCGAGGGGTGAAAGTCTCGGGACGCTGCCCGCCGAGTTGTTCGGTGATCAACGCGGCGGTCTCCGCCATGCGCTTGCCTCTGGTGTGCAACTTCTCGGCGTCGACGCTCATCACGGCCGCGGAGGAACCGATCGAACCGATGACCTCGCCGTTGTAGTTGAAGATCGGAGCTGCAACGCAGGAGACTCCCACGTTCAACTCCTCCTCATCGAGGGCATAGCCGCGCTCCTGAACGCGCATGAGTTCACGCTCGAACTGTTCGAGGTCGGTGATCGTTTGGGCGGTGTAGCGAGTCAGCGGGCTGTCGAAGATGCGTCGCAGCTCGGCTCCGTTCGCCAGTACGAACAGCGCCTTTCCCGTTGCAGTCGCGTGGATGCTCGGCCGCATGCCGATCTCCGTCTCGACTGTCAACCCGCCCGACCGAAGCGACTCTGGCGATGTACACGCCGCCGTCGGCGACGCGTCGCGCCAGGTGGATCGGTGCCTTGAGCTCGGCGCTGAGATCCTGCATGTAGGGCCGGGCGACCACGGCAAGGTTCTGTCGACCGATGAGCGTGCCCGCCAGGCTGTAGAGCTTCGCCGAAGGCGAGAACAACTTGGTGGACTGGTCTTGCTCCACGTAACCGCGTTCTTCGAGCGATCGGAGGATGCGATGGATGTTGCCCTTGTCGCCCTGCAACTCGGCCGCGATCACCGTTCCCGACACGCCATCTGGCGAGTTGATCACGGCCTCGAGCACGTTGAAACCGGAGTTCAGCGCTCCGCTGGATTTCGATGTAGTGGTGTTCATCTGCACAGTCAATGGCTCCCTCTCGGGCTTGTCAAAGCGCATGCTGCAGCCGACCGGAATGGTGCCCGGTCGCGCAGGATTCCCCGTGACATTGACTCTCGCCTTCGATGAGTTGGATGGAGGCAATGTACAACAGCGTTGCGTGTCTTGCAACTGCACGTCCGTGGCTGCTGCTCTTGCCACGGCAAATACGGCAAATATCTGGCTCGCGTTGTTTGTGACAACACCCTGTTGTACTGTGACCGACATGGTCGAAAGAGACGAGCGTGCCGCGAGAGCAGCCGCCATTGTGCAAGCCGGCGGAGTTCACTTGGCACTGGAGTCGGGCACGCTGCCCGCGCGCGTCTCACTCACACTCGCCGAGGCGGTCATCATCGGACTGCTCAAGCAAGGCGTGAGCACCTTCATCGGCGTCTTCGGCCACGGATCCACCGAACTCGGCGACGCGATGCGCGTCTATGAGGCCGAAGGTGCCTTGCGCACCTATGCCGTTCGCAACGAAGTCGAAGCTGCGCACGCGGCCACCGCCCTGCGTTGGTCAACCGGCAGAAGTGCGCAGTGTTCACCTCGATCGGGCCCGGTGCCCTTCAGGCCCTCGCGGGAAGCCTCGCGGCAAGCAGCAACGGCATTGGCGTCTGGCACCTCTACGCCGACGAGACCACGGAGGCTGAAGGCGCGAACATGCAGCAGTTGCCCGGCGGCGAGCAAGAGCAGTTCCTCAAACTCACCTCGGCGATGGGTCCCTCCTACTCTCTGCACACACCGTGGGCCCTGCCCGAAGCGCTGCGCCGCGGGGCGAACGCTGTCGATCACCCGCATCGCGCGCAGCCGTTCTTCCTGCTGCTCCCGATCAATGTTCAGCCGCAGCTCGTCGAGATGAATCTCCGCGCCCTGCCAAGCGGACCCCCACCCTCGCTCGGAGCCGCGGTCGACGACGGCCGCTACGCCGAAGCCGCGCGCGCACTGCTGAACGCCGAGCGAGTGGTTGTGAAGGTCGGTGGAGGCGGTGCGAGCACCGGGCCGGAGCTGAACGAGTTGCTGTCCCTTGTCGACGGCTTTGCTGTCACGTCGCCCCGGGCATCCGGGGTGCTCCCCTACGACCACGAGCGCAACCTGACCGTCGGCGGTTCGAAGGGATCGATCAGTGGCAACTTCGCCATGGAGAACGCCGACGCGCTGCTGGCCATCGGCGCGCGGTCTGTGTGCCAATCCGACATGTCTCGCACCGGGTACCCGCGAGTCCGTCGGGTCGTGAACATCAACACCGACCTGTCGGAGGTGACCCACTACAACCACACGACGGCCCTGCTCGGCGAGGCACGACTGACCCTGCGACGCCTGATCGAGGAACTTCGAGCGCAGGGTGCGGTCGAGCACGACCTGTCGAGTGAGTGGGCGCGCGCGTGCCAGCAGGCCTGGCGGCAATGGCAGGAGTACAAGCAGCAGCGATATGACTCGCCAGTGCTGCATGACGAGGTCTGGGGGCGCGAGGTGCTGACCCAACCTGCCGTGATCAAACTCGTGACGACATGGGCTCGCGCGCGCTCGGCGGTGTGCTTCTTCGACGCCGGTGACGTGCAGGCGAACGGATTCCAGGTTGTCGAAGACGATCGGCCGGGGCGGACCATCACCGAGACCGGAGCGAGCTACATGGGCTTCGCGTCCAGCGCCCTGCTGGCGACGGGCATGGCCGACGAGCCGTTCTATGGCGTAGTCCTCAGCGGCGATGGGTCGTTCTCGATGAACCCGCAAGTTCTGATCGACGGTGTGCAGCATGGCACGCGAGGAGTGATCGTGCTGCTCGACAATCGGCGGCAGGGCGCGATCTCCTCACTCCAACGCGCTCAATACGGGATCGACTTCGCGACCAGCGATGGCGTGGCCGTCGACTACGTGGCGTGGGCACGCTCCGTTTCCGGCGTGCTCGGCTTGCATGGCGGGCACAGTCTCGACGAGCTGTCAGCGGCCCTCGAGGCCGCCGGCAAGCACGACGGACTGAGCCTCGTGCATGTTCCCATCTACTTCGGCGAGGACCGGCTTGGCGGCTTCTCCTCGTTTGGCCGCTGGAACGTTGGCAACCAGGTCAAGGAGACCGAAGCCCTACGACATCAATTGGAGATCTAATGACCACCTTCCCCTCGTCCGTGCCGAGTCAGCTCTTCATCGACGGGGTCTGGCGCAATTCCGGCGACTCCGCAGACGACGCGGTCATCGACCCGGCCACCGAAGAAGTCATCGCTCGGGTGTCCCGCGCGACCGAATCCGACATCGATGACGCACTGGCCAGCGCCGATCGGGGTTTCCGACTCTGGCGCAACACGGATGCGTGGACACGCAGCCGAGTGCTTCGTCGGGTTGCCGACATCTTGCGGGAATGGGCCTCCGAGGCCGCGCTGGTCATGACGAGCGAACAAGGCAAGCCGCTCGCCGAGGCCCAAGCCGAATGGATGGCCACCGCCGACCAGTTCGACTGGTACGCCGACGAGGCCCGGCGCATCTACGGTCGCACGGTCGACGGACACAGCACATCGAACCGCATCCTCGTCGTGCGCGAGCCCATCGGAGTCGTCGCGGCGTTCTCCGCCTGGAACTTCCCGGCCCTGCTTCCCGCGCGAAAAATCGCTCCTGCCCTTGCTGCCGGGTGCTCGATCATCGTCAAGCCGGCGAGCGAGGCGCCGCTGTCGACGCTTCTGATCGCCGAGGCCTGCCTGCAAGCGGGCGTGCCCGCAGGGGTGGTCACGATGGTCACCGGCAGCTCGGGGCTCATCAGTGAGAGGTTGATCGCGTCGCCAACAGTGCGGAAGATCTCGCTCACCGGTTCGGTGCCGGTCGGTCGAGTGCTGCTGCACGCGGCCGCGGAGCGGATCACGCACGTGTCGATGGAACTCGGCGGGCACGCGCCCGTGCTCGTCTTCGCCGACGCCGACATCGCAGCTGCGGCACGCGCGTGCGTGGCCTCCAAATTCCGGAACGCCGGCCAAGTCTGCGCGTCACCGAGCCGCTTCATCGTCCACGAGTCGGTGCAGGACGAGTTCATCGCCGAGTTCGTCGCGGCGACCGACTCGCTCCAGGTCGGCAACGGCCGCGACCCGCAGACGCATGTGGGCCCACTGACCAGTCTGAAACGCATCCAAGCAGCCGAAGAACTGATCAGTGACGCCGTCTCAGGAGGCGCAGTGGTCGCAGCTGGGGGAGGCCGTGATCCGCGCTTCGAGAAGGGTTTCTATTTTCAGCCGACCGTGCTTACCGGGGTGCAGCCGGATCGTCTCATCATGCGCGAAGAGCCCTTCGCCCCGGTGGCGCCGATCACCCCGTTCGCCGATCTCGAGCAGGCCCTTGAGATCGCCAACTCGACGGAGTTCGGTCTCGCGAGCTACCTGTTCACGCGCGATCTCGGGACCGCATTCGCCGCATCAGCGGGTCTCGAGGCGGGAATGGTCGGTGTCAACACGATGTCTCTCGCCACGGCGGAAGCGCCGTTCGGTGGCATCAAAGCCTCCGGCTACGGCCGTGAGGGCGGAACTGAGGGAGTTATGGACTACACCGTCGCCAAGTACATCAATATGGCCATCGCATGACCACCGAGAACGAATCCCGACCCGTGGGAATCGACGGCAGGCTCACCAATTACGGGGATCTCGGATTCAGCCGATTCCTCAGGAAAGCCTTCTTGTCATCGGCCGGTCTGGATGCCGAGGACCTGGATCGGCCCATCATCGGCATCGTCAACACCTCCTCCGACTACACGACCTGCCATCGCGACATGCCTCAGCTCATCGAGCATGTCAAACGAGGGGTTCTCGAGGCGGGCGGCATGCCATTCGTGTTCCCGACCATGTCGCTCGGCGAGATCCTGACGAATCCGACGACGATGCTCTTCCGCAACCTCATGGCGATGGAGCTGGAGGAGCAGCTGAAGTCCCAGCCGATGGATGCCGTCGTGCTTCTCGGTGGCTGCGACAAGACGGTACCCGCCGAACTGATGGCGGCGGCATCGGCAGACGTTCCGGCCATCATGCTGGTGGTCGGCCCGATGTCCGTCGGCAGCTACCAAGGAGAACGCCTGGGCGCATGCACCGACTGCCGACGCCTCTGGACCGACTACCGTGGCGGCGCCCTCAGCGACACCGACATCTCGGCGGTCAATCAGGAACTCGCGCCGACCGCAGGGACCTGCATGGTGATGGGTACCGCCTCGACCATGGCATGCGCCGCAGAAGCCCTCGGGATGTCGCTGCCGTTCTCCGGCACCGCGCCGGCTGTGTCATCCCAGCGGCTCCGACTCGGGGTCGAAACGGGGCGCCGTGCAGTGCAGCTCGCCCACGATGGCATCCTGCCCTCCCAGATCATGACGGAGGCCGCGTTCCGCAATGCGATCCGGGTACTGTCTGCGATCGCAGGGTCCACCAATGCCGTGATCCACTTGACTGCGATCGCGCGGCGGCTCGGGGTCCCCATCGATCTGGAGACCTTCCACGAGATCGCCGCCGAGACTCCGTTGCTCGTCGACTGCAAGCCGGCGGGTCGAAACTACCTCCCCGATATGCACCGCGACGGCGGTGTGCCCGCACTCTTGAAGACCCTCGAGCCTCACCTTGAGCTGGAGGCGATCACGGTCACCGGCCAGACGATGGGAGAGGTGCTGGCTGCCCAACTCGGGCCGCAGGACTGGCAGGACACGATTCATACGCTCGAGGACCCTTTGGGGCCGCCCGGGGCTCTCGTGACACTGAAGGGGTCGCTCGCACCGGATGGCGCTGTGATCAAGGCAGCCGCAGCGTCCAAGCACCTCATGGTGCACGAGGGAATCGCCGCCGTCTTCGAGTCGCTCGCCGACGTCGAGGCGCGTCTCGATGACGAAAGCCTGGGGCTCACTCCCGAGCACGTGCTCGTGATGCGCAACATCGGTCCCGTTGGCGCTGGAATGCCCGAGGCGGGATCGATCCCGATCCCGAAGTACCTCGCTCGCCAGGGTGTCCGCGACATGGTGCGTGTTTCCGATGGGCGGATGAGCGGAACCGCGTACGGGACGATTGTGCTGCACTGTTCCCCCGAAGCCGCGCTCGGCGGACCGCTGGCGCTCGTCCGAGACGGCGACAGGATCCGCCTCGACGTACCCAACCGCACGATCGACCTACTGGTGGATGAGGCTGAACTGCAATCGCGGCGGGCGGCTCTCGAGTTGCCAGCCCTCCCGAAACGCGGGTGGAGGCGGCTCTATGCTCAGAGCGTCGTGCAGGCATCGGAGGGTGCGGATCTGGACTTCCTCGCCGAGAGGTAACCCGCACGACGAGATGACGCTCGGCTTGAAGGAGGACATCCGCCGTGCGTCACTCGGCGGCGAGGGCGGAGCGGATCAGCGCCGTTGTGCGCTCGATGACAGGCCCAACGGGGTGCCCGGACTCGACCATGACCATGGCGACTTCGAGCATGCCCCCGAGCAGGCGCGCGGTGACGGGAAGGTTCGCGACTCCCAACTCGGCGAGGGCGGCCAGAAATGGCGCCGCCTGCTCCTGATGCAGCTCCATGAGGCGCGCGCGGCACAGTTCGGGCAGTTGCGCCCCCGCCAACGCTGACGCGGGCCGATGGTACCCGTCGCCAGCCAGCAGCAGGGTCTCGCGAACGTAGGCGTCGATGCGTTCCAGGGGAGTGCCGGCTCGGGCGAGCGACTCGGCCAAGATCCGGTTGGCGCGCGGAAAGGCATCCTCGATGATGGCAGCGATGATGTCGGCCCCCGACGAGAAGTACTGGTAGACGCTGGGGCGTGCGAGGCCGGCGGCGGCTCCCACGGCAGCCGGGGTGACGGCGGCGACTCCGTCGGAGACGAGGATCTCGGTCGCCGCGCTGAGCAAGGCGGCGCGTTGACGGAGGCGGTGCTCGGCGACGGTCGGAGCGGAGATCTTGGGCACTGTCCACATCCTCCGATCTCTGTCTGAGCGACCGATTTTACCGCTCATGCCAATGCGGCTAGGATACCGACACAAGTGTCAGCAAACTCTGAGAGCGAAGGCCGACCGATGACCACAACAGCTTCGAAGCGGTCGTGAAGCGATGACCACCGTGACCGCGCCGGTTGCTCTCGACCCGCGCCGCTGGAAGGCGATGGCGGTCATCGCGCTCGGCGTCTCGATCGTGATCATGGATGCCACGGTCGTCAACGTCGTGCTCCCGGTCTTGATCCGCGACCTGAAGCTCACCGCGACGGACGCCGAATGGACGAACTCGATCTACGCACTCGTCCTGGCCGCGTTACTGATCACCACCGGACGCGTGGGCGATCGCTTCGGGCGCCGGCGGCTGCTCATCGTCGGCATTGTCATCTTCGGCCTCGGAAGCATCCTGGCCGCACTAGCAACCGGCGCCCCCGCGCTCCTGGCCGGAAGGCTGGTGCAGGGCGTGGGTGCCGCGGCGATCCTGCCCGCCACGTTGTCGACGGTGAACGCGTTGTTCACGGGTCGCGAGCGCGGGATCGCATTCGCGATCTGGGGGTCGACGATCGGCGGAATGGCGGCGGTCGGTCCGGTCGTTGGGGGGTGGCTGACCACCGCCTTCAGCTGGCAATGGGCGTTCCTGATCAACATCCCGGTCGTCATTGCGGTGCTTGCGGGCGCGATCTTCTGGGTGCCAGAGACCAAAGATGACCATGCCGCACGCGGTGCGGACACCCCGGGCATCCTGCTCTCGGTCGTCGGCCTGGGCGCGATCGTGTTCGGCTTGATCGAGGCCCAGCGCCTCGGCTGGTGGGCCGCATCCACCACTCCCCTGACCATCGGATCGCTGGCCTGGGGCTGGACGATCTCCCCGGTTCCGTTCGCGTTCCTTGTCGGTGTCGCCTGCATGGTCGCATTCGTGCTGCACGAGCGCTCACGAATCCGCCGAGGCCGACCGGCACTCGCCGATCTGCGCCTCTTCGGGATCAGGAGCTTCCGCTTCGGGGCCATCGCGGCGCTCATCGTCGCGCTGGGTGAGTTCGGGATGCTGTTCGCCTTGCCGCTCTTTCTTCAGGGAGCGCTCGGCTACACCGCACTGAGCACCGGCGTCGTGATCCTCGCACTCGCTGTCGGCACATTCTTCAGCTCGGGATTAACGCCGCAGCTGACCAAGCGGATCGGCGCCCGCGGCGTTGTGAGAGTCGGGCTGCTCCTCGAGGCCCTCTCGATCCTTGCCCTCGGCCTGACGGTCAGCGCAACGATCAACCCGTGGCTGGTAGCCACCTGGCTCTTCGTCTACGGCGTCGGGGTCGGCCTGGCGACCGCGCAATTGACCGGGGTGATCCTGGCGGACGTGCCGGTGAATCAGAGCGGTCAGGCATCCGGACTGCAGAGCACTGTTCGTCAGCTCGGGTCGGCGCTCGGCGTCGCCCTGCTCGGTACCCTGCTCGTGACCTCGCTCGCGACGAGCCTGTCTGCCGGGCTCGCGGCCCAGTCGAACCTGGACAACGCGGGCCGCGCCCGAATAGTCGATCTTGTGTCGACCTCGGCCGGTGCCGCGATTCCGCAACTCGACCAATTGACCGGCCAGACCGGTATCCGAGCGATCGCGGAATCCTCGATGATCACCGCGAGCCGCGCGACGATCCTCACCGCATCCGGCGTCATCCTGCTCGGCCTGCTGGCCACCCTCGCCTTGCCCGCGGTCACGTCCCCCGAGCGGCGGGAGCCGATCGGCGACGAGGTGGCGGCGAGCTGAACTTCAAAGTCCTGGTGCAGGCTCGAGAGGGTGCGAACGTCGAGCAGCGGAACCTTCGTGCGGGAACTCGTCATGCGGGTGCTCAGCGCGCAGCCCGTCGATGATCAGCTGCCGTATCCCAGCCCCAGGCCCAACTCGACCATCTGCGCATCGGTGAGAGTGCCACCGTGATCCACGGCCGCTTGGAAGAGGGGCAGGTGCATGTCTTGAGACGCCCCCCGCAGGTTGCTGAAGACGCGCGTCAGGCCGAGGTCACTCACCTGCGGGATCAGCGTGTCGAACATCGCCACGTTGGCCTGCTCGCCGGTCACCCCGGCCTTGGCCGCGCTCACGAGGTCGGCGGGGGCACTGGTCTTGCCCAGGTAGGGGTTGGCCGGAATCTCGGCACCGAACCGCTGGAGCTGCCGGACCAGGGCGCTGATGTGCTGCTCTTCGGCGGCCTTGACGTTGACGTACGGCTGGACGGGTCCGAACTTGTCGATGATCGCCGCATACCGGGCGATGTTGGCGTATTCGCCGTTGGTGCCCATCAGGGCCTCCCAGACCGCCGCCGCCGGAGTTCCGGGTGCGGGAGTGGGCGCGGAAGCGGAGCCTGACGGAAGCGTGGTGTCGGTCGCCGTCGGGGTGGGCGCCGAGCTGGCGCCGGTGCCGGACGTGACCGGGGTCGGGGCGTTCGTGCTGCAGGCAGCGAGGCTGAGTGCCAAAGCCGCCGTCACAACGATTGCGCCGAGCTGCTTGTTCATGGGTGTCTCTTCTCCTCAACCGCCCGGTGTATTCCGTGCAGAGCAGCCACGGTATCCCGATGGGTTGGAGGAGCTCAGAGGCGAACGTCCCGTGCCGACGTCAACGAAGAGCGACGGTCTCGGCGACCTTTGCTCGCAGTTCAACGTCGCTCGGCTCGACCAGATGCGAACCATCGGGGAAGACGATCACCGGAATGTTGGTGCGACCGCTGATCGCCGACGCACGATCGGCGCCGTCGTCCACGTTTTCGATGTCGACGTAGTCGTAGACCACCCCGAGACCGTCGAGCACGGCTTTCGAGCGTCGACAGTCCCCGCACCACTGCGCACCGAACATGGTGAGGCGTTGCGTGAAATCGGTGGACTCGTCTGGTTGCGACACGGCCTCAGGCTAATCTGCGGCACCTGACAGGTGGCTGCGTCACAGAACGCGAGGCACACGCCTGCCGGGGAGTGAGATAAACAAACGTTTGTATTAACCGCGAAACGCGGCTTAATGTGAAAGACTCTTTATATGGATACGCGAACTGCGGCAGAATGGCAGGGGCGGCTGGGGCGTCAGGTGAGGTCGATTCGCATCGCCCGCGGACTGACCCAGGCGCAACTGGCGGCGCTGTGCTCGCTGAGCACCCCGACGATCAACAAGCTCGAATCGGGTAAAGGGGGCCGCATTGAGACTCTGGCCCAGGTGCTGAGAGTGCTCGGCCGTTCCCAATGGTTCGACACCCTCGACCCTGGCTTCGACCAGCCCTCGCCGCTGCAGATGCTGAAGCAGCAGCGTCGAGCCGATCGACCCCGCCAACGGGTGAGAACGAGGTCCTGAGTTCATGGCACTCATCGATCCGGTCGAGGTCATCGCCGTGAACGCCTTCGGCAACGAGGTGGGGGCCATCGCCGCGACCGGGGTGCGCAACGCGTACACGTTCGAGTTCGCGCCCAGCTGGAGCCGGCGCAAGATCGAGCTCTTCCCTCTTCTCAACCCGACGAGCAGTTCCCGGCAGGCGGGCACCCCGGGACCCACCTTTCGCGGCCTGCTCCCCGGGATCGCCGACGCCCTGCCTGACGACTTCGGCAGCGCGATCATCGACGCCTGGCTCAGTGAGCAAGGTTTGCGGAGTTCCGATGTCAGCGCTCTCGATCGGCTGGCATACACCGGCTCTCGTGCGCTCGGGGCGTTGGAGTTCGAACCCGACCGGCCGCCCGAGTTTCCCCGGAACGACATCATCAGGTTGAGAGAACTGGTCGGCGCGGCTCGCGACGCCGTCAGCGGGAACCTGGGCAGGTCACCGAAGTCCGCGCTCGAGCGCATCATCGAAGTCGGCAGTTCGGCGGGGGGCGCCCGCGCCAAAGCCATCGTCAACATCCACGCCGACGGCACGATCACGCCGGGTCATGTGCTGCCGCCGGCGGGCTCGCAGGCCTGGCTGATCAAGTTCGACGGGGTGACAGACGGCCGACTCGGTGCCGGAGACCCCTACACGCGCATCGAGTACGCGTATTCGCTGATGGCCCGGGATGCCGGCATCCCGATGACCGAGACCAGGCTGATCGAGGAAGGCGGTCGCGCGCATTTCGCCACGCGCCGGTTCGATCGTCCCGGCGGTGCGACCAAGCTGCATATGCAGAGCCTGTGCGGATTGGCCGGGCTCGATTTTCGGCAGACCGATACGCACTCCTATGCGCAGTACCTCGATGCCGCCGATCGGCTCGGTCTCGGCCAGGACGCCTTTCAGCAGATCTTTCGGCGCATGGTGTTCAACGTGCTGGCTGCGAACCGCGACGATCACACCAAGAATGCGGCGTTCTTGATGGATGACGCGGGACGCTGGAGCCTGGCGCCCGCCTTCGATCTCACCCACGCCTATCGGCCCGACAGCGAGTGGGTTGCGCGCCACCAGATGAGTGTGATGGGAAAGTTCGACGGGATATCCCGGCGCGACGTACTGCAGTTCGCAGACCGCGCCGGTGTCGAAGCCGCACGTTCCATCGTCGCCGAGGTGCGTCAGTCAGTCGGCAGGTGGTCGCACTTCGCGGCCGAGGCAGGCATCGAACGGGATCGGGCACAGCGGGTGGCAGACGACCTCGTGGCCATGGCCACGATGTTCGACGCGTAGCGCGCGAAGCATTGGTCACCGCCCTGCCGGAGCCGCTCCGGGCGAGGGCGAGCCGCTATCGTCGCACCGTGACCACTGCACGTGAGTTGATCGGGCGTCCCGCGATCGTCTCGTCGTATCTCGCGCCGGTGCTGTTGATCGGCGGAACCCTCGTCGCCGGAGCTCTCTCGCCCGGGTACGACCCGGTGCGCCAGACCATCAGCGAGCTGGCGGCGGGTGACGCACCGACCCGAGTGCTGATGACCGTGTTCTTCGTACTGACCGGGATCTGCCACCTGGTGACCGTGACCTTCGCCCGCGGCATCGGCATCGCCGGCCGGGTCGCCTTCCTCATCGGCGCACTCGCAACCCTTGGCGTCGCGGTGTTCCCGTTGCCCACCGTCGCGGGCAGTTCGGCGACGCACACCGCGTTCGCGATGATCGGGTTCATCGCTCTGGCTGCGTGGCCGCTTCTGGGCATGCGCTTCCGTGCCGACTTCCCCTGGCTGGTCCGCCCGCTCGGATCCATCGCGGGAACCGCGATCCTTACGGCCGCGTGCGTGTGGTTTTTGATCATCTGGAGCTCGCACTCCTCGCCGATCGTCGGACTCGTCGAACGCGTCGCCGCCGACGCGGAGTCGCTGTGGCCGGCCGTCGTCGCGACGGCGCTGTTCCGCCGAGCGCGGAGCCCGGGCAGGGTCGTCACGAAAGACTGAAATTCTGCGTCGAATACTCCATCCATCGATGTATCATCGTCACATGAGCATCGCGATGCAGGAGCCGACCTTCCTCGTGCTCGCCGGGTTGGCGAGCGGTCCCAAGCACGGCTACGCCCTGATCCAGGAGGCCACTGAGCTGACCGAAGGGCGGGTGACACTGCGCGTCGGCACGCTCTACGCTGCTTTGGATCGCCTAGCGAAAGAGGGGCTCGTCGCGCGGGCGGGCGAAGAGATCGTTGATGGGCGCCTGCGCCGAAGCTACGAACTCACCGGCGAGGGGCGCGAGGCGCTCAACGCGGAGGTCGAGCGACTGCGGCTGCTGTCCACCCGGGTCGCGGCGAGACTGCGCCACGCGCGGGCGGCGATCGCGTGACCGCCGTCTCGGCCGACGGGCCTCATGACCCCTGGCAGGTGCGACTGGCGATCGCGGCGCATCCCTCTTGGTGGCAGGAGCGCTACGGCGACGAAGCCGCCGCCACATTGGCAGACATCAGCGTGGCGCGCGGCGCCGTGGCGCGGGCCGACGTGATCGGGCTGTTCCTGCGCGGGATCGTCCTTCGCGGTCGCAGCTCGATGGTCTTCTGGCTCGGCGTGACCCTGATCGGGATGGAGGTCCTCGGGACCTCGAAAAACTATGAAGGGTTCCAGGCTGATCGCGCCTGGGGCTCGATCCTTGCGCACGCCGGATGGGCCGTGATGGCCGCGATCCCCCTCGTGGCTGCGTCGGCCGCGTGGGCCGCGGGATCTCGCGCGTCGACGGGGACGGCACGGTCCCGGCTGGCGGGCCTTGGCCGCTCGGCTGCTGCCGTGCTCGGGTTCGCCGCGCTCGGATACCTCACGATCGTCGTTCTGGTCTTGGTCGCGTCCGGTTGGCCACTCGCGTCATCGTTGGACCTGGGCTACACGGCCGCTTTCGCGGCGATGACGGTCAGCGCCTTCGGGCTCGGAACACTCTTGGGCAGCGCGTTGCCCCGCTTGCTCGCGCTGCCCGCCGGCATTGCGCTGGGACTCCTGGCGATGATCTCGGATGGATGGCAGAACGGCGAACTCCGCTGGCGCAACGTCACGGGTTCAGTGCTCACCTTCGACGCCGACTGGGGTGTGCCCGGCACCGCGAACCTTCACATCACCATCGTCACCGCCGCCTACGCCGCCGTGTTCCTGACAGCGGCGACCATTGCGGTCGCCGTGCGTCCGCGGCCTCTTCGCGTCATCGCCCTTGTCTCGACCCTCGCCCTCGTCATCGTCGGATCTGCGATGATCTCCAAGCCACTCCTGCATTACGTCGGCTCGCGCGGCAGCGACCTTCGCAGCCTCAGTGAACTCCAGTGCGCCGGCAGCGTGCCCCGGATCTGCCTGTGGCCCGAGCAGGATGCGACGGTCGGGCCGCAGTTGCGCACCGAACTCGCCCGGCTGTACCAGCGCACCGCAACTCTCGGATTTCCGGTCGCGACGACCATCTCGTCAGGCCTCGTCAACCATCCCGAATCGGTTCCCGCGATCTGGATCAGCAGCAGCACGCGGCCCGACGAGGTCACCACGGGGTACTTCGCCGAAGGCGTCATCCAGCAGGGCGCGTGCCTCGACCAGCCGGAGCGCGTTGGCCCGGACGACCAAAGCGCTGCGGTCCTTGGTCTCAGCCTCCTTCTCGGTGCGACGTCAGACGCCGAGGTCACGCGAACTGCGGGCGTCACCGTCGACGACCCGATCACTGGCCGGCCGCATGAAGATACGGCCGCAGAAATCCGGGACTACTACGGCATCCACACCGAAGACGAGGCCAAGGCCGCGGTCAGCAAGTGGTTCGCCGAGCGCACGACCTGCACCGGCTGACGATCCTGAGCTCCGCCGCCAGGATTCGAACCCGGACCTTACGGCACCAAAGGCCGAAGTGCTGCCGTTACACCACAGCGGATCGCGCACCGGTGGCTGTGGCATCCGGGCGCCTGTCAAGCGGGACCAGCATGAAGCCCGGTGACTACAGTCTGTTCTGGGCATAAGTGAGAGTGAGATTTAAGATGAGTACCCCCCTTGCCACGGCCAGGCTGCTCACAGCAGCCCTCGTGAGCGCGACACTCGGAGCAATCTTGTTTGTGTCGAGCCTGTTCATGCCGCAAGACGGCAGTGGGTACGTACCTGCAATCTCAATCGCCATCGCCTGCGCAGCCGCTTTTGTGGTCTTCTTCGTCGCCTACTTGGTGACATCTACTTCCAAGCGCTGATAAGGGGCTGCCACGTCCAACCATCAGCAGTGTCATGACCCAGGACACCGCCTGAGGAGCGTGGACGAGTCCTCCACTTGAGGTTGTCGCCCTTGGCGCCATTGAAGCGCCAGACGTTCTCCACCTGCGCGTCGATCGGAATCCGAAGGGGGCACTCGTGCGAATCCTTCTGAGCGAGCTCCGCCGCCAGGATTCGAACCCGGACCTTACGGCACCAAAGGCCGAAGTGCTGCCGTTACACCACAGCGGATCGCGCACCGGTGGCTGTGGCATCCGGGCGCCTGTCAAGTCTGCCAGACCGCCGCGGGCCGGGCTGATCCGAGCGGCAACGCGATAATGGACAGATGCCCACGTCCGACGAAGTCGACCGCATCGTCGACGACTGGTCGCGCGAGCGTCCCGACGTGGACTTCTCGCCGATGCAGGTGCTCTCGCGGGTGGGTCGGCTGAGCAAGCACCTCGATCGGGCGCGGCGCACGGCGTTCGAAGCGAGCGACCTCGAGCCGTGGGAATTCGACGTGCTCGCCGCGCTGCGCCGCGCAGGCTCGCCGTACCAGCTCAGCCCGAAGGCCCTCCTGCAGCAGACCCTGGTGTCGAGCGGCACGATGACCAATCGCATCGACCGGCTCGTCGAGCGGCGGCTGGTCGAGCGGCATACCGATCCGCACGATGGGCGCGGCGTGCTTGTCACCCTCACCGCACGGGGACGCCGGGCGGTCGATGACGCGATCAGCGAGCTGCTCGCCAACGAGGCGCGCCTGCTGCAAGCGCTGTCGGGCGCCGATCAGGAGCGGCTCAGCGCCCTGCTGCGCAAACTCAGCCTCGACTACGACTGAGCCGTCCCCCGATCCCGTCGCAATAACCCCCTCCCGCGGCTGGTCGGCCTGACGATATGCTCGCCCCGATGCTCACGACCCGACGCCTGCTCACGGCGGCCGCCGCCCTCGCGCTGGCGGCCGGCATCGTCGGCACCCCCGCAGTCGCCAGCGCCGGACCGATTCGGGATGCCGCCCCCGCGCCGGTCAGCGCCGTCGGCTCCGGCGCGCTTCCGTCGCGCGCGAGCGACACCTCGGCGTTCACCTTCGACTCGTTCGACGCGGCCTACACCCTCGGCCGCACGGCCGACAAGCACTCGACGTTACGCACGGTCGAGACTCTCGTCGCCGAGTTCCCGGCGATCGATCAGAACCGGGGGATCATCCGCGCGATCCCGGCGAACTACGACGGGCATCCGACCCGGATCAAGATCCTGTCGGTGACCGACGGCACGGGTGCCAAGCGCAGTTACGACGCGGCCCTCGACAGCAACGACGATTCGTTCTACGACGTGACCATCGCCGTGCCCAAGGGCCAGTACGTGCACGGCAAGCAGACCTACGTCATCACCTACACCCAGCAGGACGTCACGAAGTACTTCGGCGACACCGGCGACGACGAGCTCTACTGGGATGTCAACGGCACGGGGTGGCAGCAACCCTTCGGCGAGGTCAGCGCGAAGGTGACGCTGACCGGATCGCTCGCCTCGGCGCTCAACGGCAAGACCGCCTGCTACTACGGAGCCGAGGGCTCGACGACGCAGTGCACGATCACGAAGACGGGTTCGGGGTTCAGCGCCTCGCAGCAGAAGCTCGGCCCGTTCGAGAACGTCACGGTCGCGATCGGATTCGAGAAGGGCACGTTCGTCGCGGCATCCAGCAATCCGCTCGCCTATCTCAGCGGGCTGCCGATCGTCGGCGGGCTGCTCGCGGCGCTCGGCGCGGTGCTCGGGTGGGTGCTGGGGCGGTTCGCCTGGCGAGCCAAGGCCACCGGCATCGTGGTCGCCCAATACGAGCCTCCGGACGACATGGATCTGGTGCTGGCGGCCAACCTCGTCGATCGGCCCCAGCGCGGCTTCGCGGCCTCGATCGTCGACTTCGCCGTGCGGGGCAAGCTCAAGCTCTACGAGCGCAAGTCGGGCTTCTTCGGGGCCGAGCAGTTCGGCATCCGGCAGTTGAGCGACTCCGGCCTGGATGACAACGAGCAGTCCCTGCTGGCCGCCCTGTCGTTCGGCGCGGCGAGCGCGGGTGACGACGGCGTGATCTGGCTGAAGAAGAAGGACACGACGCTCGGCGTCTTCGTGCGCTCGCTGACCACCAAGGTTGCGAAGCAGACAGTGTCGCGCGGACTGCGGCGCAAGCCACCGCGCTGGGCCTTCCTCACAGTGCTCGTGCCGTCGGGCGCCGGCGTTCTGCTGCTGATCCTCAGCGTGTCGAGCGCCACCAACGGGGCCGCCTCCAGCTTCGGCACCGTCGGGGCATTCATCGGCGGTTTCCTCGGTCTGCTGTCACTCGGCCGGGTCAGCGCCGCCCGCCCCGTGACGCGCGCCGGCGCGATGCAGCGCGAGTACCTCGATGGCCTCAAGCTCTTCATCCAACTGGCCGAGGCCGACCGCCTGAAGATGCTGCAGAGCGTGACCGGCGCCGAGCGCACAGCCGCAAGCCCAGCCGAGCCCGACGGCACGCAGGTCGTCAAGATCTACGAGAAGCTCCTGCCATACGCAGTGCTGTTCTCCCTCGAGAAGGAGTGGGCGAGCGCGCTGGGCAAGTACTACGACAAGAACCCGCCGGACTGGTACGACGGCGGTGACCTCGCCACGTTCCAGGTGGCCGCGTTCGCTTCGGGAATCTCGTCGTTCAGCAGCAGCGCGTCGAGTTCGTACTCGGGCTCAGCGAGTTCGTCGGGCTCCGGCGGCTCAGGGGGCGGTGGCGGCTCCGGCGGTGGCGGCGGAGGCGGCGGAGGAGGAGGCATCTAGTGCGTGCACTGAAGCGGGCGGCCGGAGTCGCCGTTCTGGCCATCGCGGCGGCCCTGAGCATCCCTGCGGCGGCCGTCGCCGTACCGAGCCATCCGGCGGCCGGCAACTCGGTCGAGGTGGTGAACGCGGCAGGCCTGCCGACCGACGTCAACGACTTCACCTTCGACTCCTTCGACGCGAGGTACGCGTTGACCCGGGACTCCTCGAAGCGGTCGATGCTGCACACCACCGAGACCCTGGTCGCCGAGTTCCCCGACTCCGACCAGAATCGCGGCATCATCCGTTCGATCCCCACCGACTACGACGGGCACTCGACGCACATCACGGTGAAGAGCGTCACCGATGGCAGCGGCACGCCGCGCAATTTCAGCATGGGCACCGATGGCGCCTTCACGACGATCACGATCGCGGTGCCCGAGGGCCAGTACGTGCACGGCAAACAGAGCTACGTGATCGATTACACGCAGACCGACGTCACGAAGTACTTCCCGGACACGAACGATGACGAGTTCTACTGGGACGTCAACGGCACCGGATGGCAGCAGCCCTTCGGCGAGGTGAGCGCCACCGTCACGGTGGCCGGCTCTCTCGCGTCGAAGCTCAGCGGCCAGAACTCCTGCTACCAGGGGTCGGAGGGGTCGACGCAGACGTGCGATCTCGCCGCGGACAACGGCACGATCACGGCGCACGTCAACAAGCTCGGACCTTACGAGGGGATGACGCTGGCCGTCGGCTTCGCGCCGAAGACCTTCGCGCCGGCGCCGTTCAACCTGATCGAGAAGGTCCTCGAGGTCGTGCCGATCACCTTCCTGCTGGGCACCCTCGCCGAGTTGCTCGCCGTGGTCGGCGCCGTGGTGCTGCATTTCCGGCTCTGGCGGCGCCGCAGCGGTGACCCGATCATCGCCCAGTACGAGCCGCCCAAGGGCGTCAGCGCCATGCTCGCCGCCAACATCGTCGGCAAACCCAAGAAGGGCATGGCGGCGTCGATCGTCGATCTCGCCGTGCGCGGCAAGGTGCGCATCATCGAGAAGCCGAAGGACGGCTTCGAGGCCGCGAAGTTCGGCGTGCAGCAACTGAACGTCGACGACCTGCTGCCGGATGAAGACCGGGTGATGGACGCGCTCTTCGCCTTCACCGGCCTCGGTGACATCGGAACCATGTTCCGCCGCTTCACCGGGTCGCTGCCTCCCGGGTTGAAGGTCATCGGCGGTTCGCCCGTCACCGACGCGTCTGCCGACCCGGCGGATGCCAACATCAAGTGGCTCGAGAAGAGCGACACCCTGCTCGGCGACTCCGTGAAATCGATCACCGCCTCGGTCGAGACCAACGCCGAGGCGGTCGGACTGCGCAAGCCGCGGCATCCGCTGATCGTCACGGTCATCGGCGTGCTCGCCATTGTCGGCGCGGTCCTGCTCTTCATCACGGCGTTCGCCAGCGGCGACAACGCCACCGGGATCGCTCTCGGCGTCATCGGCGCGAACGCCGGGGCGTGGATCGCCGTGCTGGTCTTCGGCCTCACATCGGGCCTTCGACCGCTGACCGCAGAGGGCTCGAAGCTCTACGACCAGCTGATGGGCCTCAAGCTCTACATCAAGATGGCCGAGGCCGACCGCCTCAACATGCTGCAGAGCATCTCGGGCGCCGACAAGGTCACGACGAGCGACGGCAACCAGATCGTCAAGATCTACGAACGCCTGCTGCCCTATGCCGTGCTGTTCGGGCTCGAGAAGGAATGGGCGGCCGAGCTGGCGAAGTACTACGGCACGACGTCTCCCGACTGGTATTCGGGCAGCATCAGCGGATTCGACGTGGCCGCGTTCAGCACCGGGATCGCGGCGTTCAGTGCGGTGTCGGCATCCACCACCTCGTCGTCATCGAGCGGCGGCGGCTTCTCGTCGAGCGGTGGATCCGGCGGCGGCGGCTCGTCGGGCGGTGGCGGCGGTGGCGGCGGCGGGGGCGGGATCTAGGGCTGTTGCCTATCGGACAGGGCCACCCCAGCCGCCAGGCGCAACCGTTGCAGCCGGACCACCCGATCCGCCCGAGCTTGCTCCGAGGCCGGATGACAGGTTTCGACAGAACTGAAGGATGTCCTGCTGGAGTCCGAAATGCGCTCCCGCTGTTGGCCTACTCCCACCAACGAACTCCGCGACATCCCTAATCGTCGTATCGACGAGAGCGTCGGAATTGCGCAAACCCCATCTTCGGCCCTCAGCAATCAAGTCCGCGCACGTGATGTCACTGTGCTCAATAGCCCCATTGATTGCGAAGGCAAACTTCTTGTCGAATGGTTGATGCATCTGAGGGACGACATCATATGCGGGCGCCAATCTTGCGGAGCCGTCTGGCAAATGGAGCAATGAAATGTTCTTCGCGTGCATGTCCAGGTTGCCTATCGCGACCGACGCCGTTGTGAGGCGGAGGAGGGCCTCGACTCCGACCCGCCCGACGTGGTCACGCAGGACTCGAGCTATTGCCGCGAGACCAACGCCACCGAACTCTTCATATTTTCCATTACCGGTTAGACCCAATATCTGACTGAAGTCCTCCTGATGTACGCGTCCGTCGGGAGCAGACGCGTCCCGGTCGTAACGTTCGATTACAAGAGCGGTAGCTCCATCAAGAACCTCCAGAGACGTTTGGAACTTTGCGAGTCCGAGCGATCGAATCACTCGCGCCCCGTACTCCTCATCAAAAATGATGGTCGGATGCGTCGTGTGGACAGGCTTGAGAATGTGTGTCGACGGAAGGCCGTCAAGCGCCTCGCCCCATTGCTGCCCCCGGCGCGCGAGGACGATCTTGTCTTGGATACCAGCCAGGGACGACATCTTGCGGATGTCGGTGTTCCCAAGTGGAGAGCTTGTTACTTCCTCGAGAAGTCGACGAATCCCCCGCGCGTCGATTGGCCGGAACTCGGGGGTGCGAGACACGCCTGTGAGATCCGGATTCCAGATCCGCAAGGCCCCTGCGAAGTCGCCCCCGTATCGCGCCAGCATGCCGATCGTATAGTCGGGGGAGATCCGAGCGTTGCCAGCTAGACGAGTTCTCGCACGGCCTTCGGGAAGCGCCTCGTCGAAGAAGTTCCTTCGCAAGGGGGCATCTTCGGGCCGAGCGACCGCAACCAGAGGTACCGCGCACGACAGAATCGAACTGCCTATGCCCCAGCGAGTGATTGCCTCGGGCGCGACAACGAAGTCGAACCCGTCTCGTTGCTCTACTAGGGTTCCGACTCGATCCCCGTATAGATCCACATCGAGATCAACCATCCTCAACCTCGGCGTAGAAACTCACCCCTGTCTGGCGAGCAAAGTCCAATAGCCGCTCGATCGCCTTTGTTGGTTTGCCGCGCTCCAGTTCCACGACATAACGCTGCGTAACCGCCATGTCTTCGGCTAGGTCCCGTTGCGTTATGCCGCGACGCATTCTGGCTTCGCGCAAGATAAGGCCCAGGGTTTTGGCGTCCGAGATCCGTCCCGTTCGCATTGTCGCTCCCTTGATCACGTTTTCTGCATCGATTAGTCCTGATTACCTTTTTACCATCAAATCACTGCGATTACATTTTCGTAATCATACCAGACTGATTACGTTTTAGTAATCAAAATTTGCCGCGGATTGACGCGCAAGGGGCGCGAGCTGCGGGGAAACGGGGGGAAGAAAAGGGGGAGCACGAACAAGAGCAAGAGCAAGAAGACGAAGACGACGACGACGACGACGACGAGAAGAAGAAGAAGAAAGAAGAAGAAGAAGAAGCCTGTCAGAAGCCCCAGCCGGCTTGTTGCGCGAGATACACCACGTACGCTGCCTGCCACATCGCGTCGCCGTCTCGCATCGGGATGTCAGCGAGGTAGCCGACCAACGAGTCGACGATCGAATGCCAGCCCGCGCCGAAGTCAGCGCCCGAGCGCAGCCTGCCCCCCGCCATCCGATCGGGCGCCGGCGACTGCCGCAGGCGCAGCATCGTTCCGGCCGGGTGGTCGCTGAGCGCGACCGCGAGTTCGGCGTCGGTGTCCCGCCAGCGCAGGATCAGCTCGGCCTCCGGATCGAGGTCGGCGACCTCGAAGTGCTGCGGCTCGGGCATGTTGTCGTCGCCCAGATTGAATCGGTCGCCCGTCTGCAGGTTGCGCGAGCGCGCCGGGTCATCCGGCCACACGATGACCGGCCACCACCACGAGCCAATGCGGGCGGGGTTGGTCAGCGCGTCCCATACCTCGGCGCGCGGGGCGCCGATCACGCGCTCGAGCTCGACCTGCGCGCCGTCGTCGGTCTTCGTGATCCAGCCGGCCACCGACGCGGCTTCGGCCTCGCGATAGGCGGGCACGAGCTCGGGCAGAGGCGTCTGCGCCGCCGAGCCGCCGATCGCGGCATCCAGTCGCTCGGCATGATGCTGCCAGCCGCCGGCGAACAGCGCGGCGCGGATCGGCGGCAGGCCGTCCTGCTGCATGACCAGCTTGGTGCCGACGTTCGTGGGTTCGAGGGTGACGACGAGGTGCGACTCGTCGGCGAGTCCGGGCTCCAACACGAGCCGGAGCCGGTGCGGCGCCTCGCACTCGACGATCTTGCCGGTGCGGCCGGCACCGCCGTCGAAGCCGAGTGCCACGTCATCCCCGTCGATGGTCAGCGACGCGAGCCAGCGCGACGCGCGCTCGGGATCGGTGATCGCCTGCCAGAGGTCGGCTGGGTCGGTGCGGAACTCGCGCTCCAGAGTGACGACGCGGCGGGCGCCTTCGGCGGTCAGGTCGAGCCAGCGTTCCATCAGTGCTTCTGCTTCGCACGTGCGCGCTTGCCTCGCGCTACCTCGGTCTCGAGCGCATCGAGCTTGTGATCCCAGAAGGCACGCACCTCGCGCAGCCAGTCGTCGAGCTCATCGAATGCGGCACGCTGCAGGCGGTAGATGCGGCGCGCGCCATCGACTTCGCTGGTGACCAGTTCGGCCTCGCGCAGCACCCTCAGGTGCCGGGATGCCGCCGGCTGGCTGATCGAGAACTCGTCACCGACCGCGCGCGCCAGCTCGCCTGCGGTGCTCTCGCCGTGGGCCAGCAACTGCACCATGCGGCGCCGGACCGGATCGCCGAGCGCGTCGAGAGCTTCCATGGCCCCATGGTATCAGGTTTGTGTTATATAAGGCTACTGTTATTCGAGCAGGGCGCTCAACTCGAGCCAGCGCTCCTCGAGGGTCGCGGCGTCGCCCTCGAGAGCCGAGAGCTCGGTCTGCAGCTTGCCGAGCCCGACGTAGTCGTTCTGGTCGTGCGCGGCGAACTCGGCGTGCTTCGCCGCGATCTGGTCTGCGTACTTCACGAGGCGGCGATCGGCGGCGGCGAGCTCCTTCTCGGCATCGCGTTTTTGAGCTCCGGAAAGGCCTACTGCCTTCGGAGCCGCCGCGACCTGAGGACGAGACCCCGAGAAGGTGGGAGCGAGAGCTCTCAGCCGCAGGTACTCCTCCACCCCGCCCGGCAGGTGCCGCAGCCTCCCGTCGAGCACGGCGTACTGCTGGTCGGTCACGCGCTCGAGCAGGTACCGGTCGTGCGAGACGACGAGCAGGGTGCCGGGCCAGGAGTCCAGCAGATCCTCCATGGCGGCGAGCATGTCGGTGTCGAGGTCGTTGGTGGGCTCGTCGAGGATGAGCACGTTGGGCTCGTCGAGCAGGATCAGCAGCAGCTGGAGCCGGCGCTTCTGGCCGCCGCTCAGATCCTTGACGGGGATCGACAATTGCGCTGTCGAGAAGCCCAGCCGCTCGAGCAGCTGGCCCGGCGTGAGTTCGACCCCGCCGCTCACATACGACGAGCGCTGCCGGGCGATCACCGCGCTCACCCGGTCGTTGCCGATCTCGCTCAACTCGTCGAGCCGCTGGTCGAGGATCGCCAGCTTCACGGTCTTGCCGCGCTTGACGACGCCGGTGGTCGGCTTCACCGTGCCGGCAACCAGGCCGAGCAGCGTCGACTTGCCCGCGCCGTTCACCCCGAGGATGCCGGTGCGCTCCCCCGGCGCGATCCGCCACTCGATGCCGCGCAGCACCTCGATCTGCCGAGGGGTCGCTGTTGGGGCGTTTGGGTCGTCCGAAACCCCCAATGACGACCCCTCGGCGACCGGGGAAGGCCGGGGCGGCGACCCCTCGGCGACCGGGAACGACACGCTCACGTCGAGCAGGTCGACGACGTCCTTGCCGAGCCGGTTCACGGCCAGCCGCGCGAGCGAGACCGAGTCGCGGATCGGCGGCACGTTGTCGATCAGGGCGGCAGCGGCATCCATCCTGAACTTGGGCTTCGTCGACCGGGCAGGAGCCCCGCGCCGCAGCCACGCCAGCTCTTTACGCAGCAGGTTCTGCCGCTTCGACTCGGATGCCGCCGCCATGCGATCGCGCTCGACCCGCTGCAGAATGTACGCCGCGTACCCGCCCTCGAAGGGCTCGATGGTGGCATCGTGCACCTCCCAGGTGTCGGTCGAGACCTCGTCGAGGAACCACCGGTCGTGCGTCACGACCACGAGCCCGCCCTGGTTCGCCGGCCAGCGCTTCTTGAGGTGCTGGGCGAGCCAGGCCACACCTTCCACGTCGAGGTGGTTGGTGGGTTCGTCGAGGAAGACGACGTCCCAGTCGTGCGTGAGCAGTGCCGCGAGTGCGACCCGACGGCGCTGGCCGCCGCTGAGGTCGTCGACGAGGGAATGCCAGGGGATGTCTCCGACCAACCCCGCGATCACGTCGCGCGCCCGGGCGTCGCCCGCCCACTCGTGCTCCGGCCGACCGCCGACCACAGTCTCGGCGACGGTGAGACCGGTCGCGAGCTCGTCGGACTGGTCGAGCATCCCGAGCGTGACGCCACCGCGCCGGGTCACCCGGCCCGAGTCGGGCGCCAATCGCCCGGCCAGGAGCCGCAGCAAGGTCGACTTGCCGTCGCCGTTGCGCCCCACGACGCCGATCCGGTCGCCCTCGTTGATGCCGACCGTGACGTGCTCGAAGACGACCTTGGTCGGGTACTCGAGCGAGATGTTCTCAGCGCCGAGCAGGTGAGCCATGGTTCGAGCCTACGGTTTAGGCGGCGACCTCTCGTTTCGCTGAATAAAGGTCACCGATAAGGTAGCCCTATGGGGGTCCTGCGGCTCGACGTGGATGCCGTCTTCGGCATGACCCGCAGCCTCCAGGTCGCGGCGACCACCACGGGCCAGCCGGTCAATCCGGTCGACCCGTCGGTATTCGGCTCGCCCGTTGGCGATGCCGTTCATCGGGCGACGGCAGAACTCCGCGCCGAAGGTCAGGCGCTCGCCGACCTCATCGACTCCCTTGCCCGGCTCGGCGAGGACGCTGCGCGGCAGTTGCGCCAAACCGATCGCGATGTCGCCCACGCGGTGCCCCGGTGAACTGGACCCGCGATAACCCGGGGGCCGGGGACCCGCAGGCCATTCGCCACGCGGCTCAGGCGCGAGCGCACCTGGCCGGCGCACTGACAGGGGATGTCCTGCCGCGGATCGATGACGTGGCCAAGGAGTCGCACTCCGCCTGGGCAGGCAACGTCGCTGCCGCCTTCGTCGCCCAGACCGAGGGGCTCGTTCCTCAGGTGAAGAGCCTGGTCGAGCGCCTTGAGCGGGAGGCCGCGGCGCTGAGTGCCTACGCCGGCGAAGTGGAGGAGATCGAGGCGATCGCCAGGTCGCTCCGAGCGCGCCAGGCGGTCACCGCATCCGAGCTTGCGTCCGCTCACCGACTGTTGAGCGACCTGAGCCTCTCCCCGGGCGACGAACTGATGGATGCCCGCCGTCGCTCGACCCTCGAGCAGCGGCTGCCCGACGCAACCACCCAGCAGCGAAGGCACGAGGCCGAGTGGGACGAGCTGTCCGACCGTCGCCGCGCCGCCGACGAGAGCTGTCTCGATGCGACCCAGCTGCCGCCGGGCACGGTGACGACTCTCACCGCGCGAGAGCTCCGCACCCTGAGCGACGCCGATTTCTTCGCCGCGCTCGAGACCATGTCGCCCAGCCAGTTGCTGGCCGCGCTGCGCACCGACCCGAAGCTGGCTGACCGGCTCTCGCAGGTGACCGACGCCCAGGCGACGGCCGCATGGTGGCGTTCCTTGGGCACAGAGCCGTTCGACCCCGCCGATCAGTCGGCGGCTCAGTTGTCGCTGGTCTCGGCGATCCCCACCGCCCTCGGCAACCTCGAGGGCATCTCGTACTGGGCGCGGGACGAGGCCAATCGGGACGTGCTCGGTCAGCGGATCGCGGCCGTCAACAAGCTGAACGCCAAGGTCACAGCAGACTGGAATCCCTGGACTCCCACCGCGTCACTCGAACTCGCCGCCGCCGGTTTCGGTTCGCTCGACGACTTCAACCACTACCGGGACAGCCTGCTCACGCTGGGCCGCACGCTGACGAGCGCCGGCGACGTCCCGAGGCAACTCGTCAATTTCGAAGATGTCGATCTACGACACTCCCCGAGCAGCTACGACCCGCTGGCGGCGATCTCGGTGGGCGACCTGGATCGAGCTCAGCGTGTCACCGTGGACGTCCCGGGCATCACCTCCACGGTGCTGAGCTCGTCGCGTGACTGGAGTGCGGCCGCCCAGAACCTGTACTACCAAGAGCAACGGGTCAGTCAGATCTACCAGCAACCCACGTCCGTCGCGGTGGTCGCCTGGCTCGGGTACCACACCCCCGGCGCCGGGGACATGGGCGCGCTCTGGTCAACTCACGATGCTCAGGCCGGTTCGGCCCAGCTGGTCTCGTTCCTCACGGGGACGACCGCCGCCCACGACTGGGCTCCAGGAGCGAATCTGTCAGTGGTGGCTCATTCCTACGGTGCCACCACCGCCGCACTCGCCGTCAGTCAGACTCCCGTGGCGAACTTCACGATGCTGGCTCCGGCCGGGCTCGCCCCCTCCGACGCGACGGTGAGCGACCTGCAGGTGCCTGCCGATCACGTCTGGTCGACCGAGGCATCCGGCGATTGGCTGGCCGATGTCGGTCGCAATCCCGTCTATTCGCAGCATTCGGTCGACGTGACGGCCGCCTCGTTCGGCGGCCATCAGTTCTCCGCCCAGAACGCGACGTTGAACGGGGTCGCCTACCACGGGTCCGACGGACACGACTCGCAACCCCACACGGCGGCGATCCTCGACCACAAGCACGGGTCCGACCTGACCAACGCGCACTACGGTTACCTCGACGCGAAGACCACTCCGCTGTACAACACCGCTCTCGCCAGCATGGGCATCACCGACCAGAACGCGTACCTGAAATGAGTCGAGCAACTCGGGCCCTTGCGGCCGTCGCGATCTCGGGCATCGTTCTCGGGCTGACGGGGTGCGTCGGCATGCACCAGACCCATCCATCGACTTCAAGCTCTGGGGGCAATGTGCAAGCCATCGACAACTATTGGATCGCAATGGGCTTCGTGCAGGAGGCCCAGGATGTCCTCGGCGGTTCCTGGAAACACCAAGATGGCGGTGCCGAGCAGTGCCGGCTCGCATCAGGCGGATTGGGCGCTCAGGTGACCCTGTTCCGCCTGGGCGACGGAATCCCTGTCGATCACCAGCAGCCGGCGCTCGACCAGCTCAAGAAACGCTGGCGGACGGCCGGCCTGGATCCCGTGCAGTCCACCCTCGGCACCGTCGACGGGATCACGCCCGTGGTGCTGAGCTACCCCGCCTCCGGCGTCACGGACGACGGCTTCTATGTCGAGGTCAGTCTCAGCACGGCGGGCTCCACCATCGAGGTGCGAAGCTCCTGCGGAGCCGGCGACGCCGACAAACTCAACGAAGAGCCGGGGTGGCGCACCCAGTCGCCGTCCCCCCTCCCGAGCTCGGCCCCGTCGGGCGACGGCGCGTGACATGGCGCATCTGAGCAGGCGCGGGTTCATCACCGGCGTCGCGGGGCTCGGCGGCGTGGGAGTGCTCGCCCTGGCGGGGTGCGTGCCGACCACGCATCCGACGGCCCCTCCCTCGAGCGTGCGACCCGTCGGCCCGCCGGACTGGGCGAGTCTCGCGCAGCAGGTGAAGGGGTCGCTCCTTCTGCCCGCCGATGCCGCGTTCGCGACCGCCAAGGTCACCGAGAACCCGCGCTTCGACGCCGCAGAGCCCCTCGCGATCCTGCGGGTGGCGAACGCCGCCGATGTGACGGCGGCTCTGGCGTTCGCGCGAAAGTACCGACTTCCCATCGCGATGCGCGCCGGCGGGCACAACTACGCGGGCTGGTCGGCGGGCGGTGCTGCCGGAAGCGGCGTCGCACCGTCATTCGTGATCAGCACGGCCGCCCTCGACACGGTCTCTCTGAGCGCCGACGGCTCGACCGTCACCGTCGGTGCCGGGGCGACCCTCGCCCAGGTCTACGACGCGGTCGGGAAGGCCGGCCGCGCGATCGCGGGCGGCTCGTGCGCGACGGTCGGCGTGACCGGGCTGACGCTCGGCGGCGGGGTCGGCGTGCTCGTGCGCTCGTTCGGGCTGGCGTGCGACCAGCTCATCGAGCTCCAGGTCGTGACGGCTGACGGTGCGGTGCACACCGCCAACACCGACAGCGACCCCGAGCTGTTCTGGGCGTCGCGCGGCGGCGGGGGCGGCATCCTGGGCGTGGTCACCTCGCTCACCTTCGCGACGCAACCGGCGCCGACCGTCACCGAGTGGAACTACCGCTTCCCGTTCTCGGCGGCCGCCGCGGTGATCACGAGCTGGCAGAAGTGGGCCCCATCGGCCGACCCGCGCAACTGGTCGACCCTCAAGCTGCTCGGCGGCCTGGCCAAGCACCCCACCGGCCCGGGTCTCACCGTCTCGGGCACCTGGACCGGTCCGGCCGCCCAGCTCGGCGCTCAACTCGCGCCGCTACTGGCCGGGCTGCCCGCGCCGTTGTCGCACGGCGCGGTCACCCGCAGCTACCACGACTCGATGATGGACTACGCCGGATGCCTCGGCCTCGCGATCGCCGAATGCACCACCGGACCCGGCGGCAAACTGGTGCGCGAGTCGAGCTCGGGCACGTCGAGCATCGGATACGCGCCGCTCGACGCGGGCGGGATCGCCGATCTGATCGCCCAGGTGCAGGCCGCGCAGAACGTGGTCGGCATCCGCGAGGGCGGCATCTCGATGGATGCCCTGGGCGGCAAGGTCGCCTCGCTCGCCCCGGATGCCACCGCCTTCCCGCACCGCGCCGCCCTGTACTCCGTGCAGTACACCGGCACGTTCGACGACGGGCGCGACCCGGCGCCGATCGACGCGTACGTGCGCGGATTCCGCGCCGCCATGACGCCGCACTGGGGCGACCACGCCTACGTCAACTATGCGGACGGCTCGCTCAGCGATCCCGACGCCGCCTACCACGGCGACAACCTGCCGAAACTGCGCGCCATCAAGAAGAAGTACGACCCGACCGGGTTCTTCACGCAGCCGCAGAGCTACTGAGCCCACCTGCCCCCGCGAAAGTACGTGTTCAGCGCCGCCCTCAGCGCTGAAAGTACGCACAACCCCGTACTTTCGCGGATTCGCTAGTCCCCGACCAGCCGGGCCCCGTGCACCGGCCCCGTCGCGCGCACCACGTTCAGCCGCGCCGCCGAGAGGGCGACCTGCAGCTCGAGGGCGGCATCCAGATCGGCGGCCAAGAAGGCGACGGTCGGGCCCGATCCCGACACGATCCCGGCCAGGGCGCCGTTCTGCTCGCCCAACTCGATGACCTCGGTCAGCGAAGGCTGCAGGTGCAGCGCGGCGGCCTGCAGGTCGTTGTGCATCGCGGCCGCCAGCATCGCCGGGTCGCCCGCACGCAGCGCCTGCAGCACGTCCGTATCGACAGACGGACGCGGGTCGACCGGGAAGATGTCTTGCGCGTGCCGCTCTCGGTGCCGGTCGAGTTCGGCGTAGACCTCGGGCGTCGAGAGCCCGAAGTCGGCCAGCGCGAGCACCCACTGGAAAGTGCCCTGGGCGAGCGCCGGCGAGAGCTCGTCTCCGCGTCCGGTGCCGATGGCCGTGCCGCCGGTGAGGGCGAAGGGCACGTCGGCTCCGAGCTTGCGGGCGAGGTCGAGCATGTCTTCGCGCGGCAGCTCGGTACCCCAGAGGGTGTCGCACGCGATCAGGGTGGCCGCGGCATCCGCCGATCCGCCGCCCATACCCCCAGTGACCGGCACGTGCTTGGCGATCTCGATGGATGCCCCGCCCCGATACCCGGTCTTGGCCGCCAGCATGCGGGCCGCCTTGATCGCGATGTTGCCGCCGTCGGTCGGCACCCGACTGAGTTCGACGCTGCCGCCGACCGTGACCTGGAAGTCGTCGGACTGTGCGACCCGCACCTCTTCGTACAGCGACACCGCCTGGTAGGCGATCGCCACATCGTGGTAGCCGTCTTCGAGCTGGGCGCCCACCTTGAGGAAGACGTTGATCTTGCCCGGGGCCTTGACGTGCACCGTGCGGGAAGGCGCCCGGGAGTTCATCCCTCCACCCTAGGCGACCTGTGTTGCGCGGCTGTTTCGGCGCCCGCTGCTACCGTGCGCGGGCGATCGCCACGAAGTCCGGCATGCTCAGCTGCTCGCCCCGCAGCGTGGGGTCGATGCCCGCCGCTTGCAGGCGAGTGGATGCGGCGGCCGAGCCGCCCAGCTGCTCGGCCAGGGCCTGGCGCAGCATCTTGCGGCGCTGCCCGAACGCCCCGTCGACGAGTGCGAACACCTCGGCGCGCTCAGCCTCGGATCCCGGCAGCGACTCCGACCGCGCGAACGACACCAGGATCGAGTCGACGTTGGGCACCGGCCAGAACACCTGCCGGCTGACCTGGCCGGCCGTCGACCAGCTGCCGTACCAGGCCGCCTTCACGCTGGGTGAGCCGTAGACCTTCGACCCGGGCGCCGCCGCGATGCGCTGCCCGACTTCGGCCTGCACCATGACGAGCGCGGTCTGCAGCGAGGGCACGGTCTGCAGCAGATGCAGCAGCACCGGAACCGACACGTTGTACGGCAGATTCGCGACGAGCCGCTTCGGGGCGCCGGGCAGGCCGACCACCTTCATGGCGTCGTCGGTGAGCACCGTGAGCCGGCCGGCGGCATCCGGTGCCAGCTCGGCGACTGTGAGGGGCAGCTGGGCCGCGAGCCGCGGGTCGATCTCGACCGCGGTGACGCGGGCACCCGCCTCGAGCAACCCCAGCGTCAGCGAGCCGAGCCCCGGCCCTACTTCGAGCACCTCGTCGCCGGGCTCGACAGCCGCGATCCGCACGATGCGCCGCACGGTGTTGCCGTCGACGACGAAGTTCTGGCCGAGCTTCTTGGTGGGCTGCAGGTCGAGCTGCTCCGCGAGATCCCGGATCTCGGCCGGCCCGAGCAAGGTCACGAGCCGCTCCCCACGCTGACGCCTGTGCGCTGAGGAGCCGCTAGCGCACCGTGCGACGTCGGAAGAACTGGCCGTTCGCGACTCCTCGGCGACATGGATGCCGCAGCGCCGCCGCTCACGGCAGCTCGAACGGCCCGGTCGGCGGATCCACCGGTTCGTCGTCCCAGTGGCCGTAGACCAGCTCGGTGTTCGAGCTGATCTGGGCGGCCAGCACCGACGGGTCGGTGCCGAGGTGGGCCGCCATCGCGCGCAGGGTGTGCGGGATCAGGTAGGCCGAGTTGGGGCGGCCGCGGAACGGCATCGGGGTCAGGTAGGGTGCATCCGTCTCGATCAGGATGCGCGATCGCGGGATGACCTCGAGCGCTTGCCGCAGCGGCTCGGCGTTCTTGAACGTGACGGTGCCGGCGAATGAGAGGTACCAGCCCGAGTCGGCGACGACCTTGGCGAACTCGCGGTCGCCGCTGAAGCAGTGGAACACCGTCCGCTCCGGAGCGCCGACCCGCCGCAGGGTCTGCAGAACGAGTTCGTGGGCGTCGCGATCGTGGATCTGCAGCGCCAGGTTCTGCTGCTTGGCCAGCTCGATGTGCGCCTCGAACGACGCGAGCTGCGCGCGTTGCCCGGCGTCGTCGGGCGTGCGGTAGAAGTCGAGCCCGGTCTCGCCGATCGCGCGCACCCGCGACCGGAGGGCGAGCTCGGCGATCCCGGCCAGGTGCTCGTCGAGAATGCCGGCGTTCGCCAGCGCGGGTGCCTCGTTGGGATGCAGCGCCACCGCCGCGAGCACGCGCGGTTCGCGGGCAGCGATCTCGGCGCTCCACCGCGAGGTCTCGAGATCGGTGCCGACCTGCACGACACCGCGCACGCCGACGCTCGCCGCCCGATCGAGCTGTTCGCGGTAGTCGAGCGGGGTCACCCCGTCCTGGATCTCGAGGTGCGTGTGATTGTCGTAGACCGGCACGGCCAGGGGTTCCGGGAGCGGTGGCCAATCGAGATCACGACTGGCCCGACTCGGATCCTCGGACCCGGCCTCCCGCGCCCGCAGAAAGGGCTCGGTCACGCGGCGCCCGGCTCCTCGATCCGCGGGAACAACCCGGTCAGCGCCGAGACCGCGCTGCCGACCGGCAGCTGCCCCCACTCGCCCGCCGCGCGGATCGGCTGCGCGGTCAGCGCGCCGAGCACGGCCGGAGCGCCGAGGGCGCCCCACAGCGTCGTCGTCGCCGTCGGGATGACGGGGCTCAGCAGCACGGCGAGCGCGCGCAGCCCCTCCGAAGCGGTGTAGAGCACGGTGCCGAGCCGCGCAGCAGCAGTCGGATCGTCGGCCGCGGCCTTGGCGATCACCCACGGCTGCTGCTCGGTGATGTAGCCGTTGAGCTCGTCGACGATGGTCCAGATCGCGGCGATCGCCTCGTGGATCGCGAACCGCTCGATCGCGGCGTCGGCGGTGGCGGCCGCGGTCGCGACGGTGCGCTGGATGGCGAGGTCGGCATCCACGTAATCAGAGGCGGCCGGAACCGCCCCGTCGCAGTACCGCGTCACCATGGCGACGACGCGCGAGGCGAGGTTGCCGAAACCGTTGGCCAGCTCGGCCTGGTAGCGGGCCGACAGGTCTTCCCAGCTGAACGAGCCGTCCTGGCCGAACGAGATCGCGCGCAAGAAGTAGTAGCGGAACGCGTCGCTGCCGAATACCTCGGTGATCTGCTGCGGCGCGATGCCGGTCAGCTTCGACTTGCTCATCTTCTCGCCGCCGACCAGCAGCCAGCCGTGGCCGAAGACCCGCTTGGGCACCGGCAGGCCGGCGGCCATCAGCATGGCGGGCCAGATCACGGCGTGGAAGCGCGCGATGTCTTTGCCGACCAGGTGGTTCGCGGGCCACCGCCGGCGGAAATCATCACGGCGTTCCGGGTCGCCGTAGCCGACCGCGGTCACATAGTTCAGCAGCGCGTCGAACCAGACGTAGATCACGTGCGAGTGGTCCCAGGGCACCGGGATGCCCCAGTCGAAGCTCGAGCGCGAGATCGACAGGTCTTCGAGGCCCTGCTTGACGAACTGGATGATCTCGTTGCGCACGCTCTCGGGCTGCACGAAATCGGGCTGGCTCTCGTACAGGTCGAGCAGCTGCTGCTGGAAGTCGCTCATCCTGAAGAAGTAGTTCTTCTCCTTGAGGATCTCGACCGGCCGCGAGTGGATGGCGCAGACCAGCTGCCCGGCGTAGTCGCCGGTCTCGGTCTCGATCAGCTCGTCGCGCGACTTGTACTCCTCGCAGCCGACGCAGTAGTAGCCCTCGTAGACGCCCTCGTAGATGTGGCCGTCGTCGTACAGCTGCTGGATGAAGGCCGCGACGCCCTTCTCGTGGCGCTCGTCTGTGGTGCGGATGAAGTCGTCGTTGGCGATGTCGACGGTCTGCAGCAGCGGCTTCCACGCACTCTCGACGAGCCGGTCTGCCCACTGCTTCGGGGTCACGTTGTTCGCGGTGGCGGTGCGCAGGACCTTCTCACCGTGCTCATCCGTGCCGGTCAGCAGCCAGGTGTCATCACCGGCCTGCCGGTGCCAGCGCGCGAGCACGTCGGCGGCCACCTCCGTGTACGCGTGCCCGATGTGCGGCACGTCGTTGACGTAGAAGATGGGCGTCGTGACGTAGAACGAGTCACCGGATGCCATGGCTCGATTCTACGGGGGCCCCTCAATTGTTACCGGCGGTCGATGCGCTTGGCGAAGAACACACGGCGGTAGCCATCCTCGACGGCGCGATGGGTCTCGACGAAGCCGCGGCGGGCGTAGAACGCCAGGTTCTCGGTCATCGCCTCGTTGGTATACAGGTGCAGTTCGCCGGCTCCGGCTTCGCGGGCGACGCGCTCGGCTTCGACGAGGAGCGCCGAACCCAGCCCTGAGCCCTGCGCGCCGGGGGCAACGGCGACGTTCTCGATCAGAAGTGCGCCGCCTTGGAGGTCGGTCACCAACATCCCGATGAGCTCACCGTCTTTCCACGCCAGAACGGTGCTGCCGGATGCCGCGAGCGCCTCGTAGTCGGCGGCCATCGGGGCAGGCTCCCGGCCGATCCGGTCGACGTACATCGCGTAGGCGCTGCGAGCCAGCTCGCGCATCGCGGCCGCATCCTCGGCGCACGACATGACGAGCCTCATCCGGGCGTCCGCGTCTCGCGACTCCGCAACGCCGCTTCGTACAACTCGCGCCGCCCGAGCCCTGTCACCGGCGGGCGCGAGGCATCCCCCAGGTTGCCGATCGGCGTCGCCGCAAGGATGAGCACCCCGCCATTCTGCCGCGGACCGACCAAATCAAGGATGGGACGGCCTCCCTGCGGCTCAGTGGTACTTCGAATCCGGGTCAGGCGCGCACCGGCTATACCCGGTAATCGTTGTCGCGAGGTCGCCGGTTTGCAGGCCGATTGACAAATGGTTGTCTCTGAAACCCGTCGTAGCGATGGTGGGAATACTGTCTCGGATGATGTGGACGATGAAGCCCCGATCTTTCAAGTACTTCGACACCACCCGGGATGCCGTCTCCTGATCCGCCCGAGACAACCCACCAGCGGTTCGAGCCCCATACCAGTTCACCCCCTCCGAACCATCCGGCATCTGACAGAAGTAGCCGACAGGGTCGTCCTCGTTCTTCCACACCCCGGCCGGAATCAACGCCTGCACCGCATCCAACGACGCGTAATACTCTTTCCGCACCTCAAGCGGATCCGCACTCGCACCCTTCGTCACCCTCGGAACCCCCACCCCCACACACCCCGACAACACGAGCGCGCACAGCACGACCAGGCCTGCACCCAACCAGACTGACTCTCTACCGCCCAGAACCACCGCGCTCGCCCCAGGCTCAGTGATACTTCGAATCCGGGTCAGGCGAACACTGGCTGAACCCGGTAATCGACGTCGCATAGTCGCTGCTGGAGAGCCCAATGTCCAAGGATCTCTCTCCGAAGCCCGTTGTGTGGATCTCCGGAACAGAACCACCACTTCGAAGGATCTCGACCTTGAGTCCCCGAGCTTTCAAGTACTTCGACACCACCCGGGATGCCGTCTCCTGATCCGCCCGAGACAAGGGACCCGCAGCGCGAGCTCCATACCAGTTCACCCCCTCCGAACCATCCGGCATCTGACAGAAGTAGCCGACAGGGTCGTCCTCGTTCTTCCACACCCCGACCGGAATCAACGCCTGCACCGCATCCAACGACGCGTAATACTCTTTCCGCACCTCAAGCGGATCCACACTCGCCTCCTTCGTCACTCGAGGAACCACCACCCCGACGCACCCCGACAACGCGAGCGCGCACAGCACGACCAGGCCTGCACCCAACCAACCCGAAGCTCCCCGCCTGCCAGGCTCATGTCTCATTTGGTCACCACCACCGGATGGCCCGAATCCGTCAGCCTGTCGACCAACCCCAATGACAGATTCGCCTGATTGATACTCGACTCCGTGTTGTGGTCGGCGTAGCCCGGGTGGCCATCACGGGTCAGCTCGAGCCGGTTCGCCGCGTCTCTCGCGGTGTAGCTCACCCCGTCGAGATTGCCGATCACCGCGGGCATCGCCGCCACCAGCGCCGCCTGCCGAGCGCCCATCGTCACCTTGCCCGTCACCGGATCGACCGTCTGCCCCAGTTGAGCCCACCACGCCGCCACCGCGCGCGGATCCTTCTCCTGCTGCAACAGCGAGACGATTCGATCTCGTTGAACGCCCAGGGTCAGCAGCGCTGCCAGCTCGGCGGCATCCAGACCGTCGACCTGATCCAGAGTCAGGTCCATGGTGTACGGGCCGAACAACCGAACGTCAGCGAACTGCCATTCGCGTGTCGAAATCGGCACGCGCACCGCTTCGATCGCCGCCACGAAGCTGCGCTGCGCGGCATCGCGCTCGACCGAGATGCCCGCCGCACGGGCTTTCAGCTTCGCCTTCACCATTTCGAGGTGATCCTCGGCCCGCTGCCGCGACACCCGGTCAGCCTCAGTGGTCTGAGACGGCTGCGGCGACTGGAATACCGAGGCACCCAGAAAAACTTCCCCCTGCAGCGGAGCGAGCGCCGCCTCCTCAGCCTCGAGCACCTCCAACCTCGACGCGTACGCTCTCATGGCCGCCGCCCCCTGCCGCGCCGCCGCCGCGAGCGACGCCAAGTCCGGCACGATCGCTCTCGCGCTCGTCCCCAGCCGCTGCGCCAAGTCGCCCTCCCAGACGCCCGATTCGGGCAGCAAGCCGACACTCTGGGCAATCCGGTGAGCACGCCTCTCCCATCGATCGGCGCGCGCCTCGAAGTCGCCCGCCGCTGAGCGCAACGCTTCTGCATCATCCCCCGCGCTGCCGCTCACCGTTTCGCGGCCTTCCTCGCTGACGCCGCGACCTCGGCGTCAACCTGATTCAGCCGGGCGCTGGCGGCGGAGATGAAGTCGGCGAGCGCGTCCAGATCCTCATCAACGCCGAAGGCAACGCGCCCCAAAGCCACCTGATAATGATCCAGCGCCGCCGTCGCGGCTGACCCGCTCAGATCGGTCACCCCACGCTGCGCGTCGTAGTCGCGCGCGACCGACTTCATCGTCGCGACCAGCGCGCGTGCTGCGGCTTCGTCGAACACCAAGCGATCCGCCATCGTTCTCCCCGCGCAATTGGGAACGGGTTACCAGAGTATCTGTCAACCCGTCGACGGGCGAGGGCAACCGCTCAGCGGGCTCGCAGCGCCGCCTCATACAACTCGCGGCGCCCGAGTCCTGTGACCTCGGCGACCTCGGTGGATGCCTCGCGCAACCGCACGCCGTCGGCGACCAGCTGAAGCACGCGCGCCACCCCGTCGTCGAGCGACGCGGACGCGGGCGGAGCCCCCGCCACCACGAGCGCGATCTCACCCCGCGCGCCCTCGGCGAACTGCTCGGCGAGCTCCGCGAGCGTGCCCCGGGCGACCTGCTCGTGCAGCTTGGTCAGCTCGCGGCACACGGCGGCGCGCCGCTCGGGGCCGAACGCGGTCGCCAGGTCGGCCAGGGCATCCCCGATGCGGTGCGGTGACTCGAAGAAGACCAGCGTGCGCGGTTCGGCGGCGAGCGCACGCAGCGCGGCCAGCCGGCCCTTGCGCGGCAGGAAGCCTTCGAACGCGAAGCGGTCGGTGGGCAGCCCGCTCACCGCCAGCGCCATGAGAACGGCACTCGGTCCGGGGAGAGCCGTGACGGTGACCCCGGCCGCGACCGCGGCGACCACGAGCGCGTAGCCGGGATCGCTGACGGTGGGCATGCCGGCATCCGACAGCACCAGCACATCGGCGTCGCGCGCCAGCTCGACCACCTCGGCCGCCTTGGCCAGCTCGTTGTGCTCATGCAGCGCGATCAGCCGCGGCCGATTCTCGACACCGAGTGCGGAGAGCAACTGGATGGTGGTGCGCGTGTCCTCCGACGCGATCACCTCGACTCGGCCGAGCACTTCGACCAGCCGGCGCGAGGCGTCGCCCAGGTTGCCGATCGGCGTGGCCGCGAGGATGATCACCTGCCCATTCTCCCGGGTCTCGCCGAATAGGATTCCCCGGTGACGTTCGCGACGCCCGAGTTGACGGGTTCCCGCCTCGATGACTGGTGGGACATGCTGATGCGCCGCCGGCACGCCCACGCCATCTGGCACTGGGGCGGCCCCCTGCTCGTGGTGATCGTCGCGGCCCTGCTGCGCCTGGTCGGCCTCGCCTATCCGCACGAGCTGGTCTTCGACGAGACCTACTACGTGAAAGACGCCTGGACCCTCATGCACCTCGGCTACGAGAGTCTCTGGGGCGCCGACCCGAACGTCGCGTTCAACGCCGGCGATCCGAACGGCTACCTGCACAACCCGGAGTTCCTCGCGCATCCGCCGCTGGGCAAGTGGGTCATCTCGATCGGGCTGGCGCTGTTCGGGGGCGGCAGCAGCTTCGGCTGGCGGTTCTCGACGGCGATCGTCGGCATCCTGCTGGTGATCCTGACGATGGTCATCGCGTGGATGCTCTTCCACTCCACCCTGTTGTCCGTGATCGCGGGCGGGCTGCTGGCCATCGACGGCAACGCGATCGTGCTCAGTCGGGTCTCACTGCTCGATGGGATCGTGGCCCTGTTCGCCCTCGTGGGGGTGATCCTCGTTCTTCTCGACCGGCGATGGTCGGCGCGACGGCTGGACAGCTGGATGTCGCGACGCACCGCCGCCGGACGCTCCACCGCCTGGGGGCCCGCCCTCTGGTGGCGCCCGTGGCTCATCCTGGCGGCGCTCAGCTTCGGACTCACCAGCGGCGTCAAATGGAGCGGCGTCTACTTCCTGGCGGGACTCGCCCTGTACTCGGTGATCAGCGACCTGCTCGCGCGCCGCAGGGCCGGGCTCCCGCACTGGGCGGCGGGCACCATCCTGAAACAGGGCCCTGCGACGTTCCTGATCATGGTGCCGTTGGCTGCCGTGACCTACGTCGCGGTCTGGGTCGGCTGGTTCGTCACGGGCAACGGCTACGACCGGCACTGGGCAGACGCCGCCATGAACCAATGGCACGGACTGCTCTCGTGGGTGCCGATCCCACTGCAGAGCTGGTACCACTTCCAGGCCGAGATCTACAACTACAACATCAACCTGCACACCCCGCACTCGTACCAGGCCTACCCGCTCACCTGGCTGTTCGAGGTGCGGCCGACGAGCATGTTCTACCAGGACCTGGGCAACGGCAGTTCGTCGCAGATCCTCGATATCGCGAACCCGCTGATCTGGTGGGCGTGCACGGCCGCGGCGTTCTTCCTGCTGGTGCGCGCGATCTGGGGAGTCTGGCGCCGCCGCAGTGTCTGGCGCGAGGCCTTCATCCTGACCGCGATCGCCGCGGGTTACCTGCCGTGGGTGCTGTTCTACTCGACCCGCACGGTGTTCCAGTTCTATACGATCGCGTTCGAGCCGTACCTGATCCTGGCGCTGACGGCGGTGCTCAGCATCCTGATCGGGAGGTCGGCGGATGCCGAAGCGCGCAGGATCGTGGGCCTGCGGGTGGTCGGCATCTTCCTCGGCGTCTGCGCGCTGCTCAGCCTGTTCTTCCTGCCGATGTGGACGGGAACGCCGATCCCGCACTGGTTCGTGCAGCTGCACTACTGGTTCCCGAGCTGGATCTAGTCCCACCGCTCCGTAACGAGCATGTAAACGCATCGGCATCCGATATTCCCTGCCGGCCCCCGTTGGCGTAGGTTGAGCCGAACACGCATCCCCCGAGTGCGTTTCTCTTCGGCTCCACCCCCTCTGCCACTCCTCTTACCCAGGGAGTCCCCCATGCGTGCCATCGGCTATGCCGCCCTCTGCTTCGGCGCCGTCATCGTCCTCAGCGCCACCCTCGGCATGAGCTATCGCAGCGACGCGTCGCCATCTGCCGACCCGGCGACCGACGACCCGACGACGGCGCCCGCCACCCCCACCGCCTCCGAGACGGCGACGCCCTCGGACAGTCCGACCGCCAGCGACGGCCCGACCCCTTCCGACACCCCCGCCCCGAGCGACACCGGCACGCCGACCGACGACCCCACTCCTCCCGCCGACACCGCTCCCCCACTGAGCTTGGGATTCCGAGCCTTTGCCGCGCTCCCGACGGTCAGCTATTCGTTCGCGCCGCTCCAGGTCACCGCGACCATCAACGACGACACGGCAGACGGCGGGACGATCCAGCTTTTTCAGCATGACGGGACCGACTTTGTGGCCGTCGACAGCCCGCAGAGCATCACCCAGAGCGGCGATCAGTTCAGCTTCTCCGTCAGCCAGGGGACCTGGCTGCTGCAGACCTTCGACTCCGGCGACAACCAGCTCGACTACCACCAGTTCACGATCCAGCCGACGCCCACGGTCACGTCGGTGACGTGGGGAGCGACCGTCGAGCTGAAGGGGACCGCCGCCGGATACGTGCCCGGGAGCATCCTCGTGTTCCGCACCGACGGTTACCACCCCGGGTCGATCGCGTGCGAGAACGACCCTGCGATCGACACCTCCACGGGTGATTGGACCTGCGATTTCGCGGCGCCCTCCGACTCCGACACCTCGCTCTTCCAGGTCGCCGAAGAGGATTACACGGGCGGGATCACCGACCTGAGCAGCGGAGCCGGCCATCTGGACGCTCCCCGGGTGGTCGCGTACGACTTCGCGAGCCCGGCGTCGGTCACCCTGGACGGGTTCGGCCTCAGCAGCGACGCCGACCAGGGATCGGTGACCTATGCGCCGACCAACCCGGCGGGCGACGACAGCACCGATGCTTCGACGACCTGCGACATCGATCTGGAGACCGGCCCCGTCGACTGCACCCTCGACCTCGGCGCGTTCGGAGGCGAGGGCGACGGCTCCGGCCTGTACCGCGTCACCACCAAGCAGTCGGACAGCTCCGTTCCCGGGGTCGTCGGCGCGTCGACCACCTTCGTCTACATCCCCGGCCAACCGCAGCTGAATGCCAGCACCGCGCACGGCGGCATCACGTTCTACGGCGCGGCGACCCCGGGCGAGTCGATCGTGGTTCACGACCTCAGCAGCGAGCGCACGGCATGCACCGCCGTGGTCAGCGGCAGCGGCACCTGGGAGTGCGCCTCGACCGCCGACCTGGATGACACCTTCAGCGCGACACAGGTCGACACCGGCAACGCCTGCGGCGGCGCCACCTACGCGTGCGGCCTGCCGCACACGGCCGGCGGGGTGTCTGCGGACTCCTCGTTCCTGACGCCGGGCACCGCCTACCCGGCCGTGGCGTACCACTTCTTCCCGGGCGGGGTCGTCATGGACGCCTCGCCGACCGGGGAGGCGGACACGGTTTCGAGCGAGTTCTACGAGTGGAAGGCCGACGGCTTCCCCGACGGCGAAGGCAGCAATCCCTTCTCTCCGAACCCCGTCAGCTGTCCCGCCGGCGAATCGACACCGACCGGCCCGATCAGCTGCACCTTCACGGCCACGGAGCCGGGCGTGTGGAACCCGTATACGAACCAGAGCGCCTCGGCCAGCGAAGGCAGCAGCACCTACGTCGACGACTACTTCGTGGTTCCCGCGACTCCGGTGATCTCAGCGGCAACCGCCAGCAGCGGGCGCGACGTGGCCCTGACCGGCACCGGTGTGGCGGGCGACGGCATCCGGGTGATCGTCGACGGGGCGACGACCGCCTGCGCGTCGACCATCGTGACCTCGGGCGGCACCTGGTCGTGCACCATCGCGGCGCTCGCCGCAGGTACGCACGGCTTCCAGGCCTACGCGGTCGACCTCGGGGCCGGCCGCGATGATCGGGTGAACGCCGACGACTCGGGGATCCTCTACGTGACAGGCGGACTGTCCGCCCTGAGCACGACCAGGTCCGTCGCCGTCGCCGTCGCCGTCGGTGCCGTCAGCCTGCCGACGCTCGCCCTTGCTCCCACCAGCATCGTCGACTGGTTCTTCACGATCACCGGCGTCGACCTGAACAACGTGCACCCGGGCGACACCTTCACGGTGACCGGATCCGCCCTGCCGCCGGGGTCGACGGTGAGCGGCGAGCTGCATTCGAAGGCGATCTCGATCGGCTCGACTGTGGTGCAGCCCGATGGCACTTTCCGACTGCCCGTCACGGTCCCCGGCGACTTCCCGGCAGGCGCGCACACGATCGTCATGACGCTGACACCACCGGGAAGCTCCGCGGTGACGAGCCAGCAGCCGCTCAAGGTGGTTTCGGCATCCGCGTCCAGGTCCGGCGCGGGCGACACGCAGCAGCCGAGCGACGCGCCGTCGCCGCTCGGCAGCTCCGGCGGCCCGGGCATCGACGACCGCGGGCCGAACAGCAACATCCTGACTCACGGTCTGAACACGATCGCCGATGTCGTGGCGCATCCGGCGAAGATCCCGGCCGCCATCGAGATCGGACTCGTGCTGCTGATCTTCGCCGTACTACCGGGCCATCTGCTCAATGCCACGCTTGCCGAGCAGTACGAGCGGTTCACCAGGCGCCGCCCCAAGCGTGAAGCGGCGCCGGGACGCTGGGCACGGCTCGTCGCGTTCCTGCACCGCACCCCCGTCGTCTCGGGGCTGCTGCTCACGACGGCGACGGCGCTGCTCTTCGGGTTCGCCGATCCGCGCTTCGGCTTCTCACTGGCGTCGCTGCGCCTGTTCCTGGGCCTCGCCATCGCCCTGGCGATCGTCAGCTACCTCACCAATGCGGTCGTCAGCCGGATCATGCAGGGCCGCTGGAAGGTGGATGTCGAGGTCAGGCTGCGTCCGCTCGGCCTCATCCTGACCGTGGTCGGCGTCGTGGTGTCGCGTCTGTTCGACTTCTCGCCCGGATTCCTGATCGGGCTCGTGCTCGGACTCGTGATCTCAGAGAAGCAGCTGGCGAAGCAGGCCTGGCGCGCCGTGCTGCTGCGCAGTTCCATCCTGCTCGGGCTGGCCCTGCTGGCCTGGCTCGCGTTCAGTCTGTTCGACGCCAAGCAGGAGGGCGGCACCTTCGGCTCCGAACTCGCGATCGAGACGCTGGTCGCCGTCACCACAGAGGCGGTCGTCGGGCTGCTCGTCGAACTGCTGCCGCTCAAGCTGCTCGAGGGCGAGAAGCTCTACGAGAAATCCAAGGTGCTCTGGGGCGCCCTCTATCTGCTCGCGGTCTTCATCTTCGTGGTGGCCGTCGTGCCGTGGGAGGGCAACTGGGCCGAACTCGGGTCGTCGCTCTGGACCTGGATCGGGATCGTGGTCGGCTTCGGCATCATCGCGACCGGCGTCTACCTCTCCTTCCGCATCCGCGGGCATGAGGAGCACGAGGCGCACGAGATCACGGACGCGGACGACGAAGGCCTGGTTCCCGTCGCGAGCGACGACGAGCGCTGAGGAGCGAAGAAGAGCAACTCCGCTCACGTGCAGCCGACGTAACGCGCAGTAGTGAGGCGGGCGCTAGTCGCGCCCGCCAGTAGCCTGGCAGGTATGCCAGAACGCAGCGGAGATCGCTCCGATCGAGAGTACGGGTTCCGCACCCGCGCCATCCACGCCGGCAACATCCCGGATGCCGTGACCGGCTCCCGCGCGCTGCCCATCTACCAGACCAGCGCGTTCGTCTTCGACGACACCGCGGATGCCGCCGCCCGCTTCGCCCTGCAGAAGTACGGCAACATCTACAGCCGCCTCGCCAATCCGACGGTCGCGAGCTTCGAAGAGCGGGTCGCCTCGCTCGAGGGTGGGATCGGGGCGGTGGCCACCGCATCCGGGCTCGGAGCCGAGTTCATCACCTTCGCCTCGCTGGCCGGAGCGGGCGACCACATCGTCGCGAGCTCCAGCCTGTACGGCGGCACCATCACCCAGCTCGACGTGACGCTGCGGCGGTTCGGCGTCGAGACCACCTTCGTGCACTCATCGGATCCGGCCGACTACGACGCGGCGATCACCGACAAGACCAAGCTGATCTTCGTCGAGACGATCGCCAATCCCTCCGGCGAGATCGCCGACCTCGAGGGGCTGGCCTCCGTTGCGCACAGCCACCACATCCCGCTGATCGTCGACTCGACGGTAGCCACCCCGTACCTGAACCGTCCGATCGAGTGGGGCGCCGATGTGGTCATCCACTCGGCGACCAAGTTCCTCGGCGGGCACGGCACCACGCTCGGCGGTGTCGTCGTGGAGTCGGGCCGCTTCCACTGGGCCAACGAGCACTTCCCGCTGTTCGACGAGCCGGTGCCGCATTACGGCGGGCTGAACTGGCACGGCAACTTCGGCGAGTACGCCTTCCTCACCCGCCTGCGCGCCGAGCAGCTGCGCGACATCGGGCCGACCCTCGCGCCGCACTCGGCCTGGTTGCTGGCGCAGGGGGTCGAGACGCTGCCGTTCCGCATGCAGGCGCACGTCGAGAACGCCCAGGCGGTCGCCGACTGGCTCGCGGCCGACAAGCGGGTCGAGTTCGTGAACTACGCGGGGCTCGCGTCGCACCCGCACCACGATCGCGCGGCCAAGTACCTGCCCAAGGGGCCGGGCTCGGTGTTCAGCTTCGGGGTCGCGGGCACCGGGTCGGCATCCAGTCGGGCGGTCGGGCAGCGCTTCATCGAGAGTGTGAACCTGGCCAGCCACCTGGCCAATATCGGGGATGCGAAGACGCTCGTCATCCATCCCGCGTCCACCACGCACGCCCAACTCAGCGAGGAGCAGCTGCTGGCCGGCGGCGTGCTGCCGGGCCTGGTGCGCATCAGCGTCGGGATCGAAGATCTCGACGACATCCTCGACGACCTCGACCAAGCGCTCGACGCTGCGGTGCAGGGAGAATAGGCGCATGGCAACCGACACGCTCGAAACGGTCACGCTGACCAACGGCCTCACCTGCGAGCTGCCCGGGGACTCCCCGCTGGCCAAGCTGCTCAAGTCGCAGCGCACCTGGGTCGGCCCGAGTGCCAAGGAGCGTCTCAAGATCCTGCAGGGCGCGAAGACGGTGGCGATCGTCGGCGCGTCGCCGAACACCACCCGGTCGAGCTACTTCGTGGCCACCTACCTGCAGCAGTCCAGCGACTACCAGTTGTTCTTCGTCAATCCGATGGTCGACGAGATCCTCGGGCAGAAGACCTACCCTGACCTCGCCTCGCTGCCCGTGGTGCCCGACATCATCGACGTCTTCCGCAAAGGCAGCGACATCCCTTCGGTGATCGACGAGGCGCTGGCCATCGGCGCGAAGACCGTCTGGGTGCAGCTGGGCATCTGGAATCAGGATGCCGCGATCTACGGCGAGTCGAAGGGCCTGACGATCGTGATGGATCGCTGCCTCAAGATCGAGCACGCCCGCTTTCACGGGGGCCTGCACCTGCTCGGCTTCGACACCGGAGTGATCAGCTCGCGCAAGGGCGCTCGCTGAACCTAGTGCGCCGCCGCGCTCCGCTGCCTACGGCTGCGCGCCGATCTCGTTGCGCTGACCGTTGTTCTGGACCGCCCCGTTGACGCCGCCGTCCGCGTTGACGAAGTTGTCATTGCCGTTGACGATGGCCGAGCCCACGCTGGCGTGGCAGGTGATCATATTGCTGTCACCCGCGATCAGGACGGTGCCGATCCCGTCATTGGTCTGCACGATGTTCCTCGAGCCCTCGACGTCGAGCGCCCCGATCGTCTGGGCGTACACCTGAAGGCTGTCGCCGTTGATCGTCAGGGTGCCGAGGTGCGCGGCCGTCACCTTGATCCCCGCTCCGGACACGGTGAGGTTCTCGCAGTTGTCGATGCGGTACACGCCCGTCACCGAGATCACCCGGTCGACGCATCCCGGAGTCGGTGACTCGCTCGGGACCTTGGTCGGGCTGGCGCTCACGCTCGGGCTCGGAGCCGCCTCGGGTGTGTGATCGGAACCCTGACTCGACCGTGCCGGACCTCCCCAGTTGGCGAACAGCGAGAGCGGGGTGCAGGCGCTCAGCGCGGCGGCGAGGACGATCGTGAGCGGAACAGCGGCTGCGAATGACAGAGCGCGACGAGCCTGGCGGCGAGAGGTCATGCCGCCGAGCCTAGGCCGCTGGCCGGTCACGACGCGAGCAGGTGGGCCAGGGCGCCCTCGTCGGTGACCGGCAGCGCACACGCGAACTGCTCGCACAGATAAGCGGCCGCCCGGCCGTCGCGAGTCGTTCTGCCCAGGAACAATTCGAATCCGGATGCCGCGAACTCCCCCGCCTGCGCGGCGGTGACGACGACCGTCGGCTCGGGCCCGCTCGAGCGGGCGAACGCGCCCAGCGGCTCCCCGGGATCGTCGGCCACGACCACCAACTGCCGCACCGGCGACACCAGGCGCGAGGCCACGGCAAGGGCGGCACCGAACGCGCTCGGCTGGTCGAGGGCGGTGGCGAGCGCGGGCGTGATCGCGTCCTCGGCGATCCGCCGGTGCTCGTCGTCACCGCTGAGCGTCCACAGCAGCTGGGCCGCGTCGGCGAGCAGGGCGGCTCCGGATGGCGTCGCGCCGTCGTCGAGGTCGGGGGCGACCGCGAGGCCGCGTGCGACCAGGACAGGGTCACCGCCGCCCGGCGCGGCGATGCTGCCGTCTCCGGCCCGAGTGCGTTCGATCAGGGTGCGGGCGACGGCGGCGTACCGAGGCTCACCGAGGGCGAGCGAGAGGCGCAGCAGCCCGCCGGCCAGGCCGCCGATGTCTTCGAGGGTGGCCACGGCATCCGAGAGCCTGCCGTCGAGGGAAGCCCGGGCGATCGGCCCGTCGGCGCCGGACGGCAGGTGCAGGGCGAGGACGGCATCCGCGGCGTCGCGCGCCGCGACGATCCAGTCGACGCGACCCATCCGCGAGCCCGCACCGGCCAGCGCCCCGATCGCCATCCCGTTCAGCCCGGTGAGCACTTTCCCGTCGAGCGCGGGCCGTGGCTGCCGTGTGCGCTGGGCGGCATCCAGCGCGTAGTAGCCGCCCTCGCTGCGCACGCCGTCGATCGGGCTCTCGCTGTCTTGGGCCGAGGCGAACGCGCCGGATGGCAGCCTCAGCACCTCGATCACGAAGCTCGCGATCCCCTGCGCCTGCTCCGAGCGTCCGGCCTCCGCGAGGCGGGCGAGCAGCTGCGCGTTGTCGCTCAGCATGCGCTCGTAGTGCGGCTCGCTCCAGTCGCGGCGCACCGCGTAGCGGAAGAAGCCGCCCTCGACCGCATCGCGCAGCGGCGACTCGGCGAGGACCGTGCGTATTCTGTCTGCGAACCCGTCCGCTACCGGGTTTCCCGCCGCCGCGCGCTGCTCGAGGAACCACAGCACGGGCGCGTTGGGGAACTTCGAGCCGCGCCCGAGGCCGCCGTACTCCGGGTCTTCGAGCAGCGCGAGCCGGTCGACGGCCGCGTCCAGCTCAGCCGCCGTCGGCAGCGAGGACGCCGTCTCAGCACGGCTGGCCGCCAGCGCTTCCTGGACCGCCGCAGCCGCGCCGTCGACCTCGTTCCGCCGATCGCCCCAGGCCTCGAGGATCGCGTCGAGCACCATCCGGAACGACGGGGTGTCGCCCACCGGCCGCGGCGGAAAGTAGGTGCCGGCGAAGAATGTCGCGCCGCCCGGGGTGGCGAACACCGACAGCGGCCAGCCGAGGTTGCCGGTGAACGCGCTGGCCGCGGCCAGGTAGGCGGCATCCACCTCGGGATGCTCCTCACGGTCGACCTTGATCGCCACGAAGTGTTCGTTGAGATAGCCGGCCAGTTCCGGATCGCTGAAGCTCTCGCGCGCCATCACGTGGCACCAGTGACAGGTGGCGTACCCGATGCTGATGAAGACCGGCACGTCTCGGCGTGCGGCCTCGGCGAAGGGCTGCTCACCCCACGCCCACCAGCTCACCGGGTTGTCCGCGTGCGAGCGCAGGTAGGGGCTGACAGCATCCGAGAGCCGGTTCGTCATAAGGTCAGGGTATGTCGACGACGACCGTGACCTACGTGGGCGGCCCCACTGCGATTCTCGAGTGGGCGGGGTTGCGCATCGTCACCGATCCGACTTTCGACGCGCCGCAGGTCTACGACGATCCGGACGAGTCGACCCTGGTCAAGACCGCGGGCCCCGGCGTCGCCCGTGCCGATGTCGGCCCGGTTGATCTGGTGCTGCTGTCGCACCATGAGCACAAGGACAACCTCGACTGGGAGGGCCTCGAGCTCATCGCGACCGGCCCACCGACCTTGAGCACGCAACGGGCCGCATCCGACCTCTGGGGCGGCTCGGTGCACGGCTTCGACGACTGGGAGCAATATCGCCTGGGCGACGCCGTCGTGACGATCGTGCCGGCGTTGCACGGTCCGCCCGGCTCGCTCTCGTTCGTCGGCCCCGTGGTCGGCTTCGTGCTCGAGAAGCCCGGCGAGCCCACCGTCTACGTCAGCGGCGATAACGCCTCGCTGCCACTCGTCGAACAGATCGCCGGGCGGTTCCCGTCGATCGACATCGCGCTGCTCTTTTCGGGAGCCGCGCGCGTGCCCGGGCTCGACGCCGCTCTGACCCTGACGTCGAAGGATGCCGCGTCCGCCGCCCGGCTGCTCGGCAGTCCGCGCGTGGTCGCCCTGCACGTCGAGGACTGGCAGCACTTCAGCGAGAACCGCTCCGATCTCGAGGCGGCGTTCGCCGAGGCGGGGCTGTCGGAGCTGCTGGTCGCGACGCCCCGCGGGCAGCGCGTCGAGCTCTAGGCGCATCTGGTTCTAGGCTGCGCCGACCTGCTCCGGGTGCCCGCCCGAGCGGTGGTCGCGGTTCAGCGCACTGATGGCCGCGACCTCGTCGTCGGTCAACTCGAAGCCGAAGAGATCGAAGTTCTGCGCCATCCGTTCGCGCGAGTTGGACTTGGGGATCACCACCAACCCGTTCTGCAGGTGCCAGCGCAGGATCACCTGGGCAGGAGACACCCCGTGCGTGGCCGCGGCCGCCGCGATCGGGCCCTCCCCGAACAGATCGACCTGCGCGTGCCCCAGCGGGCCCCACGACTCGGTCAGGATGCCGTGGGCAGCTCCGTACTCGCGCAGCGGCAGTTGCGTGAAGAGCGGGTGCAGTTCGATCTGGTTGAGCACCGGGACGGTCTCTGTCTCGGCGGCGAGGCGCTCGAGGTCGGGAATGCGGAAGTTCGACACCCCGATCGAGGTCGCCTTGCCGTCGTCGCGGATCTTCTCGAACGCCTTCCAGGTCTCGACGAAGAGATTGCGCGAGGGCACGGGCCAGTGGATGAGGTAGAGGTCGACGTGGTCCATGCCCAGTTTCTCAAGACTCAGATCGATCGCGTCGAGGGCCGGGTGCGTGCCTTGGTCGGAGTTCCAGAGCTTCGTCGTGACGAAGATCTCGTCCCGCGGGATGCCCGAGTTCTGGATCGCGCGCCCGACACCGCCTTCGTTGCCGTAGAACGACGCCGTGTCGATGTGGCGGTAGCCGACCTCGAGCGCATCGGTCACGATGCGCTCGGTCTCATCGGGATCGACGCGGAATACCCCGAATCCGAGCTGCGGGATGGTGTGACCGTCGTTGAGAGTGAGTGCGGGAACCGGCATGGTTCGAGCCTACGCGTCGCCGCGGCTCCCCCGTCGCGACCCTGACCGAGCTCACGGGTTGCACCAAGGAAACGCCAAGTGACGGACCTGAGGATCGACGTGAACCCGGACAGAAAGGACCTCCTCATGAACATCAGAGATCTCGGCCGCCGCAGCGCTCGTCGCCTCACCGCCGTCCTCGCGACCATCGGACTCCTCGGCGCGGGAGCGCTGGGAACCATCGTCGCGGTCAACGGCCCGTCGAGCAGTTCGGGCGGCGGAACGTCCAGCTCCGCCTCCAGCTCCACCTCCACCTCGACCTCCACCTCGACCAACGTGGGCCCGGGCACGGGCTCCGCGAGCAACGGCACCTCCACCGGCTCCTGAGCGCGCGGCCCCGCCCGCGGGTGTGAGGACTCACATCTCGCGACCGAATCGCACAGGCGGCATCGAGAATCCTCCAAGACATACGGGATGCCGGGTCAGCACACTTCAGGAAAGCGAGCGAAAGGACGGGCCGCGATGAACATCCGCGAAGCAGGCGCTCTGGGCGCACGCCGCCTCACGGCGGGGATCACGGTGGTCGCCGCGGCGCTGGCCTCGATCATCGGGGTGTCGGTCTGGGCGGGAACCGCCGCCGCGGCCCAGGGCAACGCGAACACCTCGGTGAGTGACGACCGGAACCAGGGCTTCGGTGATGACGACGGCGTCGGCAGCGGCGGCGGATTCGTCGGACCCGGGCAAGGGGGTGGCGGCCATGGCAACTCGAACGGATCGTGATCGCGCGTTCGGCGTCGCCGACTGGTCGCTCTGGAGCACCTCGGCGCACCTCGTGGTCACCGACGAACGCTCCCTCGAGCAGGCGCGCCTGCTGGTGGACGAGCAGACCGCCTTGGTCGAAGAGGCGAGCAGCCGCTTCCGACCCGACTCCGAACTGATGCTGATCGGCGACCGCCTGCCGCACGGCGTCGCCGTGAGCGACACCCTCGCCGACTTGCTCCGGGCCGCGCTGATGGCCGCCCAACTCACCGAGGGAGCGGTCGACCCCAGCCTGGGCCGCGCCCTCGACAGCCTCGGGTACGACCGCGACATCCGCCTCGTGCTCGATGACGACGGACCGGTGCGCGCCATCTCGAGCGAGCGGCCGGGCTGGGCGCGCATCACCCTGGACGGCTCGGTGCTCACCGTTCCCGCAGGCCTCAGCCTCGATCTCGGCGCCACGGCAAAGGCGGTCGCGGCCGACCGCTCCGCACGCCGCATCGCCGACGAACTCGGAGTCGGGGCGCTGGTGAGCCTCGGTGGCGACATCGCGACCGCGGGGCGCGCTCCGAGCGAGGGGTGGCAGATCGATGTGCAGGACCTGCCCGCCGATCCCGCGTGCCGCATCACCCTGGGCGGCGGCAGCGGCGTCGCGACCTCCAGCACGCAACGCCGCATCTGGCACCGGGGTGGTCGCACGCTGCACCACATCGTCGACCCGCAGACCGGGATGCCGGCGCCCGCCCTGTTGCGCAGCGCCAGCGTCGCGGGCCCCAGCTGCCTGGTCGCCAATGCGCTCAGCACCGCCGCGATCGTGTGGGGATCGAGCGCGCCACAACGCCTCGTCCAGCACCGGCTCCCCGCGCGTCTGGTGACCGCAGACGGCGCCGTGATCGTCCTGGGAGGCTGGCCGAGCGAGCCGGGCTCCACCGAATGGGAGGCCTGGCGATGAACGAGGCGCTGTGGGCCCTCGGGCGCGGCACCGGAGTGGTGGCGCTCGCCCTGATGACGGTGTCGGTCGTGCTGGGCATCCTGACCCGCTCCGGACGGCCTGCGTTCGGACTGCCGCGTTTCGCGGTCACCCTTGTTCACCGCAACAGCGCGCTGATCGGCACGGTCTTCGTGCTCATCCATGTCGTCTCGCTGTTGTTCGACCCCTATGCGCAGTTGAAGGTCGTCGACTTCGTCGTGCCCTTCGTCGGCAGCTACCATCCGTTCTGGCTGGGGCTGGGCACGGTCGGAGCCGATCTGCTGATCGCGATCCTCGTCACCGCACTGCTGCGCCGCTGGATCGGGCAGCGCGTCTTCCGCGTCGTGCACTGGGCGACCTATGTCCTGTGGCCGATCGCGCTGCTGCACTCGTTCGGAACCGGAACGGACGCGGGGACCGGCCTCTTCATCCTGTTCGCCGCCGCCTGCACTCTGACGGTGGTCGGATCGGTGATCTGGCGCACCAGCACCGGGTTCATGCTGCGCGGCCGTTCCGACCCCGATCGTCGGGTCGATCCCTCGCAGATCGCCGCCGACCCGACCCTGAAGGAACTCCGATGACCATGGCCGGTGCGCCCGCCGTTCGCGACGGTTACGACGTGATCCCCCCGAGCGGCACGGCTCGGCTGCTCGCCGCCGGCAGCCCTTCGCTTGCCGCGCATCTGGCCGCGTTCGGCCCGATGCCGGCTCGCCGGGGCGTGGAGGCCGTGATCGCCGAGCTCGACCTGGCCGGCATCGCCGGGCGCGGCGGAGCGGCCTTCCCGACCTGGCGCAAGATCGCCGCGGCGGCGCAATCCGGTCGTGGCGGCGTCATCATCGGCAACGGCTCCGAGGGCGAACCGCTCAGCGAGAAGGACGCGACCCTGCTGCACACCGCCCCGCACCTGGTGCTCGACGGGCTGCTGATCGTGGCCGCCGAGCTCGGCGCCGACGAGATCGACCTGATCACCACGGCCGCGCAGCTGGCGCCCGTGCGGCGAGCCATCGAGGAACGCCGGGATGCCGGACGCATCCGTGTGCGCGAGACCGCGGACCGCTTCGTGGCCGGTGAAGCCTCGGCGGTGGTGAACAGCATCGAGCGCGCCCGCGCGATCCCGCGCGACCATGTCGTGCGGTTGACGGTCTCGGGAGTCGGTCGGCGACCGACCCTCGTGCTCAACGTCGAGACCCTGGCCCACATCGCTGTGGTGCTGCGTTTCGGCGCCGAGTGGTTCCGCTCGCTGGGCACCCCGGATGACCCGGGGACCCGGCTGTTCACCGTGGCGCGACCCGACGGACGGGTCGTGGTGGAGGCGGCGGGCGGCACGCCGATGTCGACCGTGCTCCGAGCCGGCGGCGTCGACCCCGCGGCGGTGAGCGCCGTGCTGGTCGGAGGATTCCACGGCACCTGGATCACGCGAGAGGCCATCGACACACCCCTCTCGCCCCGCGCGCTCTCGGCATTCGGCGCGGCGCCTGGCGCCGGCATCCTGATGGTGCTGCTCCGCGGCGAGTGCGGGCTGGCCCGCACCGCGCAGATCACCGGCTATCTGGCCGAGCAGTCCGCCGGCCAGTGCGGGCCGTGCGCGAACGGACTGCCCGAGATCGCCGAGGCAATGGGCCGGGTCGGCCGGCGCGACCGCGATGCCTCCCTGCCACGACGGATCCGCGAGCTGACCACCCTGGTGGTCGGCCGGGGCGCGTGCCATCACCCCGACGGCACCTCGCGCATGGTGCTCAGCGCCCTGGACACCTTCGAGCACGACCTTCGCGCGCACGCGGTCGGGCTGTGCCAGGAGGCCGCGTCATGAGCGGGCAGACGCGGGCTGCCACCGCGCTGCACATCGACTGGACCCGCTGCGACGCGCGCGGCTCGTGCACCGAACTGCTGCCCGAGCTGCTGCGCCCCGACCGCTGGGGCTACCCGCTTGCGAACGGCGGCGGGTCGGACGTGCCGATCCCCGCCCACCTCGAGGGCGCCGCGCGGGATGCGGTCGGGCTCTGCCCGGTGCTTGCGTTGCGCTTCGTCACCCCCGCGGACTGACCGCACCGCGCCGTAACACCGAGGCCGATCACCGCATATTCTGAAGGGCTCATGTCAGAGGCCCTCCCCTTCACGATCTCGTACCCGCCCGAGCTGCCCGTCAGCGCCGCGCGCGACGAACTCGCGCGCGCCATCGCCGAGAACCAGGTCGTGATCGTGGCGGGCGCGACCGGCTCGGGCAAGACCACGCAGCTGCCGAAGATCTGCCTCGAACTCGGTCGCGAGCGCATCGGCCACACCCAGCCGCGGCGAATCGCCGCGCGCAGCATCGCCGAGCGCATCAGCGACGAGCTCCAGGTCGAGCTCGGCACCGTCGTCGGCTACCAGGTGCGATTCGACGACCGGTCGAGCCGCGACACCCGCATCAAGCTCATGACCGACGGCGTGCTGCTGGCCGAGCTGAACCGCGACCGCGAGTTGCGCCGGTACGACACGATCATCCTCGACGAGGCGCACGAGCGCAGCCTGACCATCGACTTCCTGCTCGGCTACCTCAAGCAGCTGCTCCCCCGCCGGCCCGACCTCAAGGTGATCGTCACCAGCGCGACGATCGATCCCGAGAGCTTCGCGCGCCACTTCGCCGACGCGGCGGGCGAACCCGCTCCGATCGTCGAGGTGAGCGGGCGCACCTACCCCGTCGAAATCCGCTACCGGCCGCTGGTGGCCGAGGCGGAGTCCGACAGCGACGACCCGGATGACGTGCCCAGCGACGACCGCGACTACCTGGACGGGATCGTCGACGCGCTCGGCGAGCTGGCGCGCGAACCCGGCCGCGAGGCATCCGGCGACGTGCTCGTCTTCTTGAGCGGCGAGAACGAGATCCGGGATGCCGAAGACGCCATCCGAGGCCGCTTCGGCCCCGAGACCGGCACCGAGGTGCTGCCGCTCTACGGGCGGCTGAGCTCGGCAGATCAGCACCGGGTGTTCGAGACCAAGCGGGCCCCCGGCATCCGGCGCCGCGTCGTGCTCGCCACCAACGTGGCCGAGACCTCGCTGACCGTGCCCGGCATCAAGTACGTGATCGATGCCGGCACGGCTCGCATCTCGCGCTACAGCGTGCGCGCCAAGGTACAGCGGCTGCCGATCGAAGCGATCAGCCAGGCGAGCGCCAATCAGCGCTCGGGCCGTGCCGGCCGAACCAGCGACGGGATCGCGATCCGGCTCTACTCCGAGGAGGACTTCGAGAAGCGGTCGGCCTTCACCGACCCCGAGATCCTGCGGACCAACCTGGCGGCGGTGATCCTGCAGATGATCTCGATCGGGCTCGGCGACATCGCGGCGTTCCCCTTTCTGCAGCCGCCTGACTCGCGCGGCATCCAGGACGGGGTCGACCTGCTGCTCGAGCTCGGCGCATTGAGGCGGTCGAGTAGCGTCCCGAAGGGCCGCGTATCGAGACCCGTCCCGCAGGATCTCGATACGCCTGCGGCTACTCGATCGCCTCAGTTCGAGATCACGAAGGTCGGCCGCGACCTGGCCGCCCTTCCGCTCGATCCGCGATTCGGACGGATGCTGGTCGAAGCCAAGCGCAACGGGGTCGTCCGCGAGGTGGCCGCGATCGTCGCCGGCCTGTCGATCCAGGATGTGCGCGAACGCCCGCTCGAGAAGCGCGCCCAGGCCGACCAGCTGCACGCGCGATTCGCCGACCCCACCAGCGACTTCCTCGGGATGCTCAAGCTCTGGAACCACCTCGAGGAGCAGCAGAAGTCGCTCTCGAGCAGCGCGTTCCGGCGGCTGTGCAAGAGCGAGTTCCTGAACTACCTGCGCATCCGCGAGTGGCAGGACCTGTACAGACAACTGTTGCGGGCGGGTTCGCCATTGGGCATCAAACCGGGCGACGCGAAGGTCGATCCCGACGGCATCCACAAGTCGCTGCTCGCCGGACTGCTGAGCCGGATCGGTTTGCGTGATGAACGTGTCACGAAGACCAACCCGAAAGAGAAGCCGCGCGAGGGCCGGGAGACCAAGAGCAGGGAGTACATCGGGGCGCGCAACCAGAAGTTCGCCATCTTCCCCGGCTCGAGTCTGGCCCGCAAGGGACCGCCAGCCGTGATGGCAGCCGAGCTGGTCGAGACCAGTCGGCTGTTCGCGCGCACCGTCGCGGCGATCGATCCGGCGTGGGCCGAGTCGCTCGCGGGCGAGCTGGTGAAGCGCAGCTACGGCGAGCCGCGCTGGGAGAAGCGCCAGGGCTCGGCGGTCGCCGACGAGAAGGTCACGCTCTACGGGGTGCCGATCGTGCCGAAGCGGCGCATCCAGCTGGCGCGCATCGACGCACCGCAGGCGCGGGAGCTGTTCCTGCGGCACGCGATGGTCGACGGCGACTGGCCGTATTCCATCGACCGGAACGGCCTGTTCGACTTCGTGCGCACGAACCGCGCCCTTCGGGACGAGCTCGCCGAGGTGGAGGAACGGACCCGGCGCCGCGACATCCTGATCGACGACGAGGCCGTTGTCGACTTCTACGACCGGCGCGTGCCCACTGATGTCACCGACGTGCGGCGATTCGAGGTCTGGTGGAAGAAGGCGCGGGTCGAAACCCCTGAGTTGCTGACGATGACCCGCGCCGAACTGCTGGACGAGCAAGAACCCGACGCCGAACTCGATGCCGACGCCTTCCCGAGCGAGTGGGTGCAGGGCGAGCAGCGCCTGCCACTGCGTTACCGTTTCGAGCCGGGCGCTGACGACGACGGGGTCACTCTCGAGATCCCGCTCGCGCTGCTCGCGCGCCTCGAGAACCGCGGCTTCGACTGGCTGGTGCCGGGACTCCGCGAAGAACTCGTCGCGGCCCTGCTCAAGACGCTGCCGAAGGCCATTCGACGCAACGTGGTGCCCGCGGCCGACTGGGCCCGGCGGTTGCTGGAAGATGCCGACGCCCTGCTGGACCTGACCGAGTACCTGGCAGCGCGCATCCGGGCGATCACGCATGCGGTCATCGCACCGGGTGACTTCGACGAGTCGCGACTGCCCGCCCACCTGCGCATGACCTTCACCGCGATCGACGAGCGCGGCCGCCGCGTCGCCAGTTCGAAGAGCCTTCCCGCGCTGCAGAAGAGCCTGACCGAGCAGTCGCGCACGAGCGTTGCGAAGGTGACGGCGGTGGCTGCACCCACCAGCGACCTCGAGCGGTCAGGACTCACCGCGTGGGACTTCGACATACTCCCGGTGAAGCTCGAGACACGCATCGCCAGCGGGACCATCACCGGCTACCCCGCCCTGGTCGACGAAGGCACGAGTGTGGCGATCCGCGTCTTCGGTACCGCCGCCGAGCAGCAGCGCGAGCACAGCCGCGGCGTCCGCCGCCTGATCGCACTCACCGTGCCGAGCCCGCTCCCCTATGTGCAGGAGCACCTCACCGGCGCCGAGAAACTGCAACTCGCCACCAGCCCGTACCGCTCGACGGCCGCCCTCTTCGACGATGCCCTCCTGGCCACCATCGACAGCCTGGTGGATGCCGCGACCGCCGAACGCGACCCCATGACCCGCGCGGCCTTCGAGGCCTTGCGCGCGGAGGTCAACGCCGCGCTCGTCGATGGATTGTTCGCCACCGTCGCCCTCGCCGCCCGTGTGCTGGGCGAAGCGCGCAACGCCGATCGCTCCATCGCGGGCGCCACCAGCCTGAGCCTGATGGCGCCGCTCGCCGACGCGCGGGCGCAGCTGGACGCGCTGGTGCATCCGGGCTTCCTGCGGATCACCGGGGTCGCGCAGTTGCGGCGCGTCCCGGTCTACCTGGCTGGCATCGTTCACCGGGTCGGCAAGCTCGCCGAGAACCCCGGACGCGACCGGGTCTGGCTGACCGAGGTCGAGCAGGCCACGGCGCTCTACCGCGACGCGGGCGGCATCCTGCCGCTCACCGCGACGACGCCGCCGAACCTGGTCGCGGTGCGCTGGATGCTCGAAGAGTTGCGACTGTCGCTGTTCGCCCAGCAGCTGGGGGCGGCGGTCGCGGTCTCGATTCAGCGCATCAGAAAGGCGCTCGGCGCCTGACCCGCAGAGTCGGCGGCGCTCGCGTAACGTCGGCCGCATGACCGGACCCACCAGGGCTGCGCGAACTATGTCCTGAGGCGGCGGCGGTTCAGCGCGACCAAGGTCGCGGCCAGGCCCAGAGCGAGGACTCCGAACCCGGTCGCCAACAACGGCAACGGTTGGGTTCCGGTCGCGGCGAGTGCGCGGGCGATCACCAGGGTGTATCTGGCGGTCGACGGAGGATTGACGCCGTTGCTCGCCTCGATCGTGAAACTGTACGACCCCGCCACGGTGGGTGTGCCCGAGATGACTCCCGTCGTGGTGTCGAGCACGAGCCCGGACGGCAGCGAACCCGAGCCCACCGCATAGCTGGCGGCGGGCGCGCCGGTGCTCGTCACGGTGTATGCGTAGGGCGTGCCTTCGGAGCCCGCCGGCGGTGCGCCGGAGGTGATGGTTGGGCTGGTGGAGACGGTGCCGGCGGCGCAGGTGGCCGGCACGGTGATGGTGTTGGTATCGAGGGTGACCGCCGCCGTCCGTGCCAGCAGACGACCCACCACCGTGGCCCCCGTGTCGGCGGTGATCGACGCGTTGGCCATGACCGTTCCCTCGATGTGCGAGCCGGAGCCGAGCGTGGCGGAACTGCCGACCTGCCAGAACACGTTGCATGCGCTGGCGCCGCCGGTGATGGCGACGGTGGCCCCCGAGCCGAACAACAACGTGCTCGACGCCTGGAACACCCAGACCGATGACGCGCTCCCCGAGAGGGTCAGACTCCCGGTGAGTGACAGGTTTCCGGAGTAGACGCCGGGCCCGAGTGGCGTCCCGGACGTGAGGTCGGCCAGGCCGGAGACGGTCGGGGTGAGGCTCGCGGCGACGCCGTATGCGGTGGTGAGATCCGTTTGCCCCGTTCCCGCCTGCGTGTCGGCGGAGTGCAGACCCCCCGGCGCCAGAATGGTGCCCGGTGGAAAGCCCGTGATGGCCGTCCCGGGGTAGACCCCGACGTCGCCGGTGTTCGTGAGGACGCCGATGACCGAACTGCCGGTGTTGGTGACCGTGGTGGCGGCCAGAACCCCGAAGCTTGCAGCCGTCCCGAGATCGATCGGACCGTCGATGGTCGTAGCGGCGGATGCCGGACTCCCCATCAGCAAGCTCGCACCGGCGATAACGGCGATACCCGTGGTGATCGCCGCGCGTCGCGCCATGACGTTGATCCTGTGCATTGGCAGCCCCCTGCCGTTCGCGAGGTGACCACCCGTGATCCAACGCCCGCTCCCAGCGGCGTTCCCCTGCTTGAGGTCTACTCCGGCGCAGACACGAGGTAAAGGGACCTAGGTCACACCTGATTCGCGATGAACCGTGTGACCGGGGAATTCTCCGAACCGCCATGGCGGTGGGACGTTGGGCCTCTTCTTCGCCCAGTCCTTACCTCGAGACTGGGCAGAGTTGCGTGCACGTGCGGCCGCAATGCTGATCGCCGAGAAGAATGAGGCTAGAAATGCAGATCACGAACAGTGTCTTCGTCGTCACGGGTGGCGGCAACGGGATGGGGCGCGAGGTGGTGCTCGACCTGCTGGCCAGAGGCGCCAGGGTCGCTGCGGTCGACCTCAACGACGACGGGCTTGCCGAGACGGCGCGCCTGGCGGGAGCCGTCGACGACCGGCTCAGCCTGCACATGGTGAACGTGGCCGATCGCACGGCCGTGCTGGCGCTGCCCGACGCGGTGATCGCCGCCCACGGGAAGGTGGACGGCCTGCTCAACGTGGCCGGCATCATCCAGCCGTTCGTGAAGATCCAGGATCTCGACTTCGACGTCATGGAGCGGGTCATGAACGTCAACTTCTGGGGCGTGGTCAACATGACCAAGGCCTTCCTGCCCCTGCTGCTCGCGCGGCCGCACGCCGCCGTTCTCAACGTCTCGAGCATGGGCGGATTTCTTCCGGTGCCCGGCCAGGCGGTCTACGGCGCCAGCAAGGCGGCGGTCAAGCTCTTCACCGAGGCGCTCTTCGCCGAGCTGCAGGAGACGAACGTGGCCGTGACCGTCGTCTTCCCCGGGGGCGTCGCGACCAACATAACGGCGAACTCCGGAGTGGACACATCGAAGATGGAGGCGGCGATGGCCGGCAAGAAGATGCCGAAGACGACGACCGTTGCCGAGGCGGGCCGCGAGATCATCGACGCCCTCGAGAAGGGCAGCTACCGACTGCGCATCGGCGGCGACGCCCGCCTGATGGACCGCCTCTCGCGCCTGGCCCCGCGCCGCGCCACCCTGCTCATCGCGAGCCAGATGAAGTCGCTGCTCGGCTGAGCCCCGCGTGACCGGGCCCAGCGAAACCGCCGCGGAACCTCACCTTCCGACCTGGCGCTGAGCTGGGGCGACCGCACCCTCGAGACTAGGTGAGTTGCGCCTCACCGTGAGGCGGTATTCACCTACTCCCGACCCACACAACACCGCTCCGGGCGGTGAGGTCGCCGTGCGCCGAGAGGGCGACTCAATCCGACAGGTACTGGAACCAGTCGTCGGCGTCGTTGCGCGGTTCGATCTCTGCCTGGGTTCTTCCGCGAAGTCCTCGCCGTCCCGCGCGGTGGAGTCGTGGAGGCGGCTCGGGCGCCAAGATGTCGTAAGGCCAACCGACGCGGTTCTCCCAGATCTCCCACAGCCGTTCGACGGCAGCGTCCACGCGGTCCATCGCGTTCCACGCGAGTCGATATCGACGCTCGAGGCCCCAGTTGCGCACATCGACGAATTCCGAGTCGAGCATGACCCGCAGGTGATGGGAGACCGCGGATCTGCTCACCGGAAACTCGACGCCCATCCTCGCGGTGAGCACGACCACGGAAAGCTCCTGGTGCGCCAGCAGCTCGACGATGCGCCGACGCGTCGGATCCGCCAGGAGTTCGAACTCGTGCATCGCGGCACGATAGCGAACATGCGAAGCGGGGCGTCTACTTCTTCCCCGACGACGCCGACGCGTTCGACTCGTACGAGGTGTTCGTCGACTCGAAGAAGTTGACCAGCTGCAGGGTGTCGTTCGCGGTCGCCATCCACTTGGCCGGGTTCGTCACCTTGTACTCGGGGTCGAAGCCGAGCTCCTCGAGGCGGCGGTCGGCCAGGTACTTGACGTACTGGTTGATGTAGTTGGCGTTCAGGCCGAGGATGCCGCCGGGGAGCAGGTCGTGGTTGTACTGCTCCTCCATCTCGACCGCATCCGTGATCATCTTCTTGATCTCGGCGGCGAACTCCTCGGTCTGCAGCTCGGGGTTCTCTTCGAGCACGGTCAGGATGAGGTTGATGCCGAACTTGAGGTGCAGGCTCTCGTCGCGCACCACCCAGTCCATGAGCGAGCCGAAGTTGCGCAGCAGGTTCCGCTGCCGGAACGACAGCGCCACCATGAAGCCCGAGTAGAACCAGACGCCCTCGAGGATGACGTTGTACGCGACCAGGTTGCGAACGAAGTCCTTCTTGCCCTCGACGCTCGTGATGTCGAGCGTCTGCTCCGTCATGCGACGGATGTACGTCACCTCGAACTCCTCCTTGCGCGCCATCGAGGGAACGTCGACGTGGGCGTTGTAGGCCTCGTTGCGATCGATCGGGAAGGTCTCGAGCACGTACTCGAAACTCATGCAGTGGTTCGCCTCTTCCCACATCTGCTTGGCGAGATAGAGGCTGCACTCCGCCGCGCTGACGTAGGGGTAGACGCCGAAGGCGAGCGCCTTGTTGACCAGCAGCTCGTTCGGGTTGAAGTAGCTCATCAGGAAGGTGACGGCGTGGCGCTCCTCGTCGGTCATCTTCTTGAAGTCGGCGATGTCTTCACCCAGCTGGATCTCGTTCGGGAACCAGGTGTTCGCGACCGCCTGGTCGTAGAGGTCCATAGCCCACTGGTACTTGATCGGCTTGAGCAGGAGGCCGTCTTGCAGGCCCGTTCCGAGGATGCCCATGGCTACTGGCAACTCTCGCACTGGAGGTCGTCCATCGGGTCGACAGGCACCTCATAAACGGTGCCCTCGTTGCCGCTGATCTCGCTGACCGAGTTCATCTTGCCCAGCCCTCCGAATCCGCGGCGTGCCGTCGGCGCCGCGGCCGGAGCAGCGCCCTCGGTGGATGCCGGAGCCGAGGCCGACGCCGACGCCACGATGTCCTCGCTCTTGTTGACCTTGACCGTCGACTGCTCGGCGGTGTGACGCGGCTTCATGTGCAGGTAGTAGGTCGTCTTGACGCCCCGCTCCCACGCCGCGTAGTAGATGTCCATCATGTCGCCGAGGTCGCGCGTCTCGAGGTACATGTTGCGGCTGATCGACTGGTCGATCCACTTCTGCGCGCGCGCCGCCACCTCGAGGAACGAGTACGGCGACAGCTGGAAGCTGGTCTTGTAGATCTCCTTGACCGCGTCCGGAATCGCGTCGATGTTCTGGATGTCGCCCTGCGACCGCAGGATCTGCTCCTTGACGTCGCCCCAGATCCCGAGCTTCTGCAGGTCGTTCGACCAGGTTGCGGTTCACCTCGAGGAACTTGCCGTTGCTGGTGGCGCGGCTGAAGATCTGCGAGAACTGCGGGTCGAGGCCGGGGGTGGTGCCGGCGACGAGGCCGATGGATGCGGTCGGCGCGATCGCCATGAGCGTCGCGTTGCGCATGCCGCCCTTCACCTTCGCGCGCAGCGCGTCCCAGTCGAGCCGCGTGCTGCGGTCGACCTTGATCGGCGTGCCACGGTCGGCCTCGGTGAGCGCGATCGAGTCGAAGGGCACCAGCCCCTGCGACCACCGGCTGCCCGCGAAGTTATCGTACGACCCGCGCTCGCGCGCCAGATCGGCCGACTCGTCGATCGCGGCATACGAGACGTGCTCCATGACCTCGTCGATCAGTGTCGTACGCCTCGTCGCTCTCGTAGCTGAGGCCGAGACGCTCCACGACGTCGGTGAAGCCCATGACGCCCAGGCCGATGGCGCGGTTGGTGAGGTTGGCGTGGTCGGCCTCGGGCACCGACGACACCGTGATGTCGATCAGGTTGTCGAGCTGGCGCACGGCGCTGCGGGCGCTCTCGTCGATCCGCGCCCAGTCGAAGCCGAGCGTGCCGTTCGCGTCGACCGCCAGGTGGGTCGACAGGTTGATCGAGGCCAGGTTGCAGACCGAGATGTTGTCCTCGTCTTGCGGGAGGCAGATCTCGGTGCACAGGTTGCTGAGGTGGATCGTGCCCGTGTTGTTGTTGAGGGCGCGGTTGTTGATCGTGTCCTTCCAGGTCAGCCACGGGTGGCTGGTGGTCTGCAGCGAGATGAGGATCGACGTGAACTGCTCGCGCGCGCCCATCTTCTTGAACATGTCGCATGCGGCCGGCCTCGGCCTCGGCGACGTAGTACGCGTAGCGCTCCGAGAACGCCTTGCCGTAGAGCTCGTTGAGATCGGTGACCTCGAGCGGGTCGAAAAGGTACCAGTCGTCGTCGTTCTGCACGCGCTTCATGAACTCGTCGCTGATCCACACCGCGGTGTTGGCGGTGCGGGTGCGGCGGTAGGGGTCGCCGGAGTTCTGCCGGAGGTCGAGGAACTCCGGGAAGTCCATGTGCCAGTTCTCCATGTAGAAGCAGAGGGCGCCGAACTTCTTGCCACCGCGGCTGACCGCGCGCAGCACCGAGTCGATGGTGTGCATGAAGGGGATCGGGCCGGTGCGCGTCGTGTTGTTCGAGCGGATCGGCGAGCCCTGCGCGCGCAGCTTGGTGACGCGTCAAGCCGATGCCGCCGGTGCCCTTGGTGAGCCACATGACGTCGCGCACGCTCTTGGCGATGTTCTCGATGTCGTCCTGCATCTCCATGACGAAGCAGTTCGACAGCTGCGGGTATGCGGTGCCCGCGTTCACCAGCGTCGAGCCGGCCGCGATGTACTCGAGCTTCGACATCTTGTCGTAGAAGCCGAGCGCGACCGCGGTCGGGTCTGCCTCGTTGAGGGCCAGGCCCATGGCGATGCGCATCCAGAAGTACTGCGGCACCTCGAGCGGCTCGCCGTTGCGGGCCTTGATGCCGTAGCGGTTGTTGAGGGTGACGACCGAGATGTACTTGAGCAGTTCGTCGCGAGCAGGCTCGAGGGCTCCGGCGAGGCGCTCCAGATCGAACAGCTGGGTGAAGCGCGGGTCGAACAGGCGTTTCGGCGACGCCTCGCTCGATGGCGGCGCGGAAGTGGGCGACGTGCAGGGCCTTGAGCTCGTCGGCGGTCTCGTAGTCGCCGAGCACGCCCTTGTAGATGGTCTTCAGCAGCAGGCGGGCGGCGACGGTGTCGAACTGCGGGTCGTCTTTGACGTTCTGCAGCGCCACCTGGATGACCGCCTCGTCGAGCTGCTGGGTCGTGATGCCGTCGAAGAGGGTCAGCTCCAACTCGCTGGCGATCTGCGTGACCCAGGTGATGTTCTCGTCGAGACCCTGGCTCGCGTGCTCGATCGCGATGTTGATCTTGTTGGCGTCGTACGCCTCGCGCTCGCCGTTGCGCTTCACGACCGTGATGGTCATTTCCACTCCTCCTGTGCCAAACGGCACCACAAAATCACCCGCAAAATACAACGCTCGACGACCGATGTCCCATCCCCCCGGCCGGGAAGTTCCATCACTATATATCGGGGCACCGACCGAGTGGCAACCACTACATGTAGTGGGCGTGTCGTCCACAGAATGTGGATAAGTTCGCCGACTTATCAACACATTGCACAGGCTAGAGCGGCCTCCAGACACTCTCGAGCGACCTCCCGGCCCGCACTAGAGTGGACAGGTTGTGAACGCCTATCTGAGCCTCCTGCGCACCCCCGGGGTGGCCCGGATCATCGCCGCGCAGCTGACGGCGCGCTTCCCCAGCGGCATGCTCTCGCTCGGGTTCCTGCTGCACATGCAGCACATCTTCGGCTCGTACGGTTCGGCGGGGCTCGTACTCGCGGCGACCAGCGTCGGCCAGGCTGTCTCGGGGCCTCTGACCAGCCGCTGGATGGGGCAGTGGGGCATGCGTCCCGTGCTGCTGCTCACGACATCCGTCTGCACGGTCTCGCTGCTCACGGTGGCGCTGGTGCCCTTGCCGCTGGTCGGCTACATGATCGCCGGGCTGATCGCGGGGCTCAGCTACCCGCCGGTGCAGCCGGCGGTGCGCACCATCTACCCCAAGATGGTCAACTCGCGTCAGTTGACGCCCCTGTTCTCACTCGACGCCTCCGCCCAGGAGATCATCTGGATCGCCGGCCCGGTCGTGGTGACCTTCGTCGCGACCCAGATCTCGACGACGGTCGGCATTCTGATCTCGGTCGTGTTCCTGGTCGGAGGCGGACTCTGGTTCCTGCTCTCGCCCGAGGTCGGGCGGGTGCGCATTCCGCGCAGCCGGCGCAAGCTGGGCAGCGTTCTGACCCGCGGCCCTGTGCTGCTCACCACTCTTGTCGGCTTCTTGCTGGTCGGCACCTGCGCCGCCACCGAAGCGGGAGTCGTGGCCACCTTCGGCCAGGGCAACTCGACCTCGGGCGTGGTGCTCGCGATCTGGGCGGTCGCCTCGTTGCTCGGCGGGCTGTTGCTCGGGCATCTTCCGGTGGGCCCGTGGGCCCTCGCGCGCCGGATGCTCGTGGTGCTGACCGGTTCGCTGCTGGCCGCCGCCGCCATCCTGGTCTGGACGGGCACGCCCGCCGAATTCTGGACCCTGAGCGGCGCCCTGCTCGTCGCCGGGCTGTGCATCGCCCCGGCCTTGGCCGTGATGTTCGCCGTCGTCTCGTCGAGCGTGCGGTTCAGCGACACCGCAGAGGCGTACGGGTGGGTCGGCACCGGCCAGTTGATCGGTGCGGCGGCCGGGTCGGCCGTCGCCGGGTTCTTGATCGACTACGTGGCCGCAACCCATTCGGGCGGGCCTGGGCTCGGCGGCTTCCTCATCGCCGTCGTCTTCGCGGCGGTCGGGACGCTCGTGCCGACGATCTTCCGCCGCCGCCTTCCCGATCTGCGCGGACGCGACGCCAGCCCGCTCGCCGATACCGAGCCGGTGCCGGCGCAACCCAGCTGAGCCGCTAGCCCTTCTGCCGCGACGGCTTGAGCACGGCCGACAGCTCGATCAACTCGCCGAGCTCCTTCTCGATCAGGGCAGCTTCCTTCTCGTTCGGGTGGAAGACGCCGTCGATCACCTGAGCCTTGGCGAAGTTGATCTCGACGTTGGCTCCGACCTTGACCATGAGCGGCGTGACCGCCTGGTCGAGCGCGACCACGCCGCGCGTGCCGCCCGAGACGCCCCCGTAGCTGACATAGCCGAGCGGCTTGCGCCACCATTCGTTGTTGAGGTAGTCGAACGCGTTCTTCAGCGCGGGCGAGAAGCTGTGGTTGTACTCGGGCGTGACGAAGATGAACGCATCGGCGGCAGCCACCCGCTCGCCCCAGGCGATGGTGTGCGGCTTCGTGTACCTGTGCAGCATCGGATGGTTCGGTTCGTCCATGAACGGCAGGTTCAACTCGGCCAGGTCGACGAAGTCGATGTCGAAGCCGCCATGGGCCTCGGCCCGCTCGCGCACCCAGGTGGCGATCGGCAGGCCGATCCTGCCGGGCCGGACACTGCCGACGATGATCATGAGACGGGTGGTCATGCGAACTCGCTCCTAGGTAGTTGACGCGTCATTGTTTTACGGGTCAACCACGAAGGATGCCGCGACATTCCGGCGGTCGCGACTCCGTCGCCGCTGTCGCGGTCGGCCCGTCACCACCTGACGTGGATCGCCGCGCGGAGGCGGCGGTCGTAGAGTTCGCGCACCCCCTCGGTGAATGCGTCGCCGAGCGGGGCGACAGAACCGGCGGCAGCGTTCGCCTCGGCCTGGCGCGGGTTGCGCGCGCCCGGGATGACCGTGCTGACCCCCGGCAGCTGCGCCACCCAGGCGAGCGCCGCCTCGGCGGGCGCCAGACCGGCCCGCTCGGCAAGGGCCGAGAACTCCTTCGCCGCCTCGACGCCCTCGTCGAAGTCGACCCCCGAGAAGGTCTCGCCCTGGTCGAAGGCCTCTCCGTGGCGGTTGTATGTGCGGTGGTCGTTCGCCGCGAAGGCGGTGTCGTGGCGGTAGCGGCCGGTGAGGAGGCCGCTCGCCAGGGGGACCCGCGCGATGATGCCGACCCCGGCATCCTGAGCGGCGGGCAGCACCTCGTCGAGCGGCTTCAACCGGAACGCGTTGAGGATGATCTGCACGGTCGCCACGTGCGGCCGGGCGATCGCCAGCAGCGCCTGCTCGGCGGTCTCGACGCTGACACCGTACGCTGCGATCGAGCCGGACTCGACCAGGGCATCGAGCGCATCGTACGTGGCGTCGATCTGGAAGACGGCCGTCGGCGGGCAGTGCAGCTGCACCAGGTCGAGGGTGTCCATCCCCAGGTTCGCGCGCGAGCGATCCGTCCAGGAGCGGAAGTTGGCGAGGGTGTAGTTCTCGGGCACCAGCGCAGCGCGCCGTCCCATCTTGGTGGCCACGGTGATCTCGCCGCGTTCGGTCTCGGAGAGTTCGGCGCGCCATCCGCCGATGATCGTCTCGCTGCGGCCGTCACCGTAGACGTCGGCCGTGTCGAAGAAGGTGACGCCCGAGCCGTGCGAGGCGTCGAGCACGGCGCGGGCCTCCAACTCCGAGACGTCGCCCCAGTCGGCGCCGAGCTGCCAGGTGCCGAGGCCGATGACGGAAACCGAGCGGCCGGTTCGGCCGAGAACGCGTTGATCCACATCGTTGAGCCTATGCCGCGCCGGCGACGGGCGGGTCTGCTGTCAGCCGATGGCGGTGGCCACGACCCGCGCCATCTTCGGGCGGATGACGTGGTCGCCCCCGTCGACCCGGTGCACGGTGACCTGGCGCAATTGCGCGATCACGCGCATGCCAGCGGGAGCCAGCAGAGGATCCAACGATCCGTAGACGACCTCCACCGGAACGCGCACCGATGCCAGGTCACTGACCGAGGTCTGCGACTCGATGGAGTTCTGGAGCGAGAGCACGAACGGCCGCCAGTTGGCCTCCGAGACCACGAGCAGGTTCTTGATCGGCGAGAGCATGGCCAAGCCGGCCGCCGCGCGGATGGTGAAGTCCTTGTTGCTGCGCAGGTACTCGTAGATGCGCAGGTACAACTCCATCGCCGCGCGGTCGCGCCGACTCCCGATGGCGTCGGGGGCCAGATAGATCGGCGGGCTCACCAGCACCAGCCGCCTCAAGCGCCCGTGCCTCGCCGCGGAATAGCGCGCGGCGATCAGGGAGCCCATCGAGTGCCCGACCAGCACGAAGGGTTCCCGCAGGCGCAGCGAGCGGATGGTGCGCGAGAGCGACGCGACGTGCTCCTCGACGGTGTACTGGGAATCTGTCGGCGCCGGTGAGCCGCCGAATCCCAGCAGATCGATGGCGATGACCCGGTGGGATCCCTCGATCAAGGGCACCACGTACTCGAAGGTCACCGACGACGAGGCGATGCCGTGGATCAGGATGACCGCGGGGCCGCTGCCGGCATCCACCGCGACGTGCAGAAGGGGCGGCCGCCGGAACAATCCGCGCAGTCGCCCCATGCCGTTCAGGCTAGCCGGTGAGGATCAGCTGTCGCGCAGCTGCTCCTTCATCTCGTTCTTCTTCTCGACGCTGTCGCGGTTCGCCTCGGCGGCCCGAACATCGGCGTCGGCCTTCATCTGGTCTGCCTTGTCTTCGACGCGCTCCTTGCTGTCGTGCGCGGCTTCGCCGACCTTGTGGCCGGCTTCGGCCGCAACGTCTTTGGCATCATCCATGAGTCCCATGTGCGGCTCCCTTTCGTTGTGCTCCCGACGCTAACCCCGGGGCGCCTCCCGGTCCCGGGCTGCCAGCCAGCCCCCAGGGTGGCCGGTCGGCGTGGCCGAATCGTGACCGGTGACGATCGAATCGTGATGAACGTTGGGATGTGCCCTGGGGCCGGGGTGCCTAACGTCGTTTCCATGACACGCTCGGCGCGCTCCCTCATGATCGGCACCGCACTGCTCGTCGCCTCCCTCTCGCTGGCGGGATGCTCGGCCTCGGGCGGGAGCTCGGCTCCGCACCTCTCGACCGGCAGCGGCTCGGGGCAGTCGCAGGCCGTGGCTCCCGATGCTTCAGGCGGAATCAAATCGGGCGCCGACAGCGCCTCGAAGGCCGACCGCTCGATCGTCGTCACCGGCACCGTCACGATCACCGCGCAGCGACCGTTGGCCGCCGCCGACAAGGCCGTCTCGATCGTCGAGGCCGCGGGCGGGCGGGTCGACGGCCGCACCGAGAACGCGGCCACCGACCGCGATCAGGGCAGCGCGACGCTGGTGCTGCGCATCCCGGCCGCGAAGCTCACGCCGACCCTCGACGCGCTCAAGAAGCTGGGCCGCCCCGATCAGGTCGCGATCAACGCCACCGATGTCACCACCCAGACCCAGGACCTCGGCGCCCGCATCGACGCCCTGCGCGCCTCGATCGCCCGATTGCTGCAACTGGAGGCGAGCGCGACCGACACCACCAACTTGATCGCCATCGAGACCGCGATCAGCGACCGCCAGGGCGAACTCGAGAGCCTCGAGGCGCAGCAGCGCGGCCTCGTCGATCAGATCAGCATGTCGACCATCACCCTGAACCTGCGGTCGGATGCCGCGGCTCCCCCGATCAAGCCGGCCGACTTCTGGTCGGGCCTCGGTGCCGGGTGGGGAGCGTTCGTCGCGTTCTGGGCGGGGACGCTCGTGGTGCTCGGTGTGCTGCTGCCGTGGCTGGCGTTCCTGGGACTGGCGGCAGTGCTCGCCGTCGTCATCGTGCGGCTGGTCAGGCGCCGGGCGGCACGTCGTGCGGCCGCTGCTCCGCCCGCAACGACGACTCCGCCCGCTCCAACTACTCCGCCCGGACCGACCGGATGAGGGCCAGCACCGCGAGGCCGTAGGCCTCGGACGGGTCATCGCTCGCGAACGCGGCATCCACTCCGTCGATGGCCGCCGTCACCGTGTACACCACGCCGCCGGCCCCGCCGAGCACCCGATCGAGCGAGCGGAAGGTTCCCCGCAGCAGCTCGCGCAGCTGGTCTTCGCGTGGCAGCCACAGCGCGTCGTCGAGGGCCACCGAGTCGAGCGCCCACTGGTCGTGAGGTTGAAGCCGAGCACGGTTCCGCTGTGATTCGCAACGGTAGATGCCAGCCAGTTGAGAGCGATAAGTGGTCGAGCGCATTCTCGTAGCGGGAGTCCCATGGGGATCGAGGCTTAGGTCTCGACCGTGGTCGCGAGGACGCGCCTGAGCACATCGGTCAGAACGCGGCTGAGTGCCTGGGCATCGGGGTACTCCTGGCCGTGCCCGAGGGCCCACCTGTCCAGACTCTGCACGACGTCGGACGCAAGCGTCGCCTGCAACGCGACCGGAAGGTCGGTACGCACAGCACCACACGAACGTCCGACCTCGAGCACGCCCACGAGCCATGCACGCACCGCGCCGATCGAGTCCCGTGCGGCTGGGCTGTGCTCTACCGGCGCGTCGGGCAGGTAGAAGAGTCGCCCCGCGTCGGCATACCAGTCCTCGCGCGACGCGAGCACGAGGACCTTCTCCACCGTTCGGGTGACCCCGTCCCAGAACCCCGGGCCAGACAGCTCCGACGGCGCGGGCGCGGAGATCTCCCTGGCCAGACGACCCATCGTCGCCCGCACGACGGCATCGAACAGGGCGGCCTTCGAGTCGAAGTAGTGGTAGAAGGAGCTCTTGCTCATCCGGCACACGCGGATGATGCGGTTGAGAGACGCTCGCTCATACCCCGCCGTGACGAACTCCCTGGCGGCCGTCCGCAGGACCTCCTCGAGGCGCTCCGGCGCCAAAACCCCCGTGACCATGTAGGAACACTAGCCGCGCTTGGACCATGCGGTCCACTGTGCGTGCTACCGTTTGTGGACCGCATGGTCCAGGAACGGAGCGACATGACCAGACCAACCTCCCTCTCCAACCAACTCGTCGCGCAGCAAGAGGACAGCACCCGCATCCTCATCGTCGGCGCAGGGGTCGCCGGGATCACCCTGGCCAAGCTGCTGCGCTCGGCGGGCCACCACCCAGTGCTCGTCGAACGCGGCGACCAAGGAGAGGCGCCCGGCTACATGCTGGGGCTGCTCCCCTTCGTCGACCCGGTTATGCGCCGCCTCGGCGTCGAGTCCGCCTACCTGCAGGGCAGCGTCGGCATGCACCGGTATCTCCTGCGTGGCGCGACGGGCCGGCGGGTGCGCGAATACTCCCTCGATCATGCCCTCGAGCGCTTCGGATGGTATCGCGGCATCGCGCGCGAAGTGCTTCTCGACGTGATCGCCGGCGATGAGCTGCCGGTCACGTTCGGCTGCACGATCACAGGTCTCACCCAGGACGAGCGTGGGGTTCGCGCCAGTCTTGACGAGGCAGGCAGTCGTCACGAGTCGATGTTCCACGCGGTGATCGGAGCAGATGGCCTGCACTCCAGTGTCCGTGACCTTGTACTCGCCCCTGGCGATATCAGCCGCGTCGACACCGGATGGGGCGGTTGGGTCGCCTGGGCCGACGCCGACGACAGGCCGGAGTTGTATGAAGAGACTTGGGGCGACGGGTTCTTTGTCGGCATCTACCCAGTGCTCGGGCGCACCGGCGTCTTCGTCGGTGGTCCGCGCAGCCTCACCGCGGATGGGCCCGCAGCCACTGTTGCGCGGGTCCGCCACGCCCTGCGCGACCGTAACGCCAGGACTGACCGAGCCCTGGCAGCCGTCGGTGATGGCTACTACTGGGCGTTCGGCGATGCCCGGAGTTCGCATTGGACCACCGGCCGCATAGCACTGCTTGGCGACGCGGCTGCGGGCTTCCTACCAACGGCCGGGATCGGCGCCTCCATGGCGATGGAGTCTGCGGCGGTCCTGGCCGACCGGCTAGCTGACGCCACCTCAGATCAGGTAGTCGGGGCGCACACGGCCTACGAGAACGACCAGCGCGGAAGAGTGGAGCGGGCCCAGGATGCATCCCGCCAACTGGCTCGTGTCATGTTCCGCTCCGGCCGCCTGTTCACCCGCACACGGGACCTCGCCGCGCGCGCAATCAGTTTCGAACGCGCCTTCGGCCCGACCTTGCGACTCCTGGCTGATCGACACGAACAGCTGGCAAGCCCGCCGGCACATACCGAAAGGATCTAAGGCGTTGCGCGGGCCGACGGCTCGGACGCGACCTCATCCACCCCTGAAACTCCATCGCTACCTTCGGTGAGAACGCCTCCCGGCCCACGCTCGTCTCGGCGAAGTAATCGAATCCTTTCAGGCTGGCACGCCGCTGGCCAGACCGCACTGTAGGTCCGGTGTCCACATGACGGAGAAATCGGTGAGCGTGATCTGGAAGCTGTCGCCGGATGCCGGGGTCCATAGCAGGCCGGCCTCGCGGAGTTCGCGGGCGAGAGCGGTCGAGATCACGACCCCATCCTCTCCTGCGCCGTGAGCGTGGCGCGCACATGGAAGGATGACGCAGGACGACCCGAAGGAGACCGCGCGTGGCCGAGCCCACCCCCCTGCCCTCCGACCCGATCGCCGAGGCGCACCGCCAGTGGCAGGAGCACGGCTGGGCGGATGCCGCCGACGGCATGGCCGCGGTTACCGCGATCGTGCGCACCCAGCAGATCCTGATGGCCAGGATCGATGCCGCACTCAAGCCCTTCGACCTGTCGTTCGCCCGTTTCGAGTTGCTGAGGCTGCTGAGTTTCACGCGGCACGGTTCGCTGCCGATGGCCTTCGCCAGTGCGCGGCTTCAGGTGCATCCGACCAGCGTGACCAATGCGGTCGATCGGCTCGAGGCGGCCGAATTCGTCAAGCGAGTACCACATCCGACCGACGGGCGCGCCACCCTGATCGAGATCACCCCGGCCGGGCGCGAGCGGGTCGATGCCGCGACGGCCGAACTCAACAGCGCGATCTTCCGCCGCACCGGCTTCGACGCACAGCAGGTCGAGCAGTTGAACGCCCTGCTGACCGGCTTCCGCCGCGACGCGGGCGACTTCGACTAGCCCGCTGCGGAGCGGGCGGTAAGCTCCGATCGTGCCCAGCACCCGCTCGCTCAAACTGATGGAGTCGTCACACCGCTTCCTGCAGCGTCTCACGCGGGGGCGGGCCGGCTGGACGATCGCGGGCATGCCGGTCCTCGAGCTCACGACGACCGGTCGCCGCAGCGGCGAGCGTCGAGCGACCATGCTCACCTCTCCCCTGAGAGATGGCGATGCGTATGTGGTCGTCGCCTCCCGCGGCGGAGACGACCGCCATCCTGCCTGGTTTCTCAACCTTCGCGATGACCAGAATGTCGAGGTCGCGGTCGAAGGGCATCCGCGCGTCTCGATGACGGCCCGCGTCGCGAACCCCGAGGAACGCGCTCGCATGTGGCCTCTGATCACGTCGAAGTACGCGAACTACGCCGGATATCAGCAGAAGACCGAGAGGGAGATTCCGCTGGTGCTGCTCGAGCCGATTTCCGCCGAACGCTAGTACTGCCAGGGGTACGGACCCCAGTCGGGAGCGCGTTTCTCCAGGAAGGCGTCGCGGCCCTCGACGGCCTCATCCGTTCCGTAGGCGAGCCGCGTGGCCTCGCCCACCAGCACCTGCTGCCCGGCGAGCCCGTCGTCGACCGCGTTCATCGAGAACTTGAGCATCCGGATCGAGGTCGGCGACTTGCCGAGGATGGTCTCGGCCCAGTCGAGGGCGGTCGCCTCGAGCTGGGCATGAGGCACGACCGCGTTGATCGCCCCCATCTCGTACGCGCGCTGCGCGCCGTACTCCTGCCCGAGGAAGAAGATCTCGCGGGCGAGCTTCTGGCCGACCTGACGGGCCAGCAGCGCGCTGCCGTAGCCTCCGTCGAATGAGCCGACGTCGGCATCCGTCTGCTTGAAGTGCGCGTGCTCGGCGCTCGCGATGGTGAGGTCGCAGACCACGTGCAGCGAGTGGCCGCCGCCGGCCGCCCAGCCCGGGACAACGGCGATGACGACCTTGGGCATGGTGCGGATCAGGCGCTGCACCTCGAGGATGTGGAGGCGACCGGTTGGTCTCGATACACCGCCTCCGGCGGCACTCGACCCGCTCTCGGCGTACTGATAGCCATCGCGGCCGCGGATGCGCTGGTCGCCTCCCGAGCAGAACGCCCAGCCGCCGTCCTTGGGGCTCGGCCCGTTGCCGGTGATCAGCACCACGCCGATGCGCACGTTCTGGCGCGCGTCGTCGAGCACCCGGTACAGCTCGTCCACCGTCTGCGGGCGGAACGCGTTGCGCACCTCGGGACGGTTGAACGCGACGCGGGCGATCCGGCCGCTGGTGTCGTGGTGGTAGGTGATGTCGGTGAGATCGCCGAACCTCTCGACGTCGTTCCAGCGGGCGGGGTCGAACAGTTCGGAAACGTGGGTCGTCACGATGTCACGGTATCCCGCGCCAGGTGAACCGCGGCGTCTCGCGGGCCAGGAAGGCCGCCGCGCCGATCCGGGCCTCGTCGCTCGAGGCCACCTCGGCATCCCAGAATGCGGCTCGATCGGCCAGCGCCGGGTCGTGATCGGCGATCAGATCGATCAGCTCCTTGCTGGCCTGCTGGGTGAGCCGGGAGCGCGAGACCAGCGTGTCCACGAAGGCGGCGATCGCGGTCCAGAAGCCCGACACGGGCAGGAGCCGCGAGACCATGCCCCAGCGGGCGGCGGTCTCGGCATCCACCAATTCGCCGCTCAGGATGAGGTGCTTGGCCGCCGCAGGCCCGGCCAGCTGCACCAGCCGGGTCACGCCGGTACAGCGGATAGAGGATGCCCAACCGCGCGGGTGTCACGCCGAACGTCGACCGCTCGGACGCGAGCCGGATGTCGCAGGCGCCGGCGAGCTCCCACCCGCCCCCGACGCAGTAGCCGTCGATCGCGGCGATCGTCGGCTTGGGGAAGGCCGCGAGGGCGCGCTCGCCCGCCGTGACGTGCCCGCCATCCCCGGCATGCGGGTCGCGCAGGATCTGCTCGAGATCGCGGATGTCGGCTCCCGCCGAGAAGTCGTCGCCCGCCCCGCGCACGACTAGCGCGGCGACTCGCGTGTCGGCGGCGAGCTCGGCGAGCAGCGGGGCGAAGGAGTCCCACATCGCCCCGGTCAGGGCGTTGCGGCGAGCGGGGTTGTCGATGGTCAGCGTCGCCACCGGGCCCGCGACCTCGACGCGCAGCTCGGGCATCAGTCGGCCGGCTCGGTCACGATGCCGGCTGCCAGCAGGCCCTCGATCTGATCGGCGGTCAGCCCGAGACGGTCGAGCACGGCCCGGGTGTCCTCGCCGAGGGCGGGTGGCGCCTTGTGCACGCTCGGCGGGACGCCGTCGACCGTGATCGGACCGCGCAGCAGCGGCAGCGCGCTGCCGTCGCGGCGGGTGAGCTGCGTCACCATGTCGAGGTGCCGCACCTGCGGATCGCGGAACACCTGCTCGTAGTTCAGGATCGGGCCGGCCGGGATCCCGATCCGCCGAAGCTCATCGACCCACTCGAGCCCGGGGCGCGCCGCGAGAAGCTGTTCGAGTCGCGCGGTCAGCTCCTGCCGATGGCCGGATCGCGCACGCCCGGTGGCGAACTCCTCCTCGTCGGCCAGCCCCGGCTCGCCGAGCAGCTCGGCCAGCTGCTGGAAGTGCCGGTCGTTGCCCGCGGCGATGATGATCGGGATGTCGGCGGTCGCGAAGACGCCGTAGGGCGCGAGCACCGGATGGTTGTTGCCCTGCGGCTCCGGGATCTCGCCGGTGCTCAGGTAGCGCTGGCCCTGGAACGCCGAGACCGCGATCGCCGCCTCCAGCAGCGAGGTCTCGATGGTGGCACCGGCGCCCGCGCCGGCCCCGCCACTGCGCTCGCGCCCGACGAGCGCAGCCGCGATCCCGACTGCCGTGAACACCCCGGCGTAGATGTCGACGATCGGCACACCGACCCGGGTCGGGTGGTCGGCGTCCTCGCCGGTGACCGACATCAGGCCGGACATGCCCTGCGCCACCTGGTCGAGCCCGGCGGCCTGAGCGAGCGGTCCGCTCGAGCCGAATCCACTGACCGACGCGACGATGAGCGACGGCTTCTCGGCGCGGAGCTCTGCCGGCGTCGAGGCCCATCTCGGCCATGGTGCCGGGTTTGAAGTTCTCGATCACGACATCCGCATCCAGGGCCATGCGGCGCAGCAGCGCGGCGCCCTCCGGCGAGTAGAAGTCGATCGCGATCGACGACTTGTTGCGGTTCACCGAGTCGAAGTACAGGCTGTGCGCGCCCTCGAACGGCGGCCACGAGCGAGTGCTGTCTCCGCCCTTCTTGCTCTCGACCTTGATGATCGTGGCGCCGAGATCGGCGAGCAGGGCCGTCGCGTACGGGCCGGCGAGCGCGCGCGTCAGGTCGAGCACCACGATGCCGTCGAGCGGCAGCGCAGCGGGCGCCGCAGGCCCGGCCATCAGCTCAGCCCTTCAGCCGGATGTTGATCTGCTTGGTCTGCGTGAAGCCGGCCAGCATCCCCTCGAGCGAGACCTCGCGGCCGATGCCGCTCTGCTTGTAGCCGCCGTAGGACTGCCCGACGACCTGCCCGCCGCCCTGGTTGACCTGCACCCAGCCGGCCTCGATCCGATTCGCTGTGGTGACGGCGGCGTCGAGGTCGTGCGTCCAAACGTAGGCGGCGAGACCGTAGTTCGAGTCGTTCGCCATGCGCACGACATCGTCGACGTCGGTCCACGGGATGGCGACGAGCACGGGCCCGAAGATCTCCTCCTGAGCCAGGCGGAAGTCATTGCTCACCCCGCCGAAGACGGTGGGCACGTGGAAGTAGCCCTCGGTGAGCGGGCCGCTGGTGGGCACCTCGCCGCCGAGCACGGTCGTCATGATCGAGCTCTCGCGGCCCTCGTTGAGGTAACCGGCGATCGAGTCGAACTGGCTGGCGTTGATGATCGCGCCCATGTCGCTCGCCTCGTCGAGCGGATCGCCGACCTTCATCGCGCCGAGTCGAGCGCTCAGCGTGCCGAGCACCTCGTCGTAGATGTCCCGGTGCAGGAACAGCCGGGATCCGGCGGTGCAGCTCTGCCCCTGGCGCGCGAACCGCGAACTCAGCAGCAGGCCGTCGATCAGCGCGTCGAGGTTGTCGTCGGATGCCGCATCCGGGAACACGATCGACGGGTTCTTGCCACCCAGCTCGAGCGAGAGGTGCGCGAGGCGCTCGCCCGCCGTGCGCGCGACGCCCTTGCCGACCTCGGTCGAGCCGGTGAACGAGACCTTGTCGATTCCGGGATGCTCCGCCATCGCCTGGCCGACGACGCTGCCTCGCCCGGTCAGGGCGTTGACCACCCCCGCGGGCAGATGGTTGTTGCAGACCTCGGCCAGCAGCAGGATCGTCAGCGGCGCGTCATCGGCCGCCTTCATGATGACGGTGTTGCCCGCCGCGAGCGCCGCCGGGATCTTGAAGCCGGCGATCATCAGCGGCGAGTTCCAGGGCAGGATGCAGCCCACCACCCCGAGCGGTTCGAGGCGGGTGTACTGCAGCTGGTTGTCGCCCGCGGGCAGCACGGTGCCCTTGACCTCGCCCGCGATGCCCGCGAAGTACCGGAACAGTGCGACCAAGGTGCCGACCTCGGGCCGGGCCTGGGTGCGGATCGCGTTGCCGGTGTCGATGGCGGTCAGCCGCGCGAACTCCTCGGTGCGCTGCTCGAGCTCGTCGGCGATCTTCATGAGCGCCCGCGAGCGCTCGGTGAAGTGCAGCGAGCGCCAAGCCGGGAACGCCTCATGCGCGGCCTTCACCGCACGGTCGAGATCGGCGGTGCCCGCGGCAGGCACCCGGGCGATGACCGACTCGCGCTTGGCGGGGTTCTTCACCTCGCGCCACTCGCCGGTCAGCGACTCGACCTCTTCGCCCCCGATCCACATCAGGCGGTCGGTGCGACCGCCGAGCACGTCGCTCGGGGTCACTGTCGTGGTGTCGGTCATCGCGTCCTCCCGGGCGTGCAGATGGTCAAAGCGGTGCTCAGCGGTGCGTGAAGTCGGGGGCGCGCTTCTCGGTGAAGGCGCGCATCCCCTCCTTCTGGTCGTCGGTAGCGAACAGCGAGTCGAAGATGCGGCGCTCGAAACGAAGCCCACTGCTCAGTGTGGTCTCGAATGCGGCGTTCACCGCCTCTTTGGCAAGCATGGCAACCGGCAGCGACATGCCCGCGATCGTCGCGGCGGCATCCATGGCCTCGTCGAGCAGCCGATCGGCGGGCACCACCCGCGCGACCAGTCCGGCACGCAGGGCCTCGGCGGCGTCGATGGTGCGCCCGGTCAGAACCAGGTCCATGGCGAGCGCCTTGCCCACCGCGCGGGTCAGACGCTGAGACCCGCCGATGCCCGGGATGACGCCGAGCTTGATCTCGGGCTGTCCGAACTTCGCCGTCTCGGACGCGATCAGGATGTCGCACATCATCGCCAACTCGCAGCCGCCGCCGAGCGCGTAGCCCGAGATCGCCGCGATCATTGGGGTCCGGATGCCGGTGAGCCGGTCGCCCGTCGAGAACACGTCGCTGAGGTACATGTCGAGGTAGCCCTTGTCGGCCATCTCCTTGATGTCGGCGCCGGCCGCGAAGGCGCGCTCCGAGCCGGTGATCACGATCGCGCCGACTCCGGGATCCGCGTCGAAGGCGGTCGCCGCGGCCAGGAGGTCTTTCAGGACCTGCGAGTTGATCGCGTTCAGCGCCTCGGGCCGGTTCAGCGTGATCAGGCCGACGCGGTCGCGCTGCTCGACGAGGATTGTTGAGTACGTGATCGTCGAATACTCGGTGCTCATCCTGACACCTTCGCAGATTCTGACGGGGTGTCTGGGTTCTCGCGGCCCGAGTTCTCGCGAATCACGGTGATGATCCCCGAGAAGTCGCGGCCGGCACCGCCCTCCTCGGCGAAGCGCTGGTAGATCCGTGCGGCCATCGGACCGAGCTCGGCGGCGGTGCCGGTCTGTTCGAGGGCGTTGAGCGCCAGGCCGAGGTCTTTCGCCATCAGCGCCCCCGCGAACCCGGGCTGGTAGTCGCGATTGGCCGGACTGGCGGGCACCGGGCCCGGCACCGGGCAGTTGGTGGTGAGGGCCCAGCACTGGCCGGATGCCGCCGACGCGACGTCGAACAGCGCCTGGTTCGTCAGCCCCAGCTTCTCGCCGAGCACGAACGCCTCGCTGACCGCGATCATCGAGATGCCCAGGATCATGTTGTTGCAGATCTTGGCCGCCTGGCCCGCACCCGATCCGCCGCAGTGCACAACCCGGCCGCCCATGACGTCGAGGATCGGCTGGGCGGCGGCGAAGTCCTCAGCGTCCGCGCCGACCATGAAGGTCAGGGTGCCGGCTTCGGCGCCCATCGTGCCGCCCGAGACCGGCGCATCCATGCCGCGGTGGCCCGCGGCGACCGCCAGCTCGCGTGCCGCGATCGCGTCGGCCACATCGATCGTCGAGCAGTCGATGAACAGCGTGCCGGGCTGGGCGGCGGCGAGCAACCCGTCGCGGTAGGCGTCGAGCACGTGCGCCCCGCTCGGGAACATCGTGATGACGACGTCGGCGCCGTCGACCGCGGCCTCGGCGTCCGGGGCGACGGCAACTCCTCGTTCGACCGCGTGCTCGAGCGCCGCAGGCACGACGTCGAATCCGCGTACCTGGTATCCGGCTGCGACCAGGTTGGCCGCCATCGGACCGCCCATGTTGCCGAGCCCGAGAAATGCGATGGTCATGATCCACTCCCTGTCGGGGCCTGCGCGGTCGCCAGGCCCAGTTCCGCCGCGCCCGGCGCGTCGCTGAGCGGCGCGAAGTACTGCTCGATCGCCGCGCCCTCCACCTCAGCGAGGCTCGCGGGCGACCAGCGCGGCGCGCGGTCCTTGTCGATGACCTGAGCCCGGATGCCCTCGATCACCTCGGCGCCGCGGCTGATGCGGGTCGCGACGCGGAAGTCCTGGTCGAGCGCCGCCTCCAGGCTCGGCAGCGCTGCCGCTCGTCGGAGGGCAGCCAAGGTCAGCGCCACGGACGTCGGCGACTTGCCGCGGATCGTCGCGGCCGCCTCCTGCGCCGCAGACTCCGTCGACGCGGCCAGCCGCTCGACGATCGTTTCGGCGTCAGCGCCCGCATAGAGCTCGTCGATCCACGAGCGCTGCGCGAGCAGTTCGGAGGCGGGAGGAGCGACAGCGAACTCGGCGAGCACCTCGTCGACATCACGGGTTTCGAGTGCCGCCGCCAGCTCGACGAGTCGGTCGCTCGGCACGAAGTGGTCGGCGAGCCCGATCGCGATCGCATCGGCCCCCGAGGCCGTGCCGCCCGTCAGGCCGAGGTGCGTGCCGAGCTCTCCGGGAGCGCGCGCCAGCAGGTAGGTGCCCCCGACATCGGGGAAGAAGCCGATCGACACCTCCGGCATCCCCACGCGGGTGCGCTCGGTGACCACGCGGATTCCACCGTGAGCCGAGAGGCCGATGCCGCCGCCCAGCACCAGACCGTCCATCAGCGCGACGTACGGCTTCGGGTAGCGCGCGATCGCCGCATCCAACCGGTATTCGTCGGCCCAGAAGCGGACGGCCTCGTCACGCCCGTCGAGCACTGCCCGGTAGATCGCCACGATGTCGCCGCCCGCGCACAGCCCGCGGTCGCCTGCGCCCGAAAGCAGCACAGTGCGCACGGCGTCGTCGTCGCGCCACTCGTCGAGAGCGGCCGCGAGGGTGCGCACCATGGAGTGGTTCAGCGCGTTGATCGCGCGCGGGCGGTTCAGGGTCAGCCGGCCGAGCGCGCCGGTGCGCAGCACCTGCACCTCGTCAGGCGTTTCGACCGCATCGAGGGTCTGATCGAGCACCGTCACGCTCCCGCGAGTTCGCGGCCCACGATGAGCCGCATGATCTCGTTCGTCCCCTCCAGTATCTGGTGCACGCGCAGGTCGCGCACGATCCTCTCGATGCCGTAATCGGCCAGGTAGCCGTAGCCGCCGTGCAACTGCAGGGCCGCGTTCGCCACCGAGAACCCCGCGTCGGTCGCGACCCGCTTCGCCATGGCGCACAAGCGCACCCGATCCGAAGCGCCGCGATCGACCGCATCCGCGGCGCGCCACAGCAGCGTGCGGGCCGCCTCGAGCTCGGTGTCCATGTCGGCGAGCCGGAAGAGCAGCGCCTGGTTCTCGATCAGCGGGGCGCCGAATGCCTCCCGCGATCGGAGGTAGGCGACCGCCTTGTCGAGGGCCGCCTGGCCGCCGCCGAGCGAGCACGCGCCGATGTTCAACCGACCACCGTCGAGGGCCGTCATCGCGATGCCGAAGCCGTCGCCTTCGGCCCCGAGCCGGTTCGCGACCGGCACGTGGACGTTGTCGAAGATCACCTGACGCGTCGGTTGGGCGTGCCAGCCCATCTTCTTCTCGAGCGGCCCGAAGCTCAGTCCTGGGGTGCCATCCGGCACCAGGATGGCGCTGATGCCGTGGCTGCCTGTCTCGGCGGTCCGCGCCATCACGACGTACACGGCGGCGGCGCCGGCCCCCGAGATGAACTGCTTCACCCCGTTGAGCACGTACTGGTCGCCGACCCGCTCGGCGCGGGTGCGCAGAGCCGCGGCATCCGACCCCGCCCCCGGCTCGGTGAGGCAGTAGCTGCCGAGGGACTCCATGGCGGCCAGCGCGGGAACCCACTCCGCCCGCTGCCGGTCATCGCCGTGACGGTCGATCATGCCGACCACCATGTTGTGGATCGAGATGAACGCCGCGATGGTGGTGTCGCCCTCTGCCAGCTGTTCGAACAGCCGGACAGCATCTGAGCGGCTCAGGCCCGATCCGCCGAACCGTTCATCGACGCACATCGCGCCGAGGCCCATCGCACCGGCTTCCCGCAGGACATCGAGCGGGAGCCGGCCGGTTTCGTCCCACTCCGCGGCGTGCGGGGCGAGCTCGTTCTCGGCGAAATCTCGGACGGCGTCGACCATGCTCTGCTGATCGCGGGTGAGGGTGAACATCGTGAGTTCCTCGTTCTTCTGCGCTTGTGGCACGTGACGACCGCGCCTGTGCGTCCGTCGATGACAGAATACCTGGACGTCCTAGTATTTACGAGGACTTCCTAGTAGATGTCGGGCCGCTTGCCAGCCGCATCCCGACTTAGGCTTGATCCACTGCACCCGCTCGACGAAGAGGACCACCATGAAGATCGCCGTTCTCGTGAAAGAAGTGCCCGACACCTGGGGCGACCGCCGCATCGACCCGGGCACCAAGCGGGTCGACCGCAGTTCGGACGAGGTCGTCGACGAGGTCAACGAGAAGGCGGTCGAGATCGCGCTCCAGGTGCAGTCGGCGAATCCGGGCAGCGAGGTCACCGTGGTGACCATGGGGCCGAAGGGCGCGACCGATGGGCTGCGCAAGGCGCTGTCGATGGGGGCGGACAACGCCATCCATCTGCTCGATGACGGCCTGGTCGGATCGGATGCCGTGCAGACCTCGGCGGCGCTGGCCGCGGCTCTTGCGCCCCGCGGCTTCGATCTCGTGATCGCCGGCAACGAGTCGACCGACGGTCGCACCGCCGCCGTCCCGGCCATGCTCGCCGAGCGCCTGGGCGCCGCCCAGTTGACCAATCTGCGCGCCCTCACGGTGTCGGGCACCGAGGTGACCGGCGAGCGCACCACCGAAGACGGTTTCGTCGAGGTCGCCGCAGCTCTGCCCGCCGTGGTCTCGGTGACCGAGCAGATCGCCGAGGCGCGCTACCCGAGCTTCAAGGGCATCATGTCGGCCAAGAAGAAGCCGGTCGAGACCCTGGCCATCGCCGACATCGGCCTGGATGCCGCCGAGACCGGAGCCGACCACTCCTGGTCGGTCGTGCTCGAGGTGGTGCCGCGCCCGGCTCGCTCCGGAGGAACCGTCATCACCGATGACGGAACAGCCGCCACGCAGCTCGCCGACTACCTCGCCGCCGCGAAAATCATCTGACTCGACCGAGGAGCCCTGTACATGTCGAAGATCCTGGTACTGATCGAGCACACCGACTCGAAGCCGGCGGCGAACGCCGGTGAACTGCTCGCCGCGGCCGCCATGCTCGGCGAGCCGCACGCGGTCGTGGTGACCTCGGCGGATGCCGCGGCACTCGCCTCGGCCCTCGGCGCGCTCGGCGCGGCCACCGTCCAGGTCGCGACCGTGCCCGACGCGGAATCGCTACTCGTCACGCCCCAGGTTGCGGCGCTCGCCGCCGCCGTCGCGGCGGGTGACGTCGGCGCCGTCCTCGTGGGAACGTCGCTCGACAGCCGGGAGGCGGCGGCCCGGCTCGCGATCCGGATCGGCGGGGCGTACCTCAGCGACGCCGTCGGCCTGAGCTCGTCTGGCGCCGGCACTGCGTCGTCCAGCATCACCGTCACCCAGCAGGCGTTCGGAGGCGCGTACACCGTCACCTCGGCGGCGGCCCGCGGCATCCCGATCATCTCGCTGCGGCAGCACTCGGTCGAGGGCTCGGCGCCGGCCGCGGCAGGCACGCTCAGCGCGCTCGACATCGCGGCCGACACGGCCCCCGCCACCCGCGTCACGGCGCGGCACGAGGCGACCGAGGCATCCAGCCGTCCCGATCTGCAGGGCGCGTCGATCGTCGTGTCGGGCGGTCGGGGTCTCGGCTCCGCCGAGAACTTCGCGTTGGTCGAACGGCTCGCCGACGCGCTCGGAGCCGCCGTGGGCGCCTCGCGCGCGGCCGTCGACGCCGGGTACGTGCCGCAGAGCTACCAGGTCGGCCAGACCGGGGTGACCGTCTCGCCCAACCTGTACATCGCCGTCGGGATCTCGGGGGCGATCCAGCACAAGGCGGGCATGCAGACGGCCAAGACCATCGTCGCGATCAACAAGGACGGCGACGCCCCGATCTTCGAGGTCGCAGACTTCGGGATCGTCGGCGACCTGTTCACCGTCGTCCCGCAGCTCATCGACGCCGTCACCGCCCGGAAGGGCTGATGGCCACCGCCGACCCGGCCCACCTGGATGCCCGGGTGCGGGCAGCGGAACTCGCGCTCGCTGCGCACTACGGCCGCACGCTCGTCGAGCACGTCGTGGAGTCGGAGGCCGGCTACAGCTCGGGGAAGATGAAGACGACACGGCGCGTCCGGATCGTGGAGTACCCGCCGGCCGAGGCGTCGGCGGCCGGTGTCGAGCTGCCGCCGGTGCTGATGCTCCACGGCATCGCGTCGACCGCTGCGCTCATGATCCCCTTGCTCTCCTCGCTGCGCGATCGGAGGGTGCTCGCGATCGACTGGCCGGGACACGGGTTATCCGGGGGCGAGGTCCTCGACCCGGAGTCCGAACTGCGCGACGGCCTGATCGGGGTGATCGGCCTCGTCCTGCACAGCTTCCAGCTCGAGCAGGTCGACATCATCGGGCACTCATTGGGCGGACAGGCGGCGCTCTACTTCGCCGTTGCGAAGCCCCAGGAGGTGCGCAGACTCGCGCTGCTCGGGGCTCCCGCGGCTGCCTTCTCGCACACCCATGCCACCTTCGGCATGCGCCTGGCCGCGGTTCCCGGAGTGGGCACCGCCCTGCTCGGCTTGTCGACCTCCGCGCGGGCGCACCAACGCGCGGTCGAGCGCGTGCTGGGCGCCGGCGTGCTCGACGGCTATCCCGCCGAGATCAATGAGATCGGATACCTCACCTCCCAGCGGCCTGAGTTCGCGTCGAGCGTCGCCAGCCTGTTCCGCTCGATGATGACTCCGTTCGCGGCCCGGCCGGGCGTCGCCTTGACCGCCGCCGAGCTGGCCCATCTGGCGGTGCCGACCCTCGTCGTCTGGGGGACGGATGACGCGATCCTGACCCCCGCGCACGGCCGCGCCAGTGCCGACGCCATCCCGAACGCCACCATCCTCGAGCTCGAAGGCGGTCATGCGCCCTGGCTGAATGACCTCGCGCGGGTCGGCGATGCCGTCTCGGCGTTCCTCGACTGAGTAGGGTCTGAAGCGATGACTACCGTGACGCCTCCCCCTGCCTCTCGTGCGAAGACGCCCCGCAGCCGCTGGTTCAAACTGGTGTGGATCATTCCGCTCGTGCTCGTCGGCGCCCTGCTGATCGTGCTCGCCGCCCGCGCCGTCAGCGCGCTGCCCGCCGTCCGGGACTTCATGACCACCTACCCCGGCCAGTCCTCGCTGCCCTCGTGGACACCGGTCGGCTTCCCGGCCTGGCTGGAGTGGCAGCACTTCCTGAGCGCGTTCTTCCTGCTGTTCATCATCCGCACCGGGTGGCAGGTGCACACCACGCGCCGCGCGGAGGCGTACTGGACGCGCAACAACAAGGGTCGGATCCGCACCAAGGGGCAGCCCGTCCGCATCCCGCTGCACCTGTGGTTCCACCTCACGATGGATGTGCTGTTCGTGCTGAACGGCCTGGTGTTCTCCGTGCTGATCTTCGTCAGCGGGCAGTGGGTGCGGATCGTCCCGACGAGGTGGGACGTCATCCCGAACGCGATCACCGCGGGCATCAAGTACGCCTCACTGAACTGGCCGACCGAGGACGGCTGGGTCAACTACAACGCCCTGCAGCTTCTGACCTACTTCGTCACGGTGTTCATCGCGGCACCGCTCGCCCTGCTGACCGGCCTGCGCATGGTGCCCGGTCTGGCCGCCCGATGGAAGCCGCTCGACAAGGTCTACCCGGCCGCTGTGGCCCGCAAGCTGCACTACCCGGTCTTCATCTACTTCCTGGCCTTCATCGTCGTGCACGTGACCCTGGTGCTGGCGACCGGCGCCCTGCGCAACCTCAACCACATGTACGGCGGCAGCGACGACGTCAACTGGATCGGCTTCGCCTTCTTCGCCGGCTCGCTCGTACTGATGGTCGGCGGATGGTTCGCCGCCCGGCCCGTGCTGCTCGCGTCGCTGGCGTCGCTCGGAGGGCGCGTCGGGCGCTGACCCGCCCTCTGAGCGCCAGACAGACGAAGGCCCCGGACTCCCACTCGAGTCCGGGGCCTTCGCGCTCTGAGAACCGCTAGGTCCGGATCAGCGAACCACCGCTGCGCACACGCGAGACCGCGTCGACCGTCGCGGCCAGGATCAGCACGCCTCCGGTGACGATGAGGTTGATGCCGCCACCCAGGTTGAGCAGGCCGAGGCCGTTCGTGATGACCGAGATCACCAGGGCGCCGACCGCCGCATGCACGAGGCGGCCACGGCCGCCGAAGAGGCTGACGCCTCCGACGACCGCCGCCGCGATGCCGGTCAGCACCGTGTTGTTCCCGAATGACGCATCCACCGATTGGATCTTCGATGCGCTGAAGAGACCGGACACCACCGCAAGGGTCGAGCAGATCGCGAACGCGGCCCACTTGATGCCGATGACCTTGACTCCGGCGCGGCGCGCTGCTTCGGCGTTGCCGCCGATCGCGTAGAGGTAGCGGCCGTATCTGGTGCGGTCGAGCACGAACGTTCCGACCCAGAGCAACGCCAACACGATGGGCACCGCGATCGGCACGCCCTCGATGATGTTTCCTCCGACGACCTTGCCGTTGAGGTAGTTCACCTGACCCCGGTTCTGGTTCAGGAGGAAGACCGAGACAGCGCCGACCACCAAGAGGATCGCCAGCTTGATCCAGACGAGAGCAATGGGGCGGTTGTCCACGCCTGCTCGGGTGCGCCGTCGACGGTCTACGAAGGCCGTGAGCAAGGAGATCCCCAGGATGATGACGAGCATCAGCCAGCCCTGCCAGGCGACCAGGTTGCCGTTCTCAATGGCGATCACCGGGTCCTGGGTGATCCGGTAGAGACCGCCGGTCCCGATGATGAGCAGCTGCAAGCCCTGGAAGCCGAGGAACAGACCCAGCGTCACGACGAATGACGGAATGCCGACCCGCGCGACGAAGAACCCGATGAACAGGCCGATCGCGACTCCCGATGCGAGCGAGATGAGTAGCGCCACGACCCAGTTGAGGTTGAGCCCACCCGGATCGGAGATCACGACGAACAGGGCCATCGCAACCCCGGATGTGGTGCCTGCCGAGAGGTCGATCTCGCCGAGCAGAATGACGAAGACCAGGCCCATGGCGAGCAGGATCGACGGCGCTGCCTGCGTCAGCAGGTTGGCGATGTTGCGTTCGGTCAGGAAGTACTGGCTGAGGGCCGTGAACAGGATGCTCAGGACGACGAGCCCGCCCACCGCCGGGAGCACGCCCATGTCGCCGCCACGCACGCGGCTGAGGTAGGCGCGCACCTGGTCGAGCAGGCCGCCCTCCATGCCACTGCCGATCAGCCCGGAGGCGGGCAGTGCGCTCGTGTCGTCCGTGGGCGCGACCGTCTTCGTGGGGGTCTTCTTGCTGTCGCTCACGCGGCACCTCCATAGGTCTTGCTGCCCGTGATGTAGCCGACGACGTCGTCGCTCGTGGTCTGCGACGTTTCGATCTCGGCGACCATCTGGCCCAGGTACAGCACGCTGATGAAGTCGGCGACCTGGAAGACGTCGACCAGGTTGTGGCTGATCATGATCACCGCGACGTTGTTCTCTGCCAGGCGCTTCACGAGCGCGAGAACCTGCTCGGTCTGGGCAACGCCCAGCGCGGCCGTCGGCTCGTCGAGGATGACGACCTTGGCCGCCTTGAGCACTGAGCGGGCGATCGCGACGGTCTGGCGCTGTCCACCGGACAGGGACGAGACGCGCTGACGAACGGACTTGACGGTGCGCACCGAGAGCGACCGGAGCGTCTCGGAAGCCTGCCGCTCCATCTCGCCCTCATCGAACGTCCCCCATTCGGTCTCTTCGCGGCCGAGGAACATGTTCTGCACGATGTCGAGGTTGTCGCACAGGGCGAGGTCTTGATACACGACCTCGATGCCGAGGTGCGATGCGTCGCGCGGGTTGGTGAGGTGCACGATCTGGCCGTCGAACTTGACGGTTCCCTCGTCATAGGGCTGGACGCCCGCGAGGCCCTTGATCAGGGTCGACTTGCCGGCGCCGTTGTCGCCGACCAGAGCCGTGACTTTTCCGGGGTAGGCCTTGAGGCTCACGCCCTTCAGCACGCTCACCGGCCCGAAACTCTTCTTCACATCAGCGAGTTCGATGATGGGCACATCCATGCCGGGGGTTCCTTTCTCTCCCGGACGACAGCGTCACGGGTTCGTGCGAGGTGGCGCAGTCACACTACGCCACGACAAGTAGACACAACGAGAAGAAGGGGCCCCGCGCCGTCTCCGGCGCGGAGCCCCCTGCTTTCATGCGGTGATGCTGATGACTACTTCACGCCGTACGTGGCGCACGCGGCGGCGACGTCTGCCGTGCAGATGTCAGAGGCCTTGGCGTCACCGTTGTTGACGACGGTCTCGACCTCCTTCGGGCCGACAGACACCGGGGTGACCGCCTGGAAGGGCTTGCCGTAGAGCGTCTTGTTGGCGCTGGGCTTCTCGCCCTTCAGCAGCGAGATCGCGAGATCCGACGCGGCCTTGGCCTCGAGGCTGACCTGCTTGTAGACCGTTCCGGTCTGCTTGCCGAGCAGCACGTTCTGCAGACCGGCAACCGACGCGTCCTGGCCGGAGACCGGGACCTTCAGGCCGTTCTTGTCCAGAACGCCGATCACGCCTGCCGCGTTGGTGTCGTTGGCGACCCACACCGCGTCAACCTTGCCACCGAGCCCGGTCAGGGCCTGCTCGAAGTTGGTCGCCGACTTGGCGCCATCCCAGACACCGGTCGGCTCGGCGGCCGGCTTGATGCCTGCCGCGCTCATGACCGCGACGGCGCCGTCGTGGAACAGCTTCGCGTTGCCGTCAGTCGGGTCTCCACCCATGTAGACGACGACGGCGCTTGCCGGGTCCTTGCCTGCGGCCTTGAGGCCGTCGACGATCATCTGGCCCTCGAGGGCGCCGACCTTCTCGTTGTCGAACGAGACGTAGTAGTCGGCGACCATCTTCGGGTCAGTGGCGTTGCCGTCGGTGATCGGGCGGTCGTAGGCGATGACCGGGATGTTCTGCTTCTGGGCCTTCTTGGTCACGGCCAGGCCGGCACCGTTGAGGTCGGTCAGCACCATGACGCCGCAGCCCTTGGTGAGCTCCTGGTCGGCGATGGTCGCGTACTTGGTCGTGTCGCCCTGAGCGTTCTGGATGTCGGCGTCGAAGCCGGCGTCGGTGAACGCCTTCTGCAGTGCGGGGCGGTCGAGGCTCTCCCAACGCGGCGAGGACGCCGTGTCGGGAAGAATGACACAGGCACGGGTCGAAGCGGTGGTACCGCCGCCCCCGCTGGTCGCACAGCCCGTCAGCAGCAATGCTGACGCAGCAACTGCGACGACGATCGAGATCGATGAAGAAGTCTTCACGTCACTCCCTTTCTGGTGGTGAAGGAGAAGAACACTCCTTGGTGTACGCCTTCGGCTTTGAGAGGCGGCTGACTGAGCATGCCCCCATTTGGGGTGTTCAGCAACATATTTGGCGGTAACAATTCGATAACCATGCGAAACGGTCACATGACCGGGAACACGGGCAACTGCTCAACAGCCGTCTGCAGGGGCCTTCGACCGGGTCAGAGAACTAGGAACTTCCCCGGGCGGCGGGGGCGCCCGGGGAAGTGATCAGAGGACCGGCTAGACCCCCGAGAGGTCACCGCCCTGCTCGCGGCGACGCCGGCGACGGGCGATCACGAACCACCCGGACACCACAAGCACGATTGCGAGCACGAGCAGCAACCAGAGCCAACCCGTGCCCGGTGACACAGCGGCGGTTCTCGTGGCGTCCAATACCCGGATCCCGAGTTGCAGCGTCACGGCGGATCCATCGGCCGTGTACCCGGTGACGACCAGGGTGTGCACCCCGGGGCCGAACGAGTGCGGCAACCGCAGCAACTGGTCAGCGTTGCCTCCGGCATCCGTCTCGGTCGCGCCCAGACGAGTCGTCAGGGACATCCCCCAGATCTGCACCTGGGTGAGCCCGCCGAGACCGGACACGGTCAACTGCAGCTGCCCGTCGCGGCGCACCTCGACCACGCCGTCCGGCGCGAGGGGCAGGACGCGGCTGCCATCACGGGCCTCCACCGTCAGCGCCAGACCGTCTCCCGTCGAGACAGTGGCACGGCTCGATCCGTGGCTGAGGCGGACTGAGACCGGCACGCCGTCCTGCATCACGGCACCGTCGCCCGCGATCGACTCGACGACATTCCGCAGAGCGTCGTGCCGCGACGGAGCGCCAGCACCCGCGCCGACGGAGGACACCTCGAGCGCCCGCCCGCTGGTGGTCGCCGACGCGTCGTGGTACCCGCCGCGCGTCGCAGTGACGGTCAGGATGGCGGTCGCGCCGCTGTCCAGGCCGATCACGGTCAGACGCGCTCCGTTCTGCGTGACGGATCCCGAGGAACTGCTCAGGCGGTAGGTCACGGCGGCGGAGTAGTTCGTGATGGTCACGACATAGCCCCCGGCCACCGAGAGGGGCTCGCTGAACACCGGCGCCACTCCCGCAGCGATCGAGGTACCGGCGACATCCGCCGTCGAATCGAGGGAACCGGGCTCAGACGCGGTGATGTGCACCGTGGTCGTGGCCCCAGCCCGCAGACCCGTCACCGTGACCGTCGAGCCGCTCATGGTCACCGTTCCCGCGTCGCTCGAGACGGTGTAGCTGACGCCCGGCCGCCGGTCGATGGCGAAGCTGAAGCCGTCGTTGGTGCGATCGACCGCCGAGATGCTCGGAACGAGTCCATTCGGAAAGGAGGTTCCGCCCACGGTCGAGGAGACCGTGGTGTGGCCGGCCGATGTGGCTGACACCGTGGTCTCCGAGAAGACCGCAGCGCCCAATCCACTGACCGTCACTGTTTCGCCGCTGCGCACCACCGTTCCACCCGCCGACTGGACGAACGAATAGTTCAGGCCGGCGTCGTAGTTGTCGATCGTGAAGCGGTAGCCGCCGGCCAGCGGCACCGCCGCCGAGAGCCGCACCGCGTCGGTGGGCAGCAGCACGGTGGCGCTGGTCGACGCATCTGCTGTCGACACCCCCGGGTCGACAACGGTCACGGTGACCGATGCCGCGTTCCAGGCGTCTCACCCGAGACGACCCCGGAGCCGCCCGCCCCGAGGACGACGACTCCCGGGCTCGGGAGCACGGTGGCCGTGTAGCTGAGGGCGTCGTCGAAGTTGGCGATGGTGAACGTGAATCCATCGGCCGTCGCGACGACATCTCGGAACGTCGGCGCGGTGCCGATGAGCAGGGCGGCACCGTCGATGGCGGCGGTCGTCGCGGACTCGTTGGCCTTGCTGGCGCCCACCACCAGATGCGAACCGGCTCCATTCGTCAGGCCGGTCACGGTGATGGTCGAGCCCGAGACGACGACCGTGGCGCCGTTCGTCGCCGAGACGGTGTACGAAGTGTCCGGATCGTAATTGCTGATCACAGTCGTGAAACCGGTTGACGTGGGCGTCGGCGCGGCAAGGGTGGGGACCGTCCCCGGTGCCAACGGGACAACCGCCGAGGAGGCGCTGCTCAGCGGCCCCGTCCCGCTCAGGTTCGATGCCGTCACCTTGAAGGTGTAGCTCGTCCCGTTGCTGAGACCGGTGATGGTGGTCGAGGTGTCAGACGTCAGACCGCAGCTGACATACGTCGCGCCGTTCGCCGAGCACCACACGGTGTAGTCGCCGAGCGTGCTGGCACCCGTGCTGGCCGGTGCGGTCCAACTCAGGCCTGCTCGGCCGTCGCCGGCAACACCGGCCACCCCGGTGGGCGCACCGGGGGTGAGCGAAGGCGTCGCCGGGATGCGCGGGTCCGAGCGCTTGCTGTACATCGCCGCGGTGTTCTCGGTCTGAAGCGAGATGTAGTACGTGGTCCCGTTGCTCAGCCCGGTGATCGTGCAGCTGAGGGTCGTCGTGACGCACGTCGCGACGGTCGATCCGCTGCTCAGGCCGCTGAACGCCGTCGCTGTGTAGTTGAGAAGAGTGCCGCCGTTCAGGTTCGGCGCATCCCAACTCACGGTGATGCTGCGGTCGCCCGCGTTCGCCACGATCGTCGAGGGCGACGGCTCGGAGGGGTACGTGTACGGGGTGCCCGTGAGGTGGTTGGACTCGGCACCGGCGCCCGCCGAACTCACAGCGCGCAGGGCGATCACATAGGCGGTGCCATTGGTCAGACCGGTGACCAGGATCGGGCTGCTCGTCCCACCCGCGGCGGACCACGTTGTCCCGCCGTCTGTCGAGTAGTCATAGCTCGTGATCGGGCGGTCGCCCGCGCTGCCAGCCGAGAACGAGACGCTGATCGACGCGTCGCCGACGGTCAAACCGGTGAGGGACGGCGCCGAGGGGCGTGCCAGCGGCGTGACGAGCACCCGAGGCGCCGAGGAGGGACCCGCGCCTGCGTCGTTCGTGGCCGAGACCGCGACGTAGTAGGCCGTTCCGTTCACGAGGGACGGGATCGAGCATGAGGCCGCACCCGTCGTGGTGCACGACGAGTACGCGGTGGCCGATCCGCTACTGCTGTATGCCGATGCCGTATAGCCGGTGATCGCTCCGCCACCGTCGTCGCTCGGAGCGCTCCAGCTGACGTCGGCCGATGCGGTGTCCGAGACGGCCGAGACCGACGTCGGAGCGCCGGGGATCGTGCGCGGCGTCGCCGTAGCCGGGGCCGATGAGACGCCGTGGCCGATCGCGTTGTCGGCGCGCATGACCAGCGAGTACGGCGTCCCGTTGTCCAGCGGCGCGATGGTGAAGGGGCTGGACAGCGTGCCCGGGTCCACCCAGTGCGCGCCGTTGTCGAGACTGTACTCGAGGCTGTTGAGCGGGGATCCGCCGTCCGTGCTCAGCGAGAACGCCACCGAGATGCTGCTCTCACCCGCCGTCAGCGCGACCGAGGGGGCGGCAGGCGCGGACGCCGGCGCCACGATGGTCGTCGACGAAGCCGGACCAGCGCCGACCGCCGTCACGGCACGCACCTGCAGGGCGTAGCCCGTTCCGTTCGCCAGCCGGATCGAGGTGTCGGATGAGAGGGCCGTGAGCTCCAACGGGCTGCCGCTGCCGCTCGCGTCGGCCCAGCTGCCGCCGCCGTCGGTCGAGTACTGCCAGCCGGTGAGCGGGGACCCGCCGTCGGCATCCAGATGCACGGCCGTGGTCAGCGTCTGGTTGCTGCGCACCACCGAGTCGATGCTCGGCACACCGGGCAGCGTCGCCGGAGTGCCGCCGACTCCCGCCGACTGTGCGCCATTGCCGACCGAGTTCACGGCGCGGACGATCACGGTGTAGTGCGTCCCGTTCGTCAGACCGGCGATGCCGAAGTCGGTTCCGAGGCTGCCGGTGCTCGTCCAGTGCGCTCCCGCGTCGATGCTGAACTGGTAGGCCGTGATGGCCGCCCCGCCGTTCGCCTGCGGGGTGAACGACACGTGCAGAGCGCCCGGCTCCGACGTGACGTGCGAGATCACGGGTGCGCTCGGCGTCGTCGTGGCGATACCGACCGCGACCGCCGAGGCGGTGCCGGTTCCCTTCGCGTTGACCGCACGGAGCTCGACGTAGTAGGTCGTACCGTTCACCAGCAGGGTGGTGCCGTCGCTGGACAGGGTCGTGATGACCATCGGGCTCGACGTCGCGCCGGCGTCATCGCGGGTGCGCCAGGTGGCACCGCCGTCTGTCGAGTACTGGTAGCCGGTGATGGTCGAGCCACCATCGTTGGTGGGCGCCGTGAAGGCCGCCGAGAGCCGGGCGTCGCTGCCCGCCACCGTGTCGCCCACGATGGACGGGGCGCCGGGCACCGTCGCCGGAGTCACGGTGACCGGGCTGGACGCGGTGCCGGAGCCGAGCGCGTTGACCGCGCGGATGCTCACGGCCACCGGCGTGCCGTTGGTGAGCCCGGTGATGCTCATCGGACTGGCGCCGGGGGCATCCGTCCACGTTCCGCCTGCGAGCTGGTACTGGTAGTGATCGATGGCCGACCCGCCCGTGCTGCCGGCGGTGAAGGTCACGACGACGAAGCCATCACCCGCGGTGACCGAGCTCACATTCGGGGCACCCGGGGTGGTCGGTGTCGTCGCGCTGGCGGGAGCGGAGGCCGCTCCGGGGCCCGCGACGTTGACCGCCCGCACCTCGACGGCGTAGGCGGTTCCCGCGGACAGGCCGCTGATCCCGATCGGGCTGCTCAGGCCGCTCGCGGTGACCCAGGTGCCGCCGTTGAGACGGTACTGGTACGAGCTGATCACGCCTCCGCCGTTGAATCCGGGGGTGAACGCGACACTCAGCGAGCCGATGCCGACCGCGAGCGAACTGATGGTCGGTGCGCCCGGGACAGCCTGCGGGGTTCCCGAAGCCGGTGCCGACACCTGGCCGGCGCCGACGGCGCTCTCGGCCCGCACCTCGACCGTGTATGCCGTGCCGTTGATGAGTCCCGGAATGACGAGGGTCGTCGAGGGGGAGGCAACACCCACCCACGTTCCGCCGTCGACGCGGTAGTCATAGCCGACGACGGCCGCGCCCGAATCGGGGGCCGTGATCGAGAGGCTGAGGGCTCCGTCCTGCGCGGTGACCGCGCTGATCGCCGGGGCCGATGGCGGACCCTGCGGCGTGACCGTGGGCGACGACGAGGAGTACGCGCCCGTGCCGGCCGCACTGACCGCGGCCACCTGGAAGACGTAGCCGGTTCCGTTGGTGAGGCCGGTGATGGTGCCGCCGGTCGCGGTGCCGCCCATGTCGACGGCGGTGCTCCACGTGGTGCCGCCATCGCTGCTGTAGTGCACGAGGTAGTCGGTGATGTCGGACTGACCGGAATCGGTCGGCGCGGTCCAGATCAGGCCGACGGAGGCATCCCCCGTCGTTCCGCTGACACCGGTCGGCGCCGAGGGCGAACCGGTCGTGTAGCTGATGACGATCGAGCCGTCGGTGACGTTGTCGGAGTAGTACTCGTACGACGACGTCAGCCCGGCCAGGGACGCGGTCGAGTTCTGACCCACGGAGCCACCGAATCCGTACCACTCGTTCGAGCTGCCCGCACCGAACTGGATGTCGCCAGCAGCTCCGCCCTGAGCCCCGCCGCCGCCGCCGCCCGACCCACCGCCGTCATCGTTGCTGCACGACGAGGCGACGCAGGCGTCATCCGCATTCTGACCGCGCTCACCGGTCGTGGACGTGACATCGGTGCGCCCCTGGTAGGTCGCGGTGGCGGTGTGGCCCCGCGTGGACGAGAACTGACCGCTTCCACCCGAACCGCCGCCGCCGGCCGCCACCGCGTCCGCGCTGCCGACCCTGAGAACGCTGGCGCCGCCGCCCGCACCGCCCTCCCCGGACGATCCGCGGCTTCCCGCGAGGCCGCCGTTGCCGCCCGCGTACCCGCCGAGAGGGTTGCTCCCACCTGCGGCGGCAGCAGTCCCGGCGTTGACACCACTGGCGCCCGTGCCGCCATGAGCGCCGACCGCGACGGTGAGTACGTCACCCGGGGTGACGGCGAGGGTGCCCGTGACCACCCCGCGATAGCCACCCGCCGGAGGGGCCGGCGTGGCATCCGCGCCGCCGTTTCCGCCCTCCGCGCCGACGATCTTGATGCTGAGGTTCGAGATGCCGGCCGGCACGGTGAAGGTGTCTGTCGATCCGGTGTAGCTGTAGGTCCTGGTGACGGTGGTCGGGCCGGCGAGCGCCGTCTGCGGCAGTGCCACCAGCAGCGCGCCGATGGTGACGACGGTCGAGACGAGTGCAGCGAAGCCGAGGCGTCGAGTTGCGGTGCTGTTCATCATTCCCCCACGGAAGCCGACGGCCTTCGGGCCGCCGTCGGAATGGCGCCTTCATCGGTGCCATGGACAAGCTTGTCTAGGTAGACCGCTCAGTCCCGACGCCCGGACGGGGGGATTCCGTCCCCCATTACAGGTCACGTATCCGCAGTTTGAGGGACAAATCACGACCGAAACCGGGGTACAGCACACCTTGGGCTGCGAATTCCGTAGCGTCCGGCGACCTCAACACCGCGGGACCAAGGTCCCCGCTCGACGGGTCCTTCGGTGGATAGCCTGCGATCACGGCACGACAAAAGGAGACGCCATGTTCATCATCAAGTTCCTCGGGTCCACCGCTGGGCGCTGGACTCGCGGCATCGTCGGGATCGCCCTCGTGGTGCTCGGCGTCGTCCTCGGCGTGGCCCTCAGCGGCTGGTGGTTCATCCTGGCTGCGGTCGGTCTCGTGGTCTTCCTCGCGGGTGCCCTCGACGTCTGCCTGCTCGCGCCGCTCTTCGGCAAGCCCTTCATGGGGCGCACGCTCCGCGCGTCGTTCTAGCCGGCTTCCCGACGTCATGACACGAGTCGTCGTCCTCGGCGCCGGAGTCTCCGGCCACACCGCGGCGCTGTACCTCAAGAAGAAGCTCGGCCGCGCGCACGAGGTGGTCGTGGTTTCGCCGAACTCGAAGTGGAACTGGATCCCGTCCAACATCTGGGTCGGGGTGGGACGGATGCCCGCCGGCAAGGTGGTCTTCCCTCTGGCCCCGATCTACCGTCGGAAGGGGATCGACTTCCGGCAGGCAAAGGCGGTCGGGATCCTCCCCGAGGGTGATGCCGACGACCCGCGCGGCGCCGTGGACGTGGTGTCCACCGCTCCGGGGACCGAGGGCCGCACCGACCGCATCCGCTACGACTACCTGATCAACGCCACCGGGCCGAAGCTGAACTTCGCCGCAACCCCCGGCTTGGGCCCCGACGGTGGATTCACCGCATCGGTCTGCACTCCCGGGCACGCCGTCGATGCCGCAGCCCGACTGGCCGGGGCGATCGACACCCTGAAGGCCGGCACCCCGCAGACCTTCGTGATCGGCGTCGGCCACGGCACCTGCACCTGCGAGGGAGCCGCCTTCGAGTACGCGTTCAACGTCGAGCACGAGTTGCGAGCGGCGGGGGTGCGCGATCGGGCGGAGGTGCTCTACCTCACCAACGAGCACGAGCTCGGCGACTTCGGGGTCGGCGGCATGACGTTCAGCACCCGCGACGGCAGAGTCACCAGCGAGAACTGGATGGCCTCGCTGTTCCACGAGCGCGGCATCCGGGCCATCGCGCAGGCGGCGGTGACCGGCATCGACGCCGACACCATCACCTACCGGCAGACCGACGGCAGCACGAGCACGCAGCATTACGACTTCGCCATGCTGCTCCCGCCGTTCGGGGGCGTCGGGCTGACCGCGGTCGACCGCGGCGGCGCCGACATCACCGCAGAGCTCTTCGCGCCGTCCGGTTTCATGCGGGTCGACGCCGACTACAGCGCGCGCCCGTTCGAGGAGTGGACAGCAGCCGACTGGCCCAGGACCTATCAGAACCCGAACTACGGCAACATCTTCGCTGTCGGCATCGCTTTCGCTCCTCCGCACCAGATCTCACGGCCGTACGCGACGCCCGACGGTCTCGCGATCGCCGCAGCCCCGCCGCGAACCGGGATGCCATCCGGCGCCATGGGCAAGGTCGTCGCCCTCACGATCGCCGACATGATCCGTACCGGGGCCACCGTGCCGACGCACACCGCCTCGATGAGCGAGATGGCGGCGGCCTGCATCGCATCCACCGGCACCGGGATGCTGCGGGGCACAGCGGCGGCGATGGCCATGTCGCCGATCGTCCCCGACCACGCGCGCTTTCCGAAGACGGACGGCCGCGACGCCGCCGAGACCACAGGCGATATCGGCCTCGCGGCGCACTGGGTCAAGCGGATGCTCCACACCGCCTTCATCTACAAGGCCAAAGCCCTGCCGCTCTGGTATCTCATCCCCGAATGACTCAGTACCGCCCAGGAGTGGAGAACCCGCATGGATGACGCCCAGAGCCTGATCGACGAGGCGCCGTTGCCGGATGCCCGCGAACTGCGCCGCCGCCGCAACGTCGTGATCCAGTTCTTCCACTTCATGAATCTGAACTGGAAGATGTTCACGCTGGCGAAGCGGCACCACTGACGCGCCTGACGGCAGCGGCCGAATTCCATCACACGGTGGACCCAGGGGGATTCGAACCCCCGACCTCTTCATTGCGAACGAAGCGCGCTACCAACTGCGCCATGGGCCCGTGAACCCGTCAACGCTATCACTTTGCTCGCCGGGGCCCGCGCTCACCCGGCGCTGCGGCGGCGGCGCAGCACCTCGTCGAGATCGGGAGCCGCGGCATCCGTGCCGTCGACGCGGCCCATGGCGGCCCAGCGGCTGGGAACCGCGCGACGCATCGCGGGCGACTCGACAGGTGCAGCCGCCGGCTCGGGAGCCGCAGGCCGCTGCCGCCGGAACGGGACCACCTCGGGAGCCTCGTGGGCGCCCCGGAGCGCCCGCTCGGACGCGAGCGCCGCCGCACGCACCTGGGATGCCAGATCCAGGGACGGCTGCACGAGCTGGGGTTCGGGGCGCGACAAGTACAGCGGCGCAGGAATCCGGACCGGTGTCCAGTCGCGGGTCGCGCGCGCCGGTTCTGCGCGCTCGGCCACGGAGGCCTTCACGCTCGCTGCGGCGATCGGCGCCCGGAGCCCGCGCCGCGCGTCGAGGTGGCGGCGCACGGCAATGCCGGTCACACCGAGCGCGGCTCCCGCGGCGACGACGAGCCACGAGCCCGGGCCGGCGGTTCCGGCCGCCATGAGCCAGAACTGGGCCGCCATGGTGATCGTCGCCGCGATCATGAGCAGGCTGGCGAGCCGGTGGGCGCGTCGTCGGCGGCTCCTGATGCTCGAGGGCGGGGCGGGAGTCGCCGAGCGCGCCTCGGCGATCGCGCGCTCCGCCAGCGCGTCGGCACGCTGCTGCTGCGCCACCAGCAGGCGCTCCTGGCGGGCCGCGTCGCGCGCGCTGACCTCGACGCGCACCTGCTCGGGCAGCTCGGCCGTCTCGGCCATCACCCGCAGGGTCTGTTGCAGGCGGGTCGCGGTGCGCTCGGTGTCGAGGTACTCGCGCCTGCGCATCCAGGTCGGCAGAAAGTAGGCGAACCAGAGGGCGGCCGCGATGGCGACCATGACCGCCGTACCTGCCCCCGAGACATTCATGCACTCACGGTACGGACCTTCAACCAGGAGTTGAGGTCGGCGCGCCGTCACCCCAGCCGCAATGGATGCGTCGCGAGCACCCGATCCACCTCGGGAACACCCCCGACGCCCTCCGGCACGCGGCCGTCCCTCCAGCGGCGCAGCACGCCCGTCGGCAGTTCCTCGGCGGTCAGGGCGAAGCAGAAGTGGTCGCGCCAGTCGCCGTTGATGTGGATGAAGCGCCGCCGAAGTCCCTCATAGCGGAACCCGAGCTTCTCGACCACGCGCAGCGACGGCGCGTTCTCGGGCCGGATGCAGATCTCCATGCGGTGCAGCCCGATGGTGAACAGGCAGTGGTCGGTGGCGAGCGCCACCGCGGTCGGGGTGACGTTGCGGCCGGCGAAGCGCTCAGCGACCCAATAGCCGATCGACGCGGACGACAGAGACCCGTAGCTGAGCCCCGAGACGTTGAGCTGCCCGGCGAACTCGCCCTCGTACTCGACGGCGAACGGTACGCCGAAGCCCGAGCGCCAGTTGCTGAGCAGCGAACGGATGCTGGCCCGCGAGTCGAAGCCGATCGGCCCGTGCGGGTTGGTGGCCTCCCAGGTGCGCAGCCACGCGCGGTTCGACACCAGCTCCTGCTCGAGGGTGCGGGCGTCGCGCAGCCGGATCGGTCGGATCGTCACCGACCCGTCACGAAGCGTCGGAATGCTCATTGCTCGCCAGCGTAGCCGCGAACTCCTTCAGCCATGGCCGGAAATCCGGCCCGAGATCTTCGCGGTCACTCGCCAACTGCACGATCGCCTTGAGGTAGTCGAGGCGATCGCCGGTGTCATAGCGGCGTCCGCGGAATACGACGCCGTACACGCCGCCGCCCCACTCCGGACCGGTGGCGAGCTCCTGCAGCGCGTCGGTCAGCTGGATCTCGCCGCCCTTGCCCGGCGCGGTCTTCTCGAGGATCTCGAAGATCTCGGGCCGCAGAATGTAGCGTCCGATGATGGCCAGGTTCGACGGCGCGGTTCCGGGCGCCGGCTTCTCGACGAGTCCGGTGATGCGCACCACGTCGTCCTCCTTCGTCGGCTCCACGGTGGCGATGCCGTAGAGGTGGGCGACCGACGGATCGACCTCGAGGAGTGCGACGACCGTCGTGTTGCGCTCGGACTGCACCTCGAGCATCCGGCTCAGAAGCGGGTCGCGCGAGTCGATGATGTCATCACCGAGCAGTACGGCGAACGGCTCGCGCCCGACGTGCATCTTGGCGCGGAGCACGGCGTGCCCGAGGCCCTTCGGGTCGCCCTGGCGCACGTAGTGCACGTCGGCGAGGTCGGTGGCGAACTTGACCTTCTCGAGCTTGTCGTCTTCGCCCTTGCTGCGCAGGATGTCTTCCAGCTCGCCGACGCGATCGAAGTGATTCTCGAGCGCGCTCTTGTTGCGGCCGGTGACCATCAGCACGTCGCTGAGACCGGCGGCGACGGCCTCCTCCACCACGTACTGGATGGCCGGCTTGTCGACGACCGGCAGCATCTCCTTGGGCATCGCTTTGGTGGCGGGCAGGAATCGTGTGCCGAGTCCGGCGACCGGGATAACGGCTTTGGTGACGATGAAGGCCATCCAGTGAGGCTATCGGGTGCCGCCCGTGAGCCTCCGATGAGTCCCCCTAGACTCTCAGCGTGGTCGAAGATGTCGAGGCCAGGAAGCGGGCGCTCCGCGCAGAACTGCGCGAGCGCCGGCGCGTGAGCCCTGCGGCGACACGCGCGGCCGATGCAGCGGCGCTGACCCAGAACCTGGTCGATCTGGTCAGCGGTCTCGGGGCGCGCTCGCTCTCGGCCTACCTCTCCACTCCGGACGAGCCCGGCACCCGCGACTTCCTGCACTGGGCGGCCGAACAGGGCATTCGGGTGCTCATCCCGGTGTCACGCACCGACGGCCTGCTCGACTGGGCGCCGTACGACGGCGATGCCGAAGACACCGATGCACTCGGGATGCCGACGCCCACCACAGAACTCCTCGGCCCGATCGCGATCAATGAGGTCGACCTCATCCTGGTGCCGGCCGCTGCCGTGGATCGCACCGGCATGCGGATGGGGTGGGGCATGGGGTACTTCGACAAGACCTTGGGCAGCATGGAAGCCTGCCCGCCCGTCTATGCTGTGATCTTCGACGACGAACTCGTCGACTCCGTGCCGCGCGAGCGTCACGACATGCCGGTCACCGGCGTCGTGACACCGAGCGGCATCGTCTCGTTCTGAGGACTTTCTTCCCCCATGCCCACCTATTCCTATCGCTGCACCGAGTGCGGCGAGGCGTTCGACATCCAGCAGGCGTTCACGGATGACACCCTGACCGTCTGCCCGAACTGCGGCGGCCAGCTGCGCAAACTGTTCAACACGGTCGGGGTGTCGTTCAACGGCTCCGGCTTCTACCGCAACGACAGCCGCGCGAAGCCGGCGCCGGAGGGCGGATCGTCGTCGTCGGCAGAGACCACGTCTGCGCCGGCTTCGAGTGCGCCGGCGACCCCGGCCGCGACGACCGCCGGAGGCAAGAAGGAAAGCAAGAGCACGGCACCCAGCGCAAAGGAGTAACCATGCTGAAGGGTTTCAGGGAGTTCATCCTCCGCGGAAACGTGATCGATCTGGCCGTCGCTGTGGTGATCGGCACCGCGTTCACGGCGATCGTCAACGGCCTGGTCATCGGCATCTTCAATCCGGTGATCGCCCTCATCTTCAATGCGGGCGAACTCGCCAAGGCCGGCGTTGTACTGCGGCCTGCCGAGGGAACGACTCCTGCGGTCTTCCTCTCCTGGGGATTGGTGATCTCGGCGGTCATCCAGTTCGTGCTGGTCGCGATCGTCGTCTACTTCGCCCTGATCGTGCCGATGAACTACGCCAAGCGGATCCGGCTGCGGCGCAAGCCGGCCGAGCCGGAGGCGCCTGGCGCACCGGCGGCGCCGACCGAGCTCGAGCTGCTGACCGAGATCCGCGACCTGCTGGCGAAGCAGAACAGCGCGACTTAGGGGAGTTCGCGCGCCAGCCCCTCGACGGTCTGCGCCCCGGGCAGAGCCGCGAGCACCGCGCCCGGAAGTTGCAACTTGCTGCCCCGGATGCCCGAGCCGATGATGGCGCTCGGCAACGCCGCGACGCGCGCGTCGATGTAGAGCGCCCAGTCGGTCGGGAGCCCGACGGGGGTGATGCCGCCGTACTCCATGCCGCTGAGCGCCACGGCGTCGTCCATCGCGGCGAAGCTGGCTTTGCGCGCATCCAGGAGCCGGCGCACCACCCCGTTCACGTCGAGCCGGGTCGTCGCGAGCACGACGCAGGCGGCGTAGCGCGTGAGCTCGCCTCGGGTCCCGGCGATGATGACGCAGTTGGCCGAGACGTCGGGGGCGATGCCGTATGCGTCGCAGAACGCGGCGGTGTCGGCGAGAGTCGGGTCGATGGGCGCGACGTCGATCTGGGCGGCGAGGGCGGGATCGAGTGACCGGAGGGCGGTGGTGACCGGTGCTGCGAGCAGCTCGGGATGCTCGAGGGCTGGGCTCAAGTCGAGGGAAGGCATGTCGTCATTCTGTGCGCTCTGGATCTCAAGGACTGTCCTTGAGATCCAGAGGGCGTTAGTAGTGGGGCGGCTTGTCGGCGCGAAGGCGGTCGTCATTCTCGCCGCCGGCGTGCCGGGGCGGCTCCGGCGCGGGCGCAGGCTCCGTGCCCGGCGGGGGCTCGGTCGTCACCCGGCGCCGATGCCGCGGACGGCGCGGCGGCTCGGCCGCAGCCGGCTCGGGCGAACCCGACGGCCCGGGCTCCGGATCGGCGTCAGGCGTGCTGGGGCGAGGCAACGACGGGGATCTCTTGCGTCATGGCGCCGCCCTGCAAGCCGGCGAGGCGTGCGATGCGGTCGGCAACGGCATCCGGATCACTGAACAGCTCGAAGGCGTGCACGCGCGCGTAGTGCCAGCCGAGTCGCCGCAGCACCTCAGGGCGCAGCCGGAGCGATTCGCGCAGGCTCCGCCCGGCGAGCACGGCATCCGTGTCGACCACGAGGCAGGTGCCTCCGTTGGCGGCGACCAGCCCGAGCTTGCCGCGGTGGCCGAGCGCGGTCCGGAGGCCGCGGGTGGCCAGGCGCCGAGCCAGGTCGACGAGCATCGGATCGCTGTCGTCCGGCAGCGGCGGCTCTGCGCGGCGGGCTGCCACCTCGTCGAGGATCTCGGCCAGCGCAACGGCGCCATGCTGCAGGCGGCCGTCTTCGACATCGGAGGGGCGGAAGCACGACACGATCACCATCGACCGCCGGGCACGGGTCATCGCGACCGCCAGCAGGCGCTCGCCGCCCGGTTGGCCGAGAGGGCCGAAGTCGGCGAGCACGCGCCCATGCGGCGTGCGTCCGTAGCCGATCGAGAAGATGACCCGGTCGCGGCTCTGAGCGACCGCACGCTCGATCGGCAGCACCTCGAAGGCCTCCGCGCTGTCTCCCAGCACGAACTCACTGAGCTCCGGATGCGTCGCCATCGCCGCGAGCACGGCCTGCAGTACGCGCACGGCGTGCTTGTCGCTCGCGGTCACCACCATGAGCGACTCGTGCGGACGCGCCGCGGCGTGCTCCAGCACCAGTTCGACGACCCGATCGACTTCAGCGTCGACGCTCTCGACCGCGCCGGTGTCCGGATCGGGCATCCCGGTGCCGTCGGTCACGTAGTCGAGAACCAGACTTCCGTGACCCAGGAACGATCCGGCCCAAGGGAGCGAGTCGATCCTGCCGCCGTAGAACCGCCGGTTGACGAGTTCGGCCAGGTCTTCGCCGCCCGCCCGGTAGCTGCGCGTGAGGCTGAGGCTCGGCAGGAGTTCGGCCAGGCGGGCGAGCGCCGATCGCGCGTGCAGCTCATCGAGGGCTCGCGCTCCCGGGCCGAGATCGGAGTCACTGGACGGCGTGGCGGCCGAGTCGCCAGGGGCGGTGCCCGGCTCATGATCCGGATCGCGCAGCGCGATCTCGAAGGCCGAGGGCGTCTGCGTCACGGGGTCGCCGAACGCGACCACCTGCTTGGCCCGTCGAATCGCGCCGACGTTCTCGGCAACGGTCGTCGCGCCGGCATCCACCAGCAGCACCGTGTCGAACGGCATCGCATCGGTGACCGCCTCGATCTCGTAGGGAGAGGCGAGCCAGACCGGCGCGACCGAGCGCGACAGGTGGGGCGCCGAGTGCTGCAACGCGTGTGACGTGAGCCCCTCGACGGCCAGCAGCTGTTTGAGGTCGTGCGCCTCGTCCGGCCAGTCGACCAGGCCGATCTTCCAGTTCTCGGCGAGCTGCCAGGCCAGCAGCTGCGCGCTGCCCGCGGCGTGGGCCTCATCGACCAGCCGGAAGTCGGCCTCCAGCCGATCCAGCACATCGGTTCTCGCGCCGAGCAGCGCGCGATCGCCTGCGAGCAGGCCGTCGAGCGCCGAGCGCCACCATGCGAGCTCGAGCTCCGCGGCGATCTGCTCCTCGGGCACGTGGCGGGCGGCGAGATCGGTCAGCAGCGGATCGAGTTGGAGGCTGCGCATCGTCGAGACCAGCTCGCTGCGCTCCTGCAGATTCTGCAGCACGTCGGAGTCGGCGGCCAGGTCGGCCAGCAGCTCGCCCAGGGTGTGCAGCGGCAGGGCAGACAGGTGCGTCTCGCGCGTCACATTGCCGAGCGGCCCGTCGAGAGCCGCGAGATCGGCCGACACCTGCTGCCAAGCGACCGCGACATCCGAGATGCCGACCGGAACCTCGGGAACGACTCCCGCGACCACGAAGCGCTGCCACATGATCCGCTGACGCTGGACGGCGCCGAGCGCTTCGTGCAGATCGCCGACGTGCATGCCGGGGCGCACGTACTCCTTGGCGAGCTTCTTGAGCCGCCGCCGGTTGGCAGACGACATCTCGGGCGCATCGCGGCGCGGAGCGGTAGCCACGATGAGTTCGCTCAACGACCGGTCGAACACCGCGGGCACGAAATGGTCGAGGGTGTCGCGGATGTCGGTGAGCAGCTTCAGATAGACGCCCAGCTCTCCGACCGTCTCGAACGGCCGCATGCGGGTCGACCCGATCAGCTGCTGAGCGCGGACCAGCAGCCGCGGCAGCTCTTCGTGGTGCAGCTTCTGGGCGAGGGAGTGCGCGCGCTGCGCCTCGTCGCCGTTCGCGAACTTCGCGCCGTACCAGGCCGAGTCTCCTGGCCCGTAGCGGAACTCGCCGAGCCGCGCTGCCTCGACCATGGTCGTGGCCACGCTCGCACGGTCGCCGCGCATTCGGATGACCGTGGTGCGATCCAGGCGTGCCGTGGTGGTGGGAGGGACCGGCAGCAGGGCGAGGCGTGAGAGCTCTGTGACGCAGTCGACCACCGAGACGCCGAGCTCGGCGTCCGGCCGGGAGAGCGAGCCGCGGTAGTCGAGCAGAACGCTCCGGAGGCGCACCAGGGCCTCGTCCACCTCGCCGAGGTTGGGCTGATGGGCGCGTTCGTTGCGCGCGATGGAGCGCACGACATCCCGCCGCAGCGTCGCGGGCGCCACCGCGGCGCCAGCGAGCCCGATGTCGGCGAGGCGCTGGGCGATCCCCCGCAGGGTGGCGCGGCGCGGACTGACCACCAGCACCCGCTTGTTCTGGCCGACCAGGGCGCCCAGCGCGTTGACGATGGTCTGCGTGCCTCCGGTGCCCGGCATGGTCTTCACGACCAGGGAGTTGCCTGCGGCGATCTGCGCGATCACCAGCTCCTGCTCGGAGTCGGCGTCGAGCAGCAGTACGTCGGTCGATGGATCGCGGTGATCGGAGTCGACCGGCTCGACCGGAGCCGAGGCCTCTTCGAGGCTCCAGCGCGCCGTCGCGTTGCCGGCCAGCGCATCCAGCACCGGATGCTCCAGGTCGAAGGCGTCGGCCACCAGTTGGGACGCGACTCCGGCGAACGACGACACCACCAGGCGGGGCTGCACCGAGAAGTCGGAGAGATGGCCGGTGAGGGCGCGCAGTTGATCGATGACGGCATTCGGCTTGAACGACCCGTCTGCGTCGCTCAGCGCGACGAAGGCCTCCGGATCGAGCACCAGCCCGAACTGCCGCTCGAGCGCGGTGGCGAGCGCCGGATTGAGCACCGTCGCCCCGCGCAGCTTGAGCTCGAAGTCACGTCCGTGCCTGCGGATCGCCAGCGGGCGCAGCAGGATCGGCGCACAGAACTCGTCGCCGCCGTCGGTCGTGTGGCCCGCGCTCCAGCGTGCAAGGCCGATGCCCAACCGCACCGAGTCGATGCCCCGCGTCGTGGACAGCTCGAGCCCCTTGGCGCTCACGTTGTCGGCCGCAACGCGGGCGGCGCGCAACGCGACATCGTCGCGGATGAGTTGCGACAGCAGCGTGGTCTGTCCGGTGATGAACCGCGCGAGGCCGCCAGGATGCGTCGTGCTCAACTCGATCCGGGTGCTGGGCGCATCGGCGAAGTGCAGCAGCGGCGAGCGGCCACCCACCACGGAGAGCTCGGCCCGCCACTGGGCACGGACCGGATCGGCGACATCGCCCGTGCGGCCTGAGCCGGCACGGCCGAATGCGGTCGCCGCGCGCGAGACGGCGGCCGGGCGCTGAACGCTCGCGGTTCCGTCGTCGGTCACGGGATCGTCATCCCGTCGGTTGGCAGGCCACACGCGGCCAGGTTACGGCGCTGTCCGGCCGAATCTCTGGACGCGAGCGGGGTTTCGCGAATACCGCGCGGACGCGCCGGGGACGGCCCGGCCGTAGGATCGCCGCATGAACCTGGCGTCGATGCTCGGCCTCGTGGTGGGCGTCGTGGTCACCGCGTTCATCGTGCTCATGATCATCGGGGTCGTGCTGCTCGCCCGGCGGTCGCGGCAGCAGGCGCTCGCCCCCGCCCCCGGGCGCACCGACGCCGGCGTCGCCCTGGTGCAGGCCGATGACGCCGTCAAGAACGGGACGGACGAACTGGCGTTCGCGGTCGCCCAGTTCGGCGAGGACCGCACCCGCGACTTCGCTGCCACGCTCGCCTCGGCCAAGGCGGATCTCACCCGGGCGTTTCGACTCCAGCAGCAACTGGACGATTCCGAGCCCGACAGCGATCAGCAGCGCGCCGAATGGACCCGCCAGATCCGCGCTCTCGCCGACGGCGCCCGCACCTCGGTGACAAGGGCCGCGGCAGCCTTCGACGACCTCCGCCGCACCGAGGCCGGCGCTCCCGACACGCTGAAGGTGCTGCGCTCGTCGTTGGCCGCGCTTGCGACCCGCCGAGCGGCGAGCGCGAGCACCGTCGCCGACCTGCGCACCCGGTACATCGACGCGGCGATCCGCTCGGTCGGGGCGAATCTCGACGCGGCAGATGAGGCGCTCGCGGCCGGCACCCAAGCCGCAGACGCGACGGATGCCGCGCTCGCGTCGAGCACAGTGCCGAATGTGAGCGACCAGCTGAAGGCGGTGCAGGATGCGGTGGCGGCCGCGACGCAGCAACTGGATGCCATCGACCACCGCCGCGATGAACTCCTCGCGGCAGAGAAGAGCATCGACAGCCTGGTGACCGAAGCCGCCGGCGCGATCGCCGCCGCCAAGACGCTGCGCGATGCCCCGCCGGACCCCGACTCCGCGGCGGCGGTCAACGACGCGATCGCCGCTCTGCAGAAGCAGCTCACTGTCGTGGCGAAGCCCGGACGACGGGACCCCGCCGCGCAGCTCGACGCACTGGTCGATGCCAGCGACAAGCTCGACGTGGCCGTGGCCGCTGCCCAGAACCAGCAGCGCCGGCTCGACGGCGCCCGGGCGGCCCTGGGCGGCGCCATGGTGTCGGCGAAGAGCCAGATCGCGGCGGTCACCGACTACATCGGCGGTCACCGCGGCGGCGTCGGGGCGGACGCGCGCACCCGGCTCGCCGAGGCGCAGCGCCAGCTGATGCTCGCCCAGAACGAGGCGGATCCGGTGAACGCGCTCGACATCGCCCGCCGGGCGCAGACCGACGCGCGCGACGCCGATGCGCTCGCCCGGTACGACGCCGGCGATGGCCTGCACGCGCCGTACGCGTGATTCAGGCCGTGTTCATGCGGTGAGCGGAATATGCCGGATCCACGGCGGCGGCCACCGCCACGGCGCTGCGCACCAGGAAGTCGACCAGTTCGTCATCGGGTAGCCCGGTGGCACTGATCGTCGCCCCGCCTTCGACGACCGGCGACTCGACCGGCACCTCGACCGGGGCCTCGACCAGCGCTTCCTCGGCCAGAGCCTCCTCCGCGAAAGCCACCCACGAACGCAGCGCCACCCGCAGCAGCGGAGTATCGGACATCCCCAACTCGAGAAAGACGGCGATCACCCGCTCGGCCTGCTCCACTCGGGCCTGCTCCACCACCTCGCGAACCTCGAGATCGCCGCTCGCGACACCGCGCACCAGGGAGTAGAAGGTGCCGCGGTGCTCTCGCACGAACTGGACGATCCGGGTCAGAGTGTCGTGCAGCCGCTCGAGCGGCTCGAGGTCTGGCGTCGGCTCTGTGGCATGCAGCATGCTGTCGCGCGCGACCCGCACCACCTCGCGGTGCAGGCCCTGCTTCGACCCGAAGTAGTGGAAGAGCAGGGCTCGCGACACCCCGGCCTGCGCCGAGAGCCACTCGATGCTCAGCGAGTGCAGCGGCCGGTCGACCAGCGACGCGACACCGAGCGCGATGAGCTGCGCGCTGCGATCTTCGGGCGTCAACCGGGTACGTCGTTCGGCGGCCATGCCGGGCACACTACCCCTCGGCGACGCTCGTTCGAGCCTATTGACACCTAGTCAAAAAAGTTCGGGAAATCGCGTCATAACCCCCAAAATCCGAGTCTCTTTCTGTAGGGACGTCTCTCAGACGCTCCTCGGACAACCGTTCCCGTCCTCGCGGTGACGGTCTGGATCAAGGAGGATTCAATGACGAAGCAGCCAACCACCCAGGGCAAGTTCACCGCGAAACGCGCTGGCCGCATCCTGATCGCCGCCGTTCCCGTCGCCGTTGCCGCAACCGTCGTGCTGGGCGGCGTCGCGCAAGGCGCCGTGCCGGTTTCGTTCGCCATCTCGGGCAGCCAGTTCAAGATCAGTGCGTCGGCGCTCAACGGCACCGGCTTCTCGCAGTACGCGGGTGTGACGAACGACAGCAAGGGCGGCGCGCACCAGGTGGCCATCGCCAACATCGCGAACGCGACACTCACCAACATGTGCCAGTCGGTGACCAGCGACACCCCGCTCGGCAAGGTCGGGGTCAAGATCACCGCGGGCGGCGGCGGTAAGCCGGTCGTCGCGCAGGGCCTGCAGATCGGCATGACCGACCTCAAGGGCGACGCGAAGTTCACGAACATCCGGATCGGCATCGACGCCTCGACCGTGAACACCGCGGCCAAGGGCGCGGCCGGCGACTTCGCGCAGGACTCCGACACCGTCACCATCACCGGCCTGCAGCAGGTCTCGTGGTCGACCACGGCTGCCGTGTTCGAGTTGAACGGCATGCACGTGGCGCTGACCAACGGCGACGACGAGTGCTTCTGATGTCCACGGCATCGACAGCCACCGCACCGACGGGCACCTTCCGCGCGTGGCGGCGGCAGCGCCCCTTCGTCGGATCCCTGCTGCTTCTGCTGGCCGGCGTGGAGATGTTCTTCTCCACCCAGCTCGACATCGGCAACATGCACATCCAGATGGGCGTCGAAGGCTTCCAGGCCACGATCATCCCGATCGGGTTCGTGCTGCTCGCCGTGCTCATCGCGACGATGCCGCAGCACCGCATCTTCTACGGGGTCATCGCGCTGGCTCTGTCGATCTATTCGATCATCGGCGTGAACCTGGGCGGCTTCCTGATCGGGATGCTGCTGAGCGCCGTCGGCGGGATCCTCGCGGTCTCGTGGGCGCCGGCGGCGCAGCCCGGTTCGGGTGCGGCAGCTGACTCGAGTGCGGTCGATGAGGATGCGGCCGCATCCGACCGCGCCCGGTACGCGCCGGCCGAGCCCCTTGAACGCGAACTCGTCGGAGCGGGGGTCGGCATGCGCGACCACGATCAGGCCGTGCACGCCGAGTTCGTCCCCTATCCGGCGCTCATGGCACGCGCCGGCCGAACCGCCAGCGACACCCACGCGGCGCCGCCCCCTTTCGCTGAGGCGCCGGCCCGGGCTCGCAAGCCCGCGTCGGCATCCGGTCGCAAGCCGGTAACGGCAGCGGTCACCGCGCTGCTGTTCGTCGCCGCGCTCACCGGCGTCGGTGCCGCAGCGGCTCCCCCGGCTCAGGCCGCGGAACCCAGCGCGCTGTGCATCCCGATCCTGATGACCTGCTCGCCCGCGTCGCCGTCGCCGAGTCCCAGCCCGAGTTCCGGCGGGGGTCTGGTCGGCGGGCTGGTGGGCGGACTGCTCGGGGGCGCGAAGGTGCCCGGGGCGTCAGGCGCCGCGCCGCTCGTGATCGGACCGGACGATTCCGCCTACACGATGACGCTGCCTGCCGGGCAGCTCGGGGGGTCGTCGATCTCGATCAGCGGCATCCATCAGGTCGGCCTGGTCACGGTGAAGAAGATCGACGGCTCGAGCTTCCCCGTCATCAAGCTGAAGGCCGACGACGTGGTGATCACGGGCTTCCTGCTCGACGTCCGCCGCGCGACAGGCCCTGCCCTGGTGTCAACGGCCGACCGCATGGAGCTGAAGGGCAACGTCAGCGTCTGGCTCGACTCGCTCACCGGCACCACTCTTGGCGGCCTCGGCCTCACCCTCGGCACCGATCAGACGCCCCCTCCGAGCAGCGAGCTGCCACCGAAGCTGCTGCGCGTGAACCTGGGGCTCGTGGCGACCTCGGCGAACTCGATCAGCTACGTGAACCTGCACCAGGAGCTGCACGGCTGAGCACTCAGCCCGAGTCGGAATCAGAGCGCGTGTGGTTCAGCTCGTCGATGCGGTCCCGCTGACGCAACTCGCCCTGACGCAACTCGCGATCCGAGCCGTCTCCGAACGGCGGCGGAGCGCCGGCGGCACCGGTCGAGATCCACGCCAGCGCGAGCAGCACCACCGCAGCCCAGAACAAGAAGCTGATCAGCCATCGGTCGGCGGCCATGGAGAGACCGAGTCGTTCGAGCGCCGATGGCGAATCGGACTCCAACAGGAACGGCTGCACGGCGGCGCAGGCCCAGACCGCCGCGAGAAGCCAGACGTACCAGGGACCCCCGCGTCCGCGGCGCGCGGATCGGATACCGACCGACAAGATCGCTGCGATGAGCAGCAGAACGAGCAGAAGGGCCGCGACGAACGCCACCACGAAGTATGACCCACTACCAGGTCCCGCAATCAGGCCTGTGCCGTAGACCAGCCACGCGGGCACCAGGATCACGCCCAACCACTGCGCGACCCACAGGACCGCACGCGACCGCGGAACCGCACCCGAGATCGGGCCCGCGTTCATCGGCACTCTCCCGCGCGTACCTCGGCGGGCAGCACAAAACCGAGGCGCGCGAGCTCGGCTGCGAAGGCCTGGTCGCGCTGACTGCCGTGAAATACCGTCTGAATCGTCTGAGTGCCCGACGCGAACGACGGGCAGTCACCCAAGACCAGCGTGCTGAATCCGCCCGTCTTCTGCCACTCGACCCGGTTGGCGCCCGTGGCGAACGCGGCCTGAGCGGCCCGGGCCATCTTTTCGGTGGGCTTCTCCGTCGCCGTCGCGCCGTTTTGCAACTCCACGATGGTCAGCTTGTAGCCGCCCGCCGACCACATGATCACGGCGAAGGTCCCGGTGGGCTTGGCGGCCGGGTCGGCGGGGGCCAGAGGGAGGTCGGCCGAGACCGCGCTTAGAGTCGACATCATGGCTCGGGACGGCATCCCGAACATTTGAAGTCCGGGGCTGCTCCACGTCGTCGGCAATCCAGGATCGACCGCCGGCGCCTTATCCGGCCAGCGAGCCGCGACCGCCCGCGCGTCATCCGCATCCCGCACCGTGTACTCGCGCACCAGCTGCCCGGATGCCCCGGTCGTCCCCGTCGCGTACCCCAGGTGCAGCGACACCCGGTCGCCGACCGCGAGGCGCAGCTCGCGCCACGCCGCGATCTCGGAGGCGATGGCCGCCGGGCTGAAGAGCAGCGGCTCGACCGTGACGGAGGTCTTGGCTTTCACCTCGTGGAACGCGACGGTGCTGGTCGTCCCGGCGAGCGCCGCGCTCGATGCCGCCGTGCGCACCAGAGCGCTGGCCGCGGCCCACTGCGCCAGCGAGGCGTCGGTCGCGAAGCTGACATCAACTTTCACCGTCGGATCGGGCAGGCCGAGCGGATCGTATGCCGCGGTGGCCGCGGTTACGCCGTCGAGCTTCTGAAGGCGGGACTCCAAATCGGCGGCGGCATGCGATGCATCCCAACGACCACCCAGCCAGTTCGAATTGAGGGCGATGCCGGTTGCCGAGATGCCCAGCAGCACCGCCAGGACGCCTCCCACGATCCAGCGCTTCTTCACGCTGCCACGCTAAGGAGTTGAGCGATGCCCAGCGAGTCCCCCTTCGGGGTCGCGGCGCGCTCAGGCGCCGACCGCGACCGGCCGCTCGGGATGGTTGGCCCACTGACTCCACGAGCCGGGGAACAGCGCGGCATCGAAGCCGGCAAGCGCGAGAGCAACGACCTCGTGCGCAGCCGTCACGCCGGATCCGCAGTACGCCGCGACGGGCGCCCCCGGCTCGACGCCGAGTGACGCGAACCGCGCGCGCAACTGGTCGGGGGGCAGGAAGCGGCCGTCGGAGTCCACGTTCTCGGCGGTGGGCGCACTGCGCGCCCCCGGGATGTGGCCTGCCCGCGGATCGATCGGCTCGACCTCGCCGCGGAAGCGCTCCCCCGCGCGTGCGTCGAGCAGCACCCCCGCACCGGGGAACGCGGCAGCCTCGTCGATCGTCAGCACCGGCAGAGCGCCGTACTCGAGGGCCACCGAGCCGGGAGCGGGCCGCGCCGCCTCGCCGGTCTCGAGCGGGAGGCCGGCTGCGCGCCAGGCCGACAGCCCGCCGTCGAGCAGCCGCACGTCGTCGACACCGGCGTAGCGCAGCAGCCACCACGCGCGCGCCGCCGACATGTTCTTCAGGTCGTCGTACACGACGACGGTGTCGCCGGCATCGATGCCCCAGCCGCGCGCGTCCCGCTGCAGCTGGTCGACAGGCGGAAGCGGGTGGCGCCCGTCCTGCGGATCTCCGTGCCGGGCCAGCTGCGTGTCGAGATCGACGTACTGAGCGCCCGGGACATGGCCGCCCCGGTATTCCGGACGGCCATCGGGCCGGTCCAGCCGCCAGCGCACATCGAGCACGCGAAGCGGGCCACCGCCCGGCAACACGGCACCGGCCGTCGTACCCGCGAGCTCCGCGGGCGTGATCAGGATGTCGCGCGCCATCCCCCTATTGTGACCGGCCGGTCAGCTGGAGGAGTAGCTGCTGTAGTCGGGGATGTGGGACAGCATCCCGGACATCAGGCTGATCGACCAGATGGACGTGACGATGATCCCCACCACGACGACCGCGATGAGCACCCAGATCGGCGCCAGGCCGCGCGGAGCCGCCACCCGCCGCACGATGACGGAACGCCCGATCACGTACGCAGGCGAATAGAGGAAGACCCACGGCCACGGGAACGGGCGCACCACGCCCTGCGCACGCAGCCAGACCGCATCGCGCCAGGCGAAAACCGCCGTGAGGCCGTACAGGACCCATCCACCGAACAGGATCGCGAAATACGCGGGGCTGAACACCGATGCCAAATACTCCGACTGGATTTGCGACGGGTTGCCGAGTGAGTTCGGGTTGCTCAGATAGTCGAAGTTCGGCTGCCAGAGGAAGAAGAGCGGGAACGACAGCAGCGGCAGCAGCACGATCAGCCAGATCCACACGCTGTACACCGGCCGGTCGGCGGGCAGCAGCGGGCGCCCGACCATGACGGGCGCGGCGACGTGCTGCGTCCACTCGACGCCACTCCACCAGCGCTGTCGCCCCGATCCGGTTCCGTCGTCGTACCAGCCGGGAGGAACCGCGGCCGCTGAGGGTGTGGTCTCTGACATGTGCCACACCCTAGCGTCAGCGCGACGGCGGCCCGGTGCTGCCCCGCACCAGCAATTCGAAATCGGCGCGGATCGAGCCCCGCCGAGGCGGCAGGCCTCGCAGCTCGTCGAGCAGCAGCCGCGCGCCGAGCACTCCCTGCGCGTGCGGGTCCTGGGCCATCGTCGTCAGCTCGAACGACGCCGACATGTCGTGGTCGTCGATCCCGATCACCGAGAGATCGTGCGGCACCCGTAACCCGGTCTGCTGAGCGGCGAGAAGCACGCCGAACGCCATCTCGTCCGAACTGGCGAAGACCGCGGTCGGCAGGGGGCCGCCACGGGCGAACAGGTCGAGCATCACCTGCCGGCTGACGGCCGCCGAGAAGCCGCCGGTGAGCAGCCAGTCGTCGCGCACCGGCAGGCCCGCGGCATCCATCGCGCTGAGGAAGCCCGTGCGGCGGTCGACCGGCATGCGCCGGTTGAGACCCTCGTCGTCGGTGCCACCCAGGTGCAGGATGTCGCGGTGCCCCAGCCCGATCAGGTGCTCGGTCGCCGCGCGAGCGACCGCCCGGTCGTCGATGCCGATGTTGCGCACACCCGGCACCGGACCGCCGATCGCGATCAGCGGGTGCCCGACCGACAGCAGCTGCGCGCGCTCGGCCGTCGTGAAGTCGACCCCGATGGCGACGAGCGCGTCGGTGCGCTTGCGCAGCAACGACCGGTGGAACGCACGCTCCCGGTCGCCACCGCGGCTGGCCAGGTTGTAGACGATCATGTCGAAGTTCGCCGCGCGCAGGGCAGCATCCACCCCCTCGAGCACGGTCGTGTAGAACCAGCGGCTCACCGAGGGCACGGCGACGCCGATGGTGTGCGTGCGACCGCTCGCGAGGCCCGACGCGCTCGACGAGGCCACGTAGCCCAGCTCGTCGGCGATCCGGCGGATGCGCTCGCGGGTCGGCTCCGACACGTTCGGCAGCCCGCGGAGTGCCCTCGACACGGTTGCCGTCGAGACGCCGGCCGCCCGCGCGACATCGTCGATGCTGGTCACGCGCTCATCACCATCGAGCCCAACGATATTGCCCGTTCCTACCCTTTCGTCGCTCCCGCGAGGAGGCCGCGCACGAAGTACCGCTGCAGCGAGAAGAACACAACCAGCGGCATCACGATCGCGAGGAAGGTTCCTGCCGACAGCAGGTACCAGGTCTGCCCGTAGGTGCCGGCGAGGTCTGTCAACAGCTTCGTAATCGGGAAGTTGTCGCCCGAGGTGAAGATCGTCGCCACCAGCAGGTCGTTCCACACCCAGAGGAACTGCAGGATCGCAAACGAGGCGATCGCCGGGCGGGCGAGCGGCATCACGATGCGGAAGAAGGTCTGACCGTGGCTGGCGCCGTCGATCCGCGCGGCCTCCATGATGTCGACCGGCAGCGCGGCGATGAAGTTGTGCAGCAGGAAGATCGCGAGGGGCAACGCGAAGATGGTGTGCGCGATCCAGATGCGGGCGAAGCTGCCTTCCACGCCGTTGAGGTTCAACCCGGGGAACACCGCCCAGTTGCCGATCGTGACCCCGTTGGAGAAGAGGCTCAGCAGCGGCACCAGGGCGACCTGGATGGGGACCACCTGCATCGAGAAGACCGCGATGAACAGGATGTTCTTGCCCCGGAAGTTCACCCAGGCGAAGGCGTAGGCCGCCAGCAGGGCGAGCGCGATCGGGAACAGCGTCGCGGGAATCACGATCACCAGGGAGTTCACGAACGACTGCCCGACGGTCAGCGTGTCCTTGAAGTTCAGGGTGTTGACGTAGTTCGAGATCGTCAGGTTCGGGTTGGTGAAGACGGTCCACCAGCCCGAGGTGTTGATATCGGCCGGCTGGCGGAACGAGGTGACGAACAGCCCGAGGGTCGGAATCGTCCAGATCACCGCGATGATCAGCGCCGCGATGGTCGCGATCGGGCTCGACAGCCGGCGCTTGCTGTCGCTGAACGCGGCGTTCTCTGCCTTGCTGATCGCGCGCTCCCGCTTGCGCTCGGTGCGGCGGTCGACAGCGGAGTCGACGGCGCCCGGGGTCTCGCTCGTGGTGGCGCTCACAGTCCCAGCCTCTGCTTCCGGATGTTGTTGGCGTTGTAGATGAGGAAGGGCAGGATCAGCACGAACAGCAGCACCGCCTCGGCCGATGAGGTGCCGGTCTGCGGCGGCAGGTTCTGGAACAGCCGCACCATCTGGTAGCTGATGACGTTCGTGCCGTTCTGGCCCTGCGTCGTCGCCGCGATGATGTCGTACACCTTCAGCGACACGATGGCGATCGTGATCCAGGTGACGATGATGGTCGGGCGGATGCCCGGGACGGTGACGTTGCGGAAGCGCTGCCAGGCGTTCGCGCCGTCCAGCTCCGCCGCTTCCACCTGCTCATCGGGGATGCCCTTGATGGCTGCAGACAGGAGCACCATCGCGAATCCGGTCTGCGTCCAGATCAGGATGATGATCATCAGCGCGATGTTCACCGGGTAGGTCTGCAGCCAGTTGACCGGCTGACCGCCGAACAAGACCACCACCTGGTTCAGCAACCCGATCTGGTTGCCCTGCTGGTAGTCGTAGAAGAACTTGAAGATGATGGATGCCCCGACGAACGAGATCGCCACCGGCATGAACACGAAGACCTTCAGCACCTTCTCGCCGCGGCTCTTGTCGATGAACACCGCGTAGGCGAGTCCGATCGCCGTCGCGATGATCGGCGTGACGATCACCCAGATGATCTGGTTGCCGAGCGCCAGCAGGCCCTGGTTGGTGCCGGCCAGCACGTACGAGAAGTTGTCGAAGCCGACGAACTTCGACCCGTCGTTGGTGAAGAAGGCGCCGGCGATGGTCTTGATCATCGGATACAGCAGCCCGACCGCGAGCAGCAGCACGGCCGGCGCCATGAAGGCCAGAAGCTGCAGCAGCGAGCCGCGTCCGCCGCGGGCGCGGCGATCGAGCAGGAACAGCCCCGCGCCGAGCACGGCGGCGAGCGGCACCAGCCAGACGGCGTCGTTGTAGACGCCGAGCACGAGCACCAGGATCGCGGGAACCGCGATCGCGACCACCAGCCGCATGATCGCGTAGCCCCGGCCAGGCCGGGGGGCGAATTCGATGAAGAACAGGATCAGCGCGACGACCACGCCGAACACCAGGAGGATGACGGGGATCTGGGCCAGGGGCGGCAGCCCGGAGAGCCAGGTGAAGAAAGCAGTCACGGCAGGGGCCTCTCGAGTACGACGGTGGACTCAGGGACAGTGAACTCAGGACGGATGGGGTGCGGGAGGGGCCGCCTCGTCTGAGCCGAGGCGGCCCCCGTCCGGTGAGGCGAACTACCCGGCGTTCGCCCAGGCTGCCTGGATCTCGGCTTCGGCCTGCGCTTGCGGCATCCCGTTGACCCAGTCGATCATTCCTTTCCAGAACGCGTTCTCGACCACGGTCGGCATCGCGTCATCCGCACCGAAGCGGAAGACGGTGTCAGATGCCTGCAGGGTCTTGATCGCGCTCTGCAGCAGCGGGTCGGTCTCTTTCGAGGCGTCGACCCCCTTGTTCGCGCTGATGAAGGAGGCCTTCTTCACGGTGATCAGGCTGTTGGCCCAGTCGGAACTCGACAGGTAGGCCATGACCTTCTGCACCGAGGGGTCGTTGTTGAACGCAGCGGCGAAGTCGCCACCACCGGTGACGGCGTTCGAGCCGGAGGTGACCGACGGCAGCGGGAATGCCCAGATGTCGCCATCCGGTCCGACCTTCGGCACGGCGCCCGACGCGGTCTTCGTGGTTGAGAAGCTCGCCTCGAGGAACGTGGCCTGGTTGGTCATCGCGCACGATCCGTCTGCGACCTTGGCCGCGACATCCCCGAAAGCCGTCGAGCTGATCGACGAGACACCGCCGAAGCCGGCGTTGACGTACTGCGGGTTGTTCACGATCTGACCCATCAGCGTGAACGCCTTGTCGATGGCAGGGTCGGTGAACTTGGTGTCGCCCTTGACCCACGAGTCGTAGGTCTGGGCTCCCGCCGAGCTCAGCACGACCTCGGCGAGGAAGTCGGCGCCCGGCCACCCTGATGCGGTGCCCGAGTTCCAACCGGCGCAGAACGGCGGCTTGCCGGTGGTCGACTGGACCTTGCCGATGGCGCTGACCAGGTCGGCGTAGCTCTTCGGAAGGTCGATTCCCCACTTCTTGAAGTCGCCGGGCGTGTACCAGATGTAGCCCTTGACGCTCGCGTCCATCGGAGTGCCGTACATCGCGCCGCCGCTGGTGACGTAGCCCTGCCAGTCCTTCGAGAAGTTCTTCTTCACGTTGGCCTCGGTCTCGGAGCTGACTTTCGAGACCTTGCCGGACTGGATGGCCGCGGCCAGCAGGCCCGGCTGCGGGAACATGCCGATGTCGGGCAGGTCGTTGCCTTGGATCTTGGTGGCGATGTTGGTGGTGAAGTTACCGTCACCGGTGTACTTGATGGTGATCCCGTTCGCCTTCGACCAGTCGGCCCATGACGCGTTGAGCTCGCTCGCCTCGGTGCCGGTATCCGGTCCGTAAATCGTGACGGTCTTCTTTCCGGACGAGTTCCCGCCCGAACCCGGGTTGGCGGTGGTGCACCCCGTCAGGGCGAGGCCACCGGCCGCAAGGACCGCGATCGCCGCAACGATGCGGCGCCGTTTCGAGAAAAATCGTTGTGCTGTCAACTGCAACTCCTCTTCGAGTGGTGCGGTGATGCCGTCGCGGGTCCCGCGATTTCGGCGCTGTGTTCGCGACGTTACGCCGGGGAATGCAGTCATGCAAGCGCTTGACGTAAGCGCTTGCATGACGTAGGACGCCGGGTTCTGGCAGAGCCGCGAGCCGGGATCCCGGCGGGCGCGCCAGTCAGCAGGCCTAGCTGACCCGGCGCCTGCGGATCAGCAGGAGGACCACCCCGGCGAGTATCGCAACGCCGGGGCCCACGATCGCTGCGGCGGTGAGCTCGACGCCGGTGAACGCCAGGGCGTGGTTGGTCACCGGGACGGTCACGTCGGCACATGCCTCGGTAGGATCGGCCGTGCAGGGGTCAGCGCTGATCGGCGGCGAATACCCCGGAGGGTTCGCGACGCCGGCCGTGTTGGTCACGGTCGAGGTGGTCTGCTCGGCGTCGACGCGGGCGACCACGACGAAGCTGGTGTCGATGTCGCGCGCGAGCGCCGGAACATCCCAGGTGACGGTGCGGGTCGCCGCGTCGTAGCGGCCGCCGCGGTCTGCCGACACGAAGTCGAGCCCGGCGGGGAGGTGGTCCGTCGCCGTCGTCGGCTCGCTGGTGACGGTGCCCACGTTGCCGACCTTGACGGTGTAGGTGACGGCGTCACCGAACCCGGCGGCGGCGACGTCGCCGGTCTTGGCGATCGAGAGCCGGTGGTCAGAGGCGGTGATTCCAACCTTCGGCGACTCGGCAGGCAGCAGTGCCGCGCCGCCGGTCGTCTTGGCGAATGCCGCGACGCTGTTCCAGGCGATCTGATCCTTCGACACCGTGGGCACCGACTCGCTGAATCCGATGACGACGCCCTGCCCCGTGGCGTAGGACGCGGTCGAGGTGATCCGGAGCGCGGTGACCTTCGCGATGCCCCCGAGAGTGGTGGGATCGGTGGTCCAGTCGTTCGCGCAACCGGCAGGCTGGGCCGCGTAGACCTCCGGACGGCAGGGGTCGGTCGAGGCGGAATAGGCGATGGTGACATCGGCGGGCGCCGGATCGACGCTGGCCAGCACGGGCGTGAACTCACTGCCGCGCTGGGCGCCGGCTTGCGCACCGCTGACGCCGGTGTCGCCGACGAAGGGCAGCACGTCGTAGAGCACGACACCGTTCAGGGTGGGGGCTCCGGTGTTGGTCCATCGGATCCCGTAGACCGCAGTCCCGCTCGTGAGCTTCACGTGCGCGACATTGGGGAACTGCTGCGGCGTGGTGTCGTAGTCGCCCTGCACGGTCTTGACGAGGTTGAACTGGCCGGACGCCGAGGTGACGGTGCGGAACGTCGCGTCGGCCTCGCAGTTGACCTCACTGGCGGCCGGATCTGAACGCACATCGCTCGGGTCGAGCGACTGGTAGGTGCCTGCGACGCAGGACGGTGTGAGGTCGGCGTCGTCGTAGAACACGCGCGCGGCGTTGGTGTACACCCCCGGCGCAGCCGGCTTCGTGACCGTGAGTTGCCCGATCTTCAGCGTGAACAGGCCGGCCTCGTGCGGGATCTGGGCCGACGGCAGGGTGATGCGAAGCAGCTCCTGGGTTCCGGAGTAGTTCGGGATGACCTCGACCTGGAGCGCCGGGGTGATGGTCGACGGCGTGGGCGCCCCGCTCCAGGACAGGGTGCCGGTGACGGAGCTCTGGGCCGTGACGAGAGTGCTGCCGTCGGGCAGCAGGTCGGAGATCACCAGGGCGTGGCTGGCAACGCTGGGCACGATGAGGGTGCCGGTGAGGTTCAGGGTGGCCCGGTTGCCGGTGACGCCACCGACGTCGGCCATCTGCTTGGTGAGACCGATCTGGGCGGAGTCCAGGATGTGCAGCTCGGCGGCGTGGCTGGCGGTCGCGACGACCGCTCCGGTCGCGGGGACGTACCAGGTGGTCGTCGCGGCATTGGTGAGAATGTCGCCATTCAGCAGGGAGGAGTCGGCGTACCCGATGACCTTGACCGTGGCCGTGTTGCCGTTCTCCTGCTGGGCCGACCTGGGCACGTCGATCTCTGCCACGTTGCCGAGGTCGGAGGTGGGGATGACCCAGCCGTTGGCGGTCTGGTTCGTCATGTCGTGCAGCACTCCGGAAGTGTCCCGGTAGTGCGGAAGGTAACCGGCGGTCGGGTTCTGACCGCCGAAATGCACGGTGATACCCAGCACATGGAACGCGGGCGCCGAGCACACGGCCGGGGCGACGAGAGACGAGTAGGTCACACCCGAGTGGTTGGTCAGACACGGCAGGGGGTCGACGATCGCGTACTGCAGGCCGTTGTTGTCGGCTCGGGAGGTCAGCGTGTACGACGCCGGAGCGGCCGCGGTCACCGAGGCCGGCGTGCCGACGTTGTCTCCGGCGGGAAGCCACCTGCCGGGATAGGTCCCGCTGAGGTCCGTGCCCGTGGCGCTGATGTTCAGGGGCCCCCTGGCCGTCTTGTTCATCCCCGCATTCCCGGGGAACGGATCATCCGTTGCGCCGAGGATCACCACGTCGCGGCCGGCACTCGAGTTCACGGCCGCACCGCCGCCGACCGGGGTCGCGGTCGCATCCACGGTGTTGGTCAGCTTGGTCCGCGGAGCGATCTCGTCGCCCGGGTCGGTGCCGACCGACCCGACCTGGACGGTGATCGTCCTGGTGCCGGGGGTGGCCGTGCCAGCGGTGCCGCCGCACGCGACCGGCACCTCGCTCGGGTCGTTGTACGTCCACGTCACCGACTGGCCGCTTACCGCGGCCCCCGCCGGCGCGGTCGCGATGATGTGCAGACCGCTCGGCACGGTGTCGGCGATCACCAGGGATGCGGCGCCGATCGAGCCGACCGGCGGCGTCGCCGGGCAGGTGGCCGTGAGGGTGTAGTCGAAGGTGTCGCCCTCGCGGTAGAAGGTCTGGGGCGCGCTTTTGGCAACGGTGAGCGGCACGGTCGCCGTCGCCGTGCCGGTCGCCGCGTCCGGAGCGGTGGTGCCGTTCATGTTCGGATCGGTACTCGTGATCGTCGGCAGCAGGCTCCAGGTGGTGCCGTCGTAGGTGGTCATGTTCGGTGGTGTCAGCTTGAGGATCACGCTCTGCGAGGAGCCGGCATCGATCGAGGCGGCGAGGGTGACGACGAGCTCGTGAGCGGTGGTGTCGACGGTGACGCTCTGGATGAACCCGGCGGGACCGCCGGAGACGTCGTAGGCCCAGTCGTCCATCGAGACGCCACCTGCGGGGATGTTGTTGTCGTCCAACGGGATGTGCAGAACCGCGTCGTCGCAGGTCGGGGAATTGGTGCCCGAGCAGGCCAGGTTGATCTGGTAGTCGAACTCCGATCCGGACTTCTGCGTCGTCGCATTGGTCGCGACGATGCTGACGCCCACGGCGACCGCCTGGGCGGCGGCGGCGTCCAGCACCACAGACCCTCCCACGATGAGCGCGACGGCAAGGGATGCGGCGCCCAGACGGCGGGCGCGCGGGAGCGGGGCAGGCATGGCGGAACTCCAGGATTCGACCTCAGACCCGGACGGAGCCCCAGCTACGTCGTACCGGAATGGAAACGGTGTTCCTGTCTATCACGACGGGTGCTCATTTCTTGAATTGCGGCACGATTTGCGCCGGGTGCCCCCGTCTGCTGCCATGGACCATGCCCGAGACCGCGACGACGCGTGCCCCTCAGCGCGTCTCGTGGATGCTGCTGCTCGGCATCCTGCTGATCGCCGCGAACCTGCGGCCCAGCATCACGGCGGTCGGGCCGGTGCTCGACGACATCCGCTCGAGCCTGCAGCTGTCCAGTGCCGAGGCGTCGGTGCTGATCAGCATCCCCCTGGTGGCGTTCGGACTGTTCTCGCCGGTCGCCCCGTGGATCACGCGGCGCCTCGGCATCGAGGGCGCCCTCGGTGCCGCGCTCGGTACGCTCGCGGTCGCGATCGTCGTGCGCTCGCTCCCCTGGACGCCCGCGCTCTGGATCGGCACCACGCTGCTCGGTGCCGCGATCGCCGTGATGAATGTCGTGCTGCCGTCGCTGATCAAGCGCGACTACCCGAACCGGGTCGGCCAGCTGACCGGGCTCTATACGGGCGCGCTGTCGGGGTTCGCGGCGATCGCCGCCGGCATCGCGGTTCCGATCGCCGGCCTCGCCCACGACGGCTGGCGTTTGTCGCTCGGGGTCTGGGCTCTGTTCGCCCTGGTGGCGCTGGCCATGTTCGCCCCTCAGCTGCGCCGCGCCCGGAACGCTGCCCCGACAATGCCGCCCGACGAGCACGAGGGCTCGGCGGCGCCCTCATACCGCTCACCATGGAGATCGCTGCTCGGGTGGCAGGTGACCCTTTTCATGGGCGTGCAGTCGACCGTCTTCTTCAGCCTGATCACCTGGCTGCCCTCCATCGAGCAGAGCTCGGGCGTCTCGCCCGCCACCGCCGGCTTTCACCTGTTCCTGCTGAACATCGGGTCTCTGGTGGGCAACCTGCTGCTGGCCGTGCTCATCCATCAGCGGGCAGGCGATCAGCGGGTGATCGCCGTCGCGGTCGCCGTGCTGATCGCCGCGGGGATCGTCGGCGAGCTGACCCATCCCGCACTCAGTGTGGTCTGGGTGTGCCTGCTCGGGCTGGGCACCGGCGGGTCGCTCACCCTCGCCCTGTCGCTGTTCGCCTTACGCGCGAGCCGCCACCAGCAGGCCGCCGACCTCTCGGGAATGGCGCAGTCGGTGGGCTACCTGATGGCCGCGACCGGGCCGGTGGCGATCGGCATCCTGCATGACGCCACGGGCTCGTGGCCGACGGCCCTCGTCGTTCTGCTCGTGCTGGTGACGGCGCAGCTGGTCATCTCGGTGTTCGCGAGCCGCGATCGCAGGATTGGATAGGTCCATGCGCACCCTCTACCCGCGCGATCGAACCCCGCACACCGGCATGCGTCGAGTGCGGGCGACGGCAACCGGCTGTACTGGGAGCAGTGCGGCAACCCGCACGGCAAACCCGTCGTGTTCCTGCACGGCGGGCCCGGCGCCGGGTGCACGCCCGACCACCGCCGCCTCTTCGACCCGGAGCGGTACCGCATCGTGCTGGTCGATCAGCGCAACTGCGGGCGCAGCATCCCGAGCGCGAGCGATCATGCGACCGATCTGAGCGCGAACACCACCTGGAACCTCGTGGCCGACCTCGAGCTGCTGCGCGAGCACCTGACGATCGACCGCTGGCAGGTCTTCGGCGGATCGTGGGGCTCGTCGCTCGCTCTCGCCTACGCCGAAACCCATCCCGAGCGGGCGACCGAACTGGTGCTGCGCGGCATCTTCACCCTGCGCCCCAGCGAGCTCGAGTGGTTCTACGAGGGTCCGGCGGGCAACATGGCGCCCGACTTCTGGGCCGGGTTCGAGGCGGCGGTGCCCGCCGGGTCACGCGCGTTCGGGCAGTACATTCCGGCCTACGCGGCGCTGCTCGCCGACCCCGACCCCGCGGTGCACGGCCCGGCAGCCGTCGCCTGGTCGAGCTGGGAGGCGTCGACGATCACGCTCATCCCCCGCCCCGAGCTGATCGCCGAGTTCGCCGAGCCGGCGTACGCCCTGGCTTTCGCCCGCATCGAGAATCACTACTTCATGCATGACGGCTTCTTCGAGCCCTCGCAGCTGCTCCGGGATGCCGGCCGGCTCGCCGGGATCCCGACCGTGATCGTGCAGGGCCGCTACGACCTGTGCACGCCCGCGGTCACGGCGTTCGAGTTGCACCAGGCGCTGCCGGCCGCCGACTTCGTGCTCGTGGATGACGCGGGGCACGCCTATGACGAGCCGGGCATCCTCGACGCGTTGATCACCGCGACCGATCGGTTCGGCGGCTGATCAGACCGCGTTGGCCTCGCCCACGTCGTCGGTGGTCATCAGCGCGCGCCCCGCGGAGGCATGGCCGGCCCGCAGCCGCTCGCGCTCGGACCTGCCCTGGATGAGCGCGTGCAGATAGCCGGCCGCGAAGGCGTCGCCCGCGCCCACCGGCTCGATCACGTCGATCACCGGCGAGGGCTCGAAGTGCGTGTCGCCGTCGGCTAGATGCGCCGTCGCCCCGATCTCTCCATCTTTGACGATGACGGTCGCCGGGGCGGGCAGCAGTGCGCGGATGCTCTCGATGTTGTCAGTGCCCCACAGAGCGGCGGCCTCGTCGAGCCCGACGAAGACGAGGTCGGCGGCGTTGGCGAGTTCGGCGAGCACCGGGGCGGCGTCGCGACCCAGCCAGAGCGCTGGGCGGTGGTTCACATCGAAACTCACCAGGCCGTGATGGGTGCCGAGCAGCGCGGCTCTGGTCAGCTGCAGGCCCGACTCCGAGATGGCCGCGGTGATCCCGCTGAGGTGCAGCACGGTGCGCCGCGGCAGCGCTGCCAGCAGGCCGGCGTCCATCTTCGATGCCGCCGAGTTCTTGCGGTAGTAGTACATCGCCGTCGCGCGGCTCTCGTCGGTGTCTTTCAGGTACAGGCCGGTCGGCGCGGTGGCATCGCGGATCACGTGCGAGACGTCGACGCCCGACGCGTGCAGGTCGGCCACGATGCGGTCGCCGAGGGGGCCTGCGCCGAGTGCGCCGACCCAGGCGACGCGGCCGCCTAGCCGCGCGACGGTACGCGCCACATTCGCCTCGGCGCCCGCCGTACCGAGGGTCACCGAGTCGGCCGTCGCCAACCGGATGCCGGGGGCGGGAGCCAACACCACCATTGCCTCGCCGATGGTGACCAGGTCGTACGGCCTGTCGTCGTCGACCATGGGTCAGGTCCGGTCGGGACGGGCGGCTGCCACCACGGCGGCCGCGTTGCGGGCGCGCGTGCGGATCTCGTCGAACCGTCTGTCCACGACGAGCTCGGCGGTCACCAGCCAGCTGCATCCCACGGCGAAGACATTCCGTTGCATCAGGTAGCTCCCGAGCAGGGCAGGAGTCACGCCGCCGCTCGGCATGAATGCCGCGTCGGCGAAGGGTCCGGCCAGCGCCTTGAGCATCCCGACTCCGCCCAGGGGCTCCGCCGGGAACAGCTTGAGCGCGCTCAGCCCGAGCTGCAGCGCGCGCTGAAGCTCGGTCGGCGTGGCGATGCCGGGCAGCGGAAGTGCCCCCCGGTCTGCCGTCGCCTCCACCACCGCCTCATCGAGGCCCGGGCTCACGACGAATCGCGCGCCCAGGTCGATGGCGCGGCGGGCCTCATCGACCGTGAGCACCGTGCCCGCGCCGACGATCGCATCCGAGCGCGCGGCGAGGCGTTCGATCGCGTCCCATCCGACGCTCGTGCGCAGCGTGACCTCGATCGCCGAGACGCCGCCGTCGACCAGCGCGTCGACGACATCGCCGATGCTGGCGGCATCGTGCACGGTCAGGATCGCCGCGATACCGCTGGCACGCACGCGGTCGAAGGTGTCGTCTGCCATGGGCGCCAGTATCGGGCATCGACAACTTGTATGCAAGTTCGAGTTGCCATGCCATGATGTCCAGATGTCAGAGGGCGCGGCACCACGGCTCGCGGGCGATCGGCTGTCGGACTGGGTGTACGCCGAGCTCAGCGAGGCGATCCGCAGCCTGGAGCTGCCGCCGGGCACGAAGCTGTCCGAGCCGACCCTCGCCACACGCCTCGGGGTCAGCCGCGTTCCGGTGCGCGAGGCGATCGCGCGCCTGGCCGACCAGCGGCTGGTGACCGTGACGCCGCAGGTCGGCACCCGGGTCGCGCCGATCCTGATGAGCGAGGTCGAGAACGCCTGCTTCATCCGCAGCTCGCTGGAGGCGGGCGCGCTGCGTCAGGCGATCGGCCGCGGCGACAGCCTCGACTCGCGCCTCGATCTCGCCGGACTGCGCGGCATCCTCGCAGCCAACCGCGCCTACTTCGATGCGGGCGACGCCGACGGGTTCTTCGCCACCGACGAGCGGCTGCACCAGGCGGTGTTCGCCCTCGCCGGCGTGCCCGAGGTGTGGGATATCGTGCGCGGCGTCAAAGTGCACCTCGACCGCCTGCGGCATCTGCACCTGCCGCACGCGATGGCGAGCTCCGACATCATGGACGAGCACACGCAGATCGTCGAGGCGCTCGAGCACGGAGACGCCGAGGGCGGCGAGTCGGTCATTCGGCGCCACGCGTATCGGATCATCGCCGACACCGACGACATCCGCGCCGAGTACCCGCAGTACTTCCCGGCCCCCGCGGAAGTCGTACGAGGATAGGGGCATGCCCGACTCCCCCACCCTGCGCGTCGCCATGATCGGATACGGCTTCATGGGCGCCGCCCACTCCCAGGGCTGGCGCTCCGCGCCGCGATTCTTCGACCTGCCCGCCGAGCCCGAGATGTCGGTGATCGTCGGCCGAGACGCCGGCCGCGTCGAGGCGGCTCGCCAGAAGCTCGGATGGACGGCGGCCGAGACCGACTGGCGCCGTGTGATCGACGACCCGGCCATCGACATCGTCGACATCTGCACCCCGGGCGACTCGCACGTCGACATTGCGATCGCGGCTCTCGACGCCGGCAAGCACGTGCTGTGCGAGAAACCGCTGGCCAACAGCGTCGACGAGGCCGAGCGGATGGTCGCTGCGGCCGAGCGCGCCGCCGCCCGCGGCATCCGGTCCATGGTCGGATTCAGCTACCGCCGCCTGCCGGCGATCGGCCTGGCCCGCTCCCTGGTCTCCGAGGGCCGCCTGGGCGTGATCCGGCAGACCCGGGCCACCTATCTGCAGGACTGGCTGGTCGACGAGAACGGCCCGCTGACCTGGCGGCTCGACAAGTCGCTCGCCGGATCGGGGTCGCTCGGCGACATCGGCGCGCACGCGATCGACATGATCCAGTACCTGACCGGCACGACGGTCGAGACGGTGAGCGGAACCCTCGCCACCTTCGTGACCGAGCGGCCACTGCTCGGCGAGACCCGCGGGCTGGGCGGCGCGCCGTCAGAAAAACGCGGGCAGGTCACCGTGGATGACGCGGCCTGGTTCACCGGCAGGCTCAGCGGCGGCGCGATCGGCTCGTTCGAGGCGACCCGCTACGCGACCGGGCGCAAGAACGCCTTCCGCTTCGAACTCAGCGGATCGCTTGGCGCGATCGCCTTCGACATGGAGTCGATGAACGAACTGCAGTTCTACGACGCGACGGCGCCGGCCGGCGAGCGCGGATTCACGCGGATCCTCGCGACCGAGCCCGAGCATCCGTACGCGGCCAACTGGTGGCCGACCGGACACGCGCTCGGGTACGAGCACGCCTTCTCGCACGAGGTCGTCGATTTCGTCACCGACATCATCGCGGGCCGCGACCCGAAGCCGTCATTCGCCGACGGCCTGCAGGTGCAGCGCGTGCTGGCCGCGATCGAGCGCAGTGCGGCCGACGGCAGCGCGTGGGTCACGACCGGATGAACGAGGTGCTCGCCACCACCGCGCAGACGGTTCGGCCGTGGGATGCCAGGAACCGCCCGGTGACCGCGCCGGCGATCTGGACCAGGCAATGGGGACGAAGGCCGCCGCGGTCGCGAGCTCAGGCGACCTTCACGACGAGGGCGCCCGGGTCGACCGCGACGCGGCATCCGGTCATCTCGCCGAACGGATCGCCGTCGAGTTGCAGAATCTCCGGCCGGTTCAGCCGGATCACGACGCCCGCCCCCTGACGCATGTCCACCGACCGGGTGTCGAGCTCTTTCATGCGCCGACCGAGAGCTGTGCGCTTGACGATCCCGTTCTCCCAGAAGATCTTCACGATGACGGCGAGCCAGCCGCGCAGCGACTCCGGCTTGAGCACGATCAGGTCGAGGAGGCCGTCGTCGACGACCGCCTCGGGCAGCAGCATGATGTTGGCGGGCAGCGAGCCGCAGTTGCCGATGATCATGGCCATCGCCCGCTCGCTGCGGGTGCGGTGTCCGTCGAGCTGATAGCTCAATCGCAGCATGTTCTTGTCGCGCAGCACGACGACGAGCGCCTGCGCGTATGCCAGCCAGCCCGCCTTCTTCTTCAACTCGTCATCGGTGCTGGACATGATCTGGGCGTCCAAGCCCGCGCCCGCCATGACGAGGAAGACGTGATGGTCGACCGAGGCATCCTGACGCCGGATGTCGATGCGCGCCACATCGATGTTGCGGTCCTGACCGGTGAAGGCTGTGCTCAGCGACTGCCCCACGTCGTCCAAGGTCAGTTTCATGTTGCGGGCCAGCAGATTGCCCGTGCCGGACGGCAGGAGCGCCAGGGGCACGGCGCTCCCCGCCATCACCTCGGCGACGGCGCGCACGGTGCCGTCGCCGCCCGCCACGATCACGAGCTCGGCGCCCGCGTCGAGCGCCGCCTGCGCGGGGCCTTGGCCGGCGTCCTCGACCGAGGTCGGCAGCCAGTCGACCGTCCAGTCGGCCGCACCGGGCTCGTCGCGCACCGCGGCCTGGAGCGCGTCGAGATCCACCTTGATCGGGTTGTAGACCAGCGCAGCTTTCCGGTCGGTCATTCGGCCCCTCCGACCGGATCGGCGTCACGGGTGCGGCGAGCGGTGATGTACAGGCGGTGCGAGGTGATCACCAGCGCCAGCCAGGCCGCCCCCAACAGCCAGGCGGCCGCCACATCGGTGAACCAATGATGGCCGAGGAACACCCTGCTGAGGCCGATCGTCAGCGCGAACAGGGCGGCGCCCGTCACCGTGAGAGTGCGGGCCACCATCGACGTCTGCCGAAGGATCAGCAGATAGCCGATGGTGCCCACGACCGCGACCGCGTTCAGCGTGTGACCGCTCGGGAACGACGCCGAGTACTCGTAGGGCGGAACGGCGTCCGCCAGCGGCGGGCGCACACGACCGATGAGGTCTTTGCCGGCGATCGTCATGATCAGCGATCCCACTCCTGCCGACGCGATCAGGATGGCGGGCGTCCATGAGCGCCGCCGCAACGACAGGATGAGGATCGCGCCGACCGCGATGATCGGCATGCCGATCGGGCCCGCGATATCGGTGTACCCGGTGACGATCACGTCGAGCGCGGGCGAGCGCGCGTGGATCGCCGCCTGCAGGATCGGCTGGTCGAGGCCGGCGATCCCCTCGGACTCGGTCACGGCGTCATAGACCCCGGCGGCCACGAAGCTCAGCCCGAGTGCGACCAGGGCGCCGACGGCCAGGGTGATCAGCAGCGCGGCGCGGGTGCCGATGCTACGGCTCGCCTGCGCGACCCGCTTGGCGACCGCACGCCCGGGTCGGGTCGGCCATCTGGTCAGGTCGACGCGTCCGATGGTGGCGTCGCGGGCCACTTCCTCCTGGTCGCCCTGACGCGGCTCACTCATGCAGCGAACGTAGCCCGACGATGCGCACTCGCCCGGGAGGTGCGGGCAACTGGCAGGTCGAGCCGGTGGTCGCTACCAGCTCAGGCCAGCGACCCCCTCGATGGCCGGGCTGCTCGCGCCACCGGCCACCCGTGCGCTCCACGAGAAACCGGCATCGCCCTGAACCCGCGCGCCGGTGTCTGTGCTCGCGATCTCGAACTGCGCAGAGTGGCCGTCGGGTTCGGTGACCGTGACGGTGCGGGATCCGGAGCCCCCCGGGTAGACCACCAGCGTGAGCCCGTCCAGGTAGGGGTGGTCCGGCCTGTCGACGCGCTCGGTCATCGCCAGCACGGCGCCCTCGCGCACGTACAGCGGGAGCGAGAGATAGCCATGGCGCTCACGGTGCCAGCGGCCGCCCTCGGCCACGGTGCCGTCGAGCAAGCTGGTCCACCGGCCCGCGGGCAGGTAGAACTCGACCTCGCCGTCCGGATCCATCACCGGCGCGACCAACAGCTCCGATCCCAGCATGTACTGGCGATCGAGGTGCCCCACCGCCGGATCCTCGGGGAACTCGAGCTGCAGCGGCCGCATCACGGGCATCCCCGAGCTCGCTGGCCTCGAGTCCCGCGGCATAGAGGTACGGCATGAGACCGAGCTTCAGCCGCGTGAACCGGCGGGTCACCTCCACCGCCTCGTCATCGAACGCCCACGGCACGCGGTACGAGCCCGAGCCGTGAAAGCGCGAGTGGCTCGAGAGCAGCCCGAACGCGGTCCAGCGCTTGTACACGCCTGCGTCGGGCGTGCCCTCGAACCCGCCGATGTCGTGACTCCAGAAGCCGAATCCGCTGAGGGCGAGTGACAGCCCCCCGCGCAGGGTCTCGGCCATCGACGCGAAGGTCGAGGTGGAATCTCCACCCCAATGCACCGGCATGCGCTGGCCGCCGACGGTGGCCGAGCGCGCGAAGAGAACGGCATCCCCCGCACCGCGCGACTGCTCGAGCACCTCGAACACGGCCTGGTTGTAGAGCTGCGTGTACCAGTTGTGCATGCGGTCGGGGTCGGAGCCGTCGTGCCACGCGACATCGGTCGGGATGCGCTCGCCGAAGTCCGTCTTGAAGCAGTCGACGCCCTGGTCGACCAGCCGCCGCAGCTTGGATTGGAACCAGGCGGTGGCATCCGGATTGGTGAAGTCGACGATGCCCATGCCGGCCTGCCAGAGATCCCATTGCCACACCGTGCCGTCCGGACGGCGCACCAGGTACCCGGCCTCGGCCGCCTCGTCGAACAGCGGCGAGCGCTGCGCGATGTAGGGATTGATCCACACGCAGATGCGCAGGTCTTTGGCGTGCAGCCGCTGCAGCATCCCGGCCGGATCGGGGAAGACCCGCGGGTCCCACTCGAAGTCGCACCAGTTGAACTCGCGCATCCAGAAGCAGTCGAAATGGAACACGCTGAGCGGCAGTTCGCGCTGCGCCATCGCGTCGACGAACGAGGTCACGGTGGCCTCGTCGTAGTCGGTGGTGAAGCTGGTCGAGAGCCAGAGGCCGTACGACCAGGCCGGCACTCGCGCCGGGCGCCCGGTCAGCCGGGTGTAGCGCTCGAGCACCTCGGCGGGGGTGGGGCCGTCGATGATGAGGTACTCCAGCGACTCACCGGCCACCGAGAACTGCACGCGCTCGACCGCCTCGGATCCGACCTCGAACGACACGTGCCGCGAGGAGTTGACCAGCACCCCATAGCCGCGATTGCTCAGGTAGAAGGGCACGTTCTTGTACGCCTGCTCGCTCGAGGTGCCCCCGTCGGCGTTCCAGACCTCGACCGACTGGCCGTTCTTGACCACCGGCCCGAATCGCTCGCCGAGGCCGTAGATCAGCTCGCCCACGCCGAGCTCGAGCTGCTCGTGCAGGTAGCTCGACCCGGGCGGAGGCGGCGACCCGGTGCGCGCATTCGCCGGGATGCCGCGATCGACTTCGGCATCGGCATCCAGCCGCAGATAGCCGACCGACTTGTGGCCCGAACCGGTGAGCAGTCGGCCGTCGTGGCGGAACTCGAGGCTCCACGGCCCGCCGACCCGCACCCGCGCTTCGAGTGACCCGCTCCGCAGCACACCCTCGTCGTCACTGATGACCACCTCGACCGCGCCCGGCTCGCTGCCGATCAGCTCGAATCCGTCGCGCACGATCGAGCCGCGGTGGTGCTCGATGCGCACGCGCACGACGCCCTCCAGCGGCGAGCTCAGCGTCACCATCAGCACCGGCCGGTTGAGCACATCGCCGCGGCGCTCGATGGCCTTGGTCGGCGCCGTGATCGAGAGCGTGCCGTCGCCGGCCATGAGGTCGCGGGCCTCCTGCGCGTACAGCGCGTCGACGCCGGGGCGCAGTTGCCAGAATCCATCGGTGAACTTCACTTGACGGCTCCTGCCGTGATGCCGCGCGAGAGGGTGCGTTGGAAGATCAGGAAGAACACCAGGGTGGGCAGCAGACCGAGCAGTGCCGAGGCGCTCGTTGTCGTGACATCCATGATCTTGTCCCCCTGCAGCAGGCTGACCGCGACGGGCACGGTCTGGTTGTCGTTGCTGATCAGGAAGGTCAGCGGGATCAGGAACTCGTTCCAGGTCCAGATGAAGAAGAAGATGAGCATCACCGAGAGGGTGGGTCGGCTGATCGGCACGATCACCCGCCACAGGATCTGCCAGCGGCTCGCGCCATCAAGGGCGGCCGCTTCGAGCACCGTCGTCGGGAAGGTGCCGAACACCGACGACAGCAGATAGGTGCCGAAGGCGCTCTGGATCACCGTGAAGATGATGATCACCGCCCAGGTGGTGTCGTACAGATCGACCTGCTTGAACATGTAGTACAGCGGGTAGAGCAGGGCCTCCTGCGGGATCGTGTTCGCCAGCAGGAAGAGCACCAGGATCCAGGTGCGACCGCGCACGCGGCCGATGCCGATCGCGAAGGCGTTCAGCACCGACACGATCACCGCGAGCACGGCGACGACACCGCTGATGAAGAAGCTGTTCCACAGCTTCAGCGGGAAGTTCACGTAGTTCCAGAACCTGGCCAGACCGTCGAAGTACAGCGCCTTCGGCAGGCTGAGCGGGCCGGACGATGCATAGTCGCTCGGCGACTTGAAGGAGTTGATCAGGATGATCAGGAACGGCACGGCGATCAGGAACGCGACGACGACGATCCCGATCAGCAGCACCCAGTCGGCCGCGGAGCGGCGCGCGGTGCGGTGGCGCACTCTGAAGGTGCTCTCGGGGCGGGCGATGGTGGTCATCAGCGGTCCTGGTCCTCTGCTCGCTGCTGCGCCTTGATGAACCCGATGGTGAGCAGCACGATCACGACGGTGAGGGCGGTGGCGATGGTCGCGCCATAGCCGACCTGCTGCACGTTGAAGAACTCGTTGTACGAGTAGTAGCTCGGCACGATGGTCGCGTTGCCGGGGCCGCCGCGGGTGAGCGTGAAGATCGGCCCGAACACCTTGAGCGCGGCGATCGTGCAGGTCAGGGTGACCACGAAGATCTCGGGACGGATGATGTGCACGGTGATCGAGCGGAACCGCTGGAACCAGCCGGCGCCATCCAGTTCGGCCGCCTCGTACAGCTCCGGATCGACACGCTGCAGGGCCGCCATGAAGATGACGACCGGGTAGCCGATCTGCACCCAGACCATCACGAACATGATGCTGAGCAGCGCAGTACTGGGATCACCGAGCCAGTTGTGCTTCAGCGAACCAAGGCCGACCGCCTGCAGCACCGTGTTGAGCGCGCCGTTCTGCGGCCGCAGGATCCAGCCGATCACCACGGCACCGATCGCGACGGGCAGCAGTTGAGGCAGGTAGTAGGTGGCCCTCAGGAAGCTCGCCACCCGGGCGCCGAATTTCTTGCCGACCAGATCGAACAGGATCGCCGCCACGACCAGCCCGAGCAGTGTCGGAACGATCACCATCGCGACGATCATCGCGATGCTGTTGAGGAACGAGGTCCAGAAGTCGCGATCCTGCATCAGCCGCACCCAGTTCTCGCCGCCGACCCAGACCGGTGCGAGCACACCGCGCCAGCTGGTGAAGCTGAGGTAGATGTTCCAGAACAGGGGCACGATGACGATCACCGTCAGCAGCGCGCCGCCTGGCACCAAGTAGACCCAGAAGCTGCGTCCGCCGGTGGCGGGCAGCAGGCTGTCGGCCCTGAGCGGACGCGTCGCGGGCGCTTCCGCGAGCGGGATGGTCACCATCGATCTGTTCCTTTCGAGCGAACCCGGGGCTCGGCCCCCAGCCGAGCCCCGGGCGATGACGACGACGGTCAGCCGGTGATCTGCTTCACGCCGTCTGCGTACTCGCTGCCCAACTCATCGAGTACGGCGCTCGGGCTCTCGCTGCCGTTGACCAGCTTCTGCAGCGCGGTGTTGATCTGGTCGTAGAAGCTCGGCGTGGGCCAGTCGGGGTAGAAGGCCAAGCCATCCTGCCCGGTGAGCGTGTTGAAGTTGTCGATGAGTTCCTTGCTCTTGGCGTCGGTGATCGCCGAGGCGTCGGCCGCGACGGGGATACCGCCGTTGTTGCCCATCAGGTTCTGGATCTTCTTGCTCATCGTGATGTCGATGAACTTGTAGGCCAGGTCCTTGTTCTTGGACTTGGTCGGAACCACCCACAGGTTGCCGGACGAACCGGGTGACAACTTCGCGCCCGGGAAGAGGAACGTGCCCCACGTGAAGTCCTTGATGCCCGAGGTGAAGGTGCCGTACCACCAGCTGCCGGAGTAGAACATCGGCGAGCTTCCGCCCTGGAAGGCGTCTCCGGCATCCTGTGCCTTGATGCCCGTGGCGTCCTTGCTGATGTAGCCCTTGTCGACCCAGTCCTTGAGCGTCTGGGTGGCGAAGGTGAAGTCGCTGTCATGGAAGTTCACCTTGCCCGCGTAGGTCTGGTAGTCGTTCACCCAGCTGCGGTTGGCGTGCAGCAGCGCGAGCTGGTACCAGAGCTGGCCGAGCGGGTACTCGACCGCGGACTCCGAGAGCGGGGTGATGCCGGCCTTCTTGAACGTGGCCAGAGCATCTTCGAGTTCGGAGAAGCTGGTCGGCACCTTGACGCCGTACTTGTCGAACTCGTCCTTGTTGTAATACATCATCACGAACTCGCCGTAGTTCGGGATGCCGTAGAAGCTGCCGCTGCCCATGATGCCCTTGGCGTTGTAGCGGGCCGTCGTCTGCAGCGACGAACTCAAGTCTTTGTCCCAGCCGTATGCCTTCACAGCGGGATCGAGGTTGGTCAGCAGCCCCTCAGACGAGAGCAGGCCTGCTGTGGCGTTTCCCTTGTTGTACTCCATGATGTCGGGCGCGGAGTTCGAGTTGAGCACCTGGCTGGCAGTCGACTGGATCTGCTCGAAGCTCTTCGCCTCGAACTTCACCTTCGCGCCGGTCTCTTTCTCGAACTCGGCGATGGCCGCCTTCCACGCGATGCCCATCGCGCTGGCGTCACCCTCGTAGTCCCACAGGGTGAGGGTCTTTCCTGTGCCGTCGGGCTTGGTGTCGATCGTCGATGAGCTGGTGCCGCCGCCGCCGGCACAGCCGGCCAGCAGGGCCGTCGCCACGACGAGCGCAGCGCCCGTGGCGATGAAACGTGAACGCATCTCTCTCTCCTTTGATGAGAATCCGGTGCAGGACGCCCTCCGAGGGAGCGCGTGCGGATACATGATCGACGCACTCGTTCGATTTTGTCAAGCGGTGCAACAAAATCAATACGGGATGCGCAGGATCAGACCAGATCCCTCATCGCCGAGACGGCGGCGCCGCGCGCGTAGTCCGAGAAGCTGAACGGCGGCAACTCGATGACGACCGACGCGGGTTCGACATGCTCCAGCTGGTCCGCCAGACCGCGCCGCAACTCGGCGGGTGCCAGGCCGACCATGTCGACTCCTTCGCCTGTGACCAGCACTTTGTCTGGATCGACGGCATTCACCGCTGTGCCGATCACGACCCCGAGCGCCTGAGCCGCGAGCTCGAAGGCGCGAAGCGCGTCCGGCTCACCGGACCGCGCGCGCTCGAGCACGGCCGGGTAGTCGGCCTCGTCGAAACCCGCGTTGAAGCAGATCGCGCCCATCGTCACGAAACTGTGGATGCAGTCGACGTGGCCCAGCTCGCAGGGGCGGCCGACCGCATCCAGACGAGAGTGCCCGACATGGCCGGACCGGCCGTGCGCGCCGACGTGGACCTCGTCTTGCACGACGATCCCGGCGCCGATGCCGGCGCCCAAACCGTAGACGACCAGCGTCTCGGCACCGACCCCGGCGCCGAACCAGTGGTGGCCGGCGGTGAGCGCGACCACGTCGTTGCTGACGGTGACCGGCACGGCCACCTGCTCGCCCACGAGGGCGCGCAGCGGGGTGCTGCTCCAGCCGAGGAAGTTGGAGCGCTCGACGAGTTGGATGCCGTCGCGATCCATCACATCGCCTGCCAGGCATACGCCGAGGGCACCGGCCAGGGCGACGTCGGCCAGCATCCGATTGGCCACCTCGCCGATCTGCTCGGCCACGGCCGCGGGCTCGGTGGAGCGCAGCGGCTCGTCGTGCGCGTCGACCACGGTGGCGCTCAGATCGGTCACCACGGCGTACAGGTCGGTGCCGGTGAGCTTGACGCCGGCGAAATGGGCGGCGCCGGGCCTGACGTGCACGAGTTCGGACGGGCGGCCCCTGGTCGCGCTGTGCTGCAGCTCGCCCTCGGCCACCAGGCCCAGGTCGATCAGCTCGCGGGTGATCCTGCTCAGGCTCGCGCGCGACACGTCGTGCCGGCGCGAGAGCTCCACGCGCGACCGGCCGCCGTGCACGATGAGGTCTCTGAGCACTCGGCGCTGCCCGTCGTACATCGCCGGCCAGCCGGCGCCACGAGCGAGATCCGAAGTCACACAGCCGAGACTAGCCGCGCACCCGGCGGGGGCCCGGTCAGCGCGCGAGCGACTCGGCGGGCAGGTCGAACCAGCGCAGGTGCTCGAAGTCGGCGCTCAACCGCTCGTCGGCGAGATGCGGCATCATGCCGCCGGCCGCCGGGTCCGGCAGCGACGCGAACAGGGTGCGCGCCTCGTCGAGGTACCCGGCGAGGGCCGACTCGGGCGCGCGGTCGGCGCGTCTCGGGTAGTTCAGCGTGCCATCCGGCCCGTACGACAGCTGCGCGAGTCGCAGCGGCGGCTCCACCAGTCCCGACTCGTGAACCCACAGCCCGGTGTCGGGCGAGAAGCGATACTGCGGCAGCAACTGGTGGCCGTGGTCGGCGATCAGCGAGACGGCGTCCACGATGTACCGGAACACCTCGTCACTGATGAAGTAGTTGAAGCTGACGCGCACCCATCCCGGCTTGATGCCCTCGCATCCGCCCGCGATCTGGCGCTCGAACTCGTGCGAGCGCTCGATGTCGATGCCGAGCAGGCGATGCCCGTATGGGCCGGCGCACGAACATCCGCCTCGGGCCTGGATGCCGAACAGGTCGTTGAGGATCGCGACGACCACGTTGTGGTGCAGGTAGCGCCCGCCCGGCCGCTTGATCACGAACGACACGATCGACAGCCGGTCGGCTGTCGGGCTGCCGAGGATCTGGATCGCGGGATGCGCGCCCCACTCGTGCATCGCCCGCGCCAAGAACTCGTGTTCGCGCGACTGGATCGTGTCGACCCCGACCGCGTCTTTGAGCGCGAACACCAGGCCGGCACGGATCGATTCGATGATCGCGGGCGTACCCGCCTCTTCCCGATGGGCGGCGTTGGTGATGTACCGGTGCTCGAGCGGATTGACGTAGGCGACCGTGCCGCCGCCCACCTCATCGGGCACCGCGTTGGTCAGCAGGCGCCTGCTCACCACGAGCACGCCGGGCGTTCCCGGCCCTCCGATGAACTTATGCGGCGAGAGGAATATGGCGTCTTCGTTCGACGCGTCGATGTCGACATAGGGGCCGGCGGCGGCGTAATCCCAGAAGGCGAGCGCGCCGTGCTCGTGCAACACGCGGGTGATGGTCGCCGTGTCGGTCAGGATGCCGGTCACGTTGCTCGCCGCACTGAACGATCCGATCTTGAGCGGCCGCTCGGCGTAGCGTTCGAGCTCGGCGGTGAGGTTCTCGACGTCGACGTGCCCGTCGGCATCCTCGTGGATCGTCACGACGTCGGCGATCGACTCGCGCCACGGCAACTCGTTGCTGTGGTGCTCGTACGGCCCGATGAACACGACCGGCCGCTCCTGCGGCGGGATGTGCGAGGAGAGCCCGTACCGCTCGTCGAGAGCCGACGGGATGCGCAGCCCCAGAATCCCGACCAGCTTGTTGATGGCACCCGTCGAGCCGTTGCCCGCGAAGATCACCACCGTGTCGTCGGTGCCGTGCATGGCCGCGTGGATGATCGCCCGGGCGTCTTCGCGCAGGCGCGTCGTCTGCAGGCCGGTGCCGCTCGAGTCCGAGTGGGTGTTCGCGTAGCGCGGCAGCACCTCGTCGCGCACGAAGTCTTCGATGAAGCTCAGGGCACGGCCGCTCGCCGTGTAGTCGGCGTATGTCACCCGTCTCGGGCCGAAGGGACCCACCATCACCTGGTCGTCGCCGATCACCGCGTCGCGGATCTGCGCGAGGATCGGCGGCTCTGCCTTCATGACGAGAGGGTACCGGCTGGTGCCACACTTGAGCCATGGCCCGTCACGCTCTCACCGTCCAGACGACGCGAGGCGGGGTGGTCGAGCTCGAGTCGAGGGTGAACGCGGTCATCGTCGATGCCACGGGGCGCGTCGCCGAGGCCTTCGGCACCGTCGACCGGCGGCTGCCCCTGCGGTCGACCGCCAAGCCGCTCCAAGCCCTGGCCCTGATCGAGTCGGGCGCGGCCGACGCGCACGGCGTGACGCCGGTCGAGCTGACCCTGGCGAGCGCGAGCCACAACGGCGAAGACGCGCACGTCACCGCGGTCACGGGCTGGCTGGAGAGGCTGGGGCTGAGCGAATCCGATCTGCAGTGCGGCGCGTCATTGCCGTACTCGCGCGCGGTGGCCGACGACTACGTGGCGCACGGCGGCACTCCCCGCCGCATCCGCCACAACTGCTCGGGCAAGCACGCCGGCTTTCTCGCGGTCGGGGCGCACCTGGGCGCCGATCCGGCCCGCTACCTGGATCGCGATAGCGAGGTGCAGCGCGCGGCGCTGGCTATCGTCGCCGAACGCTGCGGCATGGCGCTGGGCGACGACGACATCGTCGGCGATGGATGCGGCGCCCCCTGCCCCTGCGTCACCCTCGAGGCCGTGGCGCGCGGCTGGGCGACGCTGATGGATGACGCGAGCTCGAGCACGCGCATCCGCTCCGCGATCGCCGCGAACCCGTGGTACCTCGCGGGCACCGGCCGGTTCGACACCACCATCGCGGAGGTCACCGCCGGCCGCGTGCTCAGCAAGATCGGCGCGGATGGCATGCATGTGGCGATGGCTCCCGGGCTGGGCCTCGCCGTCGCCACCAAGGCCGTCGACGGTTCGCGCATCGCGGCCGAAGAGGGCCTGGTGCACCTGCTGGTGCACAGCGGGGCACTCGGCCCCGAGGAGGCCGAGCGCCTTCCCCGGGCCGCGGTGCTCGACGACGCAGGGCGGGTCGTCGGGGCGATCACGGTGGGCGCCGGCACGGTGCGCGCGAACACGGGCACCCGAATCACGAGAGGCACCTCATGAGCGACGGCGATCCCACCCCCACCCAGGTCGCCATGACGGCGCTCCAGCTCGCGATGCGGGGTGATTTCGCCGGCGTTCTCGGCATGTTCGCCGCGGCTCCCCAGCGCAGGTTGACCGCCGCGGCGATCGACGCCGCGTGGCAGACCCATGTCGGTCGGCATGGCGCGGTGTGGAGCCTCGAGTCTGCCGGCATCCACTCCGAGGCCAGCGTGACCGCCGTGACCGTGGTGCTGCGCACCCCGTCGACGCCGTTGCAGGCGGTCGTCTCGATGGACCGCAAGGGCAGGCTCCTCAACCTGCAGGTGACGCCGCTGTCGGAACCGTGGCGCCATCCCGACTACGCGAACCCGGAGTCCTTCGATGAGGTCGAGGTGGTGCTGGGCGATCGTCCCCTGGTCGTCGGCGGCACGCTCAGCCTGCCCAGGGCGGCGACCGCGGCGGGCGGCCGCGTGCCGGGCGTCGTCCTCCTGAGCGGGGGCGGCCCTTTCGACCGCGACATGTCCATGGGCAACAACCGCATCGGCAAGGATCTGGCCTGGGGCCTCGCCAGCCGCGGAGTCGCCGTCGCCAGGTTCGACAAGCCGTCTCAGGCGCATCCCGACCGTGTCGCCCGGAACAGTGACTGGACCCCGACCGATGAGTACCTGCCATACGGGGCCGCGGCCGTCGACCTGCTCAGGGGCCATCCGGCTGTCGACACCTCGCGCATCGTCCTGGTCGGCCACAGCATGGGCGGCTCCTACGCTCCGCGCATCGCGGCCGCCCGGCCCGAGGTGTCGGGCATGGTGCTGATGGCGCCAGAAGCACAGCCGATGAACCAGGCCGCCGTGCGGGTGATGAACTACCTGGCCGACCTCGATCCCGCCTCACCGGCCCTCCGCGATGCGGCCGCGACGATGGGCCAGCTCGCCGCGAACGTCGACAGCCCGCAACTGACACGACGGACCGACCCCCGCACCCTGCCCTTCGGATACTCGGGCGCGTACTGGCTCGACGTGCGTGGCTACGACCCGATCCGCACCGCCACGGAGGTCGGAAAGCCCATGCTCATCCTGCAGGGCGGCCGCGACTACCAAGTCACCGTGGATGACGATCTGGCACTCTGGCGTGCCGCGTTCGACGGCCGCGACGACGTCTCCATCCGCGTCCACCAGGCCGACGACCATCTGTTCTTCGCCGGCTCCGGCCGCTCGACTCCAGCGGCCTACGAGCCCCGCCAGCACGTCGACGAGTCGGTCGTCGCCGACATCGCCGAGTGGATCGCGTCGCTGAAAGGAACGCCGTGACGCGCTACGGGCGAGACGAGGTGACCGAGCGGCGGCGGACTGCAGCGGTCACGACGAGCGCCGTGCCGCCCAGGGCCAGCAGACCGCCCGCGAGGTACAGCGTCGCCGACGCGGCCGAACCGGTTGCCGCGAGTTTGGGCGCCTCAACGCCGCCAGGATCGGGCACCCCACCGGGGTCGGGCACGGGCGCCTCAACGCCGTTGGACTGGTAGACGTAGCGCGTCCAGTCCGTGGCGTCGTTCAGACCTGTGTTTGCTCCGGCCCGGTAGCCGGCGATGAGGGTCTGGGAGTCGACGTTAAAGCAGAGTCGGTACTGGCCGTTTGCGCTCTTAACGTCGCAGGTATCCTTGGTGACCTTGTTCCCGCCGAGGGCGAAGCCCCAGGACCATGCGTCGTTGAAGTACCACTCCGACCCGTTCGCGTTGTGCGTCGTCGTGGCGTCTGCCGTGGTGTCGGTGAGCACGTCGGCGCGCGGCGCTGCGGCGAGCACGGTGAGGATCGGGTCGTCGAGCGGCCCGCCGGCGAGCAGCAGGTAATCCCCGGTGCAGAGCTCGTCGAGGATGCCGCCCGCACCGTACAGCGCGACTCCGGTGTCGGAATACGGACCGCTGTAGCAGAGCGTCCAACTGTCGAGGTCGGCCACATCGACGCTCGTCTGCGGGCCGCTCGGGTAATAGGCGGGCGGCCCGGTCACGGCCGATGCCGGTGCGGCGGCGGCGAGCACCGTCAGGGCACCGGCGATCATCAGCACGGAGAGGATCCGCGCGGGCCGTGTCGCTCGGCTGACCCTGCGAGTCATGGTTGCTCATCTCTTCGACGCGGAAGCGACCTGCTGCCAAGGTCCGGAGCAACGGTCGTCACCGTACGCCGCCGGTCACGCGATGTCAAAGATCTCCGGTTCGCGAGATCGAGAGATCCAACCCGATGTGACCTTTGGCCGTAGCAACGGCCTGCGGCACGCGGAATCCTGACCCGATGGACGACACCACACTCTCACCTGCCCGCACACGCGTTCGCACGGCTGAGCAGCGCATCCGACGCCTTCGCCCCTATAACGTCGTGGCCGGTTCACTGCACCTCGTGCAGGCCGCCATCTTCGCGATCATCCTCACCCGGCTCACCACTCAGGTGACCTTCGGCGTGACCGCCGACTATCTGGCCGGCGCGCCCGGATTCCCGATCCCACCCGAGCGAGTCTCGCTGTTCTCGATCAACGTGGGCGCCGGAGTCGTGGCGTTCCTCGCACTCTCGGCCCTGTTCCACTTCCTGATCGCCTCGCCCGCCCTCTTCGGTCGCTACTCCGCGGGGCTGCGCTCCAACCACAACTACTTCCGATGGGTGGAGTACGCCCTCAGCTCGTCGATCATGATCTGGTTGATCGCCCAGACCACCGGCATCACGGATATCGCGGCACTGTTCGCGATCTTCGCCGCCAACGCGGCCATGATCGGATTCGGGGCACTGCAGGAGAAGTACGAGACCCCCGGCAGCGGCAACTTCCTGCCGTTCATCATGGGCTCGATGGTGGGCGCGGTGCCGTGGATCGTGATCCTCATCTACTTCTTCGCGCCCGGGTCAGCGGGCACGGTTCAGCCGCCGGCCTTCGTCTACGGGATCATCATCTCGCTGTTCGTGTTCTTCAATACCTTCGCGATCAACCAGGCCCTGCAGTACCGCCAGGTCGGGCCATGGCGCGACTACCTCTTCGGAGAGCGCGTGTACATCACCCTCAGCCTGGTCGCCAAGACGGCGTTGGCGTGGCAGGTCTTCGCGGGCGCGATCATCCCGGCGATGTCGAGCTGAGGCGCCGGTCAGCGGTGAACGATCGCCGCACTCGCTCCGCCGGGAAGCGTCCCGTGATCGACGAAGACCACGTCAGCTCCGGTTGCGACCGCGGCGCGCGACAGCGCTTCCGCGGCCGACCCGGTCCCGAGGATCTCGGCGCCGTATGTCCCGGCGCCGGGAACCGCCACCCAGGGTTCACCGGCGAGTGAGACGAGAATGTGCGACTCCAGCGCTTCCAGATCGAGGAGCAGGGTGTCCACCGCGGCCTGTTGCATGGCATCCACGATCGCCTGGATCCGCCCGACGGTGTCGGCTGCCGCTGAGCCGGACTTCGCCGCGGCACGGGCGATCGCCTCAGCCCGATGGTCCTGAGCGACCCGCTGCAGCTGCTCGGCCAGGAACGTGTTCAGCCCATTGGCTGAGGCTCCGGCGGCGATCGTGTCGGACGCGAGCGAGGCGAGAATCGCCTGCGCGCGAGACGACAGCGCCGTGGTCACGAGCTCGACGACGTGCGGGTCTCCGGTGACGACCAGCAGCCGCACGTCGCCTCGCTCGACGAGCCGATTGACGGCGTCCGCGAGTTCGGTCTCGTTGCGCTTCCAGATCTCTTCGGTGTGGTGCGCATGGCCGATGTGGTCGAGACCACCGCTGGCCGCGTTGTGAATGTATTCGGTCTCGCCCTCGATGCTCCGGTCGGAGTCGGCGTCCAGGTTCCCGGTGAAGTAGGTGCGAATCCGACCGCCTTCCGCGCCCGCCTCCAGAACGATGTATGGAACGTCCAACTGTCTCTGCATGAGCAGGGGGACCAGCGCCGGCAGGGTGTCGAATGACGCCTGGTTCGCCGTCAGCTCGACGTCGGGAAGCATCTCATCGAGCAGGATGTGCCCGTCCTGGATCACGACGAAGCGGGGAGTCCGGTCTCGGTCGGAACTGTGCTCCTCGAGCAGGGCGGTCGCGGCGGCGATGTCGGAGTCGGGAGACCCCGACCCTTCCAGCGTGCGCGTGATTCCGCGCAGCCGAGGCCCGGGCACGGGCTCGTCGACGTCATCCGTGGGGAAGTCCACAAACAGACGGGTCAGGGACCCGCCCGCGTGGACGACGTTCTGGATGTCTGCATTACGAGAAGAGGTCATCACGCCGTTCAGAGTCGTCCGGAGCCGCGTCGCTCGGTAGAGGCGGAGGTCCCCCAAGGACGTCGAGCGCACTCAGGTTGATACTGTGCGTTCAGAAAGTCGAGCGATCTCCCCGGGGCGGAAAGGCAAACCTTGTGACAACGACCCGTACGAGCACAACGCGTCGCAGCACAACGGGATTCAAAGAAAGCTACGGACCGTACGCGTTGGTCGCCGGGGGGTCGTACGGATTGGGCGCCGCCTTCGCCGAGGCGATCGCGCGACGGGGCGTGAACCTCGTTCTGCTGGCCCGCCACGAAGAAGGTCTGACGGCGACGGCAACTCGCCTGAGGGAAAGCTACGACGTCGATGTCATTGCGGTCGCGGCGGACCTGGCCGACTGGGAAAGCGCGAAAGAACGGATCGGCGAACTCACGGCATCCATCGGCCTGCTCGTCTACGACGCCGCCTACGCTCCCATCGGCCGGTTCGAAGACGTCAGCGAGGAGCAGCTCGCGCAGGCCGCAGCCGTGAACGTGCGAGCTCCGCTGCTGCTCACGAAGCAGCTGTCTGCGCCGATGATCGCGCGGCGTCGCGGCGGGATCGTGCTCATGTCATCCCTCGCCGGATCGCAGGGCAGCCCGAACATCGCGGCCTACGCGGCGACCAAGGCGTTCAACGCGATCCTGGCCGAGGGACTCTGGAAAGAACTCAAGCCCCACGGGGTCGACGTGCTCGCCTGCATGGCCGGCGCCATCCTCACTCCCGGCTACCAGCAGGCCGAGGGCTCGAAGCCCGCACCCGGTACTCTCTCCCCCGAGGCCGTCGCCGAGCAGACGCTGAACGCCCTGGGGCACGGCCCGATCGTCATCCCGGGAGCGGTCAACAAGCTGGGGCGCTTCGTGCTCACGCGACTGCTCAGCAGGCGCGCCGCCATCGCCATCATGTCGAAGAACACCGGAGGCCTGTCATGACGATCGTCCTGGGTCTGATCACCCCGCTGGTCGCCTACGCGGTGATCACGCTGCTGCATGTCGTGATCCCGTCGAAGCGCCGACCGGGGTATGTGACCGGCGCCGACGGCCAGGTGCTGCGATACCGCACCAACGGGCGGTGGGTGCTGCTGGCGAGCGTCATCCTGTGGTTCCTGCTCGGATACCTGCGGCTCGTGCCGTTCACCTGGCTGTACGAGACGCGGTGGTGGGGGCTGATCGGGGCCGTGGTCATCGGACTGGTGTTCTCGTTCGTGGTCGTGCTGCGGCATCCCTCGACCGGCAGGGGCGTCGCCGCCGACCTGTGGTTCGGCCGCGCGAAAGACGTGCAGCTGCGAGACGGCTTCGTGGATGCCAAGGTCTGGCTGTACCTGGTCGGCGCCGTCATGCTGCAGCTCAATGTGCTGTCGTTCGCGGCGTTCCACCTCGAGACGGTGAAGAGCATCAACCCGGGCTTCTTGCTCGGCTGCGCCATGCTGACCTGGTTCTGCTGCGAGTACCTGATCTTCGAGCGCATCCATCTCTGGACATACGACTTCATCGCCGAGCGCGTCGGCTTCAAGCTCGGGTTCGGCTGCCTGGCGTTCTACCCGTTCTTCTACTCGGTCGCGCTCTGGTTCACGGCCGGCCTGCCCGACCCCCGGCTGCCGGTCTGGGTGACGGCGCTGTTCGGCGTGCTCTTCCTCGGCGGCTGGGTGCTGACGCGCGGCGCCAACATGCAGAAGTTCTTCTTCAAGACCGCGCCCGAGCGCCGGTTCCTGTGGCTCGCACCGCGGGCCATCAGCGACGGCGAGCACCGCCTGCTTGTCAACGGCTTCTGGGGCGTCAGCCGGCATATCAACTACCTCGGCGAGATCATCCAGGCGGTCGCCATCGCCTTGGCCCCCGGCTACTTCGGGGTCTGGATGGTGTGGCTCTATCCGCTGTACTACATCGCGCTCTTCCTCAGCCGCCAGGCCGATGACGACAAGGTGTGCCGGGCGAAGTACGGCGCGCTGTGGGACGAGTACACCGCCAAGGTGCCGTCGAAGATCATCCCGCACCTTTATTGAGGTGGATTCCCGGGAGGTGTCCGATCACGGCAGACTCGTTCGTGGTACCGGTGAGTGGCTGCCCATGAGGGGTGCCCCGGATGGGAGATGATCCGATGCAGTACCTGATGTCCGTCTACGGCCCGGCCGAGCTCACCGAACTGGGCAGCTATCCAGACAAAGAGACCATGCAGAAGGCGATGGCCGACACCGGCGCGTTCAACGAGCGGCTGCAGGCCGCGGGTCACTTCGTCTACGCCAACGGCCTCGCGTCGGCGACCTCGGCAACCGTGGTCGACGGCCAGGTCGACCCGCCGGTGGTCACCGACGGGCCCTACCTGGAGTCGAAGGAGTACCTCGGCGGCTTCTGGATCATCGAGGCCACCGACCTCGACCAGGCCCTCGCGCTCGCGGCCGAGGGTTCGAAAGCCTGCCAGGGAAAGGTCGAGGTGCGGCCCTTCCAGCCCTACGACCCGCAGGGATGAGCGGCCCCGCCCTCGGCTCGCAACTCGCCGACGCGATCACCCGGGCCCACCAGAACGAGTGGGCGCGGGTGGTCGCGACGCTGGCCAAGAGGTTCGGCGACCTCGACATCGCCGAGGAGGCGGCCGCTGAGGCCTTCGCGACCGCGGTCGAGCGATGGCCTGCCGACGGCATCCCGCCCAACCCCGGTGGCTGGCTGACCACCACCGCCACCCGCAAGGCGATCGACAGGATCCGCCGCGAGCAGAAGCGCGACGACAAGTACCGGGAGGCGCTGCTGGTGGTCGACGACGAACCTCTCGAACCTCTCGGCGCCATCGACGACGAGCGTCTGCGGCTGCTGTTCATCTGCTGCCACCCGGCTCTTGCGATGGATGCCAGGGTCGGCCTGACCCTGCGGATGGTCGGCGGGCTGACCGTGGCCGAGATCGCCCGGGCCTTCCTCGTGCAGGAGACCGCGATGGCGCGCCGCATCACCCGCGCGAAAGACAAGATCCGCGAGGCGCGCATCCCGTTCCGGATGCCATCGGCCGACGACCTGTCCGCGCGCATCGACGGCGTGCTCACCGTGCTGTTCCTCGTCTTCAACGAGGGCTACCTGGCGACCGGACCTGACACCGACCCGGTGCGCGCCGAGCTGACGGCCGAAGCGATCCGGCTCACCCGGCTCATCCGCGGGCTGCTCCCTGAGGCTGCAGCGAGCAGTGGCGAGGTGGACGGGATGCTGGCCCTCATGCTCCTCACCGAGGCGCGCCGCTCTGCTCGCGTGTCGTCGGGCGGCGAACTGGTCACCCTCGACGAGCAGGACCGCGGGGCATGGGATGCCGCTCTCCTGCGCGAGGGGCACGAGTTCGTCCGTGCGCGCGTGGCCTCCGGCGAGGCGCCGGGGCGGTACCAGCTGCTCGCCGCCATCAACGCCGTGCACACCTCGGCGCGCGACATCCGCGACACCGAGTGGACGCAGATCGTCGCGCTCTACGATCAGCTCGTCCGGGTCGACCCGTCGCCGGTCGTCGCGCTCAACCGCGCCATCGCGGTGGCCGAGGTCGACGGGCCCGACGTGGCGCTGGCGGCGGTCGACCGGCTGGGGGCCGCGCTCGACGGATACCACGCCTACCACGCGACCCGCGCCGACCTGCTGAGACGGCTGGGCCGCAGCGCCGAGTCGCGCGCCGCCTACGACCGCGCCATCGAACTGGCGGGGAACACCGCGGAGTCGACGTACCTGACGCGGCGCCGCGATCAACTCGGCTGACGCGCAGCCAGTCGACCCGGTTGAATGGGCGCATGCTCAACGCCACCCTGACGATCGACCCGGCCAACGCGATCGGGCCGATCAACCGCCGGTTGTTCGGCTCGTTCGTCGAGCACCTCGGGCGCTCGGTGTACGACGGTCTCTACGAACCGGGCCACCCCACCGCCGACCCCGACGGGTTCCGGCGCGACGTGGTCGAACTGGTGAAAGAGCTCGGGGTCACGACGATCCGCTACCCCGGCGGCAACTTCGTGTCGGGGTTCCGGTGGGAGGACAGCGTCGGCCCGCGAGACGACCGCCCGCGTCGCCTCGATCTGGCCTGGCATACGACCGAGACGAACGAGGTCGGGCTGCACGAGTTCTCGCGGTGGTTGGAGCTGATCGGCAGCGAGCTGATGCTCGCCCTCAACCTCGGCACGCGCGGCGTGCAGGAGGCGCTGGATCTGCTCGAGTACGCGAACCTGCCCGGCGGCACGGCCCTGTCGCAGCAGCGCGCTGCCAACGGGCGGCCCGAGCCTTTCGCGGTCTCGATGTGGTGCCTGGGCAACGAGATGGATGGGCCGTGGCAGCTCGGCCACCGCTCGGCCGACGACTACGGCAAGCTCGCCGCCGAGACCGCGCGCGCGATGCGGAGGTTCGATCCCAGCCTCGAGCTCGTGGTGTGCGGCTCGTCCGGCCGCTCGATGCCCACCTTCGGCGAGTGGGAGCGGGTGGTGCTGAGCCACAGCTACGACGAGGTCGACTTCATCTCATGCCACGCCTATTACCACGACGCCGGCGACCGGGCGAGCTTCCTCGCCTCGGGCATCGACATGGATGCCTTCATCGAGTCGGTCGCCGCCGCCGCCGACCACGAGAAAGCCGCGCGGCAGAGCACGAAGACGCATCAACATCTCGTTCGACGAGTGGAACATCTGGGACATCGACCGCTTCCAGAAGGTCGACAAGATCGAGGGCATCGACAACTGGCCGATCGCTCCGCGCCTGCTCGAAGACGTCTACACGGTGACGGATGCCGTGGTGCTCGGGAGCCTGTTGATCTCGCTGCTCAAACACGCCGACCGGGTCACCAGCGCATCCCTGGCCCAGTTGGTCAACGTCATCGCGCCGATCATGACCGAACCCGGCGGAGCGGCCTGGCGGCAGACCACCTTCTTCCCGTTCGCCGCCACCTCGGCGCACGCTCACGGCCAGGCCATCGCGGCCATCGTCGAGGCGCCGAGCTACGCGACGGCCGAGTACGGCGACGTGCCCGTTGTGGATGCGGTCGCCACCTTCGACGCAAGCACCGGCGAGTCGGCGGTCTTCGTCGTGAACCGCAGTGAGCAGCCGGTGCGGCTGGAACTGTCGTTCGGTCACGGGCTCGAGTCGGCCACCGCCCGGACGCTCAGCGACAGCGATCCGCTCGCCGCCAACACCCTCGCCGCTCCCGACCGGGTCGGGTTGAAGGTCAACGACACTCTCACGGTCGACGGCGCGACCGGCTCGATCACTCTGCCGCCCATCTCGTGGACCGAGATCACCGGCCGCTGACGCGCGCCCCGGCGCCAAGGGCGAGTTGGTCCGCAGACCCGCGTCTCAGGTGACCGGCGTGCCGCTGGCGAAGCCCACGATCAGCACCGCGGCCAGCGAGACGGCGGCGATCGCGAGCATCCCGATCGCGAGCAGGCCGAGGCGCCTGCGCAGGCGCGGCACCGGCACCACGAAGCGCACCACCACCATCCCGGCGTAGAGCACCACGTCGACGATCGCCGCGGCCACCGGCACGCCTCGTGGCGGCAAACCAGCAACGGCCTGCGGGATCAGCACCGCGAGCGCCACCGCGGTGAACAGGCCGCCGACCACGAGCCAGATGCGCCCAGTGGAGAAGGTCAGCGGCGGCTGCTCGGTGACCTTGGTCTCGTCGCGCGGCGGGGGGCGGTCATCCATAGTCCATGATGCACCCGGGGGCTTCGGCCCGCGCCGTTACCGATGTATCGTTAGCTATCGCTGGATCGCGAGAGAGGACACCATCGTGAGCACGTCATCCACCTACGGCTTCGACCTGCGAGAGGCGGTCGACAGTCTGCGCGACGCGTTCGGCCCGGCGTTCGCCGGGCACATGGGACGCATGGGCGGCCGCATGGGCCGTGGCGACATCCGCACCGCCGTCCTGGTCGAGCTCGCCGAGGAGCCGATGCACGGCTACCAGCTGATCCAGGCGATCGAGACCCGGTCGGGCGGCACCTGGAAGCCGAGCCCCGGCTCGGTGTACCCGACGCTCCAGCTGCTGGTCGACGAGGGACTGGCGACCGCCACCCAAGAGGGCGAGCGCAAGGTCTACGCGCTGACGGATGCCGGCAAGGAGGCCGCCGCCGAGTTCACGGCCGCGCCGCATCCCTCCGAGTCGCGCCGCGGCTGGGACCCCGAGCGCGCCGCCCTGCCCAAGGCAGGCGCCAAGCTCGCCCAGGCGCTCGGGCAGGTTGCGAGCAGCGGGAGCAAGGAGCAGCACGAGCGCGCCGTCGCGATCATCGACGAGGCCCGCCGCAAGCTCTACGCGATCCTCGCCGAGGAGTGAGCGCCGGAAGCCCCGGCACGGCACCCGCCGCGGCCGCTGCGGCGCGCCCGCCCGGCCGCATGTTCCGGGCGCGTTACCGCCGGATCATGCGCTTCGCCACGCGCGCTTTCGTGCAGGCCTGGTGGTTCGAGCTGGTGCTGCCGCGGATCGGGCTCGGCGGCCTGGCCGCGCGCGGCCGCCCGGCGCGCCTGCAGAAGCTCGCGCGGCGCTTCCACACCCTCGCGGTCGACCTGGGCGGGCTGATGATCAAGGTGGGGCAGTTCATGTCGTCGCGCCTCGACATCCTGCCGCCCGAGATCACCGACGAGCTCGAGGGGCTGCAAGACGAGGTGGCGGCCGAGCCGTTCGCCGGCATCAAGCAGGCGACAGAGGCCGAGCTCGGCATCCCACTCGCGCTGGCCTACGAGTCGTTCGATGAGGTGCCGATCGCCGCGGCATCCCTCGGTCAGGCGCATCGAGCCCGCCTGACCCCGGCCCTCGCCGCCGACCTGGGCTTCGCCGACGTCGTGGTCAAGGTGCAGCGCCCCGGCATCGACCAGGTGGTGGCCGTCGACCTGGCGGCGCTGCGCCGGGTGAGCCAGTGGGTGTCGCGCATCCGGCTGATCTCGCGCCGGGTCGACGCGCCCTGCGCTGGTCGAGGAGTTCGCCGCGACCAGTCACGAAGAGATCGACTACCTGCACGAGGCCGCCAACGCCGAGCACTTCGCCGCCGACTTCGCATCCGATTCCGCCGTCACCGCGCCGATCGTCGCGTGGGAGCGCACCTCGCTGCGGGTGCTGACCCTGAGCGACGTGACGGCCATCAAGATCACGGATGTCGAGGCGCTCGTGGCCGCCGGCATCGACCCGGCCGCCGTCGCCATGGCTCTCGCGCGCTCGGCATTCCAGCAGATCTTCGTCGCGGGCTTCTTCCATGCAGACCCGCACCCGGGCAACATCTTCGTGACCCCGGGAGCTGACGGCGGCTTCGCCCTCACCTACGTCGACTTCGGCATGATGGGCTCGATCTCGGACTCGCTGCGCGCCGGCCTGCGCGACTTCATCCTGGCCGCCGTCGGCCGCGACAGCCGCGGACTGGTGCGCTCGCTCGAGCGCCTCGGAGTGCTGCTCTCGGCCGCAGACACCGACGAGCTCGAGCGCGCCATGACGACGTTGTTCGACCGCTTCGGCGGCATGGGCATCGCCGAGCTGCAGCGGGTCGATCAGCGCGAGCTCGAGGCGTTCGCCCGCCAGTTCGGCGAGACGATCCGGGCGCTGCCGTTCCAACTGCCCGAGAACTTCCTGCTGCTGATCCGCACGATCTCGCTCACCTCGGGCGTGACCAGCGCGCTCGACAAGAACTTCAACATGTGGGATGCCGTGGAGCCCTTCGCCCGCGACGTTCTGTCATCGGGCGGCGCGTCGGCCCTGCGCGAGTTGCCGCAGAAGGCGCTCTCGCTGGCGACGACACTGGCCGCGCTCCCCCGCCGCCTCGACGAGCTCACGACCCGCATCGATCGCGGCCAGGTCGCCGTGCAGACCCCGCAGATCGACCGCCGCCTGCGCTCGCTCGAGCGCTCCTTGGGCCGGCTGGTATCGGCGATCATCTTCGCAGGCCTGCTGTTCGCCGGCGTGTTCATGCTCCCGACGGTGCCCTGGCTCGGGTGGACGCTGATGGGGGCGGCGGCGCTGCCGCTGCTGCACGTCGTCGTGACCTGGCGATCGCGCTGA
>CAVZZQ010000008.1:0-141128 GCA_963779775.1 uncultured Actinomycetota bacterium | reverse complement strand
CGGGCGTCCCCGACCCGGTGACACGGACGGAACTGGATGCCCTGGTCGCCGAGGCTGAGGCGGGTGACGCCCCGGCCGCAGCCGACCTGGCCGAGCGCTTCGGCGGCCGCCTGGAGTTCGGCACCGCCGGCCTGCGCGGAGAGCTGGGCGCCGGTCCGATGCGGATGAACCGCGTGCTGGTGTCGCAGGCCGCCGCGGGACTCGCCGCCTTCCTGCTCAGCCGGGAGCCGCATCCGACGGTCGTCGTCGGCTACGACAGCCGCCACAACTCGAGCGTGTTCGCCCACGACACGGCCGAGCTCATGCAGGGCGCCGGGGTGCAGGTGACCCTGCTGCCGCGCACGCTGCCGACGCCGGTGCTGGCCTTCGCGGTGCGCCACCTCGACGCGAGTGCGGGGGTGATGGTCACCGCGAGCCACAACCCGGCGCGTGACAACGGGTACAAGGTGTACCTGGGCGATGCGGATGGCGGATCGCAGATCGTGCCGCCATCGGACGCCCGGATCGCGGCCGAGATCGAGCGCGTTGCGTCTGGATCGATCATCGCGCTGCCACGATCCTCCGAGTTCGGCACCGCACCCGAAAGCGTCATCGCCGAGTACGTCCGCCAGACCGCGGCTCTCGCGACGTCGCCGTCTGCACTCCGCGTCGTCTACACGCCGATGCACGGCGTCGGGTGGGAGACGGCCGCTGCGGTGTTCGAGGCGGCCGGATTCGCGGCTCCGATCACCGTCGATGCGCAGTTGCATCCCGATCCGGACTTTCCGACGGTGGCCTTCCCCAACCCCGAGGAGCCGGGCGCACTCGATCTGGCTTTCGAGCTCGCCAGGACGACGGGTGCCGACCTCATCGTCGCGAACGACCCTGACGCGGATCGGCTCGCCGTCGGGGTTCCTGACCGCGACGCCCCCGGCGGTTGGCGCCGTCTCAGCGGCAACGAGGTCGGCTGGCTGCTCGGCTGGCAAGCGGCGCGGCTCCTGGTGGCTGCGGCAGAGGAGCACACAGCCACCCTGGCGTGCTCCCTGGTGAGCTCGCCCGCGCTCGGAGCCATCGCGCGCCGGCACCGCCTGGACTTCGTCGAGACCCTGACCGGCTTCAAGTGGATCTCGCGTGTTGGAGGTCTCGCCTTCGGTTACGAGGAGGCGCTCGGCTACCTGGTCGACCCGGACAAGGTCCGCGACAAGGACGGCATCTCGGCCGCCGTGCGAGTGATCGGCCTCTTCACCGAACTGGCCGCCGCGGGAACCACCCTCGACCAGCACCTCATCGAGTTCGCCGAGACCTTCGGGGGTTACGCCTCGTCGCAGATCTCGATCCGGGTGTCTGAGCTCGCCCAGATCGAGCGGACGATGTCGAGCCTGCGCGCCGAGCTGCCCCCGCGCATCGCCGGGATCCGCGTCGAGCGCATCGACGACTTCGTCGAGGGCTTCGAGGGATTCCCGCCCAGCGACCTGCTGCGATTCCATCTGGAGGGCGGCGCACGGGTGATCGTGCGGCCGAGCGGCACGGAGCCGAAGCTCAAGTGCTACCTCGACACGGTGTCCGAATCGGGAAGCGGAGCCGAGCGGCTGGCCGCGGCCGCGGCCGCCCTCGCCCAACTCGACGACGCGATGCGCGCGCTGCTCGCGGCCTAGGGGCCGGCTCAGGCGGTCGCGCCGAGAATGGCGCGCACCTGGTCGGCGGACTCCGCCTCGGCGAGACGCTCGACGGCATCGGAGTCGTTGAAGAGGTTGGCCAGTTCGGCGACCATGCGCAGGTGGTGCGCAGGCGAGTGCACCGCTAGGGCGAGCACGACGCGCACCGGGTCGTTGTGCGGGTGGCCGAAGGCCACGGGCGTCGAGAGCGTCACCACGGCGAGTCCGTCATCCAGCACCTGGGGGCCGGGCCGCGCGTGCGCCAGGGCCAGCCCCGGCGCGATCACCACGTAGGGACCGTGCTCCTCGATCATCCGGACCATCTCGTCGGCATAGCCTGGCGCCGCTGCGCCCGACCGGGCCAGACAGGCACCGGCCAGTTCGACGGCGGCGCGCCAGTCCGCCGCGGTCGCGTGCAACTGGATCGCTTCGTCGGGAAGCGCGGGAAGGGCCATCAGCCGCGGCCGGCGGCGAACGCCGCCCTGGCTCCGGCGAAGCCGGCTCCGATCCGCTCGATCAGCTCTTCGCGGTCTTCGAGCGGCAGGAACGCGACCTCGGCGGCGTTGAGCTGGAACGCCTCGACATCGTCGAGGTCGTAGCCGAAGGCCTCGGCGAGCAGGCGGAGCTCGCGGGTGAGGGTGGTCGCGCTCATCAGCCGGTTGTCGGTGTTGACCGTCACCCGGAAGCCGAGCTGGTAGAGCAGGTCGAAGGGGTGATCGGCCATCGTCGAACCCCACGCCGCGATCGCGCCGGTCTGCAGGTTCGAGCTCGGGCTGGTCTCGAGCGCGACGCCGCGATCCTTGACCCACTGGGCGACCCGGCCCAGGGTGACGAAGGTGTTCTCGTCGTCTGAGCGCTCGATCGTGATGTCTTCTGCGATGCGGACGCCGTGCCCCAGCCGCAGCGCGTGGCCGTCGACCAGGGCGCCGCGGATGCTCTCCACGCCATCGGCCTCGCCCGCGTGCACGGTGGCCGGGAAGCACGCCCGCGCGAGCACGTCGAACGCCTCGTGCAGGCGCGATGCCGGGAATCCGGCCTCGGGCCCGGCGATGTCGAAGCCGACGACCCCGAGGTCGCGGTGGCGCAGAGCCAGTTCGGCGATCTCGGTGCCGCGGTCGAGGTGGCGCATGGCGCTGACCAGCTGGCCCGCTCGGATCCAGCCGCCGTCGCTGCGCACCGCGTCGACGGCGGCGTCGATGCCGCGCTGAACCGCCTCCACGGCCTCGTCGAGCGTGAGCCCGCGCTGCAGGTGCTGCTCGGGCGCCCAGCGCAGCTCGCCGTAGATCACGCCGTCGGCCGCCAGGTCTTCGACGAATTCGCGTGCCACCCGAGTGAGGCCCTCGGCGGTCTGCATCACCGCGATGGTGACGTCGAAGGTCTTCAAGTACTCCACCAGGGATCCCGAATCGGACTTCTCGGCGAACCAGGCGGCGAGTTCGGGTGCGGTGGTGGCCGGCAGTTCGATGCCGAGCGGCTCGGCCAGCTCGATGATCGTCTGGGGCCGAAGACCGCCATCGAGGTGGTCGTGCAGTGAGATCTTGGGCAGGGACCGCAGGCCGATCCCACCGCCGGGCAGCGTGACGTCGTCGCGGTCGCTCATACCTAGAATCTACCGGCCCCTAGGCTCGGAGAATGCCGACGAAGATCATCCTCGACTGCGATCCTGGGCACGACGACGCCGTCGCGATGCTGCTCGCCTGGGGCAGTCCCGAGATCGAGCTCGTCGGTGTCACGACGGTGGTCGGCAACCAGACTCTCGACAAGGTCACGCGCAATGCGCTGTCGGTCGCGCGGGTCGCGGGGATCGTCGGCGTGCCATTCGCGGCCGGGTCGGCACGGCCACTCGTGCGCGAGATCGAGACGGCGGGCGAGATCCATGGAGAGTCCGGGCTCGACGGGCCGGTTCTGCCCGAGCCGACGATCCGACTCGACCCGCGGCCGGCCGCGCAATTCATCGTCGACACGATCATGGCCGCCGAGCCGGGCTCGATCACGCTCGTGCCCACGGGAGGGCTGACCAACATCGCGCTGGCGGCGCGGCTCGAGCCCCGCATCATCCCCCGGGTCAAAGAGGTCGTGCTGATGGGCGGCGGAGCACGCGAGGGCAACTGGAGCGCGGTCGCCGAGTTCAACATCGTCATCGACCCCGAAGCCGCCGCCATCGTGTTCGGTGCGGGCTGGCCGCTGACCATGGTCGGGCTGGATGTCACGCACCAGGCGGTCGCGACCCCTGAGGTGCGCGCTGCCATCGCCCGGGTCGGCACCGGACCGGCCGTCTTCGTCGGCGAGCTCATGGAGTTCTTCGAGAAGGCATACCGCGACGCCCAGGGCTTCGAGCACCCGCCGGTTCACGACCCGGTTGCGGTGGCGTACGTGATCGATCCGACGCTGGTGCGCACGGTGCAGGCACCGATCGCGATCGAGACCCGCGGCGAGCACACGCTCGGGATGACGGTGGTCGACCTGCGTGGTCCGGCGCCCGCTGACTGCGTGACCCGTGTCACCTTCGACCTCGACGCCGAACGGTTCTGGGCGCTCGTGGTCGACGCGCTGGAGCGCATCGGCGAGCCCGGGACGTAGGTCCTCCCCCGCTCACTGCCGCCGCGAAAGTACACGGTTTCATGTGCTCCCAGCGCTGAGAGCGGCCCGCGGCGCGTACTTTCGCGGCGCATGAAGCACTACCTCGTCGCGCCCTTTCACGGCCTTCGCGCCCACGCCGATCCGGGTCTCGATGCGACAATCCGCGCGCGGACGTTCCTTCCCCGGATGCCGGACCGGGCGTTCTACTTCGGTCGAACCGCCGCTGCCCTGCATCGATTGCCGTTGCCCGCGCGCTTTGCCGCCGAAACTCACCTGCACGTCGGGGTGACCGCAGGCACCCGCCGGGTCGATGCCCTCGGAGTCGTTCCCCACCACGTGAGACTCGACCCGTTGGACTTCACACATTGCGCCGGACTTCCGATCACCTCCGTGTGCCGCACGTGGTGCGATCTCGCGGCGTCGGGCCTGCGACTGGGGGAACTCGTCGCAGCGGGCGACCGGATCATCTGGAGGCGCTCGCCGACCGGAACGGTCGACGAGCTTCGGCGCGCGATATCGCGATACGAGAGTCGTCGTGGTGTCCGACTGCTGCGCGCGGCCATCGACATGCTCAGCGACCGTTCCGACTCCGCACCCGAGACGGAACTGCGGGTCGCGATCATCCTGGCTGGATTCCCGCCGCCACTCGTCAACGCCGAGCTCGAGGTGGGCGGGCGGCAGGTCTATCCGGACCTGAGTTGGCCCGACCATCGGGTCGCCATCGAATACGAGGGCGACCACCACCGCACGGAGGGGGATCAGTGGCACCGCGACATCCGTCGCGATGGCGGTTACGGTGACGACGGCTGGTCGCTCTACCGAGGCACCGCTGAGGACTACCGCTCGCCGCACCAACTGCTTCTGTGGCTCGCGCGCCGGTTGCCGCGATGACTCATCGATCTCGAGAGACAGCCGGGTAACGGCATCCTGAAAGTACGCGTTCAGCACCGCCTTGAGCGCTGAAAGTACGCAAGAGTCCGTACTTTCGCTGATTTCTGCGCTAGCCGATGCGGCCCGCGATCAGCGGGCCTCCGTCGTCGATCGGATCGCCCACGTCGCCGATCCGGTACGCGCCGTCGAGCGACTCCAAGGCACGGGCGAAGCGGTCGGGGTCGTCGGTGGCGAGGGTGAAGAGCGGCTGCCCCTCGACGACGGCATCGCCCGGCTTAGCGTGCAGGTCGATGCCGGCGGCGTGCTGCACGGGGTCCTGCTTGCGGGCGCGCCCGGCTCCGAGGCGCCAGGCCGCGATTCCGAACGGCAGTGCCTGCTGCGTGACCAGCACGCCGCCGCGGTCGGCGCGCACCACGTGCGTCTCGCGCGGCACCGGGAGCGCAGCATCCGGATCTCCGCCCTGGGCGCTGATCATGGCGCGCCAGCTGTCCATCGCGCGCCCGTTGCTCAGAGCGCCCTCGACGTCGGCATCGTCGATGCCGGCCAACTCGAGCATCTCGCGCGCGAGGGCGACGGTGAGCGCCACCACGTCGGACGGGCCCCCTCCCGCCAGCACCTCCACCGACTCGCGCACCTCATTCGCGTTGCCGATGGTGAGCCCGAGCGGCACGTTCATGTTGGTCAGCAGCGCGCGGGTGGCGACGCCGGCGTCGTTGCCGAGGCGCACCATGGTCTCGGCGAGTTCGCGACCGCGCGCCGGGTCGTGCAGAAAGGCGCCCGACCCGAACTTCACGTCGAGCACAAGAGACGCGGTGCCCTCGGCGATCTTCTTGCTCATGATCGACGACGCGATCAGCGGGATCGCCTCGACCGTGCCCGTGATGTCGCGCAGCGCGTACAGCTTGCCGTCGGCCGGAGCCAGGCCCGATCCGGCCGCGCAGACGACCGCGCCGACGCTCTCGAGCTGCGCCATGAATTCCGCATTGCTGAGCGAGGCGCGCCAGCCTGGGATGCTCTCCAGCTTGTCGAGCGTGCCCCCGGTGTGTCCGAGACCGCGGCCCGAGAGCTGCGGCACTGCGACACCGAACGACGCGACCAGTGGAGCGAGCGGCAGCGTGATCTTGTCTCCGACACCTCCCGTCGAGTGCTTGTCTGTTGTCTTCCTCGACAGTCCTGAGAAGTCGAGCCGCTCGCCGCTGGCGATCATGGCCAACGTGAGGTCGCGGATCTCGTCGGCGTTCATCCCATTGAGGAAGATCGCCATCGTCATGGCCGACATCTGCTCTTCGGCGACGTACCCGCGCGTATATGCGTCGATGAGCCAGCTGAGCTGCGCGGTGGTCAGCACCCCACCATCGCGCTTGACGCGGATCAGGTCGACGGTGTCGAACGGTTCCACGGCCACGTCAGGCTCCGTCGGCTTCTGCGTACGCCTGCAGCGTCCGCGGCCCGAAGGCGTCGGGGATGACCTCGTCGATCGTCTTGACTCCAGACACGGTGGCCAGCAGCATCCCGTCCGCCGAGTGCTCGTAGAGCAACTGGCGGCAGCGCCCGCACGGCATGAGCGCGTTGCCGTGCCCGTCGACGCAGGCGAACGCCACCAGCTTGCCGCCGCCGGTCATGTGCAGGCTCGACACCAGGGCGCACTCGGCGCAGAGCGTGAGTCCGTATGACGCGTTCTCGACGTTGGCGCCCGTGATGACCCGGCCGTCGTCGACGATTGCGGCCACCCCGACCGGAAATTTCGAGTAGGGCACGTAGGCGTGCGCCAGGGCGTCCGTCGCCAGGGCGCGCAGGGCATCCCAATCGATCTCGGCCACCGAGCTGCTCATCACTTGATGTAGGGCAGGCCGTCGGCCGCTGGTGGTCGCGACCGGCCGACGAGCCCCGCGACCGCGATGATCGTGATGAGGTACGGCAGCATGAGCAGGAACTCGCTGGGCACCGGCGAGCCGATCGCCGCGAACGTCGATTGAAGGTTCTCGGCGAAACCGAACAGCAGTCCCGCGAGCGCAGCTCGAATCGGATGCCATCGCCCGAAGATGACGGCGGCCAGGGCGATGAAGCCCGCCCCATTGGTCATCTCCTTGCCGAACGACGACACCGAGTCGAGGGTGTAGAACGCGCCGCCGATGCCTGCCACCGCCCCCGCAATCGACACGGTCCAGAACCGGGTGCGGTTGACGTTGATCCCGACGGTGTCCGCTGCTTGCGGGTGTTCGCCGACCGAGCGGACACGCAGACCCCAGCGCGTCTTGAACAGCATGTACCAGGTCAGGAAGACCGCGACGTACATGATGTAGACGATGATCGTCTGCTTGAACAGCACCGGGCCGATGATCGGGATGTCGCTCAGCACGGGAATCGGCAGCTTGGGAAAGCGCGGGGTGAAGTTCAGTGTCGGCACCGGCGAGAAGATCTTCGTGTAGAAGAAGTTCGTGAGGCCCGTGACGAGCACATTCAGCACCACTCCCACGATCACCTGATCGACCCAGTAGCGCAGCGCGAACACGGCGAGCACCCACGCCACCAGAACGCCGGCGACGATCGCGGCCAGGAGTCCGACCACCGCCGAGTGCGTGGCCGACCCGACCAGCGCGGCCGAGAACGCGCCGAACAGCAACTGACCCTCGATGGCCACGTTGACGACTCCCGCTCGCTCACCGATGACGCCACCGAGCGACCCGAAGATCAGCGGGGTCGCCAAAGCGAGGCTCCCGATGAGCAGACCGGGGACGGGGATCGACCGCAGGCCCGCGGCCGCCCAAATCAGGAAAAGGACCAGGAACAGCAGCGCGAACGTCCCCGCGAGCCACAGGGGCACACGCCCGTCACGACTCCGCGCAACCACGACGTGCGCGACAACCGCGACCGCCACGAGCACCAGGGCCAGCACGATCACGCTCGCGACCGTAGGAAGCACGACCGTCGGGATCTGGAAGAAGTCGGTCCGCGTCGACAGTCCGAACGAACTGGTGCCCTCACGCGGGATAACGAAGGCGAACACGAGCCCGGCCAGGGCGAATACATCCAAGACGATCGGCACCTTGAGGCTGCGAATCACGACCTTCTCGTGGGCGATGGGCGTGTGCGCGCTGTCGAACGCTGTTGCGACGCTCACTTGGAGGCTCCTTCGATGACACGGCCGGGCCGGCGCACCTTGCGGGCAGACCCCGGACTGGGCAGGCGGAAGACGGTGCGGACCAGCGGCGGAGCCGCGATGAACAGCACGATCACAGACTGGATGACCAGCACGATGTCGATCGGAATCTGCTGAGAGGCCTGCATCGTGTAGCCCCCCGCTTGAAGGGCGCCGAACAGCAACCCGCTGAAGAACACTCCCCATGGGCGCGACCGACCGAGCAGAGCGACGGTGATCGCGTCGAAACCGATACCCGAGTCGACCCCGGCAGTGAATCCGGTGGTCGTGGTGCCAAGCACCTGATCGGCGCCGGCCAGGCCGACGAGGGCGCCGGCCATGATCATCGCGAGGATGTAGACCCACTTGACGTTGATGCCGGCAACACGCGCGGCGTTTGCGTTCTCGCCGACCGCGCGGAAGCGGAATCCGGTGCTCGACCGCGAGAGCAGGTACCACAGGAAGAACGTGGCGGCGATCGCAATCAGGAACCCGACATTCACCCGGAACGATGAGACCGGCCCGCCGAGGGCCGTGATCAGATCGGTCAAGGTGGGGTAGACCGCATTATGAAGCGCGCCGGGCGACCTCGGGTTGTTCGAGCCGGGCGCCTGGAACAGGCCCTGGGTGCGCAACCCGAATGAGACCAGGTAGAAGGCGATGTAGTTGAGCATGATCGTGACGATCACCTCATGGGCGCCGGTGCGGGCCTTGAGGAATCCCACCAGCCCGCTCCAGATCGCACCACCGACGATCGCGCCGATCGTCGCCACCAAGAAAGCCACCACGGGAGGCATCGGGAATGACCAACTGATCCAGGCCGCAACGGCGGCCGCCACGATGATCTGACCACGACCACCGATGTTGAACAGTCCGACCCGGAAGGACAACGCCACCCCGAGCCCTGCCACGATCAACGGGGTCGCGAAGGTCAACGTCTCGGTGAGCGGCTTGATCTGGTTGAAGAATCCGGGGCGCGCGAAGTTCCAGATCGACCCTTGGAAGAGCGAAACGTACGCCCCGCTGACCGAGTTCCAGATCGCCTGGAAGGTGTCGCCTGGCCGAGCGAAGAAGTAGCCGGCAGCTGCCTGCACCCCGCTATCGGTCGCAGCGATCAGGACCGCCGCGACGACCAGGGCCAGCACGATGGCGAGAACCGTGAGCACGGCTCCCCCCGACATGATTTCGCGCAGGACGCGGTTGAACGTCGGTTCCTCAGCCTCCGGAGTCGCCTTGCTCGTGTCGCTCATGCGGCTGATTCCTCGTTCTTCTCGCCGGCCATCATGAGGCCGAGCGACTCGCGGGAGGTGGTGCCGGGGACGATCCCGACGATCTTGCCGCGAAACATGACGGCGATGCGGTCGGCGAGCGTGACGACCTCGTCGAGCTCTGTGGAGACCACGACGACCGGGATGCCGGAATCGCGCGCCGCCACGATCCGGTGGTGCACGAACTCGATCGACCCGACATCGAGTCCTCGAGTCGGTTGTGAGGCCACCAGGAGCCGCAACTCACGACTCAACTCGCGAGCCAGCACGACCTTCTGCTGGTTGCCTCCTGACAGGCGCCCGACGTGCTCGCCGACTCCCTGGGCTCGGATGTCGAACTCTGAGACCGTCTCTTCGGCAAATGTCCGGAGGTCCTCCAATTGCAGGGCCCAGCCGTGCACGAACGGCTCGCCGTGCGAGCGGTCGAGCATCAGGTTCTCGGCGATCGTGAACTCGGCGATCAGGCCGTCTTCTGTGCGGTCTTCCGGCACAAATCCCACGCCGGAGCCGAGCACCCCGCCGACGCTCTGACCCACGAGCTCCACGCCGTTGAGATCGATGGACCCCGTGACCCGCATCTGCAGCCCCAGGATCGCCTCGACCAACTCGGTCTGCCCGTTGCCCTGCACCCCGGCGATCGCCAGCACCTCGCCGGCCCGCACCGAGAAACTCACGTTCGAGACCACGTACTGGTCGAAAGCGTCGACGACGCTCAGGTCTTTCACCACGAAGATCTCGTCGCCCAACTTCGGAGGGTTCTTACTGATCGAGAGCTCGACCGCTCGACCGACCATCATCGAGGCAAGCTCCACGTTGCTCGCCGTCGGCACGGCCTCGCCCACCACCTTGCCGAGCCGGATCACCGTGATCCGGTCGGCGACCTCGCGGACCTCGCGCAGCTTGTGGGTGATGAAGACGATCGCCGTTCCCGCCTCTTTGAGTTGGCGCATGATCACCATGAACTCGTCGGTCTCCTGCGGGGTCAGGACCGCGGTCGGCTCGTCGAAGACGAGCACTTTGGCATCACGCGACAGCGCCTTGATGATCTCGACCCGCTGCTGCACCCCGACGGGGAGATCCTCGACGACCGCATCCGGATCGAGGTCGAAGCCGAAGCGAGCCGCGATCTCGCGGACCTTCGCGCGTGCTGCGGGCAGGTCGAGTCGGCCGCCCCGCCTGGTGGGCTCGTTTCCGAGCATCACATTCTCGGCAACGGTGAAGACCGGGATGAGCATGAAGTGCTGATGCACCATGCCGATGCCGGCCGCGATCGCGTCGCCCGGCCCGGAGAAGTGCTGGACGACGCCGTCCAGCAGGATCTCGCCTTCGTCGGCGTGGTACAGGCCGTACAGCACGTTCATCAGAGTGGACTTGCCAGCGCCGTTCTCACCGAGCAATGCATGGATCTCGCCCGATTCGACGGTGAGATCGATGTGATCGTTCGCGGTGAGAGCGCCGAACCGCTTGGTGATTCCGCGGAGTTCGAGCTTCATGGTGCCAATCTATGCGGGTCGAACGGCTGGCGGGGAGGCCGGATGAACTCCGACCTCCCCGCCAGATTGCTCCGAGCTGACCTACTTGGGCGACGCGGCCGAGGTCACCGTGATGTCACCCGAGATGATCTTCGCCTTGATGGCGTCGATCTCTCCCTGGAGTCCCGGGTCGACCTTGCTCGCGTAGTCGTGGAACGGTGCGAGACCGACGCCGCCGTTCTTCAGCGTGCCGACGAACGGGGTGTTGTTGAAGTCGCCACCTGCGGCATCTTCGACGACGGCCTTGACGCCCTTGTCGACACCCTTCATGACCGAGGTCAGCAGGAGGGTCTTGACGGTTGGGTCGCTGTTGTAGACGTCCGCGTCAACGCCGATCATCACGGACCCGGCGTTCTGGTCCTTGATCGCCTCGGCGGCGCTCTGGTAGATCGGTCCGCCGACGGGCAGGATGACGTCCGCCTTCTGGTCGAGCAGGCCCTGAGCAGCTGTCTTGGCCTCGACGCCGGCAGCGAAGCCGCCGGTGAAGACACCGGTCTGGCTCGCGACATCCCAGCCGACAACCTTGACGTTCTTGCTCTTGGCCGTGTTGTAGTAGGCCACTCCCTCGGCGAAGCCGTCCATGAAGATCGTCACGGGCGGGATCTGGATGCCGCCGAAGGTGCCGACGACGCCGGTCTTCGTGTAGCTTGCCGCGGCGTAGCCCGCGAGGAAGGCAGCCTGAGCGGTGTCGAACAGGATCGGCTTGCCGTTGGCGACGTCAACCTTGCCGTCGCCGGTGGGCTTGCCCTTAGTGTCGGTTGCACCTTCGTTGTCGAGCGGATCGTCGACGATCGCGAACTTGACGTCGGGGTTCGCGTGCGCCGCGGTGTCTGTAGCGGCAGAGAGGTTGAATCCGACCGAGACGATCAGGTTGCACCCAGCGCTCAGCAGGCTCTCGATGTTCGGCGCGTAGTCGGCGTCGGAGGTCGACTGAACGTGCTTCTCTTTGACGCCCAGGTCTTTGGCTGCGGCCTGCAGGCCCTGGAGGCCGATCTCGTTGAACGAGTGGTCGTCGAACCCGCCAAGGTCAGACACCATGCACGGCAGGAAGTTGGGTGCGGCCGTCTTTGTGCTGCCCCCTGTCGGGGCTGCAGAGCACCCGGCGAGCACGAGTGCGCTCACGCCGAGGGCTGCAAGACCGGCCAACGCGGTCTTACGCGAAGTCAATGTCACTGTGTCCTCCAAGATCACGCCGGGCACGATGCCGGGCGAATTGGCTCAACGTTACTCAATGCGACGCTCGCCGCCGAGGGACCTTCGACCCTGATTCTCAAGAGTTACCAAGCCGGGACGGAGCCGTAATGAATCGGAAATGATCGCCGCACGCATCTCCGCGTCGCTACAGCACCTCGGAACGCCCGCTCAGTTTGAGCGCGTCCACCACGCTCTTCACCCGTTGCGCGTTCTGGCTCGTCGTGACGAGCAGCGCGTCGGGCGTGTCGACGACGACGATGTCGCGAACGCCGATGAGCGAGATGATCCTGTTGGTCTGGCTGACCACGATGCCAGACGAAGCATCTGCCAGCACGCGGGCGTTCTCGCCGAGGATCGCGAGGTCGGTCTTGCGCCCCCCCGAGTGCAGCTTGGCGATCGAGGCGAAGTCGCCGACGTCATCCCAGTCGAAGGTTCCGGGGATGACCGCGAGTCGCCCCGCGGCGGCGGCCGGCTCGGCGACGGTGTAGTCGATCGCGATCTTGCGCAGCCCGGGCCAGACGCGGTCGACGACCGGGCCGCGCCGCGCCGGGTCGTCCCAGGCTTCGGCGAGCTGCTCGAGGCCGGCCAGCAGCTCGGGATCCGAATCGCCGATCCTGGCCAGCAGCACGTCGGCGCGTGCGACGAACATGCCGGCGTTCCAGAGGTGCTTCTCGTCGGCGATGTACTTCTTCGCGGTGGCCAGGTCGGGCTTCTCGACGAAATGGTCGACCATGAGCGCGTCGGCCGCACCGGGAATGTCGAGCGCGGCGCCGCATTCGATGTAGCCGAAGCCGATCGCGGGCTCTGTCGGCGTGATGCCGATCGTCGTGATCCAGCCGGCATCGGCCGCAGCGACCGCCTGCTCGACCGCACGCCGGAAGGCGCGGACGTCGGTGATGACGTGGTCGGCGGCGAACGATCCGACGATCACGTCCGGCTCGCGGCGGTGCAGGATGGCGGCGGCCAGCCCGATCGCCGCCGTCGAATCCTTGGGCTCGCTCTCGAGCACGACGTTCTTGTCGACGAGCTCGGGGATCTGCGCCTCCACCGCGGCACGGTGCGCCCGGCCGGTGACGACCATGACCCGGTCCGGGCCCGAGATCGGCGCGAGCCGCTCCCAGGTCGCCCGCAGCAGGGAACTGCCGGATCCGGTGAGGTCGTGCAAGAACTTCGGAGCATCGGCGCGCGAGAGGGGCCAGAGCCGTGCCCCGATGCCCCCCGCCGGAATGACGCTGTAGAAACGATCGAGCCCGGCTTCCCGCTTTGCCATGTGCCCACCCTAGTGAGCGACCATGCGCGTTCGACATGACGGCGACGGCACGGGCACAGGCCTAGACTCGAAGGGTCCGATTGAGGAGCGAACGGCGTGCCACCCGTCGACCGCAACGTGGCACAAGGAGGAATCACCGTGTCGAGCCAGGCCGCCGAATCCGGAGCAGCCGCCGCCACCAAGATCCGCGCACCCCGACGATTGGCCGGTACTCTCTACCGCGGTCGCGAGGGCATGTGGTCATGGGTGCTGCACCGCATCACCGGCGTCGCGATCTTCTTCTTCCTGCTGGTGCACGTGCTCGACACCTCGCTGGTGCGCATCAGCCCCGACGCGTACAACTCGGTGATCAACGAGTACAAGACCCCGATCCTCGGGCTCGGCGAACTCGCGCTGGTCGCGGCGATCGGGTTCCACGCGCTCAACGGGCTGCGGATCATCCTCATCGATTTCTGGGCATGGGGGACCCGCCACCAGCGGCTGATGTTCTGGGTCGTCATCGCGCTCTGGATCGTCCTGCTCGCCGGATTCGCCCCCCGCCAGATCGCCAACATCATCGCGGAGATGTCATGACCACCATCGACGCCCCCCGTTCCCCGCACACTCCGCCCGCCGTCGCCAGGCGGCGCCGAGTCAACTGGGAGAAGTGGGGCTGGCTCTACATGCGGCTGTCGGGCGTGGTGCTGGTCGTGCTGATCTTCGGCCACCTCTTCGTCAACCTGTTTCTCGGGACAGGCGTGCGGGCGATCGACTTCGCCTTCGTTGCCGGCAAGTGGGCGAGCCCGTTCTGGCAGGTCTGGGACGTGCTGATGCTCTGGCTCGCCCTGATTCATGGCGGCAACGGCATGCGCACGATCATCAACGACTATGCGCGCGGCCGGCTCCGGGTCGTGCTGCTTGTCCTGGTCGCCGCGGCCGTCGTCGTGCTGATCGCCCTCGGCACCCTGGTGCTGACCACCTTCGATCCCTGCCCCGCCGGGGCGCCCGCCAATCTCGTCCCCGACTTCTGCTCGGCCGTCTCGAAGTGAGCCTGAACGCGTGACCGACTCCTCCAACACCAAGATCGTTGACGACTTCGAGGATGGGGACGTGATCGACGGCGTGCACTACCACCGCCACGATGTGGTGATCGTGGGTGCAGGCGGGGCCGGAATGCGTGCCGCCATCGAGGCCGGACCGAAGGCCAACACCGCCGTCATCACCAAGCTCTACCCGACCCGCTCGCACACCGGCGCCGCGCAGGGCGGCATGGCGGCCGCGCTCGCCAACGTCGAAGAGGACAACTGGGAGTGGCACACCTTCGACACGGTCAAGGGCGGTGACTACCTGGTCGACCAGGATGCCGCAGAGATCCTCGCGAAGGAGGCCATCGACGCCGTTCTCGATCTCGAGAACATGGGCCTGCCGTTCAACCGGACCCCGGAGGGCAAGATCGACCAGCGTCGCTTCGGCGGCCACACGCGCGATCACGGCAAGGCCCCGGTGCGACGCGCCTGCTACGCGGCCGACCGCACGGGCCACATGATCCTGCAGACCCTGTTCCAGAACTGCGTGAAGCTCGGCGTCAACTTCTTCAATGAGTTCTACGCGCTCGACATCGTCATGACCAAGGTGAAGGGCAAGGACCGCCCGTCTGCTGTCGTCGCCTACGAGTTGGCGACCGGCGAGATCCACGTCTTCCAGGCCAAGTCGATCGTCTTCGCGACCGGCGGCTTCGGCAAGATCTACAAGACCACCTCGAACGCGCACACCCTGACCGGCGACGGCGTCGGGATCATCTGGCGCAAAGGCCTGCCGCTCGAGGACATGGAGTTCTTCCAGTTCCACCCGACCGGACTGGCCGGGCTCGGCATCCTGCTCACCGAGGGCGCGCGAGGCGAGGGGGCGATCCTGCGCAACGCGAGCGGGGAGCGCTTCATGGAGCGCTACGCCCCCACCATCAAAGACCTGGCGCCGCGCGACATCGTCTCGCGCTGCATGGTGCTCGAGGTGGCGGAGGGCCGAGGCGCCGGGCCGCACAAGGACTACGTGCTGCTCGACTGCACCCACCTGGGTGCCGAGGTGCTCGAGACCAAGCTTCCCGACATCACCGAGTTCGCCCGCACCTATCTCGGCATCGACCCGGTGACGACCCCGGTGCCGGTCATGCCAACGGCCCACTACGCGATGGGCGGCATCCCGACCAACGTCAAAGCCGAGGTGCTCAGCGACAACGACACCGTGGTGCCCGGTCTCTACGCTGCCGGTGAGTGCGCGTGCGTCTCGGTGCACGGCAGCAACCGCCTGGGCACCAACTCGCTGCTCGACATCAACGTGTTCGGCAAGCGCGCGGGCAACAACGCCGTCGAGTACGCGAAGACCGCCGACTGGGTGCCGCTGCCGAAGAATCCCGCGGCCTTCGTGCAGGGGCTCGTGGAGCAACTGCGCGACTCGAACGGCACCGAACGGATCGGCGCACTGCGCAAAGAGCTCCAGGACGAGATGGACAAGAACGCGCAGGTGTTCCGCACCGATGAGTCCCTTGCCAAGGTGACCGAGACCATCCACGAGCTGCGCGGCCGCTACAAGAACGTGTCGATCCAAGACAAGGGCCGCCGCTTCAACACCGACCTGCTCGAGGCGATCGAGCTGGGATTCCTGCTCGACTTGGCCGAGGTCGTCGTGTTCTCGGCGCGCAACCGCAAAGAGAGCCGGGGCGGTCATCAGCGCGACGACTTCCCGACGCGCGACGACTCCACATACATGAAGCACACGATGGCCTACCTCACCGGCGACCCCCACTCGGCGGATGCCGCCGACCACATCTCGCTCGACTGGAAGCCGGTCGTCGTCACGAACTACCAACCGATGGAACGGAAGTACTGAGCATGTCGGATGCCGCAAGCGTTCAAGCTGCTGTGACCGAGGGCGCCGTCGCCGAGAGCGCGGCCGCCGGCAGCCCCGCCGAGACGCCCGTCCAGGCCTTCACCGTGACGCTGATCATCCGGCGGTTCGACCCCGAGGTGGATGCCGAACCGCACTGGCAGGACTTCGACGTGCAGCTGTACCCGACCGACCGGGTGCTCGATGCGCTGCACAAGATCAAGTGGGAGCAGGACGGCTCGCTCACCTTCCGTCGCAGCTGCGCTCACGGCATCTGCGGCTCCGATGCGATGCGTATCAACGGCCGCAACCGGCTGGCGTGCAAGACCCTGATCAAGGATCTCGACATCAGCCAGCCGATCTACGTCGAGGCGATCAAGGGCCTGCCGCTCGAGAAGGACCTCATCGTCGACATGGAGCCGTTCTTCGAGTCGTACCGCGCCATCCAGCCGTTCCTCATCGCCAACGACAAGCCCGAGAAGGAGCGCATCCAGTCGGTCGCGCAGCGGGCGGTATTCGACGACACCACCAAGTGCATCCTGTGCGCCGCGTGCACCTCGAGCTGCCCGGTGTTCTGGACCGACGGACAGTATTTCGGCCCGGCGGCGATCGTCAACGCGCACCGCTTCATCTTCGACAGCCGCGACGAGGGCAGCCAGGTGCGGCTCGACATCCTCAACGACAAAGAGGGAGTGTGGCGCTGCCGCACCACCTTCAACTGCTCCGAGGCCTGCCCGCGCGGCATCGAGGTCACCAAAGCGATCTCGGAGGTCAAGCAGGCGATCCTGCGCGGTTCGCCCGACCTGCCCGCTCAGGACCTGCGCGCTGGAGCTTAGGGCGAAGGCCATTTCTGGCCTTCGCTGCAGGGCCGTTCACGCCCGTGCCAGCGCCGACGCCCGTCTCGGGCGTCGGTCGTCACTCAAAACCGAAGGCCGCCAGCAACTCTTCGAGTCGGGCGGCCTTCGTGTTTACTCTCGCACCCGGAGCGCAACGACGGATGCGAAACGTACGTTAGGTCGGTGCCCGCTTCGGCTGGGATCTCCACGGGCACCGACCGTGTCCGCTCTCGCTGGGACGTCGGAGAGCGGAGCCTGTGTGAAGTTGTCTTCACAGGAAGAGACAGCCGGATGGCCGAACTATGACGCGACGGCGGCGAACTATTCCGCCGGGTCGGCTACAGGTTGAGCAGGCTGAGGTGCAAGCCGAGGGAGTTCACGTTCACCTGCAGCGGGATGAGGGCTCCGAGCAGACCCCCGATGAGCCCGGTGGTCTTCTGGGTGACGGTCGCGGCGGCGCCCGTGGTGTTCTGCGGCAGCGCGTTGATATTGATCGCCCAGCTGCCGTTGCCGGCCACGACCGTCGTGTACACGGCACCGGCGACCGCGGCCGAGACGGTCGCTCCGGGCGTTCCGGTTCCCGCGAGATGCAGGTCGACGGTCGTCGTCACGACGGGTGCTCCCCCGGTGATCGGATCGAGCACAGGACCCGTGACGCCGTTCACGACACCGGTGACCCCGTTGAGCACGCCGTTCACCGTGTCACCCACGCCATCGACCGTCTTGCCGACGGTGTTGCCCACGGTGGTCGCCGCGCCGCCCAAGCCGCCGAGAGCCGAGGTGTTCGACGGGTCGGTGGGCGTCGATCCCGGCGTCGGCGAAGCCGTGACCGGTGAATCCTTCGATGCTCCGGCGCCGGATGCCGACGCGGTCTGGCTGCTGGGCGCGCCGGCCGCGAGCGGGGAGCCGGGTGCCGAAACGCCGAGCGCGATCCCGCCCCCGATCACCGCGATGACGGCGAGACTGCCGACCAGGGCGCCCGCGCCCGTCGAGGCGCCAAGAGAGAGTCCGCCCAGCACGGGAGCCGCGAGCACCCCGCCGGACGCCACCGCGTGCACGGCGGCGGGGAGAGCGGGAATGACCTCGGCCGCCATGGCGGACGCCGGGTGAGCGAGCGAGGCGAGCAGCGCGCCACCCGCGACGCCGCCGAGCAGCAGCGGCACCATGACGAGAGCGAGGTGGGAGCCCACCTCCTCCACCTCCTCCGAGATCACGGCGCACTTGGCGCAGTCGAGCAGGTGGAGCTCGACGCGGTCCTTCTCGCGCGAGGTCAGGCTGTTGCGGGCACGGTCGCCCATGCGCGCCATCGTCCACTGGCACTCGGCCGAAGTTCCCGCGTTCGAGATGTGAGCCTGCAGCCACGCGGTGCGGAGTCCCTCGCGCGCACGGTACGACAACGCAGCCACGCCATTTGCGGTCAGCCCCATCAGCGGGGCGACCTCATGCGGGTCCATCCCCTCGACCTCGGTGTACCAGAGCACGGTCTGCCAGCGCTCGGGCAGCGCTCGGAACGCCTTGGCCGTCAGGGTGCGATCGAGCGCCCACGATGCGGGATCGTCGGGAATGCGCTCGTCTTCGAATTCCTCGATCACGTCGACCTGGACGTCGCGCGACGCGGCTCCCCAACTGCTCGCGAGGTTGCGGATCGTCGTATAGAGGTAGGGGCGGAAGGCACCGGTGGGTCCGCCGCCCGCCAGAACACGTTGGAAGATGCGCGCGTACGCCTCGCTGACGAGGTCATCGGCATCGATCGACGACGTGAACTGGCGGGCGACGCGAGCAGCGGAGCGGTAGTGGCGTCGCCACAACTCGGCAAAGGCGCTCGTATCCCCCGATCGAGCGCTTTCGATCAACTCCGTGTCCGAAGTGGTGAGCTTCGAATCCTGACTGCTCATCCCCCTGATCCATTTCCGGGCCTCTCATGTCCCAAATGGCGAGGAAGCAGTTCCGTGGCTGAGTCCACGGTCCGACGTCCTCATGGAGAGAGACAGCCCTGTTGATCCACTATGACGCGCCTTACCGAGGCTACCTCACCCCCCGTTAGGGGGTCGTGGTGGCTCGTGACAGGGTGGACGCGATCGGCGCGGACGGCGGGTAGCGTGGTGATCCTCGTCAAGGAGGATGGGACCGCATGAACGCACACCCCGCGGGCTGGACGGTCGCACGTCCGGCCGAACTGAGCAACCTGGTCGGCACCGAATTCGTCGGCCAGGACTGGTTGACCGTCGATCAGGGCCGCATCGACGCCTTCGCGGGAGCCACCGGCGACTTCCAGTGGATCCACGTGGAGCCGGAGCGCGCGGCGGCGGGACCGTTCGGCGCGCCGATCGCGCACGGCTCCCTCACTCTGGCCCTCATCCCGATGCTGACCGAAGGGCTGCTGGGCGTCGGCGGGGTCGGCGCCGTGGTCAACTACGGCTTCGACCGGGTCCGCTTCGTGCAGCCCGTCGTCGTCGGATCGCGACTGCGCGCACGGGTCGAGGTGACGGCCGTCGACGAGAGCGGCCTCGGCTATCGCGTCGCGCAGCGGATCACGATCGAGGTCGAGGGCTCCGATCGGCCGGCTCTGGTCGCCGAGACGATCGCTCTGCTCGTGCCGGCATGAGCGGGGATGACACGCGCACGACCCCCGGCATCGACGTCGCGGCGTTCGCCACCTGGCTTGCGGCCGCGCATCCGGAATGGGCAGGATCTGCGCCGGAAGGCGGCGGCCTGACCGCCACCCGATTGGCCGGCGGCCTGAGCAACCTGACGTACCGCGTCGACGGGGGCGCTCGTCCGCTCGTACTGCGCCGGCCGCCGCTCGGGCACGTGCTCAGCACCGCGCACGACATGCAGCGCGAGTTCACCATCATCACGGCCCTGGCCGGCAGCGCGGTGCCGGTCCCGCCTGCCCTGGCCTATCTCGACGACGCCGATGGTGCCGCCGGCGTCGGCACCCCGTTCTATCTGATGGATTTCGTGGCCGGCCCGATCCTCTCCCGCCCGGCCGACAACGCCGGGCACTCCCCGGCCTCGCTGCGAGCGACGAGTCTCGACCTCGCGCGGACCCTCGGCGAACTGCACGCCCTCGACCCCGCCTCGGTGGGCCTCGCCGAGTTCGGGCGCCCCACCGGGTTCGTCGACCGGCAACTGCGGCGCTGGGCCGCCCAGTACGACGCCTCACGCAGCCGCGAGGTGGCGCAGCTCGACACGCTGCAGGCCAGGCTCGGGTTGACGCGGCCCGAGACGACTCGGGATTCGCTGCTGCACGGCGACTTCCGCCTCGACAACGCGATCGTGCATCCCGACGCCGGCAATGGCGAGCGCATCGCCGCTGTGCTCGACTGGGAGATGGCGACCATCGGCGACTCGCTGCTCGACCTCGGCACGTTCAGCATGTACTGGGATTTCAACGAGGTCACCGGGGGGTCGGGCATCGGGGGCAGCGCGGTCGACCCGCTAGCCGGTTATCCGGAGTTCGACGAGCTGGTCGACGTGTACTCGTCGGTCGTCGGAGCCACGGTGCCGCCGCTGGGCTGGTACCGGGCGTTCGCCGCGTACAAGCTCGCGGTCATCCTCGAGGGGATCCACCTGCGTTTCAGCAGCGGCAAGACCGTCGGGCCGGGATTCGAGCAGGTCGGCTCGTTCGTCGCGCCGTTGGCCGAATGGGGGCTGGCCCACCTGGATGCGAGAGGCTGAGCCCATGGACTTCGCCCCCGACGAGCGCACGACCGAATTGATCGGCGTGCTCACCGACTTCCTCGAGACCGAGGTGCACCCGGCCGAGGCCGAGCTGGACGCCGAGCTTGCCGAGCACCCGGGCCGCTGGAGCGAGCCGGACGTTGTCGGGCGGCTCCGCGCGTCGGCGCGGGCTCGCGGGCTGTGGAACCTGTTCCTGCCGGCCGAACGCGATGGGCAGAGCCGCGGTGCGGGGCTGACCAACCTGCAGTACGCGCCGCTGGCCGAGTTGACCGGACGCAGCATCCGCCTCGCCCCTGCCGCCATGAACTGCGCGGCCCCCGACACCGGCAACATGGAGCTGCTGGCCGAGTTCGGCACCGCCGACCAGCAGCGCGAGTGGCTCGACCCGTTGCTGGAGGCGCGCATCCGTTCGTCGTTCTGCATGACGGAGCCCGACGCCGCCTCGAGCGACGCGACCAACATCGAGACGGCGATCGAGCACGTCTCTGACGGGCACGGTGGCTCGGAGTACGTCATCACGGGCCGCAAGTGGTGGTCCACCGGCGCCATGAACCCGGATGCCGCACTCTTCATCGTCATGGGCAAGACCGACCCGGGTGCCGATCGCCATCGGCAGCAGAGCATGATCCTCGTGCCGCGGAACACCCCGGGAGTCACGGTGATGCGCCCGCTCACCGTCTTCGGCTACGACGACCGCGAGCACGGCGGCCATGCCGAGGTCGACTTCGACCACGTGCGGGTGCCCGCCGAGAACCTGCTCGGCACCGAGGGCGCAGGATTCGCGATGGCGCAGGCTCGGCTCGGCCCGGGCCGCATCCACCACTGCATGCGCCTGATCGGGATGGCGGAGCGCGCCCTGTCTCTGGTTCGCGAGCGCGCGGCGTCGCGGGTGGCCTTCGGGAGGCCGCTGGCCGAGCAAGGGGTCGTGCGGGAGTGGGCGGCCGATGCGCGCGTCCAGCTCGAGTCGTTGCGACTTCTCGTGCTCAAGACGGCCTGGTTGATGGACACCGTGGGCAACAAGGCGGCGATGACCGAGATCCAGGCGATCAAGATCGCGGTGCCGTCGGCGGTCGAGCGGATCCTCGATCACGCGATCCAGCTGTTCGGCGCGGCCGGGGTGTCAGCCGATACGCCGCTGGCGCAGATGTGGGCTGCCGCGCGCACGCTGCGGTTGGCCGACGGGCCGGACGAGGTGCACAGGATGTCGCTGGGGAAGGCCGAGCTGACCCGCTGACCCCGTAGCGCTAGAGAATCGAGCCGATCGATGCCCCGCCGTCGATTACGAGGGTCTGGCCGGTGATCCAGGCGGCATCGTCCGAGAGCAGGAAGGCGACCGCGCCCGCAACGTCCGCCGGCTCGCCGAGGCGCTTCAGCGGGTACTGGGCAGCCGCCTCGGCTTCGCGGCCCTCGTAGAGAGCCTTGGCGAAGTCCGTCTTGATGACGGCGGGGGCGACCGCATTGACCCGGATGCCGGGAGCGAACTCTGCCGCCTCCTGCAGGGTGAGCGTGATGAGCGCGCCCTTGCTCACGCCGTAGAACCCGATGCCCGGTGCGGCGGCGATCCCCGAGATCGACGAGATGTTGACGATCGAGGCGCCGGTTCGGGATGCGCCACCGAGCAGTCCTGATGAGATCGCCCCGCGCGCCCACTCCAGCGCCGCGATCACGTTGACCTCGAGGGTCTTGCGCATCACGTCGATGCCGACCTCGGCCAGCGGGCCATAGGCCGGGTTGATCCCGGCGTTGTTGACGAGGTGGTCGAGGTGCCCGAAGCGCTCGGCGATGAGGGCGTACACCGCGGCTCGGTGCTCAGCGTCGTCGGCTCGGCCGGCCACGCCGACGGAGTTCGGGCCCAAGCCCGCGACCGCAGCATCCAGGGCCTCCTGCTTGCGGGCGGTGACCACCACCGAGCCGCCCTCGGCGACGATCCGCTCGGCGATCGCGAGGCCGATCCCGCGCGAGGCGCCCGTGATGAGGGCGACGCGCCCCTCGAACCTCTGCATCGTGGCCTCCGGAGCTCAGCTGTGCCGTGAGGCGACCGGACGGCCGCATTTCGACACTATCGCGGCGTCACGAACTCGGCGCGGCGCCCCCGTTGCCCCGGCCCTTGCCGTTGCCGTGCCCGCTCTGGTTGCCCCTGCCGTTTCCCTTGTCGTCGGACTCGCCGTCGGATTTGCCGTTGCCCTTGCCGTCGCCGTTGGACGCGCCTGAGTTCGAGCCGGAGCTCGATCCACCCGAGGTCTGCGCGTCCGACGGCTCGGAACCGGGCTGGGCCGGCGGAACCGTGGGAGTCGTCGTAGCCGATGTCGAGGGTTCCGGGGACTCGCTCTCACCCGGCGACGACGTCGCGCTTCGAGTCGGCAGCGGTTTCGCTGCTGGTGCCGGCGCGGGATCGAACAGGTGGGCGATCGCCGCGACTCCCGCGCCGAGAGCCGATCGCACATCGGGGCTGGCGGCCGCTGCGGCAGCTCCCAGCCCGAGCACGCTGACGAGGGCGACGCCGGTGATGACCGCGCCCCGGCCGACGACCGACCCACGCCGTGAGCGCGGCGCGCCGCCCGCCTTCCGCTGGCTCATCAGTTCCGACAGCGCCGCCGACGGCATCGGCCGCACGGCGGTCGCCTCCCGCTCCAGCTCGCCGAGCAGTTCGCGGAGCACCGCGTCATCCGGCAGCCCGGTCTCGGCCAGCAGCACGTCGATGAGCTCAGACATCGATCGCCTCCTGAACCAGCAGCCTGCGCAGCGACTCGAGGGCGCGGCGCTGCAGCTGCTTGATCGAGCCGACGCTGCGATCCATCACCTGGGCGGTCTCTTCCAGTGAGAGCCCGGCGATCACGCGCAGGCTGATCGCCTGCCGTTGATCGTCACCGAGATGGACGAGCAAGCTCATCGCTGCCCCACCGATCGCGTCGACCGCGGTGTCTTCGGCCGACGGGGCACGCCGTGGATCTTCGTCGGCCTCGAACGGGACATGCCTCGGATGCCGCGCCTGGGCCCGGTGGAAGTCGACCAGGCGCGCGTGCGCGATCGAGAAGGTCAGGGTCCTCACGCCGTCATCCCCGCCCTCGATCGACTCGAAGCGGCGGTGCAGCGCAAGGAAGACATCGTTCGTCGCGGCTTCCGGGTCGTCGACCCCGTGGCTGCGCAGGTAGCCGAGAACGCGGGGCGAGAGCTCGAGATAGGTCGCGGTGAACCGATCGGTCGAGGGGCCGCGGTGCGCGCTCGGGCCGGTGAGCATGTCACCCAGCGTGCCACGGCTGGTCCCTTCTGACGACGACCTGAAACGGGGGTCATGACGGCCCGAAGGGGTCGTCCCGCGCACATGGCGCGGGACGGACCCCATCGGATTCGGTTCCTGATCCGGACTGAGTCGAGCGCCGTGCCCCTCTTGTAGCGCGCGCTCGATCGGGTAATCGCTCGAAGGGCCCGTCAGGTTACGCGATTGACGCATCCTGTTTCGCCGGGTCGTCGCGAGCGCCGCGACGCCGCCCGTGCGGGGGAAGTGCACGAGGCGGCGCCGCGAACGCCGACGGAAGCGTCAAGCTCCCCCAGCGCGATCCGGACCCGAACCGGATGTCGCGAGCCATCGGTCCCCCGACCGATGCGCTCAATGGGGTAATCGCCAGCGTCATCGAGAAAGTTACGCTCCCATCGAAAATCCGGAGCGCCGCCGCGTCAGACCATCCCGTCAGGCCGTCGCTCTAAGCGGATGCGGCCGCAGCCCTGGCGCCGTCTGCCGACTCGGCCGCGAGTGCCGCCGCTGCCTTCGCCCTGGCACGCTCGAGGGTCACGCCGGCCAGCTCGGCCCGCACGTCGGCGAGGGCAGCCGGGGCCATCGAGAGCGTTGTGGCTCCGAGTCCGACCAGCACCACGGCCAACTGCGGGTCAGCCGCGGCCTCGCCGCAGACGCCGACCGGCTTGCCGGCGTCCGCGCCGGCGTCACCGAGCATCTTCACCAGGCGCAACACCGCGGGATGCCACGGGTTCTGATACGAGGCGACGGTGCCGAGCATCCGGTCGGCCGCCAGCGTGTACTGGGTCAGGTCGTTCGTGCCGATGCTCACGAAATCGGCGGTCGTGAGCACCTGATCGGCGACCAGCGCGAGCGACGGCACCTCGGCCATCACCCCGACCGTCTGCAGGCCGAGCCGCCGGCCGAGGTCGACGAAGGACGCGGTCTCGCCGGCATCCGCCACCATCGGGGCCATCACCCAGAGGTCGGCGGGTTGCCCGGACGCGACCGATTCGTCGTGCGCGTTCTTCAGCGCCTGCAGCTGGTCGGTCAGGATCTGCGGCTCGTCTCGCAGCGCCCGCAACCCGCGCATCCCGAGAGCCGGATTCTCTTCGTGCGCCGCAGCGAGAAAAGCGAGCGGCTTGTCAGCGCCGGCATCGAGCGTGCGCACGATGACCCTCTTGCCCGGGAAGTGCGACAGGAGTTCGCTGTACTGCTTCTGCTGATCGGCGACGCTCGGAGCGGTCTGCGCATCGAGGAAGAGGAACTCCGTGCGGAACAACCCGACCCCCTCGGCACCCAGCTCGACGGCCTTGGCCGCGTCCCGGGGCGAGCCGAGATTGGCGAGCAGGGGGATCTTCGTCCCATCAGCGAGCATGCCCCCGGTGAGCGGGGCCGCCGGCTGGGCGGCGCGCTCGGCGGCGCGCCGTTCGGCATCCGCCAGTTGGATGTCGTCGGGGTCGACTGTCACCGCCCCGGTTGCCGCATCGAGGATGACCCGCGTCCCCTCGGTGATCGCGGCATCCGACCCGACACCCACGATGGCGGGAATCGACTTGTCCCTGGCCAGGATCGCGGTGTGGCTGGTCGGCCCGCCGTCGCGGGTGATGATGCCGAGCACCGTGTCGAGCTCGAGAAGCGCGGTGTCGGCAGGGGCGAGGTCGTCGGCCAGCAGGATGAAGGGCGTGTCCGACTCCGGCACGCCCGGCACCGGCACACCGCGAAGGGCCGCGATGATGCGCTGGGCTACATCGCCGAGGTCGATCGCACGTTCGGCGACGTGGCCGCCGAGCGCCGTCAGCTGCTCCTGGAACGAGCGGAACCCCTCGAACACCGCCCGCTCGGCCGTGGTGCCCGCGTCGATGCGCGCGCTCACGTCGTCGGCCAGCATCGGATCCTGGGCCATCTGGATCGCCGCCTCGATGACCTGCCTTCCCACCCCGTCCGCCCGGCCGGCCCGGGTGCGCAGGTCGGCGACGGCGGACGCGATGGCGGACGCGAGAGCGACCTTCTCGGCCGCCGCATCGCCGTCATGTCGGGCGTTCGCAGGCTCGGCGAGCGGCTCGGGCATCGACAGGACAGGACCGATCGCGATCCCGCGCCCCACTCCGACTCCGTGCAGTTCACGAGCGCCGCGCGCCATCACTGGACATCCTTCGACATCGAAGCCCTCGATCAACCTGAAAGCTCCGCGGGGGTTGAGTATCGCGTCAGCCTAATGCGTGAGGGCGAACCCTAGGGTGGAGGCATGGCCGCCCGCGCGAAGGCTCCCCACCCCCTGGTGGAGTGGGCGAAGGGCCGGATCGCGTGGGTGATGTCCCTCAAGCCGGTCCGGGTGGTCCAGCACTATTCGCGTCTGCGCGGACCGATCCTGGCCAGCGGCTTGGCCTTCCGGGGGCTGTTCGCGGTGTTCGCTGCGCTCTGGGTCGCCTTCTCGATCGCCGGCCTCATCATCAGCGGAGACATCGGCGTTCGGAACGCACTCGTCACCACCTTGAACAACGCGATCCCGGGGCTGATCGACAGCGGAGGGGGCAGCGGGGCCATCAAAGCCAGCACGCTGCTCTCGGCGGGCGTCTTCGGCTGGACCGGCGGGATCGCCCTGGTCGGCCTGCTCTACTCGGCTCTCGGCTGGTTGGGTTGGGCACGCGATTCCGTGCGCACCATGTTCGAGCTGCCATCGCCCGCTGCCAACTTCGCCCTGCTGAAGGCTCGCGACCTGGCGCTCGGGGTCGGGCTCGGGCTCGTGCTGCTGGTCTCGGCCGCGCTATCGGTCGCCGGGACGAGTGCGACCAGCTTCCTGCTGGGCCTGGTCGGCATCCACAGCAAGACCGTGATCGCAACCGTGGTGAGCCGCATCGTCACGCTCGGTGTCATGTTTCTGCTCGACACCGTGGTGCTCGCGGCCCTGTACCGCCTGCTGGCCGCGATCAGGATCCCGCGCAGACGGCTGCTCGCCGGGGCGCTGCTCGGGGCGATCGGGCTCGGGGTGCTGAAGACGCTGGGCTCCGCGCTCCTGGGCGGTGCGACGAACAATCCGCTCATCGCGTCGTTCGCTGTGCTGGCGGGACTGCTGCTGTTCTTCAACCTGGCGTGTCAGGTCATCCTGATCGCAGCATCATGGATCGCCACCGGCCTCGAGGATGCCGGCATCGAGGTCGACCCGCGCGTCGCGGCTCAGCGACTCGCCAACGCGCGCGAGCTGGTCGCGGCCAACCAGCCGGATCCCGAGACGCGGCCTCGTTGGTTCGTCCGTTTGCTCCGCGGGCGTCAGCGTCGCGGTTCGCGGTGATGTGAGCTCTCGGCCGGAATGGGCGGCACGCGCCCGCCGATAGAATCGCCAGCATGCCCCGCCCCCTGCGCATCGCCTCGGTGAACGTGAACGGCATCCGCGCCGCTTTCCGCAACGGCATGGGCCCGTGGCTGGCCGGGCGCAACGTCGACATCCTGTGCCTGCAAGAGGTGCGGGCCGAGACCGACGATGTGACGGCCCTGCTCGGCGAGGAGTGGAACGTGCTGCACGACGCCGCGACGGCCAAGGGCCGCGCAGGCGTCGCGATCGCGTCGCGCAGCCGCGCCGAGATCCATCGTGTCGAGTTCGGCGCCGTCGACTTCGACAGCGCGGGGCGGTGGCTCGAGGCCGACTACGACGTCGACGGCACCATCGTGACGGTCGTCTCGGTCTACGTGCACTCTGGCGAGGACGGCACGCCCAAGCAGGTCGAGAAGTACAAGTTCTTGGATGCTTTGGTCGCGCGCCTGCCCGAACTGGCCGCCCACAATCCGCTCGCCGTCATCATGGGCGACCTCAACGTCGGCCATCGCACCCTCGACATCAAGAACTGGAAGGGAAATGTCAAGCGCGCCGGCTTCCTGCCGCAGGAGCGCGCGTACTTCGACCGCATCCTGGGGGCGGAAGGCGACCCGCGCTACAACGCGGGAGCCGGCCTCGGCTGGGTCGACCTCGGCCGCAGGTTCGCCGGCGAGGTGCCCGGACCGTACACCTGGTGGTCGAGCCGCGGGCAGGCCTTCGACACCGACACCGGATGGCGCATCGACTACCAGCTCGCGACACCCGAGCTCGCGGCCCGAGCGCGCACCTACGCGGTGGATCGCGCGGCGAGCTACTCGGAGCGATGGTCCGACCACGCTCCCGTCGTCGTCGACTACGACATCTGAAGCTCTTCCACCGAACGGACACATCTCATGACCAAGCCCCGACTGTTCTCGGGCATGCAACCCTCTGCCGACTCGCTGCACGCGGGCAACTACATCGGCGCGCTCCTGCAGTGGAAGCAGCTGCAGACCGAGTACGACGCCATCTTCTGCGTCGTCGATCTGCACGCGATCACGGTGCCGCAGGATCCGGCGAAGCTGCGCGAGGCCACGCGCCGGACGGCGGCACAGTACATCGCGGCCGGGATCGACCCGGCGTCATCCATCCTGTTCGTCCAGTCGCAGGTGCCCGCTCACGCCGAGGCGGCCTGGGTGCTGAACACGATCACCGGCTTCGGCGAGGCGAGCCGGATGATCCAGTTCAAAGACAAGACGGCGAAGCAGGGTACCGAGGCGGCCAGCGTCGGGCTGTTCACCTATCCGGTCCTGCAGGCCGCCGACATCCTGCTCTATGACAGCGAGATCGTGCCGGTGGGCGAGGATCAGCGGCAGCACGTCGAGCTCACTCGCGACCTGGCGCAGCGTTTCAACTCGCGGTTCGGGCAGACCTTTGTGATCCCCGAGGTGCGGATCCCGAAAGAGACCGCGAAGATCTACGACCTGCAGAACCCGGGCTCGAAGATGTCGAAGTCGGCTGAGAGCGACAACGGGATCATCTGGCTGCTCGACGACCCGGCGGTCACCGCGAAGAAGATCAAGTCGGCGGTGACCGACACGGAGCGCGACATCCGCTTCGACCCGGAGGCGAAGCCGGGCGTGTCGAACCTGCTCACGCTGCTGTCGGTGCTGGGAGGCTCGTCCATCGCGTCGCTCGAAGCCGAGTTCGCGGGCCGGGGTTATGGCGACCTGAAGTCGCAGGCGGCGGATGCCGTGGTCGCCGCATTCGCCCCGGTGCGTTCGCGCGCGCTCGAGCTGCTCGCCGACCCTGCGGAACTCGATCGCGTGCTCACCGGAAACGCCGAACGTGCCGACGCGATCGCGAGCGAGACGCTGAAGCGGATCTACGACCGCGTCGGCTTCCTGCCGCGGGCGTGACGGCCGGGAGCGACGCGTGCACCCGGTCGAGCTGCGCAGCGAGCGGCTGACGCTCTCGGCACCCACAGACGATGACGTCGACGCGATCACGCGCTATTGCCAGGATCCGCTGTTCAAGCGCTTCCTCACGACGCCGTGGCCATACACGCGCGCCGACGCCGAGGAATTCGTGGAGCGGATCGTGCCGCGCTGGTGGGCAACCGACAGCGAATACACCTGGGGCATCCGCTCGGAAGACGGGGAGCTGCTGGGCATGATCGGCTGGCGCACCCGCGGCGACGTCGGCTTCTGGATGGGGGCCGAGCACCGCGGCCATGGCTACATGGTCGAGGCGCTCGCTGCCGTCGTCGAGTGGGTCTTCGCCGAGGCCCGAGTCGGCGGGCGGCCGGTGGAGCAGATCGAATGGGAGACCCTGCCCGGCAACGAGGCGTCCGCCCGCGTGGCGCGTGCGGCAGGCTTCCGGTACACCGGGATCGCTGCGGTGATCGTCCCGGCGCGCGACGGCTCGTTCCCCGACAGCTGGCACGGGATGCTGCGACGCGACGACGAGCGCCAGCCGAAGGACGGCTGGCCGCTGTGACCGGCGGCACGCGCATCCGAGTCGTCTTGTTCGACCTCGACGACACGCTGTTCGCGCACCGGGCGGCAGTGGAGCGGGGGATCACGGCGCACCGCGCCACCCTGGGCGGGGCGATCGCCGACGCGGATGCGGCCGCCGAGAGTCTGCGCTGGCACGAGCTCGAAGAGTTGCACTACCACCGCTACCTCGCCGGTGAGCTCGACTTCGTCGGGCAGCGCCGGGCCCGGGCGCGTTCGTTCGTCGAACCGTACGGCGTGGTGTTCTCCAGCGATGCCGAAGCCGAGGCGTGGTTCGACGGCTACGCGGTGCACTACAAGAACAGCTGGACCCTGCACGACGACACCCTGCCCTGCCTCGACGCCCTCACCGCCGGGCCGGATCCGCTGCGCATCGGCCTCATCACCAACGGCAGCCTCGAGGCGCAGACCGTGAAGATGCGAACGACCGGTCTGCTGCCCCGCATCGAGCACGTGATCGCGAGCGGCTCGGTCGGGGTGGCGAAACCGGACGCCGCGATCTTCGCGCACGCCTGCTCCGTCTTCGGAGTGCAGCCCGCCGAGGCCGCCTACATCGGCGACCGGCTCGCAACGGACGCGCTGGGCGCCTCTGCCGCCGGGCTCCTCGGGGTGTGGCTCGACCGCGCGGGCGGGGCGACGGATGAGCAGCTCGCGGCGGCACAGGCGGCGCGGGTGCCCGTCATCCGGAACCTGGCCGAGGTGCCGACGCTGCTGCGCGGCTGAGCCGGGCGGAGCCCGCCGGAGGTCGGGTCGGCGTCGTTCCGACGGTCACCCAGTCAAGAACTCAAGAGAGGCAGAGCCGTTCGGCCCGACGGCGGGCTCTAGCCACGAGTTCTCCGGAGTTCTTGACACGGCGGTGGCTGGCGACCGCCCCGATGAGTGCTCGCGCCACCGCATCCGGTTCATGGACCACCAGGGAATATCCGGGCCGGATGACCGACCTCCCCGAGGCGATCAGCCGCGCATCCCGCAATCGATCGCGGGAGCTCAACGCCTGATCGTGGAACGCGGCGCCATCCGTCTCCACGACGACCCATTCCTCGACGATCAGGCCAACCCGGCCGACACCAGCGATTCTGACCTGCGAGCGCACCCGGAATCCCAGCTCGAGAGCGATGACCCGTGCGATGGATTCCAGACCCGATTCCGCTCGGCCGTCGATGAACCCGACCAGATGCTGCACACGAGCAGGAAGCGCGTCCCGGAGCTGTGTCAGTTGAGCCGGATGCAACTGGCCCAGGTGCAGCGCACTGTCTACGCTCGCGACCCATGCCCGATGATCGAGGCAGCGAGACGCCTGAATCAGGGCATCGACGAGTCCCACGTGAGCCCGATCGACGGGGGGATCCACAAGTCCACCCCAATGCAGACGGGCGTCGTCGAGACGTCGCAGCCGGGTTGCGTGCGCACCGACGTGCACGTGGGTCGCGGATGAGTCGCGCACCCAGATGCCCCGATGCCTCAGTTCGGAGACACAAGCCAGGCGACCGCCGGTCCTCACGGCCCTGGCCGCCACCGGGTCGATGTCACGGAGGGCGAAATGCCCGCGACGGAGCCGCACCCAGTCGCCTCGCTCGATCCCCGCTCGGATCTGCCGATCAGTCACTCCGCGCGCGATGAGCTCCGCTCGAGTGACGACATCCACAACAGGAGGATCGCGTGATGTCGATGGTCGGGTGGCTCGGCCGGGTTCGGTCGGGGGAACCGCCCGCCGGTCGGGAACTCCGGAGGACGGGTGGGAAACGGGCCAGACATGCCGCCCAGGCTGCAGCCATCCGGAGTTGTTGACGGTCGAGCGGACCGGGGGATGGGGGGTTGACAGAACCGCCCGGAGGCGGAAGGGTCGTATTCAACATACTGATTGATAAAGGATTGTGTTGAGCACAAACAGCAGCGACGACGACCGGCTCGACCGGGCCTTCGTCGCGCTGGGCGATCCGGTGCGGCGTGCAATCATCGCGCGACTGAGTCGGGGGCCGGCGACCGTCAACGAGCTCGCCGAGCCGTTCTCGATCACGACGCAGGCGGTGTCTCGGCACATTCAGGTGCTCGAACAGGCGGGACTCGTGACCCGCAGCCGCGACGCGCAGCGCCGCCCCGTGCACCTCGCCCCGGCGCAGCTCGAAGCGCTCACCGCGTGGATCGATCAGTACCGGCTCGCGACCGAACAGCGGTTCCGCGCGCTTGACGAGTTGTTGAAACGAAAGGACGAAGCATGACCAACCCCGTGAACATCACGGCGCCCGACGGGCTGCCCTTCATCGACATCGAGCGCGAGTTCGATGCCCCGGTTGCCACCGTGTTCAACGCATACCGTGATCCGGCGTTGTTCGCGCAGTGGGTCGGGCCGAAAGACCTCTCGATCGAGGTGGAGCGTTACGACTTCAGCACCGGCGGCGGCTACCGCTTCCTGAACACCGACACCGACGGGAACGCGTACGCGTTCAACGGCGTCTTCCACGTGGTGCGTGAGAACGAGTTCGCGATCCAGACCTTCGAGTTCGAGGGTGTTCCGGATGTCGTCAGCATCGAAACCCTGACCCTCACCGCGCTGCCCGGCGACCGCACCCGCGTGAACATCCACGCGGTCTACCCGAGCATGCAGGCGCGCGACGGGATGATCGCGAGTGGCATGGAGCACGGCGTCACCGAGGGTTACCAGAAGCTCGACGCCATCCTGGCCGAGAAGGCGGCGTGACCATGGACTGGACCCTCGAAGTCGTGGTGCTCCCCGTGAGCGACATCGCCCGCTCCATCGCGTTCTACCGCGACCAGGTCGGATTCCACCTCGACCACGACACCACCAACGAGTGGATGCACGTGGTGCAGCTGACACCGCCGGGTTCGGGATGCTCGATCGTGTTCGGCGACCTGCCCAGCCAGACCGAGATGGCGCCGGGTTCGATGCGCGCGCTGCATCTGGTGGTCTCGGATGCGGCGGCGGCTCGAGCGGAATTGGTCGGCCGCGGCGTCGATTGCTCCGAGTTGACGTCGTTCGGCGACGAGGACGGCGCGACGTTCTTCGGCTTCAGCGACCCCGACGGTAACACCTGGGCTGTGCAGCAAATCCGTGCCCGCGCCGAGAAGCCGCTCATCCCGGTCGAGGCACGCGGCCGGTTCGGGGAATAGACCTCCCAGGCTCGCGTTGTAGTCTGTGAAACGAAGCACGTGCTCCGGGGTCGGTGAAAATCCGAACCGGCGGTGATAGTCCGCGAACTCCTCTCGATGGTTGAGAGGGGCCGATCCGGTGGAATTCCGGGACCGACGGTTAAAGTCCGGATGGGAGGATGCACGCGTTTCCGGATGCTCTCACCGAGCACACGGAAACGAGCAGCACGCTCTGCACCCCCGGAACCGTCTCGATGTGCCTGACAAAGCGCGAGACCTGAGGACCGGATGAGCAGCACCGAGAGCTACGAGCCGTATATGCGGCGCGCCCTCGAGCTCGCCGCGCAGGGGCCGCTCACCGGCGGCAACCCCCAGGTCGGCTGCGTGCTGGTCGACCCCGATGGCCGCATCCTCGCCGAGGGCTGGCACCACGGCGCCGGAACCCCGCACGCCGAGGTCGACGCCCTCTCGAAGCTGCCCACGACGCCCGACGGACGACCGGATGCCGCGGGTCTGACCGCCGTCGTCACGCTCGAACCGTGCAACCACACGGGCCGCACGGGACCGTGTTCGGTCGCGCTGCTCGACGCCGGAGTCGCGCGCGTGGTCTACGCACTCTCCGACCCGGGCCGGCGGTCGAGCGGCGGCGCCGAGCACCTGCGCGACGGGGGCGTCGAGGTGCTCGGCGGAGTGCTCGCCGACCAGGTGGAGACGCTCCTGCACGAGTGGCTGACCGCGGTCTCGCGCGGCCGACCTTGGGTCACGGTGAAGTGGGCGTCGACGCTCGACGGGCGTGCCGCGGCATCCGATGGCAGCAGCCAGTGGATCACCGGCACCGCCTCGCGCCAGCGTGTCCACGAAGAGCGCGAAGCCAGCGACGCCATCCTGGTGGGCACCGGTACCGTACTGGCCGACGACCCGTCACTGACAGCGCGCGGAGACGCGGGTGAACTCATGCCGCATCAGCCGATCCCGGTGGTGGTGGGCGAACGCCCGGTTCCGGATAGCGCGGCCCTGCGCCGGCATCCCGCGGGCCTGATCGAGACCGGCAGCCGCGACCTCGCGGCGATCCTCGCCGACCTCGACGCACGCGGACTGCGCCGCGTCTACGTGGAGGGCGGTCCCACGCTGGCGAGCGCCGTCATCGCGGCGGGTTTCGCCGACGAGTTCTCGGTCTACCTCGCGCCCGCCCTGCTGGGTGGCGACCGGCTCGCCATCGGCGAGCTCGGCATCCCGACGATCGGCCAAGCGCTCCGCCTGAGCCTGACGGCGATCGAGCAGCTCGGCGACGATCTGCACCTGACCGCACGCCCCGCAGACCCCGCACACCCCGCGAACAAGGAGAACTGAATGTTCACCGGCATCATCGAAGAGCTCGGCGAGGTCACCGCCTGGCAGCAGAGCGGCGATTCGGCACGGGTCACCGTGCGCGCGCCGCTCGCCGCATCCGACGCGCACCACGGCGACTCGATCTCGGTCAACGGCGTCTGCCTCACCGTCGTCGCCCAGGGCGCGGACTGGTTCACGGCGGATGTGATGGCCGAGTCGATCGCCGCCAGCACCGTCGGCACGCTCGCGGCCGGCGACCGCGTCAACATCGAGCGCGCGGCATCCCTCGGAGACCGCCTCGGCGGCCACATCGTGCAGGGCCACGTCGATGGCACCGCGACGATCCTCTCGACAGAAGACGGCGCGGCCTGGCGCGTGGTGCGCCTCGCCCTTCCTGCCGAGTTGAGCGCGCTGGTCACCCGCAAGGGCTCGATCGCCATCGACGGCGTCTCGCTCACGGTGAGCGCGGTCAGCGACCCGGACGACGAGCGGCAGTGGTTCGAGGTCTCGCTGATCCCCGAGACCCTCGCGGCGACCGGCCTGGGCAGCAAGAGGGCCGGCGACGCCGTCAACCTCGAGACCGACATCCTTGCCAGGCACGTCGAGCGACTGCTCGCCGTCGAGGCCACGCAACGCAGCACCGAAGGAGCCAGATCATGAGCCTCGCCGACATCCCCACCGCCCTCCACGCCCTGAGAGCGGGCAAGCCGATCATCGTCGCCGACGACGAGGGGCGCGAGAACGAAGGCGATGTCATCATCGCCGCCGAGTCGGCCTCGCGGGAATGGGTCGCCTGGATGGTGAAGCACACCTCGGGATTCATCTGCGCCCCGATGACGAACGAGATCGCCGACCGGCTCGACCTGCCGCCGATGGTCGAGCACAACCAAGACCCGCGCGGCACCGCGTACACGGTGAGCGTGGATGCCGCCGACCGCCTCAGCACCGGCATCAGCGCCAGCGATCGCGCTCACACCCTGCGCGTGCTCGCCGACCCCACCGCGACGCCGGAGCGGGTGACGCGCCCCGGTCACATCATGCCGCTGCGCGCGGTGGATGGCGGCGTGCGCGAGCGTGACGGCCACACCGAGGCGGCGGTCGACCTGCTGAAGCTGGCGGGACTCACCCCGGTCGCCGCGATCTCAGAGATCGTGGCCGACGACGGCGAGATGGAGCGCCTGCCCGGGCTCATCGCGCTCGGCGAGCGCGAAGACGTGCCGGTGATCACCATCGAGTCGCTCATCCGGTTCATGGAGGAGAAGCGCTGCGAAGCCGATCCGCACGCGGTCGTCGACGTGCCCGAGTCGTCGCGCGTGAACTTCGAGGTCGAGACCAACGTGCCGACCCAGCACGGCGTTTTTCGCGTGCGTGCGTATCGCGACCGCTCCACCGGCGCCGACCACGTCGCCTGGATCTCGGGCACGCCGGCGAACGGCTCGCTGGTCCGGGTGCACTCCGAGTGCCTGACCGGTGAGGCGTTCGGCTCTCTCAAGTGCGAGTGCGGCCCGCAACTGCAGGCGGCGCTGGACACCATCGAAGAGCAGGGCGGCATCGTCATCTACCTGCGCGGCCACGAGGGCCGCGGCATCGGCCTGATCAACAAGCTGAAGGCGTACCGGCTGCAGGAGGAGGGATTCGACACCCTTGACGCGAACATCGCGCTGGGGCTGCCCGCCGACGCGCGCGACTACGGGGCTGCGCACGGCATCCTCAAGGATCTCGGCATCTCGAGCGTCCGCCTGCTCACGAACAACCCCGAGAAGGCGCGGCAGCTGCGCGAGCGCGGAGTCGATGTCACCGAACTCGTGCCGCTGGTGGTCGGCGTCGGCGAGTTCAACGCGGGCTACCTCGACGCCAAGCGCGACCGGATGGGCCACTCGCTGCCCACCCACGAGGTTCTGGACGCGCGCATCGACGAGGCCTTCGAGGCGCAAGGAGGCGCACGATGAGCGGCGAAGGACTCCCCACGCTCGACACGAACGGAGCCGGCCTGAAGGTCACCGTCGTCTCGGGCCTCTGGCACAACCGGATCTCGGACGGACTGCTCTCGGGCGCACGGCGCGTGCTCGACGCGAGCGGGGCCGAGGTCTCGGTCATCCAGGTCGCCGGCAGCTTCGAACTGCCGCTTGTGTCGAAGGCGGCGCTCGAGGCGGGCGCGGATGCCGTGGTCGCCCTGGGCGTGATCGTGCGCGGCGAGACCCCGCACTTCGACTTCGTCGCCACCGCCGCCACCGACGGCCTGACCCGCGTCGCGCTCGACACCGGCAAGCCGGTCGGGTTCGGCGTGCTGACGGTCGAAGACGAGCAGCAGGGCCTCGATCGCGCCGGCCTGCCGGGCTCGAAGGAGGACGTGGGCGGCCGCGCAGCGGAGGCGGCGCTCGCGACCGCGCATGCGTTGCGCGAACTCAAAGCCGCGGGGTAGCCCGGAGATTCACCCCTGAACTCGGGTCGTTCCTTTCTGAAAGGAAGGAATACTCTGAGAGAGTCCGGAGTGGGACGGACCTTGGGGGATTTCAGACGATGCATCCGAGCTTCGAACAGTTCGTGGCGGCGTTGCGGGATCCCGCGCAGCGCGCCGAAATCGGCCTGGCGATCAGCGACGAAGACGCCTCCACCCTGTTGACGAACGCGACCTGGGTCAACGACTACTACGCCGGCTGGATCGCGCTGTTCCCGCCTGCAGCGGCGGCGCCCGCGCCGTCGCCGTTCCCTTCTGCAACCGCCGCGCCCGCCCCGCCCCGCCCCGGCGCCCGCCCCGTCGCCGTTCGGCCCGCCTCCGACCGTCCCGCCGAGGGAGGCATTCCCCTCTGCCACGGTCGACGCTCCGATCTGGGCAGCGAGCCCCCGGCGCACTCTGCCCGCCCCGGCGCGGATCGCGATCATCGCCGTGCTCACGCTCGTCGTGCTCTCGGTTGCGGCCGGCGTGATCAACGAAGTGGCGGCCCTGACGCGGGCGCCGCTGGCAGCGAGCGCGAAGACGCCCACTGTCGCGCCGCCGTCGCCCGATGCGAGCACGGGCGACCAGAACGACCCCGTCGTCTTCCACGGCCTGACACAGACCGAGTACGACCTCATGGAGGCTGTTCTCGCTCCGCAGGGTCACACGCTCGAGCAAGCCGTCGCGAACGGTACCGACGACGCCGAACTGCAACGGCTGGCGGTCAGCACGGAATCCTCGACGGCGAAGACCTGCACCGACGGGGAGGCCCTCGACAACGGATTCCACAACGCCACCTTCCGCACGTCGTTCATCGCCGGCTACGAGGCGACGCAGAAGGCGACGCCGGCGCAGGCCGCCGCCGTCTACGATGCGTTGGCCGCCTATTGCGACGCCCACTAGCGCAGCTCGCCGCGCGGATCGTCAGTCGAGGAACAGGGCGCGCAGTCGCTTGGTGGTGAACAGCAGCCCGAGAACGATCAGCACGCCGTAGTACAGCAGGTGAATGGCCATGCCCGGCCCGATGTTGCCGGTGGTCAACTGGCGGAGCATGTCGACCGCCTGCCACAGCGGCAGAGCCTGGATGATCCACTGAATCGGCACCGGGTAGACGCTGAGCGGGTAGAACGTGGCCGACAGCAGGAACATCGGCAGCAGGGCGAAGTTGATCCAGTCCATCTGCTGGAAGGTCTTCAGGTAGCTGGTGATCGCCATCCCGAGGCTGGCGAAGCCGAAGGCGATGAGGAGCACGGCGGGGATGGCCAGGATTGCCGTCCACGAGAGGTTCAGGCCGAGCACCTGCATCACGATCAGGAAGCCGGTGGCGTAGACGCCGCCGCGCAGCAGCGCGAGCAGGATCTCGCCGAGCGCGACATCCAACGGCCCCAGGCTGGTGGCGAGCATCCCCTCGTAGAGCTTGCCGAAGTGCATCTTGAAGAAGACGTTCCAGGTGGAGTCGTAGATCGCACCGTTCATGGCCGAGACGGCGAGCAGACCTGGCGCGATGTACGCGGGGTACGGGATCACCTGCCCGCCGTCGTGCACGAGGCCGATGTACGAGCCCAGCCCGAGCCCGAGCGAGAGCAGGTAGAAGACCGGCTCGAAGAAGCCGGACGCCACCACGATGTAGTTCGAGCTCTTGGTGGCGCGCAAGCCGCGACCGATCACCGCGCCGAACTCGCCCGAGTAGAGCGCGGCGACGCCCCGCGCGCTGGAGCTGGGGTCGCTCATCGGTTCAACCTCCGCGTCGCCAACCGCACCTCGACGAACGCGCCGACGGCGATCAGCCCGACCAGCACCACGAGGTGCACGAGCGTCAGCCATCCCGGTTCCGCGTGACCGTATGCCGCGTCGCGCGCCAGTTGCGTGCTGTGCCAGAGCGGCGAGATCCAGCCGATCCACTGCAGCCAGATCGGCAGCTGGGTGATCGGGAAGACGGTGCCGCTGAACAGCGTCATGGGCAGCACGATGGTGCGGCCGATGACCGCGAACTGCCCGCGGTCTTCGCGGATCGTGGTCGAGTATGCGGCGATCGGGATGCCGAACGCCAAGCCGCCCAGGATCGCAACCGGGAGGACCATCAGTCCCTCCGGGAACCGGATCGCGCCGAACGCCATCGCGATGGCCAGGAAGACGCCAGACGTCGCCGCCATGCGGATGGTCGTGAAGAGGATGTGACCGCCCACGATCTGTCGCGGTGTGATCGGGCCCGCATTCATGCCCAGGTAGGTCTCATTCCACTTGAATCCCAGGAGCACGCCGAAGGTGAACTCCTCGGTCGCCGTGCCGACGGCGCCGGCGCACAGGAACGCCGGGATGACGAACTGGGCGTACGAGACCCCGTCGACTCCCGCACTGCCGCCCGACTTGATGAGCGTCGCCAGGCCGACCCCGAAAGCCAGCAGGTAGAGCAGCGGCGATCCGATGGCGGTCGCGAGCATCGACCACTTGTATCCGGGAACGCGCCGCAGCTCGTGCTCGGCCACGTACCAGGCGCCCCAGCGGCGCGAGTGGTCGAACCGCACCTGCGCGCTGGAGCTTGGAGCGAGGCCCATTCCTGGGCCTCGCCGCGACGCCAGCGCCGACGTCCGTCCCGGGCGTCGGTCGTCACCTGAGGTCGATGTCATTCGATCAGGCTCCTGCCGGTGAGCCGCAGGAAGACGTCTTCGAGGCTCGACCGGCGCACCAGGCTCGTGATCGGCTTGAGACCGCGGCGGATCGCCTCGGCGAGCGCCGATTCGCCGTCCTCGGCGTAGATCAGCACGCGGTCGGGCAGCACGTCGATGCGCTCGCCGACACCTTGAAGAGTGGTCGCGGCATCCTGATTGCGGTCGGATCCGAACCGAAGCTCGACGACCTCGCGCGTCGAGTACTCCTTGATCAGCGACTGCGGCGAGCCCTCGGCCATGATCCGGCCCTTGTCGACGACCACGAGCCGGTCGCAGAGCTGCTCGGCCTCATCCATGTAATGCGTGGTGAGCACCAGCGTCGTGCCTTGCTCCTTGAGCCGGAACAGCCGGTCCCAGAGGATGTGCCGCGCCTGCGGGTCGAGCCCGGTGGTGGGCTCGTCCAGCAGCAGGATGCGCGGGTCGTTCACCAGGGCGCGCGCGATCGTCAGGCGCCGCTTCATGCCGCCCGACAGGTCGTCGACCTTCGCTTTGGCGCGATCGCTCAGCTGAGCGAACTCGAGCAGCTCGTCGGCGCGCGTGGCGACGACCGCCCGGGGGATGCCGAAGTAGCGGCCGTAGACCAGAAGGTTCTCGCGCACCCGCAGCTCGGTGTCGAGGTTGTCGGTCTGCGGCACGACGCCGAGCTGGGAGCGGATCTCGGGTCCGTTCTCGTTGGGGTCCAAGCCCAGAATGCTGAGGCTGCCGCTCGTGCGCGTCGACACCGCTCCGACCATCCGCATCGTCGTCGACTTGCCCGCGCCGTTCGGACCGAGCAGACCGAACGACTCCCCCGGTGCGACGTCGAACGACAGGTCGTCGACCGCGTTGGTCGAGGCATAGGTCTTCACCAGGTGGGCGGCTTCGATCACGGCAGACGGCACGGGTTCGACCCTAGGCGAAACCGCAGACGCCCGAGCAAGCCCGGGCCCGCGCAGCCGCCGGCCCCGCGCAACTGGGCAACCGCGCAACTGGGCAACGATTCGCCGCTAGGCTCCGCGTGTCGCCGGTCAGGCGCGGCGCGTCGCACGGGATCGCTGCTGAGTTGCGCGCACTAAGCGGCCGGTTGCGCCGCGAGGCAGCCTCCCGAGCCCTCCGGAACCCCCTGCGGCATCCCGTCGGAGTACGAGCTCTGAGCTACACGGAAGTAGCGTGAAGCCATGAGCTCCAGCCTCCCGCCCGCTCCCCCTGCCGCCGGAACCCGCCGCAGCCTGTTCGGTCGCCGCACACCCGACGACGGGCCGCGCGCCAGCTTCCGCCAGTTGCTGCCCTACCTCGCCGAGCACCGCGGCGTGCTCGCGGTGGTGGTGGCGCTCAGCCTGGTCGGCGCGGGAGCGTCGTTGCTGCAGCCCCTTCTGGTCAGCCAGGTGATCGGTTTCGTGCAGCATGGCCAGGCGCTCGGCATGCTGGTCTGGGCGCTGGTCGGCCTAGTACTCGCCTCGGCGGTGATCAGCGGCATCCAGCACTACCTGTTGCAGCGCACCGGAACGAGCGTCGTGCTGTCTGCGCGCCGCCAATTGGTGCAACGGATGCTCCGCCTCCCGATCGCCGAGTTCGACCAGCGGCGTACCGGCGATCTCGTGTCGCGGGTCGGGTCCGACTCGACGCTGCTCTACGCCGTCGTCACGCAGGGGCTGGTCGACGCGATCGGCGGAGCCGTGTTGTTCCTCGGCGCTCTGATCGCGATGCTGGTCATCGATCCGGTGCTGCTCGGGCTGACCGTCGGCGTGATCGCCGTCTCGGTGGTCGCCGTGGTGCTGCTCTCGGGACGGGTGCGCACGGCGAGCCGCCAGCAGCAGGAGAAGGTGGGCGACCTGGCGGCCTCGGTCGAGCGCTCGATCAGCGCGATCCGCACGGTGCGTGCCTCGAACGCCACCGCCCGCGAGACCGACGCCGTGGTCGAGGATGCCGTGGGCGCGTACCACGCCGGCGTGCGGGTCGCCAAGATCTCGTCGCTCATCGTGCCGCTCAGCGCGATCGCCCTGCAGGTGTCGTTGCTGGTCGTGCTCGGCGTCGGCGGATACCGGGTCGCCAGCGGCGCGATCACCATCGCGAATCTGGTGGCGTTCATCCTGTTCCTGTTCATGATGATCATGCCGCTCGGGCAGGCGTTCGGTGCCCTCACCTCGGTGAACCAGGCGCTCGGGGCTCTCGGCCGCATCCAGGAGATCATCGCGATCCCCAGCGAGGACGAGCACGATGCCGCTCTCGAACCGGCCGCACCCGTCACCACGGATGCCGCGATCACCTTCGACGACGTGCATTTCAGCTACCCCGAGAGCGCCCACAAGACCGAGCGCGAGAAGGCGATTGCTGCGGCGGTCGGAGAAGATGCCCTGCCGCCCCGAGATCTCGAGGTCTTGCACGGCGTCTCGTTCGAGGTGCCTCGCGGTTCGCGCGTGGCGCTGGTCGGGCCGAGTGGAGCGGGCAAGAGCACCATCCTGGCCCTCATCGAGCGCTTCTACGACCCGACGGCGGGCGTCGTCCGGCTCGGCGGGGTCGACGTGCGCGGGATACCGCGCGACGCCCTGCGCGCCCAGATCGGCTACGTCGAGCAGGACGCCCCGGTGCTCGCCGGCACCCTGCGCGACAACCTCACGCTGAGCTCACCGGATGCGACGGACGAGCAGTGCCGGGCCGTGCTGCACTCGGTCAACCTCGACGAGGTGCTCGAGCGCAACGAACGGGGTCTCGACGCTCCGGTCGGAGAGTCGGGCGTCATGCTCTCGGGCGGCGAACGCCAGCGGCTGGCGATCGCGCGGGCGCTGCTGGCCGCTCCCCCCATCCTGCTGCTGGATGAGGCGACCGCCTCGCTCGACGGCCTCAACGAGCAGCTGCTGCGCGACGCGATTGACGCGGTCGCCCAGAACCGCACCCTCCTGGTGATCGCGCACCGGCTGTCGACCGTGGTCGACTCCGACCGCATCATCGTGCTCGACCACGGCAGGGTGGTCGGCGTGGGAACGCACTCGGAGCTGGTCGTCTCGACCCCGCTCTACAAAGACCTGGCGAAGCACCAGTTGCTGGTCTGAGCCCGGACCCCTAGAACGCGTTGAAGAAGACCTTCAACACGAATCCCACGAACAGCAGGACCGCGAGCAGTGCGGCCGCGACGAGCAGCAATCTGGCGAACATCAGGTGAGGTCCTTTCCGGTCGAGGCTTCGACGTCGCCGCCGGCCTCTGCGATCTCGCGCAGAGCCGCCGCGCTCGACTCGGGCGCCACGCCGGCGACCAGGTCGTCGATGACGCGCACGTGGCGCCCCGCTGCGATGGCGTCGAGAGCGGATGCCCGCACGCAATAGTCGGTGGCGATGCCGACGACGTCCACGTCATCGACGCCGAGCTTGTCGAGCACACGGGGCAGCGCCAGGCCGTCGTCCGATGTGCCCTCGAAGATCGAATATGCGGGTCTGCCCTGACCCTTGCGGATGTGCACGTCGATGAGGTCCGCGTCGAGCCCGGGGTCGTACTGCGCGCCCGCCGTGCCGGCCACGCAGTGCACCGGCCAGGTGTCGACGAAATCGGGGGCGGCATCCAATGCGAAGTGTCCGCCGTTGTCGTTGCTGCCGTCGGGCCCGGGAGCGTCGTGCCAGTCGCGCGAGGCGATCACCACGTCGTAGCGGTCGGGATGCGCGCGCAGGTACGCCGTGATCCCCGTCGCCACGGCGTCACCGCCCTCGACCCCCAGGGCGCCGCCCTCGGTGAAGTCGTTCTGCACGTCGATGATGAACAGCGCCCGCGTCATGATCCGCTTTCTCGGTGAGCCACGATGTCGGCTAGTTGTTGGACAGGTTGTCGCCGCAGGTGTATGCCGCGACGGTCAGTGTGTCGAGCGCAGCCTTGGCGCTGCTCTTGATCCCGGCACCGATCGCGTCGAACGTGAACACCAGCACGGTGCCATCGGCGGCGGTCATGAACCCGGCCAGCGAGTACTCGGTGTCGATCCAGCCGGTCTTCGCGGTCACATTGCCGCGCACGACCGCGTTCGCGCCGGTGAATCGGCTGGCGAGTGAGCCCGTCTTGCCGGCGACGGGCATCGCGGCCCGCACCACATCGAGGTTCAGCGTTCCGGCCTGGATCAACCGCAGCAGGCTGGTCATGGTCGCGGGCGGAACCTTGTTGTTGGCACTCTCACCCGAGCCGTCGACGATCGTGAGGCCGGCAGCAGGGATCTTGAAGCCCGAGTTGAGCGCTCCGGGAATCGCCTGCTGCAGGGAGGCGTATGTCCCGTCGAAACCCGACACCTTCGACACGATGCGCGCGAGCATCTCGCCGAGCGTGTTGTCGCTGGGCAGCAGCATCTGGCTGAGCAGGGTGCGCACCGGCTGAGACTTGACCTCGCCGAGGCCGACGGCTCCGGCGACCGCGCTGCCGGAGACGGTCGCGACGGAGTTGTCGACGACGCCGCCCGGATCCGCGTCCTTCAGCGCCGCGACGAAGGCGGCTCCCGCGCGGCCGATCGGATCGGTGCTGCGCGCGCTGGTCTCCGCTTTCGGGTTGGCGCGGTCGCCATCCACCTGCAACGCCGTGGTGAGCGACTGGTAGCCCTGAGTGCGCTCGGACTGCTTGACGCTCGGATCCCAGTTGTCAGTCGGGTTCCAATAGCTCGCGTCGAGCACCACCTGCGAGATCGGGACCCCGGGATGCCGCGTCGCATAGGCCGTCACCACTTGCGAGGCCAGGTCGCTCAGTTTGGGTGCGCCCGCGTACACACTCTCTTGGCCGGCGGGCAGCGCGCTCAGGGTCGGATCGCCGTGCCCGACCAGCACCACAGTTCCGGCCGTGCTGCCGTCGACCACATCGGTGGCGATCTGGAAGTCAGGCGTCAGGACGGCGACCGCGGCCGAGGCGACGAGCAGCTTCAGCGTGCTGGCCGTCGGGACGCCGACGGAGGCGCCGTGATCCCACAGCACCTCACCGGTGTCGGCGCGGAGCACGCTGCCGCTGAGTGTCATCAGGCGTGGATCGGAGGCCGGGCCGGCGACGCTGCAGGTACGAAGTCGGCTGGCCGTCGGCGGCGCGGACGGGGTGGGACGAGGCGGGGCGGTCGTCGGCCTGGTCGTCGGAGCCGCAACCGGAGTCGAGGCGAACGCCACCCCGGCGAACACCGCACCCGTGCCCAGCATGACGAACACGACACCGAGGGCGCCGAGCAACCACGCGAGGGGGTGCTTGTCGATCAGGCCGCGCAGTCCGCCACCGCGCTGCGCGGCGCGTTCCCGCACCTCTCGGCGCGACATCGGCTGCTGGTCGGTCACCGCACCATCGTATGCCGGGCCCGGTTGAGACTCACTCGCCGGGGTACCGCAGCCCGATCTGCCGGCGGATCTCGTCGAGCGTCTCCATGATCGCCACGGTCTGGGCGGGCGGCAAGACCGTGCCCGCGAGCTCGCCCGCCGCGACCAGGCGCTCCAGCTCGTCTGCCTGGAACTGCATGCCCCGCCCCGGCACCTCCTGCTCGAACCGCTCGATCACCGTGCCGTCGGGCGCGATCAGTGAGAACGAGGTGGGAAAGTACCAGGTGCCGTCGATCTCGATCCTGGCCTCCGTCCCCACCAGTACGGCGGTGTTCGGGCCGGCGGCATCCAGCACCGTGTTCATGATCGCCTTCGCGCCGCCCGGGTAGCCGAACACGATCGCGTCGTTCTGGTCGACACCGGTCGCGGTCGGGCTCGACAGCGCATAGACCGACGAGGGCTCGCCGAACACATCCCAGGCGAACGACACGGGGTAGATGCCGAGGTCGAGCAGGGCGCCGCCGCCGAGCTCCGGGTTCTGAAGCCGGTGCTGCGGATCGGTCGGCAGCTTCTGGTCGTGGTCGACGATGAGCGACCGCAGCTCGCCGAGCGCCCCGGCGGCCAACAGCTCGCGGATGCGGACCATATGCGGCATCCATCTCGTCCACATCGCCTCGAGCACGACGAGCTTCTTCGATGCCGCGAGCTCGACGACCGCCCGCGCCTCGGCCGCGTTGATGGTGAACGGCTTCTCGAGCAGCACGTGCTTGCCCGCTTCGAGCGCGAGCGTGGCATTCGCCGCGTGGTACGGATGCGGGGTGCCGACATAGATCACGTCGACCTCAGGGTCCGTCACCAGGGCCTCATAGCTCGGGTGCGCAGTCGGGATGCCGTGGGCGGCAGCGAACGCGTCCGCCCCCTGCTGGGTGCGAGACCCGACCGCGGTGACCGTGCGGCCGGTGAGAAGCAGGTCGGAGGTCATCAAGTCTGCGATGCCGCCGGTGCCGAGGATGCCCCAGCGCAGTCGATCCGTCATGCTGCCAAGTTAGCCGATCGGGACGCGCGGGCTGAGAACCGCGCGCCCCGTCGGGGTCGGTGATGCCGCTCTAGCAGCCGCCCCAGCGCGCCGCGGCGCGGGTGAAGCTCGAGGGCTCGTTCGGAACGCCACCGTGACTCATGGCGAAGTAGATGCAGACGCCGGCCATGCTGCCCGAGTAGCTCGGGCGGTAGAGCGACAGTCGGTGCTCGATGGAGTTCCACCACTTGCTGGCAACGGTGGCGCCCGAGTTGCCCGACCCGCCTGCCAGGTTGCCGTCACAGCCGCGCGATGGGACCCCGTCACTGCGCACGGAGCCCATGTGGCCCCAGGCGCTGCTCGGGTCGGTGCTCGGGTCTTCGGCCATCCAGAACAGCCGCTGCTCCATGCAGGAGTCGTAGCGGAAGTGGCTGGACGGGACCGCGTCGAGGCAGTTCTGGGCACGGATCGCGTTCATGGTCGCCGAGAACGACTGGATGTCACTGGTCGTCGTTCCTGTGATCATGCCCGAGCCGAGCGGATCCGAGATTCCGGGCGCGCTCCCGCCTCCGCCGCCCTGACCGGGGCAGGACTGGCCTGCCGCCGCAAGCACCTGACGGCGCGTTGCTCCGGCATTGGCACGGCCGGTCCGCGTCGGCGCGATCACGATCGGCTTGGGAACCGGCTTCTGGGCCAGGTGCTCGCTGTCGGTGGTGAGCCCGGCGGCCGGCTTCGCGATGGTCACGACGGCCGACGCGGGCAGCGTGACCGCAGAGACTGCGGCAGCGCCGTCCACGTGAGTGACGGCCCCGCTCGCGACCAGGGAGGTCGAGGCGACAGGCGTGCCGTCGAACGATGTCTCGGCGGCTTGCGCCGGTATCAAGAACGATGGGCCGCCTCCGCCGACGAACGGAAGAGCCAGAACAAGCACGGTCGCAAAAACCGTGCCAAGAATCACAGTACGTTTCATGGTCAAGTCCCCCCGGACCAAGCTCAGCTCGACGCCCCTCCCCCCGGAGCGGTGCCGTGGTTCGAAAGCTACGCTGCCGAACGATCCGAAACAAGGCACAACGTCCCGAAACCGGCGATTCGCCCCCCGGAGTGGGGGCCGATCGTGGGCACTCAGCCCATTCGGAGGTCGTTTGGTACCCTGGACGACGGCTTATGACTTTTCATCCCACTCATGTCGTGATCGGCGCTGCCGTCACCGCGTTCTCGCTCACCGCCATCCTGTCGGTGGCTCCGCCGACGCAGCCGAACGTGCTCCAGGGATACATCACCACCCACGCGCAGCGGCTCGAGGTCGCGCCGACGGCCAAGCCCACGTCGGCGGCGCGCGACGGGTTCTCGGCCACCCCCGGCATCCAGACCCTGATCAACGGCGGCACGAACTACGACTGGGCGAAACTGGTTCTGCTCGATGGCGGCTTCCCGATGACCGACGCCAACGTCACCGTGATGACGCGCTGGATGCGTCAGGAGAACGGCGCGAGCAGCTGGTGGACGCGCAACAACCCGCTCAACAACGGCCTCGGCTCGGGCGGAGGCGGCGGCACCGGCAGCTACGCCAACCTGGCGATCGCCGCACAGTACCTCGCAGCGAACCTGCGCAGGCCGATGTTCGCCGGCATCGCCCACGGCTTCGACACGAATGCTCCGACCGCCGAGATCGAGCATGCGATCTGGTACTCGGGATGGGCGAGCGGCCACTACGCGAACGGCGCGCACTGGCACTACACCCCGGTCCAGGTCGTGAAAGCCCCCACCGGAGCCTGGTAGTCGCGTGAGCGCCGCGGTCGCGCGCGTCGCCGTGAAGCGCATCTACGAGCCCGCCGGCCCGGCAGACGGTTTCCGCGTGCTCGTCGACCGCCTCTGGCCGCGCGGTGTCTCGCACGAGCGGGCCGCGCTCGACCTGTGGCTGAAGGAGGTCGCCCCGAGCTCCGAGTTGCGGGTCTGGTATGACCACCGGGATGAGCGCTTCGCCGAGTTCACCCGGCGATATCTCGCCGAGCTCGAGACCAACCCCGCTCTCGAACAGCTTCGCTCGCTCGTCGCTGAGCACCCCAAGATCACCCTGCTCTACGGCGCGAAGTCCCCGCTCAACGAGGCCTCGGTGTTGGCCGGCCTTCTGACGACCCCGGCGGGCTAGAGCCCGAGTTCCCGGGCGACCAGCATGAGCTGCACCTCGGTCGTGCCCTCGCCGATCTCGAGGATCTTCGAGTCGCGGTAGTGGCGCGCCACGACGAACTCATTCATGAAGCCGTAGCCGCCGAACACCTGAGTGGCGTCGCGCGCGTTATCCATGGCGGCCTCGCCGGCGATCAGCTTGGCGATGGCGGCCTCCTTCTTGAACTCGCGGCCCGCGAGCATCAACGCGGCCGCGCGGTAGTAGGCGAGGCGCGCGGTGTGAGCCCGTGCCTCCATCCGCGCGATCTTGAAGCTGATGCCCTGGTAGGCCGCGATCGGGCGGCCGAACGCCTCGCGCTCCTTCGCGTATTTCACGCTCGCATCGACACAGCCCTGAGCCGCGCCGACCGCCATGGCGGCGATGGCGATGCGGCCCTCATCGAGGATGCGCAGGAAGTTGGCGAACCCGCGGCCACGCTCGCCGAGCATGTTCGCTTCGGGGATCCGGACGTCGGCAAAGGTCAGGGGATGGGTGTCCGATGCGTTCCAGCCCACCTTGTTGTAGGCCTTCTCGACGGTGAGGCCCGGCGTGCCGGTGGGGATCAAGAAGCTGCTGATCTCTTTGCGGCCATCCTTCTCGCCGGTGACCGCCGTGGCCGTGATCAGTTCAGTGATGTCGGTGCCCGAGTTGGTGATGAACTGCTTGTTGCCGGTGATGACCCACTCCCCGGCAGCGGCGTCGAGCACGGCGCGGGTGCGCGTGCCGCCGGCGTCGCTGCCACCGCCCGGCTCGGTCAGGCCGAAGGCGCCGAGCGCCTCACCGCGCGCCAGCCGGGGCAGCCACTGCTGCTTCTGGGCCTCCGTGCCGAAGAGGAAGACCGGCATGGCGCCGAGCGAGACGCCCGCCTCGAGGGTGATGGCGACGCTCTGGTCGACCTTGGCGAGCTCTTCGAGCACGAGGCAGTGCGCGAAGTAGTCGGCGCCCATCCCGTCGTACTCCTCGGGAAACGGGAGACCGAACAGACCCATCTCGGCCATGCCCGCGACGACCTCGTAGGGAAAGGAATGCTCCTCGTCGTGCCGCGCCGAGACGGGAGCCACGACCTGGTTGGCGAAGTCGCGGACGGATGCCTGAAGGTCTTGGTATTCGGAGGGAAGATCGACAGCTGCGTCGCTGCTCATGGATGGCCGCTTTCGCTTCGGTTATTGCTCGCTAACCGAATTCACTGTAGGCGCACTGGCGCGTTGAGGCAAGGTCATGCCGGGCGCGCAACGGCAAGCAGGCATGACATCGCCATGCCCGCCAGGATGCGCGCGTTCCTCGGGCGCGGCCCGATATGCCCGGCGCTGAAGGCCGTGGAGTTCAGCAGCCCGAACACGCCCTGCAGCCGCAACTCGCACTCATCACGATCCAGCTCGGGTCGAACGGCGGTCAGCACGGTGCGCCACTGCTCCAGATAGGCGCGTTGCAGCGACCGGACCCGGCGGCTCGCGTCGGGGGGGAGCAGCCCGAGATCCCGGCCCTGGATGAGGATGGTGTCGCTCTCCTGCAGGGCGAAATCGGTGTGGAAGTCCACGAGCCGCTCCAACTTCTCGGCGGGCGGGACGTCGTCGGCCACGATCTCCTGAGCGGCGCCGAGCAGCCGCTGGCTGACGGCCACCAGCAGCTCGATCAGCACCGCCTCCTTGTTCGCGAAGTGCTTGTAGAGGGCAGGCCCGCTGACTCCGGCTGCCTCACCGAGATCGCCGATCGTCACCTCGGCATAGCTGCGCGCCGCGAACAGGGTTGCCGCCGCGGCGAGATAGGCCGATCGCCGACTGGCCTTCTGCGTCGCTCTCCAGGTGCTGGGCATGCTCGGAATCCTAGATGCTGGACAACCCGATGCGTGGTCGTTAGCCTGAATTCAGTTAGTGCGCGGTAACTGATACTGAGGGCGGACCATGGCGACGACCAGCTATCGCGATCTGGTGCGCGAGCTGCACGAGCGCACGGCTCTCGTCGCCCTCGGCGGCCCGGCCAAGTCGCGCGAGCGGCACCGCTCCCGTGGCAAACTCCTGGCCCGCGACCGGATCGACGCCCTTCTCGACCCGGGCAGCCCGTTCCTCGAGGTGGCGCCCCTCGCCGCCTGGGACCTGTACGACAACGAAAGCCCTTCGGCCGGGGTGATCGCCGGGGTGGGCCTGGTGCACGGCCGGCACGTGATGGTGGTGGCGAACGACGCGACCGTCAAGGGCGGCACCTACTATCCGATGACCGTCAAGAAGCACCTCCGGGCCCAAGAGATCGCGCTCGAGAACCGCTTGCCCTGCCTCTATCTGGTCGACTCCGGCGGGGCGTTCCTGCCGCGACAGGACGAGGTCTTCCCCGACCGCGACCACTTCGGGCGCATCTTCTACAACCAGGCCAGGATGTCGCGGGCCGGCATCCCGCAGCTGTCCGCCGTGCTCGGCTCGAGCACCGCCGGCGGTGCCTACGTGCCGGCGATGAGCGATCAGACCGTCATCGTGCGCAACCAGGGCACCATCTTTCTCGGCGGGCCACCCCTGGTGAAGGCGGCGACCGGCGAGGTCGTCAGCGCGGAAGACCTCGGTGGCGGCGTCACCCATGCCCGGCTCTCGGGCGTGGTCGACCACCTAGCCGAAGACGACCACCACGCCCTGCAGATCCTGCGCGACATCATCGCGACCCTGCCGGCGACCCCCGGCCTGCCATACGTTCCCGACGAAGCTGTTGCGCCCGAGCGGCCGACCGATGAGCTGGCCGACGTCGTTCCGGTCAGCCTCTCGACCCCGTACGACGCGCACGAGATCATCCGCCGAGTGGCCGACGGCGGCTCGTTCCTCGAGTTCAAGCAGGAGTACGGCACCACCCTGGTGACCGGATTCGCGCGGCTGTACGGGCATCCGGTCGGCATCGTCGCCAACAACGGCGTGCTGTTCTCGGAGTCGGCGCTCAAGGGCGCGCACTTCATCGAGCTGTGCGACCAGCGTGGCATTCCGCTGATCTTCTTGCAGAACATCGCCGGATTCATGGTCGGCCGTGAATACGAGGTGGGCGGAATCGCCAAGCACGGCGCGAAGATGGTGAACGCGGTGGCCTGTGCCCGGGTGCCGAAGTTCACCGTGGTGGTGGGCGGCTCGTTCGGTGCCGGCACCTACTCGATGTGCGGCCGGGCCTACTCGCCGCGCTTCCTCTGGCTGTGGCCGGGAGCGCGCGTCTCGGTGATGGGCGGGCAGCAGGCGGCGTCCGTGCTGTCGACCATCCGCCGGCAGCAGCTCGAGGACGCCGGCGCGACCTGGTCCACCGACGACGAGGCGCAGTTCCAGGCGCCGGTGCTCGAGCAGTTCGAGCAGCAGGGCAATCCGTATTACTCGACCGCACGGCTGTGGGATGACGGCGTGATCGATCCGGCCCGCACCCGCGACGTGCTCGGCCTGGCGGTCGACGTCTGCATGCGCGCCCCGATGGACGACGTCGGCTACGGCGTCTTCCGGATGTAGACGCCCGTGTCCACCGCCATGTTCTCGTCGGTACTCATCGCCAACCGCGGCGAGATCGCCTGCCGCATCATCGGCACGTTGCGCCGGCTCGGCATCCGGTCGATCGCGCTCTACACCGAGGTGGATGCCGATGCCCGCCACGTGCTGCTGGCTGACGAGGCCGTGCGCGTGAGCAGCTACTTGAGCATCGACGAGGTGCTGGCGGCCGCGGAGCGCGCCGGCGCCGACGCGATCCACCCGGGCTACGGATTCCTCGCCGAGAACCCCCTCTTCGCCGCGCCGCTGCGAGCAGGCAGGCGTCGTCTTCATCGGCCCGTCGAGCGAGGCGATCCGCACGATGGGAGACAAGATCGCGGCGAAGGCCGCCGTCGGCGCGCGCGGTGTTCCGACGGTTCCGGGCGCCGGCGAACCCGGGATGACCGATGAACAGCTGATCGCCGCCGCCCACGGGGTCGGCTATCCGCTGCTCATCAAGCCCTCGGCCGGAGGCGGCGGCAAGGGCATGCACGTCGTCGCGTCGGCCGACGAGCTGGCGACCGCCCTTGCGGCCGCCCGCCGCGAGGCGCTGTCGAGCTTCGGCGACGACACGCTGCTCATCGAGCGTTATCTCGCCTCGCCGCGCCACATCGAGGTGCAGGTGATGGCCGACGGGCACGGCCACGTCATCCATCTCGGGGAGCGCGACTGCACGCTGCAGCGCCGCCACCAGAAGGTGATCGAAGAGGCCCCGAGCGCGATCATCTCGCCCGAGACCCGGGCGAGGCTGGGCGAGGCCGCCTGCGAGACCGCCCGTTCGGTCGGCTACTCGGGGGCGGGCACGGTCGAGTTCATCGTGTCGAACGACGCGCCGGACGAGTTCTTCTTCATGGAGATGAACACCCGGCTGCAGGTCGAGCACCCGGTCACCGAGGCCGTCACCGGGCTCGACCTGGTCGAGCTGCAGCTTCGCGTCGCGGCGGGCGAGCAGCTCGGCATCGAGCAGGCCGATGTCGTGTTCACGGGTCACGCCATCGAGGCGCGCGTCTACGCCGAGGATCCGACGGCCGGTTTCCTGCCGACCGGCGGCCGCGTGCAGGTGCTGCGCGAGCCGACGGGCGCGGGAGTGCGCGTCGACAGCGCGCTGCTGTCCGGCTTGCGCGTCTCGAGCGACTACGACCCGATGCTCGCCAAGGTCATCGCCTGGGCACCCGATCGGGATGCCGCGATCGCCCTGCTTCGCCGCTCGCTCGACGAGATGACGGTGCTCGGCGTGACCACCAACCTCGAGTTCCTGCAGCTGCTTCTCACCCTGCCCCAGGTCGCCTCCGCGACGATGGACACCGAGCTGATCGGCCGCGAGCTCGGGTCGCTGCCGTTTGCGCAGGCCGACGACACGGTCTTTGCGACCGCGGCGCTGCTGCTGTTCGCCGAGCGCTGGGCCGCGGCGGGCGACTCGCTCTGGAACCGGCCGAGCGGATGGCGGCTCGACGAGCCTGCGCCACTGCGGTACCGGCTGGCGGTCGACGGGCGCGGCGATGACGGGCGGGGCGATGACGACTCGGGCGCGCGAGTGGTCGCGGTGTCGGGCACCCCCGCTTCGGCCAGCGTGGCGGTGGACGGCGCGGCGGCCGTGCAGGCATCCGTGATCCCGGTCGACGACGAGAGCGCGTTCGTCTCGGTGGACGGCACCGGGCGCACCGTCGTGCGGTGGGCATCCGGCGGCACGGTCGAATTCGCGGCGGGCGGCGTCACCTGGCGGGTGCGCGAACTGCCTCCCGAGCGCCGGCTCAGCACGGACGCCGTCGCGGTGCCGACGATCAGCTCGCCGATGCCCGGTTCGGTCGTCTCGGTGCTGGTGGCATCCGGCGATCGCGTCGAGGCGGATCAGCCGCTTCTCATCGTCGAAGCGATGAAGATGGAGCATGTGCTCACGGCTCCGAGTGCCGGAATCGCCCGACTCGACGCCGCGATCGGGGATCATGTGGAGCGCGGCCAGCTGCTGGCCGCCATTGAGACGCCCGCCGAAGGGGTAACAGGATGACGCGATCGATCGTTCAGCGCGGGCTGTACTTCGACGAACTCGAGCCCGGTGTCGTGTATGAGCACCGGCCGCGGCGCACCGTGTCGGAGGCCGACAACATCCTGTTCACCACCCTCACCATGAACACGCAGGCGCTGCACCTCGACGCGGTCTGGAGCGAGGGCACCGAGTTCGGCGAGCGCCTGGTCAACAGCATGTTCACGCTGTCGACGCTGGTCGGCCTGTCGGTCGCGCAGCTGACGCAGGGCACGATCGTGGCCAATCTGGGCTTTTCGGAGATCCGCTTCCCGGCCCCGGTGCGCGTCGGCGACACCCTCGAGGCCTCGACCGTGGTCACCGAGAAGCGCGAATCGACGAGCCGGCCGGGCCAAGGGATCGCCACCTTCGAGCACACCATGCGCAACCAGCACGGCGAGGTGGTCTGCGTCGCGGTGCGCAGCACGTTGATGCTGATGGCGCCGGCCGACCCCGCGCCGTCCGACTCGGCGACGGAGCCCTGATGCTCGGCCCGGCGCTGCTGTTCTGCCCGGCCGACCGGCCCGACCGTTACGCCAAGGCGCTCGACGCCGCCGACTCCGTGATCCTCGACCTCGAGGATGCGGTCGCCCCCGAGAACCGGGCGCTGGCGCGCGAGTCCCTTCTTGCCACTCGCCTCGACGCGAGCCGCACCATCGTCCGGGTCAACCCGGTCGGCACCCCCGATTTCGAGCTCGACATCGCCGTCGTGCGGCAGTCCGACTACCGCAGCGTGATGCTCGCCAAGACCGAGTCGGCGCAGCAATTGGAGGCTCTTGCCGGCTTCGAGGTGATCGCGCTGTGCGAGACGCCCGGCGGGGTCGAGAGCGCCGCATCCATCGCCGCGGCACCGAACGTCGTCGCGCTGATGTGGGGCGCCGAGGATCTGGTGGGCGCGATCGGCGGACGCTCGAGCCGGCACCCGGACGGCTCCTACCGCGACCTCGCACGGTTCGCCCGCGCGCGCGTCCTGATCGCCGCGGCCGCGGCGGGCAAGTCCGCGATCGACACGGTGCACCTCGACATCGCCGACCTCGACGGGTTGGCGGCCGAGGTCGAGGATGCCGCGGCCAGCGGGTTCGCCGCCACCGCGTGCATCCATCCCTCGCAGGTCGCCGTGATCCGCGCGGGCTACGCGCCGACCGCGGACGAGGTCGCCTGGGCCGAGCGCGTGCTGGCGGCGGCCGAGTCGAACCCCGGGGTGTTCCGCTTCGAGGGACGGATGGTGGACGGACCGGTGCTCGTGCAAGCGCGGACGGTGCTGGCGCGGCGGTAGGCCGACGGTCCCAGGTGCTGCCTCTTGACGGCGGCTATACACGCGTATAGTTTGCTATTCATGCAAGTAGTGGCCAGCCAGCAGTGGGCCCGATCGTCCGAGGACATCACCGCGCGAGCGCGCCTGCGGGATGCTGCGATCGAATGCTTCGCCATTCGCGGCTTCGAGGCCTCGGTGCGCGAGATCTCGGCGCGCGCCGGCGTCAGCCAGGGTCTGATCCGCCATCACTTCGGCACCAAAGACGCACTCCGCGCCGAATGCGATGCCGAAGTGTTGCGTCGCTACCGCGACCTCAAGGTCGAGGCGATGCGGATGTCCCCAGCGCAGACGATGGCGACGCTGTCTCAAATCGACGATTTCGCACCGATGTTCGTCTACATCCTGCGCAGCGTGCGCGACGGCGGCCCCGCCGGTCGCGAGTTCATCGAAGGCATGATCGCCGAGGCCGAGGCCTTCTCCGAAGACGCCGTGCGGGAGGGCAGGCTCAAGCCCAGCCGCGACCCGGCAGCCCGCGCCCGCTACCTCGTCAGCAGCTCGCTCGGCGGGCTGCTGGTGCAACTCACGCTCATGCCCGACCTCGACATCGGCGATCTGCCTCAGGCGATCCACCGCCTGACCGAGTCGATCATGCTGCCCACGCTCGAGCTGTACACCGAGGGTGTGCTCGTCGACAGGTCCGTACTCGACGAGTACCTGGCGCAGTCCCCGCAACGACCTCACACAGAGAAGGAAGAACATGACTGAACCGCTGGCTATCGACGTACGCGGCCTGGAGAAGAGTTTCGGCAGTGTCCACGCCCTCAATGGGCTCGATCTGCGGGTCGCCACGGGAAGCGTTGCCGGGTTCCTCGGCCCGAACGGCTCGGGCAAGTCGACGACGATCCGCATCCTGCTCGGCCTGCTGCGCGCCGACGGGGGCACGGCGACTCTGCTGGGAGGCGACCCCTGGCGGGATGCGGTGGAGTTGCATCACCGGGTGGCATACGTCGCCGGCGACGTGACGCTGTGGCCGAGTCTCACCGGCGGCCAGGCCATCGACATCCTCGGCGCCTTGCGCGGCGATGTGGACCGCGCGCGCATCGACACGTACCTGCAGCGATTCGACCTCGATCCGACGAAGAAGGCCCGCAGCTATTCGAAGGGAAACCGGCAGAAGGTCGCCTTGGTCGCCGCCTTCGCGAGCCGGGCCGAACTGCTGATTCTCGACGAACCGACCAACGGGCTCGACCCGCTCATGGAGGGCGTGTTCACCGACTGCGTCAACGAAGCCAAGGGCGAGGGGCGTTCCGTACTGCTCTCGAGCCACATCTTCGCCGAGGTCGAGAAGCTGTGCGACACCGTCACGATCATCCGCGACGGGCGCACGGTCGAGTCGGGCACCCTCACCGAGTTGCGGCACCTGCAACGCTCGACCATCACCGTCACGATCGACGGCGACCCGGCCGCCCTGTCTGCGGTCGACGGGGTGTACGAACTCACCGCCGACGGGTCGCGCGTGTCGTTCGGGGTCGACGAGTCCGCGCTCCCCCGGGTCATGAAGGCACTCGCGCCGCTCGGCCCGCGCGGACTGATCTCGTCGCCCCCCTCGCTCGAAGAACTGTTCCTGCGGCACTACGGCGTCCACGCCGACGACGCCTCGACCAGCGCCAAGGCGGCGTCGCGATGACCGCCGTCACGACTCAGCGGGTCGGCTCAGGGGCGCTCCGCCCCGGCCGCGGCCGCACGCTCGACGCCTACGCGGGCTTCGGGATCATGGTGCGGTTCATCCTGCGCCGCAACTGGCTGCGCATCCTGATCTGGACGGTCGTGCTCGCCGGCCTGGTCGTGACCGTCGTGCAATCGCAGCGGGTCGCGTTCCCGACCCAGGCTGACCGGGACGCCTACGCGTCGATCGCCAACACGCCGGCGGTGGCGGCTCTCACCGGCCTCCCCTACGCGGCGAGCACGCTGGGCGGCATCCTGAACATCAAGCTCTGGATGACGCTGGCGGTCGCGCTTGCGTTCGCCGTGATCTTCCTGGTCACCCGCAACGGTCGCGCCGAAGAGGAGGACGGCCGCACCGAGCTGCTGCGCGGCGGGGTGCTCGGGCAGCACGCGTACTCGCTCGCCGACTGGGTGGTCAACGCCGGGTTCACCGTGCTGGTCGGGATCATGACCGCTCTCGCGGCGATCTCGCAGGGTCTGCCTGCCGACGGGGCGTTCACGATGGGCGCGTCGATCATGGGCGTGGGGCTGGTGTTCATCGGCGTGGCGGCGGTCGCGGGGCAGCTGGCGCAGACCAGCCGCGGCGCGAACACGCTCGCGGTCATCGTGCTCGGTGTGGCGTACCTGGTGCGCGCCACCGCCGACCTGCAGGCCAAGGGCGACAATCCGAGCGGGCTCAGCTGGCTGTCGCCGATCGGGTGGGGCCAGCAGATGCGCTCGTACGGCGAGAACCTGTGGTGGCCGCTCGCCATCTCGGTGGTCGCCTGTGTCGCCCTCTGCGCCGTTGCTCTGCTGCTCGAGCGGCGCCGCGATGTCGGCGAGGGCATCCTCGCCGACCGGCGTGGCTCGCGTCACGCGGCGGCACTGACCATGACGCCGATCGGCCTCACGTTGCGACTGCAGCGCGGCTCGATCATCGGCTGGACCATCGGCGTGCTCATCGGGGCGCTGTTCTACGGATCGGTCGCCACCGCGATGGCGAAGCTGCTCGCCGGCAACAACCCGATCGCTCAGGCGTTCACCGGAGGCTCGAAAGACCTCGTGGTGGGACTGCTCGGATACTTCGCGATGGCGAACGTGCTGCTGATCTCGGCGTTCGCGCTGCAGAGCGCCGACACCATCCGCTCGGAGGAGGCGAACGGCCGCGCCGAGCTGCAGTGGTCGCGCGCCATCTCGCGGACCGGATGGGCACTGTCGCGCCTGGTGGTGCCTGCCGGGATCTCGTTGCTGCTGCTCCTGGTCAGCGGCTACTTGCTCGGGGCGAGCTTCGGCGCCTCGGTCGGAGACGCCGGCCAAGCGGGGCAATTCGCGCTGGCATCCCTGGCCTACTGGCCGACGATCCTGCTCATCATCGCGTTCGTGGTGTTCTGCGCGGCTTGGCTGCCCCGGGCGGCGAGCGCCGTGACCTGGGCGGTGTACGGCGTGCTCGTGCTGCTGTCGATGTTCGGCGACCTGTTCGGCTTGCCCGATTGGGTCATCAAGAACACGCCATTTACCGCGGTGCCTCGCACGGGCGAGACGTTCTCGGCGGTGCCGCTGATCGTGATCGGTGCCCTGGCGATCGTGCTCGCTATCGTCGGCCTGCGCCGCCTGCGGAGTCGGGATATGACGGCGGCCTAGCATTGAAGCGGCGATCGGAATGGTCGGGGTCGGAGAGGCGTTGCAGGTGCAATGGGCGACGCAGAGGGAACTTCGCACCGACTCACGGCGGGAGACACGTTTCCTCGACTGACCCTCGAGGGAGCGATCGGGGGCGATGTCGCGGTTCCACCCGCGCATGGCTACGTCCATCTGCAGTTCCGGCGGTTCGCGGGGTGCATGGTGTGCAACGTGCACCTGCGGCAGATCGTGCGACGGCTGCCGGAGATCCGGTCCGCGGAGGTGACGGAGGTCATCGTGTTCCACTCGACCCGGGAGGACGTGATCCGCCACGAAGGACAGCTTCCCCTGACGGTGGTGGCCGATCCGAAGAAGGAGCTCTACCGCCGGTTCGGGGTGGAGCGGTCCGGAACGGCCCTGCTGCGCGCGTGGCGCACCCTGCCTCGAGCTCTGGCAGGAGCCGCCGTGACCGCGATCCGCACACGACGGTTGCCCCCGCTCGCGCCGACGGGCGGTGAGCTCGGTCGCCCGGCGGACATCCTCATCGACGGCACCGGTCGCGTGGTTGCCGCCAAGTACGGCGCTCACGCGGCGGATCAGTGGTCGGTGGACGAACTGCTGCGGATCGTCGCCGTGGATGCAGCCGGAACCTGAGGCCGCGGCTGTTCGGCCCGTGATCCGGCCTCTAGGGTCGATTCCATGAGCCGCCGCGACCGACGGGCCAAAGTTGCATCCTTGATTGCCGCATGCCTTTCTGCGGGCGTTCTGCTGGCGGGGTGCGCCGTGATCTCCCCACCACCGGGATCTGCCGGAGGCGCCACCGGCACGCCCGCCGCGTGGTCGGCCACCATCGATCCGACGGCGATCCCGCTCGGCGACGGCAAGGTGTCGTCCGAACCGAAGGCCGGGTACCTCGACTCGTGCAAGACCAGCTTCGGCGGGCGGGGTGCGCCGCACGGCGGCCCGTGGATCGACGCGGCCACCGGCACCTGGAACGCGACGAGCAAGGCCCACGTGCAGGGTGCGAACACCTGGCCGCAGGCGGGCTACACCGAGACCGTCGATGCCGGGACCCGGCGCATCACGGCCGACGACCTGCCCACCAAACAGGTGACCGGCAACTTTCCGATCTCGCGCACGGACCCGGCGTATCAGTACGACCGCAACCCCAACCAGGTCGTGAAGAAGGTCATCGACCTCTCGCTACCCGCTCAACCGACTGCGGCAGCCGAGGTCTCGTGTGTGCCCATGGGGGCCATCGGGGTGCTCAAGAACGGCGTCTACCTCTTCAACGCGATCGATGCGGCGGGCGGCGACGCGGCTGCCCATGAAACCCAGGACGTCTGCGACGGGCACCCCGACGGCGCAGATTTCTACCACTACCACGACGTCCCCTCCTGCCTGTTGGATGCCGCGGGCACCACCGCGAGCGGCACCCCCGAGGCGAACACGTCCACGCTGGTCGGCTATGCACTGGATGGCTACGGAATCTACGTCGAGCGCGACTCAGCCGGCAGCCTGCCCACCGACGCCGACCTGGACCAGTGCCACGGACGCACCAGCACCGTGAGATTCAACGGCACAGAGCAGACGATCTTCCACTACAGCGCGACCAGGGAGTTCCCCTATACGGTCGGCTGCTTCCACGGCACGCCGGTACCGCAGCCCTCGCACGCGAACTGAGCAGCTCAGTGCGCGGCGGTGAAACGCTTGCGCCGGTGCGCGGGCGTCTCGATCTCGTCGACGATCGCGATGGCGAGGTCGGCGGCCGAGATGATCGACTCCCCCGCCTCGTCGCGCAGCAGCACGTCGCCGCCGAGCCGGTACGCGCCCGTCACCGGAGCGGGCACCCACGAGCCGAACTGCTCCGGCGGGCTGACGTAGAACCAGTCCAGCGTCTCGGGCGACGACCGGAAGTCGTCGAGGATGGTCAGCCCGGTTACGATCTCGGGCTTCACGTCGTCGGGGACGTGGTCTTTGGTGACATCCCACACGCGAGGCCCGCCCTCCTCGGTGAGCAGCGAGGAGGCGCCGCCGACGTGCGCGAGACGGGTCGGGGTGCCGTCGACGCGCCGCGCCAGCTCGCCCAGCACGCCCTCGACCTTGCCCGCCATGTCGCCGCGCGGCGAGAGTGCGCTGATCACCACGTCGCGACCGGGGACAACCGAGTCGAGCACCGCGGCATCCAGCACCGATCCGGCCACGTAGTCGACCCCCGGGATCTGCTCCTCGGGCTTGGTGCGGCTCACAGCCGTGACCTCGTGGCCGCGACGGGCGGCCTCGGCGACGATCGCGGCGCCGGCGTATCCGGAGCCCCCCAGAACGGTGATGCGTGACACGATGTTTCTCCCTTACTCTCTATTGGTAACTTAGAGAGGCTAACCCGCCCCGCCACCTGCGCGGGAGTAGGCACTTTCAGGTAAGAGAGGAACCGCACGGTGAGCATCGGCACATGGGACCCCTACCAGCGCGACTGCCCATCGCGCCGCCTGCTCGACCGCATCGGCGATCGCTGGACGGTGCTCATCGTCGGCGCACTCGACGCCGGCCCACGTCGCTTCACCGAACTCGCGACCGAGGTGGGCGGCATCTCGCAGAAGATGCTGACGCAGACGCTCAGGTCACTCGAACGCGACGGGTTCGTCGCACGCACGGCCTACCCCGTGGTGCCCCCGCACGTCGAATACGAGCTGACCGAAATCGGCCGCTCGCTGCAGCATCCGCTTGCGCGCCCTCGAGCAATGGGCGATCGAGCACATGGATGGCGTGGTGGAGCGGCAGGCGGCGTACGACGAGCGGGTGGCGAGCTAGCGGGAGCGGGCGCGCGACGTCCAGGGCAGCGACCGCGAGCAGGGTGACGTTCCAGGCGCGCAAAATCATGATCGGGTTGGAAAAGACCTTACAGCCCGTCCATCGCGGTCGACGGCAACACGACTCACACCACAAGACACTCGCGGAGGAGCCACCTGTCAGAATCGAACTGACGACCTATTCATTACGAGTGAATCGCTCTACCAACTGAGCTAAGGCGGCGGGAGCCGACCGCGGTCGGCACCGTCGAAAAGCATAACCGATGTGCGCGCGGCCTCCGTGAGAGTACGTGCTCAGTGCGGGCTTTCAGCGCCGAAAGTACGCAAAACCCCGTACTTTCGCGGTGAAGGCCGAGCTCAGCACTCGGGATCCTTCGACGGCACCGTGCCCTTCACGAAGTAGTCGTCGACCGCGTTGTTCACGCACGAGTTCGACTTGTTGTAGGCCGTGTGGCCCTCGCCGTGATAGGTGATCAGGTGGCCGTGCTCGAGCTCTTTCGAGAGGTTCTGCGCCCAGACGTAGGGGGTGGCGGGGTCGTTGGTGGTGCCCACCACGAGGATGTCACCAGACCCGGCAGCCTTGATCGGCCCGCGCACCCGCGTGGCCGGGAACGGCCACTTGGCGCAGCTGGTGCCACCCCACGCCATGCGCGGACCGAAGATCGGCGCGTCTTTCGCCAGCTGCGCGGCCTGCGTGCGCATCGTCTCGATCGAGCTGTCGCTCGCGTAGTCGAGGCAGTTGATCGAGACGAACGCCTCCGTCGAGTTGGAGGAGTATGTGCCGTTCTGCTTGCGGTCGTTGTAGCTGTCGGCCAGCAGGAAGGCGGTGTCGGTTCCGCCCGTGCGCATCTCGGTGAAGAGCTGGTTCAGGTACGGCCAGTTGTCTTTGTTGTACAGCGGCAGGATGATCGCGGTGAACATCGTGTTCGCGCCGAGCTTGCGGCCGTCGGAGCCGGTGAGCGGGCTCGCCTGCAGCTGGTCGAGCAGCTGCCCGACCAGCGTCATCGCCTGATCGACCGTGCCGGTGAACGGGCAGTCCTTCTGGCCGATGCAGTCTTTGAGGTAGGCGCGGAAGGCGCTCTCGAAGCCCTTGGCCTGGATGTCGGTGACCGTGAAGTCGGTGGTCGCGGGGTCCAGGGCACCATCGAGCACGAGGCGGCCGGTCTTCGACGGGAACAGCTCGGCGTAGGTGGCGCCCAGCAGGGTGCCGTAGGAGTAGCCGAGGTAGTTGAGCTTCTTGTCGCCGAGCACGGCGCGCAGCAGGTCCATGTCGCGCGCGGCGCTGTTCGTGTCGACGTACTGCAGCAGCGGGCCGGTGTGGTCGAGGCAGTCCTGACCGAACTGGGCGTTCTCCGTTCTCGACCTCGGCGATCCACGAGTCGCTGCCGGGCGTGCCGGGCACGATGTCGTAGTTGAAGTGGTCGAGCACCGTCGCACCGCCGCAGTTCGACCGCGCTCGAGTGGCCGACGCCACGCGGGTCGAAGCCGACGATGTCGTAGTTGGCCTGCAGCGTCTTGTCCACCGCGTACGACAGGCTGTCGCGCACGAAGTCGTACCCGGATGCGCCGGGGCCGCCCGGGTTGACGAGCAGCGATCCGAGGCGGTTGCCGGTCGCGGGCTTGCGGATCAGAGCGAGCTTGATCGACGCCTTCGACGGGTTCTTCCAGTCCATCGGCGCGGTGACGCTCGTGCACTGGAAGCCGCTGGAGCAGTTCGACCACGTCAGCACCTGCGAGTAGAAGGGCTGCAGGTCGGCGGCCACCTTCTCGCCGGTCGGCGTCGACCTCGAGTTGGTGTGCGCAGGCGGGAGGAACCACGAGACGCAGCCGCTGAGCAGCAGCGCGACCACCGAGAGCGAGGCGAGGGCGGCGATCACGCGGCCGTGGGTGCGATTCACAGGGTGTCCTTTCCGGACGATGCAGCAACAGTCTCGGGGCTGCGCACGGCGCTGACCAGCACCGCTTCGAGGGCCAGAGCCGGCGCCACGTTCCCCTCGATGCGCAGGCGGGCCTCGGCGATGGCGTCGAGCGTCTCGAGGGTGCAGCGCCGGGGTGCAGAGCCGGGCGGCCGCGGCGAGCTCCGAATAGATGGCCAGGTTCACCGGCTCGATGTCGACGTCGAGCTGCAGCAGCAGGATGTCGCGGTACAGCGACAGCAGATCGACCAGGATGCGGTCGAACCCGTCGCGCAGACTGCGGGTGGCGCGACGCTTCTGATCGTCTTCGAGCGACTTCAACTGCGCGCGGAGCGCCGGAGGGATCGTGCCGCCCGCCTCGATGCCCGAGCGAGCGCAGGGCGCTCTCGCGCTCTTCGGCGTCGCGCTCCTCGGTGATCGCCTTGGCGTCGTCGCCTGCGACCTCGATCAGCTCGGCCGCGGCGATCACCGCACCGCTCACGCTCCGGATGCCGAGCGCCAGCTGCAGCGTGCGCGCACGCCGCGCGCGCGCCTGCTCGTTCGTGGCGAGCCGGTGCGCCATGCCGATGTGCGACTGCGCTTCACGGGCAGCGCGGGTGGCCTCGGGCAGGCTCACGCCATCGCGGCGCGAGATCAGCTCGGCGACATCGTCGACGCTCGGAACCCGCAGGCGCACGCTGCGCACACGCGAGCGGATGGTGGGAATCAGATCCGCCTCGGAGGGCGCGCACAGGATCCACACCGTGCGCTCGGGCGGTTCTTCGAGGGCCTTGAGGAGCACGTTCGAGGTGCGCTCGGTCATCCGGTCGGCGTCTTCGATCACCATCACCCGGTAGCGGCCGACGCTCGGCGAGTACTGGCTCGAGGCGACCAGCTGGCGCACCTCCTCGATCGAGATCAGCACGCGCTCGGTGCTCAGCACCCCCAGATCCGGATGCGTGCGAGCCGCGACCTGCCGTTCGGTCGCGTCTTCGTCGCCCGGCCGGGCCAGCAGTGCGGCCGCGAACGCGTACGCCAACGTGGAGCGTCCGGACCCGGGCGGCCCGGTGATCAGCCAGGAGTGCGTGAGGCCGTCACCGGCCGCGGCGGCGCGCATGATCGCAATGGCATCGGTCTGCCCGATCAAGTCATCCCACGCCATGCGAGCAGCCTAGGCGAGCGCCGCTGACACTCGCGTGCGGATGCGCGCCGCGAGTTCGTCGACAGGGAGCGTCGCGTCGAGCACCAGGAAGCGCTCGGGCTCGGCTGCGGCGAGCACCAGGTAGGCGTCGCGCACCCGGGTGTGGAACTCGGCCGCCTCGGATTCGAGCCGGTCGTAGCGGGTGCGTGACTCATCCAGCCGATTGCGGCCGATCGCCACGTCGAGATCGAGCAGCACCGTCACGTCGGGCAGCAGCCCCTCGGCAGCCCAGAGCGAGAGCTCGCGGATCTCGTCGGCCTCGAGCTCGCGCCCGACCCCCTGATACGCGACCGACGAGTCGAGGTAGCGGTCTTGCAGCACGATGTCGCCGCGCTCGAGGGCCGGCCGGACGACCGTCGCCACGTGGTGCGCGCGATCGGCCGCGTAGAGCAGGGCTTCGGCGCGGGGAACGATGTGTCCCCGCCGGTGCAGCACGATCTCGCGGATCTCGTCGCCCACCTCGGTGCCGCCCGGCTCGCGGGTGCTCACGACGGTGCGGCCCTGCTCGATCAACCAGGCCTCGAGCAGCGCGGACTGGGTCGACTTGCCCGACCCGTCGCCGCCCTCGAAGGTGAGGAAGAGGCCGCGGCGTTCGCTTGCCGGCATCCGATCAGCGCTTCTTGGCGGGAGCGCGCTTCGCGGGCGCCCGCTTGGCCTTCGGCTTGGCGGGGCCCTTTGCGCGCTTGTCGGCGAGCAACTGCACCGCGCGCTCGAAGTCGAGGCCCTCGACATCTTCGCCGCGCGGGATCGTCGCATTGGTGTCGCCGTCGGTGACGTAAGCGCCGAAGCGGCCGTCGCGCACCTTGATCGGCTTGCCGCTGACCGGGTCGGCCTCGAACTCTTTGAGCGCGCTCGACGGGCGCCGCGCGCCGTACTTGGGCTGGGCGAAGATCTCGAGTGCGGCCGGCAGTTCGATGTCGAAGATCTGCTCCTCGGAGTCGAGCGAGCGGCTGTCGGTCCCCTTCTTCAGATACGGACCGTACCGGCCGTTCTGCGCGGTGATGTCGACGCCGGTCTCGGGGTCCTGACCCACGACACGCGGAAGGTCGAGCAGCTTGAGCGCGGTCTCGAGGTCGACCGTCGGCGGGATCCATGCTCTTGAACAGGGATGCCGTGCGCGGCTTGGGCGCTGCCGGCGCCTTCTTCTTCGTCTTGGTGGTTGAGCTTGTCGAAACCACCTCGCCCGTCTTCGGGTCGATGGTTTCGATCGGCTCGACCGGCGGGAGCTCGGGCTCGAGCTCGGTCACATAGGGGCCGTAGCGCCCATCCTTCGACACGATCATCTTGCCGGTCGTCGGGTTGACCCCGAGCTCGCGGTCGGTGTTGACGGGCGCCTCGATCAGCTCGCGTGCCTTGGCAGCAGTGAGCTCATCGGGCGCGAGGTCTTCTGGCACGTTCACTCGACGAGGCGTGGTGTCGGGCCCGGCACCCTCGGCCGCCGGAACTTCGAGATACGGTCCGTACTTGCCGATTCGCAAGGTGATGTCGGGCGCGATCTGGATCGAGTTGATCGAGCGCGCGTCGATGTCGCCGAGGTTGTCGATGACCGTGCGCAGGCCGCGGTGCTTGTCGCTGCCGAAGTAGAAGCTGTTCAGCCACTCGACCCGGTCGGCCGTGCCGTCGGCGATCAGGTCGAGGTCTTCTTCCATCTCGGCCGTGAAGTCGTATTCCACCAGGTCGCCGAAGTGGTCTTCGAGCAGCCGCACCACGCTGAACGCGATCCAGCTCGGCACCAGCGCGGTGCCGCGGGGAGTGACGTATCCGCGATCCACGATGGTCGAGATGATGCTCGCGTAGGTCGATGGTCGCCCGATGCCCAGCTCTTCGAGGGCCTTGACCAGGCTGGCCTCGGTGTAGCGCGGCGGCGGGCTGGTCTCGTGGCCCTTGGCCTCGACCTCCTCCAGGCCGAGAGCCTGGCCCTCGGTCAGCGGTGGCAGGCTCGCGTCGGCCTCGCCGCCCTTGTCGCCCGCGTTGCGCTCCTCGTCGTGGCCCTCTTCGTACGCAGAGAGGAAGCCGCGGAAGGTGATGACGGTTCCGGATGCGGTGAACTCGGCCGTGCCGGCATCCGCTGTCGCGCCCGCAATGGTCACCGACGCCGTGGATCCGCGCGCGTCGGCCATCTGCGAGGCGACGGTGCGCTTCCAGATCAGGTCGTAGAGCTTGAAGTCGTTGCCGCGCAGCACGCTCGAGAGCTCGGCGGGCGTCTTGAAGACGTCGCCCGCCGGGCGGACCGCCTCGTGCGCCTCCTGCGCGTTCTTCGACTTGCTGGCGTAGAGCCGCGGCTTGTCGGGAACCGTCTCGGCGCCGTACAGCTTGGCCGCCTGGCTGCGGGCCGCATCGAGCGCCTGCTGCGACAGCGTCGACGAGTCGGTGCGCATATAGGTGATGTGCCCGTTCTCGTAGAGCCCTTGCGCGACGCTCATCGTCTGGCGGGCCGAGAAGCGGAGTTTGCGCGCGGCCTCCTGCTGCAGGGTCGAGGTGGTGAACGGCGCTGCGGGCCGGCGGGTGTACGGCTTCGACTCGACGCTCGTGACGGTGAAGCTCGTGCTCGGCAGGCGGAGGGCGGCGGCCAGCGCCTCGGCCGCGGTCTCGTCGAGGGCAACGGCGCCGCCGCCCAGCTGACCGCGGTCGTCGAAGTCGCGGCCGGAGGCGACGCGCTTGCCGTCGAGGCGCGCAAGCTTGGCGTCGAAGGACTGAGCTTTGGCAGCGCCGTCGGTCGACGCGGCCGCGAGCGTCGCGATCAGGTCCCAGTACGACGCCGAGACGAAGGCGAGCCGCTCGCGTTCGCGATCGACCACGAGCCGCGTCGCGGCGGACTGCACGCGACCGGCCGACAACCCGGGCCCGACCTTGCGCCAGAGCACCGGCGAGACCTCGAAGCCGTAGAGGCGGTCGAGGATGCGGCGGGTCTCTTGCGCATCCACCAGGTCGGTGTCGAGCTCGCGGAAGTTCTCTTGCGCCCGCTGGATCGCCTCTTTGGTGATCTCGTGGAACACCATCCGCTTCACGGGGATCTTCGGTTTCAGCACCTCGAGCAGGTGCCAGGCGATCGCCTCGCCCTCGCGGTCTTCATCAGTTGCGAGGTAGAGCTCGTCGGCGTCTTTGAGCGCGCGCTTCAGGTCGGCGACTGTCTTCTTCTTCGCGTCGCTGACCACGTAATAAGGAGTGAAGCCGTTCTCGACGTCGATCGAGAACTTGCCGATCGAGCCCTTCTTCAGCTCGGGCGGCAGATTCTTCGGCTCGATGAGGTCGCGGATGTGCCCGACCGAGGCCTGCACCTCGTACCCATCGCCGAGGTACTGCGCGATGGTCTTGGCCTTCGCCGGTGACTCGACGATCACCAGCTTCTTGGTCCCGGGCACTTCTCCCCTTCCGTCCGAGGCACACCATACACAGTCGCAGGCGAAGTTTGCTCGGACCGCCACGGCGGCTGATCCCGGCGGCTGGGCCGCGTCATCGCGGCGGGCCGGCCCGGGAATGCACCGGAATCGGGATGCCCGCGAACGACCCGACGACCGTCACCGACACCACCAGGCCCTCGGTGCCACATGCGCTCAGCCGTTCGCCGTTAGCGCGCGCCACGCCGTCCGCGACCTCGCAGGGCACCCCGCCGATCGCCCCGGATGCCGCATCGGCTGCGGCGAGCGCCGCCAAGTCAGCGGCCCCGATCACCCGCTGCCGGGCGGTGAGCGCCGCCGCCAGACCCACGCCCGACATACCGATCACGACCACGGCCATCACCAGCGCGAGCGCCAGCACGGTGCCGGCCCCGCGATCGTCGCCCCAGCGCGGGCGAGTGCGGAACCCCCGCCCGCGCAGCGTGCCGCCGGTCACTGCTCAGCCTGCGCGCAACTCGTGGCCGAGACGGTGAGCCCGAGCAGGGCGGCCGGGCCACCGGCCGAGGCGACGAGGTGCGCGCAGACCAGCGCTCCGGAACGCGAGCTGCTCCAGCGCGCTCCGGGCACCTGCCGTGCGAGTCGCGCCTCGAGAGCGGGCACCGGGTCGCCCCGGCCGAGGGAGCGCGCGGCGTCGGCCGCGGCATCCTGCACCCGCACCTGCCGAGCGCCGAGCTCGACGCCCCCGAGCACCATCGCCAGCACCAGGAGCACCGCAGGCAGCGCGACCGCGAACTCGGCGACCGCGCTGCCGTTCTCGTCGGCTGCGACCGCGCACCGCATCCCGGCTGTCCTGCCGCTTCCCCGCCGCCGTCTCTCCGCTATCCCGCCACGGTCAGGGCGCGGTGAACAAGGTCGGTCAGGATGCCTTGCACCTCCCCCGATCGCAGGATCGCCACCAGTAGGCCGGCGAAACCCACGGCGGCCATGATCGTGATCGCGTATTCGGCCGTCGCCGCACCCTCGTCGCGCCGGAGCAGCCGCCCCAGTCGTCGGATCGCGCGCATTTCTGCCTCCCGTTCTCCCGCGCCATGCGGGCTCGCGGCACGAGCAGAGGCAGTCTGCAGCCCGGTGATCCGCGCCGTGCACCGGCCGGCGCATCCGGGGGATGACGATCAGACCGCGATCGCGGTGGACGAGACGATGCTCACCAGGATCGGCGCCACGCCGAGCGCGATGAACGCCGGCAGGATGCAGGCCCCGAGCGGAAGCAGCAACCGGGTGCCGAGTTCCGCGGCACGCCGCTCGCCGTCCGCGCTCGCGATGCGGCGACACTCCTCGGCCTCCGCCCGCAGCAGTGCCGCTGCCGGGACGCCGGCCGACCGCGAGAACGACAGGACCGCGTCGGCACCGCCGCCGAGCGCCGGCAACCCGGCGTCGTCGAGCGCGCGATCGACCAGTTCGCGCGAGCGCTCGAGGGATGCCCCGCCCGACACCGCGATCGCGAGCAGTTCGAGCGCGAGGCCGGGGGTCGCATCGACGGTCCGCGCCGCGCGGATCAGACGCCGGTTCCACCGCACGCCGCCCGCGACGAGCAGCCCGCCCGCACCGAGGCACACCCAGCCGGCGGGCGTCGTCACCAGGATGCGCAGCGCATCGAACCCGAGCAGCATTCCGAACACCAGCCCGACCGCAGGCAGCGCGAGAACGATCCGGGCCGTGGCCACGGGACCGGCGAGCGCCACCTCGACGTTCCGCCGGCCCTGCGCCAGCGCGCGCAGAACCTCGGCGAGCCGGTGCAGCGTCGGCGCGAGCGGGGAACCGGCCTCGCTCGCGACCGACCAGGCGGCGGCGACCGCCGCCCACGCCTCGCGCTCGCCCGGCGGTGCCAGCGACCGCGCGTCGAGCAGGCGCTCGACCAGCTCGCGCCCGACCACGCCGTGCTCCTTCGCCTCTGCGGCAACGGCGGTCGCCACGGGCGAGTCGATGCCGGATGCCGCGTGCTGCCAGGCCGAGCCCGGCGCGACCCCGGCATCCAGCAGCACGCTCAGGCGGTGCACGACCGTGGCCGCCGTCTCGAACGGGATCACTCGCCCACCGCCAACCGCCCACGGCGGTCGAGCTCGAGCCTGCCCACCGCCTCCAGCCGCCTGCCCGCAGGTGTGCGCTCCACATGGAGCACCGCCTCGAAGGCGCTGACCGCCTGGCGAGCCAGCGCGTCGGGCGAGAGTCCGGCGAGCGCGCCGAGCGCCTCCAGCCGGGCCGGCACGTCGGCAAGCGAGTTGGCGTGCAGCGTGCCGGCACCGCCGTCGTGACCGGTGTTCAGCGCCCCGAGCAGTTCGCGCACCTCGGCCCCGCGGCACTCGCCCACAACCAGGCGATCGGGGCGCATGCGCAGCGCCTCGCGCACCAACCGGTCCATGCCAAGCGGCCCCGGCGCCGTCGAGGTTGGGCTGGCGGGCCTCGAGCGCGACGACGTGGGGATGCGCGACGCGCAGTTCGGCGACATCCTCGAGCACCACGATCCGCTCGTCGCTCGGCGCCGTCGCAAGGAGCGCCCCGAGCAGTGTCGTCTTGCCGCTGCCGCCCGCCCCCGTGATCAGCAGATTGGCGCGGCGCCGCACCAGCTCGCGCACCTGGTCGGCGGGAACAGACGAGAAGAAGGAATCGGCGACCAGCTCGTCGAGGGTGATCGGCCGCTCCCGCTGCAACCGGATGGAGATGGCGGGGCCGCCCGAAGCGACCGGCGGCAGCACGACGTGAACCCGCACGCCCGCCCCGAGCCGCACATCCACGCACGGGGTCGCCTCGTCGACGTGCCGCCCGCCGAGCGCGATCAGCCGCACCGCGAGCTCGCGCGCCTCGCCTGCTGGGATCCGGATGCCGTCCGCCCGCTCTGCCCCGCCCCCGCGGTCGCACCACACCGCGCCGTCCGGGTTGACGAACACGTCGCTCACCCCCGCCTCGGACACCAGGGGCCCGAGCACCCCGAACCCCGCCCCACGCCCCACGCCGAATGTCGACCCCCGCTGCACATCGAGAGCCGCGCCGAAGACCGCCCGATCCGCGAAGCCCGAGCCACGAGCAACGAACGGCCCCGAAGAACTCATCCGCTCACCCTGACTCAGTCGAATCACGGTGGGACAACACTGGCGAGCACCGGGCACGTTGCGAGTCAGCAGGCCGCGGTGGAGGACTCGAACTCGACGATGCCGGATCGATCGCCCAAGCGGACGGCGCCCACGGCGCCGAATACCACGAAATCGTCGCACCGCACAGAGGGCGAGAACACGACGATTAAACGAGAGGGGCGGCGCCTATTGGGGGGAACAGGCGCCGCCACAGCAACGCTGGATTGGGGGGAATCGCGGGCGTTGCAAGCCGAGATTGCGCTCGGATTTTTCGAGTGTACTCCAAAAGGAGGACACCGCAACTGACGGATTCCGGCGATTCTGCTGGGAATTCACACGAGTCACAAAGGCCCCATTCCGCAACGAATTCCGTCGAATTCGGCCGCTTGGCGCGGGGTTTTTGGCGCTACATGACGGTTTGTTTCACGGTTCCAGTGCCGACACGATCCGGGCCAATCCCCAGTTCCACGCGGCGTCGATGTCGCCGCCCAAACGGAGCCGATCGGCGAGCTCCATGGTGAGATAGCCGGTCGCCCAGGCCGTCAGCAGACGCGCCCCGTCGAGGGCGTGCTCCGGTCCGGTGATGGCCGTCACGGCATCCAGCAACGGGGTCACGCTGCGTCGAATCGCGTCGGTCTCGGGCGGCGGGGCGCGGTGCGCGCCGAACACCAGCGCGTAGCCGACCGGCTGCTCGTGCGCGAAGGCCCGCATCACGTCGGCCAGAGCGATCAGCCGAGCGCGCGGGTCTGCCTGTTGCTGCGCCTCCATGCGTGCCGTGAGATCGTCGATGCTCGCCCCGACGACGAGCGAGATCAGCTCGCCCCGGTCGCGCACCCTCTTATAGAGGGATGGCGGTCGCACCCCGACGCGCACGGCGACCGCCGCCATGGTCAGGCCGTCGATGCCGTCGCGTTCGACCAACTCGCGGCCGGCCGCGATGATCGCATCGCGCGACGTCTTGTCGGGGGTCGGCATCGATCCTCCTCGCTCGGCTGCTATGAGGTCCCGCTTGCATCGTACTCTGATAGCTAATTAGAATAGCCATCATGGAACTCGCTCCCGGCCTTCGCCGCATCGGCAACGACATCGTCGCCGTCCATCTCATCGTCACCGACGAGGGCATCACCCTCATCGACGCCGGCCTCTCGGGCCAGTATGCCGACCTGCGGCGCGAACTGGAGGCGATCGGCCGACCGCTGTCTGACATCCGCGGCATCGTGCTCACCCACGGCGACACCGACCACACCGGCTTCGCCGAGCGTTTGCGCTCCGAGCTCGGCATCCCGGTCTACGTCGGAACCGGTGACGTCGCGCGCGCCAAGGGCGAGAAGCCGCCGTCGCCCACCTCGAAAGACCGCAGGAAGATCGGCCCCGTGCTTGGCTTCTTCGCCTTCGCTCTGCGCAAGGGCGGCCTCAAGATGCCGGCCATCCGCGAGGTGGTCGCCATGAACGACGGTGACGTGCTGCCTTTGCCGGGCTCGCCGACCATCATCGGGATGCCAGGGCACTCCCCCGGCAGCGTCGCCATCCATGTCCCCTCGGTCGGCGCCGTCTTCGTGGGCGACGAGCTGACCACGCGCAACGTGCTGACCGGAGTCGAAGGCCCGCAGCCCGCGCCCTTCACCGACGATCAGGCGGAATCGTCCCGGTCGTTGCAGAATCTCGCCGACCTCGACGTGCGCTGGATCATCCCGGGCCACGGGCCGGTCTGGACCGGTGGGGCGGCCGCCCTGATCGAGGCCTACCGCGCGACTGAGAAGCGGGCCTGAGCCGCCGCGGTCAGCCCTCCGCCCACACCTTCCCCTGTCGGTGGGTCGGTGGCACGATGGCGCCATGACGACGACCCTGAACCCCTACCTCAACTTCCGCGGCGCGGCGCGCGACGCCATGACCTTCTACCAGACAGTGCTCGGCGGCGAGCTCACCGTGAGCAGCTTCGACGACTTCGGCATGCCAGTCGGCGAGGGTGAGGGCGGGCTGGTCATGCACTCGCAGCTGAGCACGCCGTCCGGATTCCTGCTGATGGCGTCGGACGTTCCCTCGCACATGGACTACACCCGCGGCGTCAACGACTACTCCGTCTCACTCAGCGGCGACGACGAAACCGAGCTGACCGGCTACTGGCAGAAGCTCACCGAGGGCGGGACCGTGATGCAGCCGCTCGAGAAGGCGCCGTGGGGTGACAGCTTCGGGATGCTGACCGACAAGTTCGGGATCGTCTGGCTGATCAATATCTCTGGTGCGGCTGCCGCCTAGCTCCGCGACGACATCCCGATCCGAGCAAACCGAGTCAGCCCGGGCAACGAGCGGCTTGCAGCACGACGGTCACCGCCACGCCGATCCCGTACAGGGCCAGAGGGATCGTCGCGCTCAGCGCGACGAGACGGCCGTCACTCCGGATGTGTGGGCGGGCGGCAAAAGGGAACACGAGCGCCGCGAGCGAGATAACAATGGGCGCCAGGAGCCAGCCCATGAGGATCGCGCCGGCCGGATCTCGGTGAGAGGCCTGAGCATCGGATCGGCCCAGGCCGCCATCGACCCACATCGCCCCTAACAGAACCGTCAACCAGGCCATGGCGAGGAGCCCGAGTGCGAGAGCCAAGAACAACAGAACCGGGGCGATCCGCAGCCACCATGCCTCGGCGAAACGAACGAGAAGGAAAGCATTCCCAGCGCTGAACAGAGCCGTGCCGATCACGACAGCGATCGCGGCCGACACCTGGATCGCGACGTCTCCGGTGGAAGCCTTGCACCCGACGACGACACGGCTGATCAGGTCCCCGTCCGAGAAGAACTGCAGCCAGAGCAGCTCCACCCAACAGCCGGCGGCCACCATCGAGCCGACCGTTGCGGCAATTCGGCCTCCGATGCGACCAACAGCGCCCCACCCGAAGCTCATGCTCTACGCGAACTCGAGGATCAGCTCCACCTCGACCGGCGCATCCAGGGGCAGCACCGGCACGCCGACCGCGCTGCGGGCGTGCTGCCCGGCATCGCCGAAGATCTGGCCGAGCAGTTCGGAGGCCCCGTTGGCGACCCCGGGTTGACCGGTGAAGTCGGGAGTCGACGCGACGAAGGCCACCACCTTCACCACGCGCGTGACGCGATCCAGCGATCCGATCACGCTCTCGGCGGCGGCGAGCGCGTTCAGCGCGCAGATGCGGGCGAGTGCCGCGCCGTCGTCGGCAGTGAGGGCCGCGCCGAACTTGCCGGTCGCAGCCAGCGTGCCGCTGACGAACGGCAGCTGACCGGCGGTGAACACCAGGTTGCCGGTGACCACGGCCGGCACGTAGGCCGCCACCGGCTTGGTCACGGGCGGCAGCTCGAGCCCCAGCTCGGCGAGACGATCGGCGATGGCGGTCATGCGGCACCCTCTTCCATGGTCTTCTGGCGCTTGAGGTAGGCGACGAGACCGCCTTCCGGCCCGGTGACGACTTGCACGAGCTCCCAGCCCTGGGCGCCCCAGTTGTTCAGGATCGCCGCGGTGTTGTGAATCATCAGGGGGGTGGTCAGATACTCCCAGGTGGGCATCGCGGGCATCCGTTCAGGTTGCTTCGAGGGCGGATAACGTACCCTGTAGCCTATGCCCGCTCAGAAAAAGACGGCCAGCAGTCTGTTCGCAGCCGTGCTCGGCACCCTCGGATTCAGCGCCCTCGCCGGGCTTCTGGTGACCATCATGGTCGCGCCCGCGCTCGCCGTCACCGGCATCACTGCCAACAACACGATCGGCATCTTCGAGTCGCTGCCCGAATACATGACGATCGACAACCAGCACCAGCAGAACGAGATCGTCGCCAAGAACGCCGACGGATCCGAATTCCACATCGCCTCGGTCTACCAGCAGAACCGCGAAGAGGTGTCGCTCGATGAGATGAGCCCCAACCTCAAGTACGCGGCCGTTGCCGGGGAGGACCGGCGGTTCTACGACCACGGGGGCATCGACATCCCCTCGGTGGCGCGCGCGGCGCTCGGCCAGCTCACCAAGACCTCGGGCAGTGGCGCGTCGACCATCACGATGCAGTTGGTGCGCAACATCCGCGTGCAGGAGGCGTTCAACGAGCCCAACGTCTCTGACAAGCAGCGGGCCAAAGACATCGACGCCGCCACCTACCCCGACCTCGGCCGCAAGTTGCAAGAGATGAAGTACGCGATCGGCCTCGAGAAGCGGTACAGCAAGCAGACGATCCTGGCCGCGTACCTGAACATCGTCGGCATGGGCGGCAACACCTACGGCGTGCAGGCGGCGGCGCAGGAGTACTTCAGCACCACCGCAGACAAGCTGACGGTCGCGCAGGCCGCAAGCCTGGTCGCCATCGTGCAGAACCCGGTGAAGAACGGGCTGTACACGCCCAAGAACTACGCGGCCAACCAGGCTCGACGCAACGTGATCCTCGACTTCATGTACACCGAGCACTACATCACCGAAGCGCAGTAGCAGTCGGCGAAGGCGATCAAGGTCGACGACAAGTTCGTGCACCCGTCGAAGCCGACCCAGGGCTGCCTCAACGCCGCGCCCGGGTTTCAGTTCGTGTGCGACGACACCGTCAACCGCATCCTGAACTACAACGTCAAGGGCCTCGGCTCGAACAAGACGGAGGCCATCAGGAACTGGAACGCCGGCGGCTACAAGGTCTACGTCTCGGTCGTCCCGGCGTTGCAGGATGCCGCGAACGGCATCGTCAAGCAGTACGCACCCCCGGACTTCGCGGCCTTCCCCACCCTCGGCGCGGCCGCAGTGAGCACCGAGGTCGGCACGGGCCGGATCATCATGATGGCGCAGAACAAGGACTACAACAACGACCCGAAGAACATCAAGGTCAGCACCACCTCGGTGAACTTCGCCGACGACAAGGTCTACGGGGGCTCGATCGGGTTCCAGCCCGGGTCGACGTACAAGCCATACACCCTGCTGAACTTTCTGAAGTCGGGTCACGGGCTCAATGAGACCTTCAACGCCGGCGTGCGCCAGCTTCCTATGGCCTCGTTCGCAGACAGTTGTGGGGATGCCCAGGGCGGCTGGGGCGGCCCTCCTTACAAGTTCAGGAACGACGAGAACGAGCAGGGCCCCTACACGATCATGCGGGCGACCGCGCGTTCGGTGAACTCGATCTTCTTGCAGATGGGGACCAAGGTCGATCAGTGCGACACCCAGAAGATCGCGGTCTCGCTGGGCGTGCATCGGGCCGACGGTAAGCAGGACGGCTCGGACCTGCTCACCAATCCCTCCTGCGTCATCGGCGGCTGCGACAACACGATCGCCCCGCTGACCCAGGCCGCGGCGTTCGCGGCCATCGCCGACCATGGCTACTACTGCCACCCGACCATGATCGACAGCATGGTCAGCCCCGAGGGCGAGACCATCGCGGGCGAGAAAGCGAACTGCGGGCAGTCCGATCAGGTGCCGCCGGATGTTGCCGATGCCACTGCCTATGCCATGGCCGGGGTGATGGTCGGCAACGGGACCGCAGGGGCCTCGAACCCCCGCGATGGCACACCATACATCGGCAAGACCGGAACAACGGATGCCTCGGTGCACACCTGGACGGTGGCTGCTTCGCATCAGACCGCGACCGCCGTGTGGGTCGGGAACGTCTCGGGCAAGCAGGCCACCCGCTCGGTCAAAGTCAATGGCATCTACGCCTCGGTGCTTCGTCACCACATCTTCAAGCCGATCGCCCAAGCCATCGACGCCTACGGCTCGTACGGCGGCGGCGCCGTATTCCCCTCACCGGGCGGCCAGTTCCTCACCGGAAGCCCCGCGACCGTGCCGAGCGGCCTGATCGGCGGCACGCCCGAACAGGCGAAGGCCGCGATCGAGCTGGCCGAACTCACCTACGCAGACGGTGGACCCGTCGACTCGGATCTGCCCGTCGGCCAGGTCGCAAAGCTCGACCCGGGTGAGGGCTCGACCATCCCGCGCGGCACGACCGTCACCGTCTACACCAGCAACGGGCAGGCGGTCGCGGCCCCTGACGTGGTCGGCAAGACCTACGCACAAGGGGAGTCCGACTTCCACACCAAGGGCTTCACCAATGTCAGTCAAGCCTGCCAGGTGGCGGCGATCGGCGATCCACCTGGCTCCCTCGGCAAGATCGTCACCCAGGTGCCGTCTGCCGGCGCGGTGGTCGGCAAGAACACGGCCGTCACGCTGACCGTGCGACAAGCCACCTGTCCGTGACGACGCCCAACCGCGCCGCCGGCGCCCTGCTGGCCGGCGTCGCGGTCGCCGGTCTCGGCGCGCTGGCCTGGGGGGCGCTGGTGGAGCGGAATCGCTTCACGGTGCGCCACGAGGTGCTGCCGGTGCTGCCGCGCGGAGCCCGTCCGCTCACCGTGCTGCACCTGAGCGACCTGCATATGGCGCCGTGGCAGGAGGAGAAGCAGGCCTTCATCCGATCGCTCGTCCGGTATGAGCCCGACCTCGTCGTCGACACCGGCGACAACCTGGGGCACGTGGACGGCCTGATCGGCGTCAAGGAGGCGCTCGAGCCGTTCGAGGGCGTCGCGGGCGTGTTCGTGCACGGCTCGAACGACTACGTCGGCCCGATGTTGAAGAACCCCTTCGCCTATTTCGGCGGGCCGTCGATGCGTCACGACCGGGGTGCCGAACTCGACACGACGGCGCTCGAGCTGTTCTTCGAAGACGAGCTCGGCTGGCTCGATCTCAACAATCACGCGCGCGCCATCGAGATCCGGGGCACCCGGATCGAGTTCTACGGCGCGGGCGACGCCCACCGCGGATGGGACAAACTCGCCGCACTGCCCGGCGCCATCGACGAGCTGCGCGAGAACGTCGAATGGACGCCCGGCACCGACGACCAGGTGCTCGGCATCGGGGTCACCCACGCTCCGTACCAGCGGGTGCTGAACAGCTTCGTCAATCAAGGCGCCGACGTGATCTTCGCCGGCCACACCCACGGCGGCCAGGTGCGCATCCCGGGGCTGCCGGCCCTTGTCACGAACTGCGACATCCCTCGCGATCAAGCGCAGGGCCTGAGCGTGTGGCGCACCGCCCACGCGAGCGCGTTCCTCGAGGTCTCGGCCGGGCTCGGCACCTCGATCTACGCTCCCGTGCGGTTCGCCTGCCCGCCCGAGGCGGTCGTGCTCACGCTGGTGGCCGCGGAGGCCTGACCGCTCACCCGTGCGACACGGCGAGCCCGACCTGGTGGGCTACGATAGCTAGGTTGCCGCTCGACGTGCGCGTCGGGCGACCACGGGGTATGGCGCAGTTTGGTAGCGCGCGTCGTTCGGGACGACGAGGCCGCAGGTTCAAATCCTGTTACCCCGACCACATCCAGCCCTGGCCCGTCACCGCAGCTCGGTGACCGGCGCAGGGTCCATGTCGTCGAAAGCCTGGTTCTCGCCCGCCATCGCCCAGACGAACGAGTATGCCGCGGTGCCGACGCCGGAGTGCAGCGACCAACTGGGTGAAATGACCGCCTGCCGGTCGGCGACCACCAGGTGGCGGGTCTGCTCGCGCTCGCCCATCAGGTGGATGACGCGCGCCTCTTCCGGCAGGTCGAAGTAGAGGTAGCACTCGGTGCGCCGGTCGTGAGTGTGGGCAGGCATCGTGTTCCACATCGAACCGGGGTGCAGGGTCGTCACGCCCATGACGACCTGGCAGGAGCGGACGCCGTCCTCGTGGATGTACTGATTGAGGGTGCGCCGGTTGCTGGTGACCTGGTCACCAAGCTCGCGGATGACCCCCTCCCCCGGGTTCACGAGCGCAGCCGGATATGCGGTGTGCGCGGGGGCCGAGAAGAGGTAGAACTGGGCCCCGTCGCCCGAGAACACGACATCGCGGATGCCGCGGCCGAGGTAGAGGCAGGCGCCGGTGAGCATCGAGTACTCGACCCCGTCCGCCGTCACAGTGCCCTCAGCGCCGACGTTGACGATGCCCGCCTCCCGGTGCTCGAGGAAGTAGTCGCTGCGGATCTCGGGGTAGGTCCCCAGGTGCAACGGGGCGCCATGGGGCGCAGCACCACCGAGCACGATCCGGTCGTGGTGGGTGTAGGTGAGTCGCACCTCGCCCGGCACGAACACCTCGGGGACGAGGTACGAAGCACGCAGCTCGTCGGTCGTCATGCCCGGAATCTGGGCGGGGTGCGTGGCGTATCGCTGATCCATGACTGCTCCTGGGTGTTATCGGACGAGCCAGCCGCCATCGACGGGGATGATGGCCCCGGTGAGGTAACTGGACGTGTCGGAGGCGAGGTAGACGAACAGCCCCTGCAGGTCGGCAGGGGTGCCCCACCGGCCCATCGGGATGCGCGCCGAGATCGAGGCGTTGCGATCGGCATCCGCTCGCAGCGCGGCCGTGTTGTCTGTGGACATGTAGCCAGGGGCGATCGCGTTGACGGTCACGCCGTGCGACGCCCATTCGTTCGCGAGCGCCTTGGTCAGGCCCGCGACAGCGTGCTTGGAGGCCGCGTACGCGGGCACCTGGATGCCGCCCTGGAAGCTCAGCATCGAGGCGACGTTGACGATGCGGCCGGAACCGCGCGCGATCATGCCGCGGCCGGCCGCCTGCGAGAGGTGGAACACCGCATCGGCATTCACCGCGAGGACTACCTCCCAGTCCGATGCCGGGTAGTCGACGGCAGGGGCGCGGCGGATCGTGCCCGCGTTGTTGATCAGGACGTCCAGCCCTCCGAGCGCGTCCTCGGTCTCGGCGACTGCCGCGGCGAGGTCTGCGGGAGCAGCGGACGAGAAGTCGAGCTGCATCCTGTGCACGCGGCGGCCCAGGGCCTCGAGCTGCGCCTGGGTCTCGGATGCGTCGCCGCGATCGAGCAGTGCCACATCGGCGCCCGCCTCGGCGAGCGCGATGGCGGCCCCCTGTCCCAGCCCGCGGCTGGACCCGGTGACCAGCGCGACCTTGCCGTCGAGTCGGAAGGAATCGAGGATCATGCCGCGGCTCCGCGAAGGCGCGGGTCGAGGAATCGTGTGGTGAGTTCGCCGATACGCGCGACCCGCACCGTCACGCTGTCGTCATGGCCGAGCGGGCGATGCACGGCCTGTGCCTCGGGGAGCTTCTGCGGCGCACCCGTGGAGATGATGTCACCCGGCTCCAGCGTCATGACCTGCGACAGGTAGTGCACGAGGAACGCCATCGAGAAGATCATCTGCCGCGTCGACTGCCACGCGGTCACGACGCCGTCGCGCACCACCTCGACGAGCAGGTCCCGCGGATCGCCAACCTCGTCGCGCGTGACCAGTTCTGCACCGATCGGACCGAACGTGTCGAAGCTCTTGCCGAGGGTGAACTGACTGGTGCGCCGCTGCCAGTCGCGCGCCGTCACATCGTTGAAGACGGTGTATCCGGCGACGACGTCGAGCGCGGTCTCGAGCGGCACGCTCTTCGCACGGCGGCCGATGATGAGTGCGATCTCGCCCTCGTAGTCGACATCGGCATCCACCAGGGGCAGGATGACGTCATCGTGCGCTCCGATGAGCACGTTCGGGGTCTTGATGAAAAAGTCGGGGTACTCGGGGTCCGGCCCGTTCGGGTCGAACCCGTCGCGGACGTGGCCACGGTAGTTGTAGCCGACGCACACGATCTTGGTGGGAGCGGCCGGCGGCAGGATGCGCACGGATTCGCGGGCCATCGACGTGCCCGACCCCGTGTCGACCGCGCGGCGGAGTTCATCGAGCGCCAGCGGATCGACGAATGTCGCCAGAGTCGTGCCAGGCGGCAACGGAAACAGGTCGTCACCGATCGCGGCCGCGTATCGCGGTCCGCTCTCGGTGGCGTGGCGGACGAACCTCACCAGTACTGCTTCCAGCGCGGGTCGGCGTGGCGCATGAGCCCCTCGAGATAGAAGTAGTCCCCCCAGAGCGTGCCCTCGTCGACGCCGAGGCCCTTCGGCAGGTCGTAGACGCCGTGCAGCAGGAGCGGCTCGCCACCGACCGCCGCCGTGGGCGTGTAGTCGGCAACGAGAGACTCGAGGATGCCGCGCGAGGCTTGGGCGTACCGGTCGGCTCGCGCCGCATCCGTCTCGACCGAAGCGAGCTCGAGCAGACCGCATACCGCGATCGCGGCCGCGGAGCTGTCGCGCGGTGCCGCGCTGCCCTCCCCGTAGACGAGGTCCCAGTACGGAACCAGGTCGGAGGGCAGATGTGCCAGGAAGTAATCGGCGCACTCGCGCGCAGCCTCGAGCAGCGTCGGGTCGCCGGTCGCCCGGTGGTTGAGGGCGAAACCGTAGATGCCCCATGCCTGCCCGCGCGACCAGCACGAATCGTCGTGAGCGCCCTGTTCCGTCGATCCCCGGAGCGGCTCGCCGCTCATAGGGTCCCAATAGAAGGTGTGGAAGGTCGAGCCGTCGGGGCGCAGGATGTGCTCGCGCAACTGCGCCGCATGTCTGCGCACCGCGTCGGAGTAGCGGGCATCGCCGGTCTGCTCGGCCGCCCAGGTGAGCAGAGGCAGGTTCATCAGGCTGTCGATGATCGTGCGGCCGCGCTGTGCCGGGTCCGACAGGTCGCCCCAGGCCTGGATGATTCCGGCGGGCTCCAGGAAGCGGCGCATCAGGCAGTCGGCGGCGAGCAGCGCAGCAGCGCGCGCAGCGGCATCACCGGTCAGGCGCCATGCCGCGACGCAGGAGAGGGTGTAGAGGAAGCCGAGGTCGTGGGTGTCGATGTCCTCCTCTGCGGCGACCCGGCGCCCGAAGTCCACGGCGTGACGGTCTGCGGCATCGCGGAACGACTCATCGCCCGAGAATTCCCAGGCGAGCCACTCGACGCCTGGCCAGAAGCTCGGCGTCCACCCCCGGTTGGCGCCCGCCGGGAACTCGTCGGAGGCGGGCCGCACCGGATAGCGGCCGTTCTTCGTCGTGTCGTCCGGATAGTTGTCGCCGAAGACGGCGATGTTGCGCCGCACCGTGGCGAGCGCGGCGACGATGGCACGGTCCGTGCCTGCGGGGATCCGGCCCTCGGTGGGCGAGGTCGACGTCATCGATGGCTTTCCTTCGTTGCGGGGATGCCCGGCGCGTCGGCCGCGGCATCGGAGTCCAGAACCGGACGGAGCGTGAAGCGCGCGTTGCTCCAGATCACGTAGAGCACCGGCGCCGCGGCGATTCCGAGCGCAAGCCCGGGAACCGATGCCAGCAGCACGTACTGAACACCGATGCCGACGATCGACGCGATGGCGAGGTACCAGCGACGGAGCGCAAGGTACGCGCTGGCGCGCACCACGTCGCGCAGCCGGGCCTTCGGCGCCTCCGCGACAGCGACCAGGCTCACCAGGGTCACGACGACGGCCACGGAGGTGAAGACCGCGATCGCCGGGATCAGCAGACCGCCCATCGGGCTGCCGGCGAACATCATCCCGTCGACGACCAGCACGACGATGACGGCGGTGGCGATCCCACCGAGGGCGAGCGCATGGCCACAGGTCTCACGCCATCCGCGCCAATACGCGCGCACGACGGAGGTGCTCTGTGAGAATCCGCGGAAGACACGGAACGCGGCCGTGAAGGCCGGCGCACACACGGGTGCGGCGAGCGCCATGAGCGGCCAGGTGCGCGCCGGATCGGTCAACGCGAACAGCGCGATCTCGGGCAAGCAGGCGACGAACAGCATGACGTTCGTCGCCAGGCCGAGGTACACGACGCCGAACACGAGCGAGTAGGTGTTGTGCGAGATCCGTTTCATCGCGGTCAGCCCTTCAACCCGCTGGTCGCGATGCCCTCGATGAAGTAGCGCTGGCCGACCAGGAAGATGATCAGGATCGGCAGCACCGAGATCGTCAGTCCCGCGAACAGCAGTGCGTAGTTCGCGTCGTAGAGGGTGTGGATGAAGGTGTTGAGCCCGAGTTGGACCGTCCACAGGTCGGGGTTGCGCAGGTAGATCAACGGGCCCAGGTAATCGTTCCAGGTGGTGACGAACGACAGCAGGCCGAGGCTGGCGAGCGCAGGCTTCGACAGCGGCAGCATGATCCGCCACCAGATGGCGTACTCGGAGAGCCCGTCGATGCGGGCCGCCTCCGACAACTCCTCGGGAATCGTCTCGTAGAACTGCCGCATCAGGAACACGCCGAACGCGCCGAACGCCTGGATGAGGATGATCGCCCAGAGCGTGTTCGACACCCTCCAGCTGGACAGCATCACGAACTGGGGGATCATGTACGACTGCCACGGGATGGCGATCGTCGCGAGGTAGAGCAGGAACAGCACGTCGCGCCCGCGGAAGCGCAGCTTCGAGAAGCCGTACGCCGCGAACGATCCGGTCAGCAGCTGAAGGAAGGTGACGGTGACGGCGAGGATCGTCGTGTTGCGGATCCAGGTGAGCATGCCCGACTTGGTCCAGATGTCGAGGTAGTTCTGCCACTTGAAGGTGTCGGGAATCCAGGTGATCGGCAGCGAGAAGACCTCGTTCTCCGATTTCAGCGAACTCATGACCATCCAGAAGAAGGGCAGCAGCAGGCTGGCGGCGAAGACCGCCAGCGCGATGTATCCGAGCACCCTGGCCACCCGCGCCCAGGGCGACGTCGGTCGGCGGTCTTCGTTCACAGGTACCGGGTCGGTGAGCTTGCGAAGGGCTGGGGCGCGGCCATCGGCGGACTGAGCGCTCATCATGCGTTCCGACGCTTGTTGACGACGTACTGAACGACCGTGACGACCACGCAGAGCAGGAACAGGACGACCGCTGCCGATGAGGAGTACCCGAACTGATTGTCGACGAACGCCTTGTTGTAGACGAACTGGGAGAGCACGAGGGTCGCCTGTCCGGGTCCGCCCTGAGTGAGCACGATGATGAGGTCGAAGATCTTGAACGAGTTGATGGTGAGGATGACCATCACGAAGAAGGTGGTGGGCCGGATGCTGGGCAGCGTCACATTGAAGAATCGTTGGACCGGGTTCGCCCCGTCGACACGCGCGGCTTCGATCAGTTCGCGGGGCACGGTCTGAAGACCGGCCAGGAACAGGATCATGTAGTAGCCCATGTCGCGCCAGGTGTTGATGATGACCACAGCAGGCAGAGCCCAGTCGGACGAGGTGAGCCAGCCAGGCGGATTCGCGATTCCGACGATCTTGAGCAACTGGTTGATCGGTCCGTAATCAGGGCTGAAGAGCAGGCCCCAGACGACCGCGATCGCGACGATCGACGTGACGTAGGGGAAGAAGGCTGCGGTCCGGAAGAACGCAACGCCCCTGAGCTTGGTGTTGAACAGCAGAGCCAACCCGAGCGAGACCGCGAACGTCAGCGGGATATGGAGCACCGAGTAATACAGGGTATTGAGAAGGGAGGTGCGAAAGCTCGAGTCGCCGAACAAGCGCACGTAGTTGGCGAACCAGGTGACGTGCGCGTTGCCGAACACCTGCCAATCGGTGATCGACATGTAGAACAGCGTCACGACAGGCACGAGCGTGAGAACCGCGAAGCCGATGAAGTTCGGCAGGATGAAGCTCCAGCCGACCAATGCGGTGCGCAGCGCGCGCCGCGAGCTCCTCCTGCGCGGTGACGGCGTCGTCGCGAGGTCAGCCGCAATCGCGGTCGTCATGACGGATCTCCTCAGGTTGAAAAGGTCGAAGGGGGTGGCGGCCGCTCCCGAGCGGGCACGGGGCGGCCGCCGGGTCCGCGCCGTCAGGGGCGCGGACCCTGTGATGCTACGGCCCGACCTCGTTCTTGACGCGCTGCTCCGCCTCACTGATGGCGTCATCGATCGACTTGGAACCCGACATCACCGCAGTGTGCAGGTCGTTGAGGATCGACTGAATGGCCGCCGTCTTGCTCGACGTCGGGTTCTCGGGCTTGGTGAGGTGCGTCGACCAGGCGAACTTCGACAGCTTGTCGTTCGGGCTTCCGGCGACGCTGAAGAAGGCTCCCGCCACAGTGGAATTGGTCAGAGCCGGTGTGATGCCGATCGAAGCCAGAGACTTCGCGGCGTCAGCACTGGCGGCATAGGCGAGGAAGTCCTTCGCCGCCTGCACCTTCGACGAGTCGATCGCCGCGTTGATGCCGAAACCGGTCGGGTCGCCGAACGTCACCGGCACCTTGTTCATCCCCGTGGTCGACGAGTCGTACTGCGGGATCGGCGCGATCCCCCAGTTGAACTTGTTGGCGTCGCCCGAATTCTGCTGCGCGATCAGCGTGGCCACGTACCAGGTGCCCATCGGCATCATGGCGACCGCTTGCTTGCCGAACTCCGCCTGATAGGTGAGCTTGTTGGCCGAGATGTCGTTGAACGGCACCTGGGCGCCGGACGCCTGCAATGCGAGAGAGCGGGTGTAGTACGGCTTGAGGTACTCGTACTTTCCGGTGAGGATGCCGCCGTGCGGTGCCTGCGCGTTGGCGAAACCCTGGAGGGTCGACTGCCAGCCGTGCGCGTAGGTTCCCGTGGCGCTCACGCCTGCGCTCTTGAGGCCGGCCTGCAACTGGGTGGCAGCGTCGGCGTAGTCGCCCCACGTCCAGCTGCCGTCGGGGTACGAGACGCCCGCCTTGTCGAACAGGTCCTTGTCGTAATAGAGCACCCATGAGTCTTGGCGGTACGGGACTGCGTACGTCTTGCCGTCGATCTTGTACGACGACACGCCACCGATCCCCTTCGGAAGCTTCACGTCGGAGACATCGAGCAGCTGACCGCCGCTGACGAATGTCGGGACGTACTTGACCTCCTTCTGCGTGATGACATCCGGACCCGCGCCTGCTGCCAGGTCGGCCGTGAGCAAGGTGCTGTAGTTGGCGGCGTCGTACTCCTTGAGTTGGACCGTCACGTTCGGTTCCTTGGCGTGGAACCCGTCTGCCAGGGTCTGGAACTCGGGAGTGGTGCTCAGGCTCCACCCGGAGACGGTGATCGTCACCGGGCCCGCCGTCTTCGGTGTGGCCGGCTGACCGCTGCAGGCAGCGAGTGCCAGCGCTGCAACGACGGCAATGCCGGTTGCGGCCGCAATCTTTCGCTTCATTCCTTGGTGCTCCTTTGCATGTGCCCTCGGACCTCGATTGGGGCCCGCTCTGAATGCCGGTCCGTCGTCAAGACGGATCGGACGTATGGGATGTCGCTGGCAGTGGTCACGCCGTCCGGCCAGCCGATCACCACGGCGTCACCGAGGTCGACGGTCGCCTGCCGCTCCGGCACCGGCTCGACCTCGGGCGCGGCGCCGCACAACTCGACCAGGGATGCCGTCCAGTCCCCGACGACGACCGGATAGGCCAGCACCGGAGTGGCGGCGACCGCGCCGAGCGGGCTCGCGTCGGCGCGGATCTCGACGCCGGCCACCGCATCGCCTCTGAGCGACTGGAGGCGGCTGGTGATGCCGTCAGAGCTCGCGCTTGCGGCATCCGCTGAGGATTCGAATGCGGGAGCCGCGCCGGCGATCGCCCATCCGCCCACCCGGAGAGTCATGGCCTCCGAATCGACGCCCGGCTCGAGCGACTCGACGCGAGCCAGCCGCAGTTCCCATGCGCCACGGACCAGCGAGCACACGGCGATGCGCCCCGCGATCGTCGCCTGACCCGCGAGTCCCGACCCGTGAAGCTGCTGGTCGGCGGCGGGAACGAGCCAGTGCGCGTTCCACGTCGAGACGGCCACGCCTACCTGGCCGCCGCTCTCCTCCACCCGGAGGTCACGCAGCTCCATCGCGGCACGGTGGGTCGCGTTTCCTGCGGCGTCGACGAGCGAGACCGACTGCTCCAGAGGCTCCCGCCATGCCAACTCGTCGAGAAGCGGGCTGGTTGCGGTCGAATAGCCGAGCCGTGCGTACAGCGGCGAATCGCCGACGAGGGCGCCGGGATTCGCGTGGTCCGTTCCATGGTTGACGACCCGGACGATGCCATCCGCCGCCGTTCCGGCGATCAGCCAGCCCGGGGAGCGCACCGCGCGCAGCGTGTCCTGGGATTCGGCAGGGAGCGGTTCTGGCGACGCATTCCACACCGGGTGGTCGGCGGGCAATGAGATGCCGAGCATCCCTTTCGCGGCCCAATACGGTGACGCCGGCCCCGAGTACGACTGCGCGAGCGTGCGCCACTCGCCGTGCCAGCCCATGGTCAGAAGGCCGCGCTCATCGGGCACGCCGTGCTCGGCGAAGTGGCCGACGACCCGATTCGCCGCGTGTCGGAGCGCTCCTGGCGACAGGGACGGCACCTCGGCGAGCACCCCGATCCAGAACGGAGCAGCGGCCGCGAAACGGTAGATGAGGCTGCGGCCCTGGAGGAGCGGCGAACCGTCGGCTCCCACGAGCCTGATCGCATCCTGCAGGAAGCGATCGAGGCGGTCGACGTCGGCGACCGTACGGCCGCCTGCGAGCTCGGACGCGCCCCGCATCCGGGACCACAGCACGGGGTAGAGCTGCAACGCCCAGCCGACGTAATGGTCGTAGGAGCGCTCGTCACCATCTGACATCCAGCCCTCCTCGCGCACGAACGAGTCGTGCAGCTCGAGGTCGGCGTCGACGTTGTCGGGCGACCACGGGCCGCCGACCGACCGGAGGAAGGTCTGCACGGTCAGACGGAACCACAGCCAGTTGTTGCGCGGGTAGCCGTCGTCACCGACGGCGGGCGACAGGTAGTCGACGACCCGCTGCTGCGTCGTGGCACCGAGGCGGTCCCAGATCCACGGACGGGTGAGATCGAGGATGAGCGCGATCGATGCGGCCTCGACCTTCGCCTGCGGATGCTCGGTCATTCTGACCCAGCGGTCAGGACCGTCCGGGTCGACGCCGGCGGCGATGCCGCGACGGTACTGCTCGATGAGCTCATCGACGCCTTCGCCGCGCGCACCGGCGATGCGGAAGCCGGCGAGCAGGAAGGTTCTCGCAAACCCTTCGAGTCCGTCGACATCCCGGCCGTAGCCGCCCTCCGCTCCCGGGGGGTTGATGCGTGCTCCGTTCGGCGACGCCCAGGCGCGGGCCCCGGCGAGCAGCAGATCGGCGTACCCGAGCCAGGCCTCCCGGCTCCATTCGCCGTTCGCGGGCATTACGGGGAGAGCAGTCACCGGCATCTGCTTCTCCTTTGAACGGACGCGCGCGTTTCCCCGGGAATCGACGCGTTCGAAGAATAACAATCTCAAACAGACATGGCAAGCGGCTTTACTCGACTTCTATGATCGTTTATGATCGTTTCAGCGACGATCGGGTCGCGAGTCGAGCCACGAAAGAGTCGAGCCATGATCAGCGGAGGAACACCGGCGTTCCGGGGGCCGCTCGCCGAGATCCTCGGGGGCGGGGCGGAACTGGCCGTCGCGCTGCTGCCTGCGGAGCGATCGCTTCCCGTCGCCCCCGCTTCAGATCGACGCGTCTGGGACCTCTCCTCCGGCTCAGTGGACCGCGCGACCGCCGCTGAGTCGATCGCCCGAGCAGAGGCGGAGTTGGGCACCGCCTGGCCGCAACCGCTCGCCAGCCAGGCCGCGCGCGTGCACCGCGACGGCGACCGGGTCGGCTGGGAAACTGCCGCCTTCGCCCGGCAGCACCGGGTCAGTCGAGCCGCTGTGGCGGCGGCCACCACTCTCGACGACCGCTTTCTGGACGCGGTCGCGAACGGCGTCATGCTGCTGTGCGAGCAGAGTTCGTGGTGCTGGCCGGCCCACGACGATGCGCTGCAGCGCCACGGCTCCGTGCTGGCCGAGGTCGACGACCCGTTCCTCGACCTCGGAAGTGCCGAGGTTGTCGCCCAGCTCGCCTGGATCGATCAATTGCTCGGCGTCCAGCTCGACGCGCGCTTCGCGGGGCTCCGCAGGCGAGTGCGGCGCGAAGCACGGGTCCGTGTGCTCGACCCCTTCGTCGCCCGACGCGACTGGCACTGGCTCGGCCTCGACGGCGATGTGGACAACTGGAATCCATGGATCCACGGCAACGTGATCGTTGCCGCCCTGCGCCTGCTCGATGCCCAGGAGGAGAAGGCGCTCCGCACGCGGATCCTGGCGCGTGCCGTCGAGGGCCTCGACCGCTATGTCGCTTCGCTCCCGGAGGACGGCGCGATCGACGAGGGCTACGACTACTGGTGGAACGGCCCCTGCCGCGCGCTCGAAGCGCTCGACCTCCTCGCCTACGCGACCGGCGGGGCACTCGACGCCGCCCCCGAGGTTCCCGCGCTGCGCGCAACGGTCGCATTCCCCCATCGGATGCAACTCGGCGACCGCTGGCATCTCTCCTTCGCCGACAGCACCGCGCGGTCCGCGTCCGACCACCCGTGGCACGCACTGCATCGCGCGGCGCGACGCGCCCGTGACGCCGACGCGGCAGCCTACGCCGCCTCGCACCGCCGTTCGGGGCAGCCGGTGGCGAGCGAGTCGGAGGGTCTCGGCCGACTGCTGCGCGCTATGACGGACCCGGAGTGGATCGGCGCCGCACCGGCGCGCCCCCCGCTCCCTCGAGAGGTCTGGCTGCCCTCCGTGCAAATCGCCGTGATCCGGGAGCGGTCGGGGTCGGCGAGCGGTCTGACCCTCGCAGCCAAGGGCGGCCATAACGGCGAGCACCACAACCACAACGATGTGGGGTCCGTCATCGTCGCGAGCGACGGCGTGCCGGTCATCGTCGATGCGGGGCGCCCGACCTACACCCTGCAGACCTTCGGCCAGGATCGCTACGGGATCTGGACGATGCAGAGCTCCTGGCACTCGGTCCCGGAGATCCGCGGCACGGCCCAGGGCGCCGGCAGCGGCTTCGCCTCGCGGGACGCCTCATGGGACGACGGCCTCCGGCTCGACCTGGCCGGCGCATATCCGGTTCCCGGCCTCCGCTCCTGGCGACGTGAGGCGCGTCTCGACCGCGCCACGGCCGAGATCCGGATCGCGGACGACTGGGAGCTCGACCCCTGGCTCGGCGACGGTCAGGAGCCCCCGACCACCCTCCGGATGCTGCTGGCCGGCATCGTCCGGCTCGGCGAAGGCGAAGCCCGCGTCGAACCGCTGGAGGGGTCGACACCGGTGCTCATCCGCTGGTCGCGGGGGATCTCCGCCACACTCGTCAGGCGGGAACTCGACGACCCGTTGCTGACCGGCGCATGGGGGCCCTCCCTCACCCGCCTCGACCTTGACGCGACCGGCCGCCGCAATGCGACGGTCGTCGTGACGCAGCTCCAGGAAGGCAAGCCATGACCGACCAGCAGTCCGCCCCGCCCCCCGCGCCTCTCGCCCCTGCCCGAAGGGCGCGCGTCCTCGCCGCCCTGGCCCGCGACGGCGCAGTGCGGGTGTCGCAGATCACCGACGAGCTCGGCGTCACTCCCGTCACGCTGCGCCGCGACCTCGCCGAACTGGAGCGGGAGGGCCTCCTCACCCGGGTGCACGGCGGTGCCGTCGCGATCGAGCGAGCCCAGCCCGCGGTGGTCGAGCCGATCGTGCCGGTGACCGGCACGATCGCCGTACTCGTTCCCTCGCTCGACTACTACTGGCCAGGGGTGGCGCGAGGCATGGAGGCTGAGGCGGATCGGCGGGGGGTGCGCATCCTGCTGCGCGGCGCCTCCTACGAGTTGCAGGACGAGCGGCCCGTGCTGCAACGACTCGTCGAGGAGGGCGATGTGGCCGGCTTCATCCTCGCCCCCAACACCGATACGCCACACGCCCAGGACGTGATCCAGTGGCTCGACGACTCGGGTCGGCCGAGCGTGCTTGTCGAGCGTGATGCCTTCGTGCTGCCGAACCGCCTCCCCGTCGAGTCGGTCACCACCGATCACGCGCTGGGAGCAGTGCTCGCCGCCCGCCACCTGGCCTCGCTCGGGCATCGGCGGGTCGGCCTCGTCCTCTCCCGCTACTCGCCGACCTCACGGAAGATCGCAGACGGCTGGCATTCCGCGGTCGCAGAACTCGGTCTCACCGCGGTGTCCGACTTCGAGCCGCTGCTGCCGGATCGCCGCAGCCCGGACTTCTCCGCCACCGTCAACGCAACGCTCGACGCTGTGCGCGAGTCGGGAATCACGGGCCTCCTGGTTCATTCCGACCCGGAGGCGATGGCCGTCATCGACCTTGCTCTGGCGCGCGGCATCAGGATTCCCCAGCAGTTGTCGGTGATCGCCTATGACGACGAAGTGGCGCAGTTGTTCAGCCCGGCGCTGACGGCGGTGAGCCCGCCGCGCGCAGCCGTCGGCGAAGCCGCGGTTGCTCTGCTGATGGAGCGGATCGCCGATCCCGACCGTCCGGTGCGCCGGGTGATCCTCAACCCGCAGCTCAACGTGCGCGAGTCGACGGCTGCCCCGGAGACCGCGGGCGAACGGTGATCGACCGCTTCGACCGGTCTCGCAGACGGTGACTACTTGCTGCTCCCCTTCGCGCAGGTCTGCTGAGCCGCGCTCTGCCCGGTGATCGATGCGGGCAGCTGAGTGAGTGACGGCGGTGCGGTCGCGGTCGGGGTGCGTTCGATGCCGCCCTTCTCCTTCGCGGGAACCGGCTTGCCGTCTTTACCGGTGGGAGCGGGCGTCGGCGTGGGCGTGGGGGTCGCGACCGGCGGCGCGGTCGAGAGCACGGCTCCCCGCCCGGTCTTACCGGTCAGCTGCACGGCAAGGTCGTTCACGAGCGCGTTGTTGACCGTGGCATCCAGTCCCGGAATCGGCACCACCCGGTTGGGGAAGGCCGCGCTGCTGCCGGTCGGGTACTGGATCATCACGATGTTCTCGAGCGGCACTCCCTTGAGCGCGAGGGCGAGGCTCACCATGGTGTCGAGGCTGCCGAGCGAGTCCGACAGCTGCATGTTGTGGGCCGCGGCCGACGCCAGCGAATAGAGCTCGATCGGATTCTTGAGCACTCCGTCGCTCTCGATCTTGCGGGCCAGCGCCGAAAGGAAGACCTCCTGGCTGCTGATCCGTCCGAGGTCGCTGCCGTCGGCCACGCCGTGGCGGCTGCGCACGAAGGCCAGCGCCTGGGCCCCCTGCAGAGTGTGGTCTCCTGCCGAGAGGAAGCTCCCGGTAAAGGGGTCGTTGATCGCGTTGGCGACGCAGACAGTCACGCCGCCGACTGCATCCGACATGGCCGCGACGCCGTCGAAGCTGATGGATGCCGCGTAGGGGATGGTGATGCCGGTCAGTTTCTCGATGGTCAGCACCGGGCACGCCAGCCCGCCGCGCGCCAGGGTTGCGTTGAGCATCCGGTTGCTCGACGCCGGGTAGTAGCCACCCTTCGGCGACGGGCACGCCGGCAGGTTCAGGATGAGGTCGCGCGGAAAGCTCACCACCATCGCGCTGCGGTGGTCCTGCGCGATGTGCAGCAGGATCGTCACGTCGTTGTTGCCTGCGCCCGAGCTGCCGGCCAACTGCTGCCGGGTATTGAACTCGCCGCCCTGCCCGGTGCGAGTGTCGGTGCCGACCAGCAGCAGATTCACGCCGCCCGAGATGGCCGCCACACCGGGCGGGGCGGTCGCCCCGTTGACGTGCTGCAGATGCACACCGGCCTGGATGGAGCCGGTCAGCCGAGTGACCGCGATCCCCGCTACGGCGACCGTGCTGACCAGAACGACGGCGAGCGCGATCGCGATCATGCGGAAGACGGCTCCGACCGCACGCGACCGCCGCAGCCGCCCATGGCGGGCGAGGGGTCGTGGCCGCTCGGCGGATGAGGCGCTGGTCGAGCGGCGAGCGGGACGCGGCATCCCCCTATCGTCGCAAGGCGGCCCAGAAGTTACCTGAGGACTCGCCCGATTCTGAGGGCCGAGTGGCAATCCCGTCAGAGAAGCCTCGGTGATCTCCTGCTGCCCCGATGGCGTCGCGCAGGGTGGAAGGCGATGTCTGACTCGACCTCCCTCGATCCGAGACTGCGCCGCAACCAGCCGCTCGATGGGCTGCGCACGCTCGCGGTCGCCTGCGTGGTGCTCTACCACTTCCATGTGCCGGGCTTCGGCGGCGGCTTCATCGGCGTGAACGTGTTCTTCGTGCTGTCCGGCTACCTGATCACGTCGATCCTGGTGCGCGAGCACCGCGCGACCGGTCGGATCCGACTGGGGGCGTTCTGGTTGCGTCGCCTGCTGCGGCTCTATCCCGCCCTGCTGGTCATGGTCCTCGTCGGGGTGACGCTCTGGGTACTGCTGGGCGACGATGGCGGCGCGAGTCTCGCCCCGCAGAGCGCCGCACTCCTCGTGCTGAGCTACACCGGTAACCTCGCGCGCAGTCTGGCGCACGTGTCGCAAGGGGTGTTCTCTCCGACCTGGAGCCTGGCCACCGAGGAGCAGTTCTACCTGGTCTGGCCGCCGATCCTCTTCCTGCTGCTCTCGAAGCGGGCCCGTACCGGTCTGGTGCTGGTCGCACTCGGCGCTCTCGTCGTGGCGTCGAGCGCCGCAGGATGGCTGCTCTACGACTACCGCGGCGGAGTCGCGACCCCCGACATCTACTTCAACCCGATCTTCAACGTCGCTCCCCTGCTGATGGGCTGCATGCTCGCGCTCGCTCTCCGGGGCGAGCGGATGCGACGAGCCCTCGCCGGGCGCATGGGTGCGGTGCTGGCCTGGGCCGGATTGGCGGGCATCGTCGTCATCCAGTTCACGATCACGGCGGATTGGAAGCAGGTGCCGGCGATGTTCGGCCTGGTGCTTCCCGCTGTCGGTCTGGCCACCGCTTGCTTCATCGCGGGAACGGCATCACGGCGATCGCTGGTCTCGCGGGCCCTGTCGCTGCGGCCGCTCGCCTGGTTCGGGCGCAACATGTCGTACTCGCTGTACCTCTGGCATGTCGTCGTGCTCGACCTGGTGCTGATGGCCTTCAGCGGCCCGCTGGCCCGGGTGGTCGCGATCGCGCTGGCCCTGGTGGCGGCCTGGCTGAGTCACTTCCTGGTCGAGCGGCCGTTCGGGCGCCTCAAGGAGCGCTTCGAGCCGAGGCGTACCGAGACGACGGAGACGACGGCGGAGGCCGAGACCGAGACGACGGCGGAGGCCGAGCGCTCGCCTCAGCTGAAGTCGGCGTCGGGCCCGGTGTTGTAGCTGAAGTCGAGGCGGGGACGGCGCCCGCGGTTCAAGACGCCGCCGCTTTCTTCGAGGTAGCAGGCCCCGCAGAGGGGCTCGTAGCTCACCTCTCGCGCACCGTCGATCGCGACCTGGTCGCCGTCGAAGACGAAGGCGCCGTCGACCTTGCGAGCGTTGAACATCGCTTTGCGCCCGCAGCGGCAGATCGTCTTGAGCTCTTCGAGCGAGTGGGCGATCTCGAGCAGGCGACGGCTGCCCGGGAACGCCACGGTCTGAAAGTCGGTACGGATGCCGTACGCCAGCACCGGCACGTCTTCTTCGATCGCGATACGCAGCAGGTCGTCGACCTGCGACTCGCTGAGGAACTGAGCCTCATCGACCAGGAAGCAGCTGACGTCTTTCGACGACTCGCGAATGACCCGGGCGCGCTCGCGCATGAACCGCGCGAGCACATCTTCTTCGGGCGCGATCGTGAAGTCGGCGGGCCGACTGGCGCCCAGCCGCGACACGATCTCATGGTCGCCGCGCGAATCGATCGCCGGCTTCGCCAGCAGAACGTGCTGGCCGCGTTCCTCGTAGTTGTACGCGGCCTGCAGCAGAGCCGTGCTCTTGCCGCTGTTCATCGCTCCGTAGCGGAAATACAGCTTCGCCACTCAACAACTCCGCATCGGTCTGGCGCTCACGATCCGAGGCTGCTCACTCGAGCAGCCCGTCTTCGGCCGCGCGCCGGATCAGGTCCGCCTTCTTGCTGGCCGGCCTGCCGACCTTCGCGTACTTCTCGCGCACCCGCCGCAGATAGGTCTTCGCCGTCTCGTATTGCACGTTCATGTGCGCCGCGACCTCGGTCGTGCTGAGGCCTGTGACGTACAGCTTGAACGCCTCCTCCTCGCCGTGGCTGAGCTTGGGGCGGGTCTGCGGAGCGGCGCCGAGTGGGAGCGGACGCCAGGGATGCGGGTGTGCGCCGTCGCTCTCCATACCCATCACACGGCGGGCGGCATCCATCACCTGCGCCATCGGGACCGACTTGGACAGGAACTCGGCGGCCCCCGCCGCGAGCGCCCGGTCGCGGGCTTCCTCGGTGTCGACGCCCGAGAGCACGATCACCTTGGCCCCGGCGGCGCGACAGGTGCGAACGCGGGCCTCGATCGACACGGCCTCCTTGAGTTGGAAGTCGATGAAGACGAGCTCGGTGGGGAACGCGGGGCTGTGCACCAGCTGCAGCCAGGTCGCTGCAGAAAGGACGACGTCGAAGTCGCGGGCGTGCTGGCCGATCCAGCTGCTGAGGCTGTCGAGCAGCACCTCGTGGTCGTCGAGCAGAGCAAGACGAACGCGAGTTGGCGGGGTCGGCCCGTGATGCTGGTCCTGGTCCGCACCGGGGGTCCACGACGTGGATGTCGCGGGGTGGTCAGTGACGCTCATGCGTCAAGTTTAGGCGGATGGGGTACATCCTGAGCGGGAGGCTGGCGGTCAGAAAATGCCCGGTCAGAACAGGGTCGGCTGGATGGCGGCCGCTGCCGCCGGACTCAGCTCGGCGGCGATCAGTCCACGAGCCGCCCCGCGGCGCAACCCGATGGCACCAGCTGACCGAACCACGCCGGTGCCGGGATCCAGCCTCGCTGGCCGGTCGAGTCCGTGCTTGTGCAGCAGCGACTGCACCCGAGCCGCGAGCCATTGGCGATACTCCTTCGGGGCGTAGGGACCGCCTCGGTACATCTCGGCGTAGCGGCTCGCGAGCTCGGGGTGCTCGCGCGCCAGCCAGGCCAGGAACCACTCGCGCGCGCCGGTGCGCAGGTGCAGCGCTGTGTACGCGACCGAGGTGGCCCCGGCGTCGGCGATCGCCTCGAAGGCGCGGTCAAGGTGAGCGATCGAATCGGTGAGGTAGGGCAGCACCGGCATCACGAAGACGGCACACGGCAAACCGGCATCCCGTGCCGCCCGCACGGTCGCGAGGCGCGCTGCCGCGGTGGGCGCCCCGGGTTCGACCGAGTCGGCGAGCTCCTGATCGTGAATGGCGACGGTCATGGCCACATCGACGGGCACGTGCTCGGCCGCCTCCTGCAGCAGCGGCAGATCACGCCTGAGCAGACTGCCCTTGGTCAGGATGCTGAACGGCGTCCCGGATGCGGCGAGGGCCGCGATGATGCCCGGCATGAGCCGGTATCGGCCCTCCGCCCTCTGGTACGGGTCGGTGTTGGTGCCCAGGGCAACCGGATGACGACCCCAGCTCGGCTTTGCGAGTTCCTTTTCGAGCACCTCCGCCACGTTGACCTTCACGACGATCTCCGCGTCGAAATCGGCACCGGCGTCGAGATCCAAGTAGGTGTGCGTCTGCCGTGCAAAACAGAATGTGCACGCATGACTGCATCCGCGGTACGGGTTGATCGTCCAGCCGAAGGGCAGCGCCCCTGGATTGCCCGGCACGTGGTTCAGCGCGCTCTTGGCGAGCACCTCGTGAAAGGTGATGCCGGCGAACTCGGGGGTCTGCACCGAGCGCACCAGCGAGCTGAGCTTCACGAGACCGGGCAGCGCGTCGCCCTGCTCGACCTCGATCTCCTGCCCGCTCCACCTCATCCAAGTACTAGAACACACGTTCGAATGTCCGTCAACTCGGGTAGCATTCCCGTCATGGCCGAGAAGCCGATCGTGCACTGCGCAGACGCCGAGGAGTGGCGGCGCTGGCTCGCGGCCAACGCCGCCGGGAGCGACGGCATCCGGCTCGCGATCGCCAAGAAGGGCGGCGACCACACGAGCGTGAGCTACGTCGAGGCCCTCGACGAGGCGCTCTGCGTCGGCTGGATCGACGGGCAGAAGTGGTCGCTCGACGAGCACCACTTCTTGCAGGGATTCGGGCCGCGGCGGGCGCGCAGCATCTGGTCGCGCATCAACCGCGACAAGGCCGTTGCCCTGATCGACGCGGGCCGCATGCAGCCGGCCGGCCTGGCCGAAGTCGAGCGAGCCAAGGCCGACGGGCGATGGGATGCCGCCTACGCAGGCTCGAAGACCATCGAGGTCCCTCCAGAACTGCGCGCCGCACTCGACGCCGAGCCGCAGGCCGCCGCCTTCTTCGAGACCCTGACGGCGCAGAACCGCTTCGCGATCCTGTTCCGCCTCGGCAACCTCAAGACCGATGCCGCGCGCACGCGGAACGTCGAGAAGTTCGTCGCCATGCTGGGGCGCGGCGAGACGATCTACCCGCAGAAGCCCGGGTGATCGCTACGCGCCGACTGCCGACTCGGTCACCGGCGCGGGCAGGTCGAGCGCTTTCGCCGTGCGGGCAAGCGTCTTTGCGGCCTTCGCCTCGTCGTCGGACAGCAGGGAGCCGTAGCTCGGCACCATCTTCTTCAGCTGGGGCTTCCAGCCGGCCACGCGGTCGGGAAAGCATTTCGCCAGCACGTCGAGCATGATCGGCACGGCCGTCGACGCCCCCGGTGACGCGCCGAGCAGCCCCGCGATCGAGCCGTCCGCGGCGGCCACCACTTCGGTGCCGAACTGGATGACCGGCTTGCCGTCCGCGCCCCGTTTCATCACCTGAACCCGCTGGCCCGCCGTCTCGAGCCGCCAGTCGGCGCGCTTCGCCTTCGGGAAGAACTCCTGAAGTGCTCGCTGCTTCTTGCCGCGGCCTGCCAGCAACTCGCCGATCAGATAGCTCACCAGCGAGAGGTTCGACAGTCCGGCTCCGACGAGAGTGCCGATGTTGTGCAGCCGGATCGAGCCGAAGAGGTCGAACCAGGATCCGGTCTTCAGGAACTTGGGGGTGAATCCGGCGTAGGGGCCGAACAGCAGACTCGCCTTTCCGTCGACCACGCGCGTGTCGAGGTGCGGGACCGACATGGGCGGAGAACCCACCGCCGCCTTGCCGTAGACCTTCGCCTCGTGCTGTGCCACCAGGCCCGGATCATCGGTGCGCAGCCACTGCCCGCTGATCGGGAAACCGCCGTACCCCCGGATCTCTTTGATGCCCGACTTCTGCAGCAGGGTCAGCGCCGCACCACCCGCCCCGACGAACACGAAACGGGCGGTGAGTTCGAGGGGGGTGCCCCCGACATCGTGCCGGATGCCGAGGTGCCAGAGTCCGTCTCGCGACTTGCGGAGGCTGGTGACCCGGTGCTCGAGCTTGAGCGTGGCGCCCGACCTCACCAGGCCGTCGACGAGGAGGCGGGTCAACGAGCCGAAGTCGACATCCGTTCCCGCGACGATGCGGGTGGCCGCGATCGGCTGGTCCTTGTAGCGGCCAGGGATGAGCAGCGGAGCCCACTCGCGGATGACCTTCGCGTCGTCGCTGAACTCCATGCCCCGAAAGAGCGGGTGGTCTTTGAGCGCCTCGAAGCGGCGGCGCAGGTAGTCGACATTGTTCTGGCCCCAGACGAAACTCATGTGCGGCACCGGGTTGATGAAGCGGTCGGGCTCGGGCAGCATCCCCTGGCTCACCAGGAACGACCAGAACTGCCTGCTCACCTGGAACTGCTCGTTGACCTTCACCGCCTGGCTGACGTCGATCGTGCCGTCGGCCCTCTCGGGTGTGTAGTTGAGCTCGCAGAGAGCGGAGTGGCCGGTGCCGGCGTTGTTCCAGGGGTTCGAGCTCTCGAGGGCGACATCGCCGAGGCGCTCGAGGATCGTGATCGACCAGCTGGGCTCCAGCTCGTGGAGCAGCGCCCCCAACGTCGCGCTCATGATTCCGCCGCCGATCAGGGCGACGTCGACGGGTGTAGGCACGTGTTTCAGTCTAAGCGGCGCTCACGGGCGACGCCGGGCCGGGGCCCCCGTGCGGGCGGTAAGAAGCGCAGTTCTTCACAGGCCCAGCGCAGCACGGAACGTCATGCCAAGGGTTCGGAGCCATCCGCAGAAGAGGGGATCAGTTGACTGGCTGCTCGGTCACGAGCTTCGCGGCGACGAGTTCGGCGATCTGCACCGCGTTCAATGCAGCGCCCTTGCGCAGGTTGTCGTTCGAGATGAAGAGGGCAAGCCCGCGGTTGCCGGGCACCCCTTCGTCGTGCCGGATCCGCCCGACCAGGCTCGGGTCGATGCCGGCCGCGTCGAGCGGCGTCGGGACCTCCATGAGCTGCACTCCCGGCGCATTCCGCAGCAGCTCTGTTGCGCGGTCGGGGGTGAGCGCGCTCGCGAACTCGGCGTTGATGCTGAGCGAGTGCCCGGTGAAGACCGGCACGCGCACGCACGTGCCGCTCACCAGCAACTCGGGAAGCTCGAGGATCTTGCGGCTCTCGTTGCGCAGCTTCTTCTCCTCATCGGTCTCGTTCAGTCCGTCGTCGACGATCGAGCCGGCCAGCGGGAGCACGTTGAACGCGATGTTCTTGGCGAACTTGTGCGGCTCGGGCATCGTCACGGCGTGCCCGTCGTGCACCAGGGCGATCGCATCCTGGCTCACGGCCGATGCCGCCTGCTCGAGCAGCTCCTCGCCTCCGGCCAGGCCCGCGCCCGACACGGCCTGGTAGGTGCTGACGATCAGGCGCTGCAGGCCGGCTTCGGCATCCAAAGCCTTGAGCACCGGCATCGCGGCCATGGTCGTGCAGTTCGGGTTGGCGATGATGCCCTTGCCGTTCGCGCTGCGCGCCTGGTCGATCGCGTGCGGGTTGACTTCGCTGACGACCAGGGGCACATCCGGGTCCATGCGCCACGCGCTCGAGTTGTCGATGACGAGCACACCGGCCTCGGCGAAGCGCGGCGCCTGCACCTTCGACATCGTGGCGCCTGCCGAGAAGATCGCGATGTCGAGACCGCTGGGGTCTGCCGTGCCGGCGTCTTCGACCGTGACCTGCTGGCCGCGGAACGGCAGCGTCGTACCCGCGCTCCGCGCACTGGCGAAGAACCGGATCTCGTCGATCGGCAGGTCGCGCTCGTCGAGCAGCCGACGCACGACGGCGCCCACCTGCCCGGTTGCGCCGACGACGCCGATGCGGATGCCGGGGGTGCTCTTCATAGAGAGAAGCGTACCGGCGAGTGGTCGGGTGGTGCCGATCACGGGCGATACGGTGAACCCGTGACTGTGCCGGAGGACCTTCCACCATCGTCCCTGCCGCCGACAGACGTGGTGCCGCCGTATCTGCCGCCTTCGTACCTGCCGCCTTCGTACCTGCCGCCGCCGTATCTTCCGCCGCCGTACGTTTCCGCGCCACGGCGGCCCCCCGAGCAGCCACCCACCGGGGTGCGCTGGGGATTGCCGGATGCCGCGGTGGTGCTGGCGCTGTTCGTGGTCGCCGTGCTCCTCGGACTCGGCTATCTGCTTCTGCGTCTCCCCGCTCGCCGCGACCCGTTCGAGTTGACCTTCGGCCTTCTCAGCTATGGGATCCTGTTCGCCGCGCTCATCGTGATCAGCCGGCGCCGGGGGCTGAAGAGCCTGGCCGCCGACTTCGGGCTGCGGTTCCGCCCGGTCGATCTCGCGATCGGCCTGGGCATCGGAATCCTGGTGCGGATCCTCACCTTCATCGAAGCCCTCGTGGTCGTCGCCGTCACCGGAAAGGCGCCGACCAGAGGCAACGCCGACTTCGGCACCGACCCCTTGTGGATCATCCTGAACGGCGTTGTCGTTGCTGCGCTGATCGCGCCGGTGGTCGAGGAACTGATCTTCCGCGGTCTGGTGCTGCGGGCGGTGCGCTGGGCGATTCTGCGCGGTCGGTCCGGCTCGCCCCGGCCGCAGCCTGCGACGGCGACAGTGCGGGGCTGGGCGGCCGTCATCGCCGTCGCCGTCAGTGCGCTGCTGTTCGCGGCGGCTCACCTCTACGAGGCGATCGGAGATCCGATCCTGCTGATCACGCTGGGGCTGTTCACCTTGACGGCGGGAGTGCTTCATGGCGTGATCACCATCGCGACCGGTCGGCTGGGCCCCGCGATCGTCGCGCATTTCGTGGTGAACGGCAGCAGCGTGCTCCTGATAGTTCTGCTGCCGCACCACTGAGTCCGCCGACGCGGACGGCGCTACCGCCCACCGAGGCCGAGACGGCCTCGGGAACCGGGCGGCAGAGCCCAGAAATGGGCTCCCCTCTATCGCCCGGTTCCGGCGTGCACGGCCGCCTCGTCGTCCCCGTCGAGCCCGAAGGCCGTGTGCACGACCCGCATCGCCTCGTGCAGGGTGTCGGCGCGGGTGACGACCGAGATGCGGATCTCACTGGTCGAGATCATCTCGATGTTGATGCCGGCATCCGACAGCGCCCGGAACAGCTGCGCAGACACACCGGCACTGGTGCGCATGCCGGCACCGACCACCGCGAGCTTGCCGATCTGGTCGTCGTACTGCAGTGAGTCGAAGCCGACCTCGGACTGCGTCGCGCGCAGGGCCGCGAGCACCTTCTCGCCCTCGCCCTTGGGGAGGGTGAACGAGATGTCGGTGAGGCCGGTGACCGCACCCGACACGTTCTGCACGATCATGTCGATGTTGGCGCCGGTCTTGGCGACGATGGCGAAGATGTCGGCCGCCTTGCCCGGCACATCGGGAACGCCGACCACGGTGATCTTGGCCTCGTTCAGGTCGCCAGCGACTCCGGTGATGATCGGCTCTTCCATGGCAGTGCCCTCCTTGTGGGCTCGGCTGGGCCCCATGTCCGGGTTGGAGTCCTGATCGGCGACGACCCAGGTTCCTTCGTTGTTGTTGAACGACGAGCGCACGTGCAGCACGACGCCGTGCCGTCTGGCGTACTCGACGGCACGGATGTAGAGCACCTTGGCTCCGGCCGCGGCGAGTTCGAGCATCTCTTCGCTGGTGATGCGCTCGATCTTGCGAGCGCGGGGCACGACCCGGGGATCGGCCGTGAACACCCCGTCGACATCGGTGTAGATCTCGCAGACATCGGCACCGAGGGCCGCGGCGAGCGCGACCGCCGTCGTGTCGGATCCACCGCGGCCGAGCGTCGTGATGTCTTTGGAGTCGCGATTGAAACCCTGAAATCCGGCGACGATCACGATCGCGCCCTCGTCGAGGGCCTCACGCAGGCGCACCGGCGTCACGTCGACGATCCGCGCAGAACCGTGGCGGGCATCCGTGATCATGCCGGCCTGGCTGCCGGTGTAGGACCTGGCTTCGATCCCCATGCTCTTGATCGCCATCGCGAGCAGCGCCATCGAGATGCGCTCGCCGGTGGTGAGAAGCATGTCGAGTTCGCGCGGGTCGGGAAGGGGCGTCACCTGGTGAGCCAGATCAAGCAGTTCATCGGTGGTGTCGCCCATCGCGCTGACCGCGACGACGACCTCATTTCCCGCCTTGCGGGTTTCGACGATGCGCTTCGCGACGCGCTTGATGCTCTCGGCGTCCGCGACGGACGAGCCGCCGTATTTCTGCACGATGAGACTCACGAGAGCCGAGTTTACTGGCGGTGCACGCGCCGTACGGGCGGGGGTTCGTGCGTACGATCACGCCGTACGGCCGGCCAGGAACTCCTCGATGAAGGCGGCCGTCTCGTGCCAGTTCGCGACCGCGTGGGTCGGTACGCCGAGCGCCTTCACCGGATAGTCGTTGCCATCCGGATCGAGTCGGTCGCCGACGAACAGCATGTCGTCGATCGAGATGCCGGTCAGCTGGGCGAGCTTGTTCATGCCGTACGCCTTGTCGATGCCCATCCGCGTAATGTCGATGCTCGTCGACCCGCCCGACCGCACCTCGAGACGCGGCAGCAGCTTCTGCACCGCCTCGCGCAGGGTGTTCTTCTTCTCGCCGGTCGGGTCCCACGCCTTCTTGGCGTCGACGGGCGCCTGCTGGCCGAGTGCCGAGAAGGTGATCTGCGATCCGCGGTCTTCGAGGATGTCGCCCCAGGTCTCGTCGGCCCAGAAGCCGAGCCGCTTGGCCTCGCTCTCGACGGCGCCCAGCGCCTCCTTCTTCTCCTCCTTGGTGAGGTTCTCGGCATACTGCTGGTGCCAGAATGCCTCGCGCGGGTTGTCACCCACGTAGCGGTAGTACTGCGTGCCGCAGGTCGGCATCAGGTGGAGTCGGCCGAGCGCCTCGGGATCGTCGAGCGGCAACGCGTCGATGACCTGAGTTGCGAACTGCTGGAACTGTCCGCCCGAGATGATGCAGACCTCGACCACCTCGAGCAGCCGGACGAGCAGCCGCGCCATCGACGGGTCGACGGGCGACTTCGACGGGGCCAGGGTGTCGTCGAGATCGAAGGCGACCAAGGCAGGAGTGCTCACTGGGACAGTGTGCCAGAGCCATTTGGCATACCGTGGCGTCATGAGCGACGAGTCACCCGACCTGCGGCCCGGATGGGGCGCGCCATCCACTCGGCAGGTCACCTGGCACGACCCGGCGCCTGCGCTCGAACTCGTGCGCACCATGAGCGGACGCGACTACCTCACCGGGATTCTGCGGGGCGACATCCCGGCACCGCCGATCGCCGAGCTGCTCGGCATGCAGATCGTCCGCGTCGACGAGGGCGAGGTGGTCTTCACCCTTCCCCCGCACGAGAGCCACTTCAATCCCATCGGCGGGGTGCACGGCGGCATCCTCTGCACCGTGCTCGACACCGTCACCGGATGCGCAGCGCACTCCACGCTCGAATGCCGGGTGGCGATACACCTCGATCGACATCAACGTGAGCTATCTGCGCGGCGTCACCATGGCATCCGGGCTGCTCACCTTCACCGGCCGGGTCACCAAGGGCGGCCGCCGGGTGATCTTCACCAGCGCAGAAGGGCTGGATGCCGCGGGCAACCTGGTCGCGACGGCGACGAGCTCGTTGCTGGTGATGGCTCCAGCGGCCGGCTGAGCCTAGGCCTCGACGACCCGGCGGCCCTCGAACGCGCGGCCGAGGGTGACCTCATCCGCGTATTCCAAGTCACCGCCCACCGGCAGTCCCGAGGCGAGCCGCGTCACGCGCAGGCCCGGCTGCACGAGCAGTCGCGACAGGTAGGTGGCCGTCGCCTCGCCCTCGAGGTTGGGGTCGGTCGCGATGATCACCTCGGTGACCGTGTTGTCGGCGAGCCGCTGCACGAGTTGCGTGAAGCGCAACTCGTTGGGCCCGATGCCGTCGATCGGGCTGAGCGCCCCGCCGAGCACGTGGTACAGCCCACGGAACTCGCGGGTGCGCTCGATGGCCGCGACGTCTTTGGCCTCTTCCACTACGCAGATGATCGCCTGGTTGCGGCGCGGATCGCGGCAGATCGCGCAGGTGTCCTGCTCGCTCACGTTGCCGCAGATGTCGCAGAACTTCACCTTGTCGCGTACGTCCATCAAGATCTGCGCGAGGCGGGTGGTGTCGAAGCTCTGGGTCTGCAGGATGTGGAAGGCGATGCGCTGGGCCGACTTCGGCCCGATGCCGGGCAGCCGGCCGAGCTCGTCGATCAGCTCCTGGACGATTCCCTCATACACGGGCTACTCGGCGCTTCCCGGCGCGGATTCGGCGCGAGGCTCGAGGGTCACCGGACGATCCCGGGGGGCGAGATTCTGCTCCTCGATGAAACTGGCCCCGAGCAGTTCTCGCACGACCGCCTCGCCGTATCTCGCGCGCGCAGCCACAGGCTGCGCATCGCGTTGAGCAGTTGGTGCGGTAGCTCCCCCGGAAGCCGAAGGTTCACTTGCCGAAGGCTCTTCATCGGCCTGGTCGGCCGCTGCCGCAAGCGCCGCCGCCTCGCTCCCCGGGATCGCGGTGACGTTCCAGCCGCCGTTCGCGGGTTCGCCCACGGATTCGGCGACGGGCTCGGCAGTGGGCCCCGGCTTCTCGGCGGCCACCGGAACGGGCGAGGCGGCGGTGGCATCCACACGCGGCAGGAACCTCACCCGAATGCCCAGAACCGCCGTGATGGCCGAGCGCAGCTGCTCGCTCACGCTGTCGCCGGAGGTCGGGCGCTCCTTGAAGTTGCTCACGTCGGTCTCGCTCGGGAACGACAGCGTGAGCACGTCGTCGTTCAGAGCCCGCGGCGTCGAGGTGTAGACCACCATCCAGGCGGTGCGCTTGGCCTTCTGCACCACTTCGAGGATCTCCGGCCAGGCATCGCGGAGTTGGGCCAGGGTGACCGGCGTTGCCGGCGCGGGCGCGGGCTTCGCGTCAATGCGGAGGTCAGTTCTGACCTCCGCCGCGGCCCCAGCGCCGACGGCCGTCTCGGCCGTCGGGTCACTTGCGGCGACGGGATCGGCAGCCGCCTGTGCCCGCTCCACAGCCGGAGCCTTCGCCGCGGCCGCGGGCTCACGGGCAGCGGGCGCATCGGCAACAGGCGATGCGGAGCCGGCGATGCCGACCCTGCGTTCGAGCCGCTCGACACGAGCGAGCGCCCCGCGGTCCGAGTCGTCGGAAGCCGGCACAAGCAGCCGCGCCACCATGAGCTCCAAGTGCAGGCGCGGCGACGTCGCCCCGGTCATCTCGGTCAGCGAGCTGTTGACGACATCGGCCGCGCGCGACAACTCGGCGGCGCCGAAGGCGACGGCCTGCACGCTCATCCTGTCGATCTCGTCCTGTGGGATGCCGCGCAGCACCGCCGCCGCACCGTCACGTGTCGCGGCCACCACGATCAGGTCGCGCAGGCGCTCGAGCAGGTCTTCGACGAACCGCCGTGGATCTTGCCCGGTCTGGATCACGCGGTCCACCGCGGAGAACGCGGCAGCGGCATCCATCGCTCCCAGGGCGTCGACCACCTCATCGAGCAGGGCGGCGTGCGTATAGCCGAGCAGGGCAACCGCACGCTCGTACCCGACCGTCGACCCTTCAGACCCGGCGATCAACTGGTCGAGCAGCGACAGCGTGTCGCGCACCGATCCGCCGCCGGCGCGCACGACCAGGGACAGCACCCCCGGTTCCACCGACACCTTCTCGGCGTCGGAGAGCTTCTGCACGTAGTCGAGCATCTGAGCCGGGGGCACGAGGCGGAACGGATAGTGGTGGGTGCGGCTGCGGATCGTGCCGATGACCTTTTCGGGCTCGGTGGTCGCGAAGATGAACTTGATGTGATCCGGCGGCTCTTCGACGAGCTTGAGCAGCGCGTTGAAGCCCTGCGGCGTCACCATGTGCGCCTCGTCGAGGATGAAGATCTTGTAGCGATCGCGGGCCGGCGCGAAGGCGGCGCGCTCGCGCAGGTCGCGCGCGTCATCCACACCGTTGTGAGAAGCGGCGTCGATCTCCACCACGTCGAGCGAGCCGCTGCCGTCTCTGGCGAGCTCGATGCACGACGCGCAGACCCCGCAGGGCGTGTCGGTCGGACCCTCCGCGCAGTTCAGACAGCGGGCCAGGATGCGCGCGCTCGTGGTCTTGCCGCAGCCACGCGGCCCGCTGAACAGGTAGGCGTGGTTGACCCGGTCGGTGCGCAGTGCCGTGCGCAGCGGATCGGTCACCTGCGACTGGCCGATCAGTTCGGCGAATGTCTCTGGCCGGTAGCGGCGGTAGAGGGCGGTGACCACTCCCCAAGAGTAGTCGCCGCCGCCGACGGCTCGCCGGGCAGCGTGAGCGCTGTTGTCCCCACAACTGGTGCCGAGACAAACCTCCAGGTTGGCACGGACCGCGCGTACCCTCGAACGTCGACCCGACGTTTCTCCCCTCACCAGGGAGGCCACGACTCGGGTGGGGTGCCGACGGAGCGCGCGACCACGGTGCCGGATCAGGCGCTGGGGGTGCGACATGTCCAGATCCCTTCTTGTGGCAGGTCGAGCGGCGTCCGCCGCCGCTCTCGCCGCCGTCCTCGTTCTCTTCGCACCTCTCGCGGCGCACGCTGCGCCGGTCGTCTCCCAGGGCGAAGGCAGGCTCGTCGTCGCCACGCTGCTGGGAGCGCCAAGCACCCCGGTCGCCGATCTGGCAGGCGCGAGCGCCGTCGACCCGCTCGGCACCGGCGGCCCGTTCACCTCGGATGTGCCGCTCGATGCCACCGCGCTGCAGACTCTGAATCTGCAAGCCTCTGGCGTGGACCTGTTCGGCACGAACGGCATCATCCAACTCGGCGCGGTCGGGCAGTACGCGCAGGCTCGGGATGATGGGTCGTCCGTCGCCTTCTCGGGCACGGTCAGCTCGGCCCCCTCGCTGGTGGGTGCCGGCACCTCGCCGACCGGCGGAAACCTCGGCACGCCGGGGGCAGGCAACTCGGCCCTCATCGGGATCGGCGACCCGGCGACCTCGGCGGTCAGCATCTCCGCGAGCATCGGCGCCCTGGCGGCCAGCGCGCACGAGACGGCAGCCGGCGTGCAGTCCGGCGACTACGTCATCTCCAACCTCGACATCGTCGTCGGCGGAACGCTCGTCAGCACCGCAGTCACCCCGGTCGGCGACATCCTGACCACTCTGCTCGCCGTCGTGAACCCGCTGATCGCGACCCCCATCGCCAATCCGCTCGCCGGAGGAGAGGTCACCGTGTCGCTCGATGACCTGCTCGCTGTCGCTGGGGTCGCGAACGTCAACGACTTGGCGCCGGGCACCGACCTGCTCTCGTTCCTTCCTGCCGCGGTCGTCGCGAAGATCAGCACGCTCACCAGTGCCGTGCTGAACGACGTGACGACCGCGACCGCCGGGCTCGGAGTCGTCGACGCGCTCGCAGTGGCGACTGCGGTCGGCGTCGCGAATTCCGCGCTGGCTCTGGTGACCGCCTTGACGACCGGCCCTCTCGCCACTGCCGTCACGGCGCTCGCCCAGCTCACCGTCGACAACCAGAACGTGTCGAACGGGGCGTTCACCGAGAACGCGCTCACGGTGGGGATCGGACCGGCAGGCAGCATCGCCTCGGTCGGCCTGGCCAATGCCACCGTCGGGCCTAACACTCCCCTGATACCGGGAAGCGTCGGCGGCGTGAGCGTCACCGCGGACCCCCTTGCCGTTACCGGCGTCGATACGTCAGGCGGCCTGCTCGGCGCCGCGACCCTGCTGGCGCTCGGCAGCATCCTGGTGATCGCGGGATCGCGACGTCGAGCCCGGCAGGCAGCGGATCAGTCGCGTGTGTAGAACCCCGCGTCGATGTCGTCGATCAGCGTGGGGTGCGTCGGGCGCCACCCGTAGCGCTCCTGAGTCATGGCGCTCGAGGCCTGCGAGTCGACCCCGAGAAACCGCTCGAGCCAGGCGAACTGCGGCGCCTTCTCGGCGACCTCGCCCTCGGCGAAGGCACGGACCGGAAGGTCGGTGCGGCGGCCGATCGCCTCGGCGATGTCCCGGTGCTTCACGCCCTGCTCGCCGACCGCGTGCAGCACAGAGCCGGCCGGCGCCTGCTCCACCCCGAGGCGGACAAGAGCCGCGGCATCCGCGACGTTGACGGCCGGCCAGGTGTTGCTGCCGTCGCCCACATAGCCCGCGGCCCCGACCAGGCGGTCCATGCCCACGTAGGCGGCCATGAAGCCGTGGTCGCCCTCGCCGTGCACGGTCGGAGCGAAGGCGGCGGCGATCGGGCGCACGCCCCGGTCGGCATAACCCATAGCGAGATCCCCGTTCAGGATGCGCGGCGAGCCTGCCGTGGCGGGGTCGATCACGGCGTCCTCGGTGGCGACGACGCCGGGCGCCGCCTTGCCCAGCACCCCCGACGCGAAGACGAATGGCCGATTCGAGTCCACCAGGGCATCCAGGAGCACGGTCATGACGGCCCGGTCGGTCTCGATCGCGGCGAGGTGCGCCGAGAAGTCGTGATTGAAGGCGAGGTGGATGACGCCGTCCGAGGCCTCGGCCGGCGCGCGCAGTGCGTCCGGGTCGTCGATCGAGCCGCGGAACACCTCGGCGCCCGCCTCCTTGATCTTGCGCGCAGAGTCGTCGCTCCGCGCCAGACCGACCACCTGGTGGCCGTGGGAGACGAGCTCGGCGGTGACGTGGGAGCCGATCCAGCCGGATGCGCCGGTGACGAAGTACTTCATGGGATGACCTTTCGAGGGATGCGGTGATGTCAGTTGCTGACATGACTAACGATAGCACTGATGTCAGTAGCTGTCATCAAGTACCATCGAGGGATGACCCGCTGGCGGCCCGACGCGCGAGGCCGCCTCGTGCAGGCGGCCATGGAGCTCTACCTCGAACGCGGGTTCGGCCAGACCACCGTCGCCCAGATCGCCGAACTCGCCGGCGTCACGGAGCGGACCTTCTTCCGCTACTTCACCGACAAGCGGGAGATGCTGTTCGACGGCTCGGACCGCCTGCGGCAGTTGATGGTGGACGCCGTCGCCGGGGCACCCGCGTCGGCAACTCCCCTCGACGCGGTCGGCGCCGCCCTCGACGCCGTCGGCGAGGTCTTCGTCGACCTCGACCACTCGCGCACCCGGCAGCGGATCATCGACTCGGACGACTCCCTGCAGGAGCGCGAACTCATCAAGCGCGACCGACTCGCGACCGCGATCACCCAGGCGCTGCACGCCCGCGGCGTGGCCGAGCCTGCTGCGTCACTCGCGGCGCAGACCGGGATCGGCGTCTTCCACGTCGCCTTCGCCGCCTGGATCGCACCGGCCAACACGCGCAGCTACGCCGAGATCGCGCGCGGGCTGCTTGCCGAGCTGCGCATCGTCACGCGCCTGCGCTGAGCGGAGCGCCGCCGTACTCGCGAGCTACAAGCGAATCTTGTCGTCAGCTTCTGCGGCTTTATATCGCGCCATCGCGAGGCTCGCCTTGGCCTTGTCGCCGATCAAGAAGAGGAAGAGGCTCGAGTTCTTCGAGAGAGGACGGATGATCTGCACCTGACTCGACAAGGTGATGAGCACGTCTGCGATGTCCTCTGCGCGACCCAGCGCTTTGTTCGTGTCCAGACGAGCACGCAGGATCACCGAGGCACCGGCCGCGGAGAGTCCCAGATTTCCGGCCGACCCCGCCTCGCCGAGCACCATCCCGGACTGACCGTCAACGAGTGCGACGCCAATGGAGCCGTCGAAAGCCAACAACTCTTCGAGCACCGAGTCGAGAGACTGGCGGTCTTCCACCACAACGGCGGTCGGCTGGGGGGCAGACTCGATCGTGCTCACGGCCACCGGCACCGCCACCGCGGGCGGCGCGAAAGAGGACACCCGCGGGTTCGCTTCCTCAGAGGGGGCGGACTCCTTCGGGCTCGCCCCGTCGGACAGGGACGAGAGATCCGCACCGAGACTTGCCGCCCACACCGGTCGGTGCACCTCCGGGGCAGCGCGTCGCAAAGTACGCAGTGGCGAACGGGACTCCGGGCTCATGGTAACTTCCCTGCCTTTGGGACCAGCTATTACTAGGTCCTCCTATCATTCCCGCGATAGGGGCAGAGCAATACGCCGCTTTCGGGGGTGACCGATCGCGGCGTCGACTCATGGAAATGACTCCCCGCGCACCCGCCAGAGCCCGGTTACCCTTGCTGCGTTTCCGCCCTGGGGGAGTTGGCCTGGATGGCGCCACGCGGGGAGCCGTGCCCATTGTACGGCGGGTCCCCCTTTCGTGCGACGTGACCCGAGGCATCCGCCGGGTAAGATTCTTGATGGCCACCGCTCCCGAGCGGTCCAGGAGGATTCGCCTAGTGGCCTATGGCGCACGCTTGGAAAGCGTGTTGGGTGAAAGCCCTCGGGGGTTCGAATCCCCCATCCTCCGCACCCCGATCCGAACCCCACGCAAGCAACTCCCCGCACCAGCTCAGCACGACACCAACAGAGCGCAGGAGAACGCGATGACCGCGACGGCAACCACCCTTCGGGTGAAGCCGCGCCGTTCGCTGATGACCACCGCGTTCATCTCGATCGTGCTCGCGATGATCCCGGTGTTCGGGGTGCTGTACTGGTTCGCCGTCCAGCACGGAAGTTGGGGACTGGTCTTCGCCGTGCATCTTTCCATCACGATCGCCTGCCTGGGCACTCTCGCGCGCCAGCTGACGGTGTTCACCGCGGTGACCGACACCGAGCTCATCGGGCGGGGGATCTTCAGCCCGATGCTGAGGGTCCCCCTCAACTCGATCGCCAGCGTGCTCGTCGTGCCCACGTACATCGGGCAATCGCCGGATGCGGTGCTGCAGCTGCTGGTGCGGGACGCATCGGGCACCCGCCTGTTCCGGATGCGCGGCACCTACTGGACGCCCGACGACTTGAACGCGGTGGCCAACGCCCTGCCGGTCTCGCCCACATTCGTGCACGAGCCCATCAGCATCCGCGAGTTCTACCGCACATACCCCGGCAGCGCGTACTGGTTCCAGAACAAGCCCGCGCTCTGGATCATCCTGTTCGTTCTGGCCGTGCTGCTCGTCGTCGCGGTCGCCGCCTGGGTGATGACGATCTTCGGAATGCCCGTCGGCTTCCTGCGGACCTGATCGGGGTCAGCGGGTCGAGCCGAACAGCTTCTCGATCAGACGGCCGGCCAGTCCGCGACGACGCCGCGCGGTGCGTGCGGCCTTCGTGGTGCGCCGCTCGGCTCGGACGGGGCGCTCGGCCTTCTCGGTGGGCCGCTCGGCCCGCGCGGTCGCCCGCTGGGTCTTCTCGCCGACCCGCGGCCGCGGCTCCGTCTGGGCCGACCGCTCTCTCTGCTTCAGGATGTCGCGCGCCGAGACCGGCCGCGCCCGCGTCCCGAACTCGGCGAGCAGGGGCGATGCGGCGACGCTGGCGGCTCGCTGCTCGGGCGGCGTCGGCGACATCGAGCTCTGCGGAGATCGCAGCCGCGTCCAGGCGACGGGCGATGGCGCGCCCTTCTCATTCATCACCGTGACGATCGCCTCGCCGGTCGGCAGGTTCTGCAGCACCTGCGCGAGGTCGTAGCCCGACACCGGATAGGTCGAGACGGCCGCCTTCAGTGCCCGGGCGTCATCCGGCGTGTGGGTGCGCAATTGGTGCTGCACCCGGCTGCCGAGCTGGGCGAGCACGTCGCCGGGCACGTCCTTGGGTGACTGCGTCACGAAGAAGATGCCGACGCCCTTGGAACGGATCAGGCGGATCGTCTGCGTCACGATCTGCATGAAGTCCTTCGATGCGCCCGCGAACAGCAGGTGCGCCTCGTCGAAGAAGAACACCAGCTCGGGCTTGTCGGCGTCGCCCACCTCTGGCAGCGCCTGGTAGAGCTCCCTGAGCAGCCACATCAGGAAGGTGGAGAACAACTCGGGCTTGTCCTGAACGCTCGGCACCTCGAGCAGGCTCACCATCCCGCGCACGCCGTCGGGCGCCAGGCGCAGGAACGCCTGCACGTCGATCGCCGGCTCGCCGAAGAAGACGTCGGCGCCCTGGTCGGTGAATCCGACCAGTTCGCGCAGGATCACCGCGGCCGTCGCGGCCGACAGTCCGCCCAGCTCGGCAAGTTCCGCCTTGCCCCGGTCGCCGATGAGGTGCATCAACACGCCGCGCAGATCGTCGAGGTCGTTCAGCGGCAGCCCCGCGCCATCGGCGTAGTGGAACACCAGCCCGAGGCTCGACTCCTGCGTCGGATTGAGCCCGAGCACTTTGCTGAGCAGCAGCGGCCCGAAGCCTCGCACCGTCGCCCGGATCGGGATGCCGGTGCCCAGCCCGCCGAGCGTGAAGTACTCGGTCGGCGACCCCGCGGCCGCCCAGTGCTGGCCGATGCCTGCCGCCCGCTCGAGGAGCGCGGGGCTCGACGCCCCCGGGCTCGCGACCCCGCTGAGGTCGCCCTTGATGTCGGCGGCGAAGACCGGCACCCCGGCACTCGACAGCTGTTCGGCCAGCAATTGCAGGGTCTTGGTCTTGCCGGTGCCCGTCGCCCCGGCGACCAGCCCGTGACGGTTGACCATGGCGAGGGGGATGCGGATCGGCACGTCGGGCATCGCCGTCCCGTTCACCAGCGCTCCCAGCTCGATCGCAGGCGCGTCGAACCCGTACCCGGCCCGGACCGCCGCGACCTCGGCAGCCGTCAGGGGCGCAGAAGTCACGCGAGCCGATCCTCGAGGCCCCAGGCCTGGCCGTAGCCGCCCTCGGATTCCGGCTTCTTCATCAGCTCCAGGAATGGCTCCGCGGGGAACGCCTCCGGGCCGAGCACGCCGGTGCCGGTCCACGTGCCGTTCGCCAGCAGCTCCAGCGCGATCACCGGGTTCAGCGCGGTCTGCCAGACGACGCACTGGCTCTCGTACTCGGCCATCGTCCACTCGTTGTCGCTCACGTGGTACAGGTACACCTCGCGCGGCGCGCCGTCTGTGCCGGTGCCGGTGACCCAGACGCCCGCGCAGGTCTTGCCCGTCATCCGCGGCCCGATCGTGGCCGGATCGGGCAGCGCGGCCGCGACGACATCACGCGGGGCGACCTCGACGGGGCCGTTCGCGCTGCGCACTCGCAACGGCGTCACGGCATCCAGATGCAGGGTGTGAAGCGTCTTGAGCACGCCGATGAACTCGTCGCCCAGCCCGTACTTGAAGGTCACCCGCTCGGCGTCGAGCCAGCGTGGCATCAGCAGCACCTCTTCGTGCTCGACGTTGACGCACTCCACCGGTCCGATGCCCTTCGGGGAAGACGAAGGTCTCGGGCTCCGAGAACGGCGGTGTGGTGAACCAGCCCTTGTTCTTCTCCCAGATCACGGGAGGGTTCAGGCATTCCTCGATGGTGGTCCAGATCGAGAACGACGGGGCGAAGATCTCGTTGCCCGCCTCGTCGCGCACGACCAGGTTGGCTCCGTCACGGGTGCCCAGCTCGTCGACAGACGAGAACAGCTCGTCGACCGCGTAGCGCGCGAAGACGTCGCTCAGACCGGGCTCGACACCCATGCCCACCAGCGCCAGCCGACCCGCCTTCTCCCAGTCGGGCGCCAGCTCGAACTGGTCGTCGCCGAGCTTGATGCCGGTCTCGCTGTACGGGTTCTCGGGATGCGGTTCCGACAGGCTCATCGCCATATCGAGGTAGTCGGCCCCTGCGGCGAGCGCGCCGGCGAAGATGGTCGGCACGAACTTGGGCTCCACGGCGTTCATCACGTGGGTCGCCTGATGCTCGCGCGCCACCGCGGCGACGTTGTCTGGATCGGAGGCGTCGATCTTCGCCGCGACGAACCGGCCCGCCTGGTCGCCGTGCTTGGCCGTGACCCACGCGATGGTGCGCTCGGCGCGCGACAGGTCGAAGTCGCTCACGACCATGAGTTCGAAGAAGTCGCGGCGGGCCGCGATTTTGGCGATGGCGTCGCCGACGCCGCCGGCACCCACGAGGAGGATTCTCATGGATGCGAGGCTATCCCGCCATCGGGCCGGCGTCAGCGCCGGAATCCGTCGACTACGTCGGCGGAATCAGTGCCCGACGCTCGCCGGTTCGCCTGCTTCGATCGAGGGCACGCTGCGCGGCCGCACCAGGATCCACAGCGACAGAATGGCGACAGCGAGCGTCACGACCATCACTTCGGCCATGGGCAGGGCCGTCGAGATGCCCAGCAGCCCGACGATCGGCGAGATGATCCCCGCCAGGCCGAAGTTCGCGGCCCCCAGCAGCGATGCCGCGGTGCCGGCCTCCTCACCGTGATGGGCGAGCGCGAGCACCTGCACGATCGGGAAGCAGAAGCCGCATCCGGTCAGGATGAACCAGAGCGGGATCAGCGCCGAGAACAAGCCACCGCCGTTGGCGGCGAGCACCCCGATCACGATCGCGCCGGTGATCATCACCGGCAGGGCCACCACGAGGATCCACTGCGGCGCGACCCGGCGCACGATCCGGGAGGCGGCCTGCGACCCGAAGACGACCCCCACCGAGTTGATGCCGAAGATCAAGCCGAACTGCTGGGCGTCGAGGTGGAAGACATCCTGGAGCAGGAACGACGACGACGAGAGGTAGGCGAAGAGGGCCGAGAACACCATGCCGCCGATGATCGCGACCCCGACGAAGATGCGGTCCGAGAACAGCGCGCGATAGCGCGCCCCCGCGGAGCTGTGCGGGCCACGACCGCGCGCCTCTTTGGGCAGCGTCTCGACGATCAGCAGCGCGGCAACGATGAGCACCAAAGACCCGTAGACGGCGAGAACGACGAAGATGCCCCGCCAGTCGGTGATCCGCAGCAGCTGCGAGCCGATGACCGGCGCGAGGATCGGCGCCAAGCCCGAGACCAGGGCGAGACGCGAAAGCATGCGCACCAGGGGAAGGCCGCCGAACAGGTCACGGACGGTCGCCATCGCCACCACCCCGCCGCCCGCGGCTCCGACGCCCTGCAGCACCCGCAGCACCGTCAACCACTCGACGTTCGGCGAGAACGCGACGCCGACGCTCGCGATCACGTGCACGGCCGTGGCGATCAACAGCGGGGTGCGACGCCCGATCTTGTCGCTCAACGGACCGACTAGCAGCTGGCCGACCGCGAACCCGATCGAGGTGGCCGTGAGGGTGAGCTGCACGGCCGCATCCGACGCGTTGAAGTCGCGGGCCACCGCGGGGAACGATGGCAGATAGAGGTCGACGGTGAAGGGGCCGAGCGCCACGAGGGCCCCCAGCGCCACGATGTAGATCAGCCGCTGGTTGCGCGTGAGCGCGTCGCCGGGGTGAACGGAGCTGGGGAGGGTGATGGACCCGGTGGCATTGGAGAGGGGCACGGCGGCGGGAAGCCTATTCGTTGACGGGAAGAGCGAGCGAGACAGGAGAGGTCAGGCCAGCGACGCCGGATCGGCGAAGAGGCCGGTGAACGCCAGTTCCCCGGCACCCACTGTCAGGATATCGGCGCCAAGCTCTGCCCTGGTCAGCTCGACGGCCTCACCGGACGCCCGCAGCGATTGCTGAGCCACCAGCTCGTCCAGCCGTTCGGGAGCCACGGCGTAGAGCGCTGAAAGAAATCCGCCCAGCAGCACTCGCTGGGGGTTCAGCGTGTTGATCGCGTTGCGAAGGGCGACAGCCAGGTATTCGATCTGGCGTTCGACCTCGGCGAGCACTGCCGGGTCGTCACTGTCGTGCAGAGCCCGCTCGAGCTCGTCGGCTCGCGCGTCGCTCAAGCCGGTGAGCGCCAGCAGCGATGCCCGGGTGACCTCGGTCTCGAGGCATCCGATCGCCCCGCAGTGGCAGCGCACGCCGGCCGAGTTCACCAGGGTGTGGCCCAGCTCGCCGGCATAGCCGTCCGCTCCGGTCAGAGCACGACCGCCCACGATGACGCCGCCGCCGATGCCGCTCGCGCCGCCGTTGAGGTAGACGACATCCTGGATGCCACGGCCCGCCCCGAAGGTGCTCTCGGCCCGCACCCCCAGCGATGCGTCGTTCGCCGCCGCGACCCGCAGGCCGGTGCGCGCCGAGAGACGCTCGGTGAAGGGTTCGTCGACCCATCCGAGATGCGGCGCGAGACGCACCAGTCCGTCGTCGGCGCGCACCTGACCGGGCATCGCCACCCCGATCCCGATGATCCGCCGACCGGTCAGCCGCTCGGCGATCAAGGCCCGGATCGCTTTGGCCGTCAGTTCGACCGCTGCGTCCGAGTCGACCCCTGGGGGGCTGTTCACCCGGCGCCGTTCGAGAACGACGCCGCCGAGGGCGATGGCTGCGATCGAGATCGCGTCCACATCGGGATTCACGGTCAGGGCGATCACGTGCTGAGCCGCCGTGACGATCGGGCTGGGCCTGCCGACGCGGGCGTTCGGCGGCGGATCCCTCTCCTCCACCAGGCGAAGGCTCTCGAGCTCGCCGACCAGCGCGGCGATGGTCGACCTGTTCAGCCCCATGAGCGCCGTCAGTTCCGACCGGGAATGACCGGCAGCGCCTGACCGGTGCACCAGTCTGAGCAGATTCGAGAGGTTCTCGCGCCGCAGAGACTCATTGCCCAAACCACGGGCCATGGAGTCCGGAAACGTCACAGACTGCACACTATTCGATTTTGTTGTTCTTGACCCCAAATGACCAGCGCCCTATGATCCCAATCACCCAATCACTTTCGACGCAGCGGTCGAAACTTTCGAAAGGTTCAAGGATGAACAGACACAGCATGAGGGGCTTGGTCGCACTCGGTGCGGTCGCAGCCCTCGCGGCGGGTGCCCTCGCCGGATGCAGTTCGGGTACCTCGGCAAACGGCGGCAAGGTCACGCTGACCTGGTGGCACAACGCGACCGCCGACCCGTTGAAGGGTCTCTGGGCAAGCGTTGCGAAGGACTTCGAGAAGCTTCACCCGAACGTGACGGTCAAGGTCACGGGATACCAGAACGAAGACCTGCAGCGCACCCTCATTCCCAACGCCCTTCGCTCGGGCAACCCGCCGGACCTCTTCCAGGCCTGGGGCGGCGGCGAGATCGTCGACCAGGTGGCCGCCGGCTACGTGAAAGACATCTCGGCCGACGTCAAGCCCGAGCTGGCGGCCATCGGCCCGACAGCCAGCGGCTGGCAGGTCGACGGCAAGACGTACGGGCTCCCCTTCAGCTACGGCATCGAGGGATTCTGGTACAACAAGGACCTCTTCACACAGGCCGGGATCGACGCCCCGCCCACCACGCTCGACGAGCTCAACGCGGATGTCACCAAGCTGAAGAGCGCGGGCATCACCCCGATCGCGGTCGGCGCCGGTGACAAGTGGCCCGCCGCGCACTGGTGGTACAACTTCGCGCTGAAGGACTGCACCCCCGCGACCCTGAAGAACGCGACGTCGAAGCACGTCTTCACCGACAAGTGCTTCGTGCAGGCCGGCGATGACCTCAAGACCTTCATCGCCACCAACCCGTTCCAGGACGGATTCCTCGCCACCCCGGCGCAGACCGGCGCCGGCAGTTCTGCCGGTCTGGTCGCCAACGGCAAGGCCGCCATGGAGCTCATGGGGCACTGGGATCCCGGAGTGATGAGCGGCCTCACCGACGACAAGAAGGTCCCGCCGTTCCTCGGCTGGTTCAACTTCCCCAGCGTCCCCGGATCCGCCGGTGACCCGACGGCGGCCCTCGGCGGCGGCGACGGATTCGCCTGCTCCAAGAAGGCTCCGCCGGAGTGCGTCGAACTGCTCAAGTACATCGTGAGCGTCGACGTGCAGAAGAAGTTCGGCGCCAGCGGCGCCGGCCTGCCGGTGACCAAGGGATCCGAGTCGAGCGTCACCGACCCGAACCTGGTCGAGGTGCTCAACGGCAAGAACAAGGCGTCGTACGTGCAGCTGTGGCTGGACACCTCATACGGCGCGAACATCGCCGGTGCCATGAACGACGGCATCGTCAACCTGTTCGCCGGCAAGGGAACGCCTGAAGACATCGTCAAGGCCATGCAGGCAGCAGCGGCCCAGTAGCGCATGTCAGTCAGCATCACGGCCGGGCCCGCGGTTTCCGCGGGCCCGGCCCCCGCTCACCGCCGTCGTTCGCGTCGGCGCCAGCGCATCGAGATCGCCCTGTTCGCGGGGCCGGCGTTCGTCGTCTACGTGACGTTCGTGCTGCTCCCGGTCGCGCTCGCGGCGGTCTACAGCTTCTTCCGGTGGAACGGGCTGCAGGCCCTCACCGACTTCATCGGGCTCGAGAACTACCGCAGAGCCCTCAGTGACCCGGTGTTCATCGGAGCCATCGGGCACAACCTCTTCGTCGTCATCATGTCGCTCATCGTGCAGGGCCCGATCGCCATCGGCGTCGCGCTGCTGCTCAACCGGCGGCTTCGCGGACGCACCTTCTTCCGCGTCATCATCTTCATCCCCTACGTGCTCAGCGAGGTGATCGGAGCCGTGAGCTTCAAGCTGCTGCTGCAGCCCGCCGGCCCGCTCGACAGCTTCCTCGCCTCGATCGGGCTGGGCAGCCTCAAGCAACTCTGGCTCGCCGACGGCAATGTCGTGCTGTGGACCTTGTTCGCCGTGCTCACCTGGAAGTACGTGGGCTTCGCCATCATCCTGTTCCTGGCCGGCCTCCAGGGCGTGCCGGCAGAGCTCGAGGAAGCCGGTCGCATCGATGGGGCGAGCTGGTGGCAGATCCAGCGGTACATCACCATCCCCCTGCTCGCCCCGACCATCCGGATCTGGGCCTTCCTCTCGATCATCGGATCGCTGCAGCTGTTCGACATGGTCTGGGTGCTCACCGGCGGCGGGCCCGCCGGTGCGACGACCACCATGGCGACCTACATGGTGCAATACGGTTTCCAGCGCTCGCAGCTCGGCTTCGGCAGCGCGGTCGCCGTCATCCTGTTCATCATTTCGCTGGCGTTCGCGCTGCTCTATCAGCGCTTCGTGCTGCAGCGCGATCTGCAAGGCCCACTGTCGCAGGGGGTGCGCTGATGACCGCGTCAGCCGTCGAGCCGGTCACCGTCCCGCGTCGTCGTTTTGACTGGGGCCAACCCTTCGTCTACGTCGTCGGGCTGGTCATCGTCGGCATCACCGTCGTCCCGGCGGCCTACATCTGGATCAACGCGTTCCGCACCACCGCGCAGATCAACGCCGACCCCTCGGCCTGGCCGAATCCGTGGATCTGGCAGAACTTTGCGACGGTGCTCACCGCATCCACCTTCTGGACGGAGGTGCTCAACAGCACGATCACCGCCCTGGGAACCACGGCGGGCGTCGGCATTCTGGGCGTGCTCGCGGCGTTCGTGATCGCGCGCTACGAATTTCGCGGGCGCGACGCGCTCTATTCGCTGTTCACCGCCGGGCTTCTGTTCCCGATCACAGTCGCGATCCTGCCGCTGTACCTGATGCTGCAGGGGCTCGGTCTGGTCAACACTCTGGCCGGCGTCATCATCCCCCAGATCGCGTTCCAGCTGCCGGTGACGATCATCATCCTGGTGCCGTTCCTGCGGGCGATCCCGGTCGAGTTGGAAGACGCGGCGTCGATCGACGGCACCAGCCGCTTCGGCTTCTTCTGGCGGATCGTGCTGCCGTTGTCCGGTCCGGGACTGGTCACGGTCGGGGTGCTGGCATTCGTCGCCAGCTGGAACGCCTACCTGCTGCCCCTGCTGCTGCTCGGCGACCCGGCGATGCAGACCCTGCCACTGGGCGTTGCTCTGTTCTCGACGCAGTATTCGCAAGACACCGCGCTGGTTCTGGCGTTCACCACGCTGGCCATGCTTCCCGCGATCATCTTCTTCACGATCGCCCAGCGCAACATCGTCGGCGGCCTCACGGGTGCCGTGAAGGGCTAGGCGGCGAACGTGGATATCGAAGCAGCGCAGAACGACGCCGTCCAGACTGTTCCGGTCTGGCGCGACGTCTCTGCGCCGATCGATTCCCGCGTCGAGGCGCTGGTCGAGGCGATGACCCTCGACGAGAAGCTCGCTCAGTTGGTCGGGGTGTGGGTCGGCGCCTCCGCCGATGGCGGCGAGGTCGCGCCCCACCAGAACGAGATGTACGACGACGTCGATCTCGACGCGCTGCTTCCGCAGGGGCTCGGCCAGCTGACGCGACCGTTCGGCACGGCTCCCGTCGATGCCGCCCTCGGCGCCGTGTCGTTGGCACGGGCGCAGGAGCGGGTCGCGAGTAGCAACCGCTTCGGCATCCCCGCGCTGGCGCACGAGGAGTGCCTGGCCGGTTTCGCGAGCTGGGGCGCGACCGCCTACCCGATCCCGCTGTCCTGGGGCGCAACCTTCGACCCGGCCTTGATCGAGCGGATGGCGGAGCGCATCGGCGCCGACATGCGGTCGGTCGGGGTGCACCAGGGCCTCGCGCCGGTGCTCGACGTGGTGCGCGACGCGCGCTGGGGCCGGGTTGAAGAAACCATCGGCGAAGACCCCCTGCTGGTGGCGACGGTGGGAACCGCCTATGTTCGCGGTCTCGAGTCTGCCGGCATCATCGCCACCCTCAAGCATTTCGTCGGCTACTCGGCGTCCAAGGCCGGTCGTAACCTCGCGCCGGTCTCCGTCGGCCCGCGCGAGCTCGCCGACGTGCTGCTGCCTCCGTTCGAGATGGCCGTCCGCGACGGCGGGGCGCGCTCGGTCATGAACTCCTACAACGACATCGACGGCGTGCCCTCCGCAGCCGACGCCTCGCTGCTCACCGGACTGCTGCGCGACACCTGGGGCTTCGACGGCACCGTGGTCGCCGACTACTTCGCGGTCGGGTTCCTGAAGTCGCTGCACGGCGTGGCCGAGACCTGGGGCGAAGCCGCTGCGGCAGCCCTCATCGCCGGGATCGACGTCGAGCTGCCCACCGTCAAGACGTTCGGCCGCGCCCTCGCTGAGCTGGTCGAGTCCGGCCAGGTCGATGAGGCATACGTGGACCGCGCTCTGCGCCGCGTGCTGCGCCAGAAGATCGGTCTCGGCCTGCTCGACGCCTCGTGGTCAGCGGTGCCTCCCGCCCTGGGTGATGTCGAGTTGGATGGCGCACTCGGCAACCCGAGTGCGCTGCGCGGCACCGTGGAGCTGGACACCGCCGAGAATCGCGAGCTGGCCCGCGAGATCGCCGAGCGCGCGATCGTGCTGCTGCGCAACGACGGGACGCTGCCGTTGGTCGCGCCCAAGCGGATCGCCGTGCTGGGTCCGAACGCCGGTGACGCCTATGCCGTCCTGGGCTGCTACTCATTCCCGAGCCACGTCGGAGTCCACCACCCCGAGATGCCGATCGGCATCGAGTTGCCAACACTTCTCGACGCACTGCGCGCCGAGTTCCCTGGCTCCGACATCGTCCACGTGATCGGCACGACCGTCGACGGCGGCGAACTCGACGGCATCCCTGACGCTGTGGCCGCCGCGCGCGATGCCGACGTCGTCGTGCTCGCGCTCGGCGACCGGGCGGGGCTGTTCGGCCGCGGGACGAGCGGTGAGGGATGCGACGCCCCCTCGCTCGACCTGCCAGGGGCCCAGCAGACCCTGCTCGATGCCGTGCTCACGAGTGGCACTCCGACCGTCGTCACGCTGCTCTCGGGGCGCCCGTACGCGCTCGGTTCGGCCGTCACCGACGCCGCGGCGATCGTGCAGACCTTCTTCCCGGGCGAAGAGGGCACCGGCGCGATCGCCGGCGTGCTCAGCGGGAGGGTGAACCCGAGCGGCCGGCTGCCGGTGAGCGTTCCCGCCCACCCTGGGGCGCAGCCCTCGAGCTACCTCGCCGCACCGCTCGCAGCCAAGAGCTCGGTGTCGAACATCGACCCCAGTCCGGCCTACTGGTTCGGACACGGATTGAGCTACGGATCGTTCGCATGGGACGGGCTCACGGCATCCGGAACCGAGTTCGACCGCGAGTTGACGCTCTCGCTGACGGTGCGCAACACCGGCGATCGCGCGGGCGCCGACGTCGTGCAGCTCTACCTGCACGATCCGGTCGCCAGTGTCGTGCGGCCGATCCGCCGGCTGATCGCATACCAGCGCGTCGAGCTCGCCGCCGGTGACGCGGCCACCGTGACGTTCCGGGTTCCCGCCGATCTCGCCTCGTTCACCGGACGAGACGGCGCGCGCATCGTCGAGCCTGGCCGGCTCGACTTCGAGTTCGGCCGGTCGGCGGGCGAGATCGTGCTGACGCACCCGGCAGAGTTGACCGGTGCCATCCGGACTGTCGACCACACCCGCGCGCTGACCGCCGACGTCGAGGTGCACGCGGTCTGAGTGCGTCGCGTCCGACCCGCTCGACGCGCGGGGCGTCTCGGGAGGGCGGCTCAGCCTGCCGGAGGCGGCGCCGTGCTCTCGCGGATCACCAAGGTGGTCGCGAGGTCCATGCGCGGGACGGTCTCGAGCGGCGCACGGCTCATCCTGATGACCAGGCGCGACGCCTCCTCGGCCATCCGTCTCAGCGGCTGATGCACGGTCGTGAGCGTGGGGCTCACCCACTTGGCGAGCGGGATGTCGTCGTAACCGACCACCGAGAAATCGTCTGGCACCCGCAGCCCCAGCGTCCGAGCCGCGTCGAGCACGCCGAGCGCCTGCAGGTCGCTGCCCGCGAAGATGGCCGTCGGGCGGTCGGCGGATGACAGCAGCTCGCGGCCGTTCACGCTGCCGCCCTCGATATGGAAGTTGCCGAACCGTACCCAGTCGGGATTGATCGGCAACCCGGCCGAGGTCATCGCCGACCGGAAGCCGTCGATCCGTGCGTGCGAGCACATCATGTCTTCCGGGCCGCTGATCGCCGCGATACGGGTGTGCCCGAGCTCGATCAGGTGGCGGGTCGCGATCAACCCGCCCGACCAGTTGGCCGAGCCCACGGAGGGCACGTCGGGTGAGGGATCGCCCGCCGGGTCGATGATCACGAACGGAATGGCCCGGGAGCGCAGCCGGTCGCGGTACTCAGGGGGCAGATCGGAGAACACCAGCACGACGCCAACGGGGCGGCGGCGCATCACGCTCTCGATCCACTCCGGCCCCGGAGCGTGCCGCGAACCACTCTCGGTGAGCACGACGCTCATGCCGTGCTCGGCCGCGACATCCTTGACGCCCCGGATGATCTCCATGGCCCAGGCGCTCTCGAGTTCGTGGAAGACGACTTCGAGCAGCTGCGTGCGGGTCTGACCCGCGTTCCGGCGCAGGTAGCCGTGCTCGGCCAGCAGCGCCTCGACCTTGGCACGCGTTGCGGTCGACACATCGGTGCGGCCGTTGAGCACCTTGGACACGGTCGCCAGCGACACTCCTGCCGTCTCCGCCACCTCCGAGAGGGTCACCCGCGGGGCGTCTTCCGAGATCGACATGTCGGTAAGTTTAGCGAAACTATCGGACCGCCCTGTGCCAGCCTGGCACTTGCGGACTTCGCCCTGTCCGGTAATATGTTGTTTGCCTCAACAATCACCGTCTCGATCATCACCGTCACCCACCTCATTCATCACCGTCGCTGAAAGCAGGACCCCGTGGCAACTCTCACTCCCACCCCCGCCGACAAGTTCTCATTCGGCCTCTGGACGATCGGTTACAACGGGGCGGACCCGTTCGGCGGGCCGACCCGCGCCCCGATGGACATCGTCCATGTCGTGGAGAAGCTCAAGGAGGTCGGCGCCTACGGCCTGACCTTCCACGATGACGACCTGTTCCCGTTCGGCTCCTCCGACGCCGACCGCCAGAAGCAGATCGACCGCCTCAAGGGCGCGCTCGCCGACACCGGCCTCATCATCCCGATGGTCACGACCAACCTGTTCAGCCAGCCGGTCTTCAAAGACGGCGGCTTCACCTCGAACGACCGCGGTGTGCGCCGGTTCGCCATGCGGAAGGCGCTTCGGCAGCTCGACCTGGGCGCCGAGCTCGGTGCCAAGACCTTCGTGATGTGGGGCGGCCGCGAGGGCGCAGAGTACGACTCGGCCAAAGACATCCAGCTGGCGCTCGAGCGCTACCGCGAGGGCGTCAACCTGTTCGCCCAGTACGTGACAGACAAGGGCTACGACATCCGGTTCGCGATCGAGCCGAAGCCGAACGAGCCCCGCGGTGACATCCTGCTGCCGACCCTGGGGCACGCGATCGCGTTCATCAACACGCTCGAGAAGCCCGAACTGTTCGGCATCAACCCCGAGGTCGGCCACGAGCAGATGGCTGGGCTCAACTTCGCCTCCGGCATCGCGCAGGCCCTGTACCAGGGCAAGCTGTTCCACATCGATCTCAACGGACAGCGCGGCATCAAGTACGACCAGGATCTGGTGTTCGGCCACGGCGACCTGTACAACGCGTTCGCCCTCGTCGACCTGCTCGAGAACGGCGGCCCGAACGGCGGCCAGGCCTACGACGGGCCGCGCCACTTCGACTACAAGCCGTCACGCACCGAGGACGAGACCGGGGTGTGGGACTCGGCCAAGGCCAACATCGCGAACTACCTCATGCTCAAAGAGCGTGCGGCGGCGTTCCGCGCCGACCCCGAGGTGCAGGAGGCGCTCAAGGCCGCGCGCGTCGACGGCCTCGCCACGCCGACCCTCGGCAAGGGCGAGAGCTACGACGACCTGCTCGCCGACCGCTCGGCCTTCGAGGACTTCGATCACGGCGCGTACTTCAACGGCAAGGGCTTCGGTTTCGTGCGCCTGCAGCAGCTCGCGACCGAGCACTTGCTCGGCGCCCGCTAGCCGGTGACGCTGGTCGCCGGCGTCGACTCGTCGACGCAGAGCTGCAAGGTCGTGATCCGCGACGCCGCCACCGGCGAGGTCGTGCGCACGGGGCGATCCCCCCATCCCGAGGGGACCGAAGTCGCCCCCGACGCCTGGTGGATCGCGCTGCTCGCCGCGGTCTCCGACGCCGGGTGCCTCAACGACGTCGCGGCGATCTCGATCGGCGGCCAGCAGCACGGCATGGTGGTGCTGGATGCCGACGGCCGCGTCATCCGCGACGCCCTGCTCTGGAACGACACGCGCTCGGCCGCCGCCGCGACCCAGCTGATCGAGGAGTTCGGCGCCGAGGCTCTCGCGGCGCGCACCGGGCTGGTGCCCGTCGCCTCGTTCACGATCACCAAACTGCGCTGGCTGCGCGACGCCGAGCCCGAGAATGCGGCGCGCGTCGCCGCCGTCGCGCTCCCCCACGACTGGCTCACTTGGCGGCTCCGCGGCTACGGACCTGCCGGCGAGAGCGCGCTCGGTCCAGTGCTCGACGAGTTGACCACCGACCGCTCGGATGCGAGCGGCACCGGGTACTGGTCGCCCGGCGACACAGCCGGCACCGGCGGCTACGACCGCGAACTGCTGATCGCCGCCCTCGGCCACGACGCGGTGCTGCCGCGGGTGCTGGCCGCGCACGACTCCCCGGGGGTGTCGGCCGAGCACGTCGGCATCCCCGTGGGCATCATGGTGGGCGCGGGCGCCGGCGACAACGCCGCCGCCGCGCTGGGGCTCGACGCGCGCAGCGGCGACGTCGTGGTGTCCATCGGCACCAGCGGCACGGTCTTCGCGGTCACCGGCGCGCGCACCATCGACCCCACCGGGGGCGTGGCCGGTTTCGCGGATGCCGGTGGCGCCTTCCTGCCCCTCGTCGCCACCCTCAACGCGGCACGCATCCTCGACGCGATCGGCCGCCTGCTCGCGGTGGATCACGACGAGCTCGGCCGCCTGGCTGTCGCCGCCGCACCCGGCGCCGACGGTCTCGTGCTGCAGCCCTATTTCGAGGGCGAACGCACCCCGAATCTGCCGGATGCCACCGCCACCCTGTTCGGAATGACCCTGGCTTCGACCAGCCGCGAGAATCTGGCGCGCGCCGCCATCGAGGGGATGCTGTGCGCCCTCGCCGACGGACTCGACGCCGTCGAACGGCTCGGCGTCACCGCGACCCGGCTGCTGATCGTGGGCGGGGCCGCGCAGAACCCGGCGGTCGCGGCGATCGCCGCCCAGGTCTTCCCGGTGCCGGTGGAGGTTCCGCAGCCGGGCGAGTACGTGGCGCTCGGAGCCGCGGTCCAAGCCGCGTGGGCGCTGACCGGAACCCGCCCGAGCTGGCCGGTGGCCGTGAGCGCGACCCCCGCGCCCGACACGCGACCGGTCATCCGCGAGCAGTACCGCGCGCGCTCCGCTTAGAGGTGACACCCACGGGACGTTCGGCCCGTGACGCGCGCCGCCAGGCGCAGCAGCCTTGACGCACCGGGCGCTGGGTCCGGTCGCTGGGAGGAGCTTCACCATGTCTCGCACCTACGTCGTCACCGGTTCGGCAAGCGGAATCGGCAAGGCGACCACCGAACTGCTGACCGAGCGCGGAGAGCGCGTGATCGGCGTCGACACGCACCACGCCGACATCACGGTCGACCTGTCGTCGGCCGCCGGCCGCACCGAGCTGGTCGCCCGTGTGACCGAGCTGGCCGACGGGCGCATCGACGCCATCGTGGCGAACGCTGGCCTGGCGACGCCGACGGCGACGACCGTCGCGGTCAACTTCTTCGGCACGGTGTCGACTCTGCAGGGGCTGAGGCCGCTTCTGGCCGGATCGCCGGCGCCGCGGGCGGTGCTGACGGCATCCATGGCCTCGCTGTTCCCGCCCGATGACGCACTGCTCGACGCGCTCCTTCAGGGCGACGAGGCGAAGGCGATGGCTCGCGGCGCCGAGCTCGAAGCCGCCGGTGGCGACACGGCGAACCTGATCTACGGGACGACGAAACGGGCGCTGGCACGGTGGGTGCGCCGGAACGCGGCGACCGCCGACTGGGCGGGTGCCGGCATCCCGCTCAACGCCATCGCACCGGGCGTGGTCGAGACCCCGATGACCGCCGCATTCACCTCGTCGAAAGAGGCGCGCGACTCGATCCTGCAGATGGTGCCCATGCCGCTCAACGGCATCTTCGAGCCCCGCGACGCCGCCTACCTGCTGGCCTGGCTGACCAGCGAGGAGAATGCGCACCTGTGCGGTCAGATCGTCTTCATCGACGGCGGATCGGATGCGGTGATCCGCGGCGACTCGATGTGGTGAGCCCCGGGCCCGTCAGCCCCGGCTCGCTCGCGTAGGACTCGGCCGCATTCTCACGCGCTGCAAGGACAATTCGCGGATGCCGGAGGAGCCGCGACGTCGACCCAGCGGGAGACCGTGACTGCGTGCGCCCGGCTAGGTGGCTGTGCGCGCAGACCTCGGTTTCAGGTGCCACCGCATTGTTACGGTGGCCGGGCCCATCTGTGACCCGAGACCAGACACTCAGAGGATTTTCGTGCGACTGCCCGCCCTTCTCACCGCCGCGGCCGTTCTCGCCGTTCCGATCGCTCTTGCTGTGCCGTTGTCCGCAAGCGCGGCGACCGCCGTCGGCACCTTCGCCGACTTGCAGAACGCGATCACCGGCGGGGACAGCGACATCTCGCTCAGCGCCGACATCAGCACGACGGGGAACACGCTCGACCTATCCGGCCACACCGTGACGATCGATCTCAATGGCCACACCCTCAGCGTCACCAGTCCCACCACCGGTGCCGCAATTCTTGTGCCGGCTCTCGCGAGCCTGACCATCGCGGACGGCGCAGGCGGCGGCCACCTGACGGCGTCCGGGAGCCTCAATGGAGCGGCCATCGGCGGCTCGTCGGGTTCGGCGGGCACCATCGCCATCACCGGCGGCACCGTCACGGCCACGGCCGGCAGCGGTGCCGCGGCCATCGGCGGCGGCTTCTTCGGCGCCGGAGGTTCCGTGACGATCTCCGGTGGCACCGTCGACGCACACGGCACCAATGGAGCAGGGATCGGCGGCGGCGCTGACGGCAGCGGCGGCACCGTCATCATCAGCGGGGGGAACGTGACAACGCACGGCGCCTATGGTGCTGGCATCGGCGGCGGTTACAACGGTGCCGGCGGTTCCGTGACGATCAGTGGCGGCGCCGTCACGGCGAGCAGTCAGCTCGGTGCCGGCATCGGCGGCGGCGATGGCATCGGAGGAGCTGCCCCCAACGGTGGCACCGTCACGGTCGACGGCGGCACCGTGACGGCAACGGGCGGCACCAACTCGGCGGGAATCGGCGGCGGCGCCGGCGGCGATGGGGCGGCCGTCACGATCACCGGCGGGACGACGACCGCAACGGGCGGCACCGGCGGCGCAGGGATCGGCGCCGGTGCCGGGGGTGCGGCCGGATCCGCCGACATTCAGGGCGCTCCGACCGGCGGCTCGAGCGCAGGCGGAGGTACCGGAACGTCGGCGCCGACTCCCGCCTTCACCCAGTCCGTCACGCCGACCGGCGTCAGCTACACCGCGACGAGTACCGACGGCACCAACGGATCCACCACCATCGTGTTCCATTACCTGGTCACCTTCGACCCCGCAGACGGCGCCGCTACCACCACGGAAACCATCGATGCCGGCTCGACCGCAACGGCACCGGCTCCCCCGCCCGTGCGAGACGGATACGAGTTCGTGAGCTGGCAGAACGGCGCGAGTGCATTCGACTTCAGCGCTCCGATCACCGCACCGCTCGAGCTCACCGCGACCTGGCGCGCGGTCCTCGCCGCTACCGGAGTGGACCCCACCGGTCCCATCTCACTCGCCGTCCTGCTCCTGTTGGCGGGCGCGGCCGTCGGCGTCGCGTCGCGCGTTCTCGTCGCCCCCCGGCGACGCGCGAACTAGCGCCAGCGGCGCGACGGAGTCGTTCGATCAGCCGCGGGTCAGCGGCTCCAACGTCGGGTCGCTCTTGTACGACTCGGCCGCGTTCGCGCGCGTGACCAGCTGCGGGGTCAGCAAGTAGTCGGAACGACCTTCGCCCCGTTGTCGTACGAGGTCGGGTCGTTCACGTCGACCGGCTTGCCCGTCTGCAGCTCGCCGACCATTCTGATCGCCTCGGCCACCAGCTTGCGGGTGTCCTTGTTGATGGTCGAGTACTGGATGCCGGCCATGATCGACTTCACCGACTCGGCCTCGGAGTCCTGGCCGGTCACGATCGGGTAGGACTTTCCCGCCGTGTTGATCGACTGCAGGATCGCGCGGGCGAGCGTGTCGTTCGGCGAGAGCACGCCATCCAGTTCGGTACTGGCATAGAAGCCGGCCAGCAGGGTGTCCATGCGGCTCTGAGCGTTCTGAGCCAGCCATCCCTGCGTCGTCACCTGCTTGAACTGGGTCTGGCCCGAGACCACCCGCAGCGTGCCATCGTCGATCTTGGGTTGCAGCACCTTCATCGCCCCTTGGAAGAACACCCCGGAGTTGTTGTCGTCTGGCGACCCGGCGAACAGCTCGATGTTGAACGTCTTCTTGCCCGGGTACTTCGCCTTCATCCCGTCGAGGAGCGCCTGGCCCTGCAACTCGCCCACCCGCTCGTTGTCGTACGCCACGTAATAGTCGACGTTGGGCGTATTCAGGATGAGGCGGTCGTACGCGATGACGACCGCGCCGGCCTTCTTGGCATCCGCCACCTGGGTGGAGAGCTGGCTGCCGTCCTTGGCGCCGATGATGATCACCTTGGCCCCGTTGGTGATCATCGCCTCGATCTGGTTCTGCTGCTCGGCCACCGTGTTGGTCGCGGGCGCGTACTGAACGTCGGGCGAGTAGCCGGCGTCGATCAGTCCGTCGGTGAAAAGTTGCCCGGCGATCGCGAAGTTCTCACTCGTCTTGTCGGGCAGGGCGACGCCGATGACGGCGTGGGGCGAGAAGCCCGTCACGTCGCCGGCCGCCGCCTCCTGGGTCCGCGAGGTGCACCCGGTCAGCGCGAGCGCCCCCACCGCGGCGAGGATGAGCGCGGCCCGCGCGAGACGGATCATGAGCCGGATCCTTCCCGGTCGAGGGACGTGCGGTCGATAGGTGCAGAGTCGAGGGGCATGCGGTCAGGCGGCGAGACCTCGGCCGTCGGAGCGAGCGCGCGGCGCTGCAGGCGCGCGATCAGCGACGGGCGCCCGCGGCTCTTGCTGTAGACATCGACGCCGACCGCGACCAGCAGCACGAGCCCCTTAATGATCTGCACCCGGTCCGAGCTCACGCCGAGCAGCGAGAGGCCGTTGTTCAGGACCGCGATGACCAGTCCCCCGACGACGGAACCCACGATGGTGCCGATGCCGCCCGACACGGCGGCACCTCCGATGAATACCGCAGCGATCGCGTCGAGCTCCCAGCCGATCCCGTCTCCGGGTCCGGATGCGGCGGCGCGCGCGACCCACATCTCACCGGCGAAGGCGGCGATGATCGACATGTTCATCATGACGAAGAAGTTGACCCGGCGGATCTTCACCCCCGACAGCTCCGCCGCCCGCCAGTTGCCGCCGACCGCGTAGATGTGGCGGCCGATGATGGTCCGATTGGCGAGGAAGGAATAGCCGAGAACCAGCACGACCAGGATGACGCCGGCGATCGGGAAGCTGGTTCCAAGCGGGCCCTTGGCGAACAGGTAGGTCGCGCCCGCGATCACGGCGACCAGAAGCGCGCCTCGCACCACCGCGACCCAGAGGGGACCGCCATCCGTGGCCACGCGCCGCACGCGCCGCCGCAGCAGCACCTCGCGCAGCACAACGCCGCCGATCGCCAGCGCGCCGAGGATGACCGTCGAGAGATTCAACTGCACGCCCCAGGCGGGATCGGGCAGGTACCCGCTGCCGATGAAGGCGAAGCTGTTGGATACCGGAAGACTGACGCTCGTCGAGTTGCCGACGAACTGGTTGGCTCCGCGGAAGATCAGCATGCCGGCCAACGTGACGATGAACGCGGGGACGCCGACGTATGCCACCCAGAAGCCCTGCCAGGCGCCGACCAGCGCCCCGACCCCCAGCCCGAGCAACAGGGCGAGCGGCCAGGCCCAGTGCCACTGGTTGACCGAGATGGCGACGATGATTCCGGCGAACGCGGCGACCGAGCCGACCGACAGATCGATGTGTCCCGCGATGATGACCAGCACCATCCCGATCGCCAGGATCAGCACGTAGGCGTTGCCGTTCACCAGGTTGAGCAGGTTGATCGGGTCGAGCGTCTTGCCGCCGGTGACCACCTGGAAGAAGACGATGATCGCGGCCAGGGCGCCGAGGATGCCGAACTGGCGTCCCGAGGCGCCGAACACCCGGCGCAGGTCGCTCATCTTGACTGGTCCGCTCATCGGGCTGTGGCCTTCTTCTGGGTGGTGGTGATGCTGCGCATCAGGGTCTCGGGATCGGCCTCGCCGACGGGGATGTCGTTCGTGATCCTGCCCTCGAAGATCGTGTAGATGCGGTCGCAGATGCCGAGCAGCTCGGGCAGTTCTGAGGAGATGAGCAGCACCCCGCTACCCTGCGCGGCGAGGCGCTGGATGATCCCGTAGATCTCGAACTTGGCGCCGACATCGATGCCCCGGGTCGGTTCGTCGAGGATCAGCAGCTCGGGGTCTGTGAACATCCATTTGGCCAGCACCACCTTCTGCTGGTTGCCGCCGGAGAGTTGCCGCACCCCCTCATCGACGGTGGGCGCCTTGATGCGCAGCCCCGCGCGGAATCCCTCGGCCGCGCTCCGTTCGAGCGCCTCGTCGACGACACCGCCACGAGCGACCTTGCGCAGCTTGGCCGAGACGACCGACTCTTTGATGTCGTCGAGCAGATTGAGGCCGAGTGTCGTGCGGTCTTCACTGACATAGGCGATGCCATGGGCGATGGCATCCGACACGCTGTTCAGCACGACCTCGTGGCCGTCGATGAAGATCTGCCCGGATACGTAGCTGCCGTATGAGCGCCCGAACACGCTCATCGCGAGCTCGGTGCGCCCCGCGCCCATCAGGCCGGCCAGCCCGACGATCTCGCCGCGTCTCACCTCGAAGCTCTCGTTCTTGCAAACCAGCCGCTCGGGGGCCTGCGGATGACGCACCGTCCAGTCGCGCACCTCGAAGAACACCTCGCCGATCCGCGGGGTGCGGTCGGGGAAGCGGCTCTGCAGGCTGCGGCCGACCATGCCCCGGATGATGCGGTCCTCATCGACCCCGAGCGCCTTCACGTTGAGCGTCTCGATGGCGTGACCGTCACGCAGGATGGTGATCGAGTCGGCGATCTGCTCGATCTCGTTGAGCTTGTGGCTGATGATGATCGAACTGACGCCCCGTTCCTTGAGGCCCAGGATGAGGTCGAGCAGGTGCTGCGAGTCCGTGCCGTTCAGGGTCGAGGTGGGCTCGTCGAGGATCAGGAGCTGCACGTCCTTGTGCAGAGCGCGCGCGATCTCGACCAGCTGCTGCTTGCCGACGCCGAGATGCTTGATCTGTGTTCCGGGATCTTCGCGAAGTCCGACCAGCCCGAGCAGCTCGGCGGCGCGGCGGGTCTGCTCGCCCCAGTCGATGACTCCGGCGCGGGTGATCTCGCTGCCCAGGAAGATGTTCTCAGTGATCGACAGCTCGGGGATCAGCGCGAACTCCTGGTGGATGGTCACGATGCCGACGGCTTCGCTCGACCCGACGTTGCGAAAGCGCTGCAATTGCCCGCGATAGACGATGTCGCCCTGGTACGTGCCGTACGGATAGACCCCGGACAGCACCTTCATCAGCGTCGACTTGCCTGCGCCGTTCTCGCCGGCGACCGCGTGGATCTGGCCGGGCCCGACCGAGATCGACACCTCGGAGAGTGCCTTGACGCCCGGGAACTCCTTCGAGATCCTGCGCATCTCGAGGATCGGCGCGGGAGCCGCGGTCTCAGCGCTCATGCCCGGCCTCCCGGCGCACTGGTCGAGGCCCGCAACACCAGCACCGGCCTGATCGGCTCGGCGTGACGCTGGCCCCCGACGCCCAGCTCGGCCAGGAGCAGATCGATCGATCGACGGCCGATCTCGGCGAAGTCCTGCCGGATCGTGGTCAAGGGCGGCCAGAAGTGCGCGGCCTCGGGGATGTCATCGAATCCGACGATGCTCACGTCGTCGGGAACGCGCACCCCGTGCTCGCGGAAGGCGTGCAGCAGGCCGAGCGCCATCTGGTCGTTGGAGCAGAAGACCGCAGTGAAATCCTCGCCGGCCAGCAGCGCCTGCCCGGCGCGGTAGCCGAACTCGGCGGTCCAGTCGCCCAGCACCGGCGGCCGCACCATGAGCTCGGCGTCGGCCACCTCGCGCAGGTAACCCTGCATGCGCGCCTCAGCCTCGATCCAGTCCTGCGGACCGGCCAGGTGGATGATGCGCCGATGCCCGAGGTCGATCAGGTGCCGGGTGGCCAGACGCGCCCCCTCGAACTGGTCGACCGAGATGCTGTGCGGCACGTCGCGGCGCTCGGGGTCGAGCAGCACGTACGGCACGTGCAGGGGCGTCGAGCTCAGCAGGTCGAACACCCGTGATTGCGGCGCCACGACGGCGACGGCCTGCACCGCCTGTCCGTCGAGTTGCTCGAGAGCGCTGCGCACCGCGTGGTCATCGCTCGAGGTCGTGACGATGGAGAGGGTGTAGCCGGCTTCGCGGGCGGCATCCTCGATCTCGTAGAGGATGGTCTGCACGCCGTAGTTGGCCGACCGAGTCGCGACCAGAACGCCGATCACCCGGGACTTGCTGGTGACCAGCGCGCGCGCCGCCTGATTCGGGCGGTACCCGAGCTGTTCGATGACCTCGAGCACCCGTGCACGCGTCTCGGGTCGAAGGCTCGGCGAATTGTTGAGAACGCGGGACACCGTCTGATACGACACCCCGGCCTCGCGGGCGACATCGCGGATGTTCGGCGCGCGTGTCACGGTGGGCTCGCTCGTCACGGGCCTCCCGACCTGGCGTCTTAGCGCACGGGTCAGAGGGCTCGACGGTGAGTGCCTCTCGAGTGGCTGCAGACCATTATGCACGGAATGTGACACGGCGCCACACTGTCACATGGCGCCGCTCGGCCCTTATGGCACCGTGGCGAACGCCCGCACGGGAAAGGTGCCGAATCGCTCGACCGCGGGCGGGACCGCCGTGAATCGCGCGCCGCTCGGCGGGAGCGCGCCCAGATCGGTGAGGTGCTCGACCACGTGGATGCCGGCCGCCAGCAGTCCGCGGTGCGCGTACGCGGGGGTGCCGAACAAGCTGCTCCAGCCGGTGTGGAGCAGCACGGCGGATCCGGCCAGGTCGCGGCCCTCGTTCGCGACCCGCTGGAAGATCGCCGCGGGGATCTCGCGGGGTCCGCTGCCGCCGGGAGCGACATCCGTCAGATGGAAGACCTCGGCGGGCAGGTCCACCAGTGTCGCCAGGTCGAGGCTGGCGAGATCGGTGCCGCCCTCGTACCGGTGATACGGGCTGTCGAGGTAGGTGCCGGTGTTGCCGATCATCGTGATGATGTCCATGGCGAACTGGGTGCGGTTCAGAGTCGGGCACGGGCGCGCACCTTCCGGATGATGGTCACCGCGACGGCGACCAGGGCGAGTGCGGCCGGCACGATCAGGTGCCATCCGGTGAGCACGAGCAGCCCCGCCATCAGAACGACGGAGAGCACCGCCATCACCCAGCCCGCGCTTCCGATCCGGAGCAGCCGGACTGCCGACACCATCCCGAGCGCGTAGACCGCGACCATCGAGCTGATGTGGATCAGGATGAAGGTCTGCAGGTCGAGGTGGAACACGAAGAACACGCTCGTGTAGACCAGTGACTGCACCGCGATCCACCCCAGGGCACGGCGCGGGACGGCGCCGGGCTCTGCGCCACGGCCGAACCAGCTCGGCAGGTCTCCGTCGCGGCCGAGCGAGGCTCCGAGGTTCGCGAACGCGGGCAGGTAGGCATTCGACACGCCGATGATGACCACTGCCGCGATCACCGCGACCACGATCGGACCGGCGCCCGGAAGCGTCGCCGAGACCAGGTCGATCAGGGGCACCGCACTCGACGTGTGGTTCGCTCCCACGACGCCGACGGTCGCGAACTGGAGCGCAAGGTAGGCGATGCCGACGACGGCGACCGCGATCGCGGTGGCGAGCGGGATGGTGCGCCGAGGATTGCGGAACTCCCCGGCGATGTGCGTCACGGCCTCCCAGCCCGCGAACGCCCAGACGAACAGGCTGATCGCGAGCCCGACTCCGGCCCAGCCGTGCGTCAAGAACGGGGTGAAGTGCGAGACGCGGACGGCAGGCACCGCCGTCACGACGACCCCGACCACGACGGCCACCAGCAGCGCGGAGAAGACCAGTTGCACGCGGCCGCTGACCCGCAGGCCGAAGAAGTTGAGGATGATCGGCACGATGAGGAAGCCGAATCCGATCGGCGCGACCCATCCCGGATCGAGCCCGAGAGCTGCAACGAGGTACCCGCCGCCCAGCGCGGCCAGCACCGGGACTCCGAAGTTGACTCCGAAGAAGAACCAGTAGCCGGTCGCACGAGCAGCGGTCGGGCCGAGTGCGAGACGCACGAAGGTGGCCACCCCACCGGCATCCGGATACCGTGCCGCCAGGGCGGCGAACGTGCCCGCCAACGGGATGGAGAGCACCAGCACCGCAGCCACCGCGAGCACCGAAGCGGGTCCCGCCGCGTCAGCAGCCAGGCCGGGAAGCACGAGCACGCCGGTGCCCAGCACCGCCGCGACGTACAGAGCCGATGCCGTGGCCAGTCCGATCCGACCGGCGGGTGCCGCAACGCTCGCGGTCGTCGGCGCTGGCTTATCGGTGGTGGTCACGGTTCTCATCCTGACAGTGGCGGGGACGAGGCCCGTGCCCCGTTCCCGCCACCCTTCGTGGCATTGATGCCACGATGTCAGCACCCGCCGACGTCAGCTGCCGGTCGCGCTCCCGCTCAGGTCGTACAGCGTGACGCCATCGACGGTGGTCGCGGTGAAGTGCGCCGCGACCCAGGTGGCGATCGACGAAGCAGCCGCCGAGCCGCCGTTCGAGGCGCCCACCGAACCGGCGATGAACCAGTGGATGCGGTGCTCGGCTACCAGCTTCTCGAACTGGGCGAGCGTCGGAGACGGATCGCTGCCGTTGAAGCCGCCGAGCGGCATCACCGCCAGGCCGGTCGCCAACTGGTAGCCGGCCGCGGTGTTCGAACCGATCGCCGCGGCGGCCCAGGTGTACGACGACGAGCCGCTGCTGATCGCAGTGGCCAGCGCGCTGCTCACCGACGATGCACCGAGCAGACCGCCAGGTCCACCGCGGCCCCCCGGGCCCCCGCCGAGGGCGCCGCCGGGCGCACCACCCGCAGCACCGCCCTGCGCACCGCCGAAGCCTCCGGTCGGGGGTGTTCCGGCCTGCGTGCCGGTGCCGCCCGGCGCTCCGCGGAAGCCGCCAGCGCCGCCAGCGCCGCCCGGGCCGCGACCGCCGCCGAAGCCGCTGCCCGCGACCGTCGGCCCCGCCGTGACGATGGACCCGTTGTGTGCGGTCGTCACCGTCTCGATCGTGTACGCCGCGGGCGCCAGCAGAACCGCGACCAGCGAGACGGACGCCGTGACCGCCGACATCGACCGCGTGCGCGGCGGCGAGCAGCAGCAGCAGCGCCCCGATCACCGCGAGGATCACCACGATCACCTTGAGCCCGGGCAGCCAGGACGACGCCTCCGACAGCAGCGCCCAGGCCCATCCCGCGGTGACGAGAACGAGAGCCGCCATCACGATGCGGGCGGGCATCGCGGCACGGCGCGTCCACAGGAGCGAGGCACCGATGGCCACGACGGCCGCGATCGCGGGGGCGAGCGCCACCGTGTAGTAAGCGTGGAAGATGCCGGCCATGAAGCTGAAGGCGACGGCGGTGACCAGCATCCATCCGGCGAAGAGAGTCAGAGTGGCGCGCTGCGGCGAGGTGCGCGGGGCGCGTCCGATCAGCAGGTAGCCGACCAGCGCGAGCACCAGCGCGGCGGGAAGCAGCCAGGTGATCTGCCCGCCGATCTCGTTCTCGAAGAGGCGGAACAGTCCAGTCGCGCCCCACATGCTGGTGCCGTTCGGGTTGCCGCCGCCTCCGGTGACGCTGCCGACCTCGTTGCCGGTCAGGCGACCGAAGCCGTTGTAGCCGAAGGTGAGCTCCAGAAAGGAGTTGGTCTGCGATCCGCCGATGTACGGACGCATGGATGCCGGAACCAGCTCGACGATCGCGACCCACCACCCGGCCGAGACGACCATCGCCCCGAGCGCCGCCAGGCCGTGCAGCAGCCGCTTGCCGATCGTGAGCGGGGATGCCCACAGGAACGCCAGTGCAATCGGCGGCACGATGAGCAGCACCTGAAGCTGCTTGGTCAGGAAGCCGAGGCCGACCATGACGCCGGCCCACAGCATCCAGCGCAGCTTGCCGTCGTCGATGGCGCGCAGGGTGAAGTACGCGGCGAGGGCGATCAGCAGCACGAGCAGCGCGTCGGGGTTGTTGAACCGGAACATCAGCGCGGCCACCGGCGTCAGCGCCAGCACGGCACCGCCGAGCAGCGCAGTTCCTGCCGAGAAGCGGCGGCGCAGCGTCGCGTAGAGCACGCCGACCGTCGCGACGCCCATCAGGGCCTCGGGCAGCAGGATGCTGAACGAGCTCAGCCCGAACATCCGCACCGAGAGGGCCATCAGCCAGAGGCTGGCCGGCGGCTTGTCGACCGTGATCGAGTTGCCCGCGTCGGAGGAGCCGTAGAAGAACGCCTCCCAGTTCACCGAGCCGGCCTGGGCGGCCGCCGAGTAGAAGGAGTTGGCCCACCCGCTGGCCGTGAGATCCCAGAGGTAGAGCGCGGCGGTGAGCGCGAGCAGGCCGAGAAGGGCGGGCCGCTCCCATTCCGGCGGCATCGGGGCGGCCGCGCACCATCCGGAGGGCAGCCGAGCGGGCGCGGTCGCCGAGCCCGGGGCGCGGGCTCTCGGGAGCGAGTTGCTCCGGGGAGGTGGTCGTGGTCATCAGGCACTCGCTTTCTGTGTCGGGGTTGTGTCGGGTTGTTGAGTCCGCGCAGTAGCGCTTCACGCGTGGTGACCTCGCGGCGGACAACGGGGATGGCTCGGCGGGCTGCCGCTGCTGGCGGAACACCCAGAGCCGGAAGAGCACGAAGCGCACGACCGTCGCCAGGAGGTTGGCAGCGGTGAGCACCGCGAGCGACGTCAGGGACGAGGCATCCGGCCGGATCAGGTGAAGCAGGGCCAGCGACCCGCTCGTGATCCCCCAGGCGATGCCGAAGACGATCAGCCCCTGGAACTGATGGCGCACGACCCCGCGCCGACCGCGCACCCCGAAGGTGAACGACCGGTTGGCGGTGATGTTGGCGACCGCGGTGACGAGCAGGGCCAGGAAGTTCGCGAGTTGCCCCGGCACCGCGAGCTGGAAGAGCAGGTACAGCAGCGCGTAGGCGATCGTCGACGCGACGCCGACCGCGGCGAACCGCACCACCTGCCCGAAGAAGCTGGGCACCCGCGTCGCTTCAAGTGGATGCCGCCCCAACTCGGCGTACATGCGCTCCAGCGGGATGCGCCCGGCCGCGATCGACCGGCCGACCCGGACCATGCCCTTGAGGTCTTCGAGGGCGGTGCCCGCGATGTCCACCGAGCTCTGTGCGTCGTCGACCCAGTCGACCGGCACCTCGTGGATCCGCAGCCCGGCCCGCTCGGCGATCACCAGCAACTCGGTGTCGAAGAACCAGCCGGTGTCGTGCACGTGCGGCAGCACCTGCTCGGCGACATCGTGCCGCATCGCCTTGAAGCCGCACTGCGCATCGCTGAAGCTCACGCCGAGGTAGCGGTGCAGCAGGAAGTTGTATCCGCGCGAGATGAACTCGCGCTTCGGCCCGCGCACCACGCGCGAGTTCGACGACAGCCGCGTGCCGATGGCGACGTCCGAGTGGCCAGACAGCAGCGGCGCGACGAGCGGCGGCAGCGCGCGCAGATCGGTCGACAGGTCTTCGTCGAGGTAGGCGACCACCTCGGCTTCGCTGTCGAGCCATGCCCTCTTGAGCGCCCGTCCGCGGCCCTTCTCGGCAAGATGGATGGCACGGACCCCCGGCAGCTCGAGCGCGAGCTTGTCGGCGATCACCGACGTCGCATCGGTGGAGGCGTTGTCGGCGATGGTGATCTGCCAGGGCTCGTCGAACAGCTCGCCGAGCGCGTCGTGCAGCGCACGGATGCTGTGCTCCAGCGTCGTCTGCTCGTTGAACACGGGCACCACGACGTCGAGCCGGAGAGGGTCGGAGGGCGGTCGCTCGGAATCGGTCATGAGTCCGATGCTCGGCCAGGGGGCTATGGGGGGTGCTGGGGGCGCCTATGAGACCGCTAAGTGGTCCCGACTATCGCGCGACCACTCTGCGCACGAAGTCGGCCGGCCTCATGATGAGCCTCCCGTTCCAGTTCGGCCCGACGTCGATGAGGTGGTGATCCGAGGTGACGAGAATGAGGGCGTCAACAGCCGGATCCTTGACGAGCGAGGCGATGAGGTTGTCCTCATAGTCGGCCACGCCACGGTCCCGCTCTTCTGGCTCGATCACTCCACCGCCGGAGAACTCGCACATCTCCACCATCGCAGCGACGAACGTCTCGACGGTCGACTCCTTCTGACCCGCCGCTCGCATCACCCGCGCGATGTTGCGCAGGATGTGCGGGGATGCGAAGAGACGGAACCGCCCTGCGAACGCGAGCGAGACTGCGTCGGCGGATGGGTTGGCGGTCGTCGGCGGCACATCGGGAAGCAGCGGCCAACTGCCATCGGCACCGAGGATGTAGTCGAGATAGACGTTGACATCGAAGACGACCGGCGTCGCCGGATCGATCACGCGCCGGTGGTCTCGCGGATCAACGCGAGCACCTCGTCGCTCGTGAACACCCGACCGCCACGCTCGACTCGCGCCTGATCGCGGAGCGCGTGCAGCCGCTCGAGCCGCAGGCGACCCTGATAGTCGCGTACCGCCAGGCGGAGGAATTCGCTGCGGTTTCCGTGTCCGTAGTGCTCGACCACCTCGTCGAGAGCCGGGCGCAACTCGTCGGCGACGGCAATGCCGACAGTCTTCGCAGCCATTTCGCCTCCCGTTGCTTACGTGTAATCAAGCCAAGGTTAGCAGGTTGTCGAAGTGTTGCGTGATGCGCATCGAATCATGTGAGCCGGTTGCGGGTTCAGTTCGCGGCGCTCGACTCGGCGCAGACGATCGATGATATGGACATCCCCGGATTCCGGCTTCATCCGCTCAGAGGCGGGATGGCCGGTCGCTGGTCGATCACTGTGGGCGGCAATTGGAGGGTGACGTTCGAGTTCCGAGACGGGAACGCGTACGTCCTGGATTACGAGGACTACCACTGATGGATGAGCTCAAGCCGATGCACAAACCGCCGCACCCGGGCGAGTTCAAGATTGTGACCGCATAAGGATCGCAGATCAATTGTCTGCGAGGCGCAGGCTGAAGTCCAAGAATTACTTCGTCGAGCAGGGCAACGCCGCGGTGGAACCGTCCGAGCGGAGCCAGCGACTCGCCGAGATGGCGGCGATCTTGAAAACGGCGCCCCGACTTTCGGCCAAATTTCCGCCGTTACTGGTCTGCACGAGAACGTTCAGTGAGGTGTACCGATCAAGATGCGTCAGGGCGCCGGTGTTCTTGAAGTCACCGAAGTCGCTGCCGAGATGGATCGAAGTCGGAACGTTGGTCACCGACTGTGACGTAGCCTTCAGTAGGTAGACGTAATCGTTGTCTTTGGTGATGCCGACGACGCGAACTGTGTTGCCCTTAACTTGGTCACAATAGGCGAAGGTGAACGAGCCGTCGGCTTCCTTCCGGATCGCTGACTTAAAACTGGCCGTACATCCCAACAAGAGCAGTGCCACGCCGATGCCACAGACCAGCAATGTCAAGAGTCGCCTCATGCGTCCTACTCCCCTAATGATGTCTCCAATAGTTGCCCAAATATGGATCGGCCCCTATCTCGATTGGGACTGCTGTGTCCCGCGTCAAGTAGTTGGCAGGGTTTCTTCGGTTTCGAAGTTGGGGATAGTGGGGTTGGCGAGGCCCGCATGGACGTCAGCGGGCCGGTTCCAGCGAAGAGCTTCGTGGGGACGGACGTGGTTGTAGTCATGCCGGTAAGCGTTGATCTGCTCGACGAGCTCGAGTCCGTGGTTGATCTCTTCACGGAACAGCCACTCGTATTTCATCGTGCCGAAGCCGCGTTCGCGTGACCCGTTCTGACCGGGCGTGCGGACCCGTGTTCGGACGTGGTGAAGCTCGGGGTGGGCGGTGATGAGCGCTTCGAAGGTGAACGAGCGGAACGGGCCACCGTTGTCAGTGACGATCGTCACGACCGGTTCGATCTCGCCCGTGTCCGGGTCGAGGCTGGCGTCGTCGATGAGCGGGTGACCGAGGAGCAACTCGGCCTCAGCCAACGCCAGCTCGACGGCGGTGACGGCGTCGTGCATGTTCGCCGTCGGGGACACGTGAGCGTCGAACTCGTATTTGGACCAGTAGTCGCGGCATGACGCGATCCGCCAGGTGCCCCCACCAATGGTTTCGTATTCGGAGAAATCGAGCTGCCAGACCTGGTTCGGGCCCGTCGGCTCCTTCGCGAACGCCGCCTTGCGACGTTCGGCCAGATTGCGGCGCTCCTTCTGATACTTCGCCGGCAGGATCAGGCCCTCGTCTCGCAGCAGACGCAGCACGGTCGCCTGCGACACCCGGTGGCCGTCGTGACGGGTCATCGCCCAGACTTTCCGGTGACCCCACGCCGGATGCTTCACAGCGTGAGCCAGAGCCAGTTCCCGAGTCGCGTCCCGCGCGGGCTGCGGCCACGGTCCTTTCGGTGGCCGCGAGGATCGTGCTTTCGCCTGCCAACGCCGCCAGGTTCGCTCGGGCATGTCGATCAGTCGGCAGAACCTCGCGGTCGACATGCCCGCGTCCAAGCGGATCACCTCGAGGTCCTCGAAGGGCCCAAGCGGCCCTCGGCGCTCTTCTTCCACACCCGGATCTCGACGGCGGCCTCACCCAACGCTTGGGTGAGTTCAGCGACCTCGGCCTCGAGTTGCTCCTCCCGCGAAGAAGGACCGGTCTTCCCCGCGACCAGGCTGGTCTTGCCGGCCTCTAAGAACTGGCGCTTCCAGTTCCCGATCGCTTGCTCCGAGACCTTCTCCCGACGGGCGGCCTCGGCCACCGACACCTCGCCCTGGAGCACAGACAACACGACGCGGATCTTCTTATCCGCCGGGATCGTCGGTGGACGACTCATGATGATTCAGACCTTTCAACTGGGGCGTTGCATCAGCAACTAACTACCCCTGCCACTAAGTCTGACGCGCGACATCAC
>CAVZZQ010000007.1:0-301393 GCA_963779775.1 uncultured Actinomycetota bacterium | reverse complement strand
CGGCCTGGTTGCCGTTGCTGGTGTCGGGCACGGCGTCATCCGCGGTGGTGGTGCCGATGTTGCCGGTGGCCGGGTCGATGGGTTGCCCGAACGGATCATACGAAGCATGACCGCCCGCACGGGTGCCGGAGTTGTCGGCGGTGACGATCTCATCCCCGTGCAGGTTCGGGTACGACCACACCGTGCCGGGTCTTGTCCAGCTTCAGCAGCCCACTCAGCAGGCCGACCGGGAGTTGGGTCAGGTGCAACTGTTAGGAGCCCAGGTGGCTCAATTGGAGTCGCCCCGACCAGCCTTTGGGTGCGCCGTTGACACCGTGCCATGGATAGCCTGCTGCGACCCATCGGGCTCGCCATTGCTCGTAGGAGTACCCAAGGTCGTCATCAGTGACACCAAACTGAAAGCCACAGGATTTGCAGATCTCGAAGGAAGCTTCGCCAGCGCCGTCGCGCGGTTCCTCCTCAAGATCTCTCAAACCCGCAGACGGGGCATACATAGGTCATTGCCGACTCCAATATGTTGGGCTTGAAGGCAAGTAGTACGTAATCGGCGAGCCGTCCGAGGCGTACACGCCGAACCGGTTAGTAGCCGGGTCATAAATCTTCAGACCACCGTTGCGTCCAGGTTTCGTCAAGAAGCCTTGAGAAGGCGCCTCTTCATAAAGGTCGGCCGCCATCTGAGCGTATTCCTCGGGAGTCCGTGCACCGACCTGCGCCCCGTGATCTGCGAAATGCTGCGCCAGCAGCTTTATGTTGTTCCAGATCCTGGCAGCGGTTGGGACAGCCTTGGCGGGAGGCTTTGATACGGCCTTGGGACCAAAATCCTCCGCCAATTTCGCTGAGGAAGTCGGCCGGATTCGTTGGCTGCACGAGCTTGCGCTTCTCCTTCTGCTGCGCCTCCGCCTACCCCTTCTCCGGAGTTTGCCATCCCGGGTCCTCCGCCAGCGAAGTCGCCGGGCGGGAGTGGTCTGAACCCTGTCAGGTCGAAGGAGTTGGGGTCGTTGGGGTAGTTGTACGCGTTCGCGTTGCCGCCCGGCACAGGGTCAACGCTGAGGAACCGCCCCAGTGCAGCGACGTACTGCCGTGCCCCCATCTCCACCGTCGCGACCGTGCCGAGGTGCTCGTAGAGTTTCTGCGCGACCCCGACCCAGCCGTTGTCGGCGTTGTTGCCGTTGCTGGTGTTCGGGGACGGCGTCATCCGCGGTGGTGGTGCCGATGTTGCCGGTGGTCGGGTCGATGGGTTGCCCGAACGGGTCATACGAAGCATGACCGCCCGCACGGGTGCCGGAGTTGTCGGCGGTGACGACCTCATCCCCGTGCAGGTTCGGGTACGACCACACTGTGCCGGCCGTTCCGGTGTTGATCAGCATCATCGCCCCACCCGGAAGGCCAACCGTGCGTTGGGTGAGCGTGCCGGTGCCATCGGTGGTGCCCCACGGGGCGTCCCCGCCGCCGCATACAGGTACCGGATCGCCGTGACCGTGCCGGCGACGTTGGTGTCGCGCTCCACGATTCGGTCGGTGGCATCCCGTTTGTAGGTGACCGTCGTGGTGCCCACCGTGGTGGACAGGTGCCGGTCGGCGACATCGTAGGTCATGACCTGATTGTCCAGCTGCATCGTGTTGCCATGGGCGTCGTAGGTGAGGTTCGCCGACGACAGCGGCGTGTATCCGGAGTCGGCGCTGGTCGGCGGGTTGGTGGGGGTGGTTGAGGTGAGGCGGTCGGAGTTGTCGTAGCAGTACTGCACGCTCGAGGTCACCGATCCGTGCACATCCGTGAACCCGGTGCGGTTGCCATCCATGCCGGCTGCCGCGTTCGTGCCGCACCCGGTGGTGCCCCACGTTGCAACGCCGGAACCCGCATACAGGTACCGGATGGCAAGTCGTCGTTTTGGCGACGTCGGTGTCACTCGATCCTCGGCCTGGGTCCGGCAGAAGGGCGCCTCAATGATTCGCCCGACCCTGAGAGGAACCCCACGCATGATCCCAACTGACTATTGCGAGACCCGAGCAGTCCGGCCCTTGGCAAGGCGGATGAGGGCAAAGACTCCGACGAACACTGACGACAAGACGACGATAGAAACCAACGACCACAGGGGAGCGAAGTACCCAAACAGCAGCCAGGGAACGAGGATGGAAAATGCAACGGCTACACCGCCTTGGAGGACGAGCAACAAGCTGCTGGGTAGCGCGCCTTGGGTCATCGGTCGGATGCCGGTGGACGCGGCTTCGGCCTCCTTGGCCGACCACTCCGCGTTGGTGAGGTATTCGGCGCCTCCCTGTCGAATGATCCACGTGGTGCCGGCGAGTACTTCGGGAAGCTCCCTATGCGCCGTCCTCATGGACGTGTATCCGCGGGCGGTCTCCCGGCGCTCCTGAATTGGCGACAACACAAAGCTCAAGACAAGAATCGACGCCGTCACCCCGCACGCCGCCAATATCAAAGTTATGGCGGTCTCGCTGGTGTCGGCTTTGTGGGAGGGCCACACTTGCGACAGTCCGAACATCACTAGCCCGCAAAAAACGAGCGGAGTGAGAAGGGCCGCGTACAGGGCTCGCCCTACCCACAGGAGTCCAGCCGCGGACGGGCCGCGAACGAGTATCAGGGAAGTCATGCCTACGTTCCTGTCAGGGTTGGTATTGCGCAACGTCGGGGCTTCTCAGATATGCGCCAATGTTCGCCGCGGAGATCGAGCTGTCGGAAACAATGGACCAACCTAGGGCAAAGCCCACGCCAGCTTGAGCAAGATCATTCCCGGCCCGAGCACTTCGAGATTCGAGCGCCGCGCCAAGATTGAAGTACGTAGCAGCTACCCCGACACCGCAACCAAACTTCGAGCCAGTCACACAGTCGATAATCGTCGACTCGAGAGACAACACGGTTGCGATCGGGAGGATGAATTCGTCAGCCTCCGGAACGAAGGCAGCCGTCCAATCCAAGGCCGTCGCGCTTAGGTTCGCGGACATCGAGATCTGACGCCCGTACCATCCCCAATCCGTATGGCCGGAAAACGGATTGATGGCCGCGACCTGCCGATTGAAGAGTTTGTTGGCCAGCTTGATAGCGCCCAGGCCCGAAGGAATTGCCGACACAGACACATGCTGCCCAGCTTTGAGCGCTGCCACGTAGCTGTCAGGCGACATTCGTCCGCTCAAGTCTGATCCGTTGATCGGGTCGTTGGGGTAGTTGTACGCGTTCGAGTTCCCGCCCGGCACCGGGTCGACGCTGAGGAACCGCCCCAGCGCGGCGACGTACTGCCGTGCCCCCATCTCCACCGTCGCGACCGTGCCGAGGTGCTCATACAGTTTCTGGTGCGATCCGACCCACCCGTATGAGTTGTCCGTGTAGGTGTTGTCGGGCGAAGAATCATCCGCGGTGACCGTGCCGATGCTGCCGGTGGCGGGGTCGATGGGCTGCCCGAACGGGTCATAGGACGCCCGGGAGCCCGTCCTGGCACCACCGGAGCTGGTGGTGATGATGTCGTCACCGTGCAAGTTCGGGTACGACCACACCTGCCCGGTCGGCCGGATCGACAACGTCACCCCACCCGGCAGACCGATCGTCTGCTCGTGAATCGCGTTGGTCGTCGACATCGTGAACGCCGCCCCATCCCCCGGACCCGCATACGCGTACCGCACCGTCGTCGACGAACCGCCGGCCGGGATCGTCTTCTGCAACACGATCCGCCCCGTCGCATCCCTCGTGTAGGTGATCGACTGTCAGCGCTCGTGAGGAACTGAACACTTCCGCTCTTTGAGATCTGGGCACCTACTCCACGATTGGACGGGTGATCTCCTTGGAGCATTGGGCCTTGATTCGGCAGTTGCATCTGGCGGAGGGAGTGCCGAAGGCGCAGATCGCAAGACAGCTTGGGATCTCGCGCACGACGGTGTTGAAGGCGTTGGCTTCGGAGTCGCCGCCGACGTTCCAGACCCCGGAACGGCCATCTGCTTTCGACGAGCTCGAGTCGCGGGTTCGGGCGCTGCTGGCCGAGTTCCCGTCGATGCCGGCGACGGTGATCGCTGAACGAGTCGGTTGGGCAGCGTCGCCGTCGTGGTTCCGTAAACGGGTCGCGCTGCTGCGGCCGGAGTATTCACGGAAGGACCCAGCAGACCGGCTGGACTACTCCCCGGGCGACCAGGCCCAGTGCGATCTCTGGTTCCCTCGCGGCGCGGATTCCGACCGCGACCGGCCAGTGGGCGTCGTTCCCGGTGTTGGTGATGGTTGCCTCGTATTCACGGTTCATCACCGCCCGGATGCTGCCCACCCGCAACGACACCGGATCTGCTGGCGGGCATGTGGTCGCTGCTGAGCGAGCAGCTGGGCGCCGTTCCCCGACGACTGATCTTGGGATAACGAGGCCGGCATCGGCCGCCGCAACCATCTCGCTGAATGCGTCACCGGGTTCTGCGGGACTCTGGCGACCCGGATTGTTCAGCTCAAGCCCTTCGATCCGGAGTCCAAGGGCATCGTCGAACGAGCCAACCAGTTTCTGGAGACCTCGTTCATGCCCGGCCGCCAGTTTGAGCACGCCTGATGACTTCAACACCCAGCTGACAACCTGGCTGGCCAGAGCGAATCAACGAACGGTCCGATCGCTGCAGGCCAGCCCGACTCAGCTGATCGAGCGGATCGGAAGTCGATGCTGGCGTTGCCGCCGTTGGCACCCGAGGCCGGGTTCTTGCAACCGGATCCGGTTGGCCGGGACTACTACACGGCCGTGCTTGGCAACGACTACTCCGTCGACCCGGAGGCGATCGATCGGATGGTCGATCGTCAGCGCCGACCTGGAGCGGGTCCAAGCCGCCTGGCCGGTCGGCTGGTCGCTGACCATCCCGCGCGTTGGGGATCGCGCCGCACGGATCACCGACCCCGACACGTCACCGAGCGCGGCCCGCCTGCGGGTCGCGTTCCAGCAGCCGCGGCCGATGCGATCGAGATTGACCGGGATCCTGCGGATCTTGCCGACTACGACGCCTTCTTCGGGATCACCCTCGACCAGGAAGAGCACACCGCATGACCGACCACGATGAAACAGATCGACTACCTCGCCCGAGCACTCAAAGCGCCACGCATCCAGGAGCATGCCGACCGCCTCGCCGACTCAAGCCAGCGATGCCGGCTGGTCCCATGAGCACTACCTAGCCGCCGTTCTGGACCGGGAGGTCTCTGCCCGTGACTCCTCCGGTTCGGAGCTCGGATCCGGGCGGCCGGGTTTCCCGCCGCGGAAGACGATCGAGGACTACGTCTTCGATCACCAACCCGCGCTCAAACGCGACACGATCCTCACCTGGCCGGCGGGGCACTTCCTCGCTGGCGGTCAGAACGTCGTGTCTGCTCGGACCGCCCGGCACCGGGAAAACGCATTTCGCGATCGCGCTCGGGATCAAAGCCGCCCACGCTGGGGCACCGTGTCCTGTTCGGCACCGCGACCGAATGGGTCACCCGACTGCAAGCCGCACCACACGGTCGGCAAGCTCCGAGCCGAGCTGGCCAAGCTGCGCCGCTACGGGCTGATCATCGTCGACGAGGTTGGCTACATCCCGTTCGAACAAGACGCCGCGAACCTGTTCTTCCAACTCGTCTCATCCCGCTACGAACACGCGTCGCTGATCCTCACCGCGAACCTGCCCTTCGCCCGCTGGGGCAGACGTCTTCTCCGACCAAATCGTCGCCGCGGCGATGATCGACCGCATCGTCCACCACGCCGAGGTCGTCACCCTGAAGGGCTCCAGCTATCGACTCCGGAACACCGAGATCGAGACGCTACCCTCCGTCCGCGCCGAAAACGCGGCAAACTAACCACACACAACTGTTCAGATCTCAAAGAGCGAAACTGACCAGTTCCACACGAGCGCCGACAATCGACGTGCCGTCGGCCAGCACCGTGGACAGGTGCCGGTCGACCGCATCATAGGTCAGGGTCTGGTCGGCAAGGGTAGTGGTGTTGCCATGACCGTCGTACACCAACGACGCCGGGGTTGCCGTCGTTGACAGGCCGCTGGACACCGGGTACTGCGAGCCTCACGCAGAGGGGTACCGCGATGCGACGCGAAATCGGCGAGAACCTGTCAGACGACGGTCAAACGTGCGCCCGCGGCTTCCCATCGTTCGTCGGGGGGAAACGTTCCAGGGCTGGCTTGCATCAGAAAGTGAAACGCCTTTGGGAGGCGGTCACGGCCTTCGCCCGCTTCCGATGTGCGAATCCAGTCCTCCTGCACGTAGCGAATCCGGCGCACGAACCACTCGAGAGCGTCCTTGTCCTCTTCAACCAGGATGTCAGCGGGATGCCGAATAGCGAGCACGATGCCACGTCTCGTTAGAGGAAGCCAACTGAGGTCCGACCAGCATTCGTCGAGAGCCGCCGAGTTGCTTCCGAAGTATGCCGGAAACTGGAGGGCGGCTGAGATCTCATCGAACAGCGCGTGTTCGTTCCTCATCTTGTCACCGCGAATATGGCGGACAAAGTACCCGGCGCGTTCCAAGACCGTCTCGAGATTGTCCGCGTCCTCCGGCGTCTGGATTCGCAGGTAGACCTGCGGGGGGTTCGGGAGCTCGTCGAGCCGATGGACCAATTGTTCGAGCGTTGTTGACAAGTCAGCCTCTACAGTACGGGGTCGATTTCAGGGTCGATTTCCCAAGGAACATCATCTTCGAACAGGCGCCCGATCGGGTCTTCTTCCGGAGCCATTTCGTCCAGCGGATACATTTTCCCGTCTGATCCGATGCCGACCCAGCCCTCACCAGCCTCATACAGAGTAAATCTGGCGTAGTGGCTGTCGGTCTCCCACGCAGAGCCATCTGACCCCGTCACCAGCCGATCAAGACCTCGGCCGGCAGACTTCGGGCCAAGATCCCACTCCTGGTAGGTGATCGGCTTTCCCGTGGCTCCATCTGTCTTCGGCAATGTAGCACTACCGCCGCGTCCGTCATTTTCGAAAGACTTGCCTCCCGCCCAGCCTTTAAGCGGCGGGCGGCCCGCGCGGACTCGCGCAAGCACCTGTTCGATGATCACCTGCCGAGTGACGCCGGGCGCCGCGCTAGCGACTCGATTTACCTCCTCCTGGCTGGCTCCGCGCTTTGCGTATGCGGCGAGAGAGTCCGCAGACATCGCGCCGCTGAGGTCGCTCCCGTTGATGGGGTCGTTGGGGTAGTTGTACGCGTTAGCGTTGCCACCCGGCACCGGGTCCACGCTGAGGAACCGCCCGAGTGCGGCGACGTACTGCCGTGCCCCCATCTCCACCGTCGCGACCGTGCCGAGGTGCTCATACAGTTTCTGGTGCGACCCGACCCACCCGTACGAGTTGTCGGTGTAGGTGTTGTCGGGCGAAGAATCATCCGCGGTGACCGTGCCGATGCTGCCGGTGGCGGGGTCGATGGGCTGCCCGAACGGGTCGTAGGACGCCCGGGTGCCCGTCCTGGCGCCGCCGGAGTTGGTGGTGATGATGTCGTCGCCGTGCAAGTTCGGGTACGACCACACCTGCCCGGTCGGCCGGATCGACAACGTCACCCCACCCGGCAGACCGATCGTCTGCTCGTGAATCGCGTTGGTCGTCGACATCGTGAACGCCGCCCCATCCCCCGGACCCGCATACGCGTACCGCACCGTCGTCGACGAACCGCCGGCCGGGATCGTCTTCTGCAACACGATCCGCCCCGTCGCATCCCTCGTGTAGGTGATCGACGTACCGTCGGCCAGCACCGTAGACATGTGCCGGTCGACCGCATCGTAGGTGAGGGTCTGGTCGGCGAGGGTGGTGGTGTTGCCATGACCGTCGTACACCAACGACGCCGGGGTTGCTGTCGTGGACAGGCCGCTGGACACCGGGTTCAGACCGGTGCCCGTCGTCGCGGTCGAGGTCAGACGGTCGGCGTTGTCGTAGCAGTAGCTGGCGGTCGTGGCGGTGGCTCCGTTGAGGCTGTCGCTCATCGCCGTGGGTGGCGTTCTCACCAATGGGAGCGGTCAACACCGACTCCGGACGACTTTCTCGAAGCCGTGATCTTGCGCGCCATCAGTAGGGATCCAGAACGCCGATGCGATGGCTGACGGTGCTCATCTTGCTTATCGGGACCCTAGTCTGGGTCGGCGGTCGAAAGAACGGTCTTAGGACGCTCCGCTGCAGCAGGAAGACCACATTCAAGTCCAGCCAGCCGAGGAACTCGCCTAGCGGTCTACGTAGCCATACGTAGGCGAGCAGCCAGACCAGCGTGCCCAGCGGAACGTAGCCCCAAATGAGGATCCCCCGAAGGGTAAGCAGCAGGAATCCGCCAATAAAGCTCACCTGACGCGAACTCATGCCAAGCCCCCGATAAAATTCTCGATGCTGCCGAAGTTCGGGAGAAGCCCGAAAAGTATGTCCTCCCCATACCTCAGCGGCGTCGTTTTCTCGGTGGGACTATGGATGGCCTCCGTCATCTGGTTGACACCTCGCAGCCCTTTGAAGATGCCGGTAAAGACCTGATACGCACCCCAAATGTCGGCCGGGACACCCAGGATCGCGCCGACCCCGGTGACGTCCGCGGCGGTGCCACCCAAAATCAGAGCAGCGCCAGAAGATGTCTTTTGCGCGCCCCATAGCATGTTGACCCCTCCGGTGATGAACCCATGATTCGGCAGCGTGACTGGTGTTTGTGCCCACTTGACGATGGCGCCCCACGGGTCCGGGGCGGCCGAATGGTGTGGTTTGCGAGAGCCTGGCCGGGCAATGATGGACCCGTTTCGCCCTGCCGATACAACGTAGCCTGCCGACGCGTAGTGTTCGGCGGAGTCAGCGGAAAGGTTACCGCTAAGGTCGCTCCCGTTGATCGGGTCGTTGGGGTAGTTGTATTCGTTCGCGTTCCCGCCCGGCACCGGGTCGACGCTGAGGAACCGCCCCAGCGCGGCGACGTACTGCCGTGCCCCCATCTCCACCGTCGCGACCGTGCCGAGGTGCTCATACAGTTTCTGGTGCGATCCGACCCACCCGTTGTCGGCCTTGTTGCCGTTGCTGGTGTCGGGCACGGCGTCATCCGCGGAGGTGGTTCCGATGTTGCCGGTGGTCGGGTCGATGGGTTGCCCGAACGGATCATACGAAGCATGACCTCCCGCACGGGTGCCGGAGTTGTCGGCGGTGACGATCTCATCCCCGTGCAGGTTCGGGTACGACCACACCGTGCCGGGTCTTGTCCAGCTTCAGCAGCCCACTCAGCAGGCCGACCGGGAGTTGGGTCAGGTGCAACTGTTAGGAGCCCAGGTGGCTCAATTGGAGTCGCCCCGACCAGCCTTTGGGTGCGCCGTTGACACCGTGCCATGGATAGCCTGCTGCGACCCATCGGGCTCGCCATTGCTCGTAGGAGTACCCAAGGTCGTCATCAGTGACACCAAACTGAAAGCCACAGGATTTGCAGATCTCGAAGGAAGCTTCGCCAGCGCCGTCGCGCGGTTCCTCCTCAAGATTCTCAAACCCGCAGACGGGGCATACATAGGTCATTGCCGACTCCAATATGTTGGGCTTGAAGGCAAGTAGTACGTAATCGGCGAGCCGTCCGAGGCGTACACGCCGAACCGGTTAGTAGCCGGGTCATAAATCTTCAGACCACCGTTCCGTCCAGGTTTCGTCAAGAAGCCTTGAGAAGGCGCCTCTTCATAAAGGTCGGCCGCCATCTGAGCGTATTCCTCGGGAGTCCGTGCACCGACCTGCGCCCCGTGATCTGCGAAATGCTGCGCCAGCAGCTTTATGTTGTTCCAGATCCTGGCAGCGGTTGGGACAGCCTTGGCGGGAGGCTTTGATACGGCCTTGGGACCAAAATCCTCCGCCAATTTCGCGAGGAAGTCGGCCGGATTCGTTGGCTGTACGAGCTTGCGCTTCTCTTTCTGCTTGCGCCTCCGCCTCCTTCTCCAGAGTTTGCCATCCCGGGTCCTCCGCCAGCGAAGTCGCCGGGCGGGAGTGGTCTGAACCCTGTCAGGTCGAATCGGTTGATTGGGTCGTCCGGATAGTTGTAGTCGTTCTCATTGCCGCCTGCGATCGGGTCAACGCTGAGGAACCGCCCGAGCGCGGCGACGTACTGCCGTGCCCCCATCTCCACCGTCGCGACGGTGCCGAGGTGCTCATACAGTTTCTGTGCGACCCCGACCCAGCCGTTGTCGGCGTTGTTGCCGTTGCTGGTGTCGGGCACGGCGTCATCCGCGGAGGTGGTGCCGATGTTGCCGGTGGTCGGGTCGATGGGTTGCCCGAACGGATCATACGAAGCATGACCCGCCGCACGGGTGCCGGAGTTGTCGGCGGTGACGACCTCATCCCCGTGCAGGTTCGGGTACGACCACACCGTGCCGGGCGTGCCGGTGTTGATCAGCATCATCGCCCCACCCGGCAGACCCACCGTGCGCTGAGTCAGGGTGCCGGTGCCGTCGGTGGTGCCCCACGGGGCATCCCCGGAACCCGCATACAGGTACCGGATCACCGTGGTCGGCGCCGGCGACGTTGGTGTCGCGCTCGATGATCCGGTTGGTGGCATCCCGCTTGTACGTGACCGTCGTGGTGCCGACCGTGGTGGACAGGTGCCGGTCGACAGTGTCGTAGGTCAGGACCTGGGTGTCGAGCTTCGTGGTGTTGCCGTGGCGTCGTAGCTCAGATTCGCCGACGACAGCGCCGTGTAACCCGGAGTCGGCACCGGTGGGTGGGTTGGAGGCGGTGGTGGCGGTGAGACGGTCGGCGTTGTCGTAGCAGTACGCCACGCTCGAGGTTGACGTGCCGTGCACGTCGGTGAAGGCGGTGCGGTTGCCGTCCTTGCCCGCGTTGTTGTTGGTGCAACCGGCGGTGGCGCCGAAGCCGTAGCTCAACTGGTTGCTGGGGGTTGCCGTTGCAGAGCTGGCGTCGATCCCCGCGCTCACCAGGCGGCCTGCCGCGTCGTAGCTGTACAGAGACACGTGCGCCGTGCCGCCGTCAGTGAGAGTGTCTTCCAAGATCCGCCCACTTTGAGAGCGGATGACCGAATCACTCAGCGGACCGCCGGACGCGAACGCCCACGCGATACCTGTCGATGCGCCGGTGTTCGGGTCCAAGGTCGCGGCAGACAGGCTGGTGCCGTTGCTGTAGGTGACAGTGTCGATCTGTTGGTTCGTCTTGTAGCTCACCGTCGCGATCGAGGTGCCGTCGAGGGTGACTGTGGTGACCTTTCCGTCGAGGTCGTACGTGTAGCTCTTGGTCGACGCGGTGCCGCCTGACGGCGTGGTCGTCGTCGAAAGCGTTCGCCCGGTCAGAGCCTCGTACTGGGCGGTGGTGACGGTGCCGTACACGTCGGTGTAGCTGACGGAACGTCCCAGCAGGTCGCTGACCGCCGTGATCGTGCCGGCGGTGTCGTTGACTGACGTGGTGAGCGGATCGCCGCCGACCGCGTAGTTGTGGACCACCGTTCGCGCGGAGCTGCTGCCGTTCGCCGGGTAGCTGGCCTGTGTCGCCCGACCCCGCAGGTCATAGCTGAGGCAGCTCCAGTCGCTGTCGCCGCTCTTCTTGGTTCCGGCGACACGTCCGAGCACGTCGTAAACGTAGCCGGTAACGATGCCGGCCGCGTCGGTGCTGGTCTTCAGGAACCCGTACTCGTGGGTGCCCGCTGGGACGCCGCAGGTAGCAACTGCGAGGGTGTCGGCGTCCAGGTAATAGGCGTTTGTCACCGTGCCCCCAGCGGGTTGCACGCTGGTCAGTTGCCGCAGCCAGCTATTCCCGCCCGTGGTCGGTGTCTCGTAGGTGGCGTTCGAGGTGAGATTCAGACCGGCCGGATCCACGGACGTGGTTGCTGCCTGGCCGAGCCACGGGTAGGCCCCGTATCCGGTTGTCACGGTCGTTGAGGGCACCATGCTGTTGCTCAGACCCGGTCCGCTGGGGGCAGAGTCGTCGGTGGTGACGTTGGTGGTGAGCCCGTAGGCCGGCAGGAGGTCACCGACGGGGATGTCGGTTGCCGTGCCGCCGTTGAACGACCACTGCAGGGCGAGGCTCGCGCCGCCGCCAATTTCCAGGTATTCGACGCGGATGCGGTGGACCTCACCTGCGGCAACAGTGATGGTGTTCGGGTCGATATCGACACCGTTGGCGGAGCCCCAGTGGTCGATCCTGGGGGTGTCGTCGAGCCATACCCGGGTGCCGTCATCCGCGGTGGTCTGCAGCCTGTAGGTGCCGGCCGTGGGGAAGACGATGTAGCCGGTCATGCGCAGACTGAAGTTGTCGACTGGGATGCTCGCATCCGGTGACCCGGAACTCCAGTTCATGTCGTCGGTGGTGCCGGATCCGCCGATCAGTCCCATGCTGAACAGCTTCGGCGCGCCCGCGAGGCTCGCGTTGCTGTAGTAGCTGACGCTCAGACCCGCCAACCCCAGGTCGTGGACGATCGAGGTGTGCGCCGGAGCGATCGGGCAGGTGCCCGACAACGAGCCCGTGCTGGTGAAGCAGGTTGTGGGTGCCGGGCCGTAGGTGTGGATCGGCAGGTCGGTGTAGGCGCTGTAGACCGTCGTCGACTCGTGACCCCACGGGTCGGTCGAGGTGAGCAGCTGGTCTTTGTTCGACCAGGTCTGCGAGCTCGTCAGACCCATAGCGGTGGTGCTTGAGGTGGTGCGCCAGCCGCTGTCGTAGGTCACGGTGTTGGCGTGGCCGGTCAACCCCGCCACATCTACTGACGCGGTACCGGTGCCGTAGTTGTAACTCTTCTGCGGCCGACTCGCGCCCGTGACACCGTCCGGTGCGGGCAAGGTCACCGACATCACCCGGTTGCTGCCGTCGTAGCCGATCGAGGTGGAGTCTTCGGGGGTCTGGGAGCGGTGGGTCGGGTCGGCGAGGATCCAGTCGTTGACCCGGGAGTCCCAGATGTTGGCCAGTAGGCCGCTGCTGTACGCGAACGAGGTCTGCTCGGTGCCGGGATCGACGATTGCCGCGAGTTGGCCGCTGCTGTTATAGAACAGTCGCGTGGTGTCGTCAACTCCGCCCACGCCGCCGATGACATGGCCGGGATAGATGATGCGGCACAGCATTGCCGTCGGCGGAGCGGAATAGCCGCTTCCGACTGGGATCGGGCATGCGTTGCCGCTCATGTCACCGTCTGCTGCACCCATCCCGGGGATGGAAGAGACGGTGTCGCCGGAGTACACGAACCGAACAACGCGGTTCGTGCCGCCCGCGACAGGGTCGGCGATGTAATCGGCGACCCCGTTGGTGCGGTACTGCAGCTGCGGAGTCTGCGGCTTCTTCGCATCTCCCGACGTCGTGGCGCTCGAGACCTTGCCCTGGGCGTTGAAGGTATAGACGGTTCCGTCGGAGTCGGTGAGCACCGGCAGCCCCGTCGCATCGAGGGTCATAACACCTTGCTCACCAGCGGGGGCCGTGTACGCGCCGGTTCCCGACTTCGTGTACGTGTGGACGGCCCCGGTCGCGTCGGTGACGATCACCGCCGACTCGGTCACCTGAGCCGACACGTAGGTGCTGTTCGCCCCCGCGATCGGGGTGGACGAACTCCACCCGTCCGGCAGGGTCTGCACCGTCTTGGTCAGCCAATCGGCGGGCACGGGCGCACCGGCTGGGTCGATGCCCGGACCCTTGACCATCAGCTGGACGTGCGACACCCCGGTGGAGTCGAACGAGTCGAGCTGGATCGGCACGGGAGTTGTCGTCAGGCTCGCCGCAGCTCCCCAAATGGGCGCGGTTCCGCCCGTGGTGGCCCACTGGTCTTGCAGGGTGCCGTTGACCGTGAGCCGGAAGCCTTCATCGGCGAGCACCCCGAAGGTATAGCTGCCCGAGGTGGGGACATGGATGTAGCCGGTCCACCGAGCAAGGGAGTAGTCGGTCGGCACCGCAGGGCCGGCAGAACCTGTGCCCCAGTCGAAGTTCACCATCGGATCGGTGCGAACCAGAACGGGGTTGCGGCCGGTGAAGTCGAACGTGGTCGTCGTGCTCTGCCCGGTGTTCAGCGCGTTGTAGTAAGACCCGGTGAGTCCGTGGATGACCGAGGGCAACACCTCGGAGTTGTAGGCGAACGACATCCCCATCACCCCGCCCACCGCGTTCACCGTCGGGGAGGCGAAGTTCAGCGCGAGGTTGCCATTGGCGAGGTTCACCGTTGCCGGCCCGGCTGAATCGAACGGCGACGGCCCCGACGCACCCAGCCGCAGGTTCACCTTGAAATGGTTGACCCAGGCCGGAGTCGCGTTGTTGTCCTGGCCGTCATCGGTGTAGATCGACCAAGCATACGAACCACCATCGACCAGGCTGCCGGTGGGCGGGGCCCATTGGACCTGCCCCGAACTGGGAGCGGTCATCCACGGCGAGTTGATGATCCCGCCCGACTTGCCGTCCGCGCCGGTCGCGACGCGCACCTGGAACTTCACCGTCGCCGAGCTATCAGGATCGGTAGTCGGGTCGAAAGCGAAGGTCGGCGTCGTCGACGTGACCACCTGGCCCTCTGCCGGAGATGCGGTCGCCTGCGGTGGGGTCGGGGCCGTCTGCTGGGTGGTGAACGACCGCACAGCGGAAGTGCGCACCGATGTCTGCCCGGCGGCGCCGTCGTACCCGTCTTTCACGGAGGCGGTCCAGTAGTAGTGCGTCCCGCTTGCCAGCGACGGGCTGACCGATGCCTGGTTCGAACTCTGCCAGTTCGAGTCATATACGGTCGGGGTCATGGTCGAGCTGGTGCTCACCTTGAAGTCGTATTGAAGCCCGGTCCCGGCCGGGTCGGAGCCGGTCACGTTGAACGTCGGGTTCACCGTCACCCCGGTCGCACCATCAGCCGGCGACGGCGCGTTCACCGCCGACACGCTCGGGAACCCGACATAGGTGATCCCGAAGCCGGTATTGATCTGCTTGTAGGTGTACGAGTTCACCTCGTTGCCGCCGAGCACAAGTGTGCCGGCACCGTTGTTCTGCGCAGCCAGCGCGGCGAACCAGTTCGTCGCCGCCGGCGGATCGGACCAGGCTGTTCCGGTGCCCAAGCTGATGCCGCCGAAATACACGCACGGAGCGGAATAGCTCCAGGAACAGGCCTCATCGATCCAACCCGGCTGCGTGCTCGTGGTGCCGTTGTTCGCGTAGGCCTCGCCGACGCTGAAGTCGAGGATGTGCTGACCCAGAATCGAGTTGTAGTTGAAATGCACCACGGTGCGCCAGTTGCAGCAGCTGCCGGTCTGGCGAGAGTTGCCGATGTTGCCGTAGCTGCGAACGGTGCCGTCGGACTTGTAGGAGGTGAGCGCATCCGGTCCCCCCGAGATCGACGGATCCACCATCACCGGATACACGCGCGACGGATCCGTCAACCAGGCCGTGTCACCCGTGAGCGTGATCCGCCAGGTCTTCGCATCCACCCGCTCAAGGGTCGTGTCGAGCATGTGATCGGCCGGCTCCTTCAGCAAGGACACTCCGGAGCTGTCCCACATCACCGGCGCGGGGATGAAGAACTGGGTCTGACCCGCACCGTCATGGAACTCGATGTCACCTCGGTCGTTCTTCACCAACGTCAGCCGCGGCGCGGTCACATCCCACGCCCATCGCCCGTCACCGACCGCCGAGGTATCCGGCAGCACGATCGTCTCCTTCACCTGCGCGACCGACTCCGCATAACGAAGACTCGCGCCGCGCAACACCTTCGGATACTCGACCATGCTCACATCCGACCCGCTCGCCGCATCGGCGGACGCCTTCTTGGCACCCTCGAGGGAGAACGAAACGCCATATCCGCCATGCGACGCCGACAACGAACCAGAACCGGTCGTTGTACCGAACTTCGGATTCAGCGGGTTCTTCTTCGCCTGCCAGCCGCCCGACACCGACGACAGGTCAGACGAACCAGGGACCCACTCGCCCTTCGACAGCACATTCACCGGAGTCGGCGAGAACACTCGAGTGACCGTCCCGTCCGCGTTCCGGTAGCTCGACGAGAACTCATCACGCGCGACCAGCGTGCCCGTCTTGCCATTGAAGCCAGGCACCACCTTCGACTTCAGCACTGATCCCCTGGCTCGGCCCACGGCCCTGAGATCGTCGCTCCCGAGCAGCGGGCGCGAGAAGTCACCCTTCGGTACCGACGCCTTCTGAGCCGGAACTCCAGTCGACGGTGCCACCCCGATGATCCGACCCGGATCGGCCTTCGACGCGGCCGGCGCAGCCATGGCCGGCAGAGGGGTCAGCACCCCGATCACCAGCGCGGCAACGGCCACGAAGGGAACAAGCGCGCGACGGTAAGACAGCGATCGAACCATGACAACATCCCGAGAATGACAAGCCACGAGCTGCCAACGGTTCGCTCGACCGAGAAAGCCTCAACGCCCCCGGTGACCAAAAGCTAGCGCCTCCGGTGCGTCAGCTGAAAGGTTCTCATGTGAACATTGTGTTACCGGTCTACCCCAGAACGGGGGTCACGAGCTTGCCAAAAATGATTCGGCGCGGATCGACGATACGGCGCTTCCCGCCTCCTCGACCAGCTAGATCGCGTCGAGCGCCTCCAGCAGGTCGCCGAGCAGATCGTCGACACCCTCGATGCCGACCGACAGCCGCACCACGCTCTCGGGCACCTCGAGTGCCGTGCCCCTCACCGAGGCGTGCGTCATCTCGGCCGGGTAGCACATCAGTGACTCGACGCCGCCGAGCGACTCCGCGAGTTGGAACAGCTTCGTCGACTCGGCCAGCTCGCGCGCCGACGCGCCGTCGGCGAGCTGCAACGAGATCATCCCGCCGAAGCTCTTCATCTGCCGGGCCGCCAACTCGTGGCCCGGGTGGTCGGGCAGGCCCGGGTAGAAGACGTGCGTGACCTTGGGATGCCCGACCAGCTTCTCGGCGATGGTCTGGGCGTTCGACGAGTGGCGGTCCATGCGCACCGCCAGCGTCTTGATGCCTCGAATGGTGAGCCAGGCATCCATCGGGCTCGAGACCGCGCCGACCCCGAACTGCAGGAAGCCCACCTTGTCGGCCAGGCTCTCCCCGCCGACCAGGGTGTCGTTCTTGAGGATGACCGCACCGCCGAGCACATCGCTGTGGCCGCCGAGGTACTTCGTGGTCGAGTGCGTGACGACATCGGCACCGAGCGACAGCGGCCGCTGCAGGTAGGGCGAGGCGAAGGTGTTGTCGACGACCACGATGGCTCCGGCCGCGTGCGCCAGCTCGGCGACGCCCGCGATGTCGGTGATCTTCATCAGCGGATTGCTCGGCGTCTCGACCCAGACCACCTTCGTGGCGCCGGGGCGGATGTGGCTCTTCACGGCATCCAGATCGCTCATGTCGACGGTCGAGAGCGAGACGCCCCACGGCACCAGCGCGCGATCGACCAGCCGGTGCGACCCGCCGTACACGTCGTTGCCCATCAGCACGTGCTCGTTCGGGTGCAGGATTGCGCGCAGCAGCGTGTCTTCGCCGGCGAGGCCGCTCGCGAAACTGAAGGCCCGGTCGCCGCCTTCGAGCGCGGCGAGCAGGGTCTGCAGAGCATCCCGGGTCGGGTTGCCGCCGCGCGCGTACTCGTAGCCGTTGCGGAAGCCGCCGATGCCGTCTTGCACGAAGGTGGTCGTGAAGTAGACGGGCGGGATCACCGCTCCGGTCGTGGGGTCGAAGGCCTGACCGGCATGGATGGCGCTGGTCGAGAAGTCGACGGGGTTGTCGGGACGTTTCATGACGGCTTTCTGTGCACATCGAGTGGATGGGTGATTCCAGCGTAGGGTCTGGCCGATCACGTGACACGCGGATGGGCGGGTATGACATGGGCAGTTCTCCTTCCGGCGATCAGTTCCAGATCGTCCACGGCCGGCAGCACGCCACGATCGTCGAAGTGGGAGGCGGCGTGCGCGCCTACTCCGACGGCGGACGGGATGTGCTGCATCCCTATGCGATCGATGCCATGAGCGACGGAGCGCACGGCGCCCCCTTGATCCCGTGGCCGAATCGCCTCGCCGACGGCAGATACTCGTTCGACGGCGCCGACTACCAGGTGGCCCTGACCGAGCCGGAGAAGGCGAACGCCATCCACGGCTTCCTGCGGTGGCGGCCGTGGCAGGCGATCCGACGCGACGCCGACCGGGTGGTGATGGGCGCCCGGCTGTTCCCGTTGCAGGGGTACCCGTTCGCGCTGAGCGTGACCGTGGACTACCGCCTCGCCGACGACGGCTTGACCGTGACGACGACCGCGACCAACACCGGTGGTCACGCCCTTCCGTACGGCAGCGGGCAGCATCCGTACCTCTCCCCTGGCGAAGATGGGCTGGTCGACCGGTGCGCACTGCAGTTCGAAGCCCTGACCCGGATCGGCACGGATCGGCAGCGCCAGTTGCCGACCGGCACGGAGCCAGTCGCGGGCACCGAGTTCGATTTCTCGGCGCCCCGCGCGATCGGCGAGCTGGCATGCGACTTCGCGTTCACAGATCTGGCCCGCGACGCGGACGGCCGGGCCTGGGTGCGACTAACTGGGGAGGACGGCCGCACCGGCGCCCTCTGGGTCGACGAGAGTTATCCATTCGTCGAGCTCTACACCGCCGACACGCTGAGCGCCCCGCGCCGGCGCCGCGGCCTGGGGACCGAGCCAATGACCTGCCCGCCGAACGCGTTCGCCACCGGGGATCGGGTCATCCGGCTCGAGCCAGGCCAATCGACGACCGCGGTGTGGGGCGTCGTTCTGGAGTGACCCGGTTCGAACGGCCGCCGGATCAGCTGCTCTTCTTGCCCGACGTGCCCGACTTCTGCGCCGAGCCGGCGGAGCTGCCCGCCAGTTCGCCCTGAAGCTGCTCGAGCGACTTGTCCTTCGTCTCGGGCACCTTCCAGGCGAAGAACGCGATAGCCAGGATGCCGAGGAATCCGAAGATGAAGAACGCGCCCTGCCTGGTCACCAGCGCGATCAGCGAGAGGAACGTGCCGGCCACCAGGAAGTTGGCCGCCCAGTTGAGCACGGTCGAGAACGACATCGCCTTGCTCCGGATTCCGGTCGGGTAGATCTCCGAGATCATCAGCCAGAACACCGGCCCGAGGCCCACGGCGAACGACGCGATGTAGACGATCAGCGCGACGAGAGCCAGATACGGGGCATTCTGCTGCAGCCAGGGCGAGGCGAAGAACACGCCGAGGAAGATGATCGCGACAGTCAGTCCGACCGTGCCGATGAGAAGCAGTCGCCGCCGCCCCACCCGGTCGAGCAGCAGCACCGCGATGATTGTGAAGACCACGTTGGTCACCCCGACGAAGACGGTCTGGGTGATCGACGCGCTGTTCGTGAGGCCCGTCTTCGACAGGATCGTCGGCGCGTAGTAGATCACGGTATTGATGCCGACGAACTGCTGGAAGATCGCCAGTCCCGCTCCGACCAGGATCAGCGGCCGGATGTTCGGCTTCAGCAGATCGCGGACGGTGGTCGACCTCTCCTTCTGGTTGGCCTCCTTGATGTCGCGGATCTCCTGGTCGATGTCCGCGTTCGGATCCGAGCCGCGCAGCCGCTTCAGCACGTCGCGCGCCTTGTCCTCCATCCCGTGCTCCATGAGCCACCGCGGGGTCCGCGGGACGGTGAGCATGCCGATGGCCAGCGCAGCGCCGGGGATCGCGCCGACCCCCAGCATCCACCGCCAGCCGTCGGTCAGAGGCGAGAACGCGAAGTTCACCAGGTAGGCCAGCAGAATGCCCGAGGTGATCGCGAGCTGGTTGAACGACACCAGTCCGCCCCGCACCTTCGGCGGCGAGACTTCGGAGATGTACAGCGGCGACACGAACGACGCCGTTCCCACCGACAGGCCAAGGATGAAGCGGAACCCGATGAGCATCGGGACCGACACCGAGAAGGCGCAGCCGAACGCGCCGATCACGTAAATGGTCCCCGAGATCACCTTCGTCCACTTGCGGCCCAGCTTGTCGGCCAGGTAACCCGAGCTGATCGCGCCGGCTACTGCGCCCAGCAGCAGGACCGAGACGATCCACTCCTGCGCGACGCTGTTCGCGTGGAGATCCTTCTTCAAGTAGAGGAGGGCTCCCGAGATCACCCCAGTGTCGAACCCGAACAGCAGGCCGCCGATGGCGGCGATGATCGAGATCCGCACGAGCATGCCATTGCCGCTCGCCCGCATCCCGGTGATGAAGTTGCTCACGATGCGCTCCCTTGTGCCTCTCCTTTCACGGTGCGCGGTGCCTGGTGGGATGGTCAACACGCCCAACTCGATGCACAGACAACTTGCACAAACGGCCGCTCTCACGCGGCTTTCACGGTCGAGGCGTAGCCTGCACGGACCTCCCCCCATCTGATGTGAAAGGAATCCGAGATGCTTCTCGAAGGAAAGAGCCTGATCGTCACGGGCGGCAACAGCGGCATCGGAGAGGCGATCGTGCTGGCCGCGGCAGCAGAGGGGGCAAGCGTCGTCATCGACTACATCTCGGACGCGGATGAGACGGCCGGGCTGATCCAGCACGTCGAATCGCTGGGCGGCCGCGCCGTGGGGGTGAAGGCCGACGTGAGCAAGCTGAGCGGCATCCAGGCGATGGTCGACAAGGCCGTCTCGGCGTTCGGGCAGCTCGACGTGCTGGTCAACAACGCCGGAATCGAGACGCGCACCTCGATCCTCGACACCACAGAAGAGCAGTACGACCGCGTGATGAACGTCAACATGAAGAGCGCCTTCTTCGGCACTCAGTTGGCGGCGAAGCAGTTCATCGCGCAGAAGTCACCGGGACTGGTGATCAACATGTCGTCGGTGCACGAGGACTGGCCGATGCCCGGCAACACCCCGTACTGCGTCTCGAAGGGCGGAATGCGCATGCTGACGCGCACGGCCGGTGTCGAGTTGGGCGAGCACGGCATCCGGGTCGTCAACGTCGCGCCGGGCGCCGTCGACACCCCGATCAACTCCTCGACCATGGACGACCCGAAGAAGCTCGACACGCTGACGTCGGCGATCCCGGTGGGCCGGGTCGCGAAACCCGCCGAGATCGCCGACCTCGTCGTCTATCTCGCATCGGGCGGCTCGCGCTACGTCAACGCGACCACCGTCGTCATCGACGGAGGCCTCATGCAGGCAAGCGTCGGCCTCTAGCTCAGCTGTTCAGGAAGGTGAGCAGGTCGTGCCGGGTCAGCACGGCCGCGGGCTTGCCGTCGTCGGTGACCATCAGCGCGTCGGCGTCGCGAAGCTGCTCGCGCGCCGACTCGACCGACTCGTGCTTCCCGATCAACGCGAACGGCGGCCCGATCAAACCCGCCACCGAATCGGTGAGCGCTGCCCGACCGCTGAAGACGGCGTCGACCAGGCTCTTCTCGTCGATCGAGCCCACCACCTCGCCCATGACGACGGGTGGCTCGGCGCTCAGCACGGGCACCTGCGAAACGTCGTACTCGTTGAAGATGCCGATCACATCGCGCACGGTGTCGCTCGGGTGCGCGTGGATGAACTCCGGCAGCAGACCGTTCTTGCTGCTCACGATGTCGCCGACGGTCTTGCCCTCGTCGGCGGGCAGGAAGCCGTAACTGCGCATCCAGGCGTCGTTGAAGATCTTGCCCAGGTAGCCGCGACCGCCGTCGGGCAAGAGCACGACCATGACGTCTTCCGGGCCGAGCGTGCGAGCGACCTTGAGGGCGGATGCCACGGCCATCCCGCTCGATCCGCCGACCAGCAGCCCCTCTTCGCGCGCGAGGCGCCGGGTGATCTCGAACGACTCGGCGTCGGATGAGGCGACGATCTCATCCACGACCGTCGGATCGTATGCGGTGGGCCAGAAGTCTTCGCCGACGCCCTCGACCAGGTAGGGCCGCCCGGTGCCGCCCGAGTACACCGAGCCCTCGGGGTCGGCGCCGATGACGCGCACCCGCCCGCTCGAGACCTCTTTGAGGTACCGGCCGACGCCGCTGATGGTGCCGCCGGTTCCGACGCCGGCGACGAAGTGGGTGATGCGCCCCTCGGTCTGCTCCCAGATCTCGGGCCCGGTGGTCTCGTAGTGGCTGAGCGGTCCGTTCGGGTTCGAGTACTGATCGGGCTTGAAGGCGCCCGGGATCTCGCGCGCCAGACGGTCGCTCACCGAGTAGTAGCTCTCGGGGCTGTCGGGCGCGACCGCAGTCGGGCAGACCACGACCTCGGCGCCGTAGGCGATCAGGGTGTTGCGCTTGTCTTCGCTGACCTTGTCTGGGCAGACGAAGACGCAGCGGTAGCCGCGCTGCTGGGCGACCAGGGCGAGCCCGATACCCGTGTTACCACTGGTGGGTTCGACGATGGTGCCGCCCGGCTTCAGCTTGCCCTCGCGCTCGGCCGCGTCGATGATGCGCACCGCGATGCGATCCTTACTCGAGCCGCCGGGATTCAAGTACTCGATCTTGGCGAGCACCGTCGCGGTGATCCCTTCGGTCACCTTGTTGAGCCGGACAAGAGGAGTGTGCCCGATCAGGTCGAGAACGGTCTCGGCATAGTCCATGGTGCGAGCCTAGTTGGGGGGCCGCGTGGTACTGAGCCGGCTACGCGATGACCAGCGAGCTCGGCTCGGGCTCCAGCCCGGCGTCGGCCAACACCTTCGCGCCGATCTGCTGCCGATGATCGATCGCGAGGCCGATATCGCGAGCCAGGGCAGGACGCGTCTTGACCAAGCTGTCGACCAGCGAGACCGGGATGTGCAGCACCGACAACTCGTCGATGACCACGGCGTTCACCCCGACCGCTTGGCGGGTGAGGGCGGTGATGCCCAGCAGGTCATCCTTCTTGAGCTGGGTGATCGGGTACTGCGCGCCCGCCGGCCCGGGAACACTCAACTGCACGACCCCCGAGACGATGACGCGCAGCCCATCCGGGACCGTCCCGATCTTCTGCACCGTCTCGCCGTCGCCATAGCGCTCGAGCTTCACGTGGTGCTGGTAGGTGTCGACATCCGCCGGCGTGAGATAGAGGTATGGCGCGACGCGCGTCAGCATGTGCTTGGTGCGCTCGGGCGTCGCGTAGTTGTCGGTCAGGTCGCGATCCAGGTGCAGGCCCTTGCGGCGGGCGGCGTACCAGAGTCGGGTGCGGAATGCGCCGAGCGTCATATACGACTTGCCGGGCGCGGTGAGCGCGATGTTGATCTCGTACCAGCTCTTACCGATCGGGATCGCGTACGGCTGGCGGTCGGGATGCACGTTGGGCAGGTCACTGGCGACCTGCACCATGAGGTCCATGACCTCTTGCGGCGGATCGTCGGTGGCGAAGCGAACGTCGGTGGACGTCTCCCAGGGCTCGGTCGCGCGGCTCAGGTTGGTGAACGACTCCCCCGCCAGGTTGGAGTTCGGGATGATGATGATCCCGTTGGCCGAATCGATGTGCGTCGCGCGCCAGTTCATGACGACGACGCGGCCCTTGCCGCTGGGAGTCACAAGATAGTCGCCCAGTTCGAACGGCTGCTCGAACACCAGGAACAGGCCGCTGAGCAACGAGCCGACCGCATTCTGCAAGGCCAGCCCGATGACGATCGAGCCGACACCCAGCGCCGTGAAGAAGCCGCCGATATCGGCGCCCCACACCCAGCCGAACAGAATCGCAGCGCAGACCAGCACCAGCAGCACGCGCGCGATCTCGACGAAGATCGACGGGATGCGGTTGCGCCAGGTGCCCTGCCTGGCGGTCACGAAGACGGCCAGGTTCAACCCGCCGAGCAGCACCAGGATCACCACGAACCCGAACGCCGTGGCGATCACCTTGGCCCAGGTGAATCCGACGTGCGGGCCGCCGCTCTGCGGGATCTGCGTGAACAGGATGAGCACCGCACCCAACGGCGCAAGAACGTTGCGGGTGATCAGCACGATCCGGGCGCCCGGATTGCCGGAGCGCACCATCGAGGTGTGCAGCTCGCCGAGCACGAGCAGCACGACCGGCAGCCCGATGATCACGATCAGGGCGGGCCAGAACCACGACTGGGCGAAGATGTTCATCGGCCGCTCAGTATCACAGCGGCGCAGCTTCCGGCGACGTGGAGGCCGGTTTGTCGAGGTCGTCGACCGCGGTCGGATCGATGCGCCAGACGCGCTGGTTGCCGCTCGGAGTCGAGACGACACCCGAGTCGGTGAAGGGCAGCTGGTCGGCGATCTTGTCGACGACCCGCTGGGTCACGAAAATGCCCGCCTCGTTGGCGCCGCCCTGCAGCCGGAACGCCAGGCTCACGGCGTCGCCCCACAGGTCGTAGACGACCTTCGATCTGCCGACCAGCCCGCTTGAGACGGTGCCGGTGTCGATCCCGGCCCTGACCGCCAGCTTGACACCCTGCTGGGCGCCGAAGTGCTCGACGATCTGCTGCATGTCGATGGCGAACATCACGGCCCGACGCGCGTTATCGACGCGCGGCACGACCAGCCCGCAGCTGGCCAGGTAACCTTGCCGCGTCGAGCGCACGCGCTCGACCCCGTGCTCTTCCGCCGCGTCATCGAAGGCGCGGAAGATGTCGTTGAGCGTCTCGAGCGCCTTCTCGGACGATCCGAGAGTCGCGCTGTAGTCCTCGAAGCCGACGATGTCGGCGAACAGGACCGTGACCTCCTGGTGGTCCTCGACGATCGTCTTGGCGCCCTCTTTGTAGCGCTTGGCCAGGGTGTCGGGCATCAGGGTCTGCAGCAGTTGATCGTTCTCGGCCCTCTGCTGTTCGATGAGGGCGGCCCGCAGCTCGAGACTTCGCGACATGTCGTTGAACGCCGACTCCACATCCGCGAGCTCGTCGCTGCCGCCGGGCACGACCTGCACTCCGGATTCTCCGGCCGCGATGCGCCTGGCCGCGTCGCGCAGCCGGCGCAGCGGCCGCACGGCCGCTCCGGCGATGATCACCGAGATGATCGAGACGATGGCCACGATGATGGCGGCCGAGATCGCCAATCGCGACGTGAAGTCGTTGACCGGCCCGAGGGCCTCATCGGTGTCGATCTCGGCGACGATCACCCAGCGCAGGGTGGGATCCGGCAGGTTCAGCGGCGCATAGGCCGCCACCGTGCTGCCGCCCAGGTAGCCGTTCGTCGTGATCGTGCCGGTCTTGCCCTGCTGGGCGAGGGCCACGGCCTGCGTCTTCACCGGCTGGATGCCGAGGCTCTCCTTGCGAGCCACCGCCTCCTGCGCCTGCTGCTTCGTCAGGCCCGAGGCCATGGCCTCTTTCACATAGGCCTTCGGATTCTCGGCAAGATCGCGCGACAGTGATCGCATGTAGCCGTCGTCGCCCACCAGGTACGACTCGCCTGTCTTGCCCAGCCCGCTCTTCTGCCAGCTGAGCCCGCCGGTCATCACATCATCGATCCGGGATGCCGGCAGCTGCACTGCGATCGCCCCGACGATCTTGTCCGCACTGCTGTTCTCAGGCCCGGCGAGGGGTGCCACGACCCAGGCGGTCGGCGCATCCAGAGCCGGAGCGTATGGCGTGAAGTCGGTGAACACGACCGAGTCGAGCCGATTCTGCGACATCGCCTGATCGAAGCCGGTGGCCAGAGTGGTGAAGCTGTACGACCCTGACGTGAGGCTCGCCCCGAGATCGACATGCTTGCCGACGGTGTAGACCACGCGGCCGCGCGAATCGATCAACGCGAGGTCGCCGTACTTGAGCAGCGACGCCATGCGGCTGAGGTAGTCGTGGTACTGGGCGCTCGCCGCCGACCAGGCGCTGCCATCCCCGGCGTCGCCGAGGGCGGCAGGATCCTTCGCCAGCGCGTAGTGGTACAGCAGGTAGCGTGCCGCGGGATCGCTGGGCAGGAAGCTCGAGGCGTCGGCCGTCCTGCCGGTCGCCTTCTGCAACGTCGGGCCGAAGTCGTCGGTGAAGTAGCTCTGCAGCTGGGCCTCTTGGGCGTCGGTGAGGACGTTCGCCTGGGCATCCAGCTCGTCGTAGCCGCTCGCGAAGGCCTGCTCGGCGTCGACAACCGCCGAGTCGCGGCTGGCGAGCAACAGGGAGCTCTGGATGGAGCCGAACAGCGATGACACCTCGCGTGCACGCGAGTCGCGCACCTCGACCAACCGGTCGACCGCGGCGGCCTTGAGCGAATCGGTGCCGTTGATGTAGCCGATGACGCCGACCACCAGGTTCGACCCGATACTCACCGCCAGCAGCATCAGCAGGATGAGCGACTTGATGCTCAGCGTGCTGTTGCGTGGCGCACGCGCAGGCTTCGCATCAGCTGTGGCGTCGTGCGTCACCGTGGGCCTCCGCGCTGCGGGTCGATGTAAGGAATGCCTCACTCTAACGAGTGCGGCAACGCGCCACTAGCGTCCGCCCAGCGCTCCTACGACGCGCCGGTCAGGGCGGTGAGCGCCCGCAGCGGGATGCCGATCCAGTCGGGCCGGTGATCGGCCTCGTAGGCGACCTCGTAAACCGCCTTGTCGATCTCATATGCGCGCAGCAGGGCGACCATGGCATCCGAGCGGTCGAATCCGTAGCCGAACAGGAAGGCGATCTGATTGCGGCGCACCCAGTCGTTGGCGAGCGCTGCCTCGTCGATCGACGGGTCGAGCGAGATCACCCCGGTCATGGCAGGGATCGAGTGGGCGACATAGTCGAACGACCGCAGCATGCCCGCCAGGTCGCGCAGCGGGGATTCGAGCCGGGTGCGGTCTTCGAGAGGCTTGGCCGGCTCACCCTCGAAGTCGATGATCTTCCAGCCGGCCGAGGTGCGCAGGGTCTGGCCGAGATGGAAGTCGCCATGGATGCGCTGCACCTCGACCGGTGCGCTGCGGTCGATGCGGTCGTAGGCGGCACGCGCGCCTGCGACGTGGTCTGCCGCCTCCGGATGAGCGGCGACCACCTCATCCAGCCTGCGGTTCAACCGGGCCACGAGCGCATCCAGCTCGTCGGCCCCCCAGACCGCGGTCGGCAGCAACTCGCGCATCTGCCTGTGGACGGCGAAGGTCGCCGCGCCCAGTCGCTCGGCCTCGCCCGCGAAGTCGCCGCCCGCCTCGCGCGCACGCACGGCATCGTCGCGCAGGGCACGGAAACTGGCTCGCGCCGTGTCCCAGCCGTCGGTGGCCGAGCGCTGGAAGAGCCCGACCATCGCGAGATCGAAGTCTCCGCTGCGGATCCAGCCGAGCAGCGGCGAGATCTCGTCGGAACCGGCCAGGGTCAGAGCCTCCTGCACCTCGATGTCGGGATTCACACCCGCGCTCAGCCGGCGGTAGAACTTGACAAGCGCGTCGCCCGCGATCACCGAGGTGTTGCTCTGCTCGGCTCCGAGCAGCACCTGGTCGACCCCCGCCTCGAGCGCGAAGCCCGGGAGGCGCCCGTAACTGATGTCGTCGGGCACCGCGGCACCTTCCACGAATCCGCTCAGCAGAACGGCGCGCGCCTCAGGGTCGTGCAGGGCGTCGTAGACATAGAAGATCCGCCCCTCGACGCTCGCCGCACCGATGAACCCGTATGACAGGTCTTCACGCGGCTCGCTTCGATACGACAGCGGAACGTTGTAGATCGCCGGCTCCGAGCCGCACACCACCGACACGATCTCGAAGCGGACGCCCGGATTGGATGCGGGAGGGCTCAACCAGGCCAGCGCCTGCACCTGGGTCACCGTGATCTGCTGCGATCCCGCGAACCAGCGCTGGCGAGCAAGATAGGCAGCCAGCTCCGGCTGCTCGGTCCAGGTGCTCATTCGCTCGATCCTCTCGTCGGCCCGTCGGCCAGGATGCGGAACCAGTAGAACCCGTATCCCGCCAGCGTCAGCAGGTAGGGCAGCTCGCCGATGGACGGGAACTCGACGCCTCCCAGCATCTCGACCGGTCTGCTGCCGCTGAACTGATGCAGGTCGAGTTCGACCGGCTGCGGGAAGCGCGAGAGGTTGTTGACGCAGAGCATCACGTCGTCGCCGTCCTCCCGCAGATACGACAGCACCGACGGGTTGCTGCCGCCCAGATCGAGGAACGAGCCGCGGCCGAACGCCGAGTGCTGCTTGCGGACGTAGATCATCCTGCGCGTCCACTGCAGCAACGACGACGTGCTCGCCTGCTGGGCTTCGACGTTGATCGCCTGGAAGCCGAAGACGGGGTCCATGATCACCGGCAACGACAGGCGGCCGGGGGTGGCGGCCGAGAAGCCCGCGTTGCGGTCGGGGGTCCACTGCATGGGCGTGCGCACGCCGTCTCGATCGCCGAGCCAGATGTTGTCGCCCATGCCGATCTCGTCGCCGTAGTACAGCACAGGAGAGCCGGGCAGGCTGAGCAGGAGAGCGGTGAACAGCTCCATCTGGTTGGCGTCGTTGTCGAGCAGCGGAGCCAAGCGCCGCCTGATCCCGATGTTCGCCTTCATGCGCGGGTCGGTGGCGTACTCGTTCCACATGTAGTCGCGGTCTTCGTCGGTCACCATCTCGAGCGTCAACTCGTCGTGATTGCGCAAGAAGATTCCCCACTGGCAATGCTCGGGCACGGTCGGCGTCTGCTCGAGGATCTCGCTGATCGGATACCGCGACTCCCGCCGCACCGACATGAAAATGCGGGGCATGACCGGGAAGTGGAAGCACATGTGGCACTCGTCGCCACCGACGGCGGGATCGCCGAAGTAGTCCACAACGTCGGCGGGCCACTGGTTCGCCTCGGCGAGCAGTACGCGCCCGGGGTAATTGGCATCCACGTGCGCACGCACCTTCTTGAGGAACTGGTGGGTGCGGGCCAGGTTCTCGCTGCTGGTGCCCTCCTCCTCGTAGAGGTAGGGCACGGCATCCAGCCGGAATCCGTCGACCCCGCGGTCGAGCCAGAAGTCGAGCGCGCTCAGCATCGCCTCGTGCACCGCCGGGTTCTCGAAGTTCAGATCGGGCTGGTGGCCGTAGAACCGGTGCCAGAAGTACTGCTGGCGCACCGCATCCCATGTCCAGTTCGAGGTCTCGGTGTCGACGAAGATGATCCGGGCCTGCGAGTACCGTTCGTCGGTGTCCGACCACACGTAGAAGTCGCCGAACGGGCCCTCGGGGTCGGAGCGCGAGGCCTGGAACCACGGGTGCTGATCCGAGGTGTGGTTCATGACGAAGTCGATGATCACGCGGATGCCGCGGGTATGGGCTGCGTCGAGGAAAGCCTGGAAGTCGTCGATGGTTCCGATATCCGGTGCAACGGCTGTGTAGTCGGCGACGTCGTATCCGCCGTCTTTGAGCGGAGAGGGGAAGAAGGGCGGAAGCCAGACGCAGTCGACCCCGAGCCACTCCAGGTAGTCGAGCTTCTCGGTCAACCCGTTGAGATCGCCGACGCCGTCGCCCGATGAATCGCGGAAGGATCTGACCAGGACTTCGTAGAAGACCGCCGACTTGAACCAGTCAGGGTCGCTGCGATCGAGACCCTTCTCACTGACCGCCATGCCTCGACGCTAGCCCGCTCGGGGCGCGGACCGCAGCCCTTCGACAGCCGTTTCAGCCAATTGCTCGGCGAAGAGCTTGGAGTAGACGCCATTGTTCGTGAGCAGTTGCGCGTGCTTTCCGCTTTCGACGATGCGCCCCCCGTCGACCACGAAGATGACGTCTGCGGCCACGACCGTCGAGAGCCGGTGGGCGATCGCGATCGTCGTGCGGCCGCGCGCCGCCTGGTCGAGCGCGGACTGGACGATGCGCTCCGACACCGTGTCGAGGGCGCTGGTCGCCTCGTCGAGGATCAGCACTGCGGGGTCTTTGAGCAGCACCCGGGCGATCGCCACCCGCTGCTTCTCGCCCCCGCTGAGCCGATAGCCGCGTTCGCCGACCACGGTGTCGTATGCATCCGGGAACGACACGATCGTGTCGTGGATGTTGGCCGCCTTCGCCGCCGCCACCAGCTCGTCGTCGCTCGCGTCCGGCTTCGCGTAGCGCAGGTTCTCGGCGATCGTGGCGTGAAAGAGATAGGTCTCTTGGCTCACGATGCCGATCGCGCCGATCAGCGACTCCTGCTGCAGTTCGCGCACGTCGTCGCCGGCGAACAGCACGGCGCCCCCGGTCACGTCATGCAGCCGGGGCACGAGGTACGACACGGTGGTCTTGCCTGCTCCCGACGGTCCGACGAAGGCCGCGTACTGCCCGGGCTCGATGTCGAAGCTGACCTCCTTGAGCGTCGCGGGCGAGTCGGCTGAGGCATCCGGGTAGCGGAAGACGACATTGTCGAACTGCACCCGACCGAGCCGGCTCGCGGTGACCGGGCGGGCATCCGGGGCATCGGAGATCATCGGCACCAGGTCGAGGTACTCGAAGATCCGCGCGAACAAGGCCTGCGAGGTCTGCAGGTCGAGGGCGACACGCAGCAGCCCCATCAGCGGGAACAGCAGGCGCGCCTGCACGGTGGTGAAGGCCACGATCGTGCCCGGCGTGACCGTCACACCGTGGAACAGCAACCACGCGGCTACGAGGTAGATGACCGCGGGAATCACCGACAGGAACACGCTGACGATCGCGAAGAACCATTGCCCGCTCATCTGCTGCTTGATCTGCAGCATGATCTGGTTCTCGTTCTCGGCCTCGTACCGGCCGATCTCCGACTTCTGCTGGTTGAAGCTCTTGGCGAGCAGAATTCCCGAGACGCTCAGCGTCTCTTGGGTGATCGCCGTCATCTCAGACAGCGACTCCTGCGTCTTGGTGGCGATCCGCGCGCGCACCTGTCCCACCCGGCGCTGAGCGACGACCAGCAGCGGCAGCAGCACGACGGCGACGATCGTCATCTGCCAACTGAGCACGAGCATCGCGATGAAGGCGGCGATCACCGTGACGGTGTTGCCCACCACGCTCGAGATCGTGTTGCTGAGCACGCCGGCGACACCGCCGACATCGTTCTGCAATCGGGACTGGATGACGCCGGTCTTGGTGCGCGTGAAGAACGCCAACTCCATCGCCTGCAAGTGCGAGAACAGCCGGATGCGCAGCGCCCCCATCACGCTGTTGCCGACCCGCGCGGTGAGGTAGGTCTGCCCGACGCCGATCCCCGCCGAGGTCAGCCAGAGCACGACCATGGCGCCCACCAGCGTCAGCAGCACCGGAACATCTGGGTGGCGGCTCGGCGGGAAGAGGCCGCGGTCGAAGGCCTGCTGGGTGAGCAACGGAGGAATGACGCTCAGACCGGCGCTGACCAGCACCAGAGCGATGGTCACGATGAGCTGCACGCGGTACGGCGCGAAGAGCTGGCCGATGCGCCCCAGCAGGTTGGCCACCTTCGGCGCTTGCGCATTCGCGGCCTTCTGCGCGGCGATGTCTCCGCTGCTGAGGCGGCCGGCGGCCCCGCGGGCGCCACCCCCGCCGCGCATGCTCATCCGTTGAGCCTATCCCCGCGTGCCGCGGCTCCGAATCCCTGTCGACCGTGGCAATCTGTACCCCGGAACTGAGGATTGCCCCCAGTTCTGGGTGACAATGATGTCCTCCTTTGTGTGGACAGATCGTCATATGTCTCGATAAAGTAACAGCACAGTTCGCTGCACAGGCCACGGCATCTGGGACCCGACGGCCGCAGCGAATGCATCGCCACCACACAACCGGATCGTTGCGGCCCGGACCTTGCCGCTGATGGGCGTACCGGTCGTACCCAGGAGACCAGAACCGTGCACCCACCATCGGACTTCGAGTCGTTCCGGCAGTCGGTCGCCGACGCCGTCGAACGCGGAGACGCGACGTCGGTGCGCTCGGTCGTCCATCCGACCGCTCGCACCGTGGCGGCCGAGCACGGCTCGGCCTTCCGGGAATTGGTGAGTGGGCTTCCCACCGAGATCTGGCACAACGACCCTCGGATCGCCGAGGCGATGGGCGGCAGCTTCCGCGCCCACGGATCACCGCGGGGCAAGTCCGCTCTCGGCTACTTCCGTGCTGCCGAAGATGCCATCGCGGCCACCGAGCACGTGCCGGCACTTTGTCTGATCTCGGCCCTGATCGGCCACGCGGCCGCCCTGCGCACGCTCGGGCTGCTCGCGCAATCCCGCGCCAAGCTCGCAGAGGCCGAGGCGATCATGATGGCCGGGCTCAGCACGGGTCTTCCGATGCGCATCGAGTGCGGCGCGCGGTGGAATCTCGAACTCGGCATGGTCGAACTACACGAGGGTCGCCTGCCCGCGGCACGTTCCCACCTGGAATACGCCCATGGCCACGCTGCCGAGCACCTCACCCGCGCCGAGCACATCGAGTGCCTCGGGGCGATCGCCCTCGTCGATGCGATCGACGGTGAGTTCGACCGGGCACTGCGGTCGATCGGCGAGGTGCGGGAGTTGGCGTCGGGAACCGAGTTGATCCACACCGGTTTTGCCGCTCCGGCGCTGGCCGCGTCGGTCATGATCGCGATCGAGCGCTACGAGTTGCGTCGCGCCGCCGAACTCGAAACAGACATGCAGCTCGCCGCGGTGCACAACGAATGGGAGCCCTTCGCCGGCGTCGTCTCAGCGCAGCTGCGCGGGCTCGAGGGGCATCCGATCGTCGCGCTCGACCTGCTCAGCACGGCCGCGAACAGCTACGCCGCCTGGGAGACCCGCGCATTCGGCGTCGAATACGCGCGGCTCCTCCAGGGCACCGTGCTGCTGGGCCTCGACCATGGCGAAGAGGCGTGGGCGATCCTGCAGACCATCCAGCCCTACGAGCACCACCCGCTCTGCGCGGCACGCGTCATCGCACAGCTCCGCCTGATGCACGGCGACCTGGTCGGAGCCGAGGATGCGATCCGTGACTGCGAGGAGCTCGGCGACGCGCATTGCAAGCGCACCCTGGCCGACATCCAACTGCTCCGCGCGGCGATCGAAGTGGAACGCGGCAATTTCGTCGTCTCCGATGTGAGCGCCGACCGGGCCTTCGTCGCGCTGGCCCGCACCGGTGCGCGGATGCCGCTTCGCAGCATCCCGATCGCGTCGCTCTCGGTCCTCGCGACGCGTGCCGTCGGCCGTCACCACGGGCCAGAGATCTCGCGGATGCTCGACCAGATCGCGCGCAACACCGCGGGCGCTCACCGTCAGGTGCAGACGCTGAGCGCGCGCGAGCGCCTGGTTCTCGCGCAGGTTCAGCGCGGACTCACCGTCGCGGCGATCGCCGCCGAACTCTACATCTCGCCGAACACCGTCAAGACCCACCTGCGGCGGTTGTACAGCAAGCTCGGTGTCAGCACGCGCGACGAGGCAATCCGTGCGGCCCGTGCGCTGGGGCTCGACCAGGAGATCACCCGCGATTCACCCGGCTCTCACCACGACTCTTCGGAGGATGCGGTGCTTTGATCGTGTCGTTGCATGCGAGCGACGGTTCCTGATCCCCGTCGCTCGGTTCGACACTGGGTGGGGCTTCCCGGCTGGTTACCGGGGCCCCACCCACCTTCGTTAGACCAGGCTGTCGCGCCAGGCGGCGTGCAGCTTGGCGAAGCGGCCTGTTCCCGCAATCAGTTCGGCGGGAGCGCCGTCTTCGACGATGCGGCCGTGCTCCATCACGAGCACACGATCCGCGATCGCCACCGTCGAGAGGCGGTGCGCGATGATGACAGCGGTGCGGTCGGCGAGCAGGGTCGTGAGGCCCTGCTGCACCAGGCGTTCGCTCGGCACGTCGAGCGACGCGGTCGCCTCATCCAGAATCAGCACCGCCGGATCGGCCAGGAAAGCGCGCGCGAACGACAGCAACTGCCGCTGACCCGCCGAGACCCGCCCGCCGCGCTTATTCACGTCGGTGTCGTAGCCGTCGGGCAGAGCCTCGATGAACGACTCGGCGCCGACCGCCCGCGCCGCGGCTCGGATCTCATCGAAGGTCGCATCGGGTCTGCCGAGCGCGATGTTCTCGGCCACCGAGCCGCTGAACAGGTACGCCTCCTGAGTGACCATCACGATGGCTCGTCGGAGGTCCTTGGGATGCAGCCGCCGCAGGTCGATCCCATCGAGCAGCACCGCGCCCTTCGTGGGGTCGTAGAAGCGCGCCATCAGCTTGGCCAACGTGGACTTGCCCGCTCCCGTCGATCCCACCAGGGCCACGGTCTGCCCGGCCGGGATGTGCAGCTCGAAGTCGGGCAGCACCACCCGGTCGGCGTGGTAAGCGAACTCGACGTCGTCGAAGTCGACGGCGCCCCGCGCCTGCCAGAGGTCGATGGGGTCTGTGGGGTCGGCGACGCTCGGCTCCTCCTCCAGCACGCCCGAGATCTTCTCGAGCGCGGCCGCAGCCGATTGGTAGGAGTTGTAGAAGGTCGCCATCTCTTCGAGCGGATCGAAGAAGCGGCGCGTGTACAGCACGACCGCGAGCAGGGCTCCGATCGCGAAACCTCCGCTGATCACCCGGAAGCCGCCCACGAGCAGCACGATGGCCACCGTGACATTGCCGATGAGGATCAACCCGGGATCGAAGATGCCGAAGAGCTGGATCACGCGAGCGTTGGCGTCCCGGTAATCCTCGACCACCCCGGCGTACTCCTTCTCGTTGCGCTCCTCCTTGCGGAAGGCTTTCACGGCACGGATGCCCGTCATGGTCTCGACGAACTGCACGATCAAGCGCGCCGAGAACACGCGCGTCGCGCGGAAGCCCTCCTGCGAGCGCTTCTGGAACCACCGGGTCAGCAGGTACAGCGGCACCAGCGCGACGGCGAGCACGAGCGCACTCCACGGATCGAGGGCGACCAGGGCGATCGCGATGAACACCATGTACAGCACACCGGTGACCAGTCCGTTGATGCCCGAATCGAACAGGTCACGGATCGACTCCAGGTCGCTGGTCTGCCGCGCAATGATCCGGCCAGAGGTATAGCTCTCGTGGAACTCCAGGCTCAACTGCTGCGCGTGCTGAAAGACCCGCCTGCGCAGATCGATGAGGATCGCCTGGGTGATCCTGGCCGAGAGCACCGTGAACTGCGAGATCAGCACGGCGCCGAAGACGCCGGCGATCAGGTACCCGCCGACGACCAGGCCGAGCGGCATCCAGTCGTGGCGCTTCATCAGCGCGGGCAGCCCCTGGTCGATGCCGATCGCGATCAGCGTCGGCCCGGCCACCTGCAGCGCCGTGCTGACCACGATCACGAGCAGCGTCAGCGCGACCCGCAACCGCAGCGGGCGCAGCAGCGAGCCGAGCAGCCGCAGCGAGCGAGCCCTGATGGCGCGGCTCTCGTCGCGTGTGTACTCGGAGCGCTCCTCGCCCTCGACGCCGGTCAGCGCGGTCATGCGTTCACCTCGATCTGCTGGTTGTCGTCGTCGAGCGACGAGATGACGAAGCGGTAGTGGTCGTTGCTCGCAAGCAACTCGGAATGCCTGCCAACCGCCGTCACCCGCCCGTTCTCGAGCAGGGCGACGCGGTCGGCGAGCATGACCGTCGACGGGCGGTGCGCCACGATCAGCGCGGTCGTGCTGGCTAGCACGCGCCGCAATCCCGCCTCGACGCGCGCCTCGGTGTCGACATCGAGCGCCGACAACGGGTCATCGAGCACGAGCACCGCGGGCCGTGCCGCGACGGCGCGGGCAAGCGCCAGGCGCTGCCGTTGACCGCCCGAGAGGCTGAGCCCCTCTTCGCCGACGCGGGTATCCACGCCGTCGGGCAGGTCGGCAACGAAATCGGCCTGCGCGATCTCGAGGGCTTCGGCCAGCACCGCATCCGCCTCGGCGCCGCCACCCGCCAACTCCGGACGGCCGAGTAGCACGTTGTCGCGCACCGACGCCGAGAACAGGGTCGCATCCTCGAAGGCCATGGCGATGTGGCGCCGCAGCTCTTCGCGGGTCAGGTCGCGGATGTCGACCTCATCGAGCGTGATCGCCCCGCCCGTCACGTCGTAGAGCCGGGTGGCGAGCGCCGTGAGCGTCGTCTTGCCCGAACCGGTGAGACCCACGAGGGCCATCGACTCCCCCGGCTCCAACTCGAGGTCGATTCCGTCGAGGATGTCGGGGAACTGCGCGGGCGAGTCCTGGTACCTGAAGTGCGCGGCCCGGAAGGCCAGCCGCCCCTCGGGGTGGGCGATCGTCTTCGGGTGCTCGGGATCCTGGATCGAGTTCTTCTCGTCGAGCACCTCGAACAGCCGGTCGATCGCCGTGCGGGTGTCGAAGGTCATCGACAGCAGGAAGCCGATCGATTCGATCGGGAAGCGCAGCACCGTCGCGGTCGCGAAGAACGCGAACAGCTGCCCGACCGTCAACGACCCGGTCGAGGCGAGCCAGACGCCGCCGAACAGGCAGAGGGCGAACGCGACATCCGGAACCAGCAGCAGCCACAGCCAGATGCCCGCCACCGCCTTCGCCTTCTCGATCTCGGTACCGCGCAGGCTCTCGGCCTGCCGGGTGAACTTCTCGAGCGAGTACTTGCCGCGCCCGAAGGCCTTCAGCACGCGGATGCCGTGCACCGACTCCTCGACCGCCGTTGCGAGATCGCCCTGCTGGTCTTGCGAACGGCGGGCGACGATCGAGTACTTCTGCTCGAAGACGTAGCCGTAGATCCACAGCGGCACCGAGCAGACCAGGAACACCAGACCCAACTCCCAACTCCAGAAGAAGAGAACGACGAAGCCGACCAGGATCGTGATGGTGTTGACGACGAGCAACACGATGCCGAAGGCGAGCCAGCGGCGGATCAGTCCGAGGTCGCTCATCGAGCGCGAGAGCAGCTGTCCGCTCTGCCAGCGGTCGTGGAAAGCCACCGGCAGGTCCTGCAGCTTGGCGTACAGCGAGGTGCGCAGCGAGGCCTCGACGTGCGTTCCCGGGTTCAGCACGAGCCAGCGCCGCGCGGCGATGAAGCCGGCCTCGAGCACGCCGAGCGCCAGCACGATCAGCGCGGCGGGCCAGATCTGGGCGCTGTTGCCGCTCGAGAGCGGGCCGTCGACGAGGTTCTGCAGCACAAGCGGGATGGCCAGCGAGACCAGGCCCGCGAGCAGGGCCGCGCCCATGCCCAGGATGATGCGGGGCAGCGCGGGCCGCACCCAGGGCAGGATGCGGAGAATGGTGCGTGCTGTCCCGGCGCGATGGCCGGGGGTGGACGTGCTGGATGGCGTGTTCGACATGACTCTTCCGGAGTCGAGCGGACGCGCGCGCGGGGGCGCGCGGCCTAGCGGCGGTGCTGGGGTGGATGGTGCGGCCGGGGAGTGTGCTCCGAGGGCCGCCGAGTGCTGGCGGGCTCGACCGCTACGGCTGGTGCGTGCCGATTCGGGCGCCGGACGCGGCCGGGCGGCCGACGACGACAGCGGTCTGCGCGGTCTTCCGCGTGATTCCGAATGTCTTCATGGCAGCCTCCCCGAGGTTCAACGACCGGTGGCCGTGCCGCCGGCGGACACCGGGCAGCCCACCAGACTATGCCCGGCCTCGGTCGCAGGGCAAGACTCGATTCAGCCGGTGACGGCTCCCACCCGGACGAGCGACACCGAGTCGTCGTTGCACCCGGAAACATTGACGTCGTACACGTGCTGTCCGTCGGCCTGCGTGTCGAAGGGGTGATCGAGCGGAGGCGATGCGATCAGGTAGCTGGTGCCGACCGGCTGGCAGACCGCCCCGGCATCCGTGATGGTGATCGCGGCCTGCGCCGTGCCGCCCGCCGGCAGGTTCACGACGGCGACGGTCGAGGTCGTGTCGTTGGTGGAGACGGCTCCCATCGTCTGCTCGGCCTCCGGCTGACCGAGGTAGACGATCGGGTAGCCCTTCATGCTGCAGGCCGTTGCGGACGTGTTCTTGAAGTTCAGCAGGCCGTGGAATTGCCCGGCGGTGTTGTCGGTGGCCTGGTAGGTGATCTTCAGGCTGTCCCGCGTGCAGGCGGCTGCGCTTCCGCCCCCGCCCCCACCTCCGGCCGACGTGGGCGTCGACGAGGGGCTCGCGCTCGTGCTCGACCCGGTGGTCGACGAGGGCGAGCCGGACGGTGACGTCGTGGGGTGGCATCCACTGAGCAGAAAGACGGTCACGATTGCCAGCGGGATGCCCGAAACGGTGATAAGTCGCCTCATGCCCACCCATTGTTGCGCAGAAGCGCCATCAGTGGAAGAAGTGCCGCTCTCCCGTGAAGTACATCGTGACGCCGAGCTCGTTCGCCGCCGCGATCACCTCGTCGTCGCGGATCGAGCCGCCTGGCTGCACGATCGCGGTGATCCCGGCATCCATCAGGATGCGCGCGCCGTCGGCGAAGGGGAAGAACGCGTCGGACGCCGCCACGCTGCCGGCCGCGCGATCGCCCGCACGTTCGACGGCGAGCCGGCACGAATCGACCCGGTTGACCTGTCCCATTCCGACCCCGACGCTCGCGCCGTCCTTGGCCAGCAGGATGGCGTTCGACTTCACGGCGCGGCAGGCGATCCAGGCGAAGCTCAGGTCGGAGAGGGTGGCGGCATCCGCCGGCTCCCCCGCGACGAGCTTCCACTGCAGCGCGCGCTCGAAGTGCGTGTCGGCTTCCTGCGCCAGGATGCCGCCCGAGATCTGCCGCAGCTCGAAGTCGCCCCGCGCGTAGCCGGCCGGAAGTTCGAGCAGGCGAAGGTTCTTCTTCGCCTGCAGGATCGCGAGGGCCTCCGGCTCGAATCCCGGCGCGATGACCACCTCGGTGAAGATCGGCGCGATCGATTCTGCCGCCTCCTTGGTGATCGGGCGGTTGGCCGCGATCACCCCGCCGTAGGCCGACACCGGGTCGCACGCGTGCGCGGCCGCGTGGGCCGCGGCGATGGTGTCGGCCGTCGCGATGCCGCACGGATTGGCGTGCTTGATGACCGCCACCGTCGGCGTCGGGTGGTCGTAGGCGGCGCGCAGGGCGGCATCCGCGTCGACGTAGTTGTTGTACGACATCTCCTTGCCACCGAGCTGGATGGCCTGGGCGATGCCCGCCGCGCCGGGCGTGCCGTACAGGGCGGCGCGCTGGTGCGAGTTCTCGCCGTAGCGCAGGGGGGTGACGCGATCCCAGGTGGCCCCGAGCCAGCCGGGGAAACCCGAGCCCTCGTCGTCGGGTGCGAGCACTGCGCCCATCCAGGAGGCGACCGCCACGTCGTAGCGCGCCGTGTGGCGGAATGCCTGCAGCGCGAGTTCGCGGCGCTGCAGCAGGGTGGTGCCGCCGCTCGCGAGCGCGTCGATGATGTCGGCGTAACCGGCGGGGCTGGTGACGACGGCGACGTTGGCGTGGTTCTTGGCGGCGGCACGAACCATTGCGGGGCCGCCGATGTCAATCTGCTCGACCACGGCCTCCGGTTCCGCGCCGGCCGCGACGGTGGCCTCGAAGGGATACAGGTTGCTCACCAGCAGCTCGAACGGCGCGATGCCCTGCGCGGCGAGCTCGGCCTCGTGCGACTCGAGCCGCAGGTCGGCGAGCAGCCCCGAGTGCACGAGGGGATGCAGCGTCCGCACCCGCCCGTCGAGCGACTCGGGGTAGCCGGTGAGGTCGCTCACCTGGGTGACGGGGTGACCGGCGTCTGCGATGGTCTTGGCGGTGGAGCCGGTGGAGACGATCTCGACGCCGGCTTCGGCGAGCGCTTCGGCGAGCTCGACCAGCCCGGTCTTGTCGCTCACCGAGACGAGCGCGCGACGAATCGGGATGACGTCGCGCGGGCGGTAGGCGGCGGGATCGATGGTGGGACCGGACATCGGCGGCTCCTTCTGGGGTGTGACCGGATAGGGGTGAGCTTCCGGTTCAGCCCAGGCGAACGGCCGAAACGAGGAGAGCCGCTTCCCGATGGTCACCCATCTCAACGCCAGTCGCGACAGGATCCAGTTTAGTGGGCATGCCGCGTCCACCGGTCGCCCGCCTGCTGCCCGCTGCCCGCCGCCCGCTGCGAAATCAAGGATGCGGTGGCATCCATCGCCTCAATAAACCCCTTCTTCGGCGAAAGACCCCCGCGCATCCTTGGTTTCGCACTGGGCTCGGGACTCCGATACCGCGAACGCGTCAGCCGGCCGGCGTCGCCATCACGTAGAGCCAGTCCTCGACACCGGCAACGTGCTCGAGACTCTCGATCCGCCAGCCCCCGGACTCGAGGAGACTCCGCAGTTCGGGCTCGCGCCAGTAGGTGAAATGTCGAGGCAGCTCCAATTTGGCGTTGCTCCACGCGTCTCCGTCGCCGTCCTTGACACTGAACGCCAGCACACCGCCGAGCGCGACCGCATCGCGGGCCTTGGCGAGAACGCGCCGCAACTCGTCGCGCGAGAAGTGCAGGAAGACCGCATTCGCGAGGATGCCGTCATACGGGCCGCCGAGTTCATCGGTGATCGCGTTGAGCAGACGCCCGCCGGTGCCGCGCGCCGCCATCTGGTGCAAGAAGGACGTGGCGGCATCGGTCCGCTCGACGGCGAGCCCGAGCGACTCGAGCGCATCGGCGTCGAGGCCCGGGCCGCTGCCGAGTTCGAGCAGCCGTCGCCCCCGCCCGACGCGCTCGGCCAGACGTTCGAGGAAGGCGAGCTGCTCTGCGCGGGGTCGAGTCGACGATGCGGCCGTGTACCGGTCGGCTGCTGCTTCATAGCTCCGGAGGGTCACGGCATTGTCGCTGAGGCGAAGCCCGCCCAGATCGATCCGCCCATTCGCAATGTCGAGCACGACATCCACCAGCAGCTGCCGCTCGACGACCTTGATGCGGTCGTGCAGCCGCGTCTCGGTGTCGCCCGGCAGCACGGGGATCCGCTGCTGCGCGACCACCGGCCCGCTGTCGACACCGTTGTCGACGACGATCACGCTCGCCCCGGTCTCGGTCACTCCGGCGGCCAGCGCATCCCGCACCGCATGCGCACCCGGGAACTCCGGCAGATACGCGGGGTGCGTGTTGAGCAGCGCCGGGCTCAGCGCCTCGACGACTCGCGGCGGCAGCAGACGCATGAAGCCCGACAGGATGACGAGGTCGGCTTCCCACTGACGCAGCTGGTCGAGCAGCTCGTCGCCCCAGGAGTCGCGGCTGTCGAACGCGCCGAAGGGGACCACGAAGCTCGGGATGCCGAACTCCTCGGCGTGCGCCAGCCCCTCGGCGTCGCGGTCGGCCCCGATCGCGACCACCCGCGCCGGGAACTCCGCGTCGTCCGATGCCTCGAGCAGAGCCCGCAGGTTCGACCCGCCGCCCGAGATCAAGACGACCAATCGCAGCACGGGTCTCAGCCTAACGAGCCGATCGGCGCGAGTTGCTGAGCGAGCGGCCGGGGAGCCGACCGGGGAGCCGACTGGATGCCGCGAGCCCGATGCCGATCGCGACGGCGAACTCGAGCGCTGCCGCCAGCCCGACCGCGAGGGCATCCGGACCGACCTGCTGGAATCGCCCAGGGCCGGCCGCCCCTGCCGACACGGCCGCGAGCAGCCCGAGCAGCACTCCGCCGAACACGCCGCCGCCGAGTGCCGTCACGACGAGGCCGGGGAGGTGCGGGGCGTCTGCGGCGTCCAGCGCGCGGACGAGGAGGGGTCGCACCGCCGCCCCGGCCAGGAATCCCGCCACCACGGGCACCAGGAGCCCCGCGAATCCGAAGGACAGTTCACCGGTGGGCAGCGCGCCGAGCAACGGAATCGTCGGCACCGGGCCGAGGGCGGTGCCCAGGGGCGAGACATGAGATCCGGCTCCGATCGCGAAGCCGGGGCCGACGAACCACGACGCCGCCCAGATGACCAGGTTCGGCAGGAAGGCGAGCTCGCCCGCGGTCAGCGCGACGCCGCCGACCACCTCGGTGTGAAGCGCCTCGTACAGCCGGATGATCTGCGCGTAGTTCACGGCGATCAGCAGGGCGACCGCGACCGCGCTGACGAGGGTGGTGATCGCGACGGACGCGGCTCCGGCACGGAGGGCTCCGGACACGGCCACGCGCACCTGAGGACGCCACTCGTCGATCCGGTCGCGCAGGCTGCTGCCCGCGGCATCCTGACCTCGTTCGCGCCCCTCGCGCAGCACGCCGAGGAACAGCCCGACCGCGAACACCACGGTAGGCAGCAGCACGCCCTGCCAGATCGACGGCCGGGCCGAGCCGTTCACCGCGGTCAGCGTCACGACGCTCGACGCGGCGCCGAAGACGACCAGCGTCGTCAGCTCTCCGAGGGCGCGGTGCCCGGTCTCGGCGACCCGCTCCCCCGCGCGAACGCCGAGAAGAAGGGTGAGCAGGGCGAAACCGAGTAGAGCGATCGTGATCTTCACCGGCGCGCCGGCACCGGCCACCCCGAGTGCGGACGCCGTCGTCGGATCGAGGGTGAACGTCACATCGACGCCGTGGCCGATCAACCAGATGTCGGCGGCACCGCGCCAGAAGATCGCCCAATCCGGCGCGAACCCGAACTGCGCGGCCCACAGGATCGTGAGCGGCACGAGCGGGATCGCCACCCCGATCGCCACCACGAGCAGGGCCTCGAGGGCCGCGAAGAGCAGAGTCAGGCGCCGGGTCATGTCGGGATGACCCTAGCCGGGCAGGCAGCGGCGAGCGCGGCGGCGTTCCGCGCGCGGAAAGAATCGAGGCGCGCTACGCGCTGCGGCGCCGCACCTGAGCTCCGCGCACCGCCAGCCACACGGCGAGCGCGACGATCACGAAGGCCAGCGGCACATGCACACCGATCCAACCGTCGGCCTTGGCGTCGGTGATCAGGTGTCCGAGCACCGTCTGCAGGATCAGCAGCACGAACAGGACGAGCGCCGACCAGGCCAGCACGCGATCCGTCGCGCGCACCAGCACGAGCCCGAGCACCGCGGTCACCAGGGCAACGACGATCGTCGCGTTCCCGCTGATGTCGTGCGCGGTGATCCACCCGTCGCGGTTCTCCTGCGAGACGAACTCCCCGGCGGTGACCGCCTGCACGAAGATCCCCAGGGTCGTCACTCCGACGAGCGCGTTGAAGAGACGAAGGCCCCGAGGGGCCGTCGAAGGGGCGGTGGTCTGGCTGGTGGTGGTCATGGCATCCATTCTGGCGGAATCAGTTGCACATCGGGTCGGAGGCCGGCACCGTCCCGTTGATCAGGTACGCGTCGACCGTCGAGTCGACGCACGAATCGCCCTGCGCGTACACGGTGTGACCCTCGCCCTTGTGGGTGACCAGCACGCCGCTCGAGAGTTGCTTCGAGAGCGAGACGCCGCCCGCGTATGGCGTCGCCGGGTCGTTGGTGGTCGCGACGACCATGATCGGCGGGGCACCCGTGGCGTCGAACTTGGTCGGCAGCTTCGCAACGGGCTCCGGCCAGTTGGAGCAGGCGGTGTCGAGCACGGCATAGTCGTCTTCGGCGAAGTACTTGCCGAGAATCGGCGCGGCGGCGTCGATCTTGGCCAGGCCCTCGAGCGGCGTGACACCGTCGGTGCCGATGTCGCTCTCGGCGCAGGTGACGGCGGCGTAGACATCGGTCTCGTTGTCGTAGGTGCCGTCGGGGCTGCGGTTGTTGTAGCCGTCAGCGTTCTGAAGGGTCGAGTCGGCGTCGTTCTTGGCGAGGTCCTTGAACATCTGCGTCAGGTCGGGCCAGCTCTGCTTCGAGTACAGCGTGTACGAGATGCCCGTGCCGACGGTGGCGGAATCCACGGCCCGCCCGTCGGAGCCGACCAGGTGACGAGCGTCGATGCCGTCGAGGATTGCGCGCACCTGGTGCAGGCCGTCGTCGACCGAGCCGGTGAAGGGGCATCCCTTCTGCTTCATGCAGTCGGCCATGTATGCCTTCAGAGCGCTGTCGAAGCCGGCCATCTGCGTGGCCAGCGCGTCGAGTTGCCCGACGAGCGGGTCGATCGGGCCGTCGAGCACCATGCGTCCGACCTTCTTCGGAAACAGTTCCGCATACATCGTGCCGAGGTAGGTGCCGTACGAGTAGCCCAGGTAGTGCATCGTGGTGTCACCGAGCACGGCGCGGATGACATCCATGTCGCGCGCATTGCTCTCGGCATCGATGTGACCGAGCAGCGGCCCGGTGTTCTTCAGGCACGCGGCCGACCAGTCCTTCTCGACCGACGTGAGCTCGTCGATCCAGCCCTGCGTGCCGTATGGGCTCGCGTAGGTGCCGTAGAGGAGCTTGTCCTCCTTCTTCGGGTCGGTGTAACAGGTGATGGCCGGCACGGAGCGCCCGACCCCGCGCGGGTCGAAGCCGATGATGTCGTACTTCTTCAGCACGGCCGGGGTGACGATGTAGTTCACGTACTGGTCGACGAAGTCGTAGCCCGAGCCGCCCGGACCGCCCGGGTTGATCAGCAGCGATCCGAGCTTGCCCGAGCCGGCCCGGTGCCGCGCGATCGCGATCTTGATCGTGGCGCCCGCCGGGTCATCCCAGCTGAGCGGCACCGTCACGTAGGTCGAGTCGATACTGCTGCTCTGCTTCTTCCAGGTGAGGCTCTGCCCGTAGAACCGCTTCAGATTGGATGGGACCGCCTCGTCGGTGTGGGTCGTCACGGTGGTCGTGCTGCCATTGGGTTTCGGGATGAACTGGCACCCCGACAGCAGCAGGGCAGCGGCCGCGATGGTGGCGGCGAGAACGAGACGACGTGCGCGCATGCGGGAAGCCTAGGGGACCAGCCGCTCAGCAGACTCGTGCCCGGCCTGCGCCGCCCGCGCGAGAAAGCTCTGGATCGTGGCCAGCTGCGCGTCGTCGTAGTCGGCGCAGACGACATCCATCGCGTGGTTCATGCCGGCGAACAACCGCAGCATGTCTCCGGTCTTCGCGGGGTTCGCGGCCACGGCGATCGCGCGGCGGTCTGCCGGGTCGCGGGTGCGCGAGATCCAGTCGCCGGCCTCGAGGCGGTCGAGCACGCCGGTCATGGTCGCCGGATGCAGCCCCGCCAGCCGCGCGAGCGCGCTCGGGCTGATCGGCCCGTGGCGCGCTATGAGGTCGAAGGTGTCGAGGTCGGCGTCGCGCAGCGACGCCTCGGAACCGACGCGGTGGTTGAGCGCGGCGAGCTGCGTCCGCAGCTCGCGCAGACCCTCTTTCACGGCGTTGATCGCGCGGCGGCGCTCGCGTGCGCTGTCGGCTTCATTCATTATCTGATCCATATGATATGGTTTTCATATTATATGACTCCTTGACAGCAGAGTAGAGGAAACCACCCATGAAGATCGCGCTCTTCGGCGCCAACGGCGGAACGGGCCGCGTGCTCACCGCACAGGCACTCGACGCCGGCCACGAGGTCACCGCCGTGACCCGCCACCCCGAGACCTTCAGGCTCAGCCACGAACGGCTGCTCGTCGTCACCGGCGACGCGATGGATGCCGCCTCGGTCTCGGCCGCGATCGCCGGCCACGACGCCGTGCTCTCGACTCTTGGCGTGCCCTTCGGCAAGGAGCCCATCACGATCTATTCCGTCGGCACGGGCAACATCGTCGCGGGCATGACCGAGCACGGGGTGCGCCGCCTGGCGTGCGTCAGCTCGAGCGCGGTCGACCCGCACGACGACGCCGCAGAAGGCTGGGTCTTCAACCACGTACTGCAGCCCTACGTCGTGAACGGCATCGGCAAGACCACCTACGACGACATGCGCCGCATGGAGGCGGTGGTCGCCGCGAGCAACCTCGACTGGACGATCGTGCGCCCCTCGGGCCTGTTCGGCGCGCCTGCGGTCAGCGACTACCGGGTGTCGGCCACCGAGCACCTGAGCGGGCGCTACACCTCGCGCGCCGACCTGGCCGACTTCCTGCTGCGCCTCGCCGACGGCTCGGAGTTCGTCCACGAGACGCCCGAGGTGCGCACCACCGAGGGCACGCCGAACTTTTTCGCCTTCATGTGGAACGAGACGATCCGCAAGCGCGCTGGAGCTTGAAGCGAAGGTCATTTCTGACCTTCGCGCGACGCCAGCGCCGATGCCCGTCTCGGGCGTCGGGTCACTTACAGCGCAGCGATGATCTCCCGCATTAGCTCGGCGGTCTCGCTCGGTGTCTTGCCGACCTTGACGCCCGCGGCCTCGAGGGCCTCCTTCTTGCCCTGCGCCGTGCCCGCGCCGGCCGACACGATCGCGCCGGCGTGGCCCATGGTCTTGCCCTCGGGGGCCGTGAAACCCGCGACGTAGCCGACGACCGGCTTGGTGACGTTGGCCTTGATGAAGTCGGCCGCACGCTCTTCGGCGTCGCCGCCGATCTCGCCGATCATGACGATCGCCTTGGTGTCGGGGTCGGCCTCGAAGGCAGCGAGCGCGTCGATGTGCGTCGTGCCGATGATCGGGTCGCCGCCGATGCCGATGGCGGTCGAGAAGCCGAGGTCGCGCAGCTCGAACATCATCTGGTAGGTCAGGGTGCCCGACTTGCTCACCAGTCCGATCGGGCCGGAGCCGGTGATCGTGGCCGGCGTGATGCCGACCAGCGACTCGCCCGGCGTGATGATGCCGGGGCAGTTCGGGCCGATGATCCGGGTCGTGCTGCCCTTCGCCTTGGCGTGCGCCCAGGCCTCTGCGGTGTCCTGCACCGGGATGCCCTCGGTGATCACGACGAGCAGCGGGATGCCGGCATCGATGGCTTCGATCATCGCGTCTTTGGCGAAGGCCGGCGGCACGAACACGATGGAGGTGTCGGCCCCGGTCTCGGACATCGCCTCGGCGACCGTGCCGAACACCGGCGAGCGTGATGCCCCCGTCGTGCTCGACGGTCGTTCCGGCCTTGCGCGCGTTGACGCCGCCGACGACCTGGGTTCCGGCCTTCAGCATCAGCGCGGTGTGCTTGGTGCCCTCGCCGCCGGTGATGCCCTGGACGATGACCTTGCTGTCCTTGTTGAGGAAGATCGACATTCTGATTCCTTAAGCGTTAAGCGTTCGCGAGTTCGGCGGCCTTGGCGGCACCGTCGTCCATGGTCGTGGCCAGCGTCACGAGCGGGTTGTTCGCGGCGCTGAGAATCGCGCGCCCCTCTTCCACCTGGTTGCCGTCGAGGCGCACGACGAGCGGCTTGCTCGCGGCGTCTCCGAGGATCTCGAGCGCCTGCACGATCCCGGTCGCGACCGCGACGCACGAGGTGATGCCGCCGAAGACGTTCACGAACACGCTCTTCACCTGGCTGTCGCCGAGGATGACGTCGAGCCCGTTCGCCATCACCTGGGCGGATGCTCCGCCGCCGATGTCGAGGAAGTTGGCCGGTTTCACGCCCCCATGGTTCTCGCCGGCGTAGCTGACGACATCCAGCGTGCTCATGACGAGCCCGGCGCCGTTGCCGATGATGCCGACCTGGCCGTCGAGCTTCACGTAGTTGAGGCCGAGGGCCTTGGCCTTCGCCTCGAGCGGGTCGGCGGCATCCTTGTCTTCGAGCGCCTCGTGGTCGGGATGGCGGAAGTCGGCGTTCTCGTCGAGCGAGACCTTGCCGTCGATCGCCAGGATCTCACCCGAGCCGGTCAGGATCAGCGGGTTGACCTCGACCAGGGTGGCGTCTTCGCCGGTGTAGACCTCGTACAGCTTGACGAAGACCGGAGCGACCTTGTCGATCAGCTCGGCCGGAAAGTGCGCGGCGACCGCGATCGCCTTCGCCTTCTCGAGGTCGAGACCCTGCTCGGGATCGACCTCGACGCGGGCGAGAGCTTCGGGACGCTCGACAGCGAGCTCCTCGATCTCCATGCCGCCCTCGTAGCTCGACAGGCTCAGGTAGCTGCGGTTGGCCCGGTCGAGCAGCACCGAGAAGTAGTACTCCTGCGCGATGTCGGCGCCGGCCGCGACCATGACGCGCTTGACGGTGTGGCCCTTGATGTCGAGGCCGAAGATGCCCTTCGACAGCTCTTCGGCGTCGGCGGGCGTCTTGGCGACCTTGACGCCGCCTGCCTTGCCGCGCCCGCCCGCCTTGACCTGCGCCTTGACGACGGTGACGCCGCCGAGCTTCTCGGCCGCGGCGCGCACCTGCTCGGGCGTGTCGGCGATGATGCCCGGAAGTACGGGCACGCCGTACTTCTCGAAGAGATCACGGGCCTGGTACTCGAAAAGATCCACGCTGCTTGCTTCTTCCGTTGGCGTTGGAGCTGGCAGGCTCGACGGCCTCACACGGAGGCACTGTCTCGACACCGAGATAGTTCGATGTCAAGAGACTTTCGAGCCGTAAGAACTCTACCCGCTGAGACTCTGACCGTTGTTCGAGAGGGCCCTGACCGCCGCGAAACTTCGGGAGTTCTTGCCGGATGCGCGCCTCTCGCCCGCGGCGCGCGACGATAGGGGCATGAGGTCGCCCACGAGCTTCGAGGAGTACGCAGCCGATGGCGTGCTCGTGCTCGGGGGCGCGGCTGCCATCCTGCTGCAGGTCGGCGACCCGATCGTCGCCCGCGGAGTCGCCGAGCACAGCGACTTCGCGAACCGGCCCATGGACCGGCTGCGCAACACGCTTCGCTACGTGTATGCCGTCGGTCTCGGCTCGCCGCAGCAGTCGCGGTTGGCCGCCCAGGCCGTCAACCGGGCGCACGCCCGAGTGACGGGCGCGAGGGATGCCGACCGCCAACTCTGGGTGGCCGCGACCCTGCACCGCGTGGGCGTCACCGTGCACGAGCGGATCGTCGGGCCGCTCTCGCCCGCGCTCGCCGACGAGATCTACGCGGCGAGCGAGCGGCTCGGCTCGACGTTGCAGGTGCCGCCCGGCGTGTGGCCCGCCGATCGGGCGGCCTTCGAGAACTATTGGACGGATGCCGTGGCCGGCCTCGAGATCGGAGACGAGGCGCGGGGCATCGCTCGCGACCTGCTGCGCAACCGCGCGATCCCGTGGTGGACACGCCCGGCGATGCCGCTCATGCGCGTGGTGACGAGCGGGCTGCTGCCCGACCGGGTGCGAGAGGCGTACGGGCTGCCGTGGCATCCGCGCCGGTATCGCGCGGCGATCGTCTTCGTGCGGGTGCTGAGACGCGTGACGCCCCGACGGCTGCGTGAGCTGCCGTCGAGGCGTCTGCTTGCGGGGCTGGTGCCTAGCCATGGTGACGGTCAGGGGGACGAGCGCAGGTGAACCTCACGACGGAGCCGGGCAAGGCGCAGGCTCTCGCGCCGTGACCCCTCACTGATTAGCACGATCGGATCGAAGATCGCGCGACCCAGCAGGTCATCGAGGCGTTCGGCGGCGCCGTTCGCAACCGAGGCGGGCACTACCAGCAGGTGCACCGGCTTGCGCGCCCGCAATCTCAGGGCGTAACGATCCGCCTCCGGAAGGGCCGCGTCGAGTGCGGGGAACGACGCCGGCTTGTCCAGTTCGAAGAAGCAAGGGAAGCCGCGGAGCGGCCGCGAGAGCACGCCGCTGTACTCGGTGGGAAGCCCGTGGTCGACGTAGACGTCGTAGCCGCGACTTCTGCTCCACACCTCGCCCACTGTCGTCGGCCTCGGGGTCGATCCCGAGGCCCCGAAGGCCAAAATCCGCTCCGTGTACACGAAACTCGGAGACCGGCCGTGATCGGTGCCGCCTGTCCAAGTCCGCGGTATTCCGACCTCCCACAGGGTCCGGTCCAGCCGGATGTCGGCATTGAAAATGCGGAAATCGCGACCGATGACCCAGGTCGCCCGACCTGACGGCAAGCTGGCGCCCGCCTCATGGAACCGTCTCTGTTCCAGCACGGGCCCGGTGCCTGCACGGTCGGTTTCCGCGAACACGTCCCGAACTACGGGTGGGTTCTCGCCGACCCGGATGACACGGGATCCGTCGAGGCCGTCCGGCTGCTCCGTGGCAGGACTCGATTCGGGCCGGGCTCCCTCGATGGCTAGTACCCATCCTGACTCATCAGCCGTCCATCGCGCGTACTGCAGTGCCTCGAAGAGCCGCTCGCTGCGCCCGTGCGTGACGCCGAACGGGCCGCGGAGCTCGAGGTCGAAGACCGGCGGGTCGCCCGCTTCGTCGCGCCAGCGCTTCCAACTGATCGTGACCTCGCCGACGGCGCCCTCCCGCCAAGCCGTCCTGACGATCGGGCCGCTCGTCAGCTCGATCCGCTCTCCGTATGCGGGGTTGGCCATCTCAGGCGTCTCTCGTCAACACGAGCGGGACTTGCTTCTGCATGCGAGACGGCTCTGCGCGCGGGTGGATCCGGGTCACGCGGCCTCTCAATCCGGGCCAGGCGTTCAGAAGACGCAGACCCGGTACGCATGGTACCGGGTCTGCGCTCGACTCTGAGGATGTTTCCAACTAGTCGGCGAGGATCTTGTAGAGCTCGCGACGGAGCTCGTCGATCTTGGCCGTGGCCGCTTCGCGCTGCTCGGGCGTGGCCGAGCGCGGGAACTGCTTCACCGCGTCGAGCAGCTTGCCGATGCTGGCCATGAACTCGCGGTCCACGCCGCCGCGCTGCGGGCCCGAGGCCTGCCAGGCGGCATCCAGCTGCTCCTTGTTCTCGGTGACGTAGGCGGTGCCCTCGTCGGTCAGCTCGTAGTCGGTGCGGCCGTTGCCGTCCTTGGCGCCCTGCTGGCGCACGAGGCCCTCGTCGACGAGCTGCTGCAGGGTCGGGTAGACCGAGCCGGGGCTCGGCCGCCAGGCCTGGTCGGTGCGCTCGGCGATGCCCTTGATCAGCGCGTAGCCGGTGGCCGGGGCCTCACTGAGCAACGACAGGATGGCGGCGCGCACGTCGCCCTTGCGGGCCCGGCCGTTGCCGCCCCAGGCCTGCGCGAAGTCGCGCATCATCTCGGGGCCGAATCCGCCGAAGCCGGGACCGAATCCACGGCCGAAGCCCGGGCCGAAGCCATTGCCGCCGCGCCCACGGCCGGGGTGCTGGTGACCGTGGTCGTCGCTCTGGCCGTCGTGGTGGAAGCGGATGCCGCGCATGGCGGCGATTCTGGGATCGAAGTTGTTGTTTCGCATGAAAATCTCCTTGGCCGGTCACGCCGCGGAGATGGAGTCCGCGAGTGGTCATGACCGATACCGACACAATAGCGATATATCGGAATAGATTGCAAGAATCTCGGTGCGAATTACTCCCCAGGGAGTACCGGGGCGTGTTGGTTGGCGATCTGAATCAGGCGGGGCGGTTGTCCGCGTCTGACGAGCTTCGCCCTACCGGGCTGGGCCTGGTTGGCATGGACGCCCGGCCAGAGCGGCCCTTCGGCGCGCTCGCCCGAGAGAATGACCCCGGTGCCGCCCGAGTCCTTCAACGTCTGAATGGTGTTCTCGTACAGCGCGCGGGCAGACCCTGCGACCGGACGAGTGAGGATCACGGTGAATCTCAGCTCGCGCGCCGATGGCAGATAGGCGAGCAGCACGTCGAGCGGGTTGTTGCCGGCAGTGGCGAGGATGTCGTAGTCGTCGACGAGAAGAACGATGCGGGGCTCGGTGGGAGCACCCAGGTTCTGGCGCTTGTCGAGTTCGATCGCGAGGGCCGCGGCGAGCGCTCGCGCCTTCGTTCCGGTGTTCGCGTGCCCGCCGAGATAGCTGTCCGGGATCGCGCTGACGAGGGAACCGCGGGGTTCCATCACCGCGAACACCAGCTCCTGGTCGGTGTGACGTTGAATCAACGCGGCGACGATCTGGCGCAGCAGGGTGCTCTTGCCGCTTCCGGGATCGCCGAGAACGAGGATGTTCTGGTCGGCACCGTCGAGGTCGAGCAGTGCCGGCTCCATGGTGTCCTGCCGCAGCCCGATGGGGATCGCGTCCGGCTCATCCAGTTCGTCCGGGAGGGAGTCGGGATCGAGATCTTCGGGCAGCAGCCTGATCGGGGCGGCGGCCGGCCCGCTCCACGCTTCGGCGGATTGCTTGGCGAGATCGCTCAGGGCTTCGCCCAGATTCTCGTCGTCGACCTCATCGATGCTGGGCAGGGCGACCTGCGCGAAGAGGAGTTCGTCGGTGATGACGCGGCCCGGTTGATCCGGGCGGATGGTCTCGGCCAGCTTGCGCTTGATCGTGGATTCGCTGGGATCGTTGAGCCTGAGTTCGTACTTGTTGCCGACCAGCGGCTGCAGGCTCATCGTCAGTTCGTTCCACCTGGTCATGGCCAGAACGAGGTGGATGCCGTACGAGGGTCCCCGGGTCAAGAGCTCGGCGAGCGGTTCGGCGAGGTGCTCGAAGTCCGACCGGACGAGCCCGTATCCGTCGACGAGAAGCACGACGTCGGGCGAAACGACTTCCGGGAGTTCCCCCGCCGCGTGGTTTCTGCGGAACTGGCTGAGCGACTCGATGCGGTGCGTTCGGAACAGCGCTTCGCGCTGGGTGATCATCGCGCCGAGCTCTTCGAGCAGCCGGACCTGCTGTTCGCGATCCGCGCGAGTGGCAACGCCGCCGACGTGGGGGAAGTCCTCGACCCGCGCGAGGCCCGATCCGGTCAGGTCGAGACCGTACATGGTGACGTGCCGCGGCGTGTTGACGGTGGCGACCCCCGCCGCGAACGTGCGCAGGAACGTCGAGCGGCCGGTTTGCGGGGCGCCGATGATGGCGAAATGCCCGCCGGCGCGGGTCAGGTCGAGTTCCCACGGGCGCTGTTCTTGGTGCGCGGGGTCATCGAGCAGACCGATCGGAAGGCTGAGCGGCGCTCGGTTCGGATTGTCGACGACCTGAAACAGGGGCAGCCGATCGGGCAGGGGAGGCAGCCACACCGGAGCGGTGTGGGCGCGGCCGCCGCGGAGCTGGCTCACGCACTGGTCGATCAGCGTGGGGCCGCCTTCTGAGCGAGCGACGACCACCTCCATCGCCCCGTCATCCGCCGAACTCTGGATCGTGTTGTACGCAGGCTGAAGTGTGACGCCCCAACTGTCGTCCTCCTGGAGCAGGTGCTGCTGGGTCGCCGGCAGGGGGCCCGACACGTAGGCGGCTTTGAACCGTTGGTACGTCGTGGTGTCGACTTTGAGATACCCGTAGCCGGGGACGGGCGGAAGGTGGAACGCGTCCGGAGTCTCGAGAATGACGGCCGACTCCTGCTCCGAAAAGGTACGGAGCCCGATCCGGTAGGAGAGATAGGTATCGAGGCCGCGCAGTTTGCCGCCCTCGATGCGCTGACTCGCGAGGAGGAGATGGATGCCGAGCGCCCGCCCGATGCGCCCGATCTGCAGGAACAACTCGATGAAGTCCGGCTCGGCCGTGAGTAGTTCGCCGAACTCGTCGATGACCACGAACAGGTGCGGCATCGGAGCGAGCGCGGGCTTCTGCCTGCGGGCTTCTCGGTAGTCGGTGATCGAGGCGAAGTTCCCGGCATCCTTCAGCAGCTGCTGCCGGCGAACGATTTCGCCCTCGAGCGAAGCGCGGGCACGTTGGATCATCTGCGGGTCGTCGGCGAGATTGTCGATCAGTCCGGCGATGTGCGGCAGGCTGGCGAACGGGGTGAATGCGGCGCCGCCCTTGTAGTCGGCGAGGATGACCGCCAGGTCCTCCGGACCGTGCGTGCTGACGAGGCTGAGGATGAGGGTGCGTAAGAACTCGCTCTTGCCGGATCCCGTCGCTCCGATGCAGATGCCATGCGGGCCCATGCCGCCGTGCGCCGATTCCTTGAGGTCGATATGAACAGTTCGTCCGTCATCACCGACGGCGACCGGCACCCGCAGAAAGTCATGAAGGGATCGCGGCGCCCATCGCTCGGGGGTGACGTCGGTGATCGAGTCGATATCGAACAACTCGAGCGCGTCGATCTCGCGGTCGTCTTCTGCCTCGTCGCGAGAGGCAGCCGAAAGCCGCAACGGCGCAAGGCGCGACGCGAGCCCCGCGAATACCGCGGGCGTCATCGAGTCGGCGGTGGCCAGGGTCACCGACGCCGGCATCCGGGTGTCTTCAACGGCAAGGGAACCGTCGCCGCTGACGGTGAGTCGCAGTTGCGTGTCTCCTGGCTCATGCAGTCGGCTACTGACCAGGGTCAGCACGGTGATTCCGAGCTGGGCCGCAGAGGCGACCCCCTCTGGAAGAGGGAACCCCGTCGCCGGGCGCCCCGTGCCGTCGATCACGATCAGCAGCGGCGTCTCGGAGCTGTCGGCACCGCCGGAGCCTCGACTTCTGGTCGCAAATCGCGAAGCCCGTGAACTGATGTCCGCCTGGATGAGCTGCGCAAGCTCGGAGACCGTTGGCGCGATCCGTCGGGCGGGCACCGGGCCGTCCCAGTCATCGGTCAGCGAATGGGGCAGCAGGTCGACGTCGGCCCACTCGGCCAGCTTGTCCTGCGGGATGACGAACCCGATCTCGAGATCGTTGGGCGACTGGAAGACCGCCAGGTTGGCGATCATCGCCCTCACTGCCGGGTAGAGCCGTGCGGGATCGCCCACCATCGACACCTGGCTGACTCCGCGCAGCGCGAGGGTGACCGGCATCCCGGCGATGCCGGTGTAACTGTCCGCGACCGTGCGGGCTTCGGCGGCCATGATGGGGTCGAACGGTTGCACCGGGTTGGGCTCCGTCGGCACGGTGAGCCCGAACCATCGCCGGCGACCACTGCCCACGCGCACGGAGAGAAAGTCCGAGTCCTGGCGGCGGCGCTCCCAGAGCCGCTCGGGATTCGACGCGATCTCGCCGAGCCGGGTCGGAGCCGGATTCAGGGTGAGCGCGCGCTCCCGGATCTCGGCGTGCTCGCCCCGCAGCCGGGAACGGGTCTTCTCCAGGTGATCCAGGTAGCGCTCACGTTCCCGTTTGCGCGTGCGGCTGGCGGCCCCCCGGTGGCCGAGTGCCATCCCCACTCCGCCGATCAAGGCGACGACCAGCACCATGGCGCCGACGACGACCATGATCGGGTTGCCGCGCAAGACGACCATCATCGTGATGGATGACATCGACCCGAGCACCGGCAGCATCGACTGGATCGGCAACCCACCGACCGCGCCATCGCCCTGCTGCGGCGGCGCGGCGAGGGGAACCTCGTCCGGCGGAGTCAGCGGCGCCGTCACGCGCGCCGGCCGGTGGATGATCTTGATGGTCATTCGGCATCGATTCCCGGAGTGCTCAGCCGCATCAGCTGTGCCGCCGTCGCGATCGCCGAGGTCTCGGTGATCGGCCGCGGTCGACGTCCCTGCACCAGCGAGTCATCGTGCCCGAATCTCACGACAGGGAAGGGCAGTCGTGGCGCCACGAGCCGTGGCCACGTGGAGCGAGTGCGCGCAACATCCACGAACGCCACCATCACCCGAGGGCCGCCGGTGTCGGCGTGCATGGCGCGAGCCAGGGCGACGGCCGATTCCGCGTCGGCCCGAGCGAAGGGAGTCACCAGACAGACGGCCTGCGCGGTGCGAGTCGCCGCGACGACGGCGGCCAGGTTCGGTTGTGGATGCCAGTCGGTGCAGACCACGTCGAAATGGCGTGAGATCGGCGCAACACGCTGAAACCAGTCGGCGCTCGTCGCGGCCTCCGCGGCGGTGAATGGCGGACCAGGCAGGCGACCGACGCTCCCCACCCAGACGCCGTAGCCGTATCCCAGCGCCTCAGACAGCTCGCGCGGGAGGCCGCTTGCCTGGTGCGTCGGAGGAGTTTGCCGGCCCATGTCCAGCAACGGGCCGGGGGTCGTGTCTGATGTGCCGAGAAGAAGCGTGCGACCGGAGCGGCCTTGGGCGAGCGCCCGAGCGGTCAAGGCGGCGACCGTCGAGGTGCCCGCCGGTGGAGAAAGAGGCAGAAACGCGAAACGACGGCCGGTCGAGATCGGCGAACCGGCTGCCTCGGCAGCCGAGATGAGCTCATCCTGCTGGGATGCCGTGATCGCGGGCAACGCCATCAGAAGACCCCGAGAACCAGTTCATATACTCCGAAAACGCCCAGAACGGCCGGCACCATCACCAGCACGGCGAGCCCTTCGAGTGCGTCGCCGAGCCGGCGCAATCGCACACGAGTGTGGGGCCGAGGCCGGGCGAGCACGAGGATCGCGACCAGAACGACAGCGCCCGCAGCAGCGGCGCCCGCCGCCCAGCCGGGGAGTCCGCCGCGCAAGGCCAGGCCGACCGTCGGCCCCAGGACACCTGCGGCCCACAGCGGCCACGCCTGAACTGCCAATGGCACCGCCCGGGTGCGGAGAAGGAGCACCAGCGCCAGGGCGCCCCCGAGTATTCCTGGCCAGACGGAGGCGTCGCGCAGGAGCGCCGCGGTCGCCACGGCGGCGGCGATCGCGAGCGCGTAGACGCTCCATCCGAACGTTCGGTACGCCATGGCCACCCGCTCGAGAACGGTGCCGCGTTCCAGAGGTTCGCCGGCAATCGCCAGGTCGTCGAGGGTCGCGACCTTGGAGAAGTTCAAGGCGATGACCGGAAGCAGACCGATCGCCGCGGTGACCAGCACGGCGATGATCGCGGCGATCCCGGTCTCCGGCACGCCAACAGCAGCCAGCGTCAGAGCGATCCCCGCGAGCGCGACCGCTGTGGCGGACCCGACCATCGGAGCCCGGTCGCGTTGCCCGACTCCGAATCCGAGACCGATGGCCAGCCAGCCGAGCCCGAACAGTGCGGACGCAAATGAGACGGGAGCGTTCGGCAAGAAGCCAACGGTCCACACGGCCGCGGCGGGAGCCGCCCCCAGCGCGGCCGCCGTGGCGGCGATCCCTGCCCAGCCGGTGAACCGACCGAGTGCCAGCGCTAGGACCGCGGCCGCCGCGTAGACGGCTATTCCCCACCACGCTCCGCTCGCTGGGTCAGCACCCGTGACCAGCGGCAACGTTCCCGCCAGAGCGAGCGCCCCGATCGCCAACGCTCCCGCGACGCTCCGGTGGGCAGCGCTCCATCGTGAGCCCGAGCGGTCGAGCGTCTCAGCGACCACATCCGTCACGTCAGAGACCTCGGGCGGAGGCGGCGCGTCTTCGACGCGCACCAACCGCAGCACCTGGCCGTCGACGATCTGCTGCTCTTCGCAACTCGACCCCGGATCGATCTCGTCTCCCAGCGGGCCGACCAGGGTCAACGCGCCGCTCGTTGCCGTGTACTGCTCCTGAAGCAGGTTCGCGATGTCGGGGATGAGGGTCGCCAGCGGCTCCTCGGCGGGAACGACCATGGTCGCCCGCCGAGAGGAACCGATGACGGTGATGCGGGTGAACGTGGTCACAGAGTGCTGCCTTCCGGGCTTGGCGGCCGGCTTATCGACGTGGGCGTTGGTCCGGGGCTGGGGGCCTTGGCTTGTTGCTGGATGAGGTTCATCGCGAAGGCGACTCCCGCACACACGGCGCAGGCGACCGCGCCGAGCACGAGACCCACGAGCAGTCGGTTCAGCAAGGTGGATACGACCCGCCGGCTCCCCAGCCTGCCGAACACGAACGCGGCCAGCAGCCGATCGCGGTGGGTTTTGACCGCTTCGAGCAGGGCCTGATCGTCGTGCCTACTCACTCTGCTGCTCCGCTTCGTCGCCGCGGACCCGAGACTCGAACTGCACGACGTGCTGAGTGCCGAGTTCGAGGGTCTCACCCCACCTGACCGCGGTGCTCACATGGGGTTTCAGTTTCGCGCGGGCGCCGTCGATCGACCGCAGCCGCGTTCCATTGGTCGACCCCAGATCGGTGACAAAGAGCTGACCGTACGCATCCTGGTCGACCCGCAGGTGATTCTTCGAGAGATCGCGCGACATATCCGGGATGGCCACCGCCATTTCCCCCGCTTCGACGGTGGGATTGCGGCCCACCACCATGCGCGCCGTCACGAAGACGGACCGCTCTCCGTCGATCACCATGACGCTCGTTCCCTGACGCAGTTTCGCCCGGTAGATCATCGTCTCGCCCTGCGCCCCGGAGTCACCCGCCGGCTCGACAGTCGACACGAACGCCCGCGGTGGGGCCGGCGCCCGCACCGGTTCTACTGACTCGAGGTTCGAGGCGCCCGCCATGTCGTCTGCCGGCACGGCCGAATCGACGGGCGGGGGTGAAGCCAGCAAAGCGGCCGGAACGCGAAAGGTCTGCGGAGCAAGCGGAGCCAAGTCAGGGATCGCCGCATACGGCGCGATGGGATCGCCGTCCCGGCGGACGTCGGCGATGGCCCAGTTGCCGACCCCGCTCATCCCGGGGGCAGAGCCGCTGTCCGCTGCAATCAGACGGACCCCGGCGAGACCCCACCCGAGGCTCCGACCGTGACTCACCAGACCCCAGCCGGTCGCGAACAATGCAGCGACCCCGAGGGTGAATGCGAGTGGCGCAGACGCGCGGCCGGCGAGCACGACGGTCACCAACGCAACAGCCGCCGCGATGGCCATGTCGATCAGGGTTCCGCACGCTCCGCGCACCACCGAGGGTGCATCGGTTCGACGGGGGCTGACGACCCCAGCGTCGCTCCTGGTCATCCATCCCCCCAATACGCGTCTAATCCTCGTAAATGCCTGATCGGGCCCCTAGGCTATCGGAATAGACAGACCCGTCTCATCGCGACCTGGGGAGAGAAATCACGTGAAGTTCGCTATGGGGGCAGACGTTCTTGCCCAACTCGGAAAACGCACGTCATCATCGCAGGATGACCTCGGCGCCCTCGTGAAACAGCTGGCGCAGGCTGCCGAACCGTTGGAAGGCAAATTCAACGGAGCAGCGCGGGGCGCATTCGACCGCTTCAAGAGCCAGACCGACCAGATCGCCGCCGAACTCAACGCGGCGCTTGCCGGAGTGCTGAGCGGTGTCACCAGCATGGACCGGTCGTTCCGCGAAGGCGACCAGGACATGTCAGATCAAACCCGTTCCGCGCAGGCCGGCGCGTCGTTCGACGCAGCCCGCTTCGGCGCAGCGAAGTAAGAGGAGACCCTGATGACGGGCAACCAATCAGACCGCCGCGACTATGACCTGGGCGCCTCGCAGGCCGCCCAAGAGAACTTCTTGCAGGTCGCGGCGCGCTTGGAGGCGCTGATCGACCAGCGCGACCTCGATGTGAAGACCGCGATGTCCGACTATCAGGCGGACGGGGTCTCCGAGGAGTACGCCGCCAAGGAACTGCGATGGAAGAACGCGGCCACCGGCGTCCGAGAGATCATTCACACCATCAAGCAGAGCATGGCGTCCAGTGACGATGTGGCCCAGGCCGCGATCGGCAAGGCGAAATCCGCAGTCGCCAATATCGGCTGAGGCCGGGCCTTCCGCTCACCATGTTCGATCATCCGCTCGTCGACTACGTCGATCGGGGCTGCGCGGTAGTCGAGTCGCGCGCCGAGATCGTCTATTTCAGTGAGGCATTCGCCGACCTGCTGAGCACGGTCGCTCGGCACGGGCTGGTTCCGGTGATCGTGACCAGGCCGGATGCGCGTTTGACGTTCGCCGCTCGGTACTACCTCGAGGCCGCCGAGGGCCAGTGGGTGATCCGTACCGACGAGGAACTGGTGGATCGTCGAGACGGCACCGTCTATCGGAGCGTCGGCGATCTGGTCGACGCGGCGGTACCGGGCTCCACGCGCGCGCTCCCTGCGGCCCCTGCTCCGGATGCCTTGCACCTCTCCTTCTCGGTGAGCGTTCAGCACACCGCGGGCGAAGACACGCTGCTGGGCGAAGGTGCCGAGACTCCTTGCGGGGCTCGCCGGGGGGCGGCTGACGGCATGGGGCGCCCATGAACCCGCGACGCTCCGCTGGAGTCGTGCGGCGTATACCGAGGCGGCACGTTCGAGCATGCCCGATGAGAGCCGCTTCGTCCTGGTCGGCAGGCGACGACAGCTTCTCCGCCATCGCGGCGGTCCGCCGCACTCGCGTCGGCGTGGAAGAGACCATCACCGGCATCGCGCGCGCGGGCGACGCCGCCACCGGGCTGCCTGACGTCGCCGAGCGAGCCAGAGGGAGCCTGACCGCCCTTGCCGAGGCGACGGCTCTGCCGATGATCGCGATGATGTCAGCGGGCCCGGGTCGAGCCGATCTGATGGCCGATCAATACCGGGTTCCACCGCCGGTGCCGGTCGCGGCGTTGATCGGACCGCGGGCGATCCGCAACCTCGCCGCCGATCCGGTGATGCTGGCTCAGCAGTTCAACGCGTCGACCGTCGGCCGAAAGAGAATCCCGTCGGTGCTCGTCGACTTCATCTCCGCGGGCACCGCCCCGTGGATCGAGGCCCAGCGTTTCGCCGAATCCCTCGGTGCCGCCAATATCGAAGTCGCGCTCCGAGCCGGAGACTCAAGTCGCCCCGTCGGCGGTGATCGCTGATGCCGCTCGAGGTGGTGCTGCTCGCTCCGAAAGTGATGGAGATCGCCGAGGAGCGGGATTTTGCCGAACTCCTGAACCCGCCGCTGCTGGCTCGTGAAAGCAACAACGGGGGAACGATCACCTTCAGTGAGCTCGACGAGACGCCGGTTCTGACGCTTGCACGCCCGAAGCGCATCGAGGTGTTGAACGACGTGAGGCGCGTTCTCGGCCCGGACGCCTCGGTTCCCGACAACAGCCGGTACTGGATCGAAGGCGTCCTGTCGTTCGACTTCGCACGCGGTCTCGCGGTGCTCTTCGCCCTCGAAAAGGCCTTGGGCGGAACCGCCGTCGTCAGGGGAGTCGCGCTATGACCGGGTGGCAGCTGGACCCCGGAGGCATCGGCAAGATCCTGACCCAGACCAACGACCAGGTCGCCGCGGTGGGAAAGACGATTCAACAACTCGCCGACCATTCGGTCCAGCCCTTGCAAGACGCTGCCGGGTTCGACAGAGTCGTCGTCAAAGCCTTTGCCGGGTTCTTGGAGGAGCAGTCTGGCCGGCTGACGGGCATCATAAACGGCTACGCCGCCGCCCTCGAGGCAACCGCCGCCGCAACGAACGCATTCATCGCCGGCGACGAAGAGGCGGCCGCGATGATGGTCGCCGAAACGCGTCACGCCGCCGAGACCGGCGACATGACCCGTTTCCAGGGGGGTGCCTGAGGTGTCGGCATCGGCGGTGAAGGCTGTTGATGGGTTGATCATTCCGGAGAAGATTCCGGGGGACGAACTGTGGCCTGGTGATGTCGGGTCGGTCGCTGATGGTTTGGTGGCGTCGGCGAAGGTGCTGCGTTCGGGTGCCGATGATGTGACGACGGGGTGGGCGGGCCTGCCTGCGGTGTTCGTTGCCCCGGACGCCGCGGTGGTTTACGCGGCGGTCGCGCCGGCGTCGGAGTCCGCGCACGTGTTCGCTGCGAAGGTGGACGTGATCGCCAAGGCGTTGCATCACTATGCGGACGGGTTGCCCCTGCTGAAGCGCACCTTTGCGGCGATCAGGGCGGATGCGGTGACGTTCCGGGCCAAGATCGGTGCGGATGGTCGGGTGTGGATGTCGCCGCAGCAGACGAAGAAGTACGAGTGGGACTCCAAGGCGCAGTTCGGCAGGTCGCAGTTCGCCGCCGGGAGCTGCTCAGGATGTGGTGGATTATCTGCGCAGCCGCGGTGAGACCGCGCGACTCCACTACGGGGCTCCGCAGTTGCGGGCATCGTGGACGGAGTCGGGTGACTTCATCGATCAGAACAACCGGCTGCTGGATCGGGTCGCTGACGCGTATGCGAGCCTGAACGCGTTGGAAGCGGAATGCGCGAACAAGATCAACAGCCAACGCGACGACTGCGTTGCTGAGGTCGTCGCGTGGCAGGGCTGGCAGCTGAAACAGACGGGCGCCCAGACCGCGGACCTTCCCTGGGGACACCGCGTCGATGAGGACCGCAACTGCGGTGAGTCGTTCTGGTGGGGCGCCGGCAACGCCGGGCTGACCATGGTGCAAGGACTGGGGTCGCTGATCAGCTACAACCCGACCACGAACGGGTGGGGCGACTGGGACAACGCAGGCAAAGCGTGGGTCGGGGTCGGGACCGGTCTCGGATCCCTGCTGCTGGCCAGCTTCTCCCTGACCCCGATCCTGGCTGCGGCCGGAGTGCCGCTGTTCACAAGACGCGCAAACCAAGACCCAGGACATGCTCAAGAGCCTGGTCGCGTGGGACACCTGGGCCAAGAACCCCTCAGAAGCCGCCGGCGCCGTCCTGGTGAACGTGGGAACCTTCTTCATCCCCGGCGCCGGAGAAGTCGGCGGCGCCATCAAAGCCCTCACCATCGGCACCAAACTCGAAATCGTCGCCTCCGCCCTCACCAAAGTCGAAGCCGTCACCAGCAAAGTCACCGCCGTCATCCCCGACGCCCTCAGCGACCTGCTCACCAAACTCAAGACCGAAAAAGTCGACGTCAACGTCGATGTCCATGTCGAGATCCCCACCGACATCCACGCCACCATCGGCGCCCACCCCGACACCCCCACCGTCCACGCCAGCGGGGGCGACCACGCACCCGACCTGGCGCCCGGAGCACACACCGACGCGCCCGTCGCCCTCCACGACCACCCCGACACACCCGCCATCGGCGACGGACATCCGGGTCACCCAGACGCACCCCCTAGCCACCCGGACACGTCCACACCCGATCACGGCGGCACCTCCGACCCGAACGCGGGTCCACAACACCTCGACCCGAACGCCCCCGCAGACCTCGACCACGGTGATCACGTCCCGCAACACCTCAACGACCCGACACCCGGGCACGAGAATCCTGTCGGACTCAACGACGGCGGCAGCCCGGCTCATGGCACTGTCGCTGAGCAGATTGCGGCCGGACTAGATCCGGCACATTCGGGCGCCGCCTCCGGCTACGGGTGGGTGCACGCGCCCGATCTGCCCATCACGCCCAAAGACCTTCACTATGGCGAAACCCTCTCGGGGCATGGTGACTCCACCTACCCCATCAAGGATGCGATGAACTCGAAAACCTTTGATCTGGTGAGCGACCCGACGGCGCCCTACGGGCGGTTCCCGGACGGGACACCTCTGTCGAAGCTCGAGTATGACGAACGGTATGTGTTCCCCGACAATCAGGACAACTTTCCGCCCAACGATGGCGCAGTACGCGGTACTCGAGTCTCTTACGACGATCTCGGTGCCTTGCAGAGAGATTACGGCCTCACTGTCGATCGGATCGGCAGTGACAGGGGTGAATATCTCGGGCTGCGTGTTGATGGCGTCGCGGCTCCATTCGAAGAGCGATCGTTGCCGATATCGTCGTTGGGGAAGCCGCTGACAGACTACGAAATTGGCGGTGCACTACCGCATGGCTGGCACGTTGAGGTGAGCGAGATCGCACCTGGAGTCGGCCGACCAGGCGGAGGTATGCAACTACGTTTCCTCGATGAAGTCGGGGACGTAGTGTCGGTCAAGATGTTGAAGGCGAAAGGACTGTTGTCGTGAGTGTTGATCCCTCAGTGTTGTCGCCCGGGTTTGCGGGCTTCGCCGCTTTGGGACACAACTCCGTGCGGCAGAAGCTGGACGCGGTTGAAGTTGCGGACGATCCCGGCGGAGAAATCCGGTTCTACATTCGTGAACGCGAGCCGGATGTATTCGTGCTGTCGCGCGCCGAACGCAGCCAGGACGAACGGGTAATCATGTGGTCGCCTGACCCGGTTGACCTAGAACGGTACTTGACCATGGAAGTCGGATCTTCCGCCCGGGAATGGCGGGGCGAAGGAATGCTGGACTTCCCGGTGTCGGCCGAGCAGATCGCCGATCGTTTCACTGTTGAGACGTTGGGACCGGGATTGGTGGCATTGCGCGCGGTTTCGGGCGAACTGCTTCCCGCGCGTTTTCCCCATTTTGCTGAGACCGCACCGATCGTTCAGTTCGCTCAGGTTGCAGGGCTTGATTTGGCGACATTGCGCCAGTCATATCTCGACCCCGAAGGCAAGCCATTGTTCAAGTTGTGGACGAAGCCGTACCGCTCCTCAACTCGAAGCTGAGAACAATCAACCATCTAGTGCTCATCGATGGTGGCACACTGCTTTCGGCGACTACTTGTTTTAGATGGTCATTGCTGCCGGGCGGCAGTTGGGGGGGGTTGAACTTGTCTACGGTTGACGCACCGAGCAGTTTGATCGTGCTCGAACTCCCTCGGACAGGAATACCAGTACCTGGTCGACGTCGCCCACTACAAGTTCAACCCCGTCACGATGCGCGCGACACCCCCGAAATGAGTTGACGGATGAATTCTGACGAGTTTTACGACCTGGTGATTGGGTATTTCGGTCGACGTGCCATCCAGAAGGCATATGTCGACGAGACGAGGGTGTTCACCTGCACGTTGTACGAGACCTTTCGCCTCCGATGCGGGCTCGACGGTGAGCACGGGACGTTCGGCGCAGGCATCGAGTCGGCCGGCGGGTCTTATCTGACGACGTTCTTCGGAGAGCATGCGAGTTTCAACTCTGACGCCGATTCGATTATCAAGAGCCTTACTCTGATCGACGAGTGGTGCCGACTGCATCTGACCGACAAGTTCCTCGAGCGGTACGAGGCCAGGCTCGCCGCCGACCAAGGCTGATTTCGAACTTGCGGGCATTGACGTCCCGAGTGGGTCAGTGCTCGCTGACGCGTATGCGAGCTTGAACGCGTTGGAAGCGGAATGCGCGAACAAGATCAACAGCCAACGCGACGACTGCGTTGCTGAGGTCGTCGCGTGGCAGGGCTGGCAGCTGAAACAGACGGGCGCCCAGACCGCGGACCTTCCCTGGGGACACCGCGTCGATGAGGACCGCAACTGCGGTGAGTCGTTCTGGTGGGGCGCCGGCAACGCCGGGCTGACCATGGTGCAAGGTCTAGGGTCGCTGATCAGCTACAACCCGACCACGAACGGGTGGGGCGACTGGGACAACGCAGGCAAAGCCTGGGTCGGGGTGGGGACCGGGCTCGGATCCCTGCTGCTGGCCAGCTTCTCCCTGACCCCGATCCTGGCTGCGGCCGGAGTTCCGTTGTTCAAGGACGCGCAAACCAAGACCCAGGACATGCTCAAGAGCCTGGTCGCGTGGGACACCTGGGCCAAGAACCCCTCAGAAGCCGCCGGCGCCGTCCTGGTGAACGTGGGAACCTTCTTCATCCCCGGCGCCGGAGAAGTCGGCGGCGCCATCAAAGCCCTCACCATCGGCACCAAACTCGAAATCGTCGCCTCCGCGATCACCAAAGTCGAAGCCGTCACCAGCAAAGTCACCGCCGTCATCCCCGACGCCCTCAGCGACCTGCTCACCAAACTCAAGACCGAAAAAGTCGACGTCAACGTCGATGTCCATGTCGAGATCCCCACCGACATCCACGCCACCATCGGCGCCCACCCCGACACCCCCACCGTCCACGCCAGCGGGGGCGACCACGCACCCGACCTGGCGCCCGGAGCACACACCGACGCGCCCGTCGCCCTCCACGACCACCCCGACACACCCGCCATCGGCGACGGACATCCGGGTCACCCAGACGCACCCCCTAGCCACCCGGACACGTCCACACCCGATCACGGCGGCACCTCCGACCCGAACGCGGGTCCACAACACCTCGACCCGAACGCCCCCGCAGACCTCGACCACGGTGATCACGTCCCGCAACACCTCAACGACCCGACACCCGGGCACGAGAATCCTGTTGGACTCAACGACGGCGGCAGCCCGGCTCATGGCACTGTGGCTGAGCAGATTGCGGCCGGACTAGATCCGGCACATTCGGGCGCCGCCTCCGGCTACGGGTGGGTGCACGCGCCCGATCCGCCCATCACACCAAAAGACCTTCACTATGGCGAAACCCTCTCGGGGCATGGTGACTCCACCTACCCCATCAAGGATGCGATGAACTCGAAAACCTTTGATCTGGTGAGCGACCCGACGGCGCCGTACGGGCGGTTCCCGGACGGGACACCTCTGTCGAAGCTCGAGTATGACGAACGGTATGTGTTCCCCGACAATCGGGACAACTTTCCGCCCAATGATGGTGCGGTGCGTGGAACTCGCGTCCTTTACGAGGATCTCGGTGCCTTGCAGAGAGATTACGGGTTGACTGTCGATCGGATCGGTGGCGACGGTGGTGATTATCTTGGATTGCGCATCGATGGGGTCCCGGCTTCATTCGAAGAGCGATCGTTGCCGATATCTTCATTGGGGAAGCCGCTGACTGACTACGATATTTCCGGCACACTACCGGCAGGTTGGCATGTTGAGGTGAGCGAGATCGCACCTGGCGTTGGCCGGGCGGGCGGAGGTATGCAGTTGCGGTTCCTAGATGAAGTCGGGGATCCGGTGTCGGTGGAAGCGCTGAAGGTGAAGGGGCTGCTGCTGTGACGCTTGAACTCTCGACGTTGTCACCGGGGTTTGTTGAGTTCGCGGCTTTGGGGCATTACTCGGTGCGGCAGAAGCTGGACGCGGTGGAGATTTCGGAGGATCCGGGCGGCGAGATCCGGTTCTACATTCGTGAGCGCGATCAGGATGGGTTCGTGCTATCACGCGCTGAACGCAGCGGGGACGAACGCGTGGTCATGTGGTCACCAGACCCGGTTGACCTAGAACGCTACTTGACAATGAAGGTGGGGTCTTCCGCCCGGCAATGGCAGGGCATGGGAATGCTTGATTTTCCGGTGTCGGTCGAGCAGATCGCCGATCGTTTCAGTGTTGAGACGTTGAGACCGGGATTGGTGGCATTGCGCGCGATTTCGGGCGAACTGCTTCCCGCACGTTTTCCCCATTTTGCTGAGGCCGCACCAATCGTTCAGTTTGTTCAGGTTGCGGGGCTCGAGTTGGCGACGTTACGTCAGTCGTATCTCGACCCGGAAGGCAAGCCGTTGTTCAAGTTGTGGACGAAGCCGTACCGCTCCGCAGGTCTGGGATAACAGGTGACGGAAAGAACGGCATCAATCCTGGAGCGCGCTATTTCGCGAGCCCAGACAGGCGAAACCGCCTCCGAAACCCTCCTCTGGGTCCTCGCTGCAGGCGAGATCTTGTTCCTCAACGAGGGCGAGCCGCAAGGCAACGATTTTCCTTCCAGCCCCTTCGTCGCCCACCGCGACGACCAGACGTTCCTGGCACTGTTCACACACGCCGACCGAATCGGTGCGTTTGCGAACGCTCAACGGTTCCCCGTTTCAGCGCCGGCGTGGGAGATCCTGCGCCGCACGTCGCCCGAAATCGGCGTCGTCGTCAATCCCGGGCATCCCGGCGGGTTCGACGTCCCCGCCGAAAGCCTCCACGCATTCGTCACCATGCTCGCCACCACGAAGGTCGAGTAGGAAGCGCCCTGACTCCGCGGACGGGGCGCATAGACCCCTGTGGAGAGCATCTCGATCGACCCGCCGACTGGCTCTTAGGCTGGTTTCAACCCAAAACGGAGGGTGAAGCAACTGTGGTGAAGAGGGTTTCTGTTTTCGAGCCGGGCTGGGTTCGGAGCTCCCCGAGCGAGCGAGCACCGCTCAATGAGGAGCGACTGTCTCTTGAGGATGCGGCAGCGGTTGGCGCGTATCTGGACAACGCCACAGCCATCATGCAAACGACCGATCGCACCCGCGACGTCCTCGCAGACAACGACGAAAAGGTCGTGCCACTCACGATCCGCACCGACGGCGAGTACGTGTGGCCTGGCCCCGTCGCCTATTACGTTCGCAACTACGCCGTTGCGCCTCAGGGGGAGTTCATCCAATACCTCTGGGAGCGCAACTTCGAGCTGCGCGCTCCAAGCGAGGAAGAGGTCAAGGAAGCCCTCGCGGAGTTGGGCCGAAAGGCCTGAGTAGCAGAAGATTGATGACCAAGTACTACACAGCTTTTTGGGAGACTGGCTCTCCACGAATGGTGAAAGTCCTCTTCCGGAGAACGGTTGATGGTGACACCCAGTCCGACTCGTATTTGAAGCTCGGTGAGTGGATTCCGAAGCCGTACTCGCGTCTCGAGGATTGGTTCCGCGGCGGGGGTGACACGGATTTTGTCGAAATCACCGAAGCTCAGGCGCACGAGATCATTGAGATGTTCGCGAGCGGTGCTGTGCATCCACTATCGGGTGGCGAAGACAGAACGAAGTTGTCGTGACCCTAGCTCGGAAGTCTGGCGGATTACGCCGGGCGGTGACGAGGTCCTGGTCGCGGTGAGGCGCAACAACTCGTGGGAGAATGTCCTGTGATGGGATCCGGTGCGTTGCCCGATCGCATGAGCCTCCGCTCCACGGGGCAGTACGCGAAGGTCAATGGGGTCTGGTACGAGTCGGCCCACTCCTTCCCCGACGGGCGCTATCCCACCGACATTTCCATCGCCTTGTACTCGTCGGCTACTGGCGTGAAGTTCCGGATCGAGGGCAGCCAAGTCGAGGCAATGGAACAGGTCGCCGTAAGAGCACGGTACCGCGGAGTGTGGTTCATGGTTGGCAGTTTCTGGTCGAAGCCGGATGGCTTCCAAGGGCCGGACTATCAGGACGGTCGGATTCGCGGTTCGGTCGCCTCCAACGCCAGCGGATGTTATGCCTGGTTGGTCTACCGCGGGCCCGAGGGCCGCGCCATCGCAAAACTACCGGGCGCGCGCCCGAGCGAGGCCTGGCCGCAGAACTATGACGAGGTGACAATCACGGTCCCGGTCGACGAACTCGAGAACTACAGCGAAGAGGTCATTGCGATGACGCCACGAGAGAGCTGATGACGACCGACATCCTGCAGATCGCGGTGATGCCTGGCCGGGAAGATTCTTGGGGCGACGGCGACGACTTGCTGTGCGGTTATGTGGTGCGGGCGGCGGATGTGTCGTGGGCAACCAGGCCGGCGCAGCTGTTCGCCGCGCACGCGCTAGGTTTCCCTGGCTCCCCGTTTTCTGCTCAGTCCACGGCGATCGACGTGCTGCGATTCCCAGTCACCCCGTTCACTCAGCTAGTCAGCGCCACCGGGGGAACCACGGAGGACGGGGAAATGCTCGGCGAGGGCTTCATCGATCCACTTCCGTTTACCGGCACCGGCTTTGTCGCGGCGGCCGGCCATGTTGTTCCCCTGTGGTGGGTCGAGCCGACTCGAGTGCCCGCGGGGTCTCAGCTTTGGCGCATCCGTGTCGACGGCCCCGAAGAACTCATCGCCACGTACGCGAACGTCGCCTCAGGCTGGCAGCCCGCATCTCCCGGGTCGTTTCTTCCGTCGGACCTCTACGGCGGCATCGCTCAGTGGCGCGGCCATAAGGTCATGGCCGATATCCTGCCGAATGGCAACGCCGTTGTCGCCTCGCTGATCGAACTCAACGGGCTGCGCCTGACGGAGCGGGGTTTGTGGGGCGGCGTCGTCGATCCCTCCGAACTCGCGTCGATTCATGCTTTGCGCATCACCGCCTCCTGGCGCGGCCTGCCTTTTCAGCTCGTGCGCCGCTGGAAGAGTGATGACACGCTGCTCAGTCGCCTCGTCTACCTGGGACGGGACGCACGCGCCGCGGAGGCCGCGGGTCTTCAGAAGATGGATGCCGGTGTCTACGAGACGACGGCGAGCATCAATGAGCTCGTCGACCTTCAGGCTGTCGAACTGACCCCTGATGAGCGATAGTCGGACGCTTGGAACCGTCACCAAGCGAGGCAGAAGTCAGAGAAGCCCCCGAGGGCCGCCACACGTCGCCCATCGCCGACAGCGGCCCGTACCTGTACGACCAACGCTCGCTGCCCTACGGCGATAACGCGGAACGTCCGCACAAACTACGACAACTCGCCTGTCAAGAGGGAAGGCGTAGATGACGTCATGTTGGACAACACCTTGAGTTGGAACGACCTTGTAGCGCAAGACGGTGACATTGAACCGGCCCCGGTTCACAGAATAAAGCCCAGGACCCTGGTCGCGTGGGACACCTGGTCCAAGAACCCCTCAGAAGCCGCCGGCGCCGTCCTGGTGAACGTGGGAACCTTCTTCATCCCCGGCGCCGGAGAAGTCGGCGGCGCCATCAAAGCCCTCACCATCGGCACCAAACTCGAAATCGTCGCCTCCGCCCTGACCAAAGTCGAAGCCGTCACCAGCAAAGTCACCGCCGTCATCCCCGACGCCCTCGGCGACCTGCTCACCAAACTCAAGACCGAAAAAGTCGACGTCAACGTCGACGTCCCCGCCACCATCGGCGCCCACGACACCCCCAACTTCACGCTCCACACCAGCAGCGGCGACCATGCACCCGACCTGTCGGGCGGCGCGCACACCGACGGTCCCGTCGCCCTCCACGACCGAAACGGGTGCACGACTTCCGGTTGGCTCGGAAAAGTTCTTGCACGAAGATGAATATGAATGGAGGCAAGAGCCGACCTATCCTCCAGATGGTGGCTGGCACACCTTCACTCCCGGAAGGCACTAGACCTAAGGAAGCCATGCGGTTGACTGGAATTCCACGCAAGAAACACCCAGTGACAGGCCTCAGGGTCGATCTTGATCGGCCCCGGCTCTCGCGTGCTGAAGCAGACCAAGTTGCGGGGTACTTGCTGTCAGGAAGCCCGGTTGTCGAGCCTATCGGGGCTCGCGTGCTGCTCACTGATGAGGTGTCAGGCGAGCCGCGTCGTGTTCCGATCGGCAGCCGGACGGATGGTGAATGGATTTGGCAGGACAATCTGACGTACTACGTGAAGGAGCATTGCCTGTCGCCTCGCGAAGACTTTTTGACCTACATTCGCGGTCTGAACTATGTGTTGGCACGGCCCGTGACGGAGGATGACCTTCGGGCGGCGTCAGCTTTCATGTCGCAATGACAGTTGATGACTGAGTCCAATGGGTGAAGTACTACGCGAAGATCTTCCCCGGGTTCGTTCGTGAGTGGCCGAGCGGGCTTCTCAGACGCACCAAGGTCGCGGGTAGCCATCGGTCACGCGATGAGGCATGGACTGGCAATCGAGCCTGGGAAGAGTCTCTCGTCTTCATCGCACAGCAGTTCGGAAGTAGCGATGGGGACTTTCTGGTGGTCGAGGTCCCCGAGGCGGAAGCTGACTTGATTCGCAGAATGATCGGTGTTCGTCCACGGGGTGGGCCGTTCACACCGGAGGGGCAGGCGTGGTTGGCGGAGCATCCCGAGGATCGTGCCTCGAAGTATTTGGGTGTGATCCCCGAGTACGACGCAGCTCATCAAATGGTGTCGCCGGTTGACCCGACTGCGATCTTGGCACGCGACGTACCGTCCTGACAGCTTCGCTACCGGCTCATCTGGACAAGAACCAAGACCAAGTACTGCACAACCAACGAACGGCCTCGGCCCCACAGGTGGAGGTCGTCAGTACCGACCCGCGACCGAGGCGATCGGCACGACCCCAGGCGGGCCCGCTGGGTTGAACGCGATACCGGCTTGGCCGTCCTCGCGCGCGGACCGGGCGATATTCGCAAAGGCGGTCGGTCGAGCCTCGAGGTCCGCGCCCCAGGCCCAGACCTCCGCGGGAGACGTGAACGCCGGATGGTAGCTGCCGCCGTCAGGACCCTTGACGCTCGGGATCGTGATCCGCTGGACCTCGCTCTTGTCGTCTCTGAGTGTGGACAGACCAACGAAGAGCACCGGGGCGGCCTCGGCGAGTTCGACGATCTCCTCAGCCGAGCTGCGTCCAACGGCAGCCTTCAGAACCGCGTTCAGGTCGACTTCGTCGGTGAGCCCGCGACGGATCTCGTCGGCGTAGGCGATGAAGAGCGTGTCGGGCGAGCCCGGATCGATCGCGATCCCGCCGTACGTGGTCGCGGCCATCTGCAGGGTGGCCGCCGCTGGCTGACCGAGAGAGATCGGCGGAGTGGTTGCACCCCCGTTACCTGCGTCCCCACGGCGAGCTTGTCGCCTTTCGCGAACGGGGTCGCCTTGTCAGCGATCTCCGAACGCGAGGCGTCAAGCAGCAACTCACCGGTCACGCACTGGCGGAGTACCCCGTACATCGTCTGCGCATTCTTGGTCGAGCTCCACGGCCGGAGCGCGTCCTGCACAGGCAGGTTCACAACCAGGTTGCCCGCTGGGAAAGTCACGTCGGGCCGCATGGGCTCCGGTGCCCTCACGCTCTCGTCTGCGGGCTCGTCCTTCTTAGTTTTCCTCGGTAAGATCCCCATGCCTCGACGTTACCAAGGGGTTTTCGCGCTCATGTCACTCTGAGAGTACGCACGGAATCAGCGGGCCGTGATGGTCAGGACACGTCCGCCGAACGTCACCCGATCGCCCGGCTGGATCACGACCCGGTAACCCGGTAGGCAGCGCTGCGCCGCCTGCCCAGCCCGCTCGACGATGACCCCGTTCGTGGAGTGCAAATCCGAGATCCAGAACTGCCCGTTGCTCTCGACGCCGAACTCGAGGTGCGCGCGCGAGAGCAGCTTCTCGGTGTCGGCCAGCGTGATCCGGTGCGCGTAGGCACCGGGCGCCTCGGCCGGGTCACGACCGATCACACCGCGACCCGCGACCCGGAGGTGCTCTCCGCTGGAGAGCTGCACCTCGATGTTCGACGCGTGCGTGGCCGGGGCCGGGGCCGCGGCCCGCGGTGCGCGCGGGGCGGGCGATGCGGCATCCGGGCCGGCGAACGGGGATGCCGTCGCTCGGCGGGCGGCGGGCGATCCGACGGCGGGCGGCGGCGTCAGGCGCGTCTCGGCGAGCGCGCCGCTGGCGCGCAGGGCGGCGAGGTCGGCGGCATCCACGATGGCTACGAGACGGTGCGGTTCGCCAGGAAGATGCCGGCCTGCGTGGCGGCGGCGCCGACGGCATCCGCAAGCTTCTGGAAGGCGTCTGAGGCCCGAGACGCCCCGAGCACGCCGCCCCGCAGCGCACTCGACGCGACGTCGCGCGAGAGCCGCGCCACCAGGTGACCGTCGGCGACCGAGAAGTCGAGGCCGAACTTCAGGTAGAAGTCCTTGCCGGCCATCGCGCCCAGCAGCAGCGACTTGGTCGAGTTGCCGCGCGTCAGGAAGGCGCTCCAGTCGCCGGTGGTTTCGAGGGCGAATCCCTCGGCGACGGCGGCCGCCTCTACGGCGCGACGGGCCACAAGCTGGTCGCCGCTCAGGTCGAATTCGATAACCGATGCCATGGTTTCCTCTCGATGGATTTCTCAGGTTATCGTGGCGTCCCGCGGTCGAAGCGGGCGATCGAATCCCACTGGCCGAACTGCGGGATCGGTTCCCAATGCGAACTCACGTCCACCCCCCGATAGTCGGCCTCCTCCACCGTCGGCTTCGACTTGTCATTCTTGTACTGGTGGACCAGCCCATCCGGCTTGTAGTCCAGCATCTCGACAACGCTGCACTCGTTCCTTCTACGTTGAATGCCGTCGTCGGGATAGGTGTACTCAACGATGCTGTCCAGGAACATCGCGTCATCAAGTTTGCGGAACCCATAGATGAAACGCAGACTCCGCGAGAGGTCATAAAACTGCACCTTCACGTATTCCGCCTTGGGCAGCATCTCCATCACGTACTCCGGAATCCCGTCGTCCGCCACCCCTTCCGCGAACGCCGCCACGGTGAACCAGTCATCCTCATCATCACTGGCAAACCGCACCCCCGCCTCAGCCTCTGGAATGTCTCCGACGTCCCACGAAATGGGATTCCACGCCCGCCCATACACATACCGATTCACGGACGGGCGACCGGCTTCTCCCGGTCGAAGCGGGCGATCCTGTCCCACTGCCCGAACTCGGGCACCGGCTCCCAATGGGAACTCACATCCACCCCGCGGTAGTCAGCCTCTTCCACCACCGGCTTCGACTTGTCGTTCTTGCGCTGATGCACCAGACCATCGGGCTTGTAGTTGAGCGACTCCACGACACTGCACTCGTCCAGCCTGTGCTGCACCCCGTCGTCGGGGTAGGTGTACTCCACGATCTTCTCCAGGAACATGGCGTCACCGTGCTTGCGGAGCCCGTAGATGAACCGCAGATTGCGCGACTGGTCGTAGAAGTGCACCTTCATGTATTCGGCGTGCGGCAGGATCTCCATCACATACTCCGGGATCCCGTCATCTGGAACCCCCTCCGCGAACGCCGCAACACTGAACCAGTCATCATCGTCGTCGCTGGCGAACCGCACCCGCGCCTCAGCCTCGGATACGGGCTTCATGTCCCAGAAGATGGGATTCCATGCCCGTCCATACACGTAGCGGTTCATCGCGCGGACCCCTTCAGGAAAAGATAAACATGACCGGTGACGTCACGAATGGTGACGGGCGGATCGAGCCGTGCAGCGTACTCGAGGATCGACTCGGGCACCGTCCCGCCTGCCTGTACCGGCACTTCCAAGTACAGCTGTCCGCTGAGCTCCTCGCCCGAAGACTTGATGACGGTACCCGGCCCGTACTTGGAAATCATCTCGTCGAGGTAGCTCCGGGCCGTCGATTCCTTGATCTCGCCAAATTGACTGAACTTGCGCGACACGATCGCCTCGTCAGGAACATAGGAGTCGAGTCGCTTCCCGTTCGCCAGGACGACCTCATTCGGATCTGCGAGTGCGCGTCGTCGATGTTCGCGGCGTGGCTGTGGCAGTTGTCGGCCATGAGGGCGCAGTTCTTGTGGACCGCGTCGAAATAGTTCGAGAGCTCGTCCCACTCGGTTCGGATGCCGCTCGATTCGGGCGAGATGTTCGGATGGAGGCTGTCGACCGATCCGCGAAGCCTGGTGTGCGAGCTCTTGAGCGCGTCGGCGATGCTTCGCCACGCGTCTCCTGCGGCGCGGATCCTTCCGGAGTCGCCGTTCGGCCACAGTCCCGAGACTTCGCCTCCCAACCACGACCAGAACTCCGGGGTCGGCGCCGACCCGCCGACGGCGGTCGGAGGGTCGGCAAAGGCGACCTGCGCGACCGGGGCCGCGGAAGGAAGTGTCGTCATTCGCCCCGTGAGCGGGCGGGCCGCGACATCGGCGTACGAGTGGTTCTGACCCGTGAGGTCCAGGGCGGAGGCGAACGAGCCGAGCATCGTCACGAGGTCGGACACGTTCGACATCACGGTGCGCGCACCCTTGTCGTAGGTATGCGACCACTGCACGCCGTTCTTGTCGTCACCACCCATGTGCGCGTTGCCGTGCATCGAGTGCAAGGCGGAGTTGATGTGAGCCGTCAGCCCCCGCTGCTCGGCCACGAAGTCGGAGGCGGCATCGATGAGCAGCAACGGAGACACGTTGAGTCGTTCGCCACGGCATCCCGTCGACTGTCGCCTGCGCCGCCGTCAGCGCCTGCCGCATCTCGTCGTGAAACTGGCCGACCGAGGCGATGGCGTGTTCGACCTCCCGCAGGTCAACCCTGAATCTGTCGCCCATCAGCTGCCTGAATGCATGGCAAGAGCCGACGCCTGCACGGCGGCTTCCGCATCGTCGTAGGTCGACCCGGCCGTCGTGACCCCGGAGGCGAGCAGCTCGACGGCTTGGATCCCGGCGAGCACAACGGACCGGTACTGCTCGAACACCTGCGAGAACTCGTTCGAGCCGGTCGCCGACCACTCCGTGGCGAGCGAGGTCATCGCGACGTCCAACAGGCGCACCGACTCCCGCATGTCTTCGGCCCGAGCGCGAAGAGCATCGCCGGCGAGCTGGAGCGCACCGCCATCAACCCCCGTCGTCAGCACCATCCGAAGATATCAGCGGGTATCCGACCGAACAATGGGATTGCTCACGAATCGGCACCGCTGCCGCGCGCTCCCGCCGAGGTGCTCCCGGCCGCTCTCTAGACTGCTCACATGCGCCTGATGATCACCGTGTCGGATGCGCGCAGCGGGGCCGCGAGCAACGTGCTGATCGATGCCGACGAGACGTCGCCTCTCACCCAGATCGTCCCGAAGCTCGCAGGCGCCGTCGCCGCGGATCTCGCGGACCGCCCCCTGTCGTTGCTCGTCGATGGCCGCATCGTGCCGATGAACGAGCCGCTCTCGACGGCCGCCATCCACGAGGGCAGCTATGTCGTGCTCGGCGACCGGACGGCGCTCACCGCCTGGGCGACCAATCCCGAAGACGCTCTCGTCCAGTTGCGCATCGTGTCGGGCGAGGGGGCGGGCACGGCGCTGCATGCCTGGCGCGGCATCGTCACCATCGGGTCATCTGCGGATGCCGGCCTGCGCATCGACGATCGCTTCCGGCTGGCAGATATCGAGCTCGTCGTCGACATCGAGGGTGCCGACTCCGTCACCGTGCGGCCGGCGAGAGCCGAAACCGCCGCAACCCTCGATGGGGACCCCATTGCCGCATCGACCCCGACGGCGTGGCCGGTCGGCGGGCAGATCGCCATCGCCGGTCGCCTGATCGAACTCGCTCGCCCCGATGACGACATCGCGGCGTTCGCTCCTTCTGAGCAGGGCGGTGGGATCGACTACAACCGCCCGCCGCGCATCCTTCCCCCCGAGACCAGCACCTCGCTTCGGCTTCCCGCTCCACCACGGGATCAGAAGGCCCGGCCGTTGCCCATCCTCGCGGCCATTCTCCCGCTGGTGATCGCCGGTGCGTCGGCGCTCCTGATGAAGAACTACTACTTCCTGCTGATCGCGGCCCTGTCGCCGGTGACGATCGTCGCCAACTACCTCACCGACAAGCGCACGGGCAAGAAGTCACGGCGGGCCGAGGCGGCCGAGTACCGCACCCACAAAGCGGTGATCGAATCGGATGCCGCTGCGGCCCTGGTCGCCGAGCGCGCCGACCTGCTGCGCAACGCGCCCGATCCCGCCGAGCTGGCCGAGATCGCGACCCGGCCCCTGCCGCGGCTGTGGGAGCGGCGCAACTCGGATCCCGACCATCTGCGCATTCGGGTGGGCACCGCGACACAGCCCTCGAGGGTGACTCTCGACGACCCCGAACAGTTGGAGCACAAGCGAACGGTCACCTGGGACGCCCGCGATGTCCCCGCGGTGGTGCAGCTCGGCGAGCGAGGTGTCGTGGGCATCGCGGGGTGGGGCGATCGCCCCCGGCGCCTCGCCCAGTGGGCGGTCGCGCAACTCGCCGTTCTGCAGAGCCCGCGCGATGTCCAGTTGTACCTCTTGACCGACGCCTCCGGCCAGCAGCCGTGGGCCTGGATGTCGTGGCTTCCCCACGTGCGTCCGGCGTTCGGCCAGGACACGGTCACAACCCTGGGCGTCACGGCCTCGACCACCGCACGCCGCATCGCCGAACTGGTCGCCCTGGTCGACGCGAGGCAGGAGGCATCAGGCAACGGGGGCGGGCGCTGGGCGGGGTCCGAGGTGGTGGTCGTCATCGATGGCGCACGCCGCATGAGGAGCATGCCCGGACTGGTGCGCGTGCTGAAGGAGGGGCCGTCCGTCGGCATCTTCAGCCTGTGCGTCGACTCCGACGAGCGGTTGCTGCCCGAGGAGTGCACGGCCGTGGTCATCGCCGGTCCGGAGGGGCTGGACATCCGTCAGCAGCGCGTCGACGTGCTGATGGGCATCCGCCCGGACCTGATCGACGACGATTGGCTGGACTGGGTGGCCCGCGGCGTCGCGCCCATCCGCGATGCGAGCCCTGAGGAGGGCGACGGGTCGATCCCGAACTCGAGCCGCCTGCTCGACGTGCTCCGTCTCGATCCGCCAACGGCCGACGCCGTTGCGGCGGGGTGGCAGCGCTCGCCGCGAAGCACCGTCGCCGTCGTCGGAGAGTCGATCGACGGCGCGTTCTCGTTCGACCTCAGCGCCGATGGCCCGCACGCGCTGATCGCCGGTACCACAGGGTCGGGCAAGAGCGAGTTGCTGCAGACCCTGGTCGCCTCGCTCGCCGTGGCGAATCGGCCCGACGAGATGAACTTCGTGCTCGTCGACTACAAGGGCGGCGCCGCGTTCAAGGACTGCGTCAACCTGCCGCACACCGTCGGCATGGTCACCGACCTCGACACGCACCTGGTCGAGCGCGCCCTCGAGTCACTCGGCGCCGAGTTGCGGCGACGCGAACATCTGCTGTCGGCCGCCGGAGCGAAAGACCTGCCCGACTACCTCGACCTGCGGGTGCGGCAGCCGGCGCTGGCGCCCATCCCGCGGCTGGCCATCGTGATCGATGAGTTCGCCTCGCTGGCTCGAGAGCTGCCCGACTTCGTGCACGGGCTGGTCAACATCGCCCAGCGCGGGCGCTCGTTGGGCATCCATCTGATCCTGGCGACGCAGCGCCCGAGCGGCGTCGTCTCGCCCGAGATCCGCGCCAACACGAACCTGCGGATCGCGCTGCGCGTCACCGACGCCTCCGAGAGCTCTGACGTGATCGATGCGCCGGATGCCGCCCGCATCAGCAAGTCCACCCCCGGCCGTGCCTACGTGCGGCTGGGGGCGAGCTCACTGGTGCCCTTCCAGGCCGGCCGTGTCGGCGGTCGCCGCCCCGGCGCGGTGGTCGAGGTGGGCGCCGAGCCGCTCATCCGCGCCATGACGCTCGCCGAACTCGCCGAGCCGGCTCCGACCGTCGCGCAGGGCGAGGTCGCCCGCAGCGACGCGGGCGACACCGATCTGCGCGCGCTGGTCGCGGCGATCCGCGAGGCCGCTGAGCAGTTCGGCATCGCGCACCAGCCCGAGCCTTGGTTGCCGGCCTTGCCCGACGAGGTGACCATCGAGTCCCTGGTGCGCACCTTCGGCGCCAACCCCGCCGCCTTCGCCTACGGCATCGAAGACCACCCGGGCCAGCAGGTGCAAAAGGCCGCTCTCATCGACTTGGACGTCTTCGGCCACCTTTTCGTCATCGGCGCCCCCCGCTCGGGCAGGAGTCAGGCCCTGCGCACTATCGCCGGCGTCGGCGCCGCCCGCGTGCGCGCGAGCGACCTGCACATCTACGGCATCGACTGCGGAAACGGCGCCCTGCTTCCGCTCGCCGACTTTCCGCACTCGGGGGCGATCGCGCAGCGGCATCAGGTCGACCGCGTGCAACGGCTACTTGCCCGCCTGGTCGCCGAGGTGGCCGGCCGCCAGGCCGTTCTCTCGTCGGGAGGTTTCGCCGACCTCGCCGAACAGCGCAAAGCCGCCGGCGCCACCGGGGCGGGAGCCGCGGGACGGCTTCCGCACATCCTGCTGCTGATCGACCTGTGGGAGGGCTTCCTGACCAGCCTCGGAACGGTCGACGACGGGGCGCTTGTCGAGCAGGTGCAGTTCCTGCTGCGCGAGGGGGCGAGCGTCGGAATCCATCTCATCGTCACCGGAGACCGGCAGCTGCTGTCTGGCCGCATCTCGACGCTGGTCGACAGCAAGCTCGTGCTGAGGCTGACCGAGCGCTCCGACTATTCGCTCGCCAACCTCAACCCGCGCAAGCTGCCCGAGAACATCCCGCCTGGGCGGGCCTTCCGTTCCGAGAGCGCGGTGGAACTGCAGATCGCACTGCTGGCCGCCGATCCCTCCGGGGCGGCCCAGGCGACGGCCCTGCGCGAGATCGCGGCACGCGCCACCGCCCGAGATGCCCAGCTCGACGCATCCCGACGCCCCTTCCGGCTGGATGCGCTGCCGACCACCCTCACGCTGGCCGATGCCCTGGCGCGCACCGGCGACGAGCAGCGCGAGGTCGGCTGGGCCCTCCTCGGAGTCGGCGGCGACGAGCTCCGCGGCCACGGGGTGAACCTGTTCACGGGAGTTCCGACCTTCGTGGTCGCGGGGCCGGCGAAGTCCGGACGCAGCACCGTGCTCGCCACCATGGCGCGCACCCTGCTCGACGGCGGGGCGTCGCTCGTCGCGCTCGCGCCCCGTCCCTCTCCTCTGCGCACCCTGGAGGGAACGCCGGGCGTCGCCGCCGTGCTGACGGCGAGCGAGCTCACCGAGCAGGAGCTCGCGCCGCTGTTCGACGGCGCGACGAAGCGAGTGTTGATCGTCGACGACGGGGAGCTGTTGCGGGATGTCGCGGCGAAGGACTGGCTAAAAGATCTGGTGCGCGGCGCCCGTGACCGCGGCGTGGGAGTCATCCTCGGCGGGGACAGCTCGCAGGTGGCGGGCGGATTCAGCGGCTGGCAAGTCGAGATCCGCAAGAACCGCAGCGGCATCCTGCTCAGCCCGCAGAGCATCAGCGACGGCGAGCTGGTGGGCGCGCGCCTGTCTCGCTCGAGCTTGAGCACCGGCGTGCAGCCGGGCCGGGGGCTCGTGAACCTTGGCGATGGCGAGCTGACGCTGATGCAGCTGCCGGGCTAGTCGCCGAAGAAGCCCGTGACCAGGTCGTTGAACGCGTCGGCGTCCAGCGCCATGTCGCTCAGGCGCCTTGCGTCGGAGCCTGGCCGAATGTCTCGATGATCGCCGGGATGCTGCTGGGAAGGATCTCGAATCCCCAGGCCGTGCCCGGATTGACGACCAGGCCCACCCCGGGCTGGACCCCTCGCAGCAGATCGCGGCCGTGGAGGCGCACGGCATAGGGCGCCTTGCTCGAGATGTCACCGGGGATGCGGCCGAAATCGGTGAAGACGGCCATCATGCGATCAGACTCTCGTGCGAACAGCACCGGCTGGAGGGTATTCGAGGCGATGGACACATCCGAGCCGGAGGGGACGACGAGCAGCTCGTTCCAGAACTTGCCGAGGATCTCGGTCAGCGACTCCTCCTGCCGTACGCCGCGGGCAAGCGCTTCTTCGAACGGCGTCGCCGGGATGTCTTCGGTCATGACAGCTCCAGATCGGGGAGGAGCGCTCGCGCGCGATTGAGAGAAATTCGTCGTGGATAGGCTTCGCCCTCGTCCCAGAAGGTGCTGCAGACGACACATCGGAAGACGTAGCTCTTCTGGTCGATCGCGAGCCCAAGGTTCATGAGGGGGATCTCCGTCTGGGTCGTCGAACCGTAGCGGCAGTATTCGCATCCCGGTCCGGGGAGGTCGGCTAGCCCACTATCCCCACGATGTCCCATGCTCCACCATCCAGCAACTTGAAGACCATTGTTCCAGGCGGCAGGTCGATGCCGCCGTCGACGACGAACTCGCGGGTGTCGTTCAGCAGCTGGATGCCGTCGATGTTCACCCCAGTGTGCCCGCCGAGGCTGAAGTGGGGCCACCCGTTCGCGTCCGCGATCGTCGGGACCCTCGTGGCGATCCCGTCGAGAGGCACCACCACTCCATAGATGTCCCCGCCCGTGCGCGCGGCATTCGTGACGCTCGGCGCCAAGCCGGACTTGATGGCCGCATCGATGCCGTTCAGAACCGAGCCCGCATCCTGCTCGGGCATGAGGAAGATCGCGTCGCCCGCGCGCCCCAGGGTCGCGTTCGCGCCCGTGTAGAACTGCAGCTGCTCCTGCCCGAAGAATCGCACGCCGCGCGTGATCTCGGGCGAGAGGCCACTGATGGATTCGGCGGCACCAGCCGTCCCGGCGACTCCGTCGCCACCGACGAACTCGATGGTCCTGCCGAGCCCACCGCCGAGGGCACCCCCGAGCGCGCCGCCGATGCCCCAGCTGATGAAGCCCTCACCCGCGGCATCCGCCAGATCGCTCCCCGGCTCGGTGATCCCGGTGACGATCGTGTTCTCTGCCGCCCCGGCGACGCCCCATAGTACGGCGGTCGCGCTGACGTCCCCGACGGCCACCCCGATCGCCGCGGCCATGTCGGCGCTGATGCCCACGAGGCCGGCGGTCGATGCGACGATGCCGCCAACTGCCGATGAGATCGTGGCCGCCAGTTCGCCGATGAACCCGGTGATGGTGGCGGCGGCGCCCGCCGTCTCGCCGGCGACGCCCGCCACTCCGACCGCGTCCGAGATGCCGAAGGTGAAGACCGTCAGCCCCAGCGCCGCCGCGACGGTGGCCGCGATCACGCCGATCGTGATCCCGACCGTGATCTCGGTCTGCGTGTGGACGTAGGCGATCTTGCCCGACAACTGGTTGGCTGCGGTGCCGAGGTCGCGGGATGCGGTCGCCAGCTTCTTCGCGAAGGTGCGGACGCGGTCGATCGAATCGTGCACCCGCGGCAGCTCCGGGGTGTCGACCCCGTCGAGAGCGCCCTTCACGGATGACAGGCCCGAGGCGACGTCGTCGAGGTCGTCGGCGAAGGCGTGCCACACCTTGGAGGCCTGGTCCAGCTTGGTGGTGTCGCCGTCCGGCCACATGTCGCCGACCAGGTTGGCGATCTGCTCGGCGATCCATTCGAAGGCCGGGTTCGGATTCGGGAAAACCCGCGCTCCGCCCGCGGCCGAGGGGAGGTACGGACAGCTCGCCTCGAGGATCGGCGCGGGCAGTACCAGCTCCACCGTCTGCCCGGCGTTCGTGATCTCGGCCACCTCGTAGTAGTAGCCGGTCGCCGTCAGGTTGCGCGCGACCGTCGACGTCGCATCGTGCAGCTGAGCGGCGTAGCCGAAGAGCTGCCCGGCGGCCTGGTCGTAGGCGCCCGCCCACTTCAGGCCGTTCGGGTCCGAGCCGGCCATGTGACTCAACCGACCAAGGCCGGATGTCGCCTTGGACAGGGCACGATCCACCGACCGAGCCACCTCGGCCGCCTGAGAACCCGCCTCGACGAACGAGAGGGTGTCGACCAGCAACGAGACCATCAGCGCCTCACCAGAGCCGACCCGCAGCAGCCGAGCTGGTCAGGTAGTTCCCGTGCGAGGCGGTCGCCGCCTGATGGATCGTCTGGATGCCCTCCGACATCAATTTCGCCCCCTGCGCCCACTCGGCCTTCAGCGCGACGAACTGCGCATTGGCCTCACCCGACCACTCCGCCGACGCCGCAGCCGCGAGAGCGTCGACCTCGGTCAGCAGCTTCTCGCTCAACGCCGCCATCGCGGCGATCGCCGAGACGGCGCGATCCAACTCGTCGGTGTCCACCCGGAAGCGCGTCATCGCTCGCCCCCCACCGTCACGGACGAGTCCTTCGACACCTGCGTGACCGCCGACTCGGTGCTCTCGTACTGGTCGGCCGACTCGCCGAGCAGGCGGGCGATGCCCGCGAGAGCGGCCTGAACCTCAGACGCCCCGCGTGCCCACTCCGTCCATCCCGCCAGGAAGGACGCGGAGGCCGGGCCGGTCCAAGAGCCCACGAGGTTCGCCGAAATCCGATCGGTCTCACTCAACCCCTCCGCGAACTCCTGCACGAGCGCGCGAGCCCGCTCGCCGGCGTCGCGAACGGCGTCGGATGCTACCCACAACTCAGACATGGGCCGTCTGCATCAAGAAGGTCGGCCAGCAGGTCAGCTGCGGAATGCGTTCGCGACGTTGGTCTCCGACTCCGCGTAATACCCGGCAGCCTTCGACAACAGCGACGCGATCCCGTCCAAGGCCTCGGTCAACTGGCCGCCCGCCGTATTGAACTCGAGGTACAGGTCGTTGAAGGCACCGGCTCCGGCACCCTCCCAGTCGCTGCCCAATGACTCCACCAGCTTGCGGAGGCGGACCAACAACTCTTGAGCCTCGGCCGACCCCGCGGTCAACTGACTGGCAGCCCCGGACAGAACCTCGGACGACACCTTGTAAACGGCCACAACGACTCCTCAACCTGCGTATGAGACGGACGGAAGTACTCACACAGAATGGCACAGTCTGAACAAAAGTGACATTCAATCATCCACCGGATGGCTCAGCTGGTGATCGGCGACACCATCTGCTCGAGCGAGAGTTGGGCGCCGCGGAAGGCGACGGTCTGAACGTCGGGAAGCTTGGACAGGGCGCCGCTGACTATTCCCCAGTCCGTGCCGACCAACATCTCGCGGGTGATTTCGTAGTACTCGTTGTAGTCGGCGACGCCATTGGTGACGGGGATGGCGAGGAAGTGCTTGCCCGAGTCGGTATCGACACCGAGGCCGTAGCGGTCCTCTTCGGAGATGTGGTCGTAGTGCGCATCCATGATCAGAACCCGGAAGTTGTGCCGGAGTGCCGGCGCCAGCTGAAGCGCAGAAGATCATCATGCTCGTGACGCCGGCATTCTTCGACGAAGAGCAACGCCCCCACCGGGTCGGCGAGGAAATGCGCGTACTGGTCGCCGCTCAACTCGTAGAACCCGTCGTAGTCGTACTTGCCGATCGACCATGGCATCACCAAGCCGGGGCGCCCGGATTCGGGGTCGGTCCCGAGCCAGTATCCCGACGTGCCGGAAGTATATTCGGGCGGGAGGTTCATGGTGTCCGATCTCTGCAGGTCGATGGCGATCGTCTAGATCGCGGTGCCCCGGTTCGGACCGGGTTTCTCCGTCAGGAGGTCGTCGTGTTCCTGACGGCGGCACTCCTGCACGAAGGCGAGCGCCGAGTCGCGATCCGCGAGGAAGTGCTCGTACTGCTCGTCGGTCACCTTGTAGAACTCCTCGTAGTCGAAGAATTGGGCGGATACCGGGATCGACACATAGTGCTGGTCGGTCTCCAGGTCGATCCCGATCGAGTATTGGTTCTCCCGAGAGATGTATTCGTCACGGCGCTCCATGAGGGACCCTTCCTGACGCGGCTCGTCCATGAGCCCTACAACGGGACTCCACGATTCCACCCCGGCTTCTGCAGCAGCAGTTCGTCATGCTCACGACGCCGGCACTCCTCGACAAACGCGAGCGCCGATTCGGGGGCCTCGAGGAAGTGCCTGTATTGCTCGTCGTCAAGCAGGTAGTACTCCTCATAGTCGATCGCTCCGCTCACCACCGGAATGGATGCGTAGTGGCGGCCCGATTCCCTATCGACACCGAGAGCGTAACGATGCTCGCGGTTGAAGTATGCGTCATGGGCGTCCATGGGCGATGGATCCAATCTCGATGTCGACGGCGTAATAGTCGGTTCCCTTGATCATGCCGCCTACGTCGGCCACGATCTCAGCGTTTGCCCGGTGGCAGCAACCCTGCTGGCTTCCAGGTCGTTGAAGAACGTTCCGAGATACCTGCCCGAGGCGGTCTCGATGCCGGCTCCAAATGCGTCGTGCTCAGCGCCGAACCGCGTAGGCGGCGGCTCGGTGCGTGCGCTCAGATGGGGATACCGCGATTCCAACCCGACTGCTCCAGCAACAGGTCGTCATGCTCGCGCCGGCGGCACTCCTCGACGAAGGGGAGCGCCAGCTCCGGGTCGGCGAGGAAACGCGAGTACTGCTGATGGCCGATCGCGTAGAACTCTTCGTCGTCGGCCACTCCGATCGTGACCGCAAACGACACGCCCGCCCGCCCGGATACCGTTCGGCAGCATGCCCGCCGGTTGCCAGAATTCGTTCGCACCGGCCTCGTTTCCCGACGGCATCGCCACATCCTTACATTGCGTTGGCCATCGTGCAGATCGATCCCGATCGAGTATCTGTTCTCCCGCGAGATGTACTCATCACTGCGCTCCATGAAGTACATTTCCCATCCCAACAGCGACTACGCAGTAGTCATCGCTCTCATCGAGCTGGCTCAGTAAGGAATCCCGCGGTTCCATCCGGGTTTCTGGATCAGCAAGTCGTCATGCTCGCGGTTGCGGGCCTCGGTGAGAAATGGCAGGGCGAGGTCAGGATCGGCCAACCAGGCGCGATAGGTGGCGTCGTCGAGCTCGTAGTACTCGTCGTAATCCACGACGCCGATCGTGACCGGGAACGCGAGATAGTGCTTCCCAGAATCGGTGTCGAAGCCGAGGACGAACCGATGCTCGCGGGAAAGGTAGTCGTCGTGTGCATCCATGTCACTGTCCGATCTCAATGCGCACTGCATAGTAATCCGCACCCGGCGCCATTCCCGCGCGATTCATGCTGGGGCATCAGATGGGGATCCCGCGGTTCCAGCCGGGCTTGAGGATGAGTAGTTCGTCGTGGTCGCGAAGGCGGCACTCTTCGGCGAAAGCCAGCGCAGCATCCGGATTCGCGAGATAGCGGTCGAACGCCTCTCGGGTGATCTCGTAGTACTCGTTGTAGTCGGCGACGCCGTTGGTGACGGGGATGGCGAGGAAGTGCTTGCCCGAGTCCGTATCGACGCCGAGGCCGTAGTGGTTCTCTTCGGAGATGTGGTCGTAGCGCGCATTCATGATCAGGACCCGAGAGTTATGCCGGAGTGCCGCCGCCAACTCAAGCGCGGATCAAGGCACCTCAATCCCAAGCGCCGTCTCGTACCGGTTGAGGAACTTGTCAGGCAAACGCAGCCGGCACCATTCGTCGACCAGTCCGAGGTTCGCCAGAATCGACTCGCGATCATCGTTCTGACTAAGGCTCTGCCCGAAGAATGTCGTGAAGTATTCGTCCGAGCCGGCGGCGATGCCGCCCGTGAATCGGCCGTGCTCCGAGTCGAGGCCACACGTGAATCGAAAGGATTCGTACAGCGTGCACCAGTAGGTACGGGCCGCCGAATCGACCATCTCATCCAGAACCTTCTCGCCAAAATAGTCTCGGATCAGGTTGAAGAACTCGCGCGTTTCCATCAGGGTCACCTTCTCATTTCGGGTGTGCGATCCATCCACCGGGGACCTTCTCGAACTGGTAGCCATTCTCTTTTTGCATGATGAATTTGTATTCATCATGCAATGCGCCCGTGTCGTTCTTGGGGTAGTGGGAGAAAAGGAATGTCTTGCCTTCGTCGATGCCCTCTTGCAGGAATCTCTTGTTGAACAGTCTGAACATGTCGTCGTTGGTCAGGTTGTGCGCTGCCTTGACGGAATCCCAAGCCCCGCCGAGGCTGAAGTACTCGTGGGTATCCCCCGCTTTCGCAATGTAGCTCAGAGGGCCGCCGTCGCCGAATTTGCCGAGCATGATGGTGTCCGCGTCAAGGTTGTGCAGGCTTTGCAAGTACGTGACCTGGTACGAGCGAAGGGACATCGTCTTGTCGACCTGCCCGGGGATCACGATCTTGATCTGATTTCCGCGGATGATGGTCAAGGTCCTGCCGAACGTGCCCCCGATGCCACCTCCGATCGCTCCGCTGATGAAGCCGTCCTCGGCCGCGCTGAGGAGGTCACCGTCTGGCTCCGTCACCGCGGTGGCGATGACGTTCTCGGTGGCGCCGGCGGCGCCCCACAACACCGCCGAGGCGGAGATGTCGCCGACGGTGACACCGATGGTGGCCGCCAGGTCCGCGCTGATGCCGACCAGGCCCGCCGCCGATTCGGCGATCAAACCGACACCGACGGAGATCGTGGATGCCAGCTCCGCAATGAACCCCGTGATCGTCGCCACGGCTCCGCCGACCTCGGCAGCCACACCCCCAGCCGCGGTAGCTGGCAGCCCACTTGTGCCCGTTCGGGTCGGACCCAGCCATCCTGCTAGACCCGGACAACCCGGATACCGCCCGTGACATCGCCCGCTCCACCGCCAGCGCCGCCGAACGTGCCTGCGCACCCGCATCCAGGAACGACGCCGTGTCGACCAGCAACGACACCATCAGCGGCTCACCACGATCCCGGCGATAGGACCGGCGAACTTGTCGCTGGTCAACGGGTTGCGCTGATCCACGGAGACAGAGTGGACACTCCGCAAGAACTCGCGCGCCCTCTTCTGCGCCGTTCGGATCTCTCTCGTCGTCGGGGTCTGGTCGCCGGCCTCCATCATGGTGATCACGTGTCGTGCGGATCGCCGGTCGAAGGAGTTGCCGATGACATAGAACGACGTGCCCTTGTCGAACACGACCTCCGACTCGGGATGTTCCGAGAACCCCGACACATCCTTGGCGTGCTTCGAATCGACGATGAACAAAGCGTTTCCCGGAAAATCGCGCGAGGGATCCGACGTCGTGCTCAGAAATGCGGGCTCGATGCGGGTCGTGCCCGGAACATACGACTCAATCTGGTCCGGCTCAAGCGGGGTGCCCCGAAAGACCGGGCCCGTCCGGTCTGGCAACTTCGCCAGGGCGGCAGAGAGTGCGGCCGCGCGCGCAGCCATTTCCGGATCCATCGTTCAGACCTCTCCCTCGCGATGACTTATGTACCGACTGCACGCCTCGAGTAGGCCTTGCCTCAGGCTCTGTCTCCGGCGCTCTTCGTGAGTCACGATGGCGCTCCGGGAAGTTGGTCAGCGAGAGCTTTTTCGTACCGCTCGAGGAACCTGTCGGGAAGGTGCAACCGGCACCCTCGAAGGCTCTCAGACGTGTTCGGTCGGTGCCTGGCCGAATGTGGCGATGATCGCCGGAATGCTGCCCGGCAGAATCTCGAATCCCCAGGTCGTCCCCGGATTGACGACCAATCCCACCCCGGGCTGAAGTCCATGCAGCAGATCGCGGCCGTGGAGGCGCACCGCATAGGGCGCCTTGCTGGAGATGTCGCCGGGGATACGGCTGAAATCGCTGAAGACAGCCATCATGTGGTCCGACTTCCGTGAGAACAGCACGGGCTGCAGAGCGTTCCCGCCGACTGACACATCCGTGCCAGACGGGACGACAAGCAGCTCGTTCCAGAACTTGCCGAGGATATCGCCCAGCGATTCCTCCTGCCGTGCTCCGCGGGCGAGCGCTTCTTCGAACGGCGTGGTCGGGATGTCTTCGATCATGACAGCTCCAGGTCGGGGAGGAGGGCTCGGGCTCGGTTGAGAGAAGGCTCCGTGAAGGATGGCACTCGAGTCGACACTGCCATGCTGATCCAACTCGAACGCGACCTCGTTCGCACTGCACATCAGCTACGACGGGATGACACCGAGCGCCGCTTCGTACCGCTCCAGGAACTTGTCAGGCAGGTGAAGGCGGCACCATTCGTCGATGATGCCCAGGCTCTTGAGGATCGACTCTGGGTCGCTGTTCAAACTCAACCGCTCGTTGAAGAACGTTCCGAGGTACCTTCCAGAGGCAGTCTCGATGCCGGCTCCAAACTCGCCATGCTCCCCGCCGAGACTGCACGTCAGACGAAAGGTCTCGTAAAGGGTCGCGGTGAATTCGGTCGTGGACTGAGCAAAACCTTTGTTGATGGCTCGTGGCCCAAAATAATCATCGACGAGATCGAAGAATTCGGCTACCTGCATAGTGCTCCTCATTTGGGCGACGACGTCATCGTCACCGGGTCGTATCGATATCCGTGATTGTTCAGGTATTCCCACTCCTTGTGGAGAGTAAGGGTGTCGATCTCCGGATCGTGAGAGAAGGCGAAGACCTTGCCTTCGTCTATGCCTTCTTGCAGGAACCGTGTATTGAACAGTCGGAACATGTCTTCGTCGGTCAGATTGTGTGCGGCCTTGACGGAGTCCCAAGCTCCGCCAAGGCTGAAGTACTCGTGGTTATCGCCCGCTTTCGCAATGTAGCTCAGCGGGCCGCCGTCGCCGAACTTGCCGAGCATGATGGTGCTGGCGTCAACGTTGTGAAGGCTTCGCAAGTAGGTGACCTGGTATGCGCGCAGGGACATCGTCTTGTCTACCTGCCCGAGGATCACGATCTTGATCTGATTCCCGCGGATGATCGTCAACGTCTTGCCGAACGTGCCGCCGATCCCGCCGAAGACGGCTCCGCCGATGAAGCCGTCCTCGGCGGCGCTGAGGAGGTCACCGTCTGGCTCCGTCACCGCGGTGGCGATGACGTTCTCGGTGGCGCCGGCGGCGCCCCACAACACCGCCGAGGCGGAGATGTCGCCGACCGTGACACCGATGGTGGCCGCCATGTCTGCGCTGATCCCGACGAGGCCAGCCGCCGATTCGGCGATCAAGCCGACGCCGACGGAGATCGTGGAGGCGAGTTCTGCGATGAACCCGGTGATGGTCGCGACCGCTCCGCCGACCTCGGCAGCCACACCCCCAGCCGCGGCGACGTCCGAGACGCCGAAGGTGACCACAGTGAGACCCAGCCCCGCGGCCGCCGTGATGCCGATCGCGGTCACCGTGATGCCGATGGTGATGCCCGTCTGCACGTGAACGTGCGCGATCTGCCCGGACAGATCGTTGCAAGCCTTGCCGACCGACCGGCACGCGGTCGCCAACTTCTTCGCGAACGTGCGTACGCTGTCGATCTCGTCCTGAGCGCGCGACAACTCCGGCGTGTCCACACCCACCAGCGCGTGACCCACCTTCGTCACACTCGTTGCGGCGTCATCGAGGTCGTCGGCAAGGTGATGCCAAACGGTCGACGCATGATCCAGTTTGCCGGTATCGCCATCCGGCCACATGTCGCCGACCAGGTTCGCGATCTGCTCGACGATCCACTCATCCACCGGATTCGCCATCGGGAACTTTCGATCCCCACCGGCCGCCGAGGGCAGGCGCGGGCGCGAGGCCGCCGCGATCGGCGCCGGCAACTCCAGCGCCACATCGGTCACACCGGCATTCGCCAGCTCGGTGAGCTCGTAGTAGTACCCGGTCACCGCCAGCTTGCGCGACAGCGTGGATGCCGCATCCTGCAGCTGCGCGACGTAGCCGACCAGCTGCCCGCACGCCTGGTCGTAGCTGGCAGCCCACTTGAGCCCGTTCGGGTCGGACCCCGCCATCCGGCCCGACCCCGACAAGCCGGACACCGCCCGCGACATCGCCCGCTCCACCGCCAGCGCCGCCGAACGTGCCTGCGCACCCGCATCCAGGAACGACGCCGTATCGACCAGCAACGACACCATCAGGGCTCACCACACCTTGCGCGCCGCGTCTGCGACCGCCTGGTAGTTGGCGTGCGACGTCGTCGCCGCCAGGTGGATCGTCTGGATGCCGGCGGACATCAGTCCAGCCCCTTCGGCCCATTCCGCCTTCAACGCGAGGAACTGCGCGTTCGCCTCGCCCGTCCACTCGGCCGAGACCGACGCTGCCAGAGCTTCGACCTCGGTCAGAAGCCTCTCGCTCAGAGCGGCCATCTCCGCAAGCGCCGCCACCGTGCGGTCCAGCTCATCGGTATCGATCTTGAATCGAGTCATCGCACGCGACCCACCACCACCGAGGAGGATTTCGAGACCTGCGTCACGGTCGACTCAGTGCTCTCGTAGTGGGTGGCCGACTCGCCCAGCAGGCGCGCAATCCCCGCGAGTGCCTGCTGCACCTCCGTCGCACCCCGGTGCCACTCCGCCCAGCCCGACGCGAACATCGACGACGCGGGGCCCGACCACGAACCGGTTAGCAGGTTCGCCGCAATCGTGTCGCACTGGCTGAGCGCGTCTGTCAGTTCGCTCGCCAACGCTTGGGCGCGCAGGCCAGCAGCGCTTACCGCCTCTGTCCCGACTCTTATCTCAGGCATGACCAACCGCCCCGACGAGCTCTCTCAAGCGCTCAGCTGCGGAACGCGTTCGCGACGTTGGTCTCGGACTCCGCGTAGTAACCCGCCGCCTTCGACAGCAGGGACGCGATCCCGTCCAGGGCCTCGGTCAACTGACCGCCCGCGGTGTTGAACTCGAGATACAGGTCGTTGAACGCACCCGCACCGGCACCTTCCCAGTCGCTGCCCAGCGAATCCACCAGCTTGCGCAAGCGGGTCAACAGCTCCTGCGCCTCACCCGATCCCGCGGTCAACTGACTCGCGGCGCCCGCGAGAACTTCGGACGACACCTTGTAAACGGCCACAACGACTCCTCAACATGCGCTTGAGACAGATGAAAGTACACGCGCATGATCTCACAATTCCCACGAACATGACATTCCATCATCCACATGGCCGACTGCATGGGCGGTCGGCCACGTCGCCGCGCCTCGATGTCGCGACGGCCCTCAGCCGACCCTGGCCAGCGAACTCACCAGTGCGATCAGCGAGAACACCGCCCGGACCGAGCGCGGCCGGGGGAACGGGAAGGGTCGCGTCGAGTACACGAACATGAAGTTGCCCGAAACCTCGACGTCGACGCTCTTGCTCACCTTCGCGAGAGCGGCGATGACGTCGGGAGTGAACATGCGCCTCGCCTCGTCCTCGGCTCCTGCCGTGCAGTACAGGCGGAACTGCCGATCGGCATAGGGGCCGAGGGGAAGAATCGGGTTGCGCGAATACGCTCCCATAGCCCACCGCTTCGCCGACCGCCGCCCAGTCGAGCGGAGCACCATGAGTGGAACCGCCCGACCGAGATCGACGACGGCGTATCCCCAGTTCGTCCTGACGAGCTTCTCGGCCACCCAGTTCTCGTAGTAGTAGTTGCCGGCCTCGAAGATGGGCTCACTCGTCGCCGTGAAGACATTAGATGCGCTGGACTTGTACGCCTTCGAGTTGAACAGGAGGGAATCCCACGTCGGCTTGGACTCCGACACCGCGTAGCTCAGCTTGTTGGCGGCTGCGAACTGCTTCGCCCGATAGAACTGCGTCCACCGCACCAGCAGTCGGTAGATCGAGTACGGGATGCCGAGGAACAGTAAGAACACCGCAATTGAGCCCATGATCGCCGTGAAGGCCAACTTCACCCACAGCGCCAACGATGACGTGTCGATGAACACGACCTGACCCGCGGTGACGACGAACGTGACAACGGACGCCCAGAAGGCGAAAAGATCATCGACGGCCGACGGCTGCTGCTTCTGGGCGATGGATGCGCGACGAAGCGCCGCGACCGCGGCGCCGTCGACCGGCCCGGTCAGCGGCGAATAGTCGAACGTCAGCACCGTCGCGTTCTCTCTCTCGTCAGGAAACCCGCCTCGGGCACCATCATCCTCGCTACTGCGGCTGGTCTGGACGCGACCGGCTGGCACGGTCAGGCGGAATCAAGCTCACGGAATGAGGAAGTGCGGGGCATGCTTGCCCCCGCGTTCCAAGATCGGGATCAGCGCCTGCACGCCATCTTTGCCTATATCGACGGGAAGTTGGCTGGGGTCGACACCCCCGGTGAGCGCCTCGCCGGCGAGGGCCCCGCTGAACGTGCCAGCCGTCCCTAGGATGCTCTTGCTCCCGTCGACCGCGACGGTGACCAGCACCGGTTGCAGCGGACCCACCGGCAAGCGATGCCGGGCGCCGAGCACAGCAGCCTCCGCGTCCGACCCTCCTGCTGCGCCCGCTTCGGCGACCTCGGCGGCGACCGTCTGCGTGGCGGCCCGGTCGACGCCGCTCAGCCAGCCCTTGGCGGATGTGCTCAGGAGCTTGCCGCCCGCCTTCCCGGCTTCGCCGAACACGCCCGCGACAACCGAGTACTTCAGATCCTCCAGAGGCGTCCAGTTGCCCTGGTTCACCGAGAGGTCGCCTCCGAGGCCCGAAACCGTCCAGATCGATGTCGTGGTCGCTGCCTTTCCAGCGAAGAGGAGGGACTTGCCTATTACCCGGGTCAGCGTCGGCGTCGCGCGAGAAAGTTCGCCCAGCCTGACCATGATCGGCGCCACTCGGGCTACCAATTGAGCCAGAGTCGCGCTCACCCGGCCGGCCGTGATGACAGCATCGGCGGCGACAGCCGCACCACCGACCAGGTCGCTGACACCGGCCGTGAGGGGCGTCAACAGGACGGATATCCCGATCGCCGCCGCGGAGGTGATCATGAACTCGGCGAGCTCCTTCTCGGACTCCTGATGAGCGGAGTCGACCGCGTCGGCATACGTGCCACACACTTCCGCCAACGCACGGCATTCCGCTGACAGCTCCCTGGCGGCCGGCTCGAGCTTCGACGTCGCGGCGGTGATCGCGGCGATGTCTGGTGCTTGGAAGCCGTCCAGCGGATCCAGCAGGGTCGAGATGTACTTGGAGGCTGCGTGATCGATGTCGTCGGCGAGCGCATTCCAGGCAGTCCGGCCGTGCCGCATCTTTCCCGTGTCGCCGTCGGGCCACGCCGCAGAGATCAACGCCTGAACGAACGTCCAACCCTGGGGGAAGACGTTCGTTCCCCCGTACGCCGACGCGGGATGTGCGAATGTCACCGTCGTCGTGGCCCGAACGGGGTGCGACGGCACGACCGATCCGGCGTTCGCCTGCCCGGCATTCGCCGCCTCTGCGTTGGCGTGCGACACCGCGGACGCGGCAAAGGTCGTCGCGGTCTGCGACAGGGCCGTGCAGAGGTAGCCCAGTCCGTCGAAGATCGCGGCGGCGTATTTGTCATACCCGTGAGCGAACTTGCCGCCCGCCTCGTCGTCACCACCCATATGAGCCAGGCCGAAGAGCGCTTTCAGCGCGTGCTCACCAGCCAACTCGAGGTGCTTCGCCGCCGTGGTGGCCTTCGTCGAAGAATGCCAGTAGCCGTCGGGATCGAGGCTCAGTCTCGTATAGCTCATGCTCAGCTCCACAACGCCGTGACGTGATCGGCGACCTGCTCATAGTTTTCCGCAGAGGTCATCGCGCGCGTGGTGATGTCGTGCGCACCGGCGGTCATCTTCTGCGCGCCGTCCATCCACTCGGCATGGAGCCTGTGATACTCGGCATTCGCCTCACCTGACCACTGCGCCGAAACCGCCTGCTTGACCGCCTCGACCTGCTGGACGAGGTCGAGTGTGAACTCGGTGACGCTCGTCAGTTGCGCGACCAGGTCTGCCATCGCTGCGCTGTCCACCTCGTGGCGTGCCATCTACGCCCCCGCTCGACGGTCGGTCGTGACCACGGAGGCCGACTCCGAGGCGCGAGTCACGGTGGTTTCGGTCGTCTCGTAGGTCTGCGACGCCGACGCCAGAAGCGACCCGATGCGTGAGAGCGCCTCATGCACCTCGCGGGCACCGGACCAGCCACAATTCGAAGTCGGCTCGGAACGACTCAGCGCCCGAACCGATCCAGTCGCCGCCGACCGTCGCCGAGACCAGGCGCTCAAGAGCGCCGACGTGCACGTCGAAATCGGCAACCCGCGCCGCCACCGTGGTGGCCGCGGCTTCGACGGCCGACGACGAGACTCGTACCGCGCTCACCTTCTCACCGCCCACGACCCTCGTCGGCGGCTCAGCTGCGGAACGCGTTCGCGACGTTGGTCTCCGACTCGGCGTAGTAGCCCGCGGCCTTTGACAGCAGCGACGCGATCCCGTCCAGGGCCTCGGTCAACTGCCCACCCGCGGTGTTGAATTCGACGTACAGGTCGTTGAACGCCCCGGCGCCGGCGCCCTCCCAGTCGCTGCCCAACGACTCCACCAGCTTGCGCAGGCGGGTCAGCAGCTCCTGCGCCTCACCCGACCCTGCGGTGAGTTGGCTGGCGGCTCCGGCCAAGACTTCCGATGACACCTTGTAAACGGCCACAACGACTCCTCAACATGCGCTTGAGACAGATGAAAGTACACATGGATCATGGCACAGTCACGGCGAACATGACATTCCGTCATCCACAAGTCGCCGCCCTAGGCTGATCTGATGAGATTCGCCGCCCTCCGCGCGCCCTGGTACAAGGGCTACCTGGCCGGCAGCGTGCTCATGATGGGAGGCGACAATCTCGAGCACGCGATCACCTACTGGGTGATGTGGCAGACCTTCCACTCGCCGGTGCTGGCCGGCCTCGCGGTGCTGACGCACTGGCTGCCGCACCTGTTCTTCGCGATCCCGCTCGGGGCGCTCGCCGACCGGTTCGACTGCCGTCGCCTCATCCAACTGTCGGCCCTGCTGTTCATCGCGGCATCCGTCGATCTGGGGCATCCTGTTCGCGACGCACAGTCTGCAGCCCTGGGAGGCTGTCGCGCTCCTGCTGCTGCACGGCTTCGCCAGCGCGATCTGGAAGGCGCCCGACCAGCTCATGCTCTACGACATGGTCGGGCCGACCGACCTGCCCAGCGCCGTGCGGCTCACCGCGACCGGGATCACGCTCGGGCAGCTGGTCGGGCCGGCGCTCGGAGCGGCCTGCTGCTGTTCACGGTCGGGCCGACCATCGGGATGTTCCTCAACGTCGCGATGTACCTGCCGTTCTTCACCTACCTCTTCGTCGTGCCGATCACCGGCCACCTGCGCGACGTCACGCGACGGGCCGCCCCGCACCTGCGCGACATCGTGAACGTGCTGCGCGACGTGCCGAAGTACCCGTCGATCCTGGTCGTCATGATCCTGCAGGGCGCGATCGCGTTGTTCATCGGCGTCGCGCTCATGCCGCTGCTGCCGGAGTTCGGCGGCATCCTCGGTCAGGGCTCCAACGGCGCCGGCTACGCGGTGCTGGTCTCCTCGATGGCGGCCGGCGCCACCGCTGCGGGGATCACGCTCGAGGCGATCGGCCGCATCCGGGCCAGCACCCGGCTGGCGATCGGGGCCGGGATCGCGTTCGCGGCGAGCATCCTGGTGTTCGCGCTGTCGCAGAGCTACCCGCTGTCGATCGCCGCACTCGTCGTGGCGGGGGCGAGCAGCCTGACGGCCGCGTCGACGTCGCAGACCATCGTGCAGCTGGAGGCCCCGTCCGACCGGCGCGGGCGCTTCGTGGGCGCCGCCGGGATGACGGCGCAGGGCTTCCAGGCCGGCAGCGGCGTCCTGATCGGCGTGCTCGCCGGCGGGCTGGGTGTCGCGGGCGGGGTCGCGACGGCGGCGACGGCGCTGCTGCTGTGCGCCGTCGCGCTGCTCATCGTGGTCGTCGTGAGACGGCGGAACCTCCCGGCGATCGAGCCCGACGCCGAGGCGCCGATCGAGCTCGAGGCCTAGCCCTACAGCTTCTCGATCGGCGCGATCTTGATCAGCAGGCGCTTGCGGCCCGCCTGCTCGAACTGCACCTCGGCGATGCTCTTGGTGCCCTCGCCGGTCACGGCGCTCACGCGGCCCTCGCCGAAATCCGCGTGCCGGATGCGGTCCCCCACCGCCAGCGTCAGGTCGCCGTTGTCGCGCACCTTGTTGGTGACGGGCGATGTCCACTCGGTCTTCACCCGCGGTGGCGCCGACGGCACCGTGTCGCGCGAGCAGCGTACGCGGCTCGCGCGCCCGACGCCGAACTGCCGTATGACGAGCGGCCGTTCAGTGCTCGTGACCTCGACCCGCCCCGCGAATTCGCCATCCCGGGGCTCTGACGCCACTCGATCAGCTCGGGCGGAATCTCTTGCAGGTACCTGCTGGGCATGGCGACGCTGGTGTCGCCGAAGGCCGAGCGTGTCATGGCGAGTGAGAGGTACAGCCGCTTCTTGGCGCGCGTGATGCCCACGTAGAAGAGGCGGCGCTCCTCGGCCAGGCCGCCCGGCTCGCCGGTCGACATGCGGTGCGGCATCAGGTCTTCTTCGATCCCGGTGAGGAACACCGACTCGTACTCCAGGCCCTTCGCGGTGTGCAGCGTCATCAGCGAGACGGTGCCGCTCGAGTCATCCAGCTCGTCGGCCGCCGCGACCAGCGCCACCTCGGTGAGGAAGTCGATCAGGGTGCCGTCGGGATTGTTGCGCGCGTACTCCTTCGTGACCGCCACCAGCTCTTCGACGTTCTCGATGCGAGCCTCGTCCTGCGGGTCGCGGGTAGCGCGCAGCGCGTCGATGTAGCCGGTGCGGTTCAGGATCGTGGTCAGGATGTCTGCGGGCTTGGCCGTGGCCGCCGACTCGCTGGCCTCGTCCATGATCGACGCGAAGTCGAGGATGGCCGCCGTCACCTTCGGGCCCAGGCCGAGTTGGCCGGCATCCGGAAGCGCGTCTCGCAGCAGCACACCGACCCGATCGGCGTGCGCCTGCAGTGCCGCCTCGGTCGCCGGTCCGATGCCGCGCTTGGGCACGTTCATGATGCGGCGCAGGGCCAGGTCGTCTGCCGGGTTGGCGACCTGGATCAGGTAGGCCATCGCATCCTTGATCTCGGCGCGCTCGTAGAACTTCGTGCCTCCCAGCACGCGGTAGGGGATGGCCGAGCGGATGAAGATCTCTTCAAGGGCCCGCGTCTGCGAGTTGGTGCGGTAGAAGACCGCGATGTCGCTGTAGCGCTCGCCGCCCTCGTGCAGGGTCGAGATCTCATCGGCCACGAACTGCGCCTCGTCGTGCCCGGTGTATCCGGTGTAGCCGACGATCTTGTCGCCGGCGCCGACCGTGGTGAACAGGTTCTTCGCAATGCGGTCGAAGTTGTTGCCGATGACGGCGTTGGCCGCGTCGAGGATGTTCTGGGTCGAGCGGTAGTTCTGCTCGAGCAGGATGGTCTTCGAGTTGGGGAAGTCGCGCTCGAACTCCACGATGTTGCGGATGTCGGCACCGCGGAACGCGTAGATCGACTGGTCGGAATCGCCCACCACGGTGAGCGAGGCGCCCGGGATGCCGCCGCCGGCATCCACGCGCATGCGGGTGTCTTCTGGCACGTGCTCGGGCTTGATCGGCCGCACCAGCTCGCGGATCAGCGCGTACTGGGCGTGGTTGGTGTCTTGGTACTCGTCGACCAGCACGTGCCGGAAGCGCCGCTGGTACAGCGCCGCCACCTCGGGGAACGCGCGGAAGAGGTGCACGGTCTCGGCGATCAGGTCGTCGAAGTCGAGCGCGTTGGCGCGGCGCAGGCCGGCCGTGTAGCGGCGGAAGATCTCGAGGAAGGCGACCTCATTCGGGTCGTCGGTGTTGACGTTGCGCGAGTAGCTCTCGGCGTCGGTCAGCTCGTTCTTCAGCTTCGAGATCTTGGCGCTCACATTGCCGGGGGTGAAGCCGAGGGTGTCGGCATCCAGCTCTTTCAGGATGCGCTTGATCAGCGCGCGACTGTCGGCCGAGTCGTAGATGCTGAAGCCCTGCGTCATTCCCATCACGGTCGCCTGCCGCCGCAGGATGCGAACGCACGCCGAGTGGAAGGTCGAGATCCACATGCCCTCGGCCGCCCCGCCGACCAGCGCCTGGACGCGCTCGCGCATCTCGGCCGCCGCCTTGTTGGTGAAGGTGATGGCGAGGATCTGGCTCGGCCACGCCTCGCGGGTCTGGATGAGCCCGGCGATGCGGCGGGTCAGCACGCTCGTCTTGCCGGAGCCGGCGCCCGCGACGATCAGCAGACTCGGGCCCCGGTAGAGCACGGCCTCGCGCTGCTGCGGGTTGAGTCCCTCGAGCAGCGCGTCGTCGGGAACGGGAGCGCCGCCCGCAGCCGTGCCTGGATCCGCGTCGAAGCCGTCCAGAACCGAGGTCATGATCTCCCGATTCTACCGGCGGCGTGCGACGGTGGCCCGAGCCGACCGCGGCCCTCCGGCCGTCACAGCCCGTCGCGCGCCGCGATCGCCAGGTCCGGATGATCGGCGAAGATGCCGTCGACGCCGGTGCTCACCAGCAGCTCGAACTCCCGCCTCCAGTCGCCCCAGTCGGCCGCCGGCCCTCGCCGAGCCGACCCGATGGCCGGGCGTGAGAAACCGGTTCTCGGGGCGGAACGTCCAGGTGAACACCTGCAGGCCGAGTTGGTGCGCCCGGGTGACCAGCGCGCTGGTGCCGACCGAGCCGCGCGCGGTGCCGGCCGTCAGCAGCAGCGACTTGTCCACGCTGATCCCGTCCACGTCGCGCGCCAGCCGGGCGAGCCCCGCATCCGTGAGCTGCTCGCTGTAGCTCGTCGCAGCCGAGCCGTCGCGCGCGACCAGATCGGCCGCCGCCCCGGTGGACTCCATCAGGTAGACGTAGTCGGCATCCACTCCCCGCTTTCGCACCTGGCCGAGCACGGTCTGCTCGAAGCACTCCACCGTCAGGCGGTCGCGCGAGCCCCACGGCTTCAGCTGGTCGGCGACGAGCTCGTCGAGCGGCATCCCGATCGACGCGAAATAGCTCGGGTGCTTGATCTCGCTGACCATGCGCAGTGGGCGACGCAGCCGCACGCTCGCCTCGTCGATGATCTCGATCAGGTCGCTGAGCCGCAGCAGGGGCTGCGCGCCGTCGAAGGTGGCGTTGTGCTGCCGGATCTTGGGCAGGCGCTCGACCGCGCGCAGTGTCGCGAGCTCGCTCCAGGTGAAGTCCTCGGTGAACCACCCGGTCAACGAGACCCCGTCGACCACCTTGGTCGTGCGGCGATCCGCGAATTCGGGATGCTGCGACACATCCGTCGTCCCCGAGATCTCGTTCTCGTGCCTGATCACCAGCACGCCATCACGGGTGGACACCAGGTCGGGTTCCACCGCGTCGGCACCCAGTGCGAAAGCCAGCTCGAACGATGCCCTGGTGTGCTCGGGACGGTACCCGGGAGCCCCCCGGTGCCCGATCACGAACGGGGGGTGCAAGGCTCTCATGCGCTCACGATAATCTTGCGGAACCATGGCCGCGTGCGCGAACTGCTCCCGTGAGCTGCAGCCGGAGTGGAAGTTCTGCATCTATTGCGGCACTCCGACCGGCGTCGCTCAGAGCGCGACCGCCCCGATCCCGACGGCGGCCGCGGCCGCTGTCGCGCCCGCGAGTCCGGTTCTGCGCGCCGAAGACATCCCCGCCGATGAGCCGGATCCCACCCCCGCCGCGATCCGCCCGGAAGCGGTCGAGCCGCGCGTCAACATCCTGGCCGTCCTCGCACTCATTCTCGGCTGCCTGGTCAGCCCGCTTGCGGCCCTGTTCGGGCATCTCGCACTGAACCAGATCAGCCGCTCGGGAGAACGCGGCACCGCGATCGCGTGGGTCGCGATCGTGCTCGGCTACCTCTCGCTCGCGGCGGTGCTGGTGATCGGGATCAGCTACCTCGTCCTCAACGCCTGAACGGTGGCAACGTGAGCACGACCACTCTGCCTTTGCGCTGGGGTGCCGCATGGGCGCGCACGGTCGGCGGCGGCGCTCTGATCGTCTCGGGCGCGGTGGCGATCGCGGGGTCGAACACCTACGTTCTGCTGCTGCTGTTGGCCGGACTGCTCGCCCACGTCGCGGGTTGGGCGGTGATGCCGGCCGACGGGTGGCGCCGCGTGGTCGCCGTCGTCATCTCGACGCCTGCCGTGTTGCTGCTGCTGACCGGTCCGCGCTTCATCGGGGTGCTGGTGCTGCCGTACATCGGGTGGCTGCTGGTGCGCGGCCGGCCACTGCGCAGTTATCCGACCGTCACGTTCGTGCTGGCCGGCGCGGTCATCGTGGCTCGACTCTTTCCCGACTACAGCGGGATGCTGCCCGCCCTCGCAATCGAATCCGCGGTGATCGTCGGCTCGGCCTGGGCCGCGCGCGCGGTGGCAGGAACTCGCACCACCCAGCATCTTCCCTGGCCGCCGTCTTAAACTCAGCTGACCCGACCATCGGAGCGCGCCATGTCGAACCCCGTCTTCTCCAACTCCCCGGCCTTCTCGCCGAAGGCTGCCCAGCGCCAGGCGTCGAAGGACGCCGCAACCGCCACCGCCGTGCCGATCCCGACGGCTGCGCAGCTCGACGCGCATCTGGCCCTTCCGGATGCCACAGCATCCCAGATGGACCGCATGAGCTACGAAGACACGATCGTCAAGACCGCGGTGAGCTTCCTCGTTCTCGTCGTCGGAGCCGCCGTCGGATGGGCCTTCCCGATCGTGCTGTTCCCTGCGCTGATCGTCGGGCTCGTGCTGGGCCTGGTCAACTCGTTCAAGCGCGAGCCGTCGCCGGCTCTGATTCTGATCTACTCCCTCGCCGAGGGCGCGCTGGTCGGCGCCGTCTCGGCCTGGTACAACCAGGCGTACGGCTCGGGCATCGTGCCGATGGCCGTGTTCGGCACGCTCGGCGTGGTCGCGGTCACCCTGGCTCTCTTCGCGAGCGGCAAGGTGCGGGCCTCGAAGCGTGCGACCAAGATCTTCCTGGTCGCGATCGTCGGCTATCTCGCCTTCTCGGTGGTCAACCTCGGCCTGATGCTGTTCGGCGTCACGAAGTCGATGAACGGGCTGCGCGATGTCGTGATCCCGGGCACGAGCATCCCGCTCGGCGTTCCCCTCGGAATCCTCGTCGTCATCATGGCCGCGTACTCCCTGGTCATCGACTTCGACTTCGTTCAGCGCGGGGTGCAGACCGGTCAGCCACGCCGATACGGCTGGACGGCCGCCTTCGGCATCGTCGTCACCGTGGTCTGGCTCTACCTCGAGATCCTGCGGCTGATCTCGTACTTCATGCCGCGTAACTAGGTATTCGCACGTGGTTCCGGCGCCCGAGACGGGCGTCGGAGTGAGGCGGGAAAGAGGCCAGAAATGGCCTCTTTCATTTCCGCCTCACTCCCATTCGATCGTTCCCGGCGGCTTCGACGTCACGTCGAGCACGACCCGGTTCACACCGGCGACCTCGTTGGTGATCCGGGTCGAGATCTTGGCGAGCACGTCGTACGGCAGTCGGGTCCAGTCCGCGGTCATCGCGTCTTCGCTCGACACCGGCCGCAGCACGATCGGGTGGCCGTAGCTGCGGCCGTCGCCCTGCACGCCGACGCTCCGCACGTCGGCAAGGAGCACGACCGGGCACTGCCAGATCTCGGTGTCGAGACCGGCGGCGCTCAGCTCGAAGCGCGCGATGGCATCCGCCTTGCGCAGCAGCTCGAGCCGCTCGAAGGTGACCTCGCCGACGATCCGGATGCCGAGCCCCGGCCCGGGGAACGGCTGGCGCCCCACGATGACCTCGGGCAGCCCCAGCTCTCGGCCGATGGCGCGCACCTCGTCCTTGAACAGGGTGCGCAGCGGCTCCACCAGTTCGAACTGCAGGTCGTCGGGCAGGCCGCCCACGTTGTGGTGGCTCTTGATGTTGGCGGTGCCGGTGCCGCCACCGGATTCCACGACATCCGGGTAGAGCGTGCCCTGCACCAGGAATCGGATCGGGTCGCCGTCGGCCGCCGACTCGGCGACCAGCTCGGCCTGGGCCTGCTCGAAGGTGCGGATGAACTCGCGGCCGATGATCTTGCGCTTCTGCTCCGGGTCGGTGACCCCGCCCAGCGCCGTCAAGGAACTGCTCGGCCGCGTCGATCGTGACCAGGCGCACCCCGGTGGCCGCCACATAGTCCTGCTCGACCTGCTGCGCGCTCGTCCGCCCGCAGCAGCCCGTGGTCGACGAAGACGCACACCAGCTGGTCTCCGACCGCCTTGTGCACCAGTGCCGCGGCGACCGCCGAATCCACTCCGCCCGACAGCCCGCAGATCACCCTGCCGCTGCCGACCTGAGCTCGGATCTTCTCGACCTGCTCGGCGATCACGTTGCCGCTGTTCCAGTCGGCGGGAATGCCCGCAGCGGCGTGCAGGAAGTTCTCGAGCACTCGCTGGCCGAACTGCGAGTGCCTGACCTCGGGATGCCACTGGACCCCGTACAGCTTGCGCGCGTCGCTGGCGAACGCGGCCACCGGGGTGGCGTCGCTCGAGGCCAGCACGTCGAACCCCTCGGGGGCGCGCACGACGGAGTCGCCGTGGCTCATCCACGCGGTCTGCTCGGGCGGCTGCCCCGCGAGGAAGGTGCCGCCCGGCCCGCTCAGCCGTACGGACGTCGACCCGTATTCGCGCACGCCCGTCGGCGCGACCTCGCCGCCGAGCTGTTGGGCCATCACCTGGAAGCCGTAGCAGATGCCCAACGTCGGCACGCCGAGTTCGAGCACGCCGGGGTCGAGATCGGGCGAGCCCTCCTCGTAGACGCTCGACGGACCGCCGCTCAGCACGATGCCCGCCGGGTTCTTCGCGGACACCTCCGCCGCCGTGATGGTGTGCGGCACGATCTCGCTGTAGACGCCGGCCTCACGCACCCGGCGCGCGATCAACTGGGCGTACTGCGCCCCGAAGTCGACGACAAGAACCGGATGGGCTTCGCTGTTCGCCGCGGACTCGGCAGCACCATCGCTCACGCCGCTGCACCCACGGGTGCGGCCGCCTCCGCCTGCTCCAACTGCGACCTGACGTAGGCCGGAATGCGGAACTCGAAGTAGAACGAGAGGAACGGGATGATGCCGCCCAGCGCGAAGAACAGGAACCGGCCGAACGAGAAGCGCACGAACCGCCAGAGCAGGAAGTCGCATCCCAGGTACACCACGTAGAGCCAGCCGTGCACGATCAGGATCGCCGTCGAGAGGTCGACCCCGGTGATCTGGCTGCGCGGAGTCAAGGCGAGAAACCCGAACGGCCCGTTCAGCTCGATGTCGACGAGCAGGCCGTAACGCAGCACCATCATCGCGCAGAGCAGCAGCAGGAAGACGCCGGTGACGATGGCCGAGACCCGGAACACCCGCAGCACGTTCCGCACCCGGGGGACATCGGCGGGGCGTGGTCCGGTCATGCGTCCATTCTACGGTCGCCCGGTTGGGCTTCTCTCTCGACGACATCCTTGACCAGCCGGTACCAGAGGTAGACAGCGAACGCGGCGAAGATCGCCCACTCGGCGGCGTAGAAGATGTTGAGCCAGTTGAGCGAAACCTCTTGGCTGGGGGCGGGCGAGTCGATGGATTCCAGCCCGGGAGCGGGAGTGCGGGCGACGACGTAACCGCCGTACACCGAGCCGCCGAAGTGCTTCCACTGATTGATCAAGGCGGGCACGGATGCCGCGCTCTGCACGCCCTTCTCGACATCGGGTTGATCGGGCGCCTCGCTGGGCAGGTAGCGCCCGATCAGCGGGCTCGCGATCACCGCCGAGCCTTCGGCCGCCACGGCCTGCGCGCGGGTCGGAGCCCAGCCGAGGGCGACCGCGAGCTCCGGGCCGGCCTCGGTCGTCACGTGCCCGACCAGCCAGAACCCGGCAACGCCGCCGTTGAGCCGGTTGCCGAGCACCACGAAGTCGTCGTCAGCGAGCGTGCCGGCGACCGTCACCATCCTGCCCAGTTGCTTGTCGGTGACGGATGTGCCGGGCTCGGCCAGGGAGGACAAGGCGATCAGCGCCTCGGTGTCTGCCCGGTCGACGGGTGCCGACGCGACGCTGCGCGCCAGCTGCCACTGGCCGAGGGCCGAGAACCCGGCCGCGACGGCGAGCGCGAGCAGCAGAGCGCCGATCCAGCGCGGGCGACGTGCGATGGCCCAGAACCCCGGGCCGGGAGGAGCGTCCACTAGTACTCCGGATCGCGTTCGCGCGCAGCGGGGCTCCGCGCGTCGTGGTGGTCGCTCTGCTCACCGGCCTGGCGGTCGATGCGCGACTCGTCGGAGTCGGAGTCGGAGTCGGAGTCGGCGTCCGCGTTCGCGTCGCCGTCGGTGCCGGCATCCGGGTCCGCGCCCGCACCGAGCAGCTCTCCTTCGTGCTCGTCGGCGAGGAAGGTCCCGGTGCCGTCGACCGCGCCCGCGGCCACCCCGTCGGATGCCGCCACGTCCAGCGCGGCCAGCTCGTCATCCCCGGAACCCGCCATGGCTGCCTCGGCCAGTGCGATCGCGGGGTCGCGATCACGCCGCACCGGGGCCAGCACGGCACCCTCCGTGTCGGGTCCGGAACGCCGCCCCAGGCGCCGGGTGAAGATCCACCCGCCTGCGCGCTCCGAGTTGACCGCGAGCACGGGTCCGACGATCGCCATGATCAGAACGTACAGTCCGGCGAAGGGAGTCAGCCGAGAGTCGAGCCCGGCCGCCGACGCGAGGGTCGCGAGGATCAGCGCGAACTCGCCGCGATTCTGCAGCATCGCGCTCACGTTGAAGCCCTCGGCGGGCGTCAGCCTGTTGAGCCAGGCGATCAACTGCCCGCCCGCGGTGTTGAGCACCAGCGTCATCGCCACCGCGACGATCACCGGCACCAGCACCCCGCCGAAGGTGGACGGGTCGAGCGCCAAGCCGAAATTCAAGAAGAAGAACGCGCCGAACACGTCGCGCAATGGCAGCGAGAACTGCTCGATGCGCGCCTTGTACCTGGTCGCACCCAGGACCAGGCCGATCAGGAATGCGCCGATCGCATTCGACACCCCGAGCAGTTCGCCGATGCCCCCGAACGCCACGGCGAGGCCGAAGAACAGAATCGTGAACAGCTCGTCGTCGCGGGCGCCCACCAGCCGCGAAACCACGCGCCCACCCCAGCGAGCCAGCGCGAACATCGCCACCAGGAACCCGAACGAGATCGTGAGCTGCAGCACGATCGCCCAGACGGTCTTCTCGCCGCCGATGATCACTGTGACGATGGCCAGGTAGACGGCGATGAAGACGTCTTCGACCACCGTGATCCCCAGGATCGCCGGCGTCTCGCGGTTGGTCAGGCGTCGCAGCTCGATGAGCAGCTTGGTGACGATCGCGCTAGAACTGGTGGCGGTCATCCCCGCGATGACCAGCGCCTCTCGCGTGCCCCAGCCGACCCAGAGCCCGAACAGGAAGCCGAACCCCATGTTGATGACGATGCGGGTGCCGCCGCTGAGCAGCAGCGAGCGGATGTTGCCGAAGAACTCGTCCTGGTCGAACTCGAGGCCGAGACTGAAGAGCAGGAAGATGAGGCCGACGATCGCGACGAGTTCGACATCCGCCGCCTTGAAATCGAGCGGGAACCAGTCGACGTGCGGACTCGCGATGAGGCCGACCAGCATGTAGATCGGGATGGCGGGCAGCCCGATGAGCTTGCCGAGCCGCCCCAGCAGGTAGGCGATGACGAACAGGACGCCGAGGACGAGGAGTTCGTGACCCACCCTGGCTACCTTCCGGGCGGCGCGTCCACGGACTCGGCCTTCGCCTTGAACTCGCCCGTGCGATAGAAGAGGAATGCCTTCGCGACCTTCTCGGGCGCGCCGGCGACGACGAGGGTGTCGCCGGGGAAGACCTTGAAGTCGACATCGGGGGCCGGGTTCGCGGATTCGCCGCGCACGATCGCGACGACCGTCACGCCCGGCAGGCCGCGGTCGGTCATGCTGCCGATCGCCTGGCCCGCGATGTGGTCGTCGTAGTCGACGTGGAACCAGTCGATCGACAGGCCCGGGATCTGATCGAGTCCGGAGAGCGACTCGGTGATCTTGGTGCCGCCGAGCAACTCGGCCAGGGTGTGCGCCTCGTCCTCGTCGAGGCGGAGCGAGACCTTCTTGGCGGAGCCGTCGTCAGCATCGGCGAACGTGATCAGATCGCTGTGGCCCGAGCGGTGGCTGATGACGCCCACCTTGCCCCCGTCATCCGTGACGAAGGTGTGCAGCACCCCGACTCCGGGAAGCTTCACCCGCCGCACATCGACCATGGGTCCATTCTACCGAGGCCCCGGATGCCTCATCCGGCAGTGCGCCGCAGGCGAAACACTCGCGCCGCAGGGTCAGGCAACGCGACGGCGAACAAGGAGCAGGATACCCACCCCGATCAAGGCCGCCCCGGCCAGGATTCCCGGTACTGCGTCTGCGGTCCCGGTCTTGGCCAGCGTGTCGACCGGCGGTGTCCCGGGATCCGGAACAGCGGCGTCCGCGAGAACCAGGACGCGAACCGTGCGGTGGTCGTACACCACCTGTTGGCCGGACAGTCCCGCGCAGGTCGCCATGATGTCGATGGTGTCCCCGGGGGCGATTGGGGTGCCGGTGACCGACGACATCAGGGCCGGGGTCGAAACCGACGGCGCGAAGCCATGAGTCACCGGGTTCGTGCTCGACTGATAGCTGGCGAGGAGGACCGCGCCGAGCATGGCCTGGAACTCGATCGGATGCAGCGTCGGCGTGACGCCGTCGGGCAGCGTGCAGTCCGCCGTCATCGAGAACGCCTCGTTCATGTGGATCGTGCTCGCCGTGGTGAGAGTGAAATCCCACGCGGCACCCGCAGCCGGCACGTCGTAACTGGCGCTCGCGGGCGAGTCCTCGACATCGCAGGTCGCGGTGCCCGTGATCGTCGTGCCGTACACGCCCGCGGGCAGCGCGATGCCGTCCTGGGACCATTCGCCGTCGACGAGCGCGTTCGGCCCCGCATAGGGGTTGGGCGACAGGAAGGGCAGATCGAGCGAGACCGTGGTCGATCCGACCGGGCATGCGACGTGGATGTCGATGCTCCAGTTGTCGACCGAGTTCTGGCTGATCTCGATCTCGGGGACGTTCCCCGGCGCGAAATCGGCGGCGGCCGGTGAGGCGAGCAGGAGCGTGAGGACGGAGGCAGCGAAGAGCGCGGCGACCGCGCTTCCGAGAACACGAGTCATGCTCCGAGGCTAGGGACCGGGTCGCGGCGGGTCAGTACCACCACGATCCCATCTTCAGCCGTGGGCGAGCAAGCGCTCCCGCGCCTGGCGCAGGAGGCGGTAGTAGCTCGTGCGGCTGGTGTGCAGCGCGGCGAGCGCCTCCGCCTCAGACCTGCGCGCGCCGAGGTGGGCGAGCTCGATGATGCGACGCAGGCGGCGATCCTCTGCGGAGTTGCCGAACACCTCGTCAAGAACAGCGCGCAGCTGCGCCTCGCGCACCGGGTCGTCGGTGCGCGCGAGCAGGACGGACACCCCGTCGGAGCGTGGAGCCCGGCCCTGCTCCGCGAGCACGGTGTCCCGCACGAAGCCGATCAGGCCGCCCGGGCCGTAATCGGCGACGAAGGTCCCTCCCGCGGGCCCGGTCCCCAGCGGCTGATAGCCCGCCGCGGCCAGGTAGTCGGTCGGCCGCGGGACCGGCGCGGGGTAATGCACGATCGTCCATCGCACATCCGGAATCCCGGCGCGCATGATGGCCGACCCGTTCCCGGCGCGCATCGCCTCGGCGTAGCGGGGGCCGCTGCCGACGATCAGCGCCATGCCGAGGACGGTGCGGCCCGGATCGCACCCCGCCTCGAGTGCCGCATCAACGACTTCGGCAGCGGCCGGATCGTCGGCGCTCACGGCGCGCAGCGCATCGAATGAGGCGAAGAGCCCGAGCGCATCGATGTCACCGGAGACGTGGCGCACGATGGTTGCGTAATCCGCGAGGGCTTCGACCCCGCGGACGACAAAGGGCCACCGCGGCTCCGAGGAGAGTCCGAGAGCGCGGCCGAGGCTGTCGAGATCGCCGCGGCGCAGCGCGTCCGCGTAGTGCGTTTTGCTCGCGGCGAGCGACATTCCGGCGCGCAGCGTTGGGTCCTGCACGAGTTCGGCGAGTTCGAGCAGGGCATGGGTCTGACCGAGTGCCGCGCGCGTCGCGAGGTGTTCGGCAATGCGACCGGTGAGTTCGCGCAGCCGGCCCGGGTTCTCCGCCTGCATCCGCGCCCTGATCGCTCGCGCGAGCACCGGATGGAGCACCGCGCGCCCTCCCACCAACTGCACCACCGAGAGCGCGGCGAGCTGGGCCATCGCCTCGCGGGTGCGTCGGGCCGGCAGAGCGGCGGCGAGCAGCCGGGCGTCCACCGCCCAGGTGACCGCCACGACCTCGAGGACCTCGGGATCGATCGCGTCGAGCTCGCGGCCGGCGAGCCATCGACTCAGCTGCTCGTCGAGAACCCTCTCACGTGGGCCACGGGGTACGTCCTGCTCGGATGCCGAGGCCACGGTCAGAGCAAGCGGCGACCCTGCCGCCCAATCGGCGAGCACCCGCCGTTGTTCCGGTTCCGCGACTCCCCGTTCGGCGAGCAGGAGCAGCGCCTCCTCGTCGCTGAGCGGACCGAGCGCGAGTTCTGCCGTGATCGCGTCGAGACCGCCACGCCGCCATCCGCTGTCAGGGGTGGAGCGCATCGAGACGATGATCCGCGCGGCGGGGGGCAGCTGTTCGAGGAGCACGTCCCGGAGCACGGCCAGGTTCGCACCCAGATGATCGGCCTCGTCGAGGACGACAAGGGGTGGCTGAGATCCCTCTTCCGGCAGGACCTCAGCGACCAGTCGGTCGAACGCGAGGGGCACCGCACGGCCGTCGTGCATCCTGACCAGGTAGCCGGCGGTCGCACCATGTCGTGCCGCCGCGCGCAGCAGCGCGCTCTTGCCGATCCCGCCGGGACCGTGCACCAGGAGGATCCGCTCAGAACCGCCGGGCACGAGGACGCGATCAACCAAGGCGAGTTCGACCTCGCGTCCGACGAACCGTTCAGCGTCGGCTTCCCCGACACGGTCGCGGAGGCGGGGCTGAGTCACGGCGCCAGGGTAGTGCCGTCCCCCGTGAGCCGCAACGGCGCCGCAACCAGGTGCGCTGACTCAATTCAACCTGTACGGCGCGACCACGACCTCGACCCGCTGGAACTCCTTGAGGTCGGAGTAGCCGGTCGTCGCCATCGACCGCCGGAGGGCGCCGATCAGGTTGACCCGGCCATCCGGGTTCGACGACGGGCCGAACAGCAACTGCTCCAACGCGGCGACCGTGCCGACCGGCATCCGCAACCCGCGCGGCAGCTCGGCATGGTGCGCCTCCGAGCCCCAGTGCCACCCGCCACCGGGGGCTTCGTCAGCCCGGGCGAGCGCTGTGCCGAGCATGACGGCGTCGGCGCCGACCGAGATCGCCTTGACGATGTCGCCGCTGGTGCCGAGTCCGCCGTCGGCGATCACATGCACGTAGCGGCCGCCCGACTCGTCGAGGTAGTCACGTCGAGCCCCGGCCACATCGGCCACCGCGGTGGCCATCGGAGCATGGATGCCGAGGCTCGCCCGCGTCGTCGACGCCGCTCCCCCGCCGAAGCCGACCAGCACGCCGGCCGCGCCGGTGCGCATCAGGTGGAGCGCGGCCGTGTAGGTCGCCGCTCCCCCGACGATGACCGGCACGTCGAGCTCGTAGATGAACTTCTTCAGGTTGAGCGGCTCGACCGTCTTGCTGACGTGCTCGGCGCTGACCGTCGTGCCGCGGATGACGAACAGGTCGACCCCGGCATCGACGACCGCCTGGGAGTGCTCCTGCGTGCGCTGCGGGGACAGGGCTCCGGCCACCGGGACGCCCGCGGCCCGGATCTGCGCGATGCGCTCCTTGATCAGTTCCGGCTTGATGGGCTCGGCGTACAGGGCCTGCATGCGCGCGGTGGCCGCATCCGGTTTCAAGGCGCGGATCTCGGCCAGCACCGGCTCGGGGTCGTCGTAGCGGGTCCAGAGGCCTTCGAGGTCGAGCACGCCGAGGCCGCCGAGCCGGCCGATCTGGATGGCCGTGGCCGGGCTGACCACCGAGTCCATCGGGGCGGCGAGCACCGGCATCTCGAACGTGAACGCGTCGATGGTCCACTTGACTGAGACATCCTGCGGATCGCGCGTGCGACGGCTCGGCACGATCGCGATGTCGTCGAACGCGTAGGCGCGACGCGCCCGCTTGGACCGGCCGATCTCGATGTCGCTCACGTTGCAGAAGTCTATCCGGCACCCCGGAAGGACTCGCTTGGTCAGACCCTCCCGCGCATTGGTTGTTTGGTTAGCGTCATTCGACGACGTGTCTTGGGTTGACCGATCTCTTCCCCACCCCGCAGCCTCTCGACATTCCAGCGAAGCGAATTCGCCAACCGAATATCGACTTCCTTCGGCACCTTCACCGTCGAAAGAGCACTCTCAAAGTCGGCAAGTGACTTCTCGATGATCGTTGCAATTCGCTGCTCCGCAATCACTCCCCACGACCGCGCTTCCTTTGCGATCCTGTCAACTGTCACCTTCCGATGGTCGAACTCGCCGTCCACTGCCATCGCGAGCTGCCAGGAGACTCGACCCTCTTGGTACAGGTTCGGAACTGCGTCATAGAGCTGGCTGAGGTAAGCGCCGCTCTCATCGTGCATCAGGCCGACATTCTTTGCGTGAGCGTCGTTGTCCCCGATCAGGAGATGAAACATCAGTTGCCGCAGCCATGTTTCAACCGGCTCAGTGTTCGAACGGAGCGATCCTGCAAGTTCTGCCACTCGATACGCGCTTGCGTGCTCCTTTGATTTCGGTGCATCCGGGTCCTGAAACTTGGCTGATTCGCTCTTCCAATCGAGACCCATTGCTTGAGCGAAGTCTTCCTGGTGAACGAGTTCGACCTTCTTGGGCCCAACAACGATCCGATCGAACCTCTCAATCGAGAGGTAGGTCATTTGCCCTACTGATTCGATTGAGCTGGCGAAGGTGGATAAGCCCATCTGACGAGACAACTCATGCGCGTAGTACTCGTTGTAGATCTGGTGGGGTCGGCTGACGAGTCTGGGTTTGAGGATGTGTGTGGAGTGCGCACGACCATGCGGCTCGTACCAGTTCCCACCAAACTGCGCCAACAGCAGCTTCGGTTGGAAGCCCGGCAGCATCGATCTACTGTCGTCTTGCACCCCGAGGTCGTGCTGCTCGACGGCCTGACGGAGACGCCTCCCTAACGTGCGGCTGTCAATCTCGCTGTATCGCGGACGATAGGTCTTCGGTTCATCAAGCGCCCTGAAAGTGACAGCTCCTGCGATAGACCCTCCGAACTCTCTGAGAAGACCAAATAGGTCGTCGGGTTTGATGTGCCTCTGCTCAGCCATTGCGCGCAGCTGATTTCCCTCCGGGGCATAGCCGCCGAAGAAGTTGGACACGGCTGCGGTTGTTGGTGCAATGCCAGGAATAGTGCCGAACGCCTCCGTCAATGCGACAGGACCCGGCACATAGTTTGGATCCCATTCGAAAGTGATTCGATCCCTGGTCTTGCCAGGCTGAACCACTCCGATCTTTGTGCCGTGCAGAAAGACGGCCAGCGCGCGGGTGGACGACGACTCAGCCACGATGGTCTTCAAGCGAATATGTCAAGCTGATGTGAATGCCCAACGCATTTAGCGTTCGAAAGAGTCTGGTCGTGTAGAGAGTGCTCTTCCCGTCTTCGAGGGCTCGTAAATAGTCTCGGGAAAATGCGAGATCTTCCGCGAGATCTTCTTGATTTAGTCCCCGCGACTCCCGGACGGCCTTGATCACGACGCCAAGGTCCCGGAACCGTCTGACATCTGCCGTCGGCATGTCTCCCCCAAGTGTCTTCAATGCGTGTTTTTTCAAGCATAGCCCAATGCGTGAAAAAACACGCATGACCTAATGCGTGAAAAAATAAGCATTTGAAAATGCGCGAATAACCACGCCCATGAATACTCGGACTTCGCCGGCTTGGGAATCCCAACCCGCTGCCGTCCAGGCCAGTCTGGCCGGCGTCCTTGTTTAGCGGGCGCGCTGCACGCGAGCCTCGTCCCAGACCGGCTCGTCGGATTCGTACACGCGCCCGTCTGCACCGAGCACCAGGAAGCGATCGAACGAGCGCGCGAACCAGCGGTCGTGAGTGACAGCCAGCACGGTGCCTTCGAAACGCTCGAGAGCATCCTGCAGCGTCTCGGCCGAGACCAGATCGAGGTTGTCGGTCGGTTCGTCGAGCAGCAACATGGTGGCTCCGCTGAGTTCGAGCAGCAGGATCTGCAGACGGGCCTGCTGGCCACCGCTCAGGGACTCGAAGGTCTGCTCGGCGGCATCCACGAGCCCGTAGCGGTTGAGCGCGCGGCTCGCGTCCTCGCGACCGCGGCCGTCACGGTTGTCGTCGCCCCGCCCGAGGATCTCGAGCAGCGTGCGATCGATCAGCTCCGGATGTTCGTGCGCTTGCGCGAACCAACCGGGAACCACGCGCGCACCCAACCTGGCGACACCGGTGTGCGCAACCGGATCGAGGGTCGCTCCGACGGTCGTGACGTGCCCTGCCCGCGGATCGGGATCGCTCCCGCCCAGCGCAAGCAACCGCAAGAAATGCGACTTGCCCGAGCCGTTCGAGCCGAGAACCGCGACCCGCTCGCCGAACCAGACCTCCAGGTCGAACGGCTGCATGAGGCCGGTCAACTCGAGTTGCTCGACCACTAGGGCGCGGCGGCCGGTGCGCGCGCCGCCGAGACGCATCGCGAGGTTCTGCTCGAGCGGACGCAGCTGAGGCGGTCCAGCCTCCTCAAATTTGCGCAGCCGGGTCTGCGCCGCGCGATAGCGCGACGCGAACTCATCGCTCGCCGTGGCTTTGACCTTCATCGTGGCGACCAGCTGTTTGATCTTGGCGTGCTGCTCGTCCCACCGGCGCTTCAGCTCGTCGAGGCGGTCCATGCGGTCGCGGCGCGCGTCGTGGTAGCTGCCGAAGCCGCCGCCGTGCGTCCAGACCGTGTTGCCCGCTACGCCGAGCTCGAGCGTGAGGATGCGGTCCGCCGCGCGCGCCAGCAGCTCACGATCATGGCTGACCAGCAGCACCGTCTTGGGCGTGCTCTTCAGCGCATCTTCGAGCCAGCGCTTGCCCGGAACGTCGAGGTAGTTGTCCGGCTCATCCAGCAGGAGCACCTCCTCGGGTCCGCGCAGCAGCGCCTCGAGAGCCAATCGCTTCTGCTCGCCCCCGCTCAGGCTGGTCACCGCGCGATACTTCGCCCGCTCGAACGGAATGCCGATGGCCGCCATGGTGCAGACATCCCAGATCGTCTCCTGGTCGTACCCGCCCGCATCGGCGTAGTCGGCGAGCGCGGTCGCGTAGGCCATCTGGCGCTCGGTGGAGTCCTCGTCGATCAGCGCCTCCTCCGCCGCATCGAGCGCGCGGGCGGCGTCTCGCACTGCCGGCCGTGCCACCGAGATCAGCAGATCGCGCACCGTCGAGTCGTCGCGCAGGTGGCCGACGAACTGGTCCATGACCCCGAGACCACCGTCGACGGAGATCACCCCCGAGTCGGGCTTGACCTCGCCCCGGATGATCTTGAGCAGCGTCGACTTGCCCGCGCCGTTCGCGCCGATCAGCGCCGACACGGTGCCCTCGCCGACGCGGAAGTTCACCTCGTCGAGAAGCGGGCGCCCGTCCGGCAGCGTCAACGAGACGTTGTTGACATCGATGAATCCCATGGTCTGCCCTTCGCCCGACCGCGGGGGCGAGCCGATCAGCCTATCGCGGCGATGGTGCACACTCGGATCATGAACGTCGAGGCCGAGCCGCTCGAGATCCTGCGCCGCCGCACGAGTGTGAAGTGGACGGAGTACCCGCCCGACGTGCTGCCGCTCTTCGTCGCCGAGATGGACTACCCGCTCGCGCCGGGGCTCAGCCGCGTGCTGCACGAGCGCATCGACGCGTCCGACTCCGGCTACGTCGGCGGCCCGGGCGAGCTGCCTGCGGCCTTCGCGGACTTCGCCGAGCGGCGCTGGGGATGGCGGCCGGGCCTCGGCGGCATCCGGACCACCACCGATGTCAGCGTGGCCATCGTCGAGACCTTGCGGCAGTCGATCCGACCTGGTGACGGCGTCGTGATCACGACCCCCGTCTATCCGCCGTTCGTCAGCTTCATCGCCGAGGCGGGGGGCGTCGTCGTCGACGTGCCCTTGGTCGAGGGGGCCGATCGCCCGAGCGGGTATGCACTCGATCTCGACGGCATCGAGCGCGCGTTCGCGGAGGGCGCCCGCGCGATGCTGCTGTGCCATCCGCACAACCCCCTGGGGCTGATTCACCCGGCCGACGATCTCAAAACCCTGGCGGCGAGCGCGGCCCGCCATGATGTCGTCGTCATCAGCGACGAGATCCACGCGCCCCTGGTGCACGCCGGGCAGACCTTCACGCCGTTTCTGAGCGTTTCGGATGCCGCCCGCGCCCAGACCGTCACCGTCACCTCGGCGAGCAAGGGCTTCAATCTCGCGGGATTCAAGTGCGCGCTGATGATCGCGGAGTCCGAGCGCACCATCGGCATGCTCGACGCCATGAGTTTCGAGGTTGGAGCCCGCACCAGCATCCTCGGGCTGCACGCCAGCGCCGCGGCATTCCGCGACGACGAGGAGTGGCTCGACGGGGCGATCGCCGCGATCGAGGCCTCGAGCGAACTGCTCACCGCGTTGCTCGTGGCGAAGCTGCCCGACGCGGGCTATCGCCCTCCCCGGGCTGGATTCCTGGCCTGGCTCGATCTGCGCGCGCTCGGCTGGGGAGACGATCCTGGCGGCCGCATCCTGGACGAGGCGAAGGTCGCGCTGGTGCCCGGGCCCGACTTCGGTCCGGCGGGAGCCGGTTTCGCGCGCCTCAACCTGGCGTGCTCGGCCGAGGTGCTGACCGAGGCGGTCGAACGGATCTCCTCGCTCAGGCGTGCAGCACGCTGAGCAGGTGGAATACCAGGTAGACCGGCCAGACGATCGCCTGCAGCAGACCGAGAATGACGCCCCAGAACGATCCGTCGGAGCGCGAGATGAAGTAGATCGCCGCGCCGATGTATGCCATCAGTCCGAACACTCCGAGGCCGAAGCCTCCTGCTCGCGAGCGCGATTCCGACACGGTGCCTCCCTTCTCGTCCCGACCTGTGTGCCGACAGGCTACCGCGAGTAGTGGGGACGGCGTCGTGTCCGACGAGGGCTCTGCCGACTCCGCCCCGCCAGAGCTCCGGCTCGACGAACAGGGCGTCGAGCTCTGCGTCGCCGTCGTCGCGCGGCAGAACGGCCGCGAATCCGAGGACCGATCCGTCGTTCTCGGCGATGACCACCTGGCCCGCCTCGAACTGCTCGAGCGGTGTGTCGACGACGTCGGGATGCGCGAGCAGTGCCTCCCGATCGCCCGGATTCGCCAAGGACGCGCGCCGCTGCAGTTCGATCAGAGCCGCTCGCTCCGCCGGAACAGCGGCGCGGACGATCATCGCGAGTAGTTCGGCGCCTCGACGGTCATCTGGATGTCGTGCGGGTGCGACTCCTTGAGCCCGGCCGGCGTGATGCGCACGAACCTGCCGAGCTGCTTGAGCTCGGGGATGGTGCGCGCGCCGACGTAGAACATCGACTGCCGCAGTCCGCCGACGAGCTGGTAGACCGTGGCGCCGAGCGCGCCGCGGTACGGAACCCGGCCCTCGATCCCCTCGGGGATCAGTTGGGCGTCAGACGGCACGTCGGCCTGGAAGTAGCGGTCGCGCGAGTACGAGGTCTTCTTGCCACGGTCGCTGAGCGCGCCGAGCGAGCCCATGCCGCGGTAGTTCTTGAACTGCTTGCCGTTGCTGTAGACCAGGTCGCCGGGCGCCTCGTCGGTGCCGGCCAGGAGCGAGCCGAGCATGACCGTGTCGGCTCCGGCGACCAGAGCTTTGGCGATGTCGCCCGAGTACTGCAGGCCGCCATCGGCGATGACCGGGATGCCGGTCTCGCGGGCCGAGAGAGACGCCTCGTACACGGCCGTCACCTGGGGCACACCGACGCCCGCCACCACGCGGGTCGTGCAGATGGACCCCGGGCCGACGCCGACCTTGATCGCGTCGGCTCCCGCGTCGACCAGAGCCTGAGCTCCGCTGCGGGTGGCCACGTTGCCGCCGATGATGTCGATCTCGTCGAACGCCGAGTCGGCCTTGAGCCGCCGGATGATGTCGAGCACGCCCTGCGAGTCGCCGTTCGCCGTGTCGACGACGATCAGGTCGACTCCCGCGTCGCGCAGCGCGCCCGCGCGATCCCAGGCGTCGCCGAAGAATCCGATCGCCGCGCCGACACGGAGCCGCCCGGCGGCGTCTTTCGTCGCGTTCGGATACTTCTCGGTCTTCTCGAAGTCCTTGACGGTGATGAGCCCGCTCAGCCGGCCTTTCGCGTCGATGAGCGGCAGCTTCTCGATCTTGTGCTGCGCGAAGATCGCGACCGCCGAATCCGGATCCACGCCCGTCGGCGCGGTGATCAGCGGCATCTTCGTCATGACGTCGCGCACGAGGGTCGTCGACTTCTCGAACGGCGACACGAACCGCATGTCGCGGTTCGTGATGATACCGACCAGGGTTCCGTCGCCCTCGACCACCGGCAGGCCCGAGACGCGGAACTGCCCGCAGATCGCGTCGACCTCGGCGACCGTGGCATCCGGTGTGGTGGTGACCGGGTTGGTGATCATGCCGGACTCGCTGCGTTTGACCTTGTCGACGTGCATCGCCTGGTCGTCGATGGAGAGGTTGCGGTGCAGCACGCCGAGTCCGCCTTGGCGGGCCATGGCGATGGCCATGCGGGATTCGGTCACCGTGTCCATGGCGCTCGACACCAGGGGAGCCGCCAAGGTGATGCGCCGGGTGAGCCGCGAGGCGGTGTCTGCCTCGCTCGGAATCACGTCGGTGTGGCCGGGGAGGAGCATCACGTCGTCATAGGTGAGGCCAACGAATCCGAAGGGATCTGACGGGCCGGAACTGTGGTCCATGCGGTCTGTTTTCTCCTGTGAATCTGGGCGAAGAATGGTGGGCGACCGGCCTACGACGATGGACCCCGGTATCCCGTATGCAACCTCGGCTGCTTGACCGCTATTCCATCACACTCCATCATGGGCGGAGCCCGTTCCCGTGAACGACGGTGCGCGAGTGTTGCGATATCGAAACACACGGGACACAAACGCCAAGTACGGTGAACAGCACGTTCGGATGTCCATCGGGGCGGCGTTTGCAAGACAGCGGCCCCGACCGCTTGCTCCCCCGGAGGTACATATGGTGAAGGCGCCAACTGCAGTGCCCCGCGTGATTCGGGCCGTTCTCGGCCTTCTCGCACTCCTGCTGACTGCCGGCGCTCTCGCCTTCGCTGCGGTGCCGGCCGCCGCCGCGCCGCTCGCAGATCCGTCCGCCACCCCGTCGCCGACGCCCTCGGCCACCGCCCCGGCGCAGTTCGCCCAGATCTGGGTGCGAGTGGCATCAGACAAGAGCAACGTGGCGAGCGTCACGGTGAAGGTCACGGGGCCCCAGGGCTTCTCTCACTCGTACGTGACCGGCGCCGACGGCAAGGTCGAGGTGGATGTGCCCGTTCGCGGTGACTACACCTTCACGCTCGACGCAACCACACTCCCCGACAAGACGCTCGGCCCGGCGATCAATCCCTTGAAGATCACGATCGCCCAGGGCGACCAGGGCGACCCGGCGTACTTCCTTCTCAAGCCGGGCGGCGCGACGGCGACGCCGGGCTCCACCCCCCCGTCGCACGGCTCATCGCACAAGACGGACTACTTCGCGCTCATCTCCAACCTGACCGTGAACGGGATCATCTTCGGTCTGCTGATCGCGCTCGCGTCGATCGGTGTCTCGCTGATCTACGGCACCACGGGTCTCAGCAACTTCGCCCACGGCGAGATGGTGACCTTCGGCGCACTCTCGGGGTACGTGTTCAGCGGCATCATGCACTTCCCGATCCCGGTCGCGCTGCTGGCTGGCTTCGTTCTGGGCGGCGTCTTTGGCTACGTGCAAGACCTCGGACTCTGGAAGCCCCTCCGCAAGCGAGGAGTTGCGCTGATCCCCCTGATGATCGTCAGCATCGGGCTCTCGCTCGCCCTGCGCTACTTCTACCAATTCCTGTTCGGTCCCGACCAGTTGGTCCTGCCGGTCCCACCGGGGTCGACGGTCTCCTTCGGGCCGGTCAACCTCCGGCAGATCGACATCATTTCCGTCATCATCTGCGTCGTCCTGCTGCTGCTCGTCGCCTTCCTGCTGCTGCGTACCCGCATCGGCAAGGCCACGCGCGCCGTGGCCGACAACAAGCCGCTGGCGGCCGCATCGGGGATCAACGTCGAGCGGATCATCCGGATCGTCTGGGTCGGTTCCGGCGCGCTGGCCGGCCTGGCCGGCGTGCTGATCGGCTACCACCAGTCGTTGCGCTGGGACACCGGTGCCAGTGTGCTGCTGCTGATCTTCGCCGCGGTGACCCTCGGTGGATTCGGCACGGCGTTCGGGGCCCTCGTCGGCTCGCTGATCATCGGGCTCCTGGTCAACCTGTCGACGCTGGTGATCCCGGCGAACGTTCAGAACGCGGCGGCGCTGCTCGTCATGATCCTGATCCTGCTGGTGAGACCGCAAGGCATCTTCGGTCGACGAGAACGAGTCGGTTAGGAAGAGAGGAGCGCATCATGGACTTCAATTTCATCATCCTGGCCATCGGGCAGATCCTGGCGCCCCAGACCATCGCCTTCGCGCTGGCGGCACTGGGGCTGGCGGTCTGTTTCGGGTTCACCGGCCTGGTGAACTTCGGGCAGGCGGGCTTCATGGCGGTCGGCGGCTACGGCTTCGCGATCACCAGCGTCAAACTCGGCTGGCCGCTGTGGGCGTCGATCCTCGCGGCGATCCTGGCGGCCGTGGTGTTCGCCTTCATCCTCGGCATCCCCACGCTGCGGTTACGCTCCGACTACCTCGCCATCGTCACCATTGCGGCGGCCGAGATCGTGCGGTACACGGTCAAGACTCCCAGCCTGAACAAGTACACCGGCGGCACCGACGGCATCAATGGCTCGTCGAGAGCGTTCGACAGCATCAACCCGATCCCGGTGGGCCACTACGGCTTCGGCCTGCTGACCTACAACCAGGACGACCTCTGGGTCATCATCGTGGGTTGGGTCACGGTCGCGGTCGCCGCCCTGTTCGTCTGGCAGCTCATGCGCAGCCCGTGGGGCCGCATCGTCAAGGGCATCCGCGAAGACGAGGATGCCGTACGCGCCCTCGGAAAGAACGTCTACTGGTACAAGATGCAGGCCCTCATCATCGGCGGCGTCCTGGCGGCGCTCGCGGTCATCATCAACATCGTGCCCACCTCGTTGCAGCCCGACAACTACGGCACGCAGACCACGTTCTTCCTGTTCACGATCATGTTGCTCGGCGGGGCGACCACGGTGCTCGGTCCGATCCTCGGGTCGATCATCTTCTGGATCGTCCTGTCGCTCACCGACGGCATCCTGAGCCTGCTGGCCGCCAACCACCTGCTACCGATCACCCAGATCCAGCAGGGGCCGGTGCGCTTCATCCTGGTGGGCATCGCGCTCATCCTGATCATCGTGTTCCGACCCCAGGGCATCCTGGGCAAGAATAGGGAGGCGCAGTTCGGTGCCTGAGAGCAAGAGCACAACCAAGACGACCGGACTCGCGGTCGGCGAGCCGGCTCCCGGCGTCAAGAAGGTCGATCCGATCCTGGTCGCCGACAACGTGACCCGAACATTCGGCGGCATGACCGCGGTGGATGTCCACCACGTCGAGATCCCGCGCGGCGCCATCACGGCGCTGATCGGGCCCAACGGTGCGGGCAAGACCACCTTCTTCAACCTGCTGACCGGATTCGACAAGCCGAACACCGGCACCTGGGTCTTCGACGGGCAGAGCCTGGCCGGTGTCCCCGCATACAAGGTGTCGCGCAAGGGCATGGTGCGCACCTTCCAGCTGACCAAGGCGCTCGCCCTGCTCAGCGTGCTCGAGAACATGCGTCTCGGGGCCACCAAGCAGGGCGGTGAGCACTTCTTCACCGCGCTGCTCTCGCCGCTCTGGCGCAAGCGCGAGGCTGATATCACCGCGCGTGCCATGGATCTTCTCGCGCGCTTCAAGCTGGACGCCAAGGCTGACGACTACGCGGCCAGCCTGTCCGGCGGCCAGCGCAAGCTTCTCGAGATGGCCCGCGCCCTGATGACCGAGCCGCAGCTGGTCATGCTGGATGAGCCGATGGCCGGGGTGAACCCGGCCTTGACCCAGTCGCTGCTCGGGCACATCCTCGACCTGAAGACGACCGGCATGACCGTGCTCTTCGTCGAGCACGACATGCACATGGTGCGCACGATCGCCGACTGGGTGATCGTGATGGCCGAGGGCAAGATCGTCGCCGAAGGCTATCCCGATGTCGTCATGGACGACCCCGCCGTCATCGACGCGTACCTCGGGGCGCACCACGACACCGACCTCGGCAGCCTGACCGGGCAGCTGGAAGCCGCGAAAGACGACAAGTCACCGATGGTCGCTCAGATCGAGCAGGAGATCAGCGACGAAAAAGTCGCCAAGAACGCGACGAAGAAGGGCACGGCGAAATGAGCACCGAGACCGCGCCGAAGGTCACCCCGCGCACCGCCAGCGATGAGCTCGTCCTCACGGCGACGGACCTGGTGGCTGGCTACCTGCCGGGCGTCAACATCCTCAACGGGTGCAACGTCTACGTCGCCAAGGGCGAGCTCGTCGGCATCATCGGCCCCAACGGCGCCGGCAAGTCGACTCTGCTCAAGGCCATCTTCGGTCAGGTGAACATCCGTAGCGGCTCCGTGCACCTCAAGGGCAACGACATCACCGGCTTGAAAGCCGACAAGCTCGTCGCGCGCGGTGTCGGCTTCGTGCCGCAGAACAACAACGTGTTTCCGAGCCTCACCATCGAAGAGAACCTCCAGATGGGGCTGTATCTGAAGCCCAAGCTGTTCCCCGAGCGCCTCGAGTTCGTCGCGAACCTCTTTCCCGAGTTGAAGAAGCGCCTCGGTCAGCGTGCCGGGTCTCTCTCCGGCGGTGAGCGCCAGATGGTGGCGATGTCGCGGGCCTTGATGACCGATCCCTCAGTGCTGCTTCTCGACGAGCCCAGCGCCGGTCTGTCGCCCGTGCGGCAGGACGAGACCTTCATCAACGTGGCGCAGATCAACCGCGCGGGCGTCTCGATCATGATCGTTGAGCAGAACGCCCGCCGTGCGTTGCAGATCTGCGACCGCGGCTACGTGCTCGACCAGGGCAAGGACGCGTACTCCGGGACCGGCCGCAACTTGATGAACGACCCCAAGGTGATCGAGCTGTACCTCGGCACCCTGGCGACCGACCACACGGCGACGAGTTCGACGCCGACCGTCGGCGGGTAAAACCGGCGCGGGCTCTGCTCTCAAAGCAGAGGCCATTTCTGGCCTCTGCCGCGGCCCCAGACCCGACGCCCGTCCCGGCCGTCGGGTCACGAGAGCCGACGTCTCCAGCACACGCGAAATCAAGGAGATCCCGGCCAAGGTCCGGCCTCTTGCTTTCGGCGGGCCCGCGACATCCGCGCATTTCCTTGATTTCGCATCAGCACGAGCAGCGCCGAGGGGACGAACAGGGGCCCCGATCCGAAGACCGGGGCCCCTGCGTGTGGAACGACTACTTGCTGAGGTCGCCGAACTCTTTGCTCTCGAAGGAGTTCGTGTTGCCGGTCTCGTACTTGTAGATGGAGATGTACGCCTGCTGCGGGTCGCCGTTCGCCGCGAAGGAGATCGGGCCCGACAGACCGTCGTAGTCGATGTCCTTGCCCTGGGCGATCAACTTGGCGCAGTCCGTGAAGGACGTGCACTTCGTGCCGCCCTCCGAGACCGACTGCAGGTTGTTCTTCAGCGTGGTGCCGTCGGTCTTGCCACCCTGCAGGGCGGCGAGAGCCAGCAGCACGACGGCGTCATACGACTCCGGCGCGTAGCTGTATGCCGTCAGCGGCTTGTCGCCGGCAGCGGCCACGAACTTGTCGAGCTTCGTCTTGAAGTCACCCGTGACGTTGACACCGGGGTTCGTGAACTGCGCACCCGCGATGTCGGCGTTCGTGTAGCTCGGGTCGATGACGCCGAAGTTGCCGTCAGAACCGTAGAACTTCTTGAAGTCGAAGCCTGCGGTCGCCAACTGCTGGGCGATCGTCTTGATCTGGTCGAACGAGATCACGACGAGGGCGTCAGGGTTGGTCGCGAGCGCGGTGCTGATCTGCGACGAGAAGTCGGTCGCTGCCACGTCGAACGCGATGTTCTGCGTGACGGTGCCGCCGCCGTCCTCGATCGCCTTCTTGACGTTGGTGTCGAGACCGCCGCCGTAGGAGTCGTTCTGGTAGATGATCGCGACGTTGGTTGCGCCATCTTTCAGCACCTTCTGGCCGAGCACCTTGCCCTGCAGAACGTCAGACGGAGCATCGCGCCAGTAGAAGCCGTTGTCGGCGTAGTCCGTGAACGCGGGCGAGGTGTTGGCCGGCGAGAATTCGACGACTCCTGCCTTGGCGATCTGGTCGATGACGGTCAGCGACGAGCTCGACGATTCAGCCCCGAGGATGGCGGTGTTGCCCGCCGCGAGGAGGGCCGTCACCGACTGGGTCGCGATGTTCGTCGTGGTGTCACCCGAGTCCTTCTGGGTGATGTTGATCTTGATCCCCTGCTTCGCCGCGTTGATGTCGGCGACGGCCATGTTCGACGCCGCGATCGCGGGCGGGCCGAGGGTCGCGAGCGAGCCGGTCTGCGGCAGGATCGTTCCGATCTTCAGCGTGAGGTTCTTGCTCGGGGTACCCGAACCGCCGGACGTGCCGGCGCAGCCGCTGAGAACGAGCGCGGTCGCGCCGAGAACGGCGACACCGGCGAGAGCTGCACGGAGGGACTTCGAGCGTGAAGCTGTGGCTTTCACGAACTGCATGGTGCTCCTTAGTGAACTGTTGAATCCAAAACGAGGACCCCACAACGTGGGGGTCGCTGTGCTGCCAGCGTATTGGGCGAATCGACGTTGAACACTACGAACTCATTACAGACGCGTAACGCGGCCTATCGTTACATCCCGTTATGCAACGCTCCGCATCGCCCGGATGCGGGCCCGCTCAGCCCGTGACGCTCCCGCTGCGCGCGTATTTGTTGTCGGCCGTGTACGTGAAAACACCGTAGGTGGCCGAGGTCGGATCGCCGGAGGCATCCAGGTTCACCTCACCGCTGAGTCCGTCGTAGTCGATGGCGGGCTCGCTGACGAGCACGTCGAGGCATTCGGCGTAGCTTGTGCATTTGATGCCGCCCACGGACGCGGCGCGGATGTGCGCCGCGAGCCGGATTCCGGCGTCGTCGTGCGCGAGATTCGCGGCGAGCGCAGCCAGGATGGTCGCGTCATACGCCTCGGGTGCGTACTGGAACGAGCCGATGCCCGGGTCGACGGCCTTCAACTTCGCCTGGAACGCCGCGCTCGACTCCGCTCCCTCGAGAAGGCCGCTCGCCCCGGTCAGCTGACCGGCCGGCAGTGCCTGCGAGTAGTCGGCGAGGTTCTGGCTGGTCAGCCAGAGCTTGGCGCCTCCGAAGCCGCCGCCGGCCAGCGCGGTGATGAGCGCCTTGGTCTGCGCACCGTTGTCCGGTGTGTCGAGGACGACGGCATCCGGCGTCGCCTTCTTGAGCTGGGCGATGACATCGGCGGGAACCGACGACGCCGTGAGCGCGATGTTCGCCACGAGAGCGCCCCCGTGCGCCGCCAGGGCGTCGTGAAGCGGCGACACGATGGATTGGCCGATCTGGTCACTGCTGGCGACCAGGGCGACCTTCAGCTGCTTCTTGGACGGCAGCAGCTCGCCCAGGGCGACGCCCTGCAATGCGGTCGAGGGGATCGTTCGGAAGAACACGTTCTCGGTGTCGAGGGTCGACAGCTGCGGATAGGTCGCCGCCGGCGAGATCAGCGGGACCTGAGCGGCGGCCGCTGCCGTGAGCAGGCGCTGCGACAGCACGGACGACGAGGGGCCGATGATGACGTCGGCGCCCTTCTTGACCAGATCGGCGAACGACGCCTCGGCGGTCTTGGTCGTGGCGTCGCCCGAATCGTCACTGAGCAGCACGACCGGCTTGCCGTTCACGCCCCCCGCAGCATTGATGTCGGCGACCGCCACTTTCACGGCGTCGAGCTGCGGCGATCCCAGGAACGCGGTGGCGCCGGTCGAGGGGAACAACGTGCCGATGCGCAGAACGCCGTCTCCGACCGGGGTCGCCGTGGGGGTCGGAGTCGGGGTCGGGATCGGCATCGGCTGCGGCGCTGTGCAACCCGCGAGCAGTCCGGCGGCCGCCAGCATGGCGACCGCGAGCCAGGCTCGCGGGAACGCGCCGACTCGGGTGACGGGGCGCATCCGGAGTCCTTTCGGGTTCCCTGCGACCCTAGCCCGCGCTCAGACGGCCGCGCGGGAGGCGCGGCGCTGGCCCCTCGCGGCTCGGATGAGGTCGACGGTGAGCACGATCAGGGCGACCCAGACCAGCACGAAACCAATCCAGCGCGTCGTGGACATGGGCTCGCCCAGAATGACGATGCCGAGGATGAACTGCAGCACCGGCGTGAGGTACTGGCTCAGGCCGATCGCGATCAGCGGCAGTCGGGCGGCCGCGGCGGCGAACAGCAGCAGGGGCAGGCCGGTCGCGACGCCGACGAGCACGATGAGCACGACATGCCCAGGACCGCCTGCCGTCAACGTCAATCCGCTCGAGCCGGCGACCAGGATCAACTGCACGGCCGCCACCGGGGTCAGCCAGGCGGTCTCGAGGGTGAGGCCGCCGATGGCATCCACCTGACCTCCCACGCGCTTCTTGATGAAGCCGTAGAGGCCGAAGGAGAGCGTCAGGGCGAGCGCGATCCAGGGGAAGGCTCCGTAGCCGACCGCGATGATCACAATCGCCACGGCCGAGATACCGACCGCCACCCACTGCGCGGGGCGCAGCCGCTCGCGCAAGAAGATCACGCCGAGCAGCACGGTGAAGACCGGATTGATGAAGTACCCGAGAGCTCCCTCGACCACGTGCTTGCTCGTCACCGCCAGCACGAAGACTTGCCAGTTGATGTAGATCAGGACGCCCGCGATCGCCATGGTGAGCAGGATGCGCGGCTGGCGCACCAGGGCCGCCAGCCGTCCCCATCCCCGCGTCACCGTGAGCAGCAGCGCGCAGAAGGCGAGCGAGAACAGGATGCGGTAGGCGACGATCTCGAACGCGCCGGTCGGCGAGAGCAGCAGGAAGTAGACGGGGAGGAACCCCCACAGCACGTAGGAGCCGAGCGAGAAGACGAGCCCCGAGGCCATGCGCCCCGGCGGCATGGGGGCTGTTGTCGCCCGCGGGGCCGACGCCGCGACGCCGTCGAGCGCGGGGTCTGCCGGGCTGCTCATCCGGTCAGCGTATCCGGCGCCGGCAACGCCCGAAGGGCCCGACGGCGGACCGCGGGCCCTTCGGCAGGATCTCGCCGGTCACCGGCGGGATCGTGATGCTGAACTACTTGACGACGACGGCCAGCACGTCGCGAGCCGACAGGACCAGCAGGTCGTCGCCGCCGTACTTGACCTCGGTGCCGCCGTACTTGGAGTAGATGACGGTGTCGCCGACCGCGACATCGAGCGGAACGCGGTTGCCGTTGTCGTCGATGCGGCCGGGACCGACCGCGACGACCTCGCCCTCCTGGGGCTTCTCCTTCGCGGTGTCCGGAATGACCAGACCGGACGCGGTGACCTGCTCCGCCTCGAGTTGCTTGATGACGATGCGATCTTCGAGCGGCTTGATGGAGACCGACACGGGTGACCTCTTTCTGAAACTCATGGGTTGGCACACTCCCTTCGAGAGTGCCAACACAACTATAGGGCCTTCGTTAGCAGTCGATCAATGTGAGTGCCAGCGCTCGTCGACATCGACGCCCGCCGCGAGATCCTCCCCGCCCATTGCGAAATCAAGGAGAACGCGGCTTGTCGATCCCGGATGGGGCCGATCCGGGGCTTTCCGGCTCTCTTCATCCTTGATTTCGCATGAGGATCGGGCGAATCGGTAGCGTGGCCGGATGGATGTCGCCGAGTTGCGCACGCTGCTCTCGCCCGAGGGTCTCCGTCTGCTCGACGAGGTCGGACCGATCGACGCGACGGCCGACGTCGTGCGCATCGTGTCTCGGCTGCGCGCTGAGGGCCACTCCGGCGCGCTGGTTGCGGCCGTGCTCGGTCAGGCCCGGCTGCGTTCCAAAGCACGGGCCAAGTTCGGCGATTTCGCCCAGCGGATGCTGTTCACCCCCGATGGCCTGGAGCAGGCGACCCGGCTCAGCGTCGCCTCGCTGCACGCCGGGCGGTTCGCCGGTGCCGGGATCGACGTGGTCGCCGACCTCGGCTGCGGCATCGGAGCAGACGCTCTGGCCATGGCAGCGCTCGACCTCGGCGTCCTCGCCGTGGAGCGCGACGAAGCCACCGCCGCCATCGCGAGCTTCAACCTCGCGCCGTTCGAGGCGGCACGCGTCGAGCTCGGTGACGCGACGACCACCGACCTCACCGGGGTCGGCGGCGTGTGGCTCGATCCGGCGCGGCGGTCCGGCGGTCGGCGGCTCGACAACCCTGCCGACTGGTCGCCCGCGCTCGACTGGGCCTTCGCGCTCGCCGAGACGCTGCCGACCGGCATCAAGCTGGGGCCGGGCCTGGACCGCTCGCTGCTCCCGGCCGAAGGCGAGGCGCAATGGGTCTCGGTCGACGGCGAGGTGGTGGAGCTCACCGTGTGGTCGGGCGTGCTGGCGCGACCGGGGGTGGGACGCGCGGCGCTGGTGCTGCGTTCCGGGTCTGCCGCCGAGCTGACCGCGGCGGACGACAGCGACGACGCTGAGGTCGGCGCGCTGGGCGAGTACCTTCTCGAACCGGATGGCGCGGTCATCCGGGCCCGTCTGATCGGCGATCTGGCCCGGAGCCTTCCCAGCGCAGGCGGACGGATGCTCGACCCGACGATCGCCTGGATCACCACCGATAGCGCGCCCCAGACGCCGTTCGGTGCAGCCTTCCGCGTCGTCGAACGATTCCCGTTGGATGTCAAGACGCTCAAGAAGGCACTCGCGGCGCGCGGGATCGGGGCGCTCGAGATCAAGAAACGGGGCGTCGACGTCGATCCGGCGGAGTTCCGTGCCCGCCTCGCGCTGAAGGGCGATGCGGCGGCCTCGCTGGTGCTGACCCGCGTCGGTGGTGCCCGGGTCGCTTTGCTCGCCGAGCGGCTCTGAGAGAGGCGGCCGAGCGATCGGCGCACACAAACGAGAAGGGCCGAGCGCGAACGCCCGACCCTTCGCGATGCTGAGGCTCAGTAGCCGTTGAGCACCGACCCGTATGTGGTGGCAGCGATCAGAGAGAACAAGATCGGGAGCCCGATCGCAACAAGGCCGACGAGAACGCCAAGGACGATGCCCGCGATGCCCGTGATCACGCCGACCGTGTGCATCCAGCTCGGTGCACCCGGCTCCTGCTTCTTGCCCTTGTTGCTCACGATGATCGCTGCGATGCCCGCCGCGATTGCGATCAGGCCTGTCGCACAGAAGACGACCGAAGCGATACCGAGAATGAAGCCGACGAGGCTGAGGGTCTGCTTCGGGCCGGCCGCGGCCGGCGCAGCGGCATATGCCGGTGCGGCAGGAGTCGCGGCGGGGTCGGGCGTGGGGGTTGCATCGGTCATTGTCCGAGTGCTCCTTAGTCGTTGGGTGGAGTAGCGGTGCTTATGCTCCCAGCCTGGGTGGATGCTGTCAACGGGGTTTTCGGCGTGTTGCGGTGACGTCAGTACGTCGAGTAGCCCGAATACCCGGTGCTGGCCGCGACCACGATCGCGATGATGACGACGATGATGTAGAGGACCCCGATACCGACGCCGACGTAGCCGATGATCAGACCAGCCAGGGCGAGCCCGCGGCCGCCCTCTCCTGTCCGCTTGATCTGGCTCAGCGCGATGTGGCTGCAGATGACGGCAGCGATGCTGACCACGAACGACAGGACGAACCCGACGATGGCGAGCGTGTTGGTCCGCGGCGCGTACACGTAGCCGGGCGTGCCATAAGGAACGGGCTGGGCATACGGGTTCGGCTGAGCGTACGGGTTGGGCTGGGCGTACGGGTTGGGCTGAGCGGTCGGCGGCGCGTATGGATTGGGCTGCGGCGGCGTGATCGCGTCCGGCGCCGGTGGCGGAACGGGCGGGACGGGCGGCGTGGAGTCGGTCATGCCGCCATGGTCGCAGCGCCCCGCGACACTGTCAAACGGAGCCGTCTGAGCGTTCTTGCCTGTCGACGAGCTCCAACCTGACCAACGGGAGAGCGGATGTCGGCCCGTCGAGGGGCGCGCCCAGGGTGGCTTCGAGCACCGGGCTGAGACTCGCCCAGGCCCGCGGATGCTCCTCGGCGTACGCGCCGAGGATGTCTGCGACCTCCTGCCGCCCGAGGGGGTGTGCGATGGCGGCGGCGGCGGGCCGGCTCGACCAGCGCACCCGCACACCAGGATGTGCGAGGACGTTCTGATACCACTGCGCCTTCGTGCCGAACCCGGACGCGATCACGAACTCGCGGGGGGTCGGCCGCGCAATCACCTCCAGCACGACGTAGCGGGTGAGCCCGGAACTGCGGCCCGTGTGCTCGAGCAGCAGCAGGCGGCCGCCGAACAGGAACCCCAGTCCGGCTCGGAACAGGGCGATCGGGGCGCGCACCAGCCAGCGGGTCCTGAGGATCCGCGTGCTCGCGCGAACGATCCATCCCTCGGTTCGTTCCCTGCTCGCCGTCATCGCTGCTCCCTCAGTCCGTGGTCGTAGATCTGCGTCAGTTCGCCCGCCCAGCGCCTCATTCCGTCGACGCTCAACGGATCGTCGCCGATCACCTCGGCAATCCGATCACGCAGCATGATCACGGCCAGGTCGTTGGCCAGCAAGAATGCGGCGCGAACTGCGGGGTCCGCCCCCGGTGATGCCACGCCCTGGGCGACCAGCGCCTCGAGCGCGCCCTGCGCGGCTTCGTGCAGACGGCGGAAGGCCGAGCTCGCCGCCGGGCCGCCGTCCAGCAGCATGCGCCCGAGATACCGCGGGAGGGCGGAGCCCGAGGACAGTCTGCCGAACACCGCCTCGACGAGCCCCGGCGCCGCGGCCGGGTCGAGCGGGGAGCCTGATGCGGGATCGGCCAGTTCGCCCAGCACGCGCTCGAGAGTCGTCACGACGTGATCGTCGACGGCAGCAACCAGGCCGTCGCGGCTTCCGTAATGGCGGATGACGAGTGCGGCCGAGACTCCGGCCGCCGCCGCGACCTCGCGCACCGTGACGGCGTCAGGACCGCGGTCGGCGAACAGACGCAGGGCCTCATCGCGGATGATCGCGCGCGCGGTACGATCGTCAAGTGAACCCACGTTTACATTCTTGAACGTTTGTTCACCGCTGTCAACCCGACTAAGCCTGGATCGTCGTCACCGGCAAGGTCGAGTCGGCTCCGAAGTCGAGCCCGGAGGGCTCGTGCCCCTCGCTCACGAGCCGCGCACCGAGAGCTGCGATCATCGCGCCATTGTCGGTGCACAGCGACAGCGGCGGGATGCGCAGGGTCACTCCCGCGGCATCCGCCCGTTCCTGCGCCAGTTCCCTCACCCGCGCGTTGGCCACGACGCCGCCGCCGAGCAGCAGCCGCGGAACGCCGAGGCGCTGGCACGCCGCGATCGCCTTGGCGGTCAGCACGTCGGCGACCGACTCGCGGAAGCCGGCGGCCACATCCGGGATCGAGACCTCGTCTCCGCGGTCGCGAGCGGCCTCGACCCACCGGGCGACCGCCGTCTTCAGTCCCGAGAACGAGAAGTCGTTGCGGTGCCGTTCCAGGTCTTTGGGGGCCGTCAGGCCACGCGGAAAGCGGATGGCCCGCGGATCCCCGGTCGCGGCCGCACGATCGATCTGCGGGCCTCCCGGGTAGGGCAGATCGAGCAGGCGCGCCACCTTGTCGAATGCCTCGCCTGCCGCGTCGTCGATGGTCTCGCCGAGCAACTCCACGTCGTTGGCCAGATCGCGCACCAGCAGCAGCGAGGTGTGGCCTCCCGAGACCAGCAGCGCGACCGTCGGCAGCTCGAGTTCGCGCGCGGGCTCTCCTGCACGATGCAGCAGGTCGGCGCCGACGTGGCCGACCAGGTGATTCACGGCGTACAGCGGGATGCCGAGCGAGATCGCCAGCGCCTTGGCAGCGCCGACACCGACCATGAGCGCCCCCGCCAGGCCTGGACCGCTGGTCACCGCGATCGCGTCGAGCTCGCCGAGGGTGACGCCTGCCTCGGCGAGCGCGCTCTCGAGGGTCGGACGCAGCGCCTCGAGATGGGCGCGGGCAGCGACCTCGGGCACCACTCCGCCATAGCGCGCGTGCTCCTCCATCGAGCTGGCGATCGTGTTGGCGAGCAGGGTCGTGCCTCGCACGATGCCGATGCCGGTCTCATCGCAGCTGGTCTCGATGCCGAGAACGAGGGGACGCTCGGCCGCCGGTCTCACGAGAGCTCCAACCGCATGATCCGGGCATCGACGCCGTCGGGCTGGTAGTAGTGCGGCCGCACCGCGATCTGCGCGAAGCCGAGCGAGGTGTAGAGAGTCTGCGCGTTCGGATTGTCTGCGCGCACTTCGAGGAAGACGTCGACAGCCTGGCGCCTGCGGGCCTCGTCGATCAGCGCGACCATCAAGGCACGCCCGAGACCGTGACGCCGGGCGCCGGGTGCGACGGCGATCGTCTGGATGTCCGCCTGGCCGGAATCGGCAGCCGCGAGCAGTCCGGCATAGCCGGCGATCGCCCCACCCGGTGTCGCGTCGGCGACCAGGTAGTACCCGTGCGGCGAGACGAGTTCGGCGCGCATGGTGCCGCGCGACCAGGCGTCGGACGCGAAGGTGCTGGTCTCGAGTTCCATGATCGCGTCGAGATCGTCGAGCGCGGCCCGGCGGATCGACGCAATAGCGGCAGACATCAGCTCACCCGCTTCGGGCCGGACGACGGCGTCACGTCGGGGGGGCGCAGGTACAGCGGCTCGCTCGGGCCGAAGCCGCGGCCCGCCGCGAACAGGCGCTCGCCCAGCATGCCGAGAGGGCCGGCCGGGATGGTGGCGGCATCCATGCGGCGATAGCTGTCGTAACCTGCGACGTCAGTTTCGAGCTCGGCGGGAAAGGCGAGGTGGGGCCCCGAGACGCGGACCGGCAGCCCGAGTTCGTCGCCGACCGCATACGCCGACCACGCTACTTCGCGCCGACGGGCATCGGTCACCACGAGCAGGGGTTCGCGCAGGTCGAGGGCCAGCGCGTCGTGCGAGATCAGCGGGATCACCGGCTTGCCGACTCCCCACGCGAAGGCACGCGCGGCGGCGATGCCCACGCGGAGGCCGGTGAACGGCCCCGGTCCCATCCCCTCGACCACGCCGCTGAGTTCACGCGGCGTGACACCAGACTCGGCGAGCACCCGTTCGATCAGGATTCCGATCACCTCGGCGTGACGGCGGGTGCCGGGCTCGTCGGCCTGGGCCAGGATGCCGCGGTCGCGATCCACGACGGCGACGCTGGTGCCCGCGGAGGTATCGATCGCCAGGAGCACGGTTCGAGCCTAATCGCGGGCCGCGAGCTCCGCTTCGAGCTCCAGGCCGCGCGGGCCGTGACCCGTGATCGTGACGTCGCGCGGGTCGTCCCCGGCAAGCTCCTCGTCGGCAAGGGTCTTCGGTGCGGCGGCGCCCTGCGGGCGGCGGATGTCGATCGACAGCCACGAATCAGTCACGCCGTCGAGCTTGCCCGCCCCCCATTCGACGACCACGATGGCGTCGTCGTAGTCCAGGTCGAGGTCGTCGAGTTCTCGGGCGGTCGCCAGGCGGTAGGCGTCGACATGCACGAGCGGGACCCCCGAGGCGGTCGGATGCTCGCGCGCCAGCACGAAGGTCGGGCTGGTCACGGCGCCCCGGGCTCCGAGCGCGGCGCCCAGCCCGCGCGTCATCGTCGTCTTGCCCGCGCCGAGCTCCCCGTTCAGAAGCACCAGATCGCCGGCGCGCAGCAGCGGCGCCAGCCGCGCACCAAGCGCCTCCATCTGCGTGGTGTCGTCGACAGTGAGTTCGATCATCGGTCGGATGCGCCCCGAGCCACCCGGGGCACCCGCGGCCCGAGCCGGGTGACGATCTCGTAGCCGATCGTGCCGGCGGCGGCGGCCCAGTCTTCGGCGCTCGGGACTCCGTCCGCCGGGTCGCCCCACAGCACCGCACGATCACCGACCTGCACGGGGGCGTCACCGGCGTCGACCAGGAACTGGTCCATCGCGATCCGCCCCACGACCGGGCATCGACGGCCGCCGATCGACACGGCGGCCCGGTTCGACGCCGAGCGCGGAACCCCGTCGGCGTACCCGAGCGGCACGAGCGCAAGCGTCGTCTCGCGGTCGGTGCGGTGCGTATAGCCGTACGACACGTGGGTTCCGGCGGGGACGCGGCGCACGGCCGCCACGGCGGCGGAGAGCTGCATGACGGGTCGCAGGCCGAGAGCCGCGGCATCCATGGATTCGGCGGCGGGAAGGCCGTAGAGCCCGATCCCGATGCGGACCAACTCGAAGCGCATCGAGGGCCGCTCCACCGCGGCCTGGGTGGCGGCCAGGTGGCGCAGTTCGGGGTCGAGCCCTGCCGCACGCGCCTCGGCCACCGCCCGGTCGAAGACCTGGACCTGGCGGTCGTCGTCGCCCGGCGAGGTGTTCGACAGGTGGCTGAAAATCCCCCGCACCCGGATGCCGCCGCTCTTCTCGAGCGCGGCCGCCCGCTCGAACACCGCCGCCCGCTCGGCAGGGGCGATCCCGTTGCGGCTCAAGCCGGAGTCGACCTTGAGCTGCACGACCGCCGGCCCCAGCCCCGAGCTGCTCGCGGCGGCGCGCTCGAGCTGGGCGAGCGAGCTGATGCCGAGGTCGATGCCGGCGCCGACTGCGAGCTCGAAGTCGGCGTTCGGCCCGTGAAGCCAGGCCAGCATCGGGGTCCCGATGCCTGCTCGCCGCAGGGCGAGCCCCTCGCCCAGATCGGCGACGCCCAGCCAGTCCGCCCCGGCCTCGGCAACGGTGCGCGCAACCAGTTCGGCACCGTGGCCGTAGGCGTCCGCCTTCACCACGGCCATCACCTGAGCGGGCGAGACGAGCTGCCGCATGGTCGCGAGATTGGAGCGCAGGGCGTCGAGATCGATCCGCGCCTCGCGGAAGGGTGCGGCATCCTGAACGCTCACGCGGTCTCGCAGACCACGGACGCGACCGCGACTCCGGCGTCATGCGTCATCGACAGATGGATGCCGACGATCCCCTTGGCGGCGACCAGCTCGGCCGCGGCGCCCGAGACCAGCAGCGTCGGCGCTCCGCGGCCGTCCTGCACCACCTCCATGTCGTGCCACTGCACGCCGGTCGACTCGCCGAGGGCCTTGATGAAGGCTTCCTTGGCCGCGAATCGGGCCGCGAGCGAAGGAAGCGGCTTGCTCCGTTCGCCGGGGGCGAACAGGCGGGCCCGCAGAGCAGGCGTTCGCGTCATGGCGCGCTCGAAACGCGCCAGGTCGACCACATCGACGCCGATGCCCGCGATTGCCATGGGCCCATTCTGTCTGACGTCGCCCCCAGCTCCAGCCCGCGACGACTACTCGACCGTGACCGACTTCGCCAGGTTGCGCGGCTGATCCACGTCCAGTCCCTTGACGGTGGCGAGCTCCATCCCGAAGATGTGCAGCGGCACCACCGCCAGCAGCGGCTCGAACAGCGGAGCGGCCAGGGGGATGCGGATCACCTCATCGGCGAACGGCACGACGGCGACATCGCCGATCTCGGCGATCGCGATGACCCGGGCGCCGCGCGCGCGGATCTCCTGGATGTTCGAGACGACCTTGGCATGCAGCGACGACGGGTCGCGCGGGCTCGGCACGATCACGAAGACGATCTGCCCGGGTTCGATGAGGGCGATCGGACCGTGCTTCAGCTCACCCGCGGCGAAGCCCTCCGCGTGGATGTAGGCGAGCTCCTTGAGCTTGAGCGCGCCCTCGAGGGCGATCGGATAGCCGACATTGCGCCCGAGGAACAGCACCGACTGGGTGTCTCCCATCCAGTGCGCCAGCTCGGCGATGCGCGCCGAGGCCGACTCGACCACCTGGTCGAGCTTGTCCGGCAGGTTCTGAAGCTCGGTCGTGTGGTCGGCGACCTGGTCGGCGCTCAGGGTTCCGCGGCGCTGGGCGAGGTACAGGCCGAGCAGGTAGAGCGCGGTCACCTGGGCGACGAAGGCCTTGGTCGAGGCGACCGCCACCTCCGGGCCCGCGTGCGTGTACAGCACGGCGTCCGATTCGCGCGGGATCGTGGAGCCCTGCGTGTTGCAGATTGACAGCGTGCGTGCACCCTGTTCGCGCGCGTACTTGACGGCCATCAGCGTGTCCATGGTCTCGCCGGACTGACTCACCGACACCACGAGGGTTCGCGGGCTGAGCACCGGGTCGCGGTAGCGGAACTCGTGCGACAGCTCCACATCGACGGGCACTCGAGCCCAGGCCTCGATAGCGTACTTGCCCAGCATCCCGGCGTATGCCGCCGTTCCGCAGGCGATGACGACCACGCGATCGATATCGGCGAGCACCTCGACCAGCGGGTCGAGCTCAGGCAGCACGACGACTCCGTCGTGCACGCGGCCGATCAGGGTCTTGGCGACCGCCTCGGGCTCCTCGCTGATCTCCTTCTTCATGAAGCTCGGCCAACCGCCCTTCTCGGCCGCGGAGGCGTCCCAGGCGATCTCGAAGGCGTTCGGCGTGACCGGCGTGCCGGCGAAATCCATCACCTGCACCGAGTCCGGTCGGATCGTCACGATCTGATCCTGGCCGATCTCCAGGGCGTTGCGGGTGTGCTCGACGAAGGCCGCGACATCCGAGCCCAGGAAGTTCTCGCCCTCGCCGAGGCCGACGACCAGGGGGGAGTTGCGGCGGGCGCCGACGACGACGCCGGGCTCGTCCTGGTGCACGACCAGCAGAGTGAAGGCGCCCTCGAGGCGGGCGACCACGCGGCGCATCGCCTCGGTCAGATCCCCGGTTTCGCGGTAGAGCGCCCCCACCAGAAGCGCCGCGACCTCGCTGTCGGTCTCGCTGGTGAACGTGCCCCCCGAATCGAGCACCTCCTGCTTCAGCTCGGCGAAGTTCTCGATGATCCCGTTGTGGATGAGAGCGAGCTTGCCGTCGTCGCCGAGATGGGGATGCGCGTTGACGTCGGTCGGGCCGCCGTGCGTCGCCCAGCGAGTGTGGCCGATCCCGGTGTGACCGTCGTCCATCGCCGAGTCGGCCAGGTCACCGAGAAGAACGCCCAGCTTGCCGGCGCGCTTGCGGGTCTCGAGCTGCCCTGCGTCGTTGATGATCGCGATGCCCGCGGAGTCATAGCCGCGGTACTCCTGCCGCTTGAGACCGCCGAGGAGCACGTCGATCGCGCTGCCCGGGCCGACGTAGCCCACGATTCCACACATGCGCTCAACCCTACTTTGCTGGCTGCGCCGCCGCTTCTGCGGCGCAGCCAGCTGCGCGCGACGTACACGCCGCCGCGCTCCTCCCACGCCCCGATACGATGGTCGCAATGTCCGACCCGACGCACTCCGGCGGCGAGACCCCGTTCCTCGAGATCAGCCGATCCGACTGGTCCGACCTCGCCCCGAGCGTGCCGCTGCCGCTGACCGAGCGCGAGATCGTCCACCTGCGCGGGCTCGGCGACACGCTCGACCTGACCGAGGTGTCCGACGTCTACGTCCCGCTGAGCAGGCTGCTCAACCTGTACGCGGCCGGCACACGTGCGACGGGCGAAGCAGCATCCACCTTCCTGCGCCAACCGCCCCAGCAGACGCCGTTCGTGATCGGTGTCGCCGGGTCCGTCGCCGTCGGCAAGTCGACCACCGCCCGCCTGCTACGGGCACTGCTCAGTCGCTGGGACGACACGCCGCGGGTCGAGCTGGTGACCACCGACGGCTTTCTGTTTCCGAACGCCGAGCTCGAGCGGCGCGGATTGATGCAGCGCAAGGGCTTCCCCGAGAGCTACGACCGGCGGGCTCTGCTCCGCTTCGTCAGCAGGGTGAAGAGCGGAGCCGCAGAGGTGCGCGCCCCCTTCTACTCCCACCTGAACTACGACATCGTGCCCACCGCCGAGATCGTCGTGAATCAGCCGGACATCCTGATCGTCGAGGGACTCAACGTGCTTCAGCCGCCTGCGCCGGGCACCCGGCTGGCTGTCAGTGACCTCTTCGATTTCTCCGTCTATGTGGATGCCCGCACCAGCGACATCGAGCGCTGGTACGTCGAGCGGTTCCTGCGCCTGCAGCGCGGCGCGTTCACAGACCCGCACTCGTACTTCCACCGCTACGCCGAACTGAGCGAGGCAGAGGCCGTGAAGCAGGCGCGCTCGATCTGGCGCGAGATCAACGGTCCCAACCTGGTTCAGAACGTGCTTCCGACCCGGGCGCGCGCCTCACTGGTGCTGCGCAAAGACGCCGACCACACGGTGTCGAGCGTGCTGCTGCGCAAGCTCTGAGTGACCCGATGCCCGAGACGGGCATCGGCGCTGGCGTCGCCGCAGAGGCCAGAAATGGCCTCTGCTCTTAGCTCCAGCGCGCAAGCACGAACACCGGGATCTGCCGCTCGGTCTTCTTCTGATAGTCGGCGTAGGGCGGATACGCCGCCACCGCGCGATCCCACCAGAGAGCCTTCTCGTCGCCTGACAACTCCCGCGCGAGGTAGTCGTGCTTCTCGGGGCCGTCCTGCAGTTCGACGTGCGGGTTCTTCACCAGGTTGTAGTACCAGACCGGATGCTTCGGGGCGCCACCCATCGACGCGACCACCGCGTACTCGCCGTCATGCTCGACGCGCATGAGTGCGGTCTTGCGCAGCAGTCCCGACTTGGCGCCCACCGAGGTCAGCACGATGACCGGCATGCCGCGCAGCTCGGTCGCCTCGGTGCCGCCGCTCGCCTCATAGGCCTCGGCCTGCTCGCGGGCCCAGCCGGCCGTGCTCGGTGCGTACTCTCCCTGCAATGGCATGATTCGAGTCTGCCACTCAGGCCGAGATCGTGAGGCGCTCGCGCACCACCGACGCCAGCTGCTCGGCGATCGCCGCGGCCGCTTCGTGGTCTGCGGCCTCGACCATGACGCGCACGAGCGGCTCGGTTCCGGACGGCCGCAGCAGCACGCGGCCCGTGTCGCCCAACTCCGCTTCGGCCGCACGAACGGCCTCGGCGACCCCCGCATCCCCCTGGAGACTCTGCTGGTCGACGCCCCGCACGTTCACCAGCACCTGTGGATACACCGTCATCACGGTGGCCAGCTCGGCCAGCGTCTTGCCGGTTCGTGCCATCTCGGCGGCCAGTTGCAGGCCGGTCAGGATGCCGTCGCCGGTCGTCGCATGATCGCGGAAGATGATGTGGCCAGACTGCTCGCCGCCGAGACTGAGTTCTTGTGCGTCGAGCTCTTCGAGCACGTACCGGTCGCCGACCTTGGTCTCGAGCAGCCGGATGCCGTGCTCGGCCATGGCGCGCCGCAGACCGAGATTGCTCATCACGGTCGCCACCAGCGTGTCGCGGGCCAGCAGGCCGCGCTGCTTGAGCGACACGGCGAGGATCGCCATCATCTGGTCGCCGTCGATCACGTTGCCCGCGGCATCCACGGCGAGGCAGCGGTCGGCGTCGCCGTCGTGGGCGATGCCGAGATCTGCTCCGTGCTCGAGCACGGCGGCTCGCAAGCCGTCGAGGTGGGTCGAGCCGACGCCGTCGTTGATGTTCATGCCGTCGGGCTCCGCACCGATGACGGTGACCTTCGCGCCGGCCAAGGCGAACACCTCGGGCGAGACAGCTGCGGCGGCGCCGTTCGCGGCGTCGATCACGAGGTGCAGGCCGTCGAGGCGCACGTCGAGCGTCGAGATGAGGTGCACGACGTAGCGGTCCTCGGCGTCGGCGAAACGTCGGATGCGGCCGACTCCCCCGCCGGTCGGCGTCATCTTGGGCTGATCGAGGGCGGCCTCGATGCGGTCCTCGACGTCGTCCGGCAGCTTCGTGCCGCCGATCGCGAAGAACTTGATGCCGTTGTCGGCGGCCGGATTGTGCGAGGCCGAGACCATCACGCCGAAGTCGGCTTCGACATCCGCCACCAGGAACGCGGCAGCGGGGGTCGGGATGACGCCGGCGTCGAGCACGTCGATGCCCGAACTGGCGAGCCCTGCCGCGACGGCGGCCGAGATGAACTCGCCCGAGACGCGCGGATCGCGGGCCAGCACGGCGCGCGGCCGCTTGCCCTGGGCCCGCAACTCATCGGCGTGCCGGCCGCTCGTCAATACCACAGCGGCGGCCTGCGCGAGCCCGAGGGCGAGGTCGGCGGTGATGATCTCACCGTTGGCCAACCCTCGAACGCCGTCGGTTCCGAAGAGGCGGGGCATGGGATGCCGGAGCTGGTTACCGCTTCGAGAACTGCGAGGCCTTGCGGGCCTTCTTGAGACCCGCCTTCTTGCGCTCGATGACGCGGGCGTCACGAGTGAGGAAGCCGGCCTTCTTCAGGGCGGGGCGGTTGTTCTCGCGGTCGATCTCGTTCAGCGCACGAGCGATCGCAAGACGCAGCGCACCGGCCTGGCCGGAGGGGCCACCACCGGTGATCTTGACGATCACGTCGTAGCTGCCCAGCAGGTCGAGCACCTTGAACGGGTCGTTGATGAGCTGCTGGTGCAGCTTGTTGGGGAAGTACTCCTCGAGGGTGCGGCCGTTCACCAGGAAGGTGCCGGTGCCCGGGGTGAGGCGCGCGCGGGCGATCGCCTCCTTGCGGCGGCCGACGGCCGAGCCGGGAACGCTCAAGACCGGGCGCGGAGCCTTGGGGGCCTCCTCGACGGGGGTCTCGGTCGTGAAGCTCTGCACGAGCTCCGCGGGAAGGGCTTCTTCGATGCTTGCCATCTGTGTCTGTCCTAAAGTCTGTGTTCGCGGAAGGTGGCGGCGCGCTACTGCGCGACCTGGCCCAGGGTGTAGGTCTTCGGCTGCTGAGCGGCGTGCGGGTGCTCGGCGCCCGCGTAGACCTTCAGCTTCTTGATCTGGGCGCGGCCCAGCGAGTTCTTCGGAAGCATGCCGCGCACGGCCTTCTCGACCGCGCGGGTCGGGTGCTTCTCGAGCATCTCGATGTAGGTCTCGCTGCTGAGGCCGCCCGGGTAGCCCGAGTGGCGGTACGCCAGCTTCTTCTCGAGCTTCTGGCCGGTGAGGGCGATCTTCTCGGCGTTGACGATGATCACGAAGTCACCCATGTCCATGTGCGGAGCGAAGGTGGGCTTGTGCTTGCCGCGCAGGATGGCGGCGGTGTGGCTGGCGAGGCGGCCGAGCACGACGTCGGTGGCGTCGATGACGATCCACTCGCGCTTGATGTCCGCCGGCTTGGGGCTGAACGTACGCGTCACGGAAGGACTGCTTTCTGTCGAGGTGTTCGTGAATCCCGCTCCGGTGTGCGTTCCAGACCGATGATCTGGAACCCGACGGTGGAGGGCTCAACGTGCTCGCGAGAGTCGCGGGCAACCTCGTAAGACTAGTCGATCGCGTCGTCGTTGTCGAACGAGCCCGCGAGCGCGCCGGCATCCGCCGCCTGCCGCCGAGTGCGGGTCTGGATGGCGCGTTCCGCCAGCTCGGCCGCATCCGGGTAGCCCACCTCGAGCAGGGTGAGACCGCGGGCCGGCATGACGATGAACTCGCTCCCCCGTTTGGCCTCGTCGCGGATGCCCGCGACCCGCTCCACCGGCAGTTTCGCCTCACCGGCAGCCACGCACGCTCCCACCAGCGCGCGCACCATGCTGTGGCAGAACGCGTCGGCCTGCACGGTCGCGACCAGCACGCCGTCGGAGTCTCGCCTCCAGCGGAAATCCTGCAGCGTGCGGATCGTGGTGGCGCCCGGCCGGGGCCGGCAGTAGGACGCGAAGTCGTGGAGTCCGAGCAGGGAGTGGGCAGCAGCATCCATCGCCTCGAGATCGAGGTCGGCCGGATGCCAGAGCGTGTGGTTGCGGCGCCGCGGATCGTGCAGCGCCGCCGGATCGGCGATGCGGTACTCGTAGCGCCGCCACAGCGCCGAGAAGCGCGCGTCGAATCCCTCGTCGGCGATGGCGCTGCGGGTGACCACGATGTCGGATTTCAGGCCGGCGATTCCGTTGAGCCGTCGGCCCAGCGCGTCGGGCCCAAGCGAGCGTGCCGCCGCCGCCCCACCCCGGTGGGGCCGATCGAGGCTGGCCAGTTGCGCGGGCGTCAGGTCGAGGTGCACCACCTGGCCGAGCGCGTGAACGCCGACATCGGTGCGTCCGGCGACGGTCAGCCGCGGCGGCTCGCCGTGCTTCCGGAACACCGTGGCCAGGGCCGCCTCGAGCTCGCCCTGCACCGTGCGCAACGTGGGCTGGATCGCCCACCCCGAGAAGTCGGTGCCGTCGTATGCGACGTCGAGGCGGATGCGGATGAGGTCGGCGCGTGCCGTCCCGGTATCTGCGGCGTCGGTCACCCTCGCGATTCTAGAGCGGCTACTACGCTGGGCCGTTGGACCCGACATGAAAGCGCCAAGAACCCTGCTCGCCGCCGCCCGGCGTCCGCGCGCGCCGTCCGCGGCCTGGCGCGCGGCGCCCGAGGTCGCGACGCCGTTCCGCGTCGCGGGGCTCGACGGGGTGCGCGCGATCGCGGTGACCCTCGTCATCCTGTTCCACCTGACGCCCGGGACCACGCTCGGCGGCTACCTCGGCGTCGATCTGTTCTTCGTGGTCAGCGGCTACCTCATCACGACCCTGCTGCTGCGCGAGCGCAACGAGACCGGGCAGATCCGGCTCGGTGCGTTCTGGACTCGTCGCGCCCGCCGCCTGCTGCCGGCTCTCGTCGTGCTCGTGCTGGTCTGCTGCACCGCGGCCTGGGCGATCGGAGGGGACGTCCTGGTCGGCCTCGGGCGGCAGGTGCTCGGCGCGGCGACCTTCAGCAGCAACTGGCTGCTGCTCGCGTCGGGGTCGAGCTACTTCGGTGACACCCTTCCGGAGCTGTTCCGCAACCTCTGGTCGCTGGCGGTCGAGGAGCAGTTCTACCTGGTCTGGCCGCTGCTGCTCGTTCTGGTTCTGGTCAGGATGCCGCGCCCGCTCCGTCTGTGCCTGGTCGGCCTGCTCGCCGCGGCCTCGGCCGTCGCGATGGCCGTGATCTACACCCCGGCGGATCCGAACCGCGTGTACTACGGCACCGACACGCACGCCTTCGGGCTGGCGATCGGCGCGGTCCTGGCGCTGGTGGCGATCTCGTGGCCGCGGCGTCTGCTGGAGTGGCCGCGCGCCGCGCGGCGCCTCCTCGGGGTCGCCGGGCCGCTCGCGCTGCTCGCGCTGCTCGGGTTTGCCGTACTCATGTCGGGCGACGCGCCCTTCGTCTTCCGCGGCGGACTGGTGATCGTCGCCGCGCTCACGGCCATCGTGATCGCGACTCTGCTGGTGCCGCGCACTCCCCTGGGGCGCGTACTCGACCTGGGCGTGTTCCGCTGGATCGGCAAGCGCAGCTACGGCCTGTACCTGTGGCACTGGCCGGTCTTCGTGCTGGTGGTGAGCGCGCTGCCCGGGTGGCAGCGCGACGGTGCGACTGGATGGGCGCTCGGCGGCATCGCGCTGGCGATCAGCATCGGGGCCGCCGCGCTCTCGTACCGCTTCGTCGAGCAGCCGATCCGGCGCCGAGGTTTTCGTGCGGTGTGGCGCAGCATCCGATCCGGATGGCGCTCGCTCGCGATCCGCCGACGCATCCCCCGCCTGGCCGCGACGGTGGTCGCGGTCGCACTCGTGCTCGCGACGGGAACCGGGACGGTGGCCGCACTGGTCTCCGATCCCGGCGTCGGCGAAACGCAGGCCGCCGTCGAAGCCGGCCAGCAGGCGATCCGGGATGCCGACTCGTCACCAGCTCCCACGCCCGGTTCCGGCGCACCGGGCACCGCTTCCCCCTCGCCGAGCGCCGCGCCGGCCGGCGATCAGGTCACGGCGATCGGTGACTCGGTGATGCTCGCCGCCGCCCCGACTCTCGAAGCACAACTGCCGGGGGTCTCGATCGATGCCGTGGTCTCGCGCCACCTGGGCACCGCGCCGGGGATCCTGCAGGCCGACCTGAACGCCGGAACGCTCCGCAAGATCGTCGTGATCGGCCTCGCCACCAACGGCCCGATCGACCGTTCCATGCTCGAGCAACTCCGCGCCCAGATCGGCCCGCAGCGCGAACTCGTGCTCATCAACGCGCAGGCCCCCCGCAACTGGATCGCCCCCAACAACGCGATCCTGTCGGCATTCGCGCAGAGCTACCGCAACGTCGAGCTCGCGAATTGGCACGATGCCGCGCAATCGGTGCTCCCCCTGATGGCCCGCGATCAGATCCATTTCGGATCCTCGGGCGCCCGGGTCTTCACCGGCACGATCGAAGACGCCCTCACGCGTCTCGCCGAATTGCCGCCGCTGCGCGACGAGCGCTCGAACCTGTCGCTGCCCGCGCCCGTCTGAGCCGCGGAGCGGTCTGCCGGTCGCCGGGCGCGTCGACGCGGTCGCTCACCGGGTGTTGGGACATCCCGCCGCGTTAACGCCGGAACGGGCCCGGCACGATGGCCGGACCCGTTCCGAGTGCTGCGAAGGGCTAAGCCTTGTCGGCGTCGGCGTCGGCAGCCGGCACCGCGATGTCGGGCTCCGCCTCGGCAACCGCCTCGTCGGGAGTCGCCGACTCGGTGGCTTCGACATCGGTCGCCTCGGCGGCCTCGACGGTCGCGGCGTCATCCGCGCTGTCGGTGCCGGTCTCGGCAACGATCTCGTCGTTGTCCTCGGCGATGGCGGCATCCTGCGCCGGAGCCTCGGCTGCCGGGGCAGCCTTCGACTTCGCCGGGGTGACGTCGGCACGAGCCGCCGACTTCTTCGAGCTCGCCGGCTTCTTACTCACGGGCTCGAGAACGAGCTCGATCACGGCCATGGGGGCGTTGTCGCCCTTCCGGTAGCCGGTCTTGATGATGCGCGTGTAGCCACCCTCGCGCTCGGCGACGAGCGGTGCGATCTCGGTGAAGAGCTCGTGCACGACGCCCTTGTCCGAGATGATGCTCAGCACGCGGCGCCGCGCGTGCAGGTCGCCGCGCTTGGCGAAGGTGATGAGGCGCTCCGCCAGCGGACGCAGGCGCTTGGCCTTCGTCTCGGTGGTCTGGATGCTGCGGTGCGTGAAGAGCGCAGCCGCGAGGTTCGCGAGCAGCAGGCGTTCGTGCGCCGGACCGCCGCCGAGGCGGGGACCCTTGGTGGGCTGAGGCATTGTCTTGGTTCTCCAGGTATCGAGTCGTCAGATCGCGGAAGCCGCGGTCTTAGATGCTCTCGTCGTCGTCGTAGCCGCCGTAGAAGTGCGCCCCGTCGAAACCGGGGACGCTGTCTTTGAGCGACAGGCCGAGCTCGACGAGCTTGTCCTTGACCTCATCGACCGACTTCTGACCGAAGTTGCGGATGTTCATGAGCTGCGTCTCCGAGAGGGCGACGAGCTCGCTGACCGTGTTGATGCCCTCGCGCTTGAGGCAGTTGTAGCTGCGCACGCTCAGGTCGAGGTCTTCGATCGGCATGCTCAGCTCGCTCGAGAGCACGGCGTCGACCGGGGCGGGCCCGATCTCGATGCCCTCGGCGGCCGCGTTCAACTCGCGGGCGAGTCCGAAGAGCTCGACCAGCGTGCGGCCAGCCGAGGCGATCGCGTCACGCGGGGTGATCGCGCTCTTGGTCTCGACATCCACGACCAGGCGGTCGAAGTCGGTGCGCTCGCCGGCACGGGTGGCCTCGACGCGGTAGGTGACCTTCAGCACGGGCGAGTAGATCGAGTCGATCGGGATCTGGCCCGCTTCGCTGAACTCGCTGCGGTTCTGCGTCGCCGAGACGTAGCCGCGGCCGCGCTCGATGGTCAGCTCCAGCTCGAACTTCGCCTTGTCGTTGAGCGTGGCGATGACCAGCTCGGGGTTGTGGATCTCGACGCCCGCCGGAGCGGAGATGTCGGCAGCCGTCACCTGGCCGGCGCCCTGCTTGCGCAGGTATGCCGTGATCGGCTCGTCGTGCTCGCTCGACACCGTGAGGTTCTTGATGTTGAGAACGATCTCGACGACGTCTTCTTTGACACCGGGAATGGTGTCGAACTCGTGCTGGATGCCGTCGATGCGGATGCTCGTCACCGCAGCGCCCGGAATGGACGACAGCAGCGTGCGGCGCAGGGAGTTGCCCAGGGTGTATCCGAAACCGGGCTCAAGGGGCTCGATCACGAAACGGGAGCGGAACTCCGAGATGCTCTCTTCGGACAGGGTGGGTCGCTGTGCAATCAGCACGTGGGATTCCTTTCGGCGAGAGTGCCCGCCATATGGCACTCACGGAAGATCAGTGGGTGGCTGGTCCACTGTTTGTTTATTTGTGAAAGCTTCGTGCCGAACGCGTACCGGGGCCGAGACGGCCCCGGGGCGTCCGCCGCGAGAGGCCAGAAATGGCCTCTCGCAGTTACCCCGCTAGACGCGGCGACGTTTTGGGGGGCGGACGCCGTTATGGGCCTGGGGCGTCACGTCGTTGATCGACCCGACCTCGAGGCCGGCCGACTGCAGCGAACGGATCGCGGTCTCACGACCAGAACCCGGTCCCTTGACGAAAACGTCGACCTTCTTCATCCCGTTCTCCTGCGCCTTACGCGCTGCAGACTCCGCGGCCATGCCTGCCGCGTACGGGGTGGACTTGCGCGAACCCTTGAAGCCGACGTCGCCGCCCGATGACCAGGCGATGACCGCACCCGAGGGGTCGGTGATCGAGACAACGGTGTTGTTGAACGTCGACTTGATGTGGGCCTGCCCCACGGCGATGTTCTTCTTCTCCTTGCGGCGCGGCTTGCGCGCTGCGGCTGCCTTCGGAGTGGCCATTACTTCTTGCCTGCCTTCTTCTTGCCGGCGACGGTGCGCTTCGGTCCCTTGCGGGTGCGGGCGTTGGTCTTGGTGCGCTGGCCGTGCACGGGGAGACCGCGACGGTGGCGGATGCCCTGGTACGAGCCGATCTCAACCTTGCGGCGAATGTCGGCCTGCACCTCGCGGCGCAGATCGCCCTCGACCTTGTAGTTGCCCTCGATGTAGTCGCGGAGCAGGATCAGCTGATCGTCAGTCAGATCCTTGACGCGGATGTCACCGGAGATCCCGGTGTCTTTGAGGGTGGTGAGCGCGCGAGTGCGGCCCACTCCGTAGATGTATGTCAATGCGACTTCCACGCGCTTTTCACGCGGGATGTCCACGCCGGCAAGACGTGCCATGGTGGCTTCTCCTTGAGAGAGTCGGGAGGTCTGGGCGTCACCGGTGCTCGAGCCTCCCGACCCGGGGTGTCACCGCCGAAGCGGATCCTGGTGATGCTGGATGCGTGTTGAGTTGTGGAGCTAGCCCTGGCGCTGCTTGTGCCTGGGGTTGCTCTTGCAGATGACCATGACGCGGCCGTTGCGGCGGATCACCTTGCAGTGGTCGCAGATCGGCTTGACGCTGGGGTTGACCTTCATTGTTCTTCTCTTCTCGCTGTCATCGTGAACTGCGGCCTCTGTTGAGAACAGGAACGCAGAACCGTTACTTTCCAACGGACTACTTGTAGCGGTAGACGATCCGGCCGCGGGTCAGGTCGTACGGGCTCAGCTCCACGATCACGCGGTCCTCGGGGAGGATGCGGATGTAGTGCTGGCGCATCTTTCCCGAGATGTGCGCGAGGACCTTGTGGCCGTTGGTCAACTCAACGCGGAACATCGCGTTGGGAAGAGCTTCGACAACCGAGCCCTCGATCTCGATGACGCCGTCTTTTTTGGCCATACCTTCTTTAATCGCTCTTTAATCGCTCACGTAGTCGCACTGGTCGTGCGGAGTGCCATTTCTGGCGGGGTTGGGTTTGTCGGTGCCGCGACACGCAATAAGCGAGCCCAAAGCACCAAAGATCGAGCCTACGGCATATGGCGCGTTTTGGCCAAGTCGGGTGTAAGGTTCGGCTCCGCCGTGCGCGAAACTACGCCTCTGCGGCTTCCGGAGTGCCGATGCCGTGCTCCGCCAGTCGAGCGAAGATCCGTTCGGTGACCTCGTCGATCCCGCCGAGCCCGTCGACCTCGAGCAGAACGCCGCGATCGCGGTACATCGCGACGACGGGTTCCGTCTCGCGCTGGTAGACCTCCTGGCGGTGCCGGATCGCCTCCTCGGAATCGTCGGCGCGGCCCTGCTCGAGAGCGCGCTTGCGCAGCCGGCGCACGATCTCTTCGCGGTCTGCAACGAGACGGATGACGGCATCCAGCGCCTGGCCGCCGGCGCCGAGCAGTGCGTCGAGGTGCTGCACCTGGTCTGGCGTGCGCGGGTATCCGTCGAGCAGGAAGCCGCCCGCGGCATCCGCCGACCGCAACCGGTCTTCGACCAGGGCGTTCGTCAGGGTGTCTGGCACGTAGTCCCCGGCATCGACGATGGCCTTCACCTGCTTGCCGAGCTCGGTGCCCTGCGCGATGTTCGAGCGGAAGATGTCTCCCGTCGAGATCGTCGGGATGCCGAAGGCTTCCGAAATCCGAGCCGCCTGCGTCCCCTTGCCGACCCCCGGCGGGCCGACGATGAGGAACCGGCTCACCGGAGGAGACCCTCGTAGTGCCGTTGCTGAAGCTGCGAGTCGATCTGCTTCACCGTCTCGAGGCCGACTCCGACCATGATCAGGATGCTCGTGCCGCCGAAGGGGAAGTTCTGGTCGGCACCGACGATGCCGAGCGCGATCAGCGGGACGAGGGCGATGAGGCCCAGGTAGATCGAGCCAGGCAGCGTGACGCGGGTGAGGACGTAGTCCAGGTACTCCGCGGTCGGGCGCCCAGCGCGAATGCCAGGGATGAAGCCGCCGTACTTCTTCATGTTGTCGGCCACCTCATCCGGGTTGAAGGTGATGGCGACATAGAAATAGGTGAAACCGACGATGAGCAAGAAGTAGATCGTCATGTACAGCGCGTTGTCACCGCGGGTCAGATAGCTCTGGATCCAGAGCACCCAGGGCGCAGCGGCCTTGCCGTTACCCGGCTGGTTGAACTGCGCGACGAGCGCCGGCAGGTACAGCAGCGACGACGCGAAGATGACCGGGATCACACCCGCCATGTTGACCTTGATCGGGATGTAGGTGTTGTTGCCGCCATAGGTGCGCCTGCCGACCATGCGTTTGGCGTACTGAACCGGGATGCGCCGTTGTGATTGCTCGACGAAGATGACGGCGAAGATGATCACGATGCCGACGCCGACCACGGCTCCCAGCAGTTCGACCCCTTGATTGCCGTTCGCCTGGCCCTGCGTGTAGATCGATCCGAGCGATCCCGGAAAACGCGCCGCGATCGATGTGAAGATCAGCAGCGACATGCCGTTGCCGATGCCGCGCTCGGTGATCAGCTCGCCCATCCACATGATGACGCCGGTGCCGGCGGTCATGGTGATGACCATGAGCAGGATGGCGTACCAGGAGTCGTCCGAGATCAGAGAGGTGCACTCGGCGGCCGACCCGCTCGTGCTGCCGAAGAGGGCGCCGCTGCGGGCCACGGTGATGAGGGTCGTCGACTGCAGGACGCCCAGCGCGATCGTGAGGTAGCGGGTGTACTGCGTCAGGGTGGCCTGGCCCGACTGACCCTCTTTGTAGAGGTTGTCGAAGTGGGGGATGACCACCCGAAGCAGCTGCACGATGATCGACGCGGTGATGTAGGGCATGATGCCCAACGCGAAGACCGAGAGCTTGAGAAGGGCGCCCCCGCTGAACAGGTTGACCAGGTCGTAGAGGCTGCCCGACGACCCCGAGGTCGAGGCCAAACAGGTCTGCACGTTCTGGAAGTTCACGAACGGCGCGGGGATGAACGAACCGAGCCGGAAGATCGCGATGATCGCGAGCGTGAAGAGGATCTTCTTGCGGAGGTCAGGTGTGCGGAAGATCCGCAGAACCGCACTGAACACGACGCCTCCTGGGGAAGTGATGGTGACTGGAGCCCTCTCGGGCCCCCAACGGTGGCCTCGGAACGGTGGCCGGGTGGACCACCGCTCCGTCGGCTACGCGGCTTCTATTTGACGGAACCGCCGGCCGCGACGATCTTCTGCTCAGCAGAGCTCGAGACCTTGTCGACCGCAACAGTCAGCTTAACCGCAATATCACCGCTGCCGAGAACCTTGACCTTCTCGTTCTTGCGCACGGCACCCTTGGCCACCAGATCGCCGATGGTCACATCGCCGCCCTTGGGGTAGAGCTCGGCGAGGCGCTCAAGATTGACGACCTGGTACTCGACGCGGAACGGGTTCTTGAACCCGCGCAACTTCGGGGCGCGCATGACCTGGTTCAAGTTGCCGCCCTCGAGGCCGACGCGCACCTGATAGCGGGCCTTCGTGCCCTTGGTCCCGCGGCCGGCCGTCTTGCCTTTCGAGCCCTCACCGCGTCCGACGCGGGTCTTGGCTTTCTTGGACCCGGCGGCGGGACGCAGGTGGTGCGCTTTCAGGATCTGCGGGCGAGCCTCTGCCTGCGCCGACTTCTTGGCGGCCGGCTTGGCCGTCGACTTCGCGGCCGGCTTGGCGGCAGCCGTGTCGTCTGACGTCGCAGCAGCAGCCTTCGGGGCCGCGGCCTTCTCGGTCGCCGGCTTCGCAGCAGCAGCCTTCGCAGCACTCGCCTTGGGAGCCGCGGCCTTCTCGGTCGGCTTCTTCTCGGTCGACTTCTTCTCGGCGGCGGCCTTCGGCGCAGCGGCCTTGGCAGCGGCCGCCTTCGGTGCGGCAGCCTTCGCAGCGACCGGCTTCTCGGCGGTCGGCTTCTCGGCGGCCGGCTTCTTCGGGGCAGCGGCCTTCGCGGCAGCAGCCTTCGTGGCGTCCTTCTTCTCTTCAGCCATTAGTCAATCTCTTCGACTTTCACGAGGTGGGCGACCGCGCGCACGTAACCGCGGTTGGCCGGGCTGTCTTCGCGCACGACGCTGTCGCCGATGCGCTTGAGGCCGAGGCTCCGCAGCGTGTCGCGCTGGTTCTGCTTCTCGCTGATTACGGACTTGATCTGGGTCACCTTGAGACGGGCAGCCATCAGGCACCTGCCTTTGCGGTTGCAGCGGCACGGTCGTCGGCCTCGGCCCGCACCAGGCGCTGGGGGGCGACATCCTCGAACTCGAGGCCACGACGTGCGGCAACGGCGCGCGGCTCTTCGAGCTGCTTGAGCGCTGCGACCGTGGCGTGCACGATGTTGATGGTGTTCGACGAACCGAGCGACTTGCTCAGCACGTCGTGGATGCCCGCGCATTCGAGCACGGCGCGCACCGGACCACCGGCGATGACACCGGTACCCGCGGCGGCCGGACGCAGCAGCACGACGCCGGCAGCGGCCTCGCCCTGCACCGGGTGCGGAATCGTCTTGCCGGAGCGCGGAACGCGGAAGAAGTTCTTCTTCGCCTCTTCGACGCCCTTCGAGATCGCCAACGGCACCTCGCGCGCCTTGCCGTAGCCGACACCGACCAGGCCGTTGCCGTCACCCACGACGACGAGCGCTGTGAAGCTGAAGCGACGGCCGCCCTTGACGACCTTCGAAACGCGGTTGATGGTCACGACGCGCTCGAGGAACTGGCTGTCTGCGCGGTCCCGCGAGTTGCGGTCGTTGCGCGGGCTGCGCTCCCGGCTGCCGCGACGCTGCTCGCGCTCGTTGGGCGCGGTTCCGGCCGCCGTCTCGACGACGGCGCCCTCCACCACGGGGATCTCGACCGCGGGGGTCTCGACGGGGGTCTCTTCGGACGTCACGTCCTGCTCCTTGTTGTTTGCGGTGTTCGCGGTGTCGCTCACAGGCTCAGGCCCCCCTCGCGGGCGCCGTCGGCGATCGCCGCGACCCGGCCGGCGTAGCGGTTGCCACCTCGGTCGAACACGACGGCGTCGACGCCGGCCTTCTTGGCACGCTCGGCGACCAGTTCGCCGACCTTGCGGGCCTTGGCGGTCTTGTCACCGGCGAAGGTGCGCAGGTCTGCTTCGAGGGTCGACGCGGATGCCACCGTGTGGCCCTTGCTGTCATCCACGATCTGCACGAAGACGTGCCGAGCCGATCGGGTCACGACGAGGCGCGGACGCTCCGCGGATCCGATGACACGCTTGCGCAGCCGGTTGTGACGGCGCGCGCGCTGCGACGACTTGCTGGACGCGATCTTGACTGAGGCAGCCATTACTTCCCACTCTTTCCGGCCTTGCGGCGGACGACTTCGCCCGAGTACCGCACGCCCTTGCCCTTGTAGGGCTCCGGCTTCCGCAGCTTGCGGATGTTGGCGGCGACCTCACCGACGGCTTGCTTGTCGATGCCCTTGACGGTCAGCTTGTTGTTGCCCTCGACCTCGAAGCTGATCCCAGCAGGAGGCTCGACGGTGATGGAGTGCGAGAATCCGAGGGCGAACTCGACCGAGCTTCCCTTGGACTGCACGCGATAGCCGGTACCGACGACCTCGAGGCTCTTGGCGTAGCCCTCAGTCACGCCGATGATCTGGTTGGCGATGAGGGTGCGGGTGAGTCCGTGCAGTGAGCGCGACGCGCGCTCGTCGTCGGGCCGGGTGACCAGCACCTGGCCCTCCTCGAGGGCGACCTCGATGGGGCTGGCGACGGTCAGTGACAGTTCGCCCTTCGGGCCCTTGACGGCGACATCCTGACCATCGATGGTCACGGTGACGCCGCTGGGAACGTCGATGGGCATGCGTCCGATTCGAGACATCTCAGCTCACCACACGAAGGCGAGGACTTCCCCGCCAACGCCCTTCTTGCTCGCCTCGCGGTCGGTCAGCAGACCGGAGGAAGTGGACAGGATGGCAACGCCGAGGCCGCCGAGAACGCGCGGGATCTCGGTCGACTTGGCGTAGACGCGCAGACCGGGCTTCGAGACCCGCTTGATGCCGGCGATGGACCGCTCGCGGTTCGGGCCGTACTTGAGGTCGATGGTCAGGGTCGAGCCGACGCGAGCGTCTTCGACCTTCCAGCCGGAGATGTAGCCCTCCTTCTGGAGGATCTCGGCGATGTGGCCCTTGAGCTTGCTGTTGGGCAGCGACACCGTGTCGTGGTACGCACGATTGGCGTTGCGCAGACGGGTCAGCATGTCGGCGACCGGATCTGTCATTGTCATGTGGAGCTTCTCTCTCTCAAACGGTTTCGGGTTCGCATGCGTTGACTCACGCGTGACCCGACCTGGATGGGTCTTAGTCGGTCGTGTCGGCCTGCGTGAACGGGAAGCCGAACTCGCGCAGCAGGGCGCGACCCTCGTCATCCGTCTTGGCGGTGGTCACGACCGTGATGTCGAAGCCGCGAACGCGGTCGATCTGGTCCTGGTTGATCTCGTGGAAGATGCTCTGCTCCGCGACACCGAAGGTGTAGTTGCCGTTGCCGTCGAACTGCTTGTCGCTGAGACCGCGGAAGTCCCGGATGCGCGGAAGCGCGAGCGACAGCAGCCGGTCGAGGAACTCCCACGCCCGGTCGCCGCGCAGGGTGACGTGGGCGCCGATCGGCATCCCCTCGCGCAGCTTGAACTGCGCGATGGACTTGCGGGCCTTGGTGACCTGCGGCTTCTGGCCGGTGATCAGGGTGAGGTCCTTGATGGCGCCGTCGATCACCTTGGAGTCGCGAGCCGCCTCGCCCACACCGGTGTTCACGACGATCTTCACGAGACCCGGAACCTGGTGCACGTTCGTGTAGTTGAACTGCTTGGTCAGGTTCGCGGCGATCTCGCTGCGGTACTTCTGCTTCAGGCGCGGCTGGGCTTTGTCAGTCGGCGCAGCAGTTGCGGTAGCCATTTAGAGCTTCTCTCCGGACTTCTTCGCGTAACGAACGCGAACCGTCTTCTTGACGCCGTTCTTCTCGACGACCTCTTCGCGGAATCCCACACGGGTGGGCTTCTTGGTCTTCGGGTCGATGACGGCCACGTTCGAAATGTGGATGGGGGCCTCGTGGGTCTCGATGCCGCCAGTCTTGGTGCCGCGCTGGGTCTGACCGACCTTCACGTGCTTGGTGACGAAGTTGACGCCCTCGACGAGCACCTTGTTCTTCTCCACCAGAACCTCGATCACGCGACCCTGCTTGCCGCGGTCTCCGCCGCGCTCCTGCGTCGGGCCGCTGATGACCTGGACGATGTCGCCCTTCTTGATGTTCGCCATGACTAAATGACCTCCGGGGCGAGCGAGATGATCTTCATGAACTTCTTGTCACGGAGCTCACGACCGACCGGTCCGAAGATGCGCGTGCCGCGCGGGTCGCCGTCGGGCTTCAGGATGACGGCGGCGTTCTCGTCGAACTTGATGTACGAGCCGTCTGCGCGACGGGTCTGCTTGATCACGCGGACGATGACGGCCTTGACCACGTCGCCTTTCTTGACGTTTCCGCCCGGGATCGCGTCTTTGACCGTGGCGACGATGACGTCGCCCAGGCCCGCGTAGCGACGGCCGGAGCCACCGAGCACGCGGATCGTGAGGAGCTCTTTGGCGCCGGTGTTGTCGGCGACCTTGACTCGGGATTCCTGTTGCAGCATGAGTTACTTCGCCTTCTCAACGATTTCGACGAGGCGCCAGCGCTTGGTCGCCGACAGCGGACGGCTCTCGCTGATCAGCACGAAGTCGCCGATGCCCGCGGTGTTGCCCTCGTCGTGCGCCTTGACCTTGGAGGTGCGGCGGATGACCTTGCCGTACAGGGGGTGCTTCACGCGATCCTCGACCTCGACGACGATGGTCTTGTCCATCTTGTCGCTCGTGACGTAGCCGCGGCGCACCTTGCGGTATCCGCGCGCATTCGCGTCTTTGACGTCGTGGGCGCTGTGCTCGTGCCCGGTGGGGACGGCGGCAGCCTTGACCTGTGCCATTACTTGGCCCCTTCTTCAGAGGCAACAGCCTCGGTGTTCGATTCGTCAGCAGACGCCTCGGACTTCTTCGCGGCGGCCTTCTTGGGGGCCTTCGCCGGTGCCTCGCTGACGATGGGCGTGGCACGGATGCCCAGCTCGCGCTCGCGGATGACGGTGTAGATGCGGGCGATGTCGCGCTTGACCGCGCGCAGGCGCCCGTGGCTCTCGAGCTGACCGGTTGCCGACTGGAAGCGCAGGTTGAACAGCTCCTCCTTGGCCTTCTTCAGCTCGTCGATGAGACGCTCGTCTTCAAAAGTGTCGAGCTCGGTCGATGCGAGCTCCTTGGATCCGACGGCCATTATGCGTCGCCCTCCTCGCGCTTGATGATGCGTGCCTTCAGAGGCAGCTTGTGGATGGCGCGCAGCAGTGCCTCGCGAGCGAGGCCCTCCTCGACGCCGGCGACCTCGAACAGCACGCGGCCGGGCTTCACGTTGGCGACCCACCACTCCGGCGAACCCTTACCGGAACCCATGCGGGTTTCGGCCGGCTTCTTGGTGATCGGGCGGTCAGGGAAGATGTTGATCCAGACCTTGCCGCCGCGCTTGATGTGACGGGTCATGGCGATACGAGCGGACTCGATCTGCCGGTTCGTCACGTACGCGGGTGTCAGCGCCTGGATGCCGAACTCGCCGAACGACACCTTGGTGCCGCCCGTCGCCTGTCCGGTACGTCCCGGGTGATGCTGCTTGCGGTGCTTGACCTTGCGGGGAATCAGCATGATTACGCCTCAGCTCCTGCCGTGGCGGGCGCGTCGGCACGGGGGCCGCGGCCGCGCGGGCCACTGTCACGGCGCTCGGGGCGCGTCGACTTCTGCGACGCCTGCTCGCGAGCGAGTTCCTTGTTGGTGATGTCGCCCTTGTAGATCCAGACCTTCACACCGATGCGGCCGAAGGTGGTCTTCGCTTCGTAGAAGCCGTAGTCGATGTTCGCGCGCAGGGTGTGCAGCGGAACACGGCCTTCACGGTAGAACTCCGAGCGGCTCATCTCCGCGCCGCCGAGGCGGCCGGAGACCTGGATGCGAACGCCCTTGGCGCCGGCGCGCTGAGCACCCTGCAGCCCCTTGCGCATCGCGCGGCGGAATGCCACGCGGGCGCTGAGCTGCTCGGCGATGCCCTGGGCGACCAGCTGCGCCTCGGCCTCGGGGTTCTTCACCTCGAGGATGTTCAGCTGGATCTGCTTGCCGCTGAGCTTCTCGAGGTCGGAGCGGATGCGCTCGGCCTCGGCTCCGCGGCGGCCGATCACGATGCCCGGACGCGCGGTGTGGATGTCGACGCGCACCCGGTCGCGGGTCCGCTCGATCTCGATCTTCGCCACGCCGGCGCGGTCGAGGCTCGTCTTGAGCAGATTGCGGATCTTGATGTCTTCCGCGACGTAGTCTGCGTAGCGCTGACCGGGCTTCGTCGAGTCGGAGAACCAGCGCGACACGTGGTCGGTGGTGATCCCGAGTCGGAACCCGTAGGGGTTGACCTTCTGGCCCATTACTTCTTCCCTGCCTTGGTGGTACCGGTGGTCGAGCCTGTCGAGGCCCGGCGCTGACTGCCCGCACTCGGGGCGACCAGCTCGTCCGGAGTCGCGAGCACGACGGTGATGTGGCTCGTTCGCTTCAGGATCTTGAAGGCCCGGCCCTGGGCGCGCGGCTGGAACCGCTTCAGGGTCGTTCCCTCGTCGACGTATGCCTTGGCGACGAACAGGTCCTGCTCGTCGAGGTAGCTGTTGCTGGCATCCGCCTTCACGCGGGCGTTGGCCATCGCCGAGGCGACCAGCTTGTAGATCGGCTCGGACGCGCTCTGCGGGGCGAACTTCAGGATCGCGAGGGCCTCGGCTGCCTGCTTGCCGCGGATGAGGTCCACGACGCGACGGGCCTTCTGAGGGGTCACGCGGATGTGTCGCACGCGGGCGATCGACTCCACCATTTCTCTTCCTCCTCTACGCCACCGCGTTAGCGGCGACGACCCTTCTTGTCGTCCTTCTCGTGTCCACGGAAGGTGCGCGTCGGCGAGAACTCGCCGAGCTTGTGACCGACCATGGTCTCGGTGATGAACACCGGGATGTGCTTGCGGCCGTCGTGCACGGCGATCGTGTGGCCGAGCATGGCCGGCACGATCATCGAGCGGCGCGACCAGGTCTTGATCACGTTCTTGGTTTTGGCCTCGTTCTGCGTCGCCACCTTGCGGAACAGGTGGTCATCGACGAACGGACCCTTTTTGAGACTGCGCGGCATTGTTGTCGATCCCTACTTGCGCTTCTTGCCGACGGTGCGGCGACGAACGATGAGCTTGTCACTGGGAAGGTTGCGCTTGCGCGTCCTGCCTTCCTTCTGGCCCCAGGGGCTGACCGGGTGACGTCCACCGGACGTCTTGCCCTCGCCACCACCGTGCGGGTGGTCGACCGGGTTCATGGCAACACCGCGGACGGTCGGGCGGACGCCCTTCCAACGCATGCGGCCGGCCTTGCCCCAGTTGATGTTGGACTGCTCGGCGTTGCCGACCTCGCCGATCGTGGCGCGGCAGCGCACGTCGACGTTGCGGATCTCGCCAGAGGGCAGGCGCAGCTGGGCGTAGGGGCCGTCCTTGGCGACGAGTCGCACCGAGGCCCCGGCGGAACGCGCCATCTTGGCACCGCCGCCCGGCTTCAGCTCGATCGCGTGGATGACGGTACCGACGGGGATGTTCTTCAGCGGCAGGTTGTTGCCCGGCTTGATGTCGGCGCCCGGACCGGACTCGACGACGTCGCCCTGGCTCAGCTTGTTCGGCGCGATGATGTAGCGCTTCGTGCCGTCCACGAAGTGCAGCAGCGCGATGCGCGCCGTACGGTTCGGGTCGTACTCGATGTGCGCGACCTTGGCGTCGACGCCGTCCTTGTCGTTGCGCTTGAAGTCGATGACGCGGTACTGGCGCTTGTGACCTCCACCGATGTGGCGGGTCGTGATGCGGCCGGTGTTGTTGCGTCCGCCGGTCTTCGACAGGGGCTTCAGCAGCGACTTCTCGGGCGTGGAGCGCGTGATCTCGACGAAGTCGGCGACCGACGAACCACGACGACCGGGAGTCGTCGGCTTGTATTTGCGAATGGCCATGAGTGTGTTCCTCCCCGGACCTAGCCGACAGCCGTGAAGATGTCGATGGAGCCGGACTTGAGCGTGACGATGGCGCGCTTGGTGTCTTTGCGCTTGCCGATGCCGAACTTGGTGCGCTGCTTCTTGCCGGTGCGGTTGAGCGTGTTCACCGACGCGACCTTGACGCCGAAGATCTTCTCGATCGCCAGCTTGATCTCGGTCTTGTTGGAACGCGGGTCGACCACGAAGGTGTACTTGCCGTCGTCGATCAGGCCGTAGCTCTTCTCGCTGACGACCGGCGCCAGAATGACGTCGCGCGGGTCTTTGTTGTAGCCGCTCACTTGCCGGCCTCTCCTTCATTCGAACCGACGGCCGTGCCTGCCTTGTTCGTCGACCGAGAGTCGACGAACGCATCGAACGCGGCCTTGGTGAAGACGATGTCGTCGCTGACGACCGCGTCGTAGGCATTGAGCTGGTCGGCGAACAGCACGTGGACATGCTTCAGGTTGCGCACGCTCTTGAACGTGTCGTCATCGCCGCGCTCGAGCACGATCAGCACGTTCTTGCTGGTGGCGACATCCGCCAGCAGTGCCGCCGCGTTCTTGGTGCTCGGGCCGTTGGTGCCGAAGTTCTCGATCACGTGGAGGCGCTCACCACGGGCCCGGTCGGACAGGACGCCGAGCAGGGCTGCGGCGATCATCTTCTTGGGGGTGCGCTGCGAGTAGTCGCGCGGGTGCGGTCCGTGGACGATGCCACCGCCGGTGTGCTGAGGGGCACGGATCGAGCCCTGGCGAGCCCGACCGGTTCCCTTCTGCTTGAACGGCTTGCGGCCGGCGCCCGAGACCTCACCGCGGCGCAGCGTGTTGTGCGTGCCCTGGCGGGCGGCGGCGAGCTGCGCGGTGACGACCTGGTGGATCAGCGGCACGTTGGTCTGGACATCGAAGAGGGTGCCCGGCAGTTCGACCGTTCCGGTCGACTTGCCCTTCGCGTCGAGGACGCTCAGCGAGGTGGGGGTGGAGTCAGCCATGGTCAGGCTCCCTTCACGGCGTTGCGAACGAAGACGATCCGGCCACGGGCGCCGGGAACGGCTCCCTTGATCAGGATGAGCCCCTTGTCGAGGTCGACCGAGTGCACCTTCAGGCCCTGAACGGTGACGCGGTCGCCACCCATGCGCCCAGCCATCCGCATGCCCTTGAAGACCCGGCTGGGCGTCGAGGACGCACCGATCGAGCCCGGCTTGCGGTGGTTGCGGTGCGAACCGTGCGACGACGAGACACCCTTGAAGTTGTGGCGCTTCATGACACCGGCGAAGCCCTTGCCCTTGCTGGTGCCGACGACGTCGACCAACTGGCCGGCTTCGAAGATGTCGACCGCGAGCTCCTGGCCGAGCGTGTACTCGGCGGCATCGGCGGTGCGCACCTCGGTGAGGTGACGGCGCGGCGTGACGCCGGCCTTCTCGAAGTGACCACCCGCGGGCTTGTTGACCTTGCGAGGGTCGATCGCGCCGTAGGCGATCTGCACGGCGGTGTAGCCGTCCTTCTCCTCGGAGCGGACCTGGGTCACGACGTTGGGAGAGATCTCGACGACGGTGACCGGCACGAGCCGATTGTTGGCGTCCCAGACCTGGGTCATGCCGAGCTTGGTGCCCAGCAGACCCTTGGTCGTCTTAGTGGAAGTCATGCGGAATCCTTCTCGGCCTAAAGCTTGATCTCGATGTTGACGTCGGCGGGCAGGTCGAGACGCATGAGCGAGTCGACGGCCTTCGGCGTCGGGTCGATGATGTCGATGAGACGTTTGTGGGTGCGCTTCTCGAACTGCTCGCGGCTGTCCTTGTACTTGTGAGGAGAGCGGATCACGACGATCACGTTCTTCTCGGTGGGCAGGGGCACCGGACCGACGACGGTCGCGCCCGCGCGGGTCACCGTGTCGACGATCTTGCGCGCCGACGCGTCGAGGCCGGCGTGGTCGTACGACTTGAGCCGGATGCGGATCTTCTGTCCCGCCATGTTGTCTCTCTCCTGTTTCCGCACGGCACCCATCACAGGTCCGTACCCGCACGACCCATGACTGGGCCGCGCACCGCTGTTCTTCTGTCAATCCGTGGCCCTGCTGCTTGGAGTCTGCGTGTCTCGCGACACGCACAGCACAAGCTGTTCTCCACATCAGTAACAAACACTGACGTGGATACGGGTTGGGATTCGAGTACTTCGTTCTTCCGGCGGTGGCCCAGGCTACTGTGCACTTCCAGCCGGTGACTCGCGCGCAGAAGCGCGCACAAGGTGTTGAACTAGAAAAGCTTGCCACATTGCGGTCGTTGCTGCAACCCGGGCGTGTCGCGCCGTCGCTACGGGTGCCGCGGCCCGCGACCGGCACGCCAGACGTACCCTGCGAGCAGCACGAACTCCACGCTCAGGATGACGATCCACCACGGGAATCCTGGAATTTGCGGTCCTTGGCCCGCCTTCTCGACATCCACGACCGGGGTCGGCAGAACCCTCTCCCCCGTTACGAGGATCCGGTGGCTGTTGATCCCGAGCGGAGTGCAGGTGACAAGGGTGACGAGGTCACGTTTGGGGTCCGGATAAAGCGCTTTGGAGTCCTCGGGTGCGACGACCTCGATCGTCGTGACCCGATAGGTCAGAACCTCTCCGAACACCTCGACCGAGAAGGAGTCGCCGATGTGCACCTTGTCGAGATTGGTGAAGAGCTCTGACGTCGCAAGGCCACGGTGGGCGGTAAGCACCGACCGGGTGCCCACTCCACCGACCGGAAGGGCAGTGCCCTCGAGGTGTCCAACCCCCTCTTTGAGGGTTTCGTCGGCTGTCCCGTGGTAGATCGGCAGATCGACTCCGATCACCGGGATCTTGATGCGCGCCATCAGCCCTCGGGAATCGGCGGCGAGGATCTGGTCGTACTTGAGATGGCTTGCGGCCGCAACGTCAGCTTCGGATACCGGGATCCGTTCGTTGGCGGCAACGAGAGCACCGCCAGTCAAGGTCGCGTTGTATGCGCGTGCGACAGCGAGGGCTTGTGCGAGGCCATCGGCCCCGAAGTCATGTACTTCCCCTGACAGGTCGGTGATCGCGTGCGCTTGCTCGAGTTGAGAAAACCAGTTGGCGATGGTCGGCAGAAGGAATACAGCCGTGCCGGTGAAGAACACCAAGGCCGTGACAAGAGCGAGCCGCGGCATCCGCCATCCACGACGCCCGCGCCCCGCTCGGCGGCGGTGACGGGTGGCGACTCCGGCGGTCATGGTCTCCTCACAATGCGAACGGCGGGGACGTCCGAGAACGCCCCCGCCATCCTGTCAGCAGATCTCAGGCCGTTGCCTGACGGCGACGACGGCCGGCGATGAGCGCGAAGCCGAGGGCGATCGCCATCAAAGCCGCACCGGCGGTCGTGAACAACACCACGCCGTTTCCACCGGTGAAGGCCAGGGCCCACGGCGGCAGCTGATCGTTCTGGATCTCGATGTAGTTGGCACCGCCGACGACCACGGGTCCGGCGACGACCGTCACCGGGTGCGGGGTCGCATTCAGCTGGTATCCGACAGGAGCAACGGTCTCGACCAGCAGGTAGTTGCCCGTCTTGATGGCCGAGATGTTGACGAGACCGTTCACATCCGACGTGAAGGTGTCAGCACCATTCACGGTGACCAACTCACCGCCATCGGCGACTCCGTTGGAGTTGGCGTCGAAGTACAACTGGAAGGTCGCCCCCTGAAGCGGGGTCTTGGTTGCCGCGGCGCCTGCGCCGTTCGTCGCGTACTTGAACGCCTCGAGCTGACCGAAATCGACTGGGTCATTGACGTTGAGCGCCGCGCTGTTGACGATCGAGTTCGCGCTGTTGCTGATCGTGCCGGACGACGGGACGACCACGACCTGAGTCGGCACCACAAACACGATGCGGCCTCCCTGTGCAAGGGTGGCCAGTTTGGCGCGGCCAGACGCTGTGAAGGCCAGAGTCTGCTTCTCGTTGCTGGTGCCGCTGATCGTGAAGGTGTAGTCGGTGGTGAGGGTGAAGTTCGACGTGACGTCGGTACTCGATGAGTCGAGCACCTTCATGCCGAGCGGAGAGATCCCCGCCGGCGGAGCGCCCGCCGCGAATGTGAGGGTGGACGGGTCAATGGTGTCGGTCACGGTGAAGACATTGAACGAGCCGGCCGGAGCAAGCACCGGCACGTCGGACGTGATCGTCCAGCTCACGAAGTCGCCAGCGGTGTAGTAGCCGGTGTCGACGGCGACCGGGTTGTGCACCTTGGTCAGGCCGGTGACGCTGTTCTTCGGGTAGACGTTGACGTCGTAGAGCCACTCGTTCGGGTTGGTCGCGTTCGCGGCACCGGTCGGGAACGGCAGCGTCACGAGGAACGGCAGTGACGGGTCGATGACCTGAGCGGGAAGCGAGCTGGACTGCTCGGTAACCAGGTACAGGCCGTAGTGCAGCGAGCCGAACGTCGCCGTCCCCGCGCCTGCGGTCACCTGGGAAGTCGCCGCGGTGAGGGTGTAGCCGGCCGGAAGGACCGTGGGAGCGGCCGCGCTCCAGCCGGACTGGATGGTGCTGGCGTCCGTCCACCCGGAGTTCGTGAGCAGGTCGAGCGAGGCGTTCCCCGGCGTCGTCACGACCTCCTGGAGGAGGAAGGTCACCCCGTTGATCGTGCTGCCGGTGGGTGTCGACGGTGTCCCGTCGCCAGCCGTCGTCCCGTTCGTTGCGTTCTTTCCATACTTGTGCACGACGATAGAACTCGTCGACGGGTCAGGCGAGACGATGTTGCCGATGCCACCGATCGGCGCCGCCGAAGCGGAACCAACGAGGCCGACAACGCCGAGGACGCTCAAGGCGATCGCACTGGCGGCCGCGACAGCGCGGAGCCTCCAGCTCTGCGAGTTGATCGGGGTCATGTCAATATTTCCTGTCGTCGGGTAGAGAGGTCGCGCGAAGTGCGTGCGGTGACGCGCGGACGGAGCGTGCGAAGTCGCACGCTGGACCGCATCGGATCGACGCTTGCGTTTCCAGAAATCGGGTTCGGTTGCAGCCGTTGGGGTAAGCAACGGCGGGTCGGATGACCCTCTACGCAACGCCCCAACTCTAGAATTTGACGTCTTCGACCTCGCCCCCCACTTGTGGTTGCCCCCATAGTGGTTGCACGCACCGCACGCCGACCCGACGACTCGGGAGGCGATGTCTACACTGGCCACGTGCCTCGTCCGCTGCCCGCCGCGATCCTCGCGCTCGCGATTGCACTGGCGGCTTCGACCCTCGCAGCGTGCTCACCTGGAGCGCCTCACGCACTCGCCGAAGTGCACGTGCCCGCCGACGCCGCGACGTTGAGCGCCGCCATGAAGCTCGTCAGCCCGGGCGGCGTCATCGTTGTGGCCTCCGGCACCTATCCTGAGCAACTGGTCGTGGACAAGGCCGATGTCACTATTCGCGGCGAAGACCGCAACAAGACCGTGATCGATGGTGGGGGCATCCGCCCGTATGGAATCGTGGCGATCGCCGCAGGCGTTCGGATCGAGAACCTCACCGTGACGGGCACCACCTTCTACGGCGTGCTGGTGTCCGGCCTGCACAAGGGTGACGGACCGGCGGACCCGGGTGAGGACGGCTACACGGGCTGGAATCCGGACAAGTTCCCGCCGCTTCAACGATTTCTTGTGGATCACGTGACCGCGTACAACAACGGGCTCTACGGCATCTACGCCTTCAATTCTCAACACGGGGTGATCCGCGACTCGTATGCCTCGGGATCCGCCGACAGCGGGTTCTACGTCGGCCAGTGCACAAAGTGCGACATCCTGGTCGCGAACAACGTGGCCGAACGAAACGCGGTCGGTTTCGAGAATGCGAACGCGAGCGACTCGGTCGTGATCGTCGGTAACCGGTTCTCGGGCAATCGGGTCGGCATGACGCTGCTGTCGAGCTACCAGGAGGCGTTCACTCCCCAGCGCTCCAACACGGTCGTGGGCAACCTCCTGGCCGACAATGTCGAGCCCGACTCGCCGTCGCAGGCGGAAGGCGGGTTCGCGACCGGTCTGGGCATCTCGGGTGGCCAGAGCAACGTGATCGAACGCAATCGCATGACCGGCAATCCGCGAGCAGACGTCATCCTCGCCAACACCGAAGACATCCCTGCCAGGGGCAACCGGTTCGCCGACAACGTCGTCGACGGCACCATCCAGGTGGCCAATGTGTCTGCCGAGCGCACCCCGGCTACCGGCAACTGCTGGTCTGGCACTGTCGTCAGCGCGCCCGCAGAGTTGTCGGTTCAACTCGCAGCAGCGTGTGGCGGCAGTGACGCTGCGCAAGCGACGACAGGCACCCTGTCTGGTCCGAAAGCGCCGCGGGGTGTCAGCTTCAAGAAAGTCGCGGCACCGCGAGACCAACCACAGCTCGACCTGTCGTCTTCACCTGGAAAGCTTCCAGCGACCGTGCAGATGCCCTCACTCTCGTCGATCGCGACCCCTGACAACCAGTTGCTCGCGAATCTGTCTGGCACCCGGTGAGAGCTCTGAGGCACCCCGCGGTTGTTCTGATGGCCGGCCTCCTGGTCACAGCGATTCTCGCGGGGTGCACAGTTGCCAGCCCCGAACCGACGCCCTCCGCACGGCCAGTGACCACGATTGAGTCACAACTGCTCGCGATCACGCGGTTCACCAACTTCGACACCGGCAGCCGACCGATCCACACCGAGCTCACGGTGTCTGGTGTGAAGACCGAGCTGACGGGCTGGGTCGACTACTCCTCCGAGATCGGGTTCGCTTCGGTCACCGGCAGTTTCGGCGCCGAGGATCTGCTCTGGACCAATGCTGCCCTCGGTGCGATTCCGCGTACACCGGATGCCGCAGGCAACCCAGTGCTGCCGATTCCCGAGCTCTCCGACCCGGAGTGGCAGATTCAAACCCTCGACCCGAAGGCATCAGCGTTGGATGCGCTCCTTGCGGCGATCAGCGCGCTCGGTTCCGACCGGCCCGACAATCCGCTGCTCTTGCAGCAGTCGGGGGCGCTCTGGCTGCGCAAGGACAAGATCGGCAGCACGCCCGTGACCGTCTTCGCCGCACCGCCGAGCGACGCGCCCGTTGATGCCAGCACCGCGCCCCTTACTGCTGAGGATGCGACCCTGCGCCTGTGGGTTGCGGCCAACGGTCTGCTGCTGCGCGCCGAGGTCAAACTCAACAACGTGTGGAACACCGTCGAATTCGCCGACAAAGCGGCCCCGCACCTCGAGGCACCCGGAGGTCTCGGGTGACGCCAAAGCGCAGCCCGGACTCGCCGGCACCCGACGGCGTGACCCGTCGGGTGTTGCTCGTCGGCGGCGCGACGGCCGTTGCGACGGGCGCGATCGGCCTCGGGGCGGGCGCGGTCGTCACGGGCGGGATCGCGGGTGCCGCGGAAACCGGCGCGGCACCCCCGGTCGCCGCGCTCGGTGAGCACCAGGCGGGGGTAGATCGTCCCGCGTCCCCGCAGCAGTACTGCCTGCTCGCGGTGGCCGATCTTGACGTGGGAGCGCTCAGGACCTCTCTGGCGACGCTCGGTACCCAGATTGCGCTCGTGACCGCGCAGCCCGCCGGGGTCTTCGATCTCACGCCCGACGGACCCGCTGATCTCACGGTGACCGTCGGCTTGGGCGCGCGCGCACTCGCCGCCACCAACCATCCCGAACTCGCCTCGCTCACGGACCTCCCCGAGTTCTCCGGGGACTCCGCCCTCGCGGCGGACCGGCGCGGCGGAGACCTCTTCGTCAGCGTCAACTCCTCGCAACCGATGGTGCTCGAACCGGTGCTGTCGTCGCTCCTTGAGCAGGTGGTCGGGGTGCAGGTGCGGTGGACCGAGTTCGGTTTTCGCGGCGCCAGCACGGATGGGGTGGTGCGCAACCCGCTCGGCTACTTCGACGGCATCATTCGCCCCAAGACGCCCGCGGAGTTTCGCAGCGACGTGTGGATCGCCGACGGCCCGCTCGCTCATGGCACCATCTGCGTCATCCGCCGCTTCCAACTCGACGCCGAACGGTTCCGCGATCTCTCGCCGATGCACCGCGACGAGGTGATCGGACGCAAGCAGTCGTCGGGGGCACCCCTGTCCGGCGGCGTGCGCGACGACCAGATCGACCTGAACGCGAAGAGTCCGGATGGGACGCTGCGGGTACCCCTGCACGCTCACGCTCGCGCCGCGCATCCTTCCTTCACCGGAAGTGCGCTCATGCTGCGCCGCGGCTACAGCTACCGGGCCTCTGATGTCGACAGCGGTCTCCTGTTCCTCGCCTATCAGAACGACGTGCGGACGTTCGCGCGAACCCAGTTACGCCTTGACGACGTAGACGACCTGATGAAGTATGCGACACCGACCGCGACCGCGTCGTTTGCCATCCTGCCCGGCGTGCGTGACGACGCGGCGCTGGGCTCGACTCTGTTCTGATCGGCTACCCGCGACGGGCCACCACGGCTCGAACGCGTCGCCGCACCCGCAGTTGCCACAACCCCAGACCGACCGCGAGCGCGATGACCAGCGCTCCGCCGATCGTGAAGGCGTCGGCACCCAGCCCGCCCGCAAAGGGGAGTGATGGTGGCACGTAGGGGTGATTGGTCAGGGTGAGCGCGAGAGCCGTCGTGCTGGACGGCGCCGTCACTGTCACCCAGCCCGAGGCATCGGGGGTGAGCGTCGAGGCTCCCTGAGTCCAGGTTCCGCTGGCCCACACCCAGCCACCCCACGAGAACGGACCGGTCAGGGGCTCGCGCAGCATGACAGTCGAGGCCCACGGGATGCCCGCAATCGTCACGGCTCCGCCCGCGCCGACCGCGAGCTGCACTGTCGTCGCTGCGCCGCCGTTGACCGTGTATTCGACCGGGAACGTTGTGCCCGCTGGCAGGGTGACAACCGGGGAGAGCGCTTTGGTGACATCGATCGCGGTAAGGCTGTTCGTCGCCGTGATCTTCGTCTCACTGCCCGCCACCGCGGGTGTCACGACGATGCGGCCGGTGTCGTCAGTCCCGATAAAGGGAGCGAACGCGATCGCTGCCCCCGGCACGGTCGGCTCGGTGAAGGTCAGCACATAGCCGTAGGGGACGAGTTCGGTCGTCGTCAGGGTCTGACCGGCGCTCAGGTCATAACTGAGGGTGTCTACTATCGGGTTGCTCCCAGCGCCCGATACCCATTTGCGATCGTCACCCCGGAAGTTCGTCGCGGAAGCGATGCTGAGAGTAAAGGTTTGACCGCTCGCGGCGGTGCCGACGACCGCCTTCTCGAGGCGATACGCGCTCATCCCGAACCAGCCGGCGTCGATCGAATGGTCGTTCTGACCCATCCCACCCACGGTTACCGGAGCGCGACCGGTCGCCACGTTCGGATTGGAGTCGGTCAAGGTTGTCGATCCCGGCGAGTTTGCCGTCGTTCGTTGCAGCTGACCCCAGGTCATGCCCGTGAAGCCGGCCGGAATAGTGGCCGTGGGCCACTGCAGGTCGACGGGCGTGGCCGCGCTGGCCGCCGGAAAGACGACAACGTAGTTAGCGTTCTTCACGAAGTTGGCTGTTCCGCCACTCGCCGCGTCCTCCGTGCGGAAGAAGTAGGTTCCGGCCTGTCCGTTCGTTGTCGCGGTCGTGGTGCTGGCGAGTTGGGTCACGGGGTTGCCGCTCGCGTCGGCCGTCCACAGCTGCACGGGCGCGCCATTGATCGCCGGCTCATCGGGATCCTGGATCCCATTCAGATCGGCGTCGTACCAGACCCGGTTGCCGATTTCGACTGGTGCATCGGCGAGCAGGTAGGAGATCCCGCCGATACCGCCGCCCTTGCCGAAGTATGCGACGGAGGGAAGGTACTGGTTGAAGCCGTTGATGCTGTGGCCGTCAATAAGACTCAAGAATCGGTTGCCCGCTCCGTTGTAGGTGACAGCGGGGTCGAATGACGTCGACGTCAACTGGTTCGAACCGGCGAGCGCGGCAACCGCACCCAGGGTCGTCTCGTCGTGGACGACTCCCTCGGTCGGATCGATGGCTCCCGTGCCGTCATAGCGCACACTGTCTTCGTAGAACTCCCGCCCACCATGCTGGACGTTCTGACGCGCCGTCTCGCCGGGGGCCGGGCCCTCGACCCCGTAGCCGGGGGTGCGCGTGATGTTGTCGAGTCCGGGCGTCGTGACAGCGACGCTGCCATTCGTGGACCCCCCGCTGTTCTCGAGCACGAGGGTGCCCGCCGCGCTCCGCCCGGCGTACAGCACATCGCCGACCGGGAGGCCGATTATCGTGCCGGCCTGGAAGCTATTCGTCCCGGTGGGCCAGAGCGCATCGGTGCCCGTTTGGTAACTGAAGCGATCGATGAAGCCGAGCGACAGGTTGCCGCCGTCATCGAACGTGAGCCCCGACAGCATCGGTTGCGCCCAGGCTCGGAAGAAGGTGACCTGGGTGTTGGCGTTGCTCCACAGCGCGGCGTAGTCGTCGGTCCAGGCGTGCCACTGTGCGGCCGGCTGTCCCGTCGTCGGGTGAGGGGTCCTGTCGTAGTTCCACGCGATACCACGGCTGTAGTCGAGCGGCACGGTCAGCGCTGTCGTGAAGGCACCGCTGGCGATCGGCCGCGAGACGACCTTCGAGCCGATTGTCATGTTCGTGTCGTTGGTAACGCCCAAGTAGATCGAGCCGTTGTTGACGGCGATCGCCCACGGGTGCTCGGCGGATGTCAGGCCCGGATCGAACGCGGTCGGCGCGGTCGCAAAGTTGTTGACGTCGTAGCGCCAGATCTTCTTGTCGTTGAGATTCGTCACGTAGAGGAAGCCGTTGTCGTAGGCGATCCCCCCGATGCCTACCCGGCCTGCCGCTGAAAACGCCCCCGTGTCAAGAGACTGAACGCCCGCCGTTCCGGTCTGGCGGTCAGTCAAGTCGCGCTCACCTTGTGCGGCGGTGAAGCCCGATGCGTTGAGGCTCGTGAGGGTGGCTACCGTCCCGTAGTTGACACCTGCGGCAGTCAAGTCGTATGAGGTGATCGCATTGCGAGTCACCGTGCCGTTGGATGCGACGGTCACGTCGAGCCGATAGAGACCGTCGATCCCTTTCGGCCCCCAGTCGGAGTGCCGCTTGGTCACCGCTGAGGCATAGATGTAGTACCGATCGCCCGCCGCGGTGTGACCAAGCGACTGCGTCGCGACGCCCCACACTGCGCCGACCTCCTGGAACGTGGCGAGCGACGTCGCCGCCGTGGGCGCGGCCGTGTAGACAGCCGCCGACGGCAGGATGGCCGTCAGCGCGGCGACGTTCCGGATTGCCGTGTTGAGGCCGGACGTCGTGTAGTTGAGGGCGGCCGATCCACTGGCCTGGATCGCCGTGATGAGCGGCGTTCCCGTTGTGCCCCGGGAATAGTCGGTTGTCTTGTGCAGGGCAAAGTTGACGTTGACAGCGCCGACTGTCGTGAACTGCACGCTGGTGCCATTTGCGGTGCCGTTGAACGAGTCGGTGAACCCGGTTGGATAGCCCGAGAATTCGACCCGCAGCGGCGTCCCGTCTGCGATTGCAGGTGTGACGGTGATGTCATACGCGCCCGTCGCAGAAGTCACGGCGCTGCCCACCGCGGTTCCTGCCCCGTTGTAGACGGTCGCGGTGACGCCCTTGAGCGGCGCATCGGTGAGACCATCGGCCCCCGCCGTCGAGTCGTAGACACCGTTCTGGTTGAAGTCCCGGAAGACCGTGCCTGTGACGTGCCCACTGGCTGCGGCCGCAGGTTCCGCGAAGCCAACGGCCAGGAACGACGACAACCCGAGAACCGCGACGAACGCGAAGACACGCCGAAAATTCCCGCGCGCCACTGCAGGGCGAGCAGACATATCGGGGAGCGCGCGCTCCATGCTTCTCCACAGGTTCGGGTTGGGATGTCCGCGCGGTCGCAGGGCAGCAACAGGGTGAAAAGCGGCTACGGACAGCCTTCAGAGTACGAACTCTGCGTCGGATGCGAGACCCCTAGTAGAAGGAATAGAACAATCTGTCTGCCCCGACATGAGTCACGTGAAGGGCCGAAAACGTGGAACTCGGGGTCCATCGCCCGGCCACGACCCCCCGGTTTGGGTGGGAGCACCGTGCGCCAGGTCACCGCTGGTTTCCATGGCAACCCGCCAAGAAAGCCGTCCCGGCCTCGGAGCACACATAGTTGTTGGGGCGGTTAGACTCCGGTTCCGCCCGACTTCGGCGCGGCGGACGCGTCGTCATCATCGTCGTCGCCGTGGATCACGTGCTCGGCGCGATCCTTGACCTCGCCCGCGAGCTCCTTGGCTTTGTCGGCGGCGTCTTCCGCGAGGTCCTTGGCCTGGTCAACGATGTCGTCGAGTCCCATGATGATCCCCTTCTCGTCGGACGGCGTCTCCGCTCCAACACGAGCCATTCTGTGCCCTGGCCGCGCCAGTGGGAACACCCGGGAGCGACTCGCCTCATCCCTCGACTTCGAGACGCTCGACCAGCTCCCTGTGCGGGGCTCCCGTACCCGGGGTCGACACGACCCCCGCGCCGGCGGCGAGCCCGGCCCGCAACGCCTCGGCGGGCGGCCTGCCCTGGCTGATGCGCAGCACATATGCGCCGACGAAGGCGTCGCCCGCGCCCACGGTGCTGCGTTCGGTCACGTCGAAAGCCGGCGATCGCAGCACCCCGTCGCGGGTGGCGAGCGCTGCGCCCTGTGCACCGAGGGTCAGAGCGAGAGCACCCACCGGGCTGTCCGCGACGAGTTCCGCCAAAGCGGCATCCTGCTGCCGGTCAGTCTGCAGTTCACGTCCGACCAGCTCGCAGAGCTCCCTCAGGCTCGGTTTCGCGAAGTCGACCCCGGCCGAGATCGCATGAGCCAGGGCGCCGCCCGACGCGTCGACAGCGCAGCGGGCGCCGTGCGCCTTGGCGAGGCGCACCACCTCCGCATAGAAGTCCTCCGGCACGCCGGGGGGAAGGCTTCCGCTCGCCACCAGGTAGGCACCGGGCGAGAGGAGCTCCGCGACCGCGTCGAGGCATCGCCTGCACTCCTCGGCGGTCATCGTGGGACCGGTGAAGACGAAGCGGTACTGCTCGCCGTCGCGGCGATCGTTCACGCTGATGCTCTCGCGCGTCTCGCCCCCGATCGAGATCGGAACGCCCGGCAGGCCCTCCTCATGCAGCAGGAGGCGATACCGCTCCCCCGACAGGCCGCCCACCGTGTAGACCGGGGTTGCCATGCCTCCCAGCGCGACGATCGTGCGCGCCACATTGATGCCGCCGCCGCCCGCATCGACCCGGGGCGCCGCGCAGCGCAGCTTGTGCCGACTCACCACCCGATCCACAGACGTGCTGACATCGAGGGCCGGATTCATGGTCAGGGTGACGATCGGTCCGGCTGACGACGTGTCCATGAAGCGCAAGGCTACGGCCTGACGGTCTTCCGCATCCGGGTCGGAAGTCCCGGCACGCAGAAGGGGCCGGACCTTGCGGCCCGACCCCTTCGTGTGCAGGTGCGGAGAACTACTTCAGGATCTTCGTGACCTTGCCCGCGCCCACGGTGCGGCCACCCTCACGGATGGCGAAGCCGAGGCCCTCCTCCATCGCGATCGGCTGGATCAGCTCGACCGTGATGTCGGTGGTGTCACCGGGCATGACCATCTCGGTGCCCTCGGGCAGCGTGATGACGCCGGTGACGTCGGTGGTGCGGAAGTAGAACTGCGGACGGTAGTTCGCGTAGAACGGGTTGTGACGCCCACCCTCATCCTTGGACAGGATGTACGCGGTGCCCTCGAACTGGGTGTGCGGCGTGACCGAACCCGGCTTGACGACGACCTGGCCGCGCTCGACGTCCTCGCGCTTGGTGCCGCGCAGGAGCAGACCGCAGTTCTCGCCGGCCCATGCCTCGTCGAGCTGCTTGTGGAACATCTCGATGCCCGTGACCGTGGTCTTCTGCGTCGGGCGGATGCCGACGATCTCGACCTCGGAGTTGATGGCGAGGGTGCCGCGCTCGGCGCGACCGGTGACGACGGTTCCACGACCGGTGATCGTGAAGACGTCCTCGATCGGCATCAGGAACGGCTTGTCCTTGTCGCGCACCGGGTCGGGCACGGACTCGTCGATGGCGTCCATGAGGTCGAGAACCGACTGGCTCCACTTCTCATCGCCCTCGAGCGCCTTCAGACCCGAGACGCGAATGACCGGCGCGTTGTCGCCATCGAAGCCCTGGCTGCTGAGCAGCTCGCGGACCTCGAGCTCGACGAGCTCGAGGATCTCTTCGTCGTCGACCATGTCGGACTTGTTCAGCGCGACCAGCAGGTACGGCACGCCGACCTGCTTGGCGAGCAGCACGTGCTCGCGGGTCTGCGCCATCGGGCCGTCGGTCGCCGCGACAACGAGGATCGCGCCGTCCATCTGAGCGGCACCGGTGATCATGTTCTTGATGTAGTCGGCGTGGCCCGGGGCGTCGACGTGCGCATAGTGGCGCTTCGGCGTCTCGTACTCGACGTGCGAGATGTTGATGGTGATGCCGCGCTGACGCTCTTCGGGCGCCGAGTCGATCGACGCGAAGTCGCGGGGCACGTTGACCGCCGACGGGTACTTGTCGGCGAGCACCTTCGAGATCGCCGCGGTGAGCGTGGTCTTGCCGTGGTCGACGTGACCGATCGTTCCGATGTTCACGTGCGGCTTGGTCCGCTCGAACTTGGCCTTAGCCACTTGGTCCTCCTCAGGACTAGATTTTTGCGTTGCTTACTTTACGGGATGGGGTCTAGACGTGCTCGACCACCGGGGGTCGGGCCTTAGTCGCCCTTGCTCTTCTGGACGATCTCGTCGGCAACAGCCTTCGGGACCTCCGCGTAGCTGTCGAACGTCATCGAGTAGACGGCGCGGCCCGAGGTCTTCGAGCGCAGGTCTCCGACATATCCGAACATCTCTGACAACGGCACTTTGGCCGTCACGACCTTGACGCCGGTCGCATCCTCCATGGACTGGATCTGCCCACGACGGGAATTCAGGTCGCCGATCACGTCGCCCATGTACTCCTCGGGCGTGCGCACCTCGACAGCCATCAACGGCTCGAGCAGCACGGGGTCTGCTCGGCGAGCCGCCTCTTTGTAGGCCATCGATCCCGCGATCTTGAACGCCATCTCGGAGGAGTCGACGTCGTGCGATGCGCCATCCACCAGGGTGGCCTTGACGCCCACCGTCGGGTAGCCGGCGAGAACGCCGACCTGCATGGCGTCGGCGATTCCGTGATCGACCGAGGGGATGTACTCGCGCGGCACACGGCCACCGGTCACGGCGTTGACGAACTCGTAGCTGACCTCGGGGGTCACCTCGAGCGGCTCGATCGTGATCTGGATCTTGGCGAACTGCCCCGATCCACCGGTCTGCTTCTTGTGCGTGTAGTCGTACTTGGCGACGGTCTTGCGGATCGTCTCGCGGTACGCCACCTGCGGCTTGCCGACGTTCGCCTCGACGTTGAACTCGCGCTTCATGCGGTCCACGAGGATGTCGAGGTGGAGTTCGCCCATGCCCTTGATGATGGTCTGGCCGGTCTCCTGGTTCTGCTCGGTGCGGAACGTCGGGTCTTCTTCTGCCAGCTTCTGGATGGCGACACCCAGCTTCTCCTGGTCGGCCTTGGTCTTGGGCTCGATGGCGACCTCGATCACCGGGGCCGGGAACGTCATCGACTCGAGCACGACCTGCGCGTTGCTGTCGGACAGGGTGTCACCGGTCGTGGTGTCCTTCAGCCCGATGACCGCGTAGATGTGGCCCGCGGTGACGCTGTCGACCGGGTTCTCTTTGTTGGCGTGCATCTGGAAGATCTTGCCGATGCGCTCCTTCTTGCCCTTGGTCGAGTTGATGACCTGGCCGCCAGAGTCGAGCTTGCCCGAGTAGACGCGGATGTAGGTCAGACGACCGAAGAAGGGGTGCGTCATGATCTTGAAGGCGAGTGCCGAGAAGGGCTCGTTGGCGTCGGCGTGACGCTCGATGACCTTCTCTTCGTCGCGCACGTCGTGACCCTCGATCGCCGGCATGTCCAGCGGGCGACGGCAGGTAGTCGACGACCGCATCGAGCATGGGCTGAACGCCACGGTTCTTGAACGCGCTGCCGCAGAACACCGGGTACAGCTCGCTGGCGATGGTCAGCTTGCGAACTGCGGCCTTGATCTCTTCCGGCGCGAAGTCGGTGTCGCCCTCGAGGTAGCGCTCGAGGAGCGCGTCGTCGGATTCGGCAACCGTCTCGATGAGCATGGCCCGGTACTCGTTGGCCTTCTCCACCAGGTCGGCGGGGATCTCTTCGATCGCGTACTTCGCGCCCATCTCGACGTCACCCTTGGCGTCGCCGCGCCAGGTGAGTGCGCGCATGTAGACCAGGTCGACGACGCCCTCGAACGAGGACTCCGACCCGATCGGGATCTGCATGACCAGCGGCTTGGCGCCGAGGCGCTTGATGATGGTGTCGACCGTGTAGTAGAAGTCGGCGCCCAGCTTGTCCATCTTGTTGACGAAGCAGATGCGCGGCACGTCGTACTTGTCGGCCTGGCGCCACACCGTCTCGGACTGGGGCTCGACGCCCTCCTTGCCGTCGAACACCGCGACCGCGCCGTCGAGAACGCGCAGGTTGCGCTCGACCTCGACCGTGAAGTCGACGTGGCCGGGGGTGTCGATGATGTTGAGCTGCGTCTTGTTCCAGAAGCAGGTGGTGGCGGCCGAGGTGATGGTGATGCCGCGCTCCTGCTCCTGCGCCATCCAGTCCATCGTGGCGGCGCCGTCGTGCACCTCGCCGATCTTGTGCGTGATGCCCGTGTAGAACAAGATGCGCTCGGTCGTCGTCGTCTTGCCGGCATCGATGTGGGCCATGATGCCGAAGTTGCGGACCTTGGTGAGGTCGGTGAGCACGTCCTGTGCCACGGGGTATCTACTTCCTCTTGATTGTTGAAAATGCAGGGAGCGGAATGCTCCCGGGGCCGAGACGGCCCCGGCTGGTGACGAAGCGGAGCCCAGAAATGGGCTCCGCTCCCATCAAGTCACCACCGATAGTGCGCGAAGGCCTTGTTGCTCTCGGCCATCTTGTGGGTGTCTTCGCGGCGCTTGACCGCGGCACCCAGGCCGTTCGAGGCATCCAGGATCTCGTTGGTCAGGCGCTCGGTCATGGTCTTCTCGCGACGCGACTTGGCGTAGCTGGTGAGCCAGCGCAGCGCGAGCGTGTTCGCGCGGTGCGGCTTGACCTCGACGGGCACCTGGTAGGTCGAGCCACCGACGCGGCGGCTCTTGACCTCGAGGGTCGGGCGCACGTTGTCGAGCGCCTTCTTGAGCACGACGACCGCATCCGTGCCGGACTTGGTGCCGACGCCGGCGAGCGCGTCATAGACGATGCGCTCGGCGAGGCCCTTCTTGCCATCCACCAGGATCTTGTTGACGAGTTGGCTCACGATGGGGGCGCCGTACACCGGATCGGCGACGACGGGGCGCTTCGGAGCTGGTCCTTTACGAGGCATTACTTCTTATCCATCTTCGCGCCGTAGCGGCTGCGAGCCTGCTTGCGGTTCTTGACCGCCTGGGTGTCGAGGGCGCCGCGGATGATCTTGTAGCGGACGCCGGGGAGGTCTTTCACACGGCCGCCGCGCACGAGCACCATCGAGTGCTCCTGCAGGTTGTGGCCCTCGCCGGGAATGTAGGCGGTGACCTCGGTGCCGTTGCTGAGCTTGACGCGAGCGACCTTGCGCAGAGCCGAGTTCGGCTTCTTCGGGGTCGTCGTGTAGACGCGGGTGCAAACGCCGCGCTGCTGCGGGTTGGCCTTGAGGGCCGGTGCCTTGGTCTTGACGACCTTCGGCGTGCGGCCCTTGCGGACCAGCTGCTGAATCGTGGGCAAAAGTGCTCCTAGATATCGCTGCACGGTGACAGCGGGTTGATGGACTTCCATCGCAATCCGTCACCCGGACCGGATTCGTTCCGGGACTGCTGGCGGATATGCCGTGGGGGCCGTTCGGCCCTTCCCGCACACGCAAGCGGGCCCGCCGTTTCAGGCGGACTCGTTTTCGAGGCAGGGGAAGCGTGCGTGACGCGCACACACGTGGTCAAGTCTAGCCCGCTCGCGTAATCCGCCGCAATGTGAGAGGGGCCGACCGTTCCGCTGTGCGCGGACGGTCGGCCCCCTGTGTCGTAGCCGGAGCTACTACTTAGGCGTCGGGCTCGTCGTCGGAGTGGGCGTCGAAGAGCCCGACGGGTTCGGGGACGACGACGCGGTGGGCGTCGGCGTCGGGGTGGGAGTGATGGCCGTTTCGGCCGCGGAGGTGTCGATCTTGGCGGATGCCGGGTCGAGCAGGACGTAGATATAGCCCTTGGCGGTCGCCTTCAGCACGCCGGAGACGTCCAAGTCGGTCGAGATCCCGGTGATCAGGAACAGCCGCTGTCCGCTTTGCAGCCCCTTGAAGAACGCGAGCGTCGTCGACCAGTCCCCTGTCGTCGTCACGGAGACCGGGATGGCGATGAAGTTCGCCGCGGTGATCCGCGAATCCGTCGGCGGAGTCCATCCTGTCTTGGCCGGCGCCGTGACGGGCGCCGTCGTCGGCGTCGGGCTCGGCGTCGCGCCCGTCGACGGGACCGCGGCGGGCGGAGCGGGCGACGAGTACACCACCGGGTTGTCCAGTGTCAGCCCGGTGATCGTCACCCCGGAGGCCGCCGCGAGCGCGTCGAGCCCGTTGATGTAGTCCGAGCTATCGGCGCCGGCAGGAATCGACCCCCTGAGCTTCGCGAGGTCGCTGGTGAGCTTCGGCAAGTCCTTCTGCTGCGTGATCAATCGCTTGATCGTGGCCTGCGTCGCTGCGCTCTGCGATTCGACCCCGGCGAGGGAGTCGTTCGCCGTGCTCGCAGCCGCCAGTTGCGGCTGGGCGACCAAGAACCATCCCGCAGCAACGAGAACGACCATGAGGAAGACGGTCAGGGCGCTGAGAATCCGGTGCGTCTGCATGTCAGTTTCCCCCCGTGCTGGATGTGCCGGATGTCGACGAGTCGGAGGTCCCGCTGGTCGAGGCATCCTTCTTCTTCGGGTCGAAACGATGTGCGAAGGCGTCAGTTCCGATGTGCATGGTGACGTTGGCCGAGTACACCCCGTTGGTCAGGTTCACCTGTCCGGGAGTCGCATCGACGAATCCCGGCAGCGTCTTGAGGCCATCGAGCCAGACCGGGATCGACGGGAGCGTTGCGCTGCTCGCGGTGAACGCGAGAGTGGCAATGCGATCGCCCTCCAGCGGTGTCGTCGACTGCGCGTAGGCCGTCATCGGATCGGCGGTGCCGATCGTCACCGTGACGAGCGAGACGCCTGCCGGAAGCGTCGCCTGCAGCTTGGTCAGGTAGTCCTGCCAGTCGATCTCGGTGGCGTCACCGACGATCTGACCCGCCTTGATCAGGGTGATGCCATTCTGAATGGCGGTCACCTTGGAGTACTTGGCCTGCTGCGCCACCAGGTTCTGCTGTTGCGCCTGCGCGGATGCCAAGGTGGTCTGCGCGAGCGCGTTCCACGCCCAGGTACCTCCGCAGCCGACGACCACCAGCAGGAAGACGCCGAACAGGGCCAGACGCAGGGATCGACGCGTGCGCAGCTGAGACCGCTTGACCCGGATCTCGGGCGGCATGAGATCGACACGGGGCGCTCCCCCGACCGACATGTTGGATCCCCCACCGCCGCGGACCGGACCGGGCGCCTTGCCCTTGACCGGCTTGTCGGGCGGGCCGGCGGCATCCTTCTTGGATCCGCCGATCGGCTTGCTCAAGAATGCGAGGCTCATGCGACGCTCCCCACGGCCAGGCCGATGGCAACCGGCGCTTTGCTCCGGGCGGCGCGCAGGCCGTCCGTCGCGATGGACTTGGCGACCGCGACGCGGCCGAACGGGTCGGCCTCCGCAACGGGCAGCCGGGTGAGCTCGGCGAAGGCCTCGCGGATCCCGGGCATGTCGGCGCCGCCGCCGCTCAGCATGAGCTGAGTGACCGGCAGACCGGGCCTGCTGTTGACGAAGTAACTGATGGTGTTCCGCACACTTCCCAGCAACTCGCTGGTCGCGCCGTGGATCGTGTCGATGACCGGGCGCTGTTCAGGAGTGACCACGTTCGGCGCGACGCCGAACTGGCGCTTGATGCGCTCCGCGTCGTCGAACGCGATGCCGTGCTTGGCCACGATCGCGTCGCTGATCTCGCGGCTGCCCGAAGGAAGCACTCGCACGAAGTGCGGAATGCCGCCGACGGCCATGACCACGTTCGTGGTCGATGCGCCGATGTCGACGAGAGCGGTGACCCCGGTCGAGCTCGACGAGCCGAGAAGCAGGCGGGTCAGTGCGAACGGGATCAGATCGACCTCTGCCACGTGCAGACCGGCCGCTTCGACCGCCTCCACGTTGCCGAGCACGGCCTCTTTGATGGCGGCGACGAGCAATCCGTTGATCATCGGACCCTGGTCGGTCATCTCACGCGAGATCGGATAGAAGTCGAGCAGCGCGTCTGCCACCGGGACCGGCAGGAGGTCCTGCACCTGGAACGGCAGCGCCTCGCGGATGCGGTCGAGCGGCTGATCGCGGACGCTGTAGTCACGCGAGAGCACCCGCTGGTTGCCCATGCCGAGCACGACATCCTTGGTGCCGAACTTGGCGCGCGACCACATGACCTTCAGTGCTTGCGCCACCAGGGCTGGATCGGCGACCTCGCCCCGGTTGACTGCCTCGATGGGCACCGACATCTCGTGATAGCGCAGCAACGTGGGGCGGGCCTTGGCCGGATTGGCCACCTCCGCCGCGCGCAGTACGCCATGCCCGATGTCGAGCCCGACAACTGATCTAGCCATACCCTTCTTCTCCCCCACTCAGAGCAGACCGACGATCGAGAGGTAGCCCCCCGCGATCGCCGAACCCGCGAAAATACCCACCCAGGCACCGAGCAGCATCCAGGGCCCGAACGGAATTCCGCTCTTGCGCCCTGCACGCCTGGTGATGAGCAGGATGATGCTGAACAGTCCGCCGAGCACGAATGCCGCGCCCGCCCCCACTGCCAGCTGACCCCAGCCCAATGAGCCGAGGAAGAGTCCGAGCACGCCGGCGAGTTTCACATCGCCCATGCCCATGCCGCGCGGCGCGATCACCCACAGCACGAAGTAGAACGCGAACAGGATGCCGGCTCCCGCCGCCATCCGTCCCAGCCCGACCAGATCGCCCTGCAGGAGGGCCGCCGTGCCCAGCAGCAGAACGCCGACCGCGTAGCCGGGAAGCACGATCAGATCAGGCAGCTTGTGCTTCTCGACGTCGATGATCGCGAGCGCGACGGTGATCGCCGCGAGGTAGAGGAAGGCGAGCAGGCGCAGCACGGCGGCCGACGCCAGAACGGCGTTCGGGGCGGCGGCGATCGCGGGTGCGGCCCAGATCCCCACGATCACGAAGACGGCAGCGCCCGCCAACTCGACGAGCGGGTACCGCTTCGAGATGGGTTCTGCGCACTCGCGGCACTTACCGCGCAGCAGCAACCACGACACCACCGGCACGTTGTCGCGCGCGGTGATCTCGTGCCCGCAGTTCGGGCAGGCGGAGCGCGGGCGCACGACCGACATGCCGGCCGGCACGCGGTACACCACCACGTTGAGGAACGAGCCGATGGCGAGGCCGGTCACGCCGATCAGCCCGACGAGCAGGATGGCGGCGGCGATCACGATGACGGGCTCCCGTCAGCGTTGAACGCGCGAGGCACGCCGGCAACCTGCGTGGTGTTGTACGTGGTCGATGTGGGCATCAGGAACTTCGGCGGCGAGCTGTACGTGAGACGGGTGTCGTAGCCGTAGTCCTTGAGGAAGCCGTTCGAGCCATAGCCCACCGTTCCTCGGAAGTTCTGGGCGATGCTGCCGACGACCTTCAGGGTGCCGCGGGCGCCGCCGATCTGGTAGTTCTGCACCTGGAAGGTGTGCGCGACCGAGAGGATCGCCGCGTAGATCGTCCGGTCCTTACTGATCAACGGGTTTCCACTCGCGCCGTACCAGCCCCCGGTGCTGATGTTCTTCATCGGGTCCCAGACCCACACCGCGTTCTGCGCCACCAGGCCGAGCAGATCCTCCTGGTTGTTGGAGTAGAGCAGGTCGCCCACGATGTAGATGTAGTTCTGCGACGCGATCGTGAGGTGACCCTTCAGCGTGCCGCTGGTGTAGGCGTCCCCATTGCGGCAGCCGTACGCCGGCGCCGATACCGTGGAGGTGAGCGGGGGATCCTCGTTCGTCGTCGGGTAGGCGAAACTGCCGAACTTGAAGCCTTCTTTGCTGCGTCCGTTGGTCGTGCCCGTCGTGCACGAGAAGCTCGACGGCTTGGCCGAACTACTCCAGTAGTTCGGGTCGGACGAGTCATTCGGCACGTTCTGCACGAAGACGAGGTTGTCGGTCGGGGTGGCGAAGGTCGCCCCACCCGTGCTGCCGAGCTGCCCCGTGGAGGTTCCGGGCTTTCCGCAACCTGCCGGGTTGGTGCTGCCACCAGGGGTCGCCGAGATGTTGGTGTACTTCGTCCACGGCGAGATCACCGTGATCGTGCCGTTGCTGTTCAGCTTGATGCTGGTCGGACCGGTGTACATGCAGCCGGGATGCGGCACCTGCGCGGGCAGGTCGTTGCGGGTCTCCAAGGGCATGGTCTGGTTGGTGGGCGGCATGTCGATCGACTGGCTCTTGACGATGCCGTGCTTGAAGGTGGCGTCGCTGCATCCGCCGGCGATGGAATAGATGGGGTTGGTTTGGCTCGCGGTGGTGACTGCGCCCTCGAAGTCGGACCCGCAGACCAGGATTCTGTCGTTCGAGTGCACCTTGCCGCGCAGGATGTCCCCCGGTGCGAACTCGATCTGCGCGCAGCTCCCCGGGCGGATCCAGTAGTAGTTGCCGCAGCTCGCCGATTCGCCGCTGATGGTCGGGTCCTGCACCTCGAAGTTCGTGTAGTACACGTAGTCGTTGAAGCCGTTCTGCTTCAGGTCGGCAATGACCGAGCGCGTCTGGTTACCGACCTTGCCGGTCGAACGCAGGCGGATGACGCCGGTCGAGCCGTAGTTCGAGTTGTCGATCTCGTAGCGGAACTTCGCCTTGCCGCCCGAGCCGGGAACGACCGCCCACGGCTGGCTCGCCGTGATGTTGAACGCGGGGTTCGTACTCGTGGGCAGCGAGATGCCCGTGCTTGAGGCGGTGTACGGATCGCTCGGGTTGCCGAAGCGGGCATAGCTCGAGTCGTTCTCGACCCTGCTCTTGTAGTCCTCCACCCCCGCATAGGCGGCCGCGAGGGCGGCGTTCCAATCGGTGTCGGTGTTGGACTTCTGCTCGCCACTGGTCGTCATCGTGAGGGTGGTCGCGACCATGAGCAGCATCACGAGCCCGAGCCCGATCACGACGGCGAGCACATAGCCCGAGTCATCGGAGTGGCGCAAGCGCTTCAGGAATCGAATCACGGGTCAACTGCCGTTCTGTGTGAGGGCCATGTTCGGCATCCCGACGTCGTTCTGGACCTCGACCACCTCGTGCGAGTTGTTCGCGAGGACCTTGACGTCGAACCTGACCGACACCGTCGCCTGCCGTTGGGCGAGGCTCAGCCCGGTCGAGCCCGGGATCAGTTCGTTTCCCGCCGAGTCGTAGTAGCGGAAGAGGGGCTCGAGAGCCGTGTTCACGACCACGTTGCCGAGGGTGCGGGTCTGATTGGGCGTCGTGTTGAGCGCCGGGAACACGGCGTAGCCGTTCACGATGCTCGGCTGCCAGCGATCCTCGGTCATCCGACCGCCCACGATCTGGTACCGGATCTGCAACGGGGTCTCGAAGCTCGGGCCCGCGTCGGTGTAGCTGATCACCACAACGCTGCTCGACGTGCCGGAAACGATGGCGGGGTCCGGAGTGTCGGAGCCCTGCACCGCATTGTTGATCGACGCCCGAATGGTCGTCGCGACCACGTTGACGATGTTGCTCGCATCGGCCGTGCTCAGGCGCGTGCCCTGACTCGCGACCGTCTGTTTGGCAACAACGACGAACATCGTGCAGATCGCGGCCATGATGAGTGTGCTCAGGAACGCCGCGACCATCAGTTCGATGAGGCTCACGCCCTCCTCGGAGTTGCGGGCGGCCTCGAGCCGACGTCGAAATGCGATCATGACGCTGCCGCCCTCGGGTCGAGCATGAACGTGGTTCCCGAGACCAGACCGGGGGTGACGTTGCTGATCGGGGTCACCGTCACGGTCGCGGCACCGACCCACCAGGGCGATGTTGCGACCGACGCCGTCCAGCTGCCGAATGGGAGCGCGATCGTCGTGTCGGTATTCGCGTTGATGTTGCCGAAGGTGTAGGTCATCGACGTCCCGCATCCGGGGTCGCCCCAGCCGCTGATCGGCGTGGCACTGGTCACGGTCAGACTGCCGCTCTTCGAGGAGTTCACGGTGACGAGCCCCATGTTCAGGGTCATCGCGGCACTCGCACCCGGACCAGCCGCGACCGCAGCACCGTGATCGCCTGCGGCCAGATCGGGGCCGCCGGAGATCCTGCCTTCGGGCCATTCCGAGGGGTCGACCGATCGGCAGCCATCCGACAGCTGCGTCGGTGCGATGTAGCGGCCGGCGATCGGCACGTACCCGACGGCCCAGGGGTACAACGACGCGGTGGTCGGGCTGCCAGACACGTACGACGTGCCGTAGGTGTTCACGAATGACATCTCGGCGTTGGTCGCGAACAGGGTTCCCGCTGGCTTGCCCGGCGCGTAGGTCATGGCGAAATTCGCCGCCAGGTCGTATCCGAAGGGCGCCGTGACGGTCGAACCGGCCACGACGGTGACGCTGAGACTCGGGTTGCTGCTCTGGGTGATGTCGACGTAGTTCGGCTTCGAGAGGGCCACCTTGTAGACGCCCGGGACGACCCGCAACGCATAGCTGCAGCCGTCGCTGTCTGTGACCGGCGGCGCCGTGGTGAGCGAGGTGGCTCCTCCGGAGACCGGGGTGACGGTCGGGGTTACACCCGACGAGCCCGAGCCGTCTGCCCGCGTCGCGGCGATGATGATGGTGCCCTGTGTCGGGTCGTTGATGCGGCCGACCGGGGCGAGCACGGTGTCCGACTTGACCGGCAACGTGTTGGCCAGTTGCCCCGTCCAGGTCACCGAGACGTTGATCCGCTTGACTTGCAGGTTGGCCGTGCCCGAGCCGCCGCAGGGGATGTCGGTGCCGTCGCCCGCGACCCACTGCGTGTCGCGCACGACCTTGTATGTGGTGCCGTCGATGGCCGACGTCGTCGTGGCGTCGTCGACGTTGAAGGGGTCCCCGACCGCCCTGACCTTGTCGATCTCGCCGGCCGCGAGGCTCAGGGCGGTGACACGGTGCTTCTGATCGCCCGACAGGCGGATGGAGGTGACGGTCGCTTGGGCGATGCCCAGCGACAGCAGCATGAAGATGAGCGTGGCGACGAGCACCTCGACGATCGAGAAGCCGGCGTCCGGGTCTCGGTCGGTGCGTGCAGCAGTCAGGCGCCGCGCGATCTTCAGCATGATGTGATCCGTCCCCCCACGGATTGAAAATGAGTGTGAGGACTGCCGGGGTCGAGCGGATCGACCCCGGCAGTCCGGGTACTACGGGTTTACGGGCAGGTGCCGGTCGCGACTCCGCCGGACTCCGTCGCGTGGAACACGTTCTGCGTCGGGCTTGTGCCCTGGATGCAGAAGTTGGTGGCGTTGTCGGTCGGCGTCGTGCCGCCCTTGTAGTCCACCGTCTCGCCGGTCTGGCTCGTGCCGGGGTAACCGTCGGCGCTCAGGCCGCTAATGGCCGCGTATACGCCGTTGTTGGACGTGAAGTGCGCGACGACCGCGGTCTTGGCGTTCTCGATGTCCGACTTGGTGGCGGAGTCCTTGGCGTTGTTCTGAACCCCGATGTAGACCGGGATGGCGATCGCGGCGAGGATGCCGATGATGATGACGACGACGAGGAGCTCGATGAGCGTGAAGCCCTTCTCGCCCTCGGCCAGGGCCTCGCGGCGAGCCGCGAGCGCCTTCGAGATGCGGGTGATCATTTGATTGATTCCGTTCTTGTCATGTGAATGGGAATCGAGCCGTCCCCCCCTACGGCGGTGACCCGACAGCCTCACGCTATGGTCTGCGCCTCGGCGCGTGAATCCCGCGTCCGGGGGGCAAAAACCCAGATCAGGGCCCCAATGCGGGGGTGGACGAAAAGGGGGACAACGCCTGTTCGCGGCAGCACTTCGAGGGGCGCCGCCTGACGCCCCTCGTGGGTGGATCGGCCGGCGTCAGCTGCCGTTGACCGCCGTCGCGATGCTGAAGATCGGCATGTAGAGGGCGACGACCATGCCGCCGATGACGACGCCCAGGAAGGCGATCAGCAGCGGCTCGATGAGCGAGGTGAGCGCCTCGGTCATCGCCTGCACCTCGTCGTCGTAGAAGTCGGCGATCTTGGTGAGCATGATCTCGAGCGAGCCGGCGTCTTCACCGACGGCCATCATCTGCACCACCATCGGCGGGAACACCGGCTCCTCGGCAAGCGGCTTCGACAACGACTGGCCGTTTCGCACCGACTCCGCGACGCGCTTGGTGGCCTGCTCGATCACGTAGTTGCCCGAGGTCGCACCGATGACGCTCAGGGCCTGCAGGATCGGCACACCGGCGCCGATCATGTTGGCGAAGTTGCGGGTGAAGCGCGCCACCGCGATCTTCTGCGCGAGCTTGCCGAACACCGGAGCCTTGAGCTTCATCGGGTCGACGACGCGGCGCACCGCCTCGGTGTTCTTGTTCCGTCGCCACCAGACGAATCCGACGACGATCAGCACGATCAGGGTCGGAGCGATCCAGAACATGTTCTGCGAGATGTTCACCAGCATCTGGGTCGGGGCCGGCAGCGCGCTGCCCAGCCCCTCGAACATGGTCTTGAAGATCGGAACGATGAAGGTCAGCATGATGATGACCGCCACCAGCGACGAGGCACAGCACCATGACCGGGTAGGTCATCGCCGACTTGATCGTGGACCGCAGCTTGGCATCCTTCTCGAAGTTCACGGCGAGCGCGTCGAGCGCACCCTCGAGGAAGCCGCCGGTCTCACCCGCCCGGATCATGCTGATCATGAGCGGCGGGAAGTCGATCGGGTGCTTGGCGAGGGAGTCCGAGAACGATCCGCCGATCTCCACGTCGCTCGCCACCTGGCTCAGAATGGTCTTGAGCTTCTTGTTGTCGGTCTGCTCGGCGAGGATGTGCAGGGCCTTCAGCAGCGGAAGGCCCGCGCTGATCATCGTGGCCAGCTGGCGGCTCGAGATCGCGAGCGACTTGAGGTCGACGCCCTTCTCGAAGCCCGACAGGCTGATCTCCATGCTCAGGCCGCTGCCGACCTTGCCCTCTTCGACCGAGAGCGGCGACAGGCCCATGCTCTGCAGCTTGCCGAGCACCGCCGACTCGCTCGGTGCCTCGAGCTTGCCCTTGACGACCTTGCCCGACTTGTTGCGGCTGGTGTAGTTCCAGCTCTTGACCGCCATCGACATCAGCGGCGTCCCTTCTCTGCTGAGGCGTACATGGCCTCGTCGTTGAACGTGATGGCCTGCTGCACCGGCGCGGAGCGCTGGATCAGGCGGGTGAGCGTCTCGGGATCGTGCGCCTTCTCGAAGGCGGCATCGCGCGTGATCCTGCCCTCGTCGACGAGCTCTGCCAGATGCTGATCCATGGTGTGCATGCCGAGCTCGCGACCGGCCTGCATCGCCGAGGTGATCTGGTAGCTCTTGCCCTCGCGCACCAGGTTCGAGATGGCCGGTGTCGTGACCAGCACCTCGGTGGCGACGACGCGGCCGTTGCCCTGCGCCTTCTTCACCAGAGTCTGACTGACGACACCCTGCAACGTCGCGCTGAGCTGGGTGCGCACCTGGTCCTGCTGGTGCGGCGGGTAGACATCGATGACACGGTCAATGGTGGATGCCGCGGACTGCGTGTGCAGGGTGGCAAACACCAGGTGGCCGGTCTCCGCCGCGGTGAGTGCGACCGAGATGGTCTCGAGGTCTCGCATTTCGCCGACCAGGATGACGTCGGGGTCTTGCCGCAGCACGTGCTTGAGTGCCGCCCCGAAGCTGTGCGTATCGTGACCGACCTCGCGCTGGTTGACCAGCGAACGCTTGTTGCCGTGCATGAACTCGATGGGGTCTTCGACCGTCACGATGTGGTCGGCGCGAGTGCGGTTGACCAGGTCGATGAGCGCGGCCAGGGTGGTCGACTTACCCGAACCGGTCGGACCGGTGACGAGAACCAGGCCGCGGGGCAGCGTGGCGAAGCGGCCAACGGATTCGGGCACCCCGAGCTGCTCGAGCGTTTTGATCGTGGTCGGGATGAGACGGAAGGCCGCACCGATCGCCCCGCGCTGCTGGTACATGTTCACGCGGAATCGGGCGCTGGCCGACAGCGTGTACGCCAGGTCGAGCTCGAGGTTCTCCTCGAAGCGGGCGAGCTGGTCGGCGCTGAGCAAGGAGACGAGCGCCGCGCGCACCTTCTCGGCGTTCCACACCGAGGCACCGGCGACCGGGCTGAGTCCGCCGTCGACGCGCAGCATCGGCGCGGCGTTGGCAGTGATGTGCAGGTCGGATGCGCCGGTGAAGAGCACCTGCTGCAGGGCCGCGATGACATCCGGGTCGGCGTTGCGGTACTCGGGGCTGAGCGGGCCGAGCTCGGTGGCGTCGACCGCCGGCGCCGGCGGCGCGGCATTGCCCGGCTGCGGCACGGAGTCGATGGCCGGGAGCGCGGGCGCCGAGGGCGGCGCTTCGGCCGGCGCTTGCGCCTGCGGTGGCGTCGGCGGCGCGGGAGGCGCGACGGGCTGGGCCGGCTGCGAGACCGCAGTCACCTCGACGATCGGGGGCGCGGGTGGCGCGGCGGCCACCGGAACCGAGGCCTGAGCCGGCGGCACAGGGGGCTGCCCGGGCGGTGGCCACGACTCTTGGCCGGCTCGCTGAGCGGGCGCGGCGGCCGGGGCGTCGGCCTCGACGGGCAGTTCATATGCCGCGGGCGGCGGCGCGGCGGGCGGCGGCGTTGCGGGTACTCCGGCGGCGGCGGCCGCGGCCAGACGGGCGATCTCGTCGTCGGAGGAGATGGGGATCTCCCAGACCGGCTTGTTGGCGCTCATCGTTCCCCCTGGTGCTTTCTGTTCGGTGGTCAGCGCGTCATGCGACGACGCGCAGGACTTCTTCGATCGAGGTAAGGCCCAGGGCGACTTTCGCCCATCCGTCCTGCCGCAGCGTCAGCATGCCCGCGTCAATCGCGGCACGCGTGAGGTCTGCGTTCGATGCTCGGGCGACCGCGAGGCGCTCGATCTCTTCGTTGACGACCATCACCTCGTGCAAGGCGATGCGTCCGCGGTATCCGGTGTTGCTGCAGGCCACGCACCCGACGGGACGGAACAGCAGCGGGACGCCGCCGTTGGGAGCCATCGGGAATTCGAGACGCATGAGGTCGTTCGCGTCGTGCTGGTAGCCCTCCTTGCAGCGGTCGCACAGCCGGCGTGCGAGGCGCTGGGCGACCACCGAGTCGAGCGACGAGCCGACGAGGAAGGGCTCGATGTCCATCTCGGTGAGACGCGTGATGGCGGCGGGCGCCGAGTTGGTGTGCAGGGTCGAGAGTACGAGGTGGCCGGTCAGGGAGGCCTCGATGGCGATCTGCGCGGTCTCCTGGTCGCGGATCTCACCGATGAGCACGACGTCGGGGTCGGATCGCAAGATGGACCTCAGCGCGCTGGCGAAGGTGAGACCCGCTTTCGGGTTCACCTGTACCTGGTTGATGCCCGCCATCCTCATCTCCACCGGGTCTTCGACGGTGATGACGTTGATCTCGCGCTTCGCCACCGTCTGCAGGGTCGTGTAGAGCGTTGTCGACTTTCCGGAACCGGTCGGGCCGGTCACCAGGATCATGCCGTGCGGCTTCCGGTATGAGGTCTCGAACATCCGGAGGTTGTGCTCGAGCATGTTCAGATCGCTGATGTCGCGCGTCGAAGCCGTGTTGTCGAGGATTCGCATGACGACCTTCTCGCCGTGCACGGTCGGCAGGGTCGCGACGCGAAGGTCGATCTTGTTGCCGCCGTGCACGACCGACATACGGCCGTCCTGCGGCTTGCGCCGCTCGGCGATGTCGATGTCGCTCATGATCTTCAGGCGCGAGATCACGCCGTTCTGGATGCTCTTGGGCGCGGGCTGCATCTCGTGCAGCACGCCGTCGATGCGGTAACGGACGTCGAGTTGGCGCTCGCCCGGCTCGATGTGGATGTCTGAGGCGTGGTCCTGGATGGCCTGGCTGATCAGCAGATTGACGAAGCGCACGATGGGCGCGTCGTCTTCCGCCTGGTCGGCGACCGGAACCAGGTCGCTCGAAGTGTTCTCCTCGACCATCGCGACGGTGAGCTCGCTGAGTTCGCTGTCGGAGCGGACGAAACGATCGAGGGCCGCCATGAGGTCGCCGCGCTCGGCCACGACAGGGCGGGCCTGCATCTTCACGGCGGCGCGGATGTCGTCGAGCGCGAGCACGTCGCGCGGATCGGCCATGGCGAGAAGCAGTCGATCGCCGTCGCGCCCGATCGGGAGCACCTCGTGCCGACGCAGCAGTGCCACAGGAACAAGTGAGACCGCGGACTGATCGATCGGGTAGTCGGTGAGATCCACGAACGGCAGACCGAGCTGCGCGGCGCGGGCCGACGCAACCTGGCTCTCGCTGACGACGCCGCCCTCGACCAGCTCTGCCACGTGAGCGTCGTCGCGCACGGGGTCGCCTGTCACCTGGTCCATGCTCGTGATCGGCATCGAGGCCGCGGATGATCAGGATCTCAGACAGGGAGGCCACGGGCACCCCCCTCGGTGTCGCCGGACGCGCTGAGTTCCCCCCGGTTCTCAGCACGGTCTCGGGTGTCGCCGCGGATATGCGAACCCTGAGAGTGCCAGATTAGGTGGGATCAGCGAGTGCGGGCAGCCCCGCAATCGGGGGTGGCGCGCTGGAGCTATGAGCAGAGGCCATTTCTGGCCTCTGCCGCGACGCCAGCGCCGAGGCCCGTCTCGGGCCTCGGGTCACGGGAGAGCGCCTCATGCGGTCGAGGCCCGTCCCGGGCCTCGGGTCACCCGGCCTGGGCGGCCGCCGCGCCCTTCCCCTCGTACTCCGCCCGCTTCTCTTCCTGCTCGCGATCCCAGGCCGTGCGGGTCTCGACGTTGCGCGCCCGGACACGGCGGCCTCGGGCGGCGATGGCGAGACCGATCCAGATGGAGACCTCGCGGGCCACCAGGGCGGCGGCGATCATCAGCGGGTTGATTGCCAGGGCCCCGAAGGCCGAGTTCGCCTGGGCAGGGGTCATGCTCACCACGTTGCCGACGAGCAGCAGCAAGCCGATCGACGCGAAGTAGACGAAGAGGGCGACGAGAAGGCTGCCGATGACATGCGCCCACCAGCCGGCCCGGTTGAGGATCACGGTCAGCACGATGAACCCGAGCGCGAACATCATGATCGGAATCCAGAAGATCGCGTTCTGCACAAAAGCCGAGAAGGCCGGGCTGAAGCCGGCGCCATTGAACCGGATCGCCAGCGGGATCGCGGCGGCACCGGCGTAGACAGCCGCGAACACGACCGTGCCGACGAGGGCGAGCAGCACCCCGACGACCCGGTTGCCGCGAACGCGGGGCGGAAGGGGCGCCTGTACGTAGACGACCTGCTGCCCTGCGGCCGCGGGCTGCGCCGGAGCGACCTCGCCGGTCGCGGTGCCTTCGGCGGGCGCCGGCTCGACCTTCGTCGTCGCGCTCTTGCTCGTGTCTTCGGTGGTTTCGGCGGCCGTCTCGGTGGGTGCGTTCTCGGCAGCCGTGGTCTCGGTGGGCGTGTTCTCGGCAGCCGTGGTCTCGGTGGGCGTGTTCTCGGCAGCCGTGGTCTCGACGGGGGTGTCTGCGGCCTCCGTCTTCGGGGCCTTGCGGGACTTCGGGGCGGGGGTCTCGTCGCTCATGGCAGCTCCTTCGATGGTGGCTGACAGCCTAGCGAAGCACTGCCGCCTCGACGAGGGTCGGGGTGGGTCGCATCCTCCTCAACTGCCCAGGATTCGTGCAAGACCGACAGTCTTCGTGACGCATCCGTCGCTTTCGCACGAATCCTGGCCGATCAGCGGGGTCTCGCGGCCAGGAGGCGGCGAAGGCGCCCGATCAATGCGGTTGGATCTTCCAGGTCGGCCTGCACGACGCGGATGACCCGCCATCCCGCGTCCTCCATGAGCTCTCGTCGACGGATGTCTCGCATCCACCGCGCGCGATTGGTGCGGTGCTCGTCGCCCTCGAACTCCAAGGCAACCCGTGCCGCCGAATAGCCAAGATCCGCGTGCAGAAGGAGTCCGCCCTCCACCTCGATGGCGCAATCGGTGGTCGGCTCGGGAAGGCGGTGCCGCGCCAAGAGGAGGCGTAACTGGGTTTCGGCGAACGAGTCGACTCCGGTCCGGATGCGAGTCGCGGCCCACAGGGCCCGGCCCATTCCCGGCGAGCCTCGGCGTTCCGTGAGGGCCGCGTGCAGCTCTGCGATGGTCGCCGCCGGAATCGTACGGCCGCCCGGGCGACGGGCTCCCGTCACCAACGCGTCACCCGCAGCCACCAGCTCGACCCGATCGAGGAGCGCGGCCGACTCGCACCACGCTGCCCCGGGCGCCGACACGGGAAGCCCGAAGCGAACATCGGAGCTCAGGCGCTGAAGCGAATGGCCCACAGCGCCGATCGTGCGCGGCGGGGTGCGCGGGAACCGAACCGCGATATGCACGAGTTCGTCACGACCGCGCGAGATCGGCGCACCCCAGAGGGCGAGCGCCGTCACGTGACTGAACAGCTGCCCCTCGATCAGCCGCGGCTCGTAAGCCCGGCACCGGTCCAGGACGGATATCAGAGAGAGATCGACCCCGAGAACGCCGTGGTAGGGGTGGGCGACGTCGCGGGCCCGCGTCCTGCGTTCGGAGATGCCCCAGTCCGCCGCATCACCCGTGGCGATCGAACGCCCGCGGAGCGCAGGTGGGAATGGGCTCGGGGATCGCATCCCCCGAGCATCGCGTGGCGCTCCGCCGCCCAAGCAGGCAATAGAAGCCCCGTGGATTCGTGCCTGGTTGCCGCTCACTGTGAAGGAAATGACGGTTTCGCACGAATCGTGGGCGGATGGGGCGGGCGGGCTCACAGGACGACGAAGGCCCCCGACCAGCGAACCGGTGGGGGGCCTTCGATCGGGATCTCGTTACGGCCTTCGGCCTACTCGATCACCTCGTGGAACTAGTTGTACGTACCGGGTGTGAAGTCGTCCGAGCTGAAGCTGTCGAAGTCGACGAAGCTCAGATCGGACTCGCTGAACACCGAGTCGTCGGTGAAGATGCGGTTCGGGTAGCGCTCCGCCTTCGCCTCCTCGGTGGCCTCGACGTTCACATTGCGGTACTTGCTCAGACCGGTACCGGCCGGGATGAGCTGGCCGATGATCACGTTCTCCTTGAGGCCGACCAGCGGGTCGGACTTGCCCTCCATGGCGGCCTGCGTGAGCACGCGGGTCGTCTCTTGGAAGGACGCAGCCGACAGCCACGACTCGGTCGCGAGCGAGGCCTTGGTGATTCCCATGACCTCCTGGCGCGCCGACGCGGTCTTCTTGCCCTCGGTCAGGGTCGCCCGGTTGATCTCGTTGTACTTCGACCGGTCGACGAGCTCACCAGGCAGCAGGTCGGTGTCGCCGTGCTCCACGACGGTCACCTTGCGCAGCATCTGCCGCACGATGACCTCGATGTGCTTGTCGTGGATCGGCACGCCCTGGCTGCGATAGACGCCCTGCACGCCGTCGACGAGGTGCAGCTGCACCGCGCGGACGCCCTGCACGCGCAGCACCTCCTTCGGGTCGAGGTTGCCGACCACGAACTGCTGGCCGAGCTCGACGTGCTGACCGTCTTCGATGAGGAGGGTGGCGCGCTTGAGCACCGGGTACGCGTGCGGCTCTTCGCCGTTGTCGGGGGTGAGCACCACGCGGCGAGACCGGTCGGTGTCTTCGATGGTGACGCGCCCTGCCGCCTCGGCGATCGGGCTCGCACCCTTCGGGGTGCGGGCCTCGAAGAGCTCCGTCACGCGGGGAAGACCCTGCGTGATGTCGTCCGCCGACGCCGAACCACCGAAGTGGAAGGTGCGCATGGTGAGCTGCGTTCCGGGCTCGCCGATCGACTGGGCCGCGATGATGCCGACGGCCTCACCGATGTCCACGAGCTTGCCGGTCGCGAGCGACCGCCCATAGCAGGCGGCGCAGACGCCGACCGCCGACTCGCAGGTCAGCACCGAACGGACCTTGACGGTCTCGACACCGGCGATGATCAGCTTTTCGATCAGCACGTCGCCGACATCGCTGCCTGCCTCGGCCACGACCTTGCCCTTGGCGTCGACCGCGTCTTCGGCCAGGCTGCGGGCGTACACCGAGTTCTCGACGTTCTCGTCGCGAACCAGCGTGCCGTCGCTCAGCTTGGCGGCGATCCGCAGCTCGAGCCCCTTCGTCGTGCCGCAGTCGTCTTCACGGATGATGACATCCTGCGAGACGTCGACGAGCCGACGCGTCAGGTAGCCCGAGTCCGCCGTGCGGAGCGCGGTGTCTGCCAGGCCCTTGCGCGCGCCGTGGGTGGCGATGAAGTACTCGGCCACCGACAGCCCCTCGCGGTACGAGGAGATGATCGGACGCGGGATGGTCTCACCCTTCGGGTTCGACACCAGGCCCCGGATGCCGGCGATGTTGCGCACCTGCAGCCAGTTGCCTCGAGCGCCGGACGACACCATCCGGTAGATGTTGTTGTCCTTCGGGAAGTTCTCCTGCATCGAGGCGGCGACCTCGTTGGTGGCCTCCGTCCAGATGTCGATGAGCTCACGGCGGCGCGAGGCGTCGTCGATCAGACCCTTGTCGAACTCGCCCTGCACCTTGGCGGCGCGCTTCTCGTGCTTGGCCACGATCTCGGGCTTGTTCTTCGGCGTCAGGATGTCGCTCAGCGCCACCGTGACTCCGGAGCGCGTGGCCCAGTAGAAGCCGGCGTCCTTGATCCGGTCGAGCGCCGCGGCGACCTCCACCTTGGGGTAGCGCTCGGCGAGATCGTTGACGATCGAGCTCATCTTGCCCTTGTCGGCGACCGCCTCGACGTACGGGTAGTCGACCGGAAGGGTCTCGTTGAAGAGAGCCCGGCCGAGAGAGGTCGTCACCAGGGCGGTCGAGCCCTGAACGAAGCCCTCGGGCACGACATCCTCACCGAAGTAGACGTTCTCGAGACGGATGCGCACGACCGCGTTGAGGTCGAGCGTGCCCTGGTCTTTCGCCAGGATCGCCTCGGCGATCGACGAGAACGCACGGCCCTCGCCGACAGCACCCTCCTTGATGGTCGTCAGGTGGTGCAGGCCGATGATCATGTCCTGGGTGGGCAGGGTCACCGGGCGGCCGTCCGACGGCTTGAGGATGTTGTTGCTCGCGAGCATCAGGATGCGGGCCTCGGCCTGCGCCTCCACCGACAGCGGCAGGTGCACGGCCATCTGGTCACCGTCGAAGTCCGCGTTGAACGCGGCGCAGACGAGCGGGTGCAGCTGGATGGCCTTGCCCTCGACGAGCTGAGGCTCGAAGGCCTGGATGCCGAGACGGTGCAGCGTGGGCGCGCGGTTCAGCAGAACCGGGCGCTCGCGGATGATCTCTTCGAGCACGTCCCACACCTGCGGACGCGACCGCTCGACCATGCGCTTGGCGCTCTTGATGTTCTGCGCGTGGCTCAGGTCGATGAGGCGCTTGATCACGAAGGGCTTGAACAGCTCGAGCGCCATCTGCTTGGGCAGACCGCACTGGTGCAGCTTGAGCTGAGGTCCGACGATGATCACCGAACGGCCCGAATAGTCGACGCGCTTGCCGAGCAGGTTCTGGCGGAACCGGCCCTGCTTGCCCTTGAGCATGTCGCTCAGCGACTTGAGTGCGCGGTTGCCAGTGCCCGTGACGGGGCGGCCGCGGCGTCCGTTGTCGAACAGGGCGTCCACTGCCTCTTGCAGCATCCGCTTCTCGTTGTTGACGATGATCTCGGGAGCCCCGAGGTCGAGCAGACGGCGCAGACGGTTGTTGCGGTTGATCACCCGGCGGTACAGGTCGTTCAGGTCGGAGGTCGCGAAGCGGCCACCGTCGAGTTGGACCATGGGGCGCAGCTCCGGCGGGATCACCGGCACGACGTCGAGCACCATCGCAGCCGGCGAGTTGCCGGTCTGCAGGAAGGAGTTGACGACGCGCAGGCGCTTGATCGCGCGGATCTTCTTCTGGCCCTTGCCGGTGGCGATCTGCTCGTGGAGCAGCTCGCTCTCGGCGGCCAGGTCGAAGGCCTCGAGACGCTTCTGGATGCTCTCGGCACCCATGTAGGCCTCGAAGTACAGTCCGAAGCGATCCTGCAGCTCGTGGAACACCGAGTCTTCCGGCTTCAGGTCGCCGACTTTCAGCGTGCGGAAGTCTTCCCAGACGCGCTGCAGCTGGGCGATCTGCTCGTCGAACGACTTGCGGACCTGACCCATCTCTTTCTCGGCGCCGTCCTTCACCTTGCGCTTCTGGTCGCTCTTGGCACCCTCGTCCTCCAGGGCGGCCAAGTCGGTCTCGAGCGTCTGAAGGCGCGTGGCAATCTGCGAGTCGCGCTGCTGCTCGAGCTGCTTGATCTCGAGGGTCACCTCGTTCTCGAGACCGGGGAGGTCGTTGTGGCGACCGTCCTCGTCGACCGAGATGACCATGTAGGCGGCGAAGTAGATGACCTTCTCGAGGTCTTTCGGCGCCATGTCGAGCAGGTAGCCCAGACGCGACGGAACACCCTTGAAGTACCAGATGTGCGTCACAGGAGCGGCGAGCTCGATGTGGCCCATGCGCTCACGACGGACGGAGCTCTTGGTGACCTCCACGCCGCAGCGCTCGCAGACGATGCCCTTGAAGCGCACGCGCTTGTACTTGCCGCACGAGCACTCCCAGTCGCGGGAGGGTCCGAAGATCTGCTCGCCGAACAGGCCGTCCTTCTCAGGCTTGAGGGTGCGGTAGTTGATGGTCTCCGGCTTCTTGACCTCGCCGTAGCTCCAGGCGCGGATGTCCGCGCTGGTGGCCAGGCCGATCCGAAGCTGGTCGAACGTTGTTGCGTCGATCACTTTGTCGTGTCTTCTTTCGCTAGTTCTCGAAGAGTTGAGTTGGATGGCCCGGCTCAGATGTCGTCGATGGACGACGACTCGAAGCGGGTGGAGATGTTGATGCCCAGCTCTTCAGCGGCACGGAAGACCTCGTCGTCCGTGTCTTTCAGGCTGATGGCGGATCCGTCGGCCGCGAGCACCTCGACGTTCAGGCACAGCGACTGCATCTCCTTGATGAGCACCTTGAAGCTCTCGGGGATCCCGGGCTCCTGGATGTTCTCGCCCTTGACGATCGCCTCGTACACCTTCACGCGGCCGAGGATGTCGTCCGACTTGATGGTCAGAAGCTCCTGCAGCGCGTACGCGGCACCGTAGGCCTCGAGCGCCCAGACCTCCATCTCGCCGAAGCGCTGTCCACCGAACTGCGCCTTTCCGCCGAGGGGCTGCTGGGTGATCATCGAGTACGGACCGGTCGAGCGTGCGTGGATCTTGTCGTCGACCAGGTGGTGCAGCTTCAGGATGTACATGTAGCCGACCGAGACGGGTGCCGGGTACGGCTCGCCGGAGCGGCCGTCGAACAGCATCGTCTTGCCCGTGGAGTCGATCAGGCGGTCGCCATCGCGGTTCGGGGTGGTCGAGTCGAGGAGTCCCTCGATCTCGGCCTCGAACGCGCCGTCGAATACCGGGGTCGCGACCTTGGTGCCCGGAGCGGCCTTGTGAGCCTCGGCCGGCAGGTGGGATGCCCACTTGGGCGAGCCCTGCACCTCCCAGCCCTGCTTCGCGATCCACCCGAGGTGGGTCTCGAGCACCTGGCCGAAGTTCATGCGGCCGGGGATGCCGAGCGGGTTCAGGATGATGTCGACCGGCGTGCCATCCGCGAGGAACGGCATGTCTTCGACCGGCAGGATCTTGGAGATGACGCCCTTGTTGCCGTGGCGGCCCGCGAGCTTGTCGCCCTCGGTGATCTTGCGCTTCTGGGCGATGAAGACGACCACGCGCTGGTTCACGCCCGAGCCGAGCTCGTCGTCTCCGTCTTGCGCGTCGAACACCTTGACGCCGATGATGGTGCCCTCTTCACCGTGGGGAACCTTGAGCGAGGTGTCGCGCACCTCGCGGCTCTTCTCGTTGAAGATGGCGCGCAGCAGGCGCTCTTCTGCCGACAGCTCGGTCTCGCCCTTCGGCGTGACCTTGCCCACCAGGATGTCGCCGGGGCGCACCTCGGCTCCGATCCGGATGATGCCGCGCTCGTCGAGGTCGGCGAGCAGCTCGGGGCTGACGTTGGGGAGGTCACGGGTGATCTCCTCCTTGCCGAGCTTCGTGTCGCGGGCATCCACCTCGTACTCCTCGATGTGGATCGACGACAGCACGTCGTCTTTCACGAGGTTCTGGCTGAGGATGATCGCATCTTCGAAGTTGTGGCCCTCCCACGGCATGAACGCCACGAGGAGGTTCTTGCCGAGCGCGAGCTCGCCGTCCTCGGTCGCAGGACCATCGGCGATGACCTGGCCGACCTCGACACGGTCGCCCGTATCCACGATCACGCGGTTGTTGTACGAGGTGCCCTGGTTGGAGCGGTCGAACTTGCGCAGGAAGTAGTCCTGCGTTCCACCTTCGTCGAGCTGGATGGTGACCATGTCGGCCGAGACCTCGAGCACCACGCCCGCCTTGTCGGCGGTGATCACATCACCGGCGTCGATGGCCGCGTAGCCCTCCATACCGGTTCCGACCAGCGGCGACTCGCTGCGCAGCAGCGGGACGGCCTGACGCTGCATGTTCGCACCCATGAGGGCGCGGTTCGCGTCGTCGTGCTCGAGGAACGGGATGAGCGAGGTCGCGACCGACACCATCTGGCGCGGGGAGACATCCATGTAGTCGACCTCGCCGGAGTCGACCAGGTCGACCTCTTCGCCCTTGCGGCGCACGAGCACCTTGGACTCGGCGAAGTGCGAGTCTGCGGTCAGCGGCGCGTTGGCCTGGGCCACGACGAAGTCGTCTTCTTCACTCGCGGTGAGGTAGTCGATCTTGTCGGTGACCTTGCCGTTCGTGACGCGGCGGTACGGCGTCTCGATGAACCCGAACGAGTTGATCCGCGCGAACGAGGCGAGCGATCCGATGAGGCCGATGTTCGGGCCCTCAGGAGTCTCGATCGGGCACATGCGGCCGTAGTGGCTGGGGTGCACGTCGCGCACCTCGACGCCGGCGCGCTCGCGGCTCAGACCACCCGGGCCGAGCGCGCTCAGCCGGCGCTTGTGGGTCAGGCCCGCGAGCGGGTTGTTCTGGTCCATGAACTGCGACAGCTGCGAGGTGCCGAAGAACTCCTTGATCGCGGCGACGACGGGGCGCACGTTGATCAGGGTCTGCGGGGTGATCGCCTCGATGTCCTGCGTGGTCATGCGCTCGCGCACGACACGCTCCATGCGGCTGAGGCCGGTGCGCACCTGGTTCTGGATGAGCTCGCCGACCGCGCGGATGCGGCGGTTGCCGAAGTGGTCGATGTCGTCGACGTCGAGCCGCAGCTCGACCTTCTTGCCGTCGCGGATGCCCGGCAGCGTGGTCTGGCGCGCGTGCAGCGCGACCAGGTACTTGATCGTGCCGATGATGTCGTCGATCGAGAGGACCGAGTCTTTCAGGCTGGCGTCGATCCCGAGCTTGCGGTTGATCTTGTAACGACCCACCTTGGCCAGGTCGTAGCGCTTCGGGTTGAAGTAGAAGTTGTCGAGCAGCGCACGCGCGGCCTCGGCGGCGACCTGCTCGCCCGGACGCAGCTTGCGGTAGATGTCCTTGAGCGCGTCCTCCTTGGTGAGGATCGCATCCTTCTCCAGGGTGCCCGCGATCGACTCGTAACCGGCGAACTTCTCCAGGATCTCTTCGCTGGTCAGTCCGAGCGCCTTGAGGAAGACGGTGACCGACTGCTTGCGCTTGCGGTCGATGCGCACGCCCACCTGGTCGCGCTTGTCGATCTCGAACTCGAGCCAGGCACCGCGGCTCGGGATGATGCGCGCCGAGTAGATGTCGGTGTCCGAGGTCTTCTCCTGCTGGCGCTCGAAGTACACCCCTGGCGAACGGACCAGCTGCGACACGACGACGCGCTCGGTTCCGTTGATGATGAAGGTGCCCTTCTCGGTCATGAGCGGGAAGTCGCCCATGAACACGGTCTGGGTCTTGATCTCGCCTGTCATGTGGTTCATGAACTCGGCGTTCACGTAGAGCGGTGCGGCGAAGGTCTTGCCGCGCTCTTTGCACTCGTCGATGGAGTACTTCGGCTCTTCGAGCTCGGGAGCGGTGAACGACAGTTGCATCGTCTCGCCGAGGTCTTCGATGGGCGAGATCTCTTCGAAGATCTCGTCGAGACCGGTGGTCTCGGGCACCGAGTCATTGCCGGCGGCCTTGGCCTCGGTGACTCGCGCCTTCCACGCATCGTTGCCAACGAGCCAGTCGAAGCTCTCGGTCTGCAGAGCGAGCAGATCGGGGACCGTCAGGGTGTCGGTGATTTTGGCGAACGACAACCGCGATGCGGTGCGGCCGTTCTTGAGGGACTTCTTGCTGGATGCGGAGCGCGCAGCGGCCAAGGTAGGAAACAACCTCCGTGAGACCCGTCGGTCTCGTTGTGTCGGTATGTGGAGAAGGCGACTCTCACAGCCTCAGCAAAGCCCCGCCGCGATATTCGGGAGTCTGGTCTGGGCACTGTCCCAAATGGGCACAGCGTCGTCCGCAATATGACGACGAGGTGGGTGGGAGCGCAAGGATCAACTGTATGTCATAACTCGGCGACATGTCCAGGTATTCCTTGACTTGATTTCCAAATAGGGCTATAACCCGTCGGTCAGGCTTGCCGAGGGGTCGCATTTCGGGGTTATCCCGGCGCAATTCGCCCCAAACGCGACCCCTCGGCGCGGGAAGGGATGCGGGTCAGCGACCCCGCAGCCGAGCGGTCAGGGTGGCCGCGGCGAGCGCGACGGCGGCTCCGAGGTCGGCGCGGGCCGCGTCATCCGGGCCGGTGCGGAAGGTCACGCCGAGGGCCGCGATCGGGTAGTCGTTGCGGTCGAGCACGGCCGCCGCGACGGAGGAGTAGCCGCCCGTGATGTCGCCGTCCTCCTCGGCCCAGCCGCGCTCGCGGGCGGCGCGCAGCAGCTCATCGAGCTCAGCCAGCGTCGACGGGCCCGGGCCGGTACGGCGGTAAAGGGCATCCCGGTGCGGATACAGCGCGCGCACCTGCTCGCGCGGCATCGCGGCGAGCGCCGACCGCCCGGTCGCCGTGAGGTGAGCGGGCAGGCGCACGCCGATGCTCGAGACGGTGGTCGGGGCGCGCGGCGCCGAGAGCCGGTCGACGTAGGTCACCTCGGCCCCGGTCAGCACGACCAGGTGGGCGGCGAGCGGGATCGCGGTGTCGCCGACCAGGCGTTCGAGCAGAGGATGCGCGAGCCGGCGCAATCGCTCGGTCTGCAGCATCCCGGCGCCGATCTCGGTGACGAGGGCCGACAGGCCGTATGCGCGCTCCTCGGGATAGTGCACGAGGAATCCCTCATCCATCATCGCCCGCGCGAGTTGATAGAGAGAGGAGCGCGGGATTCCGAGCTGCCGCGCCAGCGTGGAGGCAGGCACCGGCGTGGTGCGCTCGGCGAGCACGCGGAGCATCCGCAGCGCGCTGCGGGCGGCGGGGACGTTCGACGGCATGGCATCCGCTCCCTCTGCCCCTGTGTTGTCTGAGATCTCAGACTGTAGTGCTCGCGCCGGGCTCCTGCTGGGCGGCGGGCGGAGGTTCACTGAGGCATGCAGCAGATCACGATCGGCGGGGAGACGTTGACTCCCGAGGACGTCGTGGCCGTCTCGCGCCACGACGCCCGGGTCGGGCTGGCTCCCGTCGCCCTCACGCGCATGGCCGAGACCCGCGCGGTGATCGAAGGCCTCGCTGACGACCCGGAGCCTCACTACGGCGTCTCGACCGGATTCGGCGCCCTCGCCACCACGCAGATCCCGGCGGAGCAGCGGCAGCAGCTGCAGCGCTCACTGATCCGCAGCCACGCCGCGAGCTCGGGGCGCGAGGTCGAGCGCGAGATCGTGCGCGCCACCATGCTGCTGCGGCTGCAGACCCTGGCGACCGGCCGCACCGGCGTGCGGCCCGAGGTCGCCGAGAGCTACGCCGCCCTGCTCAACGCCGGGATCACACCCGTCGTGGGCGAGTACGGCTCGCTCGGGTGCTCCGGCGATCTGGCCCCGCTCGCCCACTGCGCCCTCGCCGTGATGGGAGAGGGAGAGGTGCGCACCGCCAACGGCACGCTGGTCGCCGCGGGCGCAGCGCTCGCCGCGCACGGCATCGCGCCGATGGTGCTCCGCGAGAAGGAGGGCCTCGCGCTGATCAACGGGACCGACGGGATGCTCGGGATGCTGTCCCTCGCGCTCGTCGACCTCGACGCCCTGCTGACCACCGCCGACCTGGCCGCCGCGATGAGTGTCGAGGGGCTTGCAGGCACCGACGCCGTGTTCGCCGCCGACCTGCAGGCGCTGCGCCCGCATCCCGGTCAGGCCGTCTCGGCCGCGGTCATGCGGCAGGTGCTGGCCGACTCCCCCGTGATCGCCGGGCACCGGGCGCGCGGATTCACCCGGGTGCAGGACGCATACTCGCTGCGCTGCGCCCCCCAGGTGCACGGGGCGGCGCGCGACACCGTCGAGCACGCCCGGACCGTCGCCGGCCGCGAACTGGCCAGCGCGATCGACAACCCGGTCGTGACCCTCGACGGGCGGCTCGAGTCGAACGGCAACTTCCACGGCGCGCCGATCGGCTACGTGCTCGACTTCTTGGCGATCGCCGTCGCCGACGTGGCGAGCATGAGCGAGCGGCGCACCGACCGCTTTCTCGACAAGACCCGCAGCGGCGGGCTCAATCCCTTCCTGGCATTCGACCCGGGCGTCGACTCCGGCCACATGATCGCCCAGTACACGCAGGCCGGGATCGTCAGCGAGCTGAAGCGCCTCGCCGCGCCGGCCTCGGTCGACTCGATCCCGACCAGCGCGATGCAGGAGGACCACGTGTCGATGGGATGGAGCGCCGGGCTCAAGCTGCGGCGCGCGATCGACGGGCTGACGCGCGTTCTGGCGATCGAAATGCTCACCAGCGCGCGCGGCCTCGAGATGCGCGGCGAGGGGGCGTCGCCGACCTCGCAGCGGGTCATTGACGCGCTGCGCACCCGCGTTCCCGGGGCGGGGCCCGACCGGTACCTCGCACCCGAGATCGCGGCGAGCGTCGAGCTCGTGCGGTCGGGGGAGCTGCTGGCGGCAGCATCCATCCAGCTCGATCGTCAGGAGGCCTCATGACCGGCGCGTATAGAGGTACGCAGTTGCACACCCTCGGCTGGCCGCAGGAGGCCGCGCTGCGGATGCTGCAGAACAACCTCGACCCCGAGGTGGCCGAGCATCCCGAGCAGCTGATCGTCTACGGCGGCACCGGCAAGGCCGCCCGCGACCACGCCAGCCTGGCCGCCATCTACCGCAGCCTCGAGACCCTGCGGGGCGACGAGACGCTGCTCGTGCAGTCGGGCAAGCCGGTCGGCGTGATGCAGACGCACGAATGGGCGCCCCGCGTGCTGATCGCCAACTCGAACCTGGTGGGCGACTGGGCGAACTGGGACGAGTTCCGCCGCCTCGAGGCGCTCGGGCTGACCATGTACGGCCAGATGACGGCGGGGTCGTGGATCTACATCGGCACCCAGGGCATCCTGCAGGGCACCTACGAGACCTTCGCGGCCGTCGCGGCGAAATCCTTCGGCGGCACCCTGGCCGGAACCATCACCCTCACGGCCGGCCTGGGCGGGATGGGCGGCGCGCAACCGCTCGCCGTCACCATGAACGGCGGTGTGGCGATCGTCATCGACGTGGATGACTCGCGCATCGCCCGACGCATCGACCAGGGCTACCTCGACGTGCGGGCCGACTCGCTCGAACAGGCGCTCACCCTGGCGTACGACGCGCGCGACCTGCGGCGCCCGCTGTCGATCGGCGTGCTCGGCAACGCGGCGTCGCTCGTGCCCCAGCTGCTGCTCATGAGTGCAGAGATCGACATCGTGACCGACCAGACCAGCGCGCACGATCCGCTCGCCTACCTGCCGATCGGCGTCGCCTTCGACGACTGGGCGGATGCCAAGCGCGACCCCGGCTTCGCCCAGCGCGCCCGCGAGTCGATGGCCCTGCATGTCGAGGGCATGGTCGGCTTCCAGCGGAAGGGCGCCGAGGTGTTCGACTACGGCAACAACATCCGCACGGAGGCGTTGACCGCCGGGTATGCCGATGCCTTCGCGTTCCCGGGGTTCGTGCCGGCCTACATCCGGCCGCTGTTCGCCGAGGGCAAGGGGCCGTTCCGCTGGGCCGCGCTCTCGGGCGAGGCGTCGGACATCGCCAAGACCGACAAGGCCGTGCTCGAACTGTTCCCCGAGAACGAGTCGCTGGTGCGCTGGATCCGGCTCGCGCAAGAGCGCGTGAAGTTCCAGGGGCTGCCGGCACGCATCTGCTGGCTCGGCTACGGCGAGCGCGACGTCGCGGGGCTGCGCTTCAACGACATGGTCGCCTCGGGCGAGCTCGCGGCGCCGATCGTGATCGGGCGCGACCACCTCGACTCCGGCTCGGTGGCCAGCCCGTACCGCGAGACCGAGGCGATGCTCGATGGCTCCGATGCGATCGCCGACTGGCCGCTGCTCAATGCGCTGGTCAACACCGCGTCGGGCGCGACCTGGGTGTCGATCCACCATGGGGGTGGCGTCGGGATCGGGCGCAGCATCCATGCGGGTCAGGTCACGGTCGCCGACGGCACGGCGCTCGCCGGCGAGAAGATCGCGCGCGTGCTGCGCAACGATCCGGGGATGGGCGTGATCCGGCACGTCGACGCTGGGTACGACGACGCGATCCGCGCGGCGGATGAGCGCGGCGTGCGCATCCCGATGCGGGAGGAGTGACTGAGGTGGCCCCGTGCTGCTGAGGGAGCTCTCGGACGTCGGCCGCGACCCCGCGGGCGGCGTGACGCGTTTCGCCTGGGCGTCGAGCGAACTCGACCTGCGGTCTTGGTTCGCCGCGCGGGCTGCGGCTCTGGGCCTCGACGTCGAGACCGACGGCAACGGCAACCTCTGGGCGTGGTGGGGTGTCGAGCTGCCCGGCAGCGCGTTCGTCATCGGATCGCACCTCGACAGCGTGCGCAGCGGGGGCGAATGGGACGGTCCTCTCGGGGTCGCCTCGGCGTTCGCCGCACTCGAATCGCTGCGTGCCTCGGGATGGATGCCGACCCGGCCGGTCGCGGTCGTCGCCTTCGCCGACGAGGAGGGCGGGCGATTCGGGGTGGCCTGCCTGGGATCCCGGCTGCTGACCGGAGCCATGGACCCGGCACGCGCCCTGGCCCTGGTCGACGATGAGGGCGTGGCCCTCGCCGACGCCATGACGGCCGCGGGGCACGATCCGCGCCGGGTCGGGGCCGACCCGGCGCGCCTGGGCCGCATCGGCGGCTTCGTCGAGCTCCACATCGAGCAGGGCAGGATGCCGCTGGGCGGTGCATTCGCCGACGCGCGAGGCCTCGCCGGCGCCGGGCGCCCGGTCGGTATCGCGCGCGAGATCTGGCCGCACGGCCGCTGGCGGATCGACCTGCAGGGGGTGCCCGACCACGCCGGAACCACGGCCCTCGCCGATCGGGTCGACCCGGTGCTGGCCATGGCCGAGGGGATCGTCGAAGTACGCCGAGCCGCCGCCGAGCTGGGCATCCTGGCCACGGTCGGGCGGGTGCGGGTGCTGCCCGGCGCGGTGAACGCGATCGCCTCCTCGGCATCCCTGTGGGTGGATGCGCGGGGCCAGGATCCGTCGCGCGTTCACGAGCTGGTCGCCCTCGTCGAGCGCCGCCTCGGCGTCGCCGCGACCCTCGAGAGCTGGACCGACATCACCCCCTTCGACGCCGGCCTCACCGCGGACCTGACTGCCGCGATCGGCGGCGAGGTACCCGAGCTGCCGTCGGGGGCCGGGCATGATGCCGGGGTGCTCTCTCTCGCAGGCGTTCCGACCGCGATGCTGCTCGTGCGGAACCCGACCGGCGTCTCGCACTCGCCCGAGGAGCATGCCGAGGAGGCGGACGCCGCCGCGGGGATCGCGGCGCTCACGGCGGTCGTGCGGAGGATGGCCTCGTGACCACCTTCTGGCTCGAGCATGCGCTGGTCGACCGGACTGTGCGCGCGGGCGTGCGCATCGAGGAAGCCGACGGCGTCATCACCTCCGTCGCCGACGGTCCGGCCAGACCCGGCGACACGGAGCTGCTCGGCCTGACCCTTCCCGGCATCGCGAACGGGCACTCCCACGCCTTCCATCGAGCGCTGCGCGGCCGCACCCACGCCGGGGGCGGCGACTTCTGGGCATGGCGCGACCAGATGTACGCGGTCGCAGCCGGCCTGGATGCCGAGCGCTACTACGCGCTCGCCACCGCGTTCTACGCAGAGCTGCTGCTGGCCGGGTACACGGCGGTCGGTGAGTTCCACTATCTGCACCGCGATCCCACCACCGTGATGGCGGATGCGGTGATCGCCGCCGCGCGGGACGCCGGCATCCGGCTGACGCTGTTCGACACTTTGTACAGGCACGGCGGGCGCGGCGACGACGGGATGCCTCTCTCTCCGAGCGAGGCGCAGCGACCGTTCATCAGCAGCATCCCGGTGTGGTTGGCGCGACACGAGTCGCTTCTGCTGCGGGGCAACGCGCGGCGCGGGGCCGCCATCCATTCGTTGCGCGCCGTCGACCCCGACGACGTGGCGCGGGTCGTCGCGGCGACCGGCGACGAACCCTTGCACGCCCACGTCTCGGAGCAGCCGGCCGAGAACGCCCAGGTCGAGGCGGCCTTCGGGCGCTCGCCGGTCGCCATCTTCCGCCACGCGGGCGCACTCGGTCCGCGGTTCACCGCGGTGCACGCGACCCACCTGGCGCCGAGCGACATCACCGAACTCTCGGGGTCGTTCGTCTGCATCTGCCCGACCACCGAACGCGATCTGGGCGACGGCATCGGTCCGGCCCGTGCTCTGCAGGAGGCGGGTGCCACCCTCACGATCGGTAGCGATCAGCACGCCGTCGTCGATCCCTTCGACGAGCTGCGCGCGCTCGAGGGTCATGAGCGGCTGGCGACCGGCCGACGCGGCATCTTGTCGCCCCTCGAACTCATCACCGCGGCCACCACCGACGGCTACCGCTCCTTGGGCTGGACCGGCGGCCTGGTTGTCGGCTCGGTCTGCGATCTCGTCACCCTCCGCACCGAATCACCCCGCACGGCCGGGGCGTCGCTCGACCAGTTGTGGCTGGCCGCATCCGCCGCCGACGTCACGAATGTCGTGGTCGGCGGCGAGCGCCTCGTCACCTCCGGCGCCCACCGCCTCGGCGACGTCGGAGCCGCCCTCGCCACCTCGATCGGAGCCGTGCTGCCATGACCTCCACGCTCGTGACCTCGATCGGCGAGCTGACCACCTGGGATCCGGAGCGGCCAGTGCGCCAGGACGCGGCCATCGTCTTCGACGCCGGCGCAGTCGCCTGGGTCGGCGACGCCGCCGACGCACCTGCCGCCGACGACGTCATCGACGCAGGGGGCGCTGGCGCCGTCCCCGGCTTCGTCGACAGCCACAGCCACCTGATGTTCGCCGGCGACCGCGCAGACGAGTTCGAGGCCCGGATGGCGGGCCGCCGCTACGAGGCTGGCGGCATCCGGCGAACCGTGCGCCTCACCCGCGAGGCCGACGACGCCACCCTGCTCGCGCGGGCCACCACCCTCGTCGACGAGATGCGACGCCAAGGCACCACCACCGTCGAGATCAAGAGCGGCTACGGATTGACGGTGCACGACGAACAGCGCGCCCTGCGCCTCGCCCGCGAGCTGACCCCCGAGACGACCTTCTTGGGCGCGCACGTCGTCCCGGAAGAGTTCACCGACGATCCCGACGCCTACGTCGACCTGGTGACCGGCGAGATGCTGGATGCCTGCGCGCCATACGCGCGCTGGATCGACGTCTTCTGCGAGACCGGGGCGTTCACGGTCGAGCAGAGCCGCCGCATCCTCGAGGCCGGAGCCGCCCGCGGGCTCGGCCTGCGGCTGCACGCCGGGCAGCTCGGCGAGTCGGAGGGCGTGCGTCTCGCCGTCGAGCTCGGCGCCGCGAGCGTCGACCACGTCACCTACCTGTCGGATCAGGATGTCGAGGCCCTGGCCGGCTCCCAGACCGTCGCGACCCTACTTCCCGGCGTCGAGTTCTCGACCCGGCAGCCCTACCCCTCGGGGCGGCGCCTGCTTGACGCCGGTGGCACCGTCGCGATCGCCACCGACTGCAACCCGGGCTCGTCGTTCACCTCATCCATCCCGTTCTGCATCGCCCTCGCCGTGCGCGAGATGGGGATGACGCCGCGCGAGGCCCTGCACGCGGCGACCGTCGGCGGCGCCCAGGCGCTGCGTCGGGATGACGTCGGGCATCTGCGGATCGGAGCGACGGGTGGGCTCGTGCTGCTCGATGCACCGACCGCGTCGCACCTGGCTTACCGGCCCGGGGTGCCCCTGGTGCAGCACGTGGTGGACTAGACAACTCACGCCAAGCGTTGTTCGCCGAGCTGGATTACGAGTGGGCGCTAACTGATTTCCGGCCTGAGCGAAACAACGTCCGCTTGACCCACAAAACCAAGCTCGCGTATCTGCAGAGTGCTACCGGGCCGGATGGTCTTGGAAGCCTCGCCCGGGCTGAGGAACATGAACGACCGTAGATACTCCACACCCAGCTCGATTCCCTCACCGTCGAGCCAGATTCGGCAGTCCCAGTAATGTTCCCCGTCGAAGAGGGAACAGGAGAAGAACTCCGCCGTCTTTGGTATCGGATTCGGGCGACCACCGTCGGCAGTTGTGTAAAGACGGAAACGCACGACCCCATCGACTGGAGCCTCGTTGTCGGTGCGATCGACAACGTCCGGCGTCATGATGCGTCGCCTCCTGCGGTTCTGGACCCGGCGACGAGCAACGCGATGAACACCGCCGCGGCGCCCAGGAAGACGATCACCCCGAGACCGGCCAGCGCCAGCAGCAGGAATCCCACCGCCGGGTAACCAGCTGTCGCAGTCGCGTCGAGCCAGTCGCCGGTGACGGTGGCGTCGACCATGGCCAGGATCGTGGTCGCGATCCCGGCCCCGGCGACGATAACGAGGGCGACCCCCGGCAGTGGACTGATTCTCACGTTCACTCTGCGATTCTGCCCCACGCCAGCGCGATCGCCTGCGCGCGATCGCGAACGTCGAGTTTGGCGAAGAGCGCGTTGATGTGGCTCTTCACCGTCGAGACTCCGAGATAGAGGGATGCGGCGATCTCGGCGTTGCTGCGGCCCTCCGCGATGAGTGCCAGCACCTCGGCCTCGCGCGCGGTCAGGGCCGGGAAGCGGTCGCGCAACGCATCCGTCGAGGGGGCGACCGCAGCATCCGGAGCCGGCGAAGCAGCCGCCGCGAACCCCCGCACCAACCTCTCCCCCACCTCGCGCGCGAAGGTCGTCTGCCCACTGGCGGCGGCCCGAACGGCAGCCGCGAGCTCGGCGCGGCCGGCGTCTTTCGTGAGGTAGCCGCGGGCCCCGGCGCGCAGTGCTCCCGCGATCGACGCGTCGTCGGCGAAGGTGGTGAGCACGACGACGGCGGTCTCGGGCAGCTGCTCCAGGATGCGCGCCGTTGCGGCCGCGCCGTCGAGCACGGGCATGCGCAGATCCATCAGCACGACGTCGGGCCGGGTCTCGAGTGCGAGCCGGACCGCCTGCTCGCCGTCCGCCGCCTCCCCCACGATCTCGAGATCATCGAGCAGCCCGAGCACGGTGACCAGGCCGTCGCGCACGATGGCCTGATCGTCGGCAACGAGCACGCGGATGACGTGCGCGGCGTTCATGGCCCCGCCTCCGCGAGACGCGGCACTCGCGCGGTCACGACGAAGGCACCGTCGCGCACCGACCAGTCGGCGCTGCCGTGGACGGCGTCGACCCGCTCGCGGAGTCCGGGCAGTCCGCGGCCTCCGCCCAGCCCCGACCCCGACCCGCCCGAACCCGACCCCGGCGCCCCGGCCGCGAGCGGCGTCGTCGCCGTCAGCGTGGCGGCATCCGGAGTCCAGGCCAGCACGAGGTCGGTCGCGCACCCGGGCGCGTGCCGCCGAGCGTTGCTCAGCACCTCTTGCGCGGCCCGGCGCAACGCGCCGGCGGCATCGGGCGAGAGCTCGCCCGGCGTACCCGTGACCGTCAGAACCGCGGCGCCGCCGAGCGAGCGGTGGGTCACGACCAGATCTTCGATCGCCCCCGCCAGGTCGGCCGAGGTCTCGGGATCGCGCAGCGCGTCCACGGCCCGCCGCGCCTCGTCGAGCCCCGAGGCGGCGAGACCGCGGGCGGCCGTCACCCGCGCGTGGGCGTCGTCGGTCTTGCCCGAGTCGAGCAGTGCGTCAATGGCATCCAGCTGGAGCACCAGGCCGCCCAGGCTGTGGGCGAGCACGTCGTGGATGTCGCGCGCGATCCGCGAGCGCTCGGCCAGGGCCGCCGATCGCGCTCTCTCTTCGAGCAGGGAGCGTTCGCGCGCGACGGCCGTTCGGGATTGCCTCCGGCTGATCCCGACCAGGATCGCGACGATGAGCCCGACGAAGGCGCCGAGCGTCGTCGGCACGTCGGCCTCCAAGAGCAGGGTGTCGACTCCCACGACGACGGCCGAAGCGCCCGCCGCGATCAGCCCGAGCGCGAGCGGCCAGCGCGGCGTGGCGATCAGCGCGGCCAGGCAGACGATGCCCGCGATGTAGCCCAGCACGCTGGTCGAGGTGGTCACGACCGACGCGGCCGCCAACGCGACCAGGCACGCGACCACGAACCAGCGGGATGACGCCGGCACGAGTTCGCGCACCAGCCAGCCCAGCAGTGCCAGTCCGGCCAGCACCCAGACCCACGCCGGCCGGTGCGCCATCGGCACCTGCACCACCAGCAGGATCGAGACGGCGAGGATCCCCGCGATGTTCAGCAGTCGGCCGAACAGGCGGGGATCGGTGACGTTCACCTGCCCATCATGCTGCGACGCTCGTGCTCTCAGCCAGGGGGACGACGCGCGCCGCCCGCTGGGTGATCACCACGATCCGCGCGGCGCGGTTCAGGGCGACGGTCAGCAGGATGACGCCGGTGGACATCAAGAAGGTCGAGTGCGTCATGTGCGCGTACACCTCGCCGCCGATCCGGCTGGCGATCAGCACCAGCCAGAGTGCCATGCCCACCCACCCGGTGCGGGTCTCGAGGGTGGGGACGGACAGGCTGCGTCCGCGATCCCGCGCATGGAAAGCGGCCAGCGTGCGCTCGCCGATCGGCCGGAAGTGCGCGATCAGCCCCATCACGGCGCCGAGCCCGATCGAGATCACCGTCTCGATGGCCAGGATGCCGAGGTCGCCGGCACTGATCGTGTCGCCCGTGCCGCTCCGGAAAAGGGTGACGATGCCGATGATCGCGAGCAGCGCGGGCATGCGCCACATCCGCTCGGGGGCGACGGCGGTCCAGGTGAGCTGGCGGTAGCCGATCCAGCAGAGCAGGGCGACGCCCAGAACGAGGTCGAGGAGGGTCTGTGTGGTCATGAGTCGAGCATCCCGGTTCCGTCACGGCGGGGGCACCACCGCAGGGTGGAGACTCGTGGAAGCTCGGGTGGAAAGCCGAGGTGGAAAGATCGTGAGCATGGATGCCGCCCCCTCGATCACCCTGGCGAGCGGCATGCACGCCGAGATCCGCCCCGATCGCTGGGTGCCGGGCGCCTTCGAACTCATCGTGGACGGAACCCCCCAGTCGCACGTCAACCTCGACAACCCGAGCGACCTGTTCTTCGAGTACATCGCCCGCATGGGCCACGTCATCGACCAGCTCAAGCTGCCCGGTGAACCGCTCACCGCGCTGCACCTGGGGGCGGGCGCGCTGACGATCCCGCGCTACATCGAGGCCACGCGGCCCGGCTCGCGCCAGCAGGTGCTCGAGCTCGAGCCCGAGCTGGTCGAGCTGGTGCGGCGGGAGCTGCCGCTGCCGCGGGGCGCGTCGATCCGGGTGCGGTACGGGGATGCCCGCGCCACCCTGGCGAAACTGCCTGCCGGGTTAAGGGGTGCGGTCGATGTGCTCGTCGTCGACGTGTTCGGCGGGGCGCGCATCCCGGCCCATGTGACCAGCGTCGAGTTCTACCGGGAGTGCGCGGCCTTCCTCGCGCCCGAGGGGGTCCTGATGGTCAACGTGGCCGACGGGTCGGGCGCGGCGTTCGCGCGCGGGCAGGCGGCGACGCTCCGGATGGTGTTCGGCGACGATCTTGCCGTGCTCGCCGAATCGCAGGTGCTGCGCGGCAGGCGCTACGGCAACTTCGTGCTGGTGGCATCCCCGTCCCCGCTTCCCTTGGACTGGATGCCGCGGCTGCTCGCCGGCGGACCGCATCCGGCCACCCTGGTGCACGACCGCGAGCTGCGCGACTGGATCGCCGGAGCCCCGGTCGTGACCGACGCCACCGCCCTCCCCTCCCCACCCCCGAACCGCAGTGTGTTCCAACTGCGGCCCGGCGATTCCCGGCTCGAAGACGGGGCTCGCGAGTAGCGTCGAAGCATGGCCCGCCACCCCCGTCTCGCCCCGGTCGCCGCACTCGCGGCCGCGGCCATGAGCATGGGTGCGCTCGCGGGATGCTCGGCGCCGTCCGCACCCGAGACCCTCAGCCCTTCGGCGATCAACACGCCGAGCGAGAGGCCGGCACCGACCGGAGTCGTGCCGACAGGAACACCCACCGATGTCGTGACCGGGCTGGCGAGCCCGTGGTCGATCCTGCGGGTCTCGAACACGCTGACCCTGGTGAGCGAGCGGGATTCCGGCGCGATCGAGCGGCTGACGGCATCCGGAGCCCTCGAGAAGATCGGCACCGTACCCGGCGTCGTGCACGACGGCGAGGGCGGCCTGCTCGGGCTGGCATTCCTCGAGGCGAGCCCCGGCACGCGCACCAGCTGGCTCTACGCCTATGAGACCACGGCGCGCGACAACCGCATCGTGCGCATGAGCCTCAGCGACCAGTTCACTCTGGGGCCGCCGCAGGTGATCCTGAAGGGGCTCGCGACCGCGAACCACCACGACGGCGGGCGGATCGCCTTCGGCCCCGACGGCATGCTCTACGCCACAGTCGGCGACGCGGGCGACACCTCGCACTCGCAAGACCTGTCGAGCCTGAACGGCAAGATCCTGCGCATGACCCCGACCGGCGACGTGCCGAAGAGCAACCCGTTCCCGGGGTCTCTGATCTGGAGCTACGGGCATCGCAACCCGCAGGGGCTGGCCTGGGATTCGAACGGCCAGCTCTACGCGGCGGAGTTCGGCCAAGACACCTGGGACGAGTTCAACAAGATCATCGCCGGGTCGAACTACGGCTGGCCGCTCGTCGAGGGCATCGCGCACGACCCGCGGTTCGTCGACCCGCTCGTGCAGTGGCCGACCGACGACGCCAGCCCGAGCGGGCTCACCTATCTGGACGGCACATTCTTCTTGGCGGGGCTCGGTGGCAAGCGGCTCTGGGTGATCAACGTGGATGCTGCGGGGGCCGCGAGCGCGAGCGCGCTCTACGTTGGCACCTATGGGCGGCTGCGCGATGTGGCGGTCGGGCCGGACGTCGGGTCGCTCCCCTCCCTGTGGATCCTGACCGACAACACCGACGGCCGCGGGTCTCCGCACCCGGGCGACGACCGCATCCTGCAGGTCGCCCTGAAGGCGGCGTCGTGACGGCGGCCCAGCTGACGGCGGGGCTCTGATGGCCGACCTCGACCGGGTGCGGCGCTGGGCCGACGCCCTCATCGCCCTGCACCTCGACCCGAGCGTCTGGTCGTTCGGCTTCGACCGCGCGACGACCCGCGCCGGACTCTGCTCGTATTCGACGCACCGCATCACGGTGTCGAGGCACCTGGCCTCGCGTTACGACGACGACGAGATCCACCAGGTGCTGCTGCACGAGGTGGCGCACGCGCTGGCCGGCGCGAAGGCCGGGCACGGTCCGAAATGGAAGGCCATCGCGGCCGACCTGGGCTACGAGGGCAAGCGGCTGCACGGCGGCGCGATCGCCGACGAGCTCGCGCCGTGGGTGGGGAGTTGCCCGAACGGGCACCAGCACTTCCGCTACCGCAAGCCGACGCGAGCCCTCTCGTGCGCCAAGTGCTCGCGACGCTTCGACCTGAGGTTCCAGATCGACTGGATGCGGCGTGAGCTGCCGCGCGCGGCCGCGAGTCGACCGTGACCCGCGCTCCGGTGCTGCTGCCGGCCAACCAGCCGCCCGACCGCTTCTACCGAGGCGGACCGCGCATCGCGGCGTTCCGCGGCGAGCGCGGTGCGCCGGCATCCGGAGACCACGTTCCCGAAGACTGGGTGGCGTCGGTGACGACCCAGGCGGGTACGACCTCGATCGGGCTCACCACCCTGCCCGCAACGCCGGCGGGCGAGGCGCAGTTACTGCGCAGCGCGATCGCAGCCGACCCGCTCGGCTGGCTCGGCCCCGCGCACGTCGAGGCCTTCGGCACCGATCCCCGGCTGCTCGTGAAGCTGCTCGATCCGGGGCAGCGCCTGCCGGTGCACGCGCATCCCGATGACGCCTGGGCCGCCGCGCACCTCGGGCACCGTCACGGCAAGGCCGAGGCATGGTGCATTCTCGAACCGGGTGAGGTCTTTCTCGCCCTGCGCGAGTCGGTGACCGCGGAGCGGTTGCTCGAGCTGGTCGGTTCGCAAGACACCGGCACGCTGCTGAGCCTGCTCCACCGGCGCGACGTCGTCGCCGGCGACACCGTGTACGTGCCACCGGGCGTGCTGCACGCGATCGGCGAGGGCGTCATGCTCGCCGAGGTCCAGCAGCCCGCAGACCTGTCGATCCTGCTCGAGTGGCGCGGTTTCGAGTTGGATGGCGCCACCGACGGTCATCTCGGCGTCGGGTTCGACGAGGCGTTCGGCGCGCTCGAACTGACGGCCCGATCCGGCGCCGACGTGGATGCGCTGATCACCCGCGCCGCTACCAACGGACCCCTGCTGCCCGCCGATGCCGCGCCGTATTTCCGTGCCGAGCGCGACACCTTCTCGGGCGGCATGCGGCTCGAGAAGGGCTACGCCGTGCTGGTGGTCACCGAAGGGGCCCTCGACCTGGCCTTCGTCGGCAGACGGCTCGCGCTCAGGGCCGGCGACACGGTGCTGGTGCCCTACGCCGCGGGTCCCCTCGAGTTGACCGGCTCGGCGACCGTGCTCGTGTTCCGGCCGCCGACCCCCGGGAGGGATGCGATGAGCACCGGCCGCTGGATCATCACCGACGGCGCCCGCTGGTTCTTCGACGCCGGTGCCGACAGCCTCGACTTCACCTCCGGACCCGACAGCGAGGTGCGCCACTGGCTGGCGGAGCGGTTCGAGCGGCTGCCGCTCGCCGAGATCGGCGAGCGCGAATTGGTGGATGCCCTCGGCCTGCGAGCGGCGATCGGCAGACTGGCCGCGGCGAGGGCCGACGGCGTCGCACCCGCTCCCGACGACGTGGACACGCTCAACCTGTTCGCCGCGACACCCGACGTGCCGCCGGTGCTGACGGGCGGCCGGCGCCAGGCGGGGGCCGGCAACATCCGGGTCGGACAGGCGCTGTCGTCACTTGCCCGCGACGCGGTCACGATGCTGGCCGCCGAGGCCGACGGCGCTGACCGGATCCGTCGCTGCGACGCCGAGGACTGCCGCATCGTCTTTCACGACGAGTCGCGTACCGGATCGCGGCGCTGGTGCTCGATGGCGCGGTGCGGCAATCGGGCGAAGGTGCGGGCGTTCCGCGCGCGCTCCGCGTGATGCGAGCGGCTATTTCGTGGTGTGCCGCATCGCGGGATCGGAGGAGCACTCGCTCAGAGCGTCGATGCCCGAGATCTCGGTCGAGACCGTGTAATCGATTTTGGCTCCGTTCGGAAACTCAGCCACGACCTCGGTGAGGTGAGCATTGTCCGCCTGCGTGGGGACCACCGTGCGCACCTGGTACCCCAGGCTCTTCCAGTGCTTCACCACGCGCGCGGCCGCGGAAGCTGGGTCGGCGACCCCGGCGCTGTTGAGCCCGACCGGGTACTGCTGGGGGCCGGCATCCAGGTCTCCGCACGGAACGCCGGTATACCCCGAGGTGTCGCTCGGTATCCAGGCCGTCTTATCCTCGAAGGTCCAGACGCCCCCCGCGGCCACCGCGGTGGCGTTCGTCCGCTCGAGGACCGTCTTGAGCAGCGCGTCTGGGCTCTCGGCCGAGGTCTTGCCCGACATGCTCACCAGGACTCCGATCACCACGCCGCCCGCCACCACGATGGCGACCACGATCCACAGCCACGGCCGACGCCACAAGGTTCGGCGACTCGAGGGCGGTTCGATGTATTCGCTCACTGGGCCTCTCAAAATACCTGCGGCGTGAGGTCGCTCAGCAGAGCGCCCTGACCCGAACTGACGACCGCGATGTTCTGAAGCGACTCGGTGCCCAGATCGAAGTAGCCGTGCCCCGTCCCCACAGAGTACGGGGGAATGGCCGGGCCGCTGCCGAGGGTGTCATGCCCGTTGACGGCCGAGTAGACGGTGCCATCGGGCGCCTTGCCCCCGTCAGAGCTGTAGGTGATCGCGCCGAAGCCCGCGTCTTCGGGGTCCGACCGACCGGAGCCCACCCTTCCCGTCGTCGCCACGAAATCCCGGGTCGCCTGACTCGCGTAGACCTGCTCGTGCCCATTCGCCGTAGCCACATGGAGGGCCGACGCATCCGGGATCACCTGGTGATCGATGCCCGCCGACGCGACGAAATCCACCGAGTTCACTTCGTGCGTCGTCTGAGTCAGGGCATACGCGGTCGTCGTGGTGCCGTAGGAGTGCGCCACGACGGCGATCCGGGGCGCCGCCGCTGCCTCGCCGGAACGTGTGTCGATGATCCCGTCGAGATCGGCGGCCAGCCGTGGTGCCCCCTGCTGCGCACGGACGCTCGACATGACGCTGTCGGTGGCGTGCTTGTTCGCCGCAGAGATGTCGAAGGGCGGGGCGTTGTACCCGATCCACGCGACGACGGCGTGCGAGTGGTTCGGATCGACGTATCCCTGACGGCGGAAGAGGTTCTGGGCGGCGTCCGTCCACGACGACATCGAGCTCGCCGTGTAAGTCGCCATCCCGGGGACGTCGACCGTCACGTCGTCCGCGGTGTCGACATCGCCGATGGACACCGCGGCCAGAGGCGGCACCGCGGCGAGATTGAAGTCGATCAGGTACCGCTGACCTCCGCCCTTCCGGCCGGCGAGGGCGCTCCGGACGTTCGCGATGGCATCCTTCTGATCCTTCGTGAGGTGGGAGGCGTGGGCCGCCGCCTCGAGAGCCACCCGATTCGCGCCGTTGCGGTCGTGGTACGGCACGCCGTTCAGGTTGCCGACGATCGTGGGGGCGTCCTGGATCATCCGATGGCGCTCGGCAGCTGTGAGACCCTTCCACCAGGCCGAGACCGCTGAGGCGTCCGGTCGATCGGTCCAGAACTCCTGAGCGAGCGAGGGATGATCGGCCATGAACTTCTTGAGCTGTGCGGCCGACATGCTGGCGAGCAGGCCGAGTGTCGCCACGTCGCTGGGGTAGCGGGCGTCCGCGTCCGACGGGAGAGCGGCGAGGATGCTGCGCACGGCTTTCGTCGAATCGGCGGCGCTCATCAGTGAGTGCGCGGCCCGGTCCCCCGCGTCCTGAACACGTTGCCGCGCGGTGTCGAGCAGCCACTGCGCTCTCTGGCGCTCGCCCGCTCCCGGATCGATGAACTGCTCGGCGAGCCAGACGCTCGGCTGCGCGAGAGGCGCGGCGATCCCCGCGGCGTCGTTCGCCGCCTGCTCGTAAGCCCGTCGGGCCTGGGTTGTGGCGTGCTCCGCGTCGGCGTGCATCCCGATGGCCCGCCGGGCGTCGCTCTGTGCGTCGCGCAGCACGTCGGCGAACGCGTCGAGCTGACCCGCTGCCGCGCGGTGCGCCTGCGCGGCGCCCCGCCAGATGCGACGCGTGGCGTCGATCAGGGCGTGGGCGGCGTCGCCGGCCCGGCCCTGCCACGCGGTCTGAAGATCGAGGGCGCCCAGGCAGCCGTCCAACTCGTCATAGGACGCAGCGCGCTGCTGCCAGATCCGGGCATCGTCGTCGAGCTGGTCCGGACTGCCCGGAATCAGCGAGGTCGCCGACGACGCCTCGCCCAAGTCGGTCACGTCGCACCCTGCCCGCGGGAGCCGAGCGCGTGGGCTGCTCCGGCGATGGAGGCGTCGGTCGTCGTGTACTGCTCCACGGCATCCACGAGTCTGGTCGCGAGAAGGTCGCCCTCGTCGTGGGCCGCCGCGATGACGGCATCCCACCGCTCGGAGAACTCCTCGAGCGCTCCGGCGAGGCGCGGGTGTCCGACGGCCGAGGCATCCGCCCCCGGAAGCGGCGTGCGCGAGACGGACGCCATCAACTCCCGCACCCGACTCGCCGCGCCGGCGAGCGCGTCGTAGTCGACGACGACCTCATCGCCGGTCACGTCATCCCCATCCCCACGTCATGGAACATGAGGAGACGACAAGCTAGCTGACCTGAACCTCTTTCCAGAAGGCCACGTAGTTGCTGATGTCCTTGCCGACGCGCTCTTCGGCGGTCGGGTACGGGTGCGGATAGCTCCACGCGCGGTCCTGCAGCAGATCGCCCGACGCGGAATCCTTCACCGAGAAGTACTGGCACTCGCCCTTCCACGGGCAGGTGTAGGGCGTCGCGCTCTCGACGAGGAACTCCTTGTTCACGCTCGCCGGCGGGAAGTACACGTTTCCCTCGATGTGCAGCACGTCGGATTCGGGTGCGTCGGCGAGAACGGTTCCGTTGAGTACGGCCTGGGGCATGACATCCTCCTGAGGATCTGAGTCGTTGCAGGGGTGAACCGCCACGAACGCGTCAGGATTCCCGCTGCTCCCGTGAAGTCGCTGAAGCCGAGATCAGGTGGCGCGTCGCGTTCTTGAGGCCGGAGTACGCGGATGCCGCAGCCGCGGCCTCTGGCGACTGGTGGTCGATGCCGGCTTCGGCGAGCGCGTCGATGATCGCGCCGGACGCGAGCAGGTCTTCGACCGCGAAACGGAGACTCCCGTCGGGCCGGACCGCGCCCGCCGCGACCACCGCGATCACACAGCGGCCGCCCAGCTCGGCCTGGCGGCGCAGCGCGAATGCTGCGACATCCGCCGCGTCGTCGAGGGTCGCGGGCATCAGCTCGACACCGCCCGGAGTTCCGCCGAGCAGCGGCATCGGTTCTGAGGTACTCGCGACGGATCCGAGCTGATCGACCCAGACCACGAGGTGCGCGCCGGGAGCGACGGCCGTGGCGCCGGACGCACCCCAGTCGAACCGCACCTGGTAGCTGCCCTGCCCGTGCGCCGTAGCGAGATCCGTCACGGCATCAGGGTACGGGACCATGCCGGCCGCCGGTTCGCGGCAGACTGACGTCATGACCCCGCTCGATGTCGCCGACTGGCGCCGGCGCGTGTTCGCCCTCTACGAGCAGGTGCGGGCGACTCCGGATGCTGCCGCGGCCCACGCCCTGTGGCGCGCCGGCCGTGACGAGCTCTTCCTGCACCACGCGGCATCCGCCCTCATGGAGGCCGACCGCCCCGGATTCACCGGACTCCCAGTCGCCGACTACGACCCGGTCTGGCGCTTCGAGCTCGAGGTCGAGCCCGCCGAGGAGGGCCGCTTCGACTACGAGACCGGCACCGACGGGGTCGTGCCGTTCGAGCGGATCGGGTTGGTGCGCATCCCCGACGTCGGATCGCTCGACGTCTGGCGACTGACCACCTACGGCGGCGGCATCTTCGTTCCCGTGAAGGATGCCCTGAAGGGCCGGCACGGCGGCACCTACGGCGGCGGCCGCTACCTGCTCGACACCATCAAGGGCGCCGACCTCGGCTCGAACCCGGCAGCGAACACGCTCGTGCTCGACTTCAACTTCGCCTACAACCCGTCGTGCGCCTACGACCCGGCCTGGGCCTGCCCGCTCGCCCCCGTGACCAACACGGTGGCGGTCGAGATCCCGGTGGGCGAGCTGTACTTCGGCAACTACTGACGCGAGTCTGCTAGCCTGAGATCACTTGCAAGGCGACGTGCCTCAGAACACAGTGCCCTGCTTGCGTCGTAGAACGCTTCCCTCGCCGCCCGATCAAACACATCGGATGCCGGCTGACATTACTTCTCCGGCGAACGGATGTGGCCATCGCCACCTTCGCCATTCATGTCGGTTTCGATACGCCGCGCTGCGCGTGGCCACTCAACCGGCGAGTACTCCCGAAAGACACAGACACTCATGCCTGACATCACCTTCAGCACGCTCGGCGTGCCCTACCCGCTCGTCGAGGTCCTGACCGCCGAGGGCAAAACCGACGCCTTCCCGATCCAGGTCGACACCCTGCCCGACACGCTCGCCGGACGCGACGTGCTCGGCCGCGGCAAGACCGGATCCGGTAAGACCCTCGCGTTCGCCATCCCGATGGTGGCGCGCCTCGGCACCCGCCTCGCCGGCGGCGGCCGCCGCCCAGGACGCCCCCTCGGCCTGGTGCTCGCGCCGACCCGCGAGCTCGCCACCCAGATCAACGCCGTGCTCGAGCCGCTGGCCGCGGCCTACGGCCTCAAGACGACCACGATCTTCGGCGGCGTCTCGCAGAACCGCCAGGTCTCGGCGCTCAAGGCGGGCGTCGACATCGTCGTGGCCTGCCCGGGCCGCCTCGAAGACCTCATGCAGCAGCGCTTCGTGACCCTCGACGCGGTCGAGATCACGGTGCTCGACGAGGCCGACCACATGGCCGACCTGGGCTTCCTGCCCGGCGTCACCCGCATCATGAACGCGACTCCCGCAGACGGCCAGCGCCTGCTCTTCAGCGCAACGCTCGACAACGGGGTCGACAAGCTGGTCACCAAGTTCCTGCACAGCCCCAAGGTGCACTCCGTCGACGAGGCGAACTCGCCGGTCGCGGCGATGACCCACCACGTCTTCGGCGCGGCGGACGCCGAGACGAAGAAGCACCTCATCGAGGCGCTCGCCTCGGGCACCGGCCGCCGCATCCTGTTCATGCGCACCAAGCACCACGCCAAGAAGCTGGCGCTGCAGCTGACCGCTGCCGGCATCCCGGCCGTCGACCTGCACGGCAACCTGAGCCAGCCGCAACGCGACCGCAACCTGGCCGCGTTCGGAGCGGGAGACGTGCGCGTGCTCGTCGCCACCGACGTCGCGGCACGCGGCGTCCACGTGGATGACGTCGAGCTGGTCGTGCACGTCGACCCGCCCATGGAGCACAAGGCGTACCTGCACCGCAGCGGCCGCACGGCCCGCGCCGGATCCGAGGGCGACGTCGTCACCCTCGTGCTGCCGACCCAGGAGAAGGATCTGGCCCTGCTGATGCGCAAGGCCGGCATCCAGGCGGCGACTCAGCGCGTCACCCCGACCTCGGATGCCGTGGTCGCCCTGGTCGGCGACCGCGCCGACTACGTGAAGCCGGTGCCGCGTGCGGTTGCCACCCAGGGTGGAGGGGGTCGGTCGCAGGGCGCGAACGCTCAGCGGAAGCGTGCTCAGCGTGATGGTTCCGGCCAGCCCCGCGCCGACCGATCCGGCCGCCCGGCCAGGTCCGGAGCGGGACGCCCTGCACGCGCCGGATCCGGTGCCTCGGCATCCACTCGCGGCGGCTCGTCGAGCTACTACAGCACCTCGACCGGCGGCGGCTCCTCACAGAGCAACCGCCCATCAGCGCCGACCGGCAACCCGCGCCGCGGCGGCCGTCGCGCACAAGGCTAGTCGGCACCACGCTCTGCTCGAGAAGGCCCCGGGAAACCGCCCAAGCGCCCGGGGCCTTCTTGGTGCAATCGATCGGGAATCGTGACCGGTCGGCGCCGGTCGACCCCTGTTGCGGACGGCCGCGCTCGTGATGCTGATCTACTCGATCGCGGCGAGCATCCCGGTGTTCTTCTTCATGTTCTTGTCGGTCTATGGCGACCCGGGCCCGAACTGCGTCCCGATCTGACCCGCGCGCCGGGCTCAGTGCTCGGTCGGCCGGCCGTTCGTGCGGCGGCGCAGCACGACTGCCACGACGCTGACGGCGATCCCGAGCAGCAGCAGCGCCAGGCCGCCGAGCATCAGGGGCGCCGACTCTGTGCCGGTCAGGGCGAGCTTGCCCGAGGAGGAGATCATGGCGCTGTCCTGGGGATCGGCCAGGGTGCGCAGGTCGCCCAGCTCGACGCCGCTGACGTGCGCCGTGTTCATCACGGTGCCGAAGCCGGCCTTCGGGTTCAGCATCACCGTCAGCTTCACCGGCGGCGCGCTGCCGATCGCTCCCAGCGGGCGGTCGAGCAGGCAGGTGACCGTTCCGCCGTACCCTGACGCCAGGCGGCCGGTGACGACGCACGAACTCCAGGAGGGCGCGGTCGGTGCCGTCGGCACGACCGGGTCCACGGCGAGGATCTTGATGGAGCCCGGCACGGGATCGACGAGCGTGAAGTTGTCAACGCCGCCGAGCCCGTTGTTGCCCGACTCGATCGTGTACGAGAAGGTGCCCCCGGGGTTCAGATGCGAGACGCTGGCGCGCTTGGTGATCCACAACTCGGACTGCGGGTCACCGGATGCCTCGGCGCAGGTGGCCGTCGCCGGCGGATAGGTGACACTGACCGTGGTGGTCGGGTTGATGGTCAGTCGCACCTTCGCTCCAGAACGCAGGCCGTAGGTCGGCAGCGTGGGATCGAGCAGCAGGTTCTCCCAGGTGGGTGTCTCGCCCGGGCCGGCCGCGCGCCATCCGGGCCATCCCGTGCCGGTGCCATCGGCGGCGACTGTCGCGCCGGGCCAGAGCAGGCGGCCGGTGATGAGCCCGGCGCCGCTGATCGTGACCGTGTCGGTGTGGATGACGGTGTCCGATGCATCGAGCCAGTCGACTGTCATCGACTTGCCCGTCAGGTCGACGTTGCGCGCGTCGACCGAGTAGTCGAGGTACGGCGCGTCCTTGAGGCAGAGCGGAGTGAGGTTCGCGTCGAGCCATTTGACCGGGGTCGTGACCTGGTCGTGGTCGCCGGTGACGACCGGCGTGGTGGAGGTGACGTCGGCCCTGTTGACCAGGTCATCCTGGGTGATCGTCGGCAGCACGTGCACGCCGAGCGTGATCAGAGGTGCGACCCCGCCGACCGCGAGTGTCGTGTCGAGCACGCAGTTGAGCGTGCCGCCGTACCCGTCGACATCGGCGCCGGTGACGGCGCACGCGCTCCATCCGGGCGCGTCGAGCGAAGTGGCCTTGAGGTCTGGATCGAGCACGTCGACGACCGTGACGCCCGCAGCATCCACATGCCCGGTGTTGCGCACGTCGAAGGTGTACTCGAAGTCGCTGTCGCCTTGAACGATGGTCGCCGACGCGGCCTTGTCGATCGATAACGATCCGAGCAGGAAGGTGTTGGTGATCGTCACGGCCGCGGGACCGTCGACGGCGGCCGGGATGATGACCGTACCGTCGACCGGATTGGTCGCGCTCGAGACGGCGAGGCCCGCATCGGTCTCGGTGACCGTGCAGCTCGCACCGACCAGCAGACCCGAGATGGTCTGCACGTAATTGCCCGGCGAGAGGGTGAGAGTCGCGTCGGTGCCCAGGTCGATCGGCACCCGCGTGCCGTTGCTGAGGTAGAAGCATGAAACGGCGGCCGTGTAGGTGCCGTCGCCGTAGCGGGCGCGGCCCTCGCCGGTCTGCTGCTTGGTGACCGTCAGGCTGCCCGTGTCGTAGCGGTTGGTGATCGTCTGGATGCTCGTCCCGTCGGCAGGCACGAAGGCCGGCGAGACCGAACCGACGGTCGTCGAGGTCGCACCACCGTTCGCGGTTTCGACGGCGGAGCAGGTGGCCCCGGCGATGAGGCCGGTGACCGAAGCCGTGTACCCGTGCGCGGCATCCAGAGTGACGATGCCCGAGTCGGGCAGCGGAATGGTCAGCACCGTGCTGTCCTTGGTCCACGTGCAGCTCACCTGGGCCGTGAAGGGTCCGGCGCCGTACTCCGTCGCCCCGGCTCCAGCGAAGGCCTTGTCGACCTCGAAGGTGCCCGTTGTGAAGGTGTTGGTGAGGCCCGCCGTGACGAGTCCGATGGTCTGCACGCCGGTGGGGCCGACGATCGTGACCGAGGTGTCGGCTGCCGCAGTCGTGGCGCCGCCGGCATCGGTCTCATGAACGGAGCACTGGGTGCCGATCGGGAACACGGGCGCGAAGCTCACGGTCTGCCCCGAAGCGATCGCCGACGAGCCGGTGTACAGGTCCTGGCCGTTGTATGTGCAGTCGACGGAGACCGCGAACGGCCCCGAGCCGTACGTGCCCGCGCCCGAACCCGCGACGGTCTTGCTGACGGCCAGCGTTCCGCCGTCGTAGCTGTTGGTGACCACGGCCGAGTAGCCGGCGTTGGTGCCGAGCACGATCGTGACGGGAGCGCCCTGCGTCGTCGCGGTCGACGAGCCGCCATCCACGGCGACGCCGATGCGTGTTGCGCCGTCGCTGTCGGTCTCGGTGAGCGCGCAGCGCGCGGTCACCGGCAGACCAGTCACGGTCTTCGTGCCGTCGACGGCGAGGCTGAAGCTGGCGTCACCGGCGGCCAATGGCACCGTCAAGGTGCCCGTTCCGGTGTTCACCGTGCAGGCCAGGCCGAAGGCGAACGGGCCGAACGAGCCGACGGTCGCCGTGGTGCTGACCTTCTTGGTGATGGTGAGCTGCGTCGTTCCGTAGCTGTTCGTGATCGTGGACTGCTGGGCGGCGGGCACCGGGTCGGTTGAGGCCGCGGCCTGACCCACCGTGACCTCGGCGGCGGCCGGTGAGGCGGATGCCAGCGGCAGGTAGGCGACGGAACTAGCAGTTGAAGCGGAGGCCGACGACTCGACGATGCGGCAGTCGGCTCCGACCGGAATGCCGTCGATGCGCGCGACGTACGGGGTCGCGTTCGTGGCGGCGAGGGTGACCAGCCCGGAGTTCGGCATGGTCACCGGCGCGCCCGCCACCGTGCAGCTCACGGTCGCGGTGAAGGAGGTGGGTGCGTAGGCCGCGGCCGCGCCGGTGATCGCCTTGGTGACCTCGATCGGGCCGGTCGAGAGCTGAACGCCCGCGCGGATCGGCTCCACGGTGCGGTCGGCGTAGCCCGATCCGAAGGTGGCGTAGACGCCGAAGCTGTTCCACGCCCGGGCATTGCTCACCGGCACGGTCGTTGGCGCGAGCTTGTCGCTGGAGGTGAGCGAGGGCGCGTTCACCGTCTTGTAGTTCATCGCGATGGTCGCGGCGGGCGGCAGCGTACCGCCGACGAAGGTGAACACGATGCGCACGGCCGTGACCGAGGCGAAGTTCGAGCTGGGGAAGATCGAGGAGTCGACCCAACCCGCGCCCGTGCAGTTCGGGTCGGTGCCGTAGGCCGGGCACGGGTTCGACGCCGTCGAGACCTGCCAGACGTACGACGAAACCGCCGACGCGGTGTCGGTGATCAGGGTGACCCCGCCCGCGAACACCGGCCGGTAGCTCGAGCCGCGGGCGCTGCCGGATCGCAAGTAGGTGTCGCTCGGCTTGGGCAGCACGTCGACGATGGACGCCGACGTGGCCGGCACGTTGCCGCCGTTGGTCACCTGCAGCTTCCACAGATCGGTGCCGCCGATGACGCTGTACGCGGCACAGGGGTTGCGGTAGTAGCCCTCCGGGTCGGCGACGCAGGGGGTGGCGGCGTTGTTGACGTTGATCGCGCCGCTGGTCGAGACGCCCGAGGCATCCACGTTGCCCTTCACGCCCTTGAACGAGCTGATCGCCGAGGCCGAGATCGTGCTCACGCTGTTCTGGGTGGTGCAGGCGGTGCCGCTGCGGGTGACGGACTGGCCGTTTCCGGATGCCGTGTTGGTGCAGCCGGCGAGGGTGCGATCACTCGAGAAGGTGAACTGGTTGACGGCGGGGCCGTGCGACGACTGAAGGCCGGCCTGCAGCTGGATCGGCAGCACCATGGTGTACTTCTCGCCCGGTGCCAGGCGGGATCCGCTCGGCCAGCTGATGGTGATCTTGTGGGTCCCGGCGTCATACGCCACGGACTGTCCGACCACGGGAAGGATGCCGCCCGAGCTGTCGGTGAATGTGATCTCGCTCGTCGGGTCCCAGACCAGGGCTCCGTCGGAGGGCAGGGTGTCGACGACGACCGGATTGTTGAGGAACCCGGTGCCGGTGTTGGTCATGATCAGGGTGAAGTTGTCGACCTGCCCGGCGGGCGACGTCGGGGTGTCCGGCGTCTTGGAGATGTCGACGATGAAGGTACCCGTCGCCAGCGAGACGGAGGCCGAGGCGGTGGCGGTCTTGGGGGTGAGGTTGTCTTGCGCGGCCGTTGCGACGACGTCATCCGGGACGCTGCTCGGGAAGGCCACAGCCGCACCCGTGTCGAGCAGGGCCGTGCGCACTCGAACGGTCATCGGCACGTTGACGGTCCAGGCGGCAGCCGGCGCGGCGGTCGAAAACAGGCCGTTTTTCGCGGCACTGCCGGTGAACACGAACCGGATGCCGGTGACCTGCGCCGCCGTCACGCCGGCGGGCAGCGCCACGGTCGCCGCGGCAGTACCGAGGGTCCAGGTGGCCGATCCGCCCAGTTGGACGTCGACCTCCACGGTCGCGGCTCCCGCCGGCAGCGTGAACGACGGCAGCGCGCGCAGTTCGAAGGTGTTCCAGAATCCGGCCGTGGTGTCGGCGATGGTCAGCGTCTTGGGCGAGGCGGTCGCCGTCGAGGAGTCGGCGTGCAGGGTGACCGTGACGTCGGTCGACCGGTCCTTCTCGAGGATGGTCGGCGTCGAGAAGGTCTTGGTCGCGGCGATCGCGAGAGCGGCGTTGTTGAGGGTCACGGTGACGCTCTTGGCGGCATACGCCGAGCTGTCGTCGAGCACGCCGTCCCAGGTCTCGGCGAAGGCCGAGTTGGTGAGGGTGGTTGGCGAGACCAGCACGGTGGGCTGGCTGCGCAGGAACTTGCGCAGTTGCGTGTCGACGTAGAGCGACACGGAGGCGCCCTGCGAGATCGTTCCGCCGTTGGCCGTGCTGGATCCGGTGTAGAGAGCGCTGACGCCGACCACATCGGCGAGCGCCGATGCGGTGGTCAGCGTCGAACTGTTCAGCGGCACCTGGGTCGTCGTGCCATCCGCGTGCCACAGGGTCACGGTCGACGATCCGGCGACGATGCCCGTGTTGTTCAGGCTCGAGTAGCTGATCTTGGTGATCGTGACGTCTTCGAAGGGATTGCTGCTCGGGTCGTAGACGGCCGTTGCGTAGGGATTGACAGCCGCCCCGGCCGCGCCGCCGGTGTGCGCGCAGTCGCTGATCGAGGTCGTGGAGCACGGCATCTGGTCGGTGACGCGCAGGTACCAGGCTTTCGCCGCGGACGCGTTCGAGGTGGTCAGCGTGAAGCGGTTGGTCGGGTAGCCGGTGGGATCGACGTCACCGGCGACCGGGATCGAGAGGTTCGCGTTGGCCGTCGCCTTGGTGAGCGCGACGGCGGGCGGGTTGTCGAGGATCTGGATCGCATCGGAGGCCGACGCGCTCACGTCCGGCCCGGACGCGGGAGTCATCGACACGCTCGCGGTGTTGAGCACCGAGCCGGCATCCGTGTTGTTGTACACGCGCTGCCCGGTGACCCACGGGTTGGAGGGGTCCGACATGACCAAGGCATCACGAACCTTGTTGCGGATGACGAAGACGAACTTGACCGGGCGGGTGGTGGGGCCGCTGGTGATGCCGCTGCCCACCGGCGGAGCCAGCGGATCCGTGGTGCGCAGGGCGTCATCCGGGGCGAAGGTCAGGCGCACGCCGATCGTCGAGGCCCGCTGCGCGGTGGTGAGGTTGTAGCCGGGGAAGGTTCCCTGGCACGGGTTGCTCGGAGAGGTGTTGCAGGTGCCGACCTGCGTCCAGGTCGTAGTCGTATCGTCGAACAGCTCGACCTTGGTCACCTGGTCGAAAGCCATGTACGGATCGGTGGCCGGCGTGATCGCCGAGATCGAATACAGGTCGAAGGCTTGGAAGACCGAGCTGCCGACGGTGGTTCCGGGCACGGCCGGCTCCTGGACGATGGCGCCGGTGTACCCGCTGATCTCGGCCCCCCACGAGACCGTGGCCGTGCGCTGCTGCGCCGACTGCGAGTTGACGGTCGCGGATCCGGAGATCAGCTGCCATGCCTTGTTCAGCATCAGACCGCTCGACCCGGCGGGCAGGGTCTTGACCGAGGCGTTGGCACCTGCCGTGCTGGTCGCCGACACCGGCGTGCCGCCGACGAGCACATCGCCCGTCGAGGTGACCGTCACCGAGTTCGGGTAGGCGGTCGACGAGCCGACCGCTGACGGCGGCAGCATGGTGTCGCGCAGTGTCGAGCGCGCCACGAACGAGACGTTGGCGGGCAGCGTGGCCGACTGGGCGAATCCGGCCGGATTGGTGAAGTCGAAGCGGATGCCGACGAGGTTCGCCGTGTTGGTCAGAGCAGTCTGGTAGACCACGGCCGAGGCTCCGGCCGTGACGGTGCCGACCGTGGTCCAGGTGGAGCCGTCTGTGGTGGTCGAGACGACCAGCGTCGCTCCCGCAGACACCTGGGTGGGTGCGACCGCGACCGCGTCGAAGGCGTCCCAGTAGTCGGGATTCGCCGGGTCGGCCTGGTCGGTGATGACGATCTCACTGGGGCTGACGTACGCGGTATCGCTGTTGGTCTTCGCCGTCAACTGGACGATCGAGCGCCCGCCGGCGGGGACCGCAGCGGACGGGGTGATGGTCTTCCCCGCGGTCACGGCGATCTGCGGGTAGAACACCAGCAGCGTCCCGCTGGGGGTGGCCGGGGTGGCGTCGCCCGCGTCATTGTGGCCATCGATGCGTCCGGTGTTGGTGATGGTGAGAGTCGACCCCGAATCGGCAACCGCATCCGCGGCGACCGCGACGCGGAAGGGCACGGTGGCCGTGGCGCCCGCGGCGATCGCGCCGTCGTACTCGACGGCAAAGCCGGTGATGTGCTGCCCGGCCGTCAGGCTCGGCGTGGCCGGGAACGGATCGGTGCTCGAGATGGTGGACGGCGCCGGAACGGCTCCGCCGTCAACGAACCAGCTGATGGTCGCCGAGGTCGCGCCGGTCGGCCAGACGGCGGTGCCCGCGAATCCGGCGAAACTGACCGAGCTGCCGAACAGGGTCCCGGTGCTCGGTTCGGTCAGGGTAAGGCTCGCCAGCGGACCGTTCGAGGTGTTCTTGCCGCTCAGGCTGACCACGCTCGAGGTACCCGCCGGGATGCGGTTCGGCGTGAACGAGGTGACGCCCGTGACGACCGAGGTGAGTCCGCCGATCACATACGACGCGCTCGCGGAGGAGCTCGCCGTGCCGTGAATGCCGAGCGAGACGGTGCCGGTGACGGCGGCGTGCGCCGTGGCCCCTGTGACGAGATTGGTCCCTGCGGTGCGCGTTGCGGAGCGCTGGGCGAGGGTGACGACGACCGACCCCGCGGTGCCCCCGGAAGTGATGGTCGCGCCGGTCGTCGAGGTGAAGATGAAGCGCAGTCCCGTGACAGTTCCCGCGACCACGCCACTCGGCAGCGCCGCGGTCGCCGAGGCCGAGCCGGTGACCCAGGCACCTGCCACATAGGCGTCGACCTGGATCTGGTCGGCGCCGGTCGGGAACACGACGGCCCCGAGCCCCGACAGATCGACCGTGTCGAAGAGGTTGCCGGCGGCCGCCGGATCGGTCGGCAGCGCCGCGGTGAGGCTGGTGGCGAGGCCGTTCGAGGTGTTGCGCACTCCGACGGTGAGGTTCGACAGCTCGCCGACCTTGAACTGGGTGGAGCTGGGTGACCAGCTCGCCGTCGTGGTGATCCCGTTGTTGTACGGGATGGTGATCGTCGTGGTGGCGGTCGCCGATGCCGGGGCGGCATCCGAGGCGGTGATGTTCGCGGTGTTGGTCACCGGGACGCCGTTGGACGCCCAATCGGGCGAGAGCCCGCCGGGCACCGTCAGCGAGAACTGGATCGATGGGCCGTCGCCGGAGGGCAGCTCGATGCCACCGCCCGCGGCGGGGGTCGTGAATTGCACGGTGAGGGTGCGGTTGTTGGTCCCGCCCCAGGAATAGGTGGCCGGCGACCCGGTGATGACCACGGTGGGGTTCAGGGTCAGGGCGTCGAATTCGGCCGGGACCGTGTCGACGACGGTGGCATCCAGGCAGTCGCCGCTGGAGCAGGCCGGAGTGAGCGTGTAGGTGAAGGTCTGGCCCGGGGCGACCGCCGTCTTGTCGACCGACTTGCCGAGGTCGAGCGCGGCCGTATAGGTCGGCGGGGCGGCGAGGGCGGGTGCGGCCACCACGACCGATCCGAGCAGGGCGACGACCGCGACGATGGCAGCGAACCCTGCTGCGAGCCTCTGACGGACGGCGAACGACATGACTGGTTAATCCCCCACACGGATCTGGTGACGGCACGCCAAGGGGCGCGCAATCCGGGCGGGTACAGGAATGCACGAGTCGGAAGAACCGTCGCGGCCCACGCTAGGCGCAGCGGGTCTCCCGGCGACAACCCCAAGAGGGGCGCGACCACCTTGGGGGACAACGAACGTCCCCCGCGATGCGGACAGTGCTAGCCGAGAACCCCCACGGACGCGAGAGCGGCGCGCAGCAATGTACCCCGCCCGCCTTCCATCTCGGCGTGGATCGAGGGCGAGGACGCCTCGGCGGGGGTCATCCAGGTGAGTTCGAGGGCGTCCTGGCGGGGCTCGAGGGTGCCGGTAACGGGCACGACGTATGCCAACGAGACCGCATGCTGGCGCTCATCCAGGTAGGCGCTCAGGCCCGGGATCGGGAAGTACTCGGCGACCGAGAACGGCACGGGGCTCAGTGGCAGCTGGGGGAAGGCGAGGGCGCCCAGGTCCTTCTCGAGGTGCCGGAACAGGGCGTCGCGCAGCGTCTCGCCGAACATCACCCGGCCGCTGACCAGGGTGCGCGTGATCTCGCCCTGCGCGTTGGCGCGCAGCAGCACGCCGACGCTGGTCACCACGCCCATCCCGTCGACGCGCACGGGCACCGCCTCGACATAGAGGATCGGGATGCGGCGGCGCACGTCGGCGAGTTCGGCATCCGACAGCCAGGACGAGTTCGGGTCGGGCGTTCCCACGGAGCTCATGCTCCATTGTGGCCCAGCAGCGCCGTCTGAGAGGGCCGGGTAGCGTGAAGCCATGATCGACTCGTCCGCCGTCATCTGGAGCACGCCGGAGGGCGAGCGCGCAGGCAAGCCGCTGCTCGTGCTGCTGCACGGCTTGGGCAGCCACGAAGGCGATCTGTTCCAGCTCTCGCCGTACCTGCCCCTGGATCACGTCATCGCCTCGCCGCGCGGCCCGATCCCGTCGGGCAACGGCTGGTCGTGGTTCGATGTCGCCGCCCCGAGGCCGGCGCCTCTCAACCAGAGCGCCGACGAGTTCGCGGAGTGGTTGGCGACCGTGCGGGGCGATGCGACCTCGGTGGCCGTGCTCGGCTTCTCGCAGGGCGGAGTGCTCGGGCTGCAGGCGCTTCGGAGGCATCCGGAACTGATCGACTCGATCGTGTTGCTCTCGGCGATCGCCGACGAGACGGTCGACCCCGGCGATCCCGAGCTCGAAGTGCTGCGCCCCCCGATGTTCTGGGGCCGCGGAACGGCTGACAGCGTGGTGCCGGCCGAGCAGGTTCTCGCGACCCGCGACTGGCTCGAGGAGCACAGCACCTTGACCGAGCGCATCTACGAAGACGTCGGCCATTGGATCACCGACGCCGAACTCGGCGACGTGCACTCCTTCTTAAGGGCGCTCGAGCAATAGTCGGCGGCGCGGACGAAGATAGGCGGATGGAGCAGGCCGCCGACTTCTCGGCCCACGACGCCCTCGCGCGGTTCTCGCGCGCGACGCGGGAGTGGTTCGAGGGCGCCTTCCCACAACCGACCCGGGCGCAGGCCGGGGCGTGGAACGCGATCAGCTCCAGCCAGCACGCGCTCGTGGTGGCACCGACCGGCTCGGGCAAGACGCTGTCTGCGTTCCTCTGGTCGCTCGACCGGCTAGCCACGACTCCGCGGCCCGAGAACCCGCGGCACCGCACCCGCGTGCTCTACATCTCTCCCTTGAAAGCACTCGGGGTCGACGTCGAGCGCAACCTGCGGTCTCCGCTGGTCGGCATCACCCAGACGGCGAAGCGGCTCGCCGCATCCGGGGAGTACAGCGATGTCCCGGCCATCACGGTCGGCGTGCGCTCCGGCGACACCACCTCTGCCGACCGGCGACTGCTGCTGCGCGAACCGCCGGACATCTTGATCACCACGCCGGAATCCCTCTTCCTCATGCTCACCAGCGCGGCCCGCGAGACGCTGGCCGGCGTCGAGACGGTGATCATCGACGAGATCCACGCGGTCGCGGCCACCAAGCGCGGCGCCCACCTGGCGGTCTCGCTCGAGCGGCTCGACGAGCTGCTGCCGAATCCGGCCCAGCGCATCGGGCTGTCGGCGACCGTCCGGCCGATGGAGGAGGTGGCGCGCTTCTTGGGCGGGCGCACCCCTGTGACGATCGTCGCGCCGCCCATCGAGAAGACCTTCGATCTGCGCGTCGTCGTTCCGGTCGAGGATATGACCGAGCTGGGTGCAAGAGCCACCAGCGAGACGCTCGAGGCCGACGAGGGCGCGCTGCAGAGCGCCGGGTCGATCTGGCCGCATGTCGACGCCGCGATCATGAGCGAGGTGCTGCGGCACCGCTCGACGATCGTGTTCGCCAACTCGCGTCGGCTGGCCGAGCGGCTGACGGCGTCGTTGAACGAGCTCTACGAAGAGCGATTGAGCTGGTCGAGTAGCGATCCGCAGGATCGCATATCGAGACCTTTGGTGGCAGCAAGTTCGGGTCTCGATACGTCGGCTGCGCCGACTACTCGACCTTCTCATCCGCCTGCGCAGCTCATGGGCGCATCCGGTCAGACAGACGGTGCACTGCCTCTCCTCGCGAGGGCGCACCACGGCAGCGTCTCCAAGGAGCAGCGCGCCATCATCGAAGACGACCTCAAGAGCGGCCGCCTGCGCTGCGTCGTCGCGACCAGCTCGCTCGAGCTCGGCATCGACATGGGAGCGGTCGATCTGGTGATCCAGGTCGAATCGCCGCCGAGCGTCGCCAGCGGCCTGCAGCGGGTCGGACGGGCCGGCCACCAGGTGGGCGAGATCTCGAAGGGGGTGCTGTTCCCCAAGCACCGCGCGGATCTCTTGCACACGACGGTGGCGAGCGAGCGGATGCGCACCGGCCTGATCGAGGCGCTGGCGGTGCCGACCAACCCGCTCGACATCCTGGCGCAGCAGACCGTCGCCGCCGTCGCGCTCGACACTCTCGATGTCGAGGCCTGGTGGGAGACCGTGCGACGCTCCGCGCCCTTCGCCACCCTGCCGCGCTCCGCCTACGAGGCGACGCTCGACCTGCTGAGCGGCAAGTATCCGAGCGACGAGTTCGCCGAACTCCGTCCGCGGATCGTCTGGGATCGCGTGGCGGGCACGATCACCGGCCGCCCGGGCGCGCAGCGACTGGCCGTCACGAGCGGCGGCACCATCCCCGACCGTGGCCTGTTCGGCGTGTTCATCGTGGGCGGAGAAGAGGGTGCGCGCCGGGTCGGCGAGCTCGACGAAGAGATGGTCTACGAGTCGCGGGTCGGCGACGTCTTCGCGCTCGGTGCGACGAGTTGGCGCATCGAAGAAATCACGAGCGACCGCGTTCTGGTGTCGCCCGCCTTCGGTCAACCGGGGCGCGTGCCGTTCTGGAAGGGCGACGGGCTCGGGCGGCCGGCTGAGCTGGGGCGTGCGATCGGGGCGTTCACGAGAGAACTCGCTGCCGGCGGCGACCTGACCGCCCGGATCGAAGCAGCCGGCCTCGACCCCTGGGCAGTCACGAACCTGATCAACTTCGTCGACGAGCAGAAGCAGTCGACCGGTGCCGTGCCGACCGACACCACCCTGCTGGTCGAGCGCTTCCGTGACGAGCTCGGCGACTGGCGGCTCGTCTTGCATTCTCCGTACGGCATGCCCGTCCACGCGCCGTGGGCCCTGGCCGTGACCGCGCGCATCCGCGAACGACTGGGGGTCGACGGCTCGGCGATGGCGGGCGACGACGGCATCGTGGTGCGCCTGCCCGAGACGGATGCCGAACCGCCCGGCGCCGACCTCTTCCTCTTCGAGCCGCAAGAGCTCGACGAGCTCGTGACCGCCGAGGTCGGGCGGCAGCGCCCTGTTCGCGTCCCGCTTCCGGGAGTGCGCGGCGCGCGCCCTGCTGCTCCCGCGCTACAACCCCGGCCGCAGGTCCCCGCTGTGGCAGCAACGGCAGCGCAGCGCCCAGTTGCTCGAGGTGGCGCGCAAGTACCCGAGCTTTCCGATCATCCTCGAGACGGTGCGCGAGGTGCTGCAGGACGTGTACGACCTCCCGTCGCTCAACGAACTGACTACTCGGATCGCGGCGCGCGAGGTTCGCATGGTCGAGGTCGAGACCGAGGTGCCGTCGCCCTTCGCCCGCACCCTGCTGTTCGGATATGTCGCGGCGTTCATGTACGAGGGCGATTCGCCACTGGCCGAGCGCCGCGCCGCAGCCCTGTCGCTCGACCCGACGCTGCTGGCCGAGTTGCTCGGTCGCGCCGAACTGCGCGAACTGCTCGACCAGCGCGTCATCGAAGACCTGGCCCGCGAACTGCAGCGCCTGGCCGACGACCGCAAGGCGAAGGATGCCGAGGGCCTGGTCGACCTGCTGCGCCTGCTCGGCCCGCTCAGCATGCCCGAACTCGTGGAGCGAGCGCTCGACGGGGTCGTGACGGAGCCCGTGCTCGACGAGCTCGCCCGCTCCAATCGCATCTTCCGTGCGACGATCGCCGGCGAGCACCGCTGGGCGGTCATCGAAGACGCGAGCCGCCTGCGCGACGCGCTCGGGGTGCCGCTGCCGATCGGGGTGCCGAGCGCCTTCCTCGACCCGGTGACCGATCCGGTCGGCGACCTGGTGAGCCGCTACACCCGCACCCACACGCCGTTTCCCGCCGCCGAAGCCGCCGCGCGGCTCGGGCTCGGCGTCGCGGTGGTGACGGATGCGCTGCGCCGACTCGGCGTCCGATCGTCGGGCGGTTGAGGGTGAGTTCCGACCCGGGGCCACCGGCTCCGAGTGGGTGGACGCCGAGGTGCTGCGGCGGCTGCGGAGCCGAAGCCTCGCGGCTCTGCGCTCCGAGGTCGAACCCGTGCCGCAGAGCGCGCTCGGTCGCTTCCTGCCCGACTGGCAGAAGGTCGGCGCGCTGGATCCTGCGGCTCCGACGAGCACTCCGCGACCCGGACTGCGCGGCATCGACGGCCTCGTGACGGTGATCGACCAGCTCGCCGGGGTCGCCCTGCCTGCATCCACCTGGGAGAGCCTGATCCTGCCGAGCCGCGTCCGCGACTACACCCCCGCGATGCTCGACGAGTTGACGACCACCGGCGAGGTGCTCTGGGCGGGTCGCGGCGAGCTGCCGGGCAACGACGGCTGGCTCAGCCTGCACCTGGCCGACAACGCGCCGCTCACCCTGGCCGAGCCGAGTCTCACCGACGCGAGCGAGTTGCACGACCGGATCCTGCTGGGGCTGACCGGCGGCGGCGCGTTCTTCTTCCGGCAACTGTCGGCGGCGCTCGCTCCGGCCGGCGAGGTCGACGATGTCACGCTGGCCACCGCCCTGTGGGAGCTGGTGTGGGCCGGGCTGGTCGGTAACGACACGCTGGCTCCGCTGCGTTCCAAGCTCGGGGCGACCACCACCCGGGCGCGCGCAACGCCGCGCAACCGGGCGTATCGCGGACGAGCGCGAGTGGCGGCATCCGTCGCCAACAAGCTGGCCGCCACCGCGCCGCCAACAGTGGCAGGTCGATGGTCGCTGCTGCCCGAGCTTGAGATCGCCACCACCCCCCGCGCCACCGCACTGGCCGAGCAGTTGCTCGAGCGCCACGGGGTCGTCACCCGCGGCGCCGTCGTCAGCGAGGGCTTGGTCGGCGGATTCGCGCTGGCCTACAAGGTGCTCAGCGGCCTCGAAGAGACCGGCCGCACCCGCCGCGGCTACTTCATCGAAGGGCTCGGCGCGGCCCAGTTCGCCACCCCCGCGACGGTCGACCGGTTGCGCGCCTTCGCTCCGGATGCCGCGAGCGCCGAGCTGCGCGAGCAGCCGCAGGTCGCGCTCACTCTCGCCGCGTGCGACCCGGCGAACCCCTACGGAGCCGCCCTCGGCTGGCCCGACCCGCCCACCGGCCACCGCCCCGGACGCAAGGCCGGCGCGCTCGTGGTGCTGGTCGACGGATCTCTCGGACTCTACGTCGAACGCGGTGGCAAGACCGTGCTCGACTTCTTGGCGGATGACGACCAGCCAGGGCGCGAAGCCGCGGCCCTGAGTCTGGCCGGCACGGTGCGCGCCAGCGGCGGCAAGCTGCGCGTCGAGAAGGTCGACGGCGAGTTCTCGGTCGGCACCGTGCTCGGCGACGCCCTGGTGCGCGCCGGATTCGCCCCGACGCCTCAGGGTCTTCGACTACGAGGGTAGACGTCTTTCCCCTCAGGGTAGAATGGTGGCCATGAGCCTCAACATCAAGAACGAGCGCACGCATGCGCTGGTGCGCGAGTTGGCTACCCTCAGCGGGATGAGCCAGACGGATGCGGTCGCCGATGCGGTCGAACGACGCATTGCCGAGCTCAGCAGCGACCCGGGTGGCGACCGTGCCGCGCGCCTCGAGCGCGTGCTCGGCCTGGCCCGCGAGATCCGCGAATCCTTCGGACCCGACGGCGTCCCCGACATCGATGCCGAGCTGTACGACCGCGCGACGGGGCTTCCCCGGTGATCGTCGACAGCTCGGCGATCGTCGCGATCGTCGCAGGCGAGGGCTCGGGGCCCCGGTATGCCGAGGCGATCATCGGGGCGACGAGCGCCACCATCTCTGCAGCCAACTTTCTCGAGGTGGCGATCGTGATCGACCGGCGGGACGACCCCGTCATCCGAGCTCGCTTCGACGAGGTGATCGCCCAACTCGCGCTCGTCATCGCGCCGGTCACGGTCGAGCAGGCGCTGCTCGCGCGCCAGGCGCACCGGGACTACGGGCGGGGCAGTGGCCATCGCGCCGCCCTCAACTTCGGCGACTGCTTCGCCTACGCGCTCGCCAAGTCGAGCTCAGAACCGCTCCTCTATCGGGGGGACGACTTCGCGCACACCGACATCCGCAGCGCCCTGCCGAACTGAGTCGACCCGTGCCCGAAGGCGACACCGTCTATCAGACCGCGAAGCGCCAGAACGAGGCGCTGGCCAGCCTCGTACTCACGGGCTTCGAACTGCGCGTGCCGAAGTTCGCCGCCGCCGACCTGACCGGCGAGACGGTGCACGAGGTCGTTGCCGTGGGCAAGCACCTGTTCCACCGGATCGGCGACTGGTCGCTGCACTCCCACCTCAAGATGGAGGGATCCTGGCGCCTCGTGCGGCCGCCCGCCCGGTGGCCGAAGCCGGCATTCCAGGCGCGGGCGGTGCTGCGCACGGCATCCATCACCTCCATCGGGTTCGAGCTGGGCATCACCGAACTGCTGCCCCGCGACGAGGAGCACACCGTGACCGACCGGCTCGGCCCCGACCTGCTCGGCGCCGGCTGGGACGACGCCTGGGCAGCCGAGGCCGTGCGCCGACTCGAGGCGCACCCCGCGGATCCGGTGTTCGCGGCCGTGCTCGACCAGACGAACCTGGCCGGCATCGGCAACGTCTACGCCAACGAGCTGTGCTTTCTGCGCGGCATCCTGCCCACGACACCGATGGCCGACGTGGATGCCGCAGCGCTCGTCTCGCTCGCCCGCCGCCTGCTGCTCGCCAACCGCGACCGGGTCACGCGGGTGACGACCGGCGACACCCGCCCCGGACGCCGATCCTGGGTCTACGGCCGCACCGGGCAAGCCTGCCTGCGCTGCGGCACCACCCTGCTCGGCGGCGAGCTCGGCAGGGCGGGCCAGGAGCGCGTGGTCACCTGGTGCCCGGTCTGCCAGCGCTGAGGGGCGTTAGCTGCTGGGAGCCTGATCGAACCACATGTGGATGCTCCACTCTGGCCTGCCGGTGGCAGAGTTCACCAGGATCCCGTCGTACGTGCCGTCGATCTGGTCCAACTGGAGCGGGATCGAGGTAGCAGCGATCTGTTCGGTATATCCCCTCGCAAGCGGGTGGCATCCGGCGTTTCCGGAGTCGCTCTGCTGCACGGCGAACCGGACGTACAGGGTGACGTGCTGACCGAGCTGGATGCCGCTGGCGGAGCCCTGAGCATTGAAGATGCCTGCCTCGTTGCACGAGTTGTTCAGCGGAGCGCTCCCCCCGAGGATCTCGCCACCAAAGCCGACGGAGAGCTGCGTGATCTTCGACGGAGTCTGGCCGTATGCACGGAAGTCGTAGCGGATCGTGCCCGTCACCGACGGCGTGACGAAGCCGCTGTTGCCCGGCCACCAGCCGTTCGGATCGGTGCCCAGTGCGCCCCAGACCGAGCGGTGCCCGTCGTGGTCGGTCAGCGTGATCTCCAGGCCGTATGCGATGCCGAGGCAGAGTCCACCGAGGTACACGTCGCCCGGCGCGTCGAGGTGCCCGGTCACGGTCCCAGAGGCACCGCCTCGCAGGCAGGTCGCCGGCTGTCCGGGAACCGTGTAGCCGTCCTCCTCATATGCCCGCACCGCGTAGTCAACGGGACGGTCCGACGCGATGTGGATGGTGACCGAGCTCGCCAAGTTGCCGAGGATCGGGCCGGGCGTCGCCACGGCATCCGTGTCGAAGGTGGGCGCAGACGGGATGGGGTGCGCAGGAACCACGCCCTGCACGCTTCCCGTGACCCAGTCGGCCGCGCCGTTGTGGTTGCCCTGCGCATAGCTGATCGTCACCGAGACCGAGCCGTCGGTCGCCCGACTGGCGCCATCGAGAAGACTGGTGGTGTAGGTCCGAGGTGCGGGCACAGCGCAGTCGCCTGCGCAGGCCGTGGTGAGGTGGAAGAAGCCGTCGGGATGCACGATGTCGTGCTGGGCTGCGGTGTTCACCGTGAATCGCACATAGACGGTGTCGTCGCCGCCGAGGTCCCAGTAGCGGGATCCGTCATGACGCGCCCCACCGTAGGTATTCGCCGAGCACAAGGCCATGGGAAGGTCGATTCCCCCATTGTCGCCGGCGGATCGGCGCCAGCTGAGGTCACCGCCGCACGCGATCCCTCCGCCCGTCCCGGTGCTGAAGTCGACGCTGTCCGTCGACGACGCGACCGACAGGGCCGTCAGAGTGACCGTCGGCAGCAGCTTGTCGGGGCTCGACATCGACTGCCGCGACTCGTAGCTCGGTGTCGAGCGCTCCCAACTGGTCGCATGCCCTGCCGGGAACCAGCGCGCGCAGAGCAGGAAGTCGATCCCTTCGGGCACGAAGAAGGCATAGCTGGTCCGGGCATTGTCGGCGGGCAGAATCTGGTGGTCGTTCAAGTAATCCGTGCCGACGGCGGTCTCGGTGGGGGCCTCCCATGCGACCAGCACGTTCGAGCCGTTGCAGTCGGCCGCGCCATCCGTGCGGCGGACTCCCTTGATCTGGACCGTCTCGTCCGGCGCGTGCAGCGCCGACGCGAAGAGCAGGTTGCTGCCAACCGTGTGGGCCTCGAGCTCCGGGTGCATCGGGGCTCCTGTTCCGTTGAAGACCAGCGTGATCGGGGAGGCGAGCCGGCCGACGCTGTCGGTTGCACCCACCTGCGCCATGTAGCCGGTGCCGGACGTCACCGTCAGAACATGGCAGGTATAGACCACCGGTGAAGGGCCCGTACCGGTTCCGCCGTAGTACGCGTTGTACACCTCCACTTGAGTCGCGTCCGTCGAGAACGACGCGGAGTCTCGATCGGCGGTGTCGCCCGTCGGCCAGTACGTAACCGTGAAGTCGGCAGGCATGTCCGAGGCGACACCGATGGTGACGTGCCCGGGGGTGGTGTCCGCCTCGCAGCGGGGGGTGGAGCTGGCAACCCCGGAGGCCTGGGGGAACGCCAGCACGTTCATCCAGAACGGCGGGGTCATGTGCGAGGCATAGACCGCCCCGTGGATGCCGTCAGGGCAGCCCGCCGGCGGTTCGCCCGAGCTGGGCGAGCAGTCGTCGCCGGTCGTGCCGGTCGACGGGCTCGTTCCCGCGCCGGGGGTCCCGGACGAGCCCGAGCTGCCGCCGGTGGTCTCGTCGCGGATGGTCGCCGCGGGGTCGGCCGAGTGCAGAACGTCGTGGATGAGCTGCTGCCGACTCCCGCTGATCGGTGAGCCCGAGGTGCCGGGCAGAGTGCCGGTGTACTGGCCGACGACGCTGCTCGACTTCTGACCGGGTTCGACGGGTGCGAAGAGCGGAGCGGTGACGGGCTTGGTCGCCAAGGTCTGCACGTCGTGGGAGGCGAACCGCATGCCGATCAGGGTGGCGGCGACGCCCACGGCGAGCGCCGCAACGATCGAGATAACGGGCAGGAGCCACTTGGGAATAGTCATCGTCGTCTCAGATCACGCACTGGAGCGCCGTGGTCACGCTGTTGGTCGGACTCGCGTTGCCGGCCGCATCGTGCGCCGTCACCGCGAAGGTGGTGTTGAAGTCGTGGAAACCGTTCGTCGTGTACTCCCAATGCCCGCCGACGCGGCTCATGCTGCCGGACCCCGTGTTGGTTCCGGTCCAGCTGATCGACACCGAGGTGACTCCGACGTTGTCCGAGGCCGTGACGCTGATCGTGGTGTGGCAGTTGCCGGGGGTCGCGACAGGCTTGCCAATGGTCGGCGGCGTCGTGTCCTTGGGCTTGACCGGCTTCGTCGGCGTCACCGGCACGACGACGGGCGCCTGCGCGACAACGACCGTCGGGCAGTTCGGCCCGAGCGGCAGGCCGGCGACGGGCGACTGACCCGAATCGCTCACCAGCTCGCCGACCGGAATCCAGACCAGCTGGCCCACATCATCCGGGTTGCGCACCTGCACTTCGGCACCGTCGGCGCTGCGGGCGAGGGCGACCACGCGCGACCCGCGCTCGACCGAGCCGACGACGGGCCCACCGGGGCAGGACGACGCTTGAACGGTCGGCGGCATGAGGATCGTCGAGGTGCCGACGGTGACGGTATCGATCGGATGCCCGACCGCGCCGCTCACGCCAAGCACGCCGCCGACCAGCCCGAGCACGACGATTGCGCCGACCCACGGCAACCAGCCGCCGATGCCGCCGCCGAAGCCGGGGGCGGAGTTGCCGGGGGCCGGGGTGCCGACATCGCCGGCCGCCACCCGATCGCGGATGGCGTCGGCGACGCCGGCGGAGTCACCGGGTTGCGCGGCACGCTTCAGTGAACCGCTCAGCAGTTCATCGAGTGCATCGAGCTCAGCCATGGTGATCCTCCCTTCTCAGTTGCGCCGCGAGCGCTTTTCGTGCGCGGAACAGCTGGGTCTTGATCGTGCCCTCGCTCAGCCCGAGGCCCTCCGCGATGGTGTCCACGGATTGGTCGAGCAGGTAATGGAGCACGCACACTTGTCTCTGCTGCAGCGGCAGCTTCTCGATCGCGGCCTTGACGTCGATGTCGAGCGAGTCGGTCGCGGCATCCACGCTCTCGTCGTCGACGCCGACCTTGGCCAGGGCGCGCGACTCGGCCGACTCGGGAGCGCCGGATGTCGCGGGCGCGGTTGCTGGCGACCACCGTGATCCACGCGGCCACATTGGTGATCTCGCGGGTGGGGGGCTTCGCCAGATAGCCGACGATCGCATCCTGAACAGCGTCGGCCGCGTCTTGCCGGTTGCCCGTGATGAGACCGACGGCGGCCACCACCTTCGGGTACTCGGTCGACACGAAGGCGTCCAAGTCCACCCGAGTGCGCTCAGCCACAGGTACGTTCACATTGCTACGACGCCTCAGGCGCGATCCAGGTTGACAAGCCAGGCAAGTTCTTTTGTGCGCTGGATAGGGTGGGGCCATGACTCAGCCCTCGCCGTCGTCCCTGCCGTCTGAGAACGTTCAGCGCGGCGTGATCCTCGCCCTGGTCGCACTGCCCCTGGGGGTGGTCGCCTGGGACGTCCTCTGGGGCTTCGGATTCGTCGCGTCGATCGTCTCCTTCGGCATCGCGTACCTGGCCGCACGGTTGTACCGTTTCGGTTCGGGCGGGCGGGTCAGCCGTTCCGGTGCGATCGCGATCGCGACCATCACCATCGGAACCCTGATCATCGCCTTCATCTCGGGCTTCGCCGTCGAGCTGGTGGGCGAGTACTCACGCATCACCGGCGCGAGCATTCCCGAATCCCTGGTCTCGTCACGGTTCTGGACCATCGTCTTCGCCGCCATGACGGCCCCGCAGTCGTTGATCAGCCTGCTGCTCGCCGCGGCGTTCGGCGCCTTGGGCTGCTTCGGCATCCTGCGCGGCGCGTTCCGCCAGTCAGCCGCTCAGGCCGGGGTCGGCGCGGAGCCGGCCGCGACCGTTCCCGTGCCGCCGGCGGCTCCCACAGCTCCCGCAACTCCCTCGCAGGGCGTTGTCCTCAACGGCGAGCCGGTTGCTCCGGCGTCCGACGAACAGCACGACAAGAAGTAGGAGTGCCCCAAGCCGGGTCGACGACGCCGCCTTGGCTCACCGGCTCATGGACGTGAAGGTCGCCGCCCTCGACGACGACTGGTCGGCGCTCAAGCTCGTGTGGCGACGCGAGCACCGCTAGCCGCGGTCGGCCCGGCTTCGCTGCCAACTGCGCCCGAACAGCACGAGCAGCACCGCCGCGATGGCCAGGCCGACGACGATCGCGAGCGGGGCGCCGAACGTCATCGTCTGCGCGGCCCAGAACTCGACCTCGTTGCGGGTGCCGCCGTTCTTGACGATGGCGGCGAAGCCCTCGTATGCCCAGATCGCGCCGGCCAGGATCAGCAGCGCGCCGAGCGCCGCCAAGGCGACCATGAACGGGTTGCGAATCAGGTCACGCGGGGTCGTGACCGCGACGGGCACGGAATCCGGGGGCGCCGGCGTCGGAGGCGCCTCGGCCACCGGTGCGCGCGTCGCCAACGCCTCGGGCGGCTCGACCGTCGCCGACTCGAACCGCTGATCGGGCCGTGCGGGGATCCGCGCCGGTGCCGGGTTCACCGCGGCGGTGCGCCGCAGGGTCGACTGCCCGCGCGGTCCGGTGGCGACCTCGCCCTCGAAGCCGCGCTGGAACGCGGGATCGTATCGGGGGTCGATCACGGCCCCGTCGTCGCTCGTCGCGTCGTTCGCCATCTGCCACCTCCGCTCGCCCGAGCCTAGCCGTCGGGCACCGGATCATGGCCGACGATCGGGCCGCGAAATGCGAGCCCTGGACGTTGCCTGGCAGAAGCCGCGATGCCCCCCGAACGGGTGTGGCATGAAGGTTGACACCGCGTCCGACGGGGCCGGCACAACCGGCAGCGCAGGCGCGGAGGGAGAAAGAGGACATCATGAACATCCTTCTGATCATCATCGGAGTCGTCGCGGTGGTGCTGCTGTTGACGGGCGGCTTCGTCCAGTCACTCAACTTCCTCCTCTGGGTGGGGCTGGTGCTGGCGATCATCGCGGTGATCGTGTGGCTGGTCCGAGTGATCTCGGGACGCCGCACGACCGTCTGACCCCGCGGAAATGACGCGGCCGGCGGGCTCAGCCCCGCCGGCCGTTTCCGCGCCGAAAGGCGGTATGATAGGGCGCGCGGCACCCCGGGGAAAGGCCCTTCGGGCATCCTTTTCTTTCTGAAAGGATCACCGTATGAGCATCGATTCCCTCTCCCCCGCGGTCGGATCGGGTCACGCCAACGAGGTGCTGCTGAAGCAGCTCGGCGAGGTGACGGTCCACGCGTCGCGGTTGGAGCATCTGGCTGTCGAGATCGCCCAGAGCCTCAAGATCGACACGACGGCGACCGAGGCGGTCGCCGTGCTGCAGAACCCGAAGCTCACGCCCCCGCCGTGGAGCACCATCTCGGCCAAGGACGTGAAGAACTGGGCCGCGAGCAGCGGGCGACTGCTCGAGATCCGCGACAGCATGTTCGAGGCGAGCGGCACCTCGCGGTTCGCCGGATCGAGCGGTGACACCATCACGACCGAGTCGGCGGACGGCACGGTGTTCCCGGCCGATGAGGAGTACCTCGGCCGCTACCTGAAGCGACTCAACCGCCAGTTGGCCGCAGGAATCGAACTGCAGTCGCGCCTGGACTACCACGACGAGAATGGTCAACGCTGGCCGCTGGTGACGATCTACGGGCAGCAGGCGAGCGGCGAGGGCACCGAGCAGCCGGCGATGCGGTTGCCAGAGGCCTGGCAGCGCTGGCTCAGCGCCTAGGGTTCTGCGAACGCCGACGCATCCCCGCCGTCTCCTGTGCCCGACTTGGACTGCAGCACCCTCGTCTTCCGGCGCAGTTGCGCGGTGAAGGTCTCGTCGTCGATCTCCTGACCGACCGAGACCGGTTCGGCCAGGATCTGGCTGGCCGGGCCGACCAGCAACGACACCCGCTCGGGGCGCTGCTCGAGATCGAGCGCCGGCACGTCGAGCTTGGCGGCTTTGCCCGCGTTCGCCAGTTCGGCGGCGTAGTCGAGCACCGCATCGGCGATGCCGTCACCGGTGAGGAACGATCCGCCCGCATACAGAATTCGTTTCACCTGTGCCACGATCCGACTGCTCGTGCGGTGGCGTCAAGGGGGTTGCGTCAGTTCTACGCTGCGGTATGTTCGGCAAGACGGGCCGCGCTGGGCGTCCGGGGGACCGATCGAACGGACGTTGCACTGTGGGAACGCTCTTCTACGGGTCGAGCCGCCTGCCGATCCGGATCGACGATCGCATCCTGGCGCACGTCAAGGCCGTCGTCACGGCCAAGATGCGGCGCGGCGAGGGCTTCCTCATCTCGTGGACCGACTCGGCCGAGGTCGGGCACGGGCGCAGTTCGGTGTGGGTGCACCCGCATTGCGACCTGCACTACAAGTTCGACGGCGGCACGCCGCCCCAGCTCGATCCCGCCCTTCTCGAAGAGATGAACATCCAGTCGATCCAGCCGCGCGGCATCGAGCTGGCCGACGCGACCCTCGCGCACAGCCCGCGCGGGCGCTGAGCGGGCACCGACGATGGGGACCTTGTTCTACGGCGGTGATCGCACGCCGATCCGGATCGACGACCGCATCCTGGCCCACCTGCGCGCCGTGGTCACGGCCAAGATGCGGCGCGGCGAGGGCTTTCTGATCTCGTGGACCGACTCGATCTCGATCGGCGACGGCCGCAGTTCGGTCTGGCTGAACGCCGGCACCGACCTGCACTACAAGTTCGACGGGGCGAAGCAGGTCAAGCTCGACCCGGCACTGCTCGAGGAGCTGAACGTGCAGTCCATCCAGGCCCGCGGCATCGAGATCGCCGACGCGAGCTTGGCGCACCGGCCCGAATCGGCCTGAGCTTCCGCCCGTTGAACTTCCGCCCGTTGAACTCCCGCCCCTCGGGGCGGTCTCAGCACCTCGTCAGGTTCGACGGCTGAACAAGTCTGCGATCCCGCTGAGGTAGGCCTGCGGGTCGTCCCCGCCGAACAGCGCGGAGTTCACCACGAACCCTTGCGAGAGGGCCACCATGGTGTCGGCAAGCGCCCGGATCGTTGCGGCATCCGTCTGGACGCCCTCCGGCTCGCAGCCACGGCGCGATCGCGTCGCCATATGCTGCGCGCAGCTTGTCGACCGTCTCATCGAGGATCGCGCGGAACTCCGGATCGACCGTCGCCTCGGCCCACACCTGCAGCAGCATCGAGCGTCGAATCCCCATGAGCTTCGTCGACTCGAGCACGAACGAGATGATCTGGATCGGACCCAGGGGAGGTTCGGACGAGCGCGCGCGGGCGACCAGCTCGTCGGCCCGGGTTCCGACGACCATCCTGGCCACGTGCTGCGCGATCTCGGCTTTGCTGCCGAAGTGGGAGTAGATCGCGCCCGCCGACATCCCCGACTCGTCGATGATGTCCGCCATCGAGGTGCGAGAGAAGCCCTGCGCGCTGAGGCGCCGCATCGCCGCACGTGCGATCTCGTCGCGGCGGGCCTCGCGGTAGGCATCGGTGACTTTGGGCATGGCAAACAGAATACTCGTTCGCTATAGTCTAAACAGAACGAACATTCTTTATTGAGAGGATGGGCCATGTCCACCACTTCCGTTCATGCAGAGCGGGCCGTCGCATCAGCACGGCCGCGCACGACCTGGGGCTTCGCCGTGATCTTCGGCGTGCTGGGATCGTTGGTCGTCGGCCTGGTGGTTCTGGCCTTCGTCTGGCCGATCGCCACCGCGTCGGCGCACGACCTTCCGATCGCGATCGCGGGCCCTGATGCCCAGGTTGCGGGTGTCGAGAAGGCGGTCGACGCGAATGCGTCCGGAGTGATCGCCTTCCAGCGGGCGGCCGATCGGGATGCCGCGATCAGCGCGATCAAAGACCGCACCGTCTACGGCGCGATCGTCCTGGGGGCCTCGCCCGAGGTGCTGACCGCCTCCGCGGGCAATCCAGTCGTCGCGCAGCTGCTCACCGGTGTCGCGGCCCAGCTGCAGACTCAACTCGGTCAGCAGGTGGCCGCCGCGGGCGGCGACTCGTCCCAAGTGAAGGTGACCGTGACCGACGTCGTGCCGGTGGCCGCGAGCGACTCGAGCGGCAACGGACTGCTCGCCGCCTCGTTCCCCTTGGTGCTGGGCGGGCTGCTCGGCGGCATCCTGGTCTCGCTGCTGGTGGTGGGAGTGGTCCGGCGCCTGATCGCGCTCGCCGTGTATGCGACAGCGGCCGGGGTCGTGCTCGCCCTGCTCCTGCAGACCCTGTTCGGCATCCTTCAAGGCAGCTTCGTGGTGAATGCGTCAGCGCTGGCATTGGCGATGCTCGCCACCGCCTCGATCATCGTGGGCTTCAATGCCCTGATCGGCCCTCCCGGCATCGCCGTCGGCGCCGTCATCACGATGCTGATCGGCAACCCGATCTCGGGGGCGACTCTGCCGCTGCAGTTCCTCGTCGGGCCGTGGGGCACGATCGGGCAGTTCTTCGTCCCCGGAGCCGCGTCGGGCCTGGTCCGCGAGTTGAGCTACTTTCCGGATGCCGACAACGCCTGGCGCTGGTGGGTGCTGGCCGCGTGGGCGGCCGGTGGACTGGTGCTGAGTGCTGCCGGCCACTTCCGCAACCAGGCGCCGATCCCCCTGCCGGCCGGCGAGCTGGAGCCCCAGCCCGGGTCGGCGACCTGATCGGGGCGCATCGCCGTACGCTCGTCACATGACAGAGTCGGTCGTCTTGTTCTCCCTCGCGGGCGGGGTCGCCTCGATCACCCTCAACCGGCCGGCACTCGGCAACGCCATGAGCCTGGAGATGATGGAGGATCTGCTCCGAGCGGTCCAGGATGCCGAGGCCGACCCCGACTGCCACGTGGTCGTCGTGCGCGGCGCCGGCCGGGTCTTCTGCGGAGGCGGCGACCTCAACGGACTCGCCCGCGCCGCCGAGGATGCCGAGCTGAAGCAGCGGATGGTGAGCGCGCTGCAGAGCGCGATGTACGCGTTCAGCGCGTCGCGGTTGGTGGTGATCGCGGCCGTCGGCGGCGCCGCGGCGGGCGCCGGCCTCGGACTCGTGCTCAACTGCGACATCGTGCTGGCTTCGACCCGCGCCAGCTTCCACGGCGCATACCTCGGCATCGGACTCACGCCGGATGCCGGAGTGTCGTACTTGCTGCCGGCCGCGATCGGCAGCAAGCGGGCGTCGGCGATGGTGCTCACCGGTGCACCTCTCGGCGCCGAAGACGCCCGGGCGTGGGGCCTCGTCTCCGAGGTGCTCGAGCCCGAGCAGCTCGACGAGCGCGCCGACGAACTCGCGGCGCGCCTGACCGCCGGGCCGGTTCAGGTGCTCGGGGCGACCAAGAGGCTGCTGGGCGCCTCCGCTCTCGAGGGCTATCGTCGCCACCTCGATGACGAGGCCGAGTCGATCACGAGTTATGCGGCGCATCCTGACACGCGGGCCCGCATCCAGGCCCTGATCGACAAGTCGTCGAAGAGCGGAACTTAATCGCCGACCCGCGTGTTGAACATCATGACGCCGCAGCCAGCGGTGCACCCACCAGGGAGGACCCCCGATGACGAACACCGAGCCCACGACCTACCAGAAGACCCCCGAGGCAGTCGAGAAGCTGACCCCGGAGCAGTACCGCGTCACCCAGGAGGCGGCCACCGAGCCGGCCTTCCGCAACCAGTACTGGGACAACCACGAGCAGGGCATCTACGTCGACATCGTGTCGGGTGAGCCGCTGTTCGCCTCGATCAACAAGTTCGAGAGCGGTTCGGGATGGCCCAGCTTCACGGTGCCCCTCGACCCGGCCAACATCGTCGAGAAGAAGGACCGCAGCTGGGGCATGACCCGCGTCGAGGTCCGCTCCAAGAACGGTGACAGCCACCTCGGCCATCTCTTCGACGACGGGCCCCGCGACCAGGGCGGCCTGCGCTACTGCATCAACTCGGCCGCGATGCGCTTCGTCCCGCTCACCGAGCTCGAATCCGCCGGCTACGGCGAGTTCGCGCACCTCTTCACCGCCCGCCAGGAGGCGTAACCATGACCACGGATGACGGATCGATCACCATCACCCCCGGCCTCGAGACGGCCGTTCTCGCGGGCGGTTGCTTCTGGGGCGCGCAAGAGCTGCTGCGCAAGCGTCCCGGCGTGATCTCCACGCGCGTCGGCTACTCCGGCGGCACGAACGCGCATGCCACGTACTACAACCACGGCTCGCACGCGGAGTCGGTCGAAATCGTCTTCGACCCGAAGGTCATCTCGTACCGCGACATTCTGGAGTTCTTCTTCCAGATCCACGACCCGTCGACCCTGAACCGTCAGGGCAACGACGTCGGGGCCAGCTACCGCTCGGCGATCTTCTACACAAGCGACGAGCAGAAGAAGGTGGCGCTCGACACGATCAAGGACGTGGATGCCTCCGGCCTCTGGCCCGGCAAGGTCACGACCGAGGTCACCGCCGCCGGTCCGTTCTGGCAGGCCGAAGAGGAGCACCAGGACTACCTGCGCAAGTACCCGAACGGCTACACCTGCCACTTCGTGCGGCCGGGCTGGAAGCTGCCGCATCGCGAGCAGGCGTCCGAGACGGTCGACGCGTAGCCTCTGACGACGCTGAGAGTACGGACTACCGCGTACTCTCAGCGTCGAAAGCGGAACCCGCCCCGTACTTTCAGCGAAGGTGTCCGCGCTAGCGGCGCGGCGGGTTGTCGGCGATCAGCTGGTCGATGTCGATCTGCTCGAGCAGCTCGTTCCAGTCGATCTGCCGCGCGTCGTCGGCGGCATCCTCGTCGGCGAACACCTTGCCGTCGCGGTGCACGACAACGAAGGGCGCGACCGCGGCGTTCAACTGGGCGAGGATCGCGTCGTCGATCGCTTCCGCGTCGAAGTCGGCGCCGGCTCGCGCCAGTCGCTCGGCGCTGACGGTGTACGAGACGTATCCCACTTCGACCATGGGGCGATCCTTCCACGCGTTGCGCCGTCGTCGCGAGCGCGTCAGCTCTTGACGGCTCCCAGGGTCTGGCCGCGGATCAGGAAGCGCTGAGCCACGATGAACACGATCAGCAAAGGAATCGTGCTGATCGCGGTCGCGAGCGCGAGCTCGGGCATGTAGAGCTTGATCGGGGTTCCCGCGGCCGCTGTCGGGTTGAAGAGCGGGCTCGAACTGATCAGGCTCTGGATGCCGACCGAGATCGTCTGCGTTCCGAAGCTCGAGGTGAGCAGCGCAAGCGGAAGGAAGAAGTTGGTCCAGTTCGCCACGAAGGAGAAGAAAGCCACCAGCGCGACCGCCTGTTTCGAGATCGGCACCGCGATCCGCAGGAAGATCGCGATCTCGCCCAGTCCGTCGATGCGGGCCGCCTCGACCAGCTCGTGCGGCATCGCCGTACGGAAGTGGATGTACGACAGGTACACGCCGAACGGGAAGAAGCCCATGATGATGGCCACCGGCCAGAGTTCGCCGACCGCGCTGACGGCGTTGACCTCAAGGAACAGCGGGATCACGAGAACCGTGTTCGGCATGACCATCGCGAGCAGCGTCACGATGAGGATCGGGCGCTGAAAGCGGAACCGCAGCCGCGCAAGCGCGTACCCGGTCGGCAGCGCGGCGATGAGGGCCAGCACACCACCCGTGACCGCCACGAAGAGGGTGTTGAGGAGCCAGGTCACATAGACGTGAGGGGTGTCGAGGCCGCCGTACGCGAAGATCTGGTTCCAGCTGTGCTGAACGGCGTCCCATGAGATCCCGCCGATACCGAGGAAGCCGCCGGTTTGCGCGGCGACGCCCGCGTCGCTGCGCAGCGCAACGGTGAAGAATCCGACGAGCGGATACAGGAAGACCAAGGCGATGAAGGTCATGAACGTCACGCGCGCGATCCGGCCGGCATCCCAACGACGGACGGGACCGCGTCGATTCGTGATCGCGGTGCGCAATGCAGAGGTGGTCATCAGTGCTCCTCGACGCTGAAGAGGCCGCTGCGGAACACCACGACGAGCCCGATGGCGAGCGTGATGATCACAATGATGACGCTCATTGCGGCAGCAGCCGGGAAGTTGGTACCCACGAACGCGAACCAGTAGCCGAGTTGGGTGGGGGTGTACTCCGAGGGGAGCGCGCCGGCCGCGACCTGGTTGAGCAAGTAGGGCTCGAGGAAGAGCTGGAATCCGTATGCGAGGTTGAGGAGTGCTGCATACCCGATCCATTGCCTGATCATGGGCAGTTTCACGCGCCAGGCCAGTTGCCAGGCGTTCGCCCCGTCGAGGCTCGCGGCCTCGAGGATGTCTTCTGAGATGCTGTTGAGGCCGCCGTTGACGGTCACGATCCACTGGCCGAGCCCCTGGAGAAGCAGCATGGCCGCGAGGATCACCGGAAGATCGCCCTGGGTTGCGACCACCTGCTTGATCGTGGTGAACCCGAGGGAGGACAGGAATCCGGAGATCGGCGACTGTGACGGGTTGAGCAGGTAGACCCACAGCATCAGGTTGGCGACACCGCCGAGGGCGCCCGGGATGTAGTAGATGAATCGCATGATCGCGCCGAAGCGCCCGGGGCTCGCGTGCACCAGCAGACGCCAGTCCGACGACCGACACGATCATCACCGGCAACCAGACGAGCAGCACCGTGAAGATGTCGAGGAACGACTGCCCGAATCGGAAGTCGGAGATCGCCGTCACGTAGGCCTGGAGCCCGCCGAATCCGGTCTTGGTCGGCTCGAGCAGGGTGGGGCTCTGCTGGAAGCTGACCCACAGCGCGTACCCGATCGGGATGATGCCGCCGATCAGCAGCAGCACGAGGTAGGGGGCCATCAGGGTCCACGCACCCGCGACCTCGCGGCGCCTCATCGGCGGGTGAGCGCGGGGGCGCCGAGCGCGTGCCCGGTTGTCCGCCCCGAGAAGAGCGGGAGACGCGGCAGTTGTCATGAACGGTGTTCCCTCTGTTGCTTGCGGCCCAAAGAATCGCGGACGACGAGCTACCGTGCACACATCGTTGGGGTGCGAGAGCGAGCGTACTGCCTCGCCTGCTCGCACCCCAACGCTGGTGGATGCGGTGCTGGTGTTACTGGGTGACGACCGTGTAACCGGCGGCCTTGGCCTTCGCCGGAAGGTCCTTCGTGAAGTCGGCCCACGCCTGGTCGAACGACTGACCGGCGGCGAGGTCCTTCCCGATGGTGGACGTCCACTCGCCGCCGGTGTCGTACAGCAGGTAGCTGTAGTCACCGGGCACGCTGTCGATCGCCGGAGCGAACGTTGCGAGCGTGGCCTTGGTGTCGGCGTAGAAGTCGTCACCGGCCTGCTTGTCGAGCCAGGGCTGCTGCATCGCCGTGAAGGCGGGCAGACCCGTGGTCAGCTGAACCTGCCATGCCGGGTCACTGGAAACGAACTTCGCGAACACCAGGGTGTTCTTGAGCTCCTTGCCGGTGATGTGGGACGAGAAGCCCCACAGTCCGCCGCCCTCGTCGCCCATCTGGGGCTTCGAGTCGCCGGGCCAGGTCAGGCCGGTCGCAGCCTGCATGCTGCCCTTCGGCAGCTTCCAGGTCTGCTCGAACAGGTAGTTGCCCCACCACACGGCTCCGGGGCTCATCACGAGCTTCTGGCCGGCGTTCGCCGCGTCGGCGTCGAAGATGCCGTCCGTCGAAAGCGCCTTGGCCCCGGTCAGGGTCGAGAGCAGTTCTTCGGCTCGCTTGCATTTCGGGTCGTCGAAGGCGATCTTCACCGTGGTCGCGTTCACCGCGACGTTGGTCGGGCAGTCGGACGCCCACAGGTACCGGTTCGGCGCGTACGCGTCTCCGGTGAACCCACTGATGTAGCCGGGGTGGTCCTTCGCGATCGTCACGGCGAGCGACTCGTAGTCGGCCCACGTGGTGGGAACGGTGTAGCCCCACTGCTTGAAGAGCGTGGCGTTGTACCAGAACACGTCCGGCGCAGCGTCGTTGCGGAGGCACTGGTACTTGCCGTCGATGAAGCATGACGCGAGCGCCGTCTTCGTGTAGCCGGCGACCAGGTCGGGCGCGTTCTTGCTCATGTTCGCGGTGTACCCGCTCTTCGCCGCCCAGGCCACGTCGTCGTTCGACGGGAAGAAGATGGCGTCCGGCCATCCCTTCTTCGCTGCGTCGAACTGCGCGAAGTGCTGCTGAGTGGTGGTCGCTCCGACCGTGCTGTCGATCTGGACGATGTTGATCGGGATCTCGGGGTGAGCCTTCTTGAAGGCGTCGGCCGCCGGAACGCGAGGCGCGTCGACCCAGACCGTGATCTTGCCGCCGGAATCGGTCTGGCCGCCTGCGCTTCCACCGCCCCCGCCGGAACAGGCTGACAGGGCGAGCCCGGCGATGGCGATTGCCGCCACCGTCGTTGTCACCGACAACAACTTTCTTGTCTTCATTGACACTCCTTGTGATGTTGTGGCGCTTGCCAACACGCCGTCGTGTACCTACCACTTGTGCAATTGGGCGGAGGTCCATCTGGGTGGTTCTGGCGGGGCCGAACGAGTTCGAGCCGCCGCCGGGAGGGAAACTTCGACCTGGTGCGATCGTACTATAGATCTGATGAATCGCATCAAGAAACTTCGCCGGACGATCGGACGCACCCGCATTACAGCGCGGTGGTCGCTTTCCAGGGCGGCGTTAGGTGCCCGCACATCTCTACACGGCGACCAATCGTCGGACCTCGGCCCAAATCGACGCGCCCGTGTGCCCCGGAATGCGGCAGGAGAGGCTTTGTGGTGATAGATCTGATGTTTGCGGGCTCTTGCCGACCCGATCACCGTGCAGCGGACGCCCCGAGGACCGCGCAATGACCTCCGCGGCGACCGAGAACGACCCGTCCGCGCCGCGGGTCGCGGGCAGATCCCAGACGGACGCGGTGCTGCAGGGGATCAAGCAGATGATCACCACAGGCACCCTCGGCCCCGGCTCGCGGCTGCCCATCGAGAAGGACCTCGCGGAGACGCTCGGGGTGTCGCGCGGCTCGCTCCGCGAAGGGGTCCGTGCGCTGTGCATCATGGGCGTCCTCGAGACCCGTCAGGGCAATGGCACTTATGTCACCTCGCTCGATTCGAACCTGCTGATCGCCCCCATGGCGTTCATGGTCGACCTGCACGCCCAGCAGCACCGGTACGACCTGCACACCGTCCGCAGGATCCTGGAGTGCGAAGCCGCGGCGCGCGCCGCGCTCTTCATCACCGACGACCAACTCGCCGAGGCGGCGACGATCATGGTCCGGGTGGAGCCCTTGATGCTCGACAGCGACGAACTCGATCACGACACGATCATGGAGGCGGACGTCGCCTTCCACCACGTGATCGCGCAGGGGGCGAACAACTCCGCGCTGACCGCGCTCATCGACGCGCTCGCGAATCGGACCCAACGGGCGCGGCTGTGGCAGGGGCTGCACAACCACGGCCGGGTGCTCGCGTCGCATGGCGAGCACCTCGGCATTCTCGCGGCGCTGCGCGCCCATCATCCCGACCGGGCGCGGCTGCTGATGGGCCATCACCTGCTCGTCGTCGAGGATTACGTGCAGGATCAGCCCGTCGCCGACGACGACCAGTAGCTGCCCGTCGGATAGCTGTACTCGGCAACGGACGACTCGAACATCTCGGCGCTGTAGCCCGGCCGGGTCGGGAGCATGTACGCCCCGTCGCGGATGATGCACGGGTCGACGAAGTGCTCGTGCAGGTGATCGACGTACTCGGTGACGCGGTTCTCGAGAGAACCCGACACCGCGACGTAGTCGAAGATCGAGAGGTGTTGCACGAGCTCGCACAGGCCGACGCCGCCGGCGTGGGGGCACACCGGGACACCGAACTTGTTGGCCATGAAGTACACGGCGAGGATCTCGTTGATGCTCCCCAGGCGCGCGCTGTCGAGCTGGCAGAAGTCGATGGCCTCGGCCTGGAACATCTGCTTGAACAGAACGCGGTTCATCCCGTGCTCGCCCGTCGCGATTCCCACGGGCGAGATCGCCTTCCGGATCGCGGCGTGACCGAGGACATCATCGGGGCTCGTCGGCTCCTCGACCCAGTAGAGGTCGTACGGCGTGAGGTCACCGATCCACTCGATCGCCTCCGGAACGTCCCACACCTGATTGGCGTCGATCATCAACTTGGCGTCAGGACCGATCACCTCGCGAGCGATCTTCAGCCGACGGATGTCTTCATCGCGATCCGCGCCCACCTTCAACTTCACGTGGCGGTAGCCGTCGTCGACCGCCTCCTGAAGCAGCCGCCGCAGCTTCTCGTCGCTGTAGCCGAGCCATCCGGCGCTGGTGGTGTAGCAGGGATAGCCGGTGCGGGTGAGCTCCGCGATGCGCTCGGCCCTGGTCGGCTCGAGCTTCGTGAGCATCGCGATGGCCTCGTCGCGGGTGATGGCGTCGGAGAGGTAGCTCAGGTCGGCAGCGTCGACGAGCTGCTCCGGGGTCATCTCCGCGAGGAGCCGCCACAGCGGCTTGCCAGCCACGCGCGCCGCGAGATCCCACATCGCGTTCATCACGGCGGCGAGGGCCAGGTGCTCCACCCCCTTGTCCGGGCCCAACCAGCGCAGCTGCGAATCCCTGTTCAGCTCGCGATACACCGCCCCCAGGTCGGCGACCGAGAGCTCGACCGATCGGCCGATCAGTGGGATGCCGCGCTGCCGCGCCGCCTCGGTGCACAGGTCGTTTCCGCGCCCGATGGTGAAAGTGAATCCGTAGCCGGTGAGAGCGGGATCGTCCGTGTGGATCACGACATAGGCGGCCGAGTAGTCGCCGTCCTTGTTCATCGCGTCCGAGCCGTCGGCGCTCAGCGAGGTGGGGAACCGGACATCGTGGCTGGTCACGGCGGTAATGGTGGTCATGTGTCAGGTCCCGTCAGGCGTGAGGCGAAGGCAACGCAGGGAGGAGCGAAGCGCCGCGCAAGTCGGCCCAGAGCTCGGGCGGGATGGTCACTGCGTAACGCTCGAGGTTGCCGGTCATCTGCGTCGCGTCGCGCGCACCGACCACCACCGAGACGACGGCCGGATGCAGAAGGGGAAAGGCCATGGCGGCTTCCGGAAGGGTGACGCCGTGCGCCTCGCACACGTCGGCAATGGCGTTGGCTCGTGCGATCAGCTCGGCGGGGGCGTCGGCGTAGTCGTACTTGGCATCTGCCGGCGGCCGCGGCGAACTGAGCAGGCCCGAGTTGTACACGCCGGCGATCACGACACCGACTCCGCGCTCCAGGGCGAGCGGAAGCAGGTCGTCGGCCGCCCCCTGCTCGAGCAGGGTGTAGCGGCCCGCGAGCATCACGAGGTCGACGTCGGCGGCTCGGATCAGCGCGGCGAGCGCTTCGGACTGGTTCATGCCGGCGCCGACCGCCCGCACGACGCCCTGCTCGCGCAATTCGATCAGGGTCTGGATGCCCTCTCCCAGCGCCTGGTCGAGATGATCGTCCGGATCGTGGAGATAGACGATGTCGATCGAGTCGAGGCCCGTGCGCTCGAGGGTGCTCTCGAGGGATCGCAGGATGCCATCGCGACTGAAGTCCCACGCGCGCCGCGTGGAGGCGGGGACCACGAACCCCTGGTCGTCGAGCCGATCCGCCGATTCCGGGCTGGGAACCAACAGCTTTCCGACCTTCGACGACACGAGGAACTCGTCACGCGGAAAGGCCTTCAGCAGCCGCCCGAGGCGTCGCTCCGAGAGGCCGAGGCCGTAGTGAGGCGCGGTGTCGAAGTAGCGGACCCCTCCGTGCCACGCCGCCGAAACGGCACCCTCGGCCTGCTCATCGGTGGTCTCGCGGAAGAGGTTGCCGAACTGCGCGGCCCCCAGACCGATCTCCGTCAGGTGGAGCCCGCCTCGAGTTGCGCGAGTCTGCATGAACTGTCCCTTCGCCAGGGATCAGCATAGGGCAAACATTAGATGTATTTGCAGCGAAAGCGGGGCCTGGGCGCGCCTTTTGCGGCCTATTGCGGCAAATTCGTCGGGTGAATCCGCCGACCGCGATCCGACTCAGCGCCCGACCGAGCGCCTCTTGTTGTAGACGTCGAAGGCGACCGCGGCGAGCAGCACGAGGCCCTTGATGAGCAGCTGGTAGTCGCTGTCCACCCCGAGGATCGACATGCCGTTGTTCAGCACGCCGATGATCAGACCACCGATGATGGCGCCGGGGATCGTGCCGATACCGCCGGTGACCGCGGCGCCGCCGATGAAGACCGCCGAGATGGCATCCAACTCGAAGCCGGTGCCCGCTTGCGGTCCCGCCAGGTTCAGGCCGGCGGTGAAGACGATGCCCGCGACAGCCGCGATCACGCCCATGTTGACGAAGAGCAGGAAGGTCACCCGCTTGGTCTTGATGCCAGACAGGGCGGCCGCGTTCAGGTTGCCGCCGATCGCGTAGATGTGCCTGCCGAACACCGAGCGCTGCATGACGACGGTGTATGCCACCACGAGCACGCCCAGAATCACGAGCACGATCGGGGTGCCGTTGTAGCTCGCCAGCAGGAAGGCGACGGTCAGGACAAGGCCGATCAGGAAGGCCAGCTTGACCACGAACCACCAGATCGGCTCGTCCTCGAGGCTGTACCTGCGGCGCACCACGCGCTGGCGCGAGGCGTTGGCGATGATCGCGAGGCTGGCGACGACGCCGATGATGAGCGTCAGCGGCTCATAGCCCGTGCTGCCGAAGGCCGGCAGGAATCCGGAGCCGATCGCTCGGAACTCGATCGGGAAGAACGAGATCTGCTGGTTGCCCAGCGCGATCTGCGCGGCTCCGCGGAACACCAGCATGCCCGCCAGGGTGACGATGAAGGCCGGGATGCCGAAGTACGCGATCCAGAACCCCTGCCAGGCGCCCACCATGGCCCCGATCACGAGGCACAGGACGACCGCGATCGGCCACGGGAGGTGCCACTCCGACATCATGACGCCGGCCATCGCGCCGATGAAGGCCACGACGCTTCCGACCGAGAGGTCGATGTGCCCGGCGATGATCACCATCACCATGCCGACGGCGAGAATCAGGATGTAGCTGTTCTGCACCACCAGGTTCGACACGTTGATCGGGGCCAACGTGATCCCGTTGGTCGTGATCTGGAAGAACACGACGATCACGATCAGGGCGATGAACAGGCCGATCTGGCGCAACTGGCTGCCGAGGTACTGAACGGCGTTGGTGAGCGGTTTCATGCGTGGGTCTTCTCGCGTTCCTGGGTCATGAATTGCATGAGGTATTCGGCGGTGGCCTTCTCGCGCGGCACATCGGCCGTGATCCGGCCCTCACTGAGGGTGTAGATGCGGTCGCAGATGCCGAGCAGCTCTGGCAGCTCCGACGAGATGACGATGACGCCCTTGCCCTGGTCGGCGAGCCGGTCGATGATCGTGTAGATCTCGTACTTGGCGCCGACATCGATGCCGCGGGTGGGCTCGTCGAGGATGAGCACGTCGGGGTCGGCGTACATCCACTTCGAGAGCACGACCTTCTGCTGATTGCCGCCCGACAGCTTGCCGGTGACGGCCGTGACGGTGGGCGTCTTGATGTTCATCGACGCGCGGTACTCGTTGGCGACGGTGGTCTCGCGGTGCGCGTCGACCAGCTTCAACCAGTTGACCAGCTTGTCGAGCGCGGCGATCGAGATGTTGCGCTGGATGTTGTCGATCAGATTCAGGCCGTAGCGCTTGCGGTCCTCTGTCGAGTATGCGATGCCCGCCTCGATGGCCTTCGACACCGTGTTGACCGAGATCGGCACTCCCCGCTTGTACACCTGCCCGCTGATGCCGGCGCCGTAGCTGTGCCCGAAGATGCTCATCGCGAGCTCGGTGCGGCCCGCTCCCATCAGTCCGGCGATGCCCACGATCTCGCCGGCGCGCACCGAGATGTTGGCGTCGTCGACGACCTTGCGGCTGCGGTCCAAGGGGTGGTGCACGGTCCAGTGCTCGACGCGCAGCAATTCCTCGCCGAGGTGAGGGACATGGTCGGGGAACCGGCTCGCGACATCCCGGCCCACCATCCCCTTGATGATGCGGTTCTCGTCTGCGCCCTTCTCGTTCATTTCGAGGGTCTCGATCGTCTTGCCATCGCGGATGATGGTGACGCGGTCGGCGATCGCTTTGATCTCGTTGAGCTTGTGGCTGATGATGATCGACGTGATGCCCTGCTTCTTCAGCTGGCGGATCAGGTCGAGCAGGTGAGCAGAGTCGTCGTCGTTCAGAGCCGCGGTGGGCTCGTCGAGGATGAGGATCTTCACCTCTTTCGAGAGCGCCTTGGCGATCTCGACGAGCTGTTGCTTGCCGACTCCGATGTCGACGATCTTGGTGATCGGGTTGTCGCGCAGACCGACCTTCTTGAGCAGCTTGCCGGCTTCGAGGTTGGTCTCGTTCCAGTCGATGAAGCCGCCGCGCTGCTTCTCATTGCCGAGGTAGATGTTCTCGGCGATCGACAGGTACGGCGAGAGCGCCAGTTCCTGGTGGATGATCACGATCCCGGCAGCCTCCGAGTCGTTGATCGACCGGAACTCGACGGGCTCGCCGCGGAGCAGGATCTCGCCGTCGAAGGTGCCGTGCGGGTAGACGCCCGAGAGCACCTTCATCAGCGTGGACTTGCCCGCGCCGTTCTCGCCGCAGATGGCGTGAACGGAACCCTCCTCGATCGAGATCGACACGTCTTGCAGCGCCTTGACGCCCGGGAAGGTCTTGGAGATGTTGCGCATCTCGAGGATGGTGTCGGCCATGGTGCTGGGACTTTCTTGCTGCGTGGATGAAGAAGCGGGCAGGGCATGCCATGCGGCTTGCGAACCGGGTGGTGCGACCATCGTCGCACCACCCGGCCGCGCGTCACGCTCCAGGAATTACTGGAGGTCTGACGCCTTGTAGTAGCCGCTGTCGACCAGGACCTTCTGGTAGTTGTCCTTGGTCACCACGACGGGCTGGAACAGGTAGCTCGGAACGACCTTCACCTTGTTGTTGTAGCTCTTGGTGTCGTTCACCTGCGGCTTCTTGCCGGTCAGCAGGTCGTTCGCCATCTTGGCGGCCTCGTTGGCCAGCTGGCGGGTGTCCTTGTAGATCGTCGAGTACTGCGTGCCCGCGATGATCTGCTTGACGCTCGGGATCTCGGCGTCCTGGCCCGTGATGATCGGGATGTTCTTGCCACCCGATCCGTAGCCGGCGCCCTGGAGCGCGCTCAGGATGCCGTCGGACAGGCCGTCGTACGGGGACAGCACGCCCTGCACGTCAGCACCGCTCGAGTACGACTTGGCGATGAGGTCCTGCATGCGGGCCTTGGCGGTTGCCGGGTCCCAGCGCAGGATCGCGACCTTGTTGAAGTCGGTCTGGCCGCTCTTCACCACCAGGGTGCCGTCGGTCAGGTAGGGCTTCAGGGTGTCCATGGCGCCGTTGTAGAAGAACGTGGCGTTGTTGTCGTCCGGGCTTCCCGCAAAGATCTCGATGTTGAACGGACCCTTCACGCCGGTCTTCTTGCCGTCGGCGTCGAGCACGCCGAGGCCGGTGAGCAGCGAGTTGGCCTGGTAGACACCGACCTTGTAGTTGTCGAACGACACGTAGTAGTCGACGTTCTTGTCACCGGTCAGCAGGCGGTCGTACGAGATCACCTTGATGCCGGCCTTGGCCGCGGCGTCGAGCTGGTCGGTCAGCGACCCGCCGTCGATCGACGCGATGATGAGCACCTTGGCGCCCTTGGTGATCATGGTGTTGATCTGCTGCACCTGGGTGGGAATGTCGTTGTTGGCGTACTCGAGGTCGACCTTGTAGCCGTCCTTCTCGAGGTCGGCCTTGACGGCGTTGCCGTCGGCGATCCATCGGGCGGACACCTTGGTCGGCATCGCGACACCGACGAGGGCGCCCTTGTTGTCGGTGCTGCCGCTGGCGCCGGCGCCGGGACGGCCTCCGCCTGAGCATGCCGCGAGCGACACGGCGACGCCGAGGGCGACGATGCCGACCGCGATTGTCTTGAACTTCACTGTGATTCCTTTCGAGCGGAGAGGCGGTTCGCGCGCCGTGTGCACGCGAATCCGACCGAGCTCGGAACGGTCGACCGACGCGACTGCAGCGACAGCGGCGGGGCGCAACGCGGTCCGCGCGAGCGCGGGCTCCATGTCGACATGTCGACCCCTTCGTCGTCTCACAGTGCTGGTGTCGGGAATTGTGACCGGTCCCAGAACGGTGCGACGTTATGCCCCGAACGGGCGCCGCGTCAAGCCACCCCGCCGAAATCGTGTCTCAAGCGTGAGGAGGCGCGGCCGTGCTCGCCCGGATCACGAGCTCGGGAACCTCGAGCACGACGGGCGCCGGCGGTTCGGATCCTTCGATGTCGGCCAGCAGGATGTCGATGGCCATCCCGCCCAACTGGGCGAAGTCCTGGCGCACGGTGGTCAGCGCCGGGATGAAATGCTTGGCCTCGGGGATGTCGTCGAATCCGACCACGCTCAGATCGTCCGGCACCGAGAGCCCGAGGTCGTGCGCGGCGTGGATGATGCCAAGCGCCATCTGGTCATTCGACGCGAACACCGCGGTGAACTCGCGGTGGCCGAGCAGTTTCATGCCGAGCTCGTAGGCGAGATCGCCCGTCCAGTCGCCGAGCACCGGGGCTTCGGTCGGCATGTCGTTGTCCGACATCTCGGCCAGATAGCCGCGCATGCGCTCCTCGGCCTCGTTCCAGTCCTGCGGGCCGGCAATGTGCAGGATGCGGCTGTGCCCGAGCTCGATCAGGTGACGCGTCGCCGCGCGCGCGCCCGCCAGCTGGTCGAAGGCCACGACGCGCTCGTTCGGACCGTCGCGCCACTGCAGACTCACGAACGGCACCCCGATGGCGACGCGTTTGAGCGCCTCGTGCGCGCGCTGCTGCGGCGCGATCACCACGACGCCGTCAACGCCCTGCATCACGAAGGCGTCGAGGGCGGCCGCGATGTTCTCGTCGTCGCCGCGGTCGAGCGTCGCCGAGCTGATCGTGTATCCGCGCTGGCGTGCGGCGTCATCGATCGCCGCGGCTGCGCTGAAGGGCCCGTACTGCGAGCGGGCCGACACCAGCAACCCGATGGTCTTCGAGCGGCTGGTGGCCAGCGCCCTGGCCGCGCTGTTGGGGCGCCAGCCGACGTCCTCGATCACCTGGCGAACGTGGGCCTCCGTCGACGGCTTGATGTTCGGCTGCCGGTTGAGCACCCGCGAGACGGTCTGCCGTGACACCCCGGCGATGCGCGCGACATCGCGGATCGACAGGGCCTTTCCGCCCTCGCCGGCCTGCTCGTCGGCTGCCGCGCCCGTGTCCGTCATGTCGCTCCGATTGCCGCGTGCGTGACCGGTCACGCTATCGCTTCGTGCATCGGATCATATTGCCCGCGCGTGGACGCGCAAGCCGTTCAACCGGGCCGCAGACGGGCGGTCAGACCACATGCCGGTCGCGGCATACGCATCTCGCGACCACCCCCATGGGCGAAGGCGGGCCATGCACCACCGGCTCAGCGGCCATAATGACTCGACAGCGGAAGGGCGAGCGGTGACGGACGGAACGGTACGCAGATCGCCGAACATGTACGACGTGGCGGCGCGTGCCGGCGTGTCGCATCAGACCGTCTCGCGGGTCGTGAACGGATTCGGCAGCATCCGCCCCGAGACCCGCGACCGGGTGCTGGTGGCGATCGCCGAGCTCGGCTACCGGCGCAACGTGGCGGCGCGCACCCTGGCCACTCGTCGCTCGCGCGCGATCGGCGTGCTCGCGCCGGCGGTGACCGACTACGGCCCGACCAGCACCGTGCAGGGCATCGAGGTCGCGGCGCGCGCGGCGGGGTATCACTCCCTGGTGACGACCGCAGCCGATGACCGCGACTCGATCGTCTCGGGCCTGGGATTCCTGCTCGACCAGGCGATCGAGGCCCTGGTCGTGATCGCTCCGCAGCAGCGGGTGCTCGAAGCGCTGCGCGCCCTCGACATCCGGATGCCGATCGCCACTCTGCAAGCCGTCGAACTCGGCAGCGGCACGGCGGTGTCCGTCGATCAGTCCGCGGGAGCGAGGCTGGTGATGGACCACCTGCTCGGGCTCGGGCACCGACGCATCCAGCACCTCGCCGGCCCGATCGAGTTCCTCGAGGCTGCGGCTCGACGAGCGGCGTACGAGCACGCGTTGGAGTCTTCCGGTATCCGCACGCCCGAGATCCTCGTGGGCGACTGGACGGCCGAGTCCGGCTATCGGGCGGCATCCCGGCTCGATCCGCGCACCACCGCGGTGTTCTCGGGGAACGACCAGATGGCGCTCGGACTGGTGCACGGCCTGGTCGCTCTGGGCAGACGCGTGCCGCACGACGTGAGCGTGGTCGGCTTCGACGATGTGCCCGAGGCGAAGTTCTACCTGCCCGCTCTGACGACCGTGCGACAGGATTTCGAGCAGATCGGACGGGTCGCGGTGGAGTCGCTGATCCGGCAGATCGAGGGCGGCCCGCCCGAGCTCATCCCCCCGCTCGAGGCTCGACTCGTTGTGCGGGAATCGACCGCGCCGCCCGCGTCATGAGACCCCTCGAGGCCCGCGTTGCGACACCCACCGTGTTAGCGCTAACATGACCTCGATTCGAGGCGCCAGATGCGCCGTCCCCCGGCAAGGAGGCCAGGATGCCGCAGGCAACGAGCAGCGCTGAGATCGAGCGCGTGCGCGCCGAGGTCGCCGCTCTGCACAGCGAACTGGTGCGCTACGGCCTCGTCGTCTGGACCGGCGGCAACGTCTCCGGCCGGGTTCCGGGCACCGACTATTTCGTCATCAAGCCGTCCGGCGTCTCCTACGACGACCTCACTGCCGACAACATGATCCTGTGCGACCTCGACGGCGACGTCGTGCCCGGCACCCAGGGCAGCGAGCGCAGTCCCTCGAGCGACACCGCCGCGCACGCCTACGTCTACCGCGAAATGCCCGAGGTGGGCGGCATCGTGCACACGCACTCCACCTACGCGGTCGCCTGGGCGGCGCGCGGCGAAGAGATTCCGTGCGTGATCACCGGCATGGCCGATGAGTTCGGCGGCCCGATCCCGGTCGGGCCGGTCGCGATCATCGGCGACGACTCGATCGGGCGCGGCATCGTCGCGACGCTGCGCGGACACCGCTCGCGGGCGGTGCTGATGCAGAACCACGGCCCGTTCACGGTGGGTGTGAACGCGCGCGACGCGGTGAAGGCCGCGGTCATGTGCGAAGACGCGGCGCGCACCGTGCAGATCGCGCGGCAGGGCGGCCCGCTGGTGCCGCTTCCGCAATCCACCATCGATGCGCTCTACGCCCGCTACCAGAACGTGTACGGCCAGAGCGGCGACGCCCGGCGATGAGCGCGCAGGCGAACGGCATCCTGGGCATCGAGCTCGGGTCGACCCGCATCAAGCTGTGCCTGGTCGCGGCCGACGAGCCCGCCACGATTCTCGCGACGGGTGCGCACGAGTGGCAGAACCAGTACCTCGACGGCGTCTGGACCTACTCGCTCGACGACGTCTGGGCAGGCCTGCGCGCGGCATACGCCGACCTGGTCGACCACCTCGGATCGGCTCCGACCTCGTTCGCGGGCATCGGCATCTCGGCGATGATGCACGGCTATCTGGCCTTCGACGGCACCGGCGGGCAGCTCGTGCCGTTCCGCACCTGGCGCAACACCTCGACCGGCGACGCTGCGGCCGAACTGACCGAGTTGCTCGGGGTCAACATCCCGCTGCGCTGGTCGATCGCCCACGTGCATCAGGCCGTGCGGGATGCCGAGCCGCACGTCGCCGAGATCCGTTCCCTCACCACGCTGGCCGGCTATGTGCACGAGAAGCTGACCGGTCGGCACGTGCTCGGCGTCGGAGACGCCTCGGGAATGTTCCCGATCGACCCGGCGACGCGCGACTACGACAGCGAGCTGCTGAGCCGGTACGACCAGCTCGTCGCGGGCACCGCATTGACCGGATCGCTTCGCGAGTTGCTGCCCGAGGTGCTCGTCGCCGGACAACCGGCGGGCTCCTTGACGTCAGAGGGCGCTGCGCTGCTCGACCCGAGCGGCGCCCTGCAGCCGGGCGCGCCGCTCTGCCCGCCGGAGGGCGACGCCGGCACCGGGATGGTCGCCACCGACGCGATCGCGCCGCGCACCGGCAACATCAGCGCGGGCACCAGCATCTTCGCGATGGTGGTCATGGAACGCCCCCTGCAGCGCGTGCACCATGAGATCGACGTCGTGACGACGCCGGTCGGTGCTCCGGTCGCGATGGTGCACTGCAACAACGGCACGAGCGAGCTCGCCGAGTGGGCGGGTGTGTTCGGTCGTTTCGCTGAGGCCGCAGGCACGCCGATCGACTCGGATGCGGTCTACGGCGCCCTGTTCGCCGAGGCGCTCGAGGGCGAGCCCGATGCCGGTGGCCTGCTCGCCTACAACCTGCTGGCGGGCGAGCCGATCGCCGGGCTGCCCGAGGGGCGCCCGCTGGTCGTACGCGGTCCCGAGAGCCGGCTCACCCTCGCGAACTTCATGCGCGCCCAGCTGTACGGCGTGTTCGGAACCCTCAGCATCGGCATGCAGGTGCTCGCCGACGAGGGCGTCGAGCTCGACGCGATGCGCGCGCACGGCGGCATGTTCCGCACGGCGGGGGTCGCTCAGCGATTGCTGGCGGGCGCGCTGAACGCGCCGGTCACCGTCGCCGAGACCGCATCCGAGGGTGGCGCCTGGGGGATGGCCGTGCTGGCCGCGTATGCGGCGGCGGGCGACGCCGGGCTCGAGCTCGCGAGCTACCTGCGCGACCGCGTCTTCACCGGACCCGAGCCCGAGACCGTGGATCCCGACCCCCGCGACGTCGCGGGCTTCGCCGACTACCTCATCCGCTACCGCGCCGGCCTCGAGGTCGAGCGCGCCGCCGTCTCGGCGCTCTGACCGACGTCGGCGCCGCATCCACCGAAAGGACTCCCCCATGAGCCGCAGCATCATCCCCGACCTGAAGACCCGCGAGGTCTGGTTCCTGACCGGCAGCCAGGGCCTGTACGGCGAGGAGACGCTCAAGCAGGTGGCCGAGCAGTCGCAGCAGGTCGCGCGCACGTTGGGCGCGGCATCCGAGGTGCCGGTCACGATCGTCTGGAAGCCGGTGCTGACCGACAGCGCGGCGATCCGCCGGGCCGTTCTCGACGCGAACGCCGACGACTCGGTCATCGGCCTCATCGCCTGGATGCACACCTTCAGCCCGGCCAAGATGTGGATCGCCGGACTCGACGCGCTGCAGAAACCGCTGCTGCACCTGCACACCCAGGCGAACGTCGAACTGCCCTGGAGCGAGATCGACTTCGACTTCATGAACCTGAACCAGGCCGCCCACGGCGACCGCGAGTTCGGCTACATCGAGTCGCGCCTCAACATTCCGCGCACCACCGTCGTGGGGCACGTGACAGACTCGGCGGTCGCGGCGCGCGTCGGCGCATGGAGCCGCGCCGCGGCCGGCCGAGCGGCGACCCGCAGCATGAAGCTCGCCCGCTTCGGCGACAACATGCGCTACGTCGCCGTGACCGAGGGTGACAAGACCGAGGCCGAGCTGCGGTTCGGCGTGCAGGTCAACACCTGGGGCGTCAACGAACTGGCGGATGCCGTGGCCGCCGTTGCCGACTCGGCCGTCGACGAGCTGGTCGCCGAGTACCTCGAGGCCTACGACGTCGTGCCCGAGCTCCGGCCGGACGGCGCGCGGCACGAATCCCTGCGCGACGGAGCCCGCATCGAGGCGGGCCTGCGCGGCTTCCTCGAGGAGGGCGGCTTCTCGGCCTTCACCACCAACTTCGAAGACCTGGGCGCGCTGAAGCAGCTGCCCGGCCTGGCCGTTCAGCGGCTGATGGCCGACGGCTACGGATTCGGCGCGGAGGGCGACTGGAAGACCGCGATCCTGGTGCGCGCGGCATCCGTCATGGGCGCGGGGCTGCCCGGCGGGGCGAGCCTGATGGAGGACTACACCTACGACCTGACGCCGGGTCGCGAGCTTATCCTCGGCGCACACATGCTCGAGGTCAGCCCGTCGCTGACGACCGCGAAGCCCAGCCTCGAGATCCACCCGCTCGGCATCGGCGGCAAGGATGACCCGGTGCGCCTGGTCTTCACGGCCGACCCGGGCCCGGCGCTCGTGGTCGCTCTGAGCGACATGCGCGACCGCTTCCGGCTGGTGGCCAACGTGGTCGAGAACGTGGCGCTGCCCCACCCGATGCCGAAGCTGCCGGTGGGTCGCGCGGTCTGGAAGCCGGCTCCCGACTTCCGCACCTCGGCGACCGCCTGGCTCACGGCCGGCGCCGCGCATCACACGGTGATGACCAGCCAGCTGGGCATCGAGGTGATCCGCGACTTCGCAGCCATGACCGGAGTCGAGCTGCTCGTGATCGATGATGAAACCACTATTGAGGGTTTCAGTCGTGAGGTGCGTTGGAATGCCGCCTACTGGAGGCTGGCGCAAGGCATCTGACGGCCAAGGGAGTCCCGCGGCGGGGCGGCAGGTTCAGGGTGGCTCTCGGACTGGGGCGTTTGCTCTTCCCGGCCGAAGCCTACGTTTGGGTCGTGACCTGGCATCCGGATGACGTGACGCCCGCTGAGGCCGCCTTGCGCCGTCCCGTGGTGAGTCGGCAGCCCGTGGTGATTCGCCCTCGCGCCGACACCAGGCAGGTTTCGGCCCTTCAGGCTCTCCCGTTGCTCCCCGTCGTTGTGACGCTGCTGGGCACTCTTCCGGGTGGCTGGAGCACGACCACCCTGGCCTGCGCGGCGGCCGTCACTGCTCTCATCCAGTATTTCGTCGCGCGAGCCGATGTCGCCGCGCTCGGTCGGAGAGGTTTTGTGGAGCGAGCCCCTGCGGTTCTCGCCCTCGTCTCCCCGATCTGGTACCTGGCGGTGCGAGGTCGCCGGTGTGAAGGGCACGATCCGAGCGCTCCTGGCGCCGCGACCTGGGCGATCATCGCGACGATCGTCGCGGTGATCATCGGCTCTGCCGGAACATTGTTCGCGATGGCAGTGGGTGGACTCTTTGAAGTGGTGAACGGCCAGGGCTGAGCAGTGCTACGGGGCCGACGCTCCGGAGGGCGGCGCCGTCGACTCGCGGACGATCAGCCGGGTGGGAAGGGGCAACGACTCTCCCGGCGAATCGGAGTCCTCCACCGCGAGCAGAACCCGCTGCATGGTGAGGGCTCCGAGGGCCGCGAAGTCCTGTGCGACGGTGGTCAGTGCCGGGGAGAAGTACGCGGCCTCGGGCACGTCGTCGAATCCGACGACGCTGACGTCGAGCGGCACGCGGCGCCCCTGGGCGAGCAGCGCCGACATCACGCCGAGCGCCATCTGATCGTTGCTGGCGAAGACGGCGGTCGTGTCGCGGTCTTGAGCCAGTTGCGCACCGAAAGCAGCGCCGCTGCGCGCCGACCAGTCGCCGTGGCCCGGCTCGCGCGCCACCAGCCGGGCGGCCGCGAGTTCATCGCGCCAGCCGCGCAGCCGCTCGATCGATTCGGGGGCCGAAGGCGGCCCCGAGATGTGCGCGATCTGGCGATGCCCCAGATCGATCAGGTGGCGGACCGCCGAGCGCGCGCCCCGGTACTGGTCGATCGAGGTGATCAGGTGCGCCGGACGTTGGCTCGCCGTGACGGCGACCACCGGGACCCCGACATCCAGACTCCGGATGCCCTCGATCACCGCGATATCGGCCACGATCACGACCACGGCTTCGACCCGCTGGCTCAGCAGCGACTCGACCGCCGCGCGCACCGCATCGTGCGAGATGTCGACCGTGGTGACGGTCACGACCCCGTAGCGGGCATCCCGTGCCGCCTCATTGAAGTGCAGGGCGATCGACGACGGGCCGTAGTCGGCGGTGCTCGGCGCGATCAGTCCGATCATGCGGGTGCGGCGGGTGACCAGCGCGCGCGCGGCGGGCGAGGGGCTGTATCGCAGCTGCGTGATCGCCTGCTCGACACGCAGGCGCGTGGCGGGGCGCACCCCCGGCACGTCGTTCAGCACACGAGACACCGTCTGATGCGAGACCCCGGCGAGACGCGCGACATCGAAGATGTTGGCCCCGCGGAGGGGCTTGTCTGCTGCGCTCATCGTCTCGTCGGCTCACTCGTCCGGATCGGCCTTGGCCACGATGGCCAGAAGCATGTCGACGGTCAGCGCCTCGGGATCCAGTTCGGCGACCGCGCGCCGATCGCGAAGTACGAGGATGCGATCGCTGACTCTGAGCACCTCTTCGAGTTCGGCCGAGATGAACACCACCGACATGCCGGTGGCGGCGAGATCGGAGATCACGCGCTGCACCTCGATCTTGGCACCGACGTCGATCCCCCGAGTGGGCTCATCGAGCACGAGCACGCGCGGGGCAACGGCCAGCAGCCGCGCAAGCATCACCTTCTGCTGGTTGCCCCCCGACAGCAAGCCGGCCGGATGCTCGGGGTTGGCCGGGCGGATGTCGAGCGCCTCGATCCAGCTGGCCGTCAGCTCGTCTTGTCGGCGCCGCGCGATGCGGCGCACCCAGCCCTGCTCGGCCTGGAGGGCGAGCAGGATGTTCTCGCGCACCGAGAGTTCGGCAATGATGCCCTCGTGCTTGCGGTCTTCTGACGAGTACGCGACTCCCGCAGCGAGCGCCTCGCGCGGCTCGGCGAAATGGCGTTGCGTGCCCTCGTAGACGATCCGGCCGGTCTCGGTGGGATCGACCCCGCTCACGATCCTGGCGAGCTCGGTGCGCCCCGAGCCGAGCAGGCCGGCCAGGCCGAGCACCTCGCCGGCCATCAGATCGACCGAGGTCGGCTGGATGCGGTGGGTCCGCCCCACATCGACCGCAGACAGCACGACGCGGCGATCCGACTCGGGCAGCGGTGCCGCCGAACGGAGCTCGGGATCCAGCTCGGCGATGTCACGCCCGAGCATCTTCTGCACCAGGTCGATGCGCAGCAGCTCGGTGGTCAGGTACTCGCCGACCATGCTGCCGTTGCGCAGCACCGTCACGCGGTCGCAGATCTCGTAGACCTGCTCGAGGAAGTGCGAGACGAAGAGGATGGCGACGCCGCGGCTCTTCAACTCCCGGATCACGCCGAACAGCTCGGCCACCTCGTCCTGATCCAGACTCGAGGTCGGCTCGTCGAGGATCAGGATCTTGACCTCGGTCGAGACCGCCCGCGCGATCGCCACCAGCTGCTGCACCGCGAGCGAATGGCTGCTCAGCAGCGAGTCCGGATCCAGGTCGAGGCCGACCTGTCGCATCGCCTCGCGAGCGGCGAGCCGGGTCGCGCGCCAATCGATGAACCCGAGCCTCCGCGGCTCGCGGCCGAGCATGATGTTCTCGGCGACCGACAGGTTGGGCAGAAGATCGATCTCTTGATAGACCGTGCGGATGCCTGCGCGCTGGGCGGCTGCCGGCGTCGAGAACGACACCGGCTTGCCATCGACCGAGATGGACCCCGCATCGAGGCGGAGAGCCCCGGTGATCGCCTTGATCAGGGTGGACTTGCCTGCGCCGTTCTCGCCCATGAGCGAGTGCACCTCGCCGGGGAACATCCGGAAGTCCACGTCGGCGAGCGCGGTGTCTCCCGCGAAGCGCAGCTGGGCGCCGACCACCTCGAGGACGGGCTGCGCCTCCACGTGGAACCTCCCTTCTGGGCGGGTCGTGCTGGTCGGGATCGTTGCCGGGGGTGTGCTCCTACCGTCGGCTGCCGCGAGCGACCAGCACGCGCTGCACGACGACGAAGACCAGCAAGAGGATACCGATCGTGATGCGTGTCCAGGACGAGTCCGCTCCGAGGAAGGTGATCGAGACCTTGATCACGCCGTAGACCAGCACCCCGACCAGGGAGCCGATGACGTAGCCGCTGCCTCCGGCGAGCAGCGTTCCGCCGATCACGACCGATGCGATGGTGTCGAGTTCGGTCCCGATGCCGTTCAGGCTGTAGCCGGCCGCTGTGTATGCCGTGAACAGCAGACCGGCGATCCCCGCGCAGACGCCGCTGATGACGTAGACCAGCACCTTCGTGCGCGCGACGGGCAGCCCCATCAGCCGCGCGGACTGCTCATTGCCCCCGATCGCGTACACCGTGCGCCCGAATCGGGTGTAGCCGAGAACCCACGCCGCGACCACGATGACGAGCAGCGCGATGATCCCGGTCGGCGTGATGTACCAGGTGACGAAGTCGCCCAGCTTGACCGATTGGAGGCCGAGCACCGTGGTGTCTTTGACCTGGATGGCCTCGAGGCTGACCACGAAGCACAGACCCCGGGCCAGGAACATCCCCGCCAACGAGGCGATGAATGGTTGCACGTCGAAGTAGTTGACGAGCACGCCGATGATCAGGCCGAAGACCGCGCCCGACGCGATCATCAGCGGGATCACGATGCCGGTCGGCACCCCGGTCGACAGCAGCTTGGCCGCCAGCATGCCGGTGAACGCCATGACGGCCCCCACCGACAGGTCGATCCCGCCGGTCAGGATGACGAAGGTCATGCCGGCCGCGAGCACGACGAGGTAGGCGTTGTCGACCAGCAGCGACGACAGCAGTCTGGGCGAGAGGAAACGACCGAAGTAGCTCTGGCCCGCCACGAACATCAGGATCAGGATGAGTACCGCCGCGCCGACCGGCAGCCACGACACCCGCCGCTGGATCAGCTTGCGCAGGGACGAGAGCGGCGTGCCGGTCGCCGGAGTGGTGGCGCTCACGCGGCGGCTCCCTGCGTCGGGGCGAGCCGGCGACGTGGCCGCGGCTCTTGGTCGCAGCCGTTGCCAGAGCTGCCGCACCCACTGCCGCACCCGACGGGACTGCGACAGGCACGACGATGATGACCACGAGCGCCTTGAACACCGGGGTCACCGCGGGTGGAACGCCGAGGAAGGTGATCGTCGAGGCCAGGGTCTGGATGATGAACACGCCGACGACCGTTCCGGCGAGCGTGAACTTGCCGCCCATCAGCGAGGTGCCGCCGAGCACCACGGCGAGGATGGCATCCAGCTCGATGTTGATGCCGGCGTTGTTCGCGTCGGCGGCCATGATGTTCGAGCTGTACAGGATGCCCGCGAACCCGGCGAGCAGACCGCTCAGCCCGTAGAGGGCCCAGGTGATGCTGCGCGCCCGCACCCCGGCGAGCCGGCTCGCGGTCGGGTTGATGCCGACGGATTCGGTCAGCACCCCGAGCGCGGTGCGGCGCACCACGAGCGAGACGATCACGATCGCTCCGAGCGAGACGAAGAACGCGAAGGGAAAGCCGAGCGCGTAGCCCTGCGACATGAACGCGTACGGCGTGCTGTTGATCGTCGTGATGAATCCGCCGGTGATGAGCAGGGCGATGCCGCGGCCGGCCAGCATGAGCACCAGGGTGGCGATGATCGGTTGGATGCCGAGCACGGCCACCAGGAATCCATTCCAGAGCCCGAACACCAGGGTCAGACCGACGCCCGCCAGCACCGCGACCGCGATGGTCGAGAGGCTGTTCGGAGTCGGCGAGCCTTTGATGATGGTCAGCGCGACCGCGCCCGAGATCGCCATCTGCGCGCCCACCGAGAGGTCGATGCCGCGGGTGGCGATCACCAGGGTCATTCCGAGCGCGATCAGCATGAGCGGCGCGCTATTTCGCAGGATGTCGATGAACGAGCCGTAGAGCTCGCCGTCGCGCACCGTGATGCTGAGAAAGCTCGGGCGCGAGATCGCGTTCACGATGATCAGGGCGACCAGCGCTCCGATCGGCCAGAGCAACCGGGTCTTCAGCAGTCGTCTCACGCGGCAGCCTCCTTGGCGATCAATGCGACGACGTCGTCGACATCCACGGACTCATTGTTCTGCAGTTCGGCGATCTTGCGGCGATCGCGCATCACCACGATGCGCTGCGAGACCCGCAGCACCTCGTCCAGTTCCGAGGAGATGAACACCACGCCCAGGCCCTGCTCCGCCAGATCGGCGATCAGACGCTGGATCTCGGCCTTGGCGCCGACGTCGATGCCGCGCGTGGGTTCGTCCAGGATCAAAAGCTGGGGCGCCGTCGCCAGCCAGCGTGCCAGCAGCACCTTCTGCTGATTGCCGCCGGACAGATTGCGGATCAACGCATTCGGGTCGGCGGGTCGGATGCCGAGCTGCTTCAGATAGCCGGCCACGATCTCGTCGCGCTGGGTGCGCCTCACGCGACGCAGCCAGCCGCGCTTGGCCTGGACGCCCAGCACCATGTTCTCGGCGACGGTGAGATCGCCGATGATCCCCTCGCCGCGGCGGTCTTCGGACGAGAAGGCGATGCGGTGGTCGACGGAATGCCGTGGCGATGAGAGCCGGGTCGGGACGCCGCGCAGCTGGATCGAGCCGCGATCGGCGTGATCGGCACCGTAGAGCAGCCGGGCGAGTTCGGTGCGGCCCGATCCGAGGAGACCGGCCAGGCCGACCACCTCGCCGTCGAAGACGTCCAAGTCGACCGGCTCGATCTGGCCGTTCTTGCCCAGCGCGAGCGCGCGGAGCACCGGGTCGCCCGAGCGGTCGATGGTGCGTTCGGCCGAGCGGCCGATCACGTCGAGTTCGGCGAGCTCGCGGCCGAGCATGCGCGAGATCAGCTGCGCTCGGTCGAGCTCGCCGACCTGGAACTCGCCGACCAGGCGTCCGTTGCGTAGCACGGTCAAGCGGTCGGAGATCTCGTCGATCTGATCGAGGAAGTGCGTGACGAAGAGGATCGCGACCCCGCGATCGCGCAACCGCCGCATCACGCTGAAGAGTTGGACGACCTCGCCACGGTCGAGGCTCGAGGTCGGCTCGTCGAGCACCAGCACCCGGCAGTCGATGGCGACCGCACGGCTGATCGCGACCAGCTGCTGCACGGCCAACGAGTGGCTCGACAGGGGTGACCGGGGGTCGATGTCGAGCCCCAGCTCGCCCAAGAACTCAGCCGCCCGGGCCCGCGTCGCGCGCCAGTCGATACCGAGGGGCCCCCGCACCTCGTTGCCCAGCATGACGTTCTCGCCGACGCTGAGGTTCGCGCAGAGGTTGACCTCTTGATAGACGGTGGCGATTCCGGCGTCTTGCGCGTCGGCGGTGCCGCTGAAGGAACGGCGCCGGCCTGCCACCGAGATGGTGCCGGCATCCACCGGATAGACCCCGGTGAGGGCCTTGATGAGAGTGGATTTGCCCGCGCCGTTCTCGCCGAGCAGGGAGTGGATCTCGCCCGGCCGGAGGGTGAAGTCCACTCCATCGAGCGCCAGCACTCCGGGAAAGGAGATCGAGATGTCGCGCATCTCTACGGCATTCACTTCGTCGCCCACGGCGTCACGTCTACTTCCGTACTCGAGAGTTGGCAAAACCGGCGGGGCGACGTGATGCCGCCCCGCCGGTCCACTACTGACTGATCAGTACTTGCGGGTGGGAAGTGCCGTCGTGGCCTGCGCCTGGTCGAAGGCGCCGTCAACAGCGGTGTACGCCTTGTCGACCTTCTTGCCGGCCAGCACATCCTTGACGACCGAGGCCACCTTGTCGCCGAGGAGCGGGTTGCACTCCACGACGTAGTTGAACTCGCCCTGCGAGAGCGCGGTCAGGCCATCGTGCGTTCCATCGATGGTGACGATCTTGATGTCCTTGCCCGGCGTGAGCCCGGCGGCCTTGATCGCGTCGAGGGCGCCGAGGCCCATGTCGTCGTTCTGAGCGAACAGCAGGTTGATCGTCTTGCCGTACTTCTGCAGGAAGCCCTCCATGACGGTCTTGCCGTCAGCGCGGGTGAAGTTGCCGGTCTGCGAGTCGAGCGTCTTGATCCCGGTCGAGCCGATGGCCGAGTTGAAGCCGGTCGCGCGGTCGATGGCGGGAGCCGAACCGGTCGTCCCCTCGAGCACGACCATGTTGGTCGGCGTCGAGCCGGCCTCCTTGGCTGCCCAGGTTCCGGCGGTCACGCCCTCCTTCTTGAAGTCGTCACCGATCCAGCTGGCGTAAAGGCTCGGGTCGGCGTCGATCGTGCGGTCCTCGAGGATCACGGGGATCTTCGCGGCCTTGGCCTCCTTGAGCACGTCATCCCATCCGGTGGTGACGACGGCCGCGATCACGATCGCGTCAACGCCCTGGTTGATGAAGCTGTGCACGGCGGCGATCTGGTTCTCGGGCTTGTTGTCTGCCGCGTTGAAGATCAGCTTGAAGCCGTTCTTGGCCGAGAAGGCCGTCTTCATCGACTCGGTGTTCGCCGCGCGCCATCCGGATTCCGATCCGGTCTGGGCGAAGCCGACGGTGATCACCTTGTTGGCGGACCCGCCGCCACCGCTGGTCGCACATCCGGTCAAGCCAAGAGCGACAGCTCCGATGACTGCGACAGCAGCCAGGATTTTCTTCATTCCTCAAACCTCCTCGTTTGGGGCCCGGGTCTATGCCGAGCTGCTGTGGTGCACCGCGACTGCGCGCTGCACCCGCAATGTTAGCCTTCACATTTGGGTGGACCGCTACGCCTATTCGGTAACGTTCCGGTAACGGAATCCGCGTGATTCTCAATGAATTGCTGGTTTAGGCGCGCGATGCGTTCCTGATGAAACGAATGTGAGGGATCACATTCGGGCGTGCAGGCTCACAGCGGCGTTCACCGCCCATCCCCTGCCGAGCGCCTCATCCGCCGTCGTCGAAGCGACTGCCGCGCCTAGGCTGGCGAGGATGAGTGACACTCCCGATGCGATCCGCGGCGCAGCCGCCAGCCTGTTCGCCGCGCGCGGCTATGCCGGTGTCTCGGTGCGCGAGATCGCCAAGACGGCGGGCGCCGATCCGGCCCTCGTCATCCGCCATTTCGGCTCGAAAGAGAAGCTCTTCCTCGAGACGATGCGGCTCGACCTCGGCCCTCACCTGCTGCGCGAAGCGCCCCTCGAGAGCCTCGGCGAACGCTTCATCGAGTTCGTGCTGAACTCCGACGAGAACGTTCGAGGCATCTTTCTGGCCCTGCTCAGGGCGAGCGACGGTGCCGAGATCGGATCGCAGTTGCGCGAAGCCCACGACACGGCATTCGTCACCCCGTTGCGTGACCGTCTGACCGGGGAGGACGCCGAATTGCGAGCCCGTTTGGCTGCCGCCCTGGTTGGCGGCCTGCTCTACAGCCTGTGGGTCGTCGGCGACGAAGAACTGCTCGCCACAGACCACCGCGAACTGGTGAAACGGTACGGAGGCCTGCTGCAGACCCTGATCACACCGTCTTACTGAACCGACCAGCCGCCGTCCGACGGCAGGATCACGCCGGTGAGGTTCGTGCCGTCGTCACTCAGCAGGAAGGTGATGGATGACGCCAACTGAGCCGGTTCGGCGATCGGCGGCAAGGTGCTCAACAACATCCCGACCCGCTCCGAGCCCAGCTCCGAGGCGAAGTTTGCCGTGATATTGGTCGCGACAGGACCGGGCGCGACCGCATTGACCCGGATGCCCTCGGCGGCATACATGAACGCTGTGCTCTTGGTGATCCCGACCACGGCGTGCTTCGAGGCGGTATAGGCGAGGCCGGCAGCGGACCCACGGAGGGCGGCCTCGGAGGCGATGTTCACGATCGACCCGCGGTGCGCGTCGAGCATGGCCGGCAGCACGGCGCGGGTGAGCCGGAACATCCCGTCGACGTTGACCGCGAAGACGCGCTGCCAGATGGCGTCGCTCACCTCGTGCAGCGGCGACATGTCGTCCATGATGCCCGCGATGTTGGCGAGGCCGTCGATCCGGTCGCCGGCGGCGGCGACGATCCTGGCGATGTCGTCGGCGTTCGTTATGTCGCCCACCGCGACCGTGACGTCCGAGCCCTGCAGGGAGCCCGCGAGTTCATCGAGGCGCTCCTTCGAGACGTCGACGGCGATCACCCGGCCGCCCTCCCGCGCGACGCGGGAGGCGGTTGCACGGCCGATTCCCGAGCCGGCTCCGGTGACGATCACGGTCTTGCCACTGAAGCGGCCCGACGTGATGTGCTCGGACCAGCCGGCGCCCTGCTTCGTCGCGGCGTCGTCCGCGTCGTCCTCCTCGACGGGAGCAACCCCACCGTTCGCGTTCGCGACGAGATCGTCGACGACCTCCTGCTTGAGCATCCCTTGGCTCATCGCCACCAGGCGCTGCAGCGAGAACAGCTTGACCGGGGCCAGCGCGCTCTCGCTCTGCCCGCCCTCGGCAAGCATGGCGCGCAGCAGCGGACCGCCCACCGGATGTTTGAGCCAGTCGCCGACCGAACTCTTCGCGGTGAGCGGCGTGTCTTTCTTGGCCATGGGGTTTCCTCCGGTCGAGCGTCGGCGATCGAACGCGTTGCCGCGATTCTTCGCTCATCGTCGACGGCTGTCAACTTAGTTGACAGCTGGGCACCTCTCGCGCTTCGCGGGGTAGCGTCGGAGCATGACGAACACGGACACCGTGGCCAAAGCCCAGCTGCTTCGCACCCTGTACCAAGCCCCCGAGATCGTCCGGGTGGTGAACGTGTGGGATGCCGCATCGACCAAGGTCGTCTCCGACCTTCCGCAGACCCAGGCCATCGCCACCGCCGGGCACTCCATCGCGGCCATGTACGGCTACCCCGACGGCGGGATGCCGCTCGAGGTCGCCCTGGACGGCGTCGCGACGATCGTGCGAGCCACCGACCTCCCGGTGACTGCAGACCTGGATGACGGCTACGCCGAACCCGGCGAGACGATCCGCCGCGCGATCGCGCTGGGCGTGGTGGGTGCGAACGTCGAAGACCGGCTGAAGCCGCTCGACGAGTCGGTCGCGCGCGTGGCCGCCATCGTCGCCGCCGCGGAGGCCGAGGGGGTGCCGTTCCAGCTCAATGCGCGCACTGACGCCCTGGTCAGGGGCACCGGGCCGCTTGAGGAGCGGGTCACCGAGGCGATCCTGCGGGGCAAGGCTTTCCTGGCCGAGGGGGCCGCCCTGGTCTTCATCCCGGGTCTGATAGACCAGGAGTCTGTGGAGCGGGTGGTCGCCGAACTGGGCCGCAACACGATCAGCGTCATCGGGATCCCGGGCGCCCTGCCCGCTCACGAGTACGAGGAGCTCGGCGTCGCCCGGATCTCGTACGGACCGCTGCCGCAGCGCGCCGCCCTCACGGCGCTGCAGGCACTGGCCACCGACCTCTACGGAAGCGGCACGATCCCGAAGGATCTGCCGGCGCTCAACTGATCGCGCGGCGGTACGGGCCGATAAGCTGCGGACGAGCGCGAGGAGGCGATCGGTGAGCTTCGCCACGTGGCTGTGGGGGATCCGCGCCGAACAGCCTCGCGAGTTTCGGCGCCTGGTTGCGATCCGCCGCAGGATCTACCGCAGGATCGCCCCGCTGCAGGCCCAGGTGGTCCGCTCGGCCGAGCCCATCACGTTCCACGAGCTCGACCGTTCCGCCTTCCAGCACCTCAGCAACGGCGGATCGTGGGGCAAGACGCTCGACTGCGCGTGGCTGCGCCTGAGGGGCGAGGTGCCAGCCGGAGCCGAGGGCGCCGTCGTCATGCTCGGCATCCGCGGGGAGGGCCTGGTCTACACCGCACGCGGCGAGGTCGTCGACTCGGTCAGCACCGTCTTCCAGCAGGGCGACCTGCCGCACAGCGGCGGGCGTTACCGGCCGCTGCCCCACCTGCCGGTCGCGCCGGGCCCGCTCGAGTTCTTCGCCGATGTCGCGTACAACGGCTTTCTGCTCTACCCGGTCGGGCGCGGCGTCTTCCACGGGGCGCACCTGGCGGTGCGCGACGACCAGGCGTTCGGGCTGTACTACGACTACCTGACGCTGCTGGTGCTGGCCGGCGCCACCGAGGATGCCGCGCTCGAGACCCAGCTTCGGGCCGGGCTGCGCGCGTCCTACGCCCGCGTCCGGGCCGGCGACATCCCGTCCGCCCGCGCCGCGCTCGCCGGCTTGCTCGCCGCGCACGAGGAGCCGGGCAGCGAGTTGGCCGACTTCGAGTACAGCGCCATCGGCCACGGCCACCTCGATCAGGCCTGGCTCTGGCCGATCCGCGAGACCAAGCGCAAGGCGGCCCGCACCTACGCCCGGCAGCTCGGTCAGATCGACGATCACCCCGGATACCTGTACGGCACCAGCCAGCCCCAGCAGTTGCTGTGGACCAAGCAGGGGCATCCCGCCCTCTACGAGCGGATCAAGAAGGCCGTGGCGGCCGGCCGCATGGAGCTGCAGGGCTCATTCTGGGTCGAGACCGACACCAATATGCCGGGCGGGGAGTCGCTGGTGCGGCAGTCGCTGGTCGGCCGACGGTTCCTCGCCGAGGAGTTCGGACTGACCGCCGACGACATGCGGCTGTGCTGGTTGCCCGACACCTTCGGCTACAGCGGCAATCTGCCGCAGATCCTGAAGAAGAGCGGGATGGACTGGTTCCAGACCATCAAGCTCGCGTGGAACAAAGTGACCGTCTTCCCGCACCGCACCTTCACCTGGCAGGGCATCGACGGCTCGAGCGTGCTCGTGCACATGCCGCCCGAGGGCGACTACAACAGCCGGGCCGCGGCCGACGGGCTGCTGCGCGGGCTGAAGCAGTACCCCGAGAAGGCGCTCGACACCGCGCTGCTGGTCTACGGATCGGGCGACGGCGGGGGCGGGCCGGGTGAGGTCCACCTCGAACTCCTCGACCGCGAGCACAGCCTGCGCGGCTTGCCGAAAGTCGCGTTCTCGACGGCGAGCGACTTCTTCCGCCGGCTCGAGAAGCTGCCGATCGCCCACACCCATCGCGGCGAGCTCTATCTCGAGACCCACCAGGGCACCTACACGACGCAAGCCGAGACCAAACGCCGCAACCGGCGCGTCGAACGCAAGCTCCACGAGGCCGAGGCGCTGGCGGCGATCACCGGCAGTGACAGCCGGGCCGTGCTCGAGCCGCACTGGCGCGACGTGCTGCTGCACCACTTCCACGACATCCTGCCGGGATCGTCGATCACCCGGGTCAACCGCGAGGCGGTCGAGACGCTGACCCGCATCGAGGGCGCGCTCGACGCGTACATCGCCGAGTTGACGGGGGGACTGCCGCGTGACGGCGACGCTCCCGCCGCGCTCAACCTGACGGCCATGTCCCGGACCGAGCACGTCGACATCGACGGAACCTGGTTCGAGGCCGACTTCGCCCCCTACGCCTCGGCGGCGCTGCGGCCGCTCGGCGAGGTCGCCGGGTTGACCTTCACGGCGGACACCATCAGCAACGGGCGGGTCTCGGTGCGCTTCGGGCGGTCGGGCGAGATCGAGTCGTTCACGGATGCGACCGGCGCCGAGCAGTCGGCCGGCGGTCTGAACAGGCTGGTGCTGCACCGCGATCCCTACCAGTGGCCCTTCGACGCCTGGGACATCGGCATCGCGTACACCCAGCGCACCCCGCGCGTGCTGCGCCCCTCCGAGACGTCGACGCGCATCGACGGACCGCGGGTGATCCGTCGGCAGGTCTACCGCTGGGGCCGCGGCACGATCGAGCAGCACGTCATCCTCGAGGCGGGCAGCGAGCTCGTGCGCTTCGAGACCACCGTGCTCTGGCGCGAGCGCCACCGGATGCTGCGCACCGAATTCCGCCCCGACCCACTTCGGCGACACGGTCAAGTGCGAGATCCAGTTCGGCCACATCGAGCGCACCACGCTGGAACGCGACGAGGTCGAGCGGGCGCAGTTCGAGATCTGCGCGCACAAGTGGGTGGCCGTGCAAGACGATGAGGCCGGCTTCGCGCTGCTCAACGACTCCAAGTACGGGCACCGCGTCAAGAACGGGCTGATCAGCCTCAACCTGCTGCGAGCGCCGACGTTCCCCGACAGGACGGCGGATCGCGGCATCCATCGCTTCAGCTACGCCATGCGCCCCTTCGCCCCGGATGACCTGGCCGGCGTCGTGCGCGACGGGTACCGCCTCAACAACCCGGTGCTGGTCAGCCCGGGTGCGAATATGCCCAGCGCGGCATCTACCGACAACCCCGCGGTGATCGTGGAGACGATCAAGCCCGCCGAGAGCGGCAGCGGCGTGATCGTGCGGCTCTACGAGAGCCTCGGGCGACCCGCCGTCACGGCGCTCCGCACCGAACTCCCCCACGGATCCGCGCGCGAGACGAACCTCATGGAACTCCCGCTCGATTCGGGCCCCATCGACCTGGGACGGATCGAGTTCACCCCGTTCGAGATCAAGACCATCCATTTGCAGTCCGAGTAGACGGAGGCACAGCGATGACGGCAACGACGCCGACCGCAGGCAGCAGACACCAGCATCCCGTTGAAGGTCCAGGGGCGCGCGCTCGTGGCGGCGGGCTTCGGGCAGAACGTGATCCTGACCACGGTGACCACGTTCATCCTGCTGTACCTGCTGCAGTACGTGCACATGAGCACCGCGGCGATCGCGGCGGTGACCACCATCATCACGGTCGCCAAGTTCCTGGATGCGATCGCCGATCCGCTGATGGGCAGCCTCATCGACATGACGCGCACGCGCTGGGGCAAGCTGCGCCCGTTCGTGCTGTTCTCCGCCGTGCCGGTCGCGCTGTTCACCGGCCTGCTGTTCACGGTCCCGAACATCGCGGAGTCCGGTCAGGTCGTGTTCTTCGGGGTCGTGTACCTGCTGTGGGGCTTCGCGTACACGGTGTGCGACGTCCCGTTCTGGGCCCTGATCGGCTCGGCCTTCCCCGACCCCGCGATGCGCACCCGGGTCATCTCGAATGTGCGCGCCTTCGGCGCGATCTCGCTCGGTCTGGCGACACTCGGCCTGCCGTACCTGGCCGCCGCCTTCAGCTTCGGTCCGACGGATGCCGCCGGCTGGACGCGCGCCGTCTTCCTGATCGCGGTCATCGGCATGGGCCTCTACCTGCTGGCCTTCTTCCTCACCCGCGAGCGGATGACCGAGGCCAAGACCCGGCTCACCGTGCGGCAGCTGTTCGGCACCCTGTTCCGCAACACCCCGCTGCTGCTCGTGCTGATCGGATCGATCATCGGCTTCGGCCGCAACATCGTGCAGGCCGGCGGCGCGGTGTTCGCCGCGATCGCCTACGGCAAAGACCCGATCTACTTCACCTACATCGGCGCGGCGATCATCGCCGGGGTGGTGATCGCGGCGTTCCTGACTCCCTTGCTGCTGCGCCGCTTCACGGCGAAGCGCATCATGATCATCAGCTCGTTCGTCGGGCGCTGCGCTCTACCTGGCGCTCTGGATCGTCGGGCTACGCCAGCCTGATCGGCATGATCGTCTTCATCTTCCTGACCGGGCTGACCCTCGGTATCTTCCTCGTGGTCCAGACCACCCTGATCGCGGATGCGGTCGACGATGTCGAGCGCCGCACCGGCGTGCGCAACGACGGCATCTCGTTCGCCACGCTGACCTTCTCGGCCAAGATCATGGGAGCGCTGGCCGTGCTCGTCGCCGGTGCCTTCGTCGTGCTGGCGGGATACCACTCGGGCGTGCATGTGACCCCGGCCATGACGCAGACCGTGTTCCTCTCGATCACGATCATCCCGGCGATCAGCTGTGTGCTGTCGGCGATCCCGTTCTTCTTCTACCGGCTCGGCAGCCAGCCGAGCACCGAGAACGCGTTCACCGAGCTGTCGTGATGGGCGCAGCCAGTCCCGCGCCTCGCCGACCCCTCACGATTCGTGCGAAACCGTCGGGTCGACAACCCGAAGTGACAGTTTCGCACGAATACTGACCCGCATTGACCCCGTATCGCTAGGGACCGGCGTTCAAGCCGCAGTCGAGATCGCGTCGTCCTGACGCTCACGCCGTGGGACGCGAATGCCGAAGACCAGGAGGAACAGCATCATGCTGATTTCGGCAATCGCCGGCACGATCCCGAGGTACCCGTGGATCCCCGCGGTCACGGTCGGCAGCAGGAACGCCACGAACAGGTCGACGAGGTACGACACGGTCGCCAGAACGAGCGCGACGGCGAGCGGCTTGGGGAACCAGCCCGACTTGAACGCGAGGTAGCCCAGCGGTGCGAGCCAGAGCCCGAAGAACAGCTGGGCGACGAGGATGCCGTAGTGCTGGGCATCGAGCAGAAGAAGAACGAGGGTGTTCGAGCCCGGGGTTCCGAGCGTCGAGGCGTCGATGGCACCCGTTGCGACCCGGAGTCCTTCGTATTCGAACACGACGTTCAAGCAGGTGATCGCTGCTGCCAGCGCGACGAGCACGACCATCGCCCGAGCGACGTTCTTGTTCACGTGCTTCAGCAGGAGGTACAGCGAGAGCGCGAGGAACACGAAGAACGTCTGGTCGAGGAGGTCAGCCACGACGCCCAGACGCGCGAGGTCCGGATTCGCCCTGAGGTTCGCCGCAGTCGCGGCGGCATTCCCCGCCACGTACAGCTTCGGATAGACGAATCCTTCGGCGAAGCCGCCGCAGATGGCGACAAGCAGGTAGAGCAGGCCGGCGATTCGTGCGAGGCGTTTGGGTGAGTTCATGGGGGTTCCTATTCCCTTGTGCCACGACGAACGCGGCAGCTGCGTGAGCATCGGTGGATGCTTACGTCGTAAGCTTGTACTTACTACGTAAGTTTGTCAAACGAACCAAGCTGCGGCCTCGCACGTGGTCGCGCCACGTACGCTGTAAGCGGGCGAATCCCTCGACACGAAGGGCGGGCGAATGGCCGGGCGAACTGCCGCTGCGCGCGGACGCCGTGCCCCGCTGAGCCGGGACGGGATCGTCAAGGCTGCGATCGCGATGGCCGACACGACCGGACTCGAGTTGCTCACCATGCGAAAGCTGGGCGAGGCAGTGGGTGTCGAGGCGATGTCGCTCTACAACCACGTCGCGAACAAGGAGGATCTCGTCGACGGCATGGTCGATGCAGTGTTCGGCGAAATCTTCCTCCCCGGCCGCGACAGCGAGTGGATGCCCGCCATGCGCTCGCGTGCGGCGTCGATGCGCGAGGTTCTGTCTCGTCACCGTTGGGCCGTGGGTCTCATGGAGTCGCGACGACGTCCGGGGCCGATGAACCTGCGGCATCACGATGCCGTCCTCACGAATCTCCGAGCGGCTGGGTTCTCGATCGAGATGGCGGCTCACGCCTACTCCCTGCTCGACAGCTACATCTACGGATTCGCCCAAACGCACATGAGTCTGCCGTTCGAAGACGCCGAAGGAATCTCGGCGATGGGCGAGGCGATGCTGGCAGACTTCCCCGTCGACCTCTACCCGGGGCTGGCAGAAATGATCACCCACGCGATGAGCCCGGGCTACGACCACGAGCTCGAGTTCGGCTACGGCCTCGACCTGGTGCTCGAGGGGATCGCTCGAGCCCTTCAGCCGGGCGCGATCACGTGAGAGGGCGGGTAGCGAACGCGAGGTGAATGAAGGGCAGCACGTCCCTCGGGATCACTGCGGTCAGTATCCCGTCGATCCCAAGGTCCACTCCGATCCCGATGACATCCGGGTCGGTGTCGATCCGCACGCCGTCCGTCTCAACGCCGTTTACGACAATCGCGAGCGCGGGCTCAAGACTTCGGTCGTCGACCAGCGGGTGGCCGCCCGGCTCATCGAAGGGGTTAGAAGGAGAGGACGCGCCGAATTGGTTGACGCGTATGGAGTTCACGTGCCCGACGAGCTCTGCGCCGACGTCCTGCCGTGACGGGTCTCGGTGCCAGACCGTCCGCACGGCTTCCCACAGCGCGGGGTAGCGCATTCTCGTGACAGCCTCGAGGATCCAGTGCGGGCGCGGCCATGGGGGTTCCTGGTCGAGCGCCGCTCGGGTGCGCTCGTCGAGGTCCGTGAGATTGGCCGGGTCGGCTCGGTCATCGGGGTTGCGCCAGAAGGTGTAGCTGAGGGTTGCGGTCATCTCATCGAGCACGCCGTTGTGAAGTCCGGTCTGCACCCCGAAACCGCCCCAGTCCTCGACGTGAGGCTGGGGCGCCAGTCCAAAGATCGGGACCGGCATTTTCCGGAGTTGTTCAACGATGTGGAGAATCGGGTCAGGTGCATCTTCAGGAACGACTCCCGCGACGTACATGTGGCTCTCCTTTCTGATCGACAGCCGGCCGTCGCGTTCGCGATCGCACCAACTTGCCGTTCGCTACGGCGTCTCTTGAGTGCCCATCAGCTGCGCGCGGCCCAGGATGCTGCCGCGCAGGGTGAAGCCCATCACGGCCGGGGTCGCATCCTCCGCGAGGTCGAGGTGGTCGACGCTCAGCGCGCTGAGCGTGAAGAAGTAGCGGTGCGGGCCGTGACCGGAAGGCGGTGCCGCTCCCATGTAGGCGCGCTGCCCGACCTCGTTCTTGAGGAGCCGCGCCGGCTCGGGCAGCGGCGCGCCGCTGGGCAGCTCGGTCGTCGTGGCGGGCAGGTCGTAGGCGGCCCAGTGCCAGAAGCCACTGCCGGTCGGCGCGTCGGGGTCGTAGAGCGTGATGGTGAAGCTCTTCGTACCCTCCGGCGCACCCGACCACCGCAGCGTCGGCGCGCGGTTCTCGCCGTCGGCCCGTGACCAGTCGGGCAGCTTCTCGCCCTCGGCGAAGTCGGGGCTCTCAAGTGTGAAGGTCGGCACCTCGGGGAGGCGCCAGTTGGGGTGATTGCTCATGCCTCACCATACCCACGGGATGAGGCGTTTGCGGGTCGCCATGAATCGCCGGTACGGCTCTCCGATGCCGGCCAGCAGGGCTCGCTCCTCGACCCGGATCCGCAGCAGGATCGCACCCGTCGGCAGCGCACGATCACGACGATCAAGCGCCAGCCAGTTGGCCAGCGCGAGCTCCGATGCCGAGGCAGACCAGCAGCAGCGCGGTGTACGAGGGATGCCGCAGCAGCCGATACGGCCCGGTGTCGACGACCGGCTGCTCGTCGCGCACCTGCACGTACACGGTGAAGTTGCGCCCCAGCACAATGACCGCCCAGGCGCGCAGCGCGAGGCCGAGCACCATCAGCGCGATGCCGACAATGAACATCGCAAGTCGCGCGATCGGGATGGCCGCCCAGGTCAGCTGAAGCGCGATCAGGATGCCTCCACCGATCCCCAGCCCGAAGCCGACGATCACGACGACGAGGCTCGTCCACTCGATCGTGCCCTTCGCGCGATTGCGGGTGGTCGCGGTGCGGATCCCCAGCTCGCCCAGCGCGAACACGACGAGCACGACGTCGAAGACGATGCGCGCCACCGGATGCTCGAACGCGAGGGGGATCATGGCGAGACGCTAGCCGGGCACCCCGTCATCGTGGGTCTGCGAACTTCTGACGCATGCCACGCGGGAAGAGGACGAGCAGCACCACCAGCGCGGCGGCCGCGACCACGCCGGCGGTCAGGCCGGCCGCCCGCCCGAAGACGACGTCGAAGATCAGCAGCACGACTCCCGCCGCCAGCACGCCGACCACCGCGACCGTGAGCGAGAGCAGGCGGCTTCCGCGCTCCACGATCTCGGGCTTGTGGTGCCGGTGGAACTCGGCGCGGTGCAGCCGCACCGTGGCCAAGCCGAAGATCGTGCTGAGCGTGGCCAGCCCCACGAGCACTCCATACACGCTGTACTGATAGGCGTCGAGCTGGGTGAATCGCGGCTGGAACGCCACGGTGAGCAAGAAACCGCTGAGGATCTGCGACCCCGTCTGGGTGACCCGCAGCTCCTGCAGGATCTCGCTCCAGTTGCGGTCGGAGCGCTCGACCACGGTCTCGGGGCGCCCGTCGTGGGCGTCAACGTCGGCATCTGGATCGTCGGACATGGTTCGACGCTAGACCTTCTGGATCAGGTCGCGGCGACCGGCTCCGGCTCTCGCCGGTGACGCGTCACCAGGTACGCGCCGCCGATCACCAGCACGAACCCGATCACCGTCCAGACCGTGATCCGCTCGCCGAGCACGAGGGCGCCCGCCACGATGGCGACCGCCGGGTTGACGTAGGTGATCGTCGTCATCCGCATCGGGCCGATCTCGGCGATCAGCGCGAACATGATCAGGAAGGCGGCGGCGCTGCACACGGCCGCGAGCGCGACGATCGACAGGATGACGGGCAGCGACGGCACGCGCGTCGGGAAGGCGTGCGTGAGCCCCACGACCGGCAGATAGATGAGGGCGGCGATCCCCAGCGAGACGGCGACGACGCCGACGCCGGGGAGGTCCGACATCCAGCTTCGACAGGATGGCGGGGCCCACCGCGTAGCAGACCACCACCACCGCGATCTCGGCCACGCCGATCAGGTCGGAGCCCGCGACATCCAGTCCCGACCAGGGCGGCGACCCCGAGCATGCCGGCGGCGATGCCCAGCCAGTTGCCCAGTGAGAGCCGCGCGGGCCGCCCGAACGCGACCGCGACTGCCACGCCCACCAGCGGCACGGCGGCGATCAGCAGGCCCGCCGTCGAGCTGGGCAGCTTCTGCTCGGCCGTGCTCAGGAAGAACCAGGGCACCACGATCTCGATCACGGTGTACGCCAGCAGCGGCCGCCAGCGCTTCAGCACCACGAGAACCTGCCGGCGCGCGAACGCCAGCGGCAGCAGGATCAGGGCGCCGAGCGCGCACCGCCCGAGCACGACCATCACCGGGTCGAGCTCGGCGACCGCCACCTTGATCAGCAGGTACGGAATGCCCCACGCGACGCCCAGAGCGGCGAACAGGATGATGGCGCGGCGGGTCACTCGGCCATCCTGCCGGTATCCGGCTACGGGCGGCGTGCACTCCCGGCCAGCGAGCGTGGCAAAGCTGCCGGAACCGCGTCGGGCGCCGAGTCCTCGGCCGACCGGCGGGCGCCGCGCTCGTACCAGTGGGCAAGCGACACGCGCAGCACGTCGAGGGGTGTGCGCCAGCCGTCGCCGTGACGCGTGGGGATCGCCTCGGTGATCGGAGCGGTGCCCAGCGCCTGAGTGGTTTCGGCATCCAGCGGTCGGTGGATCTCTTCGTACTGCCCGCCCGGCAACCGCACGATGCGCCCGGTCTCGAAGCCGTGGGCCAGTTGCTCGACATCGCGCCGCTGCAGCCCGAGCGCGACGCGGCGCGTCACCTCGAACCCGACGACCGGCCCGGCCAACAGCATCAGCTGGAAGATCACGATCACGCTCTCGAGCCGCAGGTGGAACAGCTCGGTGATCACATCGGCGCTCGCCGCGCCCCACAGGGTGCCGTAGAAGATCAGGGCCGCGACCCCGAGCCCGGTGCGGGCCGGCATGTTGCGCGGGCGATCGAGCACGTTCGGATCGCCCCCGTCGCCGGTGAGCCACCGCTCGAGCCAGGGATGCACCAGCACGGCGAGCACAAAGGCGCCGATGACCGCGAGGGGGACGAGCACCGCGAGCGTCCAGGTGCCGCCGAGCCACTCGACCTCCCAGCCGGGAGGCACCAGGCGCAGGGCGCCGTCGAGGAATCCGGTGTACCAGTCGGGCTGGCTTCCGGCCGAGGCCGAGCCGGGATCCGACGGGCCGGACAACCAGACCGGGCTGATGGTGACCGCCGCGCCCATGAGCAGCAGGATGCCCGCGGTGATCGACGCGACCGAGGCCGACCGCGCGGCGGCCGAGTTGAACGGGATCGGCTGCGCAGCGCGCGGATGCGCGACCGGGATCCGCGTCTGTCCTGCGCGCCACGCCACCCGGGCGCGCAGGACGATCAGCGCGACGATCACGACCGGAACGATCGCGACGTGCAGCGGGTAGAGGTTCTCGATGATCGTCCCGGGGAACGCGCCACCGAACAGAAGCGCCGAGATCCAGGTGCCGACGAGCGGGATCGCGAGCACGATTCCCTCGACGATCCGGAGCCCGGTGCCCGAGAGCAGGTCATCTGGCAGGGCGTAGCCGCTCCAGCCGTCCGCCAGCACGGCAACGATCAGCAGCACGAGAAGTGCCCACGCCCAGCGCCGCGGCCCGCGGAATGCCCCCGAGAAGAACGTCGTGATCAGTTGCAGGATGAGCGCGGCCGGCAGCAGCAGCCCGGCCCAGTGGTGCGCCTGCCGCAGCAGCAGGCCGCCCGAGACATCCATCGAGAGGCCCAGGGTCGACGCGAAGGCCTTCGAGACCGTGGCGCCGTGCAGCGGCGCGTATCCGCCCTGGTAGACCACCTGCTGGCTCGAGGGCACGTAGAAGAACATCAGGATGACACCGGTCACCAGCAGCACGGCCGCCGAGCCCATCGAGATGGCGCCGAGCAGGCTCGTCCAGGTCGGTTGCACCCGGCGCTCTCGAGCCGCGGCGCGGGTCCGGCTCAGGATGCCGCCCAGGCGCGTCCGGCTCAGGGCGACCGCCGCTCGGTCCGTCAGGTCAGTCCGCATGAGAACCGCTCCATCCAACCCGGATATTTCGTATCCGAGTACTACTCTACTCGGATATCAGGTGTCCGAGTCAAGTAGCATTCCGGAATGAAGATCTCCGCTGGCGTGGAATGGGCGCTGCACTGCTGCGTCGCCCTCAGCGGCCTCGACCGACCGGTGCCCGCCGCGAAGCTCGCCGAGATGACCGACGTCTCGGCCAGTTACCTGGCCAAACAGCTGCAGGCTCTGTCGCGCGCCGGTCTCGTCACCTCTGTGCAGGGCAACGCCGGCGGGTACGTGCTCACCCGCGCCCCCGAGAAGATCAGCGTGCTCGATGTCGTGCTGGCGATCGAGGGGCCGACGCCGATGTTCGAGTGCACCGAGATCCGGCAGCGCGGCCCGGTGGGAGCGCCTCCCGAGGAGTGCCGGCAGAGCTGCCCGATCGCGAAGGCCATGCTCGCGGGAGAGCAGGCCTGGCGCACCGCGCTGCGCGAGGTCAGCATCCACGACCTCGGCACCGAGATGGCGGGCAGCATCAGCCCGGAGCGGATGGCGGCCATGCTGAACTGGATCCAGCCCGGGCGGTGAGGGGCTGCTGCGCGATGGGGCGGGGCGACGGAGTTCCCGTCCGTTCCGGCGTGCCACGCGTGAGGGATGCGGGCAGGGCCCTCCGGAGAAGGTGAATACCGCCTCACGGTGAGGCGCAACTCACCCGCTCTGCGGGGGCTCGGCCGGTCCTCGCAGAGGCGGTCGACGTGGATGGACGACCCGGGGAAGACGCGAGCCCGTACTAGCCACCGTCGAACGCGACAAGAAGCTGCTCCACGTGGCCGCCGTGCACGAGTTCACCGGGCTGGACGCCGAGGAGCTCGACATGGTCCGCGCCGAGATCGGCGAGCTCGCCGAGTGGCTGGGCGTCGACCTCATCGAGCCGCGGTGACGGTGCCGGGCGGAGCGCTACGAGTTCACGCGGATGATCTCCTGCTGGTACGGCGCCACGATCTCGCCCGAGATGCGGCAGTCGAGCACGAGGAACCGGCGGCTCTCGGGCGGCTCGGCCACCCAGGTGCCGAGTCGGTCCAGGTCTGCGATCGTGCGTACAACCACACCCTCGGCGCCCACCGCCTCGCCCAGGGCGGCGAAGTCGACCTCGGGGATCAGCATCGGGGCCAGCGCGAGGCCCTTCGCCCGGCCGTAGAGGGTGACCTCGGCGCTGTAGGCGGCATCGTTCCAGACGACCGCGATGCCGTGGCCGGCGGCGACCCGCACCGCGGTCTCGAGGTCGGCGAGCGCCATCAGGCCGCCGCCGTCGCCGGTGGCGAGCACGATCGTCGACTCCGGCTTGGCCCGCGCGGCGCCGGCGACCGAGTGAAAGCCGAGGCCGATGGACTGGTACGCCGTCCCGATCGTCATCATGCGATCCGGAGCGGCGACCGGCCAGAACATGTTGACCCAGCCGAGGAAGTGCCCCCCGTCAGTGACGACGACGCGGTCGTCGGGCAGCAGTTCCGCGATGCGCTCAGCGACCGAGCGCGGGTCGAGGCGGCCGTCGGGCGCGACCCCCGTTCCCGGCTCGTAGCTCCGCAGCGGCTCGATCGCCATGCTCTCGCGCCAGCCCGACGTGGGTGCGCCCCGGCTCCGCAAGCCCTCGGCGAGTGCCGTGGCCGTCAGGGCGGCGTCACCGCGCACGTAGTGGGTGACCCGGGGATTGGTCTGAGTTTCGGCGACATCCACCTGGATCACCGTTGTCGCGTCGCCGAACAACTCTCCGAATCTCGTCGTGAACTGGTTGAGCGCGGCGCCGAACACGATGACCACGTCGGCCTGGGGCACCACCTCCATCGCCGCCTCGGCGCCGAAGCCGCCGGTGACCCCCAGGTCGAACTCGCCGCGCGGGAAGAGCCCGCGGCCGAGCACCGTGGTGCTGGTGATCGCGCCGGTCAGGTCGGCGAGCTCGCCCAGCGCGCCGCCCGCGCCAGCCAGCCACGCGCCGCGACCGCCGAGCAGGAACGGCCGCGCGGCCGTCGCCAGCAGCTCGACGACGGCATCGACGTCGCCGGGCGACGGGATGACGGGGCCGGGCCGCGAGATCGCCCGTGCCTCGGCCGACCCCACCTCGGCCTCGCGCGCGGCCAGGTCGTACGGAATCGCGAGCACCACCGGCGCGCGGTTCGCCAGCGCGTGCTCGACCGCCTCGCTCGCTGTCGTGGCCGCGTCATCGGCCGCCACCGTGAAGGTGCGGGCTCCGACGGCCGACGCCAGGGCGCGCTGGTCGACATCCCACGGGCGAGCGCCGCTCGTAGGCTGATCGCCCACCACGACCACCATGGGGATCCCCGCCCGCACCGACTCCGCGAGCGGCGTGAGCATGTTCGTGAAGCCGGCACCGTAGGTCGCGGTGGCGACGGCGAGCCGTCCCGATGCGCGGTGGTAGGCATCCGCCGCCACGATCGCGCCGGCCTCGTGCCGCACCGTGGTGACGGTGACGCCGGGGAGGCGCTCGAAGGCATCCAGCAGGTAGGCGTTGCCGTTGCCCATCACGCCGAACACCTGCTCGATGTGGGCGGCGAGGGCGAGCGCGAGCTGCGCAGAGACGGTGGGCATGAGGACTCGACTTCTAGGAGAGGGAGAGGATCGGGGCGAAGAAGGCGGCGAGCTCGTCGGTCGCGGTCACCGGAAGCACGCCGGCCACGTACTGATCGGGACGGACCACGACGATCGCGCCGGCACGGTCCACGCCGCGCAGCTCGAAGATGTCCGATGCCGGATCGGCCGCGTACACCTTCTCATAGTCGATCAGGCCGAACGGCCCGGCGCGCGGGAGGAAGAGGTCCGGTACCTCCGAGAGGTCGACCTCGGCATGCGGCTGCGGGAAGATCACCTTCACGTCGAACCAGGCGTCCGAGTCGAGGCCGGCGGGGGTGTGCGCGCGAGCGGCGATTCGGATGCGGTGGTCAACCAGTCGGCCAGTCGCGTCGCGACGGCCCCGAGCCTGCGGCATCCGCGAACACGTAGATGCGCCACCGGCCGTCCGCGCGAGCGTGGTGGCCGAGCTGCACCGGGTTGCCGTCGCAGACGCGCACGACGGGCGCGGACTTGAATCGCTTGCCGATCGGGAACCCCGTGGCGAGCTCCTGATGCGTATCGGGCGGCGATGATCAGCGAGGGCTCGTACCGGGTCATGAATCCCGCCGGGAACTCGAAGGTCTTCACGTAGAAGCTCTCGAGCTCGGTCGGGATCCTGCAGTTCGTCCTGCTTGGCCGCCATCAGGCGTCGACCACTGCTTGTCGAACTCGATCAGGTCTTTTGCGATCACCTGCCGCTCGGCCGAGTAGGTGGACAGCAGCGACGCGGGAGCGCGCCCGTCGAGCACGTGACCGAGCTTCCAGCCGAGGTTGAAGCCGTCCTGCATCGACACGTTCATCCCCTGGCCGGCCTTGGCGCTGTGCGTGTGGCAGGCGTCGCCGGCGATGAACACGCGGGGCTGCGCGGCCGTGCTCATCGGCCGGCGGGCACGTCGTCGAACTGGTCGGTCAGCCGGTGCGCCGACCTCGTAGACGCTGTGCCAGGCGACGTTCTTCACGTCGAGCGATGTACGGGCTGCAGGATCGCGTTCGCCTTCGCGATGATCTGCTCGATCGTGCGTGCTGCGCACGGCGCCGTTGTCGTCCGGCGGCACCTCGCCGAGATCGACGTACATGCGGAACAGGTAGCCGCCCTCGCGCGGGATCAGCAGGATGTTGCCGCCGTCGTGCGACTGGATCGCGCACTTGGTGCGGATGTCGGGGAAGTCGGTGACGGCCAGCACGTCCATGACGCCCCAGGCGTGCAGGGCCTGGTCGCCGCTCCAGGCTGCGCCCGATCGACTCGCGCACCGCGCTGCGGGCCCCGTCGCAGCCGACCACGTACTTGGCGCGGACGGTCGCGCTCCTGGCCGGCATCCGGCCCAGCGGTGCGTCGCAGGGTCACGGCGACCGGGGTAGTCGCCGCGACCGTCACGTGCACCTCGCAGGCCGACGAACTCGAACCCGTAGTCCGGGACGCATCGCGGCTTGGCGCCTTGGCCATCGAACTCGGCGAAGTAGTCCAGCACGCGCGCCTGGTTGACGATCAGGTGGGGGAACTCGCTGATCCCGGTCGGGTCGTCATTCGACCAGCGCCGTCGCGCACGATGCGCGTCGGGTCGTCGGGGTCCGGCTTCCAGAACGCCATCTGGGTGATGCGGTAGGCCTCGGCGATGATCCGCTCGGCGAATCCGAAGGCCTGGAAGGTCTCGACGCTGCGCGCCTGGATGCCGTCGGCCTGGCCGACGGCGAGCCGTCCGGCCCGGCGCTCGACGATCCGCGTCGTCACGTTCGGGAACTGCGAGAGTTGGGCGGCGGCGATCATGCCGGCCGGTCCGGCGCCGACGATGAGGACGTCGACCTCGTCGGGCAGCTCCTCGACGGCCGGTCGATGCCCACGCCGGCCGCCGGCTGCGACGCGCGGCTCGCCCGAGACGTAGCCGTGGTGGTGGAACTGCATCAGAGCTGGCTCCGAGCTTGAAGCCCTCGGCCGGTCGTCACCTGCGGGTGTACGAGAATCCGTCGGCGCCGATTGTGACCGCCATCTCGCTCGGCTCCTCGCGCTCGACCACGGGCTGCGGATTGCCGTCGAGATCGAGTACCAGGCTGCCTCGGTGTACCAACTCGGGACCACCGGGTTGCCCCACCAGTCGCGGCGCTGGTTGTCGTGTACGTCCCAGGTGACGACCGGATTGTCCGGGTCGCCGGTGTAGTAGTCCTGGGTGTAGATCTCGACCCGGTGCCCGTCGGGGTCGCGCATGTAGAGGTAGAAGGCGTTCGAGACGCCGTGCCGGCCGGGGCCGCGTTCGATGTGGTCCGACATCCCGAGCGCCCCGAGCTTGTCGCAGATCGCGATGATGTTGTGCTGCTCGTGGGTGGCGAAGGCCACGTGGTGCAGCCGCGGGCCGGCGCCGCCGGTCAGTGCGGTGTCGTGCACGGTCGGTTTGCGCCGCAGCCAGGCCGCATAGGCGGTGCCCTCGTCGTCCTGGATGTCCTCGGTCACGCGGAAGCCGAGCCCCTCGAGTATAGCGCACCCCGCGCGGGACATCGGGCGTCACCTGGTTGAAGTGGTCGAGGCGGACCAGCGCTCCCGGCGTGTACAGCTCGAAATGCCACGACAGCCGCTCGACGTGCTCCACATCGAAGAAGAACTCGTAGGGGAAGCCCAGCGGGTCCGTCGACGCGCACGGCGTCGCCGATGCCGTCGACGAAGCCGTCCGCTCGTCGCTCGGTTCGGCATCCGAGCCTCGTAGTAGGCCTCGGCACGATCGACGTCGGCGGGCGTGCGCACCCGGAATGCCAGCGCAGCGGCGGCGGCACCGGCCCCCGGCGCAGCACCAGGTTGTGGTGGATGAACTCCTCGAGCGTGCGCAGGTAGATCGTGTTCTCGTCCTCGTCGGTGACCACGAGGCCGAGCATGTCGACGTAGAAGGCCCGGGATGCGGCCAGGTCGGTGACGACGAGCTCGAGGTACGCGCAACGCAGCGATGTCGGGCGGGGTGGGGGTGCGGTCGGGACGCGATGTCATCGTTCTCCTTCGGTCGTTGAGTCGGGTGCAGGCCGCGCGCCGAAGCGCGGGGTGTGAACGTCGCCGAGCGTGATGTGCACGGCCTGCTGGTCGGTGTAGAAGTCGATCGAGCGGTAGCCGCCCTCGTGTCCGAGGCCTGAGGCCTTCACGCCGCCGAACGGGGTGCGCAGATCACGCACGTTGTGCGAGTTGAGCCACACCATCCCGGCTTCGATCGCTCTGGGCGAAGGTGTGCGCTCGCTCGCAGGTCGTTGGTCCAGATGTAGGCGGCCAGGCCGTAGCGCACGCCGTTGGCCAGCTCGAGCGCCTCCTCGTCGGTGTCGAACGGGGTGATCGCGACGACCGGGCCGAAGATCTCCTCCTGGAAGATCCGGGCGTCGGCGGGACGTCGGCGAACACCGTCGGCGAGACGTAGTTGCCGGTCCGGCGAAGCCCTCGGGGCGGCCGCCGCCCGCGACCAGGCGCCCCTCGGTCTTGCCGATCTCGACGTAGCTCATCACCTTGTCGAAGTGCTCGGGGTGCACGAGCGCGCCGACCTCGGTCTCCGGATCGTGCGGGTCGCCGACCACGATGTTCGCGCGCCCGCGCGGCGTACCGCTCGACGAACTCGTCGTAGATCGCGCGCTCGACCAGGATGCGGCTGCCCGCCGTGCAGCGCTCGCCGTTCAGCGAGAAGACGCCGAAGAGCGTCGCGTCGATCGCGGCGTCGAGGTCGGCGTCGGCGAAGACGACGGCCGGGCGACTTGCCGCCGAGCTCCATCGAGAGCCCCTTGAGCTAGCGGCGCGGCGTTGGCGAAGATCAGCTGCCCCGTGCGGCTCTCGCCGGTGAACGAGATCAGCGGCACGTCCGGGTGCTTGACCAGCGCGTCGCCGGCCTCCTCGCCCAGGCCGTTCACGAGGTTGAAGACCCCTGCCGGGCAGCCCGGCCTCCTCGAAGATCCCCGCCCACAGCGCGCCGACAGCGGCGTGAACTCGGCCGGCTTGAGCACGACCGTGCAGCCGGTTGCCAGGGCCGGGCGCGAGCTTCCAGCTACTCGAGCATGAACGGCGTGTTCCACGGCGTGATCAGGCCGGCCACGCCGATCGGCTTGCGGTTGACGTAGTTCACCTGCCGGCCCGGGCACCTTGTAGGTGTCGTCGGCCTGGGCGACGATCAGGTCGGCGAAGAACCGGAAGTTCTCGGCGGCCCGCTGCGCCTGCCCGAGCGCCTGGGTGATCGGCAGCCCGGTGTCGAAGGTCTCCAGCTCGGCGAGCCGGGCGTCCTGCGCCTCGACGATGTCGGCGATCCGGTGCAGCACGCGGGAGCGCTCGCGCGGCATCATCCGCGGCCACGGGCCCGTCGGTGAAGGCGCGGCGTGGCGGCGGCGACGGCCGCGTCGATGTCGGCCTTCTTGCCGGCCGCGGCCTGAAGTAGATCTGGTTGGACACCGGGTCGAGCACGTCGAAGGTCTCGCCGCCGACGCTGTCGACGAACTGGCCGTCGATGTAGTGCTGGATGTGCGTCGGCAGCCCGCTCGGGGACGTGGTGCGCGGTCGATCGGTGCGTCTCCGATCTGGAAGCCTTCGACCGGCGTCAGATACGCCTCGCCCTGCGCCAGGTAGGCGCGCATCTTGGCGAGGCCGGCCTCGGTCGGCGTGATCAAGCGGCGGTCGCACGTACCCGGAGCGGATCAGCCCGCGCTTCTCGAGCACCCATTTGCCCGGCGCCGGATTCGTCTCGACGAACAGCAGGTCGACCAGCGGATGCAGGCCGTAGTGGATCTCGCGCGCCCCGGCGAGATCGCCCGCCTCCCACAGCTCGAACATCCTGGCGTGCGCGGCCGGAGCGATGTTCGCGGTCGCGCTGAGGAACCCCGCGCCGCCGAGCGCCAGCAGCGGCAGGCAGAGCAGTTCGATGCCCGACCAGACCACCAGCTCGGGACCGCAGAGCTGGATGACGCGACTGAAGTGCTCGAAGTCCTTGGTGGTCTCTTTGATCCCCACGAAGTTCTCGACGTCGTGGAACAGCCGCGCAACCGTTTCGGGCGCGATGTCGACGGCCGTGCGCGACGGGACGTTGTAGGCGAGGATCGGAAGCTCCGGGAACTCGGCCGCGACCGTGCGGTACCAGACGTACAGCGCCTCCTGCGTCGGGCGCGCGTAGTACGGGGTGATGATGAGCGCGGCATCCACCCCCGCTTCGAAGGCCGCACCGGTGAGCTCGATGGTCTCGTCGAGCTTGGCGACTGCCGGTGCCCGGCACAACGGGCACCCGGCCCTCGACGCCGCGATCACGGTCTGGATCGCCGCGAGCCGCTCGGCATTCGACTGCGCACCCGGCTCGCCGGTCGAGCCGCCGATCGACAGGCCGTGCGTGCCGTTCGCCAGCTGCCAGCGCACCAGATTGGCGAGGCTCTCGTGGTCGACCTCGCCGTCGGGGGTGAAGGGCGTCATGAGCGGCGCGATGGATCCCGCAGGGTGGCCGGGTCGGTTCGGTAGGTCATCGGCGGTGCTCCTGGGCTCGTGTCGTGCTCCTGGTAGTCCTGCAGGGCCTCCACGGTGCGCATCCGGTGCGCGCGCGCGGCGAGTTCGATCTCGAGCGCGGGCGCGCCCTGCGCGATCAGCTCGAGCAGTTCTTCATGCTCGCGCACCGACTCCTCGGCACGCCCCGGCACGAAGCTGAAGGTCGAGTCGCGCAGCACGGCCAGGCGGCCCCAGCCGCGGTGCACCAGGTCGAGCAGATGCGCGTTCGGGCATCCCTCGAACAGCACCGAGTGGAACGCCAGGTTCAGCTGGGTGAACCGGTGCGGATCGAAATGGGCGAGCGTCTCGGTCATCTGCGCGTTGATCGGCTCGAGCCGCGCGCCAGGTCGTCGGCGTCAACCTGCGGCGCGGACAGCGCGGTCGGCCGCACCCTCGACGAGGCTCAGCACCTGCATCGTGGTCACGTACTCGCCCTCGTCGACCATGGCGACCTGCGCACCGACGTTGCGCTCGAAGGTCACGAGCCCCTCGGCCTCGAGCATGCGGATCGCCTCGCGCACCGGCACGGTGCTGACCCCGAGCTCGGCCGCGATGGCCGCGAGCACCAGTCGATAGCCCGAGCCGTAGGCGCCGCTCGCGATGCGCTCCTTGATCCAGTGGTAGGCCTGCTGCGACTTGCTGCGCAGGGCACGCTGCGGTCGCGCCGCGGTCATCGCTGCCATGCCCCGTACCGCTCTTTCCACTCGGCATTCATCGGGTAGAGGCCGTCGACCGACGCGCCGGCGGCGAGCTGCTCGGCGATGAACGCCTCTTCGCGCTCCTGCTCGATCGCGTCCGGCACGACCTCGTCGACCAGGGCGGGAGGGATGACCAGCGCCCCGTCGTCGTCGGCCACGATCACATCGCCCGGCCGCACGGCCGCCCCGCCGCACCCGATGGTGACATCGGTCTCCCACGGCACGTGCAGGCGGCCGAGGACGGCGGGATGTGCGGCCGCAGCGAACACCGGGATGCCGAGGGCCGAGATCGCGGCGACGTCTCGCGCGGCACCGTCGGTCACCACGCCGGCCGCGCCGAGCTGCTGAGCCCGGAGCGCAAGCAGGTCGCCGACCGTTCCCGCGTCGCGCTCCCCGCGGGCCTCGATCACCAGCACGTCGCCGGGCCGCAGCGAGTCGAATGCGCGCTTCTGCGCGTTGAACCCGCCGCCGTGCTCGGCGAACAGATCGGGGCGGAACGGGATGAACCGCAGCGTGCGCGCCCGCGCCGACGATGCGCGATCCGGGCGTGAGCGCGTGCACCCCGTCGATGCTCACGTCGTCGTAGCCGCGCTTGCGCAACTGCGAGCTGAGGGTGGCGGTCGACGACGGATGCCAGGCGCGCGGCGAGCGCGTCGTCGAGCTGCCACTCGGGGTCGAGGCCGGCCGCCTCGCGACTGCCCCAGGCGTCGATGCGCTGGGCGTCGTCCACCCGCGGGCCGGCGCCGAAGTCCGCCAGCGGCTCGGTGCCCTTCGACCACCGTGGTGGTCAGCCGGCCGCTGCTCGGCGCGCCCGGCGCGGTCGGCGCATCCACCTCGACCTCGAGCACGTCGCCAGGGTGCGCGACGCTCGCGCCGGCCGGCGTGCCGGTGAGGATGACATCTCCCGGCTCCAGCGTGATCAGCTGGCTGAGGTCGGCGACCAGTCGCGCGAACGGGAACAGCAATTCCGCCGGTGGTGTCCTCCTGCACGAGCTCGCCGTTGCGCCAGGTGCGGATGCGCAAGGCCGGCCGGGTCGATCGAGCGCGCGTCGATCAGCTCCCGGCCCGATCGGCGTGAATCCGTCTGCACCCTTCGACCGCAGGTTGGACCCGGCGTCGGCGTGCCGCAGGTCGTAGACGCCCAGATCGTTGGCGGCCGTGACTCCCGAGACGTGCGCCCAGGCATCCTCGACCGAGACGCGCCGCGCCGCGGTGCCGATGACCAGCGCGATCTCGCCCTCGAACCCCAGGAGCTCGGTGCCCGCCGGGCGCTCGACGATCGATCCCGAGGGGGCGTACGACGTCGCCGGCTTGAGGAAGTAGGAGGGCTGGGCCGGCACCCTGCCGCGCTGCGTCGGCGCGACTCGGGTAGTTCAGGTGGAGTGCGATGATCTTGCCCGGTCGCGCCACCGCACCAGTACCGTCAGGGCTCATCCCGTCAAGCTATACGAAATGATATACGATCCGCAACGGGTCGCCGCGGCTACGCTGAACCCATGGCGACGGTGGCCCGATGGCGATAGACCGCACCGATCGGGCGATCATCGCGGAACTCGCCGTCGACTCCCGGCTGTCGATCCGCACCCTCGCCGAGCGCGTGCACATCTCGCGCACCGCGGCGCACCGCCGCGTTCAGACCCTGATCGCCACCGGCGTGCTCACCGGATTCGGCGCCCGCGTCGACCGGAAGTCGATCGGACTCCACGTGGTGGCGATCGTCATCATCAAGGTCGAGAACGTGCCATGGCCCGAGCTCGCGGCGGCCTTGGCCGAGCTACCGGGTGTGGAGTCGGTGCTGGCGGTCAGCGGCGACATCGACTTCGTCGTGACGGTGAGCGCGCCAGACCAGGAGCACCTCAGCGAGGTCATCATGCGGCAGATCCACGGGATGCCGGGGGTGGTCTCGACGCGATCGCACGTCGTGCTCGACTCCCGAGTGGGAACCGCGCCCGGATCCGGGCAGGACGAATGGCTCGATTCCGACTCCGACGCGTGACGAATGGCCCGGATTCTCCCGCCTGAGCGCCGTCTGTAAACAGTCTCTCCGCCCCTCTCCCGCATCCGTCGTCGCTGTTCCACCATTGCAAAATGAGCGACGCAGTGCCGGGCCGCCCGGGTCATGCGCGACCCACCGAACTGCCGATCCGGCTGATCGACGAGAAGGGTGCCCTGGTGCGCGGAAAGCGCGCCGCGGGGTTCGAGGTGCCCAACCCCGAGACCCTGCTGTCGCTGTACCGCCGCATGGTCGTCGCCCGCCGATTCGAGGCGCAGGTCACCGCGCTCACCCGCCAAGGACGGCTCGCGACCTACCCCTCGGCGCTCGGGCAGGAGGCCTGCGAGATCGCGGCGGTCGCCGCCCTCGGCGCCGATGACTGGCTGTTCCCGACGTACCGCGACACCATCGCCCTGCTGACGCGCGGGGTCAGCGCCCGCGAGATCCTCTCGTTCTTCCGCGGTGACTGGCACGCCGGATTCGATTCGAGGGCGCACCGGATCGCCCCGCAGTCCACCCCGCTGGCGACGCAGGCGCTGCACGCCGTCGGGCTCGCGACCGCGGCCAAGCTGCAGGGCGATCAGACGGTGGCTCTGGCGTTCCTCGGCGACGGAGCGACGAGCGAGGGCGACGCGCACGAGGCCTTCAACTTCGCCGGGGTGTGGCAGGCGCCGGTGGTCTTCGTCATCCAGAACAACCAGTACGCGATCAGCGTGCCGATCGCGAAGCAGTCGCACGCGCGGGTGCTGAGCGACAAGGCGATCGGCTACGGGATGCCGGGCTACTACGTCGACGGCAACGACGCGGCCGCGATGCACGCCGTCATCACCGCGGCGATCGAGCGGGCGCGCAACGGCGGCGGCCCGACCATCATCGAGGGCCTGACCTACCGGATGGAGTCGCACACCAACTCCGACGATCCGAGCCGCTACCGCTCGGCTGCCGAGACCGAGTCGTGGCACGGGCACGACCCGATCGACCGGCTCGCCAAGCACCTGACCGCCACCGGTGCGCTGACCGACGCTCTCGCCGCCGAGATCGCCGCCGAGGCCGAGAGCCCTCGCCGCGTCGACCCGCGACGCGATGAACGAGGAGCCGGTGCTCGACCCCCTCGAGCTGTTCGACCACGTGTATGCGACCCCGCGGCCCGCGCTGCTCGAGCAGCGGGCCTTTCTGGCGAAGGAGTTGGCCGACTCATGACGCTGATCGAGCACCGCACGCCCGTTGTCGGCGCCGCCCGCGACCGAACTCACCATGGCGGGCGCACTGACCGCGGCATTGCGCGACGCGATGGCTGATGACCCGAAGGTCGTGATCTTCGGCGAAGACGTCGGCCCGCTCGGCGGCGTCTTCCGCGTGACCGACGGCCTGTCGCGCGAGTTCGGCGAGACCCGCATCTGGGATTCGCCCCTCGCCGAAGCCGGGATCGTCGGCACCGCGATCGGCATGGCCATGTACGGGATGCGGCCGGTGGTCGAGCTGCAATTCGACGCCTTCAGCTATCCGGCCTTCGAGCAGATCACCTCGCACCTGGCCAAGATGCGCAACCGCACCAAGGGCCGCGTGCAGTTGCCGGTCGTCATCCGGATCCCCTACGGCGGCGGGATCGGCGGCGTCGAGCACCACTCCGACTCGTCGGAGGCCTACTGGACGCACACCCCCGGCCTGACGGTCGTCACCCCGTCGAACCCGGCCGACGCGTATTCGATGCTGCGCGAAGCCATCTCGAGCGACGACCCGGTGATCTTCCTCGAGCCGAAGAGCCGCTACTGGGTCAAGGACGCGGTCGCGCTGCCGGTGCGCACGGCGCCGATGAACCGCGCCCAGGTGCTGCGCGAGGGCCGCGACGTCACGCTGATGGCGTACGGGCCGACGGTCAAGACGGCGCTGCAGTCGGCCGAGCTGGCATCCCTCGAGGGTCTCGACATCGAGGTCATCGACCTGCGCAGCCTGTCGCCCTTCGACGACGCGACCGTGGGGGCGTCGGTGCGCAAGACCTCCCGGGCGGCGATCATCCACGAGGCATCGCAGTTCGGCGGCTACGGCGCCGAGGTGGCGGCCCGCGTCACCGAGCGCGAGTTCTTCCACCTGGCGGCGCCGATCCTGCGGATCACCGGCTTCGACATCCCGTTCCCGGCGCCCAAGCTCGAGGAGCACCATCTGCCATCGGCCGAGCGCGTGCTCGCGGCGCTCGACAGCTGGGAGTGGTGACCATGCCCCGGGAGTTCGTGCTGCCCGACCTCGGAGAGGGGCTCACGGAGGCCGAGATCGTCGCGTGGCTGGTCGCAGCCGGGAGACGTCATCGCGGTAGACCAGCCGGTCGTCGAGGTCGAGTCGGCCAAGTCGACGGTCGAACTGCCGTCGCCGTACGGCGGACGGGTCGAGAAGCTGCACGCCGCCCCGGGCGAGGTGGTGCGAAAGGGCGGCGTGCTCATCACGGTCGCGGATGCTGCCGACGCCCCGGCTGACGCCACCGGCGACATCGTGCCCGGCACCGCTCTGCGCGCGGAGTCGAGGGATGCCGCGTCCGGCGCCGTGCTCGTCGGCTACGGCACGAAAGAACCCAGCATGCGGTTGTCGCGCCCGGCCGAAGGCCGCTTCGGCGGCCGCCAACGAGCCATGGCCGCAGCCCCCGCCCCGGCCACCGCGATGACGGGCGTTCGTTCGCCCGTCGTGTCGCCTCTGGTGCGCAGACGCGCACTGGATCACGGCATCGACCCCACCCGGCTGACCGGCTCCGGCCCCGGCTCGCTCGTGATGAGCCGAGATGTGGATGCCGCCATCGCCGCGAAGGACGCCGAGCCCGGTGCCGACTCGGCGACCGCCGCATCCCGATCACCGGGATGCGTAAACTCATCGCCACTCGCCTGAGCCACTCGCGCGCGACGATCCCCGAGGCGACCATCTGGCTCGACGTCGATGCGACCGAATTGTTCGCAGCCAAGGCGAGGCTCGAGAAGTCCACTGGAGAGCGCTACAGCCTCACCGCGCTGATCGCGCGATTCGCCGTGGTCGGGCTCGGGCACTACCCGATCCTGAACTCCTCGGTCGTCGAGGGCGACGGCGACGAGGGCGACGAGATCGTGCAGCACGCAGCCGTGGGCCTGGGCCTCGCCGCCCAGACAGCCCGCGGACTCATGGTGCCCGTCATCCACGACGCCGAGAAGCTGACGACCGGGCAGCTGCGCGACGCCGTCGCCGAGCTGGTCACCCGCGCCGAAACGGGCGACTACTCCCCCGCCGAGCTGAGCGGCGGCACCTTCACGGTGAACAACTACGGCGCCTTCGGGGTCGATGGGTCGACGCCGATCATCAACCACCCCGAGGTCGCGATGCTTGGAATCGGACGCATGATCGACCGACCCTGGGTGGTCGACGGCCAGCTGGCGGTGCGCAAGGTCGTCACCCTGTCGTTCGTGTTCGACCACCGGGTCTGCGACGGGGATATCGCGAGCGGCTTCCTCACCTACGTCTCGCGCTGCATCGAAGAACCGCTGCTGCTGCTCGGCTCGCTCTGACCGCGGAACAGGCTCAGCGGCCCACCGCTCGCCGGAGCATCCCCACCATGCTCGCGATCACCGCAGGCAGCTCGGTGTCGTCGAGCGGCTGGGACATCAGCCAGAAGTCCATCGCCTCGCCCATGCCCAGAACGGCCGCCATCAGCAGACTGTCTGGCACGTCGTCGCGCACCGCCCTGACGCGGTGGCCGACCTCGAGCGCCCGGACGATCCAGGGCACAGATGCCTCTTCCATCTCGCCCGTCACTCGTTGGAACTCCGGACTCTTCGACGCGGCCGACCAGCTGCGCAACAGCGCCGCCAACTGCGGGGAGGCCAGGAGCGCCCGGGCCAGCCGCAGGTAGTAGTCCTCGACGACCGACCAGAAGGTGTCGGCGTCGCCTGCGCCCAGATCGGGAAGCGGCCCGACGTCGGCGATCAGCCCACCCAGCCCGGCCTGGGCGACGTAGGCGAAGAGGTCCTCCTTGCCGTCGAAGTAGTAGTACAGCGACCCCTTCGAGATGCCGGCGGCCTCGATCACCCGATTGAGCGAGGCGTCGTGAAAGCCGTGCGCCGCGAACTCGTCCAGGGCGGCCTGCACGATCGCCTGCTGCTGGTGCGCAGGCAGCTTGGCGAAACGGGGTCGGACCATATCCCTCAGTGTGCCGGAGTCTGCTCCGGGAACGATGGCAGCACGACCCGGTCGTGGAAGCTCCTGCCCAGGGCGAGGTCAGCCACCTTGGGTAGCCCCATCATCCTCATGATGCTGTTCCGCACGAACAGCTGGAACCGGTTCTTGGGCGCGAACGCCACGCCGAGCCCTTGAGCGCCCTCCTGCTTGGAGCGGACCAGCCCGGCCAGCGTCTCGTGGTAGCGCTCGAACGCCCGGGCGTAGTCGTCGGTTCCGGTCAGTTCCGCCGCCAGCGTGTAGGCCTCGACCATCGCCAGCGCCGAGCCCTGGCCGGCCAGGAACGACGGGCACGCTCCGGCATCCCCCACCAGAGCGATCCGCCCCGACGACCAGCTGGGCATCTGGATCTGGCTGACCGAGTCGAAGTAGAAGTTCTTCGCGCGGCCCATGGCGTCGAGCATGATCGGGACCTCCCAGCCCGTGCCGGCGAGCTCGGCGCGGAGCAGGGCCTCCTGGTCCGCTCGCTCGGTCGGCACCTCGCCGTCGTAGCGCAGCGAGAACAGGCACAGGGTGGCATCACCTCGGAACGAGAGACGGATCGCCTGAAATCCGACCTCGGCGTGCATCATGGCGATCAATTCGTCGCGCACCGGGTAGTCGTCGACCTGGAACGCGCCCACCACCATGCCGAGGTACTTCTCGTACTGCTCGTCCGCCCCGAAGGCCAGCCTGCGGACCCGGGAGTGCAGGCCATCGGCGCCGATGACGAGATCGAAGTCGCGCGGGCCGCCCTTCTCGAAGGTCACCCGAACGCGCTCGCCGTCGTCATCGAGCTCGCGCACGGTATCGGCCAGGATCAGCTCGACGTCGCCGTCGATCGCGTCGTAGATCACGTTCGCGAGGTCGGTGCGGGCGATGTGATGTACCGCTTGTTCGATTCGATGACGACGCTGGGATCGAACGAGGCGATCTTGCGCCCGGTGCGGTCGACGGCCCGCGCCTCGGTGAACAGGTAGCCGCGTTTGCGCAGCTCGGGCACGATGCCCATCTTCTCGGCGACATCGAATCCGGCGCCCCAGAAGTCGAGCAGGTAGCCGCCCGTGCGCAATTCGGGTGCGTGCTCGATGAGCGTGACCTCGTGCCCCCCTTTGATGAGCCAGAACGCCAGGGTCGGGCCGGCGATGCCGGCTCCGACGATCAACACCTTCATGGAATGCCCCTTCAGCAGTCGGGTTTAGACCACCAGTCTAAACCGTCGGTCTAAGCGGATCAAGAGCCGAGGTCAGCGCGATGCGGCGCCCCGCGGAAGACGGGTGGGCGCTTCTGCTGAAACGCGGCGAATCCCTCGGCATAGTCGTCGCTCGCGCACAACTCGCCCTGGGCGCGGTTCTCGTCGGCGATCGACTCCCAGAGTCCGATGCGCTCGTCGCGGAGCTTCCCGACCAACCGCTTGCTCGCCAGGAACGCGCCGGTCGCCCCCGCGGCGACCCGGGCGGCGCGCTCGCGGGTGAACTCGAGCACCTCGGCCTCGGGAACCACGCGGCTGAACAGGCCGAGCGCCACCGCCTCGACGCCGGTCATCAGCTCTGCCGTGTAGATCAGGTCGAGCGTGCGGTGCGCGCCGAGGCGTTCGAAGAACAGCGCGTGTCCGCCCGAGTCGAGCGTGGCGCCCAGGTTGGCGAACGGCGAACCGATTCGGGCCGTATCGGCCACGTAGACCACATCGGATGCCACCAGCAGCCCCAGTCCCACCCCCAGGCACGCGCCGGTCGCCACCGCGAAGGTCGGCGCCGGGAACTCGCTGATCTGCGCGCAGCACCGGCGTGACCGCGCCGTCGAGGTAGCCGAACGCGTCGTCCGTCGCGGGGTCGACCTGCGAGATGTCGCGGCCCGCGCAGAAGGCGCGGCCCTCGCCGCGCAGGATCACCGCACGGGCGCCCTCTTCGGCCGCGCGCGTGAAGGCGGTCGGACAGCGCGGCGAGCGCCGCCTCATCCAGCGCGTTGAGCTTGCCGGGATCGTTCAGCACGATCTCGGCGACGGAGTCGGTGAGCGAGTAGTCGATGGCCACGCGGGATCCCTTCTCATGCGTCGTAGTCCACCGAGACGGTCTCGCTGGTCGGAATGGATTGGCAGGTGAGCACGTAGCCGCGCTCGAGTTCCTCGGGTTCGAGCGCGTAGTTCTCCACCATGTCGACCGTGCCGGAGCGCAGCACGGCACGGCACGTTCCGCACACGCCGCCCGCGCAGGCGAACGGCACGTCGCCGCGCACTCGAAGGGCCGCGTTGAGGATGCTCTCGTTGCTGTGCACGGGAGACGTCACCGTGCCGGTGGTCCCGTCGAGCCGGAAGGTGATGGTGTGCACGTCATCGCCCGCCGCGACCTCGACAGGTCGGCCCGACTGACCGGCGGGATGCGTCGGCACGCCGGTCGTGAACAGCTCGTAGCGGATCGCGGAGGCTTCGACCCCCACCTCGGCGAGCACGTCGCGGCAGAGCTGCACGAGGTCGAACGGACCGCAGATGAACCACTCGTCGACGTCATCGGCGAAGATCAGGCGGTCGAGAATGCCGCGCACGCGGTCCGCATCCAGGCGTCCCGAGAGCAGCTCCGAGCTGCGCCGCTCGCGGGTCAGCACGTGGTACAGCGCCAGGCGGGCCGGGTACCGGTCTTTCAGGTCGGCGAGCTCGTCGATGAACATGGTGTCGATCGCGGTGCGGTTCGAGTACACCAGT
>CAVZZQ010000006.1:0-6669 GCA_963779775.1 uncultured Actinomycetota bacterium | reverse complement strand
GCACCGAGATCGTGTCGGAGATCAGCAGCTGGGCTTGCCGTCGACGATCCGGCAGAAGTCGAGCGTCCAGGTGTAGTCGATCGTCTGCAGGCTCCCGGGCTCCTCGGTTCGACAGGACAGGCTGCCCTCCACCGTGAAACGGGTCTTCGAGGTGTCGACGATGTCGTTGATTGAGGGGATGCGCCCGCCCTTGATCGTCGGGGCCTTGCACGAGGTCTGCCAGGCGGCCACCGCCGGGTCGAAGGGCCGAGCCGGGTCGCCGCAGTTGCGCCACAGGGCGGCGGACCCGGCCTGATCGCCGGCGACGTACAGGGTGCGGGCCTTGGGCATGGTCACCTGGAGGGTTGAGTCGTAGGTGTGCACACCGCAGTCGGATGCCGGCTTCGGGGTGTTTCCGCTGTAACCGCCGCCTCCCACGCCGTCGCTGCACACCGATTGGTCGGTCAGCGGGTCAGGCATCTCACCGGTGCCGGGCTTGGAGGACGTCTTCTTTGTCGAGTAGTGCACCGGCATCGGGAACATCCGGACGCCGCTCTCGTCGGCCTCCGACATGGTGAAGCTCTGACCCTTCGGGACGAACACGAAGGCCTGATCGCCCAAGTTGCCCTCCGGGTTGCTGAGGAGCGTCGCGGTCACCTTCACCGGATCGGAGGCGAAGGTGCCGACCTCCTTGACGGACGAGTTGTTCGACGGGATCGAGCCGCACGGGAAGATGATGTTCTCGGCAGACCGCTCCGTGACCACGCCGATCGCGGTCACCTGGAAGTCGGCGTTGATCGACCAGTCGCGCACCGGGACGGTGGACGCGAACGAGATCGTCTTGAACCTCGAAAGCATCTCGGGCACGAGGGTGAGGCCGCCGCTTCCCGCGGCGTCGAGCGCGTCCCAGGGCAGTGACGCCATGTCTTTCCAGAAGTCGTTGCTCTTGAGAAGGAGGCTCGTTTCGACGCCTTCGCTCAGATCCTTGGGCGCCGCCTTGTCAGGGATGAGGTCGGCCTGCGGGGCGCCGGACAAGGTGAAGGTGACGTGACCGTTGGCATCCGTGGTGCCCTCGGTGACAGGAGACGTCGAACGGCCCGTGCCGTCGCCCACGCGCAGTACCGAGGGGTCGGTGGTCGTCAGGTGCACCTCGAGGTCCGATGGCGGGTCGGGCTCCAGTCCGGGGAGTTCGACCCCCGCCGGTGCGAGGAACAGGTTGAGGCATTCGCGGAGGGTCTGGATCTTGCTGGGATCGAAGCTGAATCCGATGTCGAGTTTGCGTGTCTCGCCGGGGGTGGTGTCCTTGGTGCGCACAAGTGGCGCGTTCTCGAGTGAGAAGTTCGGCGTCAACAACAGCAGCTTCGTCAAGAATGTGGCGAGAGCCATGATCGGCCTGGCCCAGGTCAGAACAAGGCTGAACCGTCCGACGCCCTGCCCGCCCACTTTGCCGGCTTTCTCCGCGGCTTCGGCGAGCGAGTCGGCAAGCGCCTCGAGTGTCTTGTCGAATCCCAACGCCAGACCCTTCATGGTCTGGTTCAGGATCTCTTTCGACCACGGGTTCTCACTGTTCTCGCAGGGGCGATGGCCCCCTTCGGCTGCCGCGTCGTCCCTCAGAAGCGAGGTCGAGATCGAGGGACCGCTGTCGGCGACCGTGAGCTCGGCGGTGACGTTCTCGCCCCGGGCGGTGGCCACGACGATCGACTCGTTCGCCATTCGGCGCAGCAGGAGTTCTACCTGTCCCCAACTGAGGACGACCTGGTCGGCTGTGAGCAGCTTGCCGTTGCGCGTGAGCCCGGGCCCGACCGCCCAGAAGACCTGCGCGAAGTCGAAGGCGGTCAGCCCCTGCAACTCCTTGTAGAGCTGTGAGGTCAGGTCCGCGGCGCTGATGCCGGCCGCAGCCGGGGTGAGCATGTCGGCGAGCTCCGACAAGGGCAGGCCGCCGGGGGAGGCGGCGAGGGCCGAAGCGGTGCGGAGTTCGGCATCCGACATCGGCATGCCGAATCCCTCGTCACCGTTGGCCTTCAATGGGGAACCGGCGGGGCTTTCGATCGGGATGCCGGCCCGCAAGAAGAGGGCTTCCCAGGCGGCTAGGCCCTTCGAGCTACCCTCCATGGCCGTGTGACCCAGCGCGGTGATCGCCTGGTACGCCTTGGTGATCTGCTTCTGCGCTGCCTGCGACGCTTTCTGATAGGCGATGAGGGCAGTGTTGTACGCGGACATCGCTGCGTGGTCATTCGGGTTCGACGGCATGGCCGGGTATGGGGGGAGCCGGGGCGCGGAGGGCAGCCCCGCCGGGGCGGGAAGGTCTCCCATGAAGACCGTGGGGTCGCCGCCCGGCGACTTCGAAGATTGCGGGACGCACCCGGTCATGAGCAGAACGGCGGTGAGCGCGAGGGCGACGACGCCCGTTCGAGCGGCGATGCGGCGGATCATCTTCGTGGTCTTTCGTCGAGGCGCGGGCCAAGGAAGGCACTGAATAATACTCAATCGTTCGACTTCGTCGCAAGACGATCCAGTGACCGGATTCCAGACCCGAGCACCGAAACGCTCATGGCAGAGCGTCCACTGAAGCAGCCGGGCGCGCTCAGGAAGGGTAGCGGCCAGCCGCATCTGGAGACCCGACGGCGAGCAGGACGATCGCGGCGTCTGCGCGTTTGCTAAGTGGATGCTGGGAGCTCGAAAACCGCGGGCTGGTGCAGGCTCCCGGGCGAGCGGGTGCCACGGTGTAGCGATATGATGAATTCATGGAATCGCGTGATTCGCGGCGGCCGCTCTATGAGGTCAAGGCCAACCTGTTCAAGGGTCTTGCGCATCCGGTCAGGGTGCGCGTGCTCGAAGTGCTCTCGGCGGCTGACGAGGTCTCGGTGGCCGAGTTGCTCGCCGACACCGGACTCGAGCCCTCGCACCTCTCGCAGCACCTGGCCGTACTGCGCCGCCACAACCTCGTCGTCGCGGAGCGCCGAGCCAGTCAGGTCTACTACCGGCTCGCCTATCCGCAGGTCGGTGAGATGCTGAAGGCGGCCCGCTCCCTGCTGCTCGACATTCTGGAACAGACCCAGCGGCAGTTGGCCTCCACCACGACCCTGCCCCGGCTATGAACCTGCGGAGCTATCTGCGGCCCCTTCTGCCCGGCCGCCAGGACTACCGAGCGGTGCGACGCACCTGGCGCGGCGATCTGATCGCCGGCGTGACCGTCGGCATCGTGGCGCTCCCGCTCGCGCTGGCCTTCGGTGTCAGCTCGGGCGCCGGAGCCGAGAGCGGGCTGATCACGGCGATCGTGGCCGGGATCGTGGCGGGCGTGTTCGGCGGCTCGAACATCCAGGTCTCCGGGCCCACCGGCGCGATGGTCGTCGTGCTCGGGCCGATCGTCGCGGCGCACGGTCCGGGCGTGGTCGCCGTCGTCAGTGCGATGGCCGGCGTCGTCGTCCTGCTGGCGGGCATCTTCAAGATCGGGCGCGTCGTCTCGTACATCCCCTGGCCGGTGATCGAAGGATTCACCCTCGGAATCGCCGTGATCATCTTCCTGCAGCAGGTTCCCGCCGCGATCGGGACGACGGCCGGATCGAGCACCAACGCCTTCGTGTCGGCGATCCAGTCGTTCTCGCACCTCTCCTGGCCGACGGCGGGATGGGACCTCGGGGTCGTGGCGGTTGTCGCCGCCATCATGCTGCTGGCGCCGCGGATCCATCGACTGGTGCCGGGCTCGATCATCGCGATCATTCTGGTGACCGTCGTGGTCTCGCTTGCCGGGCTGCCCCTGGCCCGCATCGGTCACCTGCCGGACACCCTGCCGGCGCCCCACCTGCCGTCGGTGGCCTGGGATGCGCTGCCCGGACTCGTCGGCGCCGTCTTCACCGTCGCGGCGCTCGCCTCGATCGAGTCCCTGCTGTCTGCACGCGTCGCCTCCACCCTGGCCGACACCGGGCCGTACGAACCGGATCGCGAACTGGTGGGTCAGGGGCTCGCCTCGATCGCATCCGGATTCTTCGGAGGGATGCCCGCGACCGGGGCGATCGCGCGCACCGCCGTGAACATCCGCTCGGGCGGTCGCACGCGCGTCGCGGCCATCGTGCACGCCCTCGTGCTTCTCGCGATCGTCTATCTCGCGGCCGGCATCGTCTCGCTGATCCCGCTCGCTGCGCTCGCCGGCGTGCTCATGGTCACGGCGGCCCGGATGGTGTCGGTGGCGACGGTGCGCAGTGTGGTCGGGTCGACCCGATCCGACACGGTCGTGTTCCTCGTCACGGCGCTCATCACCGTGTCGTTCGACCTGATCGTCGCGGTGGGCATCGGCATCGTGGTCGCCGGGTTCTTCGCGTTGCGCGCGCTGTCCCGTTCAGGCGGCGTGGTTCGGGAGACCATCCCCGGTGCCACCCGCCCCGAAGACGAGCACATCGCGCTGTTCCGCCTCGACGGCTCGCTCTTCTTCGGTGCCGCCGAGCGGATGCTCGCGGCCATGAGCGGGGTGCGCGATGTCGATGTGGTGATCATCCGGATGTCGCAGCTGCAGACCCTCGACGCGACCGGCGCCCGGGTCATCGCCGAACTCGTCAACGCGCTCGAGCGCCGAGGGATCACCGTGCTGGTCAAAGGCATCCAGCCTCAGCACCTGCGATTGGTCACCCGGGTCGGCGTGCTCGACTCGCTTCGGCATCACAAGCACCTGTTCACCGACCTGGATGCCGCCGTCGAGCACGCACGCGACCACGTGCGCCGCGCGGCGATCGCGCGGTGAGCGGCGTCAGGCGTCCCGGCGCTTGAGCAGCACGGCTCCCACGACGAGGGCCACGATGAACCAGGCCGCGAGCACGAGCAGCCCCTGCCACGGGTCGAGCACGATCGTGCTGACGGTAGTGGCCGCGTTGGGCGTGCCGGCCGGCGGGGTGAGCACCGTGCTTGTCGTGTCTGGGTAGGCGAACAGCCGCCCACCGGCGTTGCTGGGCAGGAACACGTCGACGTTCGCGGCCCACTGCGCCTGGGTGAGATTCGCGAGCACCCGCAGGATGATCGGCACCACGAGCACCAGTCCCAGCGCTGCGGCGATGCTGCCCGCCGTGCTGCGCAGGATGGTCCCGATCGCGAGCGAGAGGCATCCGATCAGGGTCAGGTAGCCCGCGGCGCCGACCAGGGCGACCCAGATGGCGCCGTCACCCAGATCGGGATGGATGCCGCGCCCCGGAAGCAGCGGCGCCGTGATCAGCGCGGTCGCGACGAGGGCGAGCAGCGAGACGACGAAGGTCGCGACCCCGAAGACCAGGATCTTGGCGGCGAGCGCGGGCAGCCGGGTCGGCACGGCGACGAAGGTGGAGCGGATCATCCCGGTGCCGTACTCGCCGGTGATGACGAGCGCGCCGAGCACCGCGATGATCAGTTGGGCGAAGTTGACGCCCAGCGTGGTGACGGTGAGCCAGGTGCTCTGCTGGGCGGTGGCGGTGGCGGTCGCGCCTGCGGTCGAACTGGCGGGCAGGGCGACGGCGAGCAGCGCGCCGAGCCCGACCGTGAGCACGACGATGGAGACGTAGCACCAGAGGGTGGAGCGCACGGTGCGCAGCTTGATCCACTCGGAGCGCAGGATGCCTGCGAAGCCCACGCCCGGCCCGACGACGTGATGCGGCACGTGGTGCGGCACGTGGTGGTGGTCGCGATGGGCCCCGTGGTCGGCCTCGTGGAGGTGCGGCTGCTGGTCGGTGACGCTCACGGGGCGCTCGTCTCTCCTGCTTGGAACTCGACCTCGTGCCGGGTGAGCACCAGGTAGGCCTCTTCGAGGGAGCCTTCGACGGGCGAGAGTTCGTGCAGCACGATTCCGTGCAGCGCGGCGAGCTCGCCGATGTGCGGGGCGGTGAGGCCGGTCACATCGAGCAGTTCGGGTTCGGGGCGGCGAAGCGTCGCACCCGCGCGCTCGAGTTCCGTGGCGAGCCGGGCGGCGTCGGGGGTGCGGACCCGCACCGTCGTCCCGGTGGCCATGGCTTCGATCTCGGCGACCGGGGCGTCGGCGATGATGCGTCCTCGTCCGAGCACGATGATGTGATCGGCGGTCTGGGCCATCTCGCTCATCAGGTGCGACGAGAGGAAGACCGTCCTGCCCTCCGATGCGAGGTGCCGCACGAGGGTTCGGACCCAGATCACGCCCTCGGGGTCGAGGCCGTTGACCGGTTCGTCGAGGATCAGCACGCCGGGATCCCCGAGCAGCGCAACGGCGATGCCGAGCCGCTGCCCCATGCCGAGCGAGAATCCGCCGACGCGTTGGCGAGAGACTGCTTCGAGTCCGGTGAGCGCGATCACCTCATCGACGCGCCGGGCCGGGATGCGGTGGGTGGCGGCGAGCGCGAGCAGGTGATTGCGCGCGCTTCGGCCGGTGTGCACCGCTTTCGCGTCGAGCAGCACGCCGACCTCTCGCAGCGGAGCCCGCAGGCGCGCGTATCGGGTGCCGTTCACAGCGACCCGTCCGGCCGACGGCCGATCGAGGCCGACGATGAGGCGCATCGTGGTGGACTTGCCGGCGCCATTCGGGCCGAGGAAGCCGGTGACCATGCCGGGACGCACCGTGAAGGTGAGGTCGTCGACGGCGATCTTCTCGCCGTAGCGCTTGGTCAGACCCACTGCCTCGATCACGTCGCCTCCGCCGCCAGACTAGGAGGCAAGTGAGCAGGCGGCGCGGGTCGAAGGTCCCGTCGAAGCTGACGAAGACTA
>CAVZZQ010000005.1:0-74459 GCA_963779775.1 uncultured Actinomycetota bacterium | reverse complement strand
GCGCGTGGGCGCGTGACCTCGTCGGGCGCACCGTCGTCGTCTCCGCCGGAGGCACGCGCGAGCCGCTCGACCCGGTGCGGTACCTGGGCAACCGGTCGTCCGGCAAGCAGGGGCTGGCCCTCGCGCGCGTGGCGGCGGCCCGCGGCGCCGACGTCGTCCTCGTGAGCGCCTCCTCGCTACCCGCGCCGGCTGGCGTGCGCCACGTGCCGGTCGAGACCGCGCAGCAGCTGCGCGACGCCGTGGTGCAGGCGGCGGCCGACGCCGACGCGGTGGTGATGGCCGCTGCGGTGGCTGACTTCCGCCCGGCCGAGGTGAGCGACCACAAGATCAAGAAGTCGGACGACGACGGTGCCCCGCACGGTCGAGCTGGTGCGCAACCCCGACGTGCTGGCCGAGCTGTCGGCGCTCGCCGTGCCCGCCCCGGGCAGGTCGTCGTCGGCTTCGCCGCCGAGACCGGTGATCCCGGAGCCGACGTCCTCACCCACGCGCGCGCCAAGCTCGCCCGCAAGGGCTGCGACCTGCTGGTGGTCAACGAGGTCGGTGTCGACAAGACCTTCGGGGCCGACACCAGCAGCGCCGTGATCCTCGATCGCGACGGCGCAGAGCACGTGGTCGCCGAGGGCCCGAAGTCCGCGCTCGCCCACGCTGTCTGGGATGCGGTCGTCCGACCGCCTCCCCGCCGTCCCGATAGACTGCCCGCCGGCGCCCACGGTGCCGACCAGCCAGCAGCCGCTGCACCCGAGGAGAGAACGTGTCGTCCCTTCGCCTGTTCACGTCCGAGTCCGTCACCGAAGGCCACCCGGACAAGATCTGCGACCAGATCAGCGACTCCATCCTCGACGCGATGCTGGCCGAGGACCCGCGCAGCCGCGTCGCCGTCGAGACGCATGGTCACCACCGGCCTCGTGCACGTCGCCGGTGAGGTGACGACGTCGTCGTACGTCGACATCCCGCGCATCGTGCGCGACACGGTGCTCGGCATCGGCTACGACTCCTCCACCAAGGGCTTCGACGGCAACTCCTGCGGTGTCGAGGTGTCGATCGGTGCGCAGTCGCCCGACATCGCGCAGGGTGTCGACGACGCGTACGAGCGCCGCGCCGAGGGTGGCGTCGACCCGCTCGACGCGCAGGGCGCCGGCGACCAGGGCCTGATGTTCGGCTACGCCAGCGACGACACGCCGCAGCTGATGCCGCTGCCGATCTACCTGGCGCACCGGCTGTCCGAGCAGCTGACCCGGGCGCGCAAGAGCGGCGAGCTGCCGTACCTGCGCCCGGACGGCAAGACGCAGGTCACCATCGGGTACGACGGCGAGCGCGCCGTCCAGCTCGAGACCGTCGTGCTGTCGACGCAGCACGCGGCCGACATCTCGCTCGACGGCATGCTGACGCCCGACATCGAGGCGCACGTGGTCAAGCCCGTGCTGTCCGCGCTCGACGTCGACCTCGACACCTCCGGCACGCGACTGCTCGTCAACCCCACGGGCCGCTTCGAGATCGGCGGCCCGATGGGCGACGCCGGCCTCACCGGCCGCAAGATCATCGTCGACACCTACGGCGGCATGGCTCGCCACGGGGGCGGCGCCTTCAGCGGCAAGGACCCCTCGAAGGTCGACCGTTCCGCGGCGTACGCGATGCGCTGGGTGGCCAAGAACGTCGTCGCGGCCGGGCTGGCCCGCCGGTGCGAGGTGCAGGTCGCGTACGCGATCGGCAAGGCGCACCCCGTCGGCATGTACGTCGAGACGTTCGGCACCGAGACCGCCGACCCGGCGAAGATCACGGCGGCGATCACGCGAGGTCTTCGACCTGCGTCCGGCCGCGATCATCCGCGACCTCGACCTGCTGCGTCCCATCTACGCGCGCACCGCGGCGTACGGCCACTTCGGCCGCACCGACGACCAGGGCGGCTTCACCTGGGAGCGCACCAACCGCGTCGAGGCGCTGCGTTCCGCCGTCTCCGCCTGAGCCACCTCTCCCGTCTGTTGGCGCGGTGGCACCCTGCTCCAATGTGATTGGAGCAGGGTGCCCCAGCACCAACGCGTCGTTGGAGTGATCCTCCCAGGGGTGGGCTGGCGTGCATGATCACGGACGGCGGCGGGGTGGGCTGGCGTGCATGATCACGGACGGCGGCGGGGTGGGCTGGCGTGCATGATCACGGGCGGCGGGGTGGGCTGGCGTGCATGATCACGGACGGCGGCGGGCGAGGTGACGGTGGCGTCGGGTAGGAATGGCGGGTGAGCCAGGACCCTGACGGCGCCGCCGACGCCGCGCCGAGCGCGGGGGCCACCGATGGCGGCCAGCTGGCGCTGGGTGTGCCGGCCGAGGCCAAGGCGGCGGCCCGCCGCCGTCCGGCGCCGACGCCGCCCGGTCTGGCGGACGTCGACCCCGTGGCCGAGGTGGTGGTCGACGTCCCGCTCGCGCACCTCGACCGCGTCTTCGAGTACGCCGTTCCGGCGCCGCTGGCCGAGTCGGCCCAGCCGGGCGTGCGGGTCAAAGTGCGCTTCGCCGGCGCCGACCGTGACGGGTTCGTGGTGGCCCGCAAGGCCGAGGCCGAGTACCCTGGCAAGCTGGCCCCGCTGCGGCGGGTGGTGTCGGCGGAGCCGGTGCTCACCTCCACACTGAGCCGGCTGTGCCGGGCGGTCGCCGACCGCTGGGCCGGCACGCTCGGCGACGTTCTGCGCCTGGCCGTGCCACCGCGTCACGCCCAGGCCGAGCAGTCCGCCCCGGCGGCGGTCGACCCCCCACCGAGACCCCCCCGGCCCGACGCCGGCCCGTGGGACGCCTACCCCGGCGGTGCCGCGTTCCTCGCACGGTTGGCCCAGGAGGAGGCGCCGCGCGCCTCGTGGGTCGCCACGCCCTCAGCGGCCGACGCCTCGCTCGACTGGCCGGCGGCAGTGGCCACGGCCGTGCTCACCGCGCTGAGCGCTGGCCGCGGCGCGCTCGTCGTCGTGCCGGACGCACGCGATGTCGCTCGCGTCGACGCCGCCCTCACTGCGCTCGACCCGAACGCCGGTCAGGTGGTGCTCACCGCCGACCTGGGCCCGCGCGCCCGCTACACCGCCTGGCTCGCCGTGCTCCGCGGCACCTCGCGCGCGGTCGTCGGCACCCGCGCGGCCATGTTCGCCCCGGTGGCCGATCTGGGTCTCGTCGCCTGCTGGGACGACGGCGACGACCTGCACGCAGAGCCGCACGCTCCGTACCCCCACGTGCGCGAGGTGCTGGCCCTGCGCTCCGAGCTCGAGGGGGCCGCCGCGCTCTTCGGCGGTTTCGTGCGCACCGCCGAGGTGGAGCGCATGGTGCAGACCGGCTGGGCGCGTCCAGTGCAGTCACCACCGGCCACCCTGCGCGCCGGTGCGCCCCGCGTGCTCGTGGCGGGGGAGGGCCACGAGCCCGAGCGCGACCCGGCCGCGGACTCCGCGCGCCTGCCCTCGCTCGCCTGGCGCACCGCCGCCACGGCGTTGGACGACGGCCCGGTGCTCGTGCAGGTACCCCGCCGCGGTTACGTGCCGGCGCTGGCGTGCCAGCAGTGCCGCGCGCCCGCACGCTGCCCGGCGTGCCACGGGCCGCTGATGCTCGCCGGCGGCTCAGGCGTCCCGACCTGCCGGTGGTGCGCGACGGCCAGCGTCGGCTGGCGCTGCCCCGAGTGCGGCGATCGGCACCTGCGCTCTGTGGTGGTGGGAGCCCGGCGTACCGCTGAGGAGCTCGGCCGAGCGTTTCCCGGCACGCCGGTGGTCACGAGCGGCGCCGGTCAGGTCGTGGCCCGCGTGCCGGCACGCCGGGCCCTGGTGATCGCGACGCCTGGCGCCGAGCCCGTAGCCGACGGCGGCTACGCGGCCGCCCTGCTGCTCGACCCCTGGGCCCTGCTGGGGCGCAGCGACCTGCGTGCCGGCGAGGAGGCGCTGCGCCGCTGGGCCGACGCCTCGGCGCTGGTGCGCAGCTCGACGCTGGGCGGGGTCGTCGTCCTGGCCGGGCCCGGTGGACTGCCACCGGTCGAGGCTCTGGTGCGCTGGGCGCCGACGTGGCACAGCGAGCGCGAGCTCGCCGCGCGCCAGGCCCTCGGCTTCCCGCCCGCGCGCGCGGTCGCCACGCTCACCGGCCCTGCTGCCGCCGTCGACGAGCTCGCCGCCGGGGCGCACCTTCCCGGGGACGTCGAGGTGCTGGGCCCGGTGCCGGTGCCGCCGCAGCGGTCGGCGGCCGGAGGGGACGACGAGCCGCCCGTGCGCCTGGTGCTGCGCACCGCACCTGCGGCCCGCGACCGGCTGGCAGCGGCCCTCAAGGGTGCGGCCGCCGCCCGCAGCGCCCGCAAGCGTCCTGGCAGCGTGCGCGTGCAGGTCGACCCCCTCGACCTCGTGTGAGTGGCTCGCCGCGGCGAGTGCAAAGAAGTGGGGCAGGCCGAGGCCGCTCGGTGCCGGCTTCTCTGGCCTCGATCCGAGTCACGGCGGCTCAGCGCGGGCAGTACATCCGGCGGCGCCCGGCGTCCTCGTGCCAGGTGTGCTCGGCCATCGGCCGCCCGCACATCGGGCAGCTGAACGCGGGGTCGGGGGCGGAGGTCTCGGGCTCGTGGTCCGAGCCGAGCTGCGCCGGGCCGAGGAAGCGGAACAAGAACGCGTACACCCGCGCTCCCCACCACGGACGCTCGCTCACTGCGCACGCTCCCCACCACGCGGCGCCGACGCCACGCACGCGTTCAGTGTCGCACCGACCGACCCGCCTACACTGGACGGGTACCCCCACGAGAGACGAGGCTCCTCACGTGTCGATCCAGGACATCCGCCTGTTCGGCGACCCGGTGCTGCGCACACCCGCAGCCGTCGTCACCGACTTCGACAAGGAGCTGCGCCAGCTGGTGAAGGACCTCACCGACACCATGCTCGACGCGCCCGGCGTCGGTCTGGCCGCTCCGCAGATCGGCGTCGGCCTGCGCGTGTTCACGTACTGGGTCGACGACGAGCTCGGTCACCTGGTCAACCCCAGCCTCGACCTGTCGGACGACGAGCAGGACGGCGAGGAGGGCTGCCTGTCGTTCCCCGGCCTGGCCTTCGACACCCCGCGTGCGCTGCGCGTGGTCGCCAAGGGTCAGAACATGCACGGCGAGCCGGTGGTGATCGAGGGGTCGGAGCTGATGGCGCGCTGCATCCAGCACGAGACCGACCACCTCGACGGCATCCTGTTCATCGACCGCCTCGACCGCGAGCAGCGCAAGCTGGCGATGAAGGCGATCCGTGAGGCGGAGTGGGCCGGCGGCCCCACGCCCGACGGTCAAGCTCAGCCCGCACGCCACCTTCGGCAAGGCGCTGTAGCGCGTGCGGCTCGTCTTCGCCGGCACCCCCGAGGTCGCCGTGCCCTCGCTGCGTGCCCTGCTCGCGTCGTCCCACGAGGTGGTGGCGGTGGTGACCCGGCCGCCGGCACGTGCGGGGCGCGGGCGTCAGGTCGTCGACTCGCCGGTCGCCCAGGTGGCGCGCGAGGCCGGGCTGGAGGTGCTGACCCCTGCTCGTCCGAGTGACCCGCAGTTCCAGGCGCGTCTCACCGAGCTGGCACCTGACTGCTGCCCGGTGGTCGCGTACGGCGCGCTGGTGCCGCAGTCGGCGCTCGACATCCCGAAGCACGGCTGGGTCAACCTGCACTTCAGCTTGCTGCCCGCGTGGCGGGGGGCCGCGCCCGTGCAGCACGCGATCATGGCCGGGGACACCGTCACGGGCGCCAGCACGTTCCGGCTCGAGGCCGGGCTCGACACCGGCCCCGTCTACGGGCTGATGACCGAGAGCATCTACGCCGACGACACCAGCGGCACGCTGCTCACCCGTCTCGCCGACGCCGGTGCGGGCCTGCTCGTGGCGACCCTCGACGGCATCGCCGACGGCTCGCTCGCGGCCCGGCCGCAGTCCGAGGACGGCGTGAGTCTGGCCCCGAAGGTCGAGGTGGCCGACGCGCGCGTCGACTGGGCGCAGCCCGCCACCCGCATCGACCGGCTCGTGCGCGGCTGCACGCCCGCACCGGGAGCCTGGACCACGCTCGACGGCGCCCGGCTCAAGCTGGGCCCGGTGACGCTGGGCCCGCGCCCCGAGACGCCGGACGACGCGCTGGCCCCCGGCGAGCTCGCCGTCACCAAGCACGAGGTGCGGGTGGGCACGACCACGGTGCCCGTGGTGCTGGGCGACGTCCAGCCCCCCGGCAAGCGGCCGATGCCGGCCGCCGACTGGGCCCGCGGCGCGCGCATCGCGCAGCGGCACCCGACTCGGCGACGACGCATGAGCGGCCCGCGTCAGCGTTCCGCCCAGCGCCCGTCGCAGCGCGCCCGCCGCGCCGACCCGGCTCGCGCCGTCGCGTTCGACACCCTGCGTGCGGTCGCCGAGCAGGACGCCTATGCCAACCTCGTGCTGCCCCGCCTGCTGCGCGAACGTCGTCTCGCCGCGCGCGACGCCGGCTTCGCCACCGAGCTCACCTACGGCGCCCTGCGGATGCGCGGGCCTCTACGACGCGGTGCTGTCGGCCTGCGTCGACCGCCCGCTCGGCGACCTCGACCCCGCTCTGCTCGACGCGCTGCGCCTCGGCGTCCACCAGCTGCTCGGCATGCGGGTGCCGGCGCACGCCGCCGTCAGCGAGACCGTCGGCGCTCGTGCGCGCCCGCGTCGGTCAGGGCCCGGGCGGCCTGGCCAACGCCGTGCTGCGCCGCGTGGCCGAGCGCGACCTCGACCAGTGGGTCGCCGAGGTCGCACCTGACGCCACGGCCGACGTCGTCGGCCACCTGGCGGTCGAGCACAGCCACCCCGTGTGGGTCGTGCGCGCGCTGCGCGAGGCGCTCGCAGTGCGCGGGGTCGCGCCGGACGTCGCTCGACGACGAGCTCGGCGCCCTGCTCGCGGCCGACAACGCTGCCCCGAGCGTGTCGCTGGTCGCCCGCCCCGGCCTCGCCGACGTCTCCGAGCTGCTGGACGCCGGAGCCACCCCTGGTCGGTGGTCTCCGGACGCCGCCCGGTGGGCCGCCGGCGACCCCGGCAGCATCCGCGCGGTGCGCGAGGGTCGTGCCGGTGTGCAGGACGAAGGCAGCCAGCTCGTCGCCCGTGCCCTCGCCGCGGCACCCATCGAGGGCAGCGACGAGCAGTGGCTCGACCTGTGCGCCGGGCCCGGTGGCAAGGCCGCCCTGCTCGGCGCCCTGGCCCGCGAGCGCGGCGCCCACCTCACCGCCGTCGAGGTGGCGCCGCACCGCGCCGACCTCGTGCGCACCGCCGTCGCCCCGCTGGCCGACACGGTCGAGGTGCGGTGCGCCGACGGTCGTGAGGTCGGGGGACGACGAGCCGGCGCGTACGACCGCGTGCTGGTCGACGCGCCCTGCACCGGGCTCGGGCGCGCTGCGCCGCCGTCCCGAGGCACGCTGGCGGCGCAGCCCGGCCGACCTGTCGACCCTCGCGCCCGCTGCAGCGCGACCTGCTCACCAGCGCGATCGAGGCCACGCGCCCGGGCGGCCTGATCGCCTACAGCACCTGCTCGCCGCACGTCGCCGAGACCCGTCTCGTCGTCGACGACGTGCTGCGCCGCCGCGACGACGTCGAGCTGGTCGACGCCTCCGACCTGGTCCCGGCTGCCGGACGCCGGCGGCCCGACCGTGCAGCTCTGGCCGCACCGGCACGGCACCGACGCGATGTTCCTCGCGGTGCTGCGCCGTCGCTGACGCTCGGCCCCGGTGGCCCTCAGGTCCGGGCCGTCGCTCGGCCGATGACGTGATCGTGAGCAGCAGACACAGCCAGGCGGCGCTCGACACCGTCGCCGACAAGCTCCTCGGCGACCCCGCGGCGCGCGTGGTCGCGATGGGCGAGACCGGCCTGGTCGTGCCCATGCCCGGCTCGGTGCCGCTGCGCGAGCAGGCGCTCGTGACCGGCGTACCCACGCTGCTCGAGCTCGTCGACCCGGACGACATCGTCAAGGTCATCGACATGTGGGCGGAGGCGCGCGCGCGCGGAGCGGCCAGCGTGCAGGTGCGCTCGCTGCGCGACGCCGGACCAGCCGATCACGGTGCACGCCGTCGACGCCACGCACCGCTACGGCGTCTACCTCGGCTTCCTCGTGGGCTACCGCGAGGCGAGCGACGACGAGGCAGCGCGGGGCCAGGACGCCCTGCGTCCCCGCGTCTGCGTCGTGCGCAAGAACGAGCTGGCCCATCTGACGCACGTCGACGAGACGGCGACCCGGCTGCTCGGCTGGACGCGAGAGCGAGACGGTGGGCCAGCGCTCGCTCGAGCTGACGCACCCCGACGACCAGCAGCGCGCGATCGCGAACTGGATGGACCTGCTGAGCAGCCCCGGCAGCGCGCGGCGCACCCGCCTTCGGCAGCGGCACGCCGACGGCACCTGGATGTGGTTCGAGGTCACCAACCGCAACCTGCTCAACCACCCTGACTACCGTTGCGTGCTCACCGAGATGGTCGACATCGCCGAGGAGATGGCGGTCACCGAGGCGCTGCGGGCCAGCGACCAGCTGCTGCGCCGGCTCACCGAGGCGCTGCCCGGTCGGGATCCTGCAGCTCGACATCGCCGGCACCACCGTCTACCGCAACGAGCGCCTGGCCACGGTGGTGGGCCGCGAGCTGGCGTCGGTGCTCGACCTGTACGCGCTGATGGCCGACCCCGAGCCGCTGCGCGAGCGCCTGCGTGCCGTCCGCGACGAGCGGGCCGACGCCGACGTGGAGATGCGAGATCACCGGGTCGGACGGCTTCTCGCCGCCGGCATCAGCATCAGCGTCCGTGGTCTGCACTCGGACGACGGCGAGTGCACCGGCGCGATCCTCACCGTCTCCGACGTCACCGACGAGGCGCGGCTGCGCGAGCAGCTGGCGCACAAGGCGACCCACGACGGGCTGACGCAGTGCCTGCTGCGCGGCGCCGTCATCGACCGGCTCGACGCCATGCTGGCGGACCTGCCGAGTGCGCCGGACGGCTGCAGCCGCGCGCAGCGTCAGCGTGCTGTTCATCGACCTCGACGGCTTCAAGGACGTCAACGACCGCTACGGGCACGCGGCCGGCGACGCGATGCTGCGTGAGGTGGGCCGCCGGCTGCTCGCCGACGCCGGCACCGCAGCGGTGGGGCGGTTCGGCGGCGACGAGTTCGTCGTCCTGCGCGACGACCTGCCTGACGCCGAGGCGGCTCGGGCGGCGGCGCGGGTGATCTGCGAGAAGCTCGCCGTGCCGTTCGAGCACGCCGGCACGACGCTGGTGCCGCACGCCAGCGTGGGAGCGGCCTGGACCGCCGTCCGCGAGCCCTCCGACCCGCTGGTCGCCCGCGCTGACGCCGACATGTACCGCGCGAAGCGCTCGCGCCCCGACCGGCGCAGGCCGCGGCGCGGCGCGAGTAGGCCCAAGGCAGGACCGCGGCTCGCTAGGCTCGCGGCCGTGGCCCCGCAGATCTCACCCAGCATCCTGTCCGCCGACTTCGCCAACCTCGCGTCCGAGCTCGACCGCATCTCGAGCGCCGACTGGGCCCACGTCGACGTCATGGACAACCACTTCGTGCCCAACCTCACCCTCGGGTCTGCCCGTCGTCGAGGCGCTCGTGAAGGTCAGCCCCGTGCCCGTCGACACCCACCTGATGATCGAGGACCCCGACCGCTGGGCTCCGGGCTACGCCGAGGCCGGAGCGCAGAGCGTCACGTTCCACGCCGAGGCCGCCGCCGCGCCGGTGCGGCTCGCCCGCGAGCTGCGCCGGCTCGGCGCCCGGGCCGGCCTGGCGCTCAAGCCGGCCACGCCCGGTCGAGCCGTTCATCGACCTGCTGCCCGAGGTCGACATGGTGCTCGTGATGACCGTCGAGCCCGGCTTCGGCGGGCCAGAAGTTCCTCGACGTCTGCCTGCCCAAGATCCGTCGTGCCCGCCAGGCCATCCGCGACAGCGGTCTCGACGTCTGGCTGCAGGTCGACGGCGGCGTCACGCCCCGAGACCATCGAGCGCGCCGCCGACGCCGGCGCCGACGTCTTCGTGGCCGGCTCGTCGGTCTACGGCGCCGAGGACGCCGCGGCCCAGATCGAGGTGCTGCGCGAGCGTGCGCAGCGTCACAGCCACGACGGGCCGGTTTCGGTCTGACGGGGCTACACTCGCTGCCAGCAGCACGCGTGCTCCGGGGTCGGTGAAAGTCCGAACCGGCGGTGACAGTCCGCGACCCGACCGCAGCCAGCGGCCGGTTGACCTGGTGGAACTCCAGGACCGACGGTGAGAGTCCGGATGGGAGGAGACACGCGGCGGTGCAGGCGCCTCGGCGTCCGTGCCGCCGTCGACGCGCTGTCCCCGGCAGGGGCCAGCCGTCGGCGTGGTGGTGACGGCTCGTTCGCGAGCCGAGGTGCGGCCGTCGCGGCCCCGCCTGCACCACCTGACCCCGGAGCCCGCCCGAGCGAGGCGAGAGGGGTTGGCGGTGGAGATCGGCACAGCGAGCACGCCCGAGGCCGCGATGGCCCGCGCGCTCGACCTCGCCCGACGCGGGCCGGTAGGAGCGAACCCGCGCGTGGGGTGCGTGGTGCTGGGCACCGACGGGCGCGTCGTCGGCGAGGGCTGGCACGAAGGCGCCGGCACGCCGCACGCCGAGGTGGCGGCGCTCGCGGAGGCCGGCTCGGCAGCGCGCGGCGGCACCGCGATCGTGACGCTCGAGCCCTGCGGCCACACCGGTCGCACCGGCCCGTGCACCGCCGCGCTCATCACCGCGGGCGTCGAGCGCGTCGTCTTCGCCCGACCCGACCACACCACGGACGCCGGAGGCGGGGCCGAGCGGCTGCGCGCCGCGGGCATCGAGGCCACGCTGCTCGACGACGCCGACCTGCGCGCCGCCGCCGACGCGCTCGTGGCCGACTGGCAGCGGGCCGTCGACCTCGGCCGCCCGCTGGTCACCTGGAAGGTCGCGACCACGCTCGACGGGCGCAGCGCCGCCGCGGACGGCACCAGCGCCTGGATCACCGGCGCCGAGGCCCGCCGCGACGTGCACGCGCTGCGCGCCGAGGCCGACACCGTGCTCGTGGGCACCGGCACGGCCTGGATCGACGACCCGCGGCTCAGCGTGCGCGACGAGGCGGGCGACGAGGTCGAGCGGCAGCCGCTGCGCGCCGTCATGGGGCTGCGCGGCCTGCGCCCGGGCAGCGCGCTGGAGCGAGCCGGCGCCACGGAGCTGCGCACGCACGACCCGCGCGAGGCGTTGCAGCAGCTGTGGGACCTCGACCGGCGGCACGTCTGGCTCGAGGGCGGCCCGACCCTCGCCGCCGCCTTCTGGCGCGCCGGGCTGGTCGACCGGGTCGTCGCCTACGTCGGCGCAGCCCTGCTCGGCAGCGGGCGGCCGGCCATCGACGACCTGGGGATCACCACCATGGCCGACATCGCCCGGCTGCGGCTCGAGGACGTCACCCGGTGCGGGGCCGACGTCCGGCTCACCTACACGCCCATCGAGAGGACCGTCCTGATGTTCACCGGCATCGTCGAGGAGCTCGGCAGCGTCGTCGCGCGTCGAGCGCGGCGAGCAGTCGGCGCGGCTGGTGCTGCGCGGGCCGCTCGTGGCGTCCGACGCCACGCACGGCGCCTCCATCGCCGTCAACGGCGTCTGCCTCACCGTCGTCGAGCACGACGAGTCGACGTTCTCGGTCGACGTGATGCTGGAGACGTTGCGGCGCAGCGCGTTGGGGCGGCTGGCACGCCGGCGACGCCGTCAACCTCGAGCGCGCCGTGCGCAGCGACGGGCGCTTCGCCGGTCACGTCGTGCAGGGCCACGTCGACGGCGTCGGCGAGGTCGTGCGCCGCGAACCCGGCGACCGCTGGGAGGTCGTCACCGTGCGTCTGCCCGGCGAACTCGCGGGCTACGTCGTCGAGAAGGGCTCGATCGCCGTCGACGGCGTCTCGCTCACCGTCAGCGCGCTCGACGACGGCGCCGGCACCTTCAGCGTCTCGCTCATCCCCACGACCCTCGCCCTGACCACGCTCGGGCAGCCGCGCCGTCGGCGAGCCGGTCAACCTCGAGGTCGACGTCCTCGCCAAGTACGTCGAGCGGCTGCTCGCCGCTCGCACCGACACTCCCCGGAAGGTAGAAGCACTGTGAGCCTGCTCAAGTGGCTGTTCGAGTCCCAGCTGACCATCGGCACCCAGCACATCCTGTGGCGCGAGGTCATCGGCAACCTCTTCGGCCTGGCCTCGGCGGTGCTGGGCATGCGCCGCAAGGTGTGGGCCTGGCCGGTCGGCATCGTCGGCAACGTCGCTGCTGTTCACCGTGTTCCTCGGGGTCGCGTTCACGACCCCGCAGGGCACGACCCTGTACGGCCAGGCCGGTCGCCAGGTCTTCTTCATCGTCACGAGCGTGTACGGCTGGTGGCGATGGAACGCGAACCGCAGCCGCGGTGACGGAGCGGCCGCGGTCGAGCCGCGCTGGGCGACCTGGCGCGAGCGGGCCGTGCTCGTCGGCGTCGGCCGTCGTCGGCGTGGCCGTGCTGACGCCGATCTTCCGCGCTCTCGGCTCCTACGACCCGGTGTGGGCGGACGCCGTGGATCTTCGTCGGCTCGATGCTCGCCACCTACGCGATGGCCCGTGGCTGGGTCGACTTCTGGCTGTGCTGGATCGCCGTCGACGCCGTGGGCGTTCCCGCTGCTGCTGCGCGCGCACTTCTACCCCTCGGCCGTCCTGTACGCGGTCTACGGCGCCTTCGTGCTCTGGGGCTTCGTGGTCTGGCTGCGGCTCGCGCGCCGCGACCAGACGGTGCAGGGCCTGAGTCGACCCGGCCATGGAGGCGACGTCGTGACCGGCCGCGCACCGCACGAGCCGTTGCGGCTCGCCGGCATCCCGGCGGCGCTCGCCGCGCTGCGTGCGGGCCGGCCGGTGCTGGTGGTCGACGACGAGCACCGCGAGAACGAGGGCGACGTCGTGCTGGCCGCCGCAGCACGCGACGCCCGGAGTGGATCGCGTGGACGGTGCGGCACACGTCGGGGCTGCTGTGCGCCCCGATGCCGGCGCAGACCGCAGACCGGCTGCAGCTGCCGGCGATGGTGTCCGACAACCAGGATCCGCGCGGCACCGCCTACACCCTCACCGTCGACGCCCGCGACGGCGTCACCACCGGCATCAGCGCGGCCGACCGCGCGCGCACCCTGCGGCTGCTGGCGTCGTCCGCCACCACGGCCGACGACCTGGTGCGTCCCGGGCACGTGCTGCCGCTGCGCGCCCGGGCCGGCGGCGTCCTCGAGCGGCCCGGTCACACCGAGGCGTCGGTCGACCTGTGCCGCCTCGCCGGCCTCACGCCGGTCGCCGTGATCGCCGAGCTGGTGCACGACGACGGCAGCATGATGCGGCTGCCGGACGTGCTCGCCCTCGGCGCGGCGCACGACCTGGTCACGGTGAGCATCGCCGACCTGGCGCTGTGGCGGCTGACCCACGACGACGCGGTGCCGCAGCGCGCCCACCGGCGCCCGGCCCCGCGGGTGCAGCACGTGGCGAGCACCACGCTGCCGACCGCGCCACGGCACGTTCGTGGCGCACGGCTACCGCGACCTGCTCACCGGCGCCGAGCACCTCGCCCTGGTCAGCGGCGACCTCACCGCCCCGGACGCGGTCGTCCGGCTGCACTCCGAGTGCCTCACCGGCGACGTCCTGGGCTCGCTGCGCTGCGACTGCGGCGCCCAGCTCGACGCCGCGCTCGAGCAGGTCGCTCGGCGCGGGGGAGCGGTGGTCTACCTGCGCGGCCACGAGGGCCGCGGGGTCGGCCTGCTCGCCAAGCTGGCGGCGTACGCGCTGCAGGACCTCGGCCGCGACACCGTCGACGCCAACCTCGAGCTCGGGCTGCCCGCCGACGCCCGCGAGTACGGCGCGGCCGCGGCGATCCTGCACGACCTGGGAGTGAGCGAGGTGCGGCTGCTCACCAACAACCCGGCCAAGGTCGAGGGGCTCGCGGCGCACGGCGTCGCGGTCGTCGGGCGCACGCCGCTGCGCGCGGGCGAGTCGGTGTTCAACGCCCGCTACCTCGCCACCAAGCGCGACCGCATGGGTCACGACCTGGCGCGACCGAGGCTCGCACAGCGGACTGCAGCGGAGGCCGGCATGAGCGGCGCCGGCTCGCCGCGGATCGCCGTCGACCCGGTCGGCGCCAGCGGCCTGCGCGTCGCCGTCGTCGCGGCGCAGTGGCACGAGCAGGTGATGGACGGGCTGGTCGACGGAGCCCTGCGGGCCCTGGCGGAGGCAGGTGTCGCCGAGCCGCTCGTCGTCCGGGTGCCCGGCTCGTTCGAGCTGCCCGTGGCGGCGGCCCGGCTCGCGCGCGCCGGGCTACGACGCGGTGGTGGCGCTCGGCGTCGTGGTGCGCGGAGGCACGCCGCACTTCGACTTCGTGTGCCAGGCGGCGACGTCCGGGCTCACCGACGTCGCCGTGTCGACCGGCGTCCCGGTCGGTTTCGGGGTGCTGACCTGCGACGACGACGCGCAGGCGCTCGACCGCGCCGGCCTGCCCGGCTCACGCGAGGACAAGGGGCACGAGGCGGCCACGGCCGCGGTGGCCACGGCGCTCACCCTGCGGACACTGGCCGTGCCCGCGCCCGGTGCCGCGCGTTGACGCCGTAGGCTGGTTGCCCGTGAAGACCTTCGACGCGCTGTTCGCCGAGCTGGCCGACAAGGCGGCCACCCGTCCCGAGGGCTCGGGCACCGTCGCCGAGCTCGACGCCGGCGTCCACGCGATCGGCAAGAAGGTCGTCGAGGAGGCCGCCGAGGTGTGGATGGCCGCCGAGCACGAGGGCGCCGAGCGCACGGCCGAGGAGATCAGCCAGCTGCTGTACCACCTGCAGGTGCTGATGCTCGCGCGCGGGCTGAGCCTGCAGGACGTCTACGCGCATCTGTGAGCGGACGCCCCGCACGCCGCTCCCGCCGTCCCACCGCACCGGAGGACCAGATGCTCCGTATCGCCGTCCCGAACAAGGGCGCGTTGTCCGAGGCCGCCAGCGACATGCTGCGCGAGTCCGGCTACCGCCAGCGCTCCAGCAGCCGTGAGCTCGTGCTCGCCGACCCCGACAACGACGCCGAGTTCTTCTTCCTGCGTCCGCGCGACATCGCCGTCTACATCGGCTCGGGCACGCTCGACGTCGGCATCACCGGCCGCGACCTGCTGCTCGACTCCGGCGTCGACGTCGAGGAGGTGCTGCCGCTCGGCTTCGGGCGCTCGACGTTCCGCTTCGCCGGGCCGCCCGGCGTCGCCAAGGCCGTGGGCGACCTGGCCGGGCTGCGCGTGGCGACGTCGTACGCCGGCCTGCTCGAGCGGCACCTCGCCGACCACGGGGTGCAGCGCCACCGTCGTCCGGCTCGACGGTGCCGTGGAGTCGGCGGTGGGGCTGGGCGTGGCCGACGTCGTGGCCGACGTCGTCGAGACCGGCTCGACGCTGCGGGCGGCCGGCCTGGAGGTCTTCGGCGAGCCGATCCTGCAGTCCGAGGCCGTGCTCGTGCAGCGCGCCGGCGCCGACAGCCAACCCGGCGGTGGGCGTGCTGTCGCGGCGGCTGCAGGGCGTCCTGACCGCCCGCCGCTACGTGATGATGGACTACGACGTGCGGGTCGAGCTGGTCGAGCGGGCCTGCGCGCTCACTCCCGGGCTGGAGTCGCCCGACCGTGAGTCCCGTTGCACGACAAGGGCTGGGTCGCGGTGCGGGCGATGGTGCCGCGGGCCACGACCAACCGCGTCATGGACGAGCTGTACGAGCTCGGGGCCCGGGCGATCCTCGTCACCGACATCCACGCCTGCCGGCTGTGACGCGCCGTGAGTGACCGGCGAGCGCGGTGGACGGCGACCCCTTCGCGCCGTTCGTGCCGCGGCGCGGGCGCCGCGTGGCGGCGGCTTCGCCGTCGCTGCGCTGGTCGTCTTCGGGGTGCTCGCGGTGGCGCTGCCGGCCACGGGCTACCGCGGCTGGTCGGTGCGGCGACTCGCTGCTCGATCGCCGGCTTCGGGGTGCTCGTGGCGTTCGTGATGTGGCGGTTCGCCGCGATCCGCGCCGTGCCGTCGCGCGAGGGCATCGTCGTCCGCAACGTCGCGGTGACCCGCCGGCTGACGTGGGACGAGATCGAGGCGGTGCGCTTCGCGAACGGCGACGCCTGGGCCTGGCTCGACCTCGTCGACGGCGACCAGGTGGCGGTGATGGCCGTGCAGCGCTCGGACGGCGCGTTCGCGCGCGCGCAGGCGTCGCGGCTGGCGGCTCTGGTGCAGTCGGCCGGGCGGACCCGACCGCGGAGGGTGGAGACCGAGCGATGAGCGGCCGGCCGTCGGCGTGGTGCTCGCGGCCGGGGCCGGGCAGCCGGTTCGGTGCGGCCAAGGCGCTCGTCGAGCTCGACGGCGAGCGGCTGGTCGACCGCGCCGTCCGGGTGCTGCGCGAGGGCGGCTGCGACGACGTCGTGGTCGTGGCCGGTGCGGTGCCGCTGCGCGGCGTCGACGCCGCACGTCGTGACCAACGTCGACTGGCCCACCGGCATGGCGTCGTCGCTGCGGGTGGGCCTGGAGTGCCGCGGCCCGGCTGCGGGGACTGGCCGACGCGGTGCTGCTGCTCGTCGACACGCCCTGGATCGGGCCGCAGGCGGTGCGCCGGCTGCTCGACGTCGGCGACCTGCCTCGCCGCGCAGGCCGGCCTACGACGGCGCGCCGGCCCACCCGGTGCGGCTGGCGCGCGAGGTGTGGGCCGACGTCGCGGCGGCGGCCTCGGGCGACCAGGGCGCGCGCGTGTGGCTGCGCCAGCACCCCGACGACGTCGTGCTCGTCGAGTGCGGCGACACCGGCCACCCCGCGCGACGTCGACACCCCCGCCGACCTCCCGACCACCTCTCGCCCGTGATCATGCACGCCAGCCCACTCCGACGCGATCAGCCACCCTCGATCTGCCTGCGCATGGGTTCTGGCGTGCATGATCACGGGCGGGGAGGGGGTCTAGGGGGTGCGGGCGCGGCGCGGGTGCAGCAGCATCGCCGCCGCCGCCTGCGGCACGAGCATCACGAGCAGGATCGTGAACGGCAGCCGGAACGACCCCGTGGCGTCGCGCAGCGCACCGACCACCACCGGCCCGGCGGCGGCCAGGCTGTAGCTGATGAGGAACGCCAGGGCCGACAGCCGCGCGCTGCCGGCCGGCGTCAGGGAGTAGTCGGCGAACAGCACCAGGCCCAGCGCGAAGCCCGATCCGAGCCCGAGCCCCAGCAGCGCCACCCACACCCAGGGCGCGGCCTCCGGGGCCAGCAGCATGCCGAGCAGACCCACCGCGACGCTCACCACCGACCCCGCGAGCAGCGGACGCCGGTCGTGCATGCGGTGCGCCACCACCGGCCCCGCGACGCCCGAGACCACCTGCATGGCGCTGAACACCGACAGCAGCAGACCGGCCCGCGTCGGCGACCAGCCGTGCGCCTCGTAGAACGGCGGCACCCAGGTCAGCTGGCTGTAGAACTGCCACGACTGCAACGCGAGGTACGTCGCCACCAGCCACGCGGTGGGGTGCCGCCACGGCAGCGGCAGACGCTGCTCGGCGGCCAGCGCCCGACGCCGTCCGGTGGGCTGCCGCACGCCGGGCCACCGGCCAAGCGAGCGCGGTCGCGGCGACGGCCAGCACCGTCCACGACGCCAGCGACCCCGGCCACGAGCCCAGCGCGTTCGGCCAGCGGCACGCTCACCGCGGACGCCGCCGCCGCGCCGCCCATCATGGCGAGCATGTAGCCGGCCGTCACCAGGCCGACGTGCTCGGGGAAGTACTCCTTGACGATCCCGGGCGCGATCGTGCCGCCGACGGCGATGCCGAACCCGGCCAGCAGCGTGCCGAGGTAGAGCAGCACCAGGTGCTCGCCGCCCAGCCGCATCGGCCGTGCCGACGGCGAGCACGGTCATCGCCACCGCGGTCGCCTGCTCGCGGCCGAGGCGGTGCGCCATCCGCTGCGCCACCGGCGCGAAGACACCCATGCACAGCACGGGCAGCGTGGTGAGCGCGCCGGTCCAGGCGCGGCTGAGGCTGCAGGTCGTCGCCGATGCGCTCGAGCAGCGGCGGCACGCTCGTGATGGCCAGCCGCAGGTTGAGCGCGACGAGCAGGATGGCGGCGAGCATGAGGGCCGAGCCGTGCAGTCGGGACGGGTGCAGCCGGTCGCAGGGTGGTCACCGAGCGAGCCTAGGTGGCGGGTCGTCGCTCGCTCGGCCGGCGGGACCAGCCGGCGGGCGGCGTCGGCGTCCAGGCCGGTGAGCTCGAGCAGGTCGACGACCATCGAGCGCACCTGGGCGATGACGACGTCGGACGAGAGCGAGGCGCCGACGGGGCGCGCGACCCGAGTCCGCCGCCACCTCGGGTGAGCAGCTCGCGGCTGCGTTCGGGCGCTGAGCGCGCGCTGATCGTCTCGCGCCAGCTCGTCGGCCGCGTCGGCCAGGCGCGGTCAGCAGCGCCAGCACCTCGGCGTCCAGGTGCTCACCCCGCCGCACGACGACGGTCACCCGCCGCAGCAGCACCCGGCCGTTGCGGACCGCGCGGTCGAGGTGCACAGCCAGCGCGGCGATGCCCGAGCAGGTCGCTGCGGTGCCCGCGCCGCCAGGGTGAGGACCGCGCGATCGACAGCCCGTCGCTGGCGGCGTCCCTGATGTCGCCCAGCTGCTGCTCGCTCGCTCGGGCCCGGTCGAGCGTCGCGTACGCCAGAGCGGTGTCGCCGGTGGTGACCGCGCGGGCGGCGTCGCGGCACCACGTCGCGAAGTCCTCCATGAGGGAGGCCGCCTCCTGGCGCGGGCGGCGCAAGGGCGACCCTGGCACCACCGCCGCGGCGACGAGCGCGACCGCACCGCCGACGACGGCGTCGAGCCAGCGGCCCAGCCCCGCTGCAGGAGCCGGCGCCAGCGTGGCGACGATCGACGACTGCACGCCCGCCTGCGTGACCAGCAGCGGGCCGGCGTCGAGCAGCACCGCCAGCACCATGGCCACCGCGACGACCACGAGCACCTGCCACGGGCCGGTGCCGAAGACGTGCACGAACAGGTCACCGATGAGCACGCCGAGCGCCACGCCCACGGTGACCTCGGCGACGCGCTGCAGTCGCTGGCGGTAGCTGAGGCCGAGGCTGACGATGGCCGCGACGGGCGCGAAGAACGGCTGCGGGTGGCCGAGCGCGAGCCGGGCGACGCCCCACGCGACGGCGGCCGCCACCGCGCACTGGGCGATGTGCCAGCCGTAGCGTCGCAGCAGCCGGACGCGGTCGGACCAGCTCGAGACCGCGCGGCGCATGCACTCAGCCTGACGGCTCGGCGTCAGCGCGCTCGCTCGGCCAGGGCCGTGAGCGCTGCGGTGAAGCAGGCCTCGGGCGGGCTGACCAGGCCGGCGCCCGACCTGACCGGTGCCGGCGACGCGCCCGGCCATGCCGGTGTTGATCATCGGCAGCACGCCCGGTGCGCACGACCGCGGTGACGTCGATGCCGGTCGGGCGTGCCGCGGAAGCCGAGCACGGGCACCTGGTACGCCGGGTGCTCGCCGAGCGTGATGTCGTACATCCGCCGGGTGGTGGCGATGGCGTCGTCCGGCCTCGCCGCCGACGAAGCGGACGATCGCCGGCGCCGCGGCCATGGCGAAGCCGCCGATGCCGCCGGTCTCGGTGATCGCCGAGTCGCCGATGTCGGGGTTGGCGTCGTCGGGGCCGAAGTCGCCGAGGAACAGACCGTCCGGGGTGTTGGCCGGGCGCGGTGAACCACTGCGAGCCGGTGCCGGACACCTGGATGCCGAAGTCGGTGCCGTTGCGGGCCATCGCCACGACCAGCGTCGAGCCCGGGACGTCGCGGGCGGCGTCCAGGGCGAGCTTGCAGGCGGGCATCACGAGGTTGAGGAAGAAGTGGTCGTTGCCGTTGCAGAAGCGCACGCACGTCGGCGACGTCGCCGGCCGGCGCGCCGAGGTCGAGCAGCTCGGGCACCAGCTCGCGCACGCAGCATCATCGTGCCCGCGCGGTTGCGGTTGTGGCCCTCGTCGCCCATCTGCAGCATCTGGGCGATGATCGAGCGGATGTCGACCGGGCCGGCTCCGTCGACGCGCCGGCGCACCGCCTGCTGCAGCAGCGGCCCGAGCACCCGCGCCATCCACTGCAGCCGCTCGATCACCTCGGGGCCGTACGCGCCGTAGCGCAGCACCTTGCCGAGGCCCTCGTTGAGCGTGCAGAACGCGGTGCCGCCGTGCACCGGGTCGCGCAGCACGAACCCCCACATGGACGGCGAGACGACGCCGGCCATGGGCCCGACCGCGCCGTGGTGGTGGCAGGGGTCGAGCGTGATGCCGTCGCCGGCGGCCAGCAGCGCCTCGGCCTCCTCGGGCGTCGCCGCGAGGCCCTCGAGCACCATCGCGCCCATGAGCGCGCCGCGCAGCGGGCCGGACGCGCGCTCCCACGTGATCGGCGGGCCCGGCGTGCAGGAACGTGCCGCGCTGCAGGCCGAGCGCCTCGGCGCGCCGGCACGACGTCGACGAGCTCGGCGCCGGCGCTCGAGCAGCGCGCTCGAGGGCGGTGCGGTTGGCGGCGTCGCGGCGCGGGTCGGCCATGACCGCGGCCAGGTGCACCGGCGACGGCGTCGCCGCCGAGCGGCGGGCGCCAGTCGACCCGGTCGACGGCGACCGCCTGGTCGTCCAGCGCCTGCGCCAGCAGGTCGACGCCGGCGGTGACGACGCACGGCGGGCGCGCCGTCGAGCAGTCCTCGCAACGCGCTCACGGCAGCTCCTCCGGTCGGACGGCCAGCGCCGCAGCGCGGGCGGCCGCGGCGTTCGACAGGTGCACCTGCGCGCCGGCCTCGGCCAGGCGCGCGGCCTGGCGCTCGAAGCCCTGCGGGTCGGCGGGGGTGCCGGTCAGCGAGACGACGACGGCGAGCCGCGCTCGCGCCGCTCCAGCGCGGACTCGATGGCCGGCCCGAGCTCGGCGGCCGGGTCGGGGTGCGCGCCGTGGCCCGAGCACGACGTCGAGCAGGATCGCGCCCGACGCGCGGGTCGGCCGCCTCGACGGCGAGCCGCTCGTCGCGCAGCGACGGGTCGATCATCGGGTGGGCGCGGCCCCGGGTGAGCGCGTCGTCACCGAAGTCGACCATCGCGTGGTCGGTGCCGGCGTCCCAGCGTCCGGCGCCGCTGACGTCGAGCGCGAGCTCGGGCGACAGCGGGATGTTCGACCGGATCGGGCCGAGCAGCTCGCCGGCGACGAGCATCGCCTCGTCGCACAGGGTGCCGCCGCAGAACAGGCCGCGCAGCGCCGCGGCCGGGCGAGCGCTGCGGCGCCGGCCCCCACGACGGCCACAGGCGGCGTGCGGCCGCCGAGCGCGCTCGATGACCCGCTCGGCGGCCGTGGTCAGGTCGGGCCGGCCGGCGCCGAGCGTGGCCCACTCGACGGCGAGCCCGCAGCTCGGCGGCCTGGCTGCTCCAGCGCGCTGACGACGTCCGGGTCGGCCGGCTTGCTCACCACCACCACGAGCTCGGTGCCCGCGTCGTCGGCGAGCGCGGCCAGGGCCTGGCGCGCCGACCGCCCGCCGACCGCTGCCGACAGGTCGCGACCGCCGAGGCCGAGGCAGTGCCGCACGCCGACGCCGCCGTGCGCCGAGCAGCGCCATGAGCTGCTGCGCGCCGGTGCCGGAGGCGGCGACGAGCGAGACGGGTCCGGGCTCGACGACGTTGGCGAAGCCCAGCCCGACGCCGCCGACGACCGCGGTGCCGCAGTCCGGGCCCATGACCAGCACGTCCTGCGCCGCGCGCCGCGTCCTTGAGCGCGATCTCCTCCTCGACGCGTCACGTTGTCGCTGAACACCATGACGCTCGAGCCCGCGGCGACGGCGTCCATCGCCTCGGCGAGAGCGAAGGGGCCGGGAACGGAGACGACGGCCAGCGGAGACGCGTTGCGGCTGCAAGGCGATCGCCGGTGGTGCGAGGCGGTTCGGCCGGCGGCCGAGCCGGTGCCCTCGGACCGCGCGGTGAGCGCGGCGTCCACCGCGGTGAGGGCGGCCGCGACGGCGGCCTCGTCGTCGGTGCGCAGAGCCACCACGAGGTCTGACGCCGCCGACGCCTGCGGGCAGCGTCGAAGCCCATGCCGTGCAGCACGTCCAGGTTGAGCGGGGTGCCCATCGCCACCTGCGCCGCGACGACGCCGTCGACGCTCGCGACGCTGCGGCTGGCCTGCATGAGCGTCACCGAGTCGTGGTAGGCGCCGGTGCGCACCTCGACGTGCTCGTGGCTCACGCGGCGACCGCCGCGGGCCAGGCCCGGCGCCAGGCGTGGTGCAGGACGCTCACCCCCTCGAGCGTGGCGCGCCCGGACGTCGCACCGAGCCGCTGCACCTGCGCCGCCGAGTCGGGCGGTCGGCGCAGCCAGGTGCTGCACGAGCGCCGGCACCGCGTACCCGACGGCAGCGGCACGCAGCAGCTCGGCCGACAGCAGGGTCGTGCGCGAGCAGGCGGCCCGCGCGACCGGGCGGCCACGGCCTCCACAGCGCCTCACGCTGCGGCACGGCGTGGCCAGGGCCCGGGCGGCCAGGAGCACGCCCGGCGACGGCGTCGTCGGCGTCCGGCGTCGAGCCGCCGCCGCGTCCGAGCACCCCGCGAGGTGCGTCCGGCCGCCGCGGCGTCGCCGGCGGCCAGCGCCGCGGCGCGCGTCGTGCAGGGCGCGGCGCGTGCCGTCGTCCAGCACGCTGTGCCGTGCAGCCGGCGCCGGCGGCAGGTCGGCCGACGGTGCCGGCTCGCACCCGCGCGGGCTCCCACCACCGCACGACGGTCAGGCTCCGGCCGCCGAGCACCAGCCGCCCGCCTCCGACGAGCGCCGGTCCCGGTCGTCCAGCCGCGTCGGGGTCGAGCGCCGGCACGACGACCGTGCAGGGCAGAGGTCTGCGGGCCCGCCGCGCGCACCAGCACGACGAGCCGTCCCGGCGACCTCGACCGCGACGCGGTCGCGGCCGACGCGGCGCGCGATGCCGCGGCTGCGGCGGCGCGGTCAGCAGGTCGCGGACGTGCGTCGACGCGGCACCAACCTGCGGATTCATGGCCACGACGCTATCCAGGCTCCTACGCTGCCCACATGACGAGAGTTGCCGAAGATCGCCTCGCCCTCGGGTCCGGCTTGCCGACGCAGGGCGCGGCAGCCTGAGCCTGGAGCCCGCCGCCTACGGCATCTCGCTCACCGAGGCGCTGGCCCTCCCGGCGCTGCACGGCGTCGAGGTGCTGGCCGGCGGCCGGGCGCTCGACCGCCAGGTGGTGCGCGTCGGCGTCTGGGAGACGCCGGACGTCCTGCCGTTCGTCCGCGACGACGAGCTGCTCGTCACCACCGGCTACCCGATGCTCGACCGCGAGGACCACCTGGCCGCGCAGTTCGAGGCGCTGGCCCGTCGCGGCGTCGTCGCGGTCGCGGTGAAGCTGGGTGCGTACGTGCGCGAGCTGCCCGCCGACGCCCTGCAGCGGGCCGACGAGATCGGCCTGCCGGTGCTGGCTCTGCCGCCCGCAGGTGTCGCTCGACGACGTGCTCAACCAGGTGCTCAGCGCGGTGCTCGGGCCGCCAGGCCGCCCTGCTGGCGCGCAGCGAGGAGATCCACCGCGCTCTGGTGCAGATCGTGCTCGGCGGCGGCGGGCTGCCCGAGGTGGCGCGGGCGCTGTCGACCGGACTCGGCCTCTCGGTCGTCGTCACCGACGTCGAGGGCCGGGTGGCCGCGCAGGCGGGCGCGAACGTCGACGCGGTGCTCGCTGCGCCCGGCGGCGCGCTCGACGCGCCGGGGCCCGACCGCGTCGTCGTCCCGATCGTCGCGGGCGGGGTGAGCCACGGGCGCGTCGTCGCGGTGTCGGAGGGCGACATCAGCCCGCAGGACGTGCACGCCATCGAGCGCGCCGCCGTGGTGTGCGCGCTGGTCGCCGTGAAGCAGCAGGCCGTCAGCGCGGTCGAGGAGCGCTACCAGGCCGACTTCCTGCGCGACGTCCTGCTCGGCCGCATCGACGACCAGGAGGTCGTCGTCCGGCACGCCGCGGCGCTCGGGTGGCAGCTCGACCGGCCGCTCGTGGTCGTGGTCGCCCAGCCGGACGCCGGCGTGCGCTCGGGCCCGGCCGGTGACGTCGTGACCGAGCGCATGGCGGCCGCGTGGCGGGCCCTGCTGCGCGCGCGGGACGGCGGCGCGGTGGTGTGCGGCTTCGCCACCGAGGTCGTCGCCATCGTGGGCGCGCAGTCCGGCGTGCAGGTGGAGCGGACGGCGCGCGACCTCGCCGCCGCCTACCACGACAAGAACGCCGGCTCGGCCCGCGGCTTCACCATCGGCGTCAGCCGCGTCGTGCCGGGCGTCGGCGCCATCACGACGGCCTACGAGCAGGCGCGAACGTGCGTGCGGGTGTCGCGGCAGGTGCACGGCCCGGGTGGGGTGGCGCACTTCGACCGGCTCGGCGTGCACCGGCTGCTCAGCCTCGTGCCCGACAGCGGCGAGCTGCGCGCGTTCCTGCACGAGACGCTCGGCGAGCTGGCCGAGCCGACGCCGCAGGCGCGCGACCTGCGGCGCACGCTGGAGGTGCTGCTCGACACCAACCTCAACGTCGCCGAGACCGCCCGCCGGCTGCACTTCCACTACAACACCCTGCGCTACCGCATCGGCAAGCTCGAGCGGATCCTCGGGCCCGTTCACCGAGGACGCCGACCTGCGCCTCGACCTCGCCCTCGCGCTGCGCATCATGCCGATGCGCGGCCTCGGCTGACCCCGCGCCCCCCGTGCACCTCGTATCACGAAGTGCACGCCTGAGCGTAGCCCACGGCGTGCACTTCGTACCCAAGGTGCACGGGAGGCGGGGTTGGGGGAGGTCGCCAAGGGCGTCCGAAATGCCTGGCAGGCAGTGACGGTGCCGCCTCCCACCGCCCGCGCCTAGCCTCGCGCCATGCTGACCTCGTGACGCGCGTCACAGGACGCGCCGACGTCAGTCTCGAGAAGAAGCCCGAGAGGACACGCCCATGGCGATCGGTTGGAAGCTCCACGGTGACGGCAGGAGCCTGGCTCCTGGGGAGGTCGTCGCCCCAGACGAACGGCTCTCGTGGGGGCGCACGGTAGGGCTCGGTGCCCAGCACGTGGTCGCGATGTTCGGTGCGACCTTCGTCTTCCCGCTCATCATGGGGCTCAACGCCCAGCTCGCCATCATGATGAGCGGCATCGCGACGATCTGCTTCCTGCTGATCGTCAAGGGGGCGGTGCCCAGCTACCTCGGCACCTCGGCGTCGTTCGTCGGTGGTGTCGCGGCGATCCGCGCGCAGGGCGGGACGTCGCAGCAGGTCACCGGCGCGATCCTCGTCGCCGGCATCGTGCTGGCGATCGTCGGCGTGATCATCCACTTCGCCGGGTCGCGGGTCATCTACCGCGTGCTGCCGCCGGTGGTGACCGGTGCGGTCGTCATGCTCATCGGCTTCAACCTCGCGCCGGTGGTGGCCGAAGGTCTACTGGCCGCAGGACCAGTGGATCGCGCTGATCGTCATGACCGCTGTCATCGCCATGAGCGTCGGCCTGCGCGGCTTCCTCGGCCGCATCGCCATCTTCCTCGGCCTGCTCTTCGGCTACGTGCTGTCCTGGCTGTTCGACCGTGGCTTCGGCCAGATCACCTCGGTGCTGCCGGGCCAGAACCTGCGAGACGCATCCGGCAATCCCTGCCGTCTGAAGGCCCCTTCTGCGTGGCCACGCCGTTCCCGCACTGGCGGGTCAACTGGGATGGCGTGAAGGCTGCCGACTGGATCGGCTTCCCGCCCAAGACCGGCTCGCTCGGCCCCGACGGCAAGGCGCTCGTCGGGCTACCACCTGCCCGACTTCAAGTGGGCGTTCATCCTGCTCGTGCTCCCCGCCGTCATCGCGCTGGTGGCCGAGAACACCGGCCACGTCAAGGCCGTCGCCGAGATGACCAAGACCGACCTCGACCCGATGATGGGCCGCGCGATCGCCGCGGACGGCGTCGGCACGGTCATCGCCACCTCGGTCGGTGGCAGCCCGACCACCACGTACGCCGAGAACATCGGCGTCATGGCGGCCACCCGCGTCTACTCGACGGCCGCGTACTTCGTGGCCGCGCTCGTGGCGCTTGCTGTTCGGCTTCTCGCCGAAGTTCGGCGCGCTGGTGTCGGCCACGCCGGGCGGCGTGCTCGGCGGGATCACCGTCGTGCTCTACGGCATGATCGGCCTGCTCGGCGCCAAGATCTGGAAGGAGAACGGCGTCGACTTCGCCAACCCGGTGAACCTCGTGCCGGTGGCCGCGGGCATCATCATCGCGATCGGCGACACGTCGCTGAAGTTCAGCGACTCGTTCACGCTGTCGGGCATCGCGCTCGGCACGCATCGTCGCCGTGCTGGCCTACCACCTCGCCTACGCGCTGGCGCCAGTCCACCTCAAGCGGGCGGCCGACACCGGCGAGGCCATTGACGAAGGCCCCTCGCTGGTACTCAACGAGCCCGGCATGTACGTCGAGGACCCGGACGACGGACGGCGCCACCGCTGACCGCGTCCGCTCGTTGACGTTCGGCCCCCGGAGCAGTTTCCGGGGGCCGAACGCATGATGACTTGCCGGGAGTCGCTGCGGGCGGGGGCCCAGAGCGGTAGGAATGCCCCACCTCGGCCAAACGGGCCGACTTCGTGATCGGGGGCACCACCCATGGCTTCACCACGCGCACTGGCCAGGCCAGTCCGTCGCTTCGTCGTCAGCTCCCTCACCGGGCTGGCATTGCTGGCCGCCACGCTCGTCGGGTTCGGTCCGGCCGCACACGAGCTCGGGGGCGTGCACCTGGCGACAGCGGCGTCCGAAGACGGCTACTACTGCCTGTACAGCCGCGGCACCCACAGCGGCTTCTACTACCAGGACGCCGGGACGTCGACCGTCTGGGTCCCGGTGGGAGAGCTCCACACCGCGGCCAACGTGTTCGGCCAGTTCGCGTACGGCACGAAGCTCACGACGAGCCTCGCGGGCGGCGTGAGCGTCGACGGCGGCAAGCACTGGAGCGTGTCGGCATCCTCCGGCTCGTCCAGCTCCTACCAAGTCGCGACCACGATGAGCGTCCTGCCGGGCAACAGCCACAAGCAGGTGCAGGCGGCGTTCAAGTACCAGAAGGTCCGGGTGGTCTGCATCAACAAGGACCCGCGAAGCGGACAGATCGTCCTGCGCGACTACACGCCGAAGTACCGCTACCTGCCGAAGACCTGGACCACCGACATGCGGTACTTGAGCACGTCGACCAGCACCCCGAAGTGCCGCACCGGCCGGTCGTCGATCCCGGAGAACAAGGTCTACCTGCCACACGGCCAGGCCAAGACCTTCTCGTGGGGCCATGACTACACCACGAGCGTCTCGATGTCGGTCATCGGGATCAGCGGAACATTCACCTCCACCGACTCCACCTCGAAGTCGGTGAAGTTCTGGACGTCATCGGGCTCGACGTACGTCTGCGGCAACACCTCGCTGCTGTCTGGCGCGTCCAAGCTGTATGCCAACTCGCTGTGACGGCGACGCGCGAGCGGCCCTGACGGCGACACGCAGGGGGTTAGGCAACACCTGACGAGGATGAGGGCCGGGGCACAGGGCAGGATCGCTGCATGAAGCCCGCGCCCTTCGAGTACCACCGGCCGGCCGAGCTCGCTGAGGCGCTGACGCTCCTCGGCGAGCTCGGCGCCGAGGCCAAGGTGCTCGCGGGCGGGCAGAGCCTGCTGCCCCTGCTCTCGATGCGGTTGGCGTCCCCGGCGCACCTGGTCGACGTCAACGCCCTGCCCGGGCTCGGTGAGGTCCACGTCGACGGCTCGGGCGTGCGCTTCGGTGCCCTGGTGCGGCACAGCGACCTCGAGCGGGACGACGCGGCGTTCGTCGTCCAGCCCCTGTTGCGCCAGGGCCTGCGCAACGTCGCGCACCCGACGATCCGCAACCGCGGCACCACGGTCGGCAGCATCTGCCACGCCGACCCGGCCGGGGAGATGCCGGCGGTGCTCGCCCTGCTCGACGGAGCCGTGATCGCCCGGTCGGTGACCGGCGAGCGGACGGTGCCGGCGTCCGAGCTCTTCGTCGGGCCGCTGGAGTCGTCGCTGCGCCCGGACGAGCTGGCGGTCGCCGCTCTGGTGCCCGCAGGGCCGCCGGGTCGGCGCAGCGCCGTCGTCGAGGTCGCCCGCCGTCACGGTGACTACGCCATGTGCGGGGTGGCGGTCACGGTCGACACCGACGGCGACCACGTGACCTCGGCCCGCGCGGCCTACGTCTCGATGGGGCCGACGCCGCCGGTGCTCGACCTCACGGAGGCGGTGCGCGGGCAGGCCGTGCCGGACGCCGACTGGGCTGCTGCGGCCGAGCTCGCAGTGAGCCGGCTTGAGCCCGAACCCGACATCCACGCCACCGCCGACTACCGCGCCCACCTGGCGCGGGTGCTCACGGTGCGGGCGTTCCAGCAGGCCGTGAACGGAGGAGCGCAGTGAGCGAGCAGCAGGTGACGGTGCGGCTGCACGTCAACGGCGTCCTGCGCGAGGTCACCGTGCCCGCGCGGCGCCTGCTCAGCGACGCCCTGCGTCACGACCTCGGGCTCACCGGCACTCACGTCGGCTGCGAGCACGGTGTCTGCGGAGCCTGCACCGTGCTGCTCGACGGGCGTCCCGTGCGGGCGTGCCTGCTCCTGGCGGCGACGGTCGACGGCCACGAGATCACCACCGTGGAGGGGCTGGCCGCCGACGACGGCACGCTGCACCCGGTGCAGCAGGCGTTCCGCGAGTGCCACGGGCTGCAGTGCGGCTTCTGCACCCCTGGCTTCCTCACCACGATCGCCGCGTACCTCGACGAGAACCCCGATCCCAGCGAGGACGACGCGCTGGAGGCGGTGTCGGGCAACCTGTGTCGCTGCACCGGCTACCAGAACATCAAGAAGGCGGTGCTGCGGGCCGCCGAGCTGCGCCGCGAGCAGGCGGAGGCGCGCTCGTGACCACGAAGCTCTTCGGCGAGAGGGTCGCCCGGGTCGAGGACCCTCGGCTGCTCACGGGTGGCGGCCGCTACCTCGACGACCTGGGGCGCGGCGCGCTGGCCGCGGCGTTCGTCCGCAGCCCGCACGCCCACGCGCGGGTGCTCGACGTCGACGTCACCGGCGCGCTCGACATCGAGGGCGTCGTCGCCATCTACACCTACGACGACCTCGCCGACGCCGATGCAGCAGAGGGCACTCGAGTCAGCGAGCCGCTGCCGCTGCTCATCCCGCACCCGGCCCTGCACGCACCGCGGACGCCGTACCCGCTCGCCAAGGACGAGGTGAACCACGTCGGCGAAGCCGTGGTGATGGTGGTGGCGGTCGACCGGTACGTCGCGGAGGACGCCTGCCAGGCCGTCGAGGTGACGTACGAGTTCCTCGAACCCGTGGTGGGGATCGACGCCGCCCGTCGGGCCGACCGAGCCGTCCACGCCGACGTGCCCGACAACGTCGCGGCGCATCTCGTCCAGAGCACGGACGCCGACCCGCTCGGCTGTCGAGCGGGCGCTGCAGGCCGCACCGCACACGCTCGAGCTCGACCTCGAGATCGAGCGCAGCGCGTCGATGCCGTTGGAGGGCAAGGGAGTCCTCGCCCGCTGGGACGAGACCGAGCAGTCGCTGCGCGTGCACACGTCCACCCAGGCGTCGACGTCGGTGCGGGCGGCCGTGGCGGCCAAGCTCAACCTGCCGCTGACGCAGCGTGCACGCGATCGCCCCCGACGTCGGCGGCGGCTTCGGCGTCAAGATCGTGCACCCCTGGCCCGAGGAGGTGCTCGTGCCGTGGGCGGCGAAACGCCTTGCGGCAGCGGGATTCGGCGACCAGGTGAAGTGGGTCGAGGACCGGCGCGAGCACTTCGTCTCGAGCGCCCACGAGCGCGGCCAGCTGCAGCACGTCACCGTCGGCTTCGACGACGACGGCCACCTGCTCGCCCTCGACGTGAAGTTCTGGCACGACAACGGCGCGTACACGCCGTACGGGATCATCGTGCCCATCATCACCTCGACCCAGCTGCTCGGGCCGTACAAGCCAGGCGTCTACCGCTGCGAGTTCTGGTCGCTCTACACCAACACGGTGATCGTCACGCCCTACCGCGGCGCCGGCCGACCCGCAGGCCGTCTTCGCGATGGAGCGCACCATGGACGCCGTCGCCGACGCGCTGGGCCTCGACCGCACCGTGGTGCGCGAGCGGAACTTCATCCAGCCCGACGAGATGCCGTACGACCACCACCTGGTGTTCCAGGACGGCCGACCGCTCGTGTACGACTCCGGCGACTACCCGCAGTCGCTCGCCCGGCTCAAGGAGCTGGTCGGCTGGGACGACTTCGCCGCCTACCGCGACGCCGCGCGCGCCGAGGGCCGCACCGTCGGCATCGGCCTGGCCTGCTACGTCGAGGGCACCGGAGTCGGCCCGTACGAGGGCGCGCACGTCGCCGTCGAGACGTCGGGCCAGGTGAAGGTGGCCACGGGGCTCACGACGCAGGGCCAGGGGCACTACACGTCGTTCGCCCAGATCGCCGCCGACGAGCTGGGCGTGCCGCTGTCGGACGTCGAGATCGTCACGGGTGACACCCGCCGGTTCCCTTACGCGGTAGGTACTTTCGCCTCGCGCGCGGCGGTGATGAGCGGTTCGGCGATCGCCGTCGCGTCGCGGATCGTGCGGGCGAAGGCGCTGCGGATCGCCGCCGAGGCCCTGGAGGTGGCCGAGGACGACCTCGAGATCGTCGACGGCGTGGTGCAGGTCAAGGGCGCCCCCGGCACGCGCATGCCGCTCGGCACCGTGGCGGTTCTCTCCAACCCGCTGCGCTACGCCTTCGACGAGGCGGCGCGGGCGGCGACCCAGTTCGCGGTGGGAGCGGCGAACAAGGTGCCGGTGCCCGAGGGCGAGTCGCCCGGGCTCGAGGGCACGGGCTACTACTCGCCCGAGCGGTCGACGTTCGCGAACGGCATGCACGCCGTCGTGGTCGAGACCGACCCGGACACCGCGGAGATCCGCATCCTGCGCTACTGCGTCGTGCACGACTGCGGCAACCTCATCAACCCGCTCATCGTCGAGGGGCAGATCCACGGCGGCGTGGCGCAGGGCGTCGGCGGCGCGTTGTACGAGCGCATGGAGTACGACGAGCACGGCCAGCTCCTCAACGCGTCGTTCATGGACTTCCTCATGCCGTACGCCACCGAGGTGCCGCGCACGATCGAGATCGACCACCTGGAGACGCCCGTCGCCCCTGAATCCCGTTGGGGATCAAGGGTGCCGGCGAAGCCGGCGTGATCCCGGGAGCGGCCGCCATCGCGGCGGCCATCGAGGACGCCGAGGGCCTGCGCATCACGCGCATGCCCATCAGCCCCAGCGAGCTGCACGCCCTGCGTGCGCGTCAGCGAGGAGAGGTTCGCTCATGAAGGTCACCGGATCCGCTGTGCTGCAGGCGGAGCGGCAGCGCGTGTACGAGGCGCTGCTCGACCCGACGGTGCTCGTCGGCGCCATCCCGGGCTGCGAGTCGCTGCAGCCGGTCGGCGACGACCGCTACCGGATGAGCGTCACCGCCGGTGTGGCGTCCATCAAGGGCACGTACGACGGTGAGGTCGCGCTGGCCGACCAGGTCGCGCCCGAGTCGTTCACGTTGCGGGCCAGGGGGTCAGGTGCGCCGGGCACGGTCGATGCCACCTGCCGGGTCGTGCTCGTCGACGTCGACGGCACGTGCACCAGGCTCGAGTACGACGCCGACGCAGTGGTCGGGGGTGTCGTCGGGGGGGTCGGGCAGCGCATGCTCACCGGGCGTGGCCAAGAAGATGGCCGGCCAGTTCTTCGGCAACGTCGACGACGTCCTGGCCGGACGGCGCCCGGCCGGCATCTCCGCGGCGGCGCCTCCCGCTGCCGGCGCCGAAGTGGCTGGTGCGGTCGCAGGGGCCGGGGCTCCCGCGATCGTCCCCGCGGCGCCGGTGGCTGTGCCTTCCGCCGGACTTCGCAGCCAGCTCCCGGCGGCCGTGGTCGGGGCGGTCATCGCCCTGGCCGGCGTCGTGGTGGGCTGGGCGATCGCGCGGGGGCGGTGATGCGCGCCTTCACCGCCGCCGCCGTCCAGCTGGCGCCCTCGCCGGCGCCGCTGTCCGCCGCGACCGTCGCCGAGAACTGCCGCACGGCGGCCGAGTGGGTCGGCCGCTGCGCCGCCGAGACCGGCGCCGAGCTCATCGTGCTGCCGGAGACGGCGTCGACGGGCTTCACGCCGGGCACGTCGCCCGAGCAGCTCTGGGACCTCGTGTCGCGAGGTGCCCGGAGCGGTGACCGAGCCGCTGCAGGACGCGGCCCGGACGGCCGGCGCGCACGTCGTGTGGGGCACGTACGAGCGCGGCGCCGAGCGGGGAGTCGTCTACAACTCCGCGGTGCTCATCGGCCCGGACGGCGCGGTGCTCGGCACCTACCGCAAGACGCAACCGTTCTGCAGCGAGGACGTCCGCCGCGGTGGCTGGGTGACGCCCGGCGACGACGTCACGGTGGTCGACACCGCACTGGGCCGCATCGGCATGGCCATCTGCTTCGACGGCGACTTCCCGGAGCTCTGGCGCATCCAGGCGCTGCAGGGCGCCGAGGTGATCGTGCGGCCGTCCGCGCTGCTGCGGTCGGCCGACATCGCCGAGCTCACCAGCCGCGCGCGCGCCTACGACAACCACGTCTACGTCGTGGCCGCCAACGCCACTGGCACCGACCCGGCCGGGGTCCACTACTTCGGCAACAGCCACGTCGTCGACCCGACGTCGCACACGATCGCGCGCGCGGCGAGCCACGAGTGCTGGATCACCGCCCGGCTCGACCCGCAGCGTGCGATGGCCTCGCTGACGCCGGGAAGCTCTGTGCCGCAGTCGTTCGACCACCTCGCCGAGCGCAACCTCGACGTGATCCGGCGGTACGCCGAGCTGCTGCAGTCGCCAGGCGAGCACGTCGTTCCCGCACGGCGCACCGCACTCGCTGCGCGACGAGCCGAGCGACCGACCGTGAGCGACCGCCGCGTCCGGATCGGCATCGACACCGGCGGCACCTTCACCGACGTCGTCGCCGTCGACGAGGAGTCCGGCGAGATCGTCACCACCAAGACGCCGTCGACGCCGGCCGACCCCGCCGAGGGGTTCCTCACCGGTATCGACAAGGTGCTGGGCCTGATGGGTCTCGACGGCTCGGCGGTGAGCGCGGTCAGCCACGGCACCACGGTGGCGACCAACAAGCTGCTCGAGGGCAAGGTCGAGAACCTCGGCTTCATCACCACCGAGGGGTACCGGCACGTCCTGGAGATCGCCCGCCAGTCGGTGCCCGACGGCTACGGCAACTCCTACTTCTGGGTGAAGCCGCCGCGCATCGTCCCGGCCGACCGCGTGCGCACGGTCGGTGGCCGGCTGGCCGTCGACGGCAGCGAGGTGCGTCCGTTCGACGAGGCGGACGCCGTCGCCGCGGCGCGCTTCTTCAAGGAGCTCGGCATCACCACCATCGGCGTGTGCTTCCTGCACTCGTACGCGAACCCCGCGCACGAGCTGGCCATGCGCGAGGTGCTGCGCCGCGAGCACCCGGACGCCGTGGTGAGCATCTCGAGCGAGGTGCTGCGCGAGTACCGCGAGTACGAGCGCAGCATCACCACGCTCGTCGACGCGGCGGTGAAGCCGAACATCCGCCGGTACGTCGAGAACATCGCCCGCCGGCTGGCCGACTACGCGACCGGCGCAGAGGGCCCGCGCGACGTGCCCTTCTACGTCATGAAGTCCAACGGGGGAGTGCTGTCGGCCGCCGAGGTCGTGCACCAGCCCATCACGACCGTGCTGTCGGGGCCGGCCGCCGGAGCGCTCGGCGCGGCGGTGGTCGCTCGGGCCGCCGGTGTCGACCGCGTGCTCACCTGCGACGGCGGAGGGACGTCCACCGACGTCACGGTGGTGGTCGACGGCCGCCCGGCGCTCACGACCGAGGGCACCGTCGGCGCCTACCCCAGCAAGATCCCCATGATCGACGTCGTCACGGTCGGCGCCGGCGGCGGCTCGATCGCCTGGGTGACGCCGGAGGGCACGCTCAAGGTCGGCCCCCAGTCGGCCGGCGCCGACCCGGGGCCGGTCTGCTACGGCCGTGGCGGCGACCAGCCCACGATCACCGACGCCCACCTCGTGCTGGGCCGGATCCCCCCGCACCTGCTGGGCGGCGAGGTTCCGCTCGACGCGGCAGCGGCGCGAGGGGCGGTCGAGGCCCTGGCGCAGCGGCTCGGGCTCGTCGGTGGAGGACTGCGCGGGCGGCATCCTGGAGATCTCGGCGTGGAACCAGGCCAACGCCCTGCGGCAGATCTCGGTGAAGCGCGGCCTCGACGTCCGTGACTTCACGCTGGTGACGTTCGGTGGCTCGGGTTCGCTGCTGGCGTGCCGGCTCGTCGACGTGCTCGGGCTTGCAGGGCGTTCTCGTGCCACCCGACCCCGGCAACCTGTCGGCCTACGGCCTGCTGACGGTCGACGTCCGCAACGACTACGTGCGCACCGCCGTGGCCCGCCAGAGCCGGCTCGACCACGCGCGCCTCGACGCCCTGCTGCGCGAGCTGCAGGACGAGGCGGACGCCGCGCTCGACCGAGAGGGCTTCGACCCGGCCTCCCGCCGGTTCGAGCGCACGGCCGACCTGCGCTACTTCGGGCAGGCGTTCGAGGTGCGCGTTCCGTTGCCGGACGGCGCGGTCGACTCCTCGCTCACGGACGTCGTGGCCGCGGCCTTCCACGACGAGCACCGGGCGCTCTACGGCTACGACCTGCGCGACGACCCGCGCCAGGAGGTCGAGTGGGTCAACCTTCGCGTCACCGGCGTGGGCCCGATCCGCACGCCGGAGCTCCCCACCGCGGCCGATGGTCACGGCGCGGACTCCGCACGCACCGGCACGCGCCCGGCGCACTTCGGCGACGGCTGGTGCGAGGCCGTCGTCTACGACCGTTCGCGGCTCGGCGCCGGCGACGTCGTGACTGGCCCCGCGGTGATCGAGGAGTTCGGCTCGACGGTGCCGGTGCACCCCGGCTTCCGGGCCGAGGTCGACCGGCACGCCAACCTGCGGATCACCCGGGAGGTGACGGCGTGAGAGGCATGCCGCAGCACCCGTACGGCTACCGGCTCACCGACGTGCCGACGTCCGACGTCGACCCGGTGCTCGTCGAGATCGTCGAGGGCTACCTGGCCAGCGTCGAGATGGAGGTCGAGACCGCCATCGCGCGCACGTCACGCTCGCCGATGATCCGCGACGCGCACGACTTCCGCGCCGGCATCCACGACCGCCACCTGCGCAAGCTCACGGGCCGGTCGTACTCCGCGCTCGTGCACCCGGTCGCGCGCGACTTCCCGCCCGAGACGATGCGCCCCGGCGACGTCTTCTTCCACAACGACGTCTACGAGTCCGAGGGCGGCATCGGGCACCTGCCCGACCTGTGCGTCACCGTGCCGGTCTTCGCCACCGAGCGACGACGGCGAGCCCTACGTCGTGGCGTTCGTGCAGGCGTTCGGCCACCACGACGACATCGGCGGAGCGGTGCCGGGCTCGATGCCCTCGCACGCCACGAGCGTCTTCGAGGAGGGGCTGATGGTGCCGCCGATCCGCCTCTGGGACGCCGGCGTGCCGAACGAGGCGGCGCTGCGCATCATGACGCGCAACTCGCGCATGCCGGAGTCGCTCGCCGCCGACTTGGACGCCGAGTGCAGCGCCTGCCTCATGGGCGCGCGGCGGCTCGGCGAGCTGTTCGACCGGTACGGCGTGCCGACGGTCGAGGCGGCGTTCGACGCGATCCTCGACAACACGACCGCCACGTACCGCCGCGAGATCCTCGCCAAGATCCCCGTCGGCTCCTACGTCTGGGAGGACTACGCCGAGCACGACGGCGTCGACGAGCCGCGGCTGCACGCCCAGCGGATCACCTTGACGCGCACGGCCGCCGACGACCCCGACGGGGAGCGGCTCGTCATCGACTTCACCGGCACCGGGCCGCAGGCGCGGGGGCCGATCAACCACTGCGGCGACTACGCCGAGGGCACGTTCCTCAAGAAGTGGCTGGCGCCGATCCTGCGCAACCTCGCCGATACCCCCGAGCGGATGGCCGAGCTCGACGTCAACGAGGGCGTCGTGCCGCTCATCGAGATGCGCTTCCCTGAGCCCGGAACCCTTCTGACACCGGTGTTCCCGGCGCCCACCAACGCGCGCACGTTCGTCATCCTGCGGTTGCTCGGCGTGCTCGCCGGGGTCGTGGCGAAGGCCGTGGACGGCGAGATGCCGGCCGACCAGGAGACCATTCGCTACACCGGCGTCTACGGGCATGACCTCGAGGGCAACCCGTACCTCATGCGCGAGGTGCTCGGCGGCGGCTCGGGCGGCCGACCGCACGGCGACGGCGAGGACACCATCCACGTGGTGCCCGACAGCCGGAACCTGCCGACCGAGTTCACCGAGAGCCGCTTCCCGTTCCGCGTCGAGTCCCTCGGCCTCGCGGTCGACTCGGGTGGCGCCGGCCTGCACCGCGGCGGTCTCGGGTACGACAAGCGGATCCGCATGCTGCGCGACGGCCACTTCATGTCGATCGCCGACCGGTCGATCCTCGCCTGCTGGGGGATCAAGGGCGGCAAGGCCGGTCAGCCGTTCTCGGTGACGATCTGTGTCTGGCACATCGATACGGTGTCGGGCCGGGGGATGTACCGCTACGTGGTGGACGCGCACACGGGCGGGCTGCTTCACGCGTTTTCGATGGTTCGCGACGCGATGGGACGCGTGTACCCTATTGATGTCAACGATGCGACGCAGGACCTGGAGCTGCCGAATCTGATGCTGCTCACGCCGCAGAAGCTCACGGACGCGCCCGGAAGGGCCCAGATCGGTACGTGTCCGGGGATCTGGATTCGTATCAGTCGTCGCTCGAGACCGCGCAGCTCACGGAGCCGAACTCCGGAGAAGACTTCTTGTACGATCCGCCTGCATCGGAGCCGGACTACGACGACTCCTTTGCGGACGTGAATATCTATTACCACATGGACCGGATGGACACGTTCTGGCGCACTGCGATCGGTCTGCCCATGGGCTACGGCCTTGTGGCGGTGTCGAACTACGCCCCGGGCCAGCAGCCCTACGGGAACGCGGCGTTTACCCCGTGGGAAGGGGAGTACAAGAATCTGATCATCATCGGGCAGGATAGCAATCTGGACTTCGCCTACGACTCCGACGTGTTCCTGCACGAGATGACGCACTATGTGAACCACAATGCGATCGGGTTCAGCAATGGCGCCTTCGACTTCGATCAGTACGGCTACGTGGTCATGCCGGGCGCGATTGACGAGGGGTCCGCGGATTACTTCTCATGCACGGTCAACGACGATCCTATCGTGGGCGCGGCCTCCCTTGGATACTATTCGCGCGATCTCGAGGAGACGCCTGTGAAGTGCCCCGACGGGGTGGTTGGCGAGGCTCCACGAGGACGGCAAGTTATTGGCACGGCCTCGTGGGCGATTCGCAAGGAGCTTGGCAACGAGCTAGCCGATCAGATCGTTGGGGGCGTTGACGATGCTGCCGCACAACCCCGCGCTCGGGGACTTTGGCAAAGGCGTGATGCAGTCGGCGACGGATCTGAAAGACCAGGGCCAGATAGATGACGCGCAGCTGCAGAAGGTGTCGGATGTCTTGGCGATACGCGGGCTCGACGATCCGCGCGCTTTTTGGACATGAAGGGTGAGTCGCGCAAGACCATCTTGCTTGGCCTCGAGATCATCGGCCAATACATGGGCGCCAGCTGCAGCCAGATCAAGCAGTACGGCATCGAGATGTCGAGCTTGTTCCACTTCAAGCACACCCCCAAGGACACCGATACCGCGGTCCGTTTCAAGGTGGACCTCACCACGATGGGCGGCGGCTCGGACCTCGACTGGAATATCTACGTACGCCGTAACGCTCCTGTGACCTTCGCAGGCGGGGAGGCTATGATCTGCTGGTGCCCTCGGAGTTCAGCTACTCCGTTACGCACATCTCCGAGCCCGCTGGGGAGATCACGATCGATGAGAGCTCCGATCCGCCCTTCGATCCGACGCTCGACTACTTCCTGGTGATTTCGCACCAGAACTGTCCAATGACGCGGGCGACGATCACCGTGATGAATGACGGGCCGACCGCAGATGCGGGAACGGACGGCGCAGTCGAGCCGGACGCAGGGCCGCAGAACGATGCCGCTCCGCTCGCGGACGCTGGCAGCGGGGATCAGGACGCGACGGACAACACGCAGCAGGCGGCGGCGCCAGCCTCCACGGATGACGGCGGGTGCGGATGCCGAACGGCTGGCAGAGCGCCGGTGAACGGCGGGGTCGTGATCTCCCTGCTCGCCGCGGCGGTCGCGCTGCTGCGTCGTCGCAGGACACATGGAGCCGCCGCAGATTGCGCGGAATGAGAGCTGATTAGCGTCCTAGTTCGGCCCGCCCCCCCTGGTGTTGCCGCAGATCACGCAGAAGCCGCAGATGGTTTCGTTGCCCGCGGATGAACGCTCCGCAGCTGGGCAGGCTGCATGCTTGGACGGCTCAAACTGGTGAGCCGCGGACCGCGTCGGGAATCTGGGATGGAGCTCGGCCTCCGCTCCTTCCCCATTCCCAGCTCCGACGCTTCGGAAATCGTTGCGTGCGTGGGGCTATCTTCGACGCGGGCGGCGAAGCGTCCGTCAACCCATCTCGCGTTGCTCAGGGTCCTCCCGTACCTCCAACACCACAGCGCCGCTGCCGATGGCACCGCCTTTCTGCACCACGACCTCTTGGGTGGTAGAGCCCCGCGGCACGGACGGCAGGTGATTCATCGGCCGCGCCGCGAGGGGACGGAGGACGTTGTCGTATTTTGCACACCGTCCGGTCCACGTCTCGTACGAGGACGCTGCGCGAAGGGGTAGTTGAGTTGCGACTGACAAGCAACGTCCTGGGACTGCTTGATAGCAACGCGACCCGCGGCTTCGGGTGAAGGCGAGCGCTCCGCATGTGCGGCGGTACCGGGATCGAAACGACTTTCCGCGTGCTGGCGCAATCCGATTGCGGCGCGCAGGGCGGCTCGGCCTACGACGACAACGCGAGCCCGCCAGGGCTGGCGATGTGCCGGTCCACGTGCACGGATGCGCGCGGACTTGACTGCGCCGGTGCGCGTGAAACCGCCAGTAAGGCCGCGCATCGGACGAATTCGTGCATCCGCGATAGCGGCCTCGGCGCCTTGACGCGAGGCTTGGGCCGACCCTATGACGCTGCGCGTAACGAAACCTTTCCAGCCCCAAATCCAAGACCCCCAGCTTTTCTTTTTGCCGCCCGGGCGCATGGCCGGTCGGGCAGCGCCTTGCGCCCATCCTGGGGCCCTCGATGCGAGCGGCTGGTCCGGCTTACTGGAGCCTTCATGATGCAAACGTACAGAAAAGTGGCATTGATCGCCCACGATGGGCGCGAACAGGATCTACTGCAGTGGTGGGCCTTCAATCGCGAGCTGCTCGCCCCAGCCCTGCTGTACACCAACTTGCCCGAATCCGAAGACAGGCCCTCGGCCCGGGAGGTGATCACCGTCGGCTCGGGTCCCGACGGCGGCGAGATGAAAACCGGCGCCCTCATCGCCGACCAAGCCGTCAATCAACTGATCTACTTCTGGCACCCCAAGGCGGTTCTGGCCCACGACGCTGACGTCAAGGCGCTCATTCGCACGGCTGTGCACCACAATATCGTGCTCGCCTGCAATCGGACCAGCGCCGATCACGTGATCTCCAGCCCCGCGTTCAACCCCGCGGGCTACTTTCCCGAACTGCCCAAGACCACCAAGCGCGTGGCGCTCATCGCGCACGACAGCGAAAAAGACAAGCTGGTGGAGTGGTGCCGTCGCTGGGGGCCGGTATTGCAGCGCCACAGGTTGTGCGGCACAGGAACGACGGCAGCCCGAATCCAGGCGGCCTGTGACCTGCCCGTGGAGGGCCTGCGCTCGGGGCCCGACGGTGGGGATTTCCAGATCGGGGCACGGATTGTGGACGGTGCGATTGACTACATGATCTTTTTTTGGTTGACGACCAACGCCCAGCCCCACGATGTGGACGTGAAAGCGCTGCTTCGGATTGCGGTGCAATTCAATGTGGGGATTGCGTGCAATGCGAATACGGCGGACCACCTCATGGAATCCCACCTGTTCGAGCACGCCTACGATTACCGAGCGCTCGCGCTGGGCACCTGAACTCCACGGCTTGACGCTAACGTGAACGGGCCTCTGGCCGGCCCGAGTTCGTGTGCTCGGCCTTGCGCGGCCCTTGCCCCGTGGGAGTTCCACCTCGAGTCCTGGCAGAGCGGTCTTCCGGCCCGGCCATTCCAACTTCCCGGTTCCCCTGTCCCCGGCTCACCACTACCGGGGCCGGCATTGCGCGATCAGATCTCTCCCGCCTGCGGGGCCTCGTGCATGATATCGTGCCAGCCGTCGTACTGCCGGCACGTTGGGCAAAGAAATGAGCAGATCATTCAGGTACTGGGCTTCGCGACCGCGGCCCCCGTCGGTTAGGATGGATGGATGCGCCGGCTTCTGTGCATTGCATGGCTCGCCCTGCCCCTGTCCTGCTCGGGCGGCACGGTTACCACCGCCGAAAACCTCGCCCCGCTTGCCGACGGTGGGACCCCCGACGCGTCCGCCGGCGCTGCCGCATGTGGTGACGGCGCGTGCTCTGCCACGGATTCAGAAGACTGCGTGAGTTGTCCCGATGATTGCGGTGAATGCGGCACGTGCGGCGACGGGGTCTGCTCCCTTGCGAACGCCGAGACGTGCGAGGTGTGCGCGCAGGATTGCGGCGAATGCGGCTCGTGCGGCGACGCAAGATGCGAGCCTGGGGTGGAGAGCTGCGATGACTGCCCGCAGGACTGCGGAGTGTGCAGCGTGTGCGGGGACGGTCAATGCGACGACGACGCTGCGGGCGAAGACTGTGCGACATGCCCGCAAGATTGCGACTGCCCCGGCTGCGGCGACGGCGTATGTGACGGAGCGGCGAGCGAATCGTGTGGCTCGTGCGCGGGGGACTGCGGCTCATGCCAGACCTGCGGCGATGGGGAATGCGACGCCGCTGCTGGCGAAGATTGCGGATCGTGCGCGGAGGACTGCGGCAACTGCCAGACCTGCGGCGATGGGGAATGCGATGTCCCCGGCGAAGACTGCTCGTCGTGTGCGAAGGACTGCGGCACCTGCGAGCGTCCGGGCTGTGTGCAGGGGGACTTCAAGGTGTACTGGGGCAACCTGCACGCTCATACGCATTATTCCGACGGCGAGGGGACGCCGGGGATTGCCTTCGCCCATGCAAAGAACGCCGGCCTGGACTTCATGTGGATTACCGACCACCGCAACCGACTGACCTCCACCGAATGGACGGCGTGCCGCGATCAAGCGGACACCGCCAACGTGTCGGGCACCTTCGTGGCCGGTTGCGGGTATGAGTTCGGAATCGATACCTCCACGGGCTCCGCGCTCGGGCATCTGAATGTATTGTTCCGCGGTACCCTGATGGCGCGCCCCACGGGGCTGGCGTCGATGTATCAAGCCGTGGCCGATTGCAGCCCCTGCGTGGGGCAATGGAACCACCCGCCGTGGCCCGGCAACTTCACCGATTACAAGTACTACGCCGTAGGCGAAAACGGAATGCGCCTCATGGAGCTCAGCGGCCACGGCGAATGGCCCGACAAGTGGGCATCGTACTTCACCGCGCTGCGCAATGGCTGGCACTTCTCCCCCAGCGCCAACGAAGACAACCACAGCCAGAACTGGGGCGATTCGCACCGCGCCACCGGCATCTGGGTCACCGAGCTTTCGCGCACGGCAATTCGCAAGGCGGTGCGCGGGCGACGCACCTTCGCCGCGTTTGATGATACGGCTTGGATCAAAATGACCGCCGATGATGTTTGCTTCATGGGCTCGGTGCTCAAAGGCCTCGGGCCCACGGAAATCAAAGTGGTGGCGAAGGACAAGCAGGCCCAGGACACCTTCAAGCGCATTGACCTGTACAGCCCCGCCGGGACCGTGATTGCCACCCATGCCTGCAATGGCTCGAATCCCTGCACCGCGGTGTTCGCTCGCAATCCGAGCCAGGCCACGTTTTTTGTGGCGAGGGCCACGCAGACGGACGGCGGTCAGATTGTGTCGGGACCGATTTGGTTTGAACCCTAGCCGTCTACCGGAACGGCGCGCAGGCGGACGCATTGCGCCTGCGCGATGGACACGGTCGGTATCCATATGCGAAGATCTGGACATGGGCGCGCAATTGACCGGGACCGTGGTGCTGCTTTTTCTGCTCACGACCGGCTGTGGTGACGAAAGTGGCCCGGCGAGTGAGGTCGTCGCAGGCGATGCAGGAGAGATCGGTGCCGATAGCACGCCCGGGACAGATGCTGACGCAGCGGCTGGAACAGCCGACCCGGACCGCGACGACATTATCGCGGAAGCCGGAGGAGACGGTTGCGCCGAGTACGCTTACGCGCGGTGTATGTTCGTCAATGCTTGTCTCGAGCCCCGGTCGATGCGGCGCTGCGCGCCTGCCATCGCTGCCGACTGCAGGGCGCGCGCTGCGATTCCGGATAGTGGTTGGAACGACGCTGCGCTCCTCGCTTGCGTCGAGGCTCTGCAACGGGACTGGTGCGGCGCGCCTTTCGAGTGCATGTTCGCTTCTCCCGGAGCGCGTGCGGACGGCTCCTCGTGCCAGTTCAACGCGCAGTGCTCCTCGGGTAACTGCGCGGGATGGCGAACGATAGAGTGCGCAACGGACGCCGCGGCAACAACAACATGCTCGCCGGAGTGCGGCAGTTGTGCGCCGCGCATCGGCTTGGATGGGGATTGCGGCATGAACTCCGCGGGTTGCGAAGTGGGGTTGGTGTGCGCGCAGGCCGGCGAATACGACTATCGCTGTATTCAGCCGAAACCGCAGGGGGCGTCGTGTCAGACCGATGCAGAGTGCACTCGACCCCTCGAATGCTCGTTGCTGGAACATAGGTGCGTGCCGCGATCGGGTTCCAATTGTTTCGACGAGCAAGATTGTCCGCCATTGCTCTATTGTGCGCCCGGCGGCTGCGCCATTCCGACAACCGCGGGCTTGGGGAAGAATGCAATGAAAACGCCTATCCGGCGGTTTTCTGTCACGAGGGCTACTGCGTTAGCGAACCCGGCCAGTGCGTGCCGACCGTTGGCCTTGGCGAAGCGTGCAAAGCCGACGGACCGTACTGCGACCCGCTCGCCCACTGCGACGACGGCACGTGCCGAGCGCTCGTGTACGCGACTTGCGAATGAACCAGTGCTGCGTCGGTAGCGGCGGGGCCGCGCAGTGCCAGGAAGACCGACAGCGCTGCCACCGAGCCGACTCCACGTAATAGCACGAGCGGTGCCATTCGGAATGCCGCGTGCAGATATGCATTCGTCGCGGCACTCAATGGGTGTCATCCGTCGTGGAATTCGCCTGAGCTCATTGACACTCGTTCCGCCGGGTTCAACAAGCATGACCGACATCCCAGCACCGGCGCCGAAGAGGGAAGGATCGCGCATGACGGGTTCGATCGAGTGGTTGCCCATATGGACGGATTGCAAGATCGTTGACGACGTTCCATCGTGCGTCTCGTGCACATGTCAGCGAACAGATCGTCTATGGCGACAGTGCACGGCAGCGGCGCGTCCCCGCATTGCATGCCTCGGGATCGCGCACGGAGCGCGGTGAAGCGCGCCTGACGAAGCTGGACGGTGCGCAGACGAACGGAGGCTCGCATGGAGATCAGCCGACGCGGCAGGGTTACGTTGCTCTACATTATCGCCGGGATTGCGCTGCTGTACTGGCTTCGGTCTTCGATGGTCGAGCGTCGCGAGGAGATTCCGTATACGACATTCAAGCAGCAGCTTGGGAAGGGCAACGTCGAGCAGGTCCAGGTCGGGCAGGACGAGGTTCAAGGTACATACAAGCAGCCTGTAGGGGGGCAAAAGTCCTTCCAGTCCGTGCGGATTGAGGACCGAGACCTGCTCAAGGATCTCGAGAAGCAGGGTGTGAAAGCGGTGGGCGTGGCCGGCGGCGGCGGTATCAGCACGTTTCTGCTGTCCTGGATCCTGCCCATCGTGCTGATGGTGGGCGTGTGGATGTTTATCATGCGGCGCATGGGTTCGGCCCAGGCCAGCGTGCTATTGATCGGAAAGAGCCGCACGAAGGTCATCGGTGAGAACGACGTGGGCGTGACGTTCGAGGACGTTGCCGGTGTGGAGGAGGCAAAAGACGAGCTGAAGGAGATCGTGCGGTTCCTTCGCGAGCCCGGTCCTTACACGAGCATTGGCGCGCGCATTCCCAAGGGTGTGCTCCTGGTCGGGCCGCCGGGGACAGGCAAGACCCTGCTGGCGCGCGCGGTGGCCGGGGAAGCCAAGGTGCCGTTTTTTCTCATGAGCGGTGCGGGATTCGTCGAGATGTTCGTCGGGGTCGGCGCGGCACGCATCCGCGATTTGTTCGAGCAAGCCAAGACAAAGCGCCATGCATCATCTTCATCGACGAGCTCGACGCGCTCGGCAAGGCACGCGGCATGGGAATGATGGGGGGCCACGACGAGCGCGAGCAGACGCTCAACCAGCTGCTCGTCGAGATGGACGGTTTTGACGCAAACGTCGGGGTGGTGATGATGGCCGCGACCAACCGCCCCGAGATCCTGGACCCCGCGCTACTGCGGGCGGGACGGTTCGATCGGCAGGTGTTGGTGGACCGGCCGGATCCGAAGGGACGGGAAGCGATTCTTCGCATTCACACGACCAAGGTCAAGCTCGACGACGACGTGGACTTGCACGAGGTTGCGATGCGAACGCCGGGGTTTGCCGGTGCCGATTTGGCGAACCTCGCGAATGAGGCTGCCCTGCTCGCTGTGCGCCGCGACAAGGAGAAGGTGGGCATGGCCGAGCTCGAAGAGGCTGTCGATCGGGTGGTGGCCGGGCTCGAGAAGCGGGGAAGGCTCATCAGCGGCAAGGAACGACGGATCGTGGCGTTCCACGAGGTGGGACATGCTGTGGTCGGAGAGGTGCTCCCCAACGTAGACAAGGCCCGCAAGATCTCGATTGTCCCGCGGGGGCTCGCGGCTCTGGGCATGACCTGGCAACGTCCCACCGAGGACCGATATCTCCTGACCAAGGCCGAGCTCGACGATCGGATCGCGGTGCTGCTCGGCGGACGCGCCGCCGAGGAGATGTTCATTGGCGACGTGAGCACCGGGGCCCAAAACGATCTCGCTCGTGCTAGCGACATCGCACGAGCCATGGTCCGCCAGTATGGGATGAGCTCTGCGCTGGGTCCCGTGGCTTACGATCCGGAGCGCAAGTCGATGCTTCCGGTGAACGAGTACATGCCCAGCTGTGATCATGGCTCTACGGTCAGCGACGCGATCGACGCCGAAGTGCGCAGCGTGCTCGAACAAGGGTTGAGGCGCGCGCGGAGCGTGCTCGAGGAGCGCCGTGAAAAGGTCGAGTTGATTGCCGGCCGCCTGTTGGAGACCGAGCAGCTCGAGGGCGACGATCTGCGTCGGATGCTCAGTGCTTGAGGATTCGGGCCGGGCTGGCGCGGCAATCGGATGGGCGGCGAGTATCTCTTCTACCCGGAAGCCTCTGCCGTAATCTTGGGAACGAACTCTGCTCCCGAATTGGACAGCAGCACGCGAACGCCGCAGGGCAAAGCCTTCACCTGGCCGTTCAAGCACCGAATGCGGTTGTGCTGCGACGACGCCCCGAGAACAACGTGTAGAGCACCGGCACTACGAGCATGTTGAGCGCGGTGGCCGACAGCAGCCCGCCGAGGATAACCACCCCCATCGGCGCTTGGATCTCGTTGCCCGGTTGGTCGCCGGCCAGCACGAGTGGAATCAGCGCCAGACCGGCGCACAACGCCGTCATCAGAATCGGTGAGAGCCTCTCCATCGACCCACGCATGACAGCCTCGTCGAGCGTTGTTCCCTCCACGTCCTGAAGGTGTTCGTAGTGCGAGACCATCATAATTCCATTGCGCGTTGCGATGCCGAACAGTGTAATGAATCCAACGAGTGACGCTACGCTCAGCACTCCGCCGCCCAGGTAGACCGCAATCACCCCGCCGATAAGCGCAAGAGGCAGATTGACCATGATCAGCAGCGCCGTGCGCACCTTGCGGAAGGCCAGGAACAACAAGAGAAAGATGCCGGCGATCACGAACAGGCCCAAGAACGAAATCGTGCGCGTCGCGTCGCTCTCGCTCTCGAACTGCCCTCCATAGACGACGTAATACCCTTGCGGCAGCTTCACGTCGCGCTCGATCCCTCGCCGGATGTCGTTGATGACGCTCCGAAGATCCCGCCCGCCGACGTTGGCCATGACGACGATCTTGCGTTGCACGTTCTCGCGGGTGATGACGTTCGGGCCAACGTCCTCGCGAACCGATGCGAGCATCTTGAGCGGTATCTTTGCCCCTCCCGGCGTGTCGATGGGTGTGTTGCCGATCGCCTCCGGGTCCGCACGTTGGTCGTCGCGATAGCGCACGACCAGGTCGTAGGTCCGTTGGCCGTCGAGCACCTGAGATGCCTTCTGTCCGGCAAAGGCGGTTTCGATCACCTCCGCGAGCTCGCCGGTGCGGAGCCCGTAGCGGGCAATGCGCTCCCGATCGAACGAAATGAACAGCTGCGGAATGTCCACCTGCTGCTCGACCGAAATATCCACCGCACCGTTGACCTTCGTCATGACCTTGCGGATGTCCTCAGCAGAGGCGCGCAGCTGGTAGAGGTCGTCACCGAAGAGCTTGATGGCAATGTTGGCACGAGTTCCAGACAGCATGTGGTCGATTCGGTGAGACAGCGGCTGTCCGATGACGATGACCAGTCCGGGAATGCCAGAGAGTTTTTCTCGCAGGGCGGCGAGAAACTCGGCCTTCGAGCGATCCCGCATCTCGAGCCGGACATCGATCTCGGAGGAGTTGACATCCTGGGCGTGCTCGTCCAACTCGGCACGCCCTTGACGTCGAGCCGTCCACACGACCTCGGGGAAGGACAGCAGGGTCCGTTCAATGCGTTGCCCGAGGCGATCGGACTCTTCGAGCGACGTTCCAGGCAGGGTGACCGCACTCAAGGTCAGCGCTCCCTCGTTGAAGTCGGGCAGGAAGGTACGTCCCATGAACGGCACCATGACCAAGGTACCCCCGAGCATCACCATAGACGCGGCGATGACCGTCCACCCATGCCGCAGCGACAGCAGGAGTGTCGGTCGATACGCGGACTTGAGCCACCGCACCAGGAAGCTGTCGCCATGCGTGAGCGAACGAGAGCCAGGCAGCACGTAGGAGCAAAGCGCGGGCGTCAGCGTGAGCGCGACGACGAGCGATGCGGCGATCGCCACGAGGTAGGCAAAGCCGAGCGGGGCCAGCAGCCTTCCTTCGACGCCGGTCAGGAAGAAGATGGGGAGGAACACCAACATGACGATCAGGGTTGCGAACACGATCGACGCGCGGACCTCTCGGGATGCTTGAAAGACGACTTCCAAGGTGGGTCGTCGCGCGGACTCTGGCATCGCCCCGTTCTCCCTGAGCCGCCGGAAGACATTTTCCACGTCGATGATTGCGTCGTCCACGAGCGCGCCAATGGCGATGGTCAGCCCGCCAAGGGTCATGGTGTTGATCGTGACGCCGACGGCCTCCATCGCAAGGACCGATACGAGCAGAGACACTGGGAGGGCCGCCAGCGAGATGAGCGTCGTGCGGAAGTTGAGCAGGAACAGGAAGAGAATGATCGCAACGAGGATCGCGCCGTCTCGCAGGGCGACGGAGACGTTGGCGATCGCGGTCTGGATGAAGTCCGACTGACGGAATAGCTGCCGATCTATCTGCATTCCCTCGGGAAGGGTCTTTTGAATCTCGTCGAGGTGGTGGTCGATCTGTCGGGTAAGAATCAGCGTGTTGGCGCCGGGCTGCTTGAGCACGCCCATGACGACGGCCGGTTCTGCATTCGATGAGCCTTCTCCGCGCTTGATGGCCGGGCCGACCACGACGTCGGACACCTGGCCGACGAGCACGGGTACGCCGTCGTGGACTGCGACGACGGTGCGCTCGACGTCGGCGCCGGAGTTGATGCGCCCCACGCCGCGAATGAGGCGTTCCTGCGCGCCCTGCACGAGGAAGCCGCCGCTGGAGTTCTGGTTCGAACCCTCGAGCGCGGAGACGACTTCGTGCAACGAGACACCGAATGCCTGCAGCTTCTCGGGCGAGATCAACACCTGAAACTGCTTTACGCCGCCCCCAATGGGAACGACCTGAGCCACGCCGGGGATCGAGAGCAGCCTCTTACGGATGACCCAGTCGGCTGTGTCACGAAGCTCGAGGGGGGAGTGGCGATCGCTCTTGAGACTGAGAAACAGAATCTCCCCCATGATCGACGAGATCGGCGCGAGGGTGGGTGGCCCGATTTCGGGAGGAATCTGAGCTGCGACGAGCTGTAGCTTTTCGTTGACGATCTGCCGGGCGACGTAGATGTCCGTGCCCCAGTCGAACTCGACCCAGACCACGGAGATGCCGATGCCCGACGCCGACCGGACGCGGCGTACGCCGGTAGCGCCGTTCATTGAGGACTCGAGGGGGAACGTGACCAACGCCTCCACCTCCTGGGGCGCCAGCCCATGTGCCTCCGTGAGGATGGTGACGGTGGGGGCGGTGAGGTCGGGGAAGACGTCCACCGGCATCCTGACCGTCGTGAAAGCGCCGTAGATTGAAATCGCGACGGCCGCGACGACGACGAACAGGCGGTTGTTCAACGACCACTGAATGACACGATCCATCAACGACATTGGAAACGTTCCTCAGTGGACGTGGCCGTGCTTGGGAATGGCACTGGACGTAGATGTGAGTTTGATCTCGTAGGCGCCTTTGGTGACGACACGTTCACCAGGTGAGAGACCATCGCGGATTCCGATCCAGCCCATCGATCGTGCACCGAGCGTCACCGACCGGCGCTCGAACGACTCTCCGTTGACCTGCACATAGGTGACGAGCTTGCCAGCGTCCTGAATGAGCGCAGCCTCGGGCACGGCGAGGGAACGCTCCGGCGCGCCGGTCGCGATGCTCAACTTGACGAACTGGCCGATTCGCAGCTTTCCGTCCGGGTTCACGACTTCGAATACGACGGGGACGGTTCGGTTTCTGGAGTCAACGACGCGACCGACCGTGATCAGCTTTCCGTTGCTATCGTCGATGACGAAAGGGCTGTCGTATCCATCGACGCGGAACCAGGCTGAGCGAGCGTCCTCGACCTTCGGAATGTCCGGTTCGAAGACGCGCGCCTCGACCCAGATTCTGGTCAGATTGATGACGGTGAACATGGGCGTGCCTTCCTCGACGCCTTCTCCCGTGGCGACCTCGGCGGACACCAGCGTCCCATTGATTGGCGACCTCACCTGAAACGCGCCTTGGCCGCCTCCTGCCCCTGCAGCATGGGCAATGAACTGCCCGAGCCGTCCCGAAGCGGCGGTCGAGCGAGCTTGGGCGACGCTCATGCGCCTCCGGGCCTCTTCGACGCTTCGCGCAGAGCCGGCCTGATCCTCGAAGAGTCGCTCGGCTCGCGCAAGCTGCGCCTTGGCGGCCTCGAGCTCAGCCCGAGCGGTCTGCACATCGCCGGTGAGCGATGCGCGGTCGCCTGACAATCGCGGCGTGATGGTCGCCAGGACCTGACCCGCCTTGACCGGCATGCCCAACACAGGCGCGGGACGTGCGAGTGCGATCCGGCCCGCGACGGGCGCCGTCAGCCGAGCCTCCTTGCCGGCCACTGCTTGGGTTTCGCCGTTCGTCTTGACGCTGGGCTGCAGTTCCCGCTCCCGCACTTCCACCGTCTCGACCGCGGTATCCGACATACCCCAGCACGGAGAATGAGGCCACGAGGACCAGCCAGAGTGCGATCCAGTACTTCCGGTAAGACATACAGCGGGATCTCCTTTTCGTGATGCGCGATGGGGCCGCGCCTGAAGTCGGGATCCGTTGTACCGGAAGCAAGAGGGCGGGAAATGACTTAAGTCTCAGGTGAGCGGCGAACGACGAGCGACGAGCGACGAGCGACGAGCGACGAGCGACGATTGTGGCCGGCACCAGGTCCGACTGTCCGACAAATCGTCGGACCTGTCCGACGAGTCTGACCTTCGACAGGTCTGACGGCGGCTCTCGCCTCTATTCTCTCACCGCTCACCGCTAAAAAAGATACGACACCGCGAAACCCACCTGCGCGAACATCATCATCAGGTACATGTGACGCCATGAGGGATGGTTCTCGGTCGAGGTGAGCTAGTCGGGATTCGCGCAACAGGAGCCAGGCGGTGTAGCTCCCCCACAGCACGAGGATGATTCCGACTGCGGTGAGCAGCGTCGCGTTGCCGGTGAGGATCGGGTGCACCGCTCCCTCGAGGAACGGATCGGTGACGTGAGCGCCGATCGGCATCAGAATCCACGGGAAGACGAAGAAGGGAGCGATCATCCATGCGGAAGCGCCGGACGCCGTAGCGGATCGGGAGGGTCTGGCAGCCTCCGCGGCGGTCTCCTTCGATGTCGGAGTAGTCCTTGGTCGAGGCGGCGCCGAGGATAAAGAGGCCGAAGATCCCGCCGATGAACCACGGCTCGGTCGAAAACACATGGGCGACCATCGACCAGCCGGCCACCTTGAGCAACGTTCCACGGGGAATGGCGATGGTCAGGTTCGCCCAGATGCCGAAGCGCTTCGTCCTCCCGAACGCCGGCGCCGAGTAGATGAATGTGAAGATCATCCCGGCGATGTAGATGAAGAAGCATTCGTGATACGGCAGCGGTGCGAAGAACTTCGCCGCCACTCCGTTGTAAGGAAAGACCACCACCAGCCAGGTCGGGATGATGGCGAGGAGATAGAGGATCACCGTCCCGATCCACGCCTGGCGCATCCCCACTGCGGCGGTGACCAGCGGACGGCGCGGCTTGTTCACCCGATCGATCTCCAGGTCGTAGATCTGATTCAGCACGTTCGACGCGGCGTTGAGGAATGCGCACAGAGTGAGCCGAGCACGATGGTGAGCACCACCGAAGCGGTCACCGCTCGTGACGGATCGGGGTTGTGGACCGAGCCCCACGCGCACATCGCACCGGAGATGATCCCCAGCAGCGGCGGAAGAAGAGTGAACGGCCGGGTGAGAGTGATCCAGTTCTTCACGACTCCGGATTCTAATCGACAGGAGTGCTGAATTCGTCTTCCACTTGAATCCTGAGGACCAAAGCTCGAAACTAGTGCACATCACATGATGGGGAAGAGAAAGGAAGCCGAGGCGGAATCCGAGGACTACGAGTCGGGGCCGTCGCCCGGAAGGATGAACGCAGAACGGAAGATCGCTCTTTTCATCGATTACGAGAATCTCGCCATCGGCGTACGCGAAGCCAAGTACAAGAAGTTCGACATCGATCTTCTCCTCGAACGTCTTCTGGAGAAGGGGAAGATCGTCGTCAAGCGCGCCTACTGCGACTGGGACAAGTTCCAGGAGTTGAAGCGCGAGCTTCACGAAGCGGCGATCGAATTGATCGACATTCCCGCCCGCAACTACTCCGGAAAGAACTCCGCCGACATCCGGCTGGTCGTCGACGCGATGGACATGGCGTGGTCGAAAGAGCACATCGACGTCTTCGTGATCGCGTCGGGAGACTCCGATTTCTCTCCCCTCGTCTCCAAGCTGAAAGAGAACGACAAGTTCGTGATTGGAGTGGGCGTCAAGAGCTCGTCGAGCGACCTTCTGATCGCCAACTGCGACGAATTCATCTTTTACGAGGACCTGGTCCGCGGAGTGACCAATGTCCCGCAGGTCGCATCGGAGGACAAGAAGCAGGCCGAGTGTTTCAAGCTGCTGATCGACTCGATCAAGGCACTGATGCGCGAGAACAAGGAGATTCTCTGGGGCTCGATGGTCAAACAGACGATGCAGCGAAAGAAGCCGACGTTCAACGAGGAGTATTACGGCTACGATACGTTCAGCCAGCTGCTCGAGGACGCCCAGGCGAAGAACCTGATCAAGATCAAGAAGGACCTGAAGTCGGGGACGTACATCATCACCGGCTTCGCCCAGAATCCTTACGCGGCGCACGAATAACGTGAATCTCCAGAACCGAGATCACTACCCCGCCATCGTCATCGGGACCGGCATCGCCGGTCTGACCTGTGCCCACACTCTCTCCCGTGCCGGGTACCGCGTCCTCCTGGTCACCAAGGCGACCGATCCGAAGGACTGCAACACGTTCTGGGCCCAGGGAGGGATCATCTACCGGGGCGAGAACGACTCCGCGGCGACGCTGGTGAACGACATCATCGAGGCGGGGGCGGGGATCAACAACCGTGACGCGGTCCAGTTTCTCGCTTCTGAAGGGCCGCGGGTGGTAGAGAAGCTGCTGATCGGAGAGTTCCACGTACCGTTCTCCAAGACGGACGAAGGGGAGCTCGACCTGACTCAGGAGGGAGCGCACTCCGTCTCGCGCATCATTCACGCCGGCGACGCGACCGGCAACGCCATCGAGATCTCGCTTCTCCGGGACGTGCTCGAAGATCCGAACATCGACCTCGTCACCGACGTCACGGCGATCGACCTCCTCACCACCCATCACCATCCGGCCGACATCCAGGTGCACTACCGGCTGAACAACGAATGCGTCGGCGTCTATCTCCTCGACAACAAGACCAACGAGGTCTACACCGTCTTCGCCGATTTCACCGTGCTCGCCACCGGCGGGATCGGCCAGATCTATCTGCACACCACGAACACCCGTCATGCCCTCGGCGACGGGGTGGTGATGGCCTCGCGCGCCGGGGCGAAGATCCTCAACGCGGAGTACGTCCAGTTCCACCCCACCGCACTGGCGGACAAGAAGGCGAACCACTTCCTGATATCCGAGGCCTTGCGGGGAGAGGGCGCGCGTCTGAGAAACCAGAAGGGCGAGTATTTCATGGAGCGCTACTCGCCGCGGCAGAAGGATCTCGCTCCGCGCGACGTGGTCGCCCGCGCGATTCTCGAGGAGATGACCCGGGAGAAGGACGAATTCGTCTACCTCGACCTCGCCGGCTTCTACGACGGGAGCCAGCGCATCCGGGAGCGCTTCCCGAACATCCACGCCACCTGTCTGGAGATCGGCATCGACATCGAGAAGGATCCGATCCCCGTCGTCCCCGCCGCCCACTACTTCTGCGGCGGAATCCTCGCGAACACCTTCGGCGAGACCACTCTCAGCCGGCTCTACGCGATCGGAGAGAGCTCCTGCACCGGCGTGCATGGAGCGAACCGGCTCGCATCGACCTCGCTGCTGGAAGGGTTGACCTGGGGCTACTACGCGGCCGTCTCGATCCGGGAGCGTCTGGAGGCGGGAACCACGCCGGTGGAATCCGTCGCCGCCCGCGACCGCTCCGGCGACGCGCTCGCGGCCGCCGCGATCCGGCGGTCGTACGCGTCGGGTCTCCCCGGATTCGGACCGATGGCCGACCGGCTGCTCGAATCGATCCCCGACTGGAGACAGCCCGGCGCCGTGAGTAAGGAAGATCCGGCGCTGATTCTCCAGGACTGGACCACGATTCAGAACACCATGTGGAACTACGTCGGAATCGTGCGGACGCTCGAGCGGCTCAAGCGCGCGGTCGCCGACATGCGCGAGCTCGGCCACCGCCTCACGAAGTTCTATCACGAGTCGAAGATCTCGAAGGAGATCATCGAGCTCTTTCACGGGCAGCAGATGGCTGCGATCGTATCGGAAGCGGCGATCAAGAATCCGGTCTCGCGCGGAGCACACTTCCGCAAAGACTGAGCGACGAGCGAGAATACCCGCGGACTCGACATCCGGGAGAGAATCGAGGCAACCCGAGGAACTTCTCCCCTCCGCGCCGATACCACCGCTTGATGACCAGGCCCTTGTTCAGCCATGCGATCACGAGCTCGCCATGCGCGGCGACTCCGGTCGGACGGCGCTCCACGGAGCCTGGTCCCCTCGTCGCTCGCCGCTCGCCGCTCGTCGCTCGCCCCTGTACAATGCCCCCGATGCCCGAAGACCGGATCCTCTCCGCCGAGCCAGATCAGGACGACCTCGGAATCGAGCTCTCCCTCCGTCCGAAATTTCTCCGCGAATACATCGGACAGACCAAGGTGAAGGAGAACCTCGAGATCTCGATCACGGCTGCGCGAAACCGCCACGAGACGCTCGATCACGTTCTTCTGTTCGGACCTCCCGGACTCGGCAAGACGACTCTGGCCAACATCATCGCCAACGAGATGGGCGCCGGAATCAAGGCGACCGCAGGGCCGGTCATCGAAAAGCCGGGTGACCTCGCCGCAATCCTCACGAAATCTCGAGGCGGGAGACGTCCTCTTCATCGACGAGATCCACCGCCTCTCGCCTCAGGTCGAAGAGATCCTCTATTCGGCGATGGAGGACTTCAATCTCGACGTGATCATCGGACAGGGACCGTCGGCGAGAACGGTGAAAATCGAGCTCCCGCAATTCACCCTGATCGGAGCGACGACTCGCGCAGGGCTCCTGACTGCACCTCTCCGGGCACGGTTTGGAATCGTCCATCGGCTCGACTTCTACGACGCCGCCTCCCTGTCGGTCATCGTCGATCGTTCGGCAGAGATTCTCGGGATTCCGATCCGCGAAGAAGGGACTCACGAGATCGCGCGACGGTCACGCGGAACCCCACGCATCGCGAACCGTCTGCTCCGCCGGGTTCGTGACTACGCCGAAGTGAAACACGACGGGCGGATCGACCAGGAAGTGGCCCGGGGCGCGCTGCAGATGCTGGAGGTCGACGAGTACGGGCTCGACGAGATCGACCGGAAGCTCCTCTCGACGATCATCGAGCGTTTCGGCGGCGGACCGGCAGGGCTCGGCGCGATCGCGTCATCGATCTCCGAAGACCGCGGAACAATCGAAGATCTTTATGAACCGTATCTGATCCAGATCGGGTTTCTGCAACGGACGCCGCGGGGGCGGATGGCCTCGAAGAGCGCCTACGAGCACCTCGGGTATCCGCTCGGAGCACGACGCAATCAGGACCGGCTGTTCTGAAGGGACCGCGATGATTCAACGAGTCGCGGTCGCCCGGACCGGAGGCGAGCCGGCCGTTCGTCCATGCGGCACGATCGGGAGCGCAACGGTGATCCTGGTGCCGGCACCGGGGGTGGACTCGATCTCGATCCGGCCGCCGTGTTCCTGCACGATACGGTAGGAGATCGCCATTCCGAGGCCGGTTCCCGAAGGAAAATTCGTGCGGAAGGGTTGGAAGAGATTCTTGCGTTCGGCCGGAGACATTCCGATACCCTCGTCGGCAAAGGTGATCCGGTAGAACTCTCTCCCCACGGTCGTGGAGACGTGAAGGACACCTCCCGCCTGCATGGCGTGCATGGCGTTTCGGGCTATGTTCCAGAACACCTGCCGGATCTGATCGGCATCGGCAAAGATGAAGAACGATGGTGGATCGATCTCGCGCACGACGTCGTGTCCCGGCTTCAGCTCGGAGGAGTTGGCCAGAAGTTCGAGCGTCTCGATGAGGCTGCTCGCGATGTCGAACTCCGCAGGGCATCGCTCATGCGGCCGGACGAAACGGAGAAACTCCGCGATCGATTTCTCCAACCTCTCGGACTCCTTGAGGATGATCGACATCAACCGCTGCTCGGCGGGCTGGAGGTGGGTGGATGTGCGCAGCACCTGAACCGACCCGGCGATCGCAGTGAGCGGGTTTCGGATCTCGTGTGCGATCCCGGCCGACAGTTCGCCGACCGCTGCCATCCTGTCCTTCAGCCTCAGCTGCTCCTCGAGCTTCTTCATCTCGGTGAGGTCCTGAAAGATCAGCGTGAGTCCGTAGAGGACTCCATCGGCAGAGCGGAGCGGGGTCACTGCAAAGCCGACCGTGTGCATCTCGCCGGCGTGCTCATAGGTCGATTCCTCCCGAAGTACCCCCTCGCGATCGAGCCGTTGCCGAATCGTGGCCCATTCGTCGAGTGACCAGATTCCGCACTCGGTCACGTGCCTTCCGACCAGCGTGGCGGCCTCGATCCCCAGGATCCCGGCGCCGGCGGGATTGACGAATGCGACGATTCCTTCCGTGGTCATGGTGACCAGACCGGACGGAATCGACTCGATCACGTTCTGACTGAGTGCCTGCAGTCGGGCCAGACTCTCGCGGTTGACATCGAGCTCGCGGAACGTGACCCGCAACTGCTCCGAGACGTATGCGGTGAGGAGCGCCGTCGCATAAAACCCGGCGAAGTTCGCGGCCATGTTGAGGTAGAGCCGCGCCGAGCTCCAGGGACTGGGAGAGAAGACGCTCTGCGGTGGCATCGGGATCACCCGGTAGTACATCAGATCCGCGAGGCCGCCGTAGAGGATCACTGCGCCGGAAGCGACGAAGAGCCCGCCGCGCCGGTACAGCATCATCGAAGCGGTGATGATGGTGACCAGGTAAAGGAACGAGAAGGGCGAGTCGAGACCGCCGGTGAAATAGACCAGAAGAGTCTCGATGAACAGATCGCCCCCGAACTGCAGATACAGGTTCGCGGCACGGCTCTCGATCATCTTGCCGGAGATGATGTAGCCGATGGAGAGAATGAATGTGAGGAGAGTGGTCGCGTAGACGAAGTCGAGAGGGATCTCGAGATCGGAGGCGAACTGGATGAGAAGAGCGGCGAGCAGGAGCGTCGTCACCACGACGACTCGTACTGCGATCAACCTTCGTACGTCTGAGTGAAGCGAATGCATTTCGGGTTGGGAAGATGAAGATCACGAAAGGGAGAGGACCAGCCGGCCCTCTCCCTTTCGATCGGATCAACCAACCTTGCCGATCAGCGAGAACATCGGCATGTACATCGCGATGACGATGCCGCCGATCGCGACGCCGAGGAATGCGATCATCACCGGCTCGAGGAGCTTCATCAGACCGGCGACCGCCACGTCGACTTCGTCTTCGTAGAAGTCGGCGATTTTCGAGAGCATCGCATCGAGGGCGCCAGTCTGCTCACCGACTCCGATCATCTGGACCACCATCGCAGGGAAGACGTCGGTATCGCCGAGCGGCTCGGCAATCGTCTTTCCTTCTTCGACGGACTTCCGGGTGGCCATGATGCCGTCTTCGACGATGGCGTTTCCGGAGGTCTTCGCGGTGATCTCCAGCCCGTCGAGGATGGGGACGCCGGAGCTGGTCAGAGTGGCCAGGGTGCGGCAGAAGCGGGCCACGGCGATCTTGCGGAGGAGCATTCCGAGGACCGGGACTTTCAGCAGAATCCCGTCGAGCACCCGCCGGCCTTTGTAGGTGTCGTGGTACTTCCTGAGGAAAACGACCGTCGAGACGATCACCAGGGCGATCAGCCACCAGAAGTCGGCGATGAAATTCGAGAGCGCGATGACGACCACGGTCGGGAGCGGCAACTCGGCACCGAGGCCCTTGAAGAGGGACGCGAAGACCGGGATGACCTTCCACAGAATGATCGCAACGACCAGGACGGCGATCGAGATGACCGAGACCGGATAGATCATGGCCGACTTGACCTGAGAGGTGAGCTTGACCGACTTCTCGATGTAGACCGCGAGTCTCTGCAGAATGGTATCGAGAATACCGCCCGCCTCTCCGGCCGCCACCATGTTGGTGTAGAGGTCATTGAAAACCTTCGGATGCTTGCGCATCGCGTCGGCGAGGCTCGAACCGGATTCCACATCCTGGCGGATCTGCAGCATCGAACGCTTGAAGACCTTGTTCTCCTGCTGGCTGCCGAGAATCTCCAGGCACTGGACCAGAGGGAGGCCCGCATCGATCATGACCGAGAACTGGCGGGTGAAGATCGCCACGAGCTGGGGCGGAACCCTGCCGCCGAATTTCCGCAGCGCGATCTCCTTCCCCTTCTCTTTCACCGCGGTCACGACGATCTGCTGCCGTCGCAGCATGGCGATGGCGGCTTCTTTCGAGTCGGCAACCAGGACTCCCGTCTGGTCCTGACCCGACCGTCCCCTCCCCTTCCATTCGAAACTGGGCATTCCTCACCTCCAAGGGTAAGCGGCTTCTCGAATCACGAGGGCCGCGGGCGACTTGCTCCCACCGGTGGGACAGAAGGCGCATTCAGCGCACCTGCTCCGCGGGAGATCATTTCCTGCAATTCATCGGGATTGGACGAACGGCTGAGCGCGATCTGCAGCGTGATCTGCTTGCGGAAGTACAGCGTCGCGAGAGATTGATTGAACGTCTGCATCCCGTACTTGGCCTGGCCCGTCTGCATCATGCTGTAGATCTGGTGCACCTTGTCTTCTCGAATCAGGTTCCTGATCGCGGCGTTCGGAATCAGGATCTCCATGGCCATGACCCGCCCTTTTCCGTTCGCGCGCGGCAGCAGCGACTGACAGAGAATCCCTTCCAGCACGAACGAGAGCTGGGCCCGGATCTGCGGCTGCTGGTGGGACGGGAAGACGTCGACGATACGATTGATGGTCTGCGCCGCGGAATTGGTGTGCAGAGTGCCGAACGTCAGGTGGCCGGTCTCCGCGATCCGAAGCGCCGATTCGATCGTCTCGAGGTCACGCATCTCGCCGATGAGCACGACATCGGGATCCTGCCGGAGAGCGCTCTTGAGCGCGTTCGCGAAGGAATGGGTGTCGGCGTGGAGCTCCCGCTGGTTCACCACGCAGCTCTTGTGAGAGTGGAGAAACTCGACCGGGTCCTCGATGGTGATGATGTGCTCGTGCCGCTCCCGGTTGATCTTGTCGATCATCGCTGCGAGAGTGGTGGACTTCCCCGATCCGGTCGGTCCGGTGACCAGCACCAGGCCGCGTGGCTTGTTGCAGATCTCCTCGACCACCACAGGAAGACCGAGCTCCTTGAACCCCAGGATCTCGTAAGGAATCTGACGGTAGACCGCCGCGACCGCTCCCCGCTGGTTGAAGACGTTCGCCCGGAACCGAGCCAGTCCCTTGATACCGAACGAAAGATCGAGCTCCAGGTCTTCCTCGAGACGGTGCTTCTGCGCGTCCGTGAGAACCGAATACGACAACTGTTTGGTCTCCGGAGCGGAGAGAGGCGGAATGTCGAGCGGTACGAGCTTGCCGTCGATCCGGATCTGAGGCGGAGAGTTGGTGGTGATGTGAAGATCCGAGCCTCCGCGCTCGACCATCGTCTTGAGGAGCTGATGCAGCGTCACCTGAGCCATTGTCGAATCACTCCATGAGAGAAAAAAAGCACGCGCGCCATGAACCGGCTAGAGCACCGTTTCGCGGACTACCTCTTCGATCGTGGTGATTCCTTCCTTGATTTTAACCAATCCCGATCGGCGGAGGCTAATCATTCCATTATCCATCGCCTTCCGTCTCAGCTCGAGCGCCGAGGCGCCTGCGAGGATGAGCTCACGGATCTCGTCGTCGATCGCCATGACCTCGATCAGACCCACCCGCCCCTTGTATCCCGTGTTTCCGCACTTGTCGCAGCCGCGGCCTTTGAAGACGCTGAACGTCCCGATCTCCTCTTTCTTGAAACCGAGGTTGGCGAGCGCCTGATTGTTGATGTCGACCTCTTCCTTGCAGCCGCTGCAGACCCGGCGAACCAGTCGCTGCGCTGCGATCAGAAGGACCGACGTGGCGACCAGAAACGGCTCGATCCCCATGTTCATCAGACGGTTGACGGTGGAAGGGGCGTCGTTGGTGTGGAGGGTGGAGAGCACCAGGTGGCCGGTGAGCGCAGCCTTGATCGCGATCTCGGCGGTCTCGAAGTCACGGATCTCTCCGACCAGGACGATGTTCGGATCCTGCCGGAGGAACGAGCGGAGCGTCGTGGCGAAGTTCAGCCCGATCTGCTCCTTCATCTGCACCTGATTGATGCCGGGGAGATTGAACTCGACCGGGTCTTCCGCGGTCATGATGTTCACTTCGGGAGAGTTGACCTTCGAGAGCGCAGAGTAGAGCGTGTTCGTCTTTCCGGATCCGGTTGGACCGGTGACCAGCACCATTCCCCACGGTTTGAAGATCGCCTCCTCGAACTTCGTCAGCGACTCCTGTTCGAATCCGAGCTTGGTCATGTCGAGCCGGAGATTGTCTTTATCCAGGAGGCGGAGAACGATCTTCTCCCCGAAGAGGGTGGGGAGAACTGAGACGCGGAAGTCGAGCTCCTTCGTCTTCTCGTTCAGCTTCATCTTCATCTTGATGCGGCCGTCCTGAGGAAGACGTTTCTCGGAAATGTCGAGCTTCGAGAGAATCTTCACGCGCGAGGTGATCGCATCCCGGAGCTTCAGAGGGGGGTTCATCACCTCGTAGAGAATTCCGTCCACGCGGTAGCGGACGCGGTATTCCTTCTCGTACGGCTCGATATGGATGTCGGAAGCTCCCCTCTTGATCGCATCGGTGAGGATCAGGTTCACCAGCTTCACCACCGGCGCCTCTTCCGACTCCGCAGCGAGAGACTCGATGTCGAGGTCCTCTTCCTCCTCCAGCACCTCGAGGTCATCGTTCTCGGCGGCCTGGAGATCCTCCATCACCTTCTTCAGCTCGAGGGCGGCGGTCGACCCGTAGTAGTTCTCGATCGCCGCCTTGATCCCCAGCTCCGAGGCCACCACCGGCTCGACGTTGTAGCCGGTCATGAACTTGATGTCGTCCATGGCGAAGACGTTCGTCGGGTCGGCCATGGCGATGGTGATCGTCGCCCCGGTCTTGTTCACCGGAAGGATGTTGTACTTACGGGCGACGTCCGCCGGGATCAGCTTGATCACACTCCCGTCGATCTCGAAATGAGCCAGATTGATCGAGGGAACGCCGAACTGCTGAGAAAGGCATTCGGTGATGTCCTCTTCGGAAACGAACCCCAGCTTGATGAGGGTCTCCCCCAGCTTGGTACCCGTCTCCTTCTGGACCTTGAGAGCTTCCTTGAGCTGATCCTGAGTGATCAGAGTCGCTCTGATCAGCAGCTCACCTAACCGTACGCTCATCCGTTGTGAACTCCAGCGCCCTTCACGCTCGGAGAAGAGAGGTTGATGAACCCGTTCTCCGCGCCGGGCTCAACATCGACCCGAATACTCTCGCGGCAAGTCTGCTGCGTACGGCCGCGAATGGTCCGGGCTTGAACATGATGCGTGATCTGAGGAACTTAGAGACCTTTTCCCGATTTGAAGTCTAGCATCGCGCCGAAAATCACGTCAACGACGCGGTGAAAGTTATTCGTAAGTATCACACGAGAACAGCCCGCCGGGGAAGCGCATTTCCGTATGCTCGACCGGCGATCTCCCTCTGCGACCCTCGTGCGGCATTCTCCTCTCCGCCACCGGCCACGCCCTCCGCAATCACAGAATCACTTCCTCAGCGACCCCGGATCTCGCGTCAGCACTTCACCAATCCGGGTCAGAACCGCTTCCGGCGAGACACTGCGGATGTCGCGCGTGGTCGACCACGATTCGACGCATCGCTCCACCTGGTGGTACGGACCATTCCTCACCGGATCGGTCGGACCGTAGATCCCGACCACGTCCGTTCCGAGTGCGTCTGCGAGATGCAGCGGTCCGGTGTCTCCGGCCACCACCAGGCGCGCGTGCCTCAGGATCCACGCCAGCTCCCGCAGATTCGTCGCGGGGGCCAGTTCTGCAGTTTCGCTCCGCGCAACGACTTCCGCTGCCAATTCCCTCTCTCCCGGCCCCCATACCACGACGGACCGTATTCCGAAACGACTGCGGATCTCCTTCGCCACGATGGCGAACGACTCCGCGCCCCAGAGCTTCTCCGGCCTTCCCGCTCCCGGAAAGAGAATCGCCGTGGCACGATCCGAGACGAGTGCGAGCGTTCCATCCCGGTCGCGCGGATACCCGCTCCAGTCGAGCGCCGGTGCGGGACCGTGATGCTCGATGCCGAGAGCCGAGAGGAGGCGGATGTTCTTTTCCACCACGTGTTCCGCATCCGAAGCCGGCACTCTGCGGTTGTTCAGGAGCGCACTCACCCCCTCCCGCGCGGAACGCCGGTCGAAGCCGATTCTCGTCGTTGCGCCGGAGAGCCACGCCAGCGCGGCCGACTTCAGCAGCCCCTGAAAATCGATCGAAGTTCCCCGCCGGGAGAAGTGGCGCATCTCTTCCCGCATCAGCGAGATCTCGGCACGGGTCACTGAAGAGCTCCAGTCGCGCCGCCAGCGTTTCGTGGCAGTGGCGATGACGAGGTCGACCGGCGCGACCTGTTCCAGGAGATCGCGGTACGGCGCTTCCACCACCCACCCGATGCTCCGCTCTTCTCCGACTGCCTGGCGGAGGAGCATCACCGCCGGAAGCGTGTGGATGACGTCTCCCAGAGCCGAGAGACGGAACACGAGGATCGGGTCCGCGCCGGCAGTCACGAGCCGGACCGCCGGAGTTTCTCGACCAGATCGGAGGTCGAATGGTCCTTCGGGTCGCCGACGATCACCACCTCACCTCCGTAGGAGCGAACCAGCGCTGCTTCGGGGACAGTGTCGGCGGTGTAGTCCGTTCCTTTGCACTGCAGATCGGGTCGCAGTCTTTCAATCAGGGGCCCCACCGTGGAGTCGTGGAAGATGGTCACGAAATCGACGCCACGGATCGACGCCACGAGCTCGGCCCGCTCGAGCTCCGGCGCCAGCGGCCGCCCTTCTCCCTTCAGGAGCCGCACCGACTCGTCGCCGTTCACCGCAACCACCAGGAGGTCGGCCACTGCTGCAGCCGCGAGCAGATATCGCACGTGTCCGACGTGGAGAAGATCGAAGCATCCGTTCGCCAGAGCGATGCTCTTCCCGCTCCGTCGCTCCTGCTGCACCGACGCTACCAGCTGCTCGATCCCGACCACCCTTCCCGGCAGGATCACCCGTCTCTGCTCCATTCTCCCTTCCTCCGGATCCACCCGATTCCAGCCTGCCGCCCCCACCACGGACGCGCACGAGCTCCAGTCGACGTCCCCGAGTCGCGGGTCAGTCCGAGCTTTCCACCGCACGACGCAGCTCGTCGGCGGAGACGGTCGCCGTCCCCATCTTCATCACCACGATTCCGCCGGCGAAATTCGCCAGCCTCGCGGCTTCTTCGAATGAAGCGCCGGCGGACAGGGCGAGAGTGAACGTCGCGATCACCGTGTCGCCCGCGCCCGTGACGTCGGCGACCTGGTTGGTTCCCCACACCGGGATCAGCATCGGCTCCGCACGTCCGCGCTCGAACAGCGCCATCCCTCTCGATCCCCTCGTGATCAGAATCGCCTCGGCGTCGAGCGCTCCCCGCAGCGCCTCGCCGACCGCGGTGAGCGTCTCTTCCTCCGGCCCCTCGTAGAGCGACAGACCGGCAGCCGCTGCCGCTTCTTCTTCATTGGGAGTCGCTGCGGTGACGTCCGGATAGCGGAGAAGGTCGAAGCGGGAGTCGAGTGTGACCGGCCTTCCGCGTGCGAACCCGGTCAGGTTCGCCACCAGCGAAGGAGTGACCGTTCCATATCCGTAGTCCGAGATCAGCGCCGCATGTGCGATCGCGAGCTGATCGCGAAGGATCCACCCGAACCGATCCTGCTCTTCGTCGCTCAGGGCGATCGATTCCTCGATGTCGTATCGCACGATCTGCTGACGGGCCGAGTGCGGCATCCCGCCGAGCACCCGGATCTTGGTCGGTGTACGGTAGCGGTCCGCCCGGAGGATTCCGCTGCAGTCGACCCCTTCTTCGGTCAGCCGGCGCACCAGGGCGTCGCCCGCTTCGTCCTTTCCCAGCACGGAGATCGGAATCGGGACGCCGCCGAGAGAAAAGATGTTGTTGATCGCATTGCCTGCCCCGCCGAGGAGAAGGTCGTCACGATACTGCCGGAGAATCAGCACCGGCGCCTCCCGGGAGATGCGCTTCGGAGTGCCGTAGATGAAACGGTCCGCGACGATGTCACCGTAGACGATGACCAGGCGTCCCTTCATGGCGTCGACGATCTCGAGGAGTCGGGTGCGTGCGGACATGGCCGACAGAATAAACGGAGTTGGATTGAGTGGGTAGTCTTCGAGCTTCAGAAAATCGTTTCCGCCCCTCGGCCGATCGCGACCACTTCATCGGAAGCATCGAGCGGACGGAGGTGCGGGCACGTGGAAGAACTCACTCCTCGGGGGTCAGGTCCGCATTCCGAAGAGAGATCTTCTCTTCGGTGGAGAGGATCGCCTCGATGTCCAGAACGAGATAGACCTCGTCTTCCATCCGGATCACGCCGACGAACAGTTCTCCTGCCAGCCCCCGGATGATCTCCGGCGAGGGGAGGATCGCGTCGAGATTCACGTTCAGAATCCGGTGCACCTGGTCGATCCGCATCCCGATCACTCCTTCGGAGGTCCGGGTGACGAGCACCAGGCTCGTCTCGACGCCTCGCGGGCTCTCCGGAAAGAGTCGTTCGCGAAGATCGATCACCGGGATCACCTCGTTGCGGAGGACGATGATTCCTTCGATGAACTCGGGAGCCTTCGGCACCGGAGTGGTCCTCTGGTACGGAATGATCTGGCGGAGGGCCATGATGTCGATCACGAACAACTCGTCCGCCACCTTGAAGCTGATCAGGCGGACCGCCCTCGAAGCGTCTGCGGTCGTGGACTGGTTCGCGCGCGTGGCCATGATCTCTCGCCTGCCGGCGACTCAGCTGCGGATCCGGAAGCGCCGCACTTCCTCTTCCAATGATCGCATCGCTTCGTTCAGCAGCGAGATCGAGTCGGCCATCTCGGCGGCCGAGCCGCGGTTGACTTCCGCGATCTCGCGCATCCGTTCCATCATGTTGACGATCTTTTCGCTCTCACCCGCCTGGCCGGACGTCACTTCGTGGATCTCGTGCACCATGTCGATCATCGTCTCGGCGGCCTTCGAGATCATCACTGAACCGGTCTGCTGTTCCGTCGAGGCCTGACGGACGTAGCGGGTGACCTCCCGCATCGATTCGACCGCCTTCATGATGTGACCCGACCCGGTGGCCTGCTGCGTGGTGGCCGCGTTGATCTGCTTGACCATCTCGCGGACCCGCTCGATGGAGCCGGTCACATTCTCGCTCCCCTTCGCCTGCTCCTTCGTCGCCGAAGCGATCTCCCGGGTCATGTCGAGGGTACGGGTGGCCGCTTCGATGATCCGGTTCAGGGCGCGTCCCGCTTCGTGCGCGAGGTTGACCCCGGTCTCTACGTTGCGGGAGGCCCCGCCCATGGAGTGGAGGACGTTGGAGACTTCCTCCTGGACCGAGTGAATCAGGGTCGCGATCTCTTTGGTCGAGGTCGCGGTGCGCTCGGAGAGGTCGCGAATCTGTGCGGCGACGACCGAAAACCCTTTCCCCTGCTCGCCGGCCTGGGCCGCGAGGATCGCGGCGTTCAGTGCGAGAAGGTTGGTCTGCTCCGCCACGTCTTCGATCACACTGAGAATTTTCCCGATCTCCGTCGAGCGGTCACCGAGACGCGAGACGACGGCATTCGAGTCGATGACGGAGCGGCGGATCTGTTCCATCCCGTCCATCGTCTCCCGCACCGCCTTCATCCCCGATTCGGCTGCCTCGCCGACCGTGTTCGCGAGCTCGTACGACCTGGCGGCATTCGTCTCCACCTGGCCGATCGAGGCGCTCATCTGCACCATCGAAGAGGAGGTGTCGGTGACGAAGTTCTGGAGGAAATCCATGTTCTGGTCGACCTCGTTGATCGACGAGACCATCTCTTCGGTGGCCGATGCGGTCTCTTCGACCGACGCGAAGAGCGTATCGGTGTGGCGCGTCACCTCCTCGATCGAGGCGACCATCTGCAGAATCGACGATGAGGTCTCCTCGGAGGATGCGGAAAGACTCTCCACGTTCTCGGAGATCTTCCGAATCCCTCCATTGAGCTTGTCGATCGAGAAGTAGGTGTCGTCGAGGACGCCTCCCTGTTCATCGATCCGCTCCATCACCGTGCCGGAACGGCTCGCGACGAGGTCCGCGACTCCACGAACCTTCACCTGCGACTGGGAGAGCTTGGAGATGGTCCCCTCGAGACTGGATGTCATGGAGTTGAACGCATTCGCGAGGTCACCCAGCTCGTCGTTCGAGGCGACCTCCGCTCGGCGAGTCAGATCGCCTCCGGCGACTTCCTTCGCCGTCTCCGCGAGATTGAGGATCGGCCGGACGATCAAACGCGCACCGAGGAGTGCGAGCGCAGCTGCCACCACCACGGCCAGAAGGATCACCAGCACGTTGCTCAGGATGGTTCCCTTCAGAGCCTCGTTGACGTAGTGCTGGTTGAACGCGAGCCGGACGTACCCGTGCGGTTTCGCGTTTGGAGAGGCGGGATTCTCACCCGCCGCATACATCGGACGAACGCTCAGATAGAGAATCGCTCCGTTCGAAAGCTGGCTCGTACCATCCCACGCAGTGCGGGTCGTCGGGAGTTTCGCGAACTCCGAAGGGCGTTTCGCGGCGAGCATCGACGCGAGAATCTTCCCGTCCCCCGAAACGAAGTCGGCGTATTCGATGGCCGGATTCTTCGAGATGGTATCGAGGATCCCCTTCAGATCGTCCGAGAGGCCGAACATGACGTAGTAGCCCGTGGTCGCCTGGAGGGAATCGGCGATCGCGGCCGCCTGGATCCGGGTCTGGTTCTCGATCGTGCGGCGCACGCCGATCTGCTGGATGAAGACGATCAGCAGCGCAATGACCAGCATCTGGAAAGTGACGGCTGCGACGAACTTGCTGCGCAGCCGGAAGCGAAACCCACTGACACCGTTCGACATCGCCGACAGTGTATTCCCTGCGCACGCACCGTTCAATACGGCTGAGTCACGTTTCGAGATCGATTACCCGGGAAGAGGGATCGTGGATCGGAGCGCGGGACGCTCTCATCGCCGCGAATCAGAGTCCAGGACCTCCCTCATCGATCTTCGATCCGCGCTCGTCCAGATCGACCCTCTCCGTCGATTCGCGATCTTCTCGATCCCCGATCCTCAATCCTCGATCCTCGATCCCCAATGCCTTTCAGATCCTCGATGCCTTTCAGATCCTCGATGCCTTTCAGATCCTCGATCCTCGATCCCCGATCCTCGATCGCCAATGCCTTTCAGATCCTCAATCCTCGATCCTCGATCCTCGATGCCTCTCAGATCCTCGATGCCTTTCAGATCCTCGATCCTCGATCTCCCTGCTATCATCCTCGGGCGATGCCGGTGATTCGATGTCAGAGCTGCGGCCGGGCGTACGAAGTCCCACCCGCGGTGGCGGTCACGCTGCCGACCTCGATCGCGCCATGCGAGTGCGGTGATCTCCTCTCCGGCAATCGCGCCGCACTCCTCGCACGCTTCGCGGAGACGGGGAATCTCCACGAGATCGACATGTCGGCGTTCAGGGTGGAGGCCGAAGCAGCACCGATGATCGTCGAAAGAACCGACGAGGCGCCGTGGGAGGCGGAAGCGCCACGCTCGTTGCGCCTCATCGCTCTCGGGGCCGACGAGTCGATCAACACGGTCTACTCGATCGGGCAGCATCCGCTCTGGATCGGGCGGAAGGGATGCCAGGTCGAGATCGATGACGCCGAGCTCTCCATCCGACACTGCTCGATCGGACAGCGTGGAGGCGAGCTGATTCTGCGCGACGCCGACTCCCACACCGGCACGTTTCTCGACGGAGAGCCGGTTTACGAGGCGGTGATCGGCGAAGGGACGCACCTGATCCGCGTCGGATCGGCGCTGGTCTGCATCGAAGCAACCGACGAGCCTGGGATTCCGGTGGAGCCGGTCACGCTCGATACCGGAGACCTCATGGAAGCCTCGCCCCAGCTGCTGCGGAAGCTTCATGAAAGGGCCGCACGATCGTCCGCGACGAAAAAGATCGTCCTCCACTGCATCGAAGGGCCGCTGATCGGGAAGGACTTCGAGGTTCCGCCGGAAGGAGTGGTGGTCGGCCGGGAGGGCGCGCTCCGCGTCCCGGACGAGTTCCTCTCCCGCAAACACTTCGTCCTCTTCCGGGATCCCGAAGGAAACCTCCGGATCCGTGATCTCGGGAGCCGCAACGGCACGTTCCTGAATACGCTCCCCGCGCGAAACGCGAAAATCCATCCGGGCGACGAGATCCGCGCCGGAGTGAACCGCTTCCGGCTCGAAGAGCGTTGACCGCGCGAGCTTCGACTTCTCCTCATCGCATGCAGCGCGATCCGCACTCCGGGCACACGTGGCCACCGAGGGGCGCGGATCCTCCGATCCGCCGCGCGGATTATGGCGCGTGCGCGACCACAACCTCACCCGCGCCCCCGGCAGAAGCGGAGCTGAGCGCAAGAACCACCGGCGCTTCGCGTCCAGCCCCGGCTTCCCTCCTCATCGCGTACAACTCGATTTTCGCGGCGGATCCCGCGGGGCGGGATCCGCACCCCAACAAGACACACCGCCGAGATTGATCCGCACCCCAACATCTCTGCCGAGGGGCGCGGATCCTCCGATCCGCCGCGCGGATCACGGCGCGCGCGCGAACGCAGCCTCACCCGCGCCCCCGGCAGAAGCGGAGCTGAGCGCAAGAACCACCGGCGCTTCGCGTCCAGCCCCGGCTTCCCTCTTCATCGCGTACAACTCGATTTTCGCGGCGGATCCCGCGGGGCGGGATCCGCACCCCATCAAGACACACCGCCGAGATTGATCCGCACCCCAACGACATCGCTGCCGAGAGGCGCGGATCCTCTGATCCGCCCCGCGGATCCCGGCGCGTGCGCGAAACCCCAGCCTCACCCGCGTCCCCGGCAGAAGCGCAGTAGAGACGGTGTAAGGAATCACGGCTCGCGCGATATACTCTATTCAATACCCTCATTCTCGACTGGGAGCGCGCACATGCCACAAGCCGACCCTCGAATCGCTGCGGTGCTCGACGCACTCTCGCAGTTGCTCGACAAAGATCTGGAATTGGTCGAGAGCGACGGCGAGAACGACATCTCCGTCCACGCCCCGGCCGGGGCTCTCTCCCGTCTGGCCCTCCGCACCGCGGACGGTTCCAGCTTCGCCGGCGTCGAGCGGCTCTTCGCTTCGGAGCTTCTCGGCCTGATCGCGCGGGACCTGAGCAACCGGGCGGATCTCGGGTCGCTCGAGCAGCGACTCGGGCTTCTCGAGCGCGAGAATGCGGAGCTGATGGTTCGCAACCGCGCGCTTACGGAGCTGTCGGTGCGCGATTCACTCACCGGTCTCTACACCCGCTGGTATCTCCTCGACAAGATCGAGTCGGAGATGAACCGCGCTCTCCGCCACGAGAAGCCGCTCACGCTGATGATGCTCGACCTCGATCATTTCAAGCAGGTGAACGACTCGTTCGGTCATCCGGTCGGAGACAGGGTCCTCCAGGTGATCGGGCAGGTGGTCCGCGACAGCTGCCGCGTCTACGACATTCCCGGCCGGTACGGTGGAGAGGAGTTCTGCCTTCTTCTCCCCGAAACGACGCTCGAGAATACGTACCCGGTCGCCGAGCGGATCCGCAAACGCGTCGAGAACACCCCCTGCTGGTTCGACGGCGCGGAAGTTAGGATCACCACGTCCGTGGGAATCGCCGGGACGGACAACGTCCCGAGCGACGCGCTCTTCAGCTCCGCTTCCCTCATCGAACGGGCCGATCGCGCTCTCTACGCAGCCAAGGAGAGCGGCCGGAACCGGATCGAAGCGTGGTCGGCAGCGCTTCCCCGGCACATTGGACACTGACCCCAATGGCCTGAACAACTTATACCAAATCCGCGTGTCAGCCGGGAGTCGGCGCGAGCGTGCTGGGCAGCGAAGGATCCCCTCTCCGAGGGGCGCCACGGCTCCCGCCGTGGCCGCGCAGATCGCCTTCAGAACGCAACGAGACGACACCTGCGGCAGATGCGCAGTAACTCCGCGCATCGGCTCTGCGAACACCCGCAGTGCCCCTCAAGTAGTTCGGGCCATCGGGGGTGACGGCGACTTTTTACGCCCCGTTTCCGCCTTCCCTCTTGACTTACGCCTCGTTACCGCTCATATTTGAGTGAGGAGGCGTTCATGACCTACCTGACGGAAAGACAGCGCGACATCCTCGATTTCATCCGGGAGTTCCGGAAAAAGAAAGGTGTCGCCCCGACGCACCGTGAGATCTGCGATGCCTTCGGCTTCTCTTCGTACGGGACGGTCTACAAGCACCTCTCGCTGCTGGAGAAGAAGGGGCTGATCCGACGCGACTGGAACCAGAAGCGCAGCGTGGAGATCGTGGAGGACGACGAACGGCCGGCGGTGCGGGAGCTTCCGCTGCTCGGCACGATCGCGGCCGGTTTCCCCCTGGAGGTCCACGAAACTGCCGAAACCTATGCCGTTCCCGACTCTCTGACCGGCCGGGGTGAGAATTTCGTGCTGAAGGTGCGGGGAGAATCGATGATCGAGGACGGAATCCTCGACGGCGACTTCGTGATCATCGAGCGGAGCCAGATCGCGGAAAACGGTCAGATGGTCGTCGCGATGGTCGCTGGAGAGGTGACCCTCAAGCGGTTCTACCGCGAAGGGGAACGGGTCCGGCTGCAGCCGGCGAACGCGGCGATGGCGCCGATCTTCGCCCGGGCTTCGGACGTCGTGATTCAGGGACGGGTGATCGGACTGATGCGTCGGTTCTGACCGGCGGATGCGTCGACCAGGGAGGAGGAGAGCACGATGAGAACGCACGTCGTACTGAAGCTTCGAGATCTGCGGATCGAGCGCGGATGGACCCAGCAGGAGCTGGCTGCGCGCTCTGGAATCGGAGTCAAGTCGATCAGCTCGTTCGAGACGGGAGATCGAATCGAATCGATGAAGATCGGTCAGCTCGAAAGTCTGCTCGCAGCATTCGGAGTCTCGGACCGTGAATTCTTCGGGTTCTCCGACGAGGAGATCTTCAGCCCTGACCCTTCCGAAGATGAGCGCCTCCTTCTCGACGAGATCCGTCTTCTTCCGAACCTCGCGCGGCGGGCCCTTCTCGAAAAGTTCCGCGCGATGGCGGAGACCGCGGGCGACGCACTCTCGCTGCAGCCGAACCGCCCGCTCCAGACCTTCGAATCCGACTGGCGGATGCTGAATTCGCAGAACTGAGATCCGTCGGGGATCGGCGGAGGCACTCGTTTCAACGGTACTGCGCGGCGCGCTTCCGCCAGATCTCCGCATCCGCATGGTCGTCCAACGCATCGAGACTCGACGCAGCGGCCTCGCATGCCTGCGGATTCGGGTTCGCCGCGATCATCCCGTCCAGCACCCGGTCGGCGTCGTCCGCTCTTCCCTCGATCCGGTAGATCGCCGCGAGCGTGGTGAACGCCTGCAGATTGTGCGGAAATCTCCGGATCTCTTCCTGGAATGCCTTCTCCGCGCCGGCGGGATCTCCCCTGGTCGCCAGGATGTGCCCGCGCAGGAACGCCGAACGCTCCACCGGCTTCGACCCCCGGGCCTTCACCTCGGATTCTTCACGTTCCAGCAGCTGCATCGCTTCCTGCAGCCGCCCCTCCTTGATCCGGCACTGCGCGAGGAGGACCATCGCGCCGAGGCGGAAGTTCGGATCGTCGATCGCCGCATTCGCTTCGCGCTCGGCGGTACCGAGATCACCCTGACCGAGCGCGATGCGTCCCAGCAGGGAGTGAGCCGCCGCGGGGCTCGACGCCATCGCGAGCTCCGCATGTTTCCGCGCTTCCTCGTACCGCCCCATGCGCAGGAGAACCTCTCCCAGCGACAGGCCGTACTCGTCCGCCAGTGACGGCATCAGCTCGATCGCCTTCCGGTACGCCGCCGCCGACTCTTCGAGATCTCCGCTCTTCTCGTACAGCGTCCCCAGTTTGTTCCACGCGTCGGTGAACCGCGGATTCAAGGCGAGGATCTTCCGGTACTCGGTGATCGCTTCGGCGAGGCGACCGTTCGCTTCGAGTCTCCCGGCATCGATCATCAGGTTGATCTCTCCCATGTGGTCCTTCGGATCGGGGAGAGGTCCGTCCTTCGCGCTGCTCGACCCCCCGAGGTAGCCGAGAGCGGCGAGCTTCGCAGCCTCCTCCGGAGAGACCGCGGACGAGGGCTCGATCTCCAGCGGATGACGTTCGGCCTCTTTCTTCAGCGAGGCGTAGATGCGACGCTGCTGCGAGAGGATGTTGACTTTCTCTTGCGGATCCTGGCGCAGGTCGTAGAGCTCCGGCCGCGGGGCCTCGATGTAGTGATGCTCGCCTGCAATCACCGACTGAAGCGGGCTCCAGCCGAGATGGATTCGCGGAAAGAGACTCTCCGAGTAGATGTCGCGCGGCACGGCGGAGGCGTGGAGAGAGAAGAGGTCGGCGCCTTCCAGCCTTCCGGGCGCAGCGATCCCGGTGAGCGCTGCGAGTGTGGGAAAGACGTCGATGAGCTCGGCCGGATCGGAGATCGTGGAACCCGCACGAGCGTTTTCGGGAAGCTTGATGATCAGAGGAACCTGGAGATCCTCGCGATAGAGGAACACGCCGTGTTCCTGCTCACCGTGATCGTTCAACCCTTCGCCGTGGTCGGACAGAAGAACGATGACCGCCCGATCGTAGAGCCCCTTCTCCCGGAGGCGATCGAGAAGCCTCCCGACGATTGCATCGCTGGCGGCAATCTCACCGTCGTAGGGCGAGCTCGCGTATTTCGTCCGGTAGGGTTCCGGAGGCTCATACGGGAAATGCGGTTCGTAGATGTGGAAGAAATAGAAGAAAGGCTTCGCGTCGTGGGTCTCGATCCAGCTCTGCGCGATCTTTTCCGTGACGTCACCCGGCCGGCTCAAGCCGCCGATCGGCTCTCCGGCACGATTCGCGATCGCATCATCGTACTGGTCGAAGCCGCTCGCGATTCCCGTCGAGCTGCGGAGGACGTACGCCGACACCGCACCGCCGGTCGCGTAGCCCGCCGCTCTGAAGGCGGCCGCCATCGTCTCGTGCTTCGTGCCGTCGAGGCGGTATCCGATGTTGTTGCGCACTCCATTGTCCGGAGGAACGAGCCCGGTGAAGATCGCGGCGTGTGACGGCAGGGTGAGGGGAACGTGCGAATACGCCCGTTCGAACAGGACGCCATCTCTGCGCAGAGCGTCGATGGCCGGCGTGGCCACCCCGGCGTAGCCGTATGCGGGAAGATGATCCGATCGAAGAGTATCAATGGAGATGAGAATCACGGGGGCGCGCTCGGAGTCCGGCAGGCGCTGGTCAGGCCGTCTGCAGCCGGAGGCGACGAGGACTAGAGCGAGCAGAGCGAAAACGAATCGACGCATGAGGTCTCCGGGCCGCAGCAACGGCTCCGGAGGGTGCAAAATTCGGGGGTTCCGGTCACGAAATCGTGATCGTTCTCATGCGGCGAGACGACACCGGCGACCGAGGTCCGGCCACTCCGTCCGGATTCTCCGCGCTTACTCATAGTTACGGTCTTCTGGGCGGACAACACCCCAGCGGGAGACGACGCCGAGGGGCGGATCCTCTGATCCGCCGCGCTCATCGCGTTCGGCGCGGATCGAAACCACATCTGCGGCAGAAGCGCAGCCGGTCGACGTGCGCTGACGCTTCGCGCTCACCCAAAATCACGGTCTTCTTCGCGTACAACACCCCAGCGGGAGACGACGCCGAGGGGCGGATCCTCTGATCCGCCGCGCTCATCGCGTTCGGCGCGGATCGAGACCACATCTGCGGCAGAAGCGCAGCCGGTCGGCGTGCGCTGACGCTTCGCGCTCACCCAAAATCACGGTCTTCTTCGCGTACAACACGATTCTCGCGACGGATCCCGCAGGGCGGGATCCGCACCCCAGAGGGAGATAGCGCCGAGGGCGCCGCTATGCGGCGGTGGAATTCTTCACTTCGCGCGCGCCCGCCATTTCGCGGCGAGATCCGATGCGCCGAGCTGCGAAAACGCGTCTGCCGCCATCTTCGCGCTCGACGGGTCGGGGTTCGCCTTCACCATCTGTACCGCGAGTTGATCGGCCTCCTCATTGCGACCCGCGAGAACGTACAGAGCGGCGAGACGGATCCACGCCTCCCGGTCGTGCGGATAGCTCTTCATCTCCTCACGGAATGCCGTTTCCGCTTCGGCGAGGCGGCCCATCCTGGCGAGGAGGTCTCCGCGCGCGAATTCCAGCAGCGGAATCGATTCGGACTCTCCGTTGCGCACGCGGGCCGACGCATCGTCGAGAAGCGTCAGCGCCTCGGGGAAGCGCCGCTCGAGGGTGAGTGCCTGGGCCTTCAGCACCATGGCGCGGACCCGCGTCGGCCGGGCGCTCATCGCTGCGTCGGCGTGCTTCGCGGCATCCGCCGGATCTCTCCGCGCGAGAGCGATCCGCCCCAGGAGCAGCTCCGCGTCGTGCGGGTCGCTCGCCACGCCGATCGACGCGTGCGTCGCGGCCTGATCGAGCTCTCCCATCTGGAGGTACACCCAGCCGAGAGAGAGTGCCGGCCCGGCAGAGGATGCGGGAGAGAGTGCGATCGCGCGCCTGTAGCTCGAAGCTGCTTCCCCGAGTCTGCCGGAGCGTTCGCAGAGACCTGCCAGCTCGATCCACGCATCCATGACTCCCGGATTTTTCTGGAGAAACGATTCGAATTTCCGGATCGCCGTGTCGGAATGGCCGCTCTTCGCGAGCGTCCAGGCCTCGTCCATCACCGCCAGGTCGCCGATCCGTTCTTTCGGATCCGGCAGCGGTCCCTCAGGAG
>CAVZZQ010000004.1:0-137171 GCA_963779775.1 uncultured Actinomycetota bacterium | reverse complement strand
GACGCATTGCTTGGAGTTGAACGTTCGTCCGCCCTGCAGCCAACCAGACGATCGACGGCCGATGGGTCCCGAGGAAAACGGCCTATCTCTCTCACCGCGTGGACGCGCTCGATCGATGAGCGAACGGGCCCGGGTGCCGCACACATCATCGGCGGTCATTTGTCGCCTTGAGATGCGTAGAACCGTGATCTCGTGTCGAAAGCCTCTACGCCGCCTTCCATGAGACTCTCGATTGACTCGACTATTTGCGGGTCGTCAAGACCACCTTCGGCCAACCGTCGAGAACCCGCGATCGCCGTCTGAGCCCATGACCAAGACACGGTCCGCGTTCCCAAGAACCGGAATGTTCGCGTTGTGGGAAGCAAAGATGTATTGATCCTCGGGGCCGCGACGACGAAGTGCGGCGACGAGTGTGTCGGCGACGAATGCATTGTCGAGATGGTCCTCGGGTTGGTCGAGAAGCAGAGGATCTCCCGTGTGGCCCAGCAATAGCGGAAGAACCACTGTGCATCGCTGACCAATGGACAAACGGTCGGTGGGCTTGTAGTCCTGGCCATCGAGTAGGGCGAGATTGACTTCGTCGGAAACTCGGCTGGTGATGATGTCCGGCGTGCCTGACTTCAGAGCCTGAAGTATGAGTGCGGCGCGATCAACGCCAATCTTGATGGTGGGGTCTTGGCGAGTGCCACCGTGTCGTTCGTTTCAGTCCAGGTGACCAGTTCAAATGGCGAGACCCGGGCGGCAATAAGTGGTCCAAGAGTGTTGTAGTGGAGGCCGGTTCCGCGAATGGCGTTGATGATTGAGTTTCGGTAGTCCTCCGTGCCGGCCGACTTCTTCAGCGTCACGCGAATGTTTGGACCGAGCGAGCGATTTAGTGATTCGCCAACCTCTCGTCGCTCGTCGAAAGTGGTTTGCCAGATCTGCTCGAGCTGGAGGTAGGCATCATTTCGTTGATCGATGAGTCCCGTCAGTTGATCTCGACGTTCAACGATTCGAGACTCGATTGCAGCAACTTGACCAACACGCTCTTCGAGTTCAGCGACCCGTTGAGCAGCTTGACTAGTCCCAGCCTCTAATAGGTCTAACGACTGCCGCAACTCCCTGCTTTCGGCTTCAATTCCGGTGCGACGTTCCTCGTTCTGATCGATTGCAGCTTGTATCGACTGGCGCAAGGATTCCGCACCAAGGACTGAGATTGCGAGACTCTGAATCACCTTGTCGCGCGTGACTCTTGAATCCTCAAGGACATCTGGTCTCCGGCCTCAGACGGCCAGGTAGAAAGAGACGTCCGTGAAATATCAATAGCTTCTTGGATGGCTTCAGCAACCAACGCCGCCTGACGTGCGCTCTCAGAAAGTATCGAGGTGCGAGCTGCAACGACCTGAGACGCCGCTTGTAGCCTCTGGAGTCGCTCCTGGTCCGGTTTGGTGGCCTGGCTGTTTTCAAGCAGGCCTTGCTGAGCCAAACGTGCAACGTCGAGATCGGCTCTCAAGTCTTCCGATCCAACTGCGAAGTCTGTCAATGCTTCGAGTTCAGCTATGGAAGTGGATATCTCGCGAGTCAGACTCCGAAGCCGACCCTCCAGTTCCAGTGCGTGCGAATCATTCTCAGAGCGCGCCGGACGGAAGCGGTCTATGAGCATCAGTCTGCCGGCGCGTTGAGCCCCGACCGCCTCAACTTCGTTCTGGGCAAGGACTGTGCACGCGACATCGACTTCTCGAACCTGGGTGCCGCCATCGATGCAGATCGGCTTGCAACCAGCGTCGTTTCCCCGTCTTGTAGGTAACTGTTACCGCTCCGCCGTCAAGGATGGCGCGAGCTTGCTGTTCGCCGCGCTCGCCAGTTCCTTCGTGAATGACCCAGCGCCTAAGGCGAACCTGACCAGCTCGATGATCGACGTTTTTCCAGTGCCACGGCTCCGATGATGACATTCAGTCCGCTGCTGAAATGCAGATCCAGATTGGACAGAAAGCCTTCCGCCTCGACCTGAAGTCGCTCGATGTACACCATTCAATCCCGTTCCGTCGCTTAGCGAAGCCTACCCACGGTGCCGATGCATCTTGCGGAGGAGTGTGCCATCGGATCGGAATGCCAGACGTCGGCCACCCCCCGATGTTTCACGACCAGTGTCACCAGCTTGTGCGTGCAATTCAGACGGGGAGCCGCCAGGGGCGCTTGTCGAAACTGGTGGTGGGTGATGAAGGGTTCGGCCGTTTAGCCGACCCAGAGATGACGGCGGTCATCGCGCGCATGCGCTCGAATGTACCTCGTGGGCCGACTCACCAAGGCTCCTAGACAGGGGCCACTCTCTCTCTCTACCCACCCCACCCCCCCCGCTACTATCACCACATGCGCAGCAAACCGGCGGGCACCCCGGACGACAGGCCGCGAGAGCGCATCCTGGTCCTCTCCGCCGGCGTCGGGGCCGGCCACAACTCGGCCGCAGCCGCGGTCAAGCAGGCCTGTCTGGCGCGCGGCGACGTCGAAGACGTGGTCATAGTCGACGTGCTGCAGCAGAGCAGCACGTTGTATCGGGATCTGCTGGGCAAGGGCTACTTCGTGCTGGTCGAGAATGCGCCGTGGCTGGTCGACTGGGGGTACGACGTCAGCGACCTGCCGTTCAAGCGGCGCGGTCCGATCGATCCGTGGACGCGGGCAAACGCGATTCCGGTGGTCAGCGAGATCAAGCGGTTCAAGCCGACCCCGGCCACGCGCGCGGTGTGCGGGTGAGGCTAACCTGACGCCATGACCGACTCGACAATCACGCCGACCGACCTTGCACGTCAGTTGGGGGGGACCCTCGGCGGAGACGGAAATACTTGCGTGAGCAGCATGCAGTCGGCCACATGCACTTTGCCCGATGGGAGCTGACGAAGGAGCAGGCAACTGACGTCCGAGCGCACTTCAGCAATGCCTAGGCTCGGCGGCAATTCTCTATCTGCGATGAGTGCCAGCGGGCAATCGACGCTTCGGGGCCGGGCGTCGTCGGCTCTCCTCACTTCTACGTCCCATTCCTCGAGGATCTTCGGACAGATCCGGCTTACCTGGCCCACACAGAGTGCTTCGCGTCGACCTATGGATTCGGGGTGTTTCAGACCCTAGGAACACGGAACGACAGCCGGATGCGAGGCCTTCGACGAAGGTGAGATGCCCTGAACCTCACCACGCCGCCGGCGGGCGAAGATGCTCTCCATCGCCGAGACGTTCACGATGTATGTGGGGCGCGCATGAAAGGGTGCACGCGTCGCGTCGAGGAATGCTCCGACCGGCTAGCCTCATCCCGTGACCGAGGTTGCCGACCAACCTGACCCGCTCGTCGCGCGAGCTGGGGTCCGATGCTGCCCTGGGTGACGGACTGATGCGCAAGCCCGATCCGCGCGTGTTCCTTGAAGAGCAAGAATGCATCCGTGTGCTCAGAGATGCTGCCAATGATGTGATCCATCGATTTGGAGATCACGTCGATGTCGTCCTCGAGTCGGAAGCGCATCACTTCTATACGGTGACGCCTCACAACGCCGCTGCCTGCCCGGTGTCGTTCTGCTACGACCAGTGGCTCGACGTGTTCCCGGCGGAGGCCGGTGGGAACTCGATTGGACCGCCGAGGGCGTCGCCCTGTTCAAACGGATGCTCGAGTCGGTCGCCGCCGGGCGGGTCGTGGAGTACTCGGCGCCAGGTCGGTCGAGGGTTGTGATCATCTTGGACGACGGCGAGATCAGTCAGCTCGACGATGGCGCGAAGCCTGCTGGGCAATTTCGGCAAGCTCCCACGGAATCCGACCTCCCGGTTTGAGCCGTGGGTCAGGTCCCTAGAGAAGCCACCCCCGCTACCATCGCCACATGCGCAGCACACCGGCGGGCACCCCGGAGGCAAGCCGCGAGAGCGCATCCTGATCCTCTCCGCCGGCGTCGGGGCCGGCCACAACACGGCCGCGGCCGCGCTCGAGCAGGCCTGCCTGGCTCGAGACGACGTCGACGACGTGCTCGTGATCGACGTGCTGCAGCAGAGCACCTCGTTGTACCGGGATCTGCTGGGCAAGGGGTACTTCGCGCTGGTCGAGAATCTGCCGTGGCTGGTCGACTGGGGGTACGACGTCAGCGACCAGCCGTTCAAGCGGCGCGGTCCGATCGATCCGTGGACGCGGGCCAACTCGATTCCGGTGATCTACGAGATCAAGCGGTTCAAGCCGACCGCCATCGTCTGCACGCACTTCTTGCCCGCTCAGCTGGTGGCATCGATGATGCTGCGGGGAGGCACCCAGGCGAAGACCGCGATCGTCACCACCGACTACGACTTTCAGGGGCTGTGGCTGGCGAGTGCGTTCCACGCCATCTTCGTGGCGCGCGAAGAGGGGCGGGTGCAGCTCACCGCGCAGGGGGTTCCGGCCGACCGCGTGGCTGCCGTCGGCATCCCGATCTCGGCGCCGCCGGTGTCGGATGCACAGGCGACCGCATTCGTGCGGGATCCGGATGAGGTGCCGATGCTGCTGATCTCGGCCGGCGCGTCAGGCGGCGACTACGCCCTCGCCGTGGTGCGGCAGACGATGCATGTGCGCTCGCCGTTCCGGGCGACGGTGGTGTGCGGGCGCAACGACGAGCTGCGGCGGCAGATCGAGCAGCTCGTGGCGCCGGCCGGCGATCGGTACCGGGTGCTCGGCTACACGCCCGAGATGCCCCAACTGCTGCGCGAAGCCGACCTGTTCATCGGCAAGCCGGGTGGCCTGTCGGCCTCGGAGTGCATGGCGGCCGGGCTGCCGATGGTGCTGGTGAACCCGATCCCGGGGCAGGAGGTGCGCAACGGCGACTACCTGATGGAGCACGGCGCCGCGGTGCGCTGCAACACGCCCTCGACCATCGGCTGGAAGATCGACCAGGTGCTGCGCGAACCGGGCCGACTGCAGCGGATGCAGGCCGCGGCCCAGCGGATCGGTCGACCGATGGCGGCGGCCGACGTGCTCACCGGGCTGCTCGACGGCCCGGCCCGCCCGCTCGTGATGACGCGCGGAGCGCAGAAGTCGATCTTCACGGCCAGCGCAGGGCGACTGATCGCCAGCGACCTGACCGGCCCCAAGTCGCTGGTGCGCCTGGTCGATCAGGCGACGAACAGCACGGTCGCGCTGCTGCGGGCCGAAGAGCTCGACGAGCTGCGGGCGCGATATCCCGAGCGGGATGGAGGCCTGGTGCTGCAGCGCCATGATGCGCTGGTCTCGTCTGCGGCGGGAGGCGCGGCGCCTGGTCAAGAGCGTGCTGCGCGGCGACGCCGAGCTGCCGGTGCGGGTGGAGTCGGTCTCAGCGGACGCGCGCCGCTCCAACTGAGCGGGGCTGTGCTGCGGCAGCGAGCAGCGCCCACTCGCCCGGCCGGGGCGACCACTGGCGGGTCGCGGGATCGCGCTGCCGGGTGGGCGTGGCATCCAACTCGATCTGGATGACGGTCTCGGCCCCCGCCGGCACGGTCACCCTCTGAAACCCCAGCAGCTGGGCCACCGGCCGGTCGACGGACACGTCGGCGGCGTACAGCTGGACGACCGTCGTTCCCTCGCGGTCGCCCGGGTTGCTCACGCGCACCTCGGCGCGGCCGCCGCTGCATCATCGAAGGTGTGCGAGATCAGCTCGTGCTCGAGGGCGGTGTAGCCGAGTCCGAATCCGAACGGGAAGGCCGGGGCGTGCCCGTCGGCGTCGAGCTTGCGCTGGCCCCAGCTGCTGTCGTAGACGACCTTCTTCGCGGTGCTGTCGAAGGGCGGCAGGTGGGCGGCATCGGTGGGGATGACGAACGGCAGCCGTCCGGTCGGCTCGGCTCGGCCGGTCAGCACGTCGGCGAGCGCGTGGCCGCCCTCCATGCCGCCGTACCAGGCGACCACCAGCGCGGGCACGCTCTCGCGCCAGCCCTCGGTGAGGATCGCGCTGCCGCCGATCAGCACGACGACCGTGCGCGGGTTGGCGGCGCTCACCGCCTCGATCAGTTCGATGTCCGAGTCGCGCAACTCGAGAGAGCTGCGGTCGCCGCCGCGCACGAAGCGCGACGCGAATCTCACCAGCCCGCGCAGCGGTGCGCGCAGCACGCCCGCGGTGAACGCGCTGCCGAGCCCGCCCAACTCGACGGCCTCGGTGAGCACCGATTCGCCTTCGTCGTGCTGGTCGAGGCCCACGACGACGATCGCCACCTCGGCGCGGGATGCTGCGGCCGCGGCCGCGCGGGCGCTCCGCCCCGAGGCGGTGGTGATGCGCACCCCCGGAAGCGCCTCACGCAGCCCCCGCAGCGGCGAGACCGTCGACGGCGGCCGAACCCGCGACGAGCCGTGGTCGCCCAGGTTGGGCCGGTCGGCCAGGCGACCGACGACGGCGATGCGGCGGATGTCGGGGCTCAGCGGCAGCAGCGGGGCGGCGCCCGTTCCGGCGGCCGTTCCATCGCCGCGGGCTCGTTCTTCAGCAGCACGATGGATTCCGTGGCGACCCGCCGCGCGAGCGCCCGGTGCTCGGGCGACGCGACCACCGCCGGCCGCGGGCTCGTCGACGTCGCGGCTCGGCATGGTGCAGCACGGTGGTGCGCAGGATGCGGTGCGCGGCCTGCAGCACCGTCGCGCGGGAGAGCGCACCCGATCGCAGCGCGTGCGGCAGCTCGCGGGCGCGGCTCTGCCGCAAGGGCATCTCGATCTCCATGCCGGCCTGCAGGCTCGCGACCGCGTCGTGCGTGCCGAACACCCAGTCGCTCGTGACGAAACCCCGGAAGCCCCACTCGTCGCGCAGAACCTCGGTGAGCAGGGGGGCGTTCACGTCCATGTACTGGCCGCGCACCTGGTTGTATGCGGTCATCAGGGAGTCGGCCCCGGCATCCACGATCGCCTTGAAATGCGGCAGGTACACCTCGTGCAGCGCGTGCTCGTCGACCGCCACGTCGAGCCCGAAGCGCTCGTTCTCGATCGAGTTGAGCGCGAAGTGCTTGACGCAGGCCATCGCGTTCGGCTGCAGGCCGCGGGTGATGGCGGTGCCCATGCGACCGGTCAGCACCGGGTCTTCGCCGTAGCACTCCTGCGCCCGACCCCAGGCCGGATGCCGCAGCAGATTCACGCACACCGACGCCGAGTAGTTCGCGCCCCGCGCCCGGGTCTCGAGCCCGATCGCGCGGCCGACCTGCTGCTCGAGCTCGGGATCCCAGGTGGCCGCACGCGCCATCGTCACCGGGAAGGCCGTCGACTTGCCGATCACCACCCCGCGCGCCCCGTCGCTGAACCGGATGCCCGGAATGCCCAGGCGGCGCACCGCCCCGGCGACGAACGGCCGGCTGATCAGCAGCCACGGGATCAGGGGCAGCACCCACGGGCCGGCGTCACCGTCGAGCAGCCCGAGCAGCTCGTGATCGGTCAGCTCGGCGATCAGCCGGTCGGCCGCCGCGTCGGCGTCGAGCTCACCCGCGCGAACGGATCGCACGGCGTCGTCGTACGCGGTCGGGGCTGACTCCATGGGGTGAATTGCGTCTCAGTCCGGTCGAGTTCGCGCTCGGGGCGCTCATCTCGTGCCAGGTCGTCGTCTACCGGCGCCGCGCGAATGCGCTCGGCATCCAGGTGGATGACATCACCGGCGTAACAAGAAGTTCATGCAAAGGCATTTGAAACGACTATATGCTGTGAGCGACATCAAAGGGTCTTGGGGGACGCTGCATGATCGTTCGACGGTTTCACGTTGCCATTGCGGGCCTCTTAGTCGTGGGCAGTGTCACGGCGGCGGTGTTGATCGCTCACAACCAGGCGGCCGACGCGGCGGCCAGCACGGTCACGGGAGCCCATCACTCGATCCCGTCAAGCTCTGCCACGTCTCGCGGCCCGCACTCGACCGGCAGCCCCGAGGCATCGAGCACCCCTGACCCGACCGGCACTCCCGGCCCCGGCGGCGCCACCGGCGCTCCGAAGGTGAGCTCCTCGGCAGGCGGATCCGCGGGCGGCGGCTCGTCGGTCACGTTCGCCGGCAGCAGCACCGTGCTCATCGGCGGCTCGATGACTGATACCTCGGCGACCGCAGCTCCCTTCGACGGCCGGTACGCGTACGTCCACAGCACGCCGGCGCCCTCGTCGGACTACTACACCGCGGCGAAATGCCAGGCGGCCTGGTCGAGTTGGTGGGGATGCTGGGACGGCCCCACGACTCCACCCGGCTACTTCGTGACCTGGACCGACAATCACGTCGCTCAAGCGACCTACAAAGGCAGCCCTCGCCCTCAGGTGCAGTTGTGGACCTGGTACTCCCTGGTCGATGTCGCCCGGCTGGGAGGTTTCACCGAAGCCATGGGTGAGGTCGGGGCCATCAACCGAGCCGATCTGATGACGCTCTACCTGAACGACTATCGCTTCTTCTTGCAGAAGATCGGCACCGCGCACGAATTGATCGACCTGGAGCCCGACTTCTGGGGATTCGTCAACGCGACCGGCAACCCGCACCAGGTGCCGGCTCAGGTGACCGCCGCCAACCCCACGGATTGCGGCTCGCAGGAGAACAGCGCCTCGGGTCTGGCCCAGTGCCTCATCGCGATGGCGCACAAGTACGCTCCCAACACCAAAGTCGGCCTCCACCTCACCTGCTGGAACTGGCAGTCGAACGTTCCCGGATGCGTGAAGGATTACGCGAGCCTCGGGGCGCAGAACGCCGACTTCCTGGTCTCGGATGTGGTCGACCGCGATGCGGGTTGGTACGCCCTGCCCGCCAACGGAGGCAGCAACACCTTCTGGAGCGACCAGAAGGCCCAAGCCGCCATGGCCTACTACAAGGCGCTCGCGGTGTCGGTGGGCAAGCCGGTGGTGCTCTGGCAGATCCCGTTGGGCAACATGTCGCAGAACAACACCACGAACCACTACCAGGACGACAAGGTCGACTGGCTCTTCGCCCACATGGATCAGGTGGCGGCCGCCCATATCGCCGGCCTGTTCTTCGGCCCCGGCGAGGGGGCGCAGACGACGGTCGAGTCAGACGGCGGCAACCTGATCAGCAAGACGATCGCCTACCGAACTGCCGGGGGAGTGGCGCTGAAGTAGCGTTGTTCCTCTGGGTCTCGTCATCCCCGACATCTCGGTACTGTTCGCCCGGTTCGCCGAGAGCATGCACGTGCCGTACAGCCCGAACGTGCCAGCCGGGGCGTAGGTCATCGGGCCGTGAGGATGAACAAACTTCCCGAGCCGATGACGCCAGACACGGGCCGTGGCATCCACAAGACGAGGTCGCCTCAAGCGGTACACAATGGCTCCATGCCACGCGTTACTCGAATCAAGGTCGCATCCGTATTGCTGGTGATTGCCATCTTTGGACTCGTCTGCGTCGCAAGCCAAGTGGCGGAAACGTACTACCTGCCGCCAGACCCGAACGGAGCATCACCGGCACATACTGCGCTGTTCTGGCCGGCCGTCGTGGGCACGGTTGTCGCTTCTGTGCTGATGCTCATTCTTGTGGCGCACCTCGTCGCGGTGGCGCAGCGGTCGACGCCTCTGTGGATGTGGATCGTCGCCGCCGCTCTCGCACTTGTCGCAGTGGGTGTTCCGATCGTCGTGGCCACGGTGAATCGACCTACCTTCTGACCGCCTGGAGCGACGAGCTGTCGACATTCCGTAGAGCGCAACTCTCGTGTTGGGAGGGATCGTCTGGCGCTCGCCCGCGGCGCAAGCCCGCGAGGACCGCCTCAACCGTGCACCCCGCTACGAGCCGATCTACGGCGAGGACGACTAGCGCCGGATGAATCCGCACGCGCTGTCGCGGCGGGCAGCCGGAGGGATGCGTGCGCCGCGCGAAGGCAGCCGGTGGCCGTCACCACGCGCTCGGCGCGTAGTCCTTCAGGAACACCCCGAACACATCCTCGCCGGCCTCCCCGCGCACGATCGGGTCGTACACGCGAGCCGCACCATCCACCAGGTCGAGCGGCGCGTGGAACCCCTCCTCCGCCAGGCGCACCTTCGTGGGGTGCGGGCGCTCGTCGGTGATCCAGCCGGTGTCGACGCTGGTCATCAGGATGCCGTCGGCCTCGAACATCTCGCGCGCGCTGGTGCGGGTGAGCATGTTCACGGCGGCCTTGGCCATGTTGGTGTGCGGGTGGCCAGGGCCCTTGTAGCCGCGGGCGAAGACGCCCTCCATCGCCGAGACGTTCACGATGTACGTGCGGCGCGCGGGCGAGGCGGCCAGGGCGGCCCGCAACCGGGAGATCAGGATGAACGGGCGCCGTCGTGTTGGCCAGCTGCACCTCGAGCATCTCGAGCGGGTCGATCTCGTGCACGGCTTGGGTCCACGAGTTCACGTCGTGCAGATCGGGCAGCAGCCCGCCGGCGTCGATGGCGGTGCCGGCGGCCAGGCGCTCGAGCGAGCTGGAGCCGGGCGCCAAGTCGCCTGCTCGGTCAGCTCGTCGGCCTTGGCCGCGGCAGACGCGGCGGCGGCCAGGATGGGGTGGGCGGCAACCGAGCGCTCGAACGCGAGCGGATGCGCGTCGTTCGTGTGCCCGAAGGTGACCAGCTCGGGCAGCGGGCCGTCGGGCAGCGGGGCGAGTTCGGCATCCACCAGCGGTTGGTAGGCGCCGGGGGAGCGGCGCACGGTCTGGGTCGCGTTGTTGATCAGGATGTCGAGGGCCCCGGCCTCGGCGACCGACTCGGCCAGCGCGATCACCTGCGCCGGGTCGCGCAGGTCGATGCCGACGACGCGCAGCCGGTGGATCCACTCGCCCGAGTCGGGCAGGCTCGTGAACCGGCGCACGGCATCGCGCGGAAATCGGGTCGTGATGGTGGTGTGCGCGCCATCCCGAAGCAGGCGCAGCGCGATGTACATGCCGATCTTGGCGCGGCCGCCGGTGAGCAGCGCGCGCTTGCCGGTGAGGTCGGTGCGGGCGTCGCGCTTGGCGTGGCTCATGGCGGCGCAGTCGGGGCAGAGCTGGTGGTAGAAGGCGTCGACCACGCGTGTAGTCCTGCTTGCAGATGTAGCAGGGGCGCGGCTTGAGCAGGGTGCCGGCGGTGGGCGCGGTCGTCGCTCGTCGCGATCGGGATGCCGCGGGTCTCGTCGTCGATGCGGTCCGGTGCGCCGGTGGCGGTTGCCGCGACGACCGCGCGATCTGCGGCGGCGTCGCGTTCGCGGGCATCGATGTCGGCGCGCCTGCTTCACCGCCTTGAACATCTTGGCGGTGGCCTGACGGACGGCGACGAAGTGCGGATGGTCGTCGTCCATGGTGTCGAGCTGGGCGAGAACGCGCAGGGTGGTTTCGAGGTCGTCGGGGTCGAGTCCGTGGGCTTCTGACTCGGAGGGCACATGCGATGGTATGCCGGTAGCGTGGCGGCATGACGTTCGTCGCCATCGCGCGCCGCTGGGTGCTGCTCGTGCTCGGGCTCATCGGCATGATCGTGGGCGCGGTCCTGCTCACGCGCCCGACCCCGGCATCCTTCGGCTGGACCGCGTATGCGCCGCTGTCGAACACCGTGTTCGTGCCGCCGTTCGTGAGCGCCGGCTTCGTGCTCGGGGCGGTGCTCGGCCTGCTCGGCCTCGCTCTCACCGCCGGCTGGATCGGATTCGCGCTCGGCCGCCGAACGACGCGGTCGCGGCATCCCGACGCGACGCGCCAGGCGCTCTAGAACCGAGGGATGTCGGCAGGCCCCGCACCGCCGGGGGCGACGCCGCCGGGCGCTCCGCCCGGCACCTGCGGCGGCACCGCGGCGTTCACGCGGAACCCCCAGCGCGACACCTCCTCGCCGTCGATCAGCAGCACGGCCGAGAAGTGGCCGGGGCTCTGGAAGACGAAGCCGTTCGCGTTCGCGGCGATCGGCATGAGGAAGGGATCGCCGATGCCGGCCTCCGGATTCGGCGTCACCTGGAACTCGCCGTTGAACTCGCCGTCGAGCCGGTGGCCGTCGGGGTCGCTGAAGTGCACGGCGAACTTGTGCGGCTGGTTCTGCGCCGACCACGGGATGTTGAGCACGCCGACCACCGAGAACGTCGCCGATGCCGGGAAGGTGGCGAATTGCATCTGATTGAAGAAGCCGCCGTTGACATAGACCTTGCCGTTCTCGACGCTCGCGTGGTCGGCGAGGAAGAACGCGGTGGCGTAGAGATCGGTTTCGGGGATCATGGCTCCACGCTACGCGGCGGCGCGGCTCTCGACACGGTCGGCTGAGGGGAGGACAATCCCCGCATGACGCTCACTGCTGTGCGATCGAACAACGCGCGATCGACCGATGTGCTTCCCGCCTACCGCGACTACCTCGACGCGTGCAACGCGCGCGACTGGTCCACGGCGCTGTCGTTCGTGCATGACCCCGTGCGGGTGCAGGGCGTCGTCACCCCGGCGGCCGACTACGTGGCAGGCATCGCGCGGCTCACGGCGGAGCATCCCGGATTCGTCTGGACCGTCGGCCAGACCATCGCCCAGGGCGACCACCTCGCGGCACGACTGCGCACGCCGGCCGGGCCGGAACTCGCCATCTACAGGTGGCGCGACGGGCAGATCGTGGAGTACTGGGGCCGCTCGTAGCCGAGCATTCCTGGCAGTCCTCGTCTGACGGACGGGGGCGCCTAGGTGCGGGGCCGGCGTGCTCGGCTGAGTTCCGCCAGGAACTCCGCGCTGATGCTGCGATCGACGACGGCCGTCGCGACGGCGTGCAGCGTGAGGTTGCCGTCGCGTGCGTAGTTGCGCAGCGCCCCGAATGCCTCGTCCATGCTGAGGCCGGTCGCCTGCGACACCGCACCCTTCGCCTGCTCGATGAGCACCCGGCTGTCGAGGGCCTTCTGCAGTTGCTCGGCGACCAGTAGCGACTCCGCCGAGATCCGCTGCTGGATCACTCCGATCGTCGCGACATCGGCAAGAGCCTGCACCACGGCGGCATCGCGCTCTCCGAGGGCACCGGGGGCCACCATGAAGAGATTGAGCGTTCCGATCACCTCGCCGCGCAGCTTCATCGGCGTGGCATGCGCCGACTGGAAGCCCTGCTCCCGTGCCGCGTTCCGGAAATCGGGCCACTCGGAGGTCGAGGTCGCGATGTTGGGAACCGACACCGGCGTTCCGGTGTGGAAGCAGTCGACGCACGGCCCGGCGCCCGCGGCGAGCTGCATCAGCTCGACGAGTTCCGCGCTCTCATCCGTCGAAGCCACCAGTTGCAGTTCGCCCACAGGATCGGCGAGCATCAGCCCACCAGCCGTCGCCGCCACGATCGCCGTGCATTCGACCACGAGGGTGTGGAGCAGTTCCACCACGTCGTACTGGTCGGTGAGGGTGTCTGCCACCGTCACGAATGCCGCATTCAGACGAGCTTCTCGGGTGGTGATGTCCATCGCATGCCGTCCTCTCGATCGTGATGCGCGTTCGTACGGGTCATGACAACTCACGGAAGTCGAGACGCCGCTGCACCACGTCTCGGGCCACATCCTCGACGGTACGCCCCTGTGTGAAGGCATGGGCCCTCAGCACCGCAAATGCCTCGTCGGCGCTGACGTCCAGTTGGATGAGGATCATGCCGGTGGCCTGATGCACCTCGCGGCGCAGAGCGGGAGCATCGCGCGACTCCGGCCCCTCCGATTTCGCCGAACGGCCCGCGTGCTCCGCTGCGGGGCCGGCGACGCGTCGCGCGATCGACCTGGCCCGAGCTGTGGCGTCGACCCCCAGCGGGCCCGCGCTGCGGCGGTAGAGATCGGCGACCCCCAGCACCGCAGAGCCGACCAGGATCGGGAACGAGAACACCGACCCGACGCCGAGGCGGGCGGCGGCGCCGCCGAAGACCGGCCACTCGGGTTTCACGCCCGATCGCAGGTCTTCGCTGATCGCGGCGCGGCCGGTGCGGGCCGCCTGAAAGCGCGGCCCCTCGCCGAGATCGAACTGGAGCTGATCGAGTTCGACCGCGATGCCGTCGCTCACGCAGATCGTGGAATGCGCGCCAGGCCGTCCGAAGACCGTGATCGACGCGCCAGAGACCGGGACGAGATCGACGAACAGCCCGCACAGCGACTCGGCGGGGTCGAAGAACGAGGACTGTCGTCCGTCACGAGGTCGCTCATTCGATGCTCTCGTTCGTCGTGCGCCGACCGGAGAGCTGATGTCCTCCGGCTGCTCGCGCCGGACCAGGCCGCGCTCCCGGTCCACCGTACGCGTTCCCGGACGGGATGGGGCGAGGATCGAAGGGCAGCCCGTGCCGACCATCTCCTCAGCCGTCCGCTCGCGTTCCGCCGTCAGGCATCGGGCGTCGTCCACGAATGCCCTGATGGTGACCGCGTCGATCACCGGGATACTCGCCCTCGGCATCGCCGCACTCGTCGTCGCGATGGGTTTCTTCCGCTGACCCGCAGCGGCCCTCGGGCCGGCAAGATAATCTCTCGAACATGGCCACGCACGAGGTTGTGAACCAGGCTCCGCCGCGCGTCGACGTCGACGAGTTCGGCAGCAACACGGCGCTCGTCGAGGGGGTCGCGCGCTACGACGCGGTGTGGGCTCCGGATGACCTCGGCCGGGTCGGGCGTTATGTCGGCACGGCGGAGTTTCAACACGACGCGGAACGCGCCAACCGGATCGAGCCCGAACTGCGCACGCACGATCGCCACGGCAACCGCGTCGACGAGGTGGACTACGACGACTCGTATCACCGCGTCATCCGGGCAGCGGTCGCCGAGGGCGCGCACACCGCGCCTGGGCCGAGCCGCGCCCCGGCGCCAACGTCGCCCGCGCCGCCACCTTCATGCTCTTCGCGCAGATCGAGCCGGGCCACGCCTGCCCGGTCTCCATGACGCACGCGGCGGTTCCCGTTGTGGCGCAGAACGCGGCACTGGCCGCCCAATGGATGCCGCGGCTGCTGTCGCGCGAGTACTCCGGCGAGCTCGGCACCCCGTCGAAGTCGTCGGCGCTGTTCGGCATGGCGATGACCGAGAAGCAGGGCGGATCGGATGTGCGCGCCAACACGACAACGCGCCGTGGATGCCGGCGACGGCTCGTACCTGCTGACCGGCCACAAGTGGTTCTGCAGCGCGCCGATGAGCGACGGATTCCTGGTGCTCGCGCAGACCGACGCCGGTCTCGGGTGCTTCCTCGTGCCCCGTGTGCTCGATGATGGCAGCCGCAACGTGTTCCGCATCCAGCGCCTCAAAGACAAGCTCGGCAACCGCGCCAACGCGTCGAGCGAGATCGAGCTCGACGGCACGGTCGGGTTCCTGATCGGCGAGGAGGGCCGGGGCGTGCGCACCATCATCGAGATGGTCGCCGGGACGCGGCTCGACTGCATCCTGGGGACCGCGGCCGGGATGCGCCAGGCCACCGCCGAGGCGCTCTGGCACGTGCGCCACCGCGCCGCGTTCGGCGCGCTGCTGGTCGACCAGCCCGCGATGACCGCGGTCGTCGCCGACCTCGCGCTCGAGACGGAGGCGGCCACCGCGACGGCCCTGCGCTTGGCTCGCGCGCATGACGCCGACGCGAGCGAGGAAGAGATCGCGTTCCGCCGGCTCGCGACCGCGGTCGAGAAGTACTGGATCTGCAAGCGCGGCCCCGAGCACGCCTACGAGGCCCTCGAGTGCCTGGGCGGCAACGGCTACACCGAGGCGTTCCCGCTGGCGCGGCGCTACCGCGAGCAGCCGGTGCTGGCGGTGTGGGAGGGGTCTGGCAACGTCATCGCGCTCGACGTGCTGCGCGCGCTGACCCGCGAGCCGCAGAGTCTCGAGGCCTTCGACGCCGAGGTGGCGCTGGCGGCGGGGGAGCATCCCGTGTTCGACGCGCACCTGGCCGCGACGCGCCGGCGGGTCGTCGAGGTGGTCTCGTCGGGTGAACGGGATGCCGCGGCATCCGCCCGGGCTCTCGTCGCCGACCTGGCCCTGGCGCTGCAGGCCTCGCTGCTGCTGCGCACCGCGCCCGCCTCCGTGTCGCACGCTTTCGTGGAGGCGCGGCTCGGCGAGAACCGCGGCCGCCTCTACGGAGAGCTGCCGCGCGGCACGGATGCCGCGGCGATCCTGGCCCGCTCCTGACCGACCTAGTCCCCCCCCCCCCCCCCCCCCCCACCTGCTGAGCCTCATGCTCATCGTGATCACCGGAGCCAGCTCCGGCATCGGCCGCGCCGCCGCCCGCGCCCTCGCCGAACGCGGCCACGAGCTCGCGGTCGTCGGGCGAAACCCCTTCCGCACCCATGAGGTCGCGCGGGAGACGGGTGGCACGGCCTTCCTTGCCGACTTCGACAAGCTGTCGGATGTGCGCCAGCTCGCGCGCGAGCTGCTCGCCGCCTATCCGCGCATCGACGCGCTGGGCAACAACGCGGGCGGAATCATCGCCAAGCGCGGTCTCAGCGCCGACGGGGTCGAGCGCACCTGGCAGCACAACGTGCTCGCGCCATTCGTGCTGACCCAGGCGCTGCTGCCGCGGCTGGTCGAGTCGACGGCTCGGGTGGTGTTCACCGGCAGCGAGGCGCACCGGTGGGGCCGGGTGGATGTCGCCAACCCCGGCCGAGACGGACGGCTCTGGCTGCGAGGCGCGCCATCGTACGGCGCAGCCAAGCGCGCCGACATCATGCTCGCGCGCGAGCTGGCCCGGCGGGAGCCGGCGCTGCACGTCACCTCGTTCCACCCCGGAGCCGTGGCCACCGGTTTCGCGCAGCTCAACGCGAGCCCCCTCGCTCCGGCGATCGCGCGCGTGCTCCGTTCACCCGAACGCGGGGCGGTGTCGCTGATCGGGCTCCTCGACGGAACGGTGGATGCCGCATCCGGCAGCTACGTCGACGACGACAAGCGCGATCGCGGTGTCGCGAAGCAGGCGCTCGACCCCGCGGAATGCGCCAAGCTCTGGGACGCGCTCGAGAAGCAGGCCGCCGAGCTCGCGCGCTAGGTTCGCTCGCGCAGCCTGAGCCGCGGCTGATTCGTCGGCGCACCTTCTTTGACCTCGACCACATTCGAGCGGGACGCGACGAAGTCGGTGAACGACTTGTAGCCGAGTGACTTCTCTTTGAACGAGGAGTCCATGCGCAGCATCTGATTCTTGACCTGAGAGTTGCCCGCCCAGTCCTCGTCGCCACGGTTCTCGACGATCTGAAGCGCGCGCACCAGCAGGTCGGTGGCGGCGTCCTGGGTGAGGTGGGCGTCTGGCTCCGCCTCGGCCGCGGTGGCGACCGCCGCCTTGGCCGGCTTGCGCTTCCGCGTCGCCTCGGCGGCCGGCTGCGCGGCGGCGGGCTCCGGCTTGACGAACGGCACAACGCCGGGCAGCTCGTCGTAGTCGGTGAACTCGTCGCATGCCGCCATCAGCGCGCGGCTGGTCGCCCCGGCAACGCCGATGCCGATGACCGTGCGGCCCAGCCGCTTGGCGCTCTGGGCCAGGGCGATGTAGTCGGAGTCTCCGGCCACGATCACCACGTGGGTGAGATCCGGCAGGCGGTAGAGCTCTTCGACGACATCCACGGCGAGGCGGATGTCGGCGCCGTTCTTGCCGCCGGAGGTCACCTGGAAGAGCTGGGCGAGATCCACCGCGCGGTTGATCAGCTGCCGTTGGTAGCTCGCATTGGCTGGAGCCGACCAGTCGGCGTACGCGCGGCTGACGGCGATCGTGCCGAACGAGCTGCAGTAGTCGAGGATCGCGCCGATGTCGACCTTGGCCTGCTCGAGCTTCGCTCGCAGGGCTTCGGTGTCGGCCTGGCGCGCCCGGTCGCGCATGAAGTCTCCGCGCCCCCAGAGCTGGTCGTACCGCGAGATCACCACGTTGTCGAAGTCGATGTAGACGCCGACACGCGATTCACTGGGCTCAGGCATAGTTCGAGCCTATGCCGCTCGGCTCTCAGCCGACCGAGTAGCGCAGGTAGACGACGCCGCCGTCGAAGGCGTGCACCTGGCCCGTGTAGATCTGCGTTCCCATGCGCACTACCTTCGTGCCGGCGATGGTCGGGGGCAAGCCTGGGGAAGCGCTTCGCAACTTGGGTCGCAACCTGGGTGACTTTGGAATGCCCCGAGACGCGACCCACGTTGCAGAGCGGGCCGAACCGCCTCGGTCTCCCGCTCGGACGAGAGGCCCCGCGGTCGGAGGCGCGTCTCACGACTACGGCGGGTAGACCACCCACAGCACGACGATCGCCACGGCCTGCAGCACGATGCTCGCCCCGAGCGTGATGACCCGACGGCGAGGGGTGCGTGACAGTCCCGGATGCCCGAGCAGCGGCGACAGCGGCAGCAGTTGCCTGATCAGGCTCTGGCTCGGCAGGAACACCGCGACGAGGTAGGCGATGTAGGCGGCCGAGAAGGTCCACAGGTCGGCGCCGTACGCGCGGGTCGACCGGCGGGTCATCCAGAACACGACGGCCGCGAGCACGAGCACGACGAGCAGGATGCCCCAGATGCCCCAGAGTGCGCCGTAGAACAGGAAGAACGGCGTGAACGGCACGAAGATCACGCGTCCGAGATAGGCGCGCCACCAAGCCAGCTCGGTGTCGAAGTATCCACTGGGGTCGCCCGTGATCGCCGTGACCAGGATCGGCCAGAACAGCGCGGCGGCCACGATCACCGTGATCGCGGCGATGCCGGTGATCCATTGGCGGTGAGGGATCGGATTTCGTCGCCACAGCCGGTGCAGCCCCTGGACCCCGATGGCGGCGGCCAGTGCGAGCGCTCCCGGATGCGTGAACGAGGCGACCAACGCGAACGGGATCATGGCGAGGTAGCGCTTGCGCTGCATGAAGCGGAGCGCCACGAACAGGAAGAACAGGAAGGTGCTCTCGGCGTATCCCAGTTGCAGCAGGAACGACATCGGCCCGAACGCGAACAGCAGCGCGCCCCAGAGTGCCTGGGTGCGCCGGAACTGCCCGAGCAGCACCCGGTGCAGGGCGACCGTCGCGGCACCGCCGAACACCGTGGCGACCGCGATGCTCACCACGTTGTAGCCCAGACCGGTGATCGTCATCAGGCCCTTGACGATGACCGGGAACACCGGGAAGAAGGCCCAGGTGTTGTACTTCACATCGCCGACGGCATCGATCGGCAGCCTCGAGGGATAGCCATGCTGCACGATCTGCTCGTACCAGCGGGTGTCCCACGAGTTCAGGAAGCCGAGGAACCCGGGTTCGGTGGCGAAGTGCGCGTGCGCCCACGGCCCATCCGGGAACAACCACCACGCCAGCGCGAGCAGCCCGGTGCTGAGCAGCCTCGAGACCAGGTATCCGACGACGATCACGACGGTCACCGGGACCATCCGGCCGCGGAATCGCAGGCTCAGCAGGCGCGATCCACCCTCGTTCGCGGCGTCAGCAGTCACGCGGGCTCCGGTCGGGGCGAGGAGGCGGGCAGGATCGGGGTGACCCGATCCTTTCATGTCTCGGCGGGGTGTACTGACCGTTCTGCCCGTCAGCCGCGCAGGAAGGCCGTTCCGCGCTCGCGGAACACCTTCGAGGTGGGCGCGTTGAAGTGGTTGCGATCGGGGATCTCGAGGAACTCGCCGCGGGGAGCGGCCGAGGAGAGCCGCCGCGACGCGTCGACGATCGGGTCATCGCTGCCGGTCGCGAACAGCACGGGCTGCTGCGGGGGATGCCGCGGGTCCGGCTGCGCGCCGCCGCGCATCCCCTCCACCAGGCTGACCAGCGCGGCGAGATCGTTGCCAGGCATCCCGGCGGCCATGTCGAGGTAGCTCATCGTGAGCCGATCGCCCGAGCGCGGACCGCCCGAGATGAACGCGCGCGCCTGGTCGACCTCGAAGCGGGTCAGCGGATCGCCGTCCGGGATGCCGCCCAGCACGGCCCGCGTGAGCCGCTCGGGCAGCTCGAGGGCGGCGTGCCAGCCGACCCGCGCGCCCAGCGAGTACCCGAGCAGCGCGAACTCGTCGATCAGGTGGGTGTCGACGACCTCGAGCAGATCGCCGACCAGCAGCTCCATCGAGTAGTCGACCGCGTGGTGCGGTTTATCGCTCGCCCCGTGCCCGCGCTGGTCGAACGCGATCACGTGAAGGCCGGCGCGGGTGAGGTCGCGGGTCCACCCGGTGACGTGCCAGTTGGCGACCGCGCTCGAGGCGAAGCCGTGCACCGCGACGACGGTCGGCGCATCCGGGTCGCCCCATTCGTAGGTGGCGATGCCGACCCCGTCCGGTGACATCACCCGGCGCGGTGGCGGAGCATCCGGGAGAAGCGGCACGGTTTCAGGGTAGCTACCCTGTCAGCATGGCCGAGACCTCCATCGACGTCACCGTCCCCCCGAGCGGAACCGGGTGCGCCGAGTGCCTGCCCGATCCCTCCGCCTGGTGGTTCCACCTCAGGCGCTGCGCACAATGCGGCCACATCGGATGCTGCGACTCGTCGCCATCGCAGCACGCCTCGCGGCACGCCGCCGAGTCGGGTCATCCGATCATCCAGAGCTTCGAGCCGGGGGAGACCTGGTTCTGGGACTACCGCACCGGCGACTATGCGGATGGCCCGCAACTCGCCCCGCCCGAGTCGCACCCCGATGACCAGCCTGCGCCAGGACCCCGAGGCAGAGTGCCTGCCGACTGGGAATCGCAACTGCAGTGATGTCGCTTTCTCCCTTCGCGGTCGCCGCCGCGAGCGCGCCCGTCGACACCCGCGTTGCCGTGATCTGGGCGGTGGCGTTCGTCGTGGTGACGGTGGCGATCACCGGAGTCACGGGACGCATCGGCTGGTCGGCTCCGATCGCCCTGATCCTGGTCGGACCAGGAGCCCGCGATCGAGTCGGTGCTCGCGGCGATCGACGCCGAAGAGACCGCGCTCAAACTGGCGAGCCCGCGCAAGAAGGCCTGATGCGGGCAGCTACGCGACGCCCACCCAGAGCCCGTCGCGAGCCCGGGTCATCGCCACGTAGAGTTCGCGGCGCTGCAGGTCGCGGCGCTCGAGGGCCGCGTCATCCGCGCGGGGGTCGAGCTCGGTCTGCACCAGGTGCGGCGGGGTGCGCACGACGAGCACCTCTTTGAACTCCAGACCCTTGGCCCGCTTGATGGTGCCGACCTTGATCGCATTGACGGGATGCCCGTCGTACTTCTCGAGCTGAATGGTCGGGATGCCCGCCTCTTCGAGAGCGTCGGCCGCCTCCTGCGCGTGCCAGCTGTACAGCGCGAGCACCCCGATGTCGCCGAGGCTGGTCGCGCCATCGGAGTCGGCGACGATGCGCCGCACCCGTTCGACCAGCGACTTGTCGTGCACGGAGCGCGACGGGAACACCGTGTACACCGGGCGGGGTCCGTGGCGCACGATCTCGGCCGGCTCCGAGCGAGCCGGGCCGCCCTCGATGTCGGTGATGTCGTCATCGGCGACCAGCGCCGACGCGAACTCGGCGATCTCGACGGTGTTGCGGTAGTTGCGGGTGAGCACGACGCCACGGCCGCTGATGGCCACGCCGGCCTCGGCGAGGTTGAAGCCGCCCGGGTAGATGGTCTGCTGGCCGTCGCCGACCAGGTTGAATCCGTCTGGCGCGTCGCCGACCACGGAGTGCAGCATCCGGATCATGGCGCATGACAGGTCCTGCGCCTCGTCGACCACGACGGCGGCGTAGCCGCGCAGGGGGGTCTCGGCCAGCGAGCTCTCGGCTTCGAGCACCACGTCTTCCCAGTCCAGGATGCCGCGCTGCGCGATCGCCTCCTCGTAAGCCACGTACAGACCCCACACCTCGGCCCGCATCTCGCGGCTGAGCGGACGGCGGCGTCCCGTGCGGGGGAGCGCGGCGTACTGCTCGAAGCGGCTCAGCCCGCGGCCCTTCAGCACGTGGGCGATCTCGTCCTGCCAGTACGCCGGGGCCGGGTCGATCTTGCCGAGCGGGCCGGACTTGCCTTCGCGTTCCCAGAGGTCTTTGAATACCCGGTCGGCGGTGACGGCGTCGATGACCACGGGCCGGCCGCGTTGCACGAGAACGTCGCGAGCGAACTGGTGGACGCTGCGGAAGTCGATGCGGTCGGCAACGTCGGGGGCGAGGCGCTGCATCAGGACCGACATCACGCGGGGCAGAGTGCGCACGAAGGTGGTGACCAGCACGCGCCCCTCCATGGTGCGGGCGAGATAGGCGGCGCGGTGCAGGGCCACGACGGTCTTGCCGGTTCCTGCGGCGCCGCGGATGCGCGACGGGCCGTTGAAGTTGCGCCGCACCAACCGGGCCTGCGCGGGGTCGAGGAACGCCATCCATTCCTCGATCGGGGCCTTGCGAATGCCCTCGAGCAGCGCGTCCTGGATCTGCTGCGTCGTGAGGTTGTCGAGCGACGAGAAGTCGACGACAGAGGACGCCTGGATGTCGGCGGGCAGCACGGGCTCCGGAATGCTGGTGTCGAGTCGAGCCGGTTCGATCACGTTGATCGGCCCGGTCGTCATCGGCGGGAACAACCGGTCGAGGTGGGTGCGGACCTCGGCGACCTGCTCGGGGGTGAGGCGGGTGCCCCGGCGGGCGATCTCGGTGACCGCCGCGGCCTCGCCGAGCATGGTCACGCCGAACAACTCGGCGCGAGGAAGCACCTTGTTGGTGAAGACCGCCATGGCGCTGACCTCGCCGGCGGCGAGGCCGATCTCGGCGAGTCCGGTCTGGGCCCGGAAGACCAGGTCGGCGAGTTGCTCGATCTCGTCGGTGACATCGGCCTGGCCGCGGAACACGTGCCCCGCCGCGACGGTGACCTCTCGCCAGGCCTTGGCGTCGACGATGATGACTCCGCCCGGTCCGACGAGGATCAGGTCGACGTTGGCGCGCGCCGATCCCGGCCATTTGCGGTCGGCGAGCAGGGTGTAGCCGAGCGGTTCGAGCTCGATCAGGGTGCGCGCGAGTCGGTTCTCGCTGGCCGCGGCCGCGGCGAAGTTGCGCGCCATCTGGCCCGCAACGGAGGCCAAGCGGGCGTGCTCGTCAGCCAACCTGCGCTGCCGCTCTGCCTCGGTTGCGGCAGAATCCCCCGCTGCCACTGTGGTGCCCCTCTGAGATGGACGCCCCGGCCCCCCGCCGGGGCGTCTGCTCCAGTGTGGCGATGCGGGATTCGCGGGGGTATCGCGTCTTCGGGTGCCACCCCTATGGGGTAGCCGGCATGGGGTAGCCGGATCTAGTACTGCTGCCGGGTGGGATAGCGGTCGCTGATGTGCCGGTTGAAGTAGGCACCCGGACTGTCGGCGGTCACCAACGCATGGTGCACAGAAGGTGGCACCGCGAAGTAGCGGTAGACGTCGCCGCTGCGGAACTCGACCTCGAGCACCGCGGTCGCGGTGTCATATCCGACGGTGGCGATGACGGAGGAGCGCACGGGGATGCGGCGCATGCCGACCATTCGCCAAGGGTACCGGGCGCGCGCGATAACCTCCCGGTATGGCGGCATCGGGCATCGACACGTTGATCATCCTGGGGGCGGGCGGCGACCTCACCTCGCGGTTGCTGCTGCCCGGGCTCGCGTCGTTGCTGAGCTCGTCGCGCGGTCAGCAGTTGCAGCTCATCGGAGTGGACCGCGGCCCGATGACCGATGCGCGCTGGCAGTCGCTGGTCGAGAAGGCGTTCGCGGGTGCCCCGTCGGCGCTGGGCGACCGCGTGAGGAAGAAGTCGTTCTACCTGCAGGGCGACGCCACCAGTGCCACCGATCTGATGCGCGTCATCACGGCCGCGACCGGGCGCGTCGCTCTGTATTTCGCCCTGCCCCCGGCCATTGCCGCGCTGGCGTGTGCGGCGCTGGCCGGCGAGAAGATGCCACCTGGGATCGTGTTGGCCCTCGAGAAGCCGTTCGGCACCGACCTGGCGTCCGCCCGCGCGCTGAACCGGCTGCTGCAGACCTTCGTCGGTGAGGAGCAGGTGTTCCGGGTCGACCATTTCCTGGGCAAGTCGACCGTGCTCAACCTGCTCGGGCTGCGCTTCGCGAACCGGATCTTCGAACCGCTGCTCAGTGCGCCCAACGTCGCTCACGTCGAGATCGTCATCGAGGAGGCGCTCGGCCTGGAAGGCCGGGCCGGCTACTACGACAAGGCGGGTGCGCTGGTCGACATGATCCAGAGTCACCTGCTGCAGGTGCTGGCCCTGGCGACCATGGAACCGCCCTCGTCGATCGGATCCGAAGACCTGCGCGGCGCGATGGCCCAGGCGCTGCGGGCCACCCGGCCATGGCTGGCCAACGGTACCGAGAGCCGCCGCGCCCGGTACACGGCAGGCAAGGTGGGCCGGCGCACCATGCCCGCGTACGCCTCGGAGAAGGGCGTGGATCCGGCGCGCAAGACCGAGACCCTAGCCGAGATGACGGTGGCGGTCGACACCTGGCGCTGGGACGGCGTGCCGTTCGTGCTCAGGTCGGGAAAGGCGCTGGGCGATCCGCGCCAGGAGATCATCTTCACCTTCCGTGACGTTCCGCATCTGCCCACCGGCTTCAGCGGTCCCTCGCGGCCCGCCAGGCTCAGGATCGGCGTGAATCCGGCGGTGCTCGAGTTCGACCTGGTGACGAACGGGCGCGACGACCCGTTCGATCTCGAGTGGGACACCATGAACGCCGAGTTCGCCACCAGTGAGCTCAGCGCGTACGGCGAGGTGCTCGCCGAGCTGCTGGCGGGGGATCCGACCCTGTCGGTGCGCGGCGACGTCGCCGAGGAATGCTGGCGCATCGTCGCCCCGGTGCTCGCGGCATGGCGGAAGAACGCGGTTCCGCTTGACAGCTACCCCGCAGGATCCAACGGCCCCAAGTCCTGGCGATAGCCCAGCGCGACTACGCGCCGTGCAGCCCGGCCAGGATCTTCTCGAGCCGTCGCTGCTTCGTCTCCTCGGCCTTCGCTTCGCTGATCGCCCGCGCATGCTCTTTTCGGAAGGTGTAGGAGAGCTTCTCGAACGCGGCCGCCGCGACCGGGTCGGCCGCGAGTGCTGCGCTCAGCTCGGGCGGCATATCGACCTCGCGGGGAGCCGTCTCGAGCTCGAGCGACACCTCGACCTCATCGCCGCCGCGGAATCCGGATGCCGCGCGGTGGGCCGCGCTGAACCCGATCATGTTCTTGCCGCCCATCACGGCGATCGTGTACACGAACGAATAGCTGCCGTCGATCGTGACCTTCACGAGCGGCCGCTTGCCCGCTCCGAGCTCGGCGACGACCGGGTCGGGCACCACGATTCCGACGTTGTTGCCCTGCTGATGCAGCACGGTGCGGAAGCTCGGCATGTCAGTTCCTCTCTTCGTCGGCCGATTCCTGGGCGGGCAGCTGTATGAGGCAGAATCGCGCGCCCGTCGAATCGGCGGCGCGCGACATCCGCCCGAACGGGGTGTCGGTCGGGCCGTCGAACACCGTGCCACCGCTCGCTGTCACACGGGATGCCGCGGCGTCCGCATCCGCGACGGCCAGGTACACGATCCACCGCGAGGTCTCGTCGGCCGGGATGCGCGCCGCATCGAGGATGCCGGCGACGGCTGCTCCCTGCTCGCCGAACACCACCATCCGGAACTCGTCGCTGTCGCCGATGGAGGTGACCTTCCAGCCGAACACCTTCTCGTAGAAGGGCACGGCCGCCGCGAAGTCCTTCGTGTGCAGTTCGAACCAGCACGGCGCGCCCGCCTCGGCCGCCGCGATCACGGCAGTCTGAATGTCATCGACCTTCAGGTAGACCGTCCAGGCATCGTTCACCTCGTCGACCTTCGGGGCGAGGCCGCCCACCTCTTTGCCGTTCGACTGGAAGTCGGCGTAGTCGTCGAATTCGGGGAAGTCCCTGCGCGTCCAGCCGAGCACTGCGCCGTAGAACGCGGTCGAGGCCTCGAGGTCGGAACTGGCGAGGTCGGCCCAGACCGGGGTGCCGACCGGAAGAGCGGGGGAAAGGGCTGGCATGACGGCACCATACCCTTCGCGCGCCAGTAGGCTGAACCCATGAAGGTCTTCGTCTTCCTCGTGGCGTTCGCGTTCTTCGTCGGCGCGCTCCTCCTGTTCGGCTATGCCTTCTCGGTGCCGGAGGCGTGGGCCCCATGGCTCTTCTTCTCGGGCATCATCGCCGTCGTGATCTCGCTGGCCATCCCCTTCCACCTGCTGTCCCGAACCGACTGACTTCCCGCGTCGAATGGCAGGCCATGGCGCACAGGTCCAGGCGATCGCTCCTGCCGATCCGACCCGCACGTTCGATGTCCTGACCCCGAGCGATCCCGTCCGGTTCTACCCGAGGTTCCGCGTGATCCCGGCGGTGCTGTCGGTCTCCGATCAGACCGGGCCATGGGATGCGGTCGGCCGGACCCGCACGCTGCACCTCTCGGATGGCAGCTCGGTGGTCGAGACGACGACCGATGTCGAACGGCCGGGCTTCTTCGCCTACGAGTTGACCCACTTCACCAAGGTGTTCGGCCCGCTGGTCGATCACGCGCGCGCCGAATGGCGGTTCGACCCGGCAGACGGCGGCACGCGCATCAGCTGGAGTTACACTTTCGTCGCCCGCCCAGGACGCGGCTGGATCGTCGGCCTCATCGTCCGGTTGGCGTGGGCTGCCTACATGCGGCGCGTGATCGTCGGCCTGGTCGACGAAGTCCGGCACGTCGGCGCGGCCTGAGCGCCGACCTTTTCACCGAGCTCCCAGGAACACCCCATAGCCCCGCCCCCCTTTCGGGGGATATGCTCCGGCTACGAAGGGGGCGACATGAGAGACACGGGAACTGCAACGACGCAGGAGCGATCAGAGTTCGAGGCATCCGACTTCACAGAGTCGAGTCTCGACGACAGCACCGGATGGTTGGCCGGACTGGCCGCGGTCCTCGCCCGCGCGACACGCGTTGCCGTCCGGCTCCGGCCCGATGGCCTTCTCGAGCTCTCGGACGGTGGCGAGGTGCTCGGCTACGTCCAATACGTCGATCCGGTCTATGTCGCCCACGTCGGGGAGTGCCCGCAGTTCGCGGTCGAGGTGGGCCAACGAGCCACACTGGCAGCCGCTGTCGACGACATCCGGCGCCATCACGGTGCCGCCCTCGAGCATCGATGACCCCGGCAACCGGGTCCACGGTCTTGCTGGGCGTGTGGACGATCCTCGACGACACGTCCGAGACGGTCCATGCCACGGTCACTCGCGAGCGCGAAACCTACACGGTGCGCGACGCGCGGGGTCGCATCCTCGGCCGGTATCCCACTGCGGTGCAGGCGCTCGCCAGCGTCGCAGCCTGAACGGCACGGTCGGCTCAGGCGTCTTCGAGGATCCGGCCGACGAATACATCGAGCCGCTCGGTCAGCCGCGACGCGCGAGAGGCGACCACCTCGTCGGGGCTCGGAAGGAGCTCGGAGGGCGGGGGCGCCATCCTGATCAGCAACGAGCAGGCCAGATCGGCGCAGATGTAGGTGCCGATCGAGTCGCCCCGCTCGCCCGCCCTGCCTGCGCGCTGCGCGGTGAACATGGTCACCTGTCCGGCAGGCTGGGGGGTGTTGCACAGCGAGCAGATCGCGGATCCGGCCTGCAGCCGCGCCTCCGAGGCGCGCAGCACGACGCCGACCGCGCGGCCCTCGCGCCAGTACGCCAGGTAGCCGCGCTGCGGGGATCCCGGATCACGCCAGCCCAGGTACTCACGCTCAGACCAGAGCACTTCGTGCAAGCCGGGCAGCGGCATCCGATCGGCTTCTGCCGGACCCGCGTTGACCAGTGAGTCGCGGATCTCCGCATCGGTGAGAGGCTTCATCCCGTCCACCCTAACTCTCTGCCGAGTCGGGTCAGAGGCCGCGGTCGACCATCTCGATCAGCCGCGAACCGGCGGCTCGTGCGACCTCGGGATCGAGATTGCGCAGCGGGCCCTCGAGCACCAGCATCGCGAGCCCGTGCACGGCCGACCAGGCCGAGAACTCGGCACCTGGCCGTCGCTCGGGCGGCAGGGCGCCGACCGCGACCAACTCGTCGAGGGCCGACGCCAGCAGTTGGAACGAGGTGCGGCCGCCCGGGCCGGCCTTCGCCGGGTCGAGGGCGGTCTCGAGATCTGCCGGCACGGTGAAGGCGGCACGGAAGAGTCCTGGGTGGTCCCTGGCGAACCCGAGGTAGCCGCGCCCGACCGCTGCGAGGTGCGCGTGCGCCGCGTCCGCCGGGCTCAGTCGGGTGGGGACGGCATCCCATTCGGTCTCGATCGCTCCGGCCACCAGCGACTGGGCCGCATTGCTCACCGCCTCGACCAACTCGGTGCGGTCGGCGAAGTGCCGGTAGGCGGCGTTCGGCGACACCCCGGCGCGGCGGGTCGCCTCGCGCAGCACGACGGCGCCCGGCCCGCCCTCGCGCGCCATGTCGAGACCGGCCTCGAGCAGGGCCTGGCGCAGGTCGCCGTGGCGGTAGTTCTCCCGCGGGGCAATCGACACCGTTGCTCCTCTGTCCGAGATCTCATCCGTCGACGATCTCAACTCGGCCCCTGGACGCGGTCGCCCGCGTGTGACATTGTAAACAGCGTACACAATGGCGTCGATCGCAGGCGAGGAAGGCATCATGCTCACGACCACAGGCGGCTTCAGCGGATTCTCGGTGAATGACTTGGCCGCAGCGCTGTCGTTCTATCGGGACACTCTCGGCGTGAAGGTGATCGATTCCGGGATGGGCCTCCAGCTCGACGTGACCGGGGGAGCGCCCATCTTCGTCTACGACAAGCCGAACCACGTGCCTGCCGAGTTCACGGTGCTCAACTTCGAGGTCGCCGACATCGACACGGCGGTCGACGAGCTGGTCGCCGCGGGGATCGAGATCCAGAAGTATCCGGGAACCAACCAGGACGAGAAGGGGATCGCGCGCGGCAAGGCCGCCAACCGTGGGCCCGACATCGCATGGTTCCTCGACCCGGCAGGCAACATCCTCTCGGTGCTCTGCAACTAGCCCTGCTCGGCTTAGATGGAGCCGTGGACCTCGCGCTGATCGAACGACTGCGCGCGGATCTCGCCGCGGCCCGCTTCACGGTCGATGCCCTCGGCGCCCTCTGGGGTCAGGATGCCGAAGCCGCACTCGATCGCGGCAACCGGGTGCCCGCGCTGCGAGCGCTCGCCGGTCACGACACGCCCCTCGCGACGTTGGCCACGCTGTTCGTGCTCGGGATGCCGGTGGACGTTGCGGCTGCCGAGGCGGCCCTTCCGAACGTCACGCTCGCCGGTGCGATGCAACTGGGTCTCTGCGACGTGCGCGACGACCGGGTCGTCGCGCTGCTCGACCTGCGACCGTACGACTTTCTCGACGCGCAGGGCGCCGGCTCCTGGTGGATCGCGAGCGACCTGGGCGAGCTCGCCACCGGCCGCGCCCTGCGAACCGATCACGTGCTGGGCGTCGGCGGCGCGTCGGTCACGCTGAGCGGCCTCCTGATTCCCGACCCGGTTGACTCGGTGCTCGATCTGGGGACGGGATGCGGCATCCAGGCGATGCACGCCTCGCGCTGGGCGGCCCGTGTCATCGCGACCGACATCTCTGAGCGCGCGCTCTCGTTCGCCCGGCTGAACGCCGCCCTCAACGGGATCGCGAACATCGAGTTCCGCCACGGAAGCCTGTTCGACCCGGTCGCGGACGAGCGCTTCGACCGGATCGTCTCGAATCCGCCGTTCGTGATCACGCCGCGCTCGACCGCCGTGCCGGAATACGAGTACCGCGACGGCGGCATGGTCGGTGACGGCCTGGTCGAAGCGGTTGTCACCGGCGCCCACGCCCACCTGGCACCCGGGGGGATCGCCCAGTTGCTCGGCAACTGGGAGTACCGATCCGATCCACCCGGCATCGGCACAGACGGACTGCAGCGCGCGGCCGGATGGGCGGATGCTGCCGGCCTGGACGCCTGGATCATCGAGCGCGAGCGGCAGGATCCTGCGCGCTATGCCGAGACCTGGATCCGCGACGGCGGCACCCGGGTCGGCTCCGAGGAGTTCGAACGTCTGTGCGCGGCGTGGCTCGACGACTTCGCGACCCGTGGTGTGACCGGAGTCGGCTTTGGGTTCATGTTGCTCCGCCGTCGTGAGACAGCCGCCGCCTCGCGGCGGCTGCGCGTCGAGCGTCTCGACGCCCCGCTCGGCCGCGGAACGGCCGGGCTCGGCAGCCACCTCGCATCGGCGCTGGCCGCGGCCGACTGGCAGGCCGACCGCACCGACGACGAACTGCTCGCCGCGCGGCTGGTCGTCGCCGCCGATGTCACCGAGGAGCGCAGCCACTGGCCGGGTGAGGCGGATCCCACCGTGCTCGTGCTGCGCCAGGGCGGCGGATTCCGTCGCGAGCTGCGCGTCGGAACCGAACTCGCCGCCATCGTCGGGGCGTGCGACGGCGAGCTGACCCTCGGCGTGATCGTCGTGGCGGTGGCCGAGCTGCTCGACCTGGATGTCGACGAGCTGCGCCGGGCCACCGTCGCCGAGGTGCGCGAGCTGCTGGTCGAGGGGATGCTCCGTGTCGCCTCCGGGGGCTAACCCCCTGGCGTCGGCGCTCGAACAGCGGGAGGCTGGATGCATGACAACCACCACGTCAACGCCCACCCTGGTCCGTCCCCGTGGCGACCGCATCATCGCCGGAGTCTGCTCGGGCCTCGCCCGTCGGTTCGGCTGGAACGTCACAACCGTGCGGGTGCTCGCCGTTCTGTCGATCGTGCTTCCCGGCTCGCAACTGCTGATCTACGCCATCTGCTGGCTGGTCATCCCCAGCGAGCCCGCCTGACGATTTCGCCCGGGGCCTCCCCGGCAAACGCGGAGCCCGCTCAGGGCCGCGACCCAGCGCTCGCCCAGATCGCCGCCTTACCGTGAGGAAGCAGGCGGAAGAGGGTGACGAGATGGGCGTTCTGGCGCGGCTGTTCGGCGCGGAGCGCGGCACGGACGACGATCCGGTGCTCGCCCGCTATCGCCATCTGCTCGGCACCGCCCCCATCGAGTCGATCGAGCAGGCGCACGCCGAGGCGTTCGGCGGCCTGCGTGAGTCGCAACGGGCCGCGATCTACGAAGAGCTGAGCCGCGGATCAGGTACCGGGGAGCGTCCGCTGTCGAGCGAACCGGCGACCCTGGCCCGCTCCGCGTCGCGCGCCGAGCGTCGCGCGCCGGGATCGCTCGAGAGCACGCTTCGCGCCGCGGATGATCGCGGGGGCTTCGCGGGCTCGCTGCTGGATCCGGTGGTCGGCCACGTCGCGGGCTCGCCGCTGGTGAGTGCTTTCCTGCCCTGGAACGGGTAGGCGACTAAGGGCGCAGGAGCGCCTTGATGGCTCGCCGCTCATCCATCGCGGCGTAGCCCTCGGCGGCGTCGTCGAGTCTCAGTTCGAGGTCGAACACCAGCCCCGGGTTGATCGCGCCGCTCAGCACGTCGGGCAGCAGCTCGGGGATGTAGTGCCGGGCCGGCGCCATTCCGCCGCCGACCGTGATGTTCCGTGAGAACAGCACGCCGATCGGCAGGCGCGACCCTCCGGCCGGCACGCCGACGTAGCCCACCCGGCCGCCGCCGTGCACCGCGCCGATGGCCTGATCCATCGACTCCGCGGTCCCCACGCATTCCAGGGCCGCGTCAGCCAGGTCGCCGCCGAGCAGGTCTCGGATCGCGTCGATACCCGCGTCGCCGCGCTCGGCGACCACGTCGGTGGCGCCGAACGTGCGGGCGAGCTCGGCGCGGTCTTCATGACGGCTCATCGCGATCACGCGCTCGGCGCCGAGGCGCGATGCCGCGAGCACTCCGCTGAGCCCGACGGCTCCGTCGCCGACGACCACGACGACATCGCCAGGACCGACTGCTGCCGAGACGGCGGCATGGTGGCCGGTCGACATCACATCGGCCAGCGCCAGCAGCGAAGGAACGAGCCTGTCGTCGAGCGTGCCTGGCACGACGACCAGCGAACCATCGGCCATCGGGATGCGCGCGAACTCGCTCTGCGCGCCGACGGTCGGCAGGCCCGCGTCGTCGGTCGAGCCGAAGAAGGCGACGTGGTCGCATGCGGACTGGAATCCCTTGCGGCACGACTGGCAGGTGTTGTCACTGAAGCTGAAGGGCGAGATGACCATGTCGCCGGGCTTCACCAGCGTGACCTCAGCGCCGACCTCCTCGACGACGCCGATCAGCTCGTGACCCATCGAGATCGGGTGCTCGAGCTGCCGGACACCCCGGTACGGCCACAGGTCGGAGCCGCACACGCAGGCTGCCGTGACGCGCACGATCGCGTCGGTCGGGGCCAGGATGCTCGGTGCCGGCGCCTCCTCGACTCGGATGTCACCGGGGGCGTGGAGGAACGTGGACTTCATGCCTTCGAGGTTAGGTGCTTGACGCCGCGCTCGCTGGCGCCGCCGAGGGCTCAATGGCCGCCGCGGGCTTCGGCCATCGCCCGAGCATGAGGATCGCGATCCCGAAGCACACCGCCCCCACGATCGCGAGCCGCAGGTCGAGGAAGTACTGGATGATCAGCGTGGGCGGCACGATCGTCAGGGCCGACGCCACGACAACGATCCATCCGGGAGGCGTGGAGCCCAGCTGCCGCGGTCGTTCCCAGCGGCCGACCAGCAGCGAGAGCACGAAGAGCAGCGCGAGCACGAGCAGATAGATCGGGATGCGCGACCACCACCACACCGCCGACCCGGGCTCGGGGCTGGCTGCGGGGATCAGCAGCGCGATCCCGGCCAGGATGATGATGATCGGCAGGTGCCACAGGTAGATCGTCATCAGCCGGCTTCCGACCGCGAAGACGACCGCGCGTGCGCCGCGGGTCCGCATCAATCGGGCGAGTGCCGGGCGCAGCAGCCGCAGCGCGCAGGCCTGAGACAAGCCGAGGGCGATGAGGGGAACGGTGGGCGGGTTGAGGTCGGTGAGCATGTCGGGCGAGTACGGCCCCCAGATCGTCAGGGGGAAGAGCGTGGCCCAGCTGGCCAGCGCGACGATCACGAGCTGCCACCAGCGGCGCCGGTCGAACCAGCCATCGGCGTACCAGAATCCGAGCTGCTGGATGAGCACCCAGACGAAGAACAGGTTGAGCAGCCCCACCGCGGTGTTGCCGGTGCTGTAGCGGGCGACATCCACGATGATCGCGCCCACCAGCAGCACGAGCAGCGTGCGCTTGGGCGCTCGCAGGTGCCAGTGCACGGCGAACGGAACGACGGCCTGGCAGAGACCGTACGCGGCGAGGAACCACAGCGGCGATCCGGCGCCCAGCACCACCGGCCCCAGCAGCTTCGGGTCGACGCCGATCAATGTGGCGGCGCCGACCACGACCACGTAGAACACGAAGAGCGGGAATGCGGGCTGTGCGAGCCGCAGCACCCGGGTCGTGACGTACTCGGCGGCGCCGCCACCGCGCCGGACCAGGCTGCGCCACGCGGTCAGGCTGGCGAATCCGCCGACCACGAAGAACAGGGGCATGATCTGGAACACCCAGGTGAGGGCGTTGAACCAGGGCTCGTGCTCCAGCGGCCTGCTGATGGTCAGGCCGTGCGGGCCGGTGCCGACGCCCACCTCCAGGAGATGGATGACGACCACCAGCAGCACCGCGAAGACCCGCGCAAGGTCGAGGGTGAGGTCGCGTTTCGACAGATCGATCGACGAGGCGGCGTCCGCGCCGCGAGGGATGCTCACGCGTTGAACTCTAGGGGAGCGGCGTCAGGATCAGGCGAGCAACAGCCTCCGCACCGCCGTGTCGAGGGTCAGGGCCTGAGACACTTCGACCGAGGTGTTGTACACGTTGCCGAGCAGGCTCACGAAGCGGTCGCCGGTGAACTGCACGTACCCGACCGTGGTCTCGCCGAGCGCGACGCGATGGATGCCGGTGATGACTTCGACCACCGAGATCGCGGGCTCGTCTGCTGAGGCCTGCGACATCGTCGCCCCCGGAGGCCGTCGACCGCTCCGATTCGGTCGTATCCATGTCTGCGACTGTGCGGTTCATGGCTGCCTCCTGTCTGCACTCCTTCGGGCCCAGTAGTACTTCACCACGATCGGCTGGGCTGCGCCAGGGGGTTGACCTGGGAGAATCGAACGGTCAGTCGTTCGAACGGTGTGTCGGCGGAGCCAGTGTCGCGCTGACGGCGGCGTCGCCGGCCGCAGCCTCGGTGTGCTCGCGCAGCACCAGCAGGGTGTGGGCTCCGACGCTGCAGGCGGCTCCCGCCGCCAGACTGTCGCCGTCGACGTGGTCTCCTGCGGTGTCGACGATGACGTCCCAGTGGGTGGCGTGGTCGGCATCCGGGAGCACCAGGGGCACCGCCTCGTCGTGGGCGGAGTAGTACACGAGGAAGCTGACGTCGATCAGGTGCTGTCCGCGCGCGTCGACGCCGTGGATGCCACGGCCGTTCAGGTACATCCCGAGCGTGCGGCCGAATCCGGCCTCCCAGTCCGCCGGGCTCATGGCCGTGCCGTCGGGTTTCAGCCACTCGATGTCGGGCAGCGGTTCGCCCTGCCCGCGGGTGATCGGCCGCCCGTCGAAGAATCGACTGCGCCGGAAGGTCGGATGCCCACGCCGCAAGCGCGCGATCGCGGCGGTGAATTCGATGAGGGCCTGGTCGGCTTGGTCCCAGTGCACCCAGCTCAACCCGGAGTCCTGGGCGTACCCGTTGTTGTTGCCCTGCTGGGTGCGGCCGAGCTCGTCTCCGTGCAGGATCATCGGCACGCCCTGGCTCAGCAGCAGCGTGCCCAAGAAGTTGCGCTGCTGCCGGGCCCTCAGCGTGTTGATTGCCGGATCGTCGGTGTCACCCTCGGCACCGCAGTTCCATGATCTGTTGTCGTCCGCTCCGTCTTTGCCGTCCTCGCCGTTGGCTTCGTTGTGCTTGTCGTTGTACGAGACCAGGTCGCGCAAGGTGAAGCCGTCGTGCGCGGTGACGAAGTTGATCGACGCCACAGGGCGGCGGCCGGTGTTCTCGTACAGATCCGATGAGCCGGTCAGACGGGACGCCAGCTCGCCCAGAGTGGAGGGCTCGCCTCGCCAGAAGTCGCGCACCGTGTCGCGGTACTTGCCGTTCCACTCGGTCCACACGGGTGGGAAGTTGCCGACCTGGTAGCCGCCCGGGCCGACATCCCACGGTTCGGCGATGAGCTTCACCTGCGAGACGATCGGATCCTGCTGCACGAGCTCGAAGAACGCCGACAGCTTGTCGACCTCGTAGAACTCGCGGGCCAGCGTGGCGGCGAGATCGAAGCGGAACCCGTCGACGTGCATCTCGGTGACCCAGTAGCGCAGCGAGTCCATGATGAGTTGCAGCGTGTGCGGGTTGCCCGCGTTCAGCGAGTTGCCGGTGCCGGTGTAGTCCATGTAGTACTCGGGCTGGTCGTCCACCAGGCGGTAGTACGAGGCGTTGTCGATGCCGCGCATCGACAAGGTCGGGCCGAGCTGGTTGCCCTCGGCCGTGTGGTTGTAGACCACGTCGAGAATGACCTCGATGCCCGCCGCGTGCAGGGAGCGCACCATCCCCTTGAACTCCTGCACCTGCTGCCCGAGAGCGCCGGCCGAGCTGTAGGCCGCGTGGGGAGCGAAGAATCCGATGGTGTTGTAGCCCCAGTAGTTGCTGAGGCCCTTCTTCTGGAGCGTCTCGTCGTCGACGAATTGGTGCACGGGCATGAGCTCGATCGCCGTGACGCCGATCTTCTGGAGGTGGGCGATCACTGAGGGATGGGCCAGCCCGCTGTAGCTGCCGCGCTGAGCCTCGGGGACGTCGGGATGCAGCTTCGTGAGCCCCTTGACGTGCGCCTCGTAGATCACCGTTTCGGCGAGCGGGATCTTGAGCTGGCGATCGTCCGACCAGTCGAAGAACGGATTGACGACGACCCCGTGCAGCGTGTCTCGGCCCGAGTCGTCGGTGTTGATCTTCTCGGGGTCGTCGAAGTCGTACGCGAACAGGGACTGGCCCCAGTGGATGTCATCGCAGGTGGCCTTGGCATAGGGGTCGAGCAGCAGCTTGGCCGGGTTGCAGCGCTGCCCCTTGCTCGGATCCCACGGACCGGAGACCCGGTAGCCGTAGCGCTGCCCCGGCTGCACGCCGGGCAGGTACCCGTGCCAGACGTAGCCGTCCACCTCGGTGAGTTGCACCGTGGTTTCGACCAGCTGTTCGTCGAACAAGCAGAGCTCGACTCCCTCCGCCACCTCACTGAACATGGCGAAGTTCGTGCCGTTGCCGTCGAAGGTCGCGCCGAGGGGATAGGCGGTTCCTGGCCAGAGCTGCATGCTCTCGACGGTACCTGTTCCGGGTGACGCCGGGCTGTCGGCGGGCGCTGCCAGGGTCTGCCCAGGTTGGTCGACAAGCATGGTTCCGACCCCGCTGGTTCCGGTGTGAAGTTATCCACCGTGCAGAACGGCGACGTGGGTCCGCTCCATGTGAGAACGCAACCTAGGCGTTCCGCGTGCGCATTTTCGTGCCACGCCCGACTCGAAAGATCGTTCCCATGCTCCAGAAGTCTGCCTCGCCGCGCCCCGACAACCCGCTGATCGGCTTTCTGCGGGTCAACCGGTCGGTGCTCGCGATCTCGGCGACCGCCTTCGCCGTCGTGGCCGTCGGCCTCCACGAACTGCCGGCCCAAGCCGCCGCTCACGACCTGCTCGATCAGGCGATCGGCGTTCAGAGCCTGACGGTCCCGACCTCTGTCGCGCCGCCGGTCGGACTGGATCGCGACGCGTTCGAGGTGTCGACCTACTCGACGGTTCAATGGCCCGTCGATCCGTCGACGCCGGTCGCCAGCCGTTTCGGCTACCGGGTGCCACCGTGCGCCGGGTGCTCCTCGTTCCATCACGGCACCGACCTCGACCCCGGGCGCGGCACGCCGATCGCAGCCGTCGCCGATGGCGTCGTCACCGAGGTCGGCAACCCCTCCGGCAGCCTCGGCGTGTACGCGATCATCCGGCACAACATCGACGGGGTCACCTTCAGCAGCCTGTACGGCCACATGGAGCTCGGATCGCTGCGTCTCGCCGTCGGTCAGCAGGTGACCAGGGGGCAACTCGTGGGCCTGGTCGGCAGTACGGGCGAGAGCACCGGACCGCACCTGCACTTCGGCATCGAAGACGGTTCGGGTGCGGTGATCGATTCGCTCGTCTGGATCCGTCAGTATGCGAACGTGCCCTATGCGCCCGCCAGCTAGCCTGGCCGGGTGACCGAGCCGATCCCGCAGCCGTCCCTCCGCGCCTATGACGAGCGGGACCTCGACGGACTGGTTGCGATCAACGACGCGGCATATCCGGCGGTGCCGATCACCCCTGCCGCCGAACTCGCCGAGCTGATCGCGATGAGCTCGGTGGTCGTGGTCGTCGACGACGGTTCCGCTGCGGGCTTCGTGCTCGGGATGCCGCCGGGCCTGACCTACCAGAGCGAGAACTACCTCTTCTTCTCGGCCCGTGCGCGAGAGCTCGGCACCTCGTTCGTCTATGTGGACCGGATCGTGCTGGCCGCGCACCTGCGCGGCCGCGGCCTCGGTCCACAGCTCTACGACGCCGTGTTCGCCGAGGCGCGACGGGTCGGTGCCGAGGAGGTGCTGTGCGAGGTCAACATCGAGCCACCGAATCCGGGCTCGCTCGCCTTCCACCGCCGCCTCGGGTTCGCCGAGGTCGGCCGCCAGTCGACCAAGGGCGGCGCCAACGTGGTGGCGCTGCTGGCGGCACCGGTCGTGGCGCGTCGCGCCGTCTGAAGCTGCGGCCTCTGCCACGCTGGTCTCATGCCCTCCTTCGTCATCACGAGACTGGATGCCGGCCCCGAGGAGTTCTCGGCGGTCTTGCCGCTGCGGGCCCGCGTGATCCGCGTGATGCCCGGATCGGATCGCCCCGACTACGTGCTGTGCTACGTGGAGCGACCGATCCCATTCCGCGCGCCCGCCGGATTCGATCTGTCTCGGGTGCACCCCGAGTCGATCACCCAGGACGCGCGCGGCGAGTTGATCGCCGTGCAGGGAATCGTGATCTGCTCCCGACTGGTCGGCGAGAGCTTCCGCGCCGGCATGAAAGACCTGGCGATCAACATCGCCTACGTCATCGACAACACCCTCACCCGCGATCCCTCCGTCGACTTCGCGAAGCTGGAGTTCGCCGCGATCGGCTTCATCGACGACAGCCCGGTCGAGGTGCCGTTGCCCGGCGAGGCCGCCCCCTAGCCGCTCAGCGTGCGAACACGTCGTCGAGCGTGACCGGCTGCAGGGCCCGATCCCGGATGAGTTGCATGAGCTGATCGAACACATGCGTCACCGGCTCGAAGTTCGCATGCCCGATCACGATGTGCTGCGCCAGAAACCAGGTCTGCGCGAACTGGATCACTTGCGCCTCGGTGATGAGCCCCGAATCTGCCAGCGAGCCGTACCACATCACCGGCTGGGTGTATCCGATCGCACGCGCCGCTTCGTGCACGTGCGCGTCGAGGTAGCCGTACGGCGGACGGAAGTAGGGAGCGGCATCCACCCCGAAGGTGCTCGTGATGAACTCGCCGCACCCGCGGAGTTCGGCCTGGATCGCGCCGGTCGAGAGCTTGGTCAGGTCGGGATGGCTGATCGTGTGGTTGCCGAGTTGCAGCTGGCCGCTCTCCACCAGTGGACGGATGGCCGCGGCGTTCTCGGACCACGACGGGTATTTCTTCGTCACGAAGAAGGTCAGCCGCATGCCGGTGCGGCGCGAGAGCTCCGCGTAGGCGGCGACCACCTCGCTGCTCGCCCCGTCATCGACGGTCAGAGCCATCAGGTTGCCGCGGCCCGGCAGGCCGTACAGCGTGGCACCCGGCAGTGCGACCTTCGTCAACTGCGGGGGCTCGAAATACGGCGGCAGCTCCGTCGCCGACGGGACGGGACGGGGTTCGGGGCGCGGCGCGCCGATTGCGCGCGGATGAGGAGCGGGCGCCAGGCCGCCGGCGGCGGCGTCCCCCGCGGCGAGCGCCGCGCCGCCCAGCCCGAGGCCCAGAATGCCCAGGCCCACGCGCGTGAGGAAGCGGCGGCGGTCCACGTGGCTCCCTTCGGGTGGATGCCTGGGTGGTGACGGGGATGCGGCTGCGGCACAGCCTAGCGACTAAGCTGAATGCCGAACACGGGAGTCCGGTGTGCCGGGCTGAGAGGAAGCTGATCCAAGCTTCGACCGTCGAACCTGATCCGGATCATGCCGGCGCAGGGAGACTTCTCTCGGGGTGAAATCCCCGAACCCGTGCCCTCACTCACCTACGAGAGGCACGCCATGACCGCAACATCACCCGCCCGTATCCGCTCGAAGATCGTCTGGCGCTGGCGCGTCGTCGACATCGTGGTGGCCGCCGTCATCGGCGTCGCCGGCGGTGTCGTGTACTGGGCGTGGAACCTCGTCTACAGCGGCCCGTCCGCCGCTCTCGATCTCGCGCTGTCGGGTGCAGGCAGCCTCACGTCCGGGGTGTGGCTCATCGCCGGCGTGCTGGCCGCGCTGGTGATCAGGAAGCCGGGCGCAGCCCTGTTCGCAGAGCTCGTGGCGGCATCCGTCGAGACGCTGATCGGTGCCCAGTGGGGGCCTCTCGATCTGCTGTACGGCTTCGTGCAGGGGATCGGGGCGGAGCTGATCTTCGCCGTGTTCCTGTATTCGAGCTGGCGGGTCTGGGTTGCGGTCGTGGCGGGGGCTGTGGCGGGCGTCGGCGGCTCGATCCTCGACCTGATCTTCTACTACCCCGGATCCGCCGGGCTGTTCATCCTGGTGCACACGGCAGCGTTCGCGCTGTCGGGCGCGTTGCTCGGCGGTCTGGTCTCCTGGCTGATCGCCAGAGCCCTGGCGGCGACCGGCGCGCTCAGCCGATTCGCATCCGGGCGGCAGACGGCCGCGAGGGTCTAGCGGCGGGCTGACGACCATTCCCGCCTCGAGATCCGGATCGCCGACTTCGGCCGCAGCTGTTCGGGCGCGCGGTTGGGGTTGGCGCCACCCCACCCGCCGAGCGTGGGCGCTCCACGATCTCGACATCACGGTGCAGCCGGGCGAGCGGGTGCTGCTGCTGGGCCCGTCGGGCTCGGGCAAGTCGACGCTGCTCGCTGCGCTGGCCGGCGTGCTCGGCGGCGATGACGAGGGCGACTCGGCGGGCGAGCTCACGGTGGCGGGCCGCGATCCGCGGTCTGCACGAGGCTCGGCGGGCCTGGTGCTCCAGGATCCCGACTCGCAGGTGATCATGTCGCGCGTCGGCGACGACGTGGCGTTCGGGTGCGAGAACCTGGGCGTGCCGCGCGACGAGTTGTGGAGGCGGGTGCGGGAGGCGCTCGACCTGGTCGGGCTCGCGGTGCCGCTCGAGCATCCCACCGCGTCCCTGTCGGGCGGGCAGAAGCAACGCTTGGCGCTCGCCGGTGCGCTCGCGATGCGGCCCGGGCTGCTGCTGCTCGACGAACCGACCGCCAACATCGATCCGGATGGCGTGGTCGAGGTGCGCGATGCCGTCGCCGCGGTGCTCGCGCGCACCGGGGCGACCGCCGTGATCGTCGAGCACCGGGTGGAGGCCTGGCTCGACGTCGTCGACCGCATCCTCGTGCTGGGTGCCGACGGCACGCTGGTGGCCGACGGCGAACCGCGCGCCGTGCTGGCCGAACGCGGAGAGTCGCTCGCCGCCTCCGGCGTCTGGGTGCCAGGGCGTGAGCCTCGGATCGCGCGCCGACTCGGCCCCGAAGATCACCCCGGCCTGCTCAACACCGAGGCGCTGACGCTGGCTCGCGTTCCCGGCCATCCGATCGTTCCGACGGTCGAGTCGCCCCTCGAACTGCACGTCGACGGGGGAGAGCTGCTCGCGCTGACCGGGCGCAACGGCTCGGGCAAGACGACCCTGGCGCTGACGCTCGGCGGGTTGATCCCTGCGGCGGCGGGCGATGTCATCGCGACGACCGCCTTGGCGGATGGGGCCGATCCTCGCCCGATCCGCTGGCGCTCGCGTGAACTGCTCACCCGAATCGGCTCGGTGTTCCAGACGCCTGAGCATCAGTTTCTCGCCGCGACCGTGCGCGACGAACTCGCGATCGGACCGCGCGCCCTGCGGCTCACTGCGGGGGAGGTGGCGGCCCGCGTCGACGAGCTGCTCGCGCGCCTGGGGCTCGAGTCGCTCGCGGCGGCGAACCCTTTCACGTTGTCCGGCGGCCAGCAGCGTCGGCTCACCGTCGGAGCCGTGCTGGCGACCCGCCCTCGGGTTCTGGTGCTCGATGAACCCACATTCGGTCAGGACGCGCTGACCTGGGCGGCCCTGGTCGACCTGATCGACGAGGTGCGGTCGGCAGGCACAGCCGTGGTGGCCGCCACTCACGATCGGCGCTTCGTCGAAGCCGTCGGCGCGCGGGAACTGACCCTGGTGGGCGCGGCGTGACCGGGCGGAGCGTGACCGGGAGTGGGACGGGCCGCACGGCATCCGTGTCCGGGATCGCCTCGATCAACCCGGTGGCCAAGCTCGTCGCCGCGCTTCTCATCGCCTTCACGCTGGCCCTCTCGGTCGATGCGGTCTCGGCGGCGGTTGCGCTGGTGCTCGAGGTGCTGCTGCTTCCGTTCGCCGTGCCGAGCTGGTCCACGTTCTGGCGCCGCACCGCCCCGGTCTGGATCGCCGCCCCGCTCGCCGCCCTGACCATCGCGCTCTACGGGCGCGCCTCCGGCCACCTGTACCTGGGCTGGTATCTCGTGCAGGTCACCGACGGCTCGCTGCATCTCGCGCTGGTGACCCTGCTGCGCGTGCTCGCGATCGGCCTGCCGGCCGTCGCCCTGTTCGTGACAGTCGATGCGACCGATCTCGCCGACGGGCTCGCCCAGGTGCTGCACCTGCCCGCCCGGTTCGTGCTCGGCGGATTGGCCGCGCTCCGGATGGCGTCGCTGATGCGCGACGACTGGCGAGCCCTCGAACTCGCGCGTCGGGCGCGCGGCGTGGCCGATCGCGGGCGCCTCCGCCGCTTCACGGGCATGAGCTTCGCCCTGTTCGTGCTGTCGATCCGTCGAGGCACCGCGTTGGCCACCGCCATGGAGGCGCGGGGTTTCGGCGGTACGACGACCCGCACCTGGGCGAGGCCGTCGCGCTTCGGCGGCCGCGAGGTGCTCGTGATCTCGGCGGGAGCCGTCGTTGCGGGTGCTGCGGTTGCCGCTGCTGTGGCGACGGGGGAATGGGCGTTCATCGGTGGCTGAGTCTGACGAGGTCGTCGCCGCGGTCGTCTCCGCGATCCGGGGTGCCGCGGGCTCCCGCCGCACTGTCGTGCTCATCGACGGCCGCTCCGGGTCGGGCAAGACCGTGCTGGGGGAGTTGCTCGCTCCCCGGTTGGACGCGCAGCTCGTCAGCCTCGACGACCTGTATCCCGGGTGGGAGGGGCTCGAGGCCGGATCCGACGCCGTGCACGAGACCGTGCTGCGTGCCCGCGATGCGGGGTGGAGGCGCTGGGACTGGGCGGCTGCTCGGCCGGCGGAGTGGCATCCCCTCGACCCGCACCGGGCCCTCGTCATCGAGGGATGCGGCGCCCTCAGCCGCGCCAACCGCGCCCTCGCGACGTTCGGCATCTGGATCGATGTGGATTCCACCGAACGCCGGCGGCGCTCCTCGGCGCGCGACCAGGGCCGCTTCGACGCCTTCTGGGAGTCGTGGGCGGCTCAGGAGGACGCGTTCATCGTGCGGGAGCGCCCGCGTCGCCTCGCCGACCTGGTCATCGCCGGCTGAGCGCTACTCCCGCGTGAGGGTGGTCTGGAACCCGGCACCGGGATCGATCGTCAGTCCATTGCCGATGCAGACGACCTGGATCGGGTCGGCAAAGCCGGCGCCGGGCGGCAGCTCGACTGGCGTCGACTGAGCTGCTCCGCCGTTGATCGTCAGGGTGGTGGTGACCTTGTAGTCGCCCGGGTCGATGTGGGTCAGTGTCAATTCGTGGCCGCTCAGCGCCCATGTCATATGCAGGGTCCCATCGTGGTTCTGAGCGGTTTCGACGGTGAGACCGGTGCTGGTGGTCGCGGTCACGTCGAGCGTGAAGTGATTGATGGCCGTCAGGTTGTGGCCGGCGGTGAAGACCCATTCCTGTGTGCCCGTGCTGCTGTGAGCACTCACGTCGAACTTGTCAGCCAGGCTGTCGGCGAGTTGCTGCGAGAGGTCGGCCAGGTCGGCCGTCCAACGCCCCGGCAGACAGTCGGCTCCGGTGAGGCTGTGCGGATGCGGGGTCACGTGCGGTGTGCAGGCCGTCAACGAGGCCACCACGGCGGCGGAGATGAGCAGGACAGGGAGTCGTTTCATACCCCTTCGACGATCGAGCGGGCCCATCGGGTTGACATCAGGCCCAGCCGAGGTTGTGCAGCTCCTCGTCGTCCAGGCCGTAGTAGTGGCCGATCTCGTGCACGAGCGTGACGTGCACCTGGTCGCGCAACTCGTCCATGGTGCGGCAGGCGTGCAGCATGGGCTCGCGGTAGATCACGATCCGGTCCGGCAGTTCGCCGAATCCGTACCGCTCGCGATGAGTGATCGCCACGCCCTGGTACAGGCCGAACAGGCTGAGCGAGCCGTCTTCCGGCCGGTCCTCGGTGACGAAGACCACATTCTCGATGCCCTCGACCATCTCGTCGGGCAGCAGGTCGAGCTCGTCGATCACGAGCTTCTCGAAGGCGGCGCGGTCGAGGTCGAGCACGGCTACGTCTCCTAGTCCAGCGCCTCGACGAGCGACCACTGCAGCTCGCCCAGCCATTGGTAGACGTCGGCGAGCTCGTTCTCGGGCAGCGGGTCATCATCCTGGTGGATGCCGAGGCGCTCCGCCAGCACGAGGCGCAGGTCGGTGAGTGCCGGAAGCCAGTGCTCCGCGTCGTCACGGGCGACGGTGAGCCGCCCCTCGTCGGAGGCGCCGGTCAGCGCCGCCGAGATGAGTCCCGAGTTCGCGGACTTGCGCTCGACCAGGCCATCGCGGGTGTAGCGGCGGAACTCGGCGGCGGCCTCGTCGTCATCCGGATAGGCATTGGGAAAGAGCCGGGCGAGCGCCGGATCGTCGGCGAGGTCGCTCTCGTCGAGCTGATCGTGCACGAGCTCGTCGTACTGGGCGAGCAGCGTGGCGAGGAGGCGGCGCTCCATGGGTGTCAGCTCGATCAGCACGCCCGTGATCTCGGGTTCGATCCTCATGCGGACCTCGTCACGAAGCCATCACGAGACCCGGTCGACCGTCGCCCAGAGGCCGTACTCGTGCATCGCCTCGGTGTGACGCTCCATCTCTTCGCGCGGGCCGGTCGCCACGATCGCGCGCCCGTCGTTGTGCACCTGGAGCATCAGCCGCTCGGCCTCGGGCTTCGAATAGCCGAAGTAGCTCCGGAAGACGTGCGTCACGTACGACATGAGATTCACCGGATCGTTCCACACCACCGTCTGCCACGGCAGGTCTGCCGACACCTGCGCGTGCGTCGTGGTGTCGCGCTCGAGGTCCGTGCTGGACAGCACGGGCGACGAGGCGAGGAACATGGGGTGGATGACGGGACTCGAACCCGCGGCCACCGGCACCACAAGCCAGTGCTCTACCAACTGAGCTACACCCACCATGTGCGCTCGAACCCCCTCGCGGTGCCCGGGCAACCCCACGATATTACCGCACGAGCGATGCCCACGACTCCACCGTCGAGGCGGACACCGCCTGCGCCTCTTCGCTGGTCGGGCCGGGCTCGCTCACGAAGACCACCTTGCGGTAGTACTCGAGTTCGCGGATCGACTCCAGGATGTCGGCCAGCGCGCGGTGACCGCCGTTCTTGGCCGGCGCCTGGAAATACGCGCGCGGATACCAGCGGCGCGCGAGCTCTTTGATCGACGAGACGTCGACGCTGCGGTAGTGCAGATGACCGTCGACGCGGGGCATGTACTTCGCCAGGAACGCCCGGTCGGTTCCGATGGTGTTGCCCGCCAGGGGGGCGGTGGCCGCGTCGGGCACGAACTTGAGGATGTACTCGAGCACCTCGTACTCGGCCTCAGCGAGGCTGACCCCGTTCGGGATCTCGGCGATCAGGCCGCTCTCGGTGTGCATCTGCGTGACGAAGTCGCCCATGTGGTCCAGGGCCGACTGGTCGGGCTTGATCACGATGGTGAAGCCGGCGTCGAGCGGCTTCAGCTCGTAGTCGGTGACGACGACGGCCACCTCGACGAGTTCGTCGAACTCGAGATCGAGGCCGGTCATCTCGCAGTCGATCCAGACCAGAACATCGGGTTGTGCAGCCACGCCGTCAGCCTACCCATGCCCGGTGACGGGACGCCGGGCGCGGGCGGGCGGGAATCGTCGGCCGCCGCATCCGGTTGCCATCTGCGTGATCGTCGATCTCTATACCTCCGCGTTCTGCGAGCCGTGCCACCTGACGCGTGCCGTGCTGGCGGATGCTGCGCGGCTGGTGCCCGCGGCGCAGATCGTCGAGCGCGATGTGGTGGCGTTCGAGTCGCAGGCCGAGGTCGACGGCATCGTCGTGACGCCGACTGTCATCGTGCGCTCGTCGGACGGCACCGAGGTGTTCCGCGCTCAGGGGGTGCCGACACTGCCGCAGGTGCTCACGGCGCTGGCGAAGGCCGTCTAGCCCCTTCGCGAAGGTGGTCCCCCCGGAGAGATTCGAACTCCCGACCAGCCGGGTAGAAACCGGATGCTCTATCCACTGAGCTACGGGGGGTCGACCCGGATCGGCTCGAACAGAAGTCTAAGGGCGGCCCCGGCGCTCGTCGGGCGTCAAGGATTCAGGCTGAAGAGGTGGACTGCTAGCGGCCGCGACCGCTCGGGGCTACGACGGCACCTTGTCCGACGACACGACGTGGCCAGACGCCATCGGGATCGGCGCGGTCAGCGGCACATCGTGTGCTTGAGTGACCGGTTCGTGCGCGACCGCCGAGTACTGCTCCTCGGCCCAGCGCTGCTGCTCGAGAACGAGGGGGTCGGCCGCGTTGTCGCTGTACGCCCAGCGGTCGAGGTCTGCGGCGAACAGCTTCTTGGCGCGGTTCGGACGGTGCAGCCACTCGACCAGGCGGTCGCGGTACTCGTCGAGGGTCTGCTCGGCCTGATAGCTGTAGCTCACGGAGTTGGTGCGCATGTCGCGCAGTTCGTGACTCGCCCAGTCGGCCGCGAGGCCGGCTCCCGCGATCGGCAGCAGCCGGACGGCCACGTCGGCCTGGCTGGCGAGCAACTCTGCGTGCTCCTTGGCGGCTGGCCCCTGACTGTGCCAGGTGACGGCGCCCTGCCCGGCCGCGACCAGGGCAGCGACGGCGGATGCCCGCAGTTCGTGATCGCGCTGCACGATCAGGCGCCGGGTTGCCCCGCGTCCGATGGCGGCGCCGACGATGCCGGCCACGATGATGGCGACGAACGGGATCACCGCCGTCGAGATGATCTTCCAGCCCGCGTCGGATTGGATCCAGTCGAGAAAATCGCTCCACCATTGCATGGGCGGCACGATACGCCGCCACATCGGCATCGCCCGGCAATCGGCGCGCGTCGCCAAAACTTTCAGGCTGAGGTTGAGGCTGCGCCAGACTCAGAATCGCAGCGAGTCGATGGCCTCGTCTGCCGTCCAGAACTCACCGACCGGCAGGAAGCCCTGAGCCCGCGGGCGGAGCCGCTTGCTCGCAAAGCGCTCGCCCTCGGCCGTGTCGAGCAGCTCGACATACCCCAGCACAGCACCGTCAGAGCGGGTCACCCGCCACAGGCGGCCGTGCAGCGCGAGCACCGCGACACCGGGATGTGCAGACGCCAGCGGCAGGGGGATCGCTCGCTCGAGAAGTTCCATGATTCGAACATACCTTCGACCACTGACATTCAGGGGTGCGCCCACGGCTCCGCGGGCGGGAGCGCCAGGTCCGCATCCACCACCTTGCCCACCCGCGCCGTCTGGGCGAGCATGATGCCGACCAGCACCACCGCTGCGCCGAGCAGTTGGACCCCGTCCAGGCCCTCGCCGAGCCACAGCCAGGCGACCAGGAAGGCGAACAGCACCTCCGACGAGGCGACGATGCCTGCCGCGGTCGCTGGCAGGTGCTTGAGCGCGTAGAAGCCCAGCAGGAACGGCAGGAACGATCCGAGCACGATCGCCGAGGTCAGCGGAAGCCAGAGCGGCACGTCGAGGTGACCGTGCGAACCGCCGATCTCGACCGGCGTGACGAAGATCGTGGGGCTCATCGCCCACCACCCGCTGAAGATCGCCCAGAACGCAGCGGCGAACAGGCCGGTCCAGAACGCCACGGCCAGCGGCGAGGTGGCCGCCACCTGACGCTCGCCGACCACGAAGTAGATCGTGAGCATGATGGCGGCACCGAGCGCGAGCACGACCCCGAGCGGGTCGAGGGTGCTGCTCCAGAGTTGCGCGACCACGACCAGACCGGCCAGCACCAGGCCGATCGCGACCCAGAGGCGCGCCTTCACCTTCTCTTTGAAGACGAAGAATCCGACCAGGGCCACGAAGAGCACGCCGGTGTACTCCAGCAGCAGTGCGATCCCGACCGGCAGCCTGGCCAGTGCCCCGCCGTAGAAGGCCTGCAGCAGGGCGATGCCGGTCACGCCGAGAACCGCCATGGTCAGCAACTGCCGGGGCGGCATCCTGAAGGCTCGTCTGTTGACGACCAGCAGCACGGCACCCGCGATCACCGCGGTGCCGAGCGACCGGAACAGGGTGAGCTGCTGCGGCTCGAGCCCGCCCAGCACCAGCAGCTTGGTGGTGGTGCCGTTCGCCCCGAACAGCGCGGCGCTCAGCAGAGCGAAGAGGTATCCCACGCCGGCCAGCAGATCGGATCAGCCGCGCTGCTCGGTGCCGTCGACCGCGAGCGGCTCGATGGCGGCGACCTCGGCGTCGGTGAGCGGTGCTGCCTTCGCGGCGCCCAGGCTGCTCTCGAGCTGGGCGACGCTCGATGCGCCGATCAGCGCGCTGGTGACCTGGGGATGCCGCAGCACCCAGCTCAGCGCGAGTTGCGCGAGCGTCTGCCCGCGCTGCTGGGCGATGGTGTTGAGGCCCTTCGCCCGCTCGAGGTAGGTCTCATTGATGTTCTTCTCGGTGATCCAGCGACCGGTGGCGGCACGCGAGTCATCCGGGATGCCGTTCAGATACCGGTCGGTCAGCATGCCCTGGGCGAGCGGCGAGAACACGATCGAGCCGGCGCCGATCTCGTCGAGCACCGGGAACAGTCCGTGCTCGATGTGCCGGTCGAACATGTTGTAGCGCGGCTGGTGGATCAACAGCGGGATGCCCTCGGCCTGGAGTGCGACGAACGCGGCCTTGGTCTGCTCCGGGTCGTAGTTCGAGATGCCGGCATAGAGTGCCCGCCCGGACCTCACGGCCGTCGCCAGCGCACCCATGGTCTCTTCGATCGGCGTCTCGGGGTCTGGCCGGTGGGAGTAGAAGATGTCCACGTACTCGAGGCCCATGCGCTTCAGCGACTGGTCGAGCGAGCTGAGCAGGTATTTGCGCGAACCCCACTCGCCGTACGGGCCCGGCCACATGTCGTAGCCGGCCTTGGTCGAGATGATGAGCTCGTCGCGGTACGGCACGAAGTCGTCGTGGAAGATCAGGCCGAAGTTGCGCTCGGCCGCCCCGTTGACCGGCCCGTAGTTGTTCGCGAGGTCGAAGTGGGTGACGCCGAGGTCGAACGCCCGGCGCAGGATCGCGCGCTGCGTGTCGAGCGGGCGGTCCGAGCCGAAGTTGTTCCACAGCCCGAGCGAGATCTCGGGGAGCTTCAGCCCGCTGCGACCCACCCGCGGGTACGGCATCCTGCCGTCGTAGCGGTCGTCGTCGGCGACGTACAGGGTCGAAACGGGATTCTGCGGGGTGGCCATGCGTCCAGCCTACGGTTCTGCCTCCCGGGCTGAATGCCTACTGGGTGCGCTCGGCAGCAGGGAGGCGTAGCGTCGGTGGGGCAACGAGAAGAAAGGAGCTCGACGATGAGCTCGACTGCCTCGACAGGCACCATGACCGGTCAGCGCTGGGTCGCATTCGGCGACTCGGGTGCCACCGGCACCATCCTCCACACCGACGACGGCTTCGCAGTGCGTCTGCTCGCCGACCAGGAGCCGCGCGGCGTCTATCCGACGCTCGAGGTCGCCAAGAGCGCCATGCACGCGAGCATGCCGCCCGGGTCGAATTGGCCGGAGTTCCGCGAGCACTGAGCAGTTCAGCAAGCGCAGTCGCATCCTCCGCACCACGCGACGGGCGCCGTCTCTCCACCTCGGTGGCGGGCGGCGCCCGTTGCCGTCTCCGGCCCATGACGATGGGGCGATCGGATGCCGGGGCGGCTTTCCGGCACGAGCGCCGTGCCCGGCATCCGATCTCGTCGTCGGTGCTCGCGCTCAGTCGTCGTCGTCCACGAGCTTGCGCGGCACCCGGATCCCGGCCGCGCGCAGTTCGTCCGGCGGCACCGGCATGCCGTCGCCCCAGGTGGCCGAGTCGAGCATCCAGATCACGGGGATGCCGCCGATCATCAGCGGATGCTCGGTCAACCGCGCATCGCGGCCGCCGATGCTCACCGTGCGCACGCGGGCCATGCGGCGACGCTACCCGCTTCGACGCCTCACCCGGTGTGCGAGTCCCGCGGCTCGGTCGCCAGGAACTCCTCCCAGCTCTGCGTGCCAACCGCGTGACCGAGATCGAGGTTCGCCCCCGCCTTCATGGCGCGCCCCGCACCGCCCGACACATGCATCGGCACGATCGGCGCGCGCCGCCCGACCGAGGCGAGGTAGCTGCGCATGAGCTGCGACATCTCGAGGGCCTCAGGACCGCCCAGATTCGGCACGAGACCGGCGGGCGCGCCGAGCGCGAGCTCGGCCATCCGCTCGGCCACCTCGACCGCGGCGATCGGCTGGAAGCGGATGCCGCCGAACACGAAGGCGATCGGCCCGCGGCTGAGCAGACGCAGGGTCTGCAGCCCCAGTTCGTGGAACTGGGTGGCGCGCAGCACGGTCCACGGGATGCCCGACTCCATGACCGCCAGCTCGGCAGCGCGCTTCTCGCCGAAGTAGCCGAACTGCATCCGGTCGATCGCGCTGCGCACCGGCACCCGGTCGGCGCCGACCACCGAGATGAAGGCCAGGTGGGTCACGCCCGCGCGGACCGCCTCGTCGATGAGGTTTCGCGCCTTGAGCTCATCGCCTTTCTGGCTCCCGGCCAGATGCAGCACGGTGCAGGCGCCGTCGACGGCTTCGCGCGCTCCGACTCCGGTCTCGAGGTCGCCGCGCACGAACTCGACGCCGGGCTGCTCCGGCTGGTCGGTGCGCGACAGGATCCGGACGCGGCATCCGGCCTCCAGCAGTCTCGGCACGATCAGCCGCCCGAGTGTTCCGGTGCCGCCGGTCACGAGCACGGTGTTCGTGGGCACGTCGTTCGTCGGCACGGTGGTCATGAGGTCTCCTTCTGTCACATCCCGCGCCTCTCGCGGGTCGTACTGGTATGACCCGCGAGAGCGAGAGGATGTGACAGGAATGGACGACGACCGGCTCACGATGCGCTTCGAGCGGGAGCGGCCGCGCCTGCTCGCCGTCGCGACCCGGATGCTCGGCTCGAGCGTCGAAGCCCAGGACGCGGTGCAGGAAGCCTGGCTGCGTCTCGAGCGCACCGCGCGGGCCGACAAGGCCGATGACGACGGGATCGACGAACTCGGCGCCTGGCTGACGACGGTCGTGACGCGCATCAGTCTCAACGTGCTCCGGTCGCGCCGGCAGCGCGCCGAGAGCTCCCTGGAACTGCTCGACAGCCGCGTCGTCGACCCCGTGATCGCTGCGGAGCCGTCGCGCGATCCCGAGCTCGAAGCGGTGCTGGCCGATTCGGTCGGGGTGGCGATGCTCGTCGTGCTCGACGCGCTGGCGCCGGATGAGCGGGTCGCCTTCGTGCTGCACGACATGTTCGCGGTGCCCTTCGATCAGATCGCCCGGATGCTCGACCGCACGCCCGCGTCGGCGCGCCAGCTCGCGACCCGCGCCCGGCGGCGCGTGCAGGGCAGGGCCGGGGGAGCGGATGCGCAGGCAGGCGGCCCGGGCTCCGTGCGCCGGCAGCGCCAGGTGGTGGACGCGTTCTTCGCGGCGGCCCGCGCGGGGGACTTCGAGGCGCTGATGGCCGTGCTGCATCCGGATGTCGTGTTCCGAATCGATAGCGGACCGGGCTCGCCGGCCAGCGTCGCGATCGCGGGTGCACGACAGGTCGCGGGGCAGGCGGTCAGCTTCGGGCCGGCCTCGCCGGCGCCCAGCGCGGCGCTGGTCAACGGGATGCCGGGTGCCGTCGTGATCGTCGGAGGCCGACTGCTCTCGGCGTCGAGCTTCACCCTGCGCGGTGGTCTCGTGGTCGCCGTGGATTCGCTGGCGGATCCGGCTCGGCTGGCCGGTATCGACGTGTCGGCGCTGCTCGGCTAGCAGCCCCCGGGGTGCGACTCATCGTCCCCAGCCGAAACGATCGCGCTGAACTCCACGGGGCCGGTCCAGGCGCCTGACGAGGGGCGGCGTGCCCTCCACCCTGGGTTCCTCGACTCATTCTCGTAAGGAGCACTCCATGACCGACACCATCACCCTCACCGGGCTCGTCGCCACCACCCCGCGTCACCTCGTGACCAGCGAGGGACTTCCCATCACGAGCTTCCGCCTCGCTTCGACGCAGCGCCGCTACGACCGCGGCGCCCAGAAGTGGATCGACGGCGAGACCAACTGGTACACGATCACCGCCTTCCGGCAGCTGGCCGTCAACGTCGTCGGATCGGTCAACAAGGGCCAGCGCGTCGTCGTCTCGGGCAAGCTGCGCGTGCGCGACTGGGAGAGCGGCGACCGCGCCGGCACTACCGTCGAGGTCGACGCGGATGCCCTGGGTCATGACCTCTCCTGGGGCACCTCGGTCTTCACCCGCTCGGTGTCGTCGACCGTGGCGAACGACGCCGATCTGCCGAGCGACCGCGCCGCAGTGCTCGAAGGCGACGGGGACGCGACCGCGCCCACGGGGGAGTCGGCGGAATCGGGGGACGCGACCGAAACGCGGGCCGACGATGACGACCCGACCGACGAACTCGCTGCCGCGCGCTCGAAGCGCCCGGTGGAGGTGGCGCTCCCGTTCTGAGCGGTCCACCTCTGAGCGGGCCGGCGATCGGTGACTACAGTCGGTGGCATGTTCACCATCGACGCGTCGTCGGCGACGCCGCCGTTCGAGCAGTTGCGGATGCAGCTGATGTACCAGATCACGTCGGGTGAGCTCGCGGGCGGCGCGCGGTTGCCGACCGTCCGCAAGCTCGCCGAAGACCTGGGCATCGCCCCGAACACGGTCGCCCGCACCTATCGCGAACTCGAGGCGGATCGCTTCATCGAAACCCGGGGCCGCAACGGCTCGTTCATCACCCCACAGGGCGATCCCGCTCACCAGCAGGCGCAAGAGGCGGCGCGCACCTTCGCCGACCGGATCCGGAAGCTCGGCATCACCGATGCCGACGGGATCGCCTACGTGACCGCTGCGCTGCGGAGTTGAGCCGCCGGTATCGCACTCCGACGTTGAGCCTCTGGCCCAGGCTGTCGTTCTAGAATCGTCGCGACCCGCGTCGCATCCCGTGGCCGGTCGAGGAGGATCATGCGTCGCGTCCCAGCCCTGAAGCGCGCCGCACTCCCGATCGTTCTTGGGGCGATCCTCGTCGCTGCGCTCGCCGGGTGCGTGCCCAAGCCCGTCTCGACACCGACCTCCACGCCCACACCCACGAGCTCGCAGCCGGACACCCCGACGCTCGACCTGCAGGGCACCGCCCAGCAGAACCTCGCGTATTTCGACTACGTGAACACGGCGTTCATCGACGAGGGCGGCGACCTCAGCGGTCGGCCGTTCATCGACAACCTCGTGAAGGCCGGATTCCCGAAGTCCGACATGGAGGTCACGCCCGACCGCACCACGGTGAACCTCGCGGCCGACAACATCTCGTTCTCGGTCCGGCTCGGCAACACCTGCCTCATCGGGCAGTACGGCAACACCGGGTACGCCAGCACGGCGCAGAAGCTGCTCTCCACCGGTCGCTGCCTGGTCGGCACGACCCGCAAGATCGATTGGTGATCGGGCGATGGGTGATGCGCGCCCGGCGCCGACCGGGTCGTCGAGTCAGTAGATGATGACGGGCTTGACCGTCACGCCGTTGTGCATATCGTCGGCGGCCTGCCCGATCTGGTCGAGCGTGTAGTGCTTCTCGAGCTTCTCCAATGGCAAGCTGCCCACAGCATGCAGGTCGACGAGCTGCGGGATGAGCTCACGGGGGTTCGTGTCGCCCATCGTCACGCCGCGCAGCACTTTGCCGGCGAGGATGCCCTGGATATCGACCGGGATCTCCGTGCCGGGAGGCGGGGCTCCGCAGACCAGAACGGTGCCCCGCACGGCCGCCGCGTCGAGCGCGCCGCGAGCGACTCCGGGATTGCCCGTCGTGTCGAAACTCTTCGAGACGCCGCGTCCGCCCGTGATCTCGGCGAGACGTTCGGCGACGTTCTCGGTCTTCGGGTTGATCGTGGCGGTGGCGCCGAGCTCACGTGCCAGCTCCAGCCGGCGGTCGACGATGTCGATGGCGATGAGCTGTGCGGGCGACTGCAGCGAGGCAGCGATGATCGCCGAGAGGCCAACCGCGCCCACGCCGTAGACCGCCACGGTGTCCGTGCCGTTCGGTTCGAGGACGTTCCACATCGACCCGAATCCCGTGAGTACACCGCAGCCCAGAGGGGCGAGCACCGCGAGGTCGGCATGGGGATCGACCCGCACGACCGACCGCTCGTCCGCGATCGCGTACTGGCCGAACGACGACTGTCCGAAGAAGTGCGATGCCACCGGTTCGCCGTCACGCGTGATGCTCCCCGATTCCTCGCCCCGAAGCATCCCGAGCAGGTTGCGGGGCAGCCAGGTCTCGCAATAGGCGGGATGCCCCGAGTCGCAGGCACTGCAGTCGCCGCACGAGGTGAAGCTCAGCAGCACCTTGTCGCCGACGGCGACGGATGACACGCCGTCGCCCACGGCGGAGACGATTCCCGCGCCCTCGTGCCCGATGATCCCGGGGGTCGCAAAGGGGATGCCTCCCGCGATCACGCCCAGGTCGGTGTGGCAGAGCCCGGACGCGACCAATTGCACCAGGACCTCACCGGCGCCCGGCGAACCGAACTCGACATCCGCGACGACGAGCGAACCCGGCGCATCGAGCACCGCAGCGCGGCCCGCGATCACTGGCCGGCTCCCGATTCGAGGTTGAACACGATGGAGTGCGCGCGCTGGTACGACTCCATCGCCTCGGTTCCGCCCTCGCGTCCCCAGCCCGAGGCCTTGACTCCGCCGAAGGGCACGGCCGGGTCGAGCAGCGCCCAGCCGTTCACCCAGGTGATCCCGGCCTGCAGTTTCGCGGCGACACGGTGGGCTTTCGCCAGATCGCGGGTCTGGATGCCCGAGGCGAGACCGTACGCCGTGCCGTTGGCCAGCGCGATCGCCTCGTCCTCGGTGTCGAAGGGTTGCACGGTGAGAACCGGGCCGAACACCTCCTCGGCAACGGCCTCGGCATCGGCCGGCAGTCCGGCGAGAACCGTGGGCTGGTAATAGAAACCGCCGTCGAGGTCGACAGGGGAGCCGCCGGTCACGACCGTCGCCCCGGCCGCCGCGGCGCGCTCGACCATGCCGGCGACCTTCGTCAGTTGCGTCGCTGAGGCGAGCGGCCCGATCACGGTTCCGGGGTCCCGCGGGTCGCCGAACGGCACCTGCGGCACGGCGGCACCCAGGATGCCGAGGACGGTCTCGTAGATCGGGCGCTCGACCAGCAGGCGCGGTCCGGCCATGCAGAACTGCCCGGAGTTGAACACGAACGCCGAGATCACCGTGTTGATCGCCTGATCCAGGTCCGCGTCGGCGAACACGATGTTCGCGGCGTTGCCGCCGAGTTCGGCGGTGAATGGCTTGAGGGCCTTGGCGGCCAGGGCCGCAGCATGAGCGCCGATCTCGGTCGATCCGGTGAACGCCACCTTGTCGACGCCCGGGTGGCCCACCAGATGGTCGCCCAGCTTCGAGCCCGATCCGGTGACCACATTGAAGACGCCCGCGGGCACGCCGGCCTCAGTGAGGATGTCGGCCATGATCAGCGCCGAGAGTGGAGTGTCGCTCGCGGGCTTGTGCACGACCGTGTTGCCGGCGAGGAGTGCCGGAGCGATCTTGGTGCTGGAGAGGATGAGGGGGAAGTTGAACGGCGTGATGGCCGCCACCACTCCGAGCGGTTCGCGCTTGACGTATGCGTGGGTGTTGCCGGTGGTCTCGCGCACCGATCCGTCGAGGTGATGGCCGAGGCTCGCGTAGTACTCGTACAGCTCGGCGGCGTTGTTCACGTCGACGATCCGCGCGAAGGTGATCGGCTTGCCCACGTTCGCGCTCTCGGCCTGCGCCAGCTCCTCGGTGCGCTCGCGCATCAGCTCGTAGGCGCGCTGCAGGATGCGGGCGCGCTCGCGGCTCGACAAGCCCGACCATTCGCCGGAATCGAAGGCTGCCCGGGCTGCCGCGACCGCGTCATCCACGTCGGATGTCGTTGCCGCCGCGACGTCTGTCAGCGTCTCGCCGGTGGCGGGGTTCACGACCGCGGTGCGGGCCCCGTCAGACGATGGCCTCCACGACCCGCCGATGAAGAGCATGCCGGGGGTGAAAGTCGTGCTGCTGTGCGGGGCGGTGTCTGTCATCGTCATGGTCGTATGTCGCTTTCAGTTCGTGACGGCTGCGGTGAGGGCGATGCGCGCCAGCAGCTCGGCGAAGCCCGCCGGGTCCTCTTGGAACGGCGCGTGCCCGTGAGGGATGCGGATGATGTCGCCGGTGCTGCGGCCCGCGAGCGACTCCTGGAAGGCCGGCGGGAGCACGCCGTCGCGCTCGGTGACGATGTAGGTCGTGGGCTTCTCGCGCCACGCCACCCGTGTCACCGGCTCGGTGAGCGAGCTGAGCGACTGCGGCCGGAACAGGTCCGCGAGCTGTTCCGCCGCGCCCACGGCTTCGGGCGGGAGGTCCGCCGCGATCATCGCGACGCGTTCGTCCCGACTGCGGCCCATGGTGACCTGCCCGTCGGCGATTCCCCACCACTCGGGAAGTGCTCCGCCCATCGAGCCCGATGCGCTCTCGCCCTGATCCAGGGCGAACGCGGTCACATAGACGATCCGTTCGACCTTGTCGTGACCGCCGGCCTCGGTGACGGGGATTCCGCCGTAGGAGTGCCCGACGAGCACGACCGGCTCGGCCGAGGCGTCGAGCGCGGCCGTGATGACCGCCGCATCCTCGGCGATTCCGCTCGTCGAGCCGACCGACGGAAGCGCGAGCGCATCCACCTGCCACCCGCGCTCGCGGAGGACGGCCACCAGAGGGTCGAACTCCCATGGCCCCACCCAGGCGCCATGAACGAGCAGAATGCGAGGTTTGGTGTCGCTGGTCATCGTCGACCTCCGATATCGGGGATGCGCGCGTCGTCGCCGCACGACCAGCATCAGCCGAGCCACCTGCGCGGCACCATCCGTGTAACTACCTAATCCGGAGGTGGATCACTCGCTCGCCGACTCGTACCAAGCGGCCACCTGGGCGCGGGAGGCGACGTCGAGCTTGGCGAAGATGCGTTGCACGTGGGAGTCGACCGTGCGCATCGAGAGGACGAGTTCGTCCGCGATCTCGCGGTTGCTCAGCCCGCGATGGATACCGGATGCGACCTCCCACTCGCGGGCGCTGAGTGCTCCCGTGCCCCCGCGGGAAGGAGCGAACGCGAGGGCGGCCACGTCGGAAGGTGCGAGCCGGGATCCCTCGTCGAGAAGCTGTGCGAACCGCCGTGCACCCAGACGCGTCCGGACGCTCGCCGCGCATTCGTCGTGGTGTGCCGTCAGCTGAGGACCGTGGGCGGTGATGCCGGAGCCGATTCGTCGCCACTGGGTCGCTGCCGCGCCGAGCAGGAGCGCCGCGCGCTCGTTGACCCCGCGACGCGCGTCGATCCAGCACAGCACTTCCAACATGAGGCACAGACCCACGGGGTCGTCGAAGCCCCTCTCGACCGTCAGCGCCTCGCGGGCCATCGACTCGCCGCGAGCCAGGTCGCCCTCGACGAAGGCGGCGAGGGCGAGCGACCACAAGGCGTGCGAGCGCATCCAGGTCTCGTCGATCGCCTCCGCGTGGTGCAAGGCGTCGGTCGCCGGCCGCGCCGCATCCGCCCGGCGCAGGTGGCAGAGCGCGGTCGTCAGCTGGAACTGCGCGAGCATGGACTCGGCGGGCAGGCCCGCGTCGGATGCGGCCTCGATGGACCGTTCGAAATACCGTTCAGCCGTCTCGGGATCGCCGGAGAACATCGCGTGCGTGCCGCGCCAGCGCGGCAACTCGATCAGGGCGGTGAGTCGGGTGTCGGCCGAGGCGTGCGCGGTGTCTGTCGACTCGAGCAGTGACTCGGCGGCGGCGAGCAGCTCCGCTGCTTCGGTGGGGTCCCCCTGAAGCAGACACAGCCACGCCGCGGTCACCAGCGCAGGCAGGCGTCGGGCCGGATCGCCGCCGGGCAGCGGGACCAGCCGCGTGGCCCAACCCCGACCCTCGCTCAAGAAGCCGCCGACCGCCCAGTGATAGCGCAGGTCCGAAAAGAGCTCGAGCGCCGCGTCGACATCCATCGCGCTCGCCGCTGCAAGCGCGGACTGCAGTTCCGCCCGCTCATTGCGCAACCGGGCGAGCTTCTCGGCCTGACCCGGCCCCCACCAGCTGACCCGGATGCCCGCGGCGGTGCGGCGCACGTGGTCGAGGTGGCGTCGCACCAGCACCGGCCACTGCCCGCCCTCTTCCGCGCGCTCGCGACCATATCCACGGATCGTCTCCAGCATCCGGAAACGGCCGGTGTCGTGGTCGGCGCCGACCACGGACTGCGAGACCAGCTGGTCGAGGGTGTTGACCACGCTGCTCTCGGGCAGGTCGACCACGGCGATCGCAGCGTCGAGATCGAAGCTGCCGGAGAACACCGACAATGCGGCCCAGAGCTCGCGCTGCGCGGGATCGCACAGCTCGTAGCTCCATTCGACGACCGCGCGGAGTGTTCGCTGGCGCCCGACCGCGGTGCGCGGTCCGTTCTGCAGCAGGCTGAATCGGGACGAAAGCCGATCGATGAGGTCGTTGACCGACAGGGTCCGCAGCTGCGTGGCAGCGAGTTCGATCGCCAGTGGCAATCCGTCGAGGGAACGGCAGAGCTCGACGGCCGCGAGTTGATCCTCGGGGGAGATCGCCTGGGGCGCACCGGCCGCGGTGGCCCGCGCGACCAGGAGGGTGAGGGCATCCGACCCGTGGTCCTCGTCGGGGTCGATGGAGAGGGAGGGGACCGCGAAGATGTGCTCTCCGACCAGTTCGAGCGGGCGCCGGCTCGTGGCGAGAACGCGCAGCCGCGGCAAGGCGTCGAGAAGCTGGTCGACGAAAAGCGCGGCGGCGTCGATCAGGTGCTCGCAGTTGTCGACGACGATCAGGGCGTCCCGGTCGCGAAGGGCTTCCGTGATGACCTCGAGAGGTTCGCGCGCCGACTGGTCGGTCAGGCGCAGCGCCCTGACCACCGCCAACGGCAGCAGCTCGGCCTCGCCCACGGTGTCCAGCGGCACGAACCACGCGGGCGCCGCGCCGTCGACGGAGAGGTTCGCGGCACGGATGGCGAGCCGGGTCTTCCCGACGCCGCCGACGCCGATCAGAGTCACCAGTCGCGTGCTGTGCAGAATGCTCGCGAGCTGGTCCAGTTCCGTGCGGCGTCCGACGAATTCGCTCCGCGGCTCTCGGATCATCACGTCTCCAGCACCCTCGCCGTCGGTCGCGCCCATCGTGGCACTCGCGGGGTGCTCCCTAGTATGGCCATCGCTCCGCGTTCCGCGCCGGGCGCGGCGCTCCCGCTCGGGCGCGCTCCGTAGACTGGGACCATGGCCGAATTCATTTATTCGATGGTCCGCGCCCGCAAGGCGGTCGGCGACAAGCTCATCCTCGACGATGTGACCATGTCGTTCCTGCCCGGGGCGAAGATCGGAATGGTCGGCCCCAACGGCGCGGGCAAGTCGACCATCCTCAAGATCATGGCCGGGCTCGACCAGCCCAGCAACGGCGAGGCGCGCCTCAGCGCCGGGTACACGGTCGGCATCCTGATGCAAGAGCCCAAGCTCGACGAGACCAAGACCGTGCTCGAGAACGTGCAGGAGGGCGTCGGCCCGATCAAGGCCAAGCTCGACCGCTTCAACGAGATCTCGGCGGCGATGGCCGACCCGGATGCCGACTTCGACACCCTGCTGGCCGAGATGGGCGAGCTGCAGACCGAGATCGACGCCGCCGACGCCTGGGACCTCGACTCGCAGCTTGAGCAGGCGATGGATGCGCTGCGCACGCCCCCGGGCGACGCCAGCGTGAAGAACCTCTCCGGCGGCGAGAAGCGCCGCGTCGCGCTGACGAAGCTGCTCCTGCAGAAGCCGGACCTCCTGCTGCTCGACGAGCCCACCAACCACCTCGACGCCGAGAGCGTGCTCTGGCTCGAGCAGCACCTGCAGCAGTATGCGGGCGCCGTCATCGCCGTGACCCACGACCGGTACTTCCTCGACAACGTCGCCCAGTGGATCGCCGAGGTCGACCGCGGCCACCTCTACCCCTACGAGGGCAACTACTCCACGTACCTCGAGAAGAAGGCGCAGCGACTCGAGGTTCAGGGCAAGAAAGACCAGAAGCTCGCCAAGCGCCTCGCCGACGAGCTCGACTGGGTGCGCAGCAACGCGAAGGGCAGGCAGGCCAAATCCAAGGCGCGCCTGGCCCGCTACGAAGAGATGGCGACAGAGGCCGACCGCACCCGCAAGCTCGACTTCGAAGAGATCCAGATCCCGCCGGGGCCGCGCTTGGGCTCGATCGTGGTGGAAGCCAAGAAGGTCGCGAAGGGCTTCGACGGCCGCGAGCTCATCGAGGGTCTCAGCTTCACGCTGCCACCCAACGGGATCGTCGGCGTGATCGGCCCGAACGGCGTCGGCAAGACCACCCTGATCAAGTCGATCGTCGGCCTCGAGCAGATCGACGGCGGCGAGTTGAAGGTCGGCGAGACCGTGCAGATCAGCTACGTCGACCAGGACCGCGGCGGCATCGACCCCAACAAGACGCTGTGGGAGGTCGTCAGCGACGGCCTGGACATCATCACCGTCGGCAAGGTCGAGATCCCCTCGCGCGCCTACGTCAGCAAGTTCGGCTTCAAAGGCCCCGACCAGCAGAAGAAGGCCGGCGTGCTGTCGGGCGGCGAGCGCAACCGGCTCAACCTGGCGCTCACGCTCAAGCAGGGCGGCAACCTGCTGCTGCTCGACGAGCCGACCAACGACCTCGATGTCGAGACGCTGCAGAGCCTGGAGAACGCGCTGCTCGAGTTCCCGGGCTGTGCTGTGGTGATCACCCACGACCGGTGGTTCCTCGACCGGATCGCGACCCACATCCTGGCCTACGAGGGCACCGCAGAGAACCCGGCCAACTGGTACTGGTTCGAGGGCAACTTCGAGGCGTACGAAGAGAACAAGATCGAGCGACTCGGCCCCGAGGCCGCCAAACCGCACGCCTCGGTGTACCGCAAGCTGACGAGGGATTGAGCGCTGATGCGGGGGCCATTTCTGGCCCCCGCGCGCTCAATCCCCGGGCCCGTCTCGGGCCCGGAGGACCTACCAGGAGGAGTTGAAACCATGCGCCTCCACATCCCCATCCCGCTCCGCTGGGGTGACCTCGACGCCTACGGGCACATCAACAACGTCGAGACGCTCCGGCTGATCGAAGAGGCGCGCGTGCGGGCGTTCTGGCGCAGTGCCGAGGGGGATGCCGATCCGACGCCGCAGCCGACGGCCGTGCTCGACCTCACGGCTGACTCGTCCGTCTGGTCGCTGGTGTCCCGCAGCGAGGTGGAGTACCTCGTTCCGATGCCGTACAGTCGCGCGCCGATCGACGTCGAGGTGTGGCTCGGCCGCCTCGGGGGAGCGAGCCTCGACATCTGCTTCGAGCTGTACTCGCCGCTCGGGGTCGAACCGCGAGTGCTCTACGCGCGCGCGGCCACCGAGATCGTGACGGTGGATGCCGCCTCCGGCCGCCCGACGCGCATCCCGGCCCAGCTGCGCGAACTTTGGGCTCCCTACCTCGAAGACCCGCTCGTCTTCACCCGGCGCTAGGACCGGGTTGGCACGCGGATCGTGCCCTCCTGCGCGACGCTGGCCAGCAGCGTTCCGTCGTGGGTGAAAATCCGGCCGAGGGAGAGGCCGCGGCCGCCGATCGCGTTGGGCGAATCCTGCACGTACAGCAGCCACTGATCGGCGCGCCCGAAGCGATGCCACCACATGGCGTGGTCGAGGCTGGCCACCTTGAGCCCCGGAGCGCCCCACGGCACTCCGTGTCCGCGCAGCACGGGTTCGAGGATCGAGTAGTCGCTCGCGTACGCCAGGGCCGCGCGATGCAGATTCGGATCGTCGGGCAGGGTGCCGACCGCCTTCATCCACACCGCCTGATGGGCGACCGGCTCGCCGGCCACCTCGAAGTAGATGGGCGAATCGATGTGCCGCAGGTCGAAGGCGCGGCGGTTGGCCCAGAACTGGGCGACCGGATGGTTGATGCCCTTCAAGACCTCGGCAGTGCTCGGCAGCGACTCGGGATCGGGCAGGCCGGTAGGCATGGCCAGCTGGTGGTCGAGCCCCTCGTCTTCGGTCTGGAACGACGCGATCATCGACAGGATCGGCTTACCGCCCTGGTAGGCCTGAGTGCGGCGCGTCGCGAACGACCGGCCGTCGTGGATGCGGTCGACCGAGAAGGTGATCGGCTGCTCGGCGTCTCCCGGCCGCAGGAAGTACCCGTGCATGGAGTGCACGGGCCGATCCTCGGGCACGGTGCGGATCGCGGCGACCAGCGACTGCGCCAGCACCTGGCCGCCGAAGACGCGGCCGCCCGGCGTCCACTGGCTCGGTCCGGTGAAGATGTCTTCGCTGGTGCGGGCTCCGGTGTCGGTCAGATCGAGCGCGGCGAGAAGTCCCGCCAAAGGGTCGGTCATGCGTTGTAGTTTAGGAGGCACATGGGCAGCTCCTTCACTCTGGCGGACACCCCCACCCTCGACGATCTCCAGGTCTTTCTCGCTCGCGCCGCACGCATCGAGGAGGGCACAGTGCGGTTGATCGCGGGCAGCGGGGTGCTCGCGGTGTACGCCGCGGTGTTCTATCCGCAAGGTCTTCTCGATGAGAGCCCGACCGTGCTCGGCCTGCGCACGGTGGCGCTCAGTGCACGTAGCGAGAAGCCCGGCGATGGCCATGACGAGTTCGATGTCGTCGTGCCGATCCGTTCGCTGCTGGGCCGGCTCGAGATGGCGCAGGAGGCGCGGCAGGCCGATCCGACGATCAGCGGGCCGGTGACCATCTCGCTGCCGATGGGCGTGAATACGGTCACCTGGTCGGCCATCTCGCCGCCTCGTGGCGGATGGCGGCCGATCGACGGCACGTCGCCGGAGTTGCTCGACAAGGCCGCTCGCGCCGGCATCGACGAGGTGGCGAGCGCCGTGCCGGGTGCCGTCGGCGAGCAGATCGTGCGCCGCGTGCGCTCCGAGGTCTGGAGCCGGGGCATCGCCGGGCTCGAGCACGTGCCTGCCGGCGCCGCATTCGCGGCGCTCGGCCTGGGCTTCCTCGGTGACGACGAGGTGCGGATGTTCGAGACCGGCCCGTGGACTCGCCTGACCACCCGGCGTGGTCACGTCCTGGTGAAGCGCAAGGCGTGGACTCTCGCGCGCTGACCCCGCGTCGGCTTGCTGAAAGTACGCGTTGTCCACGTACTCTCGCGACCGAAAGTACGCAGAAGTGGGTACTTTCGGGGAGTGGGTCAGAGCGTGCCCGCGACCGCCCGGCCCGCGACGCGGCCGCTGAACAGGCAGCCGCCCAGGAACGTGCCCTCCAACGCGCGGTAGCCGTGAACGCCGCCGCCGCCGAAACCGGCGACCTCGCCGGCCGCATAGAGGCCGGGGATCGGTGAGCCCGCGGCATCCAGAACCCGTGACTGCAGGTCGGTCTGAAGCCCGCCCAGCGTCTTGCGGGTCACGACGTGGAGCTTGACGGCGATCAGCGGACGGTGCTTCGGATCGAGGATCTTGTGCGGCTTGGCCACCCGGATCAACTTGTCACCGCGGTAGGCGCGCGCGCCCCGGATGGCCGTGATCTGAGCATCCTTGCTGAAGGCGTTGTCGAGTTCGCGGTCGCGCGCCTCGATCTCATGACGGATGCCCTGCGTGTCGAGTTCGACGTCGGGAGAGAGCCGGCGCATTCCGATGAAGAGCTCGTCGAGGGTGTCGGCGACCACGAAGTCAGCACCCTGCGACTTGAACGCCTCGACCGGAGGAGTTGCGCCCTTGCCGAGACGCTGCTTCAGCAGTTGGCGGATGCTCTTCCCCGTGAGGTCGGGGTTCTGCTCGCTGCCGCTGAGCGCGAACTCCTTCTCGATCATCGATTGGGTGAGCACGAACCAGCTGTGGTCGTACCCGGTGCCGCGCAGGTGCTCGAGCGTGCCGAGGGTGTCGAATCCCGGGAACAGCGGGATGGGCAGCCGCTTGCCGGTGGCGTCGAACCACATGCTCGACGGGCCGGGCAGGATCCGGATGCCGTGCTGCGCCCAGACCGGCGCGTAGTTGGTGATGCCTTCGACGTAGTGCCACATGCGGTCGCTGTTGACGTAGTTCGCGCCGGCTTTCTCGCTGATCGCGAGCATGCGCCCATCGACATGCGCGGGCACACCGCTCAGCATCGTCGCGGGTGCGGTGCCGAGCCACTCCGGCCAGGCGGCGCGGACCAGTTCGTGATTGCCGCCGATACCGCCGCTCGCCACGATCACGGCGCGGGCCTTCACGGCGAAGTCGCCGGTGACATCCCGGTTGCTCGCGGCGCCGCGCTCGGCCGGATCATCGGCGAGGATCGACCCGGATGCGCCGACCACCGCTCCCTTGGTCACCGTCAATCCGTCGACTCGGTGCCGGAACTTGAGCTCGACGAGCCCGGCCTCGACGCCGGCCCGCACCTCCTTGATGAAGGGCTCGAGGATGCCGGGCCCCGTGCCCCAGGTGATGTGGAAGCGGGGGACCGAATTGCCATGGCCGGTCGCCGTGTAGCCGCCCCGTTCGGCCCAGCCGACGACCGGGAAGAACCGCACGCCCTTGGCGTGCAGCCACGCGCGCTTCTCGCCGGCTGCGAATGCCAAATAGGCCTCCGCCCATTGGCGGCCCCAGACGTCTTCATCGCGATCGAACTCGGCGCTGGCGAACCAGTCCTGCCTGGCGAGATCGTGGCTGTCGTTCACGCCCATCCGGCGCTGTTCGGGGGAGTCGATCAGGAACAGGCCGCCGAACGACCACCAGGCCTGCCCGCCGAAGCTCGCCTCGGGCTCCTGCTCGAGCACGATCACGTGCTTGCCGGCCGCCACCAGCTCTGCTGTCGCAACCAGCCCGGCGAGGCCCGCTCCGATCACGATCGCGTCGGCCTTGGGTTCCTTGGTCTCGGGCATTCCACTTCCCCTCGAACGATCCTCAGATGTACCCAGGGTAGCCGGTTCGGTCTACCGCGTCGGCCGCCTCAGCCCGCGTTGACCATTGCGTGGGCGGCGCGCTCGAGGTAGTCCCAGAGCATCGACTCGTGGAGCGGCGACAACGTGAGCGTGTCGACCGCGGCTCGCATGTGCAGCAACCACCGGTCGCGGGCCTCGGGGGTCACGGCGAACGGGAGGTGGCGCATCCGGAGTCTCGGGTGACCGCGCTGCTCGCTGTAGGTGCCTGGTCCGCCCCAGTACTGCTCGAGGAATCCGGTCAAACGCTGGATCGCGCCTTCGAGGTCGGGCTGCTCGGGATACATCGGCAGCAGCACCGGGTCGTCGGCGACGCCCGCGTAGAACGCCCGCACCAGCTTCTCGAACGTCGGTCGACCTCCGACCGCCGCCCAGAAGCTGCCGCCGACCGGCTCGCCGCCAGCGCCCATCCGCAGAGTCAGGTCACTCACTTGGACCGCCGAGGCACCGTTGAGAGCGGTTTCGACGAGGTCGCTGCTCGAGCCTTCGGGATGCCTCCCTCGAACGCACTGAGCACGACCGAGTTGAGAGCCGGCAGCGTGATGCCGAGCGCGTCGATCGTCTGCTTCAGGCGCGCGCGGAGCTCGCGGGCAACGGGGTCCTTGCTTCCGGCCCGGGTCTTGACCACCAACCGGATCACGATCGCCTCGGCCGAGACCGACTCGATGCCCCAGACCTCGGGCCGCTCCAGGATGACCGGCTTCCATCGCTCGTCCTGCTGCATGGTCGTCGCGGTCTCGAGGATCGCGTTCTGCACAGCCTCGACGTCGACGCTGTACGGCACGGCCAGGTCGATGATCACGCGCGCCCAGCCCTGCGACATGTTGCCCAGCCGCAGGATCTCGCCGTTGCGCACGTACCAGAGGGTCCCGTTGACGTCGCGCACCTGGGTGATCCGGATGCCGACCTGCTCCACCACGCCCGTTGCGAACCCGGTGTCGACGACATCGCCGACGCCCAGCTGGTCCTCGCCCACCATGGCCAGGCCGTTGAGCACGTCCTTCACGATGTTCTGCGCCCCGAAGCCGAGCCCCGCACCGAGTGCCGCGGTGATCAACGAGAACGCACCGCTGGCCGCGGGGGAGATCGCTGCAATCACGAGCACGATCGCGACGACGACGATCAGCGTGGTGACGGCGCTGCTGAGCACCCCGCCGAGCGCTTTGGTGCGCTGCACGATCCGCACCGCAGCGATCGGCGAGTCGCGTGCCTCGTCGCGGCCCTGGATGCGGGTGGCCCCATGGACCACCCGACTCACCACGCGCCGGATCACGAACTGCAGGATCACCCGGATGACGAAGGCGACCACCAGGATCAGCAGCACCCGCAGCGGTATGCCCCACGGCCCGGCCAGGAACAGCGTCGCCCGATGCACGAAGTCTTCCCAGGGCGTCACGCTTGTCAGCCTAGCGAGACACGACCTCGAAGCCGGCGTTGCTCAGAGCGCAGCGCTCGGTGCGTCAGCGCGCAGCGGCAGCTACCATGTGGCCAACGCATGCGCCCGAGCATCTCGGAGGTCTGAACCAGTGCCGTATCGAACGTGGTCGAGCGGCTCCGTCGCCGAGCACGACCAATTCGCCCTCTGGCAAGTTGCGGCCAACGGGCTTTTCGGGTCGATGGCGGTGGAACGAGAGGGTGACGGGCCCTTCCGATCAGGCATCGTTCAAACGGTCGTCGGTCCACTGACGTTGTCGTCGGTGCGTGCTGACCCGCACCGTTCCGTCCGGGATGAATCCATGGCATCCACCGACGCCGACGGCATGGTCTACGTCAGCGTCCCCCAGGTCGGACTGCTGAGCGGTCGCCAATTCTCACGCGAGGTGACCCCCAGGCGCGGATGGCTCGGGATGCTGTCGGGGTGCGAACCGGTGACGCTCGTCGCCGACACGGAGTTCCGCCAGTTGGTCATCGGCGCGCCGGCCGAACTGATCGTTTCCCGTCTCGCGGCGCCCTCCGGAGTCGCGTCGACGACGGGCATGCTGTGCGGGCTCGTGACCACCACTGCCGAATACCTGTTCCAGCATTCCGCCGGCTTCGGTCGCGCCGACGCGAATCGGGCCGCCGATCACCTGAGCGATCTGATCGTGACGGCCTTCGGCAGCCTGCCGGGGCTGACGCCTCGCGAGTACCTGCTTCAGTCAGCCATCGACGAAGCCGAGCGGCGTCTGGCCGACCGGACGCTGAATGCAGCGGTTCTGGCCGAGAGAGTGCACGTGTCGCGCCGGACCCTTGAGAAGCTGTTCGCCGAACGGGGCACGACCGTCGCGCGCTGGTTGCTCGAGCGACGCCTGGAGCGCAGTCGGAGCGACTTGACGTCGAGCCGTGCCGCAGATGCCTCCGTGGAGGTGATCGCGCAGCGCTGGGGCTTCGCCGACCGGACGCATTTCAGCCGGGTGTTCCGAGATCGCTTCGGGGTCGCACCCAGCCGCGTCAGACTCGAGGTCGCGGCAGGCACCGACCGCTGAATCGTGGTGGTTCTACAGGTTGCAGTTGTCTGCGACCCAGGTTCCAACCGCCGTCACCGATTTCGAGAAGGCGTCGCCGATCGCGCTCGTGTCGCCCGTGCTGGCCTTGTGCAGGGCCTTGTCGACGGTGCTGACGTCGTCGCGGATGTCTCCGGGCGCGTCGGCCTCCATCTTGTCCCAGGTGGCGAGCACTTTCGTCATGTCGCTCGCGTTGGAGTCCAACGAGAAGCCCTCCCCGGTCGCGTCCGCGCACAGGCCGGCGTTCGATCCGCCGGATCCGTTGCCGCCGTTCGCGCTTCCAGAGCTCGGCGCGGCCGTGCTGGTCGCCGCCTTCGGCTGGTCGCCGCCTCCGCCGGCGGTCGGCGACGCCGAGCAGGCGGTCGCAGACAGCACGATGACGCCGGCTGCCATCGCGATGGCGCACGCACGCGCCAGGGTCGGTGTGGTTGATGGCATTGCGGTGATTCCCCTCGGGTCGGGCGCAGCGACGTCTGGTCGGCGCCACTGTTCGCGGTCTCGACGCTATCCAGCGCTCAGCGCCGCGGGGTTGCTCAGAACGCAGCGATCGGTGCTCCTGGGAGCAATGAGGGGGCGAGCGGAGTCGTGGACGGCTCAGCTGGGGCAGTTGTCGACGCTCCACGATTCGAGCGCGCCGATCGCATCGTTGATGGCGTTGTTGTTGTCCTGATCGTCGGGGCTCGTCCCATCGGCGATCTTGTTGAAGCCGTCCTCGACCGCCTGCGCCTGGGCGACGATGTCGGGTGGAGAGTCCGCGACCACCTGCGCCCAGTAGGTCAGGGATGCCTGCACATCGCTCAAGTCGACGCCGTTCTCTTTGCTCAGGTCGGTGCACAGCGGTGACAGGGCGGTCGATGGCGCCATCGACGGCGAGTCGGTTGCGGCGGATCCGGCAGACGGCGAATCGGTTGCGGCGGATCCGGCAGACGGCGAATCGGCGACCGTTCCGAGGGTGACGCTGCATCCTGCGGCGGCGAACAGGATCACGGCTGACACGGAGGCGAGCGCGGCGCGCCCGGCAAGATTCGGCATGTCTCGACGCTAACGACGCGGGCAGCGGCGCGTGGTGCCCACCGCGCAGCCGTGTGTTGCCGCGGGCGCACCGAGCCGAGTCGGCGCTACCCCTTCGCGTCGCGCTTCTGCGCAACCAGCGCCCGCTCCACTCCCGCCAGGTTCTCGATCACGATGCGGCGAAGGGCGGGGATGCCCGGGTTCGCGTCCAGCCACGCGTTCGTCGCATCGGCCAACTCCTGCGAGGCGATCGCCGCCGGGTAGAAATACTCGACGAATGTCTCGGCGATCTGGTACGTGCGGTCCTTCCAGACCGTGGTCAGCGCGTCGAAGTAGGGCGCGATGAGGGGCTCGAGCACGGCCGGATCGTTGACCAGCCCGTAGCCGACCCCCATGTTGCGCAGGTAGAGGTTCGAGATCGTGGTGTCGTCACGTCCCTTCTCGAACGCCGCCGTCTTGCCGGCGACTGTCGGGGTCGCGGCGCGTGCCAGGCCTGCGGCCTGCTGGCCCTTCGCGGTGTTGTCCTTCTCGAGCGCCGCGGCGATCTCGGCCTCGCCTGCCTCGCCGACGAGCACGAGCCCCTGCAGCAGCTCCCACGACAGGTCGCTGTCGATGTCGAGCCCGGCCAGCGTGATCGAACCGTCGAGCAGTCCGGCGAGCGCAGTCGCGTGCTCGCGGGTCGAGGCCGAGACGGCGAAGAACTTCACGAACTGGAACTGCGCATCCGATCCGGCATCGGCCGCCTTCGCGAGCTTCCACAGAGCGTCGCCGACCTCGTGGAGGGATGCCGCGCGAGCGTCAGGCGCGACGTACACCCGCACGGTCTGAAGCAGCTGCGACAGCGTGAGGCGGATGGTCGTCGACTCCGACTCGGACGCGATGTGCTCGAGCACCAGCCGCACGTAGTCGCGGGCTGCGACTTCGGCGTCGCGCGTCATGTCCCACAGCGCGCCCCAGACCAGCGCGCGCGCGAGCGGGCTCTCGATGCTGGAGAGCTTGGCCAGCGCGACCGACAGGCTCGCGGCATCCAGGCGGATCTTGGCGTAGGTCAGGTCGTCGTCGTTGAGCAGCACGAGCGCGGGCCGTGTCATGCCGACCAGCTCGGGCACCTCGGTCGATCCGTCCGCGTCGATGTCGAGCTCGATCCGGTGGGTGCGCACCAGCTTCGAGCCGGAGGAGGTGTCTGCCGAGTCGTAGAACCCGATCGCCAGCCGGTGTGGACGCAGGGTCGGGTAGTCGGGCGCGGCGGTCTGCGAGATGCGGAACGACGTGATCACCCCGGCGTCATCCGTCTCGATCTGGGGGGACAAGGTGGCCACGCCCGCCGTCTCGAGCCAGCTCGCGGCCCAGGCGCTGAGCTCGCGGCCGCTGGTGAGCTCGAGCTCGGCCAGCAGGTCCTTCAGCTCGGTGTTGCCGAACTCGTACTTCTGGAAGTAGTTGCCGACTCCGGCGAAGAAGGCGTCGATGCCGACCCAGGCGGCCAGCTGTTTGAGCACCGAGCCGCCCTTGGCGTATGTGATCCCGTCGAAGTTGACCTGCACGTCTTCGAGGTCGTTGATGGTGGCGACGATCGGATGCGTCGACGGCAGCTGGTCCTGCTTGTATGCCCAGCTCTTCTCCATCGCGTTGAAGGTCGTCCAGGCCTCGGTCCACTCGGTGGCTTCGACGGAGGCGATGGCCGAGGCCCACTCGGCGAACGACTCGTTCAGCCACAGGTCGTTCCACCACTTCATGGTGACCAGGTCGCCGAACCACATGTGCGCCAGCTCGTGCAGGATCGTGACGACCCGGCGTTCCTTGATCGCGTCGGTGACCTTCGAGCGGAACACGTAGGTCTCGAGGAAGGTCACGGCCCCGGCGTTCTCCATGGCGCCCGCGTTGAACTCCGGGACGAAGAGCTGGTCGTACTTGGCGAAGGGGTACGGGTAGCCGAACTTCTCCTCGTAGTAGGCGAACCCCTTGCGCGTGATGTCGAAGAGGTAGTCGCTGTCGAGGTAGCCGAACAGGGACTTGCGCGCGAACAGGCCGAGCGGGATGACGCGTCCGCTCGAACTCGTCACCTCCGAACGCACGGCCTGGTACGGGCCCGCGATGAGGGCGGTGATGTAGCTCGAGATCCGCGGAGTCAGCTCGAACGCCCAGGTGGCGGTGCCATCCGACTTCTGGGCGGAGGTCTGCGTCGGCTCGGGCGTCGGCGAGTTGCTGATGACCTGCCACTCGGCCGGGGCCGTCACGGTGAACTGGAACGTCGCCTTGAGGTCGGGCTGCTCGAACACCGCGAAGACCCGGCGGCTGTCTGGCACCTCGAACTGCGAATAGAGATAGACCTCGCCGTCGACCGGGTCGACGAAGCGGTGCAGGCCCTCGCCGGTATTCGTGTACGCGAAGTCGGCCACCACCTTCACGGTGTTGTGCTCGACCAGTCCCTCGAGCGCGATGCGCACGTTGTCGCCATCCGCGGCATTCGCGAGTTCTCTGCCATTCACGGTGACCGAATGCACCTTCGCGGTGATCGCGTCGAGGAACGTCGTCGTTCCCTCCTGCGCCGTGAAGGTGACCGTGGTCGTCGAGCGGAAGGTCTCCGGCCCGGTCGTCAGGTCGAGATCGATGACGTAGGAGTCGACGGAGATGACCGCCTTGCGCTCCTGGGCTTCGAGTCGGGTGAGATTCTCTCCGGGCACGCGGCAACTCCTTCGGCTGCGACAGGGTGGAACGACGGATTGTGTCCGTCGTCCAGCCTAGCTAGCGCAGAGCGGTCAGCTCTGCGCCGCAGCAAGCACCTGCTCGGGCATTGCGGCCTTCGGGAGACTCACGGGGGCGTCACAACCGCGAGCCGTGCGACCCAAGAACACCTCCGCGTCGTCGATCGCGGCGCGCAGCATCGCGACCAGCAGGGTGCCGGGGTCGTCGATGCAGGCCTGGGCGATGCCGAGGGCCGCGGTCCGGACGATGGCTCCGCACCCGTGGCGGGCGAGATCGCCGGGCCGGGCGCGCCAGTCGGCGAGGTGCGCGCGGGCCCAGCTCGCGGCATCCGGAACCTCTGACAGGGCTCTCTCGGCATCGGCCTGGGCGCGCGGGCGGTTGATGCCCAACTCGGCCAGCGCGTCGATGGTGGCGATGACGCCCACGGCGAGGGCACGCTGCCGGTCCATGCTGGCGACCGGCAGAGCCATCACGGCGGCGCGCAGGGCGACAACCAGTCCGAGACGCAGCTCGTCGCCCTTCAGGCCGATGACGCGCGGGATGTCGCCCACCAGTTCGCCGCGGCGGTCGTCACGAACCGTGTCGTTCACCGCGCGCGCGAGAGTGCCGAGGGTGGGATCGGTGCACGTCGGGTGATCGCTCCATCGCTCACCGGCCAGGAACGAGGCGAACTCCATGAAGCACGCGCCCTTGCGGGCTGAGCGGTGGCGTCCGGCCGAGAGTGTTGGAACCAGTCCGGGAACGGCGATGTCCCGAGTCTGTTGGGCACTGTGCATGATCGACCTCGCTTGCCTCACGATGTCACTTCATCATCCTCCCGCCGGACGCCGCCGACAAGGACCTGGATGCAAGACGGAGGCGCAATTACTGTGGATGTCATGGAGACACGCGATCTGTTCCTCGCTTCCGACGGCGCGATGCGGGAGGTCGTCGGCCGGCTCACGCCCGCCGACCTCGAGCATCCGGTTCCCGCTGACTGGTCCCGCGTCCCGGTGTCGACGCTGCGCGACATCCTGGCGCTGCACGCGATGGATGAGGCGTGGGTGCCCGATCTGCTCGCAGGCAAGACGATCGACGAGGTGGGCGACCGCTGGAAGGGCGATCTGCTCGGCACCGATCCGATCGACAACTACCTGGCGCTGAACCTCTCCGCCGAAGAAGCGGCCCTCAACGAGATGCTCGACATCGACACCACGATCGTCCACTTCACGTACGGTGATTACCCGCTGCAGGAGGGCTTCATCCACATCGCCGTCTATCGCGCGTTCCAGGCCTGGATGATCGCGCGGCTGGTCGGCATGGACTACTCGTTGCCGCCCCAGGTGATCGACGGGATGAACGAATGGGTTGTCCCGAACATCGAGAGCTGGCGCGCCATCGGGGCCTTCCCGCCCGCGCAGCCGGTGCCCGAGGGTGCCGACGCCGAGAGCGTACTGCTCCACCGGGCGGGCTACTGGATGCCGCCGTCGGCACCGCCCGCCTGAGTTCCGTCCCGCGATCCGGGCCGCAGCGATGTCGCACCCGCGGCGTAGCCTCCGGCGCATGGACGCCCGCTCCCTGTTCCTCGCATCGGATGCCGCTCTGCGCTCGGTGGTCGACTCGCTGAACCCGTCGGATCTCGAGTTGGCCGCGCCGGTCGAGTGGAGCGCCGGCCACCGCTCCGCCTCGCTCTCGCTTCGCGACATCGTGCTTCGGCATGCCTACGACGAGGCGTGGATCCCGGATCTGCTGGCGGGCCGCACCGTCGAGGAGGTCGGAGACCGCTGGAAGCCGGTGCTCACGGGTGACGACCCGATCGGCACCTACGACGCCATGCACGATCAGGCCACCGCTGCGATGTCCGCTGCCGACCTCGACCAGGGGATGACGTTGCATTTCAGCTACGGCGACTATCCGTTCCGTGAGGGGATCCTTCATCCCACGTCGTACCGTGCGTTCCAGTCGTGGCAGATCGCGCACCTGGTCGGGTCGGCGTTCCACTTCTCACCGGAGCTGATCGCGGGGCTGAACGGATTGCTGCTGCCGACGGTGCCGATGCTGCGCGGCTTCGGCGTGTTCCCGCCCGAGCAGCCGCCGCCGGCTGACGCAGACGACGAGACCCGGCTGCTGTGCGCGGTCGGCTTCTGGCACGAATAGCCTGAGAGCATGCGCGTCCACATCGGCACCGATCACGCCGGCCTCGATTTCAGCCAGCACCTGCAGCAGCACCTGGCTCGTGCCGGCCACGAGGTCGTCGACCACGGCCCGAAGACCCTCGACCCGCTCGACGACTACCCGAGCTTCTGCATCAACACGGCGCTCGCCGTGGTCCGGGATCAGGCGGCAGGCATCCAGACCTTGGGCATCGTGTTCGGCGGCTCGGGCAACGGCGAGCAGATCGCGGCCAACAAGGTCACGGGCGCCCGAGCGGCGCTGGTCTGGAACCACGACACCGCGCTGCTGGCCCGCCAGCACAACGATGCCAATCTGATCGCGATCGGCGCGCGCCAGCACTCGCTCGAGGTGGCGATCGCACTCATCGACGCCTTCCTGGCCGAGCCGTTCAGCGGCGAGGAGCGGCACGCGCGCCGTATCGCCCAGCTCGCAGAGTTCGAGGCCACCGGCAAGATCGCCGGGCACGAGATCGACGACTAGCAGCTGAGGAGCACCGATGCCCGAGGGCCACTCCGTCCACCGCATCGCGCGGCAGTTCGAGCGCCACTTCGAGAACACGCCCGTGACGGTCACCTCGCCACAGGGGCGCTTCGCGGCCGGAGCCGCCCAGCTCGACGGCCACGAGATCGTTCGCTCGGAGGCGGTCGGCAAGCAGATGTTCCTCGAGTTCGACCACGGGCTGTGGCTGCGGGTGCACCTGGGCATCTACGGAGCCTGGGACTTCGCGGGCGACATCACGGTCGACGCCACCACCGCATCCGCCAATGGCCGTATGGGCCAGACCAACATGCGCGGCACCGACCTCTCGGGCCACGAGGATTCACTCAGCTCGATGGGCGCGCCGCGACTGACCCGATTGCGCATGAGCGAGCAGGAGAAGCTCGAAGACGACATCGAGAGCTTCCCGCCCGAGCCGATCGGCGCGGTGCGGGTGCGGCTGCTCACCGAGACCGCGGTCGCCGATCTGCGCGGTCCGACCGCCTGCGAGGTGCAGACCCCCGAGCAGGTGGATGCCACGATCGGCAAGCTCGGCCCCGATCCGCTGGTCGGCGACCCGGCCGTGGGTGAAGAGCGGTTCGTCGCCACCGTGCGCAAGAAGCCCACTCCGATCGCGCTGCTGCTGATGGATCAGGCGGTGGTCAGCGGCATCGGCAACGTCTACCGCGCCGAGCTGCTGTTCCGCGCCCGGCAGAATCCGTTCACCCCGGGCAAGGAGGTGCCCGAGGAGGTCGTTCGCGAGCTGTGGCGCGACTGGGTCACGCTGCTGAACATCGGCGTCGCGACCGGTCAGATGCTCACCATGGACGACCTCTCGCCCGACGACTACCAGCGTGCGCTCGCCTCGCGCGCCGACCGCCACTGGGTCTACCACCGCACCGGCGAGCCCTGCCGGGTCTGCGGAACGCCGATCTTGATGCAAGAACTGGGCGGCCGCAAGCTGTACTGGTGCCCGGTCGATCAGGCATGAGGGACCAGGCGATGAGGGACCAGGCATGAGGGACCAGGCATGAGGGACCAGGCATGAGGGACCAGGCATGAGAAAGACGCCGGCGTACACGATCACCGATCTGGAAGAGGTCAAGCGGCTGATCCGGGAGAACCCGTGGATGACCTACGTCTCGAACACCTCGAACGGTCTCATCGCCTCGCATTACGCGACGCTCCTGGAGGAGGACGCCGACGGCATCTCGATCGTCAGTCACTTCGGCCGGCCGGACGAGCAGCTGCACGAGCTCGGGCAGCACGAGATGCTGGTGATCGTGCAAGGCCCGCACGGCTATATCTCGCCCGGTTGGTACGCGGAGGGCGACTTCGTGCCGACCTGGAACCACGTCACCGCCCACTTGTACGGCACGCCCGAGCTCCTGTCGGATGACGAGAACTTCGTCGTCCTGCAGCGACTGGTCGATCACTTCGAGCAGCGGATGCCGCATCCGGTCTCGCTCGACTACGACAAGCAGAAGGCGCGGCGGATCGCCCAGGGGACCGTCGGGCTCCGCATCCGGGTCGAACGGATCGATGCCCGTCTCAAGCTCAGCCAGAACAAGACGCCCGAGGTGCGCGCCACGATCATCGACGGGCTGCGCGGTGGCGGGCCATACGGGCATCCGGGGCTCGCCGTTGAAATGGAACGCGTCGAGATGGAGCGGCTCGAGCCCCGCGAATGAGCATCCTGCTGCGGAATGCGCGCCGGTACGACGGCACGGTCGTCGACCTCGAAATCACGGATGGCGTGGTGGCTTCACTCATGCCGAGCGCTGCCGTTTCTGGCGAGCGCCGCGAATACGACGGCGGCGTCGGCGAGAAAGGGCGGCGCTCGGGGCGTGAGGAACTCGACCTCGACGGCCGCTGGGTCGGGCCGGGACTGTGGGATTCGCATGTCCACTTCGGCCAATGGAGCCAGTTGGCGAGGCGGCTCGACTTGACCGGCGCGAGCTCCGCCGCCGAGACGGCCGCCCTGGTACGCGACGAGCTGACGAGGCATCCACCCGCGGAGGGCGAGGTGCTGATCGGCCAGGGCTTTCGCGACGGGCTCTGGTCGGATGCACCTGCTCGCGAGCTGCTCGACCTCGGTGACGCGCCGGTCGCCCTGGTCAGCGCCGACGTGCACTGCATGTGGATCAACGCGGCCGCCCAGCGCCTGCTCGGCCTACCCGCCGACGCCTGGCTGCTGCGGGAGAAGGACGCCTTCGATCTCAACGTCCGGCTGAGCGTCGTGCCCGACGCGCACCTCGACGCGTGGGCCCTGGATGCGGCAGCGACCGCCGCGTCGCGCGGGGTGGTCGGCATCGTCGACCTCGAGATGAGCGGCGGGATCGCGTCGTGGCAGCGTCGCTTCGGCGCGGGGTTCCGTGGGTTGCGCGTGCGAGCCGGGGTCTATCCCGACGATCTGGATGCGGCAGCGGCAGCCGGATTCCGCACCGGCCAGGTGCTGCCCGGCACCGAGGGCCTGCTGGTGGGCGGCCCGTTCAAGCTCTTCACAGACGGCTCGCTCAACACGCGGACCGCCTGGTGCTACGACGACTATCCGGGGCTTTCCGGACCGGATGCTGCCGGCCTCGCGATCCACTCGGCTGACGAGCTGCTCGGCCTCGCGCGCGCCGCGCTGGCGCGGGGATTCATCCCGACCATCCATGCGATCGGCGACCGTGCGACGACTCTCGCGCTCGACACCTTCGAGGCGCTCGGCCGCCTGCCGGCCGATCTCGCGCGGGCGGGCGGAAGCATCGAGCACGCGCAACTCGTCGCGGATTCCGATCTGCCCCGGTTCGCCGAACTCGGGGTGCGAGCGAGCGTGCAACCGGAGCACGCCATGGACGACCGTGACGTCGCCGACCACTATTGGGCGGGACGCACCGGGCGCGCCTTCGCCTACCGCGCGTTGTGGGAGGCGGGAGCCGAGCTCGCTCTCGGCTCCGACGCCCCGGTGGCGCCACTGGATCCCTGGGTCACGATCTCGGCAGCAGTGTCACGCAGCCGTAGCCATCGGGAGCCGTGGCATCCCGAGCAGGCGCTGCCGATCGAGGTGGCGCTACGTGCCTCGTGGGGCGGACAGGGCGCAGGCGGGCAGGGCGCCGGCGGGCAGGGCGCCGGCGGGCAGGGCGCCCGCACGGGCTCGAGGTCGGCGGCCCCGCGGACCTCGTGGTCACCGACCAGAACCCACTCACGACGAACGACGACGACCTGCGCACCATGCCCGTTCACGCGACGATGGTCGCGGGGAGGTGGACCTACCGGGGCTGAGAACCCGGCAGGCTCGCGAATCGGCTGCTTACGCGACCGAAACGGACTGACCGCCCCACGACTGGAACTCGGCGCGAGCCTCTTGCACGTGGTTGGTCCAGCCGATGCCGTTCCACCAGCGGAGCTGGGGGATGCCGAGCGGATCGTTGTACCAGCCTGCGGGTGCGGCCGAGGATGTCGGGTTGACGACGGTGCTGCTGTTCATGGGGGAACTCCTGCTGAGAGAGATTGAGCCGCTGAGGGGGATTCGGGTTTCGGCTCGCGCTCACAGTAGTACCCCCCATCCGTGGGGCGCGAGTCCCCCATCTGGGGGACGTTGGTGCGGCCGCGGTTCCGGAGCTCGCCGTCCCGGCGTGTCGCGATGCGCGGTAGTGCGCATACCGCAGTAGTGTGGCGTGCGTTGAACAGACCGGGCATCCGGCACGAGAGGAACCAGATGGACACCACGCAACTGCTCAAGGGGGTGCTCGACGTCGCGGTGCTCGCCGCCATCCAGGATGAGGACGGCTATGGCTACGACGTCGTTCGTCGGCTGCGAGCGGCCGGCCTCGACGAGGTCGGCGACGCCTCGGTCTACGGCACCCTGCGCCGTCTCTACAGTGCCGGGGCGCTCACCAGCTACGTCGTGCCGTCCGACGACGGCCCGCACCGCAAGTACTACGGCATCAACGCCGAGGGCCGCAGGATCCTGCTGGAGCAGCGGGACAGTTGGACCGCCTTCGCGGCCACCATGGGCAGGCTGCTCGCGCCGAAGGCGACCGAAGGGACTGTTCGCACCAAGCCCACCCGAATGAACCCCGCGCCCGTCCGCACGACCCCCGCGCCCGTCCGCACGATCGGAGAGAAGTAGATGTCCACCTCGACCCTGGCCTCACCCGCTGTCTCGGAGTTCGCCGCCGCGGTGCGTGCGGCTTTGTCCGATCTGACCCCCGACGAGGTCGACGACCTGACCGACGGCCTCGAGGCTGACCTGACCGACCAGGCCTCCGACGGAGGCGCCGCCGAGTTCGGAGATCCCGTCACGTACGCGGAAGAACTCCGCGCCGCAGCGGGGCTCCCGCATCGCCGGGTCAGGCGGCCTCGCATCGTGGGGGAGTTCTCGACGATGCGACTCGCTCCCAGGATGATCGTCCGCGATGTGCGGGACCTGATCGCCCGGAAACCGTGGCTGGGACGACTGACCGCATTCCTTGCCGTGCTGCGCCCGGTGTGGTGGGTCTTCCGGGCGCTGCTGGTGACGTGCATCGCCACCATCATCATCGGCGGTGCGCCGATCAACGGGTTCAACGCCCTGTTCGGCATTGCCGTGCTGATCGTCAGTGTGCAGTTCGGCCGCGGCAAATGGTTGCCGTTCACCTGGATGCGGGCGTTGTTGCTGGCGGCGAACGTCATCCTGGCGATCGCGACACCCTTCGCGATCGCGAGTTGGGCGGGCCAGCTGAACGACGCGTCGTCAGCGCAGCAGTACCTCCAAGACAACGCGGGGTTTGCCGATCGGTCCGGACTCGAATACAACGGCAGTCAGGTGAGCAACATCTTCGCCTACGACGCACAGGGCCGCCCGCTCACGAATGTTCAGCTTTACGACCAGGACGGCAAGCCGCTCGACGTGAACAGTGATCCCTCGTCCCCCTCGTTGCCGGTCGGACCAGACGTGCTGGTGCCGAACCAGGAGGTTCCCGGCAGGTTGGGTTGGAACGTGTTCCCACTCGGTCATGTCCCCGCAGACGACCTCGCGGCCGATGGAACGCTCAAGCACTCGGTGACGCCGACTCCGGCGACGCCCCCGTTCGCCACGTCGACTCCGCTGGCCGGGTCGGAGAGCACGAATGCGCCGACTCCGTCGTCCACGCCGACCGCGACGCCCGCACCCTGACGCTATAGCGCCCAGGGGTCGTCGTCGCTGCGCCACCAGGCGTCGAACGGTGTGACCGGCGCGGCGCGCTTGTGCTCGGTGGCGAGATAGCGCTCCTCGATGGCTGAGGCAACGGCATCCGGAACCTCGCGACCCTCCAGGTAGTCGTCGATGTCGCGGTAGCTCAGGCCCAGGTTCGCCTCATCGGTCTGGCCCGGGTTCTCGTCGAGCAGGTCGGCGGTGGGCGCCTTGAGGTAGAGCTGCTCGGGGGCGCCGAGGTGCTCGAGCAGGGAGCGGCCCTGGCGTTTCGTGAGTCCGCTGAGGGGCAGGATGTCGGCTCCGCCGTCACCGAACTTGGTGAAGAACCCGGTCACCGCCTCGGCGGCGTGATCGGTGCCGACCACAAGCATCCGGCTTTGACCGGCGATGGCGTACTGCGCGATCATGCGGGCGCGCGCCTTCACGTTCCCCTTGGTGAAGTCGAGCATCGGGTCGTCGAATCGCTCGTCGTACTCGGCCCGGAATCCGTCGACCGCGCGCTTGATGTCGAAGGTCACCGCATCGGAGGGCTGGATGAAGCTCAGCGCGAGCTGCGCGTCGTCCTCGTCGGCCTGCACCGCGTACGGCAGGCGCACCGCGATGAACTGCGCGGGAGTTCCGGATGCCGCCAGCCGCTCCACGGCCAGCTGGCACAGCCGCCCCGCCAGTGACGAGTCCTGGCCGCCGCTGATGCCCAACACGAGGCCGGACCCACCCGTGGTGGTGAGGTAGTCCACGAGAAACCCGATGCGGCGTTCGATCTCGGTCGCCGGATCGATCGTCGGCTGCACGTGCAAAGTGGCGATGATCTTCGCTTGAGCGGGACGCATGCCACAACGCTACCGAGAGACGGTCGCATCCTGCCCCCAGTAGGGGTGAGATTCCGTCGCGATCACGCCGGTATGCCCACGCATCCCACTAGCGTTTTGTTCCGGGGAGCAACGAACAGGGGTGGGGCCGACGTGAGTGATGTGCCGTCGTTGACCGTGCCCGCGCCCGGCTGGTATCCGGATCGGAACGAAGCCAATGTGGTGCGCTGGTGGGACGGCCAGCAGTGGACCGATCAGACAAAGTCGACGGCCCCGGCCGCCGCGGCCTTCGAATCGCCGGTGTCGGCCACGTCGTTCGGGTTCACAGCACCCGTACAGAGCGGGGTCGAGTACGAAGCACCGGCGGTGTCACCCCAGACCTTTCCCGCGGCCGCGCCGCAGATCATTCCCGGCTGGTATCCCGACAATCACGACCTCGCGCTGCTGCGCTGGTGGGACGGCACCCAGTGGACGGCCCAGACGACGCCTGCAGTTCCGTTCGGCCAGTCGGGCTCGGTCGGGGGCTACGCCGGCGGCGGGATCGAGCCCGTGTCGTCTGCCAGCAACACGATGGCGACGCTGTCGCTCATCTTCTCCATCCTCAGTCTTGCCGGCATGATCTTCGTGGTGCTTGTGCCTCTCGCGCTCGCCGGCGTCATCATCGGCATCGTCGCTCTTCGCCGGTCTCGACGGTTTGCACCCGCCGGGCGGCGACGCGGGCAAGCGCTCGCCGGGGTCATCGTGGGAGTCATCAGTCTTGTCGCGACGATCCTGCTGACGGTCGCCGCGGTGATCGTCTATCAGCAGGTGCACAGCACCGACACCGCACAGACCGGCAGCCAGGCGAGCTCGCAGACGGGCGGCGGCAGCGCATCCGACCGTTCAGGCGGGGTGTTCCAGGTCAACCTCGACCGTGGTCAATCCGCGACAGTGCTGGTCACCATCACGCCGCCGGATGGGTACGACGCCACCGTGATCATGCCGCCGACGGCGTCCGGTGGTTCGACGGGCGCCGATCCGGATCTCTCGAACACCTGAGCGGGGGTTAGCCCCACTGGGGGCGGTCGGTCTGCCGGATGCCGCATCGTATCCCTCGTCGTCACTCTGGAACCATGACCACGACAATGGATCCAGCCATGACGAATCCGCCCACCCCGCCAGTGACGGCAGCGATGCCCGCGACGCCCGCGGGCCCGCCCGCCGACCGACCGCTCTACCTGCGACTGTGGACGAGCGTGCCGCGAGAGGTCGGGTACCTGTTCATCGCCTTTCCGCTGGCGACTGTCGCGTTCGGTGTCACGCTGGCGCTGTTCAACGCGGGCATCGGCACGCTGATCACGTTCTTCATCGGGCTGATCCTGCTCATCGCAGGCCTCTATGTTGCACGCGGGTTCGGCACTCTCGAGCTGGCCTTGTTGCGGTGGGTCGGCCGACCCGAGATCACGGGCCCCGACTGGCAGGACGACCGGGCGCGCTCCGGCTTCTTCGGCTGGCTGCGCGCGGTGCTCGGCAACGGCCACTACTGGCTCTACCTGCTCTGGAGCGCCCTGATCGACTTCATCGTGACGACCGTCACCTGGTCGATCATGATCGCCTGGGTCGCCACGGCGCTGGGCGGGGTGACGTACTGGTTCTGGCAGATCTTCTTGCCGACTCCGAGCAACCCGGTCTACCCGGCGCACTGGCTGCTGGTGCACATCGGGTGGCCGGTCGGGAACGCCGATCCTCGGATCGTCGACACCGTCGCCTACCTGGTCGTCGGCCTGGCCTTTCTGGCCGCTTTGCCGTTCGTGACGCGGGGGCTGGTGTCGCTGCACTGGTTGATCGCCAAGGGGATGCTCGGTGCCTTCCGCAGCGAGGCGCTCACCCGTGAGGTCGCCACGCTGTCGTCGTCGCGCACGGCTGCCGTCGCGGCCGAGGGCACGGCGCTTCGCCGGCTGGAGCGCGACATCCACGACGGCCCGCAGCAGCGCCTGGTGCGTCTGCAGATGGACCTCGCCGCCGCCGAGCGCCAGCTGGATGCGGATCCCTCGGCAGCGCGCGCCCTCCTCGGCGAGGCGATGCAGCAGTCGAAGGATGCCCTCGACGAGCTGCGTGCCCTCTCACGTGGATTCGCGCCACCCCTGCTGCTCGACCGTGGTCTCGTGGCCGCCCTGGATTCGATGGCGGGCCGGTCGAGCATCCCGGTGAAGTTCGTCGCCGAGGTGCCCGACGGCACTCGTCTGCCCGCCGAACTGGAGCGAAACGCGTACTTTCTCGCGGCCGAGGCCGTGACGAACGCCGAGAAGCACTCCGGAGCCAAGAACGTGACGATGCGGGTCTGGCTGCGGCGGGATCCCGACACCGGTGACTGGCTCGACATGACGGTGCACGACGACGGGATCGGCGGGGCCACCGCGACCCCGAGCCACGGGATCGCGGGACTGGAGGAGCGCGTGCACGGCTTGGGCGGCTCCCTCACCGTGACCAGCCCGGAGGGCGGCCCCACCGTGGTGATGGCGCAGTTGCCGTTCGGCGCTTCTTCGCCCGCGTCGGCAGCTGCGTCGACGGCTCGGACGAAGGCTCGGACTCGGCGTTCGAGCGCAGGCTCAGCCCCCAAGAGCTCCACAACGCAGCCCTGACCTGCGCGCAACCAGGTCAGCGCACGCCGCCTGCCTGTCTCATGAGGCGACGGTGTGTCGGGTTCTTGGGCGTGAGGGGTACCGGGTCGCGGTGCAGGGCGTCGCCGGGCGGGGGCAGTAACTCGTAGCGTGCCCCGGTGCGTCGGATTCTCCATCCGTTGTTGTGCACCATCAAGTGATGGTGCCGGCACAGCAGGATCCCGTCGTCGATGTCAGTGGAACCGTGATCGCGCTGCCATTCGTTGATGTGGTGGGCTTCGGTCCAGGAGGGTGATCGTTCGCAGTCGGGCGCGGCGCACCCGCCCCAGATCGCGCCCAGAACGATTTTCTGCTTCTCGGTGAACGTGCGGCTGCGCCGTCCCAAACGCAGGGCGGTACCGGTGGCGTCGAACTCGATTCCGATGGCGCCGTGGGCGCACGCGATGCGTTCCGCGGTCTGAACGGACACGGCGGCGGTCTGACCTTCGAGGTGGGCGGTTCCTGCGCCTCGGTGCAGGTCGGCGGCGGTGACGTGCACTCGGACGGCGGGTTGACGCACACCGAAGAGGCGGCCGGAGTCGGCGGCGGCGGCGATGCGCACCATCTCGACCAGGGCATCCAGGGCGAGTTGTTCCGTGGTGCGCTCATCGCGCATGATCGCCTCGACGCGAGCAGCAGCGTCGGGGTCGACGAAACGCGGCCCGCCGCGCCGCGGTGCGGTGACCGCATCCACCGCATCGGTGACCAGGGCCGCGGATTCCGGGTCGAGCAGTCCGATCAGTTTCGTCATCCCGTCGGCCTGGGGGATCAGTCGCAGGAACCGTTTCGATCGCAGCTGGGCTTCGCGGTCGGCAACGCCGGCCTCATCCAACTCGTCGCGCCGTTCCCGGGCGTGTCTGGCAACCTTCTCCGGCGGCAACCCGCCCGCGGTCACCAGCAGCTCGTGCGCGGCATCCGCCAGGTCGTCGGCGGCGACGGTAGGGGAGGGAGACCCGAGTCCGGTCTGGATCGCGGCGGCCGCTCCGACCGACACCTCGCCGGCAGCAACGCGGGCGGCAACCTCGCCCATCCAGGCGGCCGGGTGGCCCATCATCGTGCCGACCGTGGTGATCGCGCGGGCCTCGACCCCGGTGGTACCGGTCAGCTGCGACACCAGCCCATCGGCGGTACGGGCACCCGCGCGTTGCGCCAACCCGTCGTAACCGAGCTCGAGCGATGACCGGGCCGCGACCTCGCCGGCCAGGGCTGCCAGCCCGGCATCCACGGTCCGCCGAGCCTGCGCCCACGCGCGCATCGTCTCAATGAGTTGCCCGTCGGTCGCACCCGCGATGTCGCCGAGGTCGGGGACCTCCAGGCTGTGCATCACGGTGCTGGGCATGAACACATTCTCCCACGATGAGAACAGAAGTACTAGTAGGATGCCCCAATCTGTGGAGAACAATCGAACATAATGGTGTGAGGGAACGGTCACGAGAACGAGGGAGCCCGCCCCTGGTCGCCACCGACCCCGACCCGCGCTCCTAGGCTTGCCTGCGTGACCGGCAAGCGCGTAGTGGTAGCAGACGACTCGGTGCTGTTGCGCGAGGGCCTCGTTCGCGTGCTGACCGAAGCGGGCCACGACGTGGTCGGCGCATACGGCGACGCCGAAGAACTGCTGGCGGCAGCTCCGACCCTGAGCCCCGACCTGGCCGTGCTCGACGTGCGGATGCCGCCCACCTTCCGCGACGAGGGCGTGCGCGCCGCGATCGCGCTGCGGGCGTTGCTGCCGGGCACCGGCATCCTGCTGCTGTCGCAGTATGTCGAGGGAGCCTACGCCCAAGAGCTTCTCGGCTCGGGCTCCGGGGGAGTCGGCTACCTGCTCAAAGACCGAGTCGCCTCGCTCGCCGAACTGGCCGATGCGCTCGACCGAATCGCCGCCGGCGGCACGGTGCTCGATCCGGAGGTGGTCGCCCAGCTGATCGGCCGCCGCCACGACCCCGTGGCCAGCCTCACGCCGCGTGAGCGCGAGGTGCTTCAGCTCATGGCGGAGGGGCGCACCAACGCCGCGATCGCATCCCACCTCTTCATCGGAGTCGGCGCCGTCGAGAAGAACGTCACGTCGATCTTCGGCAAGCTCGCGCTCGACGACTCGGGCGAGGACCACCGGCGCGTGCTCGCCGTGCTGGCCTGGCTGCAGCGCTGAGAACCGGCCGTTCAGGCCGGGGTGCGGCTCGTCAACGCCACCAGGATCCCACCAAGAGCCTCGGCCCTTGCCAACTCGCCGGGGTCCAGACCGTTGTCGTGCACGAGAAAGCTCTCCGGCTCGGCGACGGGCTCGCCGCCCGCACGGCGAAGCCGCTTCTGGATGTGGGTCGCCGCCGATCCGCTCAGCAAGCGAGACGTGTCGGCGCGGGTGTCGAAGGCCAGGAAGCGTCCGACCGGGCCGGTCAGGCCGTCGAGCCATTCGCGGATCCCGATGCCGGGTGCGCCGGGCTCGAGAGAGAGGTGCCGGGCAGGGTCCTGAGTCCAGGCGACAGCCTCGTGACGGGTCTCGGGGCGGCTCATGCCGTGCACATGGGTCGGACCGCCGACCAGCACCAGGTCGGCCGCGGGGAATGTGCCACCGGCGTCGTTCACGTTGACGAGCCTCACCGTGGCTGCCGGACTCATGCCCCCTGCCAGTGCCTCGGCGACCTGGCGGGTGGCTCCGAACATCGACTCGTACACGACCACTACGTTCATGCCTCCAGCTTCATCGCCAACCGGCCGCAGCGTGAGGGCCTTTGGTCCTCTTCTCCCGCATCCATGACGCGTCGTGCAACCCACTGGTGCACGCCCCACGCAGAGGCTTATCGTCGAGGCATGGCCGACGTGGATGAAGACGGCGACGAGTTCGACATCGATGTGCTCGAGAACGAATTCTTCGAGCAGTACATGAGCCCTGACGATCAGCAACTGTCCGATCCGGACAACGACGACGACGATGTCGTGCCGGTCACCGAGCATTCGAGTCTGGATGCCGTGCGCACCCTCTTCGAGGACCGCCTCACCGAGGCGCAACTCGAAGAGCTGGCCGAAGACCTCGACCTCACCTCGCCCACCTGGATGAACATCGAGGAGTACCGCTCCGCCAACACCGACGTCGAGCTCGACGACGCCTTCGGTGACTTCGACGACGCCGAAGACGGCGAAGACGACTAGGTCGCTGCGCGGGTGATCGATCCCGGTGTCAGGCGGCCCGCTCAGGGCAATGCAGCCGCGTCGGCGTGCTCCAGTCGGCGGTGCGCTCGATCTCGTGGGCCGACATCGGTTCGCCGCACAGCGGGCAGCGCGGAGCGAGGGATGCCGCATCCGGAACCCGTTCGCCCTGCGGCCCCGGGCCGAGTGGTGGGGGTCCCAGGTACGGGATGAGGGCTCGGTTGAGGCGGTTCCACCAGCTGGTTCGTTCGCTCACAATGCTGAGTGTACTAACTATTCGTGCACTATGCTGATGGGATGCCAGCAAGCGTGACCGTCGATCCCCTCGCCCTCGACCGCCAGGTGTGCTTCGCGCTGGTGACCACGGCGCGCCGTGTGGTGAGCGTCTACGGCCCGGTGCTCGAGCCGCTGGGCCTGACCCATCCCCAGTACCTCGTGATGCTCGCCCTCTGGGAGCGCAGCCCGAGCCGGGTCCGCGACCTGGCCGAGGCGCTCTACCTCGAGCCGGCCACTCTCAGCCCGCTGCTCAAGCGACTCGAGGCGGCCGGGCTGATCGAGCGGCGGCGTGATCCGGATGACGACCGCGCCCTGGCCGTGTCGCTCACGCCCGCAGGGGTCGCCCTGCGCGAGCGGGCGCTCACGGTGCCGGGGCAGATCATGGACCGACTCGGCGTCGGCATCCCCGAGCTCGAGCGGGCGCGCGACGCGTTGAACGGAATCCTGGCCGCGACCGCCGCCGTCCGCTAAGACCGCCTCACTCCATCCCGACGAGCCGGCTGCGCCGCTCGATCATCACGACGTCGCGCCATCTGCCGGCATAGGGGCCGTAGCCCACTACCGCCGACTAGACCGTGGTGAGCAGGGCGGCGACTCCGTCGAGCGCGCCGGGCACCAGCCGGTAGTACCCCCAGGTGCCGCGCTTCGAGCGGGTGAGGTAGCCGGCCTCCACCAGGATCTTCAGGTGGTGCGACACGGTGGATTGCTGCAGGTCGAGCGGCTCGGTCAGATCGCAGACGCAGGCTTCGGCGTTCTCGTGCGCGGCGACCATCGAGATGATGCGCAGTCGCGCCGGATCGGCCAGGGCGCGCAGCGACGAGGCCAGGCTGACCGCGTTCTCCTGACTGATGGCCTCGCCGGTCAGCGGCGAGCAGCAGGCCGTCACGTCGCGTACCGGGAGCAGTTCCATCAGCGTCATGCGACGATTGTGGCATATAGATTGACAAACGTCGATGTATTGGTGACTCTTATATCGACATCCATCAATGTTCTGGAAAGGTGCCGATCGTGGCCGAGAAGCCGATGATCCTGTTCGTCTGCGTGCACAACGCCGGGCGCTCGCAGATGGCCGCCGGCTATGCCCAGGCGTTCGGCGGTGACCGGGTCGAGATCCGTTCGGCGGGATCCGAGCCGGCCGACCAGATCAACCCGAACGCGATCGCCGTCATGGCCGAAGAGGGCATCGACATCACCGGCAACGCGCCGAAGATCCTGACCACGGATGCCGTACGCGAGAGTGACGTCGTCATCACCATGGGCTGCGGCGACACCTGCCCGATCTTCCCCGGCAAGCGCTACGAGGACTGGGAGCTCACCGACCCGGCCGGCCAGCCCATCGAGGTGGTGCGCGAGGTTCGCGACGACATCAAGGCCCGCATCGAGGCGCTGCTCGCCGAGATCGCGCCCGCCGCCTGACTCCACTTCACGCGATAGGGGAGGTGAACACATGACTGGATGCTGCGAAGACGGCTGCTGCGGCGGCCCCTGCTGCTAGTCGGCGCTCTGGGAGGGGAGCCCGGCGTCACCGTGGTTCCCCTCCCGTTCGGCAATCGCCGAGAAAAACCCTGAGACGAACCGCTCGCGGTGGACACTCCCTAGTGTGAGTGCAGTCAGCGACAGCGACCTCGTCGCCCAGGTCGGTGCCGGTGATCGCCTCGCCCTCGGCCAGCTCTACGACCGCCATGTGCGATCGGTGTACCGCTTTGCGCGCGCCGAACTGCGGTCGGACGAGGATGCCGAAGACGCCACGCAAGAGACCTTCATCACACTTGCGGGACGGGCTCGCTCGATCCGCTTGGTCGACGGTTCCGCGCTCCCGTGGCTGATCGTGACCTGCCGCAATCACGCCCGCAACAGACGTCGTGCCGTCGCCAGGGAACTCGCGCGCCGCGACACCCTGGATGAGAACGAGGTGATCAGCACTCGACCGGATCCCGAGCTGGAGGCCATGACCGGTGAGCTCCGGTCGTCGGTCGCCGCCGCCATCCAACAGCTCAGCCCGGCCGATCAGACGCTGTTCAAGCTGTGCATCGAGGACGGCTTGAGCTACATCGATGCTGCACACGTTCTCGGTGTGTCGCACGGCGCTGTCCGCAACCGCCTCTCCCGCGTACGCGTCCGACTTCAGAGGGCGCTCGCCCCAGCAAAGGAGGTCCGCTCATGACGTGTCGAGACCTTGCCGCCCACCGAGATCCAGATCGCCGACATGCGTCGCGCGATCTTGATCGCCGTGCCGAAGCGTCGTCGCACCCGCCGCATCCGATTCATCGTGGGGGGCGCGATCGCCATCGCGATCGTGGGTTCCACCACGGCCGGAGCGGTGATCTACCGGGCGAGTGTCGAGGCACTGAACAGCAGCTTCGACTGCTACACCACCGCCAACATCAACGACCCGCACGGCACCTCGCAGTATCCGCCGGGAGTCGCAGACAAGGCTCGGGTCGATTCGCTCGCGGAGCGCGTTGCCTTTGCTCTCGAAACCTGTGAGGCCGGGTACCGCGCCGTTCCGACCAGTGGCGACCCGGCGGCCGGCCCCTACGACGTCCCGAACCCGACGGCCTGCGTGCTCAGCGACGACCGGATCGCCGTCCTTCCCAATAAGGACGGCCTGAGCGACGACAGCCTTCTGCTCGTCGATCGGCCTCGCGCCGGCCGAATGACTCATGACGAGCGCCCCCAACCGACCCCCGAGAGAACGGAACCAGATGAGCACTCCTGACCCAGCCGACCTTCCCGCGCTCGATGTGCACTCCATCCAGGTCCCGATCCCTGACTCGGAGACCGAGAGGTCGTAGCGCTCCCGCCGAGCAGGCCGAGCGTCAGTCGCGCCCCTGCCACGTGGCGATGTCGACCACATTGCCTTCGGGATCGATGAGCGACCAGTACGACGGCGCGTTCCGATCGCCGAGTATCCGGCCGCCGGCGGCGAGCACCGCGTCGACGCGCGCCTGCGCCTGGTCGTAGGGCACCGAGACGTCGACATGGATACGGTTGCGCGGCGCCACGTACTCCTTGCCGTGGATCGAGAACGACGGCCCGATCAGGTTCGGCTCGACGAGCAGCGTCTCGGCGACTTGGACGTAGCCCAGCGCCGCGCGCCAGAAGGGCACGAGCGCCGAGGGATCCGCGGCGTCGACCGCGAGCTCCAGCTGCTGCACGGCCGAGGGATCGGCCGGCAGCCCCATCTCGGTCGCCGTGCGCGTCACCCGCCGAGCCAGCTCCAGATCCTGATCGCTCAGGCCGATGCCGACTGTCACGACCTGCACTGCCACGCTGTCGTCGCGCAGATCGACCAGCGGATCGTGCCCGAGCTCGGCCGCATGCTCGGCGATCGCGGCGACGAACTTCGCTCCGGTCGCGAAGTCGCCGGTGCGGAAGAGGGCCTTCGCGCCCCAGTACAGCACGCGCCAGTCTTCGACTCCGTCGGCCACCGAGAAGTCTGCGTCAGAGAGGGGTTCCGTCATGCGGCGAGGCTAGCCGCGGCCGATGACATGGCCGAGGCGGGGAGTCAGACGAAGAGCGCCCGCGAGGCGACTACCAATCGGTCGGATTCGCCCTTAAGTCGCCCGATTGGGCTTAGTCTCCGAGTGGGCGGCCAGTCTCCGCCCAGCGTGGCGTTCGCCTCATTCCCGGATGCCACCGGCAGAAGCCCAGACCCCGCCACTGTCACTGGACGACTATCGCGGCGCGACTTCTGCGACTCAGGGGCACTTCGATGTGGCACTACGAGTACACGATCGATCAGATGTTCTTCCGCTTCCCCGCCGAGAGTTTCGAGGATTGCGTGACGGCTCTCGTGGTGGCACGAGGTTCCAGCCCGCTCATGAGGGACCCCAAGATCTTCAGCGGCGGAACAACGGTGGTCGGCAGCGGATCGAAGGTCTTCGACCAGCACGAGCCGGTCGGCTACGCCCGCTCCTCCGCGACGGCGGGCGCGGGCGCGGTGCGGCTGCGGCCGACGCTGGCACGGTGGCCGCATGACCGGCCGGCACCGCATGGGCTATGACCCCGTGCCGGAAGCCGTGCAGCCTGACGCGTCACTCGGCGACGAGTCATCCGAGCCGGCCCTGACCGAGTCGGCTGATACGGATGGCGTGGACGTTCCTGAGGTGGGATGACGTAATCGCCGTTGCTTGACAGACTCTCGCCATGGAGTTCACGCAGGGGTTCGGACATGACTGACGCACGTTTCAAGATCGCTGTCCCCGCGCGCCTGAGCGCGGAAGAAGCGGAGGCCCGGGAGCTCTTGGATCTCGTCGTAGAGCTCGCCGAGAAGACCGGTTTCGACGTGACGGTCGTCGACGAGGGCGACAGCTTGGACGGGTTCGACGGATTCGTCGTGCCCGGCGGAGGCGACCTCGATCCGGCGCTCTACGGCGAGACCGCCGAGCCCGGTGAGGTGTACGACGTCAACCCTGCCCAGGACGCGCTCGACCTCCAGGTGCTCGAATACGCCGCGGCCAACGACAAGCCTCTGCTGGCGATCTGCCGCGGTGCGCAACTGCTGAACGTCCAGCGCGGGGGAACCCTTCACGTCGACCTCGAGCCGTCGCAGTCGTCCACCTCCCGTCGGAGCCCACGCACGACGACATTCGCGACATCTTCGTCTGGCACGACGTCGAGCTCGCGCCGGATTCTCCGTTGGCACGTTGCCTCGGGCGGCACCCGGCTCCGGGTGGCGTCAGGTCATCACCAGGGCATTCGCGAGGTGGGCGAGGGTCTGCAGGTCGTCGCGACCTCCGACGACGGACTGGTCGAGGCGATCGCGAGCGATCGACCCGGCGAGTGGATCCTCGGGGTGCAGTGGCATCCCGAGATCGCAGACGGAGATCCGACGGGGGAGCAGGCACCGTTCGTGCTGCTCCGGGAGGCACTGTCGGCGTCTCGCCGGTAGGGTCTAGCGCCCGCCGTCCAGGTCCGACCTAGACCTCGACCTGGTACCCCAGCGCGAGGTCGGCGGCGTTCTGCCCGCGGATGCCCCAGTTCACCTTCGGCGTCTCCGTGATCGTGATCTCGAGGCTCTGCGGCGGCACGCCCGCCTCGCGCTCCACGCGCTCGAACAGCTCGGCGATGAGCCGGCGCTTGGCCGCCTCCGACCGCCCCTCGAACATCGAGACCTCGATGATCGTTTAGTCGACGCCGCGATCCTCAGGATGGATGAAGTCCTCGTCATCGAGCGCCACGAACCGCTGAAAGCGCTTGTCGGCCGGATACTCGAGCGCCGCCACGATCGCTCCGTGGATGGCGCTGCTGAGTGCAGCGCGGCGCTGCGCCAGCACGGCGCGGTGCGCCCAGATCACGACTGCGGAGAGGACGGCCGGCATCGGAGAGACACGCAGGGCGGTAGCGTCCTCGCATGCGCGCTGTCTATCTGGATGAATCCGCGCGGGACAATCAGTACTACTTTTTCGGCGGTCTCATCGTGGATGATGCCGCTGCACGTTCCATCGAAGCGGGTCTAGACGGTATCAGCAGACTGGTTGCCACAGAGGTGCCGGGGTTCGATCCTCAGACCGAGTTCCATGGCAACGAAATGTTCCATGGCGAGGGAAAATGGGACCCAGTGCCGGTCATTTGGCGCGCGAAGGCGAGCGAGTTAGTGGCCAAGGCTGTCCAGCGGTCTGGAGCGGAGTTCATCTTCCGGGGGATTAACCTCGTCAACCATCGAGCGCGGTATGGCGTAAACGCCTACCCTCCTCACTTGCTCACGTTGGCTCAGATTCTCGAGGAAGTCGATCAGCGCATTGGACGTACCCCCGGTGAGGTCGCCGTGGTGCTGGCAGACGATCACCACAGCGCAGCCAGTAGCCGCAGGAACTTGCGCGACTTCAAGATCGGAGCGGTGCCCGGCTACACGCAAGGACAGTTGAGGAACCTCTCCGACACGATGTATTTCGGTCCCTCGCATGCCAGCCGACTTCTTCAAGCAACCGATGTCGCGACGTACTTCATGAATCGGAAGCGAACCATTGCAGAGCACGACTCGCGCGCTCAAGGGGCAGTCGACCGTATCGTGGCCAGCATCCGTCATGTGCTGGTCTCTGAATACGTCTGGCTGGATTAAACACAACAGCCCCGAATGAACGGGGCTGCTGGCTAGGTGCGGGAGACCCTAGCGGGCATCCTGCGTGTTCAGTGTAGCGCGACGGTCGGACAGAGGCTCTGAGGCGACGCGACTAAACCGCACTATGAGTTCTTCGAGGAGACCCTGGGGCGGCATCGCTCGTCGGCGACACAGGAACGCCTGGGACGTCGAGGCTTTATCAGAGAGGGGATGACGGGAATCGAACCCGCGTAATCAGTTTGGAAGACTGAGGCTCTACCATTGAGCTACATCCCCGTGGCCCGAAGACCGACCTCTACAGTACCGGTTCGCGCCCCGGAATCTGACGCCTGGTGAGGGTCAGGATGCGACCGCAAGCTCCGACTCGTCGGCGTCGATGCGCACCGCGACGCAGACGTGCGCCTCTTCCCACGCCATCGCGAAGAACACGCTCGTCTCGATGGGGCCGGTCTCGCCGCAGTCGAGGCAGCGCGGCTCGTAGGCCCGCAACTCCATGATCTCGATATCTGCCATGGCTCCAGTGTGCGGCGGTGCACCGACATCGGGCCGGAGGCACGCGGTGATGCAGACCAGTTAGACTTCGGGGGGCCAATTTTCGAGCAGCACCGTCGAGCAGCACCGCTCGGGCCCCGCACCACATCCGGGGCGTAGCTCAGCTTGGTAGAGCGCCCGCTTTGGGAGCGGGAGGCCGCAGGTTCAAATCCTGTCGCCCCGACTTTTCCCTCAGACTCACGAACGATCACGAACAGAACTACGGAGACACCCCATGGTCACCACGACCGTCGAGAAGCTCAGCCCCACTCGCGTGAAGCTCAACATCACCGTCACGCCCGAAGAGCTCAAGCCGAGCATCGACCACGCGTACCAGCACATCGCTGAAGACGTGAACATCCCCGGCTTCCGCAAGGGCAAGGTGCCGCCGCCCATCATCGACCAGCGCGTCGGCCGCTCCGAGGTGCTGAACCACGCGGTCAACGAGGGTCTCGACACCTTCTACCGCGCGGCCGCCGAGGCCGAGAAGGTGCGTCCGCTCGGGCGCCCAGCTGCCGACATCACCAAGTGGCCGAGCGTCGACGACTTCAGCGGCAACCTCGAGGTCTCGGTCGAGGTCGACACCCGACCCGAGTTCGACATCCCGAACTACGACGGCCTGAAGCTCGAGGTCGAGCCGATCGTCGTCAGCGTGGATGACGTCGAGAACGAGCTCGAGAACCTGCGCACCCGCTTCGGCACCCTGGTGACCGTCGACCGCCCGGCTCGCTCCGGCGACTTCGTGCAGCTCGACCTCACCGCCACGATCGGCGGCGAAGAGGTCGACAACGCGAGCAACATCTCCTACGAGCTCGGCTCGGGCGAGCTGATCGAGGGCATCGACGAGGCACTCGACACGCTGACCGCGGGGGAGTCCACCAACTTCGAGGCCCCCCTGCTCGGCGGCGACCACGAGGGCGAGAAGGCGCAGATCTCGGTCACCCTGCTCGCCGTCAAGGACCGCGAGCTGCCGGCCGCCGATGACGACTTCGCCCAGATCGCCAGCCAGTTCGACACCATCGGCGAGCTCCGCAGCGATCTGCGCGAGCAGCTCGCCAAGTCGAAGGAGTTCGGCCAGGGCGTCGAGGCCCGCGACAAGATCGTCGACGAGCTGCTCAAGAAGGTCGACATCCCGGTTCCTCAGGGGCTCATCGACGACGAGGTGCACCGCCACCTCGAGCAGGAGGGCCGGCTCGAAGACGATGCGCACCGCGCCGAGGTCGCCGAATCCAGCGAGAAGACCTTCCGCTCGCAGATCCTGCTCGACGCGATCGCCGAGAAGGAGGAGGTGAAGGTCGAGCCAGAACGAGCTCACCTCGTACCTCATCCAGGCGTCGTCGCAGTACGGCATGGAGCCGGGCGAGTTCATCAAGGTGCTCGACCAGAACGGCCAGCTGCCCGCGATGATCGGCGAGGTCGCGCGCGCCAAGGCGCTCGCCAGCGTGCTCTCGAAGGCCAAGGTCGTCGACACCAAGGGCAAGGCCGTGGATGTCTCGGCGCTGACCGAGGGCATCCTGGCCGACGACGAGTCGGCTGCGGCCGATGCCGGCGAGCTCGACGACCACGCCGGGCACGACCACAGCTAGCGGCATCCGCGCAGCACGATGACCGACTACGTCGCGCTGCTGCGTGGGGTCAACGTCGGCGGGGTCAACCTCAAGATGGCCGACCTCGCCGAGGTCGTGCGCGGGCTGGGCGCAGCGCCCGATCACTACACCAACGTGGAGACCGTGCTGGCCAGCGGCAACGTGCTCTTCACGACTCGGGATGCCGCATCCGCCGCCAAGCAGACCCTCGAGTCGGCCCTGCGCGAGCGCTTCGGCTACGAGGCCTGGGTGCACGTGCTCACGGTGGATGCGATCCGCGCGATCATCGCCGCCTACCCGTACCCGCGCTCGGACGACCGGCACGCCTACGTCATCTTCGCGGTGAAGCCCGAGGTGCGCGCCGAGCTGCTGGAGGTCGAGCTCGATCCCGCGGTCGAGCAGGCCGAAGCCGGCGATGGCGTCATCTACTGGTCGGTGCCGAAGGGCAGCACGCTCGACTCGGCGATGGGCAAGGCGCAGTCGAAGGCCTCGTTCAAGCCGTGGCTCACGACCCGCAACCTGAACACCCTCGAGAAACTGATCTAGGCACCCATTCCGCTGCCCCTGGCCTCCAGCAGCTCGTCTGCGTAGGCGTTGACCGCGCGCTGGTATCTCGGCAGGTGGGGCGCGAGCGCGTGCAGCACGGCGACCAGCCCCTCGGCCGGCCGACCCGCGCTGGCCAGGGCGAGCGCGGCGAACGCGGTCGCGGCATCCGCCAGCGGATGGTCGGGCTGCTCGGCGAACTCGGCGCTCAGCAACTCGAGCGACTCCTCGGGGCGGCCCAGGTTGCGCACCGTGCTGGCGAGTTGGATGACGACCTGACCGCGACGCGCATCGTCGAGCCCGGCGGCAAGGGCTGCCCGGTAGAACGGGACCGCCTCCTCCTCCCGCCCGGTGGAGTCGCGTGCGCCGCCGCGCTCCGCAAGAGCCACGGCATCGTTCGGCCCTCGCTCGGCGGCCAGCGCGTCGATCGACGAGACGAGCTCGTCGTCGCTCAGGTTCGCGGCATCCGCCCAGATCGCGTCGACGCGTTGCTGCCAGTCGCTGTTCATGCCATTCAGGCTAACCAGGGGATGGTCTCGATACGCACCTGCGGTGCTACTCGACCAGCAAGGGCGCGCGGCCTCTGCCCAGGGCGAACACGGTCATCGTGCTCGGGGGCCGCCGGTAGATTCGACATCGACCTACCGAAACGGAGCAACCCCATGGCCGATACGCCATTCCCGCCGAGTGTCTTTGACCGCCTCTTGAAAGACCGCATCATCTGGCTCGGTTCGGAGGTGCGCGACGACAACGCGAATGAAATCGCGGCCAAACTCCTGCTGCTCGCCGCGGAAGACCCGAAGAAGGACATCTTCCTGTACATCAACTCACCCGGCGGCTCGATCACGGCGGGCATGGCCATCTACGACACCATGCAGTTCGTGCCCAACGACATCGTCACGGTCGGCATCGGCATGGCCGCGTCGATGGGGCAGTTCCTGCTGACCGCCGGCACCAAGGGCAAGCGCTACATCACGCCCAACGCGCGCGTGCTGCTGCATCAGCCGTCCGGTGGATTCGGCGGTACCTCGTCCGACATCCAGACTCAGGCGCAGCTCATCATCGACATGAAGAACCGCCTCGCCGAGATCACGGCAGCGCAGACCGGCAAGACCGTCGAGCAGATCAACGCGGATGGCGACCGCGACCGGTGGTTCAACGCCCAGGAAGCCCTCGACTACGGCTTCGTCGACCACATCCGCGAGTCCGCGTCCGACGTCGTCGGCGGCGGCGGCACCGAAGACAAGAAGTAAGGGACAGAGAACAATGAACATCCCCATGCCCGAGTCCCGCTACATCCTGCCCAGCTTCGAGGAGCGCACGGCGTACGGCTTCAAACGCCAGGACCCGTACGCGAAGCTGTTCGAAGACCGCATCATCTTCCTGGGTGTGCAGGTGGATGACGCCTCGGCCGATGACATCATGGCCCAGCTGCTCGTGCTCGAGAGCCAGGACCCGGATCGCGACATCGTCATGTACATCAACTCGCCCGGTGGCTCGTTCACCGCGATGACCGCGATCTACGACACGATGCAGTACATCCGTCCGCAGATCCAGACGGTGGTGCTCGGCCAGGCGGCCTCGGCCGCCGCGGTGATCGCCGCCGCCGGAACGCCCGGCAAGCGCCTCGCGCTTCCGAACGCGCGCATCCTGATCCACCAGCCCGCCGTCGGCGAGGCCGGCCGCGGTCAGGCGTCGGACATCGAGATCCAGGCGAAAGAGATCCTGCGCCTGCGCACCTGGCTCGAAGAGACGCTGGTGCGGCACTCGAACCACGACCTGGAGCGCATCAACAAGGACCTCGAGCGCGACACCATCCTGTCGGCCGACGAGGCCCTCGAGTACGGCCTGATCGACCAGGTGCTGAGCAGCCGCAAGAACCTGCCGGCATTGGTGAAGTAGCCGGGCTCGTCACGCGAGGGGCCCGGTGGGAGTCACCCGCCGGGCCCCTCTCTGTGTGCCCGGCGGGCGACTCACCTGTGAGCAGGCTGAAGGTTGCGGCCATGCTCTTGCGCGTGGTGAGCCGCCGCCTAGCGTGACCGGATGAACATGCGATCGGTCAACGAGCAGGTCATCGCCGACTTCCGCGCCGGCGGCGAGATCTCCGTCGAGGGCGTGCACCGCGACCGGCTGGTGCTGCTCACCACGACCGGCGCGCGCACCTTCGCGCCGATGACCGTGCCGGTGATGTTCACGACGACCGACCGGGGCATCCTGGTGATCGCCTCGAACGACGGGGCCGAGACCGAGCCCCAGTGGTACCGCAACCTCGTTGCCGATCCGGTTGTCCATGTGGAAGAACCGTCGAAGCAGTACGACGGCGCGGCCCGCGTGCTGGCTCAGAAGGTGCGCGAGCAGGCGTGGGCGAAGCTGACCGCCGAGTACCCCTTCTTCGTCGACCAGCAGGAGAAGGCCGGGCGCGAACTCCCGCTGGTCGAGATCACGAAGACCTAGGCGTCTGCCGGATCGGGCGGGTCGCCCTCGTCGCCCTGCTCGTCATCCGGCCGACGTCGCGTCACCAGCAGCACGGTGACGATGACGGCCAGGGCGACCGCGACGATGATCCCGCCGATCCAGAGGATGTCGCCGAGTGGCACCGTCGAGGCGCGCACGCCCTCGCTTCCTCCGTTGCCGGAACCGGGCTTGGCCGGACCCGGTGCGCCGTGGCAGCCCGGCGGAGACGAGACGCCCTTGGTCACGACCGCGGAGCTAGAAGGAGACCAGGTGAACGGAATCCGGCCGCTGACGGTGTGCCCGTCTGACGACACCAGCTGGTAGATGATCGTGTACGCCCCCGGGGCACCGAGCCTGGCATCGGTGAACATGTTGTCGTCGACGATCGAGACGCAGCCGGTCTGGTAGTACGCGCCGGCGGCATCCTGGATCTCGAAGGCGAAGCCGCGGCCCGTGCCGCCGATGTCGAGCAGCGCGTTGTTCGTGTCGATCTCGAACTGCGCAGGCAGAGCGGTCAGCGTCTGATTCGGTGCCGGTGTCGACGACACGATCTGGTTGTGAGCCACCGCAGGCTCGGCGACCGCCACGACGCCCACGATGCCGAGCGCGAGCGCCAGCACGACGGCAGGGCCGCGCCGCATCGCTAGCTCACCTTCTTCTGGCGTCGGCCGTTCGACGAGCGGCCGGCGATCGCGATGACCAGGGCGATGGCGCCGAGCAGTAGGCCGACTCCTCCGACCACGCGCGCCACGGCATCCGGCTGGGCCGTCGGGCTCGCGGTGGCACCGACGGTGGCGATCGGGGCGCTGTCGGGGTCGCCGTCGGCGACCGGCTTGTCATCGATGTACAGCACAGGGGCGGGATGCTCGGATTTTGCGCCGCCGCTCCACGACGCGGCGGTGCCGTCGCTGTAGCCCTGGTCGACCGGCAGCTTCAGCTGGCCGACATCAGGCACCGGTCCGACGAAGAGCTTGAAGATGCCCTGACTGCCCGGGCCGTATCCCGAACTCGAGTCGGCGGTCCAGATCACCTGGGTGACGGCTTCGGTGATGGTGCTGTCACCCGTCGTGATCGGTGTCGCGAGCTTGCTGGTGACCAGGTCGGTCGTCCACCCAGGCACCGGGATGTAGCTCACACTGCTCAGCAGCGACGTGCCCTCCGGCAGCGTCACGGTGAGCTTGGTGGTCGACGCGGCGGTGGACTCGTTGGGCACCCGGAAGGTCAGGGTGGTGAAGGTGCCGGGCGCCGCGGTGTTCTCCTCCAGGGAGACATGAGCGCTGGCGCTCAGCGGCGCCGAGATCGCCAGCAGCGTTGCCGCGCCGAGCGCGAGGGAGCCGACGGCGAATCGTCGGCGGAATGAGTGATTCATGCGTTGGTGTTGTCCTGTCTACGAATTCTGGATGCGCGCGCACGCGACGCCGGGCGACACCCGGTGGGCGCCGCCTGTGAGGGTTCAGAACGCGAACAGCGGGGGACCGCGTCGAGACGCGGACGCGACCAGCAGCCGTTTGACGGGCCCGGCCTCGATGGTCGGACGCGACGGGATGCGCCGCGCCGCGACCGTCGCCACCGGGGCGAGCACGACCGTCAGGCGGGTCACCACGAGGCGGCCCAGTCGCATGAGCATGGTCCAGACGGCGAGTTCCGCCCGGCGCAGGAACAGGACGGTCAGGGCCGCAGCGAGGGCGTGGGCGATCCACATGCCGGGATCTGCGAGGTGGTTGTGAGCGTTCATCGCTAGGGGAGCGGTGGCGGGGGCGGCATCCATCGGCATCCCCGGCATCCCCGCCATGCCTCCGCCGGAGCCGGTCGACGAAGCAGTGACCCCGCCGTTTCCGAGCAGCGAGAACAACAGGTGGAACGCGAGTTGCGACACTGCGACCGCGACGCCGAGCCGCAGCAGCGACGGCGTGCGGCCGATCACCAGGGTACCGAGCATGCCGGCGAACACCAGCGCGGTTCCGAAGCTCAGCAGGCCCGGCTGGTGGCCGCCCGCGAGCGAATGCGACACGGCCGCGACCGTCGTGGCGACGAGGCCGACGATCCAACCGCGGGCCAATCGCTGCGCTCTCGCGGCCGTGGGCATGGATCCAGCCTACGACGACGCGCCGATGAGGCATTTCCCCACACTGCAGGTCGCCGTTGGTGGTTCGGGTTAGGCTCGAATGCATGGCACGCATCGGGGAGAGCGCTGACCTGCTCAAGTGCTCCTTTTGTGGCAAGTCTCAGAAGCAGGTCCAGCAGCTGATCGCCGGTCCCGGTGTGTACATCTGCGACGAGTGCGTCGAGCTCTGCAACGAGATCATCGAAGAGCGTCTTGCCGAGGCGGGCGAAGAGGTCTCGAGCGAGTTCGACCTGCCGAAGCCGAAAGAGATCTTCTCGTTCCTCGAGGAGTACGTCATCGGCCAGGAGCCCGCAAAGCGCGCACTCTCGGTCGCGGTGTACAACCACTACAAGCGCGTTCGCGCCCGGTCGACGCTCAGCGCGGCCGACGCCGTCATCGACGACATCGAGATCGCGAAGAGCAACATCCTGCTGATCGGTCCGACCGGATGCGGCAAGACCTACCTGGCGCAGACCCTCGCGAAGCGGCTCAACGTGCCGTTCGCGGTGGCCGATGCCACGGCCCTCACCGAAGCGGGCTACGTCGGTGAAGACGTCGAGAACATCCTGCTCAAGCTCATCCAGGCCGCCGACTACGACGTCAAGCGCGCCGAGAACGGCATCATCTACATCGACGAGGTCGACAAGATCGCCCGCAAGGCCGAGAACCCGTCGATCACCCGCGATGTCTCGGGTGAGGGTGTGCAGCAGGCGCTGCTCAAGATTCTCGAGGGCACCGTGGCCTCGGTTCCGCCGCAGGGCGGTCGCAAGCACCCGCATCAGGAGTTCATCCAGATCGACACGACGAATGTGCTGTTCATCGTGGCCGGTGCGTTCTCGGGTCTCGAAGACATCATCTCGGCCCGCGTCGGCCGCCGCGGGATCGGCTTCGGCGCCCCGCTGCACTCCAAGCGCGACGAGGCCACCCTGTTCAGCGAGGTGCTTCCCGAAGACCTGCACAAGTTCGGCCTCATCCCCGAGTTCATCGGGCGTCTCCCCGTCGTCACGACGGTGACTCCGCTCGACCAGCACGCGCTCATGGAGATCTTGACCGTGCCGAAGAACGCCCTGGTGCGGCAGTACCAGCGCATGTTCCAGATCGACGGCGTCGAGCTCGAGTTCGAGGAGGACGCCCTCGAGGCGATCGCCGATCTTGCCGTGCTGCGACAGACCGGTGCGCGCGGTCTCCGTGCGATTCTCGAAGAGGTGCTCGGACCGATCATGTTCGAGGTGCCGTCGAGCGACGAGGTCGCCCGAGTCGTCGTCACGAAGGGTGCCGTGCTCGAGAACGCAGCCCCGACGATCGTGCCGCGCGCGGCTCGCCGCACCGAGAAGTCCGCATAGCCACTCGTCGGTCGGCGGCCCCTTGGTCGTTGTCGCCGGTCTGCCGAATACTGTGCAGATGACCGCCACGATCGCCGAACGCGTCCGCATCGACGATCCCGTTCTGCGAATCCTTGCCACTTCGACCTTCTTCTCCACGCTCGGCCGGGGGGTTTTCCTCACTCTGACGACCCTTTACCTGGGTTTCATCATCAAGCTCGACCCGGCTCAGATCGCGCTGGTGTTCGGCGCGGCCAGCGTGACCTCGATCGTGTTCGCGCTCATCGGCGGCCACCTGTCTGACCGGGTCAGCGCCCGGCGCATGACGGCCGTGGCCATGCTGGTCAACGGAATCACGCTCGCCGGATACGTCCTGGTGCATGAGGTGTGGCTGGCGCTCGTCATCGCGGTCGTCCAGGGCGCGACCGGCGCTCTGGGGCACTCGGCGCAGAGTGCGATCCTGGGGCGCGCCTTTTCGGGTGCCCCTGGAGTGCGAGCGCGCGCGGTGCTGCGCACCCTGACCAACATCGGCATCGGCATCGGGGCGGGAGTCGCGAGCATTCCGCTGGTGATCGGGACAGCCGACTCCTACCGCCTCTCCTTCGTCATCGCGGCCGTGGTGGTGACGGCCGCCCAGTTGAGCCTGTTCCGGCTTCCCGTCGGCGTCGACGCCCCGATGGCGCGCGGGTTGGAGCCGGATGCTGATGTCGACCGGGTCGACGAACTGCTGCCGATCGATGAGCAGCTGCCGGTCGCCGAGACCGCCCTCGAGAGCGCCCAGGAGAAGCGCAACCGGCACCGAACGGTCTTGCGGGCTCACTCGCCCTGGCGCGATCCGCGCTACCTGGTGCTCTGCGTCCTGAGCGCCGCGTTCACGGTGCAATTCACGATCCAAGAGATCGGGATGCCACTGTGGGTCGCGCGGGCCACCACCGCTCCGCACGCGATCATCTCGGTGCTGCTCATCCTCAATACGATCGTCGTCGTTGTGCTCACGGTTCCTCTCTCGCGAAACACGCACCGTTTCCGGACCGCAGGATGGGTCACCCTGTTGAGCGGAGTGCTGCTCGCGATCGCGTGCGCCGCGTACGCCGCCGCCAGTGGCGTCCCCGTGTTCTGGGCCTGTGTCGCACTGGTCGCGGCGTCGACGATCGCAGCGGTGGCGGAGGTGCTCTCGCTGGCCGGTATCTGGGGGCTGAGCTTCGAACTGGCCGATCCGGTCACGGTCGGCAGTTACCAGGGCGTCTTCGGCACGAGCTACGGACTCGGCTCGGCCGTCGGCCCGGCGTTGATCGCCGCGACGGCGATCGCGTGGGGCTGGCCGGGCTGGGGCCTGGTCGGCCTGCTGTTCGTCGTGGCGGGGGGCGGAGTCGCCGCGCTCGCGTTCCGCGCCGCGCGTCACCAGGTGCCGGCTGCGGTCTGAGGGAGACTGAGCTGATGACCGCCTCCCTCGTCGATCGCGTGCGCGCCGTCGACCCGGTGATGCGCATCCTGGCCACCTCGACCCTCATCGCGACGCTCGGCCGCGGGGTGTTCCTGACCCTCACGGTGCTCTATCTGAACTTCGTCGTGCACCTGCCAGCCGGGCAGATCGCGATCGTCCTCGGCGCCGCGAGCGTGACGGGCATCGTGTTCTCGTTGATCGGCGGCCAACTCTCCGATCTGCTGAGCGCCCGTCGGCTCCTGCTCGGGGCGGTGATCGTCGAAGCTGCGGGGCTCATCTGCTACGCGCTGGTCAGCACGTTCGCCGTCGCGGTGCTGGTCGCCTGTCTCACCGGCGTCGCCGAGGCCATCGGGCACTCGGCGCGGGCGGCGATCATCGCTCGGGCCTTCACGGGCCCGAACCGCGTGCGCACTCGCGCGGTGCTGCGCACGCTGACCAACATCGGCATCTCCGTCGGGTCGGGTTTCTCGGGCATCACGCTCGCGGTCGGAAGCCCGGTCGCGTTCCGCACGACCCTGGTCGCGGCCGGCGTCGTGTACTTCATCGGACAACTGAACCTGGCACGGTTGCCCGCCTCGGTGGATGCGCCGGGTACCTCACGATCTGACCCCGCCAGGGACGGCGACGACCCTCTCATCGATCCCACCGCGCTGGCGTCGGAGCAGCTCGCCGTGGGTTCGACCTCCCGGGGCTCGGGCACGACCGGTCGTCCGGGACTTTCGCCGTGGCGCAACCCGCAGTACCTCATCTTCGCCTTGCTGACCGGCGTGTTCGCCGTGCAGTTCTCGCTCGAAGAGGTCGGTGTGCCGCTCTGGGTCGCCCACAACACGGCAGCGCCTCGCAGCATCCTGTCGGTTCTGCTGATCACCAACACGGCCATCGTGATCGCCTTCACCGTGCGGCTCTCGCGCAACACGCACCGGATGCGCACGGCGGGGTGGGCGAACGCACTGGCCGGAGGGCTCTTCGTGGTGGCGTGCCTGGTCTACGCCGCGGCGCACGGGCTGCCGGCGGTGGCCGCCTGCGCGGTCCTGATCGTCGGCGCAGCGGCCGGGGCGTTCTGCGAAGTCCTCTCGCAGGCCAGCATGTGGGGGATGAGCTTCGAGCTCGCCGATCCTCACCGGGCGGGCGCCTATCAGGGGCTCGTCGGCACCACCTTCTCGATGGGATCCGCGATCGGGCCCGCTCTGGTCGCCGCCACGGCTCTCGCCCTGGGAACGATCGGCTGGATCATCCTCGCGGCAGTCATGCTGGCCGCGGCGCTGGGGATCACCTGGATCGCGTTCCGCGCAGCGCGGCTGCGCCCGGAGCTCGCGTGACGACGGCACCTCCGGCATCCGTCTCCCACCCGATCATCGCGGGAATCGTCGCCTCGATCACCGGATTCGCGAGTTCTTTCGCCCTCTTGATCTCGGGACTGCGAGCGGTCGGCGCGACTGAGGCAGAAGCGGCATCCGGGCTGCTCGTGCTGTGCGTCTTCCAGGGCGTACTCGCGATCGCCATGAGCCTGCGGTATCGGATGCCGCTCTCGTTCGCGTGGTCGACACCGGGAGCGGCACTTCTCGTCGCAGCTCACAGGACGACGGGAGATTTCCGCGCCGCGGTCGGCGCCTTCCTGCTCTGCGGGGTCCTGCTGCTGGCGACCGGACTCTGGCCGTGGCTGGCGCGCACCATGACCCGGATCCCGCGGCCGATCGCCAGTGCCATGCTGGCCGGCATCCTGTTCCCGATCTGCTTGGCTCCCGTGCAGGCGGCCGTGCAGCTGCCGCTGCTGGCTCTGCCGCCGATCGTGGTGTGGCTCGTGCTCACCCGCTTCGCCCCGCGCTGGGCGGTCGCGGCCGCGGTCGTCGTCACGGCGGTGGCGGTCGTGCTCTCGGGTCCTCAGATCGCGGCGGTGCATCTGGTGCCGACGGTCCGCTTCGTGGTGCCGAGCTTCGATCCGCTCGTGCTGGTCGGCCTGGGAATCCCGCTCTACATCGTCACGATGGCGGGGCAGAACGTGCCGGGTTTTGCGGTGCTGCGCACCTTCGGCTACGAGCATCCGCCGGCGAGGGCGATGCTGACGGGAGCAGGAATCGCGACGACGATCGGCTCGTTCTTCGGTGCATACGCGCTCAACCTGTCGGCGATCACCGCGGCCATGATGGCCGGCCCCGACGCCCACCCGGACCGCGATCGCCGCTGGATCGCCACCGTCAGTTCCGGCTGTGCCTATCTGCTGATCGGCCTGGCGGCCGGAGCCGCCACCGCCCTCGTCGCAGCCAGTCCGCCGATCCTGATCGAGGCGGTCGCAGGCCTCGCGCTGCTGGGGGCCCTGATCGGCTCGGTAACCGCCGCCCTGGAGGACCCGCAGCACCGGGTCGTCGCGATGGTGACGTTCCTGGTGGTCGCGTCCGGCATCCAACTCCTCAATGTCGGGTCGGCATTCTGGGGACTCATCGTGGGCGCGATCGTGATGCTCGTGCTCTCGGTCGGGCGCCGGCGTACTGCAGAGACGGCGAGCGCCCAGGAGCCGCCCGGAGCCGACGCCACCGAGTCCGGCTAAGCCGGTGCGGGAACCGCGGCGACCGGTCGGCGCTTCAGGGCCAGCGCGGGCCGCTCGATCAGCCAGCAGCTCAGGAAGGCCAGCGGCAGCGTGCCGACGAGCGACAGCAGAATGAACAGGGCAACGGGAAGCTGCGGATGGAAGGCCAGCGCGAGCGTCTGCTGAACCGGCCAGGCGTAGATGTAGACGCCGTAGGAGATGTCGAACGACCTGCCCACCCTGTGCAGCGGAAGAACGTTGCCCAGGGTCAGCAGCAGGAAGGCGAGGGGCAGTGCGCCCAGCTGCGGGACCAGGCCGACCGCCCCTGCGACGATCAGCGCTCCCACCGCGATGGCTGCGGTCAGCAGATTCGCGCGCACCCGGTCACCGAAGAGGAAGAGCAGCGAGCCTGCGGCGAACGCGATCAGCATCGGGATGACTCGCGCCGCCAGTTCGGGGAGCGCAACGATCCCGAACGCGCCCGCGAGCGACACCAGGGTCAGGATGCCGAACAACCCGATGACGAGCAACGGGACCCGCCTGCGCGGAAGCACGCTTACGGCGATGCCGATCGCGACGTAGCAGCAGGCCTCCCAGAACAGGGTCCACAGCGAGCCGTCCCAGATGCCGGGGAATGGCGTGCCGCTCAGGGTATGCACGATCCCGGGCTGACCGAGCAGGGGCGGGTAGAGGAGCAGGTTGCGGAGCACGAAGGTAACCGAGCTGATGGGGTGCCAGACGGCATCCGGATCGAACAGCTGCGAGAGAGGAGCGAACCCCACGGCCACGACGAGCAGCGCAACGATGAATGCCGGGAAGATGCGCAACACGCGGGCGCGGTAGAAGTCGAAGGTCGAGCGCCCGCTCATGCGGCTGCGGGTGATCAGGAAGCCCGAGATCGCGAAGAACCCGAAGACCGCCCAGGTGCCGAGGTTGGCGCCGCCCCATTCCGGCTCGGGGTTGTGGTCCGACAGGGGCCAGGAGTGCGAGACGATCACCAGAGCGGCGAGCAGGAGGCGAAGCGCGTTGAGCGAATTACGCCGCGGATCGAATCTTTCGAGCAGGGAGGAAGCCATCGCGTCGATGTTAGCGCGGCCGTTTTCTCGCAGCAGTGCTCGGCTGAGTTCGGGAATCGTCTGCTGCTCGGGCCCGTTACTCCGTGAGTGACCGTTCCGCTTTCCGTGCTCGACCTGGCCTCCGTCCGCGAAGGGGGCTCGCACGCCGAGGCGCTCGCCGAGACACTGACAGTCGCGCGGGAGGCCGACTCCCTCGGCTACCGCCGCTTCTGGGTGGCCGAACATCACGGCATGCCCGGCATCGCCAGCTCGTCGCCGCCGGTGCTGATCGGCGCCATCGCCGACGCGACGGAGCGGATCCGGGTGGGATCGGGTGGCGTCATGCTGCCGAACCACTCGAGCCTGGTCGTGGCGGAGCAGTTCGGCACGCTCGTGGCGCTCCACGGCGACCGGATCGACCTCGGGCTCGGGCGTGCCGCGGGCACCGACCCGCTGGTGAGCGCCACCATCCGCCGCCATGCCGGCATCGAGACCGTGGATGACTTCCCGCAACAGGTCATCGAGCTGCTCGCCTATTTCGGCACCATCCCCGCTCTCGAGGGCGGCCAGGGCTCGCGCATCATGGCCGTGCCCGGCATGGGGGATTCCCCCGAGCTGTGGCTGCTCGGCTCGAGCGACTTCAGTGCGCGCCTGGCCGGGATGATGGGGCTCCCGTTCGCCTTCGCCCACCATTTCGCGGGCGGAGACACCACCCCGCTCGCGTTCGACCTGTACCGCGATGCGTTCACCCCGTCGGTGGTGCTCGGCGAGCCGCATTCGATGGTCGCCGTCTCCGCCCTGGTCGCAGGCTCCACGGATCACGCGCGCGAACTCGCTCTCCCGCAGGCGTTGCAGCTGATCCGGCTGCGAAGCGGCCACCCGACCCGGGTTCCGTCGCTGGAGGAGTCGCTGGCGCATCCCTGGACCGACGGCGAGAACGCCTTCGTCGACGACCGATTGCGGCATCAGGCCATCGGGACTCCTTCCCAGGTCCGGGAGCGGATCGATGCCCTGGTCGCGTCGACCCTCGCCGACGAGGTCATCGTCGTGCCGCAGGGTCCGACGCTCGACGTGCGCCTGGGCACTCTCCGTGCCCTCGCCGGGTGAGGCTGTCGAAACCGGCGCCGGGACCGTCCTGCGGCGATAGGTTCGGCGTATGACGTTCTCGATCGTGGCGCGCTCCGCCGATGGCTTGTCGTGGGGCGTGGCCGTCGCCTCCAAGTTCTTGGCGGTCGGTTCGGCCGTTCCCGCGGCGGCGGCCGGGGTCGGCGCCCTCGCCACCCAGGCCGCGGCGAACGTCGCATACAAACGGGACGGCCTCGCCATGCTGGCGGCAGGTGCGACCGCCGAGGAGACGCTCCAGCGTTTGCTGGGAGGCGATGAGGGTCGGGAGGATCGTCAGGCCGGCATCGTCGACGCCGAGGGTCGGGCGGCGACCTTCACCGGGTCCGGATGCCTGGCCTGGGCGGGTGGCATCGCCGGGGACGGTTATGCGCTGCAGGGCAACATTCTGACCGGGCCCGAGGTGCTGTACGAGATGGAGGCCGCGTGGCTCGGCTCGGAGCCGGACGAGCCCCTCGGCCGACGACTGCTCACCGCGCTGGCTGCGGGCGACGCGGCGGGAGGCGACTCGCGCGGGCGCCAATCGGCCGCGCTCTACGTGGTGCGCGCGGGCGCTGGGTACGGCGGTTTCGACGACACGGCTGTCGACCTGCGCGTCGATGACCATCCGGCACCGGTGGGGGAGCTGGCTCGCCTGCTCGAGCTCAACGACCTCTACCTGACGGCGTCGACCGAGGAGGAGCGGATTCCGGTGACACCCGAACTCCGCATCGAACTCGATGGTGGCGCGCTGGCGATGGGGTCACGGGACTTCGCCGCCTGGGTCGGCACCGAGAACTACGAGATGCGGGTGGCCGAAGACGTCTCCTGGGTCGACCCGCGGGTCCTGGCGATCTTCCGGGCGCAGGTCGCTGCCGGCGTCACTCCAGGCCGCGGCGCGTGAGCAGCGGCCCGATCTCGGCGACCTTGCCTCGGAAGTCGACGTAGGCCTCGATCGGATCCTTCGACCCGCCGACGCCCAGCAGCTTGGCGCGGAACCGGTCGCCGTTGGCGCGCGTCAGCCCGCCGTTCGCCTTGAACCAGTCGACCGTGTCGGCGTCGAGCACCTCGCTCCAGATGTAGGAGTAGTAACCGGCGTCGTAACCGCCCGAGAACACGTGGGCGAAGTAGGTGCTGCGGTAGCGCGGAGGCACGACCGGGTTGTCGAGGCCAGCCGCCGTGAGGGCATCGGCCTCGAAGCCCTGTACGTCCTCGACCTTCTTCGCGGCCTCGGCGGTGAGGGTGTGCCACGCCTGATCGAGCAGCGCCGCGCCGAGGTACTCGCTGGTGGCGAAGCCCTCGTTGAACTGCTCCGACTCGTGCAGGCGGTCGACGATGCCCTGGTCGAGCGGGGCACCGGTCTGGTAGTGCTTGGCGTAATTCGCGAGTACCTCGGGCCACAGCATCCACATCTCATTGACCTGGCTGGGGAACTCGACGAAGTCGCGGAACACATTGGTACCGGCCAGCTTCGGGTAGGTGACGTGCGCGAACAGTCCGTGCAGCGCGTGCCCGAACTCGTGGAAGAAGGTCGACGTCTCGTCGAAGGTGAGCAGGGTCGGCGATCCGGCTGCCGGCTTGGGCACGTTGAGGTTGTTCACGACGATCGAGGTCTCGTGACCGAGCAGATCCGCCTGTGCGAACAGCTCGTTCATCCACGCGCCGCCGCGCTTGGAATCGCGCGTGTACAAGTCGAGCAGGTAGAGCCCGAGTTCGCTGCCGTCCTCATTGCGCACCTCGAAGACGCGCACATCGGGGTGGTATCCGATCAGGTCCTTCCGCTCGGTGAAGGTGATGCCGTAGAGCTGGTTCGCGGCGAAGAAGATGCCGTCCTGCAGCACGCGCTCGGCCTCGAACCAGGGGCGCAGGGCCGCGGTGTCGACGTCGTACTTCTGCTGCCGCACCTTCTCGGTCCAGAACGACCAGTCCCAGCTCTTCACACCCTCGCTGCTCGCGGTGGCGGTCGAGTCGTCGTCATCGAGCTGCTCCTCGGTGAGCACCTCCAGGTCCCTCTGTTCCGTCTTGGCGTTGCGGGCGGCCGGAGGTGCGAGCCGGCCGAGCATGGCGGCCACAGCATCCGGGGTCTTCGCGGTCGAGTCGGCCAGCACGAAGGCCGCGTGGTTCGCGAACCCGAGCAGTGCCGCCCGCTCGGCGCGCAGTCTCACGATCTCGAGCAGCACCGAGTTGTTGTCGAACTCGCCGCCGTGGTTGCCTCGCGCCTGCGAGGCCTCCATGATGCGCTGACGGATGCTGCGATCCGTCAGCGAGGCCAGGAACGGGTGCCCCGTTGGCAAGACGAGTGTCACCAGGTATGTCCCCTCGGGAAGCCCCCGCTCGGATGCCGCCTGCGCGGCCGCGCTGATCTCACCCGCCTCAAGCCCGTCGAGGTCGGCGACATCGTCGATCACGACCGCCAGCTCGTTGGTGTCGCTCAGCAGGTTCTTCTCGAACTTGGTGGTGAGCACCGAGAGCTGCTGGTTGTACTCCTTGAGCTTCTCCTTCTGAGCATCGTCGAGCCCCGCGCCGGCGAGCGTCATCTCGGTGTGCCAGCGGTGCACGAGGTACTTCTGCTCGGCGGTCAGCTCGGCGTTCTGCTCCAACTGGTCGTGCACGGTGGTGACCCGCCCGTACAGCTGAGAATCGAGCAGGATCGCGTCGTGGTGTGCCGCGAGCTTCGGCGCGATCTTCTGCTCGAGCTCGTTGGTGAAGTCGTCGGAGTCGGCCGAACTCTTGTTGAAGAACACGTTGGCGACGCGCTCGAGCAACTGTCCGCTCTGCTCGAGCGAGACGAAGGTGTTCTCGAAGGTCGGCATATCGCGCGTGCGAACGATTGCCTGCACCTCGGAGAGTTGATCGCTCATGCCCTTCTCGAATGCCGGTTCGTAGTGCTCGTCACGGATCTCGGCGAAGGGCGGCAGCCCGAAGGGAAGTGCGCTCGGTGTGAAGAAAGGGTTGTCGGAGGAGGCCATGGCTCCAGCCTACGACGACATGCAAAGACACCGTTGCAAAAGAACCTATGCAAAGAACGGTTTGCAATGCTATCTTTGGATACATGGATGACGTCAGCATCGAACCGCTGCACCGGCCGCTGGCCGGCGCGCGTCTGAAGGCTCTGGCCCACCCGCTGCGGGTTCAACTGCTCGAGGCACTGTCCACTTACGGACCGGCAACCGCGAGCGCGCTGGCCGAACGGCTGGGGGAGTCCAGCGGCGCCACCAGCTATCACTTGCGGCAGCTGGAGAAGAGCGGCTTCGTCCGTGACGATCCGGCTCGGGGCAGTGCACGCGAACGCTGGTGGGAGCGGGTGCCCGGTCCGGTCGCTGTCGATATCGCCGGTCTGGCAGAAGACAGCGCGGACCGCGCCGCGGGCGAGCTGATCCTGGCGGAATGGTCGCGCACCCGCCGCCGCCTGCTCGACGACTTCATGGCGCGAGGCGAGCGGTTGCTTCCGCAGGAGTGGCTCGCGGCGAGCGGCTTGACGGCGATGAGCATGCAGCTGACGAGCAGGCAATTGGCCGCGCTCGACCGGGAGTTGAACCAGGTAGCGGAGCGTTACAAGGAGCGCTTCCGCGGCCAGACCGGACCGGACGTGCGTCCGGTCGAGCTGCAGCTCAACCTGTTCCCCGTCGTCGATGCCGGGGTGCGTTCGGGAACGGTGGATGCCTCGTGAACCGACCAAGAATCCGCCATCTGATGCAGCCGCCGATGTCGGTGGCCGACCGTAATTTCAGTACCAAGAACGAGGTGAGAGCGATGATGACTAGCACGGCATTTCCGATTCAGTCCAGCCGTGGCAGCGCTGGTCAGAGGGGCCTCGAACTCCTGATCTCCCACCTCGCGGTGAGCATGCTGCGCTGGTCGGAGCGAAGCGCGGAGCGCCGGCTCACGGCACATGAGCGGCTCGTTCTGATGCGCGAAACTCATCACGACAGCGCCGCCACCGACTTTGCGCGCATGGTCAAGCACGTTCGGCTCGGTTAGCCCCGGGCGCAGGTCGAGCGACTAGCGGCGCGTGTCGACGCCGTCCCGCCATGGGTCCTCGCGGATCACCGTGTCGGTGGCGGGTTCGTGGCGCAAGGTGGTTCCATCATCGAGCTCCACCACGGCCCGGCCCTCGAGCCAGGTCAGCGTCCAGCGCCAGTTGCTCGGATCGACCCCTTCTGCGGCGCCGTCCTCGAGCTCGCGCTCCACGTCGGCGATCGCGCCGACCATCACCGGGGGAAGGCTCGATGGCGGCTCGTCTCCGACACTCCATCGGGTTCCGAGTTGCATCAGGTCTCCTTCTCGTATGTCACCCAGGTGGTGCGAGTCGCGACCGTGTCGTAGAGCCGTTGCGCGGTGGCGTTGTCGGATGCGGTGATCCATCGCAGCGTGCCCCCTCCGCCGGCGCGGGCCGTGGTCTCGCATGCCGCAATGAGCGCGCGGGCGACTCCCGCTCCGCGGTGCTCCTGAGCGACGTAGAGGTCGTCGAGAAACCAGGCCGGCCCGGCTGTGAAGGTGTCATGCAGGCGGCGCAGGTGCGCGAATCCGACCAGTTCCGGGCCGTCGGCATCGTCAGAGTCATCGGGATCGAACTCGGCCACCAGCCCTGAGATCTCGTGAGCATCATCCATCAGCCAGGTCCAGACGCCGTCGAGCACTGCCGGCGAGAACTCGGTCTCGTAGAAGACGCCGTATGCGATGAACAGCGCCCGCCAGGCCTCGCGGTCGTCGGGTCCGACGGGCCGGACCCGAGGCGCCGTGCTCGGACGTCGCGCCGACCGTCGGCTCATTCGACGGTCGCCTCGGCCAGCACGATGTCGGTGACCGCGATGTCCGCCGCCTCGACGAGGGTGAGTTCGGCGATGCGGCCGACGGCCTTCAGGTCGTCGACGGCTTCGGCGAGGATGGCAGGGCCGCTCAGGGTCGCCGACACCACCTCGGTCTTCTGCGAGGCCTTCGCGTCGGTCTTGGCGCGTCGGATGCCGATCAGGGCCGCGCTCACGGCGGGCAGCAGCCCGAGCGCCGCCGACTCGCCCGTGCTCTCGGGCCACGCGGCCCGGTGGATCGACTCGTCGTGCGTCCACCGCCAGACTTCCTCGGTGGCGAATGGCAGCACCGGTGCGAGCAGGCGCAGCAGGGTGTCGATCGCCTCGCGCAGGCTGCGGGTGGCGCTGCCATCACCGGCGTATGCGCGTTCCTTCACGAGCTCGAGGTAGTCGTCGCAGAAGGTCCAGAAGAACTGCTCGGTCACCTCCAACGCGCGGGCGTGGTCGTAGCTCTCGTATGCGGCGGTGGCGATCCTGACCACGTCATCGAGCTCGGCCAGCATGTCGAGGTCGAGGGGGGCGGTAATGGCCGCGCCCGACGGCGGCTCGGGGAAGGAGTACACGAACTTGGCCGCGTTGAGCACCTTGATCGCCAGCCGGCGCCCGATCTTCATCTGCTTCGGATTCTGCGGGTCGAAAGCCGCGTCGGTGCCGAGGCGGCTGGAGGCGGCCCAGTAGCGCACCGCATCCGAGCCATGCTCCTCGAGCATCGCCGCGGGCGTCACGACGTTGCCCTTCGACTTCGACATCTTCTTGCGATCGGGGTCGACGATGAAGCCCGAGATGCCGGCATCCGTCCACGGAATGCTGTGGTGCTCCAACTCGGCGCGCAGCACGGTCGAGAACAGCCAGGTGCGGATGATGTCCTGCCCCTGCGAGCGCAGTGAGTACGGGAACACCAGGTCGAACAGCTCGGGGTCGGTCTCCCAGCCGCCGGCGATCTGCGGCGTCAACGACGAGGTGGCCCAGGTGTCCATGATGTCGAGTTCGCCGACGAAGCCATTCGGCAGGCCGCGCTGCGACTCCTCGTACCCGGGAGGAGGCGCCGACGCGGGGTCCACCGGCAGCAGATGCTCGCCTGGCACGATCGGCTCGCCGCGAAGCACCTCGCCGTCGGCATCGAGGGGATACCAGATCGGCAGGGGCACGCCGAAGAACCGCTGCCGCGAGATGAGCCAGTCACCGGTCAGGCCGCCGACCCAGTTGTCGTAGCGCACCCGCATGAAGTCGGGATGGAATCCGATCTGCCTACCCGCCTCGAGCAGCCGGTCGCGCAGGGCCTCGTCGCGCGCGCCGTTCGCGATGTACCACTGCCGGGTCGAGACGATCTCGAGCGGCTTGTCGCCCTTCTCGTAGAACTTGACGGGATGCGTGATCGGCTTCGGGTCTCCGATGATCTCACCGGACTCCTTCAGCAGTTCGACGACCTTCGCCTTGGCGCTGAAGACGGTCTTTCCGACGAGCTCGGCGTACGCGGTGCGGCCGGTCTGGCTGAACAGCTCGGCGGCGGGTGCCTCCTGGAGGATCCGCCCGTCTTTGCCGATGATGGCACGGGTGGGCAGGTCGAGCTCGCGCCACCACACCACGTCGGTCACGTCGCCGAAGGTGCAGACCATCGCGATGCCCGTGCCCTTGTCTTTCTGCGCCAGGTGGTGCGCGAGCACCGGCACCTCCACGCCGAACAGCGGGGTGGCCACGGTGGTGCCGAACAGTGCCTGGTAGCGCTCGTCGTCGGGATGCGCCACCAACGCGACACATGCGGGCAGCAGTTCGGGCCGGGTCGTCTCGATCTCGACGGTTGTCTCGCCGTGCGGCCCGGGTGATGTGCGGTGGAACGACACCCGGTGGTAGGCGGCCGGCTGGTCCTTGTCTTCGAGCTCGGCTTGTGCCACCGCGGTGCGGAAAGTCACATCCCAGAGCGTCGGCGCATCCGCCTGGTAGGCCTCGCCCCGTGCGAGGTTGCGCAAGAACGCGCGCTGCGCAGCCAGTTGCGCCTCGTGGCCGATCGTCCGGTAGGTGAGCGACCAGTCGACGCTCAGTCCGAGGTCGCGCCAGAGCGCCTCGAACTGCTTCTCGTCTTCTGCCGTGAGCTTCTCGCACAACTCGATGAAGTTGCGCCGCGAGATCGGCACCTGGTCGGCGGCCTTCGAGCCGGCGCCGGACCCATCAGAAGCGGCGCCGCCCTCGAGCGGCGGAACGTAGCCGTCCACATAGGGCAGCGTCGGGTCGCAGCGCACCCCGTAGTAGTTCTGCACCCGGCGCTCGGTCGGCAGGCCGTTGTCGTCCCAACCCATCGGGTAGAAGAGGTGCCGGCCGCGCATCCGCTGGAACCGGGCCGCGAGGTCCATGTGGGTGTAGCTGAAGACGTGCCCGATGTGCAGGCTGCCCGATGCGGTCGGCGGGGGAGTGTCGATGCTGAACACGGATGCCGTGCCTGCCGCCAGCGCAGCAGCGCGATCGAACCGGTAGGTGCCTTCGTGCTCCCAGGCGGCGCCCCATGCGGCCTCGAGGCCCTCGAGGGCGGGTTTGTCGGGCATGCCCGTGGCAGACGTCATCGCGTGAACTCCGGTTCGATATGCGCGGCACCGTGTCGTTGGTGAGGTGCCTGGTTGTAGAGCTCGATTCTACGGTGCGACGACGTGAAGGCGTGCGGATGGCGAGGTCACGAAAAGGGACCGGGCACCTCAGACCTGCCCGGTCCCTCTCAGCGTGAATGGATCAGTGCTGCGCGTTGAGCGCGAGTTGCAGCGCCTGTTGCGGGAACCAGGCTCCCGCAGCCGGATCGGCGATGCCCCACAGCGGATCGTTCTGCTGCTGCGCCGTCGCGTCCCAGTTCCACGGGTTGTCCTGCGAGTAATCCCAGCCGCGCGCGCCGCCTGCGATGTTGCATTGGCCGTCGGACTCGCCAGGAGTCTTCACCCAGAGGTAGGCGTCGGCCAGCGGCACTCCCGTGCTGGCGGTCGGCTTGGTCCCGTTGCCCGAACCGGGCGGGTTGCACCAGCCGCCGTTCTGCAAGGCGGTGATCACCGAGGCGGGCTGGTTGTACGGCGCGACGGCGTATGCGGACATGTCGTTCGGTCCGCGTCCATTGCGACTGGTATCGACCACGAAATGGGCGGTCGGCACCGTGCCGTTGAGCATTCCGACGAAGCGTTCGTCGATGGCTCCGGTGTAATGCGTCGGGTCGTCGACCGCCGTGCTGGACCATGGCGCGTAGCGGTCGAGCGCGACGCCGGTCCAGTTGTTCGACGGGCCGCCGTTCCAGTACTGGTTGGGGCAGCTGTCGTACCCGCCGGGGCTGATGCTCGTGGCGTAGGCCAGGCAGTCCGCCACCCAGGTGCCGTAGTCATCGGAGTTGACCGTGTACTGGTAGTTCGACACGTTGAGAGCGAAACCGTTGACCGTGTTGACATCGGCGAGAAGCAGTCGCCGCGTGATCTCTCCCACGTTCTGCCAGGCGCTGTTTCCCGCGTCGAGATAGATGGATGCATTCGGCGCGCGGCTCTCGAGGGTGTCGGCCGCGTACTTGATGTCGGCGAGTCGGCCGGCCGTCAGCGCGTCGATGTCCTGTCCTGGGTAGGCCGAGGCGCAGTCGCTCGGAAGATTCGCGAGTCCGTCGGGTTCGACGATGACCACGGCCTTTCCTCGACCGAGGCCGCTGACGAAGGCGTCGATCCAGGCGCGGTAGTCGGCGTCGGACGCGGCACCGCCGGAGGAGTACTGCGAGCAGTCCCGACCCGGAACGTAGTAGATCACGAGCGTCGGAGTGCGACCGAAAACGTTGGCGACAGTCACGGTCTTGCTCACCTGTCGTCGCACCGTTGCGGGTGTGCCGGTGGTGAACCAGTCCGCCTGCGGGGTGGCGAGTTCAGCCGCGACGAGAGCGGCATTGTGCAGCTGGTGTTGGCGGACCAGGCTCGCCACCTGTTTGATCGCGTCGGCGGATGGCCGATGCAACGCGAACTTGGTCGTCGGAGGGAGGGCATGGCCCGAACTGCCGCTGCCCGTCGTCGCATGGGCAGGCGCGGCGGCGAGGGCGGCGAGCATGGCTGCCGCCGCGAACGTGGCCGCCGACCGTCGGATTCGTCTGCTCCGACCTTCGTGAGAGCGCTCCCACGGCGCAAATAACCTCATACTTTCGCTCCTTTGCGATCATCCGCCGTGGCTTCGAGCCGAACGGGCGGTGTTATCCCCTCGGCCGTGCAGGAGGCAGGCCGTTGAACGTCGACTCTGGCCCCGCCGAGCCCGGCGTGTCAATCATGGGTCGCCAGATGTCGCCGGGTCGATCAGCCCTGCCAGTTGGCGTCGGTGATCGTGGCGTGCTTGCTCACGTGCTCGCCGTTCGGGCCCACCAGGGTGATGGTGACGTCTTCGGTCTGGCGGTGATTGCAGTCGAAGAGGTGCTCGTCGGTCAGATCGTTCTGGTTGCCGCTGGTCGGAACCTTCATGTAGCCCTGATCTTTGGCATCCACATTGGCCGGTGAGAACCACGCCTCGACCGCGTTCTGGCTGCCCCAACTGAGCGTGACGACGGGTTTGGGGGAGTTGCCGGTCGTGTCGCAGTACACCGTCGTCACGACGTTGAAGCTCGTGAAATGGGTGCTGTGGTCGACCGGGGCGGACGTCGGCTGTGAGCCCCCCGATGTTGCAGTGGGCGTCGGGGTCGCCGAGGCGAGGGGACTGGTCGAGGGGGTGGTGCTCGCGTCGGCCAAGGTGGTTCCGCCTCCCCGTGTGAGCAGGATGACGATGAGCACGATGATCCCGATCGCCAGCACCCCGCCGATGACGAGGAGCGCGACGAGAAGGCGTCGATCGAGCCCGGACGGGGCGGGGGCGGGAGTTGCGGACATGAGAACTCCTATTCGGTGCTATTGCTTGGTCACCGTGAACTTCTTGCTGACCTTGCTGCCGTCATTGCCGAGGATCGTGATGGTGTATTCGGTGGAGTCATTGCCGCAGAGCGCCTGATAGGGGTGGTAGCCGTCCGGGAAGTCGGCGTCGGAGCCGGTGGGCGGCAGGACCCATCCCATGCCCCCGGTCATGGCATCGTCGGTGTTCACGCCGAAGTAGGCGTTCTTGCCGTTGACGCTGCTCCAGTGGATCGACAGGTTCGGCGTGCCGCTGCTGCAGTCGAGCTTGCTGGGCGAGATCGAATAGGCGGTGATGGATGGCTTCGTCGACGGCGGCGGAGGCGGGGGCGGAGGGGCTGTCGTCGGTGTCGGTGTCGGCGTCGGGGTGGCCGTCGGCGTCGCCGACGTGGTCGGCGTCTGGCTCGGGGTGACGGACGCGCTGGGGCTGGTGGTTCCGACCGCGACCGGCGTGCCATCCCTGCCCAACAGGATGATCAGCACGATGATCAGGCCGATCAGCAGGAGCGCACCGATCGCGATCAGCGCGATCATCAGCCCACGCGACTTCTTGCCCTCTTCCTCGATCGCCTCGTTGACCCCGGTGGCCGGGGCATCGATTCGTTGGGTGGGGGTGTCGTCGCTCACGAGGGACTCCTCAGCGTCCTACCGGGGGACGCCCCCGGGTGGCTCACAGCATAGGGCTGAGCCGGGTCGGGCTCAACGGCCTGATTCGTCGGCTGAGGTCTCGAAGGGCGAGTTCGACCGTCGCTAGCCGGCCGGCGTGGGGGTCACGGTGGCGGTCGCCGGGGTCACCCCTTCGGATGTGCTGTACGCGGTCAGGGTGTACGACTCCCCGCTGCCGTCGCACTGGTACAGCACCGAAGAAATGGTGCCGCTGGCTGCCGGCGTCAGGTTGGTGTTGACGGAGCCATCGGACGACGCCAGATTCAGCGTCGCGGCGTTCGTCGTGGTGTACGCGATGTTGATCGTCGTCGAGGCTCCGCTGGGGCAGGTCACCGGGCCTGTCACGCTCGCGGTCACCGTCGGCGGGCTCGCTGGAGGTGGGGCTACCGTGCGCGCCTGAGTGGGGGTGGTCGTCGGTGTCGGCGTCTCGGACGCAGTAACGGTCGGTGTCGGTGTCGGTGTCGGCGTCGCGGCCGCAGTCGACGTGGAGGTGGGCGCCGGCGGCGCGGTCTGCTTCAGGAGTGCATCCGGTGATCCCGAACTGCCGTTCTTCGCGACGAGCACCAGGATCAGCACGACGACCAGGATCAGCAGGACGGCGCCGATGCTCGCCAGGATGATCAGGTTGCGTCGACCGGCCTCCCGAGAGGCGCGGGCCGCTTCGGCCGCGAGGCTCCTGCGCGTGGGGAGCACCTGAGCCGGTTCGGCGAGCGTCGCAGTCGCCGTCGGGTACGCAGGGGCCGGTGCGTACTGGTTGCCTGCGGGGACGACCGCGGGTGCGGGGGCGGGTGCGTCGCTGAGCAACCACCCCAGGGGATCGGCTGGGGCCGCGGCGGCGGCGGGCGCGACGGGTACCGTCGGCCACGCCTCAGCCGGCGGCATGAGCCCCTCGGGCGGGGTCTCGGGTGTGGTACCGAATAGCCGGGCGAATGCGTCCAGGTCGTCGTCGTTGTCGCTCATGTCGACGGACATTCTGCCAGCGGTATCTGAGACTCCCGACCGCTCTGGTCAGCGCTGAAGTTCCGCGACGAGTCCCGAGAGTTGCGCCGTGGGCTCCAGATCGAGCGCTGTGAGCAGGATCGCGCGGTAGCGATCGAAGACGCCGAGCGCCTCCGACTGGTTGCCATCGGCGAGATGGATGCGGATCAGCAGGGAATGAGGACTCTCGCGCAACGGGTCGATCCGCATCGCCGCCCGGGCGGCCCGGATCGCCTCGGCGCTGCGTCCGTGGGCGAGGAGCCGCTGCCCCAGTGCCTCGAGAGCGTCCATGCGGAGTTGGCGCCAGTCTTCGGCCTCCGCGATGATCCAGTCGTCGTACCAGTCGGGGAGCAATTCGCTGGACAGCAGGGTGACGGACTCGGCGCCGAGATCGGCGGCTTCGACGGGACTGCCGAGGTGCAGCAACCGGTGCGCGAGCGCCTGGCCCTCACGCAGATCGACAACGACGCCCGGTTTGAGACCGAGGCCGCCCGACTTGGTCCCTTCAACGGTGCTGCTCAACAGGCCGTCGAGCCGGGTCAGCGCGGCGCGCAGACTGATCCCGGCGCGCTCGTCCGAGACGTCGGGCCACATCGTGCCGGCGAGCGAGATGCGCGCGATCGCGCGGTCGTGCAAGGCCAGAAAGATGAGCAGTCGCTGCGAGCCGACGGGCAGCTCGTCGATCGACCTCGAGTCGAGGCGCAGGCGGAAGCCGCCGAGTAGGAAGAGTTCGACCCGTGAGCTGCTGGGTACAGAGTCGCCTTCGATGACCTCGCTGCGCTCGGCCTCCAGCGAAGCGGTCAGGTCCGACGCCCGCGCGGCAAGCGGATCCCATCGTCTGCTCCACTCGTCGAGCGCATGGATGCCAACCTTCAGATCGTCGCCCATCGCGGTCAACGCGTACTCGGCGCCGCCGTTCGAGGCGGGGAGTCGTTGCATGATTCCGGCGCTGACCAGCGAGTCGAATCGCGCCTCGAGGGTCTCGGGTGCGATGCCGAGGTGAACCTCGAAGTCCGAGAATCTCGTCGTCCCGCGCAGCATCGCTTCCGCGACGATCAGAAGGCTCCACCGCTCGAACTGCATCATGTGGCACCCCCTCAGGGCCGGTCTGCCGCAGCAGCCGTGTCATGAGGACCCTACGCCCATGGGCGCGATCGCCCCCCGACGATCGCGCCCACTTCACTACGTCCCCGCTCGCGCCCTGATCCCCTCGGAGCGGGAATTCTTTTCACTCGAGCCGTGCGGATCCCGCCGCCCGTGCTCGCACAACCCGTACCGTCAGCGCCGCACCCAGGAGGATGACGGCCATGGCAGGAAGAGCCGAAACGAACGGTTCCGTGATGCCGGTTCGAGCCAGGGCAGCCGGGCCGTTCGACGCGGCCGACTGCTCGGCTGCGGTCCCGTTGGGTCCGCCCCCGCCTGTTCCCTCGCCGACGCCGGTGTCAGTGCCGGTGCCGGTCCCCGTTCCCGTTCCCGTGCCGGTGTCCGACCCGGTCGAGGCCGGTGCCGTCACGTTGTTGATGACGGCCGAGCTGCACACGATGAGCGAGCCGCCCCCGTTGGCTGAGTTGTTGCACTGGTTGATCGTCACGAGCAGATCGGCGTCAGACGTCGAGCCCGCCCCGACCGTGCAGGTCAACGAACTGCCGCCGCCGTTGTCGGAATCGTTGCACTGGGTGATGTCCGCGCTCGTGGTGCTGAGCCCATCGGGGCTGCACGCGCGCAGCACCACGGTTCCGCCGGCCAACGAGCCGTTGCACTGGTTGATGGTCGCGGCGACCGGCGTTCCCACACCGGTGATGTCGTTGACCACGCTGACCGAGCAGAGCAGCGAACCGCCGCTCGTGATCGCGGAGTTGCACTGGGTCACCGAGGTGACGAGATCCGTCGACAGGGTCGTGTGCTGGGTGCAGCTCGCGGTGAGGTCGGTGTTCGCTGCACCGTGGCATTCCTTCACCGTCACCGATGAGCCCGTTGCGCCCGTCGCGACGTCCAGCGTGTTGACCACCGTGATGTCGCACTGCATTCCCCGACCTGGCGTGTCTTCCACGCTGCTGCATTGCGCGATCGTTGCCGCGGAGGCAGGCGAGGCGGGTCCCAACGCGATGGCGAGCATCAGGGCGATCGCTCCGATGAGGATCGCCGCCCCGATGTGCCCTCGCCGCCCCGTTCCTGGTGTGCTGGTACTGCTCGTCATGAATCCCCCAAGGATGTTGACCACACCATGCGCCCTGGGCCATGACCGCGGCGTGACGGGGGCGTGACCGCTGCCGAACGGGTTGTCTACCCCTGGAGGAGTGGCGACCCTCGACGGCACGGAATCCGACGCCGTTCGCGATATCATGGGGCACACAGATATCGATCCGGCCATCACCGGGGAGTCCTCGGAAGAACGTCTCGCGCCAGACCAGGCGATGAGCCAACTAGAACCGAGCGGGTCAGCCCGTCACAGCGGCAACAACGAGAGCGGTCGTCAGAGCGTGTCTATTTCAGGCACATCGGGCGGCAAGCGAGGTGGTACCGCGGCATCCGTCGTCCTCGTGGAAGAGAACACCACGAGCACGGAGCGCAGATGAACTACCCGCTTGGAGCGAACGAACCCGGCGTTCCGGCGTCGCCGGACTTCCCGCAGATCGAGCGCGGCATCCTGGCGTTCTGGAAGGGCGACGACACCTTCCAGGCCTCGATCGACAACCGGGATGGGTGCCCAGAGTGGGTCTTCTACGACGGCCCGCCCTTCGCGAACGGCCTGCCCCACTACGGCCACCTGCTGACCGGCTACGCCAAAGACCTCTTCCCGCGTTATCAGACCATGCGTGGCAAGCAGGTGCAGCGCCGCTTCGGCTGGGACACCCACGGCCTGCCCGCTGAGCTCGAAGCCATGCGGCAGCTGGGCATCACCCAGAAGCACGAGATCGAAGAGATGGGCATCGGCGCCTTCAACGCCAAGGCGCGCGAGTCGGTGCTTCGGTACACGAGGGAGTGGGAGGAGTACGTCACCCGGCAGGCTCGTTGGGTCGACTTCGAGCACGACTACAAGACCCTCAACGTCGAGTACATGGAGAGCGTCATCTGGGCGTTCAAGCAGCTCTACGACAAGGGCCTCGCCTACGAGGGCTTCCGTGTGCTGCCGTACTGCTGGAACGACGAGACCCCGCTCAGCAACCACGAGCTGCGGATGGATGACGACGTCTACCAGCTGCGCCAGGACCAGTCGGTCACGGTGACCTTCCCGCTCGTGGGCGAGAGGGCCGAGTCGCTCGGCCTGACCGGAGTCGAGGCGCTCGCCTGGACGACCACCCCGTGGACCCTGCCCACCAACGCGGCGCTCGCCGTAGGCCCCGAGATCGCGTACGCGGTCGTGCGCAGTTCCGACGGCGTGCATCAGTACCTGCTCGCGGCCGACACGGTCGGCGCCTATGTCAAGGAGCTGGGCTACGGCTCGGCCGACCAGACCGAGGTCACCGCCACCTTCACGGGCGCTCAGCTCGCCGGAGTGCGCTACGACCCGCTGTTCGACGCCTACCTCGACGAGTACGGCGAGAACGCCTTCCAGCTCCTGGTGGCCGACTACGTCGCCACGGGCGAGGGCACCGGCATCGTGCACCAGGCCCCTGCCTACGGTGAAGACGACCAGGTGGTCTGCGCCGCGGCCGGCATCCCGGTGATCCTGTCTCTTGACGACGGCGGACGCTTCCTGAGCAGCGTGCCGCAGGTGGCGGGTCAGCGCTGGTTCGAGGCCAACAAGGTTCTGACCCAACTGCTGCGCGATGCCGGCCGCCTCATCCAGGTCAAGAGTTATGAGCACAGCTACCCGCACTGCTGGCGGTGCCGCAATCCGCTGATCTACAAGGCGGTGTCGAGCTGGTTCGTGCGAGTGCCAGAGTTCCGTGACCGCATGGTCCAGCTCAACCAGCAGATCAACTGGGTGCCCGAGAACGTCAAAGACGGCCAGTTCGGCAAGTGGCTGGCCAACGCGCGCGACTGGTCGATCAGCCGCAACCGCTACTGGGGCTCGCCGATCCCGGTGTGGAAGAGCGACGACCCGGCGTTTCCGCGGGTGGACGTGTACGGCTCGCTCGACGAGCTCGAACGCGACTTCGGCGTGCGGCTGAGCGACCTGCACCGGCCGGCGATCGATGAGCTGACCCGGCCGAACCCGGATGACCTGACGGGCGCATCGACGATGCGCCGCATCCCCGATGTCATGGATGTCTGGTTCGACTCGGGATCGATGCCCTTCGCCCAGGTGCATTACCCCTTCGAGAACCGCGACTGGTTCGACAGCCACAGCCCTGCGGACTTCATCGTCGAGTACATCGGCCAGACCCGCGGCTGGTTCTACCTGCTGCACGTGCTGTCGACCGCGCTGTTCGACCGGCCCGCCTTCACCAATGTGCTCAGCCATGGCATCGTGCTCGGCAACGACGGCCAGAAGATGTCGAAGAGCCTGCGCAACTATCCCGACGTCAACGAGGTCTTCGACCGCGACGGCTCGGATGCGATGCGCTGGTTCCTGCTGTCGAGCTCGGTGATCCGCGGAGGCAACCTGGTCGTCACCGAGGAGGGCATCCGCGCGGGCGTGCGCGAGTTGCTTCTCCCGCTGTGGAGCACGTACTACTTCTTCACCCTCTACGCGAATACGGCGGGTCACGAGCGCACGGGCTACACCGCCACCTTCCGCACCGACTCCGCGAACGTGCTCGACCGCTACCTGTTGGCCAAGACCCGGGACGTGCTCGAGCAGGTCACCGCGCACCTGGACGACTTCGACACCCCATTCGCTGCGACAGCGCTGCGCGACTTCGGCGATGTGCTCACCAACTGGTACGTGCGACGCAGCCGCGACCGGTTCTGGGGTGGCGACGATCGCGATGCTTTTGACACGCTCTACACGGTGCTCGTCACGGTGGCGCAGATGGCGGCGCCGCTGCTGCCGCTCGTCACGGAGGAGATCTACCGCGGCCTCACCGGCGCGCGCAGCGTGCACCTGAGCGACTGGCCGGATGCCGCGGCATTCCCGAGCGCGCCCGAGCTGGTCGCCGCGATGGACCGGGTGCGAGAGATCGCGTCGTCCGGGCTCGCGCTCAGGAAGGCGCGCAACCTGCGGGTCAGGCTCCCGCTGGGCAGCCTCACCGTCGTGGCCGCCGACGAGGCCACGCTCTCGGACTTCGCCGACATCCTGCGCGACGAGCTCAATGTGAAGGCGGTCGCGTTGCGGGAGTTCCGCGAGTCCAGCCTGGCGGAGTTCGGCATCACGCGCCGACTCTCGGTCAACGCCAGGGCCCTGGGCCCGCGCGTGGGCAAAGACGTGCAGCGCATCATCCAGGCCGCGAAGGGCGGCGACTGGGCGGCTGACGGTGACACGGTGACGGCCGGCGGCACGGTGCTCGAACCGGGCGAGTACGAGCTGCAACTCGAAGCCGCGCAGGACGACACGGCGATCGAGTTCTTGCCGGGCGGTGGCTTCGTCGTGCTCGATACCGTGGTGACCCCCGAGCTCGAGGCCGAGGGCCTGGCGCGCGACGTCGTCCGCGCCGTTCAGCAGGCGCGCAAGGACGCCGGGCTGGACGTCGGCGACCGGATCTCGTTGTCCATCGCGGGTGATGCGGCGGCGGTCGCCGCCATCGAGGAGCATGGCAGCCTGATCGCGGCCGAGACTCTTGCGGTGCTCGTCGAGGCCCGCGAGGCTGAGACCGGCGCAGCGGGCGCGGCCGTGGGCTCCGGATCCTCCGTGACGATCGAAGTGGAGCGCGTATGAGCGACACCGAGGGCGCCGACGAGGAGTTCGACGAGGCCGAGGCGGAAGCCTACGAGGCGGAGTACCAGGAGGCTGCCGACGAGGCCTACCGCGAACTGATCGAGCGCATCGGCGAGGGCAGCCCGCAGCCCCGTCTCGAGCCGACCCGTCGCGCCGTTGAGCTGCTCGGCGACCCGCAGCGGGCGGCGCCCATCGTGCACATCACCGGCACGAACGGGAAGACCTCGACCAGCAGGATGATCGAGTCGCTGCTGCGCGCCACCGGCCTGAAGACGGGACTGCTGACCAGCCCGCACCTGGTGCGCGTGAACGAGCGGATCATGATCGATGGGCGGCCCGTCACCAACGAGGCGTTCGCGCGCAACTGGGACGACATCACGCCGTATCTGCTGATGACCGATGCCGAGCTGATCGCCAACGACGACGAGCCGCTGACCTTCTTCGAGGCCCTGACCGTGCTGGCCTTCGCGATCTTCGCCGACGCCCCCGTCGACGTGGTCGTGCTCGAGGTGGGCATGGGCGGCGAGTGGGACTCCACCAATGTCGCGGATGGACAGGTGGCCGTCTTCACGCCGATCGCCCTCGACCATCAGGCGCGGCTGGGCAGCACGGTGGCCGAGATCGCGCGGACCAAGGCCGGGATCATCAAGCCGGCGGCATCCGTGGTCACCGCCATGCAGTCCATCGAGGCGCTGGACGAGCTGCGCGAGGCCGCCAGGCTCGACGAGGCGACCATGTCGATCGAGGCGGTCGATTTCGCGCTCGAATCGACGACCGTCGCGGTCGGCGGCCAGGTCATCGACGTGCGAGGCCGCGCGGGCCGGTACGAGGGCGTCTACCTGCCGCTCTACGGCGACCACCAGGCGCAGAACGCGGCCGTGGCGATCGCGGCCGTCGAGACCTTCTTGGGCGACGGCACAGTCGCGCTCGCCGACGGCGTGGTGAGCGAAGGCCTCGGCACGGTCACCTCGCCCGGCAGACTGCAGTTGATCGGTGTCGAGCCGACCGTGCTGGTGGATGCCGCCCACAATCCGCACGGCGCCCGGGCTCTTGCCGCCGCACTCGGGGAGTACTTCGACTTCGACGAGTGGGTGGTCGTGGTCTCGGTGCTCGGCGACAAGGATGCGGCGGGAATCATCCGCGAGCTCGCCCCGGCCGTCGATCGCTTCATCGCCACCAACTCGCATTCCGAGCGGGCGATCCCGGCAGATGAGCTGGGCGAGCTGGTGGCCGAGATCGCCGGACAGGATGCCGTGCTCACGATCGGCCAGCCGAACGACGCCCTCGACCGCGCGCGCGAGTGGGCGCTCGAGTCGCCGCGGCGCGCGGTGCTGATCACCGGATCCATCACCCTGGTCGGCGAGGCCATGGCGCGAGCCGCGGCCGAGGGCTGGAAGTGACGCGCCCTCGCAGGCAGCGCTCGACCACCGAGAGCCTGCTGTCGATCGTGCTGCTGCTCGAGGCGATCCTGCTGTTCTTCGTGAGCCTGGTGCTGTTCGGGCTCAAGACCCTGTCGCCGGCGGTCGCGTTCGGCGGGGGAGCGGCTTTCGTGGTCGTCATTCTGCTGACGATCCTGCTGGTGCGCTGGCCGGTCGGGATCGCGATCGGCTGCGTGATCCAAGCCGGCCTGATCGCGCTCGGCCTGCTGAATCCGGTCATGTACGTGGTCGGCGCCGGCTTCGCCGCGTTCTGGATCTGGTGCTTCGCGCGCGGCCGCCAGATCGACCGGGCGCGGCGCGACTACCTGGCTGCCCATCCCGAGACCGTCCCCCCATCCACCCCCTCTGAAGGAGACACCCCATGACCAACCCCATCGAGCAGACCGAAGAGACCCTCGTCATCGTCAAGCCCGACGGCGTCGCCCGCAACCTCACCGGCGAGATCCTGCGCCGCATCGAGGCCAAGGGCTATCAGCTGGTGGACATCCGGATGCTGCAGGCCGACCGCGAACTCCTCGCCAAGCACTACGCCGAGCACGAGGGCAAGCCGTTCTACGAGCCCCTGGTGGACTTCATGCAGAGCGGCCCCGTTGTGGCCGTGCGAGTCGCCGGCAACCGCGTGATCGAGGGATTCCGCTCGCTGGCAGGCACGACCGATCCGACAGGCGCGGCACCCGGCACGATCCGCGGCGACCTCGGCCGCGATTGGGGTGCGGCGGTTCAGCAGAACCTGGTGCACGGCAGCGACGCGCCCGAGAGCGCGAGCCGCGAGCTCGCGCTCTGGTTCCCGAAGGCCTGAGCAGTCGTCAGCTCGCTGCCGAGGCGACGAACGACTGGAAGGCCGAGGCATCCGTGAGCGAACCGCCATAGACCTTGCCGTTCACGAGGATGGTGGGGGTGCCCAGCTGGCCAGTGGCGGGATTCGCCAGCGATGAGTTCGAAGTGAATCGATTGGTCGCTGCCGTGACCCAGCTGGTGAAGGTCACGCCGGTCACGCACTTGTCGACCTGGGCGTCGCGGAGGCCCGCGCCGTGGATGATGTTGTTGATCCCGTTGTTCGTCAGGCCGGTCCCCGTTTCCGGGGGTTGGTTCGTGTACATGGCCGTTTGCACTGCGAGGAAGGCGTCCGGGTCGTAGTTCGCGACACAGGCAGCAGCGTTGTTCGCACGTTGCGAGTACTGGGTGCCGCTGTATGACCGGTTGAGGATGGCGACGGGTCGCACCTCCAGCGTGACGGCGCCTGCGGCGACCTGCTGTTTGATCCAGTCCGCGTTCGTCTCTTCGAACCCCTGGCAGTACGGGCACGTCCAGTCCACATAGGTGATGATCTGCACTGCTCCGCCGGTCGGAGTCGCCGCGGGCGACGGCGTCTCCCTCGGCTTGAGGGCGGCGGTGGTCGCCGGCACCGCCTTCCCGCCCTGGCCGGTGAACAGGATTCCGTCGGTGATCATGTTCTTCGGCCCCGCTGACGTCTGGGGCGCCGGAGCGCTCGTCGAGACGACGAGGATGACAATCGTGACGATCGCGAGGATGACAACTGTCACCCCGGACGGGATCAGGATGCGGCGAAGCCGCTCCGCCCGCTTCTGCTTCTCGCGAGCCAGGCGGGCCTGCTCCCGAGCTTGGTCGCGGCGTTCATTCTTGCTGAGGCGATCATCTGGCACGTGGTGAACCTATTGGTCAGTGGTCGGAAAATGCTGCATATCGGCTGAGTGCCTCGGAATTGGCTTCGATCAGAGGTACGAGAGGACGTCAAGTTTCAGCTGAGCGACGACAGCCACGACCAGGTAGCTGACGACGGTGATCGGGATGATCCATGGTCGCAACGCATTGCCGATCCTCGTCCCACGCTGCCCGTAGACGCCCTCGGCGAGGTTGCGGATCGTCACCACCCAGAACAGAGGAATCGTCGCCGACCAGACGAGCATGCACCAGGGGCACAGTGTGCCCAGGTGGAAGATGCTCTGCCGGATCAGGAAGATCACGAACGCCAGCGCACCGGCGATGCCCAGGTTGAACGCGATCCAGTACCACCTGGAGAAGCGAGCGCCCGCGAGCAGGCCGACGCCGACCGCGATCACCGCGGCGAAGCCACCGAGTCCGATCAGCGGATTCGGAAACCCGAAGGCGGAGCCTTCCGGCGAGTTCAAGTTCGCCGTGCACTGCACGATCAGACTGAAGTCGCAGCTCAGCTTGTTCGTCGGGTGCTCGTAGGCGATGAACTTGTCGAGCGTCAACTGGAACGCCGCCCACCACCCAGCGGCGCCGGCCACGATGAGGAAGATCCCGAAGATCCAGGGGCGGCGGGGTGCAATCACGGCGTCGGTCACGCGCTGATTATGGCAACGCGAGGTTGGGGATACGCCCACAATCGCCCGGGCATGCGATAATTGACGAGAAGTCGTTACGAGCCGCGCTCGCAACGGCACCACAGACAGCTTGACCGGGCACGTTCCGAAGCGGACAAACCGGGCCACGAGCGCACCGAGCACACAACTCGTGCAGCACGTGTCGGACAGCCAGTTCCGAAGCGCAGGATCGCGAACCGCGATATCCGCGCCGCGCCGTGACAGGGCGCAAACCACAGGATTTGCGGAGCCTCGCGGGGCGTCGCACACGAGAGTACCCGGCATGGCGCGGCCATCGTCCGGACGAGGAGTGCACCAGCGATGGTGAAAGACACCGGTTCCGAGAACTCGACAAGCGACGAGATGGGCTCAGCGGGCTCCGAGTCCCCGGCGGACAAGCCCAGGCGCGGCCTGCGCAGGCGCGTCACGGCCGCGAAGAGCGCCGCGACTCACGTCAACGCCGGGGCCGAGATCGTGCTCGACACGGTTCCGGACGCCGCGGCTGCGGCCCCGGTGAAGCGCACGGGCGGCAGGAAGAAGAAGGGCGATGCCGAGCCCGAGGGCACAGCATCCAGCACTCCTGTGGATGCCGCCCCGCCCACCGCAGATCCGCCCGCCACGGCTCGCGCCGGCCGCGGCTCGATCGCTCCGCTGCTGTTCCAGGCACCCGATCTGCCGACTCCGTCACCCGAGGCGATGGCTCGGCCTGCCAAGAACTCACGCAGCGGGGGAGACCCACGCGGCGGCGGAGCGTCGGCATCCGACGACGAGGCAGGCGGCACCACCCGCCGTCGCACGCGCCGCCGCTCGGGCGACGCCCCGCGCGAGGGCGAGGACGCCCCGAACACCACGGTTCGCGTGCGCCAGCCGCGCCAGCAGCAGGAGCCCAAGCTCATCACCGAGCCGCAGCGGGTCAAGGGCTCGACCCGGCTCGAGGCGAAGAAGCAGCGACGTCGTGACGGGCGGGACGCCGGTCGTCGCCGCCCGGTCGTGACCGAGGCCGAATTCTTGGCGCGGCGCGAGAGCGTCGACCGCGTGATGGTCGTGCGCAGCAAGTTCGGGCGCATCCAGATCGGCGTGCTCGAAGACGGCGTGCTGGTTGAGCACTACGTGGCCCGCGCCGCCGACGCCAGCCTGATCGGCAACGTCTACCTCGGGCGCGTGCAGAACGTGCTTCCGAGCATGGAGGCCGCCTTCGTCGACATCGGGCGCGGCCGCAACGCCGTGCTGTACTCGGGCGAGGTCGACTGGGAGGCCGCAGCGGCCGCCGCCGACGAGGCCGGCCGCGACGGCAAGAACCAGGCGCGCCGCATCGAGTTGGCGCTCAAGCCGGGCGACCGCGTGCTGGTTCAGGTCACCAAAGACCCGGTGGGCCACAAGGGCGCCCGGCTCACCAGCCAGGTCAGCCTGCCCGGCCGCTACCTGGTCTACGTGCCCAACGGCTCGATGAACGGGATCAGCCGCAAGCTGCCAGACACCGAGCGCGCGCGCCTGAAGAAGATCCTCAAAGAGGTGCTTCCGGATGACGCCGGCGTGATCGTGCGCACCGCCGCCGAGGGCGCGACCGAAGAGCAGCTGACGCTCGACGTGCAACGCCTCACCAGCCAGTGGGCCGAGATCGAGCATGCGGTCGAGACCCAGCAGGCTCCCGCCTTGCTGCACAGCGAGCCCGACCTGCTGATCAAGATCGTCCGCGATGTCTTCAACGAAGACTTCCAGAAGCTCGTCATCGAGGGCGACGACGCGCTCGACACGATCTCGGGCTACGTGGCCGCAGTCGCTCCCGACCTGGTCGACCGGATCGAGAAGTACGACTCAGCCGTCGACTCCTTCGACCAGTACCGCGTGAGCGAGCAGATCGAAAAGGCCCTCGAACGCAAGGTCTGGCTGCCATCCGGCGGATCGTTGATCATCGACCGCACCGAGGCCATGACGGTCATCGACGTCAACACCGGCAAGTTCGTCGGCTCGGGCGGCAACCTCGAAGAGACCGTCACCAAGAACAACCTCGAGGCGGCGGAAGAGATCGTGCGTCAGCTGCGGCTGCGCGACATCGGCGGCATCATCGTCGTCGACTTCATCGACATGGTGCTCGAGAGCAACCGCGACCTCGTGCTGCGCCGCGTCGTCGAGTGCCTGAGCCGCGACCGCACGAAGCATCAGGTGGCGGAGGTCACCAGCCTCGGCCTCGTCCAGATGACGCGCAAGAAGCTCGGCCTCGGGCTGGTGGAGTCGTTCAGCGAGAACTGCGAGGTGTGCGCGGGGCGCGGCATCGTCATCCATCACGACCCCGTCTTCAAGCACCGCTCGCCGGAGCCGATCGGGTCATCGGCCGGATCGCAGAACGGCTCGACCTCGTCGCGCGGCCGGCGCGGACGCGGGGGGTCGGGTGGCGGTTCGTCGTCGCAAGGTTCTGTGAAGAACGGCGTCGGCTCGACCGGAACCCACGCCATCACCGAAGACGTGCGCAACGCGCTCGCCCAGATCGCCAAGAGCACCGTTCCGCACCCCGAGCACGAGCCTGAGCATGAGCCCGCGGGGTCGGCCGAGCAATCCGACGCCGAAGCCCCCAGCGGCGTCGTGCGGGACCGCGTGGAAGAGGCCGTCACCTCGGCGGCCGAGGCCGCGGTCGAGATCCTCGACATCTCGGTACCGGTGGTGAAGGGCTCACGGGGCTCGCGCCGCATCAGCACTCAGGATGCCGAGCAGATCCTCGGCTCGGTGCTCGGGGCGCTTCCCGAGCCGAAGCCGGCGGGGCAGGGCCGCGTTCGCGGCTCCCGCCGTGCGTCGAGCGCAGGGGCGGTCGTCACGCCGACGGAGGCCGGCGAGTAGCGCGCTGCGCGAGTCGCTCGTGCTGCAATTGCTTCTTCTGGGCCTGCGTGACACGCAACCCGGAACGCTGCAACCGGCTCAAGAGTTCGCGCCCCGACACCGGCTGCGCACCGAGCGCGATGAGCGCCTCGCGGCGTTCGAGAGGCACGTCGTAGTGATCGTGATCGAAGCCGCGCTCGGGGATGCCCGCGCGCCGCGCGAAGGAATGCAGCTCATCAAGCGAAGAATCGCTCACGAGATGGGCCCAGACCGTGCCGTGGGCGGGCCAGATCGCCTCGTCGATCAGCACGGTCATCTGGCGATGATAAGCGCGGAGGTGCAGGCATGACCGAGACCATCACGAGGGCGATGAAGCGGCCCGGGATGGTTCCCGCCTTGCTTGCCGGGGTGGGGGTATTCGCGACCCTGCTGCTGATCGGGTTCGTTCAGGCACTGCTCTCGACCGTGTGGGGAGTGTCCCAATCGGCAGGTGCGAACTATGTCGGTGCCGTCTGGGGCGAACGGCTGCAGGAATCCCTGTCCGGGCTGTTGCCGTTCGCCGTCGGGGTCTTCCTGTGCTTCTGGCAGGTCGCGCCGATCGCGCCCGTCCTGCGGCTCGCCCATGTGGTGACGAGGTCCATCCTGGCGTCGCTGGTCGGCGGTGCCGTGATCTGGCTCACGAACATGGTCTTCCAACTCGTCGTCGACGTCGCGAGGACCTCGTTCGCGACGCCCGCTGTGCAGGTGCTCGACCAGCTCGGACCGGACGCCCTCCAGTCGCTTTTCCGCGCCCTCTCCGCCACGGTGCAATTCCTGCCAGTGACCGTTCTGGCCGGGATCCTGCTCTGGGGATGGCTGCAACGGCATCCACTCGACAAGCCGGTGCACGGCGCGCTCGACGAGGTTTGACCCTGCTCTGATTTTCCGGGTATTGTTGACCTTTGGTGTGCGTGGCGCGCTGGAGCTAAGAGGATCGCATCGCGATCCTGCGACGCCAGCGCCGACGAGGCTGTGCCTCGGCGGTTTCACACTCAGACTTCCACTCTTTTTCAGTTAGGAACACTCGTGGTTTACGCAGTCGTGCGCGCCGGTGGGCGGCAGGAGAAGGTCGAGGTCGGCACCATTGTCGTCCTCGATCGCATCAAGGCCGACAAAGACGGCAACATCCAACTGGCGCCGGTTCTGCTGGTCGACGGCGACACCATCACGCACGACCCCAAGGCGCTCGCCAAGGTCACCGTGACGGCCGAGGTCATCAAAGACCTGCGCGGCCCGAAGATCGTCATCCAGAAGTTCAAGAACAAGACCGGATACAAGAAGCGCCAGGGTTTCCGCGCCGACCTGACCCGCGTCAAGATCACCGGAATCAAGTAGTTTTTTTCGGCCGAAGGGGCTAAACAGACATGGCACACAAGAAGGGCGCGTCCTCGACCCGCAACGGTCGTGACTCGAACGCGCAGTACCTCGGCGTCAAGCGCTTCGGCGGCCAGGTCGTCAAGGCCGGCGAGATCATCGTCCGCCAGCGCGGCACGCACTTCCACCCCGGCGCCAACGTCGGCCGTGGTGGCGACGACACCCTGTTCGCCCTCGCGGCGGGCGCCGTGCAGTTCGGCGCCAAGGGCGGTCGCAAGGTCGTCAACATCGTTCCGGCGGCGTAGCCCCGGCGCGATCCATTGCGTTGAAGGGCGAGCTTCGGCTCGCCCTTTTCGCTTGTCAGGCTCGTCAGACCCGTCCTCAGCAGCAGGAAAGGAGATCTCATGGCGACATTCGTCGACCAGGTGACGCTCCACCTGCGCGCAGGCCACGGCGGCAACGGCTGCGTCTCGGTCAAGCGCGAGAAGTTCAAGCCGCTGGCCGGCCCCGACGGCGGCAACGGCGGGCACGGCGGCGACATCATCCTGGTGGCGGACCCGCAGGTGACGACCCTGCTCGGCTACCACCGCGCGCCCCATCGCTCCAGCGGCAACGGCGGCCCCGGCATGGGCGACCACCGAAGCGGCTACGCAGGCGAGACCCTGGTGCTGCCGGTACCGGTCGGCACGGTCGTGTCGTCCGCCGACGGCGAGACCCTCATCGACCTGGATCGAGCCCGGCCTCGAGTTGGTGGTGGCGCCCGGCGGTCAGGGCGGCCTCGGCAACGCCGCCCTCGCCAATACGAAGCGCAAGGCGCCCGGCTTCGCCCTGCTCGGCACCGAGGGTTGGGAGGGTGACATCCGGCTCGAGCTGAAGACCGTGGCGGATGTCGCGCTGGTCGGTTATCCGAGCGCAGGCAAGTCGAGCCTGGTGGCGGCCATGAGCTCGGCCAAGCCGAAGATCGCCGACTACCCGTTCACGACGCTGCACCCCAACCTCGGAGTCGTGGAGTCGGGCCGAGGGGCAGGCGACACGACCCGCTACACGATCGCCGACGTCCCGGGCCTGATCGAGGGGGCGAGCGAGGGCAAGGGCCTCGGCCTGGAGTTCCTCCGCCACGTCGAGCGCTGCAGCGCGCTGCTGCACGTGCTCGACTGCGGCACGCTGGATCCCGGCCGCGATCCGATGAGCGATCTCGACGTGATCCTCACCGAGCTGGCCGCCTATCCGGTGCCGGAAGGGCAGACCCCGCTGCTCGAGCGTCCGCAGCTGATCGCCCTGAACAAGATCGACGTGCCCGAGGCGCGTGAGCTCGCCGACTTCGTGCGACCTGCGCTCGAGGAGCGCGGTTATCGGGTGTTCGAGATCTCCGCGGTGAGCCGTGAAGGTCTGCGCGAACTCTCGTTCGCGCTCGCCGAGCTGGTGGAGGCCGACCGCGCGGCCAAGGCCGCGATGCCGGTGGCGCAGCGCATCGTGATCCGTCCGCGTGCCGTCAACGAGCCCGATTTCGTGATCAAGGTGGAAGGCGGCACCGAGCCGCTGTACCGCGTGATCGGAGCCAAGCCAGAGCGCTGGCTGCAGCAGACCGACTTCACGAACGACGAGGCGGTCGGATTCTTCGCGGATCGCCTGGCGAAACTGGGCGTCGAAGACGGGCTGTTCAAGGCGGGTGCGCTGCCCGGTTCCACGGTCATGATCGGTGCGGGCGCCGGTGTCGTGTTCGATTGGGAGCCCACGCTCACCTCGGCCGCCGAGCTGATCACCAGCCCGCGCGGCACCGATGCGCGCTTCGACGACAACCGCCGCGCGACCCGCGGTCAGCGCCGCGAAGAATACTTCGAGCGGATGGATGCCAAGGCAGCCGCCCGCGCAGAACTGGCCGCCGAGCGCGAGGCGGGCCTCTGGCGCGAAGACGCCGGCACCTGGGACGCCGACGCTCCGGTTGACCACGGGGACGAGGAATGAGCGGCACCGACGCCGCGACCCGTCGGGAACGGGTCGTCGGGGCCAAGCGGATCGTGGTGAAGGTCGGCTCGTCGTCGATCAGTGGACCCAACGTCAATCAGATCGAGCCGCTCGTCGACGCGCTCGCCGCGACCCATGCGCGCGGCGCCGAGGTCGATCCTGGTGTCGTCGGGAGCGATCGCGACCGGCATGCCCTACCTGAAGCTCGACTCCCGGCCCACCGACCTCGCCACGCAGCAGGCCGCGGCCGCGGTCGGGCAGAACGTGCTGATCTACCGCTACCAAGACAGCCTCGACCGATTCGAGATCGTCGCGGGCCAGGTGCTGCTCACGGCGGGAGACCTCGAGAACGCGACCCACCGCAGCAACGCGCAGCGCGCCATGGAGCGGCTGCTCGGCCTGCGCATCCTGCCGATCGTCAACGAGAACGACACGGTCGCGACCCACGAGATCCGCTTCGGCGACAACGACCGACTCGCAGCGATGGTGAGCGAGCTGATCGGCGCCGACCTGCTGGTGCTGCTGAGCGATGTGGATGCGCTGTACACGCGCCCGCCGCACGAGCCCGGCGCGCGGCCGATCGCGACCGTGGCATTCACCGACGATCTCGCGGGCGTCGAGCTCGGCGAGATCGGCTCAGCGGGAGTCGGGACCGGGGGAGCGGGCACCAAGATCGCGGCGGCCAAGCTCGCGGCCGCATGCCGGCACGCCGGTGCTTCTTGCCTCGACCGGCAACGTGGCGGCCGCGCTGGCCGGCGAGGTCACCGGCACCTGGTTCGACGCCGCAGCGCAAGCCTAGGTTGCAAATCCGGGCGAGTTAGGACGAACCGGGCGAGTTAGGACGCCCGACTTGTCCGAAGTCGCCCGGAATCGGGCCCGGGGTTCAGGTCTCGCGCGTCGCTGACGGCACCAGGGGCACGGCCAGCGCGGGCGCGATGGCGACCAGGGCGAACGCCGCGGGATACCCGACCACGCCGATCAGCGCGCCGACGGCAGGAGCCACGATGGCCGCGCCGAGGAACTGCCCGGTGTTCTGCGCCCCGAGCGCTCTGCCCGACCAGTGCGGTCCGGCGAACTCGGCGACCGCGGTGAACGAGAGGCCGTTGTCGGCCACGCTGATGCAACTCGCCAGCACGTAGGAGGTGGCAGCGGCGGCCGCCCAGTCCAGGGCGCCGGCGCCGGCCGTCAGCAGCAGGAACAGGATGCCGGCGATCGCCACCCAGCGAAGCGGCCTCAACCGGCTTCCGACGCGGTCGCTGAGCACACCGACCGCGATGCGTCCCCCTGCCCCGAGGAACTGTGCGGCCGCCACGACGATCCCGGCCGCGAGGGTCGTCCAGTGCAGATCGACGACGAACCAGACCAGGCCGAACGTCGAGAGGGCGAACTGCGGCACCACGAGCAGGATCGACACCAGGTGGATGCGCAACAGAGTTCCATCGCGCCGGTACGGGTTGTCGCTCGCGCCATCGACCCGTACCCGCTCGGGCCGCGCGGGATCGACGATGACAACGAGGCACCCGACGGCGCTCAGCGCCACGAGCACTCCGCCGAAGATCAGCGCCGGCGCGATGACCCCGGCAGCCACCAGGGGCGGGATCACCAGCGCCGCGACCGCGACGCCGAGCGGCTGGCAGCTCTGCCGGATGCCCATGGCGAGGCCGCGGCGCTCTTTCGAGAACCAGCCGACGACCACCCGCCCGCTGGCGGCGTTGGTTGACGCCGCGCCGATTCCGGCGACCACGAGGATCGCGCCCAGCGCGCCATAGCCGCTGACGAACGCAGGCGGCGAACACCGCGACGGTCGTGATGACCAATCCGATCACCAGGATGCGGCGCTCGCCCCAGCGGTCGGTGGCCGCACCCCAGGCCACAAGCGAGAGCACGAGGCCGAGGCTGGGCGCAGCGGCAAGCAGTCCAGCCTGCGCAAGGCTCAGTCCGCGCTCGAGTGCAGCAGCGGGATCAGGAAGGCCGGCGTCGAGGCGACGACCGTCGTCGAGGCCTGGGCGAAGACGGCGACCGCGAGCATCGGCCACGGGCGCGGTGCTCGCACTCCCCGCGAGGCGGGAGCGAGTGCCGACGTCACCTGTCAAGCCTAGGTGTGCGCTCGGGGTCGTAGAATCTGGCCATGTCCGAGACCGTTAGCACCATCGCGCTGCCCTCCCTCGACGACAAGCTGGATGCCGCCCGCCGGGCCTCGATCGTGCTCGCCACCACGGCATCCGGCCCCAAAGACGCGGGTCTGGAGGCGATCGCGGCCGCCGTCGAAAACGGTGCGGCGCGTATCCTGCCGGCCAACGAGCTCGACATCGCGAACGGCCGCGACAACGGCTTGAGCGCCGGCCTGCAAGACCGCCTGCGCCTCGATGCCACCCGCTTGCATGGCCTCGCAGACGCCGTGCGCCAGATCGCCGCCCTGCCCGACCCGGTTGGCGAGGTAGTGCGCGGCTCGACGCTGCCCAACGGCCTACTGCTCAGCCAAGTGCGGGTGCCGTTCGGCGTGATCGGCGCGATCTACGAGGCGCGGCCCAACGTCACGATCGATATCGCCGCCCTGGCGCTCAAGAGCGGCAACGCCGTCGTGCTGCGCGGCGGGCGTGCCGCAGCGAACACCAACCGCGTGCTGGTCGAACTGCTGCAGGAGGCTCTCGAGAGCGTCGGCCTGCCCGGCGAGAGCGTGCAGACGATCGACGAGTTCGGCCGCGAGGGCGGCACCGCCCTGATGCAGGCCCGAGGCAAGGTCGACGTGCTGATCCCGAGGGGCAGTGCCGAGTTGATCGACAGCGTGGTGCGCGACTCGAAGGTCCCGGTGATCGAGACCGGCGCCGGCGTTGTGCACCTCTTCCTCGACGAGAGTGCCGACGCCCGGATGGCCACCGAGATCGCGGTCAACGCGAAGGTGCAGCGACCGAGCGTCTGCAATGCGCTCGAGACCTTGCTGGTGGATGCGCGCGCGGCCGAGCGCCTGCTGCCTCCCGTGCTCAGCGCGTTGCGCGAGCAGGGCGTCACCCTGCACGCCGACGCGCGAGCCCGCGCGATCTTCCCGGATTCGCTGCCGGTCGTCGACGAGGACTGGGCGACCGAGCACATGAGCCTCGACCTGTCGGTCGGAGTCGTCGACGATCTCGATGCGGCACTCGACCACATCCGCCGCTACTCGACGCATCACACCGAGACCATCGTGACCAATGATCTCGCGAGGGCGGAGCGCTTTCTCGCCGAGGTGGACTCCGCGGTCGTCATGGTCAATGCATCCACCCGGTTCACCGACGGCGGCGAGTTCGGTTTCGGCGCCGAGGTGGGCATCTCGACCCAGAAATTGCACGCGCGCGGACCGATGGGACTTCCCGAGCTGACCAGCACGAAATGGCTGGTGCGCGGGTCGGGGCAGATTCGCGGCTGAGCAGCCGACTAGGCTCGAATCCATGTCGCACCTGTATTCGCTTCTCACCGAAGCGGCACCCGCAGAGCTGGTCATGCCCAACTGGGCGTTCCCGGCCATCGCCGGCGCCTTCTTCCTGGTCATCGCGCTGGTCACGTGGAGCTACCGGGATGTGGCCAACCGCCACAGCGACAAGACCACGGGGGCATCCGGCCACTCTGATGCCGGGCACGGCCACTAGATCGAAGTGCGCGTGAGCGAAGAGGCCGTGCGTCGGCGCCGCATCGGCGTCATGGGCGGAACCTTCGATCCCATCCACCACGGCCACCTCGTGGCCGCGAGCGAAGTGCAGCAGAGCTTCGAGCTCGACGAGGTCATCTTCGTCCCCACCGGCGAGCCCTGGATGAAGCAGGATGTGAGCCCGGCCGAGCACCGGTACCTCATGACCGTCATCGCCACGGCCTCCAATCCCCGGTTCACCACGAGCCGTGTCGACATCGATCGAGGCGGCATCACCTACACGATCGACACCTTGCGCGACCTGCGCCGCGAGCATCCGGACGCCGACCTCTTCTTCATCACGGGGGCCGACGCGGTCGCCCAGATCGTCGAGTGGAAGGACGTGGAGGAGCTCTGGGAGCTCGCGCACTTCGTCGCCGTGTCGCGCCCCGGACACGCGCTGAGCATTCGCGGATTACCGGAGCAGGGCGTAAGCTCCCTTGAGGTACCCGCCCTTGCGATCTCGTCAACGGATTGCAGAAGGCGAGTCGACCGGGGTTTCCCGGTGTGGTACTTGGTCCCCGACGGTGTTGTTCAGTACATCTCCAAGCATCACCTCTACCGGAGTAGGACATGACAACATTCCAGGAACCGCCGTTGCAATCGCGACGCGCGGCACGGCAGAACGAGCGAGCCGACGCCCCACCCGGCGGTTTCACGGACCCGAATTCCTCGAGCCAGCCTGGCGCAGCCCAGCCCCCCGCGGCGGAACCCCTGAACTACGCGACGACCACGCGTCCGCCGCTTCCGCAGTACGACGGGCAGAACCTCCGCCC
>CAVZZQ010000003.1:0-844225 GCA_963779775.1 uncultured Actinomycetota bacterium | reverse complement strand
AACGCGACGGGGCGTATATCGAGACTCGGGATGCCGCGACTCCCCGTTCTGGCAAGCCAGCTGCCCCCTTCTTAGCCTGCCTGGCGATGGAGTCGCGGAGTCAGCCTCTGTAGCTCAATGGAAAGACGCGGTCCCGTCCTCAGGAAAGGGTCGGGGTTCCGAGTCCCTAAGTTCACATGGTGCCTGCATTGTCCAATCCCGCCGGTCTATGCCAACGCGAGAGCGCCGTCGGGATCGTCGTCGTTCGGCACCCCCCCTTTCCCGCGACTCCGTCGAGTGTCAACGGCTGATAGATCCGCTCGGCGAACCGGCCACCGCCAAAGACCTCGACAAACAGGGCCTGGCGCTTGTCGTCGTCAAGAACCGCTTGTCTGTTTTCCAGGATTCGGTTCAGGTCTGTCTACGACCTGACCGGTCGTGAGCTTCGACATCGCATCCCGCAAAGCCTTAGATCGGCTCGTCGATTTGAGCGTTCGAGAGCTTTCGCATCTGATCCGAGATTATGGGGATGCCGCCATGCAACACAACAAAAGGCGCTTCTGTGCTTCTACGGCAGTCATGGCTTCGCGAAGGTCACCGACCACGACACCGACTTCCTTGGAGAATTTGGTGGTCTGGAGTGCGACGCGTGCTGCATCGGAAGGCAGGGCGCTTGTGGTCGACACTGGTAAGAGACTTCGGCACCCGTTGGCTAATGGTCGGGAAAGCAGTTCTTCGCCACCACGCAGGACTTTGTGCGTTTCTTGACCATGATCACCGTTGTAACGACAGCAAGAGCAAGCGCCGCAGCAGCGGCCGCGACCACTTTGGGGTCGATTCCATCAAAGATATCGGTGCCCTTTTTGGCCGGTGTCCGAGTATGGTACGAAGAGAGTTCGTCCGGAAGTGCCATGGTCCTCGCCTGAGCTAACAGCGCGCGTTGCACTCCCGGAGTCACCCTTCGTGTTCCGCAAAGGCGCAGTCGCCGGGATCCAAACTTCACTTGGGATCCAAGCTCCGCTCGCGTCTTCAGCGCTCATGTGGAGAACGATAGTTCGGCGAGGCCACACGTGAAGCGCTTCGCTCATCACCGGACAGATTCCGCGGTGCAAAATGCATCCTGACTCACTAGCTGGTCACTCATGGGATGCGGCAGCGGTCTACTACTTCGACAGCCGAGATGTTCCAAGAGAGAAAGCCCGAGGGCTTCTTTACGCGCGGACCCGCCCGCAAGCGATCAATCAAGCAGCACCTCATATTTTCATCGAAATACGAGCTGCGGATTCAGGTTCGGCACACTAGCAAAACACCGATTTGATCCTGTTCTTGATCAATCCGGGCGCAGCGAGAACTCCGCGCCCAGCCAGGATCGAGCAACCACTCGACCTTTTCGCGAAGTTCGTCAAGCAAGCCTGTCAATGTCAACGTCGCTGGCGCCCGTGACATCCATGATCCACAACTTCAGGATGCTCCAGCGTCCGATGGGGTTTGGCGATGATGGAGCCAGTCGTTGACCACGTTTGCCGAATAGGTGCGCTTCCATATTGCCTTTAGCTCACCGTCAAAAGCGGCGAGATATTCGAGTCGAGCGCCGGATTGATTGTTCCCGTCCCAGCGGACGTAAACGGGCTGAGCGCAGAGAGTTTCCATCGGGTCAACAAATGGGTCGCCACCAAGGATGAGTGACCAATAACCGCCCGCGCCCGCGCGGTGAGGGAATAGCCCGCCCAGACGCCCCGACCAGCCGGAGCGACCGATCCGGGAATACGCTACCGCGGACGGAAGTAGGGTTCAGCGTGAGTTCCTCGATGGGCGTCGTTGTCGAAGCAACTGTGTCTCGGCCACGGCGGTCCGACTTTGTTGCAGCCAAAGCGAGCCGCCGTTCTGCTGGCGGTACCAAGTACACCGCCCATCGCCCCCCGGCAGATCGCGTCTGGGCTGTCGAGGCGGGCCCACTCCCACCCCACGTAGCGCGTGGGACCCATCCGTATCCGCCCGAGAAGCCGCCACCGAGGCTGCCCTCGCCGCCCCAGCCGCAAGTGCAGCCAGCTTGGTGGTTCCAGGCGTTGCACACAGCTGACAGAGGATCGGCCACACGCGTCGGGTTGGACCATCCACTTACAGGTCGACGATCTCCCCGGCCTCGCGAAGCTTCACGAGTCGCTGGCGCATGTGGGGAGGCGAACTGAGCATCGTGGATGACGACCCCGGCTTCAAGGTTTCGTTCAGCAGCGGCATGCGTGAGAGGTTTGCGCTCTGTCACCAACGCGATCCGGGAATCGACGATCAGCACCTTCGAATGCTGGAATCCGTACTGGCCGCCGGGAGGCACATACGTGAGAACTCGTGCACCGTCGAGCCGGGCTTGGAGTTGGGCCGCGACCTCCGCCGTTCTTCACGGTGGAGTCCACGAGCAGTGTGGTGCGCAACGCCTTCGCGCGATCGCCCGCCACAACGCCGAAACGAAGTCGGAGTCGTTCGTCGCTGTGAGGTCGAGGCGAAGACGTCCACGTGCAGCTGTCCACGACCCGAGGGCGGCGGTCGTGTAGTCTCCGTCGCCATTGAACGTCGGTCCGCTCCACACGGCCCGCACGTCGGTTGAGTTCGCCGTACCTGTGGCCGTGAATCCTCGAAGGACGGAGGACAGGCCCTCCGCGCCGAGTAGCCCAAGGCTCTCCTTGGAGCGATGCCCGGAGGGGTGAGTCATCGGAGAGCGCGCACAAAGCCTTCGTGATGCTCCCGTCTATCTCGAGACTCGATGCGAGTTTCACCGCGACCGCAGGATCAAGCCCGCCGCGAGCTCGACGCGGGTTGGCCGATCAGTCGATGCGGACTCACACGCCAGCGAGAAGTGGAGCTAGACCGAGTGACCCGCTTATTGAGGTTGAGGACGAATCGCCGATCGAGGAATCGGTTTGCCCGCTCGCACGACGTCTCCGATAGGAAGAGGGAGAGCGGGAAGGCCGCGCCGTGGAGGAAAGTCCCCCGATCGCGGGAGACGGTGCGCGCAGATCGGATCAGACGAACACCGCCCGGCCTCATAGAGGGCCGCAAGAGCTCACCTCTTCAGTCGCGCCGTGCGGGCTAGTCGACCTGGCCCGCACGGCGCGACTTGAAGAGGTGACTCTTGCGGCCCTCTATGAGGCCGGGCGGTGTTCGTCTGATCCGATCTGCGCGCACCGTCTCCCCCGCGATCAGGAGGACTTCCTCCACGGCGCGGCCTGCCACTTCTGCCTCTTCCTATCGGAGACGTCGTGCGAGCGGGCAAACCGATTCCTCGATCGGCGATTCGTCCTCAACCTCAATAGCGGGTCACTCGGTCTAGCTCCACTTCTCGCTGGCGTGTCAGTCAGCATCGACTGAGGCCGACCCGATTGTCGAGCCGCGGCGGGACTGACTCCTGCGGTCGCGGTGAAACTCGCATCGAGTCTCGAGATAGACGGGAGCATCACGAAGGCTTTGTCGGCGCTCTCCGATGACTCACCCCTCCGGGCATCGCTCAAGGAGAGCCTTGGGCTACTCGGCGCGGAGGGCCTGTCCTCCGTCCTTCGAGGATTCGCGGCCGCAGGTACGGCGAACTCAACCGACGTGCGGGCCGTGTGGAGCGGACCGACGTTCAATGGCGACGGAGACCACACGACCGCCGCCCTCGCACATCTCATCGACACTGCCATCGAGGACATCTTCGCCTCGACCTACTCAGCGACGAACGACTCCGACTTCGTTTCGGCGTTGTGGCGGGCGATCGCGCGAGGCGTTCGCACCACACTGCTCGTGGACTCCACCGTGAAGAACGGCGGAGTCGCGGCCCAACTCCAAGCCCGGCTCAACGGTGCGCGATTTCTCACGTATGTGCCTCCCGGCGGCCAGTACGGACTCCAGCATTCGAAGGTGCTGATCGTCGATTCCCGGATCGCGTTCGTGACGAGCGCAAACGCTCACGTGCCGCTGCTGAACGAAACCTTGAAGCCGGGGTGTCATCCACGATGCTCAGTTCGCCTCCCACATGCGCCAGCGATTCGTGAAGCTTCGCGAGGCCGGGGAGATCGTCGACCTGTAAGTGGATCGTCCAACCCAACTCATGTGGGCCGATACTCTCGCTGTGTGTGCAACGCCTGGAACCACCGAGCTGGCTGCACTTGCGGTTGGGGCGGCGAGGGCAGCCTCGGTGGCGGCTTCTCGGGCGGATACGGATGGGTCCCACGCGCTACGTGGGGTGGGAGTCACAGCCTCGACAGCCCCAACGCGATCTGCCCAAAGTGCGGTGCGGCGGTGTACTTCATATGGCGCAGAACGGCGGCTCGCTTTGGCTCGAGCAATTCGGACCGCCGTGGCCGAAGCACGGTTGCTTCGACAACGACGCCCATCGAGGAACTCCGCTGAACCCTATTCGTGCCCGCGGATCGTATTCCCGGATTGGTCGCTCCCGGCTGGTCGCAGCGTCTGGGCGGGCTATTCCCTCACCGCATGAGCGCGGGCGGTTATTGGTCACTCATCCTTGGTGGCGACCGATTTGTTGCCCCAATCGAACCTCCCCCTGCGCTCAGCCCCGTTTACGTCCGCTGGGACGAGAACAATCAATCCGGCGCTCGACTCGAATATCTCGCCGCTGTTGACGGTGAGCTAAAGGCGATATCGATGCGCGCCTATTCGGCAAACGTGGTCAACGACTGGCTCCATCATCGCCAAACCCCGTCGGACGGCTGGAGCATCCTGAAGTTGTCGATCATGGATGTCACGGGCGCCAGCGACGTTGATATTGACAGGCTTGTTGACGAACTTCGCGAAAAGGTCGAGTGGTTGCTCGATCCTGGCTGGGCGCAGAGTCTCGCTGCGCCCGGATTGATCAAGAACAGGATCAAATCGGTGTTTGCTAGTGTGCCGAACCTGGATCCGCAGCTCGTATTTCGATGGATGTCAGTGCTGCTTGATTGATCGCTTCCGGGCGGGTCCACGCGTAAAGAAGCCCTCGGGCTTTCTCTCTTGGAACATCTCGGCTGTCGAAGTAGTAGACCGCTGCGGCATCCCATGAGTGACCAGCTAGTGAGTCAGGATGCATTTTGCACCGCGGATCTGTCCGGTGATGAGCGAAGCGCTTCACGTGTCGCCCTCGCCGACTATCGTTCTCCACATGAGCGCTGAAGACGCGAGCGGAGCTTGGATCCCAGGTGAAGTTTGGATCCCGGACGGACTGCACCTTGCGGACGCGAAGGATATTCCGGGAGTGCAACGCGCGCTGTTGTTCGGCGAGGACCATGGCACTTCCGGACCAACTCTCTTCCGTATTGATGACTCCGACAGCTCGGCCGAAAAGGGCACCGAGATCTTTGATGGAATCGACCCCAAAGTGGTCGCGGCCGCTGCTGCGGCGCTTGCTCTTGCTGTCGTTACAACGGTGATCATCGTCAAGCACGGGCCAAGGTTCGTTGCGTGGTGGCGAAGAACTGCTTTCCCGACCATTAGCCAACGGGTCGAATTTTCTTCGTGCCACCACAAGCGCCCTGCCTCCGATGCAGCACACATCGCACCAATTTCCGACGGCCGAATTCTCCAAGGAAGTCGGTGTCGTGGTCGGTGACCTTCGCGAAGCCATGACGCCGTAGAAGCACAGAAGCGCCTTTTGTTGGTGTTCATGGCGGCGTCCATAATCTCGGATCAGATGCGAAAGCTCTCGAACGCTCGAATCGAACAAGCCGATCTTGAGGCTTTACGGGATGCGATGTCGAAGCTCACGACCGGTCAGGTCGTAGACGACCTGAACCGAATCCTGGAAAACAGACAAGCGGTACTTGACGACGACACGCAGGCCCTGTTTGTCGAGGTCTTTGGCGGTGGCCGGTTCGCCGACGGCATCTATCAGCCGTTGACGCTCGACGGAGTCCGCGAACTCTTCGCCTGCCGAACGACGACGATCCCGACGGCGCTCTCGCGTTGGCATAGACCGGCGGGATTGGACAATGCAGGCGCCTGTGCCCCTTAGGGACTCGGACCCCCGACCCTTTCCTGAGGACGGAACCACGTCTTTCCATTGAGCTACAGAGGCTGACTCCGCGATTCCATCGACAGGCGGGCTTGCGGCTCGGGGGCAGCTGGCTTGCCAGAACGGGGAGTCGCGGCATCCGAGTCTCGATACGCCCCTCGCGCTACTCGACCAGCTCGCGGGCCATAGGCTCACCCCCATGGCAGCCGGCGCAGTGATGTACAACTTCGCGGTGCAACTCGCCGACGTCGATCGCGGCGTCTACGAAGACGTCACGCTGCGGGCCGCTCGGCATCCCTCCGAGACCGACGCGTACATGATGACGCGCGTGCTCGCGTACTGCCTCGAATACGTGGAGGGGATCACCTTCAGCGACGGGATCTCGTCGACGGCGACGAGCCGGCCGTGCTCGTCCGCGACCTCACCGGCCGGCTGACCACCTGGATCGAGGTGGGCGCCCCCGACGCGGAACGGCTGCACTACGCGAGCAAGCTGGCCGACCGCACGACGGTCTACACGCATCGCGATCCGGAGAAGGTGATCGCGGCGTGGGCCGGCAAGCGCATCCATCAGCTCGAGCAGATCACCGTGCAGAGCTTCGACCCTGGCTTCATGGATGCCGCGGTCGCGGTGCTCGAGCGGCGCAACACGCTGAGCGTGTCCGTCGTCGAGGGGCAGCTGTATCTCGAGCTCAACGGGGTGACGTTGAGCAGCGCGATCCACGTGCATGAACTGGGCTGAGCCAGGCACTGGGGAGTGCCGTGCTCATGAATGGTACGCATCCCTTCGGTGATCGACATCGACGACGTACACGCGGTGTGCGTCCTCATCGATTCGGTACCGCACTCGATACTCGCCGCGGCGAGCACGGTGGTAGCCCTCGAACGGTGCGCGCAACGCGGCGCCGACTCTCTGCGGATTCGACGCCAGAGGGCCCGCGATGAACTCCCATGCCGCGAAAGCCGCGGAGGTCGGCAGGGTCTCAGCGAGGGCGCGCTTCACACCAGGCGCGAGCACGATCTCGTAGGAGTCGTCACCCGCCACTGACGCGGCGCGCTTCCATGAGGCGAGTCATCTCGTCGAGCGACGCGACGTCGCCCCGTGCGATGTCGGCCTCAGCGCGGGCGATCCGCTCCTGAGCAGAGGCATCCGAAAGCAACTCGATCGTCGCCTCTAGGGATTCGAGGTCTTCCGCCGACATGATCACCACGTACTCTCGGCCGTTGCGTGTCACATTCACGCGCTCGTGGGTGCGGAAAACCTCGTCGGCAAGCTCAGAGAGCCGCGATTTCGCCTCAGACAAAGAGATCGTCATAGACCAGGATTCTAGTCCACCTCCGACCTGCTTGAGCGCCTTCGCGACACCTCGAGTGCCGCCGACGAACTCCATGAACGATCGCGTCGCATGCTCGTCGACGCAGCTCGAGCTGGCGCTGCAGCGGGCCTCACGCAGCGGCAGATCTCAAAGGCGATCGGGCGCAGCCAGCCCGAGGTGTCGCGACTGCTGCGGTTTCACGGGCGAACCGAACTCGGCCGAACCCTGGAGCGGAACCGGCGCGCCATCCTCGCGGTGACTGCGGCGGCGGGTGCGCGAAACGTGCGGGTATTCGGCAGCGTCGCCCGTGGTGAAGACACCGAGCAGTCAGACATCGACCTGCTCGCCGACATCCCGAGCGGCCTCACCCTCTTCGGTCTCAGTCAACTCGAATCCGACATCTCTCAGATCGTCGGCGTGAAGGTCGACATCGTGCCCGCCGCCGGTCTGCGTACCAACATTCGAGATAAGGCGCTGGCCGAAGCGGTGCCGCTGTGAGCCGCAGCGATCGGGAGCTCGTCGCCGACGCGCTCGAACATCTCCGGATGCTGCATCACCACCTCGATCGAGCCGACGATCATCCGCGCCACCGTTGACCAGGATCTGCCGCGCGTTGAAACCGCTCTGGCTGCCGAGCCCACTCGCGAGAGCGGACGCTCTTAGCGCGCTGTTGTGACGCGGGTGGCTGGCGGAGGCGAACCTGCTAGAAGTTGTGAATCGGCGGCATCCGGTGTCGAAGCAGGCTCGCGCCGCTCGATCGGCGAGGCCAGCGACGGGATCTCGTCGGCGGCAGTTCATGGGCACGCTGAGCCGGCCGTGCTCGTCCGCGACCTCACCGGCCGGCTGACCACGTGGATCGAGGTCGGCGCCCCCGACGCCGAGCGGCTGCGCTACGCGAGCAAGCTGGCCGACCGCACGACGGTCTACACGCACCGCGATCCCGAGAAGGTGATCGCCGCGTGGGCCGGCAAGCGCATCCATCAGCTCGAGCAGATCACCGTGCAGAGCTTCGATCCGGGATTCGTGGATGCCGCGGTAGCGGTGCTCGAGCGGCGCAACACGCTGAGCGTGTCCGTCGTCGAGGGGCAGCTGTATCTCGAGCTCAACGGGGTGGCGTTGAGCTCTGTCATCCACGTCCACGAACTGGGCTGAGCGTCGAGGCTATAGAACGCCACCGGCCGGTAGGCGGAAGCAATATGCGCTTTCCGCATGTTGCTCTCGCGGTCGACCTCGGCATCCCGGCCGACGTTGGGGACTACTCACAGCTCCCGCGGCAGCCGCCCGCCGTATCGGCAGCTCGTCATAACCTCGACTTCGAGGGGCTCGGGTCACGATCAACGACCTCGACCGGTGTCGAACGCACTCGATGAGGCGAAGCCTGCCAACGCCACTACAACTCACAGGTAATACAACTCAGAAGGTGTATTATGTCCAGCAAGTGGGAAGTTGATCTCGATCTCGTCGAAGCGTGGCTCCTCGAACTCGACCGACGCACCTACGAGTTGGTGATCGCCGCCGTCGAGTTGCTCGGCGAAAACGGTCCCCAACTGGGACGCCCCCTCGTCGACGCCGTGGCGGGTTCCCGACACAGCAACATGAAGGAGTTGCGACCGGGTTCGAGCGGCAGATCTGAACTGCGGATCCTGTTCGCGTTCGATCCCCAGCGCCGAGCGATCGTGCTGGTTGCCGGAGACAAGGCCGGTAACTGGAAGAAGTGGTACCTGCAGAACATCCCGACCGCCGACGACAGATTCGACGAACACATCGCGAGGCTGAAAGGACAGGGCTGATGGCCAAGAGCGTCGAGAGCATGCTGGCGAAGCGACCGGTGGACCGCGCCGTCGTCGACGAGCACAAGAAGCGGATGCTCGATGAGGTTCGCGCCTACCGGTTGCGTGAACTTCGTGAGGCACTGAACCTCACCCAGGTCGAACTCGCCGACTTGCTCGATGTGAGCCAGAACCGAGTCTCCCGCCTTGAGCACGGCGACCTCGAGCGAACCCAGGTCGACACTCTCCGTCGCTACGTCGAGGCCGTCGGTGGGCAACTGCACGTCGAAGTTGAAATTGGCAGCCGACGAATCCAAATCGCCTAACGCTCGGGCTACGCCTGGATCGAGGTGGGCGCGCCCTCACGCTGAACGGCTGCACTACGCGAGCAAGCTGGCCGACCGCACGACGGGTGATCGCGGCGTGGGCCGGCAAGCGCATCCATCAGCTCGAGCAGATCACCATGCACAGCTTCGACCCAGGCTTCATGGATGCCGCGGTCGCCGCACTCGAGCGGCGCAACACGCTGAGCGTGTCCGTCGTCGAAGGGCAGCTGTATCTCGAGCTCAACGGGGTGACGTTGAGCTCGACGATCCACGTGCACCGGTTGGGGTGAGCCAGTTGACCACGGTCACCATCCAAAGAGACCTCGTGGCAGTTCAGGCTCAGCGATCCGGGATGTTCGCGTCGGCGAACGCCAGCATCGCGTCGCGCACGAAGGTCGCGCCCTTGACGCCGCCGTAGTTCTTCGCGAACCGCTCATCGCTGACGTACATCTCGGCCAGGCCGGTGTAGTAGTCCTTCGACGCATTGCCCGCCGGGTTCCGCGGCGTTCCCGGGATGCTGCCCAACCAGTCGTACTGGCGCCTCGCCATCGCCTGAGCCTCGCCGGTGTCGGTCGCGCCGCCGCTCGCGGCCGCCGCCTTCCAGCCCTCGATCAGCTCGGCCGCCGCGATCAGAAAGTCGTCTTTCTGAGTCTGCGAGAGCGAGCGGTACCACGCGTCGCTCTTCGCGTAGGACTCCTTGCCCCAGCGCTGCTCGACCTCGTCTTTGTAGACGGTGTGGTCGAATCCATCGAACATCTTCTCTGCCATCAGGTGTTGCCCACTTTCCAGGTTATTCAGGGTCAGCGCGACACTCGCCAGTTGGCGATCGAGCCGCGCTCGTTCGTTGGTGAGCCACTCGAGGTGCGTCCGCAACGCGACGGTGTCATCGCGCTCGCCGGCGAGCACCTCGACGATCGTCGGGATGCCCAGGCCGAGCTCGCGCAGCAGCAGCACTCGCTGCAGTCGCACCAGCGCGTCGGCATCGTAGAAGCGGTAGCCGCTCTCGGCGACGCGGCTCGGCGGCACGAGTCCGACGTCGTGGTAGTGACGCAGCGTGCGGCTGGTGGTGCCGGCGAGTTTCGCGATCTGCTGGATGCTCCACTCGGGCTGGGTGGGGGCGGGCGCGGTTTCCATGAGTGACCTCCTTTCGAGAGAGACGCTATGGGTTGACGCTACGGGTTGACGCTACGTCAGAGTCAAGGGGGAGGTGTCTTGGTGCCGGCGGCCCTTCCTCCACAGCACATCTGTTCGATTGTTCTCCACCAATAGGTGACTTGCACTCGTATTCTTGTTCGTCTCGTGCGAGAATGATCTCGTGACCATCACTGCGACCGTCTCTCTCGAGGTTCCCTCCCTCGAGAGGATGTCGCGCGCCGACGACCTCGTCGTGATCGAGGCCATGCGGGCCTGGGGCCGGGCTCGGCGCGAGGTGGATGCCGGGCTCGCCACCCTCGCCGGCATCGTGGCCGCGCGCTCCACTCTCGAGCTCGGCTACGACGGGCTCGCGCAGCGCTCGGGCGCCCGCACGGTCGACGCGCTGGTGTCGCAGCTGACCGGCACGTCTGGGCCCGAGGCCCGCGCGATCACCGCGGTGGGCTCCATGATGAGCGACCCGGAGCCCTGGCTCGGCGAGGTCGCTCGTGCTGCTCATGTGGGCGAATTGTCGGTCGGGGCGGCCGCAGCGATTCAGAACGGGCTCGGCACGCCGTCGCCGACCGTCGCGGCTGACGACCTGGCGGATGCCGCGCACGATCTCCTCCTCTCCGCCGGCTCGCTGACGCCCGAGAAGGTCGCGCAGAACGCCCGCGAGCGCCGCGACGAGCTCGACGAGGCGGGTGTGCTCGACCGCGAGGCGGCCCTGCGCGAGAAGCGTTTCCTACGCCTGACCCGGCAGGCCGACGGGATGACGCGCATATTCGGCCTGCTCGACCCCGAATCCGCAGCGCTCGTGACCGACGCGGTCGACGCCGTGACCTCGCCGCGACGCGGCGGACCGCGCTTCGTCGACCCGGATGCGGCGGCTCGCGCCGAGGCGATCGTGCGCGACGAGCGCACCACCGAGCAGGTGGCACTGGATGCCCTGGTCGAGATGGTCCGGATCGCCACCGCTGCCGACAATGGCCGCGTCTTCGGCACCCGGCGACCCTCCGTTCGCGTGCATGTCACCGCGGCGGATCTCGCCCGGGGCTCCGGCGCGGCTCACCTGGAGGGCCAGACCGCCGCCGTCTCCGTAGCGACGGTGGAGCGCCTCGCCTGCGCAGAGGGCGTCCTGGCCATCGAGTTCGACGGCCACGGCAACGCGTTGCGACTCGGCCGCAGCCGGCGCACCTTCTCCGACGCTCAGAAGACGGCTCTCGCCGGCATTTGGGGTGGATGCGCGGCGAGCGGGTGCGATCGGCCACCCTCCTGGACCGAGGCTCATCACCTCGAAGAATGGCAACGGGATCACGGAGCGACCGACGTCAGCAACGGCGTCCTTCTCTGCCGACATCACCACCTGCTCATCCACAACAACGGCTGGAAGGTGCGGCGCCGCGGCACCGACTACCTGCTCGAACCACCGCCGGGCGACCGGCTGCACCGCGCCGCGTACCCGCTGATCCCGAAGAACCCGGTGTTCCGGCGTGCCCGCGTGGGCACGGCCGCGAAGGCGGCGGTGATCGGCGCGTGACGTCAAGCGGTCGAGGTCGGTGCTGCTGACGTCATGCGCGGATCCCCGCGAACACCAGGTCGAGCATCCGCCCGGTCTGCTCTGACCGAGGGAAGTCGGGCGACGCGAGGAAGACACCGACCAAGGTGCTCGCGACATCCTGGGCCTGCACGTCGGAGCGCAGGGTGCCGGCGGCCGCTCCCGCATCGAGAAGCTTCTGCACCGTCTCGGCGATGCGCGTGTGGGTGTCGGATGCCGCGATCACTCCCGCCTGCGACAGCGCCCGCAACGACTCGGCCATGCCCCGCTTGCGGGCGACGAACTGGGCGTAGTCATCCATCCAGAGCCGGAGCGCCGTCGCGGGATCGTGCGTGGCCAGCAGCTCGTCGGCGCGGGCGAGCACCGTGGCGAGGCCGTCGCGGTGCACCACCTCGACCAGGGCATCGCGCGTCGGAAAGTGCCGGTAGAGCGTGCCGATCCCGACGCCGGCGTCGCGGGCGATCGCCTCGAGGCTGACCTCCTTGTCGCCGGTGGCGAAGGCCGCGGATGCCGCCTCGATCAGGCGCTCGCGGTTGCGGGCCGCGTCAGCGCGCGGGCGGCGCGAGGGAGCAGAGACGTCGGCGGGGGCGGCGGGGGCGCCTGAGGCGTCGACGATCTGCGAGTTCTCTGAACCCATAACCGGAGGCACCTCCGTTAATGCTATCGTCGGGCGTAACGGAGGAGCCTCCGCTCTCTCCAGTATGGCAAACGTTTGGCAAGGAGCACCGAATGTCTCAGAACACCGCGTTTCAGAACACCGCGTCTCAGAACACCGCATCTCAAAACACCGCATCTCAAAACACCCCGCGGCCCGGAGGCGTCACCTCCCTCGCCGGTCACACGGTCGCCCGGGTCGGCTACGGCACCATGCAGCTCGGCTCACTGCCGGTGCACGGTGCGGTCGACCCGGATGTCGCGGTCGGCATCCTGCAGCACGCCGTCGAGTTGGGCATCAACCACTTCGACACCGCGCAGTTCTACGGCGACGGATTCGCCAACAGGGTGCTGCGGCGGGCCCTCGCTCCCGACGGTCACTACGCCGACGACATCGCGATCGTGAGCAAGGTGGGTGCGGTCGTCGGCTCCGGCGAGCACCGCCTGGTCACCGCGCAGAAGCCGCACGAGCTGCGCGCGCAAGTCGAGGCCAACCTCGCCGCGCTCGGTGCCGAGCGACTGGCGGCCGTCAACATCCGGCGCACCGATGTGGGCATGCTCGTCGCAGAAGGCGACCAGCGGGTCGACCTCGACGACCAGCTCGCCGAGCTGATCGCCCTGCGCGACGAGGGCAAGATCGGCGGCATCGGTCTCAGCACCGTCAGCCTCGAGCAGCTGCAGCACGCTCTGCCGGCCGGCATCGTCACGGTGCAGAACTCCTACAGCCTGCTGCAGCGCGACGACGAGCCGGTCGTCGAGCTCACCGGGCGCGAGGGCATCAGCTACGCCCCGTACTTCCCGCTCGGCTCGGCCTTCCCCGGGTTCCCCAAGGTGACCGAAGAACAGGCGGTTCGGGATGCCGCGGCCGCCCTCGGCGTCACCCCCGCCCAGATCGGACTCGCCTGGCTGCTGCAGCACGCTCCCCATGTGCTGCTCATCCCTGGAACCGGCAGCCTCGACCACCTCGTCGAGAACACGGCTGTGGGCGACATCGAGCTCGACGCGCAGACGATGGCGACGCTCGATGGGCTCGCGGCGGTCGACGGTCGGGGCGTTTAGTCGAGCAGAGCGCGACTTAGTCATCCATCAACTCGAGCAGATCACCGGGCAGAGCTTCGACCCTGGCTTCATGGATGCCGCGGTCGCGGTGCTCCAGCGGCGCAACACGCTGAGCGTGTCCGTCGTCGAGGGGCAGCTGTTTCTCGAGCTCAACGAGGATGACGTTGAGCTCAACGGGGCGACGTTGAGCAGCGCGGTGCGTGCATCGGTTCGGGTGAGGTTCGCAGCGATCCGTCTACAGCCCCACCCCGCGTTGCGAGTCGGGGGCGCTCCGAATCAGGCCGACCTGCTCAGGCCGACCTGCTCAGGCCGACCTGCTCAGGCCGACCTGCTCAGGCCGACCTGCGACGTATCAGGCCGACCTGCGCCGAATCGGGCAGAGCGGGGCCGAGTCGCGGAGCGCGATTGCGGGTATCGGCGCCGCCCACGCGGTTGCTCCGTTCGGTGAGCGCGACGAAAGCGAGATGCTGATCGGCGGTCCAGCACACTGACCGGCCCTTCTGATCTTTGTTCCGTCCGAGGCGAGGACTCCGCGATCACCCGCTGTGGATGGAAGGTGTCCGCACGTAGTGCGGGGTGTTCCGATAGTGGATGACGATCATGAACGAGGCGATGGCGGTGAGGACATGCCAGACCGCGTGGCCCTGGAACCACGAATACGGGTCGCACAGAATGTTGTCTTGATCGAGCGTCCAGAAGAGATAGGCCACGGCAAGAACTGCGACGCCGATGTACACGAAGCGAACCTTGCCTCCTGACTCCCGGTGCCCGTTGATCGCCGGAATGAGCTCGAGCACCACCCCTGGCACAAGAAGCGCCCCGAAGAGAATCCGACGCGCATCCGGATCGTCGTACTGGACGACTGCGAGCACGGCGTTGGCGACGATGAACACGATGATCGCTGTTCTCATCGAGATTCGACCGCTCCGCACGAGCGCGCCCACCGCCAGGAGCACCCCGAACAGATACATCGAAAAGATGTCGAGGAACTGGCCGAAGAACGACAATGTCGCGTGATAGAAGAAGCTCGAGCCGCCGATGAGGATCAGGACGATGCCGAAGGTCCGGACCAGCGGAGTCTCACGCAGCTTCAGGGCACTTCGCGGCCTCCACACCAACGTCCACGCTCCGAGAACGACGAAGGCGAGCGAAGAAAAGCTGTCGACGACCTGATCGATAACCCGTCCGTTCGGGCTTTCGCAGAAGCATCCCGTGGATGTGCAGCTTGCCTGCCGTGCCGTAACCCACGAGTCGTGTGCACCGATCGTGAGAAGGATGATCGCTGCCGTCGCCGCCGCAACGATTCCGAAACCGATGAGGATGCGGCTGAACAACGAGAGACTCGTGCGGGTCTCATGAGATGCCGTCATGATGCATCAACCTTGCCACGGTGGGCTCGGTCGCCCCACCAGGTATCCGCGATCGCGGAACCGTTGGCCCGAACGAGCTCGTCGAGCACCGAGATGTCCAAGCGGGCGGGGCGGTGTGGCACGTCTCTTCCACCTCTCGTGACCATCACCGCGACCGTCTCGCTCGAGGCTCCCTCCCTCGAGGGGATGTCGCGCGCCGACGACCTGGTCGTCATCGAGGCCATGCGTGCCTGGGCGCGGGCCCGACGCGAAGTGGATGCCGCGCTCGCCACCCTCGCCGGCATCGTCGCCGCGCGGTCCACCCTCGAGCTCGGCTACGACGGGCTCGCCCAGCGCGCCGGAGCCCGCACGACCGACGCGCTGGTGTCGCAGCTCACCGGCACCTCCGGGCCCGAGGCGCGCGCGATCACCGCAGTCGGCTCCATGATGAGCGACCCGGCGCCCTGGCTCGGCGAGGTCGCTCGGCAGGTCAGCGCGGGCGAGCTGTCGGTCGGGGCGGCCGCAGCCATCCAGAGCGGGCTGGGGTCGCCGTCGCCGACCGTTGCCGCCGATGATCTGGCGGATGCAACGCACTCGTTGCTGGAGTCGGCTGGCTCCCTGCCGCCCGAGAAGGTCGCGCAGCGGGCTCGCGAGCGGCGCGACGAACTCGACGAGGTCGGCGTGCTCGATCGTGAGGCGGCGCTGCGCGAGAAGCGGTTCCTGCGACTGACTCGGCAGCCCGCTGGGATGACGCGGCTTGTCGGCCTTCTCGACCCGGAGTCGGCGGCTCTCGTGACCGACGCGGTCGACGCCGTGACCTCGCCGCGGCGCGGCGGCCCACGCTTCGTCGACCCTGGCGCTGCGGCGCGGGCCGAGGCGATCGTGCGCGACGAGCGCAGCACCGAGCAGCTGGCTCTGGATGCCCTGGTCGAGATGGTCAGGATCTCCACCGCCGTCGACGACGGCCGCGTCTTCGGCACGCGTCGCCCCTCCATTCGCGTGCATGTCACGGCCGCCGACCTCGCGAGGGGCGCTGGAGTCGCCTGCATCGAAGGTCAGACGGCCGCCGTCTCGGTCGCCACCGTCGAACGCATCGCCTGCGGGGATGGATTTCTCGCCATCGAGTTCGATGGTCGCGGCAATGCTGTGCGACTCGCTCGTGCACAACAACGGGTGGAAGGTGCGGCGACGCGGCACCGAGTACCTGCTCGAACCACCTCCCGGCGATCGGTTGCATCGTGCCGCGTACCCGCTCACTCCGAAGAATCCGGTCTACCGTCGCGCCCGCGCGGCGGCGGCGGGTTGCTCCTAGCTGTTGCGAGCTGGACCATGCGCGACCACCATGTCGAGTGAGCGGAGGTCGTTCGTCTCAGTGGTGAGCCGTCGCCCGTCTGGCCCGACGCTCCGCCGCCACGCGCAGCTGGAACGCCCGCACGTCGCCGGCCGACAGGCTCACCAGGATGCCGATGTCGAGCATCAGGTTCGCAACCCACAACGTGCCGACGTGTCCGACGATCGACGGGCCGTCGAGCAGCGCGACCAGGGCGCCGACGACGCTGAGCGTCAAGATCGCCCGGCGAGCGATCGGCCTGCCCGCGAAGGTGAGTTGCGCCAGCACGAAGTAGGCGATGCCTCCGACGATGGTCGCGGTCAGCAGCAGCGCCCAGCCGGGCAGCGCGGGCCCGCCGGGCAACGCGGGCCCGCCGGGCAACGCGGGCACGCCGGGCAGCGCGAGAGAGCCGGGCAACGCGGGCGCGCCGGGCAACGCGGCGAGCGCGGTGATCACCGCGACGAGACCCCTCAGCACGGTGAGCCCGTAGCCGATGTACACGGTCGGCGGCCGGCCGATCCGGTTGGAGGCTCCGCTGTCGAGCAGAGTCGTGACGGGGCGATGCGCGGCGACGGGCGCGCCGGGGACGGCGGCCGTGGCATCCTCGATGTTGATATCGGCCGCGAGCTGCCGGAGATTCAGGATGGGCAGATCGCCGTCGGTATCGATCGCGTCGCCTCCCCCGGTGCGGGAGTGATAGCCGGTCGAGAAGTTCGCGATCAGCTGCACATCGGCGGCCGGGTTGGCCGCGCGCACGGTGCGCACGATGTGGTCGCGTTCGGCGTCGGTGTTGCTGGCGATCTTGTGCGTGATCTGCAGGGTGAAGAGCGAGAGGCCGACGGCGCGGTCGTAGGAGGCCGACCCGATCCAGTCCACCGCTGCTCCCCCGGGCAGTCGCCAGCCCCGGGGCGCCCGCCAGAAGCGCACGTGGTGCCGCCGCGCCGGGGTGGCGTTGACCTCCTGCTGGTAGGTGAAATCCTGCATGCGTCCGAACAGGAAGGCCGGGCTGACCGGCGCCTCGGCGTAACTCCTGCGCCGCAGTGTCGAGGTGACGATCCGCAGACCGCTTCGAAAGCCGAGCCGGTCGGCGCGCACCCAGCCGGCGCGCTGCATCGCGGCGTGCACCTCGGCCTCCGAGCCGCGCAGCGCCAGGTTGATCGGATCCCCCAGCAAGCCGTCGTAAAGGCGCGCGCGCCCGATGAAGTAGTCGGGCAGGTAGAGCAGCGTGAGCATGGTGTGGATGCGCGGCAGCAGCAGATAGGCGACCAGCAGCCAGATCACCAGCACCAGCCACCCGTACCGGATGCCGTGGTGCACCAACTCGTCGATCGTCAACCAGACGACCCACCCCGCCGCGACCGCGCCCAGGACGAAGAACAGCCCGTCGATCACAGTCCAGAACGTGACCGCGCGGCGCCTCATGGTGGCTAGCGTCTCACCTGAAAGCCCGCTGCACCCCCGAACTCGGCTCACGAATCCTCGGGGACCCCTCGGTACACTTGCCGGGCTGGGACATGTTCGAGAGGACACAGCACACAGTGAGCGACGCGCGCGGCGATGCGGCCGATATCGGGCTCGTCATCCCCGACCTTGGCAACCCCTTCTTCCCGTCGCTCGTGCAGGCCGTCGAGCGCGCGGCTCGCGCCCGGGGCATCGGCGTGCTGATCGCCAACTCCGACAACGACGCCGCGATCGAGCATGACGCATTCCGGATGCTGATCGAACGCCGGGTGGGCGCCATCCTGGTCTCCGCCACCCACGCCACCGACAGCGTCGCAACGATCACCGACGCGGCACGGGTGATTCCCACCATCCAACTCGACCGGATCGTCGCCGACTCACTGCCCTGGGTCCGTGCCGATCAGGCGGCCCCGATCGCCGAGATCGTGACCCACCTGCAGGCGTCGCGGCGGCAACACCTCGCGTTCATCGCGCAGCAGACCACCATCCCGACCTCGCAGGAACGCGAAGCGGAGTTCACCAGACTGATGGCCGAGGCGTTCCCCGACCAGCCGCTGCGCATCGTCAAGGAGGCCATGTCGCCCGAGATCGGCCGTGCCGCCGCGCGCGAGATCATGGCGACCTGGCCCGAGACCGACGCGATCATCTGCGCCAACGACCTGATCGCCGTCGAGGTGCTGCTCGAGCTCGGCATCCAGCCCGGACGTCGCGAGGTCGCCATCTCGGGCTTCGACGACACCCTGCTCGCCCGTTCGCTTCGGCTCACCTCGGTGCGCCAGCCGGTCGGCGAGATGGCGGACGCGGCGCTGGCGGCCGCGCTCGACCCGGCAGGGGCGCCGATTAGGCTCGCGGTCGAGCTGCAGTCCGCGGTCATGCTGCGGTTCTCGACGGCGTAAGGCCATCGAGGTCGGGGCCCATCGCATCCCGCCGACGGACCTCCTCGAGCTCGACCGTCGCTGACAGACCGCGAATGGGGGGAGGAATCGTGCGACGTCGCGACTGCCGCGGTTTTCTTGGGCGAACCGAACTCGCGCGGACCCTGGAGCGGACCCTGAAGCGAAACCGACGCGCCGTCCTCGCGGTCACTGCGGCGTCAGGTGCGCGAAACTTGCGGGTATTCGGCAGTGTCGCCCCGCGGGACCTTCGACCCCGGCGGCCGGTCCCTTCAGGGGTGACGATGGACACTCCGGTCGAGACGTGAAGGATGGTGCGAGTCGTGCAGAGCCTCGCGGCCAGGGTCGGGCGGAGAGCACCGAGAAGTTCGAGAGGTTCGACGGGACTCAGCGCCGCCGACGTGCGGGAGCGCCGCCTGCGAGGTCTCACCAATGTGATGCCCGACGACAGCGGGCGGTCGCTCGCGCGCATTCTGGCCGCGAACGTCTTCACCGTCTTCAACGGGGTCGTGGGTGGATGCTTCGTCCTTCTTCTCGTGCTGGGCGCCTGGCAAGACGCCCTCTTCGGGTTCTTCGTCATCGCGAACACGGTGATCGGAGTCGTGCAGGAGTTCCGCGCCAAGCTCACCCTGGCGCGACTCGCCGTGCTGAACGCACCTCGAGCCGTGGTGCTGCGCGACGGCAGCGAGGTCGAGTGCGCCGCGGAAGACGTGGTGCTGGGCGACACGCTGATCCTGCGCCCGGGTGATCAGCTCGCCGCCGATGCTGAACTGGTCGACGTCCACGAGATCGAGGTCGATGAATCGCTTCTCACCGGCGAAGCCGAACCCGTGAGCCCGGCAGCGGGGCAGGAGGTCTTGAGCGGCTCGTTCGTCGTCGCCGGAAGCGCCACCGCCCAGGTGATCCGCGTCGGGGCCGACTCGTACGCGGCGCGCATCACCTCAGAGGCCCGGCAGTTCTCGTTGGTGCACAGCGAGCTGCGCAACTCGATCGGTCGGATCATTTTCTGGCTCTCGATCGGCCTGGTGCCGATCGCCGCGGTCGTGGTCAACGGACAGCTGCAGGCGGCCGGAGGATGGTCGGCCGCTCTCTCGAACGGCGGCTGGCGCGTCGCGGCCATCGCCTCGGTCGCCAGCATCATCGCGATGGTGCCGGCCGGCCTGGTGTTCATGACCTCGGTCGCGCTCGCGGTGGGTGCGGTCCGGCTGGCCGGAAGCCGGGTGCTCGTGCGCGAGCTCGCGGCGGTCGAAGGGCTGGCCCGGGTCGACATCCTGTGCATGGACAAGACGGGCACCCTGACCGAGGGCACGATGGAGCTCGACCGGGTGGAGCCGGTCGAGCATCCCGTCGACGGATGGCAGAACGCGTTGGCCTGGCTCGCGGCCGACCCGGCGGCGAACGCCACCGCCCGCGCGCTGGCCGTGCAGTTCGGCCCGGCTCGCGGCGACGGGGCCGGCGAGGGCGCCGGGGGCGACGGGGCCGGCGGGGCCGACGGCGACGGGCCGGATGCCGTTGTTCCCTTCTCGAGCCGCCACAAGTGGAGCGCGGCCCACTTCGCCGCCGGCGTCTCGGTGGGTTCGTGGATCCTGGGCGGCGCCGACGTCGCCCTCGCGGCGTCAGCGCCCGACGACGCGATGCGCGTTCGAGCGGGCGAGCTGGCGACGGCCGGGCAAAGAACGCTCGTTCTGGCCCACTCGCGCAGGCCGATCCCGAAGGGCGATCGACACACTCCGCGGCTGCCCGACGACCTGGAGCCGGTCGCGATGATCGTCTTCCGCGAACGGGTTCGGCCCGACGCCGCCGAGACCATCCGCTACTTCGGCCGGCAGGGGGTCGAGGTGTGCATCCTCTCGGGCGACGATCCGCGCACGGTCGCCGCCGTCGCGCACGAAGCGGGCCTGGTCAACCAGGAGCAGAGCGTCGACGCACGTGACCTCCCGGCCGACCCGGTGGCCCTTGCCGACATCCTTCGCACCCGCCGGGTGTTCGGCCGCGTCACGCCCGACCAGAAGAAGGCGATCGTGCTGGCTCTGCAGTCGCTCGGGCGCACCGTCGCGATGATCGGTGACGGCGTCAACGACGCCCTCGCTCTCAAGCACGCCGACCTCGGGATCGCGATGGGCTCCGGATCGGCGGCGGCGCGCGCCGTGGCCCAGATCGTGCTGCTCGATGGTTCGTTCGCGCGGCTGCCCCAGGTCGTCGCGGAGGGCAGGCAGGTCATCGCCAACGTCGAGCGGCTCGCCAAGCTGTTCCTCTCGAAGACCGTCTACGCGATCGTGCTCGCCGTGGCCTTCGGGCTGTTGCTCGTGCCCTTTCCCTTCCTGCCGAGACAGTTGTCGATCGTCGACGGGCTGACCATCGGCCTGCCGGCGATCGTTCTGGCGCTGCTGCCGAACGCGCGCCGCTCCCGGCCAGGGTTTCTGCGCAGGGCAGCCCGGTTCTGCGTGCCATCGGGTCTCGTGGTCGCCGTGTCGACCCTCGCGGTCACCGTGTACGCCTCGATCGGTGCCCGGGCGCCGTCCGGCCAGGTGCAGACGCTCGCGGTGATCACCCTCACCCTCAGCGCGCTGTGGGTGCTCGTCGTGCTCGCGCGCCCGTTCACGAGGGCCACCGCGGCGGTGGTCGTCGCCGCCTATGCCGGGCTGGTCGCCGTCCTCGTCGTCCCGGTGTCTCGAGACTTCCTGTCGCTGCAGCTGCCGCCACCTGAGCTCGTCGCCATCGCCGTCGCGGCGTCGGCGATCGCGAGTGCCGTGCTCGAGCTCGTGCACCGGATGTCGCCTGCCGTCGAGGCGACCACCGTCGAGACCGTCAAGACGACCACCGGCGAGACCGTCGAGACCGTCGAGACCGGCGACGGGGTGCGCGAGACGGGGATGCCGGGCTAGAGCCCCTCGAACCCTACGCGGTACCGTGGCGCCATGCGCATGCTGCTCACCTCGGAGGGGGTCCCCACCGATCTCATCCGTCAGGCCCTGGTCGATCTGCTCGGCAAGCCCATCGCGGAGTCGAAGATCGTCGCCGTCATCGACGCGATCCTGCCCTTCCCGGGCGATAACACCAAGACGCTCGCCGACCTCGACAGCGTGTGCGCGCTCGGCTGGAAGCAGTACGACCTGCTCTCGCTCTTCGCCGGGCCGGCGTCGCTGGTCGAGTCACGGCTCCGCTCGGCCGATGTGATCTTCTGCTACGGCGGCAGCAATCACTGGCTGGCCCACGCCTGGACCTCGACCGGGCTCGCGCCCGTGTTGGCCGAACTGCTCGACGAGAGGGTGTACCTCGGCTGGAGCGCCGGGTCGATGATCTTCTCGCGCCGGCAGGCGGAGTCGGTCGAAGCATTCGACAACCAGGACGAGGTGGCGATGTTCGAACTCGAATCGGTCGCACCGGCGGTCCCGCTGTTCGACTGGTCCGTGATCTGCCACCGCGGGGCGGCCTGGCAGCCTCAGGTGACCGACGAGCTGGTCGCCGGATGCGCCGCTCGTCTCGGCGGGCCTGTCTACTTCCTCGATGACGAGACGGCATTGATCGTGCGCGACCCGGCATCCCCTCCCGCCGTCGTGTCGACCGGGCAGTGGCGGCACTTCGACGGATCCGGTGGGTTGGTCGAGCAGAACCCGTCGTAGCGCCTCGCGATTGCTCTCGATCGTGTCCTACGCCTCTCCCACCGACCCGGTCACGACATCCCCCGCCCGCGTATACCGCGCGAACACCACGCCGCTCGGTGTCACGGCGCCGTCGCTCACGGTGAAGGCGGCGGGGAGCGTGCCGCGCGCGAAGAGCTTCTTGCCGCTGCCGAGGGTGACGGGGTATGTCACGAGCACCAGTTCGTCGACCAGGTCGTTCTCGAGCAGGGACTGGATGAGGTCGCCGCTTCCCCAGACGGTCAAGCCGGCGTCGCCCGAGGGCCCGGCGCCCGAGGCCCCGTCGCCCAAGGCCCCGTCATCGGAGGCCTTCAGCGCACGGATGTCGTCGATGCCGCGGAGGAAGACCGTGTTGCTCCAGTCGGAGGTGCGCTCGGCCGCCGTGTGCGAGACCGCGTACTTGGTCACCTCGTTGATGCCGGGCCAGAAGTCGGCGTGCCGGGGCCAGTATCCGGAGAAGATGTCGAAGGTGGCGCGTCCGAGCAGGATGTCGCTGGGCTTCATCAGCTCGCCGAAGCGCTGCTGGAACTCGGGGTCGCCGTAGGCGGCGGTCCAGCCGCCGAGCGTGAAGCCGCCCGAGGTGTCTTCGTCGGGGCCGCCGGGTGCCTGCATGACGCCGTCGAGGCTGATCATGGAGATGACGGTGATCGTACGCATGGGGTGTTCCTTTCGTCCGGGTGCGGGCACCCGGTCGGGTGCCTCACTCAGACCACGAACGAGGGCGGGCGGATCGGACAGCGCCGGAGACGAACGTCAACGGTGGATGCGGGCCTCGTCGAAGGCGCGGATCACCCCGGTCGACCCGCTGACCGCCAGCTCGGGGTTGTCCAGGGCATCCGCCCGCTCCCAGCACAGCAGGGCCAGCTCGCCGGCCGGCCCCTCGATGACGGCGTCCGGATCGCCCTCGGTGTCGCTCTCCTGGGGGCGCGACCAATCGGAGGCGAGGAACCAGGATGCCTCGGTGTCGCTGGCGACCAGCTTCAGCATCCCGGGCAAGGGGTCGAGTTTGCTGCGGGACCGCTCGAGAAAGACATCGAAATGCTCGGTCACTCCGTCGGCGTAGCGCTCGGGGCTCAGCTCCGGCGGCGCCGGGGGCCGCGCACCGCCGGCGGTGCGCAGGTCCCAGACGTGGCGAACGACTTCGAAAATCGATCTGCGGTACCAGAAGGCCAGCGTGCCGGGGCCCATGAGCGTCCAGCACGGGGTGCTCGCGGGCATCCGGAGCAGCGTCTGCACGAATCGGTCGCGTTCGGCCGCGAACCACTCGGCGGGGTCGGCGCCATCCGGCACCGTCTGAACCGAAGGCGGTCGCTCATCGCTGGCGATCGTGGCCAGCACCCAGCCGAAATGGTTGCCGAGATGGGCGATCAGGTCGGAGGCGTGAGGCCAACCGGCGCAGTCCAGAACGGCCGAGGGATCGGCGAGCGCGATCTCGGCGACGGCGACCGCGCTGATGAGTTCGAGGTCGGCCAGGCGCGGGTCAGTCATGGGGCATCACGGTTCTAGTACAGCAGAGGCGGAGGCGTGAGTGGCTTGCTCAACCGGCCTGGCCGCCCCACTCGTCGGGCGCGACGCACGGCGACCAACTGATCGACTCTGCCGCGACCTTGTCCATGGCGTCAGGTTCCTGTACTTCGCTCTCGGGCTCAAGGGACCTTCGACTCATGCGCTGAGCCTGGCGCGGTCGTTGACTGGGCGTCATGAAAGCACTCGTCTACCACGGTCCCGGACAGAAGAGTTGGGATGAGGTGCCCGACCCGGTCATCAAGAACCCGACCGACGTCATCGTGCGCATGGTGGCAACCACCATCTGCGGCACCGATCTGCACATCCTCAAGGGCGACGTCCCCGAGGTCACGCCCGGACGCATCCTGGGCCACGAAGGCATCGGTGTGATCACCGAGGTCGGATCCGGTGTCACCCAGCTCGCGGTCGGCGACCGGGTGATCCTCTCCTGCGTGAGCGCGTGCGGCTCGTGCGCGAACTGCCACCAGGGGCTGTACAGCCACTGCCTCAACCCGGAGGGCATTCCGGGCATCGGCTGGATCTTCGGCTACATGATCGACGGCACCCAGGCCGAATACGTGCGCGTTCCGTTCGCCGAGAACTCGGTCTACAAGGTGCCGGAAGGGGTCAGCGATGCGGAAGGCATCCTGCTCTCCGACATCCTGCCCACCGGATTCGAGATCGGGGTGCAGTACGGCAAGGTGAAGCCCGGTGACATCGTCGCCGTGGTCGGCTCGGGACCGGTGGGACTGTCGGCCGTGATGACCGCGCAGCTCTACGGGCCGTCGAAAGTCATCGCCATCGACCTGGATGACGCCCGCCTCGCCCGTGCGAAAGACTTCGGCGCGACCGACACCGTCAACTCCGGCGACGCGGACTGGAAGGAACAGGTTCTCGCCCTCACCGACGGCGACGGCGTGGATGTCGCGATCGAGGCGGTCGGCGTGCCCGACACGTTCACGATGGCGGTCGACCTGGTGCGTCCGGGTGGGCACGTGGCGAACGTCGGCGTGCACGGCAAGCCGGCCGAGTTGGCGCTCAACAAGCTGTGGATCCGCAACATCACCATCACGACAGGTCTGGTCAACACCAACACCTCGGCGATGCTGCTGAAACTGCTCGCCCAGCACCGGCTGCCTGTCGACAAGTTCGTGACGCACGAGTTCACCTTCGACCAACTCGAAGAGGCCTACGAGGTCTTCGGCAACGCGGCGAAGCACAACGCGTTGAAGGTGCTCATCCACTGAGCCGGATGCGCACTGGGCGCGTGGGTGGTGCCGGTGGGGTGGTTCTGTGGGTGGTGCCTGTGGGTGGTGCACCTAACGAGACAGCTCTCGAACCCTACGACCCCTGTTAGACGGCTGTTCGATGCGTTCCGTCGCGGCGACTTTGCAGGTGGTGAGCCACGAGAAAGAACGCCGGCTAAGCATCGCCAGTTTAAGCGCCTCTCCCCTAGTGACGTCGACGAACTCGTTCGTGAGTACTGCGACGGGCAAGGTTCGGTTTACGCGCTCGCCGATCGTTGGGGTGTTCACCGAAACACGATCGCGAAGCATCTGAAGTCTCGTGGGCTCGAGCTTGGCCGGCTTTCGCTCAGTAGCGATGAAATCCGACGAGCGTTCGAGCTGCGAGCGCAGGGCCTTTCCTTCAATGCGATCGGACGAGCCATTGGCAGGGATCCGAAGACACTGAAGGCGGCACTCCTCTATTGAGACTTCGCCGGCCAGTTGAATCAATCCGCCGATCGCGAGACATGAAAGCGCCGTGGGGACGAGGAGATGAACTGATTCCTGGGCGCCTAGAACGTGTTACCGTCAGGTTCTCGAAGCGAGCAAACCGCATCCTTTCCGTCATATACGGGATTCGGCCCGTCGCCGGCGTTGGGGGGCGTAGGCGCCCATCTCGCCTGCTCACTTTGATACTGAGAGATGAAGTCAGCTCGAGTTGGGGCCGGATCGACTTTGGCACCATGCGCCAGGTAGCAGGGAACCACGAAGGTAGTCAGGTAGTCGTAGTAGTAACTGATTTGGGCGGATGTTGGCGGAGGAACCGGTCGCAAGGGGAACTTCACATAGCCGCAGTCGAAAGCGGCGGCCGCATAGGTCGCGCTGTTCGGGCCTGAGTAGCCGAGGTAGCTGTTTCCGTCCGAGTCCGTACCATGGTCGACCGTCGCTCCGGCGCCGACATAGCAAGCCTTGACATCCGTGTCGGCGGAGCCAGCTTGCCAATGAACGAACGAGTCGGCCGGGCGCAACGCGTGTGGGAATTGGGCAACGACTCGAGTCCATTCAGTGTCGGCCTTGGTGGCGGCGATACTGCGAGCCTCGCTCTCCCCGTATGCGACCGTTGCCTTGGGGCCGTCACCGTGCGTTCGCACAAACTGGTTCAGCTGAGTCTTCCAATACTCCGGCGATGTCGGCTGAGCGCTCCCTGGGTCAGAAGGATTGCCGGAAACGGCGCATCCAGACAGGAGGACGGTCGCCATGACTAGTCCGCTCGCCAGTAAGAGTGGGCGGTGCCGCGCTTCGATTTGATTCCGGAGTCGCATGGCTCCCATGAAACGACTGCTCATTTCGTCCCCCTGGTCGATCGCGGGTTGCCTCATTGATGTTGCGGTGGAAGCGGGTTGGGTGGCGGGTCATTGAGCACCTTGCCGTTGATCGTGCCTACCGACAGAACGGTGTATGCCGAAAGGTTGAGGGTGTCTCCGGCGTAAAGCGCCCAAGGGTATCCGCCGCGCCGAACTTGGTTGATCACATTGAGGTACTCGATCCCTCGGACGAGGAATCCAAACCGCTCGGCGATGTACTCGCTCTGGTCGCCCGGGGCGACGGTATAGCTTGCTGGACGACCGTCGGCGTCGACGGTGACGGTTCCAGTCGCATAGTTCCGCGGGCCGTTGTCGACCGGCAACTCCACCTGGAACGACCCGATCATTTCCGATCCACCCGTCGCTTCGCGCGGTTGGGCGGGGGCGCTTGTGGAACCGGAAAGAGGGAGCGGCCGATCGACGATCAATCCAGCCCCTGGAGTCGTTCGAAACTGCTTGTAGCTACCGCATGTACTGAAGTAGGCCTTCAGAGGAGCTAGATCTCCGTTCGCGGCTGGGTCAAGTACTGAATGTTTCCATGCACCGTCAGAGTTGTCGGCTGTGGTTGTGCTCTTGGGTAAGTCGTTCCACGCAGAGAGACTGACAAGCGCAATCTCGCGTTGGCTTGCGGGACCGTTGATCGCCTGGTTGACCCAGGAACATTGATAGAAGAAGGACACGAACGTGCGGTCGTCACTCACCGACGGCGGGTGGGTCATGGGTGGGGATTTCGGCACCGCATCCCCCGGCGCGAACGGATATGGCCAACCCGCGACGACACGTCGATACTGAGTGACTTGAACCGTAGTGAGAGTCGGCGACCCTCCATGCGACAACTTGGGCGTCGCATTGTTGTAGGCCACTACCGCAGTGATCGCGCCGCCAACTAGAACAAGCGCCGCGATCACAGCGAGTCCAGCAATGACGGGTCGCCGCATCAAGACGATTCCTTTCGCTCTGGGCTCCACCACATCGCGCCCGCAAGGTAGAAGGCTCCCAACCCGATCGCAGCGAGGGTTTGGCCAACGTTCCACTGAGAGACCGAGCGCGAAACGTAGGACAGCAATGTGGTGTTGGCTGCGAGAAGTGCCACACCCGACGTAGCAAGGACGGGCGTGCTAGCTGCTAGCCATAGGCCGCCAAGGAACCGGGTCCGACGCCGTGTCAGGAGGATGACACCGCAAGCGGCCCCTAGCGCGGCAACGAACGTCGACATCGAGTCGATGCTCGCAAATGAGCCCGCGGTGTTACGAACGAGAGCCACGAACGCGAGCGCGACAAAGGCCAAAGCGACTGTGGTGGCGGCGGACAGCAACCAGCTGCCGAAGATACGGCTGCCTTTGCTGGCTGGATTCAGTTTGGCGACTTGCCCTCGGCGCCATGCCAGGTCCGCGAGGGCGCCTTTGGCGGCACGCCAAATGATCGATCGTCGAATCGCTCGCTCCGAGTGGCCTCTTTCACGCGCCCAGGTCTCCTGATCGAACACATCCCCGATCAGTTCCTCGCGTCGTTCCGCTGACACTCGAGCTGGCAGGCCTCGGACGTAGAGGCTGCACCAGCGTTCGACGACCTCCTGAGCTGAGAGCCGGGACATAGTCATGCGAGTGCCGATCGAGCGGCGGTAGGTGCAAGCGTTTCTATCGGGCGCCTGGCATACGCCTTGGCTCCTTCACCGGTGACTCGATAGAGGCGGCGGCGAGGTCGGTTTGCATCCTCGTCCGAGGGAGTCTCCCAGGTTGAATCGACAAGCCCCAGAGTCGACAACCTTGACAAGGCTTTGTACAGAGTCCCATGCCCGATCAGGCCACGGTCATCAGGTGAAGACAAATGGCGAGCCAGGGCAAACCCGTACACCGGATCGCCGCGACGCTCCAGGTCAAGGCTGATCTCCAAGATGCGGTACTCGAGGTCGAGGAGACGACCTACAGGACGACTAGGCATGCACTAACCATAGGAAGATATCTTCCCGGGCGCAATGGCTCCCAATTTCACGGGTACGACTGATGCCCCGCTGGGTTCGGCGGGGCATCAGTCAGCAACCCTCAGTTGGCGACGTTGTAAATCAAGGTTGCATACCAGGTGGGTGTGAAGTCTGTCGCGCGTCAGACTTAGTGGCAGGGGTAGTTAGTTGCTGATGCAACGCCCCAGTTGAAAGGTCTGAATCATCATGAGTCGTCCACCGACGATCCCGGCGGATAAGAAGATCCGCGTCGTGTTGTCTGTGCTCCAGGGCGAGGTGTCGGTGGCCGAGGCCGCCCGTCGGGAGAAGGTCTCGGAGCAAGCGATCGGGAACTGGAAGCGCCAGTTCTTAGAGGCCGGCAAGACCAGCCTGGTCGCGGGGAAGACCGGTCCTTCTTCGCGGGAGGAGCAACTCGAGGCCGAGGTCGCTGAACTCACCCAAGCGTTGGGTGAGGCCGCCGTCGAGATCCGGGTGTGGAAGAAGAGCGCCGAGGGCCGCTTGGGCCCTTCGAGGACCTCGAGGTGATCCGCTTGGACGCGGGCATGTCGACCGCGAGGTTCTGCCGACTGATCGACATGCCCGAGCGAACCTGGCGGCGTTGGCAGGCGAAAGCACGATCCTCGCGGCCACCGAAAGGACCGTGGCCGCAGCCCGCGCGGGACGCGACTCGGGAACTGGCTCTGGCTCACGCTGTGAAGCATCCGGCGTGGGGTCACCGGAAAGTCTGGGCGATGACCCGTCACGACGGCCACCGGGTGTCGCAGGCGACCGTGCTGCGTCTGCTGCGAGACGAGGGCCTGATCCTGCCGGCGAAGTATCAGAAGGAGCGCCGCAATCTGGCCGAACGTCGCAAGGCGGCGTTCGCGAAGGAGCCGACGGGCCCGAACCAGGTCTGGCAGCTCGATTTCTCCGAATACGAAACCATTGGTGGGGGCACCTGGCGGATCGCGTCATGCCGCGACTACTGGTCCAAATACGAGTTCGACGCTCACGTGTCCCCGACGGCGAACATGCACGACGCCGTCACCGCCGTCGAGCTGGCGTTGGCTGAGGCCGAGTTGCTCCTCGGTCACCCGCTCATCGACGACGCCAGCCTCGACCCGGACACGGGCGAGATCGAACCGGTCGTGACGATCGTCACTGACAACGGTGGCCCGTTCCGCTCGTTCACCTTCGAAGCGCTCATCACCGCCCACCCCGAGCTTCACCACGTCCGAACACGGGTCCGCACGCCCGGTCAGAACGGGTCACGCGAACGCGGCTTCGGCACGATGAAATACGAGTGGCTGTTCCGTGAAGAGATCAACCACGGACTCGAGCTCGTCGAGCAGATCAACGCTTACCGGCATGACTACAACCACGTCCGTCCCCACGAAGCTCTTCGCTGGAACCGGCCCGCTGACGTCCATGCGGGCCTCGCCAACCCCACTATCCCCAACTTCGAAACCGAAGAAACCCTGCCAACTACTTGACGCGGGACAGTCGCACCCCGCAGCAGGCCTACGACGCGACCATCAAAGCCACCCCGAGAACTGCCCCACTCGGCGCTCACTTCCGGGTCCGCGCCGACATCGTCGACCACAACGGCAAAGTCTCCCTCCGACGCGCCGGGCGACTGCACCACCTCGGAATCGGCCGACACCACGCCGGCCAAGCCGTCCTGATCCTCGTCGACCACGCCATCGCGACCGTCACCAACCAGACCACAGGCGAGATCCTCAGCCACCACCACGTCGAACCCGACAAGAACTACTGGCGCAACCAAGACAAAGAACCCGGCCGATGGCCGAGCTCTTCGTGAACTATGTCGCGACTCAAACGGGAACGATGTCCCGACTCATCACAGTTGTGCCCCTGGAGGGACTCGAACCCCCAACCCTTTCCTTAGGACGGAACTGCTCTTCCATTGAGCTACAGAGGCTGACCGCTCGATTCTACCGAGCGCAGGCCCGAGCGACGCCGCACGAGCAGGATGCCGTCATCGAGCACGGCGGGTTGACCATCGGGTCCGGTCGCGTCACGTTTGCGCACCTCGGCGAGCTCGACGTCCCACAGCTCCGGTGAGAGGGCGAGCGCCGCCAGGTCGTCGGCCGGCTGCGGCAGGGCCTCGCCCCGATGCGCGGCAGGATGCCACGGCGGCGGCACGGCGTGCGTCACCACCAGCAGGTGGCCTCCCGGAGCCACCAGGTCCGACGCGCGCCGCAAGATGCCGTCGCGCGAGAGCGCCACCGGGGACTGCAGAAAGCAGGCGCTCACGAGGTCGTAGCGGGCGTCATCCATCGGTCCCTCCAGGTCGCCGACGACGAAATCCACACGATCGGACCGCAACCCGAGCTCGTCGGCCATCTCGCGCGCGTGCGCGATCGCCGTCGGGGAGATGTCGATTCCGGTCGCCGTCCAGCCGTGCTGCGCGAGCCAGATCGCGTCGCCACCCTCTCCACAGCCCAGGTCGAGCGCGCGGCCGGGTGTGAGCGTCGACGCCACGTCCACGAGCGCGGCGTTGGCGCGACCAGACCAGACGCGCGCGCTCGCCGCGTAGCGCTGCTCCCAGAACTCGGCCGGTTCGCTCATGACGACAGTCTGCGGTACCGGGGTCGACGGCCGCGCGTTCAGCGAGGGGGCAGCCGAGACTCCACCAGCGCCGTCAGCCGCGCCACCTGCTCGGTGAGTACCGCGACCTCCGACTGGGTCTGGTTCTCGGCCTGCTCCGCCTCTTCGGCGACGCGGCTACCGAGTCGCTCCACCATCCAGCTGGCGAACGACGCGGCGATCACGCCGACCACCGCGAGGCCGCCGACCATCAGCCCGACGCCCACCAGTTTGCCGAGGAGGGTGACCGGCACCACGTCGCCGTAGCCGGTCCCCGTGATCGTCGACGCCGCCCACCACAGTGCCGCTCCGATGTTGGTGATGGATGCACCGCGCACGTTCTGCTCCGCGTCGAGTGCGGCCAGCGCCGCGACGTAGACCAGCAGGGTGGCGATGGCGAGGGCGTAGGTCAGGATTCGACCGCGCAGGCGCCGACCGGCCAGCCGGTGCGAGAACTGCATCACCGAGAGCAGCCGCATGAGCCGCAGCGGCCGCAAGATCGGAAGCGCCAGGATCGCCGCCGCGTGCAGGTTGTGGGTGAACCAGTGCACCCGGCGCTCGGCGAGGATCAGATTCACCACGTAGTCGATGACGAACAGCGCCCAGGTCGCCCAGATGATGATGTCGAACACGGTGGCGCTGCGATCGGGGACGTTGCCGATCACCTCGATCGAGTACGTCACCAGAAACACCACCGCCGCGGCGGCGAGAGGCCATTCGCTGTACTTGCGCCAGAGTTCGGAAGTCATGCACCGAATGCTAGAGGGCCACCTCGAGCGGGCCTATCTCGGAGCGGGCCTGTCTCGGAGCGGGCCTATTGCGGCGGGGCGTACAGGTAGTACGCGTCGCTCGCGTTGATCACCCGCGTGTCATAGGCATGCGGTGTCCAGTTGTACTCCTCGATCAGCACCTGACCGTTCTCGAGGATGCCGTTCACATAGGCCACGTGGTTGTCGCCGAACCAGGCCACGGAACCCGGCACCGGCGTCGTGCCCGTCGGCCAGCCGTGCGCGAGCCAGGCGCCCTTCCACTGGCGGCCGTCGCCGCCGTTCGGGGTGAGCTTGCTCCAGGTCCACCGGAACGGAGCCGACGTCGTGCCGACGTCGCGGTTGAGGCGCCAGGCCACGAAGTCCACGCACTCCCGGTAGTAGTAGCCGAGGGGCGAGAGCCCGCCGCCCTGGTTGCGCGACAGCTCTGCGTACCAGGGATAGTCATCGCCCTTGGCCTTCGCGCCGGACTGCAGATACGCCTGGATGTTCTGCTCGCGCATCGCCGCCGCGTACAGCGACTTGAGATCTGAGGCGCTGGTGGCGGTGTATCCATCGCGCGCTGTTGTGCTGACCGTGGATGCTGCGGCCTTCTCGACCGACACCTTCTGGGTATGCACTGCCGCCGCTGCCTTGAGCGTCGTGGCGTTGTTGTCGGCATATGCCGGAATCGCCAGCACCGCGAACAGCCCGCCGACGAGCACCATCACACCGACGCCGAAGAGGCGCTGGCGCAGCGGCTTGGCGTTGGCGGTACCCCTGGCGGTACCGGAAGCGGCACGACGACGCGTCGCGGCTGGTCGGCCGCCCGTGCGAGCGCCTGTACGCGAAGTGCTGCGAGAGCGCGACCCCGAGCGTGCGGAGGGGCGCGGAGGGGCGGCGTGCCCGCGCCGCACGGCGACGAACGGGTCGGCGGCAGGGGCGGCGGCATCCGACGCGGGCGCAGGCAGAGCGGCGGCGGGCCGGCCCGGCACGACCGCGACCGGGCCGCTCTGCGGCACCACGTATCGGGCGACCGGGGTCGCCAACTCGGCGGCGATCTCGACAGCCGGGATCGCCTGCGTGGCACCCAGGTCGGCGGGAGGCGGCGCGAGGATCGCGTCGAACGTCGACGGTGCCGAAAGCTCGGTCGTGAGCGGCGAAGCGGTCACCTCTCCCAGCAGCGGGAAGAGCGACGCGATCCCGTCGTAGGCGGGTGCCGCGGGCGTCTCAGCCGGAGCCGGAGCGGTCGTGCCGGCCACGGCATCCACATCCATCGAGAATCTGCCGGCCGCGCGCGCCTCGCGGCGCGACGCGTAACGGGGCTCACCAACCGGTGCCGGGGCGACGGCGAGCGGGTTTTCGGGTGCACTCGAAGAAGGCGGTGCGGACTGGGGAATTGAAGGGTCCGTCATCCCGCCGAAGGGAAACCCCAAACCGTCTGGGATCTCGCGTTCCGTCATGAAGCCTCCGGGTTTGCGACCCGACCGAGCCTAGGCGACTTGCTGCCGAAAGTCACGTTGACATAACGGCCCGTAATCTGGGGGCAGCGGGGTTTCCTGCGGTGAATAATGCTCATGCTGCGGGGGCGAGAAACTCTTCCCATTGCGGCAGCGCGCGCTCGACTCCGCGTACCAGCCACGCGGTCCCGTGCGGCGGCCGGGGAATCGTGCGAAGTGTCCATCCCATCTCCTGCGGCGTCTTGTCGCCTTTGATGTTGTTGCAGCGCAGGCAGCAGGCGACGAGGTTCTCCCAGCTGTCAGCCCCCCCACGCGAACGCGGGATGACGTGGTCGATCGTCGAGGCGGTCCCGCCGCAGTACCCGCATCGCTGCGCATCGCGGCGCAGCACCCCGCGGCGCGAGACCGGCACGGCCCGCCCGCTCGGAATGCGCACGTAGCGGCGCAACAGGATCACCGACGGGCGCTCCCACTCCCCCGACGCACTCAGCACGGGATGCTCGGCATCGCTCGCGATGATCGACGCCTTGCCGTCGAGCACGAGCACGATGGCCCGTTTGAACGACACGACGGCCAGCGGCTCGTAGCCGGCATTGAGCACCAGGGTTCGCACTTAGCTGTTCCTCTCGAAGGTGCCCGCACGGCTTGCGGGCATTCGACACCCCGGCATCTGGCCGGATTGCGAGGAGGGGCAGACGAAAAAGGCGCCGTCGCGAACGACAGCGCCTACTTGTTCCGGACGTGACAGTGCACGACCGGCCGAATGCTGCGCCGTATGAGGAAGATCGCGCGCGCATCCATGGTGAGGATGCTGTGCGACTTCCGCATGATGGCTCTCCCGAATCCGTGATACCGAGGGTTCCAGGCTACCCCGAAGACCGCGGCGCAGTCGGTCACCGTCGGGTTACGACACGGCTCAAATGCCGTAGCGGACGAACCAGTGGTTGGAGGAGTAGATCGCGTGGACGCCCACCGTCCTGCCGGGCATGGGGGCGTCGATCATCATGTTGCCGCCGACGTAGATGCCGACGTGACCGCCGCCATCCAGGAAGACCAGGTCGCCGGGCAGGGCCGCCGACGCGGCGATGGCCGTTCCGCCCGAGCCCTGGCGCGAGGAGGAATGCGGCAGCGCGACGCCGAACTGGGCGTAGACGTACTGGGTGAATCCGGAGCAGTCGAAGCCGGCAGGGGATGCGCCGCCATAGACATAGGGGACGCCGGTGTACTGCTTCGCCACGGCGACCACCTGGTCGAGGCTGAAGTTCGGGTACGGCGGATTCGCGAGCAGGGCGCGCACGCTGGGGCCGCGGTAGGCGAGCATCGCAGCGCGCAGCCGAGCGCGCTTGAGCTCGGCCTCGGAGGTAGCCGAGAAGGCGTCGCGACCGGTGGCAGCAGCCGACGCATCGGCCGAGACGGAGAGGGTCTGGGCATCCGAGTTCTTCAAATGCTCGAGCTGAGCCGTGGCGTCGCCCCCGGCGGCGGTCGACGCCGAGGCGTCAGAGGATGCGTTGTGCGCCGCGTATGCCGGAAGGGCGACGGTGCAGAAGATCGCCGGAACCGCCAGCGCCATGACGGTCAGACTCAGGCCCATACGGGGCGAAGCGGCGGGGCGGGTTTTACCTGAAAACAAGAGGTGAGCTCCTGCGCCTCGGCCGGCTAGGTATGCCGCCCCATCCCTGTCGTATGTCACGTCGTGCCGCAGAGGATGGGTGAACGAGACGCCCTGCGGTACGGCCTCCGACCGGCTTGCGTGGTCGAGAGGACTTGTAGACCTTACGTGACGAGTCGGGGTTGTGCCAATCGAGCACGCCGCCGCGGGTGGGATCAGTCAGCGACGTATATGTGCACGGCGACTTCGTTGGGCAGTTCGAGCCCGTCGCCGTGGCCGTCGACCTGGAGCGACACGTACGAACCGGCGGCCGCGATGGTGACCCGGGCGCCGGGCACGACACCGGCCGCGAGCAGTTGGGTGAGCAGCTCGGGCTCGAACTGCACGGGCTCCCCGAGGCGCCGGATCGTGCCCTCGACGGGGCCGGTCTCATCGGCGACCCTGGCCACGAGATTGATGACGCCCTGCAGGAACGGGGCGGCAAGGGGGTCGCCCAGTTCATCCAGGGCCGGGATCGGGTTGCCGTATGGCGACTCTGTGGGGTGGTCGAGCAGCACGAGCAGGCGGCGCTCGACCTCCTCACTCATCACGTGCTCCCAGCGGCATGCTTCGTCGTGCACGTATGCCCAGTCGAGGCCGATCACATCGGCGAGCAGGCGCTCGGCGAGCCGGTGCTTGCGCATCACGTGGACGGCACGGGTGCGGCCCTCGGCGCTCAGCGACAGGTGGCGGTCGCCCTCGACGTGCACGAGGCCGTCGCGCTCCATGCGGCCGATGGTCTGGCTCACGGTGGGGCCGGAGTGGCCGAGGCGCTCGGAGATGCGCGCGCGCAGGGGAACGATCCCCTCTTCTTCGAGGTCGAGGATCGTCCGCAGATACATCTCGGTCGTGTCGACGAGATCGGTCATCGTTGCTCCCAGGGTGGCCACCGGACTCGGTCAGCCTACCGGCGCCGCTTTCAGCGCGCTTCGTCGGGGGACACGGTCCTCTGGTCGGCACCCTCTGGATTTCAAGGACGGTCCTTGAGATCCAGAGGGTGCCGCGGGAAAGCGCCGCCCCCGAGGCTCGGTACGCTTGACCGGTGACGCTGCAGATCCCCGCTGACCTCCTTCCCGTCGACGGCCGGTTCGGATGCGGCCCCTCCAAGGTGCGTCCCGAGCAACTCGCGCATCTCACCGCGAACGCCGCGGTGCTCGGCACCTCGCACCGCCAGGCTCCCGTGAAAGACCTGGTCGGCCGGGTGCGCAGTGGGCTTGCCGAGCTGTTCCGGCTGCCCGCCGGCTATGAGGTGCTGCTCGGCAACGGCGGATCGACCGCGTTCTGGGATGCCGCCGCCTTCAGCCTCATCGAGCGTCGCAGCGAGCACCTGACCTTCGGCGAGTTCGGCGCCAAGTTCGGCCAGGCCGCCGCGGCGCCCTTCCTCGACGCTCCGCACATCATCGCCGCTCCCGGCGGCTCGCGCAGCGAGGTCGAGGTGCTGCCCGGCATCGACGTCTACGCCTGGCCGCACAACGAGACATCCACCGGTGTGATGGCCCCTGTGAAGCGTGTGCATGGCGACGACGGAGCGCTCACCGTGATCGATGCGACCAGCGCCGCAGGCGGCGTCGACTTCGACCTGCTCGAGACCGACCTCTATTACTTCGCTCCGCAGAAGAATTTCGCCAGTGACGGCGGCCTGTGGTTCGCGCTCGCCTCGCCCGCGGCGATCGAGCGGATCGAGACTGTCGCGGCGTCCGACCGCTACATCCCCGAATTCCTCAGCCTCAAGAACGCGGTCGACAACTCGCGGCTGCAGCAGACGCTCAACACACCCGCAATCTCGACCCTGCTGCTGATGGAGAACCAGATCGACTGGCTCAACTCGAACGGCGGCCTCGCCTGGGCCGATGCGCGCACGCGCGAGAGCAGCGGCATCCTGTACGACTGGGCATCGACGAGCAGTGTTGCGACCCCGTTCGTCGAGAACCCCGAGCACCGCTCTCAAGTCGTCGTCACGATCGACTTCGACGACAGCGTGGATGCCGCGGCCGTCGCCAACACCCTCCGCGCGAACGGCATCGTCGACACCGAGCCCTACCGCAAGCTCGGGCGCAATCAGTTGCGCGTCGCGACCTTCGTCGCCATCGAGCCGGATGACGTGCGCGCCCTGACGCGCGCGATCGATTTCGTGCTGGCGAACTCCTAGTCGGTCGAGTATCCGCGCCGCGCCGTATCGAGACCTCTAGTCGAGGCCCTTCAGCGGTTCGGCCAAGGTGACCGGCGCGGGCTTCGCCGGGTCTGGCGAACGATGCAACCGCACTGCCGAGTTGATGTAGAGGACCGCGAGCGCCAAGTATTCGACCACGCCGACCGCTTCGTCGACGGCGCCGACGAAGGTGAGCCGGTGGGGGTGGGGCACGCCCAGGAGCGAGAGCAGCAACGAGAAACTGCCGAGCGCTGTAAGCACAGCCAAGACGACGCCCGACCGCACCGTGCCGGTCATCCGCCACCGCGCCCGTGGTGGTGCGACCAACTCGCTCGGCCCACGGAACGACCGGACCGCAACAACGACGAAGGCGACGAACGCCAGCTCGCCCAGGACCACTCGCTGCAGTTCGGGGACGAACAAACGGAACAACAGGCCCTGCACCAGGCTCGTGGCCAGCCACGCTGCGAAGTACAGCAACTTGAACCGCGTGCGCACGATCCGCAACGGCACGTCCCAGGTCTGCATGCCGCCTCCTGGGCATATATGCAATCAGAAACCGCGCCATCCGCGCTCTAGGCTGAAGCTATGCGCCTGTGGCTGAAGGACTCGGAGCGCCGACCCGATCCCGCGCCGATCAAGACGGATGACCGCAAGGCCGTTCTGGTCGGCCTCGTGCTGTGGCTCGTCGCCCTGGGCGGACTACTGGTTTTTCTGACGCCGCTGCTTGCGCGCGACCGGGGCTGGTGGCTCTGGACCGTCCTCCTCGGGCTCGGCATCGGGCTCATCCTGCTCGTCTACGCCCACCGCCGTCGGCATCAGCGCTAGCTCGTCCAGCGGCAGCTCGTCCGACTCGAAGTCGATGCCGTCATCGGGGTCGTCGCCCAGGTCGTCGTCGCCGTGTTCGTCGATCTCGTCATCGATCTCGTCATCGTCATCGGACTCGTCATCGGACTCGTCGCCGCCCGCCGCCAGCTCACCCGCGGCGATCGCCGCCTGCGCGGCCTTGTAGTCCTCGAGGCGGTCGGCCCACGGCACCCAGTCCGGCGCGATCAGCGCGCCTTCCCCGGGCAGCAGTTCGGCTTCGAGCACCGTCGGCTGCTCGTCGGGAAGCTGGGCGACGCTCACCGTCCAGAACCAGTCCGGATAGCCCAGCATCGCCGACGCGAATCGGATCGTGATGACGCCGTCGTCGTCCGACTGCTCAGAGACGAAGATGCCGACATTGGACTCCGGCGTGATCTCGAGCAGGGCCGCGCGCGCGACCTCGACCGCCGTGCTGCTCACGGCCTCACGCATCCAGGTCGTCGGCGACCTTGCGAAGCACGGCCGCGATCTTCGAGCCGTGCGCCTTGTCCGGATACCTGCCGCGGCGCAGTCCTGCGCCGATCCCGTCGAGCAGTTTCACCAGGTCTTCGACCACGATCGCCATGTCGTCGGCGGATCGCCGGGTCAGCTTGCTGAGGCTCGGTGCCGGGTCGAGCACGCGCACCGAGAGAGCCTGGGCGCCCTTCTTGCCGTCGGCGATGCCGAACTCGAGGCGGCTGCCCGCGCGAACCACGGTGCCCGCCGGCAGCGCCGAGGCGTGCAGGAAGACCTCCTGGCCGTCATCCGATGCGATGAAGCCGAAGCCCTTGTCTTCGTCGTAGAACTTGACCTTGCCGGTGGGCATGGCGACCTCTCCTCTGGGTGCTGGACATCGGGCCGGGGCACTGGCCCTATCCTGATGCTGTGGCAGAGAACACCCGTGTGCCCCTCAATCGTATCGAACGCATCCTGGCGTTCGTGATCGGTTCTCTCGTCGGCGTCTCGATCCTCGCGATCGTGGCCATCTTCATCGGCCGCGCGGCGCAGGTCGACTTCACGGGCGGAGCGTGGCCGGCGGTCGCTGTGCTGCCCCTGATCGCTCTGCCGCTCGTCGTCGTCCTGCTCATCGTGTTCCTCGTCATCAGCGTGACGCGCCGCAGCCGTCTCGCGCGCGATGCCGGCTAGCAGCGGATCCGCACTCGCGCTTGCCGCCCGGCTGCGCGCCCTCGACGACGACGCGCTGACGCGCCTGGTCACCGAGCGCGGTATTCGACAGCAGGGCATCCGCGACTTCTTCGACCTCGCCGAGGCTCTGCTCGACCGGGCGTCGGTGCAGGCCGCACTGCAGCGGCTCGACCGCCCGACGTTGGCGCTGTTGGCCGTTGCGGGCGAACTGACCGCCACCACCGGCGCGCCGACCGCTGCACAACTCGCCGCCGCGCTGCATGTGCCTGCCTACGAGATCTCGGAACGCATCGCGACCGCCGAGATGGCCGGCCTGCTCGGGGTCGAGGCGAACCGCCTCGCGCCCTGGGACGCCGTCGTCGACCAGCTGAACGCCTGGCCCGCATTCGGCCTGCCGTCGCGCGCCGAGCTGGTCGGAAGCACCCCGCCCGCCGCCCTCGAGCCGGTCAGCGAAGCAGATGCGCGCTTCGTCGACCGCGGGGCAGGCGACCGGGCATTCGGCACCCTCACCGCGGTGACCGAGCTGGTGCTCGCGCTGCGAGAAGAACCGGCCCGCCAGCTCGCCCGCGGCGGTGTCGCCCTGCCAGACGCGCGGCGGCTCGCCGCGGCGACCGGATTCGAGAGCGACGAGGTCGATCTGCTGCTCGACATCGCGTCGCGTGCCGGCCTGGCGCAACTCGAAGGCGGCGTGTGGACCGCGAGCGACTCGGCGGCGGCCTGGCTCGACGGCTCGCACCTGGAGCGCTGGGCCGGCCTCGCCGACGCCTGGCTGGAACGTCTGCCCGACGAGCTGCGCTCCGTGTTGCGCGACCGCGCGCACGCGGTCTGGGGCGACGGGCTGACCGACTTCGTGCAGTGGCTGTTCCCGGCAGGGGGCGACTGGATCCGCGAGCGCCTCACCGCGGTCGCCCGCGAAGCGGAGCTGCTCGGACTCACCGGGGGATCGACGCCCTCGACGCCGGGGGCGGCGCTGCTCGTGCAGGGGGCGGATGCGGCATCCACCGCCATGGCGTCGCTGTTCCCCCCCGAGGTCGACCAGGTCTACGTGCAGCACGACCTGTCGATCATCGCGCCCGGACCACTGGTCGCGACCGTCGACACCCGTCTGCGCGGCATCGCCGAGGTGGAGGCGCGCGGACTGGCGTCCACTTACCGGGTGACAGCGGCGAGCCTGACCAGGGCGCTCATCGGCGGGGAGACGGCCGAGGGCATCCGCTCGTTCCTCGAGACCATCTCGTTGACCGGCATTCCGCAGCCGCTCGACTACCTCCTGAACGACACGGCCGGCCGCTTCGGCTCGCTGCGCGTGGGTGCGCTCGACCCGGGTGCAGCCGAGCCGGGCCTGCGAGAGTTCGGGATGTCGAGCTACGTGCGCTCGGACGACACCGCGATCCTGCGCCAGGCCGCGGTCGACCAGAACCTCGCGCCGCTCGGACTCACCCCGGACGCCGACCACCGGCTGCTCTCGCGCTTCGACCTCGCTCTCGTCTATTGGACCCTCGCCGATGCGCGCTACCCGGTCGTCGCCGAGGACGCGGAAGGCGCGATCGTCGAGCTGCGGCGCGAGCGCCGGGCCGGGGCCGGCGGCGGCGCGAACGACGACACGGCGGCGATCCTGATCGCGCGGGTTCGGGCGGTCTCGACCTCAACCCCCGAAGACACCGGCGCCGCGTGGCTGGCACGTCAGCTCGAGTCTGCCGTGAAGAACAAGGCCGCCGTGATCGTCGAGGTGCGGCTGCCGGACGGCACCCAAGCCGAGTACCACCTCGAGCCGGCAGCGCTCGCGAACGGGCGGCTGCGTGCGCGCGACCGGCGCGCCGACATCGAGCGGACGCTTCCGCTGTCGAGCATCACGGCGGTTCGGGGCAACTAGCCCCACGGCTCATCTCGGGCTGAGACGCTGGTCGGTTCACACGCGATCGCTGTCCGCGATCGCGCGGTAGGCTCGAAGGTTGTGAACGGACCCCTGATCGTGCAGAGCGACCGCACCGTGCTGCTCGAAGTCGCCCACCCGCAAGCGGAAGAGGCGCGGCACGAACTGGCGGTCTTCGCCGAACTCGAGCGGGCCCCCGAGTTCGTGCACACCTACCGCATCACGCGGCTGGGGTTGTGGAACGCGCGCGCCGCCGGGCACACGGCCGAGGCGATGCTCAAGACGCTCGACGACTACGCCAAGTTCCCGGTGCCGCAGTCGGTGTCGATCGACATCACCGAGACCGTTGGACGCTACGGACGGCTCGTCATCGACCGCGATCCCGAGGTCGATGGCCAGCCGGGCGAACTGATCATCACCGCGACGGATCCTGCGGTGCTCGCCGAGATCACCCGCAGCCCCAAAGTCGGCCAGTTCCTGGGCGTGCGCCGCAGCTCCACGGAGTGGACGCTGCTGCCCTGGGCACGTGGCCAGGTCAAGCAGGAGCTGCTCAAGCTCGGCTGGCCCGCCGAGGATCACGCAGGCTACACGCCGGGCACCCCGCACCAGATCGACCTGAACGCGGCGGACGGCTGGCACCTGCGCCCGTACCAGGAGCAGGCGATCGACAACTTCTTCGCCGGCGGATCCGGCGTCGTCGTGCTCCCCTGCGGGGCAGGCAAGACTCTGGTCGGTGCCGGGGCGATGGCGCGCGCGGACACCACAACGCTCATCCTGGTCACCAACACCGTGAGCGCCCGCCAGTGGCGGACCGAGCTGCTGAAGCGCACCTCGCTCACCGAAGACGAGATCGGCGAATATTCGGGCCAGGTGAAAGAGGTCAGGCCGGTCACGATCGCGACCTACCAGATCCTGACGGCGAAGCGGAAGGGCGAGTACGCCCACCTGGCACTGCTCGACGCGCTCGACTGGGGGCTGATCGTCTACGACGAGGTGCACCTGCTGCCCGCTCCGGTGTTCAAGCTGACGGCCGAGCTCCAGGCCAGGCGCCGCCTCGGCCTCACGGCGACGCTGGTGCGCGAAGACGGCCGCGAATCCGACGTGTTCTCGCTCATCGGCCCGAAGCGATTCGACGCCCCGTGGAAAGAGATCGAGGCGCAGGGCTTCATCTCGCCGGCCTCCTGCTACGAGGTGCGCATCGACCTGCCGCAGCAGGAGCGGCTCGAGTACGCGGCATCCGCCGATGACGAGCGCTACCGCCTCGCCGCGACCGCGCCGGCCAAGCTCGGCGTCGTGAAGGAGCTGGTCGCCAAGCACGAGGGCGAGCGCATCCTGGTCATCGGGCAGTACCTGGATCAGATCGACGAGCTCGCTCTCGCACTCAACGCGCCCAAACTGACCGGCGCCACGCCGATCGACGAGCGCGAGCGGTTGTATCAGGAGTTCCGCGATGGGGTCACGAAGGTGCTCGTGGTCTCGAAGGTGGCGAACTTCTCGGTCGACCTGCCCGAGGCGACGGTCGCGATCCAGGTCTCCGGATCGTTCGGTTCGCGTCAGGAGGAGGCCCAGCGCCTCGGCCGGCTGCTGCGTCCGAAGGAGAGCGGCCTGCCCGCGAACTTCTACACGCTGGTCGCGCGCGACACCGTCGACCAGGATTTCGCCCAGAACCGCCAGCGGTTCCTGGCCGAGCAGGGCTACAGCTACACGATCCTCGACGCACACTCGCTCGACGCCGCGGCTTGAGCCTCTGCACCTCCCGGCCGCCGCGGCATCGTGGAGCCCGCGCGAACGCCGCACACGGCAGCGACTGCCTCGGCATGCTGCGCCGTCACTGCGCGGCGGGTGCCGGGGCCGGGATGCCGCGCCCAGTGCACGACGACGGCCGCGTCGGGCCGCAGCCGCGTGCGGCGGTCATCCGGGTCGCGAAGCTGCGTGGCCCAACCGGGCACCTCGACATGCAGCACCGGGCCGGCGGGCACCTGGTCGTGAAACGCGAGGGCGCTGACGCAGGTCAGCCGACCTCCCACGCGCCAAGCGCGCAGCACCTCGCGATTCTCGGACGGGCGAGCGAACCAACCGTTGCGCACGCGGATCACCGAGCGCCCGTACCAGGCGGCCAGGTCGATCCACCCCGGGTCAAGGCCCCACGCGAGCAGTTGCCGTCGACTCGCGATGCCTCCTTGACGGTCGATCACCTCGAGAAGCAGGTTCTTCATGGCCGAAGTCTCTCGGGTGCGATCCCCGGAGTGGAACGCCGCGGCCGAGCTGTGAGGTTCGGGGTGTCATCGAGAGCGCCGGTGGAGTGGACCTCTCCCCGTTTCGTTCTGGTTCTCACGGACTGTCCGTGAGAACCAGAACGAAACGGGAGGAGACACCTCGTCCGGCTGCGGTCGTCGGACTGACGGGCCCACTCCCGCCCTACGAAGTAATCCCGCGGGATGAGGACGATCACGTCCAGGCCGTTTAGCGTGGGAGGCATGAAGGCGACGACGTGATCGAAGCAGTGGGCCTGACCAAGAGGTACGGGAGCAAGACCGCCGTCGACGGCATCAGCTTCCAGGTGAAGCCCGGCATGGTCACCGGATTCCTCGGCCCGAACGGCGCCGGCAAGTCGACCACGATGCGGCTGATCGTCGGACTCGACCGCCCGAGCAGCGGAACGGTCACCGTCAACGGCTCGCAGTACGCCCAGCTGAAGGCACCGCTCCGGAGGTGGGAGTGCTGCTCGATGCGAAAGCCGTGCATACCGGCCGCACCGCCGAGAACCATCTGCTCGCGCTGGCGGCGACCCACGGCATCCGGCGCACGCGCGTCGACGAGGTGATCGCCCTGACCGGGCTGGAATCGGTGGCGCGGCGCCGGGTCGGCGGCTTCTCGCTCGGCATGGGGCAGCGGCTCGGCATCGCCGCCGCTCTGCTGGGCGATCCCTCGATCCTGATCCTCGACGAACCGGTGAACGGACTCGACCCGGAAGGCGTCATCTGGGTCCGCGAACTCACGCGCCACCTGGCGGGCCAGGGCCGCACGATCTTCCTCTCGTCGCACCTGATGACCGAGATGGCTCAGACCGCCGACCACATCATCGTGCTCGGGCGCGGGCGGGTGATCGCCGATGCTCCGGTGGCGACCATCGAAGCGATGGCCACCGGAACGGCGGTGCACGTGCGCACCCCCGACTCGGACCGCTTCGCCGCGGTGCTCACCAAAGCCGGCGGGACGGTGACGCATCCCGAACCGGAGCTGCTCGAAGTCGCCGGGCTTGCCGCGCCGCAGATCGGCGAGCTCGCTGCCCGCGAGCGCGTCGTGCTGCACGAGCTGTCGCCGGTCGGCGGCTCGCTCGAAGACGCCTACCTCGCGCTCACCCAGGACGAGGTCGAGTACCACGCCGGCGGGACGGTGGCCGAATGACCGCGCCGACCATCCATCGCCTCACCTTCGGCGGTGTGCTCCGCTCGGAGTGGATCAAGCTGCGCTCGCTGCGCTCGACCCTGTGGTGCTACCTGATCATCGTGGTGCTCACCATCGGCCTCGGCCTGCTCATCGCCGGCGCTCTTCCGGCTCCCACGACGGGAACACCGACCCCGTCCCACGACGTGCAGCAGAGCACCTGGGTGACCGTCTCGACGCTCGGCATCGGATTCGCTCAGCTGGTCAGCGCTGTGCTCGGCGCGCTCGTGATCACGGGCGAGTACGGCACCGGGATGATCCGCTCGACCTTCGCCGCGGTGCCCAAGCGTCTGCCCGCCATCGTGGCGAAGGCGCTGGTCTTCGCCGTGACCACCTTCGTCGTGGCCCTGGTCGGACTCGTCATCACCGCTCTCGCCGCCGCACCGCTGTTGCCCGCCAAGGGCATCACACCCGACTTCGGCGACGGCAAGGTGTGGCTCGCCCTCGTCGGCGGCGCCGGCTATGTGGCGCTGATCGGCCTGCTCGCGTTCGGCATCGGGCTGATCATCCGCGAGCAGCGCGGGCGGCATCGCCGCGGCGCTCGGGCTCGTGCTGGTCGTTCCGACCATCCTGCAGATCCTCGCCACCGTGACCCGTGCCGTCTGGCCGGCCAACATCGCAGCGTTCCTGCCCAGCAGTGCGGGCGGCAAGCTGTACGCGTACCAGGGTGCGGCGGCCGAGTCGCTCGCGCCGGGCGGCCGGGCGGAGCCACCTCCGCGGCGGCCGCGGCGGCGGACACCATCGTGCTCGACTCCTGGCAGGCGCTGCTCGTTGTGCTGGGCTGGGTCCTCGTCGCACTCGCGATCGGGGCGATCCTGCTCAAGCGACGGGACGCCTGACCGCAACACCGCTTGCTAGAGGTCGTTGCCCGCGTACGAGAGATTGAAGCTCTTGTTCGTCACCGGGAAGTCGGGGACGATCGTGTCGGCCAGCGCGATCGGCAGCGCCGGCCAGGTGAGAAACGAGGGATCGACGATCTTGACCCGGCTGAGGGTTCCGTCGTCCGAGAGCTCGACCCGGTGCACGAGCGTTCCGCGCCACGCCTCGACGAATGCGTTGCCTGCTCCGGCACCGGATGACCCGCCAGCCCGCCCGCGCCCGACCCTGCCGCCCAGTCGCTCGATGATGTCGACGCACACCCGGGTCGAGATCTCGAACTCGCGCGCTCGGACGAGATAGCGGGCGAGCACGTCCCCTCCTGTCTCCACCACGATCTCCCACGATTCGCCGAGGTCGACGAAGGGAAGATCGCGGCGAGCGTCGACCTCCAAGCCGGAGGCGCGCGCGACGTAGCCGAGCGCGCCCACCTCGAGCGCCTGCTCGGGGCGCAGCACGGATGTGCCGGTGAGCCGGTCGAGCACGATCGGGTTCGAGTCAGGGTGACGTCGACCAGATCCGCGACCTCGCGGGCGATCGCGAGCAGTGCGGCCGATCCGGAAGTGATCGCGAACTGATGCACCCTCCGATCGTGATGCATCCGCGAAGCAGGCGATGACCGGCGACGTCCCGGTTGATGCGCATCAGCCGCTCGCGCAGCCGCTGCGCATGGATGTTGGCAATGCCGAATGCAGCATCGTTGGCGAGCGCACCGAGGTCGGTGACGTGGTTGTACAGCCGCTCGAGCTCGAGCAGCAGGGCGCGCACGAGCCGGTCCTCCTCGGGCACCGAGATGCCTGCCGCGGTCTCGACCGCCATGGCGAAGGCGAGCGAGTGCCCGATGGACGTGTCGCCGGTGATCTGTTCCGCGAGCGCGAGCGCATCAACCGGACGTCGGCCTTCGAACAGCTTCTCAACGCCGCGGTGCAGGAACCACAGTCGGGTCTCCATGCGCACGATCGTCTCTCCGACGACCGAGAAGCGGAAATGGCCGGGCTCGATGATGCCCGCGTGGATGGGCCCGACGGCGATCTCGTACACACCTGCGCCTTCCACCTCGACGAAGGGGAACGCGGCGGTATCCGGCGCGAACGGCGGGATCTCGCGGGAGTCGCGGCGCATCGGGTGCCAGGAATGCGGCCAATGCGCGTGCCGAAGCAGCCGGTGCGGCAGCGGATGATCGTGCGGCACCACTCCGTACAGGTCGAACATCTCCCGCTCGAACTGCCCGGCCGAGAAGCTCTCGGCCGCGAGGCTGGGCACCCAGGACATCCTGCACCGGGACCGTGACGACGAGTTCGACCTGCCGCGCGGTCGAGCGCGCGCCCGCGGCCGCACCCGCGGCGACCGTGAACAGGTAGACGATGCGGAAGACATCGGTGTGCTCGTGGCACGCGATCATGGCCAGCCGATGGCCGTCCGCCAGCAGTGCGGATGCCGTGCCCACCAGGTCCGTCCGATCGACCGCGCGGGTGATCGCCGAAGGCCGCCTCACACTCATCGTGCGCCTGCCAGCGCTGCGGCGGCGGCCGCGAGAATGGAGCCGATCGGAGCCGCGAGGAACGGAATGACCGCGGCCGCAGCCAGCGCGAGCGCGAGTGGGACCGCGGGGCCGTGCGGTGCTCGATCGGGCACCACCGCGGCCGGGCTGCCGCCCGTCGTGGGAGGGGTGCCGAACAGCATCCCCACGGTCAGGCGCACGAGCGCGGCGAACGCCACCAGGAGGAGCGCGAGAGCGGCGGTGACCGCGAGTCCCATCCCCCTGCCCCATCCGGCCATCAGGATGCCGAGCTCGGCGAAGAAGATCCCGAACGGCGGAAAGCCCAGCAGGCCGACGATCCCGATGAGCCAGGGAACAGCGATCCCCGGCCGGCGCGCGAGCAGCGCGCGCACCTCCGCGATGGTCGACGTTCCTTCGACGGCCAGGATCCGGCCCGCCAGGACGAAGAGGCTCGCCTTGATGAGCCCGTGGCTCAGGATGTACAGCAGCACCGCAGGGATGGCCGGGGGGCCGATGGCCGCGCCGAGCGCCATGACGCCCATGTGCTCGATGCTCGAGTATGCGAGCATCCGCTTGATGTCCCGCTGACGGATGAGCAGGGCGGCCGCGACCGCGAGCGACAGCAGCGAGCCGGCGATGAGCAGAGCGCCGAGGAACTCGGGGCCGATGACCGCGTCGGCGATCGCCTGCACCCGCAGGATCGCGTACAGCGCCACCGAGAGCAGCACCCCGGACATGAGCGCCGAGACGGGCGATGGCGCCTGGCTGTGCGCGTCCGGAAGCCAACTGTGCATTGGCGCGAGACCGGCCTTGGTCGCGAACCCGAGTACCGCCAGTGCCGAGCCGACGCGCACGAGACCGGGGTCGAGGTGGATCCGTGCGCGGTGAGGTCGACCCACGAGAGGGTGGCGGTGGCTGTCCCGGTCGAGGCGGCTAGATGAGCACGATCCCGAGGAACGCGATCGCGACGCCGGCCGGCGCGAGCACGACGTACTTCCAGGCCGCCTCAAGGGAGCGCCTCGTGCGGTTGTGGCCGACCAGGAAGGCGGTGGCGATGGTCGTCGCCTCGACCGCGACCCACATCACGCCCAGATTGTCGGCCAGCACGGCGAGCGACATCGCCGAGAGGAAGACGCAGACCAGCGCCGCGTAGACCCAGGCGGCCGGGCATCCGCGGCCTGCGGTTCGCGCGTCTCCTTCGGACGCAGCCCGCCCCAGGTTGCGATGAGCGCGACCGCGCCAACGACCGCAAGCATGTACGACGACAGCGCATCCGCGCGCAGGATGCCGCCGAGTCCGAGCGGCGACCCTCCCGCGCGCTCGAGCGCGATCGCCGCGACCCCCGCTCCGAGGATCACCACGCTCGAGATCACCCCGGATACGGCGCAGCCGGCGCAGTGGCGGCGCGAGCACGAGTCCGCCGAGCAGGAGCGGCAGCCCGATGGGCAGCAGCAGCAGAAGGCCATCAGTCGTGCAACTCCCTCATCCGGTCGACGTCGGTGTCTCCGAACACGGTGCGCATCTGCCGGGAGAAGACCACCAGGATGAGCATGACGAGCAGAATGTCGAGCGACGCCCCGAACTCGAGCAGGAGTGGCACCCCGCCGGAGACGAGGAATGCGACCGTGGCGATGCCGTTGTCGAGGGCGAGGAAGCCGACGAGCTGGGAGATCGCGCGACGGCGCGTCACGAGCACCAGGAAGCCGATCAGTACCATCGCGACCCCCACGGGGGCTGCGTGGGCTGCGGGATTCCGATTGTCGGCGACGAGCGGCCAGGTCACCCCATAGGCGACCACCGCGAGCAGCGCAGCGGCGACCAGGCTCGCGACCGGGTTGAGCAGGATCGTTTCCTCGCCCTGATCGGCGACGGCCAGCGCGCCCGCGGCCGGTGCCCGTCGACGCAACAGCGCCCAGGGCAGCACCAGGCCTTTGAGCACGAGCACGAGCACGATGACGGGGATGAGTTCGGCCTCGGCGCGATCAATCGCAACGACGGCGACGAGTGCGGCGAGCGCAACTCCCTGCGCCGCGAGCGCACGTACAGAGGCGCGCTGCGAGCGGTACCAGACGGTGAGCACCGAGGTGAGCAGCAGAGCTCCGGCGCACACGCCGATCAATTCCGCGTAAGTCGTCTGCGTCATCGGCTCACCTCACGACACCATGGCCGACACGGCCACCGCCAGGAAGGCGAGCACGAAGGAGCCCGCGAGCAGTTCGGGCACGCGGAAGAGCCGCACCTTGGCGAGGAGCACCTCGGCGACCGCGAGGATGGCTCCGAGCGCGAGCACCTTCCCGACCACGGCGGCCATCCCGATGACCACGGCCAGCGGATCGCTCGACATCGCGACGCCCCACGGCGCGAGCAGATTGCCGACCAGCCCGAGCAGTACTGCGAGTTTCAGCCACGAGCCGAACTCGAGCCACGCGAGATCGCGCGCCGAGCTCTCGAGCAGCATCGCCTCGTGGATCATCGTGAGCTCGAGGTGGGTCGTCGGATTGTCGACGGGCAGCCGGCCGGTCTCGGCCATCACGGCGATGATCATCGCCGCCATGGCCAGCAGGCCGACGGGCGAGATGATGATCGCCGGGGTCGCGAGGCGGGCGTCCACGATGGTCGCGATGTTGGAACTCCCGGTCGGGATGGAGAGCGCATAGATCGCGAGCAGCAGCGTCGGCTCCACGAGGGCGAGCACCGTCATGTGCCGGCTCGACCCCATCCCGCCGAACGCGGTGCCGCCATCCAGACCGACCAGCGCCAGGGCGACCGCGCCGATCAGCAGCACCGACACGACGACGAAGAGGTCCCCCGGCACGAGACGTCCCCCGACCGTGGTCACGAGCGGCAGGAGTGCGGCGAGCACGAGGCTGGAGATCGCGACGACCATCGGCCCGGCACGGAGGATCCAGCTGCTGCCACGCGCTCGCACCGGCTGCTTCATGAGCAGCTTGCGCAGATCGCGCCACGGCTGCAGCACGCCGGCTCCCACCCGGCCCTCGACCCGGGCTCGCACCTGTCGCGTGACGCCGATGAGCAGCGGCGCGAGCACGGCGAACAGAGCGACCTGCACCAAGGCGACGATCACGGCGACGATGCTCACAGTGTCGCCACCACCAGAACCACGATGACGGCCACGAAGGAGTAGAGCAGGTAGAGGTGGATGCTGCCGTTCTGGATTCGGCGGACGACCACCCCGAACCGGTCGACGACCGTCAGCACGGGCCGGTAGAGCCTGCTCTCGACGAGGTCCGAGACCGACTGACTGAACCGCACGCGGTTGACGAGGTACCGCGACTCCCCCGCGTGCGTGACCTCGACGTCGCGGGCGGGTTGCAGCACATCGTCGAAGACCCGCACGACGGGTTCCGCGAACGAGGTGGCGGTGTACTGCATGCGCGGCTGGGCGCGCTCCCCGCCTCCGCCCCAGGCGAATGCGTCGATGCGCTGCGGATTCCGCCAGGCCGACCGCAGCGTCGCGGCGATCACGAACGTCGTGAGTGCCGCGGCGAGAAGGATGAGCACCAGCGGATCGAGGATCGCCCCGAGACCCGGCAGGTTCACGCCGAGCAGGCCGACCGACTTGACGATGGGCGTGCCGGACGCCGGCAGCACCGACACGAGTACGGTCGCGAGCGGGCCGGGCACCAGCCCGAGGAGCACGACGCCCGCCGCCCCCGCGATGAGGACCGCCCTGACGACCCGCGACGACTCGTGCGCGCCGTCAGCGGCCACCGAGCGGGGCCGCGCCAGGAATCCGATGCCGTACGCCTTGACGAAGGTGAGCACGGCGAGGCCGGCCGTGAGCGCCACGACCGCGACGACGATCGGCATCGCGATCGACACGATGACCGAGACGGCCGCGCCTCCCACGCGGGTTCCGTGCACCAGGGACTGCAGCAGCACCCACTCCGAGACGAACCCCGAACTGATGGGCAGCGCGGCGGCGCCGAGCGCGGCGATGCCGAATGCGGCCGCCGTCCAGGGCATCCGCCGCCCGAGCCCGCCGAGGTGATCGAGGTTGCGCTCCCCCGTCGCGTGCAGCACCGATCCGGCGGCGAGGAACAGCGTCACCTTGAACACCGCATGGCTCACGACGAGGAGCAGCGCGGCGAGCATGGCCGCTCCCGCAGCCGTCGTGACACCGTGCGCCGACAGCAGCACGGAGGCCCCGATCGCGAGCACGATGAGTCCGACATTCTCGGTGGTCGAGTAGGCGAGCAGCACCTTGACGTCGCTCGAGACCGATGCTTGCAGGATGCCGTACACCGCCGAGATCCCGCCCAGTACCAGCAGGACGATGCCCCACCAGTCGGGCCCACCCGGGAAGAATCGCACGACGACGAGCAGGATGCCGTAGATCCCCATCTTCACCATCGCGGCGCTCATCGCGGCCGAGACGTGGCTCGGCGCCTCGGGGTGCGCGCGCGGCAGCCAGACGTGCAGCGGGACGAGCCCCGCTTTGCTGCCGAAGCCGAGCACCAGAAGCACGAAGGCGAGCAGCACAGGCGGCGAGGTCGGAGCGACTCTCGCGAGCGCCGAGAAGCCGGTGCCGCCGGCGGCGGCCGAGAGCACGCCGAAGCCGGCGAGGAGGAACAGAAAGCTCACCTGGGACATCACCGCGTACCAGACGGTCGCCGAGCTCACCCGGCTGCTGCCCGCGTGCTCCGCCAACAGCAGCACGGTCGAACCGAGGGCCATCGCCTCCCACGCGAGCAGGAACGACACCGCATCCGCTGCCGCGGGAACCAGTTGCATGCCCAGCAGGAACAGCGGCAGCGCGAACCACGCCGTTCGCGAGGCCGATGCGCCGCGCACGGATGCCGCCCCGTAGACGGAGACGAGAACGCCGATCACCGAGGCGAGCACGATGAACAGGCCGCCCAGGCGATCGGGCACGAAGGTGAGCGGAACGTTGGGGACGGCGACCGCGAGCTGCAGCCCTCCAGCCACCCCGTTCATCGCCAGCACGCCCGTGACGATCCCCGCGGCGCTCATTGCGGCGCTCGCGATGCCGCTCAGCGCGGAGCGGGTTCGTGCGGCGGGCAGGAGCGCGAGCGACGCGGCCAGGCCCGCGAGCGCGAACTGGAGCAGGATCACCCAGGAGACCGCGGTCATCGGCCCGAGAGCATCCGGAGGGCTGCCACGATCTCGGCCGGTTCGGGCGGGCTGCCGGGGATCTGCAGATCCACGGGCGCGAAGTCGGAGACGACCCCGGCCACCCCGTACCCTCCCGCGAACGGACCGCCGGTGATCGCGGCGTCGCCGACGGCGACGATCAGGCGCGGGCGCGGGGTCGCCTCGATCGTCAGGCGCAACGGCTCGACCATGTTGCGGGCGACCACTCCCGTGATGAGCAGCACGTCGGCATGACGGGGAGATGCCACGAGCCGGATGCCGTACCGCTCGAGGTCGTAGACCGGCCCGAATGCAGCGGCGATCTCCATCGCGCAGTCGGTGGCTCCGCCGACATCCACGTAGCGCACGTGGATGCTGCCGTGCAGCGGGCGCGCGCGCTCGATGCGGTCGGTCGGCGCCTTCGGGGCGGGCTCCGCGATCCGGCCGGTGCGCGCGATCAGCCGGATCAGCCGGGACGTGGTCACCGCGCCGACGGCGTTCCGGCGCCCGGAACCGCGTAGCTCCAGGCCCTCATAGTTGGGGCAGTTCCGTCGTCGAGTCGAGCTGGCGGCGGGTCTGCTCCAGGATGTCGAGCAGCAGCGAGCGCGCCGCTCTCAGCAGTTCCGCGACCTGCGGATACGCCAGCCGGTAGTAGACCTGACTGGCGCGACGATCGGCCACGACCAGGTTGTGGCGGCGCAGCACCGCGAGGTGCTGCGAGAGATGGGACGGCTCAAGGCCGGTGTCGGCCAGCAGCTCGGCGACCGAGACCTCGTCGGCGGCCGACAGCACCTCGAGCACGCGCACCCGCACCGGATGCGCGAGGCCCTTGAAGAGGTTGGCCTTGACCTCGTACAGAGGCCGATGAGAACCAAGTGATTCCATGAATTCATCATATCCACACATGGATGCTCCCAGCATCCACCCAGCAAACGCGCAGACACTAGTGCCATGACCGACGGACCCAAGATCCTGATCGTGGATGACGAACCCAACATCCGCGACCTGCTCACCACCAGCCTGCGCTTCGCCGGGTTCGCCGTACGGGCGGTCGGCAACGGCGCCCAGGCCATCTCGGCCGTCCTCGAAGAGGAACCGGACCTGATCATCCTCGACGTCATGCTGCCCGACATGAACGGGTTCGGCGTGACGAAGCGGCTGCGGGCATCCGGCTACACGGCGCCCATCCTCTTCCTGACCGCCAAAGACGACACCGAGGACAAGATCACCGGCCTCACCGTCGGCGGCGACGACTACGTGACCAAGCCGTTCAGCCTCGACGAGATCGTCGCGCGCATCAAGGCGATCCTGCGCCGCACGATGCACGACGAAGAGGACGCGGTCATCAGGGCCGGCGAACTCACCATGGACCAGGACACCCACGAGGTCACGGTCGGCCCCGAGTCGGTCGAGCTCAGTCCCACCGAGTTCAAGCTGCTGCGCTACCTGATGCTCAACCCGAACCGCGTGCTCAGCAAGGCGCAGATCCTCGATCACGTCTGGGAATACGACTTCAACGGCGACGCGGGTATCGTCGAGAGCTACATCTCGTACTTGCGTCGCAAGCTCGACCAGCACTCGACCGAGCCGATGATCCAGACCAAGCGCGGATTCGGCTACATGCTCAAGGCCGCGAAGGTCTGACCGCTCAGGGCGTGATCGGCACCACGCGACGCGACCCGTGACATCCGGAAGGCATCCCGTGGCGACAGGGCGCGCAACGGCGGCGCGCGCGACATCCGTGCACGCCTCGTTCGACCGCTGGTGGAACGGGATCTCGCTGCGCGCCAAGGTCACGGGCGTCACCGTGCTGCTGCTCACCTTCGGGCTCGCGGTGGCCGGCGCCGGCACTGTCAGCGTGCTGCGGGGCTACCTCATGGATCAGACCGACGCCAAGGTCGACAGCCTGTACACGAGCGCGGGCAGCCTGCCGATCTCGAGGTTCGCTGACTGCTCCGTCGTATATTCACCCAACGGCACCCTTTTCGCGGTGCTGCGGTCGGATGGCAAGGTGGCCTGCTCCAACGTGCCCAGCACCAAGTACGCGCCCGATACCTCGCACCTCACGCTCTCCTGGGCCATCTCGTTCGACGAGCAGGCCCAGGGCACAATACTTCCGAAGACGACGATCGGCGATGCCACCGGAACATCGCACTGGCGGGTCGTCGCCTTCCCGTTCCAACTCAGCGACGATTCGAACTACGTCGTGGTCATCGTCGGCCAGAGCATCGACGACGTCGACTCGACGGTGTCGCGATTCATGCTGATCTTCTTCGGTTTCGCGCTGGCCGTCGTGGTGTTCGGCGCGGCGACCACTCAACTGCTGGTGACGAGCACGTTCGCCCCGCTGCGCGACGTCGAGGCGACGGCTGCGCGATTCGCCGCGGGCGACTACAGCCAGCGACTCGGCGGCGCGACGCCGAACACCGAGGTCGGGCGCCTCAACCGATCCCTCAACACGATGCTCGCCCGGATCGACCGGGCCTTCGCCGACCGCCAGAGAACCGTCGAGCAGATGCGCCGTTTCGTCGGCGACGCCAGCCACGAGCTGCGCACCCCGCTGGTCTCGCTGCGCGGATACGCAGAGCTCTATCGGATGGGCGCGATCACCAGCCCAGACGATGTCGCGCAGGCGATGGACCGGATCGAGCGCGAGGCGATCCGCATGGGTGGGCTCGTCGAAGACCTGCTCGAGCTCGCCCGGCTCGACGAGGCGAAACCGCTGAAGCTCGAGCCCGTCGACCTGCTGCCGATCGCCCAGGATGCCGCGCTCGACGCGACCGCATCGAACCCGTCGCGTGTGATCACGGTGGTCGTTCCCCAGCGGATCGAGGCGGCCGACCCCGACGAGACCGCCCCCGCAGCGAAGCCCGAGCAGGCCGAGGCCCCCCTCGCGGCGATCACGGCGACCGGAACGATCTCGCTCACCGGTGCGCTTTCGCGGCTGCGGCGCCGCCGGCCGCGGACGGTCTCCGCACCGCTCACCGTCTCATCGGCCGTGCCCGATACCGGGCCGATCGTGCTGGCCGAGGGCGACAAGATCCGCCAGGTGATCACCAACCTGATGGGCAACGCCATGCGCTTCACACCGCCAGACAGCCCGATCGAGCTTGCCGTCGAGGTGGACCGCGTCGGGGACTTCGGCCAGATCTCGGTGGTCGATCACGGCGAAGGGATCCCGCCGCAGTTGCGGGAGAAGATCTTCCAGCGCTTCTGGCGCGCCGACACCTCACGCACTCGCGACACCGGGGGCAGCGGCCTCGGCCTGGCCATCGTCGCGGGGATCGTCGCGAACCACCACGGCCATGTCGAGGTCGTCGAGACGCCGGGCGGCGGCGCGACCTTCCGGGTCAGCCTGCCTCTCTTCCACCCCCAGCGGCCCGAGGCGGATTCATCCACGGATGCCGAAGCATCCGACGCGGAGGACGCGCGCCGTTCCTAACCTCGCCCCATGACGCGATTCCAGGTAGACAGTGAGGCGGTCGCCGCGGCGACCGGCAACGTTCGTGCGGCCGTGAGCCGCATCCAGGCGGAGGTGAGCGGACTGCACGGGCAGCTCGCGAACCTCCAATCCTCGTGGACCGGCCAGGCGGCCACCGCCTTCCAGGGCGTGGTGAGCGATTGGAAGGCCACCCAGCAGCGGGTCGAGCAGAGCCTCGCCGAGATCAACGCGGCACTCAGCCAGGCGGGTCAGCTCTACGCCGACGCGGAGCAGCAGAACGCGCGGCTGTTCACGCGATAACGCTGCTTGCGAGCGGATCGCGAACGCGATTCGCGGCGCGCTCTCGGCGTGAGCAGTCGGAGACCCCGCGAACACTCGGCGCCGACATCTCGCTACGGTGAGCGCGTGACACATCGACGAGGTTCCCGGATTCTGGCCACCCTCATCGACGTGGCGTGCATGCTCCCGTGGATCGGGGTGGTCGCCGCCGCGGGCGCGGTGCTCTGGGTCACCGGTGTCACGCACACGTTCGACCCGCTCGTCGGCAACATCGTCGGTTTCGTCACGCTGATCGTGCCGATCACGATCGCAGCCTCTGGCTTTGAAGGATCGGCGCGGCATGCCACGCCCGGCAAGCGCGCGTTGCGCCTGACCGTCGAGCGCTCGGTCGGAGGCGGAGCCGGATTCGCACGCTCCCTGATGCGCAACGGGATCAAGTACGCGCTGCCCTGGGAACTGGGGCACACCGCGGTGTTCGCGTTGTTCGGAACGACGGCCGCTCCACCCCTGTGGGTGACGATCGTGCTGGTGGGGGCGTACGCCATCCCGATCGTGTCGCTGGTGCTGCTGCTCGCGACCGGCCGGGCGCTGCACGACCGAGTGGCGCGGACGGTGGTGGCGTCGGTCGACTGACACGGGCCATCGTCACCCCATCCGGGCGAGTCAGGACAATCCGGGCGTGTTTACTCGCCCGGATTGACGCAACTCGCCCGGTTTGACGGACCTCGCGAGTTTCCGCGCAACTCGCCCCGCTCGCAGCGCCTCGCGCGCACGACGAAGCGGGCGGCCCCTCCGAAGAGGAGACCGCCCGCTTGGGTGTCGGCGCTCAGTGTTCGTAGAACACCGTGAATGTCACGCCGGAATGGGGTTTCTCACCACCATGGGTGGTTAGAAATCCATGCCGCCCGTCGGGTCGCCTGCCGGAGCCGAGACCTTCTCCGGCTTGTCGGCGACGACGGCCTCGGTGGTGAGGAACAGCCCGGCGATCGACGCAGCGTTCAGCAGCGCGGAACGGGTGACCTTCACCGGGTCGTTGATGCCGGCGGCCAGCATGTCGACGTACTCGCCGGTCGCGGCGTTGAGACCCTGACCGACGGGCAGGTGGCGCACCTTGTCGACGACGACGCCCGGCTCGAGACCGGCGTTGAGCGCGATCTGCTTGAGCGGCGCGTCGACCGCGACCTTCACGATGTTCGCGCCGGTCGCCTCGTCGCCCGTGAGCGCCTTGACGGCCTTGCCCTCGAACGCGGTCTTGCCGGCCTGGATGAGTGCGACGCCACCACCGGCGACGATGCCCTCTTCGACGGCGGCCTTCGCGTTGCGAACGGCGTCTTCGATGCGGTGCTTGCGCTCCTTCAGCTCGACCTCGGTCGCGGCTCCGGCCTTGATGACCGCCACGCCGCCCGCGAGCTTCGCGAGGCGCTCCTGGAGCTTCTCGCGGTCGTAGTCGCTGTCGGTGTTCTCGATCTCGGCACGGATCTGCTTGACGCGCCCGGCGATGGCCGAGGCCTCGCCCGCGCCCTCGATGATCGTGGTCTCGTCCTTGGTGACGATGACCTTGCGCGCCTGGCCGAGCAGGTCGAGGGTGGCGTTCTCGAGCTTGAGACCGACCTCCTCGCTGATGACCTGGCCGCCGGTCAGGATCGCGATGTCCTGCAGCTGCGCCTTGCGACGGTCGCCGAACCCGGGGGCCTTGACGGCCACCGACTTGAAGATGCCGCGGATCTTGTTGACGACCAGGGTCGCGAGAGCCTCGCCATCCACGTCTTCCGCGATGATGAGCAGCTGCTTGCCGGCCTGGATGACCTTGTCGACGATCGGCAGCAGATCCTTGATGTTCGAGATCTTGCTGTTGACGATCAGGATGTACGGGTCTTCGAAGACCGCCTCCTGGCGCTCCGGGTCGGTGACGAAGTACTGCGACAGGAAGCCCTTGTCGAAGCGCATGCCCTCGGTGAGCTCGAGCGTGGTGCCGAAGGTGTTCGACTCCTCGACGGTGACGACGCCTTCCTTACCCACCTTGTCGATGGCCTCGGCGATCAGCGCGCCGATCTCGGCGTCGCCGGCCGAGATGGATGCGGTGGCCGCGATCTCGTCCTTGGTCTCGATCTCTTTGGCGTTGCTGACGAGCTCCTTGATGACCGCATCGACGGCCTTCTCGATGCCGCGCTTGAGGCTGATCGGGTCGGCACCGGCCGCGACGTTGCGCAGGCCCTCGCGCACGAGCGCCTGGGCGAGCACGACCGAGGTGGTCGTTCCGTCACCGGCGACGTCATCGGTCTTCTTGGCGACCTCCTTGACGAGCTCGGCGCCGATCTTCTCGTACGGGTCGTCGAGCTCGATCTCTTTGGCGATCGAGACGCCGTCGTTCGTGATCGTGGGGGCGCCCCACTTCTTCTCCAGCACGACGTTGCGGCCCCGCGGGCCCAAGGTGACGCGCACGGCGTCGGCCAGGATGTTCAGGCCGCGCTCGAGGCCGCGCCGGGCCTCTTCGTCGAAAGCGATGATCTTTGCCATAAGTGTGTGTCGTCCCTCCCGGACGTGGAACCGAACTGTCGAGCACACGCCGACCGCCGGGTGACGGGAGCGGGCTCTTAGCACTCACAACGCGCGAGTGCCAGAGATTATTCTGGCACTCGGTATGCGAGAGTGCAAGCGCGGCACGACCAGGGCCGCGCGCCGCCCGAGCGAAGAAGTCGAGCGCTCGCGATCGGTGCGGGCGGCCGCCTGAGGGAGCCGCGGGCGGCATCCATCGAGCGCATCAGGATGCCGCGTCCGCGGCCAGACGATGTACCGCCCCGCAACGGGCCGCCCGGTCGCGAGATGAGCGGGAATAACGAGCGGGCCCGGTAGGCACACTCAAGAGCGCTCGCCATGTTCGCCCGGGCGATGCGCGACCCTGATCGGGTCGCGCAGGGCGGCGCGTGACCCTGATCGGGTTACGCCGGCTTGTAGTCGTCGCCGATCACGATCGTCACGGGGGCGCCGGGATAGGCGTCGGAGAGTTGAATCGTCCCGACGCCGAGCAGCACGACCATGCCCCGTGCGATGCCCTCATATTTCGCGTCGCTGTAGTACACCGTGGTCGTCTTCTCGGAGCGCGTCGTCGAATTGTTCCGCGCCGGGTCCGGCCATCCCGCCGCCTTGATGGCGTCGCCCGCCTTGTCCTGCTGGCCGTCGGTCTTGGAGCCGTTGAGCACCGAGATCGAGAGGTTCAGCGCCGGGTCGACCTTGGTCGGATCGGTCACGGCCTCGGCCGTCGGGGTCGAGCTGACCGTCGGTGCGGCCGACGGGGAGGAACCTCCCGCGAACGGCAGGTCGAGCTTGAAATCCGGATTCAGCAGCGAGAGACCGAACAACCCCGCGACGATGAGCACGGCAGTGGCAAGGGTCGCCCAGCCGAGGCGCACCCAGCCGAGGCCGCGCTTGGGTGGCGCCCGGTGCGCACCGACACGGGCGAGATCGGAGGGGATCTCGTCGAACTGGTCCGGAGGAAAGCTGGCCATTTAGTCGGTGGGGTCCTGGGTGTCGGTGCGGAAGGTTCGAGCGGCACGAGAGCGGGTGCGTGCATCACGCAAGCGCTGCAGTCGGCGAACGAGCAGAGGATCGTGCCGCAGAGCGGCCGGCGAATCGATCAGCACGTACAGCATCTGATAGTACCGGGCGGCTGGCAGTGCGAATTCTGTGAGAATCGCCGCGTCTTTGGCGCCGACCCGCGCCGCCCAGGCCCGCTCGAACTCGAGCAGCCGCAACTCGAGTTCGCTCAACCCCGCCTGCGGCGGATCCTGCGGCACGCCCGCCGACATCGTTCCTGCCATCCATCGAGCGTATGTGGGCCCGCGCGAGACGTCGGGTTGCCTCGCGGATCTCGCTGATCTCAGTCGGCGCAGAGCCACGACAGGCGGTCGCCGTGCGGGCCGGCGTATGCGATGGGTTCCCCGTCCAGCGCGAGGACGAAGGGGGTGGGATGCGGCGCGCTCAGCCCCGGCAAACGCGCAGCCACCCCGGGCAGAACGCCCGCCCCCTCGAAGGTGAGCAGGCGCGCTCCGACGGCGGATGCGGCATCCACCACCTCGTCCCGCTGGTCGCGTGGCAGGTAGACCAGCGTGCCGAGAGCGGCGATCACCAGCGTGCCGTCTGGCGCTTCGGCACGTGCGGCGGCGGCGAGCGCCGGGAGGGCCGCGAGCGCGTCACCCTCGACGACCAGCGGGGGGTCGTCTCGCACCGTCGCGAGTGCAGCGGCGAGGCGGGCGCGGCGTTCCGGCCGATCGGGCGGCAGCAGGGCCTCGAGCCAGCGTGCGTCGTCGGGGTCGGTGGCGTCGAGCGGTGCCAGGTCGACGCCGCGGCGCCAGACGATCGCGGGCATCCGGGTCGGCGCGACGCCTGTGCCCGTCGTCGTCGTGGCCAGAAGGGGCTCACCTTCGCCGAGCACCGGATCGCTGTCGAAGCGGTAGGAGTAGCGGTCCACCGCCAGGCACAGCCCGGCGGCGGCGCCGAGTTCGAGCAGCGCGATCGGCCGCCGGTCGCCGGCAGCGACGCGGTCCAACCCGACCAGCAGCGGGATGCACCGCCCCACCTCATTCGTCTGGGTGCGTCGCGTGCGCGCTGCGTTCTCGATCGCGGCCCAGTGCGCAACGACCCACCGGCGCCATCGGTCGTCGGCGACCGCCGGGGCTCCGCACCAGGTCGCCGCCGAGAACAGCAGCGACGGCTGCCGGTGTTCCCGTGGAATCCGGTCGATGAGCCCCAGCAGCTCGTCATCGCCGGCCACCGTGCGGGCCCACGCCACCTGCAGCTCGGAGGTGGCGACGAGCTCGACAGCGGCCCGGGCGTACCAGTCTGCGGTGGCGGTCACCGTCACATCCTGTCGCCTGGGGGCGGTCGACGCACGACTCCGGTTGAATGGGGGCATGACCACGCCGACCGAGAAGACCGACGCCGAATGGCTCGCCGAGTTGGGCCCCGAGCGCTACGCCGTGCTGCGTCAGTCCGGTACCGAGCGTGCCTGGTCGGGCGAACTGCTCGATGAGAGCCGTGCCGGGCTCTACACCTGCGGCGCCTGCAACGCGGAACTGTTCAAGAGCGGCACGAAGTTCGACTCGGGCTGCGGCTGGCCGAGCTTCTACGACTCGGTGAATCCGGATGCCGTGGAGCTCATCGAAGACACCTCCCTCGGAGTCGTGCGCACCGAGGTGCGCTGCGCCGCCTGCGGTTCGCACCTCGGGCACGTCTTCGACGATGGATTCGGCACCCCCACCGGTCTGCGCTACTGCATGAACTCTCTGGCGCTCGGCTTCGCGCCCGAAGCGCCCTGAGGCACGGCGCCGCCACGGGCTCGCCATCAGATGTATCCTTGCAATAGTTGCACATCTGCATCGATAAGAGGAGCCTGATGCCGGCCACCGGAGATGAGACCGCCGCCGAGCCGGTTACCCGGCGACGATCCGATCGACCCTTCGCCGCGTCTGAGACGATCACGGCGTCCCGGGCGCTGCTGGCGATCGTCGCGCGCTCGATGACCGAGGCGCTCGAGCAGGTGTCCCTGCCGCAATTCCGCGTGCTGGTGCTGCTGTCCGGATCGGAACCGATGCGCATGGGCGCGCTGGCCGCCGAGTTGGGCTCGCTCCCCTCGACGTTCAGCCGGGTCATCGATCGCCTGGTCGAGGGCGGCTGGGTCGAGCGCCTGCCCAGTCCCGAGAGCCGACGGGAGGTGCTGATCCGCCCGACCGAGCGCGGACAGGAGCTGGTGCGCCGCGTCACCGAGAAGCGGCGGGACGAGATCGGGCGCATCCTCTCCACTCTGCCCCAGGAGGATCAGCAGTCCATCGGCGCCGCATTCGCCCTCTTCGCCGACGCCGCAGGCGAACCCCCGCGCAAGGATCTTCTCGCCCTTGGTCTGTAGTCCCAGCACCTGTCCCCCCGACCACGGCCCGTCGGTCATGACGATGTCCGGCGCCATGTGGCACCCGGCCCTTCCCCCGACCGCGGCGCGACTGCTCGGGGTGCACCTGCAGCCGATCCCGGTGCTGCCGATCCTCGCGGTGGTGCTGCTGCTCGCCTACCTGCTCGGAGTCGTCGTGCTGCGCCGCCGGGGCGATCGATGGCCGATCGGACGCACGGCGTGGTGGGTCGCGGGGGTGCTGGTCATCCTGGCCATCACCGCGACCGGTCTCGACGGATACGGCATGGAGCTGTTCAGCGTCCACATGGTGCAGCACATGGCCCTGAGCATGCTCGCGCCGCTGCTCCTCGTGCTGGGCGCCCCGATCACCCTGGTGCTGCGCGCACTGCCCTCGGCCTCGCGCTCACGCCGGGCGCTGCTCCGGGTACTGCACAGCTGGCCGGCGCGCGTCATCGCGCATCCCCTCGTCACTGTTCCCCTGTTCCTGGTCAGCCTCTACGGGCTCTACTTCACCCCGGCGTTCGATTGGCTGATGGGCACGATGTGGGGTCACAACCTGATGCTGATCCACTTCCTCCTGCTGGGCGCGCTGTACTTCTGGGGCGTGGTCGGCGTCGACCCCACCCCGCGTCGGATGCGGTCGGCGCCGGCCGCCATCAGCCGTGGTGCCGCGCGCATCATCGAACTGCTCGCCACCGTCCCGTTCCACGCCTTCTTCGGGGTGGTGATCATGATGTCGGTCTCGCTGGTCGTCCGGTTCTATGCCGTGCCCATCCCCGGGTGGGGCATCTCGCCCCTCGCCGACCAGCAGGTCGGAGGCGGCATCGCCTGGTCCTTCACCGAGATTCCCACGCTCGTGGTACTGGGGGCGATCTTCGCGCAATGGCAGCGCTCCGAGGCTCGCCTCGAGAAGCGGCTCGACCGCAACATCGCCCGCACGGGGGATGTCGAGCGAGCCGACTACAACGCCTACCTGGCCCGGCTGGCGGCACGCGACGCGGGGCGGACCTCATGATCTCCTCCACGATCGGCTACGCGTTCGGGTTGGGGCTGGTCGCGGCCATCAACCCGTGCGGGCTGCCGCTGCTGGCCGGATACCTCGCCTTCTACACCGGCTCGGCGCAGGCTGCTCGGGGCAGCCGCATCCTGCGGAGCCTGCTCGCAGGGGCGTGCATCACGCTCGGCTTCCTCGTCGTCTTCTGCCTCCTCGGACTGCTGCTCACCGGTGTCCAGGGGCTGGTGATGAGCTGGTCGACCGCCGTCCTCCTCGTTCTCGGTGCCCTGATGGTGGTCGTCGGCGCGCGGTCGCTCGCCGGCCGGCCGCCGCGCGCGCTGCTCCCCCAGCTGCCGGTGTCGCCGACCCGGACCGGCGCGGCCATGATCGGATTCGGGGCGGCATATGCCGTCGGATCGCTCGGCTGCGCTCTTCCCCTGTTCATGGTCGGCGTCGCCGGTTCGTTCCGCTCGGGCTTCGGCGCCGGCCTGCCCGCGCTGCTCGCCTATGCACTCGGCATGGGACTGCTCGTCGTGGCAGCCGGGGTGCTCAGCGCGGCGCTGGGCGACTCCCGGCTGCTGCGGCGCCTGGGTCCGGCCTCGCGCGTGCTTTCTCTCGCGTCGGATGTGCTGGTGATCGTGCTCGGCGCCTACCTGATCGTCTCGTCGGCGCTCGACCTGGCCGCGCCCGCCGTGGGTTCCCGGGTGTCAGAACTGGTCTCGATTCCCCAGGCCGCGGTCGCCGGGCTGCTCGAGTCCCAGCCGTGGGTGATCGGCGCGGCACTGGCGGCGATCGTCGCAGCCGCGATGATCGCATCCGCCATGCGGCGGTCGCGGATGCACGGGGCGAGCGAGGCGGAGCAATGAGGGCAGGCCGTAGTCGGCGGCGTCCGCCCTGGGGCTTCGTGGCCTTGTTCGTCGGGGGCGTCGCGGTCATGACCGCCTTCGCCGTGGTGGCGATTGCGGCGGGGCCGCCGGGCGGCACGGCCACGGCATCCACCGATTTCGCCGCCGGGATCGGAGCGACGAGCGCGAGCCTGCTCGAGTTGCAGAAGGGCGACGGGCGCGCTGCGCCGGACTTCCACCTCACCGACCAGTACGGCCGCCCGATGTCGCTCGCCGAGTTCGCGGGGCGACCCGTGGTGCTCACCTTCAACGACGACGAATGCGCCGACCTGTGCACGCTGCTCGCCGAGGATGTCGTCCAGGCCGACCGCGACCTGGGCTCCGCCCGCGACTCGATCGCGTTCGTGTCGATCAACGCGAATCCGTACCACCCCGCGGCGGCCGATGTCGCGTCGTGGACCGACGACCACGGCCTGGGGCACCTGCCGAACTGGTACTTCGGAACGGGCGACGCCGCAACGTTGGCGCGGGTGGCCGCAGACTACGGCGTTCGCATCGAGTTGGATGCCGCCACCCAGTCGGTCGTGCACGGCACCGAGATCTTCTTCATCGACCCGAAGGGGCGAAAGGCCGCCGTCGGGCAGTTCGGCACCGATTCGGCGAATACCGCCCCGTTCGCCCACGCCATGGCCCAGATGGCCATGGACCTCCAGCCCACCGAGATTCGCACCGCTGTCGCCGGCAGCGATCTCGGCGTCCCGCGCGCGGACGGGACCGCCATCGGTTCCCAGCCCGCCGGATTCAGCCTCCCGCTTCTGACCGACCCGGCGAAGAAAGCAGGCACCGCCGCCGACCGCGGCCGGTACACCGTTGTGAACTTCTGGTCGAGCAGCTGCACGGCATGCCGATCCGAAATGCCCGACATCCAGCAGGAGTTCCTCCTGCTCGGGTCGAAAGCGGCCTTCGTGGGCGTCGATGTCGCCGACCCCGCTCCGGCCGCGAGCGCATTCGCCACGGCGGCGGGGGCGGGATATCCGCTCGTCGCCGATGCCGATGGCCGAGTCGCCGGCCGCTTCCAGGTCACCGGCCTGCCCTTCACCGTCATCCTCGATCCCCAGGGGCGCATCCTGATCCGTCATGCCGGCCGGATGACGCGCGAGCAGCTCGACTATCTGCTGAGGTCGATCGATCCCGAACTCCCCCCGGCGGGATGAGGCTCCGATGCCGACTTCGACCGCCGCGAAATTCCCGCTCTTCGTCCTGCGCGACTACGCCTTCGCCGCCGATGGCGAGCGCGGCATGCTCATCGGCCCGCGCGGCGACATCGCCTGGCTGTGCACACCGAAATGGGAATCCGACGCGATCTTCTCGAACCTGATCGGAGGCGGAGGCACCTACGCCGTGACGCCCACGGCCGAGGCCTTCGTCTGGGGCGGCCACTACGAGCCCGGCTCGTTGATCTGGCGCAACCGGTGGACGACCACCGAGCAGCGCATCGAGTGTCGCGACGCTCTGGCGTATCCCGGCAATCCGACAACGGCGGTGGTGGTGCGCCGCATCTCGACGCAGACCCGGGCCGCGGTGCGCATCGTGCTCGACCCGCGGGCCGGGTTCGGCAGGTACGGGTTCCGCGAGATCAGGAAGAAGGATGGCATCTGGACCGGGCGATCGGGCCGGCTCCACCTGCGCTGGACGGGAGCCGCCGAGGCGACGCGCCAGCGGGACGGCTCGCTCGCCTTCACGGTGCTGGTCGACGCCGACTCGCCGCGCGACCTCATCCTCGAGATCTCGGAGGAGCCGCTGGGCGAGGCCCTGGATGCCGGCGACCTGTGGCAACGGACCGAGGAGGCCTGGATCGCCGCGGTGCCCCCGGTCTCGGGCACGCTCGCCGACGACGAGGTGCGGCACTCCCTGGCCGTTCTTCACGGCCTGACGAGGCGGGGCGGAGGGATGGTCGCGGGCGCCACCACCTCCTTGCCCGAGCGCTTCGGCGGCCCGAAGAACTACGACTACCGCTACGCCTGGATCCGCGATCAGTGCTACGCGGGCATCGCGGCCGAGACGGTCGGCGACCTGCGCCTGCTCGACGACGCCGTCTCGTTCGTCGCCGCACGGATCACCGCCGATGGCGCGTCAGTGAAACCGGCGTACACGACAGACGGCGGCCCGGTCCCCGACGAGAGCCGCCTCGACCTGCCCGGCTACCCGGGAGGCACCGACCGGGTGGGCAACTGGGTGAACGGGCAGTTCCAGTTGGACAGCCTGGGCGAGGCGCTCCTCCTGTTCGCCGCAGCCGCTCGCCGTGGTCGATTGGATGACGCGGGCTGGGCGGCGGTGCGAACGGCGATCGATGCGATCCACGAGCGCTACCGCGACCCGGACGCCGGCATCTGGGAGCTCGACGATGCGCTCTGGACCGAGTCGCGCCTGGCCTGCGTCGCCGGGCTGCGGGCCATCGCGTCCTGCTCGTCATCGTCGGAGGGCGCCACCTGGTCGACCTTCGCCGACGAGATCCTCGCCGAGATCGGCGCCACGAGCCTGGCCCCCTCGGGCCGGTGGAAGAGGACGCCCACCGACGACAGGATCGATTCTGCGCTGATCTTCCCGGCGGTGCGCGGGGCGCTGCCGCCGTCCGACCCGCGCACCACGGCCACGCTCGACGCCGCGCTGCACGAACTCGGCGACTCGGGCTTCATGTACCGCTTCCCGCCGGAGGGAGAAGCGCTGGCCGAGAGCGAGGGCGCCTTCTTGCTCAGCGGATTCATGACGAGCCTGGCGCTGCACCAGCGCGGGCGGGAGGTCGAGGCCGCGCGGTGGTTCGAGCGCAATCGCGCGGCCCGGGGAACGCCGGGCATCTTCGCCGAGGAGTACGACGTGGCGCAGAGGCAGATGCGGGGCAACCTGCCTCAGGCGTTCGTCCACGCTCTGTTCATCGAGGCCGCGGCAACACTTGCGGCCGCGGGGAGTCACCCTGGCGACGGCTGAATCGCTCGCCTGATCTCGACTCGCGCGGCTTCAACCACTCCAGGATCTCAGGCCACGCCTCCACGATCGTCGTCGTGGGGTCCGACCAATCCGACGAGCGGTGGGTCGATCGAATGAGCCAGCGGTACCACAGGGCGTCCGGGCTGGGGCCGGCCGTGACGACCAAGGTGCGGGCGTCGATCTTGCCCAGGAGCGAGCGCCACGATGCGTCATCGAGGGCGCGCCGATCGAAGCGGCGGCCGTCGTCTCCCTGGCGGGTGGCGTCATCGAGCATGAAGCGCATCCGGTCGGCCGCACCGGGATAGCTGTCGTTCTTCTCGAGCCGCTCCACCCGCTCGAGGCGGGCATCGATGGCGGCGGATGACTCGGCGCGGCGCTGCCGGGTCGGCGCCGTCGGTTCCACCAGCACGAGCCGCTCGACCAGACCGGGGCGACGCCCCGCCAGAGCGGAGGCGAAGATCGCGCCCGTGCCCCAGCCGATCACCCCGATCGGTCCGAACTCGACCGCCGAGACCGAGCGGGCGGTCGACTCGACCGACTGGAGGTAGTCGTCCAGATCAGCGAGCCAACCCTCCGTCGGCTCGGAATCGGCCACGACCGGGTCGCTGGCGCCGTAACCGGGCCGATCGAGCGCGACGATGCGCACCCCGGCTGTTGCCGAGACCGTGGGGTCGGGATCGAAGCCGCCCGCCCCCGGACTGGGATGGCAGAACAGCACCAGCCGCGTCGCATCCGGGTCGCCGAGCCCGGTGATCCCGATGTGGCGGCCGTCGCGCAGCTCGTGAATGCGGTGCGTCATGCTCGGGCCCGCAACGAGGTACCGGTGAGAAGTGCCGCCGCGGCAACCAGGGCGGCCCCGGCCGCGAGAACGCCTCGTCGGTGCTGAATCGCCCAGGTCTGGGGCGTGACGCTCCACGACTTGTCGTCGAAATCGCCGTGTGCGCCGTGGTCGCCGGCGACGGGCTCGTACAGGTTGGGGCCGAGCATCGGCGAATGGTCGGATGCGGTCTGCTGCCCCGAGAATCCGGACCGTGCCGACATGATGTCTGAGACCCGGCTCGCGAAGCGGTTGGCCAGGATCGTCAGGATCGTCGACTCGCCCACCCAGGTGCGTCGTCGCGGATGCTGCGCCACGTCGGCGACGACCCGCGCACACACCTCCGGCTGGTAGATCGGCGGCACCGGCTGCGGATGCTCGGGCAGCGACGACTTCACCCAGTCGAACTGCATGGTGTTCATCGCCGGCATGTCGACCTGCGAGATCTTGACCCGCGAGCGGTTGTGCATGAGCTCACCGAGGACGGACTCGGTGAAGCCGGTGATGGCGTGCTTGGAGGCGCAGTACGCCGCCTGCAGCGGGATGCCGCGGTGGGCGAGCGCGGATCCGATCTGCACGATGTGCCCGCGATCGCGGCGCATCATGCGCGTGAGTGCGGCCCGGGTGCCGTTGGCGAATCCGATGAAGTCGACGGCGACCGCGCGCTCGAAGTCGTCGGGATCGGTCGTCGCGAACTCCCCGAAGACGCCGACCATCGCGTCGTTCACCCAGAGGTCGATCTCGCCGAGTTCCCTTTCGATTCGATCCGCCGCCGCCTCGACCTGATGACGATCTGCGACGTCGGCCGAGATGCCGAGCCCTCGCCGCCCGGCGGCTTCGACGTCGGCGACGGCGCCCGCGAGACCGTCCTCGCCCCGGGCGAGGACCGCGACGTCGTATCCCCTGCCTGCCAGCTCCCGCACGATCGCGCGGCCCAGCCCGGCGGTGCCTCCGGTGACAACCGCAATCTGATTCGGCATCCGATCCTCCGTTTCTCCTGCGAACAGCCGCACCACGTGCGACGCATACTTGCTCGTCTGCAACGATTGCACCGATGCATCAATCGTCCGAAGGCTCACAGGAGAAGCACACCCGCCTCCCCGCGTCGCGGCGTGGCGTGAGAGGCTCCAACCACTGCGCTCGGGCTGTGCTCGAGTCCGCCCGGCTGATCTACGGGCTCGCCCTGGCGGCCTCCCCGGCAGCGGTGGCCCGCTGGTCGGGCAGCGGCACCGATCCGCGCTCCCAGGCGATCCGGCAGGTGCTCGGCTTGCGCCACGTGGCTCAGGCGGTGCTGCTGCTGGGCGCGTCTCGCAGGGCGCATCGGCTCGGCGGCCTCGTGGATCTGACGCACGCGTCCACCGCGGTGTGGTACGCCGCGAGGACGCCGGCGCGGCGCGGCGATGCCCTCGTGAACGCGGGGGTCACCCTTCTGCTCGCGGGAGCCGAGTTCCGGTGAAGGCGGAGGTCGTCGGGGTGGGTTCCTTCCCGCCGCTGCTCACCGCGGTCTGCGGCGCATCCATCGCCATCGCTGTGCTGTGCGCCGTCATCCTCGCGGCGGACGTGGCGCGCCGCCCGCAGCCGATGCGGATCATGAACATGGTCTGGCCGCTGACCGCGCTGTTCGGAGGCATCCCCTGGCTGGCCTTCTATTCCCGCTGGGCTCGGGCTCCCCGCCCCGGCGGCAGGGCACGCGAACTGACCGCGGATCGACCGCGAGCGGTCGGGATCGCCATCTCGACCAGCCACTGCGGCGCCGGATGCGCGCTCGCCGATCTGATTGTCGAATGGCTGGTCTTCGCCGTTCCCGCTCTTGCCGTGATCGGCGGTCTGCACCTGATCTTCGATGAACGCATCTTCGCGACCTGGGTGCTGGATTTCGTCGCCGCGTTCCTGATCGGCATCGCCTTCCAGTACGCGGCGATCAGCTCGGGCGGGGGCACTCGCAGGCGCGACGCCCTCGCGGCGGCGGTCCGGGCGGATGCCGCCTCCATCGCCGCCTGGCAGCTCGGCATGTACGGGGCGATGGCGGTCGCCCAGTTCGCGATCTTCCGGCCGCTGTTCGGCGGCACCGCATCCGTGGCCAGCCCCGAGTTCTGGTTCGCCATGCAGTGGGCCATGATCGTGGGCTTCGCCACGGCCTATCCGGTGAATGCGGTCCTGATCCGGCGGGGGGTCAAAGAGGCGATGTGAGCCCGCGCTCAGGGCTTCGCGGGGTCGTCGGAGGGTGAACTCGATGCCGGGATGACCAGAGCGACGCTCAAGGCTCGTGCGACCCAGTCGCGATAGCGCTCGCCGCTCCACCCCTCCGCCTGGGTCAGTTGCAGATAGCTCTGCGGATGCCCGATCGACCAGATGGTCGCGGCGATGTCGTCGCGAGGCAGGTCCCGTGCGCCCGGGAACCCCGCCAGGACGTCCGCAGCCTTCCCATAGTTGCGAAGGCGCTGAGAGGCACGACGAATTTCGAGTTTCGGCGACCGCGGGGTCCGTCGACGCCGCCTCACGGATGACCCGGTTGATGCCGACCACTCGAGGTTGCACTTCGGCGAACCAGTCCGCGAGCATCTCGGCCATCGCCGCGGCGTCGCTCAGCCTGAACGGAGCGCTCAGCTCATGAACTCCGGGACGGATCGCGGCGCCAGAGGGCCGGCAGCCGCGCGGTCGAGCACCGCAGAGAGAAGCTTGCTCTTCGGTCCGATCGCGTTGTAGATGGTTTGCACGACCACGCCTGCCTCTTCGGCGATATCCCCGATCGTGGTGCGCGCGTACCCGTCGCGAATAAAGAGCAACTCCGCCGCGGCGACGATAGCCGAACGGGTCTCTTCGACCCGTCGCTCTTGACGACTCTCCCTCTTGACGCTGGGCATGTTTTTAGCATACCGTTCCACTCATTAGAATGTCACTCTAATAATGGAAGGACCGCATCATGGATTCCTCACCGGATGCCCCGCACCACCAGGTGATCGTGATCGGGGGTGGCCAGGCCGGACTCGCCGTCGGCCATCTGCTGAAAGACCGCGGCCTCGATCTCGTCATCCTCGATGCCGAGCGGGAAACCGCAGATCAGTGGCGACGTCGGTGGAACACGCTCCGGCTCTTTGCCCCGCCCGCCACGACGGCCTCCCCGACCGCCCCTTCCCCGCCGAGGGCGGCTCCTTCCCCTCGCGCGACGACGTCGCCGCGTACCTCATCGACTATCCGGGACCACTTCGAACTGCCGGTCGCCCACGACACCCGGGTCACAGGTCGAGCCTCAAGGACGGGATATCGACTGACGACCACGCGGGGAACCATTCACGGCCGACGCCGTGGTCGTCGCGACCGGGGCCTGCACGCTGCCGTCGGTGCCGGATTTCGCGGCGAATCTCGACGCACGGATCCGGCAGCTTCACTCCGATACCTACGTGTCGCCTGACGATTCCTCGAGGGAGGGTCCTCGTCGTCGGGTATGGGACCTCCGGCGCGGAAATCGCGGAGGAGCTTGCCGTCTCGGGACGCGATGTGGTGATCTCCGGCACACCGACGGCCAACGTCCCCGATCGACTGCTCAAGGTGGCGGCGGTGCGTGGTGGTTCGTGCTCAACAACGTTCTCAGTCTCAAGACTCCGCTCGGCGCAAGGTCGCGCCTCGTGCGGCGGCTCAGGGCGCGCCGCTGATTCGGATCTCTCCCAAGCGCGTGCGAGCCGCAGGCGTGCGCGAGATCGGCCGCATCGTCGGCGTGAAGGACGGGCTTCCGATGTCGGCCAATGGGGCGACAGTGGCGACGGACGCGATCCTCTGGTGCACCGGGTACCGCGGGGACTTCGAGCTGGATCAAGGTGGACGGACTCGCGACCGACTCGAAGGGATACATCGAGGCGCCATTCGGCTCGCCCGCCGGAGTGGATGGAGTCGCGTTCCTGGGCATGCCATTCCAGTCGAAGCTGGCATCACCCCTCCTCGGCGGCGTCGGCGGCGACGCGCGCACGCTCGCCGACCGGATCGCCACATTCGTCGCAACATCGCGTCCAGGAACCGCGCGGCGCGCGGCCCACGCCCGGGGAGGACGTGCTCGCCGAGGGTGAGGGTTACCTCGCCTCGAGGGTCCCGTGGACCGCGCAGACGGCCGCCAGCGTGTTGTAGACCGTTCCGAACTTCTGCAGATTGCGATGGATGAGGTCGATCCGCCTGGCGGGTTCGTCCGTACTGATGCGCATCTGGTACGTGATCTCCACGAACTTCGGAGGGTCGTCCTGGCGCCGGGCCACCACCTCGACCTCGGCGTCGTCGTAGCGGAACGCGAGGAGTTGCCCCGCGCGCTCGAGGTTCTTCAAGAGGCAGGCCGAGAAGGAAGCGGCGAGGAGTTCAGCGGGCCCCGGGAGACCCGACGACTCGGCGGCCCAGCTCCTGTCGATGCGCACGACCTCCCCGTCGAAGTCGATCTCGGCGGCGCCGGGCTCGGTGGTCCGCGCGGCCACGGAGTAAGTCAGAGGCGATCCAGACATGGTCACAGGCTAGGCCGCACGACGGTCCGCACAGCAGGGCCATTGGACCTGTCGCACGGCCATCCGGTAGCCGCAGCTCAGGCCAGACTGAGGAACAGCCGTTCGAGTTCCTTGGAATCCATCCGGTCGTGCTCGCCCCCGTCGACGCAGTCCCGCATCGCGTTCGAGATGACCGCGAAGCCGGCACGGTCGAGCGCCTTGGAGACCGCGGCGAGCTGCGTCACGACGTCGCGGCAATTCGACTCGGTGCCGATCAAGCCGATCAGAGCGTGCAGCTGTCCTTCGGCTCGTTTCAGGCGGTTCACGATCGACTTCATCGCCTCGGGGTCGTGGGATGTCAGCTCGTTCACCGCGGGATCCTCGCTCATGTCGTGCTCACTTCCTGTGCCAGGCCATCATGCCGCCGCGGACCGTGACCGCGTTCCAGCCGTTGCGGCGGAGCGTCCGGGCCGCCGACGCCGAGCGCATCCCGGTGTGGCAGATGGTCACGATCGGGTCGGACTTTCTCAGCCGTCCGAGCGACCGATCGAGCCTGTCGAGCGGAATATGCAGCGCACCGGTGACGTGATCCGACTTCCATTCCTGGGCGGTCCGCACATCGACCAGCTGCCAGCCCTCTGCGATGAGTTCGCGGGCTCGGTCGACCGAGACGCTGTTGCGCCGGAACAGGCTCATCGGCCCGCCTCCGCGGGCAGTCCCGCGAAGATCCACGCGCTGGTTCCGCCCTCCACGTTCACCGCGTCGAGACCCCGTGCCGCGAGCGTCTGCACGCCGCGCTGGCTCCGAGCGCCCGATTGGCAGATCACGTACACCGTCGCCGACTCGTCGGGCAACGACGCGGAGGCGAGAGAGCCCAGCGGCACGTTGACCGCTCCGACCGCATGGCCCGCCCCGAACTCGTCGGGCTCGCGAACGTCGATCAACTGCGGCGCCGGAAGGGCGGCCAGCTGCTGCACGGTGATGTTCTTCATACCTTTGCTCCTTCTCGTGACAACCTGTCGATAGCATACCCCCTGGGGTATCGTCGGCGCAGAGGGGGAACGGGATGCGACCGCGGGACCTAGGTCGTGTCTGATAAATGTCGTGTCCAGGCGATGACGGCGTTGAGGACGACTGCTGAGCGGTAGGTCGTGGCGAGTTTGTCGTATCGGGTCGCGAGGCCGCGCCATTGCTTGAGGTAGCAGAAGCGTCGCTCGATGACGTTGCGGTTCTTGTAGTCGGCGGCGTCGTAGCTGACGGGCCGTCCGCCTCGGGAGCCGCGCCGCTTGCGGTGGCCCTGCTGGTCGGCTGGCTCGGGGATCACGGCGGTGATGCCCCTCTCTCTCAGATGGGTGCGGATCGCGCGGGACGAGTAGGCCTTGTCGCCGCGAACGGCGTCGGGCCGGGTGCGCGGGCGCCCGATCGGCTGCTCGACGCGCAGCTCCGCAAGCAGTGGCAGCATCATCGGTGAATCGCCAGCCTGCCCGGCGGTGATCGCGATCACCAGCGGCAGCCCTCGCCCATCGACGAGTTCGTGGACCTTCGTGCTCAGACCGCCCCTTGATCGGCCTATTCCATGATCAGGCGGCTCGGTCTGGCCCGATTCTTGTAGTTCGATGCAGCCCCCCGTGAGGCGCGTGACATTCGTCGCGTGCTGATGCGCACGAGCGATCGTCGAATCCACCGACACCGACCAATCGACCAAACCAGCCACGTCCGCAGCCGCGGTCAGCGCCGAAAGCGCTCATCCCACGTGCCATCCACCGCCATTCGGTGATGCCAGGTCCACACCGTCTGCCAAGGACCGAACACTGCCGGCAGTCCGCCAGGCGATGCCAGTGCGGTAGCGGTAGACAATCGCCTCCACCATCCGCCGCGCATCCGCAAACGGCCGACCCTTCCGACCCGTCGGACGCGGCAGCAACCCCTCGATCAACGACCACTGAGCATCCGAAAGCAACTGGAACCGCGACATGCCCCCAGCATCCCGCGACCACACCCAACTATTTGTCAGACACGCCCTGGATGGCTTTCCCCTAGGGGTACCGTGAGGCTCACCCAATCGAAGGAGTCATCATGGTCATCATCAAGTTCCTCGGCTCGACCCCGGGCCGGTGGGTGCGTGGAATCGTCGGCGTCGCTTTGCTGATCCTCGGCGCTCTGCTTGGCGGATTCTGGTGGATCCTCGCCGCGGTCGGTCTGATCGTCGCGGCGGCCGGCATCCTGGATTTCTGCCTGCTGGCGCCCCTCGCCCGCAAGCCTCTCGCCGGGCCGAAGTTCCGGGCGTCGTTCAGCGACTGATCCGCAACGCGGTGGCTCCGGCAGCCCGCTCGCCTGAGAGCAGATCGGGCTACCGGTGGAGCGCCGTTCTTGTCACGATGCCGACATGAGACTTCTCATCCTCGGCGGGACGGCCTGGCTCGGGCATCGGCTCGCGGCGACCGCTCTCGAGTTCGGGCACCAGGTCACCTGCCTCGCGCGCGGCCGCGGCATCCCGGATGGTGCGACGTGGGCACGTGCGGACCGCGACGAGCCCGGAGCCTTGGACGCGGTCGCGCGCGAGCACTGGGATGCCGTGCTCGACGTCGCCCGGCAGTCCGGGCACGTGCGTCGCGCCGTCGCGGCCCTCGAGCCCGTCGCTGAGCGCTACGTCTTCGTGTCGAGTTGCAGCGTGTACGCCTCGCAGGCGCGGATCGGCGCCGACGAGAGCGAGCCGACCTTCGAACCGCTCGATGCCGACCTGATGGGGTCGCCCGAGGACTACGGCCCCGCGAAGGTGGCATGCGAGCGGGCCGTGCTCGAGACCTTCGGCGTCGAGCGGTCGCTGATCGCGCGGGCCGGACTGATCGGCGGGCCCGGCGACCCCAGCGGGCGCTCCACATACTGGCCTTGGCGGTTCGCCCACCCCTCGGCAGCAGACGGCCGCGTTCTCGTGCCCGATGCCCACGAGCTGCCGACCGCGCTCATCGACGTGCGCGACCTCGCCACGTGGCTGGTCGAGTCGGCCGGAGCCGGGCACTCCGGGGCCGAGCGCAACGGAGTCATGAATGCCATGGGTCGGCCGCTGGCCCTGCCCGATCACCTCGAACTGGTGCGGTCCCTCGCCGAGCACCAGGGCGGAGTGGCTCCTGCACCCGAGGCATGGCTGGCGGAGCAGGGCGTCTCCGAGTGGTCGGGGCCGCGGTCGCTGCCGTTGTGGCTCGCCGATCCCGACTGGTACGGCTTGAACGCGCGATCGACCGATCGGGCGCTGGCCGCCGGGCTCGCGTTGCGGCCGCTCGAGCAGACGGTACGCGACATCCTGACGGAGCAGACCGAGCAGCCTGCCGGCGCGGGCCTGAGCGATGACGACGAGCGCGAGCTGCTCACCGACCTCGACGGCCTCGCACGCTGACTAAACTCGTCAGACGTCCGCCCTGTTAGCTCAGTTGGCCAGAGCACCGCTCTTGTAAAGCGGGGGTCGTCGGTTCGAATCCGACACGGGGCTCTTCGAAAGTGGCCGGTCAGAGGCCGGCTTTCTCGTTCGAGACGGCTGCCGCGCGGCATTCATCGCAGCGATGACTCCCTGTCGGGGCAGGCTGATCCGGGGGATGAGGGACCTTCGGCCCTGACCGCCGATCAGCTAGTGAGGTGGAATGGCACGGCCAGCCGTTGCGCTGCCGAGGGAGTCACGACGTGAGCGCCAGACCGATTGGGGCATCTACCTCGCAGACCCGCCGCGTGCCCCTGGCGGTCCGCCTCGCGGTCGGTGTTGTGGTCGTCGGCCATGGGTTGCTTCATCTCATCGGCACAAGTGTGTTGTGGCGGCTTGGACAGGTCGGTGATCTCCACTACGGCGACATGCTGCCGAGCGCTCCACCATGGGTCACGGTAGCCGCAGGAACACAATGGCTGGCGGCCGCTGCGGTGTTCATCGCGGCCGGGATTGCGCTGATCATCGGCCGGGGAATCTGGTGGTGGCTGACCCTTGGCGGCGTCGTCCTCTCCCTGCCCGCGGTGATCATGAACGCGCAGTTCGCTGCCGCCGGGATCGTGCTTGATGGCCTTCTTCTCGCCGTCCTCGCTGCCGCCCAGGTCTGGCGGCTGCGCAGCAAGAGCCCGTCGCCTGAGGGCTCCTGACCGCTGAGCCGCTACTGCTTCACCGCGACCGGGACGTCGAGTTCGGCGAGCAGGCCGAGAACCATCCGCTCGATCTCGTCCCGCACCGGGCGGACTCCTTCGGGGTTCCACCCTGCCGGGTCGGGGAGCGTCCATTCCTCGTAGCGCTTGCCGGGGAATACCGGGCAGGCATCGCCGCATCCCATCGTGATGACGACATCCGCCGCCTGAACCACCTCATCGGTCCAGGGCTTGGGGTATTCGCCGGAGATGTCGATCCCGCGTTCGGCCATGACCTCGATCGCCACCGGGCTCACCTGGTCACCGGGCTCGGATCCCCCGGACCAACCGACGGCGTTGTCGCCGGCGTAGTGCTGGAAGAAGCCGAGGGCCATCTGGGAGCGGCCGGCATTGTGCACGCAGAGGAACAGAACGGTCGGCGTGCCGTCATAGCCCCGACCGTCGACCTTCGAGAGGGCGCGCAGGCGCTGCCGGGCGAACTTCTCGGTCAGGAGGGGCAGGAAGTTGGGGACGGTCGCCGACGCGGCCAGTTGCGCATAGGACGAGTGCAGGAATCGGTTGATGGTCTCGAGACCGAAGACACCTTCGAACTCTCGGGCGAGGCGAGCGGCCGACGAGGCCAGGGATGCCTCCTGGTCGACGGTCACCGTTGCGTGGGGGTTCTCTGACGTCATCGTCGTCTCCTTGCCGGTCATACCGCCGCAAGCCGCGGGGCGAGCTCGCCGATCCGGCCGGCGATGTCCTCGAATGCGGCGTCGAATGCCTGCTCGCTTCCGTCCCGCACCGGGTCGGGAACCGACCAGTGCAATCCCGATACGGCGCCGAGTTCCTCGTGCGCGACGTCGCAGACGGTGACGTAGAAGTCATCGGCCTCGGCGACGGAACTCAACGACTGAGGCGCGTGCCCGCGAAGCGCGAACCCGTGGCGCTCCGCCGCGGCGAGCGCGCCCGGATCGATCTGCTGTGCCGGGTGGGTGCCCGCTGAGACGGCCGGGATGCTGCTGGCGCGCCCCCACAGGGCCGCCGCGATCTGCGAACGAGCCGAGTTGGCGGTGCACACGAAGACGATGCGGTGAGCCGCTCCCGCGGAGGCAGCGCCCAGGTGCTCGAGCGATCCCGGGATCATGCGCACATAGCTGCGGCGCCGATCCGCCTCGGACCGCGCCCGCGCGATGATGCCCTCGTGCTCGAGCAGATTCAGGTGATGGGCGAGAAGGCTGGACGACATCCCGAGCTGCGCCTGAAGCTCGGTCGGAGACAGGTCTCCGAGAGTGAGCAGATCCACGATCCGCAGCCGCGCGGGGTCGGAGAGAGCCGCGTGCCGGGCGGCGCGCTTCTCGAGGTCAGTTCGCTCAACGTTCATTGCCTCAATATTGACTGAGGGATTACATTCCGTCAAGATGGACGAGTCATGACTTCAGACCGCCCTCCCCTGATCCCCGCACGCGCTCCGCTGTGGCGACGCCTCGTCGCCGAGTTCCTCGGCACCGGCCTGCTCGTGACCGTTGTCGTGGGGTCCGGCATCGCCGCCCATCGGCTGTCGCCCACCGATGTGGGGCTGCAACTGCTCGAGAACAGCCTCACCACGGCGCTCGGGCTCACGGTGCTGATCCTCGCCTTCGGCTCGATCTCCGGCGCGCACTTCAACCCGGTCGTCTCGGCGGCCGACTGGTTCATCGGTCGCCGTGACCGCACCGGCCTGACACTCCCCGACCTCGCCGCCTACGTCGTCGCGCAGGTCGCGGGAGCGATCGCCGGGTCGGTCCTTGCCAACCTGATGTTCGAGATCCCGACGACGATCGCCACGACGAACCGCGATGGCGCCGGTCGCTTCCTCGCCGAGATCGTCGCGACAGCCGGACTGCTGATCCTGATCTTCGCCCTCGCCCGCACGCACCGCGCCGCCCTCGCCGCACCGGCGGTCGGCGCCTACATCGGCGCCGCGTACTGGTTCACCAGCTCCACCTCGTTCGCGAACCCCGCGGTCACGATCGGACGCATCTTCTCCGACACCTTCGCCGGGATCGCCCCCGCCTCGGTCCCGGCGTTCCTCGGCGCACAACTTCTCGGCGCGGTGATCGGCGTCGCGATCACCCTGATCCTCTTCCCGACGATCGGCCGGTCCGCCGGCGACGTCGTGATCCCGTCGACGCTCGACAACGAGTCCTGAAAGGCACCACCCCCGTGCACATCGCGATCATCGGCGGAAGTGACGCCGGCATCTCGGCGGCCTTGCGAGCCCGAGAGCTCGACCCGAACGTCGACGTCACCGTCGTTGTCGCCGACCGCTATCCCAACTTCTCCATCTGCGGGATCCCGTACTACTTCTCCGGCGACGTGACGCCGTGGCAGTCCCTCGCCCACCGCACGAGCGCCGACCTCGAAGCCACCGGGATGACGCTGCGGCTCGACACTCTGGCCACGCGGATCGACGTCGCCGGTCGCACCCTCGAGGTGCGAGATGCAGCAGGGGCGACCTCGCTCATCGGCTATGACGAGCTCATCGTCGGCACCGGCGCGATCCCGTCCACCGCCGGAATCGCGGGACTCGATGAGCTCGGCCCCGACGACGGCGTGCACGTGCTGCACTCGATGGGCGACACCTTCGCGCTCGACCGGCATCTCGACGAGCGCGCCCCGCGCACGGCGATCATCATCGGCGCCGGCTACGTGGGACTCGAAATGGCCGAAGGGCTCTCGGTGCGAGGCATCCAGGTCACCCAGTTGCAGCGCGGGCCCGAGGTACTGTCGACACTCGATCCGGAACTCGGCGCCCTCATCCACGCCGAGTTGACCCGCCACGATGTGGAGGTCGTCACCGACTCAACGGTCGCCTCCGTCACGCGCGGACCGCACGGACTGACCGTCGCCGGCACCCACCTCGGCACGCCGTTCGAGCGAACCGCGGATCTCGTCCTCGCGGTCGTCGGGGTCGTGCCCAACACCCGTCTGCTTCTCGACGCCGGTGCGCAGCTCGGCGCCGGCAACGCCGTCGTCGTCGACGAGACCATGCGTACCGGCCTCCCGAACGTCTGGTCGGCCGGCGACGGGGTCATCACCCACCACCGGCTGCTCGGCGTCACCTACCTGCCGCTCGGCACCACCTCCCACAAGCAAGGACGCATCGCCGGCGAGAACGCTCTGGGCGGATCCGCCCGGTTCGCAGGAAGCATCGGCACTCAGGCGGTCAAGGTGTTCGACCTCGTCGCCGCCCGGACGGGCCTTCGCGAGCACGAGGCCGCTGCCGCCGGGTTCGCCCCCCTCAGTGCCACGGCGGCTGCGGACGACCACAAGGCCTATTTCCCGGGCGCCCACCCGATCACCATTCGCGTCACAGGCGACCAGACCGATCACCGTCTTCTCGGCGCCCAGATGGTCGGCACGTACGGCACGGAGGTCTCCAAGCGCATCGACACCTATGCGACCGCGATCCATCACGGCATGTCCGTCGAGGCGATCAGCGAACTCGACCTCTCGTACACGCCGCCCCTCGGATCCCCGTGGGACGCCGTGCAGGTCGCAACACAGGCCTGGACGCGGAACGTCTCGAAGCTCACCGAGACCGCAGCCGTCTGACATCGCCCGTCAGATAGCCGATGCCCGGTCGCTGATCAGGCCTGGAGTCGTTCTCGCGGCTTCAGGGCACGCAAGGCGTTGAGGATCGACGCCAGGTCCACCAACTCCTGAATGCCGGCACCGAGGGTCGCGGGGATCACGCCGAAGGCGGCGACGATCATGAGGCCGACGCTGAGCAGCATCCCCAACCAGATGCTCTGCAACGCCACCCGCACGGTCTCTCGGCCGATCTCGATGGCACGGAGCACACGAGAGATGTCGTCGACCAGGATGACGGCGGATGCGGACTCGCTCGCCGCCGTCGCGCCCCGCGCGCCCATGGCGATGCCGACATCCGCTGCCGCGAGCACCGGCGCATCGTTGACTCCGTCACCGACCATCAGCACGGGCCTGCCCGTCGCGGAGCGTACCGACTCGACCTTGTCGGCGGGGAGGCAGTCTGCTCGCAGCTCGGTGATCCCCATCAGCGACGCCACGTGCTCGGCGGTGGCTCGAGCATCACCGGTCACCATGACGACGTCGGTCACTCCCAGGTCACGAAGGCCCGCAACGGTCGATCTCGCGTTGGACCTGACCGGATCGGAGGCGATGATGGTGCCCGCGAACCTCTCGTCGATCACGACGTAGATCGCGAGCTCGCCGCCAGTAAGAGTCGCGGTCGGCACCGGACCGTCGGACTTACTCCTCGCGAACTCGAGCGTTCCGATGGCCGCGCGATGCGCGCCGAGCGTAGCGATGACTCCTTGCGCCGCGATCTCCTCGGAGTCTGACGCGTCGATCACCGGGAGGCCCTGGGACTTGCCTGCCGCGACGATCGACGCGGCGAGCACGTGCGACGACAGCCGTTCCGCCGAGGCGGCGAAGGTGAGCAGCTCGGATTCGGTCCACGGGTCGTGCGCGATGATCGCCGAGATGGTCGGCGCCCCCATCGTCAAGGTGCCCGTCTTGTCGAACATCACCGTGCGGATCCGCGCGAGTTGTTCGAGCACGCCGCCGCCCTTGACAATGATTCCATTCCGGGCGGCCCGGCTCATGCCGCCCATGAAGGCGACCGGCGCAGCCAGGACCAACGGGCACGGTGTCGCGAGCACGAGCACCTCGGCGAACCGCACGGGGTCGCCGGAGAGAACCCAGGCGAGAACTCCGATCCCCAGCGAAACGAGGGTGAAGGGGATCGCATATCGGTCTGCCAGGCGAACGACCGGGGCCTTGTTGCTTGACGCCTGTTTGACCAGCGCGACGATGCTCTGGAACTGGCTGTCCCGCGCGAGCGCCGTCGCCACGATGACCGCCGACGTGGTGCCGTTGACCGATCCGCTCAGCACCTGCTCGCCCTCGCCGCGCGCCACCGGCAGGCTCTCGCCGGTGAGCGACGACTCGTCGAACGATGCGCGCCCCGAGCGGAGACTGCCGTCGACGGGAACCACCTCACCCGCCCGAACGAGAACCTCATCGCCGATGCGCACCTCGTTCGCCGCGACCTCCTCGATCTCGGTGCTTCCCGCCAGGAGTCGGTGAGCGGTCTGCGGCTCGCGCTGGAGAAGAGCTGTGAGTTCGCGCTGCGCCCGTCCCTGCGCGTAGTCCTCGAGGGCCTTTCCGCCCGACACCATGAGCACGATGATCATGCTCGCGATGACCTCGCCGACCGCGACCGTCGCGACGATGGCGATCACCGCCAGGATGTCGATGCCGAACTGGCGGCGCCTCAGTTGCTTCAGCATCCCCCAGGCTTCGATCGCGGCCGCACCGATCGCGAAGACCGCGAACACCCACCGCGCGACCTGCTCGAACCCGACCAACCAGAGAACTCCCCCGATCACCCCGACCACGACGGTCGCCGTGACGACGGGATATCTCCACGGCAGCGCGCGTACCGTCCCCGTCGCGATCGTGAGCCCGGTGTGCTCCACGGTCACACCAGCCCGCTGGTTCCCAGCAGGCTTCCGATGGCGAAGGTGACCAAGAGAGCGGCGATGCCGCCGATGACCACGCGGAGGGTCGGCTTCACGACGGGGCTCCCGCCCAGGCGCGCGCCGGTCATCCCCAGGATCACCAGCGCCACCAGCACCGCGCCGAAGGTCAGCGGCACTCGGATCTGGGCCGGCGGGAGCAGGATCGCGAGCAGCGGGAGCAGGGCTCCGAGGGTGAACGCGACCGCCGACACCCAGGCCGCGTGGAAGGCGCTCACCACATCCTGTTCAGAGATATTCAGTTCCGCGCTCAGGTGGGCGGTGAGCGCGTCGGCGGCGGTCAGCTCTTCCGCGACCTTCTGAGCCGTCTCGGGCGAGAGACCCTTGGCCCGGTAGAGGCCGGCCAACTCGGCGAGCTCCGCTTCAGGCTCCTCGGCGAGTTCGCGGCGCTCCTTCGCGATCAGCACCTTCTGACTGTCGCTCTGGCTGCTCACCGAGACGTACTCGCCCAGACCCATCGAGATGGCACCGCCGACGACTCCGGCCACCCCGGCCGCGGCCAGCGCAGGAATCGATGAGGTCGCTCCCGCGACGCCCACCAGCAGTGCCGCGACCGAGACGATTCCGTCGTTCGCCCCCAAGACCCCGGCCCGCAGCCAATTCAGACGGCCGGACAGGGTTCCGCGGTGCGGCTCATCGGGAGGAAGGCTCCACGGGGGCACGGGGCCGGATGATGCGGCGGACATCTGCTGATCCGATCGTCGAGGGCGCGCCCGCGGTCGCTCGGCGCGTGGTCGTCAGTCTGGCAGCCGGAGCCGAGCCGGGGACGGGTAGAAGGTCCTGTCGTGCACTGACATAATCTGCGTATGGATGCAGATAAGCAGATATGCGGACGGCTTCCGGACGGGCAATACGTGGAGCTCGCCGTCGAGGTGTTCGCCATGCTCGCCGACGCGACCCGGATCCGCATCGTGCTCGCACTCCGCGACACCGAGCTGAGCGTCAACCAACTGGCCGAGATCGTCGGCAAGCCGCCCGCGGCGGTGTCGCAGCACCTGGCCAAGATGCGCCTCGGCCGCCTGGTCTCGACCCGCCAGGACGGCACGCGGATCTTCTACCGGCTCGCGAACGAGCATGCCCGTCAGCTCGTATCGGATGCGATCTTCCAGGCCGAGCACGCACTGGATCGCACCCCTCGGCACCACCATTCAGAATCGGAGGCCGGGGCGTGAGCCAGCACAGCCACTCGCACGACCACGACCACGACCACTCGCACGACCACGAGCACCCGAACGGCGTGAGGGGCTTCCTCCACGACCTGTTCGTGCCGCACACCCACGACGCATCCGACTCGATCGACGATGCGCTCGAGGCCAGTGCAGCGGGCGTCCGCGCGCTCAAGATCAGCCTCTTCATGCTGCTGGGAACCAGCATTCTGCAGCTCGCCGTCGTGCTCGTCAGCGGTTCGGTCGCGCTGCTGGCCGACACCATCCACAACTTCTCCGACGCCCTGACCGCCGTTCCGCTCTGGGTGGCGTTCGTGCTGGCCCGGCGAGCCGCCACCCGCCGCTACACCTACGGGCTGGGCCGCGCCGAAGACCTGGCCGGCCTGTTCATCGTGGTCGTAGTCGCACTGTCGGCGATCATCGCGGCCTGGCAGTCGATCCTGCGCCTGCTGCACCCGCATCCGCTCGAGAACCTGTGGTGGGTGGTCGCGGCCGGCATCATCGGCTTCGCCGGCAACGAGGGCGTCGCCCTCTACCGGATCCGCGTCGGCAGGCGCATCGGCTCGGCGGCATTGGTGGCCGATGGCGTGCACGCGCGCACCGACGGATTCACCTCGCTCGCCGTGGTGGTCGGTGCGGTGGGCGTCCTGCTCGGATTCCCGCTCGCCGACCCCATTGTCGGCATCCTGATCTCGATCGCGATCATCCTGCTGCTCATCGGAACCATTCGCAGCATCGGGCGGCGGCTCATGGACGGCATCGAGCCGGACCTGCTCGCGCGGGCCGAGCACGCGATCCACCATGTCGAGGGCGTGCGTTCGATCGAGGAACTCCGCCTGCGATGGGTCGGGCATCGGCTGCAGGGCGATGCCGCGGTCGTCATTGCCGACATGCCGGCCTCCGCCGCCGAACGGATCGCCGCCGACGTCTCGCGCCAGGTGGCCGCGCACCTGCCGAACGTGGACGAGCTGCGGGTGCGCACGCTGACGGCGACGGCGCCGACTTCGGTGGCAGACTGAGCCTGCCCGCCTACTCGTCCAGCCGGGCGCCGTAGACGGCGGCCTGCGTTCTGCGCTCCATGCCGAGCTTGGCGAGCAGCCCCGACACGTAGTTCTTGACCGTCTTCTCGGCGAGCTCGAGCCGCTCGCCGATCTGTCGGTTCGTGAGGCCGTCGGCGATCAGGGCCAGAACCTGCCGCTCGCGCAGGGTCAGCTCGGGCAGGTCGCGGTCCGCGGCCGATGCCGGCGCGATGAGCGAGTCGACGACCTTGTCGCTGACCGCCTTGCTCACCAGCGTGCGGCCGGCGGCGACGGCGCGGATGCCCTCGATGAGCTTCTGGCCGCGGATGTCTTTGAGCACGTACCCGCTCGCACCGGCCAGCACCGCCGCGTAGCTGGCGCGGTCGTCGTCGTATGCGGTGAGCATCAGGCACTTCACACTCGGGTGCGCAGACAGGATGCTGCGGCAGACATCGATCCCGCTGCCGTCCGGCAGCCGCACATCGAGCACCACGACGTCGGGAAGGGTGGCGGCGACGCGGCTCAGAGCCTGCTGAGCGGTTGAGGCCTCGCCCACCACCTCGAGGTCGCGCTCGGCGTCGATCATGTCGGCGATGCCACGGCGGACGATCTCGTGGTCGTCGACGACAAAGACCCTCGTGCTCATGGCTGCTCCTCGTGCTTCGACAGGATGGCGGTCCAACTCAGGCGCGTGCCCCCGGCTTCGCGGCCGATCAGCGTCAGCTCGCCGCCGTGCTGCTCGGCGCGCGCGCGCAGATTCGCGGTGCCACTGGAGCGGCGCGACGCGTGCGCCATCCCCCTGCCGTCGTCGTCGATGATGACGGCGACCTGGTGCTCGTCGACCACGATCGAGACGTCGGCGGTTCGCGCCGCCGCGTGACGCGACACATTCGACAGTCCCTCGCGCACCACCGCGACCACGTCATCCGCGAGAGCGCCGTCGACCAGCAGGTCGACCGGGCCGCCGAAGGTCAACCGCGGTGCGCTGGCCAGGCCCGACGCGGCCTCTGCCACGACATCGAGCACGCGATGACGGAGCGCGGGCGACGCCTCGGCACGGGAGGTGAGGGCATAGACCGCGGTGCGGATCTCGGAGATCGCCGCATCGATGGCATCCACCTGCTCGGAGATCGCCGAGCGGGTGGACTCCGAGGCCGTCGAGGCGATGGCCTGCAGGCTCATCCCCGACCCGAACAGGCGCTGGATGACGTGGTCGTGCAGATCGCGCGCGATCCGGTTGCGGTCTTCGACGAGTTCGAGCAGCTGGCGGTCGGCCTGTCCGCGCGCGAGCTCGATGGCGACGCTGGCCTGCGTCGCGAAGTCGGCCGCCATCTCGAGCTCTCCCGGGGTGAACCCGGCGCTGCCGACCGCACGCGAGATGGTCAAGGCGCCGAGCGGGCGGCCGAACGCGACGAGCGGGATCGCTACGGTGGGCCCCCAGGCCGGCTGGTCTTCGACGACCTTCTCCGTCTCGTCGGCCTCGGATGAGACGGCCACATGTCCGGATTCGAGGGCGGCGGTCACCAGGGAGCCCGCCGCCGGATACTGCAGGCCCGACAGGTCGGACGAGCCGTCGCCCCGCGCGGTGTCGACAAGGAGGGTCTCGTCGTCCAGCGGCACGACGACGCACACCAGGTCGGCGTCGATCACCGACGCGACGCGATCGGCGACGACGCCGAGCACATCGTCCGACCCACCGGACAGTAATGCGGAGGTGACGTCGGCGAGAGCGGCGCTCCAACGCTGCCGTCTGCGCGAGTCGTCGAAGAGGCGCGCATTGTCGATCGCGACGCCGGCAGTGGCGGCCAGAGCGGTCACCAACTCTTCGTCCTCCTGACTGAAGGCGCCCCCGACGCGATTGGTGAGGTACAGGTTGCCGTACACCTCGTCGCGCACGCGGATCGGGACCCCGAGGAAGCCATCCATGTCGGGGTGATGCGCGGGAAAGCCGGCCGAGCGCGGGTCGTCGCTCAGGTGCTCGAGCCGGATCGAGCGTCGCTCGTCGATCACGGCGCCGAGGATTCCGAGGCCCTCTGGCAGATGCCCGATGAGCGCCGCCTGCTCGGGGGGGATACCGACGTGGATGAACTGCTCGAGGTGCCCATCCGGGGCGATGACGCCGAGCGCTCCGTACTGCGCGTCCACCAACGACACGGCAGCTTCGGCGATACGGCGCAGCACCTGCTCGAGCTCGAGCTCCTCGACGACGATCCGGTTCGCCTGCAACAGGCTGCGCAGCCGTCCCTGCGTGTGAAGCACCTGCTCGGCCCGTTCGACGAGTTCGCCGATCGTGCGCTCCAGCTCGGACCGCGGGCCATCGGGAAAGGCGATCGATGCGCCGGATTCGGACACCTGACCTCCCAAGATCCGTGCTGATTGTATCCTCCCGTGCCCACGGGACCTATGGCCTTAGTCGCACTTCGCGACGGTCCGCACACTTGCGACAGGGAAAGGCGTGGAGATGACGAGCAGATACCTGGTGGCTGTCGACGGCTCGCGGCCGGCCGCCGCGGCGTTGCGCTGGGCATGCGGGCGAGCCGCATCGGACGGCGATCCCATCGTTCTCGTGCATGTCCTCGACGACGAGGCGGGCGAGATGGGGGATGACGCCGCCCGCAAGGGCGCGCAGTTGCTCGCCGACGCTGCCGCCCGGTTGTCGGCGGACCACCCCGGGCTGGCCGTGAGCACCCGGCTGCTCAGCGGCTCGGTGCCTCGCGCCCTGGCAGCCTTCGCCGATCCCGCCGACCTGCTCGTGATCGGCACCGGGAAGACCGGATTCCTGCATGGTCGCGTGCTGGGCTCGCTCAGCGTTCAGATCGCGATGGCAGCGTCGTGCAGTGTGGCAGTCATCCCGGATGTCGACCTGCGGTTCCGTCGCGGCGTCATCGCCGGGATCGACCGGCACAGCACCGCTGCTGCGATCGGACGCTCCGCCGCCGTCGAAGCCGCGGCGCGCGGCGAAGAGCTCCTGCTCGTGCAGGCCGCGCCGGACCGCGGCACGAGGCTGACCACGACCGACCGTGCCGACCTGGCGATCGGCGAGGCGATCGCGACGGCGCGAGCGAGCTTTCCGGAGCTCGTGATCCGATCCCGGGTCGCGGCCCGGCCGGCCGCCGAAGCACTGCTCGACAGCTCACGGGACAAGGTATTGCTCATCCTCGGTCCCGGGTCGCAGGAGCCCGAGCGGTCGCTCATCGGCTCGGTGCTGCACGATGTGCTGCTGAACGCGAACTCCCCGGTGCTGATCAATCGCTCCTGAGCGCGTCCGATCGCGACCAAGGTCGAGTCAGTCGCGAGACCGGATGAAACGCCCGGTGATCTGCTCGGGCTGGATCTCGAAGTAGTTGAACTTCTCGCCCGGCTGCCAGGCGTGCAGGCCTTGCACGCCGGAACGCAGGATCTCGGGCTCCGAACCCAGCCGGCGCACGGTTCCGCGTACCACCACGCTCCACTTGGCGAGCATCGTGCGGCCGTCGACCTCGAAGGCGACCCGGGGATGCTGCGTCAGCTCGAGGATCTTGGTGCCCGCTGCCGAGCGGAAGTAGAGGCGGCCGCGAGCGCTGAGGTAGTTCAGCGGGAAGATGTCGGGTCCGTCGTCGGTGGACACCGCCAGCCGGCCGAGTCCCTCCCGGTCGAGAAGGCGCCAGCATGCCGCACCGTCGAGCACGGTGGTTGCGGAGTCATCGTCGGCGGAGGCCGCCTCGTCGATGGACTCGTAGGCAAGGCGAACCGAGGTCATCATGGCCCAACCCTCGCGGGCACGCCGCTCGCGGGGTAGGGGCGAAGGTCCCGGCGGGCCACGGGACCTTCGACCCTGCCCCCGCCGAACGGGGTTGGAGACTCTGGCAGCAGCCCTCCACTCGACCCACAAGGAGCAACACCGTGGACCCTCTCGACATCGCCCGCTGGCAGTTCGGCATCACGACGGTGTACCACTTCTTGCTGGTCCCGCTCACGCTGGGCCTCGGGCCGGTCGTGGTGCTCTTCCAGACGCTCTACGTACGCACCGGCAATGAGCGGTACCTGCGCATGACCAAGTTCTGGGGCAAGCTCTTCCTGGTCAACTTCATCATGGGTGTCGCTACCGGCATCGTGCAGGAGTTCCAGTTCGGCATGGCATGGAGCCAGTACTCGCGCTTCGTGGGCGACGTCTTCGGCGCTCCGCTTGCCATGGAGGGCCTGCTGGCCTTCTTCGTCGAGTCGACCTTCCTCGGTCTGTGGATCTTCGGCTGGGGGCGGCTGCCCAAGCGGCTCCACCTGGCCACGCTGTACGCGGCCGTGATCGGCTCGTGGCTGTCGGCGTTCTTCATCATTGTGGCGAACTCGTGGATGCAGCATCCGGTCGGAGTCAAACTGGTGCACGGCCGGCCGCAGCTGGTCGACATCTGGGCGGTGCTGACCAACAACACCGCGCTCGCCGCGTACTCGCACACGCTGGTCGGCTCGCTGTCGGTGGCCGGAGCATTCCTGCTCGGCATCTCGTGGTACCACCTCTGGCGCCGCCGCCACGACGGGATCGACACGATCGGCGCCGACAAGCGCGTGGTCGTGGGATCGGCCCCCGGCATCCGCGGGCGCGACGCGGCCGACCACGGGGTCTGGATCCGCTCACTGCGCATCGGCGCCGTCGTCGCGATCGTCGGATTCGGCCTGGTCGCCGTCACCGGTGACGCGCAGGCCAAGCTGATGTTCCAGCAGCAGCCGATGAAGATGGCCGCGGCAGAAGCCGCCTGCCAGACCGGGACGAGCTTCTCGGTGCTGTCGATCGGCGATGTCGGCTCGAGCGACTGCAAGAACGTGGTCGGAGTGATCGAGATCCCGGGACTGCTCTCGTTCCTCGCCAACGGCGACTTCACCACCACCGTGACCGGCGTCGACGACCTGCTGCCGCAGTACGAGGCGAAGTACGGCACGACCGTTCCCGATAACACGACGCTTTACGGCGCCGCAGCCGGCACCAAGGTGCAGTACGTGCCGATCATGGCGGTCACCTACTGGGCGTTCCGCCTGATGATCCTGTTCGGTGGGCTCGCCGCATTCGCCTCGGTGGTCGCCCTCTGGCTGACCCGGCGCGGCACGGTGCCCCGCTCGAAGTGGATCATGCGGTTGGCCCTGCTGGGCATCCTGTCGCCGTTCGCGGCCAGCGCCACGGGCTGGGTCTTCACCGAGCTCGGACGGCAGCCCTTCGTGGTCGCGCCGAACCCGACCCCCGGCGGCATCGACGGGGTGTTCATGTTCACGGCTGCTGCGGTCTCGCCCGGCACGACCAGCGGCGAGCTGCTGTTCTCGTTGATCAGCCTCGGCCTGGTCTACCTGGTGCTGCTCGTGGTCGAGGTCGCCCTGCTGGTCAAGTACGTGCGCGGTGGGGTCGTCTCGGCCATGCCGGAGCTCGGAGCCTCCGACCGACCCGATGACCACGACGAGCCGAGCGACGTGCTCGCCTTCGCATACTGACCGCCGACCCACCCCGAGCTGGAGACAACGACATGGACATCCTTCCCAACGTCTGGTTCATCGCCATCGCGATCCTGTGGATCGGCTACCTGCTGCTGGAGGGGTTCGACCTGGGCGTTGGCATGCACATGCTGATCACCGCCAAAGACGAGCCGAGCAAGCGCGTGATGCTCAACACCATCGGCCCGGTCTGGGACGGCAACGAGGTCTGGCTGATCACCGCGGGAGCCGCCATCTTCGCGGCCTTCCCGTTCTGGTACGCCTCGCTGTTCTCGACCCTGTACGTACCGCTCGTGCTCGTGCTGCTCGGCCTGATCTTCCGCGCGGTGGCGATCGAGTACCGCGGCAAGCGCGACACCGATCGCTGGCGACGCGCGTGGGATCTGGCCATCGGCCTGGGTTCGTTCGTGTCGGCATTCGGCATCGGAGCAGCCTTGGCCCTGACCACGACCGGCCTTCCCCTGGATGCTCAGGGCAACCGGGTCGGCGGACCGTTCGTCTGGCTGACCCCGGTCGCGGTGCTCGGCGGCCTGGCCGTCGTCGGCTTCTGCCTGGTGCACGCCGCGACGTTCCTCGCGCTCAAGACGGACGGGCCGGTGCGCGAGCGCGCGGGCCGCATCGTCGTGACCTGGTCGCCGATCGCCCTGCTGCCGATCGTGGGCTGGGTGCTGCTCGTGCAGTTCCAGACCGGCGGCGTCGTGTCGTGGATCTTCGTGGTGGCGGCCGTGATCGCGGTGGTGCTCGCCTGGCTGGCCGCCCGGCGCAAGCTCGAGGGGCGCGCGTTCATCGGCTTCGCCGCGTTCCTCGCGCTGGGCGCTGCGGCGATCTTCTCGGCGGTCTACCCCGTCGTGCTGCCGTCGACCATCAACCGGGCGTACGACCTGACCGTGACGAACGCGTCGAGCAGCCCGTACACGCTGGGAGTGATGACCGTGGTCGCCTGCTGTGCGCTGCCGGTCATCCTCGTCTACCAGGCGTGGACGTATTGGGTGTTCCGCAAGCGGATCACCGCGCAGGCGTTGCCAGACGTGCACGTCTTCGAGCCCGCCGTCAAGCGGTGAAGGGGCGGTGGCTCGCCGCCAGGCTCGGCTCCGTGGGGCTGGGTCCTGGCGGTTCGCGCGCCGTGCTGGCCATCGGTGCGCTCAGCGCGGTGAGGGCGATCGCCCTCGTGATGATCGCCGAATCGCTTGCGGTCTCCATCGCGGCCATCGCAGGTGGCACCGCGGCGTGGCGCTCCGCCTTGCTGCTCGGCGCGATCGGCGCCCTGCTCCGCGCCGGCTCGACCTGGGCGATCGGCACCATCGCGGCCCACGAAGCCGTGACGGCGAAGACGCGCATCCGCGGCGAGCTTGCCGAATGGATCGCCGCGGGCGGTACGGATGCGAGCTTGGACGGCGGCCTCGAGGCCGGCAGTGCGACGGTCCTGGCCACCACGGGTGTTGACGATCTCGACGACTACTTCGGCTCGGTCATCCCGGCGGCCATCGCGGCGGTGGTCGTCCCCGTGGTGCTCGGAGCGCGCATCCTCTCGCTGGACTGGCTCAGCGCCGTCGTGATCGCGGTCACCCTCCCGCTCGTCCCGCTGTTCATGGCCCTGATCGGGATGCACACCCGCGAGCGCACCGACGCGGCATCCCGCGCGCTGCACCGCCTGGCCGACCATCTGGTGGAACTGGCGCACGGCCTGCCGGTGCTGGTCGGACTGGGGCGCGTCGACGAGCAGACCGATGCCCTCGAGGGCATCCAGTCTGAGCTGCGGCGGCGGACATCGCTGACACTGCGCACCGCCTTCCTGTCTGCGCTCGCTCTCGAACTGATCGGCACGCTGTCGGTCGCCGTCGTCGCGGTGCTGCTCGGCATCCGGCTCATGAACGGCGACGTGCCGCTCGCGACGGCGCTGGTCGTCCTGCTGCTGGCCCCGGAGTGCTTCGGGGCGGTTCGCGAGGTGGGTGCCGCGTTCCACGCATCGCAGAACGGCACGGCGGCGCTGCGGCGCATCAGGGAGCTCCTGGCGACCGCGCGCCGCGCGCCGATGGCGACCGCTGGGCGTGACGTGGTCGTCACCGGATTGACCGTGCGATACCCCTCCCGCATCGATGCGGTGGTCGACGGGTTCTCGGCCGAGTTCCCGCGGTGCCGGCTGTCGGTGGTGGTCGGCCCGAGCGGCGCGGGGAAGTCCACCCTGCTCGGCGCGCTCGCCGGCACACTCGACTCGGGCGCCGGGCTCAGTGGGAGCATGCGTGGAGTCGACCCTGACCGCCTCGCGCTCGCCGCGCAGGCTCCGCGATTCTTCGGCGCGACCGTTGATGAGGAACTTCAGCTCGTCGCCGCCGACCGCGCCGCCGTCGATGGCATCCTCGCCGAGCTCGACCTGACCCGGCTGCGCGACCGCCGGCCCTCGGAGTTGAGTCCGGGAGAGGCGCGCAGACTCGCGGTCGCCCGAGCCGCTCTGCGCGTCCGGTCCGGCGCCACCACGGCGCTGTTCGACGAGCCGACCGCGCACCTCGACGAGCTCAACGCCGCGCGCGTGCGGGGCGTGCTCGCCTCGCTGACGGCGTCTGCCGCCGTGATCGTCGTGAGCCATGACCCGGCGCTGATCGGCGTAGCCGATGCGGTGGTCAGGATGCCGGAGCCCGCCCGCTCGCGCGCATCGATCCCTCGGTCGTCAGACTCGCTCGCCCGTCGGGAGGCGACGGGGCCACTCGGCGGCTCGCAGAACGCACCGGATCACACCCGTCACGCCGCTGGGAGCGCCGCTGGGCACGCCGCTGGGAACGCCGCCACCCGAGCCGCCGACTCGTCGGCCGCGACGTTGCGCGCCCTTCTGGCCGCATCGCCGCGGCGCTGGGCGCTGGCGATCCTGCTCGGAGTCGCCGCCACCGGCTTCGGCCTGTCGCTCACCGCGGTCTCGGCCTGGTTGATCGTCAGGGCGGCCGAGCATCCCGAGATCATGTATCTGCTGGTCGCCATCGTCGGTGTGCGCTTCTTCGGGCTGGGGCGCTCCGTCGCCCGCTACGCCGAGCGCCTCGTCACTCACGGCGCGATCATGACCGCGACCGACGCGCTGCGCCTGCGCATCTGGCGGGGCATCGCGGCTCGGGGGGCCGGGTCACGGCGCCTGCAGGAGGGCGGTGCGGCAGTGGATTACCTGGTGACCTCGCTCGACGAGGTGCGCGACCTGGTGCCGCGTGTGGTCACTCCGCTCGCCGTCGGTGCCATCAGCCTCGCCGGGATCGTGACGACCGTCGCGCTGCTCGATCCGGCGGTGGCCCCGGTGATCGGTGCCACCCTCGTGCTGGCCGCCATCGTCGTTCCATGGCTCGTGCGACGGACGGATGCCGCGGCATCCGCCGGCCGGGTCGCAGCTCGTTCCGCACTGGGCGAGCGCATCACCGCTCTCACCAGAGCCTCCGCCGAACTGCGCGCGAACGGGATGTCGCGCGCCGCCGTCGCCCGGGTACAGGCGTCGAACTCGGACCTCGCCACGCTCGACCGGCGCGCCGCCCGCTCGGCCGGCCGTGGAACCGCGCTGCTCACGCTCGTCACCGCCGGTCTCGCCGTGCTGGTTCCGCTTCTCGCGATGTCGTCCGGTACGCCGTCTGCCGGGGCGCCATCTGCCGAGACGGTTGCCGTCATCGCGCTTCTGAGCCTGGCGGCCTTCGAGCCGCTTGCCGATGCAACCCGCGCCGTGCAGCGCGCGCCGCGCCTGGCCGCGGTACTGGCCCGGCTGCGGCCCTTTCTCGACCAGCCGGACCGGGTCGGCGGCACCCAGAATCTCGAGCAGCCGATCGCGGCGGTCGAGCTCGACGCCCTGGCCGCGCGGTGGCCGGGAACGTCGACCCGCGTCTTCTCGGGTCTCGAGGGGCGGATCGAACCCGGGCGATGGCTCGTCGTCGACGGACCATCCGGCTCCGGTAAGACCACGCTGCTCACGCTGCTGCTGGGAGAACTGGAGCCGGCCGGGGGCGGCATCCTGGTCGACGGCATCCCGCTGCCGGTCGTGCGCCGCGACGACTGGCGAGAGCGCGTGGCGTGGTGCCCGCAAGAAGCCCACGTCTTCGACTCCACGATCCGCGCGAATCTGCTCATCGCCCGTCGACGCACCGATCCGGTGAGCGACGACGAGATGCGCGCCGTGCTGGTCAGGGTCGGTCTCGAGCCGTTGCTCGATCGCCTGACCGAGGGGCTGGACGCACGGGTCGGAGTATCGGGGGGATCTCTGTCGGGCGGGGAACGCCAACGGCTCGCCGTCGCGCGGGCACTGCTCGGCCGAAGCGAACTGCTGCTGCTGGATGAGCCGACCGCGCACCTCGATGAGCCGACGGCCGCCGCCATGATGGCCGACATCCGCGCGGCAACCCGCGGCCGTCTGGTGGTGCTCGTGAGCCACAGCGCCGATGACCGTCAGCGGACCGACCGCACCATCCACCTCGGCGCCCCCGCCGATTCCGGCCTCAACGAAAGGGTGGCGGCATGACCGAGCCGACAACAGCGACACCAGCGACGACGACGGCACCAGAGCCGCCGGCGCGTCGGCCCTGGGCGTTCGCCCTCACGCTGATCGTCACCGGCGCGGTCGGGTGGTGGGCCGCCTTCTCGCTGACCCTCGACAAGATCGCCGTGCTGACGAATCCGGATGCCCGGCTCGACTGCAACGTGAGCGTGCTCGTGCAGTGCGGCAAGAACCTCTCCTCCTCGCAGGGCTCGGTGTTCGGGTTCCCGAACCCGATCATCGGATTGGCCGCCTGGATCGCGCCGATCGTCATCGGCGTCGCCCTGCTGGCCGGCGCCCGCTTCGCCCGCTGGTACTGGATCCTGTTCAACCTCGGCGTCGCGGGAGCCCAGCTCCTGGTCATCTGGTTCATTCACGAGAGCATCTTCGACCTCGGCACGCTGTGCCCCTGGTGCATGCTTACCTGGTCGATGGTGATCCCGCTGTTCCTGACGGTCACGGTGCGCAATGCCTCGGCCGGGGTCTTCGGCGCCGGGTTGCGGCGGGTCGGCCACCTGCTCACGCCCTGGCTGGTGCCGCTCACCGTCGCGGCCTACGCCATCGTGCTGATCGTGGCGCAGTTGCGGCTGGACGCCCTGCACCGCATCCTTCAGGGATGACGCCTTCGGCACCGGACACCGATTGGGCATCGCACTGGCCGGGGTGCTCGGCGACGTCACGGATGCGGTGATCATCAGCGTGATCCGGATCGCCAGCGTGGGCCTCGGCTTCGTGAACGAGTACGCCGCCGAACGGGCGACCGCCCGCCTGATGGCTGACTCAGCCGATGCCGAGCAGCTGGCCGAGAACCCCCAGCACGGCGGCGAGCACCGCGATCGCCACGCCGACAACGACGATCGACCGGATGCTCCACGGCCTCCGGGTGCCGATGAACGAACGGCCGGTGAGTTCCGGCGCGTCGATGGTCAGGTAGTGGTGCTTCTCACCGGGCAGATCGGTCGACATCCGCGAGACACCCGACGACGCCACCAGATCGGCGTCGGTCACCGGCCGGGCCGTGCCGTGCACGATGACGCTCCAGACCTTGCGGCGGCGGCGGCCGTCGATTTCGAAGGCGACGGCCGGGTGAAGCCCGAGGGAGTCCAGCTTCGACCCGGGCGCGGTGCGGAAGTAGACGCCGTCGTCGTAGACCAGGTAGTTGAGAGGAAAGACATCCGCCCCCGAGGCGCCGACAACGGCGAGCCTGCCGAGGTCGTGCGTGCGCAGCAGCCGCCAGCACTGCTCGGCATCGAGCTCGACGACGTCGCTGCCGGTTCCGGTCATCCCGCGTCTCCGCCGTGGTCTCCGCCGTTGTCTCCGCCGTGGTCGCCCCTGGGCGCGGAGTCGGCGCTCCAGCGCCAGTCGCGCACCTCCGGGATGTCGTCGCCGAACTCGCGCGTGTATGCGCGGGCGCGCAGGCGGGCATCCTCCAGGTCCTGACGGACCCCGGCATAGCGCTCGGCGAGCCCGGGCACCCGGTCGATCACATCGATCGCGAGGTGATAGCGATCGAGGTCGTTGAGCATCACCATGTCGAACGGCGTGGTCGTCGTGCCATGCTCGATGAAGCCCCTGACGTGGATGTTGTCGTGACCGTGCCGGCGGTAGGTCAGCCGGTGGATCATCCACGGATAGCCGTGATACGCGAAGATCACCGGCCGATCGGCGGTGAAGATCGCGTCGAACTCCGCGTCGGGGAGACCATGCGGATGCTCCCCCTCCGACTGCAGGCGCATCAGGTCGACCACGTTGACGACGCGCACCGCGAGCTCCGGGATGCGCTCGCGCAGGATCGAGGCGGCGGCAAGCACCTCGAGGGTCGGAACGTCGCCCGCGGCGGCCAGCACGACATCCGGCTCCTGCCCCTCGACCTCGGTGCCCGCCCAGTCGAGGATGCCGAGGCCGCGCGTGCAGTGCTCGACGGCCTCCTCCATGGTCAGCCATTGCGGAGAAGGCTGCTTGCCGGCCACCACCACGTTCACGTAGTCGACCGAGCGCAGGCAGTGGTCGTAGGTCGACAGCAGCGTATTCGCGTCGAAGGGCAGGTAGACCCGCACGACCTCGGCGCTCTTGTTGACGGCGACGTCGATGAAGCCGGGGTCCTGGTGGCTGAAGCCGTTGTGGTCCTGCCGCCAGACGTGGCTCGAGAGCAGGTAGTTGAAGCTCGACACCGGGCGCCGCCACGGGATCCGCTTGGACGCCTCGAGCCACTTGGCGTGCTGGTTGAACATCGAGTCGACGATGTGCACGAAGGCCTCGTAGCAGTCGAACAGGCCGTGCCTGCCGGTGAGCAGATAGCCCTCGAGCCAGCCCTGGCACTGGTGCTCGCTGAGCATCTCCATCACCCGTCCGGCACGCGCCATGTTCGGGTCGCTGTCGAGCAGTATGCCGTCCCACTGCTTGTCGGTCGCCTCGTAGACCGCAGGCGCCAGGCGGTTGGAGGCCGTCTCGTCGGGGCCGAAGATGCGGAAGTTGGTCGGATTCATGCGGATCACGTCGGCCAGCCAGTGGCCGAGCACGGCGGTCGCCTGCCCGTCGACGGCGCCGGGCGCCGGCACCTCGACGGCGTAGTCGCGGAAGTCCGGGAGCCGCAGCGGCTGACGCAGCAGGCCTCCATTGGCGACCGGGTTCGCGCTCATCCGCCTGTCGCCTGCCGGGGCGAGGGCCGTGGCGGCGGCGACCGGCGCCCCGCTCGCGTCGAACAGCTCCTCCGGGCGGTAGGAGCGCATCCAGTCCTCCAGGATCCGCAGATGCTCCGGGTTGTCCGTCACGTTCGTCAGCGGCACCTGGTGGGCGCGGAAGGTTCCCTCGATCTCGACCCCGTCGATGACCTTCGGGCAGGTCCAGCCCTTCGGGGTGCGCAGGATGATCATCGGCCAGCGCGGCCGGTCATGCAGCTTCCCCTCGGCGGCCAGGGTCTTGATCTCGGCGATGCGGTCCAGGGCCACGTCGAGCACCGCGGCGAACCGCTCGTGCACCAGGCGAGGATCCTCGCCGTCGAATCCGCCCGAGACCAGGAACGGCTCGTGCCCGTAGCCGCGCATGAGCTCGAGCAACTCCGAATCGGGGATGCGCGCCAGCACCGTCGGATTGGCGATCTTGTACCCGTTCAAGTGGAGGATCGGGAGCACGGCGCCGTCCTGCACCGGGTTGAGGAACTTGTTGGAGTGCCAGCTGGTGGCCAGGGGGCCGGTCTCGGCCTCGCCGTCGCCGATCACGCAGGCGACCAGCAGGTCCGGGTTGTCGAAGGCGGCGCCGTAGGCATGGCTGAGCGAGTAGCCCAGCTCTCCGCCCTCGTGGATCGAGCCGGGCAGGTCGGGTGAGCAATGGCTCGGGATGCCGCCCGGGAATGAAAAGCGCCGGAACATCCGCTTGATCCCGGCCTCGGTCTTGTCGACCTCCGAGTACAGCTCGGAGTATGTGCCGTCGAGGTAGGCGTTTGCCACCATGCCGGGGCCGCCGTGCCCGGGGCCGGTCACATAGATGGTGTCGAGGTCGTACTCCTGGATGGCGCGGTTCAGATGCGCGTAGACGAAGTTCAGCCCCGGCGTGGTGCCCCAGTGCCCGAGCAGCCGCGGCTTGATGTGCTCGTTGCGCAGCGGCTCACGCAGCAGCGGATTGTCGAGCAGGTAGATCTGGCCGATGCTGAGGTAGTTGGCCGCGCGCCACCAGGCGTCGATGCGATCGAGCTGCTCGGGGGTGACCGGGGCGAGCGGGCGATGGCGCCAATGCGGCGAAACGGGGGCAATGGCGGTCACGAACTCTCCTCGGTCGGCGGAACCCCTCAAGTCAACCCCCGAATGGTGCGGATGTCAGGGCCGAAGGTCCTCCGCCGCGAGGGCCGAGGCGGTCTCGCGCGCGATCTGGAACTCCTCGTCGGTCGGGATGACCAGCACCTCGACCCGCGCGCCGTCCGGCGAGATGCGGCGCGCACCGCGGCCCGGCCGAGCGTTCGCCGCGGCATCCACCTCCAGGCCCAGCGGGCCCAGACCCTCGAGCGCCGCGGCGCGCACCGGCGCGCTGTTCTCGCCGACTCCCGCGGTGAACACCAGGGCGTCGGCCCCGCCCAGCACCGCCAGGTAGGCCCCGATGTAGTGGCGAAGCCGGTGGGTGTAGACGGCGAGGGCGAGGCGCGCCCCGGAATCGCCCTGTCCAGCCGCCTCGATGACCTCGCGCATGTCGCCCCGGCCCGAGAGCCCGAGCAGGCCGCTGCGCCGGTTCAGCAGCTCATCGAGCTGGTCGACCGTCATGCCGGCGTTGCGCTGCAGGTAGAGCAGCACCGCGGGGTCGAGGTCGCCCGAACGCGTGCCCATCACCAGCCCCTCGAGCGGTGTCATCCCCATCGAGGTGTCGACCGACCTGCCGCCGGCGATCGCGGCCGCCGACGCGCCGTTGCCCAGGTGCAGCACGATCAGCCGCAACTGCTCGACCGGCCGACCGAGGAACTCGGCGGTGCGCTCGCTGACGATCCGATACGAGGTGCCGTGGAATCCGTAGCGCCGGATGCCCTGCTCCTCGGCGAGCGCGGCATCGATGGCGTAGCTGCGCGCGGCTTCGGGCAACCGCGCATGGAAGGCCGTGTCGAATACCGCCACCTGCGGCACGCCGGGAAGGGCGGCCCGGGCCGCCCGAATGCCGAGCAGCCCAGGCGGATTGTGCAGCGGGGCGAGCGGGGCGAGTTGCTCGATGCCCGCCTCCACGGCGTCGTCGATCAGGGTCGCCTGCACGAAGCGCGTTCCCCCGTGCACGATCCGGTGCCCGACGGCGTCGATCGAAGTGCGGTCCAGGCCCGAGAGGATGCGGTCGATCGCGGCCCGGTGGTCGGGCGCGTCAGAACCGGGTTCGCCGATCCGGTCCACGATGCCGTCGGCGCTCACCGCCCCCGATACCGGGTCGACGACCCGGAACTTGACAGACGACGACCCCGTGTTCAGGACGAACACGGACGCGGATGCCGCTCACCGGATCTCCTGCGCCTGGATCGCGGTGATCGCGATGGTGTTGACGATGTCGCGCACCAGGGCCCCGCGCGACAGGTCGTTGATCGGACGGGCCAGCCCCTGCAGCACCGGGCCGATCGCGACCGCCCCCGCGCTGCGCTGCACGGCCTTGTAGGTGTTGTTGCCCGTGTTCAGGTCCGGGAAGATGAACACCGTGGCATGGCCTGCCACCAGCGAGCCTGGCAGCTTGGAGGCGCCGACCTCGGGGTCCGCCGCCGCGTCGTACTGGATCGGCCCGGCCACCGGCAGCTCGGGCGCGCGCCGGCGGACCAGCTCGGTTGCCAGCCGGACCTTGTCGACGTCCGAGCCGCTGCCCGACTCCCCGGTCGAGTAGCTCAGCATCGCCACCCGTGGCTCGATGCCGAACAGGCGGGCGGTCGCCGCCGAGCTGATCGCGATGTCGGCCAGTTGCTCACTGGTGGGCTCCGGGATGACGGCGCAGTCGCCGTAGACCAGCACCCGGTCGGCGAGCGCCATCAGGAAGACGCTCGACACCACCGACGCGCCGGCCGACGTCTTCACGATCTCGAAGGCCGGGCGGATGGTGTGCGCCGTGGTGTGCGCGGCGCCAGACACCATCCCGTCGGCCAGGCCGTCGTGCACGAGCATGGTGCCGAAGTAGGCGACATCGGCCACCCGCTCCGCAGCGATCTCGCGGTTGACGCCCTTGGCCTTGCGCAGCTCGAAATACTCCTCGGCGAAGCGCGCATGCAGTTCGGAGTCTCGGGGCGACAGCACCCGCGCGGCGCCGATCTCCAGTCCGAGCTCGGCGGCCCGGCCCCGCACCACGGCCTCATCGCCGAGGATCGTGAGGTCGGCGATCCCGCGCCGCAGCACGATCCCGGCGGCCTGCAGGATGCGGTCATCGTCGCCCTCTGGCAGCACGATCCGCATCGTCCGGCTCCTGGCGCGCTCGATCAGCAGATGCTCGAACCGCACCGGGGTCATGGTGGCCGAAGGCTTCAACTGAAGCACGGCGGTCAGCTCCGCGGCATCCACGTTCTTCTCGAACAGGCCCAGCGCGGTCGCGTACTTCTGGGGCGAGTCGGCGGCGAGCCGGCTTCGGGTTGCGAGGATGCGCACCGCTGTCTCGTAGGTGCCGTACTCGCACCGCGCGATGGGCAGGGTGGCGGCGAGCCCCTCGAGCAGGCGCGCCACCGCCGGAGCGATCGAGAACCCGCCGTTCACCACGATCCCGGTCAGCCCGGGAAAAGTCTGCGACAGGTGCGCGACGACGGTGCCGACCAGCACGTCGCTGCGATCTCCGGGAACGACCACGACGCTGCCCTCGATGAGGCGCGGCAGCACATTGTCGAGCGTCATGGCCGCGACCACCGCGCCCCGGACCGGCCGGTCGAGCAGGGCCTGGTCGCCGTACAGGAACTCGGCGTTCACGGCGGCCAGCACCGACCGCAGCAGCGGGGCGGTCAGCTCGGCGTCCTCGGGAACCGCCCAGGCGGGCAGCCCGGACTCGGCGCGCACCGCGGCCGCGATCGCGGCCGCAGTGGCCGGGTCGGCTCGGTTGACCACGACGGCCGCCGCATCGGCGTGCTCGGCATGCAGCTCGGCCAGCGCGACCCTGGCCACCGAGACCACCTCGTCAGCGGTGCGCGCGGTCGCGTCGTCCGGACCTCGTCCGTTGAGCACCAGCAACACCGGCGCGGCCAGGTCGGCGGCGATCCGGGCGTTGGTCGCGAACTCGGTCGGGCTGCCGACATCCGTGTAGTCGGAGCCCAGGATGAGCACCGCATCGCATTCCCGTTCGACGGTCGAGTAGCGGTCGACGATGCGCGCGAAGGCGGCGTCCTGGTCCCGGTTCACCTCGGTGTAGTCGCTGCCGGTGCTCTGCTCGGTGGTCAGGCCGGCCGTCGAGTGCTCGAGCAGCATGTCGAGCACGTAGTCGCCCTCCTGCTGGGATCGCGCGACGGGACGGAACACGCCGACGCGCTCGACGGTGCCTTTGAGGGCTTCGAGCACGCCGACGGCAACAGTCGACTTGCCGGATCGCCCCTCGGCGGAGGTCACATAGATCGAGGTCGCCACAGGTGAACGCTACGCGGATCGGAGGGCGGCATCGCAGGACCTTCGGCCCTGACCGCGCGCCCACCCCGGTGCGACCCTCGGATCGCCGACTCCGCGCCGGCTCCTCATCGCGCGGCCCACGAGAGGATCTGCCATGAAAGCCGCCGTCGTCACCGACTTCACCAAACCCCTGAAGGTCGTCGACCGGGCGGTGCCCGAACCCGCCAGCGACGAGGTGCTGATCCGCCTCGAGACCAGCGGGCTCTGCCACACCGACATTCACGCATCGCGCGGCGACTGGCCGGTCAAGCCGACACTGCCCTTCGTGCCGGGACACGAGGGAGTCGGCATCGTCGAGATGATCGGCGACGCGGTGACCAGCCGCCGACTCGGCGAGCGCGTGGCGATCCCCTGGCTCGGCTACGCGTGCGGAGAATGCCGCTTCTGCATCGATGGGCGCGAGACCCTGTGCGAGAAGCAGCACAACAGCGGCTACTCGGTCGACGGCGCGTTCGCCGAGTACGCGGTGGCGAGCGCCAAGTACGTCGTCCCGGTGCCCGAGGGCATCACATCGATGGATGCCGCTCCCCTCACCTGCGCAGGCGTCACCACCTACAAGGCGCTGAAGGTCGCCAAGATCGTCCCCACCGAGCGGGTCGCGATTTTCGGGATCGGCGGCCTGGGCCACCTGGCGGTGCAGTACGGCCGCATCATGGGCGGTTCGGTCATCGCGGTCGACATCGAGCAGGCGAAGCTCGACCTCGCCACGGAGCTCGGGGCCGACCACGTCGTCAACGCGGCGACCACCGACCCCGTCGCGGCCATCCAGGCGCTCGGCGGAGCCGACGTCGCCGTGGTGCTCGCCGCCAGCCCGCGCGTGTTCGAGCAGGCGTTCTCGTCGCTGAACCGAGGTGGGCGGCTGATCTGCGTGGCACTGCCGGCCGATCAGCAGATGTCGATCTCGATCTTCGAGACCGTGCTCAAGGGCATCTCGATCATCGGCTCCATCGTCGGAACGCGCCAGGACGTCGCCGAGGTCTTCGAGCTGCATGCGGCGGGCCGCACCCGCATCATCGCCGAGGGCCGCAAGCTCGAGCAGGTCAACGAGGCGATGGCAGAGGTCCTGTCTGGCGAGGTGCTCGCTCGACTGGTCTTCGAATACTGACGGCTCAGGGGACGACCGCGACCGGACAGGGCAGCTCGGCCAGGAGTCCGCGCGCCGTCGAGCCGAACATCGCTCTCACGACCGCCCTCCGGTGCGAGCGCCCCACGACGAGAAGCGAGGCCGTGCGAGCAGCGTCGGCGAGTCGCGAGACCACCCGACCCTGCACTGCCTCGGCCGTCACGGTCAGTTCGGGATGCGACTCCCGCGCCACCCGTGCAAGGTGGGCCAGCGCGCGCTGCTGCCGTTCGGGGATCGAATCGGTTCCGAAATCCCACTCGGGAGGGATCTCGCCGGTGCCGGTGGTCTGCCAGGCGTGGATCAGGCGAACCTCGGCCCGACGTGCGGCCGCCGTTCCGGCGGCGAAGGCCAGCGTCGAAGGCAGGTCGTCCTCGGCGCCGATCCCGACCACCACAGCGCCCTGGCGCGGGATCCATTCGGCCGGAACGACGACCACCGCGCCTTGGGCTCGCGACAGGGCGAGTTCGGCGAGCCTCATCCCCCGGCGCTCCCGCCGGTGGACACCGAGCACGAGCAGGCTGTCTGGGGAGCACGTGAGCGGGTCGAGCGGGTCGTCAGCCGCGGGCCGAACCGTCAGGTGCACGAAGGGCGCCAACAGACCGAGCAGGCCGGTCATCCCCTCGACGCTCGCGTGGCGACCGGCCGCGTCTGGAGCATCCGGATCGACCGTGTCGACGATCTCCACCTCCGATGAGCCGTAGCCCACCCGGTCGATCACCCAGCGAAGCGCGGCAGCCGAGGCCGCACCTCCGTCGGAGGCGAGGCAGATCCGCTCGGTCACGCGGGCGCGCGCCAACCGACCGGGCGGTCGTTCCACAGCGGACTGGGCTCCAGCGCCGAAACGAAGCGCAGGCCCGAGACGGATTCGGGTTCGATCTTGAACAAGACGACCTTCGGTCCGGGCGCCACCGGATGCAGTTCGTCGCGTTCCGTTCGCGGACCCGGAACGTCGCGATCGACCACTCGCGCGGTCCCGAGCACGATGACGCTCCAGTGCAGCCCGGACTCCAAGCCGTCGATCTCGAAGGCGACCCGAGGATCCCGGCCGATGTCCGAGACCTTGGATCCCGGAGCGCTGCGGAAGATCACCGACCTCTCGCGGACGCGGTAGTTGACCGGCCAGATCCGCGGTCCCCGGTCGGTCGAGGTGGCCAGGCGACCCATCGTCTGCGCCTCGAGAAGCCGCCAGCATTCCGCGACGTCGAGGGTGTTGTTGGCATCCATGCTCCTGAGGATGGCGAGGGCCGGCGCCCGCGACCAGGGTCAGAAGTCCCGCGGAGTTCCGGGACCTACGGCCCTGCCGCCGCCCTGCGATCGGCCTCAGGCTGATGCCGAGGAGAGGAGCTTCCCGTGAAGAAGACCGTGGAGCAGACCGTGGAGCAGACCGTGGAGCAGATCGTGGTCGGAGTCAGTGACTCGGCCAGCATCAAGGCGGTCGACTGGGCGATCGATCGGGCGAACGCCCATCCGATCGAGGTGACCCTGGTCGCGGCATACGACTGGACCGGGCAGCCGTTCAGCCAGGTCGCCGGGATGCTGCGCGACGTTCGTTCCCGCATCGACGCGGCGACTCCGCGCACCGTGGTCCACCTGATCGAATCGGAAGACGATCCCGACGAGGCCCTCGCCCGAGCGACCGTGGACGCCGACCTTCTGGTGATCGGCTCGCACCAACGGTCGCAACTGCAGGAGCGCTTCGGGATGCGCTCGCTCAAGCTGGCTCGACAGGAGAACTGCGCCACCGTCATCGTGCCCGAGCAGTGGGCTCCGCGCCACGCCGGCAAGATCGTGGTCGGACTCGACCAGACGTCGAGCACCTCCGCCCTGGACTTCGCCGCCCATGAGGCCGAGAAGTCCGGCGCCCGGCTCGAGGTCGTCCACGCGTGGACCGCTCCCCTTCCGGCATTCGATCCGCTGGTCTGGATCGCCGACACCGAGGGCGAACTGCGCGTCGCCCACCGGGCCCGGTTGGATGCCGCGCTCGATCGCCTGCAGCAGCAGCATCCCGGGTCCCGGCTGACCGGATGCCTCGAGGAGTCCCTGCCCGTCGCCGCGCTCCGCGAAAGGGGAGCAACGGCCGACCTTGTCGTGATCGGCTCCCACCGGCGCGGACCGATCGTGCGCATGACCCTGGGTTCGACGGCACGTGAACTGCTGCATGACGCGGTGACGCCGCTGTGCATCGTGCCGTCGGCGGCGGCCGCGTCGGGCACAGCGGAACCCGAATTCACCGCCGCAGAAGCCGCCGAGCCGGCGCGGGGTGACTAGCATCGCGCCATGGCCAGTCTCACCGGATCGGGGGCGGTGACGGCGCTCGAGCCGACCCCATGACCGAGGTGCTGGTCGCCGAGGGAGACATCACCCGCTACCCGAGCGAGGTGATCGTGAACGCCGCCAACGAGTCGCTGCTCGGAGGCGGCGGGGTGGATGGCGCGATCCACCGCGCAGCGGGCCCCGAACTCCTCGAGGCGTGCCGCCGATTGCACGGGGCGAAGACCGGGGAGTCGAAGATCACGGACGCGTACCGCATCACGACCGCCAAGAAGATCATCCACACGGTCGGTCCGGTCTACGCCCGCTACTCAGCGGAACGGGCCGCCGAGCTGCTCGCCTCCTGCTATCGCAGCAGTCTCGACCTCGCATCGGAGTACCGCTCGGTGGCATTCCCGTCGATCTCGACCGGCGTCTACGGGTACCCGATCACGCAGGCGGCGCCGGTCGCGGTGGCGACGATCAGGCAGTGGCTGGCGCAGCATCCCGGGACCGCGCTTGAGCGGACCACCCTGATCGCCTTCAGCCACCACGACTTCGAGGTGCTGACAGAGGCCCTCGCCGGCTAACCCGCCGTCGGCGAACCGCTCGGAGTCGGGCTCGGCGTCGGGGTCGGCGACGGGTTCTTCGTGAAGGTGTCGCCTGCGACCTGCAAGACGAACTGCGCGAACTCGTTCGGGTCGAACGCCGTCGTGTACTTGAACTCGGTGCCGTTGACGATGATCGTCGGCGTGCCCGCGATGGTCTTGACGTCGGCGCCGGGGATCGGCCCGTTCAACGCGCGCGTCGTGGCGGCCTGCACCCAGCTGCGGAAGCGGTGGTCATCGATGCACTTGGCCACCTGCGTCATCTCCAGCACGCCGGCCTGGGTGGCTCGAGCCTCGATCTGCTGGTCGGTGAGCCCGGCCGTGCCCTCCTTGGGCTGGTCGACGAACAGCGATTGGTTGAAGTCGAAGAAGTGGTCGGGCGAGAACTCCGCGACGCAGGCAGCCGCGTTGGCCGCCCGCAACGAGTACTGCGTGCCCGCCGACTTGGTGGTCAGCACCGCGATCGGATGGATCTCGATGGTCGCCGCACCCGTCTTGAGCCACGCCCGCAGCTGGTCGCCGTTCTTCTTCTCGAAGGTGGCGCAGTTCGGGCACAGGTAGTCGACGTACAGCTTGATGTCGATGACAGCGGGCGGATTGGTGGCCGAGGGCACGGGCTTCGAGCCCGCCGGGAGCCCCGGGGTCTGCACGGCCTTGTAACCGGTGCCGATCTTGATCCCGTCGCTGAGCATGTTCAGCGGGCCCCGCCCTCCTGGCTGGGCGAATTTCAGGATCACCAGGGCGACGACGACCACCACGACCAGCACGCCGCCCACGACCGAGAGCGTGACGACGCGACGCCGTCTGCGATCCTGCTTCTTATGCAGCTCGCGCAACTCGCGGGCGCGCTCCCGCGCACCTTCGCGCACCTCGCTCCTGCCCCGCGGTGCGCCGTGCGGCGCTTCTGCGGGAGGCAGGCCGAATGGGCCGTCGCTCATGAATCCTCGTTCTCGGGTGGTCAAGCGGCGCAAAACTACTCCTCGCCGTGGGCCAGGGCGAATCGAGCGCCACCAGAAATGCTAGGCAGTCTGTCTGGGAGGGCACCGGATGCTGCCTGGCGCTGGTCGGCGATCCGAGCCATCCTCTCGAAGATGCGGCCCCCTGTCGAGGGTGCCATACTGGCCGATGGCCCGAGATGTTTCGGCAACGACGGCCACTTCCATTCACTACGGATCGTCCGGCACGTACCTGCCGGTGAAGGAGTTCAGTACCGCTATGGCATCTGTCACATTTGAGAAGGCGACCCGCATCTATCCCGGGTCCTCCCGTCCCGCCGTCGACCAGATCGACCTCGAGGTCGCCGATGGCGAGTTCCTCGTGCTGGTCGGCCCCTCCGGCTGCGGCAAGTCGACGACGCTGCGCATGCTCGCCGGCCTCGAAGAGGTCAACGAGGGCCGCATCCTGATCGGCGACCGCGACGTCACCGACGTTCCGCCGAAGGACCGCGACATCGCGATGGTCTTTCAGAACTACGCGCTCTACCCGCACATGACGGTGGCCGAGAACATGGGCTTCGCGCTCAAGATCGCCGGAGTCAACAAAGAGCAGCGCGCCCAGCGCGTGCTCGAGGCGGCCAAGCTGCTCGACCTGGAGCCCTACCTCGGCCGCAAGCCGAAGGCCCTCTCCGGTGGTCAGCGTCAGCGCGTCGCGATGGGCCGCGCCATCGTGCGTCAGCCGCAGGTGTTCCTCATGGACGAGCCGCTGTCGAACCTCGACGCCAAGCTGCGCGTGCAGACCCGCACCCAGATCGCCTCGCTGCAGCGCCGCCTCGGCGTCACCACCGTGTACGTCACGCATGACCAGACCGAGGCGCTCACCATGGGCGACCGGATCGCCGTGCTCAAGGATGGCGTGCTGCAGCAGGTGGGCACCCCGCGCGAGCTGTACGAAGCCCCGACGAACGTGTTCGTCGCCGGCTTCATCGGCAGCCCCGCGATGAACCTGTTCCCGGCCGCCGTGGTCGACGGCGGCGTCCAGTTCGGCACGGCCGTCGCCAAGGTCGAGCGCGACATCCTGCTCAAGGCCTCCGGCAGCAGCGTCACGATCGGCGTCCGCCCCGAAGATGTCAAGATCGCCAAGTCGGGCGAAGGCCTGCAGGTCAACGTCGACGTCGTCGAAGAGCTCGGTGCCGACGGCTACCTCTACGGCCACACCGAGGTCGGCGGCCACCGTGTCGACATCGTTGCCCGTGTCGACGGCCGCACTCATCCGAACGCCGGCGAGACCGTCGCGATCACGCCCGTCACCGAGCACGTGCACGCCTTCGACTCCGAGACCGGCGAGCGGCTCTCCAAGCCGGTGGCGGCGGCCAAGGCCAGCGCCTAAGAAGTCACTCCTCACTAACGACCGCTGCCGCGGCGGCCGACTCAGGACGCCGCGGCAGCGCCGTTGTGAGCGAACTCTTCATCACCTTAACGGCGCAAGGCCTCTCATCAACGCGCTTCAACGCGCTTCAACGCGCATCGGCGATGTAGTCGACGATCCACCCGTCGGGCGCGTTGTCAGGACCGCCGGGGTTGATCGCGAAGTTCACGACGTACCTGGCGTCCTGGTAGGAGCCGTTCATGTATGTGCCGTCGCCGGGGTCGATCTCGACCTGTGAGAACCCGTGGCTGGCCAGCTTGTCCTCGACTTTTGACGCGTCGCGCAGACCGCTCACCACGGCCGCGATCTCGATGTGAGCTTTGTCACACGAAACGCTGTACACCGCGTTCACGTCATAGATCATGGCCTGCAGGTCGGCCGGCACACACGCCAGCGAGCTCGTCGCCTCGGCCCCACCGCCGCCGCCCTGACATGCACTCAGTGCGAGAACCGTCAGGGCTATGACAGGAACGGCTGCAAGAAACCGCGGATAGGCACGCACCTGGGCACCGTACTCGGCGCGCGACGACTCTGCAAGCATGCCCGGCACCGGGTCCGGCCTGGCGAGTGCGCGCCACCACGGCAGAATGGATTCACCGGTGAGGTGCTCGGCCACCCCTGGTCTCGGCGCCCCGTCTTCGAGAACTGGCCTCAGCCAGATCCACTAGGTCCATCAGGAGGAAGCATCATGGCCATCGCGACCGTCAACCCCACGACCGGCGAGACCGTCAAGGAGTTCCCGACCGACGACGCCGCCACGATCGATCGCAAGATCGGCGAAGCGGAATCCGCGTACCAGGCGCTGAAGGCCACCACCTTCGCCCAGCGCGCGGAGTGGATGCGCGCCGCAGCCGGGTTGATCGAGGCAGAGGCGGACGACACCGCTCGCATCCTGACGCTCGAGATGGGCAAGACGCTCACCCAGGCCAAGGCCGAGGTGCTCAAGTGCGCCAAGAACCTGCGCTTCTACGCCGACCACGCCGAGTCGTTCCTCGCGGATGAGCCGCTGGCCGACCCGTCGAGCGTCGGCGCCTCCCGTGCATACGCTCGCTACCAACCGCTCGGCGTGGTGCTCGCCGTGATGCCGTGGAACTACCCCTTCTGGCAGGTGATCCGCTTCGCCGCCCCCGCCCTGATGGCCGGCAACACCGGCGTGCTCAAGCACGCCTCGAACGTGCCGCAGGCAGCCATCTACCTCGACACGATCTTCGAGCGCGGCGGATTCCCGGTCGGTTCGTTCCGAGCGCTGATGATCGGCTCGCGCGAGGTCAAGGGCGTGATCGAAGACAGGCGCGTGAAGGCTGTGACGCTCACCGGCTCGGAAGCCGCGGGGCGCTCTGTGGCATCCATTGCCGGCGATCAGATCAAGAAGAGCGTGATGGAACTCGGCGGCTCCGACCCGTTCATCGTGATGCCGAGCGCCGACCTCGACGCCGCGGCGACGACCGCGGTCAAGGCGCGCGTGCAGAACAACGGCCAGAGCTGCATCGCCGCCAAACGCTTCTTCGTGCACGCCGACATCTTCGACGCCTTCTCGAAGCTGTTCGCCGACAAGATGAACGCGCTCGTGGTCGGCGACCCGATGGACGAGAAGACGGATGTCGGCCCGGTCGCCACCGAATCCGGCCGCTCCGATCTGGCCGAACTCGTCGACGACGCGGTCGCCAAAGGCGCGAAGGTGCTGGCGGGCGGCGGCGCGGTCGACGGCCCCGGCTGGTTCTACCGGCCGACGGTGCTGAGCGAGCTCACCGACGACATGCGCATCGTCATGGAGGAGGCGTTCGGGCCGGTGGCATCCCTCTACAAGGTCGCCGACCGCGACGAGGCGATCCGCATCGCGAACCAGACCACTTTCGGCCTCAGCTCGGCGGTCTGGACCAACGACGTCGACGACGAGGCCGCCTTCGTCCGCGACCTGGAGGCCGGTGCCGTGTTCATCAACGGCATGACGGTCTCGTACCCGGAACTGCCCTTCGGCGGCATCAAGGACTCCGGCTTCGGGCGCGAACTCGCCGCCGAGGGCATCCGCGAGTTCTGCAACGTGAAGACGGTCTGGAAGGCCTGACACCAGGCCGTCGCCCTAGGCTCGACCCATGGCATCCGCGCTCTCGATCACCTCGGCGGTGCCGGATCCCGCACTGCTCGATCTGCCGTGGAACCTGCCGCTCGAGCTCTGGCCGGACGAGACAATCGCGACCCTGCCCAAGGGCATTTCACGGCACCTGGTGCGCTTCGTGCACCTCGGCGGCTACGTCGTGGCGATCAAAGAGACCACGGTCGAGCTTGCGCGTCGCGAGTACGACCTGCTGCGCAGCCTGCAGCGGCTCGACATTCCGTGCGTCGAGCCAGTCGCGGTGATCACCGACCGGGCCACCGACGACGGCGAGGCGCTCGCCCCGGCGCTTGTGACGCGCCACCTGCGGTTCTCGCTCCCCTATCGTGCGCTGTACTCGCAGGCGCTGCGCCCCGACACGGCGACGCGGCTGGTCGATGCGCTCGCCGTGCTGCTCGCCCGGCTGCACGTGGTCGGCTTCTTCTGGGGCGACGTGTCACTGTCGAACACGCTGTTCCGTCGCGACGCGGGCGCCTTCGCCGCCTACCTGGTGGATGCCGAGACCGGCCAGTTGCACGACGCCGGATTGAGCGACGGGCAGCGCGAGCACGACCTCGACATCGGCCGCATCAACATCGCGGGCGAGCTGCTCGACCTGCAGGCAGGAGGACGCCTCGACGAGGATGTCGACCCGGTCGCGGTCGCCGACGGAATCGTGGCGGCATACCGCACCCTGTGGGCAGCGCTGACCGACTCCGAGTCGTTCCCCGAGGCGGAGCGCTGGCGCATCGGCCGCCGGGTCGAGCGGCTCAACGAGCTCGGCTTCGACATCGAAGAGCTGTCGATCAACAAGGACGCGGGCGGCACCCAGGTGCGCATCCAGCCCAAGGTGGTGGATGCCGGCCACCACTCCCGCAGACTTCTCCGATTGACCGGCCTCGACGCCGGCGAGAACCAGGCCCGCCGGCTTCTGAACGATCTGGATGCCTACCGGGCGACCGGCGATCGCAAGGACCTCGACGAGGAGCAGGTCGCCCACGACTGGGTGGTGCGCGTGTTCGAACCGGTGATCCGCGCGATCCCGAAAGAGCTGCGGGGCAAGCTGGAGCCGGCCGAGGTGTTCCATCAGCTGCTCGAGCACCGCTGGTACCGCTCGCAGAACGAGGGCCGCAACGTCCCGCTCGCCGAAGCCCTGAGCAGCTACGTCGACACCGTGCTGCGGCACCGGCGCGACGAGGTGACGGTCGTCGCGCCGCCCACGGCGTCGATCACGCTGCCCATCGCGGTGATCGAGGCGGATGGGGCAGAGGCAGCCGCCGACGACGACCAGGACTGGCGGTCGAAGGTATGAGCCGCCGCTCATGAACGAAGCCCGCATGAACGAGCCCCGCATGAGCGAGCCGGGCAGGGCAGGGCCGCTCGGACGCCTCGGCGGCGTGGTCGGCGCGCATCCGTTCATCTCGCTCGCAGTATGGGCTGTTCTGGTGGCGATCGCGGTCGCGACCGCGGTGGCTGGAGCGGGCGGTCAGACCCTGTTCGACCGGCTCAAGAACGGCGCACCGAGCGTCACGGGCGAGGCGAGTCATGCCGACGACGTCCTGGCCGGGCATGCAGCCACCAGTGAATCGGTGACTCTGCTCGTGCACGGGGTCGCCCTCGACGACCCGAAGCTGCTGCGGTGGGCGAACGGGCTGGGAGCCGCGCTCGACAAGCTGCCGCACACGGCGTACCTCGACCCGCTCGTCCTGCCGAGGACGCCGGGCGGCGGGCATCCGGCGGCGATCGCGTCGGCGTTCTCGTCGGACGGCCGCGGGGTGCTGCTCACCGCGACCGTGTCGGCGGTCGGAGCGGGCGGTCCGGACTCCGCCACCGTCGACCGCGCCACCGCCGAGTTGCGGGCGGCGGCGTCGCAGCTGCGCGCCGAGTTCCCCGGATCCACGGCTCTGGTCGGCGGCAGCTCGCTGCTCGTGGACTCGATCCTCAAGATCTCGGCGAACGACCTGGAGCGCGGCGAGGCCGTCGCCCTGCCGATCGCCCTGCTGGTCATGTTGCTGGTGTTCGGCGGATTCCTCGCGGCCGGCATCCCGCTGGTCGGAGCCATCGTGTCGATCGTCGGCTCGCTCGGAGTGCTGTTCGGCATCACCTTCCTCACCGACATCGACACCACGGTGATCAACGTCATCACCGCGGTCGGGCTCGGGCTGTCGATCGACTACGGGCTGCTGATGGTCAGCCGGTTCCGCGAGGAGTACCGCGCTGCCCTGGAGGCGATGGGCGAACCATGGCACCTGAGCGCGGACGATCGCCGGGGCATCCGGCTGCTGGCGATCCGCCGCACCGCCGATCGGGCGGGCCGCACCGTGCTGTTCTCCGGGCTCACCTTCGCGATCGCCTCGGCCGGGCTGCTGATCTTCCAGCCGCGGATCGTGCGCGCCATCGGGGTCGGGGCTCTGTCGGTGACGGCGATCGCGATCCTCACCGCACTCACGCTGCTGCCCGCCTTGCTCTCGCTCGCGGGCGATCGCCTGCTGAAGCCGGGGGCGCTCACGCATCTGCCGGGAATCGGCCGCGTAATCAGCCGGTTCGGCGACATCGCACCCGCCGAGGGCTTCTTCTCGAAGCTGACCCGCGGGGTTCAGAAGCACCCGGCGCTGGTCACACTCGGCTGCCTCGTGCTGCTGCTCGCCGTCGGCAGCCCCCTGCTGACGCTTCGGCTCGCGAACACCAGTATCGACGCGATCCCCGCGTCGTCGAGCCAATCGGCCTTTCTTACCGCCCTGGCCGATCAGTTCCCGGATGCCGCGAGCCCCCGGGTCGAACTGGTGACCGCCACCGAGGCCGATGCCGTGTCGTGGGCGGTGCAGGTCTCGAAGCTGCCGCACGTGGATTCGGTGACCGCCCCGGTCCAGCGCGGAGACGGTTGGGCGTCCGCGGTGCGCGTTGCCGCGGCTGACGGGATCGACGTCGTGCGCGAGATCCGCGCCGACCGACCGGCCTTCGAAGACGGCACCCCGGCACGCGTCACCGGCATCGACGGGCACACCGTCGACCTCTCGGACTCGTTGCTCGCCAGCGCCCCGTGGGCGGCCCTGATCATCGCGCTCGGCACGATCGTGCTGCTCTTCCTGATGACCGGCTCGCTGGTCGTCCCGCTGAAGGCCCTGGTGGCCTCCGCCCTCTCACTGGGTGCGAGTGTCGGGGTGCTGGTCTGGGGCTTCGAGCAGGGGCACTTCGCGGGCATCCTCAACTTCGACACCGCGCACGTGCACGGCGTCGACGTGCTGGTGCTGCTGCTGACCTTCGCGTTCGGCTTCGGCCTCGCGATGGACTACGAGATGTTCATCCTGTCTCGCATCAAGGAGCAGGTGGATGCCGGCGTCGAACCGCGCGAAGCGATCGCCCGCGGGCTCCAGCGCTCGGGCCGCATCATCACCTCGGCGGCGGCGATCATCATCGTGGTCTTCGCCGGATTCGCCACCGGCGACCTCATGGTGATCAAGCAGCTCGGCACCGCGCTCGCCGTCGCCGTGCTGCTCGACGCGACGCTGGTGCGCTGCCTGCTGGTGCCCGCGTTCATGACCTGGCAGCAGCGGATCATGTGGTGGGCGCCGACGTGGATGAAACGGCTGCATGCCAAGATCGGGTTCAGCGACTGAGGTGACCCGACGACCGAGACGGTCGTCGGCGCTGGCGTCGCGGCAGAGGCCAGAAATGGCCTCTGCTCATAGCTCCAGCGCGCGGAGCTTCGCGATCTCGTAGAGCGCGACGCTGACCGCGATGCCCGCGTTGAGCGACTCGGTCGCTGCCTCGATCGGGATCGAGACCACCGCGTCACAGGTCTCGGTGACGAGACGCGACAAGCCCTTGCCCTCGTTTCCGACGACGAGCACGATCGGTTCGTTCGCCAGGGCGAGACCGGGAAGTGAGACGCTGCCGCCGCCGTCCAGGCCGAGCACGAAGACGCCGCGCGACTTGAGGTCTTTCAGGGTGTTGGTGAGGTTGCCGGCCATGGCGACCGGGATACGCGCGGCCGCCCCCGCCGAGGTCTTCCAGGCGGAGGCCGTCATGCCCACGGTGCGGCGCTGCGGCACGATGATGCCCTGGGCGCCGAAGGCTCCGGCCGAGCGCACGATCGCGCCGAGGTTGCGCGGGTCGGTCACGCCGTCGAGCGCGACCAGCAGCGGGTTCTCGCCGCGCGCCAGGATCGCGTCGAGCAACTCGAGCGGATGCGCGTATTCGTAGGCGGGCACCTTGAGCGCGATCCCCTGATGCACGGCATCGGGGCCGCTCAGCCGGTCGAGCTCGGGGCGCATCACCTCGAGCACGTTGAGGCCGCGCTTGGTCGCGAGCGACAGCGACTCCTTGACCCGGTCATCCATCTCGATGCGCGATGCGATGTACAGAGTGGATGCCGGAATCTTCGCCCGCAGCGCCTCGACGACCGAGTTGCGGCCGGTCACGATCTCGCTGTCCGCGCGCGAAGCGCGCGCGCCGCCCGATTGAGATCGTGAGTTCCTTGGTGAGCCGCTCTCTCCGGCACCGCCAGCTCCGGTTCGTCCGCCGCGCGACACGCTCGACCCGCCGTGCCGCTCGCGTGCATCCTCGAGACGCTCCTTCGCGGCCTTGCGCTTTCCGGCGACGTGCCAACTGCGGTCTTCGGCTTTCGGCGTCGGGCCCTTGCCCTCGAGCGCGCGGCGGTTGTGGCCGCCGGTGCCGACGGACGGCCCCTTCTTCTTCGGCTTGCCGGATGCTCCGGGACGCCCTGGTTTGGCCATTATGCGATGCTCCAATGGGTCGAGCTGCCCGCGTCTTCCACCACGATGCCTGCTGCGCTGAGTTCGTCACGGATGCGGTCGGCCGCCGCGAAATCCTTGCCGTCGCGGGCGCGCGCTCGGTCGCTGATGAGCCGCTCGACCAGGGCTCCGAGCGCTGCCGTGGCGGCGCCGTGGTCGCGGGACGCCCATGCCGGAGAGTGCGGATTGACACCGAGCACCTCGGTCATGGCGAGCACCTCTTCGCGCAGGCGGGCCGCGGTCTCGAGCGCTCCGTCATCGAGCGCGGTATTGCCGGCACGCACGCTGTCGTGCAGCACGGCGAGGGCCTGCGGCACTCCCAGGTCGTCGTCCATCGCGGCGCCGAAGGCCTCCGGGATCACCGGGGCCCCGACGTTCGCGAAATGCGCTCCCTCGAGCGCTCGGGATGCCCGGTCGAGAAATCCCTCGATCCGCCCGAACGCGGTCTCGGCTTCGATGAGCGCGCCGCGCGAGTAGTCCATGTTGGAGCGGTAGTGCGCGCCCGCCAGGTAGTACCGCACGACGACCGGGCGTGCGAGCGCGAGCAGTTCCGACGCGTACACCGAGTTGCCCAACGACTTCGACATCTTCTGGCCCTCGACATTGACGAGGCCGTTGTGCACCCAGTAGCTCGCGAAGGCGTCGCCGTTCGCGGTCGACTGGGCGAGCTCGTTCTCGTGGTGGGGGAAGCGCAGGTCGAGCCCACCGCCATGGATGTCGAAGGCCGGCCCGAGGTATCGCCGCGCCATGGCCGAGCACTCGATGTGCCAGCCCGGGCGTCCGTTGCCCCACGGCGATGCCCATGACGCGGACTCCGGCTCGGCGGGCTTGGCGCCCTTCCACAGCGCGAAGTCGCGCGGGTCGCGCTTGCCGCGGGTCGCGGCGTCGGCCGAGTCGACCATGTCGTCGAGCTTCTGGTTGGTCAGCTCGCCGTATGCGGGCCAGGTCTTGACGTCGAAATAGACGTCGCCCGAGCCGTCGTCGGCGACATAGGCATGGCCGAGCTCGATCAGCCGGCCGATCAACTCCTGCATCTGCGGAATGCTCGCCGTCGCCCGCGGTTCGTAGGTGGGAGGCAGGATGCCGATCGTCGCGTAGCCGGCCGTGAACTCGAGCTCGACGCGGTAGGCCAGCGCCCACCAAGGTTCTGTGTCCGTTTGGGGCGCCGCCGCGAGGATCTTGTCGTCGATGTCGGTGACGTTGCGGACGAAGGTGACGGCATAGCCGCGCGCCGACAGCCAGCGTCGCCACAGGTCGTACGCCAGGGCGCTGCGCAGATGGCCGATGTGCGGAGACGACTGCACCGTCGGACCGCAGACGTACATGCCGACCTTGCCCGGCTCGAGCGGCTCCAGCTCGCGCAGCAGCTGCGTTCGGGAGTCGTAGAGGCGGACGGTCACCGGGAGAGTTTACCGATGACCGCGGCGACGATCATGTGTGTGACGCGTCGCTCGACAGCAGCGCAGTGGCCAGGGCACTGACCCCTTCGCCCCGGCCGGTGAACCCGAGCCCGTCGGTGGTGGTCGCCGAAACGCTCACCGGCGCGCCGAGCAGCTCGCCCAGCCTCGCCTCGATCTCGTCGCGGCGCGCCGAGAGCCTCGGCCGGTTCGCGACCACCTGCACCGCGACATTGACCACCGCGAACCCGGCACCGACCACCAGCGCCAGGGTCTCGTGCAGAAACGTCTCGCTCGCAGCATCCGTGAATTGCGGGTCGTTGGTGCCGAACCGCGCCCCGAGGTCACCGAGACCGGCCGCTGAGAGCAGGGCGTCGCAGATCGCATGGATGACGGCGTCGCCGTCGCTGTGGCCGGCGAGCCCCGGCTCATCCGGCCAGTACAGCCCACCCAGCCAGAGCGGGCTGCCGTCGTCGAACGCGTGGACGTCGAGGCCGATCCCGGTGCGCAACCCCGCGGCTCGCGCGCTCGTCTGCCCCAGCAGGTGCTCGGCCCGGTTCAGGTCCCAGCGGGTCGTGATTTTGAACGCGCGCGGTTCGCCCTCGACGACGGCCACCTCGTGTCCGGCAGCGCTGAACAGGGCGGCATCGTCGGTGTATTCGCGATCGGCAGCCGCGTACGCCGCAACGAGTTCCGCGCGAGAGAAACCCTGCGGGGTCTGCACATGCACCAGCTCGCTGCGGTCGACGGTCTCGACGACCCGTTCGCGCGCGTCGATCCGTTTCACGGTGTCGGTCACCGGCAGCGCGGGGATCACGCCGATGCCGGGGGTGACGGCCCGCACCACCCGATCGATGAGCTCGGCCGAGGCGAGCGCGCGCGCCGCATCGTGCACGAGCACGACCTCGGCGTCGTGCTCGAGCACCGCAAGGCCAGCGGCCACTGACGACTGCCGCGACTCGCCACCCGCGACGACGGTGACGTCGTCGGATGCCGCCCCCGCCGCAATCTCGACGATCCGACGAGCGGCGGCCAGTCGCGCGTTCGGCGCAACGACGATCACCTGCGCAGGCTCGGACGACTCGAACACTCCGCGCAGCGCCCGCTCCAGGATCGTCGCGCCGCGCAGCTCGACGAAGGCCTTGGGCTCGGCGTGCCCGAGCCGGGCGCCACTGCCCGCAGCGACGACCACGATCGCGACCCGATGCCCCATCTGGACAGGGTATCCGCGCGCCGGGCCAGAACCGGCTAGGAGGCGAGGACCTCGTCGAGCAGCGTTGCCGCCTTCTCTTCGTCGGTCTTCTCGGCGAGCGCGAGTTCTGAGGTGAGGATCTGACGTGCCTTGGCCAGCATGCGCTTCTCGCCCGCAGACAGACCGCGGTCTTGATCGCGGCGCCACAGGTCGCGCACGACCTCGGAGACCTTGATCACATCGCCAGACGCGAGCTTCTCGAGGTTGGCCTTGTAGCGGCGGCTCCAGTTGGTCGGCTCTTCGGTGAACGGCGCGCGCAGCACCTCGAACACCTGGTCGAGGCCGTCTTTGCCGATCACGTCGCGGACTCCCACGAGGTCGACGTTCTCGGCAGGGACCTCGATCGTCAAGTCGCCCTGGGTGACGTTGAGCTTCAGATAGAGCTTCTCTTCGCCCTTGATGATGCGCTTCTTCACTTCGGTGATGGTTGCGGCGCCGTGGTGGGGATAAACGACCGTTTCGCCGACCTTGAAGAGCATGGGGGAATCCTTCCGCAGAAGGACGATTTTACCACAGGGGATGCCCGTGATTCCGGGTCGGATCAGGGGTTTGGCTGCCCCGGCGGCTGCCCGATCTCGTCGCGGAGCTGCGCCATCCGCCCCCTCAGATAGCGGCGTTCTGCGGGTGACGGAGCGAGGTCGTGGGCGCGCTCGTAGAACGGCAGGGCCTCCTTCGCCCGCCCGAGCCGACGCAGCAGATCTGCGTGCGTCGCGGGCAGCAGGTAGTAGCCGCCCAGATCGCCGCGAGCACTCAGCAGCTCGACGCGTTCGAGCGCCGCCGCAGGCCCTCTCGCCATCGCGATGGCGACCGCACGATTGAGTTCGACGACGGGTGACGGTGAGGTCACCGCGAGGAGGTCGTACAGCGACACGATGCGCTCGAAGTCGGTGTCGGCATAGCGGCGGGCGGCGGCGTGACACGACGCGATGGCGGCTTGCAGGTAATACGGGCCCGGCTGCTGCCCGGCCGCCACGAGCAGGCGGGTTGCGCGGTCGAGAGCGCGCCGGCCCTCGGCGAGTTCGTCGGCATCCCACAATTCCCGCTCCTGGTCTTCGAGCACGACGAGTTCTCCCGACTCGTTCGCCCGTGCTCGACGCCGCGCGTGCTGGAAGAGCATGAGGGCGAGCAGCCCGGCGACCTCGGGCTCGGGCGCGGCGGACGCGTCGGCGTTCGCCGCCAGCAGCAGCTGCTGCAGCCGGATCGCTTCCTGTGCGATGGGCTCCCGCACGAACTGCTCGGACTCGGTCGACGAGTAGCCCTCGCCGAAGAGCAGGTACAGCACCGCCAGCACCGCGGGCATGCGCTCGGGCCACAGCTCGGCGGGTGGAACGCGGAACGGGATGCCGGCGTTCTTGATCTTCGCGCGCGCCCGCACCAGCCGCTTGTCCATGGTCGACTCGCTGACCAGGAAGGCCCGCGCGATCTCGGCCACCGTCATGCCGACCACCGTGCGCAGGGCGAGCGCGACGCGCCCCTCGGCGGGGAGTGCGGGGTGGCAGCAGGTGAACAGCAGCGCCAGCCGGTCGTGCGCCTGCTCCTGCTCATCCACCTGCTCCGCCTCCTCCGCGAGGTGTTCCAGCTCTCGTTCGATTCCCGCGCCGGCCACCGCGCGGCGCTCCGCAGAGGCGCGCCGCAGCTGGTCGATCGCCCGGTTCTTGGCGACCGTGGTCAGCCACGCACCCGGGCTGTTCGGGATCCCGTCCACTGGCCAGGTCGCCAACGCGCGGGCGAAGGCGTCTTGCAGGCAGTCCTCGGCGAGGTCCCAGTCGTCGGTGATCCGGACGACCGTCGAGACGATGCGCGCGGACTCCTCGGCCGCCGCCGCGCGCACGGCGCGGACGATCGCATCGTCCCGAGCGTCCGTCACTCCGCTGCCGGCTCCTGCTCCAGGTCGAGCGGCCAGACCGGACGGATCTCGATCTGACCGAACCGCGCCATCGGATGGCGGGAGGCGATGTCGATCGCGTCGTCGAGGTCGGCGCATTTCAACAGGTCGAATCCCGCGATGTAGTCCTTGGTCTCAACGAACGGTCCGTCGGTCACCGCGAGCGCCCCGTCGCGCAGGCGCACGGTGGTGGCGTCGGCGGGCGGACGGAGTCGATCTCCGGCGAGCGTCATGCCGCGGCGGACCACCTCGTCCCACCATTCCTCGATGTTGTCCTCCTCGGCCCGGTACTCAGGAGCGGTGGAGTCGGTGCAGACCAGAAACAGGAATTCCATGTTCATGCCTTTCGTCGGTGTGTCGATGGTCGATCGACGAACGACACCCGCCGGGGAGGACACCCCCGCCGGATCTTTTTCTCACCGCATACACTTCCCCCATGGAACGTCGGATCGCCAGTCCGGCGATCGTCGGTGCTCTCGTCGCCCTGTTCGCCGGCCTCGCCCTGAGCGGCTGCACGTCGCCCGCGCAGAAGCCGGTCGATCTCGGAGTGTCGGTCTATCAACTCCGCTCGGACTACGCCATCCGTGGCGCGCAGATCGAGATCACGAACCGCAGCGCGCTCGACCTGACGATCACCTCGGCCACCTTCTCCTCGGCCTGGTTCGCCAAGACGGTCTCATCGACCTCGACGCCGAATCAGCTTCTGGCTAAGACCACGACGGACTTCCGCCTCGCGCTCGCCCCCGGACGCTGCAACGCGGCGAAGGCCGCTCCGCGCGTGCACGTGGCCTACCGGCGCCCGGACGGCTCGACCGGGACGCAGACCATCACGCCGACCATCCCGTTCCACTCGATCTCAGTGGTGCACGGGCAGGACTGCGCCCAGCAGGATTTCGAGAAGGTCGCCAAGATCTCGGTCGCCTCTGCGCTGCGCTTCGACCCGCCCACCACCGCAGGCAGCGGTAGCGGCGGCAAGCGCGCTGCGCTGCTCGACCTGACCTTCACGCCGACGGGGGCGGCGGGATCCGTCACGGTCCACACCACCGAAGACACCACCTTGCTCGCGCAACGGGAGGGACCGCTGCGCTCGCTGAACCTGACCCTGACAGCCGCATCGCCGCCCACCATGGTCACTCTCGATTTCGTTCCGGAAGGCTGCATTCAGCACCGGATCGCGGAAGACAAGATCGGCACCCTCATCCCCTTCCGAGTGGATGCCGGGCCGTACCGCAACGCCCTGTTCTCGGTGGCGGTGCCGCCCGCGGTCAAGGCGCAGTTGTACGAATGGGTCGGGGTCTACTGCGGCTGGTGAGACGGCGCTCGGTGAGAGGGCCGTCGGTGAGCAGCGCGCTCCGCGTGCCCCGGTAGGCTGTGAGAGTCGATTCGCGATCGAAAGGTTCTCACGTGAAGGTACGTGCCGCAGCTGCGGCGGCTCTCGCCGCGCTGGTCATGATGGGCGTCGCCGCCTGCGCTCCGATCGCCTCGTTGAAGCACTACGACCCGAGCGACGGCGTCAGCACGACGGTGGGCCAGGTCAAGGTGCTCAACGCCCTCGTGCTGAGCAAGTCGGGCACGAACGGCAACCTCCTGTTCTCGGCGTACAACCCGACCGACCAGTCGATCCAGCTGAACGTGCAGTACGACAGTGGCAGTGATCGCACCACGCTCCACGCCGACCTGCAGCCCGATACAACCACGAACTTCGGCTACGGCAAGGGTGGGCAGTTCTTGCTCTCGGGGCTCGACGTCAAGCCGGGCTCGCTTGCGAACATCTACTTCCAGTACGACAACGAAGTGGGCAGCCAGGTCGCGGTTCCCGTGCTCGATGGATCGATACCGCAATATCAGAACCTGCTGCCGACTCCCACGCCGACCCCGACGCCGACACCCAGCCTGACGGCGACGCCGACCCCGACGCCGACTCCCTAGGCCTCGAAGCGGTAGCCCAGACCTCGCACGGTCGACAGCAGCACCGGCTGCGAGGGGTCGGCCTCGATCTTTGAGCGGATGCGCTTGATGTGCACATCGAGCGTCTTGGTGTCGCCGAAGTAGTCCGCACCCCAGATGCGGTCGATGAGCTGTCCGCGGGTCAGTACGCGTCCGGCGTTGCGCAGCAGCAGCTCGAGCAGCTCGAACTCCTTCAGCGGCATCGGTACCTCCTTGCCGCCGACCGAGACGGCGTGGCGGTCGACATCCATCCGCACCGCCCCCACCTCGAGCACCGACTCGTCCAGATCGTCGACCTCGACGCGCCGACGCAGCACCGCGCGGATCCGCGCGAGCAGCTCGCGGGTCGAGTACGGCTTGGTCACGTAGTCGTCCGCACCGAGTTCGAGTCCGACGACGATGTCGACCTCACTGTCTTTCGCGGTCAGCATGATGATCGGAACCGCCGAGCGCGTGCGCAGTTCGCGACAGACCTCGGTGCCCGGCAGGCCCGGCAGCATCAAGTCGAGCAGCACGAGGTCGGCGCCGTCGCGATCGAAGGCCGCGAGCGCCTCCCGGCCATCGCCGGTGACCTCGGTGTCGTATCCCTCCCGTCGCAGCAAGAACGAGAGCGGCTCGCTCAGTGAGGGCTCGTCTTCGACGATCAGGATGCGGGTCACGTCGTCGCTCCGAGGGTGGTGGGTGGGGCGGCCGAGGCCGTCGCGGGCTGGGTGGTCGGCGGGGCCGGGGCCTTGGGCGCCTCGGGGAGGCGGATGGTGAAGGTCGAGCCGCTGCCCTGCTGCGACCACACCCGCACGTCGCCGCCGTGGTTCTGCACGGCATGCTTGACGATGCTGAGGCCGAGGCCGGTGCCGCCGGTGTGGCGGCTTCGGGCGTTGTCGACGCGGAAGAAGCGCTCGAACACGCGATCGCGCTCGTTCTCGGGGATACCGACACCCTGGTCGGTGACGGCGATCTCGACCACGCCGTCGGAGTTGGTCACGCCGATGCCGACCCGAAAACCGTCGGGCGAGTACTGAATCGCATTGGCGATCAGGTTGTGGACGGCCGTCACGAGCAGCTGCTCGTCACCGTACACTTCGGCGCCGGCGTCTCCGCCGCTGACCAGCGAGATGCGGTGCGACTCGGCGGCGACGCGGTTGCGGTCGACGGCTTGCGCGACCACCCTGTCGATGTCCACCTTGTCGGCGGACGCGAGGGGGGCTGCGGCCTGCAGCCGGCTGAGCTCGATGATCTCGTGGGTCAGGTGGGCGAGCCGGTCCGCCTCGATGGTGAGCCGCTTCGCGAAGCGCTTGACCTCGGCCGGCTCGTCGGATGCCGCCTCGATCGCCTCGGCGAGCAGCCCGATCGCACCGATCGGGGTCTTGAGCTCGTGGCTGATGTTCGCGACGAAGTCGCGGCGCACCTCGTCGAGCCGGTACGACTCGGTGCGGTCCTCGGCGATCAGCAGCACGAACCGCGTGCCCAACCGGACGACGCGCACCTGCAGGTGCAGCTGGTTCTCACCGAATGCGGTGTGCGCGAGGTTCAGCTCGCGGCTCACCGGGACGCCGTCGCGCCGCACCTGATCGACCATGGCCACCAGCTCCGGATGCACGAGCGTCTGGTTCCACACCAGTCCGTACGCCAGTGCAGCCGTCGATGCCGAGAGCACGTTGTTCGACGAGTCGATGACGACGCCCGCCGCGTCGAGCGAGTCGATGACCTCTTCGACGCCCTCCGGAACCGTCGGCGTGGCCACCGCAACGGCGCTCCGGCCGCGGCGGTGCGCCGCCATGATCGCCACAGAGACACCCACGCCGATCACCAACCCGAAGGCGAGGGCGGCGGGCACAAGCCAATGCGCCGGGTCCATGCGACTAGATTAGGGCGCACCGGGTTGCCCGGCTGATCGGCGAGAGACCGATCGCACGCGACTTGGGACGAAGTTCAGCCTTCGGCCACCGTCCGTTCACCTGATCGCGGCAACCTGGCCGAAGACCGGGGCGATTCATCGTGCCCGACAGCGAGAGGATCGGCATGCGCGAGGTATTCCAGCAGGAGCTGCGAGAGGTGCAGGACCGCCTCGTCGAGATCTCGACCCTGGTCGCCGACTCCATCGAGCGCGCAACCGAGTCGTTCAACGAGTCCAACGTCACCCTGGCCGAGACGGTCATCGCAGACGACCCGAAGATCGACGCGCTCGCGGCCGAGCTCGACGAGCTCGCCATTCAGATCCTGGCCCGCCAGAATCCGGTCGCCCGCGATCTGCGCATCGTGGTCAGCGCGCTGCGCATCAGCGCCTCCCTCGAGCGCATGGGCGACATGGCCGAGCACATCGCGCAGCTCGCGCGCTACCGCTTTCCCGAGAAGGTCGTGCCGAAGGGACTCCGCAGCACGTTTCGTGACATGGGCGCGCTCGACGTCGAGATCGCCAAGAAGCTCACCGAGCTGCTGCGCACCGAAGACGTGCAGATCGCCGAAGACATCCGCAACGAAGACGACAAGGTCGATGCGCTGCACCTGAGCGTCTTCGACAAGGTGCTGGGCGAGACGTGGAAGGGCGGCGCCATCGACACGGTGGATGCCACCCTCGCCTCGCGCTACCACGAGCGTTTCGCCGACCACGCCGTGTCGATCGCCAAGAAGGTGCAGTACCTGGCCACGGGCGACTGGGTGCCGCAGGACGCGTAGCCTCCGAGCCCCGAGGAGAGCTAACCGCGGCGCACTCTCGTCCGGGCCTCAGCCTTCGGAGGAGTGAGCCCGGACAGGGGGAATGAGGCACCCGTCACGGAGTACTCCATGGTCCTGAGAATGAGGCCGGTACCACAGGGGGCGCATCTTGCAGAGGGGGCGGGGACGCGCTGTTCAGTTGTCGGGGTGGCGGGCCGCATCGTACGCGTCGGCGTCACCGGCAACGCAGGGTGTCTGACCGACGACATAGCTGCCGCCGACGCTGACGGCGAAGGTGAGATGCGTGCCGTCAGGGGCGGTGCCGAACTGCCTCGGGTAGTCGAGGGCGATTCCCTCTGCGTCCTTGACGAACTGCGCCGACTGCACGCCCGAGTACCCCGCTTTGGCCCACAGCTTGCTGACCGCATCCACCATCGTCTGCTGTTGCTCCAGCGGAACCGGTGGGCCGCTGGGCATCAACTGAAAGGTCGCGCCGGCCTCGCCGGATGGGGTCGTGCACACCTCTGCGCCGCCGTCTTCGTCTTCCCATGACCCGCCCACGATCTTCTGCGCGGCATCCAGGTGCGCGACCATCCGCACCCGTGACTGCTCTATCGCGATCTGCTGCATCTGCTTGGATCCTTTCGAAGGGGCAGGTCGCGGCGACGTGACGCAGCCCGCAAGCACGACCGAGACAGCGACGGCACCAACGACCATCCACAAGGCCGCCATTGAGCGGTGAGGTCGATGCATCATGAGGTGCTCCATGGCCCGGCAGGTGACATGGGCTGGTCAGTCCTTGGGAGGGTGAGCCTCGTTGCATGCGTCAGCGTCACCCACCACGCAGGGCGTTTGGGCGATGACGACGGCTCCGGCAATGCTCAGTCCGAACTTGAGATAGGTGCCGTCCTTGTCGACTCCGAACTTCGCGGGGTAGCTCACCGCGGTCCCGTCGGCTCCCTTCACGACGTCCGGTGAGACGACACCGGGATAACCGGCCTTCGCCCACAACCCGACCACGGCATCCACCAGGTCCTTCTGCTGTTCAGTGGGAACGCCGGGACGGCTCCGCACCAGTGGGAACGAGGCACCGGGGACCCCTGACGATGACGTGCAGATCTCTGCGCCCCCGTCCTCGTCCACCCACGATCCCCCCACGATGCCCTGCGTGGCGACCAGCAGGTTCACCATCCGGACCTGTGACGCTTCAATCGCCTCCTGCTGCATCTGTTGAGATCCTTTCGAAGTCGGGTCGGGACGCGGTGAAAGAGTGCATCCCGCGAGCACTCCGGTCACCGCGAGAACACACGCCGTGGTGAAGAGACGTGCGGCGGAGCGATGCCTCCGAGGTGTCACGGAGTACTCCATGGTCCTGAGTATGAGGCCGGCAGGGGCGAGGAGTTGGCGGCCGTAGCGCAAGCGCGCAACGAAGATCTACAGCGCGCGCTCTCGTCGGGCCTCAGCCATCGGAGGAGTGAGCCGCGTTGTACGCGTCGGCGTCGCCCTCGACACAGGCCGTTTGCGCGTCGACATAGCTGCCGCCAGTGCTGACCGCGAACGTGAGATGCGCGCCGTCGGGCGCAGTGCCGAACTCCTGGGGATAGTCCAATGCGATCCCCTGGGCTCCCTTGATGAACTGCAGCGACTGCACGCCCGGATATCCCGCCTTCTTCCAGAGCGCATCGACTGCCTCCACCATGGCCTGCTGCTGCTCCAGCGGCACCGCCGGTCCACTGCGGGACAGCGGGAATGAGGCACCCGGCTTGCCTGACGGCGTCGTGCAGATCTCTGCGCCGCCGTCCTCGTCGACCCACGATCCTCCGACGACCTTCTGCGCGGCGGAGAGAAGTTCGACTATCTGCACCCGTGCGTGCTCTATCGCAACCTGCTGCATGTGTTTGGATCCTTTCGGCGTCGCAACCGGCCCAGGAGAGAAAGTGCACCCGACGAGCGCTACTGCGATAACGAACGCCAAGGAGCCCGACAGAACTTTCGCGGTTGCGCGTGAGCGAGGCAGTGGATGCGTCATCGGGTGCTCCATGGGCCGGAGTAGTCGGCAGGGACAGGCGTCGAATTCGCCGACGTGATCACCATATCTTCGCGACCGATGCTCACCGCCGCCGCATTGTGAAGAGACACGGTGAACCTGTCGAGGTAGCCGAACTTCGTGGTCGGATCGCTTGACGGGTCGAGTTGATGGTCGAGCTGAGGGTGTGCATCATGGCCCGTCGCGCCGTGGATCGCCTGGCCGTCAACGAAGACGCTGTCAGAGGTGAAGATCGAGGCGTGGAACGCCGACGAGGTCACGTCGACCGGATGCTCCGAACCCAGGCCGGTGACCGGGATATCCCACCCGAAGGCCCCGGTTCGGCCGAAGTTGGCCGTGTCGTCTCCTGCGTCGCGGCTGGCCCAGACACCACCCGCGGGCACGAGAAGATCGCTTGCTGTCGTCGACGGGTCGACTCCCACCGAGGCGAGCATGGTCAGGTGGGCGACCGGCGTCAGTTCCGTGGCGAACGCAGCAGTCGTTGCCCCATAGGAGTGGCCCACTAGAGCCAGGTTGCTACCTGGCACCCACTCGTGGCTCGCCGAAACACCCTCCAGAAAGGCGGCCAGGCTCCGAGCTCCGGCGCGGGCGTTCGTATCGCTGCCCACCTCGAGCGGAGGGTTGTCGTATCCGATCCAGGAGACCACGGCCACCCGCGAAGTGCCCAAATGCCCTTCGGCAAGCCAGAGGTTACGCGACGTCTCTGTCCACTTCGACATCGAGTTCGCCACTGTGGTGTCGACTCCCGGAACGGCGACCGTCACCAGATCCGCGCGATCCAGATCTCCCACCGATATCGCTGCGAGGGGGGCTTGGGACCCCGAGCGGAGGTCAAGAGCTACCAGCTGGTAGGGCACGGAGCCCGCACGGGCCAGGGCGACCTTCACCGCCCGGAGTGAGTCGAGCTGCACATCCAAGTCCGCCGTGCTTGCGAAGCCGGCCTGTTTCAGCAGCTGGGCAGCTCGGGCGTCGTCGCCCTTGCTCAGGGCCGACCGGATGTCGCTGCGAAGTTGCTTGAGTGCGCTCTGCCGACTGGCGAGCACGGTCCGGTTCGCCTCATCACGCGCCCAATACGCGACGCCCTCCAGGTTGCCCAGCATCGCGGGTTTCAGGGCGACGAGCGCGAGTTGGGCTCCCGACGCATTCTCGGGATGCGCCGGGTCACCCAGCGATCCCCACCATGCGGCGACCTCGCGGGAGTCCTTCAGCTGTGAAATGCGCGCGGACAGCGCGTCATCGTGACGGAGCAGCTCCACCAACTGCGCGGGAGTCAGCGCTCCCAGCGCGGCCAGCAACTGCGCGTCTGACAGTGCGGAGAGCTGGTGAGCATTGAGCGTTCCGACCACGGGGGGCGGCGGCGGCGTGATGGCGGCGGCGCAGCGGGCGTCAGCGGCCGTCCGGCGCCGGGCGAGTTCCGCCCACTCCGCATCGAGGTGCGACAGCTGTGCTCGCTCATCTCGCACCACGCGCGTGGTCAACTGCACCTGGTCAGGGGGCGCGGCTTCGTTGCTCTCACGGGCCTGCCTTCTGGTGGCCTGTTCGAGCTGCATCTCGAGTGCCCGTTCGCGGCCACGAAGGACCGAAGCATCTTCGGCCAAGCCTTCGAGTTCGCCTGCGTAGCCGATCAGAGCGTCGGCATCAGCGCGGAGGCGGGCCAACAAGGGAGCGAACTCTTCGGCCAATTGCTCGACCTGCGCGAAGAACGCAGAGGCCGCGTCGCCCACCCAGCCGCCATCGGACGCGGCACCGGCCATACGGCGCAGCGCCATCACGGCGTCGGTCTCGAGGCGGTCCGCCAGCTGATTACGGTCGCTGGCAAGATGACGGATGCGGGCGGGATCGCCCGCATCCGGCGTGCGCTGTGTCCACATCAGCGCTACCGCCTGATCGATCCGGCCAGGCCGGTGTCCGTGGAAATGAGCTCCTCCGCAGCACGGTCCCCGGCGAGGGCGAGCGACGAGGTCAGGTCGTGAAGAGCAGCGAGCTGCCGCCGAAGTTCGGCTGCCGCCGCGCGGACATCGACAACCACCGCCGACTCGAAGGCTTCATCGGTGGGAGCGGCCGGCCGAGCGTCACTGAGCGCGACCGATACCGCGCGAATATGCTGCGCCAAAGCATGGATCGCGTCCCTATCGACCTGCAACCGCTCCGCCATGACATCTCCCCTGAGGTGAAATCCTAGCGGTGAGCATGGCTCAGGCTACTTCTTCCCCTGGTTCGCGACCGCCGCAGCACCCGCGGCCGCGGCCTCGGGGTCGAGGTACCGGCCCGGGCCGACGGGCATGAACGCGTCATCCAGCTCGTAGACAAGCGGGATCCCAGTCGGGATGTTGAGCTCGGCGATCGCGTCGTCCGAGATGCCGTCGAGGTGCTTCACCAGCGCGCGGAGCGAGTTGCCGTGGGCGGTGACCAGCACGGTCTTGCCGGCGCCGAGGTCCTTCGTGATGTCGGAGTGCCAGTACGGCAGCATCCGGTCGATCACCAGTTTGAGCGACTCGGTGCGCGGCAGCTCGGCGCCGAGATCGGCGTAGCGGCGGTCGTGAGCCTGCGAGAACTCGCTGTCGTCGGGCAGCGGCGGCGGCGGCACGTCGAAGCTGCGGCGCCAGGTCATGAACTGCTCCTCGCCGAACTCGGCCAGGGTCTGCGCCTTGTCCTTGCCCTGCAGCGCGCCGTAGTGGCGCTCGTTGAGGCGCCAGCTGCGCTTCACCGGCAGCCAGTCCAGGTCGGCCTCGGCGAGGGCGATGTCTGCCGTGTGGATGGCCCGCTTCAGCACCGAGGTGTACTGGATGTCGGGCAGCAGCCCAGCGTGAGCGATCAGCTCTCCAGCGTGCTTGGCCTCGGCGCGCCCCTGGTCGCTCAGGTCGACGTCGACCCAGCCGGTGAACAGGTTCTTGGTGTTCCAGTCCGAGTTGCCGTGGCGGAGCAGGATGAGCGTGTGGGTCATGCGAATCAGCCTATCGAGGCAGAATCGGCACATGGCCCGCCCGACCGCGCCCCGCGGACGCATCACCCGCGGCACCACGGGCGTCAACCGCCTGCGCCGGATCGATCGCTGGATCGCCGCTCTGCCGGTGCTGCGCTCCAGCCCGGATCCGCTCGTGGTCGATCTGGGTTACGGCGCCTCGGCCACCACGACGCTGGAATTGCGGGATCGCCTCGCGGCGGTTCGACCCGACGTGACGGTGATCGGCGTCGAGATCGATCCCGAGCGCGTGCGGATCGCGTCCGCCGCCGCGCGCGACGGCGTCACTTTCCGGCTCGGCGGGTTCGAGACCCCGACGCCGGACGGCCGTCGCCCCGCCGTGATCCGCGCCCTCAATGTCCTTCGGCAATACGACGAGTCGGAGGTGGCGGACGCCTGGGCGACGATGACCGCGCGTCTGCAACCGGATGGCGTGCTGGTCGAGGGCACCTGCAACGAAGTCGGACGCGTCGCGAGTTGGATCGCGCTGGGTGTCGACGCCCCGCGCACCTTCAGCATCTCGCTCCGGCTCGCGTCGCTCGAGCAGCCGTCGATCGTCGCCGAGCGGCTGCCGAAGGCCTTGGTCCACCGGAATGTGCCGGGCGAACGGATCCACGAGCTGCTGCTCGAGCTCGACCGGCTGTGGGCGGTGCACGCTCCGCTCGCGGTCTACGGGCCGACGCAGCGCTGGATCGCCGCTGGTGTCGTCCCTGCGCGACGCGGGATGGCCGGTGCGCGATGGCCGAGCGCGCTGGCGGCTCGGCGAACTCACGCTGGACTGGGCGGCCGTCGCCCCGACCCTCTGACGCGCGCACTCTGGATCTCAAGGACTGTCCTTGAGATGCAGAGGGTGTCACACGGGAGGCAGCAGGGCGCGCGCGGCGTCCGGCTCCAGGCCGGTGCCGATCAGCAGATCGATGACCAGTGGGCGCAGCATCAGGACGATCGCCGCCTCGGTGAGACCGGCATCCGGGATCACCACCGCCGGATCGAGCCGACGCGCCAGATCGGTCAGCAGCGACCGCGCCTGTCCGGTCAGCTGGAGGTCGTCGAGTTCGCTCCCGAGCAGGGTCAGCGCGGTCGCGACCTCGCCCACGAGTCCGGCGAGCGCCGGCCGGGCGACCCCGTCGCGCACCAGGAACTCGACGCGGCGGGCGATCGTGCGAAGGTGCCGCGCCGCCAGATCGGCCGACTTCTGCACCCGCGCGTTCCGGCGCAGTTCGGGCAGCTGACGGCGCAGGAACGGCGAGATCCGCGTGACAGACACCGCCGTGTCGAGCGAGCGCTCCCAGTCGTCGATGAGCGGCTGCGTGCGGCGCAACCGAGTCAGGGCGAGTTCGCCTGCTGCCTCGTCGGCGTCGGCGAGGCTGTCGACGATCGAGCCCAACGATTCGGTGAGCACCGAGAACAGCACCCGACCGTCACGTCGAGCCGCCCGGGTCGGATCTCGAGGGATCAGCGCCGTGACCAGGAGCGCGACCACTCCCCCGACCAGGGCGTCGAGGGTGCGGGCGAACGGCCCGCCGGCCGGCACCGGCAGCAGCAGCACGAGCGCCGACGGTACGGCGGCGGCCACGGCGAATGCGACGTTGCTCGAGACCGCGCGTCCCACGATGAAGACGACGAGCAGCACCACCAGCAACTGCCACAGGCCCTTGCCGATCAGCAGCGAGAGTCCGTCGCTGAGTGCGACACCAAGCAGGATGCCGAGCACCGACTCGGCGACGCGACGCGGCCGTGCATCCCGCGAGAAGCCGAGCGCGTTGATGGTCAGCGTGACCGCGAGGATCGGCACGGCATGGCCGAGTCCCCAGTGCGCGAGCGAGTATGCGCCCGCGACGGCGACCAGAATCTGGACGATCGCGGGCAGCGAATGCCACACCCGCTGGGCGGCCATCCTCGCATCGAGCTGCCGCCGGACCCGTCGCTCGAGGCGCCGGAGCTGATCGGCGGTCGACATGATCTGCTCGGCCGGCTAGCGCCGGACGGCGCCGACCCGGGGCAGCCGCGGCACGTTCGCCTCGGCTCCGGCATCCGGCGGCACGATCACCTGCTGCGCGGCGGCGAGCACCGGCCCTTCCGCCGTCGGGACGCTGAGCGTCGCGTTCGGGTCCACCGAGCGCTTCAGCACGGCGAGCGCGATCGGCCCGAGTTCGTGGTGCCGCGAGGCTGCGGTGACCCGCCCCACGGCGACGCCGTCGAGCAGCACCTCGTCGCCCGCCGTCGGCAGCACTCCCTCCGAACCATCCAGGTGCAGCAGCGCGAGCCGTCGCGGCGGATGCCCGAGGTTGTGCACCTTGGCCACCGTCTCCTGCCCGCGGTAGCAGCCCTTGCTCAGGTGGACGGCCGAGCGCAGCCAGTCCAGTTCGTGCGGAATGGTCGTTCCGTCGATCTCGGTGGCCGCGCGCGGGCGCCACGCCTCGATCCGCAGCGCCTCGAGCGCGAGGGTGCCGGCCGCGGGCAGACCGCCGAGGGAGTCGAGGTTCGAGCGCGCAACCAGCGACTCGTCGTAGCTCCAACTCTCGGCAGGATGCACCGGGATCGCCGCGTACTGGAACCCGCCCGCCACGATCGACCGCCAGGGGTCGTGCCAGACCAGCGGGATCCCGTTGCCATGCGCGGTCACCGCAGACAGCTCGGCCTGCGCATCGCCCAGGGTGCCGACGGTGGCGAACTCCGCCGAGCGATCGAGCACCTCGACCCGGAGCATGAAGCGCATCTTCGTCAGGAAGGCGAGGAAGCCGGCGCCGGTGCCGGCATCCATCAACAACCAGGTGGTCTCGCCGTCGTCGAGCACGCGCGCGGCGTATTCGACCCGCCCGCTCGGATCGAGCAGCAGGGTCTCGGCCGAGTCGCCCGGTGCGAGTCCGATCAACCGCTGCGAGGTGAGCGAATCCAGCCAGCTCAGCCGGTCGGGCCCGGCGACCGAGAGCACGTCGCGGTCAGACAGATCGACGATGGCGCGGCCGGCCGCCAGCTCGCGCTGCTCGCCCAGCGGGTTGCCGTAGTGCTGCGGCGGCGCCCCGACCGCCCCGTCGCGCAGGGTGAACGGGTCGACGACGGGCGCGGTGTCACTCGACACGGGCCAGCCTCCCCGAGGCGTGCGTGCGCAAGTCCTGGCCGAGGGCCGCGATGTCCCATGCCCACAGCAGGTGATCCTCGACCAGGCCGTAGAGACGGGTCGCGGCGGCGTAGTCCTTCGCGGATGCCGTGCGCACCACCGCATCGGTCGCCAGGTCGATGCGCGGCCCCGTCACCTGCCCCAGGTAGAGCTCGCTGACCCCGCCGGGATGCAGGATCGACACCTCGAGCTCGAAGCCCCCGTCGGCAGTGCGCAGCGTCTCGATCTCGTCGGCCGTGGTGAAGGCCGGCTCGCCGATGCCCGGGAGCATGCCCGGTCCCACATCGGCGTCGCCGAGCGGGCGGGCCAGGCGCCAGTAGCCGATCTCGGAGAACAGCGGTGTCGGCACCGGCGCGGGCGCGTCATCCGGCGCATCGTCGGCGGCCGTGCCGAACAGCCAGGTCGACGAGCTGTACTGGATGTGCGGCGTTCCGTCTTGCGTGAAGGCCACCCGCTGACCGAATTCGTGTTCGCGCAATTCGTCGCCCACCCGGTAGGCGACGATCCCGCTGCCCTCCCAGATCCCGAGAAGCCACGACAGGGGAGCGATCTCGGCGGGCAGGGTGGTGTCGAGTTCGAACATTCTGGGTCGAGTGCCGATGAGGAAGGTCAGGACTGGCCGCGGAACAGGTTGTAGAGCACGGTGATCGAAACGAAGGCGATCGCCAGGCCGGCGAGCGCGAGCAGACCGACGAACAGCAGTTCCAGCGCGAGGATCATGCCCTCAGTCTACGTTCGCATCAGCGCGAGGATGCCGGTCGCGACCGCGCAGATCACCAGCGCGCCACCCAGGCTGGCCATCATCCGCAAGACCAGGCCCTCTTTGCGCTGCAAAGCGAGCTGGATCGCCATCGTCACGAGCACCGAGCCGGCCAGGACGATCGGCAGCCAGGTGAGCGAGGCGACGGTGCTCGTGTCGTGCGGCGCGAACACCCCGACCATGATGGCGCCGGCCAGCGCGACCACCCAGACGGGGATCACGCTGCGCAACGACCAGGCCATACAGCGATCGTACCGTCGCGGGCAGACCGGGAAAGAAGGCCGCGGCATCGCTCGATACACTGTGCGGTAGGCGTTTTGGAGGACCCTGTGGCCCAGCTGTTGATCCTGACCGGGGCGGTCGACGGCGACGTTCTGCCCGCGCTCGGGCTCTTGAGTCATCGAGTCCGCTCCATCCCGGCCGAGCCTGCCGCGTTGATCAACGCGCCGTCAGCCGACCTGATCCTCATCGACGGGCGTCACGATCTGGCCAGCGCCAAGTCTCTGTGCAAGATCCTGAACACCACGGGCGTGACCGTCGGCCTCGTGCTCGTGCTCACCGAGGGCGGCCTCACCGCGGTGTCCGCCGACTGGGGCATCGACGACGTGCTGCTCGAAACCGCCGGTCCGGCGGAGGTGGATGCCCGCATCCGCTTGGTGATCGGACGCATGGCTCAAGACAAGTCGTCATCCAAGATCCAGGCATCGGGGGTCGTGATCGACGAGGCCAGCTACTCGGCCAAGGTGCACGGCCGCCCGCTCGACCTCACCTTCAAGGAGTTCGAGCTGCTGCGATTCCTCGCCACGCACCCGAGCCGCGTGTTCACCCGTGAGCAGTTGCTCAGCGAGGTGTGGGGCTACGACTACTTCGGCGGAACCCGCACGGTCGACGTGCATGTGCGGCGCCTGCGCGCCAAGCTCGGCGATCTGGAGTCGCTGATCGGCACCGTGCGCAATGTCGGCTACCGCTTCAACGTGTACGACGACGAGACCGAACGGCTGCCAGCGCCCGTTTCGTGAGTTCATCGCGCCGTGACCCTGTTCACCAGGCATTCACGGCGCGATGCCATGATGGATCGATGGAGAGCAACAGCCCCCTCGGCGATGCCACCATTGCGGCCGATCTGCTCGACGATGACGAAGCAGAACCGGTCCTGGTGGATGACGGTACGCTGCCCCCCGACCGCTTTCTCGACCGCGAACTCAGCTGGTTGGCGTTCAACCAGCGCGTGCTCGAACTCGCCGAGGATCCGGCGCAGCCGCTGCTCGAGCGCGCCAACTTCCTGGCGATCTTCGCCAGCAACCTCGACGAGTTCTTCATGGTGCGGGTCGCCGGCCTCAAGCGCCGCATCGCCACCGGCCTCGCCGTGCCGACCAACGTGGGCCGCGCCCCGCTCGATGTTCTCGCCGACATCAGCCAGAAGGCGCACGAGTTGCAGGACCGGCACGCCCGCGCGTTCCAGCAGCTGGTGAAGCCGGCGCTCGACGAGGCGGGCATCCACATCGAGAGTTGGAGCGACCTCGACGAGAAAGACCGCGTACGCATCGACGAGATCTTCTCGGCCCAGATCTTCCCGGTGCTGATGCCGCTCGCGGTCGACCCCGCGCATCCCTTCCCCTATATCTCTGGCCTGTCTCTCAACCTCTCGATCCGGGTGCGCAATCCGAAGGCGGGCAAGGAGGAGTTCGCCCGCCTCAAGGTTCCGCAGAACCTGCCGCGCTTCGTGCAGCTGCCGGATGACGAGCGCGGCCTGCTGCGCTACATCCCCCTCGAAGACCTCATCGCCAACCACCTCGGCGACCTGTTCCCGGGCATGGAGATCGTCGAGCACCACGAGTTCCGCGTCACGCGCAACGAGGATGTCGAGGTCGAGGAGGACGAGACCGAGAGTCTGATCCAGGCACTCGAGAAAGAACTGCTTCGGCGCCGCTTCGGGCCGCCCATCCGGCTCGAGATCAGCGACGACATGGACGAGGTCACGCTCGGCCTGCTGATGAGCGAACTGCAGATCACCGAGCAGGAGGTGTACCGGCTCCCGGCCCCCCTCGACCTCGGTGGTCTGTTCGAGGTGACCAGGCTCGACCGACCCGCGCTCAAGTACCCGCGCGACGTGCCCACCACCAGCGCGAACCTCTTGCCGGTCGAGCCGACCGAGAAGGCCGACGTGTTCGCGTCGATCGATCGCGGCGACATCCTGCTGCACCATCCATACGAATCGTTCGCGACCAGTGTGCAGGCCTTCCTCGAGCAGGCGGCCTCCGACCCGAACGTGCTGGCCATCAAGCAGACGCTCTACCGCACGAGCGGTGACAGCCCGATCGTCGAGGCCCTGATCGACGCGGCGGAGGCGGGCAAGGCGGTGCTCGCCCTGGTCGAGATCAAGGCGCGCTTCGACGAGCAGGCCAACATCGGCTGGGCCCGCAAGCTCGAGAAGGCAGGGGTGCATGTCGTCTACGGCCTGGTCGGCCTGAAGACGCACAGCAAGCTCGCCCTCGTGGTGCGCCAAGACCGCCATGGCAACCTCCGGCACTACAGCCACATCGGCACGGGCAACTACAACCCGAAGACCAGTCGCATCTACGAAGACCTCGGGCTCCTCACGGCCGACGACACCGTCGGTAAAGACCTGACACGGCTGTTCAACGAGCTGTCGGGCTACGCGATCGAGAAGAAGTTCAAGCGGCTGCTGGTGGCTCCCCTGCACCTGCGCACGGGGTTGCTCAAGCGCATCAAGGTCGAAACCGACAATGCGGCGGCGGGACGGGCCAGCGGCATCCGGCTGAAGGTCAACTCGATCGTCGACGAGGCGATCATCGACGCGCTCTACCGCGCAAGCCAGGCCGGCGTGCCGGTGGACATCGTGGTGCGCGGCATCTGCTCGCTGCGGCCGGGCGTCGAGGGGCTCAGCGAGACCATCCGGGTGCGCAGCCTCCTGGGACGCTACCTGGAGCACTCGCGCATCTTCTGGTTCGCCAACGACGGCGACCCGCAGGTCTACATCGGCAGCGCGGACATGATGCATCGCAACCTCGACCGCCGCGTCGAAGCCCTGGTTCGCCTGGTGCGGCCCGAGCACCTCGACGAACTCGCCGGACTGCTCGACCAGGCGATGAGCGACGAGACCTCGTCGTGGTGGCTCGGCTCCGACGGTGTGTGGGTGCGTCACGACCTCTCACCGACCGGCGAACCGCTCACCGACATGCAGTCGGCGCTTATGCGCCAGATCGCCAGTCGTCGGCGCGGCGGGGCCCTGCGGTGAGTCCGTCCGACACGTCGAGCTCACCAGTGCTCGCCGCGGGTGCGGTGTGCTGGCGCGAGACGAAGCGCGGTGTCGAGATCCTCTTGGTGTACCGAGCCCAGCACCGCGACACCTCCCTGCCCAAGGGCAAGGTGGACCCCGGTGAGACACTGCCCGAGACGGCGGTCCGCGAGATCGCCGAAGAGACCGGACTGGTCGTCGCCCTGGGTCCTCCGCTCGGCGTCGTGGAGTACCAGCTGCCGAACGGTCGCGACAAGGTGGTCTACTACTGGGCGGCCGAGGTGGGCGAGTTGGCCATCGCCAACTCGACCTTCGCCGCCAACGACGAGATCGAGAGCCTGCACTGGATGTCGCCGGCCGACGCCCACGCGGCCCTCAGCTACCCGCACGATGTCGACATCGTCGAGCGCTTCGCCGAGCTGCACGAGCTGGGGCGCGCGCGCACGTTCGCCATCATCGCCCTGCGTCATGGCAAGGCCACGCCGGCGGAGAACTGGGACGGCCCCGACGCCACCCGCCCGCTGCTGCAGCGCGGCATCGACCAGTCGCTGAGCGTCGCCCAGGGCGTCGCCGCGTACCGCCCGGCCAAGCTGCTCTCGTCTCCCGCGGTCCGCTGCCAGCAGACCATCGCCCCCACCGCCCGCGTCACGGGACTCGAGGTCAAAGACAAGCCGGAGATCAGTCAGGATGCCTTCCGCAGCGACGCGCGCCGCCGTCACGAAGGTCGTGGCCCGGCGCCTTCGCAAGGGCGTGACCACGGTGCTGTGCAGCCATGGGCCCGTGCTTCCGCAGATCATCGATGCCGTTGTGCACGCGACAGCCACGCCCGACTCCGGCAAGCTCCAGCGCGCCGCCATGCTCTCCACCGGCGAGTACGCGGTGCTGCACGTGCCAGTTGATCACCCCGAGAGTGGCGTGGTGGCGGTCGAGATCCACAGCCCGACGGCCTGAGCCCGTCCGACCCCTGCGCGGCGAGTTCCCCGTCAGTTCACCTTGCGTTCACCGACCGCCCCGAGGCTGGTCACGCGGCGTTCGTAGCGTCGGCAACGGCCCATTCCTGGGTCGACCAAGACAATCCCCACATTCCCGAAGGGAACACAGTGAAGATCACGCGCTCTGGCAGCATTGCCGCCTTTGCACTCATCGGAACGCTGGCACTCGCCGGCTGCGCCGCAACCGGCGGCACGGACACCCCGTCCTCCTCCCCGACCTCCAAGGTCGGCCTCGATGCCATCGACCCGTCGCTGAGCGGCACGATCACCGCAGGCGGCTCCTCGGCTCAGGTCGCGGCCCAGACCGGCTACAGCGCGGCGTTCGCGTCGGTCGCCACCGGTGTGACGCTGAACTACAACCCGGAAGGCTCGGGCGCCGGTCGCAAGGACTTCATCGCGGGTTCGCTCGACTTCGCCGGCTCGGACGCGCCGCTGAGCGCCGACGAGGCGACGCAGGCCACCGCCACGTTCCCTGGCGGCGCGCTCGACATCCCGGTCTACCTCGACGGTGTGGCGATCCAGTACAACAATAAGGACGCGAGCTCGCTGAACCTCTCGGCCTCGACCCTGGCGAAGATCTTCGCGGGCAAGATCACCGACTGGTCAGACGCGGCGATCGCCGCGGACAACGGCGGCAAGGCCTTCCCGTCCAAGAAGATCACCGTCGTGACCCGCTCCGACTCGTCCGGCACGATGCAGAACCTCACCAACTTCCTCGGCGGTGAGGCGGCGTCCGACTGGGCCGCGGGCCCGAACCTCGGCACCCTGCCCCAGATCCCGGGCATGGACCTGCAGAAGGGCGGCGCTGCGGTGGCGACCGAGATCGCGGCGGTCGACGGCTCGATCGGCGGTGTCGACCACTCTGCTCTCACCTCGGGCGCGACGGTCGCCTCGGTAGACGGCGTCAAGCTGACGAACGACGGAATCGCCGAGGCCATGGCCACCGGCTTCGCCATCAAGCCGAACAGCACCCCCGGTGACCTCTCGGGTGGTTTCGACTACGCGAAGATCAAGGCCGACAACAAGGCCTACCCGATCCCGCTGGTGTCGTACGCCATCATCCCGGCGAAGTTCACGGACGCGGCCAAGAAGAAGCTCGTTGTAGCCTACTTGGAGTTCATCGCCTCGAGCGATGGTCAGAAGGCCGGTGCGACCAAGGCCAACTCGGTGGAGCTTCCGGACGCCATCCTGAAGCAGGTCACTGCGACCCTTGCCACTGTGAAGTAACGGATCGTTCGACAGACGCAGAGAAACGGTAGTACTGAACCGTGACCGCCACTCCGGCAGCCGCGGCGAACGGTGGGGGTCCCCGTAACTCGGGGGCCCCCACCGGGCTCGCGGCCATGAAGGTCTCCAAGGTGGGCGACCGCGTCTTCCTCGGGCTGAGTTCAGGCGCCGCCTGGCTGATCATGGTCGTCCTCGCGGGCGTCGCGGTCTTTCTCCTCATCCAGGCCGCCCCGGCCATCGCGGCGAACTGGAGCCAGAACACAGCACTCCAGGACCGCACCTCCGGCTTCACTCTCGGCTTCGCCAACTTCTGGGACTACGTCAGCCCCCTGCTGTTCGGGACGATCTGGTCGTCGTTCCTCGCCCTTCTCCTCGGAGCTCCCGTGGCGATCGGCATCGCACTCTTCATCTCGCACTACGCACCGCGCCGCCTCTCCGGGATCCTCGGCTATCTCGTCGACCTCCTCGCCGCGGTGCCCTCTGTCGTTTTCGGCCTCTGGGGGATCGTCGTGATCCGCCCATTCCTGGGCCCGCTCAATGAGTTCCTGAACACCTATTTCGGTTGGATCCCCCTGTTCAGCGGCGACGTCGCGAAGGGCGGCTCGACCCTTCTCGCCGGTGCCGTTGTGCTCGCGGTCATGATCCTGCCGATCATCACCTCCATCAGCCGCGAGATCTTCCTCCAGACCCCGTCGCTGCACGAAGAGGCGGCCCTCGCCCTCGGCGCGACGCGATGGGAGATGATCCGCCTCGCAGTCTTCCCCTACGCTCGCAGCGGCATCATCAGCTCGGTCCTGCTCGGCCTCGGCCGCGCACTCGGCGAGACCATGGCGATCGCCATGATCGTCTCCCCGAAGCTCATCTTCTCGGTCCAGCTCCTCACCAATGACAATCCGGCGACGATCGCCGCGAACATCGCGAACAAGTTCGGCGGCGCGAACCAGACGCAAGCCGACGCATTGATCGCGACAGGGCTCCTCCTGTTCGTGGTGTCCTTCGCCGTGAACCTCGTGGCCCGCTGGATCGTCGCCCGCACGTCTGCGGGGTCTCGCACGGGCTCCCGGCGTCGGCGCATCCCGACCCGGAAGGCTGTGTCATGAGCACGCGAGCCCAGACGATTCATGCTCCAGGGCCTCAGCGCACCCTGATCACCGGTCGACTCCCCCGGCTCATCGAAGTCTGGGTCGCGCTCGGCGCGGTCGCCGCTGCCGCACTGATCTTCGCCGGCTTCGACCACCTCGACTACGTGGCCGGCTGGCTCGCACTCGGCGCCTTCCTCTACCTGGCGAGCATCGGAATCCTCGCCTCGATCGTGGAGGGACGCCGCTGGGCGACCGATCGGTTCGTGCGCAGCCTCGTGATTGTCGCCTTCCTGCTCGCGATCATCCCCCTGGTCTCCACGCTCTGGACAGTCGTCGAGCACGGCATCACGACACTGACCCCTCAGTTCATCTTCAACCCCGAGCAGACCCAATTCGACCGGACCACGTTCAAGACGACGCTCGTCGCCGGTGTGTGGCCGGCGATCGTGGGCACACTCATCATCACCGGCATCGCCGCACTGATCTCGATCCCGATCGGACTGCTCGCCGCCGTGTGGCTCACCGAGTACGCACAGCCGAATCACCCGGTGCGCAAGGTCGTCACCTTCCTGGTCGATGTCATGACCGGCATCCCGTCCATCGTCGCCGGACTGTTCGCCTTCGCACTGTTCGCCCTCATCGTGGGTCCCGGGACGTTCAACGGCCTGGCAGCGGCGATCGCGTTGTGCGTGCTCATGATCCCGACGATGGTGAGGGCGAGCGAGGAGATGATCAAGCTCGTCCCGCTCGAGCTGCGCGAGGCCGCATACGCCCTCGGCGTCTCGAAATGGCGGACGATCGTCAAGGTCGTGCTGCGCACCTCGGTCGCCGGGCTCGTCACCGGTGCGATGCTGGCCATCGCCCGCGTCATCGGCGAAACCGCGCCCATCTACATCGCCGCCGGGTACACCCGAACCGCGTTCAACGTGGACCCGCTTCACGGCGCCATGTCGACCCTGGCCGTGGTGGCGTACCGGAACTACGTCGATCCCGACCCGACGCAGCCCGTAGTCACCGAGGCCGAGGCGTGGGGCTCTGCGCTGCTTCTGATCATCATCGTCGTCATCCTCAACCTGATCGCACGGCTCGTCGCGGCCAAATTCGCGCCAAAAGCCCGTCGCTGACCCAACCCGAATCCCGAACGGAAGCTCCATGTCGAAACGCATTCAAGCCATCGACCTCAACGTCTACTACGGCGACTTCCTCGCCGTCGAGGACGTGACGATGACGATGGAACCGCGCTCCGTCACCGCATTGATCGGACCGTCGGGCTGCGGCAAGTCGACCTTCCTTCGAACGCTCAACCGGATGCACGAGGTCATTCCGGGCGCGCACGTCGAGGGCGAGGTGATCATCGACGGCAACAATCTCTACGGCCCCGGCGTCGATCCGGTTCTCGTGCGCCGTCAGGTGGGCATGGTCTTTCAACGGCCCAACCCGTTCCCCACGATGTCGATCAGAGACAACGTGCTCGCCGGCATCCGCCTCAACGACCGCAAGATGTCGAAGAGCGATGGAGAAGCCCTCGTCGAGAAGTCGCTGAAGCACGCGAACCTGTGGAAAGAGGTCAAGGATCGACTCGACAAGCCGGGGGCGAGCCTCTCCGGCGGCCAGCAGCAGCGGCTGTGCATCGCCCGGGCGATCGCCGTGTCACCGGATGTCGTGCTGATGGACGAGCCGTGCTCGGCGCTCGACCCGATCTCGACCCTCGCGATCGAGGACCTGATCGAAGAGCTCAAGCAGGACTACACGATCGTGATCGTCACCCACAACATGCAGCAGGCGTCACGGGTCAGTGACAAGACCGCCTTCTTCAATATCGCGGGCGCCGGCGAGCCGGGCAAGCTCATCGAGTACGACGACACCACCACGATGTTCTCGCGGCCGAGCGTTCAGGCCACCGAGGACTACGTCTCGGGCAAGTTCGGGTGATCCGCCTTACGCGGTCGCCACGATGGCGATCGGTGCCGTCGTCGGAGACCGCGAGCCGCCTGACGGCTCGATCGTGACACCGACCGTGTCGCCGGCCTTCAGCTCGCCCGCGAGCACGATGCTCTGCGTCGAGCCGCTCACGTCGAAGGTGCCGGCCGGAGTCGCGCCCGCCTTGTCGAGGTACCAGAGCTCGTAAGTCTTGCCGCCTGGCAGTGCGTCGATGCCGTGCATGACGATCGCCGACCGCTTCAGCGAGGCCGACCAGATCAGGGTCGCGGTGCCGCCGGTGCTCACGTCGGCCGTCGCACGCCGGTAGTCGGCGGCGGCTTGAATCCTGCCGATCTGTGACGCGGTCGCGGTGGCCTGCTGCCCCTGGATCACCGCGTTGACGGCGATCCCGCCACCGAAGATCAGGGCGGCGGCCGCCGCGACGGCGATGACAGTGGAAACGGGCCGGAGGGTCCACCGGCGGCGCGCCCGTTCCTCGACGGGTCCGCCGGGTCGCGCCGGCTCGGACGACGCGGCCGGCACGGCGACCGGCCTGAGCTGCGGCGTCGTGGCCACCTGGCCCAGGATGCGGTCGCGCAGGGCAGCGGGCGGCTCGACCGGCGTGACCGACAGCCCGAGCTCCACCGCGGTATCGGCGAGCTCGGTGACCTCGGCGCGGCCCTCTTCCGACTCGGCGAGCCTCGCCTCGAACCGCGCGTTCTCAGCGTCGCTCAAGGCGTGCAGAACGTAGGCTCCGCTGTCAGGTCCGACCTCGTCGGAGGGCTTCGACGTCATGACGCCACCCCTAATTCATCGCGCAGCCGGATCATGCCGTCGCGCAATCGGGTTTTCACGGTACCGATCGGCACGCTGAGCATCGCCGAGACCTCGCGATGGCTGTATCCGCCGAAGTAGGCGAGCTGCACGGCCTGCCGCTGCAGTTCGGTCAGTCGCATCATCGCCTCCTTGACCCGCTCGCTCTCGATGCGAACCTCGACATTCTCGACCACCGAGTCGAAGGCGGGGGCATGATCCCGGATGCCGACCCGCACGTCGCGATCCCGGCTCGCCTGCGAGGCCCTGACCCGGTCGACCGCCCTGCGGTGCGTCATCGTCAGCATCCACGCCATCGCGCCGCCCCTGGTCGGGTCATAGCGGGCCGCGGTCTGCCAGACCTCCAGAAAGATCTCCTGCGTCACTTCCTCCGATTGCGCGTGATCGCGCAGCAGCCGCTTGACCAGGCCGAAGACGCGCGGTGCCGTGCTGTCGTACAACTCGGCGAATGCCTCCCGGTCGCCGGTGGCGACGCGCTGCAGCAGCTCCTCGTTCGAGGGCACGGAGGCACTGCCGTCCACGCTGCCGAGATCCCGAGGCACGAGCGCAAGCATGTCACGGCCTTTCCCGAATGGATGAGTCATCGGGTATTCGGCGCCGGACCCCGCATCGGATAGGCCGCGGACGCGAAAGGACCGCCACGCCCTGCCCATGAATCAGTTCCCGCGAGCGGAAGAGGGTGCCGGACCGCGGAACGCCTCTCGGCAAGAGGCCGCTCGAAGCGGCGGAAATTGGAGCCCGGGGTTACCGCGGCCCGGCTCCGAATAGTTTACCCGGTGCTCCGGCGCCGGGCTGATCCTGCGGGATATCGCGCGGGCGGCCCTCAGTCGAGCGATCCGTCGCGTGCCATCCGTGCGCACCACGCCAGCTCGTCGGCGGTCGTGGTCAGGCGGAGCGCGCGCGTCGTGAGCTCGGTGGCGCGCTCGGGGCTGGTGGCATCCTGATCGTCGGCGATGCTGGATGCGCCCGCCGCTTCGACTCGGCAGAACGCCGCAGCTCGCTCGAGCGCGATCGCGAAGTCGCCCTCGAACAACCCGCGCAGGATGAGATCGGCCAGTTCGGTGACCTCGTGCGGCCCGGCGGGAGACGGCGCCCCCGCCACCACCGGATCGATCGTGCGCAGCACCTCGGTGCCGCGCTGGAACAGCAGCGCGACGCCCTCAGGATCCTGCCGGATCATCAGGCGCACCAGGTAGATGCGCCAGAGCGCGCCGGGCAGGCTGTGCGCCGCCGACCGCGCCCACAGCTCGGCGAGCGCGTCGAGGCCGTGCTCATCGGTGTAGCCGACCAGCCGATCCACCACCGCGGGATCGTCGCTGTCCTTGGCGCGCATCAGCAGTGCGTGCGCGCTCTCGTGAGCGGCGCGCATCACGGCTGCCGGATCCTCGCCGCCCGCGAACGCCTCGAACTCGTCGCCGCCGAAGAAGGCGGGGCGGTGGAAGTCGTCGGCCATGCTTCCAGCCTAAGCGGGCTCCTCAGGCGCCGCCTGCGCCAGCAGCCGGCCGTGCCACCGCCTGTCGCGCCAGCAGCAGGTAGGCGCTCGCCGTCCAGGTGTACGCCCGGTCGCGCAGGCCGGCACCCGACAGCGCGTCGAAGTTCTCGGCGAATCCGGATGTCTCGCAGAGCAGCCGGAACCGGCTGCTGACCTCATCGGCGAGCTCCCGGTACCCGCTGACCCGCAGCCCGTCTTCGATCAGGATCGTCGAGGGCGCCCAGATCGGCCCGCGCCAGTAGCCGTCGGCCGCGTACTCGGGCGAGTCGACCAGCTGGGTCGCCGGTCCGAAGGCCGTCAGGTGCCGTTCGATCTCCGCAGCGAGGCGCTCGGTCACCTCGGCAGGCAGGCTGCGACCGGCGACAATGGGCAGCAGGTTGAGCAGGCTGCCGGTGGTGCTCTCCCGGCCGCCGGCCGCCGAGCGGGCGACGAAGGCTTCGCCGTTCCACAACTCGGCGAGCAGGGCAGCGGCGACCTCGTCGCGCTGCCTGCGCCAGTCCGACGCCGCCCTCCAGCCCCAGTTCCTCGGTGAGCGCGATCAGCACGTCCAGCTGCACCACCAGGAACGCGGCGAGGTCGGGCGACTCGATCACGCGGTCGCGGTCGAAGGTGGTCGAGTTGTCCCATCCGCTGTCGTTGCCGTGCTGGTAGTGCGGCAGCGGGTGACCGGGAACCCGGCGGTAGTCGAGCCAGAAGTCGGTCCACGCGGCCAGCCGCTGCTGGATGTCGACCAGGGTCGCGCGGTCGAGTTCGGCCTGCTCGCGCAGCTTGGCGAGCGCCCAGCCGTGGATCGGGGGCTTCACGAAGTTGTAGAGGATCTCGGAGTGCGTCACCGAGTCGGGCATCGCCCCCGCGGCATCCTGGTGGTCGAACGGGGTCAGGAACTGATCGAGGGCGAACCCCGGATCGCCGGGGCTGAGGGCCAGGGCGTTGAAGCAGTGGTCCCAGCTCCACACCTTGTCCATCCAGTGCTTCGACATCAGCACCGACTCGCGCCGTAAGAAGCCCCGAGGCGAGACCGTGGCCGACCACAGCACGTAGGCGGCGAGTTCGGCTGCGGGCGTCGAGGCATCCCGCCACCCGGCGATCGTGTCGGCGAACGCGGCGAACTCGTCCGCGGCCGCGGCGACCAGGGCGTCGAAGTCGTCACTCGAGCGATAGGGATGCCGCGCCGTCTCGAATTCCTCGATCGCCACCTCCCAGCCGCCGACCTCGTCGCCGGTTACCACGACGGCCCGGACGCTCTCGCCCAGCGCCTCGGACCCCTCGATGCTGAGCTCGCCCCGCACCGCCGTGATGCGGTAGCGCCGCCCCGACTCGTACGAGGTGAACACCGCCGACCCGTCGATCGGATCGGTGAACAGGTACGTGCCGGTGAAGGGCGTCAGCACCTCGGCAGCATCCGCGATGCGCAACTCGGCGCCCGAGCCGGTCAGCCGAACCGTGTCGAGCCCCTCGAAGACCGCGCGGACGACCGGCCGGCCGCCCTCGGTCCAGGTCAGCACCGACGGCGACGCCTCGAACTCGAGGGGCAGCCGCGCGCCGTCCCGCTCGGCGGTCAGGCGCAGCACCGCGTGCATCCCGGTCTGGTGGGTGACGAGATGGAGGTCGTCGCGCACGGTGTGCAGCGCAACGACCGGCGAGATGTCGAGCCACGAGCCCCGCCTGCTGAACGGGATCTCGCGCACGTCGAAGCGACAGAGGCAGTCATGTCGGTCATCTGGCCGCGTCAGTCCTTGACCGCGCCGGCCGTGACGCCCGCGGCGACGTAGCGCTGAGCGATCACCAGCAGCACCGCGGCCGGAATCGAGGCGACGACGGCGGTGGCCATGATCGCGTTCCAGTCCTGGGTGTTGTTGCCGATGTAGCGGTAGATGCCGATGGTGATCGGCTGCAGGTCGCCGCCGCGGTTCGAGGGTCGAGGCGAAGATGAAGTCCGACCACGCCCACAGGAACGCGAACAGCGAGACGGTGACCACCGAGTTGCGGCTGATCGGCAGCACGATCGACCGGAAGGTGCGCCAGGCGTTCGCCGCCGTCGATCCGGGCCGCCGAGATGCAGCTCGTCGGGAATCCCGGACATGAACGCCGTGAAGATCAGCACCGCCGAACGGCACGGCGAGCGTCGAGTCGGCGAGGATCAGCCCGGGGATGGTGTTCAGCACGCCCCAGTTGTTGAAGATGAGGTAGAACCCCATCGCCATGATGATGCCCGGGATCATCTGCGCGATCAGCAGGATGAAGTTGAGCGCCGTGCCGCCGCGCGGCCGCAGCTTCGCCAGCGCGAAGGCCGCGGGCGCCGACACGGCGAGCGGTCAGCAGCCACCGTTCCGAGGCCGACGAGCAGACTCGTGCCCAGGTAGGGCAGCTGCTCGCCGACGACCTTGGAGTACCCGTCGAAGGTCGGGTTCGACCGGGAAGAAGTTGGGCGGGTCTTTGCGCAGCTCGCTCGGCTGGGTGAGCGAGACGTTGATCATCCAGTAGATCGGGAAGAGCATGACCGCGGTCAGCAGCACGCCGATGATCGGTCTTCCACCACGACCTGGGTGACCTCATGATCGCACCACCCTCTGCTGCACGCGGATGTAGATGAGGCCGAAGATGAACGCCACCACGATCAGCAGGTTGCCGACCGCGGCCGCCGGGCTCGAGCTCGTGGCGACTCGCCGCCGAATCCGAGCCGGTACGACCAGATGGCGAACGTGGTCGAGGCGTCGACCGGGCCGCCCCGGGTCATGATCCAGATGATGTCGAAGACCTTCAGGGTGTAGACGAGGCCCGAGCAGCATCGTGATCGCCGACACCGGTCGCAGCAGCGGGAAGGTGATTCGCCAGAAGGTTTGCCAGCCGCTGGCCCCGTCGAGCGCCGCCGCCTCGTAGAGGTCGCCGGGGATGCCCTGCAGCCCGCTGTACAGGATCACCAGATTGAACGGGATGCCGATCCAGATGTTGGCGATGACGACCGAGACCAGCGCCCACTGCGGCGAGGTCAGCCAGTTGATCTGGTGCAGGCCGAGGCCCTCGATGACGGCGTTGACGACGCCGGACTCGCTGTTCAGCATCCAGGCCCAGACGGATGCCGACACCAGCAGCGGCAGCAGCCACGGCACCAGGAACAGCGCCCGCAGCGTCGCGGCCAGCCGGAAGTTGCGGAAGAAGAAGACGGCGAGCGCCAGTCCGATCGAGAACTGGAAGAGGATCGAGACGCCCGTGAAGACGCCGGTGTTGATCGAGCGCGGGGGTGAAGGTCGTGCTCTGGATGACGTCGAGGTAGTTGTCCAGCCCCACGAACGGAGCGGTGCCGTCGATGAACGAGCGCAGCGTGTAGGCCCGCAGGCTCAGGTCGACGTTGCGGTACAGCGGGTAGGCGTAGAAGACGACCAGGTAGATCACGACCGGGGCGATGAACGCCCAGGCCGTCGAGCTGAGCGCGCCAGCGCCGCGGCCGTCTCGCGTGCCGCGGCCGGAGGGACGGCATCCGTGGATGCCGCCCCTCCTCTGCCGCCGCGCGCAGGCAGCCCGGAGGTTGTCTGCGTTGCGGTCATGGCGTTCTCCTTGCGACGGGCGTTACGTGGCTGGCGTTACTTGACGGCGGCCTGGGCGGTCTTCAGCGCGTCGCTCGGCGAGGCCGTGCCCGACAGGGCCGACTGGATCGCCGTGTACAGCTGCTCCGAGATCTTGCCGTACTTGATGCCCAGGTTGTCCGCGGTGCGAGGCTTCGCGTCGCCGACGGCCGTGATCCAGAACTTGAGGGTCGGGTCCGCCGCGAGCTGCGCGTCGGCACCGGCCTTCGTCGGGGCGACGTAGCCGAGGGCCGTGGCCGCCGTGTCGCCCTTGCTGAGGCATCCCACGATCTTCGCCGAGGTGGCGTAGCGCGAGGTGTCCTTCTGGATCGGGATGGTCATGAACTCGCCACCGGTCGGGGCAGGAGCCGGTCCGCCGTTCTGGGCCGGAATCTGGATCGACTTGAAGCCCGCCTTGTCGGCGTCGCTCTTGAACCACGAGCCGTTCTCGGCGAAGCCGAAGTCACCGGTCTTGAACTCGTCCCAGCTGGTGCCCTGCGTGTTCTGGATCACCGAGTTCGGCGCGAGGCCGTTCTTGACCCAGTCGGTCCACAGGCTCAGCGCCGACGCGGCCTCGCTCGAGTCGAGCTTGGTCAGGTCGGCCTTGGCACCCCAGAACCACGGGAGGAACTGGAAGCTGCCCTCTTCGGTTCCGACGGCCGAGAAGGTGATGCCCTTCTTGCCCGCCGCGACGACCTTCTGCAGCGCCGTGTTCAGCGACGCCCAGTCGGTCACACTGGCGATGTCCACGCCGGCCGCGCTGAGCACGGTCGGGTTGTAGTACAGGCCGAGCGTGTTCGCACCCGTCGGAACCCCGTAGAACTTGCCGTCGATCTCACCGGCGCTGAGGATGTTCTTCGAGATCGACGAGACGTCGAATCCGTTCTGCTTCGTCGTGGTGAGCAGGCCGGCGTCCGCCAGGGTGGACACCTTGGGGTTGTCGACCAGTGCGACGTCCGGCAGGTTGCTGGCCGCCGTGGTCAGATCCTTCACGGTGTCGCCGGTGTTCGACGCGGTGCGCTTGATGGTGATGCCGAGCTGGGTGGCGCAGGCGTCCACCGCCTTGGCCCAGGTCGAGCTGGCGTCACGGTCGGGGTACGGATCCCAGAGGGTGTACGTCCCGCCCGCTGAGGGCTTGGATGACGGGGTGGAGCAGGCGGCGAGCGAGCCGACCAGGGCGGCGCTCAGGGCGAGCGCGCCCACGACCCGCAGCCTTCGTGCTGTGGTGCTGTTCACGATGTTTCCTCTCTGAATCATTCGCTGTTCGGGTGATACTTCGGTTGCTACTTGGGTCGAACCGGTTCGATGGCCATCCCGGACTGTTCTCCGAGACGCCATGGCCCATCAGGCCGTGCTGCCCCGGATCGTCAATTCCGGTTCGATGAACTTGGCGACCGTCGGCGCGTAGTCGGGGTCGCTGATTCGTCGAACCAGGTGCTGGACCGCCTCGCGGCCCAACTTGTCGGGCGAGGTCTCCACTGCCGTGTATGGCAGCAAGAAGCTCCGTCCGAAATCTTGCGAGTAGAGGCTGACGACCGAGAGGTCGCGCGGCACCTGCACTCCGCGTTCATGAAGGACCGCAGGCAGCACCGCGATCGAGGCGTCGTTGTGCACGATCATGGCGGTGGCATCCGGTCGCCCATCGAGGATCGCGTTGAGGCTGCGAGAGATCCCCGGCTGCTGCGACTCGCCGTAATAGGGGTAGATCTGGATGCCGTAGCGCGCCGCGCGCTCGACCGCCGCGTCGCGGAACCGCCAGGCGTACGCGCCCCCGCGATCGAACACGTGCCGCGGGCGGCGACACCAGGATGATCTTGCGGTGCCCCAGTCCATACAGGTGATCGACCAGCATTCTGGCGGCTTCACCGAAGTCGAGGTCGAAGACGTCGACGTCTTGGGTGTCGCGAGGGAGGCCGACCAGGGCTCCCGGCTGCCTCGCCGCCCGGAGCGCGTCGAGGCGCGGATCGTCGTGCGTCACATCGAGCAGCACGACCCCGTCGACCATGTTCGACGACGTGATGCGCTTCACGGCGCCCGGGCCATCGGAATCGGTGACCATCAGGATGTCGTAGCCCTTTTCGCGGGCAGCCGTCGACACCGCGAGGATGTACTGCAGCATGGCCGGCGGGAACTCGTCGTCGTGGAACTCGAGCAGCAGCCCGATGACCATGGTCTCGGAGGTGGCGAGCGCCCGCGCCCCCGCATTGACGGTGAATCCGAGGCTGGCGATGGCCTCGTCGATGCGCTCGCGCGTCTCGCGCGAGATGGACCGCTTGCCCGACAGCGCGTACGACACGGTGCTGCGGGAGACTCCCGCCTCACGGGCCACATCGCCGATGGTCGCCATTGTCCTTCTCGTTCGGGTCGTGCCGGTCTCGACGACCACTGTCGAACCGATTCGATGAATGTAGCGGAATCATTGGGCGCGATGCAAGTGGTGTAGTCGATCCTGCGGAAATGCGCCGCGCGGGCGGCCCTGCGGCCGGCGGACTCGTCGGCGTGCATGCCGACGACGCCGCGCGCCGCTACGCTGGACCCACGGGCCTGTAGCTCAGTTGGCAGAGCATCGGACTTTAATCCGCGGGTCGTGGGTTCGAGCCCCACCGGGCCCACCGTGGAAATAGCTGATCAGATGGCTATTTCCGAATGGGCGTTGGTACAACGGCGGTGGTCTGCCCACCGTTTGCCCACATTTTGCCCACATTCCCTGGGTTGCCTGCCTTGCTCAGGGCCTCTCCGACTGCATCAAGATCGTCATCGAACAGGTCCGCATATAGACGTCGAGCGTCATGGCCGCGGAAGCGTGGCCGAGCATCTTCTGAACGGCCTTCACGTTCGCGCCGGCGGAGATTGCGAGGCTGGCTGCGGTGTGACGAAGATCGTGCGACGGTGAGCCTCGTCAGCGCGGGATAGAGCTCGAGCAGTTCGGTCATCGCCGGGTCGAAGCTGCGGCGACGCCAGTTGCGATTGCGAAGCGCCCCGCCCATCGGCGCCATGAAGACGAAGTCGCTTACCCGCTTGCCCTCGCAATGCGCCGCGAGCATCTCAGAGAGGAACGACGGGAACGGGCACACTCCGTCGGCTGTGGTTCTTGGGCGTCCCGTAGATCAGATCGCGGTCCGACCTCGGTGACGGCCTGATCGACGTTGACGCGGCGGCGAAGCATGTCGAGATCTGAGACGCGAAGCGCAGCCGCCTCGCCCCAACGGAGACCGGTGTAGGCGAGGAACAGGATCGACGTCACCGTCGCGTCCCGCGAGGTCGGCGAGGTGCTGCACCTGGGCGTGGGTGAGGTAGCCGTGCTTGCCGCTTCACAATGCGCGGCAGCTTCACGCCATCGGCGGGGTTGCGGCTGAGGCGTCCATCGCGGATCGGCGTACTTCAGCATCATGCTCATGACGCGGTGATAGCTGCGGGTCGTGGATGGTGCCGCGGTCGCCGAGACTTCGGTCAGCCAGTTCTGGATACCGGCGTGAGTCAGGTCGGCAAGGGAGATGTTCGCCCACAGAGGGGAGAATCGCGGCCCGCACGATCGTCTCGTAGCCGAGTCGCGTCGATGGCTTCAGTTGCACCTGGTTGGCGAGCCAGAGCTCGGCCCACTCCCCAGCGAGATCTTCGACTGGCCCGTCGAGACGAATTCGCCGCGAGCTTTGGCGACCTCGACCGAGGCGAGGAAGAGCTCGGCCTCACGCTTCGTCTTGAAGCCGCGCTTGTCCGTCTGCGAGTGATCGGGCAGCCGGTACCGAACTCGATACCGCTTGCCGCCAGTGGTCTCGTACGGTGTGACGCTTCCCATCGCCACCTCCCGCTAACAGTGAACACCGTCCTACCGTCCTCGACGCGTGCGAGCGTGCATAGACGGCTCCATGGGTGGCGCACCGTAAGGTGACGTCATGGACTCCGATGGGCCTTTTTCCAGCGTCGCTTCCGCTGTCATCTACGCGGACATCGCTCGGCAGAGAGTTGGAGATCCATCGGTGCTTCGAAACTTCGGCGAACAAGTAATCGCGTACTGCCTCGAGGCGGACTGCTCGGTGGTAGTCGCCGCATCGCGCTCTGCGGAGTCGCTAGTCACAGCTGCGATCATGCTTGCGAACGGGATGCTCACACCGGATCAAGGCGACGCTGATCGTGTTCTAATCATCGATTCTGCTGTTGTGACCGGGAACTCGCTTCACTCGCTTGCCGAACAGTATCGAAGTGCCGGGTCAACTTGGGTAGGTGCATTCGTTCTCGAGAGAGTCAGGCCCGACCTTGATCAACTCGAGCAAAGCGATGCGTTTGATGGCGTGGCCGAACTGCAAATTGCGTAGGTCAGAGCGCAGCAGCAGCAAGAGCTGCGGCCGCTGGCTCGTCGTAGTCGGTCCCTAGATCTAACGCGGAACCTTCCGCGATGGCGGCCAATTTGCTGCCTCCGATCAGCGAACCCAATCCACGCCCATCGCGCACCTCCACGAGTGCGACGCGTTGAGATATCGCCGCAAGGGCCGCGCCCTCAAGCCGTAGGCGAATCCGAGTCGCCGGCGGCAATCCCGCGCGGCCACTGTAGTCCTGCTCGAAAAGAAGCGCGCGCTCTACTTGGGGGCGCGCGAGCAGCAAGGCGTCAAGCCAATGCGCGAGTTCCTTGCCACGCACAGCGATGCTCCCTCCCGCATCGCACGCGTGAGTGAAAGCTTCCGCGCTGGATGGATCGGCCGGATCGAGAACTACGGCGTGGACCCGCCAACGGTCCTTGCCGTGGCTCGACGCGCGCAGCCCCAGGGTGAGCATGAGCGAAACCCTACACTCGGCATCATGACGATGGGACGCGCTGGCGCATTGCTGCCCGGAGAGCGCTACCGACTCATCGAGCATCTGGGCGATGGGTCGTACGGCGAAGTCTGGAAGGCTCGAGACCAGCACCGCGGCCAGGATGTCGCCTTCAAGTTCTTAGTGGGCACCGAGCGCCGCAAGGCCTGGCGAGAAGCCACTCTCCTGACGACACTTAACTCACCGCACATCCTGAAGGTCAACAACGCCGACATGATCGGCGACGTGCCGTTCATCGACACCAAGCTTGCCCGGTCGTCGTTTGACAAGTTCTGTTTTCCAGGCGGAATCGAGCCGCACCGTGCTGTTGAGGCGATCCGTAGGGTTCTTCGCGCGTTGGAACTTTGCCATTCTGTCCAGTTGATACACCGCGACGTAAAACCCGGAAATGTCTTCGAGGACTTCAATGGCGACGTCGTGCTCGGCGACTTCGGCATCGCCAGCCTGGCTGACCCGAACGGAGAGGTGCCGCGAGGCGGAGATCCAAGAATTGCGGCCCCCGAGGGCTGGACGTCGGGCTCGCTGACCTTCCAGTCCGACCTCTATTCGACGGCGGTCACGCTTTATGTCTTTCTGACCGGTCGGTGGCCGTTCAACCAAGCTTCGCAAGCAGACCTGGAGCTGGCGGTGAGGTAAGGGCAACTACACCCCTTTGAGAGACAGCGCTCCACACGTCAGTCGTGCCCTGGATTTGGTGGTCCGGAAGGCGTTGGCGGTCGACCGAGCAAACCGGTTCCGCACTGCGGCTGAGTTCGATCTCGCCCTCGGCAACTTGCCGAAGAGAGCCAACCGCATCGAGCCGATTAGCGCGCACCCTGGACACGAACGGTGCTGGGAAGTGCGAGGGGGCAGGAATCAGAACGTGTGCGTTGTACTTCGCCCTTCCCCGACCATCGAGGTACGGCACGCGACGAGCAACCGCAAAGTCGCAAGTGTCCCGGACGTTGCCACATCAACAGGCACGCTAGCGCGGGATCTGAGACGCACGTTCGATCAGCTACGCAGTTAGCGCCAACTTCTCAATCTTCAGCATTGTGCCAACCTTGCAAAGTGGCGTTGGCGTATGAGTCTCCCGAATCGACTCCGCTACTCAATGCGGCCGCGACTCAACTAGTTGAAGATGAAATGCCGATCGCCCGTGCCTGGGCGCGGAGGCAGATCAAGGCATCGCTTGTTGGTCTGCCGCCAGTCGGCACTGAGATACGAGGAGAGGACGCGGTCGCCGTTCTTGCGACTGTTCGGAGTCACTTGGTAGCGCGATCAGGAGCGATCGTTAGCGCCTACTCTCCGGCACGGTGGCTGTGGTATCTGCGGCGAACGGATCTCAGCATCGTTCGTGGGTACCTGCCCAACACAGAGACCTCGGTGATTCGCATCGCCGAAAACTTGTCTGGCATGTCGCCGTTTCCTGCGCAAAACGAACTGCCCGTGACCACCAACCCACTCGCTTGGGGCGTCGCGACCGCCGACGTAGCAAGAATCGGTCGCTTGCTCGCTATTTCGGAACTCGTCAATCATGCCGACGGGTGGCTACGCCGCTCAAGCAAGAACGCGGTCTTCAGGATGGTTGCGGAAGATTTTCCTGACCTTGTCGAGGACGAGGCGCTGGAGTCCCTGATCGACAGGTTCGACGAGCGGGTAGTTGCGGCGGGCGGCGAGCGCTGGCATCCGTCCTTCGCACCGCTCACAACGGCAACAACCGAACCACCGTTGCTCCAAGTGCCGATGCTTCGAGGCGGAGTGGGTCTGACCCCCATGTGGCGCGGCCGGCTCTTCGATTCCCCCGCCGTCTTTCAAGGCGAGGGTCGATTTGCAATACGAATCATCTCGTTGAGTGACCTGTCGAACGCAGAACAAATGCGCGGGGCGCTCGAGTCCATGGACGAGCCTCACGTAGCGGCAGCGCTGGTCGTGTTCGCGCAGGCCCTGATGTGGCACGCGACGTGGGCTGCAGAGAGTTTCGGGATCAGCGTTCCCCGCGTCGGCTACGTTGTCATGCGCGAAGCGGATCTGCAGGATCGGATTGACGAATTATCGAAGTTGGCAGTCGAACAGACTTGGCCAGCGATGGACGGCCATGTACCCGTCGACGTCGCGTCGGTGTTCGACGTTGTTGCATCGATGGATCTCGGCGGGGCGATCAGTTCCCCAGGCCCAATTCTGCGTAGCTGGGTTGACGGCACGCTGATGGTTGACGCTCACGCGCTTTCGATCGAGCTCATGCACCGGCTTCGCGTCAATCCGCGCTCGGGCGGTCCGAGAGTAAACGCTACGGCTGTAGACTTTGAGCTTTCCGTCCAGAAGGTCATCGACGACGCGGGGCTCGCGCCAGCTGATTCGATCCGGAAGCTACGCGGCGTCACCCTTCGATCCGCTGGGATCAACATCACGGATCTCGACGCGGTCATGAAACTCGGATCGAACCTGATCTGTGTAAGTTGCAAGAAGTTCGAGTTGGCGCGTCCGTATGACGCTGGAGACTACTCGAGCGTGCGCAACGCACAAACCAACATCAAGAAGGCGGTCGCCGAGTGGGGAGCGCGGATCGCCCAACTGGACGTGCAACGCGTTGGGGATAACTTCGACCTGTCCCAGTTCGATCAGCTAATCGGGCTGGTGGTTACGCCGAAGCTCGCGTTCATCGACGATGCAGACTCCTGGGCACTAGTCAGACTCACTGAAACAGTCGAGGTACCGAGGTACCTGTCATTCGGAGAACTAGTTTCGGCTGTTCAGCACCTCTCCACTTCCTAGCTGCAAGTACCGCCCGTGCGCACAGATTCCCCAAATTCCCCGTAGACATCAACGGTGGGTGCGGGAGGTTGGGAAGCGATCTCTGATCGGCACGGGCGGTATTTGCAGGTCTCATCGGCCATATCCCGTCGTTTACCTGGTCGCGCCCAGCGACCGGGTAAACGACAGGTCGGCGCTAGTACTCGTTTGCCTACTCGCGCACTGCGAGTACCCAACCCACGCGGCTGCCGCCAAGCGTTCGCTTGCTTGCCGACGAAATCGAGGCAAGGGAGCTCGCTCCCGCGGCAGACACTCCTGGTCAAGCTGCCGCAGTGTATATACACTTGGAGCAGAACTTATATAGGAGGAACGATGGCCATCACGAGCGTTGACATCGACACCGAGACCCTCCGACTGGCGAAGTCGTCACTCGGAGTGCGCACCAACCGCGAAGCGATTAACCTCGCGCTGCGCGACGTGGTGATGCGTAGACGTCAGATCGAAGCGATCGACATACTTTCCACGATCGAGATCGACAACGACGCCACGACCATCTCGTATGGCGACGACTAACTCACGCAGCGGTCGCTGGGTTTCGAGGTCGGCAACGATCGGCCGACTTGCCCGCACTCCGAAGCGACAGACCCGGTTCCTTATTGACAGCAGTGTTTGGGCTCGGCTCGCGACTACGCCAGAGGTCGTCGAGGAAATTCAAGAAGTTCGTCGAACTCGTCAGCCCGATGGATCTCTTGGTGACGCCCCCCGTTGCCGTGGAGTACGGGTTCACCGCGCCCACTCCAAAGGCTCACGCCGCGCTGACCGAGCAGCTCGAGGCCTTCGGTCAGTGCGACGTCCACCCAACGCAAGATGAGGTCTTAGACATCCAGAGCCGACTCTGGAATGGAGGTCTTCTGCGCGCTGCCGGCGCCACGGACACCGTCATCGCCGCCTACGCGATCAAGAACGACGCCGCAGTCCTGCACTACGACAGGGACTTCGAACACATCGCGGCCGTAGTGCCCGCGTTCGCTCATCGATGGATCTTGCCGCGAGGCTCCATCTAGCGATCACAGTTCAGCCCTGTCGACGCGGCCAGCCTCGACCCATGTAGTCGGCCCGCGGGTCGCGCTCGTGCGGTTCCCTCAACGACTCGGGTCCTCGGGTGGTGAATGATCCAGAGATGCGCGTCCTGGGGCAGGAACAGCTCACCGCCTTCCCACCCCTTCATGGGTTGCCACCAACCCGAATTTGGTCCGAGGCCCGCCCGCCGCCTCCACCCGCCCCATCGCGCGACTCGTGCACCGGGTGCCAGGGGTGATTGACGAGCCACCGGCGAACCTCGATCTCGACCTTCGGCCACCACGCTTCGATCTCCATGATCTAGTTGTACGCGCCGTCGTCCTCCAAGCAACCGCTGGGTCAACCCCGTTCGCGCACCGGGAACTGAATGGTGCATCGCGACCTAGGCGTACGCAATCATCTAGCTATGGCTGAAGATCGACGACGCTTCCTCATTCTCGGCTCGCGAGTAAGCGAATCAGTGAGCAGCAAACTCGATGCGACATCTACCCCCTGGACCGGAAGTCCTTTCATTCTGGAAAGGAGAACTGGTTCGAGATAGGCGGCTTGATCGATCTACGTGATCTCGCCGGCGTAATCGCCACCCTCCCAGAGACATCTTCGAACGACTCGACCGCGATCGCGATGCCACTTACGTCAGGGACTTGCTGACGAAGCTGGGCGGCGTCCCGCACTTGGTTCTCGTTCACGAAGCTGTCTTTGGCGGCGCGGCGACGCTCGACCTGGAAGCGTCCGACGACGATTGGGACCAGCCTTGGAACGACGCGCAGGCCGCTCAATACTTCGGAATCATCGAGGAGGCGTCAGATTGCGAGTCCTCGAGTTGCTCGAATCATTCGGGATCACGGTAACGATTTACAAGAGGAATGCTGAGGCGTCGCTCCTCGCAGTGTCGTTCATTGACGATCAACAGGATGGGCTCATCTTCCGGATCTACATCCCCGCTGGGCGAATCTTCGAGGACGAGGCGCGCAGTTGATGTCGCTCTTCCATGACTGGCTCGACGTCGGTGAAGGGGCTGGTGGTACGTCAGGCGGCTACGACACCGGCAGGGGCCGGGTTATCGAGTTCTACGCCAACGATGTCGCGGCCGTTGCCGACTGGCCCGCTCGGGTGTCCGAGTTCCAGACTTTCGTGTCCATGCTCGACGATACGAAAGCGGCCGAACTTATGTTGACGTCAATGGGCATCAATGCCGACCGGGCTACCGATCTCGTTTCGAAATACGCAAAAGCGTCCAGGCGCATCCAAGTCGATATCAAGCACGAGCGGGAGCGGAAGGCTCTCTCGTCCGACAGCAATTTGGAGGCTGAGTTGGTCGACGAGGGCGAGTCGGTCTCGCCCGAAACGATCGCGGCGACGGTGGAGGCCTTGATTCCAATGGGACCGTCGGCAATAGGCGAAATAGAAATGCGCAGCGCGACGCCGAGCGTTCAGATCAACCAACAGTTCATCGGTCGCGTGGAGGGGATTGTCGCCAACACGATCGCGGGCAACGCAGTGATAGGCCTCGAAGCCGAAGAGCTGGCGCGACTAATCGCTGCCTTCGGCGGAGACGATTCTGCGGGGCTGTCCGAGGATTTGCGAGAAGTCTGGACCCTGGGGCTCCGAAGCCCTCGAAGCTCAAGGCCCGTCAGCGCCTCAAGGCATTCTTGATACGTGTGGGCGAGCATGCCGAGAAGATCGGCGTCTCGGTCTTGCAGAAGTGGATCGACAATCAGTTGGGTCTCTGACTACCCGTCAACGACGGACTTGTGCCCACAATTTGCCGACACTTGAACGAAGACAACGACATCCAACGTGATCTCACGTCATCGAACAGGACCGTAAATCAAAGGGAACTCGCCCACATCTGACCCAGCCCCGGCATCCCGAATCGGACTTTTAATCCGCGGGTCGTGGGTTCGAGCCCCACCTGGCCCACCCAAGAGAACGCTGGATGAGCATCCCGATCGATGACGTCAGAACAGGGTCGGCTCCGTGGTCGGGGCGGACTCAGGGCGTAGCAGCAACTCGAAGAACCTCACGTTGATGAAGATCCGTTCGCGGCCGGCCTTCACGTCCTGCAGCACCCCGCCAACTACCAACGCGTTCAGCCAGTTGGTCGCAGTGGACGTGAGACTCGGCATCGTTCGACAACATTCGCGATCCGGCAGTAGGGCTGCTGAAGAGGACGGCAAGCAGATCCGCATTCGCCCCGCCTGTCGTCAGTTCGCGAATCCGCCCAAGTGTTTCGTCCTGCAGAGCTTGGATCTGGTCGATCTTCTCGACGGTGCTCAGAGCCGTTTGCCGGATGCCTTCGAGCATGAAGAGCGCCCACTCCTCCCAAGCGGCGTCGCGCGTGACGGCGAGCAGCAAGCGGTAGTACTCGTCTTTGTTCTGGATGATGTAGCGCGACAGATAGGGATCGGCTCGCCGATCAATCCCGCGTTCATGAGCATGAGGACGTTGAGGATCCTGCCGGTGCGGCCGTTGCCGTCCTCGAAGGGGTGGATGGCTTCGAACTGGTAGTGGGCGACCGCCATGGCAACCAGAGGGTCGAGTCCGGCGGGGGCATGAATGAAGCGCTCCCAGTCGCCGAGCTTGTCGCGAATGACCGCCTCGCCGACCGGTGGGGTGTAGATGGCCGCTTGGGTCGACGGATTGCCGATGTAGGTGCCAGGCAGCCGCCTGACGTCCATCTGCCGACCTTTGACGATCGTGCAGACTTCGGTGGCCGTTGTGACCGATAGCGGCCGAGAGCGAATGAGATCGACGCCGGTGAACAGTGCCGTGCGATAGTTCAGCGTCTCTTTGGTCGCCGGGTTGCTCGCAGCTGACTCGTCCTGAGCGAACTTGAACAAATCATCCGCGGTGGTGACGATGTTCTCGATCTCGGAACTCGCCTGAGCTTCCAGCAACGGAATCGAGTTGATCAGGACTGTGGGGTTCGTGATTCGACGTGCGGCCTGGTCGAGGGCAGCGATTGCTGCGCGGGCTTCAACCGTCGCTTTGAGAACTGCCTTGGTCTCCACGTCCTGGGCCGGTGGAAGGTCGGGAAGATCGTTGTAGGCAACAGCTGCGCTCCAGACCATATGTGAAGGCTAATTGACACGTGGCTCAAACGTGTAAAAAAACACGCCAAAAAGTTACACGTTGACGTTTCGTGTCAAGAACGTTGCACCTTGCGGTAGAACCCAGCCACTGCCATCCTGATGGGTTGCTCAGTCGCCACGTCGACCGCGGCAACGAATCAACACACCAACCAAGATCAAGAAACGGACCTCATAGATGCGATCGCTGCATCCGATGACGCCTGCGCAGTTGCCTGAAGTGCTGCTGCGGGTTTCCGCTGCTTGGCGCCACGATGGCCACACTGACCGTCGTAGCCGACGCCGAGCTCACTCGAGGATGGGACATCCCGATCGCGGCGGTCGATCCTGTCGCCGACGAACTCTACGTGAACCCGCTCGCTCAGCCTTCGGCGTGGTCCTTGACACTGGCCTCCCCCACTGCCGGATCAGCCGATCTTCTGCCCCGTACTCAACGAGGATTACGCCACTCGGATCGCCCGCGACTGGAACGTGAAGGCGTCCGGAGTGGGCTATGTCACGCGATTCCGAGTTCGCAGGTCGTTTCTGGATCGCTTCGAGGTGCACCAAGTCGGGGGCGAGACAATCCTCGAGTACTGGATCCCGTCCGAAGACCTCGAAGAACTCAACGACAACATCGTCGGAGAGATCGTAGAAGTAGCGCGTTTCGAGTAGCGGTCGACTGCCCGTCAGGCTTCGCGGTTGATCGCGACGGCGCGCTGGATCAGCTTCGCGAGCGCGGCGTCGTCGACCGCGGACCCCTCGACGTAGTCGATCGCCCGCACCCCGCTGCTGTCGAGGCGGGCGTTGAAGAGGCCTGTCGGGGTCGGCGATGCGGGTGCCCTTGGGGAAAGTCAGGCGCACCGCGGCCTTGAGCACGTCGGCCATGCAGATGTTGCCGTCGCGCATCCAGGTCGCCACGCCTTCGGGCCGTGACGGCTTGCGCCACTTGATCTCCTCGACGATGTCGGGGTCGGCGCTCGCGATCACCCGGCGGACCCGCGCGAGCGTCTCGCCGCGCCAGCCACCCGCCTTCGCGATGATCGCGTCGATCTGTTCGGCTATCGAGGGGTCGTCGCTGCTCATGACCCCCATCATGCTCCGCCTCGCTCAGGTCGACCGCGGCGGAGGCCGACTCGAGATCCCAACCCCTAATGGCCACCGACCGTGAAGGTGCCGATGCGGGTGGTTCCGTCGGATTTGTAGACGGGCACCGGGATGCCGTCGGGGTACTGCTTGGCGATCGCGTCCTGCTGCTGCTGGGCGTCGGCGGGGGAGGTCGGTTCGTGCCCGCCCGGCCATTGGAGTGCAGTCGCGAAAGCATACCCCTCGACATCCGTGCCATCGGCGGCTGCCCGACGACGGCGACGAGGTCCGGGGAACCGGCGCCGGCCTTCTCGACGCCGTACGTCTGTCCGTGCCGGTTGACGCCCCAGGCGGTTTCGACTTTGCGCAGGTACTGATAACTCACGATCCACGTTCCGGTCGGGTCGAGGTAGAGGGCGTCTGCTCCTTTCGTCGAGAAGTCGAAGAAGGTGCTCGCCGATACAGTGCCCACGTCTGCCGCCGCGCACGTCACGCTCGGGTTGTTGCCCGTCGGATTCGTGCCCCAGGCGAGCCGGCCGGCCGAGACGCAGGTGACACCGACGCGAACGTCCGTCGCGGTTGCGGGGATGCCCGCCAGCCGGACCGTCATGCTGGACTCCGCCTGGAGCGACGTGCCTCCCCCGAGCAGCGACACGATGGGCATCCCGGGCTGAGTTCCCGGCAGCGCGGGGACACCCTTCAGCCCGGCCGCGGAGCCGATCGTGAACGGGGACGCTTGCGGCGATGACGCAGCGGTCGGGATGATGCCGGTGGCCGCCGCCGATACAGCACCCCCGACGAGCGCACCGGCCACCGCGAAGGTCGTGATCCCCGCCCAGACGGGCAGACCACTCCGCGGTGACGTCGCGGCGCGTTCCACGAGACCGGCCCGAAGGGCGGCGAGCCTGTCCGGGTCGAAGGCCGGGATGTTCATGAGGTGCTCCCTTCCGGAGACAGCTGGATTCGGGCGCGGCGTCGGGCCCGGGACAGCCGTGCCCTGGCGGTCTGAGCCGAGATCCCGAGGGCGGTCGCCGCGTCGGCGGCTGAGAGTCCTTCGAACGCGGTGAGGGCGAGAATCGCGGCATCCGTCGGCGGCAGCGACCGCAGCAAGCTCATCGCACGGCGCTCGGCCTGGAGCTGTTCGACCCGGTCCAGCGCGACATCCTCCGTCGCCGATTCGGGCAGGGTGGCGAGGAATCGGCGATGTCGCCGGGTCGCGCGGGCGACGTTGCGGCCGAGGTTGTTCAGGGTGACCAGCATCCACGGGAGCACCGAACCCTCGACGACGCGGACCGAGTCACGGCGCCGCCACAACTCGAGAAATGTCGCCGCGACGAGATCCTCGGCATCCGTCGCCGTCTCCGCGACGCGGAGGGCAGCCAGGTACAGCCGCCGTTGGTGGAGGTCGAAGATCGCACCGAACGCGTGGCCGTCGCCCCTCCTGCTCTGCTCCCACAGCTGAGACTCCGTGACGTCACCCACGCTTCATACTGTCCGGTCGCCTGCGAAACGTGACACGAAGTTGGACGTTCCGCGGGTATCCGGACATGTCCCAGTGACGGGATGATCAAGGAGACCTGATGAACATCGACACGCTGCTCGACGAGGCCGACCCGCGCCGGTCGCTGACCCTGCGCGAGCAAGCCGAGTTGGATCGCTTGGTCGACTCGGTCGGCAGCTCGCGCCGCCGCCCTCGCGCCCGAGCCATCGCGGGTATCGCCGCCCTGAGCGCGCTTCTCATTGCCGGCGGTGCAACAGCGGCAGCGGCGGCCGGCATCTGGCATCCGAGCTGGTACGACCCGGCATCGGACTGGACCACCCAAGTGAAGACGGTCGATCGGACCTTTACAGTCGACGGCACGCAGCACCACTGCACCGTGACCCTGACCCTGGCCTCGACATACAACGGAAAAGGCACCCCGGAGTTCCAGAAGGCCCTGCGCTATGTTCGGTCACTGGACCCCACGAAGATCCAGCCCTCCGCATCGCAGATCCACGACTTCATGAACCCCATCTTGGTCGGGCAGGGGGCCGCTCCCACGCCGCCGTCGAAGGCCTGGGCGAACCAGATGGTGTGGCTGATGGATGTCTCCCAGAATCTCTCCGACCACCTGAACGCGATCGGTCTCGACCCCGAGAAGGTCAGCTTCTCCGATTCGTCTCAGGTCTGCGACTTCACCCGATGACCCGGATCGGCGACGACGAACTCCGCGCCCTTCAGAAGGAGCACGGGCCGAGCCTGCTCGCCTACTTCGCTCGCCGCATCGAGCCGCCCGAGGATGCGGCCGTGCTGCTGAACGAGTTGCTGGAAGTCGTCTGGCGGCGAGCCTCGTCGGCGCCGGCAGAGCCGGAAGAACTGCGCATGTGGATGTTCGGAATCGCCCGCAACCTGGTGCTGTCGCAGCATCGTGGGTGGAGGAGACGAGCAGCGCTCGCAGAGCGTCTGCGTGACGAACTCGCCTCTCGGGAACCCATGATCGACGACGCACGCGGCTTCATGGTGCGTCGAGCCGTGCGAGCCCTTCCGGAGGCGCAACGCGAGCTCATCCGCCTGGTTCACTGGGACGGCTTCAGCCTGACCGAGGCCGCGCAGCTCACCGGGGTCTCGCCCTCTACCGCCAGAAGCCGCTACCAACTCGCCCGTCGGCGGCTCGCTCGAGAGCTCGGAGCCCTCGTCGACGAGGAGGAACCTTCCCTGGAGCTCGCTCGCTGAGACATCGGGTATCGCAGCATCCGCCTAGCGGTCGAGTTGCATCCGCCGCCACGACTGCGCGATCAGCACCACGAAGACTGCGCCGAACGGGATGAGCAGCGCCAGTTGCACAGGACTGACGGTGGTGCCGAGCGAGATGGCCCAGAGCGCGGGGGCGGCCAGCGGCATCCATCCCCCGAGGCCGGCGAGCACCGACACCTGCGCGATGACCACCAGAGCGATCGCCACGCTGACGCCGCCGAGAACGGAGCGGGCGAGGGTGGCCGCCCAGGCGACCGGCAGCGTGATCGCGACCGACATCACGCCGAGGGCGGCCTGGCGGGCCAGCGCCTCGAGGGTTCCGCTGCCGATCGGGCCCAGCCCGGCGAGCGTGCCGACCAGCCCGAGAACGACCGCGAGCAGCAGGCTCATCGCGGTGGCCCAGACCAGGTAGACGATCAGCTTCGCCAGCGCGATCGTCGAGCGCCGCACCGGCAGGGCGAACAGGCCGGCGATGGTGCCGTCGCCGAACTCGCGGCCGAACATCCAGGCGAGCACGACGGCGAATCCGCCGAGACCGCCGGCGGCCGTGATCTGCGCGGCGCCGAGGAGGAAGCCCCGCCAATCGCCCGCCGCGACCGGACCGAGCTTGGCGAGCAATTGCGGATCGGTCGTGGTTGCCGCGGCCAGCAGCATGGATGCGCTCAGCACCGAGATGCCGACGACGATCGCCGCCGAACCGACGCGCCCCACCGTGGATCCCACGAGCTTCACGGCCTCGGCCCAGACCGCGGCTCTCACCGGTTCGCCCTCTCGTCGTCGGCGCGCACGGCCTCGAAGAAGGCGTGCTCGATCTCGGGGGTGTCGGGCGCGAGGTCGCCGATCAGGCGCCCGGCATTCATCACGACGATCCGATCGGCGATGCGGGCCACCTCATCGAGGTGATGGCTGCTCACCAGGATCGCCGCGCCATCCGCCGCTCGTCGCAGCAGGCTCTCGCGCAGCCGGATGACGCCCGCCGGGTCGAGCGCGTTGGTCGGCTCGTCGAGCACGATGGTCGACGGGTCGTGCTGCAGCGCCGCCGCGACGCCGACCCGCTGCCGGTTGCCGAGCGAGAGGGCGCGCACCCGGCGCTCGGCGTACTGCTCGAGCGCGAACTCGGCGATCGCCCGATCGACGGCCGCTGTCACGTCGGCGACCCCGCGCAGGCGCGCGCTCAGCTCGAGGTTGCGGCGGGCGGTCAGCTCGGGATACGCGAACGGGTACTCCACCAGGTGCCCGACCTTCGCCCACTCGGCCACCGGGGCAGCGGCGAGGTCGTGCCCGTTCAGCAGGGCGCGTCCGCTCTGCGGCCGCAGCATCCCGAGCATGACCCGCATCAGCGTCGACTTGCCCGCGCCGTTCAGCCCGACGAGCGCCACGATTCGACCCGGCGGCAGCTCGAGATCGACGTCGAAGATGCCTGCGCCGTTCTTGAAGGCCCGCGATGCCTGTTCCAGGCTGAGTACGGTGCTCATTACGTAACACCGACCAGCACGCGCCGAGCAGCGTCGATGGCCGAGCCGAGATCGGGGTCGTCGCCCTCTGCCCAGTCGAGCAGGGCAGCCGAGAGAGCCGCCATGGTCGCCGCCGCAGCGATCCGCGCGTCAGCGGTCGTCGCTCCCCTCTGGACGAGGGCGCCCGAGATCGCCGCTTCCGTTGCGCCGTTGCTCGCCGCGATGGCGCCGCGGAGCGACGGCGTGCGCGACACGATCCGGAGGCGCGCCCGCACGGCGGCGCTCGCGACAGCGGGCACCGACGTCCACCCCTCGGCGATGGCCCCGATGGCCGCGACGATGGGTGAGAGCCGGGGAGGCTGACGGATGATCGCCTCGGCGATCAGCGGGTCGTACGGGTCGGCGAGCAGAACGGAGCTCTTCGAGGGGAAATGCCGGAAGAACGTCATCTCGGTGACCCCCGCGCGTTCCGCGATCGCGGCGGCCGTTGTCGCGTCGTACCCGCGCTCGCCGAAGAGCTCCAGCGCAGCACGCACGAGCGCGCCGCGGGTCTGCTCCGCCTTCGTCACGCAATAATGTTAGTCACTAACATTCTTGAGCGCAACGCCCCCGGGCGACCTCCGAGTCAGCCGAGTGTCGGGGACGGGTCCCGATGACCGACCTACCGTGAAACGCATGACTCAGATCATCGAAACCATCGACGTGGGCGTTCCCGTCTCGACGGCATACAACCAGTGGACCCAGTTCGAGCAGTTCCCCGAGTTTCTCGAGCGGGTGGAGTCCATCACCCAGACCGGCGACACCCGCACGAGGTGGAGGGTGAACATCGGTGGTCAAGTTCGTGAGTTCGACGCCGACATCACCGAGCAGCATCCCGACGAGCGAGTGGCCTGGACCAGCACCGGCGGCCAGGTCGATCATGCGGGCGTCGTCACCTTCCACAAGCTTGACGACACCGACACCCGCGTCACCGTTCAGCTCGACTGGGAGCCCGAGGGATTCCTCGAGAAGATCGGCTCGGCCTCCGGGGTCGCCGGCCACGCGGTGAAGGAGGAGCTCCGGCTCTTCAAGGAGTACCTCGAGAAGAAGGGCACGGTCGAGAGCGGCTGGCGGGGCGACGTGAAGGCGGGTGCGCGATGACCGTGCAGGTGAATCGCGAGGCGGTGTCGAAGGCGAGAGGGCTCATCCGGCGCGGCGACGTCGTCCGTGACGAGCGCGACGCGTGGAGCGAGGATGCGCCGTCGACCGACGACGGCAACGCCTTCATCGAGAAGCACGGCATGGCCGAGTACGCGAAATGGCATCTCGCCGAAGACACCGAGAAGACCGACGGCACGAAGGGCCGCTACCTCTTTCCCTATGGCGACTTCAGCAAGGTGCACCGGTGCGCCCTCATCTCGGGCGAGAGCCGCGCCGGCCAGTACGACCACACCAGTGTCGAGAACGCCATCAAGAAGCTGCTCGGCTCGATCGACAAGGAGTAAGGCGTAAGCGGCACTACGCCTTCCGGCGCCGGTTTCATTGAAGCCGGTGCGGTACAGCCCGGGATTGATGGTGGCCACCTGGACACCGAAGGGATCGAGCTCCGCCTTCATCGTGCTGGCGATGGCTTCGATCGCGTGCTTCGTGGCCGAGTAGGCACCCAGGAACGGAACTCCCATGAGGCCGGCCTGCGACGACATCCAGATCACTCGCCCGCGTTTGCGCTTCATCATGGCGGGGATCAGCCGCTGGGCGAGGTCGAGGTGCGCGAGCACGTTGATCTCGAAGGAACGGCGGAGCCGGTCCAGAGGGATGTCGATGAGCGAGCCCGCCTCTTGAACTCCGGCGTTCAAGATCAGGATGTCGACATCCCTCTGGGCGGCATGCGCCAGGTCGAGCGGTTCGAGCAGGTCGAGCTTGATCACGTCGAGCCTGGTCTTCTCCCGCTCGGCCCGCTCGCGCAGCGATGTGACCTGCTGCCAGGTCTGCCCGGCAGCGGTCACGTCGAAACGGCTCCGAGCGAGTTCGAGCGCCACTCCGGCGCCGAACCCGCTCGTTGCGCCCGTGATGAGGACGCTCTGGCGTGCCATCGGCGGTCTAGACGACGCGGCGACCCGAGATCATCCGAACCAGCCAGACGATCAGAGCGATCACGGCCAGAACGATTCCGACCCACAGGAGGAAGCTCAGTGCGTGGACGAATCCGCCGGTCAGCAGGAGCACGACCGCGACGATTCCGATGATGATCAAGAGGATGTTCATTGATTCTTTCCGTCCTGCCGCGCTCTCTGCGCGGACCGGTCTTCATGCCACACCAGATGGCCCGCATATCGGCGAACGTCCAGCCAACGTCCAGGTGAAGCGCCCCAGATCGGCCTGACGGTCTGAGAGTGCGTTCAGTCACGGCAACGGACACGCGTTCATCCCGCACTCTGGATGCGGACCGCTCCCCCGTGACCAGGAAGGAGGCGGCGTGGCCGACACCGCACGAGTGCAGCGCGTCCCCGACCCCACCGTCGCGTTCTGGATGCTCAAGATCCTGACCACCGGAGTCGGCGAAGTCGCCTCCGACTACCTGGTGAAAACCTTCGACCCGGTGATCGTCGTCCTCGTGGCAGCGGTTGCTTTCGCGGCGGTCGCCTCCGTGCAGTTGAGCGCGGGCCGCTACGTGCCCTGGCGGTACTGGCTGTTCGTCTTCGCCGTTGCCGTGTTCGGCACCATGATCGCGGATGTCGCCCACCTCGTGGTCGGCATTCCGTACACGGTGACCACCACGATCTTCGCCGTCGTGCTGCTCGCCATCTTCGTGGTGTGGGGCCGACGCGAGGGCACTCTGTCTGTGCACTCGATCGACACGCGGAGGCGAGAAGTCTTCTACTGGCTGACGGTCTCGGCCGCGTTCGCGCTGGGAACCGCCCTCGGAGACTTCACGGCCACCACGGCAGGGCTGGGGTTCCGGGACTCCGGGCTGGTCTTCTTGGCTCTGTTCGCCGTGCCCGGGATCCTGCGACTGCTCGGACTGCCGGCTACGGCGGCTTTCTGGTGGGCCTACATCCTGACCCGCCCGCTCGGCGCATCATTCGCGGACTGGCTGGCTCTTCCGCCGGCCCGCGGGGGACTCGACGTGGGCTACCTGCAGATCTCGGGCGCGGGCATCGCTCTTCTCGCGATCGGCGTGCTGGTGCTTCAGGTTCGCCCCTCTGTCGTGCTGAGACTTGCCCGAGTACGTCGCTCACGACCCGGTTTCTCAGCACATTCTGAGGCGACCTGGCGTGGGCTGGAAGGCGAAGAGGGCGAAGGGGGAGGATCGTGGACCGTCCAACGCGTCGAACCGCAGTAGCCGCCGTCGCCACGGGGGGCGCCGCGATCGCCGTCTCGATGATCGGCTCGGCGACGCCGTCCCTCTGGGGCGACGAAGCCGCGAGCGTGCTGTCAGCCGAGCGCCCGATCCCGTCGCTGCTGGCGATGGTGCAACGGGTCGACGCGGTGCACGGCCTCTACTACCTCGGTCTGCATTTCTGGATCCAGCTCGCCGGATCCTCGCCATTCGCGGTTCGGGCCCCGAGCGCTGTGGCGATCGGGCTGTGCGTGGCCGGCGTCGTCGTGCTCGGGTCGATGTTGCGGGGTCTTCGATACGGAGTTCTGGCCGGGCTGCTGTGCGCAGTGCTGCCGCGGCTGACCGACATTGGTTCGGAGGCCCGCTCCTACGCCTTCTCTGCGGCACTGGCCACCTGGCTCACCGTCCTTCTGGTCGTGGCGCTGCGCGCGAACCGACCGCGCAAGCGGGTCTGGGTCGTCTACGGCGCTCTTCTGGCCTTCGGCAGTTGGCTGTTCCTCTACCTCGCGTTCATCGCGCTCGGCCATCTGGTGATTCTGCTGCTGCAACCGGAGAGGGCGCGGCTGGTGCGCAACTGGGCGATCGCCTGCGGCGGCGCGGCGCTGGCCGTCAGCCCTCTGGTGGTTCTGGCGATCACGGAGTTCGGCCAGATCGCCTACTTGGCATCTCGCGACTACCGCGACCCGATCTCGCTCTTCGTGAGCCCGTTCTTCGAGAACCCGGTAGTGGCGGGGGTCGGGTGGGTCCTCGTTCTCGCCGGAATCGCGGTGTCGATCGGTCGGTGGCGCACGGGCTGGCACCGCTGGCACGTGCCGGCGCCTCAGGCGCATGCGGCGCTGGTGCCGGTCGCCTGGATGCTCGTGCCCAGCATCGTGCTGATCGGCAGCAGCACCCTGATCGCCGACTACACGCCGAGATATCTCGCGATGTGCGCCCCGGCCGCCGGCATGCTCATGGCCGTCCCCCTCGACGTCGTGGCCAGGATGCCCCGCCTGAGGTGGCTGACTGCGGTCGGAGTCGTGGCCGTGCTCGCCGTGACCGTCCCGGTCTGGATGCTGCAACGCGGTCCGTACGCCAAGAACGGGAGCGACTGGGCGGCCATCAGTGCGCAGTTGGCGACCCATGCCCGCCCCGGGGATGCCGTCGCCTTCGACGACTCCGTGCGGCCATCCCGAAAGCCCCGGCTCGCGCTCGGGACATACCCGGCGGGCTTCCGCGGCTTGGTGGATCCCACGCTGAAAACCGCGTTCACCTCGTCACCGACCTGGTACGACCAGGTGTACTCACTGTCCGAGGCGGACGCGCTCGGGCGTCTCGATGGCATCTCGACTCTCTGGCTGGTGGAGTACGCGGCTCCGGGTCGCACCGACAGCTACGGCGTGTCGACCCTCGTCTCGGCCGGCTTCCGCAAGGTCGCCACTCTGAGGACCCACCACAGCGCGATCCTCGAATTCACGCGCGGGTAACCTTCCGTCTTATTCTTTTCTGAGACATGTTTTCGCACACTCGGCGGGTGACGACTCCACGGCGCGCTCTCTCGGCGCTGCCCCGAAAACTGCGGACCCTCGCTCGGCGTCTCGCGCGAGCCGTCGCCGCCGAACGTCGCGCGATGGCATATGCCCGCCCGATCATCGCGGGTTCTGTGCTCTACGAGTCCTTCGCCGGCAACGGGGCCCTCGACAACCCCGAAGCGATCTTCCGCGAACTGCTTCGCACGAGCGATCTTCCGGGCCTGCGCCACATCTGGGTGCTCGACCATCACGCCGGCAAGCCGTTCAGGGCCGAGTTCCGCCACGATCGACGGGTGCGGTTCGTGACGTACCGCTCCGCACGCTACTTCGCTGCCCTCGCCCGGAGTCAGTATCTGATCAACAACGCCACGTTCCCCGCTGAGTTCCAGAAGCGCGACGAGCAGACCTATCTCAACACCTGGCACGGCACGCCCTTGAAGACGATGGGCTACGACATGCCCGACGGCGCGTTCTTCGCCGCCAACACCCTGCGCAACTTCGTGTCGGCCGACCTGCTGCTCGCTCAGAATCCCACCATGACGCGGATGTACCGCGAGTCGTACAAGCTCGACGGGATCTTCTCGGGTCGCATCCTCGAAACGGGCTATCCGCGCACCGACCGGCAGGTGCTGGCCGAGAGCGAGCGCGAGGCCGCACGCTCGGTGCTTCGCGGCGCGGGCATCCCGATCGACGGGCGCACCCTGGTCACCTATGCGCCCACCTGGAAGGGGACCAGTTTCACCTCTCCCCGCGATGACGCCGAGGCCCTGGTGGCAACGGTCGACGCCCTGCAGAAGCGCCTGGGAGACGGATTCGCCGTCGCGTTGAAGGCGCATCAGGCCGTGCACCGAATGGTTGCCGAGCAGGCACCGGGACGACTCATTCCGAACGACCTGCCGACCAATGTCGTTCTCGGCCTGACCGACGTGCTCGTCACCGACTACTCGTCGATCTTCTTCGACTTCCTCACGACCGATCGCCGAATCGTCTTCTTCACCCCCGACGAAGAGGACTACGCGCGAGAACGAGGCACATCGGCGTTGGGCGAGTTGCCGGGCGCCACGGCGCGCACCGTCGACCAGCTCGCGGAGGCAATTCTCGCCGAACGCGATCCGCAGATCGCGGAACGCGCTCTCCAGTGGCGGGAAGCATTCACACCTCAGGATGATGGCGCCGCCGCGCGCCGAGTGGTCGACGCGGTATTCCGCAACGAACTGTCGGCGCACGAGCCGGAGCCGGCCCTGCCATCAGGGCGTAGATCCCTGCTGCTCTACCTCGGTGGAATGCGATCGAACGGGATCACCAGCTCGGCTCTGAATCTTCTGGCCCACCTCGATCACACCAGGTTCGACGTCTCGATTCTGATCGCTCGGCCGAAGGGTCGCGAGCAGCGCATGAACGCCTCTCGCATCGACGGGCGGATCCGTCAGTTCCACCTCGCCGGAGCCCCGAACAGCCGCAAGGTGACCACGATCGCGACTCGGGTGCGGGGCCGACTCGGGACGCGCTGGTTGCGTGAACCCCGCTGGGATGACCGACTCTGGTCGTCGGAGTGGCGCCGGGTGTTCGGCGGCGCACGATTCGATTCGGTGGTGGACTTCAGCGGCTACAGCAGGCCGTGGACCCAGATCATCCTGCACTCACCGCCGGCCAGACGCGCGATCTGGTTGCACAACGACATGGCCGCTGAAGTGCATCGCACCGTCGGCGGCAAACGACGCATGCGCCATTCGCTGCCCGCGGTCTTCTCGCTCTACTCCCGCTTCGACCAGCTGGTCTCGGTGTCCCGGGATCTCGCGGACGCCAATGCCGACGCGTTGAGCGAGCGCTACTCGGTGCCCCGCGAGCGCTTCGCCTCGGCACGCAACGTCATCGATGACGTCGGGGTCCTCGCCAAGCTGCGCGAGCCGCTGTTCGACGCGATGGAGTTCGTCGATCCCGAATCACAGGAAGCGACCGTCCCGGACTGGGCACGCAGTCTGTCGTCGCACGGCCCCGAAACGCGCTGGTTCATCACCCTTGGGCGACTCAGTCCCGAGAAGAACCACGCCCGCCTGATCGAGGCGTTCGCGATCGTGCACACCGAGCGGCCGCAGACGCGCTTGCTGATCGTCGGCGACGGACCTCTGCGCGCCGACCTGCAGGCGCAGATCACGTCACTCGACCTGGCCGGTTCGGCATTTCTCAGTGGGTCTCTCGCGAACCCGTTCCCGGCCATGACTGCCGCCGATTGCTTCGTGCTGTCGAGCAACTACGAGGGGCAGCCCATGGTGCTGCTCGAGGCGGCCATCGCCGGTCTCCCCATCGTGACCGTGCGGTTCGGCTCGGTGTCGGATGCCCTCCCCGCAGGCGAACTGCACATCGTCGACCAGTCCGTCTCAGGGCTGGCCGCCGGCCTCACCGACTATCTCGACGGAGCCGTGGGTGCGGCCGGACTGGATGCCCGCGCATACAACGCCCTGGCCTTGCGCGAGTTCGCGGCCGCCGTCGTGTCAGACGCCGCATCGTCGGACTCCCCATCCATCGGCCTCGACCCCTCGGCGAGCACATCGATCCCCCGCATCTGATCCTCGGGGCTCTCCGGATGAAGGGTTCCTGAAACCGCCGACGACTACGTGTCGTCGCTGCTCTCGCGGTCCTCCAGGCCGACGGCGGCCCGCAGTTCGTCGGCATCCTTCGTGAGCCCCTGAGCGGCGGCCATCTTGGCAAGAGCCGCCGAGATCGCATTGAGCTTGTGCTGGGTCGCGCGGTCGGACCGCTCCTGGGTGTTCTGCAGAAGGGCCACAAGCAGGAAGGTGATGATCGTCGTCAGGGTGTTGATGATCAGCTGCCAGGTGCTGATGCTCCGGATCAGCACAATGGACGGTGCCCAGATCACCACCAGCGCGACGCAGAACGCGAAGAACCAGGCCCGGCTGACGACCTTCGATGCCCCTGTGGCGAACGTGAGGTTAGAGCCGGGCGGACCGTCGACGCCGATTCCTCAGCGGGCGCCCAGGCACCCTTCAGGTGATCGCCGCGATCACCAACTCGGCCACGGCGCGCATGCCGCCGGGGGTCGGGTGGTACGCCGCACCTCTCCGCCTGCTGAACTGCAGCCGACGGGTCCACGGTTCTGCCGACCAGGCGTGGTGCGAGGCAGATGCCGCCGCCACGGGCACCACGCGGCATCCGAGCTCCTCGCCCACCAAGCGCGTGAGTGCAGCGAGGCGCGACGCGGTGCCGCGCGCCCAGTCGGCGAGCTCTGGGGGAAACCGGCCGAGTGCCGTCGCGGCATCCGGCGGCAGCAGGCTCAGGTACTCGACCAGCAGGATCTGCGCCCGCGGCGACCGCCGTCGGATCTCGACGATCAGGGCGCGCAGATCGCGTTCGAGCTGGGCGAATCGGGCGTCGGTCTGCGCGGGGCTGTCGAACTCGCGGCGACCACGACGCGAGGAGGGAAGCCAGGAAAGCGGCGCGGGCAGGCTGCCGAGCATGATGCGCGAGATGTAGCCGACGTCGTTGCCGCCGCCGGTGATCGTGACGAGCCGGGTGTCTGCGGTCAACGCGTCGACCTGCGGCGGCATCGAACGGCCGGCAAGCGACATCTCGCCGTGCAGAAGACCGGCGATGGTCGCACCCGACAGGCTCACGTCGGTGAGATCGAGATCCAGATCGGCCGCAACCAGGTGGGCGTAGTTCAACAGTGAGCGACCGGACCCTTTCGGCGCCCCCGGCACCGGAGCTCCGAGCCCGAGGCCTGCGGCGAACGAACTCCCCATCGCCACGTACTCGTCGCCCGCCTGCAGAGTCATCCACCCAGTCTGCTACGCGGGATTGCCGCGCCAGAATGGAGTCATGAGGATCGCGGTGGCCGGCGGAACAGGAACGGTCGGAGCCCATGTCGTCGACGTGCTGCGCGAGCGGGGGCACGAACCCGTGGTGCTGGCCCGCTCGACCGGCGTCGACCTGGTCACGGGCGACGGCGTGACGGGCGCGCTCGAGGGGGTGGATGCCGTCATCGACGTGGTCTCGAAGCTCACCCAGAAGGCGCAGGTCGCCATCGATTTCTTCGGCGCAACCACGCGCAACCTGCTCGACGCCGCGACGGCCGCCGGAGTGAAGCACTACGTGCTGCTCGGGATCGTCGGCAGCCAGAAGTCGACCTACGGTTACTACCTCGGCAAGATGGCGCAGGAGCGCCTCGTGCACGCCGGCCAGGTGCCCTGGACCGAGGTGCGGGCCACCCAGTTCCACGAGTTCTCGCAGCAGATCTACGGAGTGGCTCGCATCGGACCGATCGTGCTGGCGCCGAACGGGCGCGTGCAGCCGATCGCCGCGCGCGAGGCGGCGGAGCGCCTGGTCGAACTGGCCGTTGCCGAACCGAGTGGGTTGGTCGCCGAACTCGCCGGACCGCGGGAGGAGAGCCTGTCGCGCATGGTGCGGGACGCCGCTCGCGCCACGGGAAAGCGGTCGCCGGTGCTGGGCATTCCGGCACCGGGACCGGGGGGCAAGGCCATGCGCGACGGCACGCTGCTGCCCGATCCGGCCCTGCGCCCGCCCGCGCAGCTCGGCACGCAGACCTTCGACGAGTGGATCGCGGCGCTCGAGAAGGAGTAAGGGTAGCGTCGGCAGTATGCGTGCCATCCACATCACCGAATTCGGCGGTCCCGAGAAACTTGTCGTCAGCGAACGGCCCGAGCCGATGGCCGCAGAGGGCGAAGAGGTGCTCGACGTGCTCGCCGCGGGCATCAACTACGCCGACACGCACCAGACCGAGGACTCGTACCTCGCCAAGCAGACCCTCCCCCTGATCCCCGGCAGCGAGGTGGTGGTGCAGGGCTCCGACGGGAGGCGGCTGCTCGGATTCGTGCCCGGCGGAGGGTACGCCGAGCGGATCGCGGTCAACCCGGCACGCCTGTTCCCGATCCCGGACGGCGTCAGCAACGCCGACGCGCTCACCACCCTGGTACAGGGAGCGACGGCCTGGCACCTGCTGCGCACCAGCGCGCATCTCGCCGAGGGCGAGAGCGTCGTGGTGCATGCCGGTGCCGGCGGGGTCGGCACCATCGCGATCCAGCTGGCCAAGAAATGGGGCGCCGGTCGGGTCATCGCCACGGCATCCAGCGCCGAGAAGCGCGCGCTCACCCTCGAACTCGGCGCGGATGCCGCCGTCGACTCGACCACCGACGACCTGGTCGCCGCGCTCACCGAGGCCAACGACGGGCGCGGCGTCGACGTCGTGCTGGAGATGACGGGCGGCCGGGTCTTCGATCAGAGCTTGCGCGCCCTGGCCCCGCTCGGCCGTCTCGCCGTGTTCGGCATGGCGGGGCGGGTGCCGCCCCACGACGTGCCGCCCGGGGTGCTGATGGCACGCAGCACCGCGGTCATCGGCTTCTGGCTTGTGCACATCGTGCAGCGGCCCGCCCTGCTCGCTGCCGCCGTGACCGATCTGCTCGGGATGCTCGAGCGCGGCGAACTGCGTGCCGTGATCGGCGACTCGTACTCGCTCGAGACAGCGGCGGATGCGCACCGCGCGCTGCTCGACCGCTCGTCGACGGGCAAGCTGATCCTGGTGCCGTGATGCGACGAGCGGTCTCGCTCCTCTCCGTGGTCGCAGTCCTCGCGGTTGCCGGCTGCAGCGCCGACGACGCAGAGAACCGGCCGCTGGCGACGCCGCTCTCCGCCATCCAGTCCGGCACTCTCCGGATCCCGCTGCACCAGGTGATGGTGCTCACGTTGGCCGACCACCAGCGCTACACCGCCCAGATCGCGGACCCCACGATCGTCACGGTCGTCGCCCACCGGGATGCGGCCCACGGCACATTCGAGCCCGAACTCGTGCCCTTGAAGCCCGGCTCCACCCAGGTGGCGCTCACCGGCTCGAGCCCGGGGGGCGAAGTCATCGGCTTCCACGTCATCGTGACCGCGCCGCCTACTTCGGCGGCGATCGGGTGACCTTCGGCCGGTAGCGAGCTCGGAATCCGATCGGTCAGAGACCGGCCGCCCCGAACAGCGAGCCGAGCAGGTAGGTGACGCCCGCCGCGCCGAATCCGATAAGCAGTTGGCGCAGTGCGCGCTTCCACGGCGAGGCTCCCGACAGGATGCCGACGACCGCGCCCGTGCCCAGCAGCGCGAGCCCGACCGCCCCGCTCGCGATCCCGATCGCCGCGAGGTGACGCGCCCCGAACAGATACGGCAGCACCGGGATCAGCGCCCCCGACGCGAAGAACAGGAAACTCGAGATGGCGGCGTTCCACGGCGAGCCGATCTCCTCGTGTGCGTCGACCCCGGCGGCGGCCGGATCGTCGGCGTCGAGGTGCAGGGTCGCGAGCACCGCGGCGGCCCGAGCCTCGGCATCCTTCTTGTTCATGCCGCGGGCGCGGTAGACCAGGGCGAGCTCGTTGGCATCGACGTCGAGATGGGCCAGTGCCGCCTGCGAGGCGGGATCGGGCTGTGATGCCTGCAGCAGTTCGCGCTGCGACCGCACCGACACGTACTCCCCGGCGCCCATCGATAGCGCCCCCGCCAGCAGGCCGGCGATCCCGGTGAACAGCACGGTCGTGGCCGAGACCCCGGTCGCCCCGATGCCGAGCACCAGCGCGAGGTTGCTGACGAGGCCGTCGTTCGCGCCGAACACGGCGGCCCGGAACGACCCGGCCAACCGCGTGCGGCCGCGGGCTGCCAGCCCGCGCAGCACCTCGCCGTGGATCAGCTCGTCGGCCGCCATCGACTGCGAGGCGTCGGCCTCGCCGACGTACGGCGAGCGCGCCTCGGCGCGCTGCGCGAGCGCGAGCACGAAGAGCGAGCCGAAATGGCGCGCCAGAAAGGCGAGAAAGCGGGTGCGCAGGTCCCCGCGCAGCGGCGCTCCGACGTCGTCTCCCAGCAGCCGGAGCCAATGGTTCTCGTGGCGCCCCTCGGCCTCGGCCAGGCCCAGCAGGATCTCGCGCTCCTGCCCTTTCTTGCGCTCCGCCAGTTCGCGGTAGACCGCGGCCTCTGCTCGTTCGTCGGCGAGGTATCGGCGCCAGCGCTTCACGCGGGCGTCGGGCGTGCTCGCCTCTGTCCACTACGCGCCTCCGGTGTAGCGCAGGCCCCACGAACCTTCCCAGGTCTCGCCCGGCTCCAGCCAGATCAGGCCCTGACCCGAGTTCAACGCGTCCGGTGGTGCCGTCATCGGCTCGATCGCGATCGCGTCGATCGGCCCGTCGGCTCCGGCCATCTCGTGGGTGGTGAACACCTGCACGTAGCCCCAGTCGGCGTTCTGCCAGAGGGTGGTGCGCGATCCGTCGGGTGCGGTCAGCCAGGCGACGTCTCCGTGGCCGTCGACCACGTCGGCGTGCTGCACGCCGCCGAACGCCGTGTCGAAGGCGAGGCCGCCGACCCGGTGCGGCGTCCTGACGTCGTAGGGCGTGCCCGTGACGTCCAGCTCCGCGGTCGGGTCGAGCCGCTCGTCGACAGCGAAGTAGGTCGACGCCGGCACGGTGAGTTCGAGATCGGCGATCGGCGCATCGCCGACCCGCAGATAGGGATGCGATCCGGTCGCGTATGGAGCCCGTGCGGTCGAGAGGTTGCGGGCGCCGTGGGTGACGGTCAGGCCGTCCGGCTCGAGCTCGTAGCGCACCCAGGTCTCGACCAGGTAGGGCCAGCCGTGCTGCGGGTAGATCGTCGCGGCCAGGGTGACGGCATCCTGGGTCTGCTCGGTCGCCTCGTACTCGGCGAACTGCAGCAGCCCGTGCAGGGCGCCGCCGCGATCGGGTTCGGTGATGTCGAGCTGCTGGGGCTCGCCGTCGAGCACCCAGCGCCCGGCGCGCACCCGGTTCGGCCAGGGGCTCAGGATGATGCCGTTGCACATGGCCGGGGCCCGATCGTCGGGGATCGGCAGTGTCAGATCGGCGCCCTCGACCGTCAGTGAGCGGAGCACCGCCGCGACCGACCCGATCTCGGCGCGCACCCCGCCGCGTTCGAGCACGAATGCTCGCCCGGTCGGAAGGATCTCGGTCTGGGTCATCTCGTCTCCCGCGTGTCGTCTGCGTGCCCTGCCGGTGCGTAGCGCACTCCCCATGACCCGCTCCAGCTCTCACCGGGCTCGAGCCAGATCAACCCGGTTCCGCTGTTCAGGGCGTCAGGGGGTGCGGTCATCGGTTCGAGGGCGACGGCGAGCCCGGGGCCCGCCGGCCGCGGGAACTCGGCGGGCGTGTATGCCTGGATCCAGGCGAATGCCGGGTCGGCCCACAGCGTGGTCGTGCTGCCGTCGGGCGCCGTCAGCCAGGCCACATCGGCCCGCGCGTCGCGGTTGGCCAGCCGGCCGTACGGCGAGTCGAGCGTGAGGCCCTCGAGGCGGCGCCCGGTACGCAGGTCGCCCGGGCCGCCGGCACCGGGGGCGTCGACCGGATGCTGCGCCCTCGGGTTCGAGCGCTCGTCGAGCTCGATCCGCACCTCGGCTGTCAGGGTCACGGTGAGCTGGTCGACGGGCACGTCTCCCACCCGGAAGTAGGGATGCGCCCCGACCGCCCATGGCGCCCGCCGTGACGACAGGTTCTGCGCCGAGTGCGTGACGGTCAACCCGTCCGGCTCGACCTGGTAGCGCACCGAGGTGTCGAGCAGGAGCGGCCAGCCGTGCTGCGGTGCGATCAGCGCGCCGAGCGTGACGCTCGACGCGTCGTGCGCCAGCAGCCGATAGCCGGTATTGCGCAGCAGGCCGTGGATCGCATTCCACCGGGGCGGTTCCGTGATGTCGAGTTGCTGCGGCGTCCCATCGAGGTGCCAGAGCCCGTCGCGCACCCGGTTAGGCCAAGGCGCGAGGACGATGCCGCATCCCATCGGCGCCACCACGTCGGGCCCGATCGGCTCGGTGAGGTGGATGCCGTCAACGGTCAGCGAGCGCAGCACGGCGGCCAGCGAGCCGACCTCGGCGCGCGCGCCGCCGTTCTCGAGCACGTACTGTCGACCGCTGACCGGCGCGGGCTCGGCGGCCGCGGCGGAAGGGACGGCGGAATCGGGGGTGGAGGTGGCAGCCACCCGTTCAGCCTAGGCCGCGGGCGGCAGCCGATCGTCGGCGATCACGAGCCGGGTGCCGGCTGCGGCGGCAGGCGCGCGCAGCGCCTCGACTCCAGGACCCCCCGTCACCAGCGTGCCGAATTCGCTCAACTCGGCGATCATGCCGAGGTGACTCTGCGCCGCTTTCGAGCCGCCTGCGACCAGAATCCGGGCGTCGGCGGCGGCGAGCATCGCCCGCTTCACCTCGGCTTCCGGCAGGTTCAGATTGGTGACCCGGCCTTGGTGGTCGATGCCGTTGCAGCCCAGAATCGCCAGGTCGGCATGCAGGCCGGCCAGGGTCTGCGCTACCAGGGGGTTGACCAGCGAGTGCTGCAACGGTCGCAGCGTGCCGCCGGTCACCACGACCGTGAAGCGCGGGATCGCAGGCTCGAGGGCAAGCGCGATCGACAGGCCGTTGGTGATCACGGTCAGTTCGCTCAGATCGGCCCGCTCGACGAGCGCACGTGCCACAGCAAGCGTGGTTGAGCCGACATCGAGCAGGATGCTGCTGCCGCTGTTCACGAACGCCGCGGCCCGTCGCCCGATGGCGTCTTTCACCTCGGCATCTCGCTCGGCCGTCGCCTCGACCGGCGACTCGCGGCCTTCGCCTCGCACGGCCATCGCCCCGCCGTGCACCCGACGCAGGGCTCCCGCAGCCTCCAGCGCGGTCAAGTCGGAGCGCAGCGTCACCTCGCTCACACCGAACACCTCGCTGGCGTCGCCCACCCGCACGAAACCCTCTTCGAGGACGAGGGCGAGCAGCCGCTCACGACGGACCTCAGGGGGAAGCACCGCGATGGGCGAGAGTTCGGGCATTTCGGCGCCTTTCGATCGTCTTCGATAACGCAAGCGTTGCTTTCGATATCGTAATCGTCGTGACGCCTCCTGCCGCCATCGAGCTCAGCGCCGGCATCGTGCGCCGGGACACGCTGCTCGCCGACGGCCGCGAGCTGTTCTACTACGACGACGACGGCAGTGCCCTGGGCCCGGATCGCGCCGCGGACGACCGCGTGCTCGACCCCCGTCCCGAGACCGCCACGATGCGGCAGGACGTTCTCACCGGCGAGTGGATCTCGATCGCGGCTGCCCGCCAGAACCGGGTGTTCCTGCCGCCGGCCGACCAGGATCCGCTTGCCCCGCAGAGCGCGGCCAACCCGAGCGAGGTGCCGGCGCTCTACGACGTCGCGGTGTTCGAGAACCGCTCGCCGTCGTTCGGGCCCGATCTGCGCGACACGGCCGCGGATCCACCCCGTGGTCGTGACGACCTGGACGAGCTCGGAATCGGCCGCACCCGCAGTTCGGTCGGACGCTGCGAGGTGGTCTGCTTCAGCCCCGACACCACGGGGTCGTTCGGCACCCAGAGCGTGACCCGCGCGCGCACGGTGATCGAGGCATGGGCGGATCGCACCGCGGCCCTGTCGGCATTGCCCGGCGTCGAGCAGGTCTTCCCGTTCGAAAACCGCGGCGAGCAGATCGGGGTGACCCTGCATCATCCGCACGGGCAGATCTACGCGTACCCGTATGTGACGCCGCGCACGACCCGGCTTCTGGACTCGATCGGCCGCACCTCTCCCGATCTCTTCTCGCGCATCCTCGACTTCGAGCGCGACGGCCCGCGCGTCGTGCTGAGCGGCGAGCACTGGACCGCGTTCGTGCCCTTCGCCGCCCGGTGGCCGATGGAGGTGCACATGCTGCCGCACCGCCAGGTGCCCGACTTCGCGGCGACCAGCGGCGGCGAGCGCGACGAGCTTGCCGAGCTGTACCGACGACTCCTGCGCGGCATCGACGCCCTGTACGACACGCCGACCCCCTACATCGCGGCATGGCACCAGGCGCCCGTGCACGTCGGCCGCGACACGGTGCGGCTGCACCTCGAACTCACCTCGCCGCGCCGCGCCGCCGACCGGCTCAAGTACATGGCAGGTTCCGAGTCGGCCATGGGAGCCTGGATCGGCGACGTGCGCCCCGAAGAGGTCGCCGACCGGATCCGAGAGGCGATCGCGAGCGTATGACCGACATGCGGGACGAGCTGCGAGCCCTGTTCACCGAGTTCGCGGGCCACCAGGCCGACGGCATCTGGTCCGCGCCCGGGCGCGTCAACCTGATCGGCGAGCACACCGACTACAACGACGGCTTCGTGCTGCCGTTCGCCATCGACCGTCGCGCGTTGGTGGCGCTCGGCGCGCGCGATGACGGGATGCTGCGGGTCGCCAGCACGTTCAGCGACGAGGTCGTCGAGCTCCCCCTGAGCGAACTCGCGGCGGCGCAGGCAGCCGGCACTCTCGGCGGATGGGCGGCGTATCCCCTCGGGGTGGCCTGGGCGCTCGGGCAGTTCGGCGCCGATCTCGCCGCCGTTCCCGGCGTCGATCTGCTCATCGATTCGAATGTTCCTGTGGGGGCGGGCCTGTCATCCTCGGCCGCGATCGAGAGCGCTGTGGCGTTCGCGCTCAACGAGGTCTGGCAACTCGGACTGTCGCCCGAGACCCTCGTTCTGGTGGGGCACCGCGCCGAGAATGACGTCGTCGGGGCTCCGACCGGCATCCTCGACCAGTCAGCATCGCTGCTCAGCCGCCGCGACTCCGCCGTCTTTCTGGACTGCCGCAGTCGTGAGGCCCGGGTCATCCCGCTGGGCTTCGACGCTGCGGGGCTCGCGGTGCTCGTCATCGACACCGGGGTGACGCATGCGCACGCCACCGGCGGGTACCGCGAGCGGCGGGCGTCCTGCGAAGCGGGCGCCGCGGCGCTCGGGGTTGCTGCGCTGCGCGACCTGAGCATCGACGATCTGGATCGCGCGCGCAGCATCCTCGACGACGTCACCTTCCGGCGCGTGCGGCACGTCGTCACCGAAGACCAGCGCGTGCTCGACACCGTGCGGCTGCTCCAGACCGAGGGGCCCGCCGCGATCGGCGCGTTGCTCGACGCCTCGCACCGCTCGCTGCGCGACGACTTCGAGGTGTCGGTGCCCGAGCTCGACCTGGCCGTCGAGACCGCGCTCGAGAACGGCGCCCTCGGCGCCAGGATGACCGGCGGCGGCTTCGGCGGGTCGGCCATCGCCCTCGTGCCGATCGACGGGGTCTCGCGCCTCCAGGTCGCGGTGGACGGCGCTTTCGCCGAACACGGCTTCGGCGCTCCCGAGACCTTCACGGTTCGGCCGTCCGATGGCGCCCTCCGCGAGCCGTGAACGGGGCCGAACGTGGCCAGAACACTCTGGCCGCGGTCAGTACGGCCTGCTACGGTCGTGCTCACTGCGGCCGCTGAGAGCCGCAACGGCTCAGGGGGCATGGTGAAGCGTTCCGTCATCGTCGTGGCCGCCGCCGCTGCCATTCTCTGTCTCACGGCCTGTGCGCCGCATCCCGCGCCGACGTCGACGGCGCACTCGACCCCGACCCCCAGCGCGACCCCGACCGCGTCGGCAACGCCGACCCTCGCTCCCCTGGCCGCCGACGTGCTCTTCCGGATCTCGGTGACCGCGACCGCCCCGAACGGCGCCGTTGCGAAGCTCACCGAGACCGTCCACGCGCCGGTCGCCGCCACCGACCAGCAGTCCGACGACGAAGCCCAGCTCGACAACGAATGCGACAGCTGGCGCACGGCCTTCTCGTCGACCGAGTTCGTCGTGGGGCAGGTGACGGCCATCGTCGTCTCGGGCAGTTGGGATTCGAACCAGGTCATCGCGGCCGACATGGCCGGCTATCCGGTCTGGCAGGGTGACGAGCGGCCGTTCCAGGGCTTCTGCGCCAACGCCCTGCCGAGCATCCCCGGCGCGGCGCGCGCCGTGTCGCCGGTGGGCGGCGGCGATGCGGACAGGAACGGCGGCTGGGGCATCTACCGCTACGGCTTCGGCATCCCGACCGACCCGAGCGCCGGCGCCGGCCCCTCGCCGACCGACGTCGTGCTCAGCCACTGCAGCATCCAGCTCGGCTCGGCGGCGCACGACAGCGTGTTCGCGAGCAGCTGGCCCGGGTCGCCCCAGACCAACAAGGGGCTGTCGTGCTTCTTCGGGGGCAGCTAGCCGGTCACGAGGTGGCGGGGCTCGCCTGGGCCTCCGCGAGTTCCGCGGCTCGCACCACGTTCGACAGCAGCATCGCCACCGTCATCGGGCCGACGCCGCCGGGGTTCGGCGACAGCCATCCCGCGACGTACGCGACATCGGGGTGCACGTCGCCGGCGAGCTTGGCGCGCCCCGATTCCGTGGTCCCTACCCGCGTCACGCCCACGTCGAGCACGGCGGCGCCCGGCTTGATCCAGTCCGGCTGGATCAGATGCGGCACGCCGACCGCCGCGACGACGACGTCGGCCCGACGGACCTCGGCGGCCAGGTCGCGCGTGCGCGAATGGGTCAGGGTGACCGTGGCGTCCACTCCCTTGCGGGTCAGAAGCAGACCGATGGGCCGACCGACCGTCAGCCCGCGTCCGACCACGACGACGTGCCGACCCGAGAGCGGCACCTCGTAGCGCCGCAGCAACTCGATGATGCCGGCGGGGGTGCAGGGCAACGGGGTTCCCAACTCGCCTTCGACGCCGAGCACGAGCTCGCCCGAGGTTCTGCGGGTGCAGCCCATCGACATCCTTCGCCGGATCGACGGCCACGATGGCCGCGTGCTCGTCCATGCCCTTCGGCAGGGGGAGCTGCACGAGGTATCCGGTCACCTGCGGGTCGGCATTGAGGCGCGCGATCGCGGCGTGCACCTCGGCCTCGCTGGCATTCGCCGGCAGGTCGACGCGGATCGACTCCACCCCGATCTCGAGCGAGTAGCGGTGCTTCAGCGACACGTAGCTCTGCGAGCCGGCGTCGTCGCCGACCAGCAGCGTACCCAGGCCGGGGATGATGCCGCGCTCGCGCAGCGCGGAGACCCGCTCGGTCAACTCGCTCTTGATCGCGGCCGCGGTGGCGACGCCATCCAGGCGGATCGCGGTCACGCCCGCCGCCCCATCCGCGAAAGTACGCGGTTCTGCGTACTTTCAGCGGTGAGGGCGGCGCCGGACGCGTACTCTCGGCGAATCACTTCCACGTCCCGGGAGAGGTCAGGCCCTCGTAGAGCGGGAAACGGCCGGCCAGCTCGCTGACGCGCGTTCGCAGGGCGGGCAGATCGGCATCCGGCATCAGGGCGAGCGCGATGATGTCGGCGACCTCGGTGAACTCGGCGTCGCCGAAGCCGCGCGTCGCCAGGGCCGGCGTGCCGATGCGCACGCCGGAGGTGACCATCGGCGGGCGCGGGTCGTTCGGAACCGCGTTCTTGTTGACCGTGATCCCGACTTCGTGCAGGCGGTCTTCCGCATCCTTGCCGGTGAACTCCGAGGTGCGCAGGTCGACCAGCACGAGGTGCACGTCGGTGCCGCCGGTCAGCACGTCGATGCCTGCGGCCTTGGCATCCGGGGCGGTCAGGCGCTCGGCCAGGATCTTGGCCCCGCTCTTGGTGCGCTTCTGCCGATCGACGAACTCCGGCTCGGCCGCGAGCTTGAACGCGGTCGCCTTGGCCGCGATGACGTGCATGAGCGGCCCACCCTGCTGACCGGGGAACACGTTCGAGTTGATCTTCTTGGCCAGGTCGGGGTCGTTGGTCAGGATGAAGCCCGAGCGCGGGCCGCCGATCGTCTTGTGCACGGTCGACGAGGTCACGTGCGCGTGCGGCACCGGACTCGGGTGCAGCCCGGCCGCGACGAGGCCGGCGAAGTGCGCCATGTCGACCCAGAGCAGGGCGCCGACCTCATCGGCGATGGCACGGAACGCGGCGAAGTCCAGCTCGCGCGGGTAGGCCGACCAGCCGGCGATGATCACCTGCGGCTTGACCTCGAGCGCGCGGGCGCGCACGACATCCATGTCCACCAGGCCGGTGGTTTCGTCGACCCCGTAGGCGTGCGCCTCGTAGAGCTTGCCCGAGAAGTTCAGCTTCATACCGTGGGTGAGATGGCCGCCGTGCGCCAGCTCGAGACCCAGGATGCGGTCGCCCGGCTGAGCGATCGCGGCCAGCACTGCGGCGTTGGCCGAGGCGCCCGAGTGCGGCTGCACGTTGGCGAACGCCGCGCCGAACAGTGACTTGGCCCGCTCGATCGCGAGATTCTCCACGATGTCGACGAACTCGCAGCCGCCGTAGTAGCGGCGGCCCGGATAACCCTCTGCGTACTTGTTGGTGAGCACCGAGCCCTGAGCCTCGAGCACGGCGCGCGGCACGAAGTTCTCGCTCGCGATCATCTCGAGGGTGGTGCGCTGACGATTCAGTTCCTGCTCGAGGGCGGCGGCGACTTCGGGGTCGACCTCTGAGAGCGGGGCGAGAAAGGTGTCGGTCATGGAACGGGCCTCCTGAGTTCTGAACAGATGGATGTCTGTCACAGCCCAGGCGTACGGCCGCTTCCGAGTAGTCGCTCCCCGATGGTGGCCCATCCGAACGCCAGTCGCGACGCCCCCAGTGTACCGGGTGCGCGGTCGCGTGGGGGATCAGGTCGTGAGCGACGCGGCCGCGATGAACGTGTCGAGCTCGGCGCGGGTCGGCGCTCCGCCCGGGCCGCGGCGCGTGACGGAGATCGCGGCGGCGGCGTTCGCACGGGATGCAGCGTCGATGGGGTCGAGGCGCTCACCCAAGCCCGCCAGGAAGACACCGGCGTGCACATCGCCCGCGCCGTTCGTGTCGACCGCATCAACGGCGAATCCCGGGACGGCGACCCCGTCGACGGTGCAGCCGTCGGCACCGCGACGCACCATCAGATGCCGCACGGTCGGGGGCGCCTCGCCCGCCTCCACTGCGCTGGCGCTCCACCAATCCGCGCGGGCGATGACCGGATCGAGGACTCTCGGGGGCACCCGGGACCCGAGCGGCCCCGGATCGACGAGCACGACGACCTCAGAGGGCACTGAGGCGATCCAGTCGGCGATCCGCGAGCCGCTCGGGTCCCGTGCGAGGGCGTAGCCCGAGACGTGCAACAGGTCGCCGGCGCCGAGCAGGAGTCCTGATGGATCGCCGTCGGATTCGGCCCCGACGGCCGTGAGGAAGGTGCGATCACCGCCGGGCTCGACGATCGCGAGATCCCAGCCGGTGTCCCGGTCGGGGATCGCAGCGCCGAGCACGTCGATCTTCTCGGCGGCGAGCGCCATCCGAACGAGGTCACCGAAAGGACCTGTCCCGTGCCCACCCAGGTAGGCGGCGGCCACACCTTGCCTGCGGGCCGCGATGAGAGTGGTCGCGCTGCCTCCGACCTGGGTGCGGGCCGCGGTGGCCGTGATGTCGTCACCGGTGCGCGGCAACGTCGGCAGCTCCAGCACGAGGTCGACGACCGCGTTGCCGACACTCACGACGCGCGTCACGCCCCCTCCCGCAGGGCGAGCAGGCCGTCGACCAGGTCGGGCAGGCCGCTCAACTCGTGCGGGTTGGCCTGCAGGACGGTCCGGACCGCCTCGCGCGGCCAACTGGTCCCGGTGGCGCCCGCGAGGGCGCCGACCATCGCACCGATCGTGTCCGTGTCCCCACCCGCTGCCGCAGCAGCCAGGCAGGCGCGCCAGCCGTCACCGTCGGCGAGAGCCAGGCGCGCGAACGCCGACGGCACCGACTCCTGCGCGGCGAGGCTGGTGCCGACGAGCTCCGTCACCTGCTCGGGCGCGAGGGTCGTCGCCCACTCGATGCGCGCGGCCACCGACGCGCCGGCGACCCAGTGCCCGCGCAGCTCCCCCGACCTGGCGGCGGCGACGGCGAGCTCGGTCGCCTCAGCGGGCCCGGCTCCGTCGATGCCCGAGCTCACCGCGGCAGCGATCGCGGCAGCGGCGGCAATCGCCACCCCGGTGCCGTGCGTGGGCAGGCATGCATCCGCGACGGCATCGACGAACCGTTCGAGATCGTGCACGGGATGCGCGATGCCGAGCGGCGCGATGCGCATGGCGGCGCCGTTCGTCGTTCCCGCGCGACCGGCCACCGCGGGGTCAGCACCCTCACGGATCGCCGTGATCGCCGCCCGAGTCGAGGGACCGAGCAGATCCAGCGAACCGCGGGCGCGCATCCCGTCCTCCCAGGCGCTGAGACGATCGGCCCACACGCCGGGCGGCACCGCTCCACCCGTCTCGACCAACAGCTCGGCAAGCAGAAGCGCCTGCTCGGTGTCGTCGGTGATCGATCCAGCCGACATCCCGGCTGCGATCGGATGGTCGGGTGGCGCGGGCCGGAATCCATCGATCCGGCCGAACCGCTCGGCGATCTCGGCGGGCGAGAGCAGCTGGGTCGGCATTCCGAGAGCGTCCCCGATCGCGAGCCCCTGCATCGCCGCGAGCGCTCGATCGCGAGCGCTCACAGCGACGCCAACACCTCGTCGACCGATGTGATCTCGATGAGCGGGGCGTACAACGCCATGGCGTTGAGGGCCCGGCGGTGGTCGGCCGGGCTGAGCCCGGCGCAGGCGTCGGCCGCGACGCGCACATGCACGCCCGCGTCGGCGGCAGCCAGCGCCGTCGAGATGACGCAGCAGTCGGTCGAGACGCCGGTCAGCACCATCTCGGTGGAGCCTCCCATCGCCTTCGCGAACTCGTCGTCCCACTTGCCGAAGGTCTCACGGGTCTGCACATGCGGTGCCGCGCCCCGGAAGGGCGGCGTGAGCTCGTACAGCGGGTCGCCAGCCGGCACGAGCGCGAACGACCACTGCTGGTAGTACGGGATCCACGCGCCGCGCGGCTCGGCCGGAGCCACGAAACGGGTGAAGATCGCCCGGTCGCCGAAGGCCGGCAGGAGCTGCTGGATCCCCGTGGAGGCGCGTTCGTACTCGGGGGTGAACCACGGGCTGTCCGGCATGCCGAAGATCTCCTGCATGTCGATCGCCACCAGCCACGGCACCATGTCAGCTCTCCTGGCGGCGGACCGCACCCCGTCCGCCCAGGAGGTAGCCGACGAAGCCGATCACGAGCGCGATCAGCACACCGAGGTTGGCGTCGCCCCAGTCGGCCTTGAGCCCGAACAGCAGGTACCCCTGCCAGCCGAGCCAGGCGGCATTGCCATTGGTGACCAGCCCCCAGCCGATGACGGTGCCGACCACGAGCAGCCCGATCGAGAGCCAGTTGACGGCGCCGTAGCGGCCGCGCGCGTCGTGCAGCGCCTTATCGTCGATGTCGCGCTTGCGCAGGATGACGTCGGCGACGAAGATCCCGCACCACACCGCGATCGGCACGCCGAGCGTGATGAGGAAGCCCTGGAACTGCCCGAAGAAGTCGCCGCCGAAGAAGATCACATAGATCGACAGCAGCGTCATGATGACGCCGTCAATGCCGGCCGCGACCGGGCGCGGCACGCGCAGACCGGCCGAGAGGAGCGCGAGTCCGGAGGAGTAGACGTCCATGACCGCCCCCGCGATGAGACCCAGCACGACCACGATCGCGAACGGGATGACGAACCAGGGCTGTGTGAGGGTGACGAGCGGTCCGAGTGAGTAGGCACCGATCGCGTCCGAAAGAGTCTTGGATGATCCGGCGAGGAGAAGCCCGAAGAGCAGCAGCACGACCGGCGCAGCGGCAGCCCCGAACGTCGTCCAGCCGACGACGCCGCGACCGCTGGCGCTGCGGGGCAGGTAACGCGAGTAGTCGGCGCCGGCGTTGACCCAGCCCAAGCCGAATCCGGTCATCATGAAGACGAGCCCGCCGATCACCGCGGCGGCCGACCCGGCCTCGAGCGCGCCGACCTTCGAGAAATCGATGTGCGGCAGCACCGTGATGAGGAAGACGACGGTGACCACGCCCGTGACGATCGTGATGACCAACTGAGCCCGCATGATCCAGGTGAACCCGAAGATGCCGAGCGTCACGATGATCGCCGCCACCACCAGCAGCGCGACCACCCGGAGCACGACGCTGTCACCCGCGCCCTTGCTGAACGAGTCGGCCGTCGCCGAGACCGCGAAGACCGCGTTCGTGCAGAGCACGGTCTCCCACCCGACGGTGAGGATCCACGACAGGATCGACACCACCCGGGCGCCGTGCACGCCGAACATCGTGCGGCTGAGCACCATCGTCGGCGCCGAGCCCCGCTTGCCGGCCAGGGACACGACACCGACCAGGAGGAACGAGATCACGATGCCGATCACACCGACGATCAGCGCCTGCCAGAACGAGATGCCGAAACCGAGCAGGTAGGCGCCGTAGGCGATCCCGAAGACCGACACGTTGGCCGCGAACCACGGCCAGAACAGTCCGGACGGCCTGCCCTTCCGCTCGCTCTCGGCGATCGTCTCGAGGCCGATGACCTCGATGCCGTTCTTGGTGGGGGTGGATGTGGCGGGGGTCTCCGTCGTCATTCGATCACCGTATCGTGATGGCCGCTGCCCGCGTCAGCCCCGATACGTCTCGGGGTGCAGACCGATGCGCCGTCGATCTGTGGCGAGGATGAAGACGATGGCCGCCAGCACGAGCGCGGCCTCGGCGAACGGCAGCACCCGGATGCCCACGAGGTCGAGCAGCACGCCCCCGAGCAGGGCGCCACCGCCGATCGCCAGGTTGAACGAGATCGTCACCCAGGCGGACGCGGTGTCGCGCAGACGCGCGGAGACCGAGTGCATCATCCGGCTCTGCAGCAGCGAGGGGATGCCGCCGAACGCGGCGCTCCACACGGCCAGCCCGATCACGACGCTCACCGGCGTGCCGGGGGCGAACAGGGCGAGCCCGAGCACCGCGACCACGATGCCTGCGAGCAGGAGGAGCAGCGCGCCCCGCGGATAGCGGTCGCCGAAGGCGCCGGCGATGACAAGGCCGACAGCGCCCGCGAGTCCGTACGCGAACAGGACGCCGCCCACGTCGGACGCGGGGATCCCGCCGACGTGCGTGGTCCACGGCACGATGTAGGTGTAGAAGCTGTTCTGGCCGAGGTTGATCAGCAGAGTGGTCGCCGCCACGATGATCAGCGCCGGCAGCGTGCGGTCGCGCCGCGCGGGGATGGCGATCTCGCCGGTCGCGAGCGGCACCAGGTGCGACACCGGCGGCAGGGCCAGCGCCACCAGGATCAGCATGAGCAGGATCAGTCCCGCGGTCACGGCGAACGCCAACCGCCAGCCCAGCGCGTGCCCGAGGGCGGTGCCCAGCGGGACGCCCAGCACGAAGGCCGCGCTGCCTCCCACCTGCGTCACCGCGACGGCGCGCGACAGGTGGCGGCTGCTCACCAGCCGGGTCGAATACGGACCGGTGACCGACCAGAAGACGCCGTGCGCGAGACCGCCGAGCACCCGGGCGACCGCGAGGAAGGCGTAGCTCGGGGCGACAGCGCAGAGCAGGTTCGCGCCGACCAGCACCCCCAGCGCCACGACCATCAGCCACTTGCGCGGAAAGCGCAGCGTGAGGGCGGTCAGCGGCGCGGTGCTCACCACGACGGTGATCGCGAAGATCGTCACCAGCAGGCCGACCTGCGAGACCGACACGCCGAGTTCGGCCGCGATATCGGGAAGCAGCCCGGTCGGCAGGAACTCGCTCGACACCGACGCGAAGATCGCTCCCGAGATGACGAGCAGCGCGGGCAGCGGGAAGCGCTGCTGCTCGACCCCCGCTGCCATGATGTCCGAGCCTATCGACGCGGCGCAGAGGGTCGGCCCCGCCCTCGGCGCCCCTCCTCGGATGGCGGCGGCCGCTCCCCCGGTACGCTGAATCCGTGCCTTCGACGCCGACCCACTGGATCGTCACCCTGGTCTGCGAGGACCGCCCGGGCATCGTGCACGCGATCAGTGGCGCGATCGTGCAGGCGAAGGGCAACATCACCGAGTCCCAGCAATTCTCGAGCGACGACAGCGGCACCTTCTTCATGCGCCTGCAGGTCGAGTCGGCGGCATCGCGCACGGAGTTCGAGGCGGCGCTTCTGCCTGTCATGGAGCGCTACCGGATGCGCTGGCAGCTCGACATCGTGGGCCGCCCGATGCGCACCCTGGTTCTGGTCTCGACCGCCGCTCACGCCCTGAACGACCTGCTCTTCCGGCAACGCGCTGGGCAGCTCGCCGTGGACATCCCCCTCGTGCTCGGCAACCATCCTGACCTCGGCGAGCTCACGACCTTCTACGGCGTGCCGTTCGAGTCGCATCCCGATCACGCGGTCCCGACCAGAAGGCGGCCTTCGAGCGGCGCGTGCTCGAGGTGGTCGACCAGGAGGAGATCGAGCTGGTCGTGCTCGCGCGGTACATGCAGATCCTGTCGCCGAAGCTGTGCCATGAACTGAGTGGGCGGATCATCAACATCCACCACTCGTTCCTGCCCGGATTCAAGGGCGCGAACCCCTACAAGCAGGCGCACGCCCGGGGCGTGAAGCTGATCGGCGCGACCGCGCACTTCGTGACGAGCGACCTCGACGAAGGACCGATCATCGAGCAGAACGTGGTGCGCGTCGACCACTCGCGCAGCGCCGCCGAACTGGTCGCGATCGGCCAGGACGAGGAGTCGCGCACCCTCACGCAGGCCGTCAAATGGTTCTCGGAGCACCGGGTGCTGCTCGACCAGACCCGGACGATCATCTTCAAGTGACGTCGACACTGCTGCGCTTCCGCCCACCGCATCGATGAGCTCGGTGAGGTGCCGGATGCCTGGGTGCTGTTCAACGGCCCGGTCATCGCGGCATCCGGCGCCGGCGCCGCGAGCGCACCGACTGCCGAGCAGACGGTCGATCTCGGCGGCGCGCGCCTCGTCCCGGGGTTCATCGATCTGCACGGGCACGGCGGCGGCGGGCACTCCTACGATGACGGGGGCGCCGAACTGGCTGCGGCGCTGCAGGCTCATCGCGCCCACGGGACGACCCGCACGGTGATCAGCCTTGTCGCGAATCCGCTCGGCGAACTGCGCGAGCGATTGCGCGAGATCGCGGCGGTCGCCGCGGCAGACCCGCTGGTGCTGGGGTCGCATCTCGAGGGCCCGTTCCTTGCTCACGATCAGCGCGGTGCGCACAACGCGGAGTTCCTGCGCGAGCCCGACCCGGAGTCGGTGGAGTCGCTGCTCGAGGCGGCGGCCGGCACGCTGCGCCAGCTCACGATCGCCCCCGAACTGCCCGGCGCGCTCGAAGCCATCGCCGAGCTGGCCGCGGCCGGTGTCCCGGTCGCGGTCGGCCACACCGAGGCGACGTACGAGCAGGCGCGCGAGGCCTTCGATGCCGGAGCCCGGATGCTGACCCACACGCTTCAACGCGATGCCGGGCCTGCACCACCGCGCGCCCGGTCCCGTGCTCGCCGCGCTCGAGGACTAGCGCGTCACCCTGGAGCTGATCCTCGACGGCCGCCACGTGCATCCCGGCGTCGCGCGGCTGCTGTTCGACGACGCTCCCGGTCGCGTCGCGCTGATCACCGATGCGATGGCCGCCGCGGCAGCGGACGACGGCGACTACCGGCTGGGATCGCTCAACGTCTCGGTACGAAACGGTCTCGCGGTGCTCTCGGGCACCTCGATCATCGCGGGCTCGACCCTGACGCAGGACGTCGCGCTGAGGCTCGCGCTCTCGGCGGTCGGCCTGGATGCTCCCGCCGCGGTCGCCGCACTCACCGCCGTGCCCGCCCGCGCCCTCGGATTCGGCGACCGCCTCGGCCTGCTCGAACCCGGCTACGCCGCCGACGCGGTCGCGCTGGCCACCGACGGCTCCGTGACCCACGTCTGGGCCGACGGTCGGCAACTGGCCTGACGCCGGCCGCTCCTGCCTCTGCGAAATCAAGGACTACGCGCGCAGCAACGACCGGAATCGCTCGGATCGGGCACGATGGACCTCTGCCATCCTTGATTTCGCTTGTGGCGGCGGCGAACGAACGAGCACCGGATTCAGCGCTCGAAGTCGAGCCGGTTGTCCCAGGCGAAGCGGTAGTACTCCGCGTGCCGCAGCTGCGACGCCGCGGCCTCGTCGACGATCACGGTGACGAGCGGGTGCAACTGGATCGCCGACCCGGGCAACGATGACGACACCGGCCCCTCGACCGCACCCGCGATCGCAGCGGCCTTGGCCTCGCCGAACGCGAAGAGCAGCAGGTGCCGGGCCCGCAGGATCGTGCCGAGTCCTTGAGTGAGACAGTGGCGCGGCACCTCGTCGAGCGAGTCGAAGAACCGCGCGTTGTCGATCCGGGTCTGCTCGGTCAGGGTCTTGACACGGGTGGCCGACGCCAGCGACGAGCCCGGTTCGTTGAATCCGATGTGACCGGTGCGGCCGATTCCGAGCACCTGGATGTCGACCCCGCCCGTCGAGGCGATGGCCGCCTCGTAGCGCTCGCCGGCCCCCTCGACCGGTCCGCCGTCGTCCCCCGGCACGTGCACGAGCGTCGGGTTCAGGCCGAGCGGCTCGACGACCTCGCGAGCGATCACCGCGCGGTAGCTCTCCGGATGCCCGAGCGGCAACCCGATGTACTCGTCGAGCGCGAAAGCGCGCACGCGCGACAGGTCGAGCGAGCGGGCCGCGAGCGCGTGCCAGAGCGGCAGCGGGGTCGATCCCGTCGCGAGGCCGAGCACGGCATCCGGCTTCTCGGCGACCAGTCGGGCGACGAACCCGGCGCCCAGCTCGCCTGCCGCCTCGCGCGAATCGAGGATGACGACCTCGGCCATCAGACCAGGTCCGGTTCGATCGAGCTGGCCAGTTCGGCCAACAGTGCCGCTCCCACCGAGGCGACCGGGCCTGCGGGCGCCAGCACGACCCGCGACGGCAGCTCGAGCGACGCCAGGAACTCCGACTGCGCCGACCAGGTCGCCAGCACGCCGCGGATCGCCTCGAGCAGCGGGGAACCGAGAGAGGTGATGCCTCCGCCGATCACGACGTCGTCCACGTCGACAGTGAGGACGAGCACGCGAACGGCGGAGGCAACATTATCGATGAAGCGCGTGCGCACTTCGATCGCGAGGGCGTCGCCGGCGGCGGCGGCCTCGAAGAGGTTCTGAACAGGGCGCGGATGCTCGGTCGGCCATTGCCGCGCAACAGCAGATCCCGAGGCGAGCAGCTCGAGGCATCCGCGTTGTCCGCAGCTGCACAGCTCTCCGGCCGGGTCGACCGGGATGTGCCCGATCTCGCCCGCGGCACCCCGCGAACCGCGCCAGAGCCGGCCCCCGAGCACCAGGCCGGCCGCGAGTCCGGTGCCGAGGTTGAGGTAGGCCATCGAGCGCTCGGGCCCGTGCCCGAGCAGGTGGAACGCGCCGAGCGCCGCCACGTTCACGTCGTTCTCGAGCCGCACCCGCACGCCGAGCCGGGCGGCCAGTTCGTCGCCGAGCGCGAGGCCGTCGAGCCCGAGGTTCACGGCGTGCGCAACGCGACCGGATGCCGGATCGACCGCACCCGGAACGCCCACGCCGATCGCGCCGAACTCCGTCGGCGTCGTTCCCAGCCGCTCGGCGAGCCCCGTCACAGCGGCCACCGTGGACTCGATGACCCCGTCGGCTCCGAATCCGGTCGGCATCCGCACCTCGTCGATCACCAAGCCGGCACCGTCGATCGCGACAGCTTCGGTTTTAGTGCCGCCGATGTCCACCCCGACCCTCACGAGCGCGCCCCCTCGAGAGAGGCGCTCTGCATCCACCGCAGCAGCGCCAGGCCGACATGCCGCGAAGCCCCGAAGGTCGCGACGTCGGCGTAGCGGCGGTCCGCCGACGGCCACCCCATGTCGACGACGAGCGTGTGCGGATCGCGCGCTCGCGCGGCATCGATGACGGCGCGCGTCCAGTCGCGGTGGTGGTTGTCGCGACCGATCAGCACGAGTTGCGCGCGGGAGTCGGGCAGCGGATCCCCGTCGCGCAGTACGAGCACAGGAGCTCCGGCGGCCGCGGGCCCCCACGGCGCGGGCCCGACCGCGATGTTGGCCGCGGTGTCGAGTTGGACGAGCAGGTGCGCCTCGGCCGGAGCGGGCGCGCCGGGCGCCACGTCGAAGGCCGAGATCGTGCGATCGAGGTCGAACTGCGGTTCGGGATCCGCCGGGGAACCGGCCGACCGCGCCTCGGCCAGCATCGCGGCTCCCGCCGCCCCCAGCGCCGCGACCCGCGACAGCGCGTCGGCGAGCCGGGCCGAGTCGAGCCGCCCGTCCGACGCCGCGGCGGCGATCGCCGCCTCGATCTCGCCGAGCTGGGCATCGGTGTTGGCCGTGCCGATGCAGAGCAGGTCGCAGCCGGCGGCCAACGCGCGGACCGCCGCGTCCGGGATCCCCGTGCTGCCGCTTGCACCCCGCATGTCGAGGGCGTCGCTGACGATGACCCCGGTGAAGCCGAGGTCACCGCGCAACAACTCGCCCAGGATGCGCGTCGAAAAGGTCGCGGGCACCTCGTCGAGCTGGGGCAGCAGGATGTGCGAGGTCATGATCGTGGCCGAGCCCGCCCCCACGGCGGCCTCGAAGGGCACCAGTTCGCGCGACCGCAGCACCGAGAGCGGCAGATCGACAACGGGCAGGGTCAGGTGCGAGTCGGTCGCCGTGTCGCCGTGCCCGGGAAAGTGCTTGGCGCTGGCCGCGACGCCGGTCGACTGCAGCCCCTCGATCCACGCCACGGCGTGCCGGGCGACCAGGGCCGGGTCGGCGCCGAAGCTTCGGGTGCCGATCACCGGGTTGTCGTCCGAGGAGTTGACGTCGGCATCCGGCGCGAAGTTCAGGGTCACGCCGACCGCGCGCAACTGCAGGCCGACGCGCTCGGCGACCGCGCGGGTCAACGACAGGTCGTCGAGCCGTCCCAGGATCGCGGCGCCCGGATAGGGCGAGCCGACATCCTGGAACAGGCGTGTGACGTCGCCGCCCTCCTCGTCGATCGCGATGACCGCGCGAGGGTTGGCCGCGCGGATCGCGTCGGTCAACTCGAGCAACTGCGCAGGCGAGTCGATGTTGGTGGCGAACAGGCACACCCCGGCCAGGCCGTTCGAGAGCCGCACGCGCAGCCACTCCGGTAGCTCGGTGCCCTCGAACCCGGGCAGCAGGGTGCCGGCCGCGGATGGCGCCCGGCTCATCCCTTCACCGCCCCGCCGACCAGCCCGCTCGTCATGCGCCCCTGCACGAGCAGGAAGAAGATGATCACCGGGATGGCGACCAGCGTCGAGGCCGCCATGACCTGACCCCAGTCGATGGCCTTGCTGGCACTGGCCTGGATGAAGCCGCGCAACCAGAGCGGAAGCGTCTGCGACGACTGGTTCTGGAGCACCACGAGCGCAACCGTGAACTCGTTCCAGGACTGCAGGAAGGCGTACACCCCCGACGCCACCAGACCGGGCGCGAGCAGCGGGAAGGTGATGCGCAGGAATGCCTGCGTGCGGCTCAGCCCGTCGACCATGGCGGCCTCTTCGAGATCAGCGGGGATGCCGGCGACGAAGCCGCGCAGCATCCAGATCGTGAACGGCACCACCGACGCGATGTACAGGATGCTGATCCCGACCACCGAGTTCAGCAGGTTCACCGACGACATCAGCTTGTACTGCGCGATGAACAGCCCCTCGGCGGGAAGCATCTGCACGAACAGGATCGCCAGCACGAAGCTCGTGCGCCCGCGGAAGCGGAAGCGACTGATCGCCACCGCCGCCAGGAAGGCGAACAGCAGGCAGACCGCGACGACCAGGAGCGCGATGACGACGCTCATGCCGAGAGCCGGCAGGAACGAGCCGCCCTGGAAGACGCTGACGAAGTTGTCGAAGCTGCCCCCGAATGGCAGGAAGTTCGGCGCGTTGGAGGTCAGCACCACGTTGGACAGCAGCGAGGAGTTGAGCATCCAGTACACCGGGAAGAACCACACGAGAGCGACGACGACCCCCACGACCGACAGAAGTAGTTTGCTGGTCGAGTAGCGGCCTCGGCCGCGTATCGAGACCCTCTTCGCCCCGCTCATGCCTTGTCCTCCCGCAGCATCGACCGCACGTAGAACCCGCTCAACGCGATGGTCAGGATCAGCACGAAGATCGAGACCGCCGAGGCCGTGCCGAAGTCGCTGGATCCCGCCCCGAGTTGATAGATGTAGGTGCCGAGCAGGTTGGTCTCGCTTGCGATGGAGCCGGCGTCCTGCAGCAGCTTGATCTGGGTGAACACCCGCAGGTCCCAGATGACCTGCAGCAGCAGCACGATCGAGATGACCGGTCGGATGATCGGCACCGTGATGCGCCAGAAGCGCTGACTGGGGCGTGCGCCGTCCATCTGAGCGGCTTCCAGCACATCCTCGGGCACCTGAGTGAGGCCGGCGAAGAGCGAGAAGGCCACGAACGGCACGCTCATCCAGATCACGATGACGGCGGCGACGGCGAAGAAGCTCAGGGGATTCTGCAGCCAGTTGTGCTGCTGGAATGGCAGTCCGGCTGCGCTGAGCAGCCAGTTGACGACACCGCGGTGCCAGTCGAACAGCCAGGTCCAGACGGTCATCGCGGCGACGACGGGCATCGCCCAGGCGAGCAGCAACGCGATCTGGAGCATGATGCGCACCGCGGCGGGCACCGCGCGCATGAGCAGCGCGAGCAGGGTGCCGATGAGCATCGTCACGGCGGCGGTGGCGAAGCAGAAGAGCAGCGACCGTCCGACGACGGTCCAGAGGTAGGGGTCGGTGGCGAGGCGGATGTAGTTGTCCAGTCCGACGAAGGGAGCCGGCTGACCGAATTGCTGGGCGAGACCGAACTGCTGAAGCGAGGTGATGATCTGCCAGACCAGCGGGTAGCCCATGGCGAGGACCAGCGCGACGACGGTCGGGATGAGCAGGGCGTACGGCGCGAACGAGCCGCGTCGGCGCGGAACGGCAAGGGTCATGGGGTCCTCCTTTCGAGCCCTTGGTGGTCGAGTAGCGGCGAAGCCGCGTATCGAGACCCGCACGAATGCGGTGGGGTCTCGATACGCGCGCTCCGCGCGCTACTCGACCAACTCAGATGCCTACTTGCTGTTCAGCATCGGAGTGATCTTGGCGTTGTACTCCTTGGCGAGAGCGCCGAGATCCGTCGCGGTGCCGATCTTGCTGAAGAACTCCTCGAGCACATTCGCCGCCTCGACGGATGCCCACCCCGGCGCCGCAGGCGTCAGCTTGGAGTTCTCGGCCGACTGGATCAGTGCGGTGGCGAACTCGTCGTTGCCGAGCGCAGAGACGTCATCCGAGTTGGCCGGGCCGAGGCCGTTCTGGCCGAGCATGGTCTGGTAGGTCTTGCTGAAGATGATCTTCAGCAGGGTCTTGGCCAGACCGGGGTTCTTGCTCTTGGCCGAGATGCCGATGTTGGATCCGCCTGCGAAGACCGGGGCGGGCTTTCCATCGTTTCCGGGCAGCGGGAAGACGCCGAAGACGTTGTCATCCCAGGTGCGGGTGACCTTGCCGTCAGCGCCCTTTCCCTTGGTGCCGATCGACCAGTGCGCCCATCCCGGCGCCATGATCGTGGCGGCCGAGAGCGAGACCGGTGTCGCCGCGTCGGATGCCGTGGCCCCCGGGATCGCGTCGTCGTCGTTCAGGTAGATGTACTGGTTGCTGTCCTTGGCGTCATTGGGTGCCTTGGAGGCGTTCTGGTAGATCGCCTGCAGCTGCTTCAGGCCCTCCATGGTCTTGGGGTCGTCGAGCGTTGCGGTCCACTTGCCGCCGGACTCCTTGGCGATGTTGCCGCCGTTGGCGAAGATCCACGAGATCCCGTCGCGCCAGTCCTGGCCGCCCAGGTAGAGGCCCGAGAAGTTCGGGATGTTGTCGGGGTTCGTCGCGGCGATGGTGGCGACATCCTTGTTGAACTCATCGAGGGTCGTCGGCGCCGCGGTGATGCCGGCCTTCGACCAGACGTCCTTGCGGTAGAACACGTAGCGCGAGCCGAAGTAGTACGGCAGCGTGTAGTTCTTGCCGTTCACCTTGCCGGCGTCGACGAAGCTCTGGAGCAGCTTGCTGCCGCCCAGCTCCTGGTACATGTCGCTGATGTCGAGGAACGCGCCGACGTTGGTGAAGGTGGGCGACTGCGTGTTGCCCATCTCGGTCACGTCAGGGGTGTTGTTCTTGTCAGGAAGGGCGGTCGTCAGCTTGGTGACGATGTCGCTCCAGTCCTGCTGCTCGATCTTGAGTGTGCCCTTGGTTTCTTTGTGGAACTCCGTCGTGAGGTAGGTGCGGAGCTTGTCCGGCGTGTCGGCGCCGACCAACCAGAGCGTGATGGTCTTGCCCTTGCCGTCGGTGCTTGCGCCCGTGCTCGCGCCCGAGGTGCCGCCGGTACTGCAGCCTGCGAGGACGAGAGCGGACGCGAGTGCGACAGCGGTTGCGACTGCGATCTTTCTCTTCATTGAGTGGTTCCTTCTGTGCAATGAGGGAAACGGAGCGCTGGAGTGCGCGCCGCCAGGTGCGGGGCCCCGCTGTCGACTACGACACCCCGAGTCGTCCCGACAGGACCATGGCGGCGGCGCCGCGCATGACGATGTCCTGGCCGAGGGCGGTCATCCGCAGTGTCAGATCGCCGTGGAATTCGGCCATCGTCCGACTGCGGAGTGTCTCGATGGCGGCCTCGGCAAGAGGGCCATCGAGAAGTTCAACGGGACCGCTCAGCACGATCTCCGCGAGATCCAGGGCGCCCACCACGGGCGCGAGCGCGATCCCGAGTCGTTCGCCGGCCCGGCGCAGAATCGCCGTGCGCTCGGCCGGATCGCTGGTCGCGGCCAGGGCGGCATCCAATCGCGGCGCAGCCAGCCAGGTCTCGAGGCAGCCGATCTTGCCGCAGGCGCAGGGCTCACCGCCGTCGGTGCCGACGACGACGTGGCCGATCTCGCCCGCGGCGAAGCGGCTGCCGAACAGTGCTGTGCCGCCGATGATCAGTCCGGCGCCGACGCCATGACCGACCTTGATCAGCATCATGTCGCTGAGGGCCGAGCCGAAGCTGTGCTCGGCGAGGGCGGCGGCGTTCGCGTCGTTCGCGACGATCACCGGCAGGCCAGTGGTCGCGGCGAGCGTCTCTTGGAGCGGTTCGCCCGCACCGCCCGATGGCCACCCGAGGTTCGGGGCGCTGAGCACGGTGCCTGCCAGGTCGACGATGCCGGGCGAGCCGACCCCGATGCCCAGCAGGGGGAGGGATGCCGCGGCCACGAGTTGCTCGGTCAGCGCGACCACTTTGGCTGTGGCCTCAGGACCGGTCGCTTCGTCGAGCGGCACCTCCGCGCGGTGCAGCACGACCCCGTCGAGGTCGAGCACTGCCCCGCGGAACACCGCGTAGTCGCTGAGGTCGATGCCGATGATCTGAAATCCGCCGCGGTTGATGTCGAGCATGGTGGCCGGCTTGCCCGGCCGGGAGCCGTCGCGCTGACCGACCTCGACCACGAGGTTCTCGCCCAATAGATCGGCTACAAGGTCGGAGATCGTAACCCGGGTGAGACCCGTTGCTCGGGCCAGATCGGCGCGACTCAGGGTGCCCGAGCGGTACAGGGTCTGCAGAACAAGCGAGCGGTTATGGCCGCGGGCGTGCTCGGGGAGCGACTTGGCACTGGGCCGGAGCAGGCGCCCGCTGGCGAATCCGGGCGCGCCGTCCCTCACTGACGAACCCCGCTCCGATACAGACATGTTTGTTAGTACACCGTACGAACAAACATTCCGCAAGGTTTGAAAGGCAGGTTTACATACCTGTTACATCGTGCGTCGCCAACTCTGCTGTTCGCCCTGCGCGAGATGACCGACGCGGCCGATCCGGCCTGTGTAGCGTCAAGAACAAGTTGAGTCACGGTGACTCATGTTTCGGACCCCAGGAGAACTCGATGGCTACTTCCTCCCCGCGGCTCATGCCGATGGACCTCTACCGCGACGCCGACAACTACGTGCTGAACGCCGACCTGCCGGGTATCGACCCGGAGAGCGTCGACGTCGATGTTGACGGCCAGCTGCTCAGCATCCGCGCCGAGCGCGCACCTCGCACCCAGGATGGCGTGCGCTGGATCGCTCGCGAGCGCTCGACCGGAACGTACCTGCGCCGCTTCACCCTCGGCCAGGGGATCGACACCGCTCACATCTCGGCCACCTACGACAACGGCGTGCTGAGCGTCGTACTGCCGGTGACCGAGAAGGCCAAGCCGCGCAAGGTCGAGGTGCAGACCTCTTCTGCCGCCGCGGCCACCGAGGCTCCGGCGGGCGTCGAGGACCTCGCCGCGTAAGCAACCCACGAGAGAGGCTCGGATGCCATCACGGCATCCGGGCCTCTGTCGCTTCTAGCTGAGGCGCGCCTGCAAGTTCTCGTCCAGCGCCGCGAGGAACTCCTCGGTGGTCTGCCAGGCCTGATCCGGCCCGACCAGGGAGGCGAGGTCTTTCGTCATCTTGCCGCTCTCGACGGTCTCGATGACGACCGTCCTCGAGGGCCGCTGGCGAAGTCGATGAGGGCCTGGTTGCCGTCCAGCTTGCCGCGGTGCTGCAGCCCGCGGGTCCAGGCGTAGATCGAGGCGATCGGGTTCGTCGAGGTGGGCTTGCCCTGCTGGTACTGCCGGTAGTGGCGCGTCACAGTGCCGTGGGCCGCCTCGGCCTCGACGATCTTGCCGTCGGGCGTGGTCAGCACGCTCGTCATCAGGCCGAGAGATCCGAAGCCCTGGGCGACCGTGTCGCTCTGCACGTCGCCGTCGTAGTTCTTCGTGGCCCAGACATAGCCGCCCTCCCACTTGAGCGCGGAGGCGACCATGTCGTCGATCAGGCGGTGCTCGTAGGTCAGGCCGGCCTTGTCGAAGTCGGCCTTGAACTCGGCCTCGAAGATCTCCTGGAAGATGTCCTTGAAGCGGCCGTCGTATGCCTTGAGGATCGTGTTCTTGGTCGAGAGGTACACCGGGTAGTTGCGGGCCAGCCCGTAGTTCAGCGAGGCGCGCGCGAAGTCGCGGATGCTGGCATCCAGGTTGTACATCGCCATGGCGACGCCCGAGCCGGGCGCCTGGTAGACCTCGAAGCTCTGCGCCTCGCCGCCATCCTTGGGCTGGAACGAGATGGTCAGGGTGCCCGGGCCCTCGAAGCGGAAGTCGGTGGCGCGGTACTGGTCGCCGAAGGCATGGCGGCCGACGATGATCGGCTTGTTCCAGCCGGGCACCAGGCGCGGGATGTTGCTGATGATGATCGGCTCGCGGAAGATCACGCCGCCGAGGATGTTGCGGATCGTGCCGTTCGGGCTCTTCCACATCTGCTTCAGCCCGAACTCCTCGACGCGGGCCTCATCGGGGGTGATGGTGGCGCACTTGACGCCGACCCCGTGCTTCTGGATGGCATGTGCAGCGTCGATGGTGACCTGGTCGTTTGTCGCGTCGCGATTCTCGATGCCGAGGTCGTAGTACTCGAGGTCGATGTCGAGATAGGGGTGGATCAGCCGGTCCTTGATGAACTGCCAGATGATGCGCGTCATCTCGTCGCCGTCGAGCTCGACGACCTTGCCCTCGACCTTAATTTTGGTGACCAACGTCGCTACCCTTCCGCACCGAAAACCCCGTTGTTCAGGGCCGCGGACCAGCCTAGCGCGTTCTCGATGTATCTTGACATCGAGATATCTGGGCGAATGGCGGACGGGCGGGTTAGCCTGTTGGCATGGCGGACCTCACCCTGCAGGAGTTGACGGCGCAGACCATCGTCGCGGCGAACAACCTGACGCTCAAGCCCGGGCAGGAGGCCTTCGTCGAGCCCGAGACCTATACGCACGCCGAGGACAAACTCGATCCGGCCGGATCCTGGCCGCGGGTCGTTCTCGACGGCGACCGGGTGGTCGGCTACATCATGGGCGCCTTCGACGCCGACTCGCCCGAGGAGTACCTGCGGGCGGCCGTGTGGCGCGTCGAGGTCGCTGACGGGGCCCAGGGCATGGGCGTCGGCCGTTTCGCCATCAAGAGCTTCGCCGACGAGGCGCGGGCACGCGGTTTCGAGCGTGCCACGGTCGTCTGGGGCACCGGGCCCGGCGGTCCCGAGGAGTTCTTCAAGGCCGTCGGGTTCGAGATCGTCGGACAGACGCCCTATGGCGACAACGTCGGAGCGCTGCAGCTCTAGCCGTGGCGCTGCCGAACCAGGACTTCGTGGGCCGCGTGCTCGACGTCGTCGCCGCGATCCCCGAGGGCATGGTCATGAGCTACGGCGATGTGGCGGCGGCCATCGGGTCGCGCGCGGCACGCGGGGTCGGACAGGTCATGGCCTATTACGGTTCGGATGTCCCGTGGTGGCGGGTGGTGCGCGCCTCCGGCCGCGCCGTGGCCGATCACGAGGCCAGGGCGCTCGAGTACTTCCGCGCCGAGAACACCCCGCTGAAGTGGTCGGGCGAGTTCTTCCGCGTCGACTTGGCGAAAGCTCGCTACATCCCCTGACTCCAGCTCACCTCCTGCCAGCTGCCTTCCTTGAGTACGGTCCGCTTACGACGAAGGCGCCGCCCCGACGGATCGGATGACGGCGCCTTCGCGCTGTAGCGGTGACCGACGGCCGAGACGACCGTCGGCGCTGGCGCCGCGACGGAGGCCAGAAATGGCCTCCGCTCCAAGCGGAGCGCGCGCTACTTGAGGGTGACGGTGGCGCCGGCCTCTTCGAGAACGGCCTTGGCCTTCTCGGCGGTCTCCTTGTTGGCGCCCTCGAGCACCGTCGACGGCGCGCCGTCAACGAGCGCCTTCGCCTCGCCCAGGCCGAGGCTGGTGAGGGTGCGCACCTCCTTGATGACCTGGATCTTCTTGTCGCCCGCCGACTCGATGACGACGTCGAAGGAATCCTTCTCCTCGACCTCTTCAGCGGCGCCACCGGCGCCACCGGCGGCGGGGGCCGCGGCAACCGCGACCGGCGCTGCGGCGGTGACCTCGAAGGTCTCCTCGAACTTCTTGACGAAGTCGCTGAGCTCGATGAGCGACAGCTCCTTGAATGCGTTGAGCAGCTCGTCAGTGCTGAGCTTGGCCATGTCTTACTCCTAGTTGCTTGTGGTTGTGATGGTTGGTGAGATCGTCCAGTTGGACGATCAGCTCGCGGATTCCTGCTTCGCGCGCAGCGCGTCGACCGTGCGAACGGCCTGCGACAGCGGCGCATTGAACAGGTAGGCAGCTCCGAACAGGGGAGCCTTGAAGAGACCGGCCAGCTTGGCCAGCAGCACTTCACGGCTCTCGAGGTCGGCGAGCTTGCCCACCTCTGAGGCGGTCAGGGGCGCGCCATCGAAATAGCCGCCCTTCACCACGAGCAGAGGGTTGGCCTTGGAGAAGTCACGCAGAGCCTTCGCAACGGTCACGGTGTCTCCGTGAACGAAGGCGATAGCCGACGGGCCGGCAAGTTCGTCGTCGAACGCGGTGATACCCGCCCCGTTCGCCGCGATCTTGGTCAGCGTGTTCTTCACCACGGCATAGCTCGCGTGCTCACGGATGCTTGCGCGCAGCTGCTTCAGCTGCGCCACCGTGAGGCCGCGGTACTCGGTGAGCACGACCGCGTTCGAGTTGCGGAACAAGTCCGTCAGCTCGGCGACCGTTGCTTCCTTGTTCGCCATGGCGCTCTTTCCTGGTTGATATTCGTGGATGCGGCCGCCGACATGTCACTTCTGTTAAACACAAAAGCTCCGGCGCTAAGCGCACGGAGCTGGATGCCTGAACGCCGCTTCTCAACGGCACCTCAGGAACTGCTTCACACACCTGCGCGGGATTTGCTCTGCTGCGTTCTGACGAACACGGCGGAAACCAGCGGTCTACGGCCTCGATAAGAGTACGGGACGATTCAGGTCCCCGCAAACCGCGTCAGGAGGACGGGTCGGGAAGACGGGTCAGGAAGACGGGTCGGGAAGACGGGTCAGGAAGACGGGTCAGGCTCGGAGTCGGGGTCGACCGGCGGCTTCGGCGTGCGAGGGCGAGGCGGCTGTCTCCGCACCGGCGGTTTGGATGCCGCAGGCCCCGAGGTGGCCGGCCGCGATGTCGGCGGCTTCGAGGAGGCGGGCTTGGCCGCACTGGATGTGGTCGGCGTGCGCCCCGTGGGGCGAGCACCGGCGGGCTTGGGCGTGGCGGCTTTCGGCGTGGCGGCCTTCGGTGCGGTGGCTTTCGGCGCGTCGGTCTTCGGCGCGTCGGCCTTCGGTGCGGTGGCTTTCGGCGCGGCAGCCTTCGGGGCGTCGGTCGTCGGCGCGGCGGTCTTCGGGGCGGCCTCTGGCGCGACCGGCTCCACCGCCTCCGGCTCGGCCTCAGCCGCCGCGGCGTCGGCCGCCACCTGCTTCTTCGCACGGCGACCACGCGGCAGCAGGAGGGCGGCCACGATGACGATCACGATCAGCCCGACGACGCCGATCGCGAGGGCGAGGCCGGTGTTGGGCTCGGTCGTGGCCACCGCTGCCGGCCCGGCCGGCGAAAGCGTCAGCGACCCGACGGGTACCGGCCCGGTCAGACCCGACTTTCCCGCGACCAAAGGCGTGACAGTGCCGTCCGCGAGCGCCAGCCAGGCTCCTGTCGTGGTGTCGCGAACCAGCGCAGCCGTCGCCGGCACCGTGGTCAGGGCAGTGCCGAGCCCGGCAGACGGGGCGAACTCGGCCAGCTCGGCGGCGACCGTCTGCGGATTGATCCAGATCGTGGCGAGCCCGACCGACTTCCCGCCGATCGTGATGGGCACGACCCAGTTGTTCGTCAGCTGCACGGGGTGGTCGGTCACGCGATTGGCGAGCCGGTCGGCCGTCCACTCGTAGACCCGGCTGATCGGACCCTCTTTGGTGGTGTCGTCGAACGTGATCCCGGCCGTGCCTGACGCGTTCGGACCGTACACATCGTTCAGTCGCGCGACCATCGGCCCTCCGGTGACGTACGCCGTGACCTCAGGAGGAACAGACCCGAGACTCGCGGATGCCGCTCCCGCGGTTCCCAGCGCCAGCCCGACGCAACCGGCTGCGAGCGCGATCACCGCGGCGAGCGCGCCCAGGGCGCGCAGTCGGGCGGCGCGACGGGGAGCGGATGAGCGGGTCATACGTATCGACTCTCGGAAGGCGATCGGGGGGCGCTGCCATCCAATCACCCCATCGGCGCGAGCGACGGCAGGCGCAACGGAATGCGCACGACGAACCGCGTGTCGCCCGGTTCGCTCTCAACGGTGACGACGCCGTGGTGCGCCTCGACGACGGCCGCGACGATGGCCAGGCCGAGCCCGGTGCTCCCGGTCGCACGAGAGCGTGATCCATCGCCACGCGCGAACCGCTCGAACAGCACAGGAAGCAACCCGGGCGAGATGCCGGGCCCGTCATCCTGAACCGAGATGAGGGCGTCGCCACCGTCCACGGCCAGCGTCGTCGTCACCCGGGTGCCCGCCGGGGTGTGCGCGCGGGCGTTCGCCAGCAGATTCGCGATCACCTGGTGCAGGCGTCCACCGTCGCCTGTGACGACCACCGCGTCGTCCGGAGTGTTCAGCACCCACTCGTGGTCGGGGGCGGCCGCGTGGGCGTCGCTCACGGCATCCACGACCAACGGAACCAGATCCACCTCGCCGAGCACGAGTTCGCGGCCGGCGTCCAGGCGGGCGAGCAGGAGCAGATCCTCGACGAGGGAGGTCATCCGGATCGACTCGGACTCGATGCGCGCCAGCGAGCGCATGACGTCGTCGGGGAGCTTGTGGCCGCCGCGCCTGGTCAGTTCGGAGTAACCGCGGATCGAAGCGAGCGGCGTCCGCAGCTCGTGACTGGCGTCGGCGACGAACTGGCGCACCTTGTCTTCACTGGCCTGGCGTGCGATCAGCGCGCCCTCGACGTGCCCGAGCAGGCGATTGAGGGCCGCACCCACCTGGCCCACTTCGGTGCGCACGTCGGTGTCAGAATCCGGAACGCGCTCGGCGAGAGTGACCTCGCCCTTGGCCAGCTCGAGTTCCGAGACGCGGCTGGCCGTGGCCACGACGCGGCCAAGGGGGCGCAGAGCGAGCCGCACCACGATGGTTCCCGCGATCGCGGCCGCGATCAGCGCGACCAGGGTGACCAGCCCGAAGATCAGCAGCAGATTGTTCGTGGTTGTGTTGACGTCGGTGAGGGACTGCCCGACGATCACCCGCGTGCCGTCCGGACGGGTGCCCGCGGCGACCCGGTAGGCGCCCAGGGACCCGCCGAGGTCGATGGTCTGAGCCTGGCGATCCGGCCCCGGCAGCGCGAGAAGGGCGGTCTCCTGGGCGGCCGTCAACGCGACGAACTTGCCGTCCTCGCGCACGACCACCCCGGTCGCCACCCCGCCGGCGTACTCCATGAACAGGCCTCCGAAGCGCCGCGGGCCCCCGCCATCTCCTCCGACCAGGGGTGGGACCGCCGAGCCGTTGTCGTTCTCCGAGAAGCCGACGGACTGGACCACCTGCTTATCCAGACGGGTGAGCAGGTTCTGACGAAGCACGAGCGCGCTTGCGCCGCCGACCACCACGCTGACGACGGCGAGCAGCACCAGGATGCCCAGCACGAGTCGTCGCTGGAGCGACCAGCGGGCAGGGCGGATGACGGACGGCACGACTCATCCTCTCGCCCGGCCGCTATGGAATCTCTATGAAGGGAGTCGGAACCGGCTTAGACCTTGCGCCACCCGAACTGCGGCTCGTACCCGAGCAGCCGCCGGGCCTTGTCGATCGAGAGCAACGTCTCGTGCTCGCCGAGTTCTTTCGTGATCGGGACACCGGGGAAGACCTCGGCCGCGAGCGAGGCGCTGGAGCGCGACATCACCGTGTCCGCGTTCGCGATGATGAAGGTCTCGTAACCGGGGCTGCGGGTTTCAAGCGCCTTCTGGACGGCCTGACCGGCATCCCGCACGTCGATGTAGCCCCAGAGGTTCCACTTGCGCAGCATCGGGTCGGCGTCGAAGGCCGGGAAGCCCGGGTATTCGCTGCCGTCCATCACGTTCGAGAAGCGCAGCCCGGTGACGCTCAACTCGGGGTCCCAGCGGCAGAGCTCGATCGCCATCGTCTCTTCGAGGTGCTTGACCAGCGAGTACGTCGAGTTCGGGCGCGCCGGGTACTCCTCGTCGACCGGGATGTAGGGCGGCGGCACGTCGAACGGCAGGCCGAGCACGGTCTCGCTCGACGCGTGGATGATGCGCTTGATGCCCGCCTTGCGGGCCCCCTCGAACACGTTGAAGCTCGCGAGCATGTTGTTGTGGAAGGTCGCGACATTGGTCAGCAGGCCGGGCGCCGGCACGGCGGCGAGATGGATGACGGCATCCAGCGACTCGAAGCGCTCCTCGACCCCGCTCAGCGCGTCGATGACCTGGCCGGAATCGGTCAGGTCGATCTCGATGAAGCCCGATGGCCGAGCAGGCCCGCCGGGCGCGGGGGCACGATCGAGATTGACCACGTCATAGCCGGCGTCGTGCAACCAGGCGATGACCCCTCGTCCGAGCTTGCCGCTTCCCCCGGTAACTGCGATCGTCATCCCTCAAAGGTAGCGGGCGGCGCCCGGGCGAACGGCGTCAGCTCGCGGGCTTGATCAGGTAGCCGACGCCGCGCACGGTGTGGATCATGGGGGCGGCATCGGTGTCGATCTTCTTGCGCAGATACGAGATGTAGATCTCAACGATGCTCGAACGGCCGCCGAAATCGTAGCTCCACACGCGGTCCAAGATCTGCGACTTGCTCAGCACGCGGCGCGGGTTGCGCATCAGGTAGCGCAGCAACTCGAACTCCGTCGCGGTCAACTCGATCGGGACACCGGCGCGAGAAACCTCGTAGCTCTCCTCGTTGAGCAGCAGATCTCCGACCCGAAGCTCGGGGTCGACCGCATCGCTCACGATCCTCGACGAGCGCCTGATGAGTCCGCGCAGTCGTGCGACCACCTCTTCGAGACTGAACGGCTTGGTGACGTAGTCGTCGCCGCCGGCGGTCAGGCCCGAGATCCGGTCGTCGACGGAATCCTTGGCGGTGAGGAAGAGCACCGGGATGTCGAGGCCATCCGCGCGCATCCTGTGCAGCACCTCGAGGCCGTCCAGGTCGGGAAGCATGACGTCGAGCACGATCACGTCGGGCTTGAACTGCCGTGCGAGCGAGAGCGCCTGCTGGCCGCCGGTGGCGGTGCGAACGTCCCAGCCCTCGTAGCGGAGAGCCATCTGCAGCAGATCGCCGAGCGAGACCTCGTCGTCGACGACGAGAGCCCGCACGGGCGAGCCGTCGATGCGGGTGAGCTTGGCGGGCGGCATGGTCTGCGGAACGGTCACGTCACTATGAAGCTCCAGAGTTCTATGAGAACCCTGTGAACAACCTCAGTGGCTACTGAGGGCCTCAGGCGCGGTGCGCCCCGCGCCTGCGACGACCCGTACCGCTCACGGTGAGGCCGACCAGGGCGAAGATCGCCGTCAAGCCGACCACGATCGCGGTCGGAACCGGCGCCAGGCCGAAGGCCGTCGCCTGTTCGTGCGCCACGTGGGCGACCTCTTTGGCCGCCCCGATGAAGTTCCCCAGCTGATCCATGTCCGCATCCCCACGATGTGCATCGGCCTCATCCGCACCGAGCTGTCTGTCGGATGAAAGGGGGACTGATTTGTCCCCCACCTGAACGCTAGATCCTTGTCCCCCTGAATGCCGACACCCGTTCGGGGGGACGGTCTGCCCCAGTCCGGGGGACGTCCCCCAAAATGCGGACACCCGCGACGATCCGAGCCGCTGAAAGCACTGGCGAGCGTGGCGCGGGGTCGGCATGACCGAGGTCACGCGCACAATGGTCCCGTGACCGTCGTGCAGCCCACCCTCTCGCTCTGGGATGCGCCGCCGACCCGGCACACCGATCGGATCGTCGCCGATGCCACCGACCGGGCCGCCTGGCTCAAGGCCAGAGCGCGGGGCGTGACCGCGACCGACGTCGCCCGTTTGTCCGGCCAGAAGGCTCTGCGCGCCCTCGCCATCGAGAAGCTGCTGGGCACCGGGTTCGGCGGCAACGCGTTCACGGCTCATGGCCGGCTGCGCGAGCCCGAGATCGGGCACTGGGCGCGTCGCGTCTACGGGATGCAGCCGAGCACCGCGCTCTTCCATGCCGACGGGCGACCCGACCACCTCGCAACGCCGGACGGGCTGCGCGAGCGCGGCTCTCGACTCGAGCTGTGCGAGATCAAGACCACGAACAGCGCGTGGCGGAGCATCCCGCGCCACTACCTGCGCCAGGTCTGGTGGCAGCAGTACGTGCTAGGCGCCGACCGCACTCTCGTCGTCTGGGAACAGCACGACGCCTTCGTGCCCGTCGGCGCGGAACCCGAGTGCCGGTGGGTCGAGCGGGACGACAACGAGATCCACCGGTTGATCGGGCTGGCCGACCAGCTTCTGGATGCCATGCGCCGCTGAGACCGCCAGCGAGGCTCCGAACACCACCACCCAGCCGAGGCCGATCGTCGTCGCCACCAGCTCGAATCGACTGCCGATCACGGACTCGAAGTGGAGCAGCGACATCAGGCCGCCCGCCGTCGAGATTGCCGCCACGGCGATCGCTGCGACGAGCGAGAAGCGTGCGAGGGCGGGATGGCCGACGGCGAACGCGCATTGCAGGATGGCCCAACTGGCCGACGCGAACGCCAGCACTGCCGCGAGTGTGTGCACGAAATCCTGCAGCGTGAACGTCGCTCCGACAGGCAAGGGGCACCCTGCGGTGCAGGTCACCTGGGAGTCCACCAGAAAGAAGACGCTCGCCGCCGCGAGCGAGATGGACGGCGTCCACCAGCGCAGAATCCGGGCTCGCGAGCGGATCCGGCGCCCGGACACGGCGATCAGCACGCCCCCGCCGACGATCAGCAGCAGCACGACCTGGAAGACCCGCGCCGTGGGCATACCCACGGCCCCGAGCTCGCTGACGTACAGGTCGTAGGGCACGCTCAGCCGTGCCACCCACAGCGTCACCAGCGCCGCCGCCATGCACAGGGTGCCGACGACGGCGAGCGGGCGGTCGATCATGGTCGGAACGGAGGGATGCCGCGGCTCAGGCTGATGCGGCCGTCGCGCCGGCGACCGAACGGAGGGGCCAGCGCTCGCGCCGGCGTGACACCCAGATGACGCCAGCCCCGGTGCCGATGATGGCCCCTGCGATCAGGATCACGTAGAACAGCACCGACCAGTAGCCTTCTGGCGACAGCGAGGGGTCGAGGAAGGGGTACGGGTACCAGGTGGGCTTGTGGGCCGTCTCGTTGTACGCGAGCGGCCCGCGGATGAGGGTGTAGATCACCCAGAGGATCGGGAACGCCACGATGACCCGCAGGTCTTTCCAGTCCAGCCGCCTGCGGCCCGGCGCGAAGAACCAGTCGAGCACCAGCAGCAACGGGGCGACGACGTGCAGCACCTCGTTCGACCACGGCAGGGTCGTACCCTGCGGAAGTTCGATGCCGCGCAAGAGCAGGTTGTAGACCACCAAGGTCACCGTCATGTAGGTGACCGCGCTCGCCCTGAGCAGCGCGAACCAGCGCGGGGCGCCTTCGTTGCGGATCAGGTACACCGCCCCGATCGCGAACACCACGACCGCCGCGACGTTGGAGTCGATCGTGAAGAAACTGAAGAAATTCACGAAGAGCGCGCTGCGGTTCTCGATGCCGAGGCCGGTCCAGAATGCGTAGGTCGTCAACAGCTGACCGACGATGGCAGCGACACCGGCGATGGCGGCCGCGGCCCGGACGACGATGAACAGAACGCGCACGACGGTCCCTTCTGCGGCGCGCCTGCGCCCTGCTCGAATGCTAGCGGCTGAAGGTTTGCACCACGGTGATGCAGCCGTAACACCGGCGAATCATTCCGGTCGTTTACTGGTACCGAGCGGGGAGGCCGAGAATGACGACGATGCGTGCCATGACGATGTCGGGCGCAGGCGGGCCCGAGGTGCTGGCGATGTCGGAGGTCGACTGGCCGGTGCGCATCAGCTCGGAGGTGCTGGTCAAGGTCGTCGCGGCAGGTGTGAACCCGATCGACGCCAAGACCCGCGCCGGCCGGGGACCGTTCGCGGCGATCACGCGCTTTCCCGCGGTGCTCGGCAACGACTTCAGCGGCGTCGTCGTCGAGGCTCCGTACGCGGCTCATCCGCTGCAACCCGGGACGGACGTGTACGGCATGATTTCGGTGCCGCGCTTCGGTGGCGCCTACGCGGAGTATCTGAGCGTTCCTGGGCTCAGTGTCATCCCCAAGCCGTCGACGCTGTCGCACATCGAGGCCGCCGGTGTGCCGGTCGCCGCCCTCACGGCCTGGGGCATGGTGGTCGACACCGCGAAGGCCCACGAGGGGCAACGGATGCTGATCCACGCGGGCGCGGGCGGGGTCGGCCATTTCGCGGTGCAGTTCGCCGCCTACTTCGGAGCCCACGTGATCGCCACCGGATCCGCCCGCAACACCAGCTGGCTGCGCGAACTCGGCGCCTCGGAGGTCATCGATTACACGACGACCCGATTCGAGGAAGCGGTGCGGGATGTCGACGCCGTCATCGACCTGATCGGCAACGTGAAAGACGACACGGCGAGTCGCTCGCTCACCGTGCTGCGGCCCGGAGGGATCGTCGTCAACGGTCCGAGCGGCAGCTGGCCGACCATGGCAGAAGAAGCGGCGGCGGCAGGAGTGCGCGCAACCGGATTCCAGGTCGCGCCCGACGGCGCGACGCTCGCGATCATCTCGCGGCTGCTCGACTCGGGCGACGTGCGCGTGCACGTCGACCAGGTGCTCGAGCTGGGGCAGGCGGCAGAGGCTCACCGCCTGATCGAGGAGGGGCACACCCGCGGCAAGATCGTGCTGAAGGTGGCTGAGGCCTAGCTGCCGTCGAGCGCGCGCTCGATCTCGTCGCGGCGCGCCACGATCATGCGATCGACGGTCGCTGAACGGAGCTTCGAGTTCGCCGAGGTACGCACAGAGGGGCCCCGCCGAAGCGGAGCCCCTCTGTGGTCATGACCCGAGTGTGGCAGGAATTGTCACAGCGCCGCGACGTCCAAGGGGACGCCGGGCCCGAAGGTCGTCGAGAGCGTGGCCTTCTGGATGAAGCGACCCTTCGACGAGCTCGGCTTGGCGCGCTGGATCTCGTCGAGGGCAGCGCGGAAGTTCTCGTCCAGCTGCTCCTTGGTGAATCCGGCCTTACCGATGACGAAGTGCACGTTGTTGTGCTTGTCGACGCGGAACTCGATCTTGCCGCCCTTGATGTCCGAGACGGCCTTCGCCGTGTCGGGCGTGACCGTGCCGGTCTTCGGGTTGGGCATCAGGCCGCGCGGGCCGAGCACCTTGCCGAGTCGACCGACCTGGCCCATGAGCTCGGGCGTCGAGACGGCCGCGTCGAACGCGGTGTAGCCGCCCGCCACCTTCTCGATGAGTTCAGCGCCGCCGACCTCATCGGCGCCGGCCGCGATTGCGGCCTCGGCCGCGGGGCCGGTCGCGAAGACGATGACGCGGGCGACCTTGCCGGTGCCGTGCGGGAGGATGACGGTGCCGCGCACCATCTGGTCAGCCTTGCGGGAGTCGACGCCGAGCTTCATCGCGACCTCGACGGTCGAGTCGAACTTCTTCGACCCGGTCTCGCGGACGACGCCGACGGCCTCGGTGGGCTCGTAGAACTTGCCGGGCTCGATCTTCTCGGCGGCGGCGCGGTATGCCTTGGACTTGGGTGCCATGATTACGCCTCCACCGTGATCCCCATCGACCGGGCGGTGCCGGCGATGATCTTCATGGCGGCCTCGACGTCATTGGCGTTGAGGTCCACCTGCTTCTGCTCGGCGATGGCGCGCACCTGGTCGCGCGTGAGCTTGGCGACCTTGACGGTGTGCGGGGTCGAGGACCCCTTCTGCACGCCCGCGGCCTTCTTGATGAGCTCGGCGGCCGGCGGGGTCTTGAGGATGAACGTGAACGAACGATCTTCGTAGACGGTGATCTCGACCGGGATGACGTTGCCGCGCTGCGACTCGGTCGCCGCGTTGTACGCCTTGCAGAACTCCATGATGTTCACGCCGTGCTGACCGAGAGCCGGTCCGATCGGCGGAGCGGGGTTGGCCGCACCGGCCTGGATCTGGAGCTTGATCAGCCCCGTCACCTTCTTCTTGGGTGCCATGAGTGGCTCTTCTTTCTGTCGTGCGCCCGGGGGGCGCGCTGCCACGAACCAGGCTTTTCCTGGCAGTGGTGGGTGTGAATTCTCGGCGGTTGAGTAGCGGACGAAGTCCGCGTATCGAAACCGGCGCCGGGAAAGTCTATCCGAAGGACAGGGATCTCGATACGGCCGCCTCGGCGGCCTACTCGATCAACAAGAGGTCAGAGCTTCGTGACCTGATCGAACGACAGCTCGACCGGCGTCTCGCGCTCGAAGAGCGAGACCAGCACGGTGAGCTTGCCGCTCTCGGGCTTGATCTCACTGATCGTGCCGGGCAGGCCCGCGAACGAGCCCTCCTTGATCGTGATGGTCTCGCCGACCTCGAAGTCGACCTCGGCCGGGATGACGCGGGCTGCGGCCTTGCCGCCGCCCTTGCCCGCCGCGCCGCCCTTGCTTGGCGCCTCGACGACCTGCACGAGGCTCTTCAGCATGTTGAAGGCCTCCTCGAAGCGGAGCGGGGTCGGGTTGTGGGAGTTGCCCACGAATCCGGTCACTCCCGGGGTGTGGCGCACCACAGACCAGCTGTCTTCGTTGAGGTCCATGCGCACCAGCACGTAGCCGGGGATGCGCACGCGGTTGACCAGCTTGCGCTGACCATTCTTGATCTCGACGACATCTTCCATCGGCACCTGGACCTCGAAGACGTAGTCCTCCATGCCCAGCGACTGACGGCGAGACTCGATGTTCTGCTTGACGCGCTTCTCGAACCCTGCATAGGAGTGGATGACGTACCACTTGCCGAGCTTGCCGCGCAGTTCAGCGCGGAAGTCGTCGTAAGGGTCGACCTCGGTCTCGCCCTCCTCGGCCTCGAGCTCTGCCTCGTTCTCGTCGGCAGCGGCCGCCTCCGCCGCGTCGAAGTCGGTCGGGTCGTTCGTGTCTGACGCCTCGCCGATGTCGAGCGCCGAGTCGGCGATCGCGTCGGCCTCGGGGTCGCTCGCGGCATCCAGCGCATCGAGGATGCTGTCGAGGTTGGCCTCGACGTCGCCCTCGTCATCGATCACATGGATGGCGCGGCTCTCGGCGTTCTCGTCCGTGGCTTCGTCGACGCTCAGTACGTCGTCTTGCAGCAGGTCGTCGGTCTCGGACGACTGCTCGGCGGCCGGCGCCAGATCCACGTCGCGGCGCTCGTCTTCAGTCACAGTTGTTACTTCCATTCGAATGTCTATTGGGTGAGGGTGCCGTTGCCGAAGACCCAGGCGACGAGCCAGCCGAAGCCGTAGTCGAGCCCGTAGACCAGCGCCATCATGACGATCACGAAGGCGAGGACGACACCCGTGTAGCTGAACAGTTCACGCCGGGTCGGCGTGACGACCTTCTTCAGCTCATTGATGACCTGTCGAAGAAAGAGTGCGATCCGCGAGAAGGGTCCACGCCGCTCGGCGCGCTCCCTCTTGGCGCTCGCGACGAGGTCCTCACTGGGATCCTCGACCACCTTTCGTGCCACTCTCAACACCTTTCAACAGGATTCACCAACGCTGAACTCCGCACTGTCGTGCGGCGTATCGCAGGGCGGACAGGACTTGAACCTGCAACCTGCGGTTTTGGAGACCGCTGCTCTACCAATTGAGCCACCGCCCTACAGGGGTCGGCCCGCCCGGCCACGCGGCCAGCGGAAAGCGGGCACGACAAAGCTTGGCTGACTTCACCACTGCGCTTCAGTGTACGGCATCCCCAAGAGCGCTCCCCGATTGCCTCACGCGGCGGGGGCATCGCATCGCGATGCCCCCCGAAGTGGGGACGGATTGCGACCAAACCCCCGCGTCATAACCCGACGGTCACCCGGTCTCTCTGTGCGAAGGGCCTCACCAGCCCTTCCGCACCACCCGCCGTAACCACAACCGAATACGGGCAACGAGACTGGGATCAGCAGTGACGTTCGCCTCCGCACCCGCAGAGGCATTGCAGACCCGGCTTCCTCGTCCGTATGGATCAGGAAGGCATCCCCGTGTTCAATTCGCATCGCGCGACCGCCGCATCCCGCGGCCGTCGACTCGCCGCCGGGCTCACCTCCGTGGCATTGGCCACCGGATTCGCGCTCGCGGGCGCCACCACCGCCCGAGCGGCGGACACCACGCCGGTCGCCACCTCTGAGGCCCAGTTCCTCTCGGGCTCCCTGCTCGGAACCAACCTCGACAACGTCGCAGCGCTCGAGGCGGCATCCGCTCACGCCAACGCGAACGGCTCCCCGATGACTGTGAAGGACCCGTTCCAGGCCACGGCGCTCAATACCGTGAAGGTGGGAGACGGCTCCAGCGTCCAGGGCAACCTCGGTCAGTTCCTCCAGCTCGGCGCGATCGGCGAGTACGCCACCGCCGCGGGCGACGGCACCTCGGCCGCCCAGACGGGCGGGGTGCAGAAGGACGGCGGAGTCGGAGTCGGGAAGGACCAGTCCATGCCGGGTGGCGACGCCACCCTCGACCTGAGCAAGCTGCTCGGAAGCGGTCTCGCGTCGAACATCGCCGACCTGAAGGTCGCCATCGGCGCAGTCGCGGCCCAGGCTGTCTCCGACAGCAAGAACGCCTCGGGCGACTACTCATTGGCTGGAGTCGACCTGCAGTTCACCAGCCCGGCGATCTCGCAGTTGATCGAGAAGGTCAACACGGCGCTCGACTCAGTGACGAACCGACTGTCGAAACTCGACGGGACCGATGGGCTGCTGGTCTCCGACCTCAACAAGGCACTCGTCAAGCTGAACCCGGCACTGAACCTGCTGGGAGGGAATGCGCACGTCACGGCATCCATCAACACCGGCGATCTGCGTCAGCTCGTGCAGAACCTGCTGACCACGCAATACGGAAGCGACGGCGTGACCTTCGACCTCGAGACGGGCGTCGTCACCCTGAACCTCGAGAAGCTGCTCGGCGAGAACTTGAACAATCTCGCACCCGGCACCGAACTGGTGGACGCGTCGATCCTCGACCCGGTGCTGAACTCGGTGACCACCAAGGTCTCGGGCATCGCCGACCAGGTGGTGAACGCGGTCAAGGGCGCCATCAACAACGCAACGGTGACCCTGCACGCCGACCTCTCTGAGAACGTGGCGCAGGCGCCGCTCGTGCAGAGCGTCTGCAAGCTGGTGGACAAGGTCATCCAGGTGCCCACCCAGGTGGTGCAGCAGGTGACGATCCAGGTCCCGGTGATCAACGGGGTTCCGCTGCCCGTGGTGAACGGCGTTCCCCAACTGAACGGGGTGCCGGTCGTCGGCAGCCTGTTCGGCAAGGTGTCAGGCACGCTGACCTACATCACCCAGACCGTCAACCAGACGGTGACCAAGCTGGTCGACCAGACCGTGACGCAGAACGTCTGCTCCGACGTGTCGACGGCGCTTCCTGCTCTGACCACCAGCGTGACGGCCGACCTCAGCGGCACGATCAACGAGTTCCTCACCGGCGCCGGCGTGCACGCGAAGGCGACGGCGCAGGTGCTCGGAGTGAGCGTCCCGGTCGAACCTCAACGGCGCTCTCGGCAACATCGCGGGCTCGTTGAACGGCCAGTTGCTCGGCTCGGACAGCGCCGTCACCGATCTGGCGAACGCGCTGAACACCGGACTCGTCGACCCGGCGGTTCAGGGTCTGACCGGAGATTCGAACTCGGTGGCGAAGTTGGCCGACGTGCTCTCGGTCCGGGTGAACAACCAGGACGTGAGCGACGGGACCTTCACCGAGACCGCGGTCGAGGTTCGGGTGCTCCCCGGCCCCACCGGCGGACTCGGAACGGCCCTGCGGGCAGCGGGCGGAAACGTGGCCCAGATCAACCTGGCGCGTGCGTCTGTCGGCCCGAATGTGGTTCCCGGTGATGTCGGCGGTGTCGACACCACGCCTCCGCCCTCGGACGGAAACCCCGGCACCACGGCCGGGAACATCGCTCGGCTGGCGACGACCGGCGTGGGGATCGCCGCTCTCGTCGCCGCCGTCCTCGCACTGCTGGCAGCGGGTGCCTATCTGGTGCGGGAGAGCTACCGTCGCAACAAGGCCATGGCCTTGTAGGGCGCGGTAGCGCCAAGAAGCCGGGACCGTTCGCCCCCCAAGACAAGCGGTCCCGGCTTCTTTCTGCCCATTTCGCCTACCCCCCGTTCGGGGCGTGTCCCCCGGCGCGATTGTGGGCACTGACAACAAACCCCCTGTATTTCCAGCATTTCTGGGGATGAGCGCCAGGTGAGCGAGCGGTGACGCACAAACTTGTCTATCCCTCCGACGGGGGCTGTGTACCCCGTTCTGTCCCCCCTACGGTGGCCCCGAAGCACGCGTCACCCGCACGCGACTTCGGGGGGATTCACCAACCATGCTCCACTTCTTGCGATCGGCCGCGCCCGTGCGCCGCCCGATCATCATCGCCATCGCATCCGTCGCCATCGTGGCGGGCACCGCTGCCGCCCTGAGCGTGCCGCAGTCGCCGCTCGTCGTTGCCAATGCGGCCGCCTCGTCCAGTCTCACCGACGCACAGAAGACCCAGTACGTCTTCGACGGCACCAACGAGGTGCGCGCCGAGGCCGGTACCACGCCGCTGGTCAGGAACGCCGCACTCGACAAGGTCGCCGCCGACTGGGCGTACCAGCAGTGGAAGAACGGCGCGATGAGTCACAACCCGAACTATTCGACGCAGATCCCGCCCGGCTGGAGCCACGCGGGCGAGAACGTCGCATCGGGATACACCTACGACACCGTGGTTCAGGCCTGGGTCAACTCGCCCGAGCACTACCGCAACCTGGTCGGTGACTACACCGATCTCGGGGTCGGCTACTACCAAGGGTCGGATGGGACCCGCTACTGGTCGCAGGTGTTCGGCAAGTACGCCAGCACGAGGGTGCCGCCGAAGCAGACGCCGACCAACGCGCCGTCGAGCTCGCCGTCCGCGCCGGCCTCGCCTGCGCCGACCTCGTCGGCGTCGAGCCCGACCGCGTCCACCCCCGTGCCCAACTCGAGCGGCTATCCGGCCGAACCCGCGGCGCCCGCCGGTGCGGGCATCGCGCTGAAGTCACCGTCATTCGAGGGCAGCTCATCGGGTTGGACCGCGTCGAGCCCGTCCCTGGACGGCCCGAACACCAACGCCAGGGGCGGCAAGTACGCGCTCGCCCTGACGGGTGGGCAGACCGTCAGCCAGACCGTGACGACGACGGTGACCGCCGGCGAGACCGACACGGTGACCATCTGGGTCGAACCCGGGTCGTCGGCGGGGATCAGCGGCTCGCTCAAGCTGACCGCGATCGGCGGCACCACCGAGACCGCGACCACCTCGTTCAGTGACAGCTCCGGATGGATGAAGGTCAGCGTCGGCCTCCCGGTCTCGAAGGCCGGCCACACGGGTCTGCGCGTCGATGTCGTGCTCTCGGCCTCCGGACGCGCGTACCGCCTCGACTCGACGTCGCTGGTGCGGACGAAGAGCGCGCCGGCCGCCGCTCCCGCGCCGGGAACGCCCGCGCCGGCGCCGAGCACGACGCCCACGCCCACCCCCAGCACTCCCGCGCCGAAGCCGACTCCCGCGCCCACACCTCCCGCACCCGCACCCGCCCCGGCCCCGACCCCCTCGAGCCCGCCAACATCGGGCGGCGGCCTGCTGGGGCTTCTCGGAATCCTGGGAGGCTGACCCCTCAGGTCTCTCACCACACCAGAGCGCGCTTCGCGCGTCAGCGCCCGCTGCCATGACGGCCCCGCTCCATCCCTCGGAGCGGGGCCGTCGGGCGTTGTCGCGCAGGCGATTGGTTGGATGGGGCGGATTGGTTGGATCGCAGCCTCGCCGACCCGGTACCGTGACCGGATGCCCGCCGCCTGGATCCCCGCTGCCCTCGCCGGCCTCGGGTTGGGCCTCTCGCTGATCATCGCGATCGGTGCGCAGAACGCCTTCGTGCTGCGCCAGGGACTCCGCCGCGAGCACGTCCTGCTGGTCGTGGCGATCTGCGCGGTCTCAGATCTGGTCCTGATCGCGCTCGGCATCGGCGGCGGCGGGCTGCTCTTCACCGCGGTCCCCTGGCTCGTGGAGGTGGTGCGCTGGGTCGGAGCGGCCTTCCTGCTGCTCTACGGGCTGTTCGCAGCGCGGCGCGCCCTCCGCCCCGCCCGGCTGGAGACATCGGATGCGGCCGTTCCGAAGGCGGCGAGCGCCCTCGCCGTGGCCGCCACCTGCCTGGCCCTCACCTGGCTCAACCCCCACGTCTACCTCGACACCGTGCTGCTGCTGGGCACCGTCGCGAGCACGCACGGCGACGCTCGTTGGGCCTTCGGCGCCGGGGCAGGACTCGGCAGCATCCTCTGGTTCTCGGCCCTGGGGTTCGGAGCGCGCCTGCTCGCGCCGCTCTTCGCGCGCCCGATCGCCTGGCGCGTGCTCGACGCGATCATCGCCGTGGTGATGATCGGCCTGGCCGTGAGCTTGGCGCTGAGCGCGCTGAACTGAGCGCGCTGAACTGAGCAGCGGCATCCATCGACTGGTGGATGCCGCGGCTCCACCACCGGGTCGTTGTCCCGGGATGCCGTCACCCGACACCATGGGCGCATGACGACTTCTCCGCCCGCCGTCGAGGTCCGGGACCTGCGCAAGAGCTACCGGGGAGTCGACGCCCTCCGCGGCATCGACTTCGACATCGCGCACGGCGAGACCTTCGCCCTGCTCGGACCCAACGGAGCCGGCAAGAGCACCACCATCGAGATCCTCGAGGGATACCGCGACCGCACATCGGGCACCGTCAACGTGCTGGGCGTCGACCCGGAGCACGGCGGCCTCGACTGGAAGGCGCGGCTCGGTATCGTGCTGCAGAGCAGCGGCGAGCAGGGCGCGGCGACCGTCCGCGAGCAGTTGACCCACTTCGCGGGCTTCTACCCGAACCCGCGCGACGTGGACGAGGTGATCACAGCCGTCGGGCTCGACGACAAGGCGTCGTCGCTGATCCGCAAGCTGTCTGGCGGACAGCGGCGCCGCGTGGATGTCGCGCTCGGCATCATCGGGCGCCCCGAGCTGCTCTTCCTGGACGAGCCGACCACCGGGTTCGACCCCGAGGCGCGCCGCCAGTTCTGGACCCTGATCGAGCAGCTCAAGAAGGAGGGCACCACCATCCTCCTCACGACGCACTACCTCGACGAGGCCGCCCAGCTCAGCGACCGCGCGGGCATCGTCGCCGACGGCCGGCTGGTCGAGATCGGCCCGATCGACACCATCGGCGGCGCCGCAGCGCGCATCCCGCTGGTGCGCTGGACCCGTGCCGGCGTCGTGCACGAGGAACGCACCGAGCGGCCCGGCGAGTTCGTCGCCCAGCTGGCCGCCGCCGGTGAACCGGAACGGCTCGAGGTCATCCGCCCGAGTCTCGAAGACATCTACCTGGAGCTGGTGGCCAAATGACGACGACATCCACGACTCGCACGGTCGTCACTCCCGGGCGGATCGTCCGGATCGGCTTCTCGCGCATCCGCTACGAGATCCTGGGCTACTTCCGCCAGGGCGACGCGGTGTTCTTCACCTTCCTCTTCCCCGTGGTGATGCTCACCATCTTCTCCGTCGCGTTCAGCAACACCAGCTTCGGCAAGGATGCCGCGGGCCATTCGGTCAGCGCCGCGACCTACTACCTCCCCGGCATGCTGGCGGCGGGCGTGCTGCTGAGCGGGCTGCAGAACCTCGCCATCGATATCGCGGGCGAGAAGAGCGACGGCACGCTGAAGCGGCTGGCCGGCACCCCGCTCTCGGTGATCAGCTACTTCATCGGCAAGATCGGACGCGCCCTGGTCACGGGCATCCTGCAGGCGGCCCTGCTGATCCTCCTGGCCGGCGTCGCCTTCGGAGTGAAGATCCCGACCGATCCGGCCAGGTGGCTCACCTTCGCCTGGGTGTTCCTGCTCGGCGTCGCCACCTGCGCCATTCTCGGGATCGGCCTCAGCGCCCTGCCGCGCTCGGGCAAGAGCGCAACGGCGGTCATCATCCCGATCGTGCTGGTGCTGCAGTTCATCTCGGGCGTCTACCTGGCCTTCACCAACCTGCCGACCTGGCTGCAGAACGTCGCAAGCGTCTTCCCGCTGAAGTGGCTGGCTCAGGGCATGCGATCGGCATTCCTGCCCTCGACCTTCGAGGCGGCCGAGGCCGGCGGCAGCTGGAACCTGCCGGGCGACGCGATCGCCCTCGCCATCTGGCTCGTCGTCGGGCTGATCCTGGCGCGAGTCACGTTCCGGTGGATCCGCAAGGATAGCTAGATGGTGGCGCGGTGACGGCTCGACGCTGGTGGCTGCTCGCAGTGGCGGGCACCGCCGTGCTGTGCGCCATCGTGCTCTGGCTGAGCGTCGGATTCGTGCCGCGGTTCTGGATCGGCTCCGCGGTCCTCGCCGGCTTCGTGATCTTCTGGGGGCTCGTCGCTCATCCCGACGGGGAGGACACGCCGCGATCCCTGGCCGTGCTGGTCGTCACGATTCTCACCGCCGGTGTCCTCACGGCGACCGATACGTCGTTGGCCTTCTTCCAGGTGATCGCCTTTCCGACGGCCTGGTGCATGGTGAGCACCGTGCGGCGCTCGGTCATCGCCAGCGCATTCATCGCCGTGGTCGTGGGAGTCGCATTTCCGATCCGCCTCGGATTCACCCCCGACCCGATCGTGGTCGCCATCGCGGTCGAGGGCATCTCGTTCGTCTTCGCGCTCGCGATGGGCATCTGGATCAGCAGGATCGCCGACCTCGGACACGAGCGCAAGCGGCTGCTCGACGAGCTCACCGCTGCGCAGTCCCAGTTGGAGCTGCTGCACCGCGACGCCGGAGCTACCGACGAGCGCGAGAGGCTGGCCCGCGAACTGCACGACACGATCGCGCAGACCCTGACCGGCCAGGTGCTGCTCACCCAGCGTGCTCGACGAGAGTTGGCGTCGGGCACCCTGTCCGACGAGACACTGCAGTTGGTCGAAAGCTCCTCGCGCGAGGCGCTCGCCGAGACGCGGTCCCTCGTGGCTGCGAGCGCGCGCGTCGAGCTGCCGGGCGGCGGACTGGTGACGGCCCTCGAGCACCTCGCGGCCCGCTTCCAGCGCGAGTCGGGGATCACGGTCGCTGTGAGCAGCACGCTGAACGAGCCGCTCGACCGCGACGCCGAGGTCGTGCTGCTGCGCTGCGCTCAGGAAGGCCTCGCCAACGTGCGCAAGCACGCAGGCGCTCGCTCGGTGGGGGTCGAGCTGAGTTCTGACGACGGGTTCGCCCGGGTGAGGGTCGTCGATGACGGGCACGGCTTCGAGCCGGTCACCGCGCCGGCGGCCGGATTCGGCCTCAGCGGCCTGCGCGATCGGCTCGGCCTGGTCGGCGGTTCGCTCGCCGTCGACGGGACGCCAGGAGCGACGACCCTGACGGCCCGCGTGCCCGTCGACGCGGGGGCGTCATGAGCATCCGCGCCCTGGTGGTCGACGACCACCCGGTGGTGCGCGCCGGACTGGTCGCCCTGCTGGATGCGGCCGCAGACATCCAGGTGGTGGGAACGGCCTCGTCCGGCGAGACAGCGGTCGAGCTCGCAGCGGAGTTGCTGCCCGACGTGGTCCTGATGGATCTGCGCATGTCCGGCATCGACGGCGACCAGGCGACCGCGCAGATCCTCGCCGGCGGGCAGGAGACGCGGGTGATCATCCTGACCACCTACGAGAACGACGACGCGATCTTGCGCGCGATCTCGGCCGGAGCCAGCGGGTACCTGCTCAAAGCCGCGCCCGAGGAGGAGCTGCTGGCAGGCATCCGTGCCGTCGCTGCCGGCGAAGTCGCCCTCGCTCCCAGCGTGAGCCGGCTGCTCGTGCAGCGCGCCGCCGCGGCCGCCGCGGCCGCTCCTCCGGCGCTGAGCCCGCGCGAGCTCGAGGTGCTCGCCCTCGTGGCCGAAGGGCTGAGCAACCGCGCCATCGGCGAGCGGCTGTTCGTCGGCGAGGCGACGGTGAAGACCCACCTGCTGCACGCGTTCGTCAAGCTCGGAGTCGACGACCGCACGCGCGCCGTCACCAAGGCGATGGAACTCGGTCTGCTGGGTCGGGCGCCCTAGTCGTGGATCACAGGCTCACGCCCACCAGCACGGGCTCGGGTTGCAGCAGCACCCCGAACTCCGACATCACGCGGGTCTGCACGTAGTTCGCCAGTTGCACGATGTCGTTCGCGGTCGCGTGGCCGGTGTTGATGATCGCGAGCGTGTGCTTGCTCGAGATCGCCGCGCCCGAGCCCGGCAGGGCGAAGCCGCGGGTGATGCCGGCGTGCTCGATCAGCCAGGCGGCGCTGAGCTTCACGAGGTACTCGCCCGAGGCGGGAGCTGCGGGGATGGGCGCGCCCAGCGGCAGCACCTGCGCGGGCGGCTCCGGTTCGGTCGGCCAGCGCGGGGCGTCCGGGGGGAGGCCGCGGGCGAAGTTCTCGCTCACGATCGGGTTGGTGAAGAACGAGCCGGCGCTCACCGAGTCGGGGTCTGCGGCATCCAGAACCATGCCCTTCGAGGCGCGCAGGTCGAGCACCGCGGCGCGCACCTCGGCGAGCGGCGCGGGCGCGCCGAGCTCGACGCCGAGAGCACGCGCGAGTTGGTCGTAGGCCACGGGGAGCGAGCGTCGATCGGGGGATGCCGCGAGCGCGAGCTCCACTCCGAGCACCACCCCCAGCCGCCCGCGCTTGAGCGCGCTGGTGCGGTAGCCCAGTCCGAGCTCGGACGCCGCGAGGTGCTGCACTTCGCCCGTACCGAAGTCGAGGAAGTCGATGCCGACCAGGCTGCCGCTGAGCTCCTGGCCGTAGGCGCCGATGTTCTGAATCGGCGCCGCGCCTGAACTGCCCGGGATGCCACTGAGCGACTCGATGCCGGCCAGCCCGTTCTCGACGGCGTGGGCGACGACCGCGTCCCACGGCTCGCCGGCCTCGACCAGCAGATGGACCGTCCCGTCGTCGTGGGCCTGCTGCGAGATCCCGCGGGTGATGACGTGCAGCACCCCGCCGTCGATGCCCTCGTCCGAGATCACCACGTTGGAGCCGCCGCCGAGCACCAGCCAGTCATCGACACCCGCCCACAGCTGGAGGGCAGTGGCCACCAGCTCGTCGCGGGTCGAGGGCTCGAGCACCCGATCGGCCGGGCCGCCGACTCGCAGGGTGGTGAGCTCGCGAAGTTCGGTCACGCGAGCGCGACCCGCACCTGGGCCTTGCCGAGCACGGTCTCGCCATTGAAGGTGACGGTCAGATCGATGCGCGCGCCGTCGTCATCCAGAACGCCGACCTTGGCGACCACGCTCACGTCGGCGCCGGTCTCGGGATCGACGAGCACGGGCCGGGTGAAGCGGACCTGGTAATCGAGCACCTTGCCGCTGTCGCCTCCCAGCCAGTCGATGACCGGCTGCACGGCGAAGCCCATCGTGAGCATCCCGTGCGCGAGCACGCCGTCCAAACCCACCGAGGTGGCCACGTCGTCGCGGTAATGGATCGGGTTGAAGTCGCCAGACGCTCCCGCGTAACGCACCAGGGTGTCGCGAGTCAGGTGGTAGTCGCGCTCGGCGACGACGTCACCGACGGCCAGGCCGGCGCCGGTCGGCGCGGCGCTCATTCCTCGCCCCGAACGACGAGCGTCGATGTCGCGGTGACGACGTGCGCGCCGGCCGCGTCGACAACCGCGGATTCGGCCGTCACCATGCTGTGCCCGCCGAGGGTCTTGACGCTCGTCACGGTCAGGGTCGCCGTTAAGCTCATCGCCCGCGACGATCGGACGCGTGAAGGTGAACCGCTGATCGCCGTGCACCACCCGCGCGAAGTCGATGCCCGCATCCGGATCGCCGAGCAATTGGGCGAGGGTGTGCTCTTGCACGACGACCGCGAAGGTCGGGGGCGCGACCACGTCGGCGTAGCCCTCCGCCCGCGCGGCCTCAGGATCGAAGTTCAACGGACTGGTCGCGAGCACGGCCCGCGCGAACTCGCGCACCTTCTCGCGCCCGACCAGATACGGGGGCGTTGCGGGATAGCTGCGACCCGCGAGTTCGGCGTTCACTGGCACGGTTCGAGCCTACCGGCGAGCAAGCGAAGGCCCCGGCGACGCGAGGTCGGCCGGGGCCTTCGGGGGGTCTTGGGTGCAGCGAGCGCCTACTGGCAGCTCTCGCACTGCAGGTCGTCCATGGGGTCGACCGGAACCGCGTAACCGCCCACGCTGTCAACGTCGTTCATGGCGAGCCTCCTTCTCAATCTCTCGATCCCGACTCCTTCGCCGGAATGAGTTCCCACTATATAACCGGAATCCCACCGATGTCATTCCACTACATGTAGTGATTTTCGGCGTGTCGCGCCCGATCGGGCTACAAGCCATTCTGGGACGAACCACCGACATTTCGGCCAACCTTGTCACCGTAAGGGACGGGTCTTCGCACGGAGCCTGGAGCTCTCCCGCAGTTCCTGTTCCTGGTGTCGGCAGGCACACCCGCTTTATCTTTGCAGTAGGAAGGGAATGCAGATGAAGAGGCTCTTGAAACGCATCGCCCGCATGTTCCGCCGCACCCCGAAGGTCGCGGTGCGCGAATACCACGACGCCGACTACGGCGAGGCCGCCCGGCAAACAGCGTTGCGCGAGGACCTCACCGCCGAGATAAGGGCCCGCGAGTTCGGCAACTACACCATCGGCCCGCTCTGACCCGACCCTCGGTGAGCCGGGCTTCGCCTGCCTCAATCCCTCAAGGCACGTGCGATCGGGACGCGCGTCGCCTTGATTGCCGGCAAAACGCCCCCGATAAGGCTCGTCGCTAGAGCGGCGCCCACTCCGATCACACACGCCTGCCACGGAAACGCCGGCGCCACGATGGATGACGAAGCAGGGATCAACTGCGGCAAGACCGCGGTCCCCTATCGGGGGACAAACAGTCCCCCTGATTGGGGACAGGAATCTGCGTCGAAGACATAGACAGGTCTGCCTACCCGGGTACGCTTATTGACAGGTGAGAAGTGGATTCGGGGGAGTCCGCACCGGGGGATCTTGCAGTCGCTTCTTCTCTTCAACTCCCCGACTAGCGACACAGGAGTCGGACCATGAACAAGTTGCCCAGGAAGCGCCTCGTCGTCATCGTGACCGCCGCGCTGCTGCTCACCGGAGGCGGCATCGCCTTCGCATACTGGTCGGCCGGCGGATCCGGCACGGGTTCGGCGGGCACCGGAACGAACGTCCCGATCACCGCCGTTCAGACCAGCACGGTCACCAACATGGGCCCCGGCGATTCTGCTCAGACTCTGAGCGGTAACTTCAACAACTCCAACAGCGGCCCGGTGTACGTCACCACTGTCGTCGCCTCGATCTCGAGCGTCGATGTGGTCGGCACTCCCGTCGGCACTTGCGACGCAAGCGACTACACCCTCTCCAACGCGACGATGACGGTGAACGCCGAAGTCGCCGCCGGCAGCGGTAAGGGCGCATGGACCGGCGCCACCATCCAGTTCAATGACAAGGCCGCGGCCAACCAGGATGCCTGCAAGGGCGCGACGGTGAACCTCGCCTACACCGTCAACTAGCACACACCGTGCGGCAAGGGGAGCCGGACCCGTAAGGTCCCTCCCCTTGCCGTGCATGCAACTTCGTCGTGAAAGTGCCGCCGGGTGGGGAGGCGAGAAATGGATGTCAGGCGACGCGATCGCATCGCGGTCTGGGCACTGGCTGCCCTCTGCCTGCTCCTCGGCGTCCTCCTCGCGATCACCGTGGTCAGCTCGACCACAGTGCATCCTCGGCGGGGTACCGATCGGCCCGGACAGCATCCATCCTCCGACCCGAGCACACCACCGCAGAGCACCACTGCCAACGCAGACCCCACGACGACACCGGAACCCAACAAGGGGGGCGGCTCGGGCAGCGGAACCGGGGTCGGTGGCGGGAACGGCACCGGTCGCGGGAACGGCACCGGCGGAGGATCGATCGATCAGCCGAGCCCCTCGTACACCATTGCCGGAACGTTGGCCCGGCCGCTGCGGCCGGGCGACATGTACCCGCTCGATCTCGCGCTCACGAATCTGGGCGGCGTCGCGATGACGGTCGTTGACCTCCACGTGACGATCTCGCACGTGACGGCTCCCGCTGCGACTGCGTCGCGTCCGTGCACGGTGAACGACTTCGCGGCCGTTCAGCTCGCCGACGGATTCTCGCTCGACCTGGGCCCCGCCGAGTCGACCTCCCTCAACGCACGGGGCATCCCCAGCTCGCAGTGGCCGCAGGTGAGCATGCTCAACACCGCGGCAAATCAGGACGGGTGCAAGGGAGCCACCCTCACCCTCAGCTTCACCGGCTCGTCGACGGTGACCCCATGAGCACCGGTCGGCGTCTCGCCCTGCTCGGAGCACTGCTTGTGCTGCTCGGGATCCCGGTCGGCGGGATCGCCTGGTCGTACTGGTCGGCGGGCGGCAGCGGCATCGGAACCGGCGCTAACCGCACCCCGACCGCGCTTTCGCTCAGCCCCGGGACTCCCGCACCCGGACTGTATCCGGGCGGTTCGACCAACGTCGTCCTCACTGCCACGAACCCGAACACCTCGATCGTCAAGATCGGCTCGCTACTGCGGGACACCAGTCAGGGAACGGGAGGGTTCGCCGTCGACGGCAGCCACTCCGGATGCTCCCTGGCCGCGCTGAGCTTCACCACCCAGTCCAACGGTGGCACGGGGTGGAGCGTCCCGGCGAAAGTTGGAGCCGTCAACGGCACCCTGTCGATCAGCCTCACCAATGCGCTGGCCATGACGGCCGCCGCGGCGAGCGCCTGCCAGGGCGCCACCTTCACCGTCTACTTGGTGGCCGGACCATGACCGCCGCGCACGCGGGCATCGAGCAGAGCTCAGACGACCCGGCTCGTTCCACCTGGATTGGCCGCATCCGGCTGCTCGCGTTCATCATGGTCGCCGTCACCGTCGGGGTTTCGACCGGCGCAGCGTGGGCGTTCTGGCTCGCCACGACCACCGCCGGAAGCAACGGGGCTTCCGCCGCGACCTCGGTCAACGCGGGCGCGACACCCACCGCATCCGCGGTCGGGCCGAGCGTGACGGTCAGCTGGGCCGCATCCACCCTCGCGTCCGGCCAGGCTGTCACCGGATACCTGATCAAGCGCTACGACGCATCGACTCTCGTCGCGCAGACCATCCTCTCGGCATGCGCAGGAACGGTCACCTCGACGAGCTGCGTCGAGAGCTCGGTGCCCACGGGCACCTGGAAGTACTCGGTCACCCCGGTCTTCGCGACGAACTGGGTCGGCGCCGAGAGCGCCAAGAGCGCCACGGTGACCGTCGACGCGACTCCCCCGACCAATTCGATCACCTTGTCGAACATCAGCGGTGGCGCGTTTCTGAGCGGCTCCACCATCTACTACGCCGGTGCGGCAGCCGGATCACTGACCATGCGCAATGCCGTTGCCGATGGCGGCTCCGGGCCGGCATCCAGTCAGACGGCGGCGCTCACCGGCATGACGACCGGATGGACGCACACCCCGTCGACGGTTTCGACCCCCGCCGGCGGCCCCTACGTGTCCGCGCCATTCGCCTGGACGGCCGGCACCACGAGTGGGCCGGGAGAGGTCGTCACAGGGCGTGACGTTGCCGGCAACACCACGACGACCAGCTTCACCTTCGTGAACGACTCGACCGCTCCCAGCGCCGGCACGATCAGCTACCTCGATGGATATCAGCCCGGCCTCTCGGTGCCGGTCACCTTCGCGGCCGGAACCGACGGTGGCTCTGGCCTAGCCACCCGCCAATTGCAACGCTCCTACGCGCTGCTGACCAACGGCAACTGCGGCACGTTCAACGCCTTCACGAACATCGGGCCCGACAACCCCACCTCGGTCTACACCGACACCGCCGTCTCGAACAGCACCTGCTACAAGTACCGGTTCGTGGTGACCGACCACGTCGGCAACCAGACCATCGCCACCAGCGCGAGCGTCTCGAAGGTCGACTACGCCGGAGCGGTGTACAACACGACCGGCCTGCTGAGTCAGTGGCGGCTCGGCGAACCCAGCTCGCCGTCGATCTCGCTGGATTCCTTCACCGACACGACGGGCACGGCGCTATCCAGCCACACCGGTGAGCTCGGAGCGAGCTGGACCCATCAGGCAGGCGGTGCCAACGCTCAAATCAACTCGAACACCGTCTCGCGGGCCGGGATCCTCGGTGGATACACGATCGACTACGCGAGCGCGACCCCCGCCAGTGCCGACTACTCGGTCGAAGCGGATCTGATCGTGCGATCGAACCTCTTGGGCGACGACACCGGCGTCATCGGACGCCTGAACACCGCAACGACCGCGTTCTACATGGCGCGATGGGATCAGCTCACCAGCAGTTGGGCCCTGGTCCGGTACTCCAGCGGTGTCGCGAACAACCTCGCGACGGCCTCCGTGCCCGCGGGCCTGACGGTTGGCGAGTCGTACCGCCTCAAGCTGCAGATGATCGGGACGACCCTGAACCTCTACGTCAACGGCATCCTGGTGACCACCGCCACGAATTCGACCCTCACCGCCGCCGGCAAAGCGGGCATCATGGACGGCGCCAACGCTCTCAGCCTCGCCAAAGGCACCACCACCGGCCTGCACATCGACAACTTCCAGGTGATCCCGTCGACCTACCCGCGTGCCGTGGACAGCAAGGGCAGCAACACGGGCGACTACATGAACGGGCCGACGCTCGGAGTCCCGGGAGCCCTCTCGGGCGACACGAACACGGCCGCGCAATTCGACGGGGTCAACGACTACGTGCAGATGACCGGCACCACCGGGTTGCCCGTTGGCGCAACCGTGCGGTCGACCGAGTTGTGGTTCAAGACCACAAGTTCTGCCCAACAGGTCTTGTTCTCGTACGGCGCCTTCGGGAGCACACTGGAGTACGGCCTCTGGCTCAACGTGGGAGGGGCCGGGATGACCGCCTGGGGAAACGGCACCGGCAACGACAAGTCGTTCACCCTGGCCTCGGCGGTGAATGATGGGCACTGGCACCAGGTCATCGAAACGTTCGACGGAACCACGATCATCCTGTACGTCGACGGCGTCGCGCTGGCGGGGCAGGCGGCAACGCGAAACACCACGCTCGACATGCACGGGTTCAGCATCGGCGCGATTCTCGAGTACAACGACGGCAACTACGGCGGATTCTTCAAGGGCACGATCGACGAGGTCTCGTTCTACACGACGACCATGCCGCAGGCGACGGTCACCAACCACTACCAGCTCGGCAATGCTCCCGCTGCCGACATCACAGGCCCGACGGGCGGCTCGGTCGACGCGACCGGCCTGACCGGAACCGGGTCGCGCTACTCGACTTCGACCACGCTGTCGATCGCCCTGGCGAAGGGCTCCGACCCAAGCGGCCTTGCCACCTCGGGCAACACCCTGCAGCGCGCGACGGCGACCCTCACCACCTCCGGGACGACCAACGGCGTCTGCGGCACCTACGGCTCGTACTCGCAGATCGCGGCCGATCCGGCGTCGCCATACTCCGACACGGTGACCGACCAGGCCTGCTACAGCTACCGCTACACGGTGCTGGACGCGCTCGGCAACGCGACGACCTACACCAGCGGGGACATCAAGGTGGATGCGACGGCCCCGACCACCCCGGCACTGACGTTCTCCGCGTTCAGCAACAGCTACTGGAGCGGAACGGGCTCCTCGCTGTACTACCGCTCGGGAGCGAGCACCGGATCGTTCACTCTGACCGCGACGAGCACCGACAACGCATCGGGGGTGGCCAGTTACGGCTTCCCCTCGCTGGGAACGAACTGGACGGCAACGCCCGGAGCGCTCGGCATCGACACCTACTCCTGGAGCGGCGCGCCAGCCGCACCAGGCACGGTGAACGTCACCGCGACGAACTACGCCGGTAGCACTTCGGCCACCTCGCCCTTCACCCCGATGGCCGACGGCACCGCCCCAACTGGCGGGTCCGTCAGCTACGTGAACGGCAGCACAGGCGGGACGACCGTGAGCGTGACCTTCGCCACGGGGACCGACTCCGGTTCGGGGCTCGGCACCGCTCTCCTGCAGCGCGCGAGCGCACCGCTCACGGGGATCACCTGCGGCAGCTTCGGCGCGTTCGCAACGGTCACGGGCGGAACCAACCCGACTTCGCCACTGGTCGACACGGTCACCGCTGGCAACTGCTACAAGTACCAGTACGTCGTATCGGACAACGTGGGCAACACCACGACGAACTCGAGCGCCAGCATCGCCCATGCCCCGTACGGCGCCTACTACGCCTTCGACGAGGGATCGGGAACCAGCGCTGCGGACTCCTTCGGAAACTCGAACACCGGAACGCTGCAGGCCGGAGCGGGATGGACGACCGGCAAGGTCGGCACCAACGCCCTGAACCTCAATGGCACGAGCACCAGCTGGGTGAGTGCCGCGAACCCGGCGATCGACTCGAGCCAGAGCTACACGGTCGCGACCTGGGTGAAGCTGTCGGCGATAACGGCACACCAGACGTTCGCCAGCATCGACGGCACAACCATCAGTCCCTTCTACCTGCAGGCGAACAATGGCGTGTTCGCATTCGCACAACGCGGCAGTGACTCGACGGGCGCCGCTCTGGCGCAGGTGAACGGTCTCACCGCGACGACCGGCACCTGGTACCACGTCGCCGGCGTCTACAACAGCGTGGCGAACACGATCGAGTTGTTCGTCAACGGTGTCTCTCAGGGAAGCGCGACCGCGACGACCACGTGGAAGGCGACCGGGACGACGACCGTCGGCCGGGCCAAGTGGGCCGGTGCCGGCGTCGACTACACCAACGGCGCGCTCGACGAGACCCACTTCTACGACCGCGTGCTCAGCGCAAGCGAGATCGCGGGGCTGGCGACGGGAACCAACGCCTACTACGCCTTCGACGCCGGATCGGGAACCACCGCGGTCGATCTCTCGGGCAAGGCGAACACCGGCACCCTGCAGGCGGGCGCGGGTTGGACCACCGGAAAGGTCGGCGCCGGTGCGCTGAGCCTCAACGGCACGAGCACGGGCTGGGTCGATGTCGCCGGACCGGTGATCAACACCAGCCAGAGCTACACGGTTGCAGGCTGGATCAAGCTGAACAACGTGTCCGGATATCAGTCCCTGGTCGGGATCGACGGCGCCCTCGCCAGCCCTTTCTACCTGCAGACGGACGGGAGTACGGGCATGTTCCGGTTCTCCCTGACGAACGGGGACACGAGCGGGCCCGGATTCACCAGCATCGAAGGGGTGACGCCCGTGGTCGGGACCTGGTACCGCCTGGTCGGGGTCTACGACAAGACGGCGAACACCATGACCTTCTACGTCAACGGGGTTTCCCAGGGTTCGCTGACGGCTCCGACGACGTGGGCCGCGACCGGGCACACCGCGATCGGTCGCGCGCAGTACAACGCAGTGCAGACGGACTTCGTCAACGGAGCGATCGACGACGTCCGCTTCTACAGCCGGGCTCTCTCGGCAGCCGAGGTTGCCGCCCTGCCGTAGGCGTCCTGCATACGATGGCCGCATGACATCAGATGCCGCGGGCGACATCGGGCGGTCGTACCACAAGGGCGCCGCGCGCCGGGCCGAAATCCTGTCGAAGGCGATCGGACTGTTCGCCGCGCACGGCGTCGAAGCCTCGCTGCGCGCCATCGGTGACGCGATCGGGGTCTCGCACGCGGCGCTGAGGTACTACTTCCCGTCCCGCGACGAACTGCTGGTGGAGGTGTACCGCACCCACGAGGGCGCACGGCATGGCGAGGTGGTGGCCGAGGGCTCGTCCGCCGTCGAACTGATGGAGCTGAGCGCCGAGAACAACCGCGCCATCCCGGGCCTGATCGAGCTGTACGCGACGCTCACCACGGATGCCCTGCAGGCCCAGCGGCATCCCGTCACCCGAGAGTTCATCCAGGCCCGTTTCGCGAGGGTGCGCGCCGATCTGGCCCGGCGGATCCGGGAGGATCAAGCCGCCGGGATCATCGACGTTGAGATCGATCCCGACGACGCGGCCGCGCTGGTCGCCGCGGCGTCGGACGGACTGCAGCTGCAGTGGCTGCTCCACCCGGACGAGGTCGACATCCGCCGCTCCCTCGCGCTGCTGGAGCGCGTGCTGCCCGCGGCGCCGAAGAAGGCCTAGTCGGGGCCGATCACCCCAGCGTCGCGTCCTGCGGGTTCCACTCCCGCGGCAGGGGCGCCGTCGCGGGCGCGACCGAGCTGATCTCGACCGGCATCCCGGATGCCGCCGCGTCTCGGATCCCGAGCAGGATGTCGAGCACATGCGCCGCGAGCCGGCCGGACGCCCTTTCGGGCACCCCGGCTCGGATCGCCCTCGCCAGTTCCACCACTCCCGTGCCCCTGCCGAACGCCGCCCCGTCGGCCTCGATGACCTCGGGCTCGCTGCTGCCAGAGCGCCAGAGGGTCGTCGGGCCGTCGAAGTTGTTCGGGTCGGGCAGGCTCAGCGTGCCCTCGGTTCCGTTGATCTCGACGAAGCCGGCCCTCGGGCGGGCGTGCTGGAACGAGAACGTCGACTGCGCAGACGTGCCCCCGGCGAACTCGATGAGCGCCGAGTGATGGGTCGGCACCTCGACCGGGAACTCCTGCCCGGCCCGCGGGCCGCTGCCGATGGTGCGGACCGTGCGCGCCGTGGACGACGTCGCGTGCACACGGGATGCGGAACCCAGCGCCTGCACCAGCGTGGTCACGTAGTAGGGACCCATGTCGAACAGCGGCCCCGCTCCCAGCGCGTAGAGGAAGTCGGGGTTGGGATGCCAGGCCTCCGGCCCGGGCACGTGGAACATCGTGATCGCGGTGAGCGGCTCGCCGATGTCGCCGCGTGCGATCGCGCGCAAGGCCGTTTGGATCCCTGGCCCGAGCACGGTGTCGGGCGCGCAGGCGACGCGGAGCCCGGCCGCCGCCGCTTCGGCGAGCAATTCGGAGGCCGAGGCGTGATCCATGGCCACCGGCTTCTCGCTCCAGACGTGCTTTCCCGCCGCGATGATGCGACGGCCCACCTCGGCGTGCGTGGCCGGCACCGTGAGATTGAGCACGATCTCGATGTCGTCGCGGGCGAGCAGTTCATCGACCGTGCCGGAACCGGGCACGCCGAACGCGTCGGCCTGGGCCGCAGCCCTCGGCAGATCGAGGTCGGCGACGAATCGCACATCGACATCCGGGAAGCTGGTGAGGTTCTCGAGGTACTGGCTCGAGATGACGCCGGCGCCGATCAGGCCGACTCCGGCCCTGCCGCTCATTCGGCGCCCGGAACGTCGTTCGCCTGAAGCCACGCCAGGGACTGCGCGATGCCCTCGAACACGTCGCCCGAGTACGCGTCGAACTCGACGACCCGCAGAGCGTGCGGTGCGGCCTGCAGGATCGCCGCCACGTCGACGTCCCCCTGCCCGGCGGGAGTCTGGTTCTCGAAGGCGGCGCGCAACGCGTCGGGGACGATCAGGGCGCTCTCGCTGCTCGGCAAGGCCGTGGCGATGTCGCCGCTGACCTCGCCGTCCTTGATGTGCAGCGCGTGCACGCGCGACCCCAGCGAGCGCAGCAGCGCGGGAACGTCGGCGCCGCCGACGGTCGCCCAGAAGGTGTCGACCTCGAGAACCACCTCCGGTGCGAGGAGCCCGACGAAGTACTCGTATGCGGGGCGCCCGTCGATGCGGTTGGTGAACTCCCACTGGTGGTTGTGGTACCCGAAGCGGAGCCCGCGGGCGGCGGCCTCTGCCGACAACTCGTTGACCCGGTCGGCGGTCGCGCGCACGCTGTCGGCGCTCTGCCACCGCTCCGTCGGGATGAAGGGGTCGATGACCGTCGCGATCCCGAGTTCGGCGGCGGCATCGAACACGGGCGAGGGATCGGGCGCGTCGATCACGGCGGCGTGCCCGGACGGCGCCATGAGGCCGGTCGCATCGAACGCCCGCCGGTAGTCGGCCGTGCGCAGGTGGAACGCGTAGGGCTCGACCCGGGTGAACCCGATCTCTGCGACGCGCTCAACCGCACGATCCAGATCCGCGTCGATCGCATCCCGCACGGAATAGAGCTGAACTGACGGCTTCGACATCGGGCACCCATCCTGGCCGCGTCATCGACGCCGTCCCGACGGGAGGCGCGCACGGCCGCAATAATCTTACAAAGGAAGATTCTGCGTCCGCACGCACCTATTTCGTCGGGGCCTTGGTCGGCGCGAACAGCATCCGCGTCAGCACCAGGAAGAACACCACGAGGCCGGCCACCAGGGCGAGCCACGACCAGATGAATCCCACCGCGATGCTCAGCACCACGAAGAGCGTGATCGCGACGATCCAGATGATCACCGTGTAGAGGCCGAAGCGAGCGGCCGCGATGGGGTCCTGCGAGAAGCGGTCCTCGATCTCGTACTGCCGGTTCTGCGCCAGCACCCACGGCTTACGGCGATTGGTCTGCGTGACGCCGAGGGCGATCATCGCCATCACAGCGGCCAGGGTCAGGATGATCGCGGCGGCGAGCAGGGCGAGCGGCGCGGCGTGCCAGAAGAAGAACAGCCCGTAGGCGACTCCGGCCGCCAGAAACCCCGACGCCGCGCCCCATCGGATACTTCGAGGTAGCGGCATCGGATAGTGCTGCGACGTCTCCTGGTGCAGGCTGTCGGTGACCAGAGCTGCGATCAGAACCGCGAAGCCGACGGCCCAGAGCTGTGCATCGAGTGTCGACGATGTGCGCTGCTGGACCAGGTCGAAGACGACGTGGAAGCCGAAGGCGAGGATCGCCACCGAGAGCACGCTGGCCCGCACCACGAAGCCGGGCTTGGGCCGCACCCGGTGCAGGCGCGCGGCCTCGGCGGCCGCCGCTCCCGGTGAGAGCGGGGAACCGGCGTCGCCACCGACCGAGGCGATCAGCCCGGGGATGTCGCCGAGTTCGGCGACCGCGGTGCGGGCCGCCTTGGCGGCATCCATCCCCTTCGTCTGCAGTTCGGCCGAGCGGGCGGCGAGGTTGCCGCGCAATTCCTCTTTGAGGTCCTGGAGCTCGGGGGTCATGGTGACACCCGCGAAGGCTTCGTCGAGCAGGCGGTGGATGTCTGAGCTGTCTGCGTTCATCGCGCGGTCTCTTTCGGTTCGGTGGTCGGCAGGTTCAGGAGGGTGTTGATGATCTGCTGGGTGGCCGTCCAATCCAGCACGTTCTGGCGGTAGACGGCGCGGCCGGCATCGGTGATGCGGTAGTACTTGCGGCGGCCACCCTGGGTCTCGTCGCCCCAATAGGCCTCGACGAGGCCGTCTCTGTCGAGCCGGCGGAAGGTGGCGTACAGGGTCGCCTCCTTGATCTCGTACCGGCCGTCTGTCGCGTCGCGGATCGTCTTGTAGATCTCGAAGCCATAGCGGTCGGCGTCGCGCAGCACGCCCAGCACGATCGTGTCGGTGTGGCCGCGGAGCAGGTCGGACGCGAACGCGTCGGACGACTCGTTCTGGGCGGCGCCCGGGCGAGTGTTCGGTGTCATGTCGAGTACTATATCAGATCCACTACTAGTCGACAACATGTGGTTCGTGAGGATTCGACTCGGTCGCACCCAGCCGTTAGCGTCGTGGGGTGACCACTGCTCCGATCGTCGAGGTCGACCACTTCCGCATGGACTTCGGCGCGACCACAGTCATCCGCGATCTCTCGTTCGACGTCAAGCGCGGCGAGACCTTCGGCTTTCTCGGCAGCAACGGCTCGGGCAAGACCACCACGCTGCGAGCCCTGCTCGGCATCTACCGGCCGACGGCGGGGCGCCTGCTGATCGACGGCACGCCCTTCGACCCCGACTACGCGAACCGGCTCGGCTACCTGCCCGAGGAACGCGGCTTGTATAAGAAGGAATCGGTCATCGACGTGATGACCTACTTCGGCCGCCTGAAGGGGCTCGACAAGCACGCGGCGCAGACCTGGTCGCTCGAGTACCTGGAGCGCGTCGAGATCGCCGACAAGGCGAAGACCCGGGTCGACAAGCTGTCGGGCGGTCAGCAGCAGAAGGTGCAGCTGGGTGTCACGATCATGAACAACCCCGAACTGCTCATCCTGGACGAGCCGACCAAGGGCTTCGACCCGGTCAACCGGCGACTGCTGATGGACATCATCGACGAGCAACGCGCAGCCGGGGCGACCGTGCTGATGGTCACCCACCAGATGGAGGAGGTCGAGCGCCTCTGCGACCGGATCATCCTGCTCAAAGACGGGGCCGCCCGCGCGTACGGGACGGTCACCGAGGTGCAGGAGGAGTTCGGCGGGCTGACGATCACCCTCGACTACTCGGGGCGGCTTCCGAAGTCGGGCACCTATACGATCGTCCTCGCAGGGCGGCGGCCACGCCGTGCTGAGCGTCGACAACGGAGCCGACCTGGCCGGCATCCTGCGCGGACTGATGGATGCCGGTGTCACCGTGAGCAGGTTCGAGCCCCGCAGGCGGTCGCTCGACGACATCTTCGTCGAGGTCTACGGCGACGAAGCGGGCCGCGACGAAGGGAGCAACTGATCATGGCGCGCCACAACCTGAGCACGGTGATCGGCTTCGAGTTCGGCCGCAACCTGTCGAAGGCGCGGTTCTGGATCATCACCCTGGTCGTCCCGATCGCCCTGATGGTGGTCTTCGCCCTGGTGCTGCTGTCGAACAGCGCCACGAGCGCAACAGCCGACGCCCAGAAGAACGCGCACATCAGCTTCAGCTACCTCGACAACTCGGGCATCGTCGATGACGCTCTGGCGAGCAAGCTCGGGGGCAAGCCCACCACCGATGCGTCCGCCGCGATCGCCGCGGTGAAGGCCGGAAAGAGCCAGGCTTTCTTCGACTACCCCGCCGACCCGGTCAAGCATCCCGTCAAGGTCTACGGGCAAGACAAGGACATCTTCTCGAACGGTGTCTACGGTTCGGTGGCTCAGGCCCTGCTTCAGAGCAGCGCGCAGCAGAAGCTGGGCTCTCCGCAGCTGGTGCACCTGGCCAGCGGCGGCGCCGATTCGGTGACCGTGACCTACCGCGACGGCCACGAGACGGCCGGCTTCAACGGGCTGATCGCGCCCACTGCTCTATCTCGTCGCGTTCTACCTGCTGATCATCCTGCTGGGCAATCAGATGCTCGCGTCGACGCTGGAGGAGAAGGAGAACCGCGTCACCGAGATGATCCTCACCACGATCAACCCGACCTCGCTGATCCTGGGCAAGATCATCTCGCTGTTCGCGCTCGGGCTGGTTCAGATCGCCGTGTTCGCCCTCCCGCTCGTGGTCGCGTACACGCTGTTCCGCACGCAACTGAACATCCCGACCCTCGACCTGAGCAATCTGTCGCTCGACCCTCAGCAGATGCTGGTCGGCGCGCTCATCCTGATCGGCGGATTCGCCCTGTTCACCGGCACGCTGGTGGCGATCGGTGCGATCATGCCCACCGCCAAGGACGCCGGGCCGATCTTCGGCGTGCTGATGATCCTGATCTTCATCCCCTTCTACATCGTCACGCTCATCGTGTCGGACCCGACGGCGCCGATCGTCGAGTTCTTCAGCTGGTTCCCGTATTCCGCGCCGGTGACGGCGTTGTTGCGCAACGCCTTCGGCAGCCTGCCCCTGTGGCAGGGTCTCGCGCTGGGCGCCGAGCTGCTCGTGCTGGCCGCGATCGTGCTGCGGCTCGCCGTGCAACTGTTCCGCTACGGATCGATCTCGTACGGCAGCCGCGTCTCGGTGCGCAACGCATTGGCCCGCCGGCGCGGTGAGGGGTCGCCAATTCGGGGTACTGACCCAGAAATAGGCCCCAACAGCGACCCCTCGCGGGTGGCAGTGGCAGTGGGGGCGAGGGCGGCTACAGCCGCTCGATGATGGTGGCGTTGGCCATGCCGCCGCCCTCGCACATCGTCTGCAGGCCGTAGCGGCCGCCGGTCGCCTCGAGCTGGTGCAGCAGCGTGCCGAGCAGTCGCGTTCCGGACGCGCCAACGGCGTGTCCGAGCGCGATGGCTCCCCCGAGTGGGTTGAGCTTGTCGAAATCGGCGTGGAACTCGTGAGCCCAGGCCAGCGGCACGGAGGCGAAGGCCTCGTTGACCTCGTAGACGTCGAGGTCGTTGAAGGCGAGCCCCGAGCGCGCGAGGATCTTGTGCGTCGCCGGGATCGGTCCGGTGAGCATGAAGAGCGGGTCGTCTCCCACGACCGCGAAGCTGTGGAACCGGGCCCGCGGCGTGAGGCCCAGCTTCTGAGCCATCGACTCGCTCATGATCAGGGCACCGCTCGCGGCATCCGTCAGGGGCGAGGAGTTGCCCGCCGTGATCTCCCAGTCGATCTGCGGAAAGCGCAGCTCCATCGCCTCGCTGAAGAACGCCGGCTTCAGTTGCGCGAGCGTCGAGGTGGTCGTCTCGACCCGGATCGTTTCATCGGCGTCGACGATGCGCCCGTCCGCCAGCGTCACCGGAATGAGCTCGCGCGCGAACGCCCCGGATGCCGCGGCAGCGGCCGCCCGGCCGTGCGATTCGAGCCGCGAACTCGTCCAGTTGCGCGCGGTTGAAGTCCCACTTGGCCGCGATCAGTTCGGCCGAGACGCCCTGGTTCACCAGTCCCTGGGGATACCGCGCGTCGATGCCGGCTCCGTACGGCGACGCGCCGTTGGCCGATGAGCCGAGCGGTACCCGACTCATCACCTCGACGCCGGCGGCGATAACGATGTCGTAAGCTCCCGCGATCACGCCCTGCGCCGCGAAGTGCGCGGCCTGCTGACTCGAACCGCACTGGCGGTCGATCGAGACGCCAGGCACGCTCTCGTCGAATCCGGCCGCGAGCAGCGCGTTGCGGGCCACATTGCCGCTCTGCTCGCCGATCTGGCTGACGCACCCCACCAGCACGTCGTCGATCTGGGTCGATTCGAGCCCGTTGCGCTCCAGCAAGGCGCGCAGCACCTCGGCGAGCAGGTCGGTCGGGTGGGTGTCGGAGAAGGCGCCGCCCGGCTTGCCCTTGCCCGATGCGGTTCGCACGACATCCACGATGACTGCGTCGTTCATGTGACTCCTCGTTCCGCCTCGTCGCATCCGTGATCGACGCTATACGCTCATGCAGACGAACGGTTGTGTATGCCGGTAGAGGAATGAGGTGCCGATGTCCACTCCCTCATTCGCCGTCGAGCAGTCGCACCCCGTGCGCAGCGCCCGGCAGGCCGAGGTCTTCCAGCGGCTGATCGCCCTGACCCTGGAGCGCGGCTTCGCCGGGTACACCCTCGAGCAAGCGGCGATCGTGCTGCGCTGCTCCAAGTCGACGATCTACGCGCTGGCCGGATCGCGCGAGCAGCTCATCCGCGCGGTGGTCGTCGCGTTCTTCCGCGATGCGGCGGGCCGGGTCGAGGAGCGCGTGGCTGCCGAGTCAGACCCGGTGCGCCGCATCCAGGTCTACCTGATGGCGGTCGCCGACGAACTGCGGCCGGCATCCGCCCAGTTCATGGATGACGTGGCCGGCTTCCCCCCGGCCCGCGAGATCTACGAGCGCAACACCGCCATCGCGGCGGAGCGCGTACGGCAGCTCATCGTGGACGGCATCGCCCACGACGCCTTCCGCGACGTGCCGACCGCCTTCATCGCCGAGGTGGTCAGCTCGGTCATGGTGCGCATCCAGCGGCGCGAGGTGTCGAAGAACACCGGCCTCAGCGATGCCGAGGCCTACGCCGACCTGGCGAATCTCATCGTGAACGGGATCATCAAGCCCGGCTGGCGGCAGCGGGCCGCTCAGCTCTTGGGGACCCGCACGATCAAAGCGTCGCCCTGACCGCCGCCGCCGCACAGCGCCGCCGCGCCGATGCCGCCGCCACGCCGCTTCAGCTCGAGCGCCAGGTGCAGCACCAGCCGCGCCCCTGACATCCCGATCGGATGCCCGACCGCGATCGCCCCGCCGCTCACGTTCACGCGGTCGAGCGGCACGCCGAGCTGCGCGGCCGACGCGAGGCCGACCGCGGCGAAGGCCTCGTTGATCTCGATCAGGTCGAGGTCGGCGGGCGAGATGCCCTCGCGCGCGCAGGCGGCCTCGATCGCGTTCGCCGGCTGCGACTGCAGTGACGAGTCCGGGCCGGCGACCATGCCGTGGGCGCCGATCTCGGCGAGCCAGGCCAGGCCCAGCTCTTCGGCGCGGGTGCGGTCCATGACGACCATCGCGCAGGCGCCATCCGAGATCGGTGACGCGTTGCCGGCGGTGACGGTGCCGTCCGGGCGGAAGGCGCCGGGCAGCTTCGCCAGAGTGTCGATCGTGGTGTCAGCGCGGATGCCCTCGTCGCGCGCGACGACCACCGGCTCCCCGCGGCGCTGCGGCACCGAGACCGGGACAACCTCGTCGACGAAGTCGCCGGCGTCCCAGGCCGAGGCCGCGCGCTGGTGCGAGGCGGCGGCGAACGCATCCTGGGCCGCCCGAGTGAGCGGCTGGTTGTCGTTGACCCGCTCGGTCAGCAGGCCCATCGCCTCGGCGGTGAACGAGTCTTCGAGGCCGTCGATCGCCATGTGATCGACCATGGTGATGGGTCCGAACTTGGTGCCGGTGCGCGAGCCCTTCAGCAGGTGAGGCGCCTGTGACATCGACTCCTGGCCGCCCGCGACGATGGTCGTCGCGTCGCCGCTGCGGATGAACTGGTCGGCCATGATCAGCGCCTGGATGCCAGACAGGCACACCTTGCTGACCGTGGTCGACGGCACGTTCATCGGGATGCCGCCCGCCACCGCTGCCTGGCGGGCGGGCAACTGGCCGGCGCCGGCGGTCAGCACCTGCCCCATGATCACGTAGTCGACGTCGCCCCCGGCGACTCCCGCCTTCTCGAGCGCGCCGGCGATGGCGACGCCTCCGAGTTCGGCGCCGCTCAGGGTCGACAGGCCGCCGAGCAGTTTGCCGATCGGCGTGCGGGCGCCCGCGACGATGACGCTGCTGCGGTCGCTGCTCACTGCGGTGCCATTCTGATCGCGCCATCCATTCTGATCGTCTCGGCATTGAGGTAGTCGTGCTCGGCGAGCATCACGACGAGTTGCGCGTATTCCTCGGGACGGCCGAGCCGGTGCGGGAACGGCACGCTGGCGGCCAGCGAGGCGTTCACCTCGGGGCCGAGCGCAGCGAGCATCGGGGTGTCGATGATGCCCGGGGCGATCGTGTTGACCCGGATGCCGTTGCGCGCCAGGTCGCGGGCGGCCGGCAGCGTCATCCCGACCACGCCGCCCTTCGACGCGGAGTACGCGATCTGTCCGATCTGCCCGTCGAAGGCGGCGACCGATGCGGTGTTGACGATGAGACCGCGCTGATCGAACGCGTCGACCGGCTCGGTCTGGGCGATCACCTCGGCGGCCAGTCGCATCACGTTGAAGGTGCCGACCAGGTTGACCGCGACGGTCTTCTGGAAGGTGGCGAGGTCGTGCGCGCCCTTCGACGACAGGATGCGGCGCGCCGGAGCGATGCCCGCGCAGTTGACGACCAGGCGCAACGGCGGGTCGTCTGCGGCGATGGTCACGAGCGCGGCGAGCACGTCCGCCTCGCTGGTGACGTCGCCGCCGATCAGGCGGACGCCCGCGGGCGGCGGCGAGGCCGGATTCTCGACGGCACCCGGCAGGTCGAATCCGATGACCTGCGCGCCCTTCTGCACCAGCAGGGCGGCGGTAGCCGCACCGAGTCCGGAGGCGGCGCCCGTCACGAGCGCGGTGATTCCTGAGATCTGCATCGTTGCCCTTCTCTGCGACGTGCGCTGGTTCTACCGTACGACGCGCGTCGCTCTGGCCTTGGCAAGTGTACGCGCGTATCATTCTGCGTACACCACGAGTGGAGCCCCATGCCCGTCGATCGCCTGCTTCCCACCCCGGAGGCCCACGACCTCCTCGACCTCGTGCGCGAGTTCGCCGACCGCGAGCTGGCGCCGATCGTCGACAAGTCGGAGCGCCACGAGGTCTACCCAGAGGGGCTGTTCGCCCAGCTGGGCGAGCTCGGGTTGCTCGGGCTGCCGTACTCGGAAGACCACGGGGGCGGCGGCCAGCCTTACGAGGTCTACCTGCAGGTGCTCGAAGAGCTCGCCTCGCGCTGGGCGGCGGTCGCCGTCGCGACCAGCGTGCACGTCATGTCGTGCTTCTCGATCGACGCCTTCGGCACCGCTGCGCAGAAGCAGCAGTGGCTGCCCCGGATGCTGCGCGGCGAACTGGTCGGCGCCTACAGCCTGTCGGAGCCCGACGCCGGGTCCGACGCGGCGGCGCTGAACTGCCGCGCCGACCGGGTGGAGCGCGCGGGCCGCATCACCGGCTACCGGATCACCGGCACCAAGGCCTGGGTCACCCACGGCGGCAAGGCCGACTTCTACACGCTCTTCGCCCGCACCGCGCCCGGCAGTCGCGGGGTGTCGTGCTTCATCGCCCCCGGCCAGACCGAGGGACTCTCGTTCGGAAAGCCCGAGAGCAAGATGGGGCTGGATGCCATCCCAACCACCAGCGTGCACTGGGACGGCGCCCTCCTCGAGCCCGATCGCCTGCTCGGCAAGGAGGGCCAGGGCCTGAGGATCGCCTTCAGCGCGCTGGACTCCGGCCGGCTCGGCATCGCCGCCATCGCCACCGGGCTCGCGCAGGCCGCGCTCGATGTCGCGGTCGAGTACGCCCGCGAGCGCACCGCGTTCGGCAAGGCGATCGCCGACCACGAGGGCCTCGGATTCCTGCTGGCCGACATGGCGGCGGGCGTGGACTCCGCGCGCGCGACCTACCTCGACGCGGCACGGCGACGCGATGCCGGGATGCCGTACAGCCGCCAGGCATCCGTCGCCAAGCTGATCGCCACCGACACCGCCATGCGCGTCACCACGGATGCCGTGCAGGTGCTGGGCGGCTACGGCTACACCCGCGACTTCCCGGTCGAGCGCTTCATGCGCGAGGCCAAGGTGATGCAGATCTTCGAGGGCACCAACCAGATCCAGCGCCTGGTCATCGGGCGCGGGTTGCAGAGCTCGCGGAGCCGCACGACGGTGCCGAGCGAGCTGCGGGAGCGTGCGGGGGCGATGGGCTGAGCTGTGGCCTGGGCGTGCCCGGCTCCGACCATCCAGGAATCTAGTACGAGCGATTAAGCCTTGGGTCGTGAATTGAACCAAGCGTGGGCACCGCACGACACGAGACTAGGTCGCTCCTTTCCTGAGCCAGATGTCAGCGGGTTGTGTCAATATGGCGGCAACCGAGGGGAGAGGCCAATGAGCCCGGTGATCAACTTTTTGAGCGACGAGGACATCAAGTCGCGTCGCGACGAGCTTCTCGCCTCCGTTGATATGAGTTACGAAGAGCTTCGTGAACGAGCTGCAGCCTATTTGCTGAATGCGGAGGAGCGCGCTGTGTTTCGCCGACTCAATGACCTCGACTATCTGGCGGCCGACACGGACCGGTGATGGCGAAACGCGACCTTACCGCGGAAGTCACCAACTTCGCCGACGAGCTGATACGCACCGTCGGAGCGGTGCTCCCGGAGGAGCATGGTTTCACCGCTGAGGTAGGCCCATCGGGCAAACGGCAGCACGTTATCGTCAACCAAGACGACGACAAAGGCATCCCGATCGCAATCAATCGCCAGGTCGTCCTTCGTCTGGAGGTCTCCTATCGCTGCGAGTGGAACACCACAGAGGAGTACTTCGCCGTCAACGAGTCGAGTTTCAAGGTCGGTGTCGAAGGCGTCAACGAGCCGATCCTGACTTTCGATTACGGACGCGAGTTCAGCGACACCATCCCCGTCGCCCACGTCAATGTGCATGCGCATCGTGACGAGCTCATGTTCGCGTTCATGAGTGCCGAGCGGGGACGCGGCAAACCTCGCGGGAAGGGCATGCAAAAAGGCCAGATCCCTCGCCTGTCCAAGCTACATATTCCGCTTGGCGGGCACCGCTTCCGGCCCTCCCTCGAAGACGTGCTCGAGATGCTGATCCACGAATTCGGCGTCGATTGCAAAGAGGGCGGGCTCGAAGCCATTAGGGCGGGCAGAAGGAAATTTCGCTCGATCCAAGTCAGTGCCGCCACTGGAGACGATCCCGAAGCTGCGGCAGCCACGCTTCGCGCGATGGGCTACAGGGTGGAGCCACCCGATCCCTCGCCCCAGCCGAAGGCAGGACGGCTGAGCCGGTACTAAGAGTCGAGTGCCCTGAGCCGCGGCGCCAGGTCGCGCTCGAACAGCTCGAGGAAGCGGCGCTGGTCGTGCCCGGGCGCGTGGAAGACCAGGTGGTTGAGCCCGGCATCCACGTACTGCTTGATGGATGCCACCACATCATCGGGATCCGAGCCGACGATCCAGCGCTTGGCGATCGTCTCGATCGGCAGGGCATCCGCCGCCTTCTCCATCTCGAGCGGATCGGTGATGTCGTGCTTCTGCTCGGCACTCAACGACAGGGGTGACCAGAAGCGCGTGTTGTTCAGGGCGACCTCGGGGTCGGTGTCGTACGACAGCTTGATCTCGATCATTCGGTCGATGCCGTCGAAGTCGCGCCCCGCCTTCTCGGCGCCCTCCTTCACCGCCGGGATCAGCTCGTCGGTGTAGAGGGCCATGCCCTTGCCCGAGGTGCAGATGAAGCCATCGCCGGCGCGACCCGCGTAGCGAGCGACGACCGGCCCGCCCGCGGCGATGTAGACCGGGATCGGCGTCTCGGGCCGGTCGTAGATCGACGCGTCGACCGTCTTGTAGTACTCGCCGTCGAAGCTGACGCGCTCTTCGGTCCACAGCCGGCGCATCAGGTCGATCGACTCGCGCAGACGCGCGAAGCGCTCCTTGAACGCGGGCCACTCGCCGGTCCAGCCGGTGGCGATCTCGTTCAGCGCCTCGCCGGTGCCGACGCCGAGCATGATGCGCCCCGGGTACATCACGCCCATGCTCGCGAAGGCTTGGGCGATGACGGCCGGGTTGTAGCGGAAGGTCGGGGTCATCACCGAGGTGCCGATCTGGATGGTCTTCGTGCGCTCGCCGACCGCGGCCATCCAGGTCGAGCGAGAACGGCGCGTGCCCGCCCTCGTGCCGCCAGGGCTGGAAGTGGTCGCTGACCGCGACGCTCTCCATGCCGTGCGCCTCGGCCGCGACCGCGATCTCGACCAGCTCGCGCGGGTCGAACTGCTCGGCGGATGCCTTGTATCCGAGTTTCAGGGTCACGCGGGTCTCCTTCGTCAGTCAGTCCATTGTCACCCTCTCCCCGGAGGACAATGAACGGATGGGACTCCGCCTCGACCCCGACCGGTTGCTGCCGATCGAGCCCTCCACCCGTGCCGTGGCGCGTCGGCTGTACGAGGCCGTGGCGGACGCGCCGATCCTCTCCCCGCACGGCCACGTCGATCCGCGCCTGCTGCTCGACGACGCGCCCTTCCCCGATCCGGTCGACCTGCTGGTGCGGCACGACCACTACGTCACGCGGCTGCTGCATGCCAGCGGGGTGCCGCTCGAGCAGTTCGGCACCTTCGAGAATCCGCGTGAGACCTGGCAGCTGTTCTGCGAGAACTGGCACCGCTTCGCGGGAACGGCATCGGGATACTGGCTGAGCTCGATCCTGGTCGAGCAGTTCGGGATCGACGAGCAGCCCAACGGCGGCAACGCCGACGAGCTGTTCACCACGATCATGACGGTGCTGGCGCAGCCCGAGTTCAGCCCGCGCGCGCTGTTCGAGCGCTTCGGCATCGAGGTGCTCGCCACCACCGACGATCCGCTGGACGACCTCGAGGCGCACCGCGCGCTGGCGGCCGACCACGGATTCGGCGGGCGCGTCATCCCGACCTTCCGCCCGGATGCCTATCTCGACCCCGAGTCGCCGCGATTCGGCGAGCGCATCGAGCGCCTCGGCGCAACCTCCTTTGCCGGTTACGTGGACGCCCTGGCTGCCCGTCGGGCGTTCTTCGTCGAGAACGGCGCGGTGTCGGCCGACCACGGCGTGCTCGAGCCGTACACGGCCGATCTCGACGACGCCGAGGCATCACGGCTGTTCGAGGCGGCCCGAGCCGGCACCATCACCGCGGCAGACGCGCGCGCCTTCCGCGGCCGCATGCTGCTCGAGATGGCCCGGATGAGTGTTGACGACGGGCTGGTCATGACGATCCATGCCGGGGTGCAGCGCAACCACCACACCGCGACCTTCGAGCGCTTCGGGCCGGACACCGGCCACGACATCCCGGTCGCCACCGAGTGGGTGCACAACCTGCGCCCGCTGCTGCAGCGCTTCGGCACCGACCCGCGCCTGCACCTCATCCTGTTCACGGTCGACGAGACCACCTACTCGCGCGAGCTCGCCCCCCTGGCCGCGTTCTACCCTGCCGTCTTCCTCGGCGCGCCCTGGTGGTTCCTCGATGCGCCGGACGCCATCCTGCGATTCCGCGCCGCCGCGACCGAGACGGCCGGCGTGTACCGCGGCTCCGGATTCGTCGACGACACCCGGGCATTCATGTCGATCCCGGCCCGGCACGACATGTCGCGCCGACTGGATGCCGCGTTCCTCGCCCGCCTCGTGGGCGAGGGCCGACTCGACGAGCCGTCGGCGATGCGCGTGGCGCTCGATCTGGTCGATGCCATTCCCCGGACGGCGTGGCGACTGTGAACGCGCCCGTGACGCTCCTCTCGCGCGCCGCCGTCGGCATCGACACCCCGCCCGCGCGGATCGTGCACCTCGGGCTCGGCAACTTCCACCGCGCCCATCAGGCCTGGTACACCGAGCACGCCGCTGATCGCGAGCACTGGGGCATCGCAGGCTTCACCGTGCGCACCGCCGGGCTGGCCGAACGGCTGTCCGCGCAGGACGGCCTGTATTCGCTGATCGAACGCGGCCCCGAGACCGACGCCGTCTCGGTAATCGGAAGCCTGGTCGAAGCCCACCCCGGCGACTCCCCGCGATTCGTCGAGCTGCTCGCGGCCCACGACACGGCTCTCGTGACCTTGACCATCACCGAGGCGGGATACCGGCTCGACGACCGCGTTCCCCTCGCGCTGAACCGCTTGGTGATGGGTCTCGAAGCGCGCCGGTTGGCACGAGGCGGGCCGATCGCGATCGTGTCCTGCGACAACCTGCCCGCCAATGGAGCCGCAACCCGCACCGCCGTGCTGGGGCTGGCCACCGCGCTCGACCGCTCGCTCGCCGGCTGGATCGACGAGATGGTGAGCTTCGTCTCCACCTCGGTCGACAGGATCACGCCCCACCTGCCCGACGCCGAGCTGGCCGCGCTGCGCACCGCATCCGGCTGGGAGGATGCCGCCCCCGTCGTCACCGAGCCTTTCTCGGACTGGGTGCTGCAGGGCGACTTCCCCGCGGGGCGCCCGCAGTGGGAGGGCGCCGGTGCCCGCTTCGTCGACGACGTCGAGCCCTTCGAGCGCCGCAAGCTGTGGCTGCTCAACGGGGCGCACACGATCCTCGCGGCGTCCGGCCCGGGCCGCGGGCACGAGACGGTCGCGGCGGCGTTCGCCGACGCGTACTGCTCCGCGCTCGTGATGGGCTTCTGGGACGAGGCCGCGCGCCATCTCAGCGACCCGAGCCTCGACATCCCGGGCTATCTCGCGCAACTGCGGCAGCGCTTCGCCAACCCGCGGATCGCGCACCGGCTGACCGACATCGCCGACCAGGCGCCGACCAAGGTACGCGTTCGGCTGCTCCCCGTGCTGCGCGCCGAACTCGCCGCCGGGCGGAGCGGCACCGGCACCATTCGCTCGCTCGCCGACGCGCCCGAACTCCTCGAGATCCTGAAAGAAGAGAGCAGATGAGAATCGACAAGGCCGAGGTCGTCGTGACCAGCCCCGACCGCAACTTCGTCACCCTCAAGCTGACGACCGACGACGGTCTCGTCGGGCTCGGCGACGGCACGCTCAACGGCCGGGAGCTCGCGGTGGTGAGCTACCTGAAGGATCACGTCGCCCCGCTGCTGATCGGGCTCGACCCGCATCGCATCGAAGACACCTGGCAGTTCCTCTACCGCGGCGCATACTGGCGGCGCGGCCCGGTCACGATGGCCGCGATCTCGGCGGTCGACGTGGCGCTGTGGGACATCAAGGCCAAGGCCGCGAACATGCCGCTGTATCAGCTGCTGGGCGGCGCATCCCGAACCGGCTTGCTGGCCTACGGCCACGCCTCGGGCAAGACCACCGACGAGCTGTTCGACAGCGTGCGCGACCACCTCGCGCAGGGCTTCAAGGCCGTGCGCATCCAGACCGGCGTGCCCGGGCTGAAATCCATCTACGGGATCGCGTCGAACGCCACGCTCGAAGGCAACGCCGGCAAGCGCTACGACCACGAGCCCGCGCAGCGCGGAGCCTTCCCCGCCGAGGAAGACTGGGACACCCGCTCGCTACCTGCGCCACCTGCCCGGCGTCTTCGAGGCGGTGCGCAACGAGTTCGGTCCCGAGCTGCCGCTGCTGCACGACGGCCACCACCGGATGACGCCCATCCAGGCCGCGAAGCTCGGCAAGTCGCTCGAGCCCTACGACCTGTTCTGGCTCGAGGACTGCACGCCGGCCGAGAACCAGGAGGCGCTGCGCCTGGTGCGGCAGCACACCACGACCCCGCTGGCGATCGGCGAGATCTTCAACTCGGTTTGGGACTACCAGCAGCTGATCCGCGAGCAGCTCATCGACTACGTGCGCAGCGCGGTCACGCACACGGGCGGCATCACGCACCTGAAGAAGATCCTCGAGTACGCAGGCCAGTACCAGATCAAGTCGGGCATGCACGGGCCCACCGACATCTCGCCGGTCGGCATGGCGGCCGCGATGCACCTGGGGCTGAGCATCCACAACTTCGGCATCCAGGAGTACATGAAGCACGGCGCGAAGACGGATGCCGTGTTCCAGCAGTCGTTCACCTGGAACGACGGCCTGCTGCACCCCGGCGAGAAGCCGGGCCTCGGCGTCGACCTCGACCTGGACGAGGCGGGCAGGTATCCGTACGAGACCGCCTACCTGCCATACAACCGGCTGGCAGACGGAACCGTGCACGACTGGTGACCTAGCGCCTCGACCGCTGACTGTCAACGGCCCCCTGACCCGCGCGCTGACCTGCGACAATTCCGTCAGAGGTGATGACGGCCGTGGCAGACGCAGCAGGCACGACCCCAGAGCTCATCGGCGGCCGGTACGAGGTCGGCTCCGTGATCGGGCGCGGTGGGCTCTCGACGGTTCACCGTGCCCGGGACCAGGCACTCGGACGGGACGTCGCCCTCAAGTGGCTCAACGCGGCGCCCGGCCAGCGCGCGCACGAGGACGCGGAGCTGGCGATCCTCACCGGGCTCGACCATCACAACCTGATTTCGGTGCTCGACGCGGGCGCGCACACCGACCTGATGGGCCGCGAGAAGCGCTACATCGTGATGCCCCTGGTGCGCGGCATGAACCTGCAGGAGCGCCTCCACGGCTCGCGCATCGCAGCGCGCAACATCGCCGAGATCGGCTACGACCTCGCCGAAGCGCTCGAATACATCCACGCACAGGGCGTCGTGCACCGCGACGTCAAGCCGTCAAACATCCTGCTCGTCGACTACGGGATCGACGCGGCACGCGCTCGCGCGAAGCTCACCGACTTCGGCATCGCCGTCGCGCCGGGATTCGAGCGCATGACCGCCGACGGGACGACGACGGGTACCGCGGCCTACCTCAGCCCCGAACAGGCCTCGGGCGAGCCGGTCGGACCGCCGACCGATGTCTATGCCGCCGGTCTCGTGCTGCTGCAATGCTTCACCCGCGCGATCGAGTTCCCCGGCACCGTCGTGGAGTCGGCGGTGGCCCGACTGTCGCGCCAGCCGCGCATTCCCGACTACCTTCCCGAGCACTGGCGGGTGCTGCTCTCGTCGATGACGGCGCGGGACCCGCGCGACCGGCCGACCGGCCGAGAACTCGTCTCGGCCCTGCGGCAGGTCGTCATCGCCGAGTCGGGCCGCCACAAAGAGAGCCAGGCCTTCTTCCCGTCCGACGACGAGACCGCGGCGGGCATGGGCAAGCCGATCCCCAACGAGGCGCTGCACCGGGCGACGGCGATGGCGGCACGGCTGTTCGAGTCGCCCATCTCGGTCGTGAGCGTGAACGACGAGGAGCGCACCTGGGTGGTGTCGCACTACGGCGACGAGGTGGAACAGCTCGTGCGCCAGGTCGACCTCACCGGGCCGCAAGCTCCGCGCGACGACCCGTACGTCATCGAGGACACGCTCACACATCCCGAAGTGAGCGAGAGCCCCTTGGTGAAGCCGCCGATCGGCTTGCGTTTCTATGCGGGTGTGCCCCTTCGCGCATCCGACGGGCGCACGGCCGGCACGCTCTCGGTCGCCGACTTCGCGCCGCACTCGGTCTCAGAGGCCCAGCTGCAGAACCTTGAAGATCTGGCCGCTCTCATCGTCGCCCAACTCGAACTGCGCGACGAGAATCCACCCACGATCTAGCCGATCGCACTCAGCCGATCGCGACCTGGATCTTCGGCCCCCGTCCTGACCCGCTGAGCCCGTTGCCCGCCAGCACGCCGGGAAGCTCGTCGAGCCGGACGGTGGCGGCGACGAGCTGTCGGGGATCGCACGGCCTCCGCCGCATAGGCGTCGATGGTCGCGGTCAGGCCGGGCGACGCGCTCAGGATGCCAACGGCCGTCACGTCCGCGAGCACGAGGGTGCGCGTGTCGATCGCGCTCGGCGAATCCGCCAGCCCGACGTAGACCACCCGCCCTCCGGGTTCGACCAGGTCGAGCGCCAGGGCAGGCAGGGCGGGAGCATTCGAGGCGTCGATCACCGCGTCCCAGGCCAGCTCGGGCAGTGACGCCGCGTCCCACGCGTCGTCGAACCCCAGGGTCTTGGCGAAGTCGATCGCTTGACGCGATCGACCCATCACGTGCACCTCGGCCCCCGCCGCGCGGGCGAACATCGCGACCAGCAGCCCGATGGTTCCCGGGCCGAGCACCAGGGCGCGGTCGCCGGGATGCAGCGCCGCCGCCTGCACACAGCGATAGGCGTTGCCCCCCGGCTCGACCAGGGCGCCGAGCGCGTCATCGACGGCGTCCGGCAGCTCGTGCAGCGCCGTGACGGGCACCGCCAGCTGTTCGGCGAGCGCGCCCGGCCTGCCGCCCCGGATGCCGATCTCGGTGCGGAACTCGCACACCCACTGGTGCCCGCCCCGGCACCGGCGGCACACGCCGCATCCCAGCATGGTGTCTCCGGTCACCCGACGGCCCAGCCAGCGGCGCTCAACCCCGTCGCCGAGCGCCGTGACGGTGCCCGCCCACTCGTGGCCGATGCGCATCGGGTACTCGGCGAATCCATCATGGAGGTACTGCATGCCACCGGTGAAGAACTCGACGTCCGTTCCGCACACGCCCGCGCGGGCGACTTGCACGACCACCTCGCCTGCTGCGGCGACGGGAGGGGCGACATCCTGAACCGACGCCTCACCGGGACCCGTGATGACGAAGGCCCTCACGCCCTCGACCCGGCCCTCGGCAGCCCCGACCACCAGGCCGTCGGCAGCCCGCGCACTCCGGCATCGAGGGTGAACAAGCACCCGGCCAGCGGGAACCTCGCCAGCTCGTCATCGCCGAGATCCTTCGTCGCGGTGGTGATCACCATCGTGCTCAGGTCGGGGCCTGCGAAGGTCACGCAGGTGGTGTGCGGAGAGGGGACCTCGATCGTGCGGGTCAGCTCGCCATCAGGGGTATAGCGGCGCACCTCGCCCCGGCCCCAGATCGCGATCCAGAGCTGGCCATCGGCATCGACGCACATGCCGTCGGGATTGACGCCCTCGCCGAGCGCGATCGCCAGGCGCCGCGGGCCGGCCATGCCTGTCGTGGCGTCGTAGTCGCGGGAGTAGACCCGCCGCGGCACGGTGTCGATGCTGTACAGCACCGTGCCATCCGGCGACCACCCGAGCCCGTTCGAGAGGGAGAGGTCGCGGTCGAGGTCGTCGATCCGGCCGTCGGGCTGGACCACGACGAGCCGCTCGCTCGTCGTCGGGCTCTCATCGACCTTCAGGGTGCCGACGACGAAGCGACCCGCCGGGTCGGCCTTGCCGTCGTTCAGGCGCCGACCGGAGTCGGCCGCCAAGATCGTCGGCCCGTTCGCCAGCTGCCCGCCCGCCGATCGGGTGAGGATGCCGCGCTCGCCCGCCAGGATCCAGTCGCCCGCCTCTGAGACCGCGACCGCTCCCACCATGCCCGGAGTCTGAACCCGATCCTCGATCGCGATCGTCCCGTCATCGTGCAGTTCGCCGACCAGGACCGTTCCGCGACGGATGTCGACCCAGAGCAGGCGCTCGCGGATCGGGTCCCAGACCGGTCCCTCGGCCAGATCGAACGACTCCTCGGTGGCGGCCCGCCAGTCGTCACCCGCTGAGTCAGTGCGACTCACGGCTCACCTGAGACCCGCTTGCGCCGCGTAAGAAGTCGAGGTCGGCGCCGCTGTCCGCCTGCATCACGTGATCGACGTAGAGCCGCTCCCAGCCGCGGCGGGGCGCTGCGAAGCCGTCGAGCGTCGCCTGGTTTGGGGTGCGCGTCGCCAGTTCCTCGGCCGGCACCTCCAGCTCGAGCCGCTTGCCGCGCACGTCGAGCGAGATCCAGTCGCCGGTCTGCACCAGGGCGAGCGGACCGCCCGCCGCCGCCTCGGGGGTGACGTGCAAGACGACCGTGCCGTACGCGGTGCCGCTCATCCGCCCGTCGCAGATGCGCACCATGTCGCGCACGCCCTGCTCGAGCAGCTTGGCGGGCAACGGCATGTTGGCCACCTCGGGCATGCCCGGGTACCCCTTCGGGCCGCAGCCCCGCAGCACCATCACCGAGTCGGCGTCGATGTCGAGGGCCGGGTCGTCGATACGGGCCCGGAAGTCTTCGATCGAGTCGAAGACGACGGCCCGCCCGCGGTGCTTGAGGAGGTGCGGGGATGCCGCGGCCGGCTTGATGATCGCTCCACCGGGGGCGAGCGATCCGCGCAGCACCGAGATGCCGGCCGCCGGGAGCAGGGCCGCGTCGCGCGGAGTGATCACCTCGGGATCCCAGATCCGCGCGTCATCCAAGTAGTCGACAAGCGGCTTGCCGGTGATGGTGAGGGCGGTCGGATCGAGCAGGTCGCGCACCTCGCGCAGCACCGCGAGGAACCCGCCCGCCCGGTACAGGTCGTCCATCAGGTAGCTGCCCGCGGGCTGCAGGTTGACCAGCAGCGGCACGGTCGCGCCGATCCGGTCGAAGTCGTCGATGGTCAGTTCGATGCCGAGCCGACCGGCGATCGCGAGCAGATGCACGACCGCGTTGGTCGAGCCGCCGATCGCGGCGAGCGCCACGATCGCGTTGTGGAAGCTGGCCGCAGTGAGGAACGTCGAGGGTCGCCGATCGTCGGCGACCAGTTGCACGGCCAACCGCCCCGTCTCGTGCGCCGCCTCGAGCAGCCGCGCGTCGGGCGCCGGCGTGCCGGCCAGGCCGGGCAGCACCGTGCCAAGGGCCTCGGCCACCAGCGCCATCGTCGACGCCGTTCCCATCGTGTTGCAGTGCCCCTTGCTGCGGATCATCGACGACTCCGACCGCAGGAACTGCTCGTTCGAGAGGGTGCCGGCCCGCACCTCCTCGCTCAGGCGCCAGACGTCGGTGCCGCAGCCCAGGGGCTCGCCCCGGAAGTGCCCGGTCAGCATCGGCCCGCCAGGCACCACGACGGCGGGGAGATCGACCGATGCGGCCGCCATCAGCAACGAGGGGATGGTCTTGTCGCACCCGCCGAGCAGCACGACCCCGTCGATCGGATTCGCGCGCAGCATCTCTTCGGTCGCCATCGCGGCCATGTTGCGCCAGAGCATCGCGGTCGGCCGCACCTGGGTCTCGCCGAGCGACACCACGGGCAGGTCGAGGGGGATGCCCCCCGCCTCGTAGATGCCGTTCTTGACCGACTGGGCCACCTCATCCAGGTGGCTGTTGCAGGGCGTGAGATCGGATGCCGTGTTGACGATCGCGATCTGGGGCCGCCCGTCGAAGGCGTTGGAGGGAACGCCGCGGCGCATCCAGGCGCGATGGATGTAGCTGTTGCGGTCGGAGCCGGAATACCACTCGTTGCTGCGGAGCTCTCGAGGCCGCTCGGGAGATGTCACCATCTAGGGGATCAGCCCCGCCCGGCGGGCGGCGATGACCGCCTCGTAGCGGCTGGACGCATTCAGCTTGCGCATCGCCGTCGAGAGGTAGCTCTTGACGGTGGCCTCGCTGAGCGCCAGTTGGGCGGCGATCTGACCGTTCCGCTTGCCGAGCGCCACCTGGGCGAGCATGTCGAGTTCACGCGGCGACAGCGCGGTCGGCACCGAGACCGACATGCTGTGCGGCAGGATGCGGCGCCCGACATCGTCGAGCCGGCGCGCGATCTCGGGGTCGGCGACCGCGCGCCCGAGTTCTCGCAGTTCCGCGTAGAGCTCGCGCAGCTCGAGCCGCTCGGCCGAGAGAGGGTCCGGATTCCCGAGCTCGGGGCGCTCCGTCTCGATCAGGGCGAGCCTGCGGTCCACCTCATCGGCGACCGAGAGTTCCCACGCGAGCGTTCTCGACACCTTGAGTGTGTCGCGCACGATGCCGTCGCCGAACTGGGTCGCGACGCGATGACCGCCGTAGAGGACCGCGCGCACACGACCATCCACCACGACCGGCACCGCCAGCAGAGACACGATCCCCTCCGCCGTGACCTCGCGGTCGTAGTCGTGGGTGATGAGCGACGACTCACGGTAGTTGGTGGCAGCGACCGGCTTGCGGTCGACGGCCGCCAGCCCGCCGCAGCCGTGGGCAGGTTCGATCAGCACACCGTCGAGGCTGTGGGCCTGCGCTCCCCAGAAGGCCGTGAGCGGCGTGCCCTCGGCAGAAGTGAGCCCACCGAAGGCCACCGAGCATCCGGTGAGCCTGGTGAGTTCTTTGACACTTCTCTTCAGAAGATCGTGTTCGGCGGTGGCGACTGACTGGGGCAATGACTACCTACTTCGGATGGTAGTTGGGCACTTCAGCGTGTCCGTAGCCTGCATGCTAGCAGGGCCGATCCGGCCTGCAACCCCCGATACTTTCGGCCGTCGGCGCCGGAAGCCACAGGTCCCGACAACACCCGCCGGCACGCTTCATCCACCAACACAAAGGAGTGCTACTCGATGAGTTCGACCCAAGAAACCTCCACGCCGCGCTTTGCCGCGACCGTGGCCGACCCCGCAGCACTGGGCTTGGCCGGCTTCGCCATGACCACCTTCGTTCTGAGCCTCGCCAACACGGGACTCATCGCGGGGGCCGGGGTTGCGGTGCTGGGACTTGCCCTGTTCTATGGCGGTCTCGCCCAACTGGCTGCTGGCATGTGGGAGTTCGTGAAGGGCAACACCTTCGGTGCTGTCGCCTTCAGCTCGTACGGCGCGTTCTGGCTTGCCTTCTGGTTCCTCGTCACCACGGGGGGCGCAGAGAAGGCCGGTGGACCCGGAGTCGGAGCGTTCCTGCTGGCCTGGACGATCTTCACCGCCTACATGACCATCGGCGCCATCAAGTCGAGCCGGATCGTGCTGTTGGTGTTCATCGCCCTGACGATCACGTTCCTGCTGCTCACCATCCACGCGTTCAGCGGGGTCGCGGCGATCGGGCAGACCGGCGGCTACCTCGGCCTTGTCACCGCGGTGCTGGCCTGGTACGGCTCGGCCGCATCCGTCATCAACTCGACGTGGAAGCGCACTGTGCTCCCCGTCGGCGCCCCGCGCTAGGAAGGACCCCTCATGACGACCCTGTCCTCGAGCGACCCCACGGGGGCAACGCTGGAAAACCTTTCGTACGAGAGCCGATCGTTCCCTCCGCCCGCGGATTTCGCGGCGCAGGCGAACGTGAAAGCGGATGCCTACGCAGAAGCCGCCGCCGATCGCCCCGCATTCTGGGCGAAACAGGCCGAGCGTCTGACCTGGGCCACTCCGTGGACGCAGGTTCTCGACTGGAGCAATCCGCCGTTCGCCAAGTGGTTCGTCGGCGGCAAGCTGAACGTGGCATACAACTGCCTCGACCGGCATGTCGAAGCCGGGCTCGGGGACAGGGTCGCCTACCACTTCGAGGGTGAGCCCGGCGACACCCGGGACATCACCTATCGGCAGCTGAAGGATTCGGTCTGCCAAGCCGCGAACGCCCTGATCGATCTCGGCGTGAAGACCGGCGACCGCGTCGCCATCTACATGCCGATGATCCCCGAGGCCGCGATCGCCATGCTGGCCTGCGCGCGCATCGGCGCCCCGCACACGGTCGTCTTCGGAGGCTTCTCGGCCGATGCGCTGAAGACGCGCATCCTCGACTGCGACGCACGCGTCGTCATCACCGCTGACGGCGGCTACCGCAAGGGCTCGGCGTCGGCGCTCAAGCCCGCGGTCGACGAAGCCGTCTCGGCCTGCCCGGATGTCCGATCGGTGCTCGTGGTCAAGCGCACCGGGCAGGACATCGACTGGGTCGACGGTCGAGATGTGTGGTGGCATGACACCGTCGAGAAGGCGAGCACCGAGCACACGCCCGAGGCCTTCGACTCGGAGCACCCGCTCTTCGTCATGTACACCTCGGGCACCACCGGCAAGCCCAAGGGAATCCTGCACACCACCGGCGGCTACCTGACCGGCGCCTCGTTCACGCAGTGGGAGGTCTTCGATCTCAAACCCGAGACCGATGTCTACTGGACCGCGGCCGACGTGGGCTGGATCACCGGGCACAGCTACGTCGTCTACGGCGCGCTCTCGAATGCGACCACCTCGGTCATGTACGAGGGCACACCAGACACCCCGCACCAGGGCCGCTGGTGGGAGATCATCGACAAGTACAAGGTGACGACCCTCTACTGCGCGCCCACCGGTATCCGCACCTTCATGAAGTGGGGGCACGAGATCCCGGCCAAGTACGACCTCTCGAGCCTGCGCCTGATCGGGTCGGTCGGTGAGCCGATCAACCCCGAGGCCTACATCTGGTACCGCGAGAACATCGGCCGCAACAAGACGCCCGTGGTCGACACCTGGTGGCAGACCGAGACCGGATCGATCATGATCAGCCCGCTTCCGGGCGTCACGGCCGGCAAGCCGGGCGCCGCCATGACAGCCCTGCCGGGTATCGCGGCGGATGTGGTCGACGAGAACGGCAAGTCCGTGCCGGACGGCGAGGGCGGCTACCTCGTGCTCACGGAGCCGTGGCCGTCGATGCTGCGCGGCATCTGGGGCGATGACGAGCGGTTCAAGCAGACCTACTGGTCGCGCTTCCCCGGCATGTACTTCGCGGGCGACGGTGCCAAGAAGGACAAGGATGGCGACATCTGGCTGCTCGGCCGCGTCGACGACGTGCTGAACGTCTCGGGTCACCGCATGTCGACCACCGAGATCGAGTCGGCTCTGGTGTCCAACCACAAGGTCGCCGAGGCAGCCGTGGTCGGTGCGGCAGACGAGATCACCGGCCAGGGGGTCGTGGCATTCGTGATCCTCCGCTCGGAGGCCGGCACCGGCGGCGATCACATCGTGAAGGAGCTGCGCGATCACGTCGCCAAGGAGATCGGCAAGATCGCGCAACCGCGCCAGGTCATGATCGTGTCGGAGCTGCCCAAGACACGCTCCGGAAAGATCATGCGGCGCCTGCTGCAGGATGTCGCCGAGAACCGCCCGATCGGGGATGTCACCACCCTCGCCGACACCACAGTGATGAGCGCTATCCAGGTGGGGATGGCCAGCGGCGCGCACGACGACTGATCGCTGACGCCCGGCCGACGCGGTGTGCGGATCGCGTCGGCCGGGCGTTTGCGTGCTCAGAAGCTCACGCGGTTCAGAAAGTCAGGCGCGCTCCTGCGGCATGAACTGGGAGGCCAGCAGGCCGTCACCGTCCGCCTGTGTCAGCACCACATCGCCCGACTGGAGGCGAGTGGTGTTGCGCACCGGGATGTTGCGCCCCGAACGACTGATCAGGCTGATCCAACTGTCTTCGCCCGCCGAAACCTCAGCCACCGTGGCACCGTCGGCCGGTGAGCCGGCGGCGACGATGTGCCGATGCAGACCATTCGGCTCGTCGGCGAATCGGATGTCGAGCGACCACGGCCGCACCGGGATCGGCTGCGTAGGAACCCGGAAGGCCTTCGCCAGGACCGGCACCAACCCACCCTGGAGGAGCACCGAGACGAGCACCACGATGAAGATGATCGCGTACAGCCGATCCGCCGCCGGCAGACCCGACCCGAGGACGAACATGCCGAGAAGGATCGGCACCGCACCCTTCAAGCCCGCCCACAGCACGAATGCGCGTTCACCTCTCTTCAATCGGATCGGAGCGATCAACGCCCCGACCAGCAGCGGTCGGATGACGAAGATCAGCAGCCCGGCGATCGCGAGCCCGGTGAGTAGCACATCGGGCTTCAGCACGTCTTGGAGCCGGATGCTGAGCCCGAGCAGGATGAACACCGCGATCTCGGCCAGGCTCGCCATTCCCGAGCTGAAGCGCTCGATCTCCTGCTTGTACGGCGCGCGCACATCGCCGATCAGGATGCCGGCGATGAAGGCGGCGAGGAAGCCCGATCCCTCCAACGCGGTCGCTGCCCCGTAGAGCAGGACGGCGGCCGCCACCGCCACGATGGAACTGAGGGCTTCGTCGGCGAGGTGGCTGTGCCGCAGGATCCACCGCAGGGCCAAGCCGCCCGCAATGCCCACCACAGCTCCGATCGCAAGCTGCAGCGCGAACTCGCCCAGGCCACTGCCGATCGCCTGCCAGCCGGACCCGGTCACCCCCAGAAGCGTCACCATGAGCGCGATGCCGACCGGGTCGTTCGCGCCCGACTCCCCCTCGAGGATGGTCCCCGAGCGCCCGGAGATCTCGCGCTGCCCGAGCACCGAGAACACCACAGCAGGATCCGTGGGCGAGAGCGCCGCCCCCAGCAGCAGCGAGGCCTGCCACTCGAATCCGAAGATGAAGTGCGCGGCCGCGGCGATCGCGGCAGCGGTGACTGCGGTGCCTGCGATGCCGATCCAGGTGATCGGCCCGAGCGATCGGCGGAACCGCGACCACCCGATGTGCATGCCGCCGTCGAACAGGATGAACACCAGCGCGATGCTCACCACTCGCTCGTCGATCACCCGGGCCGTGGCGGTGAACGAGGGCAGGAAGAGCGCGGCGATCGCCGCCAGCACCAGGAACAGCGCGGGAGTCGGAACGCGAAGCAGGCGGGTCAGCCGGTTCGAGAACACCGCAGCGATGACCGTCGCCGCACAGATCAGGACGACAAGAGTGAAGGTGGATTCGGCCATGGGTGCTTTCCGGTCGCAGTGAAGGTACTGCCGACCAGGCTTCCCGGCGCTCCGGCTCCCAATCTAGCGGGTGGCTCTAGTGGCCGCTGAGCTCGATCCGCAGGGGCGCGGCGGTGGCGGCGATCACCTCATCCACCGAAACATCCTTCGCCAGCTCCACCAGCACGAGGCCCAAGGCCGTGACGTCGATCACGGCGAGATCGGTGATGATCCGGTCCACGCAGCTCACGCCGGTCAGCGGCAGGCTGCACTCCTCGACGATCTTGGCGGTGCCGTCTTTCGCCACATGCTCCATGAGCACGATGACGCGGTCGGCGCCGTTGACGAGATCCATGGCGCCGCCCATGCCCTTCACCAGCTTGCCGGGGACGGCCCAGTTGGCGATGTCGCCCCGCACCGACACCTGCATCGCGCCCAGGATCGCGGTCTGCACACGCCCGCCCCTGATCATGGCGAAGCTCAATGCCGAGTCGAAGAAGCTGGCGCCCGGGATCACCGTCACGGTCTCTTTGCCCGCGTTGATCAGCTTGGGGTCGACCTCGCCCTCGAGCGGGTACGGCCCGACCCCGAGCACCCCGTTCTCGGAGTGCAGCACCACATCGATGCCGGGGGGCAGATGGCTCGGGATGAGCGTCGGCAGGCCGATGCCGAGGTTCACGTAGCTGCCGTCGCGTAGCTCGAGCGCCGCGCGCGCGGCCATCTCGTCACGGGTGAGTGCCATCAGCGGGTCGTCACCTTCTCGACCGGCAGCTCGGCCGACTGTTCGGGTGTGAGCTCCACGATCCGATCGACGAAGATGCCGGGCAGGTGGATGTCGTCCGGGGCGAGTTCGCCCACCTCCACCAGGCGGTCCACCTCGGCGATCGTGATGCGCCCCGCCATCGCGGCGGGCGGATTGAAGTTGCGCGTGGACTCCTCGAACCGCAGGTTGCCCGCGCGGTCGCCGATCGCGGCCCGGACCAGCGCGTAGTCGGTCACGATCGACGGTTCGAGCACGTAGGGCTTCGCGCTTCCGAAGATGTCGAACTCCCGCACCTCTTTCGGCTCGGAGGCCAGTTCGACCGAGCCGTCGGCCGCGTACTTGATGGGCATCCCTCCGTCGGCGACGACGGTGCCAACGCCGGTCGCGGTGTAGAAGCCCGGGATTCCCGCGCCGCCCGCGCGCATCCGCTCGGCCAGGGTGCCCTGCGGGGTCAGCTCCACCTCAAGCTCGCCCGCAAGGTACTGCCGTGCGAACTCCTTGTTCTCTCCGATGTACGACGCGGTCACGCGGCGGATGCGGTGCGCATCCACGAGCAGGCCGAGACCCCAGCCGTCGACGCCGCAGTTGTTCGAGACCACGGAGAGGTCGGTGGTGCCGCGCGCCAGCAAAGCCCGGATCAGCGTGTTCGGCACCCCGACCAGGCCGAACCCGCCGACGGCGAGCGAGGCGCCGTCCGGGATGTCGGCGATCGCTTCGTCGGCGGTCGCGATCGTCTTGTCCATGTGGCCTTCCTGCGGCGGCCGTCAGCGCCCGCTCCCCTCCATTTTGCAGGACGGCGGTCGGTCAGCACACCCGCAGCCGGGGAGCGTGACCACCCTGTGACCGTCGACGCTCACACGCCGTAGAAGGCGGATGCCGTGCGCCAGTTCAGCCAGTCGCGGTCGCGGTCGCTCGCCCCCAGGTCGCTCACGACGTGCTCGAGCCACTCACCCGGGGCTTCGCGCGGCGGGCTGATGGCCGACACGGGCCAGTCGCTTCCGAGCATGCAGCGTTCGGGGCCGAAGAGATCAAGGGCGGTCAGCAGCCAGCCCTTCGCCTGCTCGCGGACCGCGCGGTCGGGGGATCCTTCCGGGGCGACCCCCGACAGCTTGACCCGCACCTGCGGACGCGCCGCGAGCGAGCGCAGATCGCGTGCCCAGGTGCCGTCGTCGCCCAGAGCGACCGGCGGCTTGCCCAGATGATCCAGCACGACGGGAAGGTCGGGGACTCGCGCGAGCAGGGCGGTCAGCGCGGGCAGCTGGTTGTGGCGCACGCAGGCATCGAAGGGCCGCCCGGCGGCCTCGAGCAGGCGCAGCCCCTCGAGCAGGCCCGGGTGGTCGAAGAAGGCGAGGGGCTCGTCTTGCAGCTGGCGCCGGATGCCGACGACCCTGCCCGACTCCGCGAGGCGTTCGAGATGATCCGACACCGCCGCGCCGAGTTCGAGCGGCGCGTGGGCGACGATGCCCAGGAGTTCCGGCCAGGCAAGGCCAGCGACCCAGCTCGCCTCGGCCACACTGTTGGCGGCGTTGGCCTCCACGAAGATCACCCCGGTGGTGTGCGGTGCGCCTGCGCGGTATTCGTCGGGGAGGTAGGCCCGGTCGAGCTCGCCGCTCAGCCAGCCGTATTCGTTCGCTCCCGGGTCCCAGACGTGCACATGGCTGTCGATCAATGGTGTCTTCATCACCGATCCTCCTATCTGTCGAGCGGCCGGTGGGAATGGGCGGAGCCCGCCTCCCGCAAACCTCCAGCGCCTAGAATGGACCCGTGACCACGGTTCGCGACACAGAGGCGCCCGAGGTCGTCGCGGTCTCGAGTCTGTCGCAGACCGATGTCGTTCTGCAGGGGATCAAGTCGATGATCACCTCCGGCCAACTCGCGGCCGGCTCGCGCCTTCCCGTCGAGAAGGATCTCGCGCTCACCCTCGGGGTATCGCGCGGATCCTTGCGCGAGGGCGTCAGGGCGCTGTGCATCATGGGCGTGCTCGAGACGCGACAGGGGGATGGCACCTACGTCACCTCGCTCGACTCCAGCCTGCTGCTCGCCCCGATGGGCTTCATGATCGACATGCAGACCGCCGAGCACCGGCGTGATCTGCACGGGGTCCGCCGCATCCTCGAGTCCGAGGCGGCCGCGCGCGCCGCGTTGCACATCAGCAAGGCGCAGTTGATGGAGGCCGAACGCCTCCTCGAGTCGATGCGTCCGCTGGTCCTCGCCGACCCGGTCATCGATCACGAGACCCTCATCGCCCAGGACGTGGCGTTCCACCACGTCATCGCGAAGGCTGCCGACAACGGCGCGCTCGCTGCGCTCATCGACGCGCTCGCCGATCGCACCTTCGTCGCCCGGCGCTCGATCGGAGAGTTCCACGAGGAACAGGTTCGCCGGGCGTACGAAGAGCACGGCGCCATTCTTGCGGCCCTCCGTCACCATGAGCCCGACCGAGCCCGTCTGCTGATGAGCCATCACCTGCTGACCGTCGAAGACTTCATCGGCGAGGGCCAGGACTCCGACGAGAACGCGAGCGACGTCCTCTAGGCCGCGCGAGCCGGCGGCCTTCCGAACCGGGCGGCCACCTCTCTTCACAGCCGTTAGTATGAGGGCATTCATCTGACGAATAGGATGCCGGTTCGATGCTGACTGCGCAATACACGGGCGACCGCACGATCACGGTCTCGGAACTCGAGGCCACGCCCCCGGGAGCCGGCGAGGTGCAAGTCCGGGTCGCGTACACCGGCCTCTGCGGCACAGACCTGCACATCCTGCACGGCAACATGGATGCCCGGGTGCACACCCCGCTGACCTTCGGCCACGAGATGAGCGGCACCGTCGCGGCTCTTGGCGAGGGTGTGACCGACTGGTCGGTCGGCGACGCGGTCACCGTCATGCCACTCGACTGGGATGGCACCTGCCCGGCCTGCCTGGCCGGCAATCAGCACATCTGTCAGAACCTGAACTTCATCGGCATCGACTCACCGGGCTCACTCCAGGAGTTGTGGAACGTACCGGCCGGTGTACTGGTGGCGCTGCCCGCCGGACTCCGACTCGACCACGCCGCGCTCGTCGAACCGGCCGCCGTCGCCGTGCACGATGTACGCCGCTCGAACCTGCAGCCGGGCCAGAAGGCCGTCGTCATCGGCGGCGGCCCGATCGGCGTCCTGATCGCCTCCGTCGCTCGCGAGTTCGGCGGAGACGTGGTCGTCATCGAGCTGGATGCGAACCGTCGCGCGCAGATCGACGCGCTCGGCTTCACCACTCTCGACCCGCGCGCGACCGACCAGGTCGACTGGGTGAACGAGTGGACGGGCGGCGCGGGCGCCGACGTGGTGTTCGAGGTGTCCGGGGCGGCCCAAGCCGTGCTGGGAGCCACCGACCTGGCCAAGGTGCGGGGCACGCTCGTCGTGGTCGCGATCCATCCGGTGCCCCGCGAGATCAACCTGCAGCGACTGTTCTGGCGCGAGCTGTCGATCCTCGGGGCGCGGGTCTACGAGCGGGTGGACTTCGAGACGGCCGTCGAACTGGTGGCGCGCGGTGTCATCCCGGCCGACCTCCTCATCACGCGCATCGTCCCGCTTGCCGAGACCCAGGAGGCATTCGCCGACCTCGAGGCCGGCCGCGCCATGAAGATCCTCGTCGCGGTGAGCCCGCAGTGACTGCACTCTTCGACCTCACGGGCACGACCGCGGTCGTCACCGGCGCGAAACGCGGCATCGGCTACGCGATGGCCGACGCGCTCGCTCAGGCCGGTGCCGACATCATCGGTGTCAGCGCGACGCTCGAACTCACCGGAAGCAGGGTGAGCGCCGCCGTCGAAGGGCACGGCCGGCGATTCACCGCCCGGCAGGTCGACTTCGCCGACCGCGGGGCCGTCATCGCTTTGGGCGAGGAGCTCGCCGGCCTCGACGTCGACATCCTGGTCAACAATGCGGGCACCATCGAGCGGGCTCCGGCTGCCGACCATCCGCTCGAGTGGTGGGACCGCGTGCTCGAGGTCGACCTGTCAAGCGCGTTCGTGCTGACGCAGGCCGTCGGCCGCTCGATGATCGCGCGCGGCCACGGAAAGGTGATCTTCACGGCGTCCCTGCTCAGCTTCCAGGGCGGCATCAATGTGCCCGGCTACGCCGCGGCGAAGTCCGGCATCGCCGGGCTCACCAAGGCTCTCGCCAACGAATGGACGAGCAAGGGCATCACGGTCAACGCGATCGCGCCCGGCTACATCGCCACCGACAACACCCAGGCGCTCCAGGATGATCCGGACCGCTCCTCGGCGATCCTCGCGCGCATTCCGGCCGGGCGCTGGGGTCGCGCGGACGACCTCGCCGGAGCCACCGTCTTTCTCGCCTCGGCCGCGTCGGACTACGTCTCGGGCGTCATCCTGCCGGTCGACGGCGGATGGCTCGGGCGCTGAGCCCTCCGCTGAACGTGCGGCACTGACCGGGCCGACTACCCGGCCATGACCGCCAGGGCGGCCGACCAGTACTGGCCGTCCGGGAATCGGAACTCGGCCACCGACTCCTCGTGCATCTCGGCACTGTAGCCGGGTGCGCCCGGCAGCCGGTACGCGCCGCCGACCACGATGCAGGGGTCGACGAAATGCTCGTGCAGGTGGTCGACGTACTCGGTGACGCGGTGCTCCAGGCTGCCCGAGACCGCGACGTAGTCGAAGATCGACAGGTGCTGCACGAGCTCGCAGAGCCCGACTCCGCCGGCATGCGGGCAGACCGGAACGCCGAACTTCTTCGCCATCAGGTAGACCGAGAGGATCTCGTTCACACTGCCCAACCGCGCCGAGTCGAGCTGACAGAAGTCGATCGCCTCGGCCTGGAACATCTGCTTGAAGAGCACGCGGTTCATGCCGTGCTCACCGGTGGCGACGCCGATCGGGGCGACAGCCTTGCGTATCGCCGCGTGGCCCAGAACGTCGTCGGGGCTGGTCGGTTCCTCGATCCACAGCGGCTTGAACCGGGCGAGGGCGCGCACCCACTCGATGGCCTGGGGAACATCCCACACCTGGTTGGCGTCGATCATCAGGTCGGCATCCCAGCCGATCACCTCGCGCGCGATCCCGAGACGCCGGATGTCGTCATCCAGATCGGCGCCCACCTTCAGCTTGATGTGCCGATAGCCCGAGTCGACAGCCTCCTGGCACAGGCGACGGAGCTTCTCGTCGGAGTACCCGAGCCAGCCGGCGCTTGTGGTGTAGCAGGGGTATCCGGTGGCCTCGAGTTCGGCGATCCGCTCGCCGCGCGTCGAGGCGGCGTCTGCCAGGATCGCCAGTGCCTCGTCGCGCGTCAGCGCGTCCGAGAGGTAGCGCAGGTCGGCCACCGCGACCAGCTCCTCGGGGGTCATCTCGACCAGGAGGCGCCACAGCGGCTTGCCCGCACGCCGGGCCGCCAGATCCCAGACCGCGTTCATGACAGCGGCAAGCGCGAGGTGGATGACTCCCTTGTCCGGTCCGAGCCACCGCAGCTGGGAGTCGCTCTGCAGCTCGCGGTAGATGGCGCCGAGGTCACCGACGAGTTCATCCACATCGCGGCCGAGCAGCGGAAGCGCCCGCTGGCGGGCCGCCTCGACGCAGAGGTCATTGCCGCGCCCGATGGTGAAGGTGAACCCGAATCCCGAGAGGGCGGGGTCGTTTGTCGACAGGTGCACATAGGCGGCCGAGTAGTCGCCGTCCTTGTTCATGGCGTCGGAGCCGTCCATGCTCAACGACGTCGGAAACCTGACGTCGCTCACGGTCACGCTGGTAATGGTCGTCATGGGACGAGGTCTCCTGTCTGGGGAAATGGGATGCGAGAAGACGCGGAACGGCCACGTGCAACCGCCGCGCCAACAGGGTCGGCGCGGCGGTCGTCCGCGTAACGTCGGTCAGTCAGTCAGTCAGTCGACAGCGACTCACTGGAACTTCGAGACGTTGTCCTTCGTCACCAGCTCAGTACCGGTGTCGACCTTGGCCTCCACCGTCTTGCCAGACGCGGCGTCGAAGGCCGTCTGGGCGCCCAGGCTGCCCATCTTCGACGGGAACTGAGCGACGGAAGCCGTCTCGGTTCCGCCCGCGATGGCCGTGACCTCGTCGGGCGAGGCATCGAAGCCGACCGTGACCAGCTTGCCTTCCTTGCCCGCCGCCTTGACAGCCTGCAGGGCACCCGTGATGGGCGGGCCGCATGCCGAGTAGATGGCGTCGAGATCGGGGTTCGCCGTCAGGATGTCCTGGCCGGCGTTGAGGCCCTTGGTCTGGTCGCAGTCGGTCGGCGTCTTCGATACGACGGTCGCGCCCGAGCCGAGCCCCGCCAGCATGCCGGTCACGCGATCATCGAGCGACGGGTTGCCCAGAACGCCCTGCAGGATCGCGATCTTCGCGCCCGGCTTCAGCGTCTTGGCCAGGTACGCGCCCGCGAGCTTGCCGCCCGCGAGGTTGTCGGTGGCCACCACGGCCGTCTTGCCATCCCAGTCGGGGATGTCGTTGTCGATCAGGACGACCTTGATGCCCGCGTCGACGGCCTTCTGCAGCGCGCCCTTCACGTTGGGGCTGGTCGGGGTGATCGCGATGGCCTTGACGCCCAGCGTGATGTCGGCCTGGATGGCGTTGATCTCGCTCTCGTCGTCGGTTCCGCTCTTGCCCTGCGAGAAGACGAGCTCGGCGCCCGGCGTCTTCGCGTCCCAGTCCTTGGCCGCCTGGACCATGGTGTCGTAGAAGTCGACGGGGAACTTGGTGATGAATCCGATCTTGATGACACCGCTCTTGGCACCGCCAGAGCTGGAACTGCCGGGGGTGGAACAGGCCGTCAGCGAGAGCGCGAGTATCGCGGTCGCTGCGGCGAGAACGTAACGCTTTTTCATCGCAAATCCTCTGTTCGGGGGTGAAATGTGGGAACTTGATCTGGGGTGGGGCAGGGATCGAGGTGGGGTCAGTCGTCACCTCCCACGATGAGAGACACGAGACGGGTCCGGTTCTCGGGCCGCGGGATCTCTTCTCCGACGACGCGGCCACGACGCATCACCATGGCGCGGTCGGCGATCTCCATGACGTGGTCCATGGCGTGCGAGATGACGATGACCGCGCATCCTTCGTCGCGCATGCGCAGGATCAGATCCAGCACCTGGCGCGATTCGCGCAGACCCAGAGCAGCGGTCGGCTCGTCGAGGATCACGACGCGCGAGGCGAACGCCGAGGCGCGGGCGACCGCGATCGCCTGACGCTGACCGCCCGACATCATGCCGACCGACGGTGCCTTCTCCGGCAGGTTGATCTTGAGCCGGCCGACCAGCTCGCGCGACCGCGTTGCCATGTCTTTGCTGCGCATCCACCGCAGGCCCCTGGGCAGCCAGCGCGGTCCGGCTTCTTCGCGGCCCGCGAAGAAGTTGGCGGTCGCATCGAGGTTGTCGAAAAGGGCCAGATCCTGGTACACGGTTTCGATCCCTGCCGCGCGTGCGACGGCCGGGCTGGACATGTGAACGGGTGCGCCATCCACTTCGATGACCCCGGCATCCAGGCGGTGAACTCCGCTGATGCACTTGATCAGGGTCGACTTGCCCGCTCCGTTGTCGCCGAGCACGGCGAGGACCTCTCCGGACGAGACGTGCAGGTCGACGTCCTCCAGGGCGACGACCGCCCCGAAGCGCTTCGTCGCGCCACGTACTGCCAGCGCCGGCACCCCGGTCGCGGCGCTCACGCGGCCACCGCCTTCAGGACGCGGAACCGGCCCTCGAGCCGTCCGCGGATGACGTCGGACTCGACGGCGAGAACGATCACGACGCCGATCACAATGAGCTGCAGGAAGGCATCGACGTTGAGCAGGTTCATCCCGTTGCGGATCACTCCGATCATCAGTGCTCCCACCAGGGCGTTACCGACATTGCCGCGGCCTCCCAAGAAGCTGGCGCCACCGATCACCACGGCGGCGATCGAGTCGAGCTCTGCCAGGTCGCCGAAGGTGGGTGACCCGGCGTTGAGACGGCCTGCGGTGACGATCGCCGCAATGCCGGCCATCAGTCCGCTCAGGATGTAGACCGAGACCAGCACCCAGTCGCGCGGGATTCCCAGGCGGCGAGCACCCTCTGGGCTGCCGCCGACCGCGTAGATCCACCGGCCCCAGACCAGCTTGGTCAACAAGATCGCGACCAGGATGGCGACCGCCGCGACCAGGAACGCCGAGTACGGCAGCCACGGCGCGATCGGGCCCGCACTGCCGCCGCCGATCAACTGCACGATGTCGGGCATCCCCGAGATCGGCTGGCCGCCCGAGAGGCCCAGCGCGAGGCCCCTCGCGATACTGAGCGTCGCCAGGGTCACGATGAAGGGATGCGGCAGCTTGCCGAACACGTAGCCGAACCCGTTGGCGGCCCCGACGACAGCGCCACTGATCAGCATGGCGAGCAGGGTCAACACGGCGCTCTTGGTGGCGGCGAAGACCAGGGCCCCCACCACGGCCGACAGCGCCAGGTTCGAACCGACCGAGAGATCGATGCCCCTGGTCAGAATCACCAGCAGCTGACCGATGGCCAGGATGGCGATCGCCGAGCTCTGTGCGAGCACATTGCCAAGGTTGCCGGCCGTGAAGAAGACCGGAGACAGGTTCGCGAGGATCAGGATGATCAGCAGCAGGATCAGCAACGGGCCCAGCCGCAGCAGCGCCAGCACGACCCGCACGACCCGCAGCCGCGAGGGGTTCGCCGCCGGTGCGGGGGTCGCGGAAACACGTGATCCCGGCTTGCCGGTTCGTTGCGGTGTCGATCGACCTGCGTCGGGCACGTCAGCCTCCTTGCTGAATGCCAGGACTCTAACGATCGAAACATATGATGTCTAGCCCCGATTTTCTGGGCTTTGGGTAAAATCCCCGGAAATCCGGGCGAAAACATCGGATGATCATCAGAATACGTCATACAAGTGATGCTTTGTGACCGCTCCCAACTCGTAAGATCGTTGGCTCATGCGAGCGAAAGGCATTCGATGACGAAGCACGAAACGGGCGGCCGCGCCCATCCCGCGAGCGTGGTCGAGACGGCGTTCGCACTCGATGACCTGACGACCGACGACGAGCGCGCCTGGCAGCACACCGCCCGCGCGTTCGCGACCGACCGCATCCTGCCGGTGATCGACGACGACGCCGAGAAGCAGTTCTTCCGCCGGGATCTGGTCGCCGAGTTGGGCGAAGCCGGGTTCCTCGGGATGCAGCTCGAGGGCTACGGATGTGCCGGCGCCGGACCGGTGGCCTACGGCCTGGTCTGCCTCGAACTCGAGTCGGCGGACAGCAGCTGGCGCACCTTCGTCTCGGTGCAGGGCTCGTTGGCGATGACGGCCATCCACCGGCACGGCTCCGAGGAGCAGAAGGCCGAGTGGCTGCCGCGCATGTCCCGCGGTGAGGCGATCGGGTGCTTCTGCCTCACCGAGCCCAGCGGGGGCAGCGACCCGGCGGCCATGCAGACGACCGCGCGACGCGCCGGCAGCGACTGGATTATCGACGGCACCAAGCGCTGGATCGGCCTGGCGAGTGTCGCCGACATCGCCGTCGTCTGGGCGAAGGATGCCGCCGACGGCACCGTGCGCGGGTTCCTGGTTCCCACCTCGACCCCCGGTTTCACCGCGACCCCGATCACCGGCAAGCTCTCGATGCGCGCCTCGATCCAGTGCGACGTGGTGCTCGACGGCGTGCGGGTTCCGGAGGCCGCCATGCTGCCAGGAGCACGCGGGCTCTCCGGGCCGTTCGCCTGCCTCAACGAGGCCCGGTTCGGAATCGTCTGGGGCGCCATGGGCGCGGCGCGCAGCTGCCTCGAGGCCGCAATCGGACGAGCGCGCAGCCGCGAGGTCTTCGGGCGCCCGATCGGGGGCACGCAACTGATCCAGGCCCACCTGGCCGACATGTTCGTCGAGTACGAGAAGGGCGTGCTGCTCGCGCTGCATCTGGGCCGGCTCAAGGAGCGCGATGCGTTGACCCCGGCGCAGATCAGCGTCGGCAAGCTCAACAACGTGCGCGAGGCCCTGCGGATCGCGCAGCAGGCCCGCGCGATCCTCGGCGGGGACGGGATCACGAGCGAGTTCCCGGTGATGCGCCACCTGGCCAACCTGGAGTCAGTGCGCACCTATGAGGGGACCGATGAGATCCACCAGCTGGTGATCGGGCGCGAGCTCACCGGACTCAGCGCGTTCTGAGCCCGCCCGCGCTCACGTCCGTCGCCGGCCTGAGCCGGCTCAGGCCTCCAGCACGACGGCGAGCCCCTGCCCGACGCCGATGCAGATCGCGGCGACGCCGATGCCGCCACCCCGGGCGCGCAGCGAGTGCGCCAGGTGCCCGACGATGCGGCCGCCCGACGCTCCGAGCGGGTGTCCGATGGCGATGGCGCCGCCGTCGACGTTGACCTTGTCGGGGTCGAGCTCGGGCCAGCTGCGCAGGCAGGCGAGGCTCTGCGACGCGAACGCCTCGTTGAGTTCGACCAGATCGACGTCGGCCCAGGTGCGGCCGGCGCGCTCCAGCGCGCGGTTCGCCGCCTCCACCGGCGCGATGCCGAACAGCGCGGGCTCGTTGCCCGCGACGCCGCGGCCGGTGATCCTGGCGAGCGGCTCGCCGCCGAACGGCGCCTTCTCGCCGGCGAGCAGCAGCAGCGATGCTCCATCGTTCAGCGGGGAGGAGTTGCCCGCCGTCACGGTGCCGTCCGGCCGGAAGGCCGGGGCGAGCGCACCGAGGGTCTCGGCGGTGGCATCCGGTCTGATGCCCTCGTCGCGGTCGAGGTCGACCCCGGGCACTCGGACGACCTCGGCGTAGTGACCCGCGTCCCAGGCCTCTGCGGCGCGTCGGTGGCTTCGGACGGCGAAGGCGTCCTGGTCGTCTCGGGTGATTCCGAACCGCTCGGCGAGGAGTTCGGCGCCGTCGCCGTTCGACACGACGTACTCGCGGGGCATCGCCGGGTTCACCATTCGCCATCCAACGGCCGTCGACGTCATCACGGCATCGCCGAGCGGGTACGGCCGGTCGGGCTTGGGCACCACCCATGGCGACCGGCTCATCGACTCGACTCCGCCGGCCAGCACGACCTGCGCGTCGCCGGTCTCGATCTGGCGGCTCGCGCCCATGATCGCGTCCACACCCGAGCCGCACAAGCGGTTGACCGCCGAGCCGGGCACCGAGGTGGGCAGCCCGGCGAGCAGCACGGCCATGCGGGCGACGGACCGGTTGTCCTCCCCCGCCTGGTTGGCGTCACCCATGATGACGTCGTCGATCTGCGCCGGGTCGAGGTCGGGATGCCTGGCCACCAGTTCGCGGACGACGTGCGCCGCGAGATCGTCGGGCCGCACCCCGGCGAGGGCCTTGCCGAACCGCCCGAACGGCGTGCGGATGGCGTCGTAGATGTAGCTGCCGGTCATGACACTCCTTCGAGACGCTGCAGCGGGAGGCCGAGCACCTGTTCCAGTTCGGCGATCGTCGAGCCGAACAGCTCGCGCACCGCGAGGCCGTCGGCCACCACGTCGAAGATGGCGCGGTCGGTGTAGATGCGGGTCACGCATCCGATCCCCGTAAGGGGATAGTCGCACTCGGCCACCAGCTTCGGCGCTCCCTCGCGGGTGGTCAGATCGGTGAGCACCCAGACCTCCCGCGCGCCACGCGCCAGGTCCATCGCGCCGCCCACGGCCGGGATGGCATCCGGCGCCCCGGTGCTCCAGTTGGCGAGGTCGCCGCGCACTGAGACCTGGAAGGCGCCGAGCACGCACAGGTCGAGATGGCCGCCGCGCATCATGCCGAACGAGTCGGCGGTGTTGAAGTAGGAGGCGCCCGGCAGCGCGGTCACCGGTTGCTTGCCTGCGTTGATGAGGTCGCCGTCGATGCGGTCGGCGTCGGGACGTGGACCCATGCCGAGCAGACCGTTCTCGGTGTGCAGCAGGATCTCAAGCCCGGGCGGCAGGTGATCGGCCACGAGGGTCGGCAGTCCGATGCCGAGATTGACGACCCAGCCGTCTCGGATGTCGGCGGCCAGGCGCGCGGCAAGCTGGTCGCGGTCGAGACTCATGACCCGCCCCGCTCGCTCGTGCCGACGAAGACGCCGTCGCGCATCCACGGCCGCTCCGCAACCGCAACGACCCGATCGATGTAGAGCCCAGGCGAGCCGATTGCCTCGGGGTCCAACTCGCCGAGTTCGACGATGCGGTCGACCTGCGCGATGGCCGTCGTCGCGGCCGCCGCCATGAGCGGGTTGAAGTTGCGAGAGGTCTCGCGGTAGAGCAGATTGCCCCATCGGTCACCGCGCCAGGCCCCGACCAGGGCCACATCACCCCGGATCGGGTGTTCGAGCAGGTACTCCGTGCCCTCGATCACCCGCGTCTCTTTGCCGACCGCAAGCTCGGTTCCCGCGCCCGTCGGCGTGTAGAACGCGCCGATGCCGACTCCCGCCGCCCGGATCCGCTCGGCCAGGTTGCCCTGCGGCACCAGCTCGAGCTCGATCGAACCCGCGCGGTAGAGCCGATCGAAATGCCAGGAGTCCGCCTGACGCGGAAAGGAGCAGATCACCTTGCGCACCCGGCCCGCCGCCAGCAGGGCCGCGAGCCCGGTCTCGCCGTTGCCTGCGTTGTTGCTGACGATCGTGAGCTCGCGGGCGCCCTGTTCGAGCAGTCCGTCGATCAGCGCGACCGGATGACCGGCCAGTCCGAACCCGCCGACCAGAACGGTCGCCCCGTCCCGAATGCCGACGAGCGCCTCCGCGACGGAGGCGACCGTCTTGTCGATCACGAGTCCGCACCGCCCGAGGCGTGCCGCTCGTGCTCGTGGTCGTTCTCGTCGAGGATCGGCTGGGCCAGGCGGAATGCCGTGTTCGCGGCGGGCACCCCGGCGTAGATCGCCGATTGCAGGATCACCTCGACGATCTCGTCGCGGGTGAGCCCGTTGCCGAGAGCGGCTCGCACGTGCATCACCAACTCCTCGTGGTGGCCGAGCGCGATCAGCGAACTGAGCACCGCGATGCTGCGGGCCCGGCGATCCAGACCCGGACGGCTCCAGATGTCTCCCCATGCCGTGCGGGTGATGAAGTCCTGAAAGTCGGTGGTCGATGGGGTTGTCTTCGCGATCGCCGCATCGACATGCTCGTCGCCGAGCACCTCCCGACGCACAGCCATGCCCTGCCTGCGTCGCTCGTCGTCGGTCATCCGGTCTCCTTCCCGAAGAAGTCTGACAGCCGTTCGGCCACAGCGGCAGGCTGCTCGGCGGGCGCGAGATGACCTGCCGACACGATCTCGGCGAGCGCCCCGCGGCGAACCCCGTCGGCGATCTCGCGTGCCTCGCGCTCACCCACAACGCCATCATGCTCGCCCCAGAGCGCCAGCACCGGGGCATCGATCTCGCCCAGCGCGGCGCGCGCGTCGAACACGGCGAGCGCCTCGCAGCACCGTGCGTAGCTCTCGTCGTCCGCGTCGCGCAGCGAATGCAGCAATCGCCCGGCGATGTCGGGCACGCGCTCCATCGAGCCGGGGGCGAACCAGCGCTGCGCCGAGGCGACGATCAGGGCAGCGGTCCCGGTCGCGCGCACGGCGGATGCGCGCTCGAGCCAGGCCGACGGGTCTCCGATGCGCGCGCCGGAGCAGATCGGCGACAAAGCATCCACCAGTGCGGGATGCCGCAACGCCAGCTCGATCCCGACGGCTCCTCCCAGCGACACCCCCGCGTACTTCGCGTGAGTCTCGCCCAGCTCGCGCACGGCCACGGCGACCGCATCGGCGAGCTCACCGACCGTGAACGGCTCCGGGCTCGGGCGCGAGACGCCGTGGCCAGGCAGGTCCCAGAGCGCCACCCGGAACCGCTGCCGCAACAGAGCGGCCGCGGGCTCCCAGATCAGGGTCGAGGTGCCGAGCGAGGGGCCGAGCACCAGCAGCGGCGCTCCGGCGGGGCCGGCCGGACGGCCGAACGCGATGGAGGGGATCACGGTCGCACCTCCGGGGCGATCACGGACATCACAGCCGCGACACCGCCTCGACGGCCGCGTCGACCAGACGATCGGAGAGTCCGAGGTATCCGGCGGGATCCAGGAGAGGGTCGCCCTCGCGCGAGGCGGGGTCGCGCACGAAGGCCGCCGCGGCATCCGCGCCCTCGGTGAGACCGATGCGCTCGGCCATGACGGTCGGGCCGGCGTCGACGAGGTTCTGCGCCATCCGGTCGGTGTCGACGCGCAGGCCGTCGAGCAGCTGCTCGAGGAGCGCAGCCGCACCCAGGCCGATGCGCAGCAGCTCGCGAAGGGCAGGCCACTCCGCGTGCCAGGCGCCGTCCGGTCGCTGGTCGACCACGAAAGCGGAGCTGCGGTGCAGTTCGGCCCCGAAGGCCGGCGCACGCTGAGCGAGCGAACGGAGCAGCACGCTGGCCACCGGGTTCTGCTTCTGCGGCATGGCCGACGATCCACCGCCGCGGCCCTCGGCGAGCTCGCCGATCTCGGGCCTGGCCAGCTGCGCGACTTCCGATGCGATCGCGCCCGCCAGGTCGACCGAGGTGAGCACGGCGTCGGCGAGGCGCGTCACCGGGGCTCTGCGCACCTGCCAGGGCGGTGCGGTGTGCAGCCCGAGCTCGGTGGCGAACGCCGCGGCCATGCCGCTCGCGGCATCCGCTCCGCCCAGTTCGACCCATGACGCCAGCGTGCCCGATGCCCCGCCGAGTTGAACCGGGAGGGCGCCGCGCACCCGCTCCAGCTCGGTGAGCGCGTCGACTGCGCCCAGGGCCCATTGGGCTGCGACCACCCCGAAGGTGATCGGCGTGCTGTGCTGCGTCAGGGTGCGGCCCACCTGGATGCTGCCCCGGTGCGAATCGGCGAGCGCCGCCGCCACACCTGCCGATCGCCGGGTGCTCGCGATGATCGAGTCCAGCGCCTCCGAGGCGACGACCATGAGGGCGGTGTCGAGCACGTCCTGACTCGTGGCTCCCCTGTGCACCCAGGCCGCTGCGGCGGCATCGCGGGCCGCGACCCGGGTGCGCAGCACGGCAACGAGCGGAATCACCGGGTTCCCGCCCGACCGCGCGCCCGCGGCGAGGTCGGCGGGATCGACGGGGCCGCGCAGCGCCTCGCCCACGGTGCCTGCGGTACCGGACGGCGCGATCCCGGTCGCCTCGAGGGCGGCGACCAGGGCGATCTCGACCCGCACCAGAGCCCGAGCGATGGCGGGATCGCCGACGACCGAGTCCGTTCCGACCGTTCCCGGAGAGAGCAGGCCGATATCGAAGGGATCAGCGGTAGACAAGGAACACGGTCTCCTTCTCGCCCTGCAGCCGGATGTCGTGCGTGAGATGCCCTGCGGCATCGCGTCGCGCGACGAGCGTCTCACGCTCGGCGGCTGAGAGCGAGGAGAGCAGCGGATCCCGTGCGAGCGCGTCGGCGTCTTCGGGGAGGTAGATGCGGGTGTGCAGGCCGTCGAGCAACCCGCGGGCGAACACGGCGACGGCCAGGAACGGCGCCGACTCGGAACCGTCGACCGCTCCCGGCTTCACGGTCCAGAAGCGGAACCGTCCCGCCGCGTCCGTTGCCGCTCGCCCGAATCCGGTGAAGGTGACGCCGTCGCGGCGGAGGGAGCCGGTGGCCGTCGGCACCGTGCCGTCGGCGGCAGGCTGCCAGAGCTCGACCAGGGCGTCGGGAACGGGCGCACCCGCCCCATCCATGACGGTGCCGCTCAGGAGCACGGCACCGGGCGAGTAGGGCGTGACGAGTTCTTCGCCGCCGGGATACGGCAGTCCGAATCCGTAGAACGGGCCGATCGTCTGGCCAGCGGTGATCCCGCGAGCCGCGCCGTCGCCCGTCACGCCGCCGCTCACGCCTCGGCTCCTTCGGGCTCGAACCAGGTCGCTCCGCTGCCGGTGAGCACGATGTCCCAGCGGTAGCCGAGCGCCCACTCGGGTGAGGTGAGATCGTGGTCGTAGTCCGCCACCAGTCGGTCGCGGGCCGCCTGGTCGGGGATCGACTGGTAGATCGGATCCAAGGCGAACAGCGGATCCCCAGGGAAGTACATCTGCGTGATCAGGCGCTCGGTGAACGCCGACCCGAACACCGAGAAGTGGATGTGCGCGGGCCGCCACGCGTTCGCGTGGTTGCGCCACGGGTACGCGCCCGGCTTGATGGTGGTGAAGCGGTACCGACCCTCGTCGTCGGTCAGGCATCGGCCCGCTCCGGTGAAGTTGGGGTCCAGCGGCGCGGGGTGCTGATCGCGCTGGTGGATGTATCGCCCCGATGCGTTGGCCTGCCAGATCTCGACCAGCTGGTGGCGCACCGGTCGTCCTGCCCCGTCGATCACCCGACCGGTCACCAGCATGCGCTCGCCGAGCGGCTCGCCGGTGTGCTGCACCGTGAGATCGGACTCGATCTCACCGACGTCGAGGTGGCCGAAGACCGGGCTCTCGCGCTCGATCACCTCGGGATCGGTGAGCTTGGGGTTCTTGGTGGGATGCCTGAGCACGCTCGAGCGGTACGGAGGCCAGTCGAGAGCTGGGCCCGCTTTGCGCGGAGCGCCCGCCGCCACCTTCGCGTCGTATGCCTTGTGCCCCGCCCGGATCTCATCGCTGAGCACGCTCTGCGGTTCGCCGATCGTCGTCGTTCGGTCGTTCATGCCCCCAGGGTGTCGCGAAGGCCGCCGTTCGTCGCGACATTCATCCCACTCAGTGGGATGCCAGATCGGCGCCGATGGCGCGCGCGGCTCGGGCGACCAGCCGACCCAGCCGCTCCTCGCCGGTGCGGGTGAGGTGCGCGACCACGCCGATCGCGGCTGGCGGATCACCGGGCGACGGCGGCAGGGCGGCCGCGATCGACACATTGCCGAGGGTCATCTCCTGTCGCGCCACCGCCCAGCCGCGGGCGCGCGACTCGTCGATCTCGGCGCGCAGTTGCCGTTCGTCGGTCACCGAATGGCGGGTCTCGGGTTCGCGCGGCAGGCGGAAATAGTCGTCGAGCCACTCCGCGTCGCGGGTGCCGAGCAGCGCCTTGCCGACGCCGGTCGTGTGCAACGGCAGTCTGCCGCCCATCCTGCTCAGGGTCGGAATCGACTCGGTTCCGGTCACGCGGCCGACGTACAGCGCCTGCGTGCCCTCGAGCACGGCGAGGTGCACGTTCTCGCGGGTCTGCTCGTAGAGGGTCATCATGTGCGGAAGCGCTGTCTCGCGCAGCCGTGCGCTCACGGGAGCGAGTTCGCCGATCTCCCACAGCCGCCGTCCGACCGAGTACCCGCCGTCGACCCGGTCGAGCAGCCCCTCCTCGGCGAGCGCGGTCGCGATCCGGTGCACGGTCGATGCGGCCAGACCGGATCGCAGGGTGAGGTCTGCGAGCGACAGCACGAGGGCATCCTCGTCGAAGGCCCGCAGCAGGCGGGCCGTGCGCGCGATCATCGACACCGGGAGGCCACCACGGCCACCGGCACCCTCGACGACAGAACCCTCCATCGTCCCAGTGTGGCGTGCGACGTACGCTGTGCGCGTGGCGAATTCGGCATCCGGCGATTCCATGACGACCCGCTTCGTGCGGATCCTCGCCACCTTCGACACGGACAGGACGGTCCAGACCTCCTCCGAGATCGCCCGCCGGGCCGACTTGCCGGTCAGTACCGCGCACCGGCTGGTCCGCGACCTCACGGCGGCCGGGCTGCTCGACCGCGACGAGGACGGCCGGGTGCGCATCGGCATGCGCCTCTGGGAGCTGACGACCCGTGGATCGCGCGCGCTCGGGCTGCGCCAGGCCGCGATGCCCGCCATGCGGCGACTGCAGGAACGGATCAGGGAGCACACGCAGTTGGGTGTGCTCGACGAGCGTGAGGTGCTGTTCCTCGAGCGGCTCTCCGACCCGCAAGCCGGCGCCAACATCACGCGTATCGCGGGCAGGCTGCCGCTGCACGCCTCGTCGTCCGGACTCGTGCTGCTCGCCTTCGCCGATGCCTCCCTCCAGGAGAGCGTGCTGGCCGGGCCGTTGCCCGCGGTCGGCCCCGAGACGGCGGTCGACCCGGGGGCGCTGCGGCGCAAGCTCGCCGAGATCCGCCGCCTGGGCTTCGCCGAGGCGCCTGGTTCGGTCGAGGCGGTCTCCACCGGGATCGCGGCTCCGATCCGCGCCGACCTGCGGCCGTCGGCGCCGGTGATCGCAGCTCTGGGCGTTGTCCTGCCGCGTGACGCCGGGGGCGCCTCGGCGAAACGCGACGAGGCCGTTGCCGCCGTGCGCGAGGCGGCCGCCGCCATCCGCTCCGCTCTGGACGAGCAGTCGCAATTCCATTGAATGGGAATCGCCGCCCGCGCTGGATCGGCGGACGGCATCCTGAAGCAACGGGTCGTCGAAGGGGATCACCATGGATGTCACACGCACGCAGGTCGCGATCGTCGGAGCCGGCCCAGCCGGCCTGCTGCTCTCGCACCTGCTGCACCGGCACGGGATCGAGTCGATCGTGATCGACTCCCGCACCCGCGAGGAGGTGGAGTCGACGATCCGCGCCGGAATCCTCGAGCACGGCACGGTCGAGCTGCTCACGCAGTCCGGGGCCTCCGACCGCGTGCTCGTTGACGGCTCCCGCCACGACGGCATCGAGCTGCGGTTCTCGGGCGCCGGGCACCGGATCGACTTCGCCGATCTGGTCGGCCGCGCGGTCTGGCTGTACCCGCAGCACGAGGTGCTGAGAGATCTGGTGGCGACGCGCCTCCGCGACCAGGGCGAGATCTGGTTCGGCGCCGAGGCCGAGCGGGTGCTCGATGTCGACGGCACGTCGCCGCGGGTCATCGGCACGCGCGACGGACAGCCGTTCGAGCTCGTCGCGGACGTGGTGGTCGGCGCCGACGGCTCTCGCAGCATCGTGCGGGAGGCAGTGGCCGGCCCCTCGTCGACCGGCTTCTTCCGCGAATACCCGTTCGCCTGGTTCGGCATCCTGTGCGAGGCGCCGCCGAGCGCCCCCGAGCTCATCTACTCGAGCTCCGAGCACGGCTTCGCCCTGGTGAGCCAGCGCAGCGCCACCGTTCAGCGGATGTACCTGCAGTGCGATCCCGGCCTCGATCCGCAGGCGATGAGCGATGCGGAGATCTGGGATGCCCTGCAGCAGCGCGTCGGCGGCGACGGCGTCATCGAGGGCCCGATCTTCCAGCGCGACGTGCTGCGCTTCCGCAGCTTCGTGGCCGGCAGCATGCGCAGGGGCCGGGCGGTGCTGGTCGGAGACGCGGCGCACACCGTGCCGCCGACCGGGGCCAAGGGCATGAACCTGGCCATCGCCGATGTGACGCTGCTGACCGAGGCGATCCGTTCGCTGCTCACCGGCCACGGCGAGGCGCTGCTCGACGCCTACCCCGAGCGCGCCCTGCACCGGGTGTGGAAGGCGCAGCACTTCTCGTGGTGGCTGACCAGCATGCTGCACACCGCGCCCGATGCGACGGAGTTCGATCTGCGCAGGCGGCACGCCGAGCTCGCGAGCGTCGTCGACTCGCGAGCCGGGCGCACCTACCTGGCTGAGGGGTACACCGGGTGGCCGTTTGCGGCATCCGGCCTATGAGGCCTGGTAGTTCGACCGCCACCCGGCGTGATAGCTGCTGCGAGCGTCGGCCGAGTACGGGATCGGGCTGACGATCGCACGTGCCCGGAACTGGCGGTGGCGCTCGACCGTGGTCTTGCGGGTGCCGCCGTCCTCCTCGCCCCACACGACCGTGACCTCGGTGCCTTCCTCGACAGAGGGGTCGACCGTCGCCAGTGAGAGGGCAGCGCGTTCGTTGGCGCTGTATCCGGAGAACATCGACAGGCCGACCGGCTCGCCGTCGGCGTTGAGCACGGTGTCGTAGTTCGACGATCCGTAGTTCGCCAGCGGCAGGTCGAAGTACTTGTACGGCAGTTCGCGATTGTCGAACATCGACGCGAAGATCGCGGCCATGTCATCCGGATGCCATGCCAGGGTCACCTTGCGGCGCTGGGCGGCCGGGTCGATCTTCTTCAACGCATCCTGGCCGATGAACTCGTGGTCGAACTTGACGAACGAGCCGTATCCCAGCTCCCACGGGTTCAGGTAGTAGCCCTCGATATCGGGCGCGACGTGCGAGCCGGCCAAGGCGTTCGTCGCCTCGTACCCGTCCGCAGGGAGCCACTCGCGGTAGTCGCGCAGCTCATCGCCGGTGTAGATCGCCGGAAGGGGCGACGGGATCCAGCCCGACTCGAGCGTGTTCGACGGGTACGCGCGCGAACCGACCGGCACGATGCCGAACTCGGCGCCCTTCTCGAGGATGAAGTCGCGAACCTGGTCGTAGTTTTCGTACGGACCCCACAGTTCGAGACCCGGCTCGCCCGCCATCCCGTGACGGAGCGTGTGGACCTGCCGGCCGGCGACCTCCATGTTGGCCATCCGGAAGAACGGAAGCTGCTCGAGCGGCCCGCCGTTCACCGCCTCGATGATCTTCCACGCGGCAGGCCCCTGGATCTGGAAGCGCCAGTAGGTGCGCGTCACCGGCTTGCCCATCGGGCGCGACGGCGAGCGCCGGTCGACCGTGAGCTCGACGTCGTAGCCGCCGCGTTCGGCGTTGTACAGCAGCCAGTTCGTGGCCGGCGCGCGACCGACGTAGACGTACTCTTCGTCTGCCTGGTGGAACAGGATGCCGTCACCGATGACATGACCGGCCGGGGTCACCGGCACGTACTGCTTGGCCCGGTTGACCGCGAAGTTCTCGAAGGAGTTCACCGCCGTCGCGCGGACGAGCTCGAGCGCGCCTGGCCCGCGCATCATCAGCGAGTCCATGTGGTGCGTCTGGTCGTAGAGCACGGCGGTCTCGCGCCAGGCCAGTTGCTCGGATCGCCAGTTATGGAATTCGGGAGCGACGACCGGATAGATGTACGCGCCGATCTGCGAGTTGCGCAGCATTGCGACGGTGTCGCCTGCCGCGTCGAGGACCTCCTGGAGGTTCTTCGGTGCCATGGTGTTCTCTCTTCCTGGTTGTTGCGAGTGGTGATGCGGTGCCCTCGCCTCAGGCGAAGACGATGGTCTGGGTGCCGTGGCGCACGACGCGGTCCTGCGCGTGCCAGAGGACGGCTCGCGAGAGCACCTGCCGTTCGACGTCGGCGCCCTTGCGCTTGAGATCGGCGACGGTGTCGGCATGCGTGGCGCGCGCCACGTCCTGCTCGATGATCGGGCCCTCGTCCAGGTCTTCGGTGACGTAGTGGGCGGTCGCGCCGATGAGCTTCACCCCGCGCTCCTTGGCCTTCAGGTACGGCGATGCGCCGATGAACGCCGGAAGGAAGGAGTGGTGGATGTTGATGACCGGCACCCGGATCCCCGCCAGGAACTCGCTGGACAGGATCTGCATGTACCGCGCGAGCACGACGAAGTCGGCCTGCCCGTCGATCAGGTCCAGGATCCGCGCCTCGGCCGCCGCCTTGTCCGCTCCGGATGACGGCACATGGAAGAACGGGACATCGAAGGTGCGCACGTCGCCTTCGGCGTCTGGGTGGTTGGAGATCACCATCGGGATCGTCACCGGCAGCTCGCCGCGTCGCTGCCGCCACAGCAGGTCGAGAAGGCAGTGGTCCGAGCGGGAGGCCAGGACGACCATCCGCTTGGGCACCGATTGATCGGTCAGGGTCCAGTTCAGGCCCTCCCCGTCTGCCGTGGTCGCCAGGGCGTGCTTTACCCGAGCCAGAAGCTCCGGCGAGCGCGGGATGACGAAGACCACGCGCTGGAAGAACGCACCGCCGTGCGGATCGTCCGAGAACTGGTCGAGCGAGACGATGTTGCCGCCGAGCTCCGTGATCAAGCCGCTCACCCTGGCCACGATGCCCACGTGGTCGGGACCGGCCAGCACGAGGCAGTATTCGGCGTCGTCCATCCCGTTCACACGCGCTGCCCCGAATGCTGGCTGAGGTAGCGCTGCGCCCACTCCGCCGAGGCGCGGATGCCGCCGAAGGTGTACAGGTGGATGCCCACCTCACCGGTTCGATCATCCAACCGTCCGGCGAGGTCGTCGACGAAGCGGTCGGGGCCCGCCGTGCCCAGCAGGTTCGCGAGCGAGAAGCCGTACTTCTCCACGATGCCGGCCGAGGTGGAGACCCCGAAGCGGCGTGCGTAGCCAAGAAGGCGTTTGATCCCGGCCGGGCCGGGCACGCCGATCCGGATCGGGATGTCGAATCCCCGGGTCCGCACCTCGCGGATCCAGCGCTCGACCGTGTCGGCGTCGAAGCCGAACTGGGTGACGATCATGCCGGAGAGCGACCGCTGCTCCAGTGCCGCGATCTTGTCGCCCAACGCGCCCCAGAGGCGGTCGTCGTCGATGTCGGGATGACCCTCGGGGTAGCCCGAGATGCTCACCTCGCGCACGCCATGCTGCTCGAGCGTGCCCGACTCGATGATCGAGAGCGCGTCGGCATAGGGGCCGAGCGGCTCGGACGGGTCGCCGCCAACGACCAGGACGCGCTCGCTCGCGCCGATCTCGGCCAGCCGGTCGAGATACTCGGCCAGCTCGGACGCATCGCGCAGCCGCCGCGCAGACAGATGCGGCACGGGCACGTCGCCGCGGTCGAGGATCGCGCGCGCCGCGGTGACTCTCTGCTCGAGGTCTTCGTTGCCGAGAAAAGTCAGGTTGATGCGCGTGCCGGTCGGGATCTCGGAGCCGGCCTCGCGGAGCGCGTCGACGTCCTTGCCCGTCATCTCGAGCGAGAAGTCACGCAGGAGCTCCGTCGCTGCGTCGTCGTTCGCTGCCTTCGCCTTCACGCGGCACCTCCCTGGGCGGGCATCGTCGCCCGTCGCCACAATACCTATCACCATAGGTAATGGCAAGAGGCACCACAGCTGTGCTGCTGGCCGTGCGGGACCGAGGCCCCGTCACCGGCGCTCGAGCTCGTCCACCAGCTGCAGGCCACGCTCCGCCCAGCGGATCTCGTGATCGGCTTGGGCGACGAGACCTTCGTAGGCGAACGCCTTGAACGACACGATCTTGTCCCACTCGCTCTCGGGGAACACCGTCAGCCGGGTCGAGACCATCGGGTGCGTGTGGTCGAGGATCGACTCCAGCTGCCCCTGCCACTGCGCGCGCATCGCCGTGAAGTGCTCGCGGTGCGCCTCCAGTTGGCGCCGCGCGTGCTGCGCATCCGTCCACTCGAAGTAGGCCGCGCGCAGATGAGCCGGGTACCGCTCGGGCGCGTAGACGAGCGGCTCCTCCATCCACTCGCGGAGCGCCGAGATGCCGGCATCGGTGATCGAGTACTCGGTCTTGCTCCTGCTGCCGCGCTGGAACGACTCGCCCGCGAGCAGTCCATCCGCCTCCATCCGCCTCAACTCGGGATAGATCTGCGAATCGGGCGCGTGCCAGACATGGCCCACCGAGTTGTGGAATGACTTCGCCAGGTCGTAGCCCGTCATCGGCCGCGCAGTCAGCAGGGCAAGAAGGGCGTAGCGCAGGCTCACGGCTCAGACCGGCGCGGCCACGGGCCAGAGCCGGGCCGTCGCACGACCCGCGCCCTCTCCCAGCGCATCCAGCTTCGCCCAGGCGATCTGGGGATGGATGCGCCCGCCGAGGCCGCAATCCGTCGAGGCGATCACGCGCTCGCGCCCGACCAGGGAGGCGAAGCGCTCGATGCGCTCGGCCACCAGATCGGGATGCTCGACGACGTTGGTCGCGTGACTCACCACACCGGGGGCGATGACCTTGCCGTCGGGCAGCGCCACGTCCTGCCAGATGCGCCACTCGTGCTCGTGCCGCGCATTGCCCGCTTCGAAGCTGTACGTGCCCGCATTCACCTGCAGCATCAGGTCGATCACGTGCCGGAACTCGATGTCGGTGGTGTGCGGGCCGTGCCACGATCCCCAGCACAGGTGGAACCGGACCTGCTCCTCCGGGATGCCGCGCAGCGCGTGATTGAGGGCCTCGACCCGGATGCGGGTGAACGCCCGGTAGTCATCGACCGTCGGCTCCGGATTGATCTGGTCCCAGTTCTCGGCCAACGACGGGTCGTCGACCTGCACGATCAGACCGGCCTGCGTGATCGCCAGGTACTCCTCGCGGAGCGCGTCCGCCCAGGCCCAGATGTGCGCCTCGTCGTCGCCGTAGTACTCGTCGAGAACCCGCGCGCCCGATCCGGGCGAGAGCGCGGTGATGAAGCCGTGCTCGACGCCGTTCGACTCCAGCGCCGCCGTGAGGTTCGCGACATCCAGGGCGATCGCATCCTGGCCGCGATAGCTGATCGGCCCGGTCGTCGACGGGAACGCCGTCGCACTCCTGCCGGTCGAGATGCCGCTCTTCGGGTCGGAATAGGCCTCGTCGAAGAGCTTGCGATCGCGCCGATCGGTGAAGCTGCTGAGTCGCACCCGCCCCGGCTCGGACAGGATCGGCGTCTGATCGAAGATGGTGTGCTCGCTGATCGACAGGCCGGCGATCCGCTGGAAGGAGTAGCTCCACCACGCGCCGTAATCGACGGCGCTCGTCATGGCCTTGCCGTACTCGCCATCGTTGACGATGGTGATCCCCGCGTCGCGCTGCGACGCGACCACGCGGTCGACGGCGCTCGTCAGCAGAGTGTCGAACTCAGGCGATCGCCTGAGCGTGAAGCCATCGTCGTCGAAGCCGCGCGCCGCATTGGCGGCGATCAACTCGGGGAGGCGGGGAAGGCTGCCGGCATGCGAGGTCTGGATGCGGTCTGTGTTCAGCGGCATGATCCTCCATCATGTCGCATCGCAACCGCGCGATCACCCGTGGCGGCTTCGGTGTCGGCGTCGGTCGTCTGAGCAGGTTGCCGAACCTCCTCGAAGAACCGGCATTCATCGTACGTCATACCAATCGTGGCGATGTCGAACATTTGCGCCCATCAGGGTAGAACGTGTGATGTATGCTGTTTTCGCGCGGCTCCGCGCACATACCGTCAAGGGCGATGATGAAGATCACGGGCTACCGCTTGCTGCGCAGCTATCAGAACTGGGGTCGACCCATCGGCGACGTCAATGGATTCATCGACTCCGGCGTCACCGAGGTGCCGATCGTGATCATCGACACCGATGAGGGCATCTCGGGCGCGGCCACTGGCTCGCACGAAGGCATCGAGCGTGTGTTCCCGGCAATCGACGGGCAAGACCCGCGCGCCGTTTCGACCCTCTACGACCGCATGCTCGCCCGGGTGTTCAAGGCCGGCCACGCCGGTTCGACCTTCGGGGGCATCGGAACTCTCGACTCCGCCTTGTGGGACCTCAAGGCGAAGATCGCCGGGGAGCCGCTGTGGCGGCTCCTCGGCGGGTCCGACCGATTCGTCGCCGGTTATGCGTCTGGGCTCGACATCGCGCTCGACGACGAGCAGCTCGCCGCGTTCTACCGCACCATGGCCCAGCGTGGATTCAGCAGTGGCAAGCTGAAGGGCGGCCGCGACGCCGCCGCAGACATCCGTCGACTCGGCATCATCTCGGATGCACTCTCGGTCAACGCGGCGCGCCCGGCTCTCATGCTCGACGCCAACGAGTCATGGAACCTCAAGCAGGCGGTCAGGCACGTCTCACTGGTCGAAGAAGTGCACGATCTGACCTGGATCGAAGAGCCGCTGCGCCGGTGGGATGCCGTCGGTCAGGCTCGGCTGTCGGCCGCCGTGCGGGCGGGCGTCGCCACGGGCGAGAACCTGACCGGCCTCGAGCAGTACCGGCCGCTGTTCGACGCCGCCGCGATCGACGTGGTTCAGGCGGGCGCCGTTTGGGGCGTCACCCACTTCTTGCGCGTGGCCATCGCGGCACACGCGCGCGACCTTCCGATGAGCCCGGTGGGCCTCAGCGCCAACGGCGCGGTTGCGCACGCTGCCGCCGCGATCCCGAACCACCTGTCGGCAGAGGTGCAAGACCTCGGCAGCCCGTTCGGCGTCACCATCGACGCGGACTATGCCGACGGGGGCGTCGTTCTGGGCGATCAGCCCGGGGCAGGTCTGGTCGTCGACGAGGCCGCCATCGCGGGCGAAGACGACAAAGAGGCGAGCTGGCCCATGCCTCAAGGACCTCATGTCCGTCCACGGCGCGCCGGCCTGCGACTCGTCTCAGACGACGCGGCCGAATCAGCCGACCTCTGAGTCGAAGACAGCATGGAGTCCGGACCTACACTGAGACCCATGACGGTCGAGCCACAGGGCAGCACTCCCCCTGGTCGGTCGGTATTCGGCGACGGCGCACCGCGCACTCCCGCGGCTCGGCTCGGCGTGGCGGTGGTCGCCGATCTGGTCGCGGCTATCGTGACCGGCGAGCTCAAGCCGGGCGAGGTGCTTCCGCCCGAGGGTCTGTTGAGCCAGCAGTTCGGTGTGAGCCGCACGGTCATCCGCGAGTCGGTCAAACGCGTGGAAGAGAAGGGCCTGCTCACGGTCGCGCAGGGGCGCGGCACCTCGGTGAACCCGCCGAGCACGTGGAACGTCCTCGACCCGGTCGTGCTCTCGGCCCTCGTCGACCACGACGACTCGCTCGGCGTGCTCGACGAGCTCTCGGTCGTTCGCGCCAGCCTCGAGGGGTCGATGGCGGCCGCCGCCGCCGAACAGCAGTCCCCCGAACGCGCCGCGGAACTCCGTGCCGCATACGCCGAAACGGTGCGGCACGCCGACGACCTCGACGCGTACAACGATGCGGATGCCGCCTTCCACTACACGATCATGGAGCAGTCGGGCAATCGACTGGCCTCCAACATCACGCGGATCCTGTTCGCCCGCGCGCGGGAGAGCAACCGCTTCACCGGGGTCCCCCAGGGCGGGGTGCCGCCCGAGACCCTCCACGAGCACAAGGCGATCATGGAGGCCATCGTGGGCGCCGACCCCGTCGAGGCCTCCGCCGCGATGATGAATCACATCGCTCTCGCCTGGGCACGTCGCCGGCCGGACGGCCCGAAAACGTAACGCATCACGGGGAAGCTAGCGAGAAGCGCCGCCACGCGAAGCGTGGTCCAGCCATGTTGACGCGGGCGGGACAAGACTCTCCAACTCGTCCCACACGGCGTCGGGGATGCGCATCCCGGCCGACGCGATGAGACTGGCAATTCTGCTTTCGCTCGTGATTCCCACGACTGTTGCGTCGACTCGGGGATCGCGGAGTGAGAACTGGAGTGCGGCAGTAGCCAAGTTGATCTCGGACCTCGTGCAGACCGCGTCCATCGCAGCGATCGTCTCCAGGAGTTCGCGACTGGCCGGCTGGTAGGAGTACGTCGTCGATTCGCCAGGGCGCGCGAGGATTCCGCCGCCGTAGACGGCCGCATTCAGAACTCCGACCCCGAGTTCGACGGCGCGGGTGAACAACTCATCGGCGCTGCGATCGACGAGGGTGAACCGGTTGTGACACAGGATCACGTCGAACACCCCCAGGTCGAGATACCGGTGCAGCAGCCTCGTGTCGCCGGTGGCGACGCCGATGGCATCGGCAAGCCCTTCATCACGGAGCTGAACCAGTGCATCGACGGCGCCCCGGGCGGACGTCATGTACCCGAAGTCGAATGCGTCGGGATCATGCAGGAACAGGAGCGGGACACTCCGAACGCCGAGCCGCTCCCTGCTTTCTCGGAACGACTCGCGCACGCGGGCACCGGAGAAGTCTCCGCCGGCGGCGTCGACCTTCGTGATGACCGAGAAGTCATCAGGGACTCCCCCAGCCAACGCGATCGCCTGTCCGATTCGACGCTCGCTGGCCCCGTCGCCGTAGTTGTTGGACGTATCGATCGCACGGATCGGACTTCGCAGAAGGGCGAGAACGAAATCCACTGCCGCGGATTCGCTGACGTCATAGCCGTAGAGATCGGGCATCGAGCCCAGAGGCGAAGCGCCGGCGATGATGGCCGAGGTGGTCAGGGGTGTCCGCCCGATCCGTCTGTGCCAGCCTCTCGTCATCAGATGTTGCCCTGTTGCTCGACCAGGACGGTGACGTCCCACGGTTCGAGCACGATCGGTGTTCCGCGGAGCTGCTGTGGCGGGTGAGCGGTGGCGGGCTCCGGTGACCAGTTGCTGACGAACCAGACGCGCCCGAGGTTGCTGCTGCCCGATGTGACCGTGACCGTGGCATCCAACCTCCATGGGCTCACGCTCGTGATCGGCACGGCCCAGCGAATGATGGAAGTCGCGAGCGCGACGTCGGGCAACGTGCCCACGTAGGTGACGCGACCGGCGCCATGCGCGCGCGAGGTGACTGCGGGCCGGCCCGCGTAGATGCCCGAGGAGTACGCCGCCACCACGTCCGCGCCGTCAGCGACGAGGGCGTCGGCCCAGCCCTCGGCCTGGCCGCCACCGAAGGCGGTGCCCTCGATGCCGACCGGTGCGTCGAGCGTCGAGTACTCGTCGTACCAGACCCCCGCGGCGTCGGCGAGACGCCCGGGCGCTCGCTCGGGCCGGGCCCGGGCGAGCTGGTCGCCGTAGCCGGTCCGGATGCCGACCACGAGGTGACCGCCCGCCTCCGCGTAGCGCACGAGTGCGTCGAGCGTGTCGTCGTCGGCGATGTAGAGCGTCGGCACGACGAGCGTCGGGAACTCGGACACGAAGTCCTTCACGTCGCGCTGCCGGAACTGATCGGCGTGCACGATCCGACTCTGGACACCCGCCTCGAAGGCCGCGCGGTAGTAGCGATCGAAGATCCGTTGGTACGAGGCGCGATCCGGACCGCCCTCGGCGTCGGCGAGCGGCGGGGAGAACTCGAAGCTGCGTTTCGTGTCGACCGAGTAGAGCATGGCGACATCTGCGTCGGGCGTGAACCCCTCGAGCTGTGGGCCGAGGTCGCGCAACCGGTGACCGAGCTCCGCGATCTCACGAAAGATCCGACCCGGTCGACCGCTGTGAGGCAGCACCCCGCCCCAGTAGGTTTCGATGCCGTAGTGCAGCGTCTGCCACTGCCAGTACTCGATCATCCGAGCGCCGCGGGCCACGAGGGCGAGGCCCGCGAGCGCGATCTGGCCCGGGTACGGCGTGTGGTGCTGCCAGTGCGACTGCCCGATGGACTGCGCATTCGTCTCGGTGACCAGGAATGGGGCCTGGCCTGAGCTGAACATCCGGTCGCCCTGCTCGAAGAGCGCCCACACCCCGGTGGTGTACCACAGCGCCCGTCGCGGCACCTCGACCCCGATGTGGAGTGCCTCCTGCATCATGTAGTAAGGATTGCCCGCCGTGACATCCAGCGCCTGCACGACCTGCTGGTCGTCGATCGCCGCGCTCTCATACGCGATGCAGGTCGTCACGAACTGGCCGGGACCCGCGTACTCGCGCACGATGCGGGCCTGCCACGCGATGAAGTCGTTGACGAGCTCGGTCTGGTAACGGCGCCACTCGAGTTGGTACTGCGGCGAGTGGTTGCCATCGGGACGCCACAGCTCGTCCCAGCTGCGGATGCGCTGTGACCAGAACGTGAGCCCCCATTCCCGGTTGAGCGTCTCGACATCGCCGTAGCGGCCCTCGAGCCAGTGCAGGAACCCGTCGAACACGCGCTGATTGTGCAGCAGCAACGAGCCGGGCTCGTTGTCGACCTGGTAACCGATGATCGCGGGGTGGTGGGCATACCTCGCGACGATCGCCCGGATGACGGCCTCCGCATGCTGCCGGAACAGGGGATGCGTGATGTCGACCTCCTGGCGCCACCCCCAGGGATGGCGCACCCCGGTGGCCTCCTCGCCCGCGAGGTCAGGATCCATCAGGCGCAGCCACGGGGGCACGGCATAGGTCGGCGTGCCGAGCACGACCGAGATGCCGCGGGCGTGCGCACCGTCGAGCACTGGCTGCAGCCAGTCGAGGTGATACACGCCCGGCTCCGGCTCCCAAGTCGCCCACACCGACTCGCCAACGCGAATGACCGAGAAGGATGCCTCGGCCATCAGGTCGAGGTCGCGCTCGAGGTCACCGTTCACGCGGTATTCGTCGTAGAACGCCGCTCCGAACAGAATTCGGTCGGGCAGGTGTGGGTCGGCCAAGGGCTCTCTCCGTTGTCGCTGGGCTGTCGGCTCGCTAGTCCAGGTGCCAGACCTCGTCGAACTGCTGCCAGTTCGGCTCTGATGACCCGGGCTCGAACGGCAACTGGCACGGTGCCGTCTGCGCCCACCATCGCTGGCTGGTCTCATCCTCGGCCATGCGGGCCTGGTCTGCCTCGTAGTCGTCGCCGACGTACTCGTAGTAGCCGACGATGACGTCACCGAGAACGAAGATCGTGAAGTTGCGGATGCCGCACTCGGTGATCGTCGCCTCGACCTGCGGCCACACGTCGCGGTGCAGTCGCAGGTACCGCTCGCGCTTCTTCGGCACCAGGCGTGCCGCCATGCCGAATCGGCGGACTTCCGTCATCCCTTGGTGGCGCCCGCCGTCAGCCCGGTCACCAGGAAGCGCTGCGAGAACAAGAAGACGATCAGCACAGGAGCCACGGAAATCAGGGTCGCGAGCGCCAACTGCGGCAGGCTGATCACGGTTGACGCCACATTGGTCGGGTTGAACGTCTCGACGCTCGAGATCAAGTTCGCCAGACCGACCTGGATCGGCATCTGTTGCGTCTGGGGCTCCATGATGAACGGCAGGAAGTAGTTGTTCCAGTTGCCGACGAAGTTGAAGAAGCCGACGAGCGCGATCACGGGGGTCGCCAGGGGCATGGCGATCCTCGTGAACACCCGGAACTCCCCGGCGCCATCGATGCGGGCCGCGTCCAACAGGTCGTGCGACATCGTCGTGGAGAAATAGATGTACGCCAGATACACGCCGAAGGGGAAGAACGAGAACGGCAGGATCACGGCGAGCGGGGAACCGAAGACGTGAATGGCCGAGAGCTCGAGGAAGATCGGCAGAGCGAGTGCCGTGTTCGGAATGAGCATGACCATGAGCGTCGTGATCAGCAACGCGCGACGCAATCTGAAATTGGTCATCGCGAGCGCGTAGCCCGCGGGAATCGTGATGACGATCGTGACCACCAGCGCGGCGACCGAGTAGAACACCGAGTTGCCGAGCCATGTCCAGATGATGCTCTCCTGGAAATGGACCAGGTGGTCCCAGTTCGCAGCGAGCTGGCTGAAGGATCCGAAACTGAAGGGCAGCTCGCCGTGGAGGCCGTCGAGTTGAGTGGTGCTCTTCGTCGGCGCAAGCAGCAACCATGCCAAGGGAAAGACGAAGAACAGACTGAAGAACGCGAGAACGGCGATCGCCAGTACCCGTCCCAGCCAGCGGGCCGGAGCCGGCGCCGACGGAACGACGCGCAGACTAGTCGCGGTCAAAGAGGCCTCCTCGGAAGACAAAGATTGCTGAGAGACCCATGGCCACGACCAGCAGGACGATCGAGATCGCTGCCGACCCGTTGTAGTCCGCTTGAGGACCGAACGCGATCGTGTATGCGAGCTGGTTGAGCGAGTATTCCTGCGGGACGACGCCTCGGCTCGCGAGGGCGAGGATCTTGGGCTCGGCGAACAACTGAGTTCCACCGGCGAGCGACACGACGGCCATGTACGCGATCCACTTCCGCATCAGCGGGATCTGGATGTACCAGGCGGTCTTGAATGGTCCAGCACCGTCGATGCGGGCGGCCTCCATCACGTCGCTCGAGATCGTGTTCAGGGCGCCGTACATGATGATGATCCATCCGCCGGCCCCGGTCCAGAACGCGACAATCGTGAAGACCACGGGAAGGTTTTCGAGGGAGACGATACGGGTGAACGTCTTGAGTCCGAGCACATTCAGAAGTCCGGCCACCGGGCTGACGCTCGGGGTGAGCAGGAAGAGCCAGAGCATCACGCTCGCCGCACCGGCGAGGGCTCCGGGGATGTAGAACAGGAACCGTGCGGTCGCGGACAGCCATCTGGCACGCACCGCGTGGACCACGAGCGCCAGGACGGTGACCAGCACGATCAGTGTGACCAGCCAGATGACCACGAAGACCGCCACGTGCTGCACGGCCGGCAGGAATCGGAAGTCGCCGAAGACCCGGGCGAAGTTGTCGACTCCGACGAACGACCCGTTCGCGGTGATCGAAAGGTACAGCGCGTAGAGCATCGGCCCGATACCGAAGGCCAGGAGGAACAGCAGGTAGCCACTCGAGAACGCGTAGCCGATGACGGTCTGCGCGCCGAGTCGCCGCTGAGGGCGTCGAATGATTGCCCCCCGCTGCCGCCCCTGTGAAGGGGCGGCAGCGGGGAACGTGAGTTCAGTAGAGATGGGAGTTGTCTTCTCTACTTGCTGACCGTGTAGCCGTTGACTTGAGCGTCGTTCTCGTACCGCTTCTGCCAGGCGTCGGCGACCGAGGCGATGGTCTGGCCCTTAGCAAGCGCCGGAGCCACGACCTCATTCCAGGCAGGCTCGGAGCTGAACGAAAGCGTCGCTCCCCAGCCCGGCCAGATGTGTTCGGCTGCCGCGCTGACGTTCGCCTTGAACTTGTCCGAGTCGGCCCAGTACCCGCTCTTGACCTGCGCGTCGAGCCAGTCGCTCGCCGTGGCGGCGTACGCTGGCAGACCCGTGATCAGCTCGACCGACTTCGGTCCGCTGGTCGCGTACTGCAGGAACTCACCGACCGCCTTGAGGTTCTTCGAGTGGCTCGACCCGTACCAGAAGCCACCACCCACGTTGCCGGTAGCAGTCGGCTCGCCGGCCCAGTGCAGCGCAGCGCCCGCTCCCCACTCGCCCGCGGGCGCGTCGAGGATGTCCTTGTTCGAGAAGATGGCTCCCGTGAACCAGGTCGGTCCGGGGATGCCGAGGACCTTGTCCTTGTACTTCGCCGGGAAGTCAGGGGTGAAGAGACCCTCCAGCCCCAGGCTGTGGTTAGCGAGCATGTGGTCCATGAGGGCGATCATCTTCTTGGTGTGGGAATCCGAGAAGTTGGCAGTGAACGTCTTGCCCTTGACCGTGTAGATCGGCGCCTGGGCTGCCCACATGTCGGCCAGCACGGCGGTGAACGAGTCACCGATCGAGCCCAGGGTGTAGCCAGGGTGCTCGGCGGCGAGCTTGTCGCCGAGGGCCTGGTAGTCCTCCCAGGTCTCGGGGACTGTGTACCCGAACTGGTCGAACAGCTTCTTGTCGTACCAGAACACCACCGGCGCCAGGTTGTCGCGAGCACCATAGACATGGCCGTTGACCGTCACCGGGTCTTCTGCGCCCTTCGTATAGCCGTCGAGCCACCCCTTGGTGGTGACGCCCTCGTCGAGCGGCGCGGCGAACGGCTGAGCGCCATTCTTGCCCACAGCGGCCCAGCTGGCGTCGTTCACCTGCCCCGACCACACGACGTCCGGCCAGCCTGAGCCTGCTTTGTCGGCGAGCCCGATCTTGGTCTGGAACGAGTTGGTCCCGCCGGCGTTTCCGTCGTAGGTCTGGATGTTCACCTTGATCTCGGGGTGATCCGTCTGGAATGCCTTGGCGATGGCCGAGCGGCCAGCGTCCACCAAGATGGTGATGCCGCCGTTCTTGACCTGCTTGGCCGTTTTGAATCCGTATGGCGAGTTGGCGTTGCCGCCCCCTCCGGTGCTGCAACCGGTGGCGAGCAGCGCGAGAGTTGCTGCTGCAGCTACCAGACCCAGCGCCCGGGGGACTCGGGTGAAGCGGCGTTGCTGTGATGACATTGTCGCGTCCTTTTCTTGTCGACTTCCTTGACGACCTGGCCACCGGCTCTGGCGGCGTTCATATTAGATCATACATGTGATGAATGATGCAATGGCGTTCCGTTCTGCCGCGGGTATCCAGCACTGCTGGCCGCCGCGCAGAGAGCGCATGAGGTCGCGGGTCATCGCCGTCGGGGGTCGCCGCGCGAAGGACGGCCACCTCGTTGCGGTAGCACTCCAGCAGCTCGCCGGGATTGCTCGGGGTAGTCGCCGCCGTACCAGCTCGTCATGGAGCGCTCTCTATCCCTTCACGCCACCGGTCGCGAGCCCGGTCTGCCAGTAGCGCTGTAGATAGAGGAACGCGATGACCAGCGGGATGACCGACACCAGGGAGCCGGTGATCACCGTCGAGAACAGGGCCTGAGCGCCTCCGCCCGCTGCACTCGCTCTCTGAAGCTGAGCAAGCCCGACCGTGAGCGGGTACAGCTCCTGCGTGTTCAGCATGATGAGCGGCAGGAAGTAGTTGTTCCATGTCGCGACCAGGGCGAACAGGAACACCGTCACGATGCCGGGGCCGAGCAGCCGCAGACTGACCTGCCAGAAGATCCGGAACTCGCCCGCGCCATCCACGCGCGCCGCTTCGATCAGCGAATCGGGCACGGCATCCGCTGCGTAGACCCGCATCAGGAATACGCCGAAGGGGCTCACCAGTGATGGCACGATGACCGCCCACGGGGTGTTCGTGAGGCCCACCGAGCTGAATAGCAGGTAGGTCGGGATGGCCAGCGCCGTCAGCGGGATCATGATCGCGCCGAGCGTGACGCTGAACAGGATCTTGCCACCGGGAAAGTCGTACTTGGCGAACGCGTAGCCGGCCATGGTTGCCAGCACCGAAGCGCCAATCGCGCTCACTCCCGCGTAGATCACTGTGTTCAGCGCCCAATGCAGATAGACGCCATCCGAGGTGGTGAACACATCGCCGAGATTCTGGATGAGGCTGAACCCCTTGCCGAACCACAGCCCGAAGCTCGTGAACAGGTCGGCATTGTTCTTCGTGGAGGCGATCACCAACCAGAGGAGGGGCACCACGAAATACAGGGCGCACACCCAGAGGACCACGGTCAGCAGGTTGCTGCGGCGCTTGTCCGGCGAGTACGCCTTGCGGCCGCGAGCCGCGGCCGGGGCAACTGCGGGAGTTGCGGCACTCATCGGGTGCGCTCCCTTCTCTGCGTCGTGAGTTGAACGACGTAGGAGACGATCATGATGACGAGGCCGAGGATGAACGCCACCGCCGCGGCGTAGTTGACGTCCTGGTTGACGAAGGCAAGGTTGTACGCATAGAAGTTGGGCGTGAACGAGGACGTGATCGCCGTGGGCGCGAGATTGCGCAGCAGGCTCGGCTCGTTGAAGATCTGAAAACTGCCGATGATCGAGAAGATCACCGTGAGCAGGATCGCCGGGCGGATGGCCGGGATCTTGATGCTCCACGCCACACGAAGCTGGCTGGCCCCGTCGATCTCGGCGGCCTCGTAGAGCTCGGCCGGAACGGACCGGAGCGCCGAGTACATGATGATCATGTTGTAGCCGACGTACTCCCAGGTCACGATGTTCATCATCGACCCGAGAACGTTGCCATCGGAGAGCAGGTTCGGCTTATCGAGTCCGAACGCGCTGAAGACCTGCCCGATCGGCCCGAAATCCTGCCCGTAGAGGAATCCCCACATGAGGGTCGCCACCACGCCCGGAATCGCGTACGGGACGAAGATCAACAAGCGCAGCACCTTGCTCCCGCGCACGCGTCCGCTGTCGAGCGCGAGAGCGAAGAACAGGGCGAGGCCGAGCATGATCGGTACCTGAATCACGAGGAAGAGCGCCGTGCGCCCCAGTCCGCCGAAAAAGAGCGGATCGGTGAACGTCTTCACGTAGTTCTCGAACCCGACGAAGCTCGTTCCGCCAATGAGTTTCGTGGCGAAGAAGCTGAGGTAGCCCGAGTAGAACAGGGGCACGATGAGCATCGCGATGAAGACGAGGAAGAACGGAATCACGAACAGGTAGGCTGCGCGCCACTGTCGCTTCTTCGCGAGAGGCGTTCCGCGCTTGGCCGGTACGCGAGCGGGCAATGAGGCCTCGGATGTGCTCACCGGTACTCCTTTGTCACGATCGGCTGGGCGGCCCCGCTTGCGCGGGGCCGTCCAGGTCCAGCTACTTCTTGTTGACGTCGAAGCCCTGAGCAGTTCCGTAGTCCACGAGGGCCTTCTGCCAGGCGTCAAGGCCGGCAGACAGGTCGCCCTTGGCCGTGATCGCTTTGCCCATCGTGTCGTTCCAGCTCGAGTCGGCGTAGTCCATGTACGGAAGCCATTCGAACTTGGTGTCCACGGTGTTCGAGATCGCCGAGAACGTCTTGTTGACCTGCTGGCCTCCGTAGAAGTCCGACGTGGCGTCCAAGAACGTGGGGTCCTGGAGCACGTTGTTGGCAGTGGGCCAGAGGAACTGCTTCGCCGCGAACAGGCTGGTGGACGACTTGTCGTTGTTGATCCACTTGGCCAGTTCGTACGCGGCGATCTTGTTCTTCGAGGTGGTCATCACCGCATCGGAGGATCCACCCCAGTTGCCCGAGGAGTCCGGCTGCCCCGCGTACTGCGGCAGTGGCGCCGCCGCCCAGAGGCCGGAGGTGTCCTTCGCGGTGCCCTGCAGGAAGATCGGCCCCCATGCGGCGGTCAGCCAGCCTGCGTACTTTCCGGTGGCCAGGCCCTGGAACCAGGCGTCGGTGAAGTCGGGGTCGACCGAGATGACATCAGCCTTGATCAACTTCTCCCAGTAGCTGACGACCTCTTTCGCCTTGGCGCTGTTCACGTCGACGGTGACGCCTTTCTTGCCGTCGTAGCCGAACGGCTTCACGCCGGCCTGCCAGAGCATTCCCTCCCACTGGCCCGTCTGGTTCGCCGCCATGTTGGAGATGTACGAGCCGGTCTTGCTCTTGACCAGGGCGGCATCCGTGGCGTAGTCGTCCCACGTCTTGGGCGCCTCCGTGATGCCGGCCTTCTTGAGGATGTCGGCGCGGTACAGGTTTCCCATCGGACCGGAGTCCTGCGGCATCGCCAGGACTTTGTTGCCGGCGGTCACCTGGTTCCAGACCCAAGGCACGTAATCCTTCTTCAGGTCGGCCGCGCCGTACGGGGCGAGGTCCAGAAGACTCTTCGTCACGTTGAACGAGGTGATGTACGGGTACTCGATCTGGGCGACATCCGGAGCGCCGGTGCCGGCCTTGAGGGCCGTGCGGAGCTTGGTGTACTCGGGGCCGCCCTGTCCGACGTTCTCCACCTTCACCGTGATCGCGGGGTACTTCTTCTGGAACAGGTCGACCTCGTTCTGGATGTTGGGCACCCAGGTCCAGAAGGTCAAGGTGGTCGGCGTCTTCATGGCCTTGTCGATCTGGGCCTGGGTGACGGTGCCGGCCGAGGGAGCCGTCGACGTACCGGGCGTGCAGCCGGTGAGGATGAGTGCCGTCGTCAACAGACCCGCGCCCAACGCCACTGCTGTTCTTGATGCTCGTGTTCTCATGTGCCTTTCCTTTTGTGATGGTGGGACAGTCGGCAACGACCGCCCCCTACTCGTCGACCAGGACCAGGGAAGCCCACGGTTCGAGCGAGAAAGTGTGGGTGGCGGCGAAGGTCTCACCGGTGACGGCGCTGGCGACTTTGTGCGGCGCGCTCACGGCGGCGGCGGAGGAACTCCAGTTGCTGATGAACCAGAGCCGCACTCCGGCAGCGGCGCGACCCGAGGCCACGGTCACCGTGGCGTCCCGGGTCCATCCGGCCGCGATCGGCTCAGGCACGAGCCACCGCGCGATGTCGGCGGCGAGAGCCGGGTTCGGCACCGTGCCGACGTAGCTGATGCGGCCCACGCCGACGACGCGGGTGGTGATCGCGGGGAAGCGGCCGAACTCGGGATGGTCGTACCCGAGGATCGCCTCTGCACCATCGAGCTGCAGGGAGTCGAGCCAGCGCGTGGCGCGGGCACCGACCGATGTCGCGAAGTCGCGGGCACCCGTGACCGCGACGGGAGTGTCGAGGTTGGAGTACTCCTCGTACCAGACCCCGGCGGATTCGGCGAGCATCGGCGGCGCGACGGCCACCCGCGCGCGGGCCTCCTCGTCGGCATACGCCGTGCGGATGCCGAGCACCAGGTGTCCGCCCGCCACCGCGTAGTCGCGCAGGAACGTGAGCTCGTCATCCGTGACGATGTACAAAGCGGGGACGACCAGCACGGGATGCAGCCTCGCGAACGCGGTCGGATCGGCACCGAACTGGCTGGTGTGCACGATGCTCGCCTGCGCGCCACTCTCGATCACGCCTCGGTGGAAGGCATCGAAGATCGTGGAATACGCGGTGCGTTCCGGCAGAAGGTCGACCGTGTGGAGGGGCGGCGTGAACTCGAACGCCCACTTGCTCTCGTTCGAGTACACCAGGGTGATGTCGGCATCCGGAACGAAGCCGTCGACGGCGCCACCGAGGGCTTTCAACAATGCTCCGACCTCGGCGACCTCGTCATACACACGACCCGGCCGTTGGCTGTGCGGCAGCACCCCGCCCCAGTAGGTCTCGGTGCCGTAGTTCATGGTCTGCCACTGCCAGTACTCGATCATCGCCGCACCGCGTGAGATGAGGGCGAGCGCGGCCAGTCGCAGCTGTCCGGGATAACCGGGGTAGTTCTGCTCGGCTCCGGAAATCGACTGCGCATTGGTTTCGGTGACCAGATAGCGCTGCTGTTTCGAAGCCCAGGCCCGGTCGGCCTGACGCATCAGACCCCAGACCCCGGTCGACCACCAGCTGGGGGTGGCTGACAGGTCCTTGTCAAGCGCGAGGTGGTCCTGCATGCCGTAATACGGGTTCGCGGCGGTCACGTCGAGCGCGGCCGTGAGCTTCACGTCGTGCTGGGCCGGCTGCGGATACTGGATGCAGGTCATCACGAACTGCTCGGCACTCGAGTACTCGCGAACGATCGACGCCTGCCACGCGATGAACTCGGTCGTGAGATCAGCCTGGTAGCGGCGCCACGCGAGGTCGTACTGCGGCAGTGAGTTGCCATCCGGCACCCAGAGCTCGGTCCACTCCGCGATCCGATGGGACCAATAGGTGAGGCCCCACTCGCGGTTGAGCGTCTCGACATCGCCGTATTGGCGCTTCAGCCGTTCGACGAACTCCTCGAAAGCCAGGGGATTGTGGAAAGCGAACGACCCTGGCTCGTTGTCGACCTGGAATCCGATGACAGCGGGATGCGTCGCGTAGCGCGACACCACGGCGCGGACGATGCGCTCGGCGTAGCTGCGGAACAGCGGCTGCGAGTAGTCGACCTCCTGCCGCGAGCCCCACGGCTTCGGCACCCCCGTGGCGGGTTGTCCGGCAAGCTCGGGGTGCTTGACCTGCAGCCATGGCGGGATCGCGTAGGTCGGCGTCCCGAGGATCACGCCGATCCCGCGTGCGCGGGCTCCATCGAGCACGGGCAGCAGCCACTCGAGATCGAACTCTCCGTCGCGTGGCTCCCACGTCGACCAGACCGACTCCCCCACCCGGATCACCGTGAACCCGGCCGCCGCCATCAGGTCGAGGTCCTCGTCCATGCGGTCGGTGAACTGGTACTCCGCGTAATACGCGGCTCCGAAGAGGACGCCCGAGAAATCGGGCGAGCGCGGTGCGTTGCCGTTCACGTCTGCTGAACTCCATCGTCGAATTCGCTCCCGATTTCTGAGCGCTAAGAACTAATCGGGAAGACGATAGCAGGATTTCTGAGCGCTAAGAAGTGGCGGTGCGAGAAAACTCCGAACACCGCCGAGGCTAAGCCGGAGCGCTCGTCGATTCACGCACGATCAGCACCGGATCGCGACTCGACTCGACTTGGCGCGGCCGGCCGGGATCGATCGCCGAGAGCAGCGCATCCATCGCCACCCGCCCTTGGCCTTCGAAATCGTTCGAGATCGTGGTCAGTGCCGGCTCGAAGAACCCTGCCTCGGCGATGTCGTCGAACCCGATCACACTGATGTCTTGCGGAACGCGCCGGTGGCGTTGCTTCAGGGCCTTGAGCACACCGAGCGCCATCTGGTCGTTGGCCACGACGATCGCCGTGATGCCCTGGTCCAGCGGCATCTGGAGTCCCGCCTCGTAGCCGGACCGCGAACTCCAATCACCCTCGAACTCCGCGACCGAAACCAGGTCGCGCTCGTCAACGACGGCGTGGAACTGGCGCGCTCGATGCTGCGCCGGGACCCACGACAGCGGCCCGGAAAGGTGCAGGAAGCGACGGTGTCCCAGGTCGGCAAGGTACTCGGTGGCCATCCTCATCCCCAGACGGGGCCCGATGCTCGCCGAGGCGGCAATCGACTCAATCACCACGGGAACCGGGATGTCGTGCTGCCGAACGGCGTCGATGACTTCTACGGCGGGCGCGAAAACCAGAATGCCCGCCACCCCTGCCTGGAGCACGAGCTCGACGGCACTGTCGATCCGAGTCGGGCTGCGCGGATCAAGGCCGACAATGTCGACGACGTATCCGGCATCCCTGGCATGGTCGACCGCCGCCTGCATGGTGCGGGTCGGCCCGACCTCGTCGTAGCGATCGAAGAAGAGGGCTCCGATCCGATGGGACTTCGCGGTGGCGAGGGTGCGGGCAGCCATGTTCGGCGTGTAGTTCAGTTGCGCGACTGCCGCCTCCACCCGACGACGAGTCTCGGGCTTCACGTTCGGACCCGACTTGACGACCTGCGACACCGTCTGGTGAGAGACGCCCGCCAGCCGGGCGACGTCATAGAGAGTGGCCGCTTTGCGGCGCGTCGGCTCCTCGGCCTCCAGCACTCTGCGTCACCTCCCGTGTGGCTTCCAGATGTACCGTATCGGGTAAGCCGCTCGATCAGCTGCGGGGGGTGATCCGGAACAACGCCGCCTCGTGCGGAGCCAGCACGGCGCTGACGTTCCCTGAGCTGGTCGCATCCGTTCCCGCCCACACATCCCGGACGTCGAAGCTCGCCCCATGAAGTCCGACCTCGGACGCGGTCGTCGAGATGGTCTGAGGTGAATCGGTCGAATTGAACAGGACGACCGCACGGCTGCCGTCCGCGAGGGGCTTGCTGAGCACCCAGAGTCCGCCGCTGCCCGCCGACTTGCCGTGCTGAGAGACGGGCACCGCCTGGGCGCCGAGGGAATCCTGATCGATCGCGATCGCCTCCGGGTTCGAGTAGATCGCGAGATCGTCAGGGTTGAGCGTTCGGATGTCGGCTCCCGCGATGAGAGGCGCTGCCATCGCGGCCCACAAGGTGAACTCCGTGCGCTGCTCGATGGGCGTCATCCCGCCGTTGCCGATCTCGAGCATGTCGGGGTCGTTCCATCCACCGGGCCCTGCGAACGCGGCGAGGTGCACGTTCTGCTGGAAGATCGCGAGCATCGAGGCGTAGCTGTCTTTGATGTCGTGGGTGGTGCGCCAGGATTGCCCGATCCCGCGCGCCCAGGTCCACGGATGATGCACGCCCCACTCGCAGATGGCGAGGAAGATCGGCCGCCCGGTCGCTCGAATCGCATCGCTCATCGCGCGGTAGCGCGCGATGTACTGGCTGGTTGTCGTCAGCGCGCCGTGGTTGCAGTTGTCGTACTTGAGGGTGTCGACGCCCCAGCGAGCGAAGGTGCGCGCGTCGAGCCGTTCATGCCCGAGGCTGCCGGGGAATCCCGCGCAGGTCTGGGTCCCCGAGTCCTCGTAGATGCCGAGCGTGAAGCCTCGCGCGTGCAGGTAGCGGGCGACCGCCGCGATGCCCTGCGGGAACTTGACGGGATCCGCCACCAGCTCGCCCGTGTGCGGGTCGCGCTGGGGCGCCATCCAGCAGTCGTCGATATTCACGGCGGTATAGCCGAGCTTCTGCAGGCCGTCTGCGGCCAGGGCGTCTGCCGTGCGTTCGACGAGGTCGGCGTCGACCGCGCACCCGAAGTGGTTCCAGCTGTTCCATCCCATCGGCGGGGTGCTGCCGATGTCGGCCGCCGCGGGCGGGCGGCTCGGCGAGGACGGCCGGGAGACGACCAGCGCGCCGACGACCACGAAGATGGCAACGACGACCGCACCGACCGCGGCCCACACGACCGCCTGGCGGGACCCGACTCGAAGGGACACGGTGGCGACCCTAGTCGCCCGGGCGGTCCGCTTCGGTGACGTGCAGCAGGATGGCGTGCTCCGGGAGCAGGATCGGCATCGGGATCCCGACCTCGGTCAGGAACGTGCCCGATGCGACCACCGCGCCCTCCGTCCAGGGGAGCACGCCGTGCTGCTCGACCGGCAGCGCGCCGGTCGGGAACGCAATGCCGACCCGGTAGAGCCGGCCCGGGTCGAGACCCGGCAATGCGATGTTCCCCGGGATCTCGTCGTCCGGTGTGCGGAGGCAGGAGAAGGAATAGAGGGCTTCCGCGCCGTCCGGGGCGACAACACCCTGAAGCCTGAAGGCGTCTTCCCGAAGGTCGGCATGCACCGCCACCCCCGAATGAAGAAGCGGGCGATGCTGCTTGTAGAGGGCGACAGCCTGCTGCAGTTGCGCGAACTCGGTCTCGCTGAGTTTGCGGACGTCCCACTCGATGCCCAGGTGGCCGAACATCGCGGTGATGACTCGGAACGAGAGGGAGTGGGTTCGCCCGGTGGTGTGCGAGTGCGTCGGACCGACGTGGGCGCCGATGAGCTCGAGCGGCAGCAAGGCGTGGGTCCAGCGCTGGATGGTCTGGCGCTCGAGCGCGTCGTTGCTGTCCGATGCCCAGACCCGATCCGTCCGCTCGAGGATGCCCAGGTCCACCCGGGCGCCGCCCGACGAGCAGCTCTCGATCTCGACGTCGGGGTGCTTCCGCTTGAGCTCGTCGAAGAGACGGTATGCCGCCTCGGTCTGGCGATGCGTCGAGGCACGACCGTCGTGACCCATTTCCACCAGGTCGCGGTTCTGATCCCACTTGAGATACGAGATGCGGTTCTCGCTGAGCAGGGTGTCGATCTGGTCGAACACGTACTGCCACGCATCCGGGTTCGCCAGGTCGATCACCTGCTGGTGCCGCCATTCGACGGGCACGCGCGGGCCTGGTCCGCTGATCCAGTCCGGATGGGCTCGGATGACGTCCGAGTCCTCGTTGACCATCTCGGGCTCCACCCAGAGCCCGAACTGCATGCCCTGCTCGTGCACGCCCTCGATCAACGGCGTGAGGCCAGCCGGCCAGACGTTCGTGTCCACCGTCCAGTCGCCGAGACCTGCGTGATCCGTTCGGCGACCGCGGAACCAGCCGTCATCGAGCACGAAGCGCTCGACGCCCAGTCGGCCGGCGGCACGCGCCAGCTCGAGCAATGTGTCCAGGTCGTGACGGAAGTACACCGCTTCCCACGTGTTGAGCACCACAGGACGGGGCGACCGCGGATGCGAGGCGCGCGCGCGGATCCACTCGTGGAACACGTCCGAGACGCCGTCGATGCCGGCGGTCGAGTGCGCCGCGTACACCCACGGGGTGTGATAGCTCTCCCCGGCGGCCAGCTCGAACTCGCCGGACCCGAACAGCTCGCCGGACCCGAGCACCGCGGTCGCCGCCTGCGTCCGCTCCACGAAGGTCGCGCGATTGCCGCTGTAGCCGAAGTGGGTGGCCCACACCTCGCCGTGACGGTTCGAGAATCCGGCTGACCCCACCAGGGTGAGCGCCGAGCTGTCGTGCCCCGTGCGGCCGTGCCGGTACTCGCGCAGCCAGGTTCCAAACCGCAGGGACTGGCGTTGGGGATGCTGCTCCCGGTTCCATCGACCGGTCAGGTCGAGCACCTCGGCGGCCGCCTGACCGGCAGGCAGAATGACGTTCAGCGCGTCGAGCTCGTACGGCTCGTCCGCGTCGTTGGTGAGCTCGTGCCGGACGCGGAGCATGCCTGCCGGGCTCATCGACAGTCGGATCGTCAGCGAGAGCTGCTCCGCCGCGGCGACCATTGTGATCGACGCGTCTGGGCCATCCTGCGTGTGGCCGGTCGTGACGAAGGCCGGCGAGAAGTCCCGCCCATCACGTCGATGACCCGAGATCGCCGGTCGACCCCGCCAGCCGCCCGACGCCTGCGGGAACAGTTCGAGGGTGAAAGGCGCGTCGTAGTTCGAGTGCGGCACCGGGTTGCCCAGGCCGAGAGGGATGGTGGGTTCGTCGCCGAGATCCCGACCCCAGTGCACGACAGCGGGCACGGGCCCGGAGAGGTCGAGAAGGAGCGCGGACGCTCCGCCGCGCAGGGTGAGCATGGTCACGAGGCAGCGACGCGAACGACGGCAACGCGCCCGGCCTCGACGAGAAGGGAGCCGTCGACGGTGCTGTCGGAGAGCAGTTCGACCCCGGAGATCTCGACCTCGGTCGCCTGGGTGCCGTGATTGATCACGAAGACCCAGCTCTGGTCGCCCGAGCTGCGCGACACGATCTCGACATCGTCGGACGCGGTTCGCGCGAACGCCGGAGGCTGCGCGATGTCGACCAGCTCGAGGAATTCCTGGATGCCGGCCCGGTCGAGGGCGGTTCCCACGTAGTAGGCGGCTCCCGTGCCGACCGAGCGCCGCGTCACCGCGGGCGATCCCGTGGTGGGCCCGCTCGAGTATGCCGCGAGGACCTCGGCCGTGGTCACCGTGCCGAACTCGCTGAACACGCGCCCGGGTCCGAAGCGGGTCAGCTCGACCTGCTCGTCGGCCAGAAGCGGGAAGAACTCCTCCATCGCGACGCCGAGCAGGTTCGCGAAGGCGCCGGGGTAGGCGCCGGGGTGCAGGTGGTCGTCTTCATCGACGATGCCCGAGAAGTAGGTCACCACGAGCGACCCACCCTGGTCGACATAGCGGGTGAGATTGTCGATCCCCGCCTGGGTGATCAGGTATTGGGACGGAACGATGACGGCGTCGTAGCTGCTCACGTCATCCGTCGAGCGACGGATATCGCTGGTCACCCCGCCCGCGAGCAGCGCCGAGTGCCAGCGGCGGGTCTCGGCGATGACGTCGACATCCACACTGGGGTGGTCGCTGAGTTCGTTGCCCCACCGGGCGTCGGTGTCATGGATGATGGCGACCGAGGGCTGCGTCACCCGCGATCCGACCACCTCCGAGATCGCCTGCAGCGAGCGGCCCAGCTCGACGACTTCCCGCCACTTGGCCGTCGACGGCCCGCCGTGCGGCACCATCGCCGAGTGGAACTTCTCGGTGCCCGCCACCGAGGCGCGCCACTGGAAGAACAGGGCGGCATCCGCCCCACGCGCGACGTGCTGCATGCTGTTGCGCAGCATCTCGCCCGGTGCCTTTGCGCGATTGCGCGGCTGCCAGTTGACGGCAGAGGTCGAGTGCTCCATGAGCATCCACGGGGCGCCACCGGCCAGGCCGCGGATGAAGTCCGCGGTCATCGCGAGCTCCTGGTAGCCGCGCGGATCGGCGGCGATCAGGTAGTGGTCGTTCGAGACGATGTCCATCTCTCCTGACCACTTCCAATAGTCGACCGGCTTATCCAGACCCATCGAGAAGCCCATGAAATTGGTGGTGACCGGGTGCGGCGAATGCGCCCGCAGGATCGCGGCTTCTGCCGTGAAGCAGTCGAGCAGCTCATCCGACGAGAACCGGGCGAAGTCGAGCACCTGGCAGGTGTTGACGCTCGCCCCGGACTGCCGAGGGGGCGTGACATCACCGAAGGTCACATAGTGCTGCGACCAGAACGCCGTTCCCCACGCCTCATTGAGCGCGTCGATCGTGACGTACTTCTTCTCGAGCCAGACCTGGAACGCCCGGCCCGAGATGTCGCAATAGCACGGCTGATTGTGGCAGCCGTACTCGTTGTGCACGTGCCACATGACCACGGCGGGATGCGCGGCGTAGCGCTCGGCGATCTTGGTCGTGAGCGCGGCGGCGGCGCGGCGGTAGTCGGGGTTCGACCCGCAGAATGCCTGCCGCGAACCGTATCCGAGGCGCACGCCCGACACCGTGACCGGCAGCGACTCCGGATACTTGTGCGAGAACCACGGCGGCGGCGACGCGCTCGCGTTCGCGAGGTCGACCCGGATGCCCGACTCGTGCAGCAGATCGAGCACCCGATCCAGCCAGCCGAACTCGTAGACCCCCTCGGTGGGCTCGAGGAGCGCCCACGAGAAGATCCCGACGCTCACCAGGTTGACGCCGGCCTCTTTCATCAAGGCGACGTCTTCGGCCCAGACCGAGGGATCCCACTGCTCCGGGTTGTAGTCCCCCCCGAATCCGATGCGAGGCGTTCCGTCGTCGGACAGAAGCCTGCTCAACCGCTCGAGACTCATCCCTTGCTGGCTCCGAGGGTGAGGCCCGCGACGAACTGCTTCTGCAGCACGATGTAGATGATGAGGGTGGGGATGATCGTGATGATCGCACCCGCGGCCAAGAGATTGTAATTCGACAAGAACTGCCCTTGCAGGTTGTGGATGGCGGTGGTGATGGGCAGACGATTGCCGCTCTGGATCAACAGCAACGGCCAGAAGAAGTCGTTGTAGATCCAGATCACCTCCAGGGTACCGAGCGCAGCGAAGGCCGGACGCGTCAGGGGCATGATGATCGCCCAGTACTGGCGCCATACCCCCGCCCCATCGACGAACGCCGCTTCGGTCAGATCCTGCGGGAGGGCCTTCATGTAGTTCGACAGCACGAAGGTGCAGAACCCGATCTGGAACGCGGTGTCGACCGCGATGACCGCCGTGTAGGTGTTCAGCAGGTTGCCGGAGTCGCTGACGCTGTACGGCAGGGTGAAATGCTTGAACATCTCGAACAGCGGAGCCGCGAGCACCTGAGGTGGCAGCAGATTGCCTGCCGTGAACATGATCAGCAGCGTGATGTTGAACTTCCAGGTGAAGCGCGACACCGCGAACGCCATCATCGACGCCAACAGCAGGGTCAGGATCACGGTCGGCACCGTGATGATCACCGAGTTGCCGAAGTAGGTCGCGAATCCCCCCTGGTTCCACGCGGTGACGAAGTTGTCGAAGTTGAAGGCTCCGCCGAAGCTGAAATACCCGTACTTCTCGGTGTCGGCCCTCGGCCGCAGCGAGGTGAACATCGCCCAGACCAGCGGGATCAGCCAGAGCACCGACATGATGAGGAGGAAGAGGTGGGTCCCGTACTTCGGGCGCTGCTTCTTCTTCACCCGAGCGGGTGGCCGGTCGGCAGGCGTGCTCGTCGCCAACGATGCTGTCATGACTGATTCCTCGTGAACGTACGGCTCAGGTAGATGATGATCGGCACCAGCGAGATCACCAGCAGCACCACCGCGAGCGCCGACCCGATCCCGATCACCTGTGCCTCGCCGACGAGGAACTGGATGACGAGAGCACTGATGAGCTCCAGCCCGTTCTTGCCGCCGTTGATGATATACACGATGTCGAATGCGCGCAGCGACTCGATGATCGTGATGACCACGATGACGATGTTGATCGGACGCATGACCGGCAGGATCACGCGGAAGAACGACTGGAACGCGTTGGCCCCGTCGAGCGATGCCGCCTCGCGAAGCGAGGGGTCGACCCCCTTCAGACCGGCCAGATACAAGATCATGACGTAGCCGGAGTGCCGCCACGTCGCGGCGACCAGAGCCGCCCAGATGTTGAGGTGGGGGTTGCCGAACCAGTCGACAGCCCGCGGCGTGCCCGAGGTGCCGAGCAAGAAGTTCAGCAGACCGTTGTCTTGCGAATAGAACAGCTGCCAGATCACGCCGATGAGCACCAGCGACAGCATCACCGGAGTGAAGAAGATGCTCTGGTAGATCCGCGATCCACGAATGTTCTGATCGAGCACCACCGCCAGCAGCAGCCCGAGCGGGGTCGCGATCACCGCGAGGAACGCCAACCAGATGATGTTGTGCTGCAGGGCGGGCCAGAACTGCGGGTATGTCGTGAAGATGTACTGGTAGTTGGCCGTGCCGGCCGGGCGGATGTCCGAGAAGGCGAGCCCGTTCCAGCGCACGAACGACAGCAACACCGAGAGCACCGTGGGAATCCAGACCAGGACGAGCTGGATCAGGGTGGGCACCGCGACCATCACGCCGAGGACGATCTTGTCGCGGCGACTGAGCAGGCTGTAACGCCGCCGAAGGCGACGGAACCCACGTTCCGTCGCCTTCGTCGCCTGTTCGCCTAGGGGAACTGCAGCGGTCATGAAATAAGCGTCTTCTACTGAGCGGCGTAGAGCGCTTTTGCCTGAGCCTCGAGGTTGGCCGTGTCGACGGTGCCGTCCTTCAGGAATCCCTGAAGGGCCGGGATCATCACGTTGTTGGCCATCGCGGGCAGCGCGTCGCGGTCGAAGAACTGGCTGATGTGCTTGGCATCCGCGATCACCCCGGCCAACTTCTTGTTGAAGTCGGAGTACGACGAGGTGTCGGCCGTCTTGACCGTCATCAGGTTCGACTTGTCGACCGAGAAGTAGGCCTCCTGGCCCGCAGCGGAACCCATGAATGCCAGGAAGTCGTGCGCGGCCTGGTTGTCGCCGCCCTTCTTGGTCAGCATGAGTCCGTCGATCGGCGCCTCCACCGAGTCCGTGCCCTCGACGGCGATCTCCGGGAACGGGAAGAAGTCGATGTCGGCGAGAACTGCGGGGTCGGTGAACTGCTGGGTCACGAACGAGCCGAGCAGGTACATGCCGGCCTTGCCGGCGCCGAGCGCCTGCGCCCCCTCCTGCCAGGTGAGTCCCAGGGCATCCGGCGACTGGTAGGGCAGCAGCTGCTTCCAGTTGTCAAAGACGTCCTTGACCTTCTTCTGGTCCCACGACTCTTTGTGCGCCGTCAGGTCCATGTGGAACTGGTACCCGTTGGTGCGCATGTTGATGTAGTCGAAGGTGCCCATCGCCGGCCAGCCGTCCTTGTCGGCGAACGCGATCGGGGTGAGGCCGTCGGCCTTCATCTGCTTGGCGAGCGCGACCAGGTCATCGAATTTGGCCGGGACGTTGTAGCCCTTCGCCTGCCAGACGCTCTTGCGGTAGAAGAAGCCCCACGGGTAGTTGTAGTTCGGCACGAAGTACTTCTTGCCGTCGTCGCCCGTCGACGCCTGCTGCAGGCCGGCGCTGAAGTTGCCGCCGATCTTCTTCCACACGTCATCGATGGGCGCGACGAGGTCCTTGGCGGCGTAGAAGCGCATCCGGTAGCCGGCGAACCAGGTGAACGAGTCATCCGGGCTGCCCTGCAGGTAGGTGTTGATGTTGTTCTGGAAGTCGTTGTGGGCGACCGTGTTGGTCGTGACCTTGTCGCCGCTCTTCTTCATGAAGGCGTCGACAACGGCCGCATAGGCACGCTTGGGCACGTCGTCAGAGGAGCCGGACCCGAAGGTCAGCGTCTTCGAGGCGGTCGCGCCGCCTCCCGGGGTGGTCGTTCCCGTGCACGCGGCCAGGAGGGCGAGCGTTCCCATTCCCACCGCGCCCGAGACGAGAGCACGTCGGCTCATGGTCGTTCCGGTCGCCCGGCTGAACGCACTCATGTTCTCATTGCCCATTCGGATTTACTCCCTTGTAATCAGAAATGCTGTGGACGTCGATCGAGCCATGGCTGACGCGACGGTCACCCGGCGCGGCCAAATATACACGTGTAGATCCGGAGCGCGTCAAGACACAATAAATCGGAGGCCCAACCGTTATCAGGGCTAGATGTGCTCGACCGTGAGCGGGCATCCGCAGGACTGCCGCACCACGAGCTGGGCGTCGAACGTGAAGTGCACGTGGCTCGCGGCGTCGTGCCTGGTCAGCAGCTCGACGGCGGCGTGAGCCATCTCGCGAACGGGTTGCCGCATGGTCGTGAGGGGCGGCCAGCTGAAGGTGGATTCGCTGGAGCCGTCGAATGAGACCACCGCGATGTCTTCTGGAATCCGCAGTCCCGCCCGATGCACGGCGTTCATGAAGCCGATCGACATCTCGTCGGAGAGGGCGAAGACGGCGGTCGGCCGGTCCGCGGGATCCAACTCCAGCAGCCGCACACCCGCCTCGAACCCGCCTCCGCGCGAGAACGGGGCGCGGATCATCGGCCCGAGCGCCAGTCCCGCGCCGGCAAGGGCGTCTCTCCAGCCCCGTTCGCGATCCGCAGTCGTCGAGCCACCGGTGAATCCGGTGACCACGCCGATGCGCGTGTGGCCGTGCCAGATGAGATGCTCGACGGCCGTCCGAGATGCCGGCACGAAGTTGGTCCCGACGCTCCCATGCCCCAGAACGGGGAGCGACCGGTCGAGAAGGACGACGGGGACGCCTGCCGCCCGGGCGACATCCAGGTCCGGTTCGTCGAAAATGCTCGCGAGCAGAAGGCCGTCGACGCCGCGGAGCGCCATCTTGGAGATGACCTCGCGCTCGGTGGCGACCGCGAGCGCCGAGTTGGTGAAGATCACCGAAAGCCCGCGGTCGGCGGCCGCCTCCTCGATGGCGTGCGCGTACTCCGAGAAGAACTGGTTCGTGATGTCGGCGATGATCAACCCGATGGTCTCACTGACGCCGCGCTTCAGCGCGCGGGCCGTCGCATTGGGGCGATACCCGAGTTCCTCGATCGCGTTGAGCACCCGCTCCCGGGTCTCGGGGGCGACATTGCGCGGCCCCGAATTGACGACGTAGCTCACCACCGCAGAGCTCACGCCGGCCCGCTTCGCGACATCGGTTCGCGTCACCGGTCGGTCCCGTGGCGATGCCTTCACCTCGTGCACATCCTCTTGCCTGGCTGAATCGACACCTGCACGCGGCAGTTTACGGACCGTGACCCAGCTGGAGTCGTCGGTGACGATCTTGGTCGTGTGCCTACCGGGCGCCCGGCCCGCGGCAAACGGGGCTCAGCGCTCCTCGGAGATGCTGTTGCCCCCGTCGATGACGATCACCTGTCCCGTGATGTAGGACGCTCCCGCCGACACCAGCCAGACGATCGCGGACGCGACCTCATCGGGTGTGCCACTGCGACCCAGAGGAACACGGCGGCTCGCCGCCGCCTCCCCCGGAAGCTGCGACAGGGTTGCGATCCATCCCGGAGCTACCGCATTGACCGTGATGCCGTGCGGTGCTTCGTCGATGGCCAGAGCCCTGGTAAGCCCGACCATCCCGGCCTTCCCGGCCGCGTATGCCACATCAGCTCGAGAAGCCATGACATGACCGGTGACACTGGACACGTTGACGATCCGACCCCAGCCGGCATCCCGCATGGCAGGTACCGCAGCTCGCGACACCAGGAAGGCCGTCGTGAGGTTCGACGTCAACGACCGGTCCCACGCGTCGACGCTGGTGAGAATGTCGCCGGAGTCCATCTCGGCGTCGTTCACCGTGATCATTCCGGCATTGTTGACGACGATCGAGGGCACCGTGCCCGCCGCGCGCAGGCCGTCGAAGAGCCTTCCGACGTCGGCCTCGGTGTCCAGGCGGGTCACATGCCCGGTCGCGTCGACCCCGAGACCTCTCAGCTCGTCCACCCGTGCATGGATGCGGTCCGTCGTCGAAGTCAGGACCACTCTGGTGCCTTCGAGGCCGAGCAGCTTCGCCGCCGAGAAACCGATCCCTCCCGGGCTGCCCGCGCCTGTCACCAGGGCACACGGTGGCGCGGAGTGCGAGACGTCCATGTTCAGTAGCCGGTGCTCAGGACGTGGTCGAGCGCATCGACGAAGTAGTCGGCGGACTCCGTGTCGAGGCACAGCGGCGGCTTGGTCTTGAGAACACACTGGCGGTCACCGGTGGGCTGGATGATGACGCCGAGCTCGAGCATCCGCTCGCAGATCGCGGCCGTTTCGCTCGTCGCCGGTTCGCGCGTGACGCGGTCGCGCACGAGTTCGACGCCGAGGTAGAGGCCCGAGCCGTGCACGGCGCCGATCAGCTCGTGCTTCTCGGCGAGCTGGACGAGTCGCTCCTTCAGGCGCCTGCCCACCTCTCGCGCGTTCTGCTGGAGGTGTTCATCGCGCAGGGCGTCGAGCACCGCCAAGCCGACCTCGCTCGAGACGGGGCTCCCTCCGGCCGACGAGAAGAAGTAGCCCTGGTTGCGGTACCGCTCGGCCACCTCGCGGCTCGTGATGACGGCCCCGAGCGGGTAGCCGTTGCCCATCGCCTTGGCCACGGTGACGATGTCGGGAACCACCTTCTGCTGCTCGAAGCCCCAGAACCATTCGCCGAGCCGGCCGTAGCCCACCTGCACCTCGTCGGCGATCGCGAGGCCGCCGTGCTCGCGAACGGCGGCGTAGACCTTGGTGAGGTAGCCATCCGGCAGGGCCATGCCCCCCGCATTGCCGTAGTAGGCCTCGGCGATGAATCCGGCAAGCGGCCGGCCCTCGGCGGCGAGGCGATGGATCGCTGCCACGGCGTCGTCGGCGTAACGGCCGACATCGTCCCCTCGGTAACGCCCGCGGTATCCATTGGGCGCATCGACGACGTGAACCCAGTCCGGGCGGGTCTCGAGCGCATTCGGATTGTCGGCGACCGAGGTCGACACCGCATCGCTCGCCAAGGTCCAGCCGTGGTACGCCTCGCCGACCGCGAGCAGGTCGGGCCGCCCTGTGGCGGCGAGCGCGATGCGCAGGGCGAGATCCACCGCCTCGGAGCCCGAGTTCACCAGGAACACCGTGTCGAGGTCGGCCGGGAGGAGTTCGCTCAGCCGCGCCGAGAACTCGGCGACCGCGCCGTAGTTGAACCGCGAGTTCGTGTTGAGACGCCGCAGTTGCCGGCTGGCAGCCCGCGCGACGCCCGGATGCGAGTGCCCGAGCGCGGCCACGTTGTTGACCATGTCGAGGTAGCAGCGCGCGTCGGTGTCGATCAGGGTCTGCCGCCAACCGCGTTCGATGCGGGGCGGTTGCCGGTAGTAGTGCTCCTGCACCGTGGCGAAATGCTGCTCGCGCTGTTCCACGAGGTGCGCGGCGCCGGTCAGAATGCGGTCGGATTCGTCGACCGCAGCGTCGCCGATGAGGAGTGGAAGGGGATCGGCGACGAGGGCCCGCCAGCCGTCGCTCTCGGACCTCCTGACGAAGGGCGCCACCGCGGACTCCGTCGCAGCGAGTGTGATCCGCAGCCGCGAGCCCGCTCCCACGGTCAACATCAGGTCGCCCGGGCGAAGGCTGCCCGACTGCAGATCACCGGCGCTGTTCGCTTCCAGCCGGAGGACGAGCCCGTGGCCGGCTCCCTCACGATCGGCCGCCCCCTCGATCAACGACAGCTGTACGCAGCCGTCCCTCTCCGAGCCGGTGTCGACCTGCAGCAGTCCTGCCCATGGCGCGCGGATCGGTGTGTCGCGCCCGAACCACACGTCGATCCCGGTCGCCGCGTTGGCGGGCTCCACCGATGAGAGGCGCGCCGAGCGGGTCAGGCGCGGCTGCAGATGAACGGTGGACACCACGTCGGCTCCGGCCACGAGGCGCTCGGCGGCCAGCGCAGCTTCGAGGCCGCGGTCGAGCCACGCGCCTTCGTCCATCGCGTCGGAGTCTGGCGACAGGTCGAGCGTGGTCACCTGCAGCGGTCTCTCGAGCATGGCGGCAAAGGATCCCGGCAGGGCGACGGACGAAACGGTCCCGCCAACCTCGTGCTGGACCAGAGCAGTCATCACCGCCGTCGGCACGCTGAGCGCGTTCTCGAGGATGCGCCATTCGTGCTCTCGGGCAGAGCTGGCGTACTCGTTGTCACCATCGATGGCCACCTGATGCCATCCGCTGACCACGAGCACGGCACCCCGCAGCAGCACGAGCGGCCAGAGGGCCTGCACTTCGTCGGCGGTGAGCGGGCGCTCGCGGTGGAAGGCCCGGATGGCAGGCAGGGTCGAGACCGGAGTCGCCCCGTCGTGATGCAGGATCGACGACACCGTCACAGCCAGGTCGGCCACCGTCCACCCGGTGTTGAGATCGCCGAAGTCGATCACGCCGTCGGGCGTGCCGTGCTCGTCGCCCGAGCGCACCACATTGTCGTCGGTGATGTCGCCATGGATGACGCTGACGGGCAGCTGCGGCGCAAGATCCGCGATCCTGGCCCCCTCCACTCGCCGCACCCTCTCGACCACCCCTCGGCGATGATCGTCGGCCACGTGGTGGGCGAGCGCATCGATGACCCGGGTGGCGTGTCGCAGATCCCATTGCAGGATGCGGTGCACGCCCTCGTGCTCGAAATCGAGGAGCGCCCGATTGACCATCCCGCTGAGGGCGCCGAGGCCCTCGACGACGGGCGGCGGGAGGTAGCGCGATCCGGTGAGAGTGCCGCCATCGAGGAAGGCAACGATGCGCGCCACCTCGCCTGAGCCGCCCGGGCGGAGCACGCGGATGGGTCGTCCGGCATCCACCGACTCCAGCACGGTCGACACCCTGAGCCCGGGCAGTCGCTCGGCGACCAGGGCCGCCCCCTTGTCTTGCGCACTGATCTCGACCTCGCCGAAGGCGCCGTTCGACACCTTGAGCACGCCGACGGTCGTGCCCTCGGTCGCACCCTCGGCGGTGCTCAGCAGGAAGTTGGCGTCCTGCTGGCTGCCGAGTGGGCGGGCGACGACGGTGAGGCCGAACTGCTCGGCGACCAGCTGTTCGGCCTCCGCCGCGGTGATCTGAGGGGTGGGCAGCTCCCCCGCCTCGAAGAAGTCGAAGCCAGAGGGGATGGTGTCGCTCACGATGTGTACGTTAGACCGTCGCCGCGACCCGGAGTTCGCCGTCGACCACTGTGGCGAGAACGGCGGTCGTCGCGAGTTGCTCCGGCGAAATCGCGAGCGGGTCGGCAGCCAGAACCGTCAGGTCGGCGACCTTGCCGACGCTCACCGAGCCCTCGGTTCGAGCAAGGCCAGCGGCGGTGGCCGAGCCCATCGTGTATGCCTCGAGCGCCTGGAATGCGGTCAGCCGTTCTTCCCACGCGATCGGTTCGAGATCCGGACGAGCCACATCCCGCCGCAGTTGCGCATCGGCCATGATGGCGAGCGGTTCGAAGTCCGCGACCGGCCAGTCCGATCCGAGGGCGAGGGTGACCCCGGCATCAGCGAGGGAACGGGTCCGCCACGCGTCCTGCGCGCGCCGGGGACCGAGGCGCTCCGACCAATTGTCGGTACGGTCTGCCCGGATGAAGTGAGTGCAATGCGTGGGCTGCATGCTGGCGACCGCCCCGGATGCCGGGAAGGCCGCCACGAGGTCATCCGGGAGGGTCTCGGAGTGCTCGACCCGGTGAACGGGAGCGTCGGCGCGCCCCGTCTCCAGCTGTCCGATCGTTTCGAGGGCGAAACGAGTGGCGGCATCACCGATGGCATGGGTGGCCGTCCCGATCCCGTTCGCGTCGAAGAAGCGGATCGCGGCCGCGTAGTCCGCCGGATTGCTCCAGGTCGAGGTCGTGCACTGACCGTGAGTATCCGGGGCATCGAGCCAGGCCGTCCCGCCGTCGATCGTTCCATCGAGGAAGAACTTCACGCCATGGATCTTCCACCGGCGCCCGCCCGTGCCCTGCCAGCCGAGAATGCGCGCCCAATCCTCGTGCGAGTGCTTGGGCTCCACCCAGGGGGAGAACCGGAGCCTGAGCGGCAGTTCCCCCTCGGCCTCGATCAGGCGCAGAACATCGAAGGGCTCCTCGAGGAAGTCCATCACCTGCATCGACGTCAGCCCGCTGGCCGCCATCTCGGCCAGGAGGCGCTTCACGCGGCGCGCGCGATCCTCGATCGGCTCGGGAGGGAGCAGGTCGATCACGAGTTGCATGGACTCGGCCTCAAGAAGCAGCCCCGTCGGGCGGCCGCTGCCATCGACGTCGACCCGCGATCCGGTGGGGAACGTGCGCGGCCCCGAGATGCCGGCCGCGCTCAGCGCTGTGCTGCTTACCAGGGCCGAATGCGCATCGAAGAATCGCAGCAGCGCGGGCACCGTTCCGCACACCTCATCCAGCGGTGCGGAGGTCACTCGCTCGCTTCCCCAGGCGTTCGGGTCGAGCCCCCACCCCTGCAACCAGGCTCCCGGCTTGAGCTCGGCGAGGGTCGCCGCCAGGACTCGCTTGAGTTCTGGAAGGGAACTCACGCCCCGCAGGTCGGCGCCGACCGTGAAGCCGACCCCGGACAGCGGATGAGCGTGACCGTCACTCAGCCCCGGGACGATGGTCGCGCCCGGGAACGTGAGCGAGCGGGTGCTCGGTCCGGCGAGTTCTGCCAGGTCGCCTTCTGAGCCCACCGCGACGATCGCACCATCCCGGATCGCGACGGCCGTCGCCGCCGGGCCGGCCGACATGGTGTGAACCCGATCAGCGGTGAGGATGAGGTCGGCGGGGCGATCAGTCATCCTCGTTGCCGCCGCCGATGCGCTCGTAGGTCGTCGGCCGGGTCCGTTTGTAGACGACGGCGAGAACGACTCCGATCAGGAACGCAACCGGGACCACGACCAGGATGACGGTGTTCACCACGGCCCCTGCGCCGGTCAGCGAGTCGATGTTGACGACGATGAGAACGGTGAACAGGGTCAGCAGGATCGTCGCCAGCGCGGCCGCGGGCAGCACGAACCACCTGCGCTCCAGCGTGCGGTTGCGCACGAAGAAGGCGATGACCGCGACGGACGCGAGAAGCTGAAGAATGACGACTCCTACGACGCCCGGCGTGTTCACCCAGATCAGGAGTTGGAGGAACGGGTCGGCTCCGGCCAGCGCGAAGCCGCCAACGATCACAAGGGCCAGGATCGTCTGCGCGAGTCCGGCGACCCACGGCGAACCGCTGCGCCGAGTCCGCCCGAACGCGATCGGCAGGATGCCGTCCCTCGCCAGGGAGTGCGCGTAGCGGGTGATGGTGTTGTGGAAGGCGAGAAGCGATGCGTAGACGCTGGTCACGATCAGGGCATACATCGCGACGGTGGCCCACTGGCCGAGGTAGTGATCGGCGGTCGTGAACGCGAAGGTCGTGATGCCGTTCTTTGCGATGTAGCCCTGCACTGCACCCTCGCCCCCGGCCTGCACGAAGAGCCAGACGAGCGCCGTGTAGAAGACCGTCATGAATCCGATAGCGATGTAGGTCGCGCGCGGAATCGACTTGTTCGGGTTGCGCGCTTCCGATCGGTAGAGCGCCGTCGATTCGAATCCAAGGAATGCGCCGAGGGCGAGTCCCAGAACGATGCCGACCTGCGGCGTGAAGATCTTCGTGGGGTCGAACATGCCGAAGGAGAAGCCCTGCGGTCCCCCTTCGACGGCGATCGCGATCCCCACGATGAGAAGGATCAGGGTCTCGGCGATCAGGAGGACGCCGAGCACTCGCGCTCCCACGTCGATGCCGAAGAAGCCGAGAGCCCAGACACCGACGATGGCAATCAGTGCCAAGACGGACCAGGGGACGTCGAGACCGAAGTCGATCTTGAGCATGGCGCTCGCGTTGACGGCGAAGAGGCCGTAGACGCCGATCTGGATCGCGTTGTACGAGACGAGGGCCAGTATCCCGGCCCCGAGGCCCACCGTCTTGCCGAGCGCGTGCGAGATGTACGTGTAGAAGCCGCCGGTCTGCCTGACGTGGCGGGTCATCGCCATGAAGCCGATCGCGAAGACGATGAGGGCGACCCCGGCGATGAGATAGGCCGTCGGAGCGGCGGCGCCTGCGATCAGGATGGCCAGCGGAGCCACGCCCGCGATGACCGTCAGGGGAGCCGCGGCCGAGACCACGAGGAAGGTGACTCCACCGGTGCCGATGGCGCCCCGTTTGAGTTTTCCGACTTGCGGTTCGGACGACGTCGCTGGTGCTTCTTTCTCGCTCACAGACATGGTGACCTCCGGGTAGGTTGCATCATTGAGACCTAAACTAACGGTGTTCACTTAGTATGGGAGTTCTCAGATCGTGATGCAATAGGCAAATCGGCCCATGCTCCGGGTCGACCGTGCTGCGAAGAGACGTCGAGGTAGTGGTGGGACGACCCCTGATCCCCCTGCTGTCGGTGGCGTTGATCACGGACACCGCCCTCCAGCTGATCGACAGCGGAGAGCCGTTCAGCATGCGACGGCTGGCCAAGGGTCTTGGAGTGTCGCCGCCCGCCCTGTACAACCACGTCGAGAGCAAGGAAGCCCTCATCGAGCTCATCCGTGGCTCCATGGCGGCGGCGCATCCCGTGCCGGAGCAGACGGACGGAACGTGGGTCGACCGGGTGGCGGCGATCGCACGGGCTCAGCGCGCCGCATACTCAGCGCATCCGCACGTCGTGCCGTTGCTGATCGGGGTGCCCATCGCGGAGCCGACCGTCTTGGATATTTACCGCGCGCTCGCCGCAACTCTCGCCTCGGCCGGGTTCGACGACGCGGAAGTCAGCGTGCTGCTCGAGGTGATCGACAGCTTCGCGATCGGCAACGCGCTCGAGCACGGGGTGCCGCAACAAGTCTGGGTGGACGACGACGACGAGGGCGCGCTCGCGCGTGCGATGCGGAGTTGGAGCGACCCGCGGGCGCTCCTCGACGAAGCCTTCGAGACGGGTCTCGAGTTCATGCTCGCGGGGATGCAGGCGAGGCTCAGAAGCCGCGACCTCTAGGGCTCGAGCTGGGCGAGTCGGCGCTCTAGGTAGGCGATGTATTCCCCGAGGTAGCGCGACTTCTCCTCCAGCCGGTAGATCCGGATGCTGTCGTCGCGAACCTGCATCACCGCCGGCGGGAATGACTCGTCGATCGCCGCGAGGGTCTCGAGGAACGACGGGGGTGAATTCGGCTGCTCCGGCATGCTCGGGACCCTAGACCCGGCTGCGGATGCGCACAACCGATCGGCGAGCTCGCGGGCCTCGCTCGCCTCCAACGACGCCAGGTCACGGCCACGGCTCCAGGATGCCCTGCAGACCCTAGACTCGGGCCACCATTCACCCCCAAGGAGAAATCAATGGCTGCTGTCTCCATGTCCCGGCGCTCGACCGCTGGAATCATCTTCATCGTGGCGGGCGTGCTTCTCGCGCTCGCCGTGATCCTGCCCCTGGTCGGCGTCGCCGTCGGCGGCTGGCTGGTCGCGATCGCCTACCTCGCGATCGCGGTGGCGTTCGCCGTTCTCGGCATCGGCGCCGTCAACAGCACGCTGACCAAGGTGCTGCTGATCGCCGCGGCTGTCGGCTGGCTGGTGCTCGCGCTCGCCGCCTTCGGGCTCGGGCTGCCGTCCGTGCTGATCACGATCGCGGCACTCGTCGCCGGGGTCGCCGGCCTGATCGCCGCAATCCTGCTGTACGTGGGCAAGGAGGTGCGCAACCTTCCCGCGGTCATCTTCATCATCACGACCGCGCTCGGCCTGCTGTACCTGCTGCCGAGCATCGGGGTATCGATCGCCAGCCTGGCGACGATCATCGCGGTGCTGTTCGCTGCCGGTCTCATCGTCACCGGCGTGCTCTTCGCCCAGAAGGAGCGCGGACGCCGCTGAGGCGCGTGCATCGCTGAACTACGGCGGGCCGTTCACCTTCGGGTGGGCGGCCCGTTGTTCAACGTCGCCGGAACCTGAAGCTCCTGTCGCCTGGGCGATCGGCGGCGGGACGTTCGTGAGCGGATGAGAGTATGCCTAGTTGCTGATCTGCGGTGCCGCCCCGATATACGTGTCGTCGTCGAGCTGCGCGACCGTGAACGCGGCGATGTCGGCTCGGCTGATCCGCATCCCGAGCTTGTCGCGGCCGGGGAATCCTACGCGCGGGTTCCCCCGCTTGGGCCCGTTCGTGGGAGCGAGGAATCGCACGATCGTCCAGTCGAGTCCCGACTCCGCGACGACCGTGTTCATGCCCCCCATGTCCTGGTACGCGCGAACGAGGGAGGTGCGGGCGAAGGGGCTGCGGGCGAGGGTACGGGCGAGCCATCCGCCGAACCGAGCCGACAGGGTGAGCCTGTCTCGGGAATCGCGCCAGCTCGGCGTGCCGTTGCCGACGTAGCGGGAGATGCCGTGCTTCTTCATGGCGTCGACGATGTTCCGAGTTCCGTCCACGAGCGGCGTGCCGACGACCTTCCGCAGGCTGGCGCCCAGCGTGCTGATGACGGCGTCGCTGCCGGCAACCGCCTTGTCGACGGCGGCCGCGTCGGTGATCTCGCCGACTACGACCGTGACGCGTCCGTCCCAGGTCGGCGGCACCTTCCCGGGGTTGCGGACGTAGGCGACCACACCGTGCCCGGCGCTGAGCAGCTCGGTGACGGCGAGTTGCCCGATGGCGCCCGTCGCCCCGAAGACCGTAATGCGCACGACTACTCGCCTTCGACCGCGGTGAACATGCGTTCTGCCACGTCACGGTCGGTGTGGAGACGCCAGTAGGTGGCCGCGATTTCGTCTGCGGAGGCGGTCGGGACGCCGGGCATGACGGTGTCGATCAGCGTGGCAATGGGCACGTGTGCCGCGTAGACGCCTGTGCCGTCGAGCTCGTTGTGGAGGTTGTGCACCCAGTTGCGGAGCGCAGCACCCGCGGCGTTCGCGGCGGAGTAGAACGGCACCGGGTTGACCGAGCCGGCGCCGGTCGTGAACAGGAGCGTGCCCGATCCGCGTTCCTGCATGCCCGGCAGTACTTCCTGGGCTGCGGCGATCGCGCCGAGGAGCTGGGTCCGCAGCTCGGCCTCGACGTCAGCGAGCTGGACGGTCGACGGAGATGCGGGGGTGGCGCTTCCGGCGTCAACGGGTGAGTATTCCAGAACGTCGATGCCACCGAATCGCTGGCCGGCGGCGTGGAGGGCGGCACGCAGGGCTACGTGGTCGAGCACGTCGGCGGGGAAAGCCTCGGCGGTGATGCCCTCCGCTGCCAACGCCCTGACGTAACCGTCCAGCTTGGCCTGGTTTCGCGCCACCAGGGCGACCTCGAAGTCATGACGCCCGAACTCGCGAGCGATCGCCATCCCCAGGCCCGGCCCTGCTCCGACAACTGCGATAGTGCTCATTCGGCTTGTCTCTTTCGGTTCAATAAAGTGGAACATGCGATCCAGATAGCTCACCATAACACTATTCGGATCGGTCGTTCCACTTACTACTATTGGTGGATGACATCCCAGGGCGGAGAGCTGTCGCGACACACGCTTCGCTTTGACGCGGAACAGAACCGGGTTCGGATCCTGGACGCCGCACGCCGGCTGTACGAGGTCGAGGGGCTGGGCATATCGATGGCGGCCGTGGCTCGCGAGGCCGGCGTGGGCAAGGCGACGCTCGCGAGGCGATTCCCAAGTCGAGAGGCGTTGATCGCGGCGGTCTTCGTCAGCCACATGCGCCGGTTCGTGGAGGCAACTGCGGCAGCGGTCGCCGACCCGGATCCGTGGGCCGGGTTCACGGGTTATGTCAAGACCGTGCTGGCGATGCAGGCCGCCGACCGGGGCTTCGCCGACGTGCTGACCATGACGCTGCCCGGCGCCGATGAACTCGAGTCGCTTCGGGCACAGTCCTACCGAGCATTCCTAACCTTGATCGACAGGGCGAAGGAGTCGGGTCAGCTGCGGGAGGACTTTCAGTCCGAGGACCTCGTGCTCGCCCTCATCGCCAACGCCGGAGTGACCAACGTGACCTCACGGGTCGCACCTGACGCATGGCGCCGCCTCCTCGGACACCTGCTCCGTGGTTTCGCCAAACCCGGCGCACCCCTTCCCGACATGCCCGCCGCACCGGCCGCTCTTTCCCACGCGATGGGCTGGGCACCGCACGCCTCCGATCTCGCGAGGATAGTCAACCGAGGTTGAGCGTCCGAGCCCCGACGTCGCGATGAACCATCGAGGGTTGGAGAAATGGTGAAGCGTGATCACCGAGCACTGGGAGCGCTGCGCCAGGGGGACGCGCCGGCCGAGGCCGACATCAACCTGCGCGTCGTTCCGGGCCGCTCCGCCTGATGCGCCGAGGCTCCTGGTGGGATGACGCAGCATCGCGCAGGCATCTCGCGCACTCGCCTGCAGTACCGGTTGGAATCGACATCTCTCTGTGCCGGGACTTTGCCCACGGTGAACTCACGTCGCCAGTCACTGTCCAAATCAGGGACTGGAAATGTGAAAACCCCTGCCTGAACAGGGGTTTTCATGGCGGTACCGGTGGGATTTGAATTCGTTGCTCCCACAAGCCGCCGCTGAAGATCGCCGTGCTTGCGGGCTATTTCAAGACTCTTGGACCAGTCCTCGATCAGTACGGCACTGCTCGTTTGTTGTCACGCCGTTGTCGCGGACTTTGGCGGTTCAACCGCCGTGGGAGCGCGTGGCTCCAAGTCAGCCAGCGCACTGATATTGAGGGGCAGTGCTGCTTTCTGTCACGCGCGACATCACCAACACTCCCGCCTCCTGAATCAGCCCTGGGAATGTAGACGCCCGGGTTGCCGGTGGCTTTGTGGTTGACCTGCTGACCGGTGTACCCGACCGGAGTAGCGGTACTCGTCGCCCTCCCGTGGGCGTCAGCCCTGGGTGGCCCCGATGGTCCAACCGCGTCCAATCAACCAGGCCTCTTGCTCGGCACTCAAGCTGCTCTCGGGTTCCCCGGGGCCACGGCAACTCAGGAGATCTTCGCACCCTCGGGCCGTCCGGTGATTGGAACGCATTGTTATGACCGCAATGATCACTTCGAGAGCCTGTACGGCAACAACACCCCAAAAAGCGAGCGGAAACAGATAGAAGATGCACAAAGCCATCAATACCCCGACGGTGGTCAGGGGCAACCATCTGTCTGCCCGCGCCTCCGTTGCTCGGTAGTAGTCGGCCCACCGAAATGCGAGTGACTGCAGCACAGGGTCTCGGGGAGTATCCGCTGACGGATGCTCCGAAGTACATCGCCGATCCGAGCGCCATGGCGACGGGCTGGATAAACCTCACGTCTGAAGCATAGGTGCCCGCATCACGAGGGGGTTACCCCCTCAATCAAGCCTGCGCTACCGGCTCCGCCTCGCGTCCACCATCTGCGTGCCTCGTCGGATCAGGCCAGAACGCCGTCAACGTAGGTGATCAGCGCTGAGCGTCACCAGCCCGCGGTCTTAGGCCACGTAGTCCGGCAGAAGGCGACGGGAGACATCCTCGGGGACGGTGCCGGTGTCGAAGTAGTGCTGGAAGATGCGCGCCGCTTCGTCGAGGCCGAACGCTTCCGACGCGGAGATGGTGACGTGGTGCGCACCGCCCTCCCACGCGATCACGATCTCAGGCTCACCCGGCTGAACCGGACCGTGGCCGAGAATGAAATGCCGGATCTGGCCGTCCGAATCCTTCTCCTGAACCTCAATCGTCATCTGCTCGGCCGTGCCCGCCGCCTGCAGATACACGTCCTGGTCTTGCGGTTCGGCGTCGCTGTCGCCAAGGTTTTTATCTCCCTCAGGCAGCGCCCAGAACAGAAGAGTCGAATGCCTGGAACCCAACTGGCTCAGAGTGCGACGGATCTGCTCGTCGAACGGACGGAAGTTGTTCTGCAAGTCCCAAGTCATTGACCCGTTCGACGTGAAAACGTAGGCACGGTCGCTCATCTTCAGCCTCCCGCCTTTCCGGTATTCACCTTGATCACATCGACCCTAGTGACCTTCACCACCGTGCCATCCCGAAGGGTGATCGTTGCGGGGTTTTCCGGCGAGACCAGCTTGTCGAACGCGCTTTGCGCTGGGGATCGGTGAGCACCAGGTCCGCTCTTGATTTCGATGGCGCGGTAGGTGCCGTCCGGCTGCTCTTGCAACCCGTCGTAGTCCCGCCCATGGTCAACGCCGTCCACGCTGGCTCGCGGTGGGTTGTGAATGACGTCGACCCCGCTGTCATCCTCGATCCCATCAAGAGCCTGCTGTTCCGAGACTTTCGATGCGTCGTAGGCCTGCCTCGAGCCGGGGGCGAACTGACCCTTGGAGTTGCGGCCGTCGCCACGGTCCTCGTTCTTCCAGGGCTCGACCCTGCTGTCTCCCATGGCATCAGCGGCCAGGGCCGCGCCGGCCGCGCCTGTGGCAGTGATGCCCGCTGCTCCAACTCCGACCATTGCGATGTTGAGAGGAACGCCTCCGAGCGCCCCGACCCCGGTGGCGTCGAGCACAACCCCACCAATCTCTCCGCCGGCAGCACCGTCGATCAACAAAGAACCCAGGATGAGATCCACGGTGAGATCAGGGTGCTGAAGCATCGCGTTCCCAAGGGACGCAAGGGAGTTGACCAGGTTGCGTGCCTGCTGCTCTACGAGGACCCCGCCGACAGCGAGCAGTCCCTGGACAATCTGCGCAGCATCAGCCGCCTCCCCCAGCGCGGTTGCGGCCATGTCGCCAGCAGTCTGAACCGAGGCGACGGCGTTGTCGAGGATCTTCTGGGCATGCTGTTTGGAGGTGCCACCAGGATCGATGAACTGCTCGGCAAGCCATTCCGACGGGGCATCCAGAACAGCCAGCCCGCCAAGCTGCGTTTTCACTTGGTCTTCGTAGACCGTGCGGGCGTGGGTCGTGGCGGCCTGCCCTTGTGCGTATGTTGCCATTGCGCGACGCACGTCGTCTTGCGCCTCGTTGAGAATCGTCGCATAGGCGTCCAGCTCGTCGGCTGCCTTCTGATGCGCGTCCGCGGCATGTGCCCAGGACTTCGCCGCTGTGTGAATTCCTGATTCGGCAGCCGTTGCTGCTATCCCGGTCCACACCGACGCGACGTCGAGAGAGACGAGGACGTCATGGATCGACTGATATTCGCGCCCACGCTCGCGCCAATTGCCAGCACGACCGTGGAGAATGCCCGGCTCGCCCGGGACTAATGCCGTGACCGAGTGCGTCGATCCGAGAGCGCTCACTCGGGCTGCGCTCCAGTCGACGACGCTTCCCCGGCGACTTGACCGTCCACATCTCGGTAGGTTTCGACGGACAACGCGATATTGGCCGCCAAGTGCTCGGTGCTGTCTTGCACCTTCTCGACACCGGCGTTCCATTTCCCCGCAAAGTGGGTAAGGGCGTCGGCCAGCCGGGCGTGACCCACCTGGCTTTCATCAGGAGCACGAAGTTTGGTCGCGTCGATGCCGAGCGCCTCGGACCGAATACGACGCGCAATCTCAGACACCGCGTCATAGTCGACACGAACATCGACGCCGCTCATCGGTCACCCCCCATACGCCAATCATCGAACATGAGACAGCGTCGCGTCGCGTTTTCGCATTACCCCAGAGTGCGGGACCGGCGACAACTTCGATCCGATTCCAACGCGACCTCTACTGCCGCTCACATGTTGGACGACCGGGATCTAAAGCCGATCTGCCGAGGGACAAATCGCGTTGACAACAATCGAAGAGGCGCCCTACTGATTGAAAGCCCCACGAGGTGATGCCAAACCGTTGTCAGGACCGATCCATCCTTCCGCACGGAAGAGAAAAACCCCTGATCAACAGGGGTTTTTCAGGGCGGTACCGGTGGGATTTGAACCCACGGATGGCTTGCACCATCACATGTTTTCGAGACATGCTCCTTCGGCCGCTCGGACACGGTACCGGGAGCGAGTTTAGACCAGTCGGCGCCGGCTGTTCACACGCGAAGGGGGGCGAGGGTCCACACCCCGACGTAGGGTGCAGAGAATGACCCCTGTTCGGGGGTAGAACGTTTCCTCGGCAGAACGTGGTGATTGTGTCTTCTCTTTCTCGCAAACGACTAGCAGCCGGGGCAACGGCGCTCGCGCTCGCCGATCGTGCTCGACACGAACGACACGATGCTGATGACCTACGGCCGTGAGGTCGGCACCATGCACTTCAACTTCGATCCGGTGCAGAATAACTCGGATGTGCTGATTGAGGTGTTCCCGGCGACTCCGGCGATGGTGGCGATCGGGAACGCCGCGATCGCGCAGGGATTCCAGATGATTGGCATCACCGGGTGCAGCGCGGCGCCGCAGGCCGCATCCATCGAGAACGTGACGAACGTCGGCGGCCACTACCGGATCGTCGCGAACTTCGGCGACCAGTTCAGCGAACTGATCGGCGGCTCGTCGCTGTTCGACGTCAAGGTGCCGAACCCGACGTACTACCTGCCGTCGGGCTCCCCTCCCACGAGTGCCCGGCGGAATCCTCCGTCGGGCACTCGTGTTTGCGCGGGCGGTCACGGTCGGTCCGGCCTCGCTCCCAGCAGTTCGAGGAAGTAGCCGACGTGAGCCGCGATGTCGACGTCGTCGGAGAAGAGCCACTGGATCTGGAGTCCGTCTTCGAGCGCGAGCAGCATCGTGGCCACCCTCTCGGGATCGAGGCCCGTGTTGAGTTGCCCGAGCTCCTGAGCCTTCCGGATTCCCTCGACGGCCGCCGATCGGATCGACTCGTAGCGCTCACGGAAATACTCGTGGGAAGGATGCGACGCCTCGGTCGATTCCGCCGAGAGGCGCGCGTAGAGCTGGATCAGGCCGGGCACCGCCGTGTTGTCGCGGATGCGCGATGTGAAGGTGTTGGCGATCTCGGGCGCGGCGGTCTCTTCGAACGCTCTGACCGCTCGCGAGTCACGCCGACGGAGTACTTCGGCGAGCATCGCCTCTTTGCTCCCGAAGTGATGCTGCAGGCCCGGCACGCTCAAGCCGACGGCTTCGGCGATCTGCCGAACTGTCGCGCCGCTGTAACCGCGCTCGGCGATCACCTCGAGCGCGGTCTCAAGAATCTGCTCCCGCCGAGCGACCCCCTTCGGATAGCTCCCGCCCTTCGATGCCATGCCGTCAGGATAGACGCTTGCCCAGCAAAACAATACGTCGTATGGTTTTTCATGCGCAATGACGCGCTCCCGAAAGGAAACCCATGACGACGACCTCCGCCCCGCCCGCCGACGGGGAGCGGATCCGCATTCGCGGCCCGCTGCGCAGGCTTCTGATCTGGATCATCCCGTTGAACATCGGTCTGTACCTGATCTGGGGCTCGGTGCCGCAGATTCTGCTGCCGATCCAGGTCACGGGGATCGACGAGCACAACAAGGTCGCCAACCTCGCCATCGTGACCACCATCGGCGCGCTGCTGGCTATGGTCGTACAGCCGATCGCGGGGGCCATCAGCGACCGCACCCGCTCGCGCTTCGGGCGCCGCGCGCCACTGATGGTCGTCGGAGCCCTCGTGGGCGGACTCGCCCTGATCGGCATGGCAGCGGCCAACGGGCTCGTGCAACTCGTCATCGCCTGGTCGAGCGTGCAGATCGCCTACCAGTTCCTCCAAGGACCGCTCACCGCGATTCTGCCCGACCGTGTTCCGATCGGCGCACGCGGCCGCGTCGCTGCGGCGGCCGGACTCGCGCTCATGATCGGTTCGATCGCCGGGCAGGGATTCGGTGCGGTGTTCGCGAAGAACATCGGCCCTGGGTATGTTGCGCTCGGCGGAATCGCCCTTGTCACGACGGTGCTGTTCCTGGTTTTCAACCCCGACGCTTCGAGCAAGGACGCGCAGCGCGAACCCTGGAACTGGGGCGCGTTCCTGCGCACCTTCTGGGTGAACCCGGCGCGGCATCCCGACTTCTTCTGGGCGTTCACCGGTCGGCTGCTGCTCTACCTCGGCTATTTCGTCGTCTTCGGGTACAACCTCTTTCTGCTCGAGGACTACATCGGGCTCGGCGACGGCGCCCCGGCGTTCGTACCGGTTCTCGGCGGGGTGAGCCTCATCGGCATCCTGGTCTCAATCGTGGTGAGCGGTCCCCTGAGCGACCGCTTGGGACGCCGCAAGATCTTCGTCTTCGTCTCGTCGATGCTGGTCGCACTGGGAATGGTGGCTCCTCTCGTACTGCCGACCACGACCGGGATGCTGATCTTCGGCTTCGTCGCCGGTCTCGGGTTCGGCGCATTCCAGGCCGTCGATCAGGCACTCATCAGCGAGGTCCTGCCGGATGCGAGCACGCGGGCAAAAGACCTGGGAGTCGTCAACATCGCGGCAACGCTGCCGCAGACGCTGGCGCCGGCCGTCGGCGGCGCCGTAGTGCTGACCCTCGGCTACATCGCGCTCTTCCCGGTGGCGATCGCGCTCACCGTTCTCGGCGCGTTCGCTGTCTTCTTCATCAAGTCCGTGCGTTAGTGAAAAGGAACCTCGTGATCGATCTCTCCCCCTCTCCCTGGCCGAGAAGGCCGCCCTCGGCAGCGGGGCGTCGTTCTGGGCATCCAAGGCCGTCGGCGCGGTGCCGGCCTTCGTCCTGACCGACGGCCCGCACGGCGTGCGCAGTCAGAAGGGCGACGCCGACGCGCTCGGCATCTCGCAGAGCGAGCCCGCGACCTGTTTTCCGCCCGCTGTCGCCCTGGGTCAGGCCTGGGATCCCGCGCTGGCGGAACGGGTCGGCGCAGCGCTCGGCGACGAGGCGCAAGCGCACGGCGTCGGTGTGCTGCTCGGCCCCGGGATCAACATCAAGCGCGACCCGCGATGCGGCCGCAACTTCGAGTACTTCTCGGAAGACCCTCTCCTGAGCGGACTGCTGGGCGCCGCCTGGGTGCGCGGTCTGCAAAGCCGCGGTGTGGGCGCGTCGGTGAAGCACTTCGCTGCCAACAACGCCGAAACCGACCGGATGCGCGCCAGCTCGGACATCGATGCGCGGGCGCTTCGAGAGATCTACTTTCCTGCATTCCGCCGAGTCGTCGAAGATGCTGCGCCGTGGACGGTGATGTGCTCGTACAACAAGGTCAACGGCACGCACGCAGCACAGAACCGCTGGCTGCTGACCGATGTGCTGCGAGCGGAATGGGGATTCGACGGCGCGGTGGTCAGTGACTGGGGTGCGGTCGTCGATCGCCCGGCATCGGTCGCGGCCGGCCTGGATCTCGAGATGCCAGCCACCAGGGGCGCGACGGACGCCGAGGTGGTCGCCGCTGTCGACGCGGGACGGCTTGACGTCGCGGACGTCGACCGGGCTGCAGCACGCGTTGCGGAACTGGCGGCCCGCGTGGCGGATGGGCGCCGCCCCGACATCGCGGTCGACATCGACGCGCACCACCGCCTCGCCCGCGATGTGGCGGCGCGAGCGATCGTGCTCCTCAAGAACGACACCGACCTGCTTCCGCTGAATCCGAACCAGCGGCTCGCCGTGATCGGCGACTTCGCTCAGCGACCCCGTTACCAGGGCGGCGGGAGTTCGCACGTCAACGCGACCCGCGTCGATATCCCGCTCGACGAGATCCGAGCGGTCGCTGGGGCCGCCGATTACGCCCAGGGATTCACGACCGACGGCACCGCCGACTCCGCAGCACTGGTCGATGAGGCCGTTGGCGTCGCCGCCGCCGCTGATGTTGCGGTCGTCTTTCTCGGTCTGGGTGAATCGCAGGAGTCTGAGGGCTTCGACCGTGACGACATCGAACTGCCTGCCGACCAACTCGCCCTGCTTGCCTCGGTCGTGACGGCTCAGCCGCGCACGGTCGTCATCCTGTCGCACGGCGGTGCGCTCCGCCTGGACCCCGTCGCGATGGCGGTGCCTGCCATCCTCGACGGTGCGCTGCTCGGGCAAGCCGGCGGCGGCGCGATCGCGGACGTGCTGTTCGGCGAAGTGAACCCATCGGCCCGGCTGACCGAGACCGTGCCGCTGCGGCTGCGCGATGTGCCGGCATATCTGAACTTTCCTGGAGAGCACGGGCACGTCCGCTATGGCGAAGGCATCTTCATCGGCTACCGCTGGTACGACGCCCGCGACCTGCCCGTGAGCTTCCCCTTCGGCCACGGCCTGTCGTACACGAGGTTCGCCTACTCGGCGCCCCGGGTGGACCTGGTGGGTGACGAGGTGCGCGTGACCGTGGAGGTGACCAACACCGGAGATCGCGCGGGGCGTGAGGTGGCGCAGGTCTACCTGTCGCTGCCGGGCTCGGCGATCGTGCGCCCTCCGCAGGTTCTTGTCGGATTCGGCGACGCCGACCTCGCGGCAGGCGAGACAGCCACGATCGACATCCGCGTGACCCGCCGCGAGCTCGCCTACTGGGACGTCCGAGTCGACGAGTGGATCGTCGAGGGCGGCGACTACGTCTTCGCGATCGGGGCATCGAGCCGCGACATCCGGGGCACGGCCGTGATCTCGATCGAGGGCGATCCTGTGCGACTTCCGCTCTCGTTCGACTCGACGTTGGGCGAGGTGTTCGCCGACCCGATCGCCGGCCCTGTCGTCACCCAGGCCATCGCCGACCTCAGCTCCGGGATGGACCTGGATTCGATGGGCGCGGCCCTCGGCTCTGATATCCAGAAGATGATCGCGTCGATGCCCGTGCGGGCGACCATCGGAATGATGGGCGACCCCGCGCAAGCCGAACAGTTTCAGCAGTTGCTCGACCTCGCCAACGCGGAGCGCGAGAACGGCGGCGTTCCCGAACCGGACAGCGACGAGACGCCGGCGGTCGCAGTCAAGCCCCTGACAGGGCGGAGCTCGATCCGTGCGTGGTTCAAGCATCCGGTCGGCGGGCCCCTCTTGCGAGAGCTGCTCGCCCAGGGCGGTGCCGACGAGAAGACTCTCGCGCCGCTGAAACTACTGCCTCTCGAGCAGCTGGTGAAACTGTCGAAAGGCGCCATGCCGCAGTCCGCTGTGGACGAACTCGTTGCCAAGGCCAACGCAGGCGCACGCTGAGTGCCTGTTCGAACCCAACCAAAGGAAACATCGATGAACAACCTGAACAGCATCCCGCTCGTCACTTTGAAGGGTCAGTCCACGACCTTCGGAGAACTCACCGATCACAAGATCGCACTCGTCGTCAACGTCGCATCGAGGTGCGGACTCGCCCCCCAGTACGAGCAGCTCGAACAGCTGCAGCGCGACTACGGTAACCGCGGCTTCACCGTGATCGGGGTGCCGAGCAATCAGTTCCTGCAGGAGCTCGGGTCGTCGGACGCGATCGGCGAATACTGCTCGGCAACCTGGGGGGTGACGTTCCCGATGACCGAGAAAGCGCGGGTGAACGGGCGGTCGGCCCATCCCCTCTACCAGGAGCTCACACGAGCGCCTGACGCCGCCGGGAAGGCCGGGAGGGTCACCTGGAACTTCGAGAAGTTCCTGGTGCATCCCGACGGCCGAGTGCGCCGGTTCCGGCCGTCCACTCCGCCCGACGCCCCCGAGATCACCGCCCAGATCGAGGAGTGGATCGCCTGAGCGATCATTTCCTGTCGCCGCGCTGGCCGGCCCGGGTTCCTCCGTCGACGAGAATGTCCGTGCCTGTGAGGTATCCAGGCGCCTCACCCGCGCAGAAGGCGAGGACGGCGGCGATCTCCTCCGAGGTGCCGAAGCGCTTCAGCGCGGCGACTTTGAGGAGGTCCGCTGCGCCGTGGTCCGCTTCGAGGCGACCCATGGCGGTGTCGAAGCTTCCCGGGGATACCGACACGACTCGCGCGCCGCGTGTGCCGAAGCGGCCCGCAATCCGTTCGCTGTACCAGATCACGTACGTCTTGCTGAGCGCGTAGGCAAAGCCCGCATGCTGCTTGCGCCCCACGATACCGGCGCGACGGACCAGGGCACGCACGAACCTGCCTGGGTCGCTCTCTGCGAGCGGGAAGGCACGCGTCGGGATGAGGATTCCCGGCAGGGCATGACCGGCGTAGGACGCGACGTTGACGAGCGCATCACCCTCCTGCGCCAACGGCAGAAATGCTTTCGCGACGTTGACGGTGCCGAGGGCGTTGATCCGGACGATGAGGTCGGGCTTGCCCATCTGAGGGCTAACCCCCGCGGTATGGATAACGGCGCGAACTCGGTCTCCCCCGGAACCGGCCGCACGCATGAGGTCGTTCACCGATTGCTCGTCGGCGACGTCGCAGACAAACCCGGATGCGGTGATTCCCAGGCCGGCCAGCTCCGTGACCGCCTTGTCGATTCGGTCCTGATCTAGGTCGGCGATCACGATGCGGTGGCTGCGTCCGAGGAGCTTCGCGGTCGCGAGGCCCATGCCGCCGGCGCCGCCGGTGATGACTGCTTTATTCATTCTCGTTCCTCTGCGTATCGCGCGTTCTGCCTAGGTGGCGCCTCCGAAGGGAAGCCCCTTCGATATCGACATCGGGCAGGATGCGGCTGAGCCTACGCGGGTGCCACCAGGCCGAGCGGCCGAGAACATGCATCAGCGCAGGCATGAGCAGCATCCGCACATGCGGCATCACCACACGATCCATCGCCGCCATCACCGAACTGGCCGTCGGGGACTACAGCGTGGCAGTGAGGGACATCGACTCATGAGCGGGGCCGGATGGGGTCGCCTCATGGGCGCTTCCACCGACCCCGCTCGTCCACAGTCGCTCAGCCTCGCCCGTGCTGCCCGAACGGGTTGAAGAGCTCACCCTCGGTGCCCGGGAACACGCCTTCCTCAGTGGCGCTGGGCGCGCCCGCGGGCGGGAACGATTCCGTCATCGAGTGCGGCATCTGGCTGTTGCGGTAGAAATTGTTCGAGCCTTGCGCCGGGTGCCATTCGCGGGGTTCCCAGTCAGGCACGTAGTTGCGGTATCCACCGGTGTTCACCTCCACGCGGAATGACGACGGGTCGCGGAAGTAGAGGAAGTTCTGCTCTCCGATGCCGTGGATGCTCGGGCCGTATTCGATGCCGATGCCGTTCTCCATCAGCACGTCCGCGGCCCGCAAGAGATCCTCGTGGGTGTCGACCCAGTAAGCGAAGTGGTTAGCGCGGCCGGCCCGCGGCGAGCCGTCGAGCACGACGCCAAGGTCATGCGACTTCTCATTGGTGGTCAGCACGCTGAAGACGCTGAAGCCGCCGTGCTCTAGGGTTGTGTGCGCCATGGTGCGGAAGCCGAGCGTGTCGCTGTACCAGGCGGCGAACTCCCTGACGTTCGACGCCGCAACAGTCACGTGGTCGAGTTGGCGAGGAGCGACGCCATGGCGGCTGCGCCGCTCGGGTCGGTCGGGGAAGGTCGAGGCGAAGTCGCCCTCGCCCTGATACTGCTCGACCTCCCACACCAGTTCCATCGTGTGACCCCACGGCCCGGTGAAGATGTAAGAGCGTCCGTAGCCCGCCTCGCCGGTCGTCCAGGTTCCGGTGACACCGGCGGCTTCGATGCGAGCGGCGGCCTCGTCGAGCGCCGCGTCGCTCTCGGTACGCCAACTCATCCGCGACAGGGTCGGCTCGTCGCCCTGAGTGATCACCAGGCTGTACTCGTAGTAGTCACCCCAGCTGCGCAGGTAGACGGCATCTGCCGTCCTGCGGACCACCCTCATGCCCACCTGTTCCTCATAGAACGTGACCGACGCATCCACGTCGGGCGCCGTCAGGCGAATCTGGATCAGTTGACTCAGCAGCTTGAGCATCGTTGCTCCTCCGGGGAGATCTGGCGCATGTGCGCGGACTTCCTCCCACTGTGACGCCGCAGATCACTATTGGGAATCTTTATCTACCAATAGGCTGCATAGACTTCGCCTATATCGCCGGCGAGAGCGGCGAGCGTTCAACAGCGGCCGCGAACATCGATCGCAGCCACATGTGCTCGGGATCGCGGTTGTGCGTCGGATTCCACCAGAACGCCTCCGTCAGCGGCACCGCCTCAAATGGCAGTTCAACAATCCGCACCCCCCCGGCCCGAACCATCTGGAGCGCAAGGGACTCCTGCACCAGGGCAATTCTGCCGCTTCCCGCGAGCAGCGCAGGAACCGCCAAGAAGTTCGCCGTCACGATCTCGACATGAGGGTCGACACCGAGCAGGTCCATCTGCTTCGCGGCAGGCGTGTAGTCATGCTGTCCGCTGTAGTTGTAGATCCACGAGAGCCCCGACAGGTCCGACAGGCTGACGGTGTCGCCGACAGCCGTCGATTCGCTGGCGACCAGGAGCACCCACCGATCCACGAATAGGTCGAGGTGAGGCATGTTGTGCAGATAGCCATGCGGCATCAGGAGACCGTCATAATCCCGAATCGAATCGGGCGCGCTGGTGACCACGCTCGTCGTCATCCCCTCGAAGCGAAGACGGGCGCCAGGCGCCGCCTCAGAGATGACGCTGGCGAGCGCGCCGCCGAGCACGGCGACGCAGTAGTCGGAGCTGTAGAAGCTGAACTCGCGCGTGGTTGTCGATGGATCGAATTCCGACTGAGCGAGGAAGATCCGCTCCATGCTCGTCACGGCCGCGTGCGTTCGGTCGAGGAGTTGGATTCCAAGAGGTGTCAACTCGTAGGTATTGCCGCGCCGCAACAGCAACTGATCGCCGAAATGCCTCCGCAGCCTGCTCAGCGCCGCGGACAGCGAGGGTTGACTGAGCTGCAGTCGCTGTGCCGCGCGACTGACACTCTGCTCCTCGAGCAATGCCCGCAGCGGCAGCAGGAGATTGAAGTCGACGTTTCGAAGCTCCACCCCGGCACCGTATCAGCTTTCCCGATATCCGCTATTCGGAAGCCTGGATTCGCAAATAGTCCTGGACTTGGGATAGTTGGCTCAGCACTCCCGCTGTCCCCCGCGGGGCGCTTCGGCAAAGGAGCCTTGGAATGGCGGCATCGGTCCCGAATCGTTGGGCACTCGGATACTTCTCGATCGGCGGAGAACTCTTCACCGGTCTCGTGGTGGGCGAGCGCGTTCGAGATCTCCGACCGCATTCCGCACTGCTCGGAAGCGAGGCGCTGAGCGCTCCCGAGGGGACCCGCGAACTGCTCGAGAAGTGGGGCACGGCGTTGGGCGTCCTCGAAGACCTCGCCGCCGACGATGGCGGCGATTGGTTCGATTCCGCGGCGTTGGTCGTGCTGCCACCACTGGCTCCGCGACAGATTCTTCAGGCGGGGGCCAACTACCGCACCCACGTCATCGACCTCGCGGTCGCCCACGCGGACCGTTCGGACGGCCGAACCGAGGAAGAGGTGCGTGCCGCGACCGCTGCCATCATCGACAAGCGCACCGCGGAGGGAAGTCCGTACCTGTTCATCGGCTTACCGTCAGCGATCACCGGTCCCTTTGACGATGTCGTGCTGCCGTCGTACTCCGAGCAGCACGACTGGGAGCTCGAGGTCGCTGCCGTCATCGGATCTCCGGGATTCCGCTTGTCCCCCGAAGAGGCACTCGAGCACGTCGCCGCCTACATGATGGCGAACGACCTCACCACCCGCGACCTCGTATTCCGACGCGACATGCGCGAGATCGGTACGGACTGGTTCCGGTCGAAGAACGCCCCCGGCTTCCTGCCGATCGGTCCGTGGCTGGTGCCCGCGCAGTTCGCCGGGGATCCCCAGGCACTGCATCTGGAGCTGAAGCTCAACGGCGAGATCAAACAGGATGCCGAATCCAGCGACATGCTGTTCGACGTCGCGCAGCTGGTCGCCGCCGCGTCGCAGACAGTCCGACTGAACCCGGGCGACGTCATCTTGACGGGCAGTCCGGCGGGGAACGGCGCCCATTGGCGCAGGCTCCTACGTGACGGCGACGTGATGGAGAGCACGATCACCGGACTCGGAGTACAGCGGACGCGTGTTGTCGCGGAGGCAGCGCGATGACAGCCGCCCACGAATTGCCGCTCGATCGCGCCGACCCGAGTGTCGCAATCTCGTCTGCTGCCGCCGCCTACGGCAACTGGGGACGCTGGGGCGCCGACGATGTGCTCGGCACGCTCAACTTCATTGACGATGCCAAGCGGGTGGACGCCGCCAAGCTGATCCAGCTCGGAGCAGTCTTCTCGCTCTCCCAGTCATTCGACGCGGATGGGCCGCAGAACGGCTGGAAGCGGCGCACCAACCCCGTGCACACCATGCTTGCGACGGGCACTGACGCCGCACTGGGGAACCAAGGCTTCCCTCATGGTTTCGGCGGCGCCGATGACGTCGTATTCATGCCGCTCCAGGCCTCGACGCAATGGGACGGGCTGGGCCACATCTTCGACGCCGGCAGAGCGTGGAACGGTCGAAGGTCAGAGGCCGTCGTCACGGGCGAGGGCGATCACGTGACCGGCATCGAGACAACGCGTGACCAATTCGTTTCGCGGGGCGTACTGCTGGATGTGGGTGCTGCATTCGGCACAGACGGCGAGTTGCCCGATGGCTTCGCGATCACGGCGGAGCATCTCGACGACACCATCGCTCAACAAGGCGTCTCGGCCGCCGTCGGCAGAGGCGACATCGTGCTGGTTCGCACCGGCCGGTTGGCGCGCGCGCGGCGAGACGGGTGGCAGGAATACGCAGGGGGCGCATCCCCTGGCCTCTCGTTCGGCACCGCAGGATGGCTTCACGCACGAGAGATCGCGGCGATCGCCACCGACACCTGGGGATTCGAGGTGCGGCCGAATGAATTCGATGTCGCCTTCCAGCCCCTGCATCAGGTCGTGATCCCTCACATGGGTCTGTTCATCGGCGAACTGTGGGATCTCGACGCTTTGGCCGCCGATTGCGCCGCAGACGGACGGTTCGACTTCTTCCTGACTGCGGCCCCCATCCCCTTCACCGGCGCCGTCGGCGCACCAGTCAATCCCCTCGCCATCAAATGAATCATTGGGAGATCACATGAGCGCGGTATCGAAAGTCCTCGTTGTCGGGGCGGGCATCTCGGGGTGCGCCGTCGCAACCCTGCTCGCCGACGGCGGCGTCACGGTAGATCTGATCGAGCGCAAACCGGAGCTCAGCGCCATCGGTTCCGGCATCACGCTCATGGGCAACGCCCTGCGCGTGCTGAAGCAGGTGGGCGTCTGGGATGCCGTCGCCACGGCTGGCTTCGGCTTCGGCGTGACGGGAATGCGGGCACCCGGACCGGGCGGGACGGTCATCGCCACGATGCCAGACCGGCCGACGGGAGGATCCGACCTGCCCGCGACTCTCGGCATGCCACGGCGCGATCTGGCGATGATCCTCACGGATCGGGCGCGATCGGCCGGAGTGAACGTGCGGTTCGGAGTCGAACTCGATGAGGTCGACGAGCACGACGACCTCGTCACCGTGACGTTCGATGACGGCAGCAGCGCCGACTACGACGTCGTCATCGGAGCAGACGGCGTCCACTCGGGCGTGCGCGAGCGCATCGGGATCACCGAGAAGCCCGAACCGACCGGCATGGCGATCTGGCGCGTCTTCACGCCGAGGCCGGCGGGGATCGACCACACCGATCTCTACTACGGGGGTCCTTCCTACATCGCGGGCTACTGCCCGACCGGTGACAACTCGATGTACTCCTACATCGTCGAAGAGGCGGATCGCTCCAATTTCAATCTGACCGGGCCCGAACGGGTCGCCCGGATGGTGGAGCTGAGCCGCGCATACTCCGGACCGTGGGACGATGTCCGCCCGCTGATCACGGAGGACCGTGAGATCAACTACGCGCTGTTCGAGTCGCATGTCGTCGACGGCCCGTGGAACCGCGGTCGCGTGGTCGTGATCGGCGATGCCGCCCACTCCTGCCCTCCCACCCTGGCGCAAGGCGCCGCGCTGGGCCTCGAGGATGCCGCGGTACTTGCCGAACTCCTCCTAGCATCGGATTCGGTCGATGACGCCCTCTGGTCCACGTTCACGGCACGTCGACTCGAGCGCGCCAAAGCCATCGTCGCCGCATCGACGCAACTGGGCGCCTGGCTGCGCGAGCACAAGCAAGACGCGGATGTTCCAGGGCTCGTCGGTCCGATTCTCGCGATGGTGAGTGAACCCGCGTGACCGGGGTCGTCGACGTCCACGCGCACGCCATCTTCCTGTTCCTGCAGGAGCTGGCGAGCAAGGGCGATCCTGACGGTTATGCGACGGCCCAGGCACTCGACGCGCGGCGCAACGGGCCCGAGTCGATCGCGGCATCCGGTGTCATGATCCGGGAGCGCTTCGAACAGCTCACGCAACTGCCCCGCCGCCTCGCAGACATGGATGCCGCGGGCGTCGATGTGCAGCTTGTCTCGCCATCCCCCTCCCACTACTACCCGTTTCTTGACGAGCAACTCGCCACGACTGTCGCAAAGGCGGCGAACTCCGCCGTGCGCGATCTCGTCGCCGCGGCGCCCGATCGGCTGGCGGGACTGGGGATGATCGCGCTCCAGCACCCACAGCTCGCCGTGGAACTGCTCGAGCACGCGGTGATCGAGTGCGGACTGCTCGGAGTCGAGATGTCGTCGTTCGCGCCCGGATCGGACCGCTCCGTCGAGCTGTCCGATCCTCGACTCGAACCGTTCTGGGCACGGGCGGAGCAGCTCGGCGCCATCGTGTTCCTACATCCGTTCGGCTGCTCGCTCGATGAACGTCTCGACCGGTACTACCTCGCGAACACGGTCGGACAGCCGGTGGAGAACGCGGTCGCGTTGTCGCACCTGATCTTCGCCGGCGTGCTCGATCGCCACCCCAATCTGATTATGATCGTGTCGCACGGCGGCGGGTACCTGCCCACCTTCCTCGGTCGCAGCGATCACGCCTGGCAGGTGCGCCCGGAGGCGCATGGATGTGCAAACCCCCCGTCGACGTACCTGGCATCGCTGTACTTCGACTCGCTCGTGCACACTGATGAGGCATTACGCTCCCTGGTCGCCGCAGCAGGAGCCGAGCGAGTGCTTATGGGCTCGGATTACCCGTTCGACATGGGCGTCCCTGATCCGCTCGAGCGGCTCCGCGCCGCTGGACTCGGTGAGACAGTCACCGCGGCGGTGGCGGCCGGAAACGCCGCCCGCCTCGGAATCACGGCGGCCCGGTGAAGTTCGCCACCTGGCTGCAGGACAGTCAGGAACGGGCCGGGGTGGTGGCCGGTGAGCGGGCCTACCCATTCCCGATCGGGACGACCGTGGTCGAGCTCGCCAACGCGGGACTCTCCGAAGCCCTCGACCGCGGGGCGCGCCTTCAGCGAGACGGCGAGCATGTTGCACTGTCGAGCGTGCAGCTGAAGGCACCACTGCATCCGCCGAGCATCCGCGACTTCGTCGCATTCGAATACATGTCGAAGGCGTGATGCGCAGTGTGTCCGGTGAGACGGTCATCGCGGCGCAGTGGTACGAGGCGCCGACTTTCTACTTCGGGAACCCGCACACTCTGCGTGCCACCGGGGAGGCCATCTCTGCTCCCTCAGGCAGCACGATGCTCGACTTCGAACTCGAGGTCGCCGCGGTGATCGGCACCGTCGAGGGTACCGATGGGCGCGATCTGTCCGCCGCGGCAGCTGCCGACGCGATCTTCGGCTACACGATCTTCAACGACTGGTCGGCGCGGGATCTGCAGCGCCGGGAGATGCGCGTCAACCTCGGCCCCTGCAAGGGAAAGGACTTCGCAACCACCCTCGGGCCGTGGATCGTCACGGCGGATGAGTTTCGTGCTGAGCACGACGCGGACGGCTTCCTGCCGCTCGCGATGTCGGTGTCGATCAACGGCGTGCCCTTCGGCACGGACCTGCTCTCGAGCATGAGTCGGCCCTTCGCCGAGCTCGTCGCCTATGCATCACGCAACTCTCGAGTGATGCCAGGAGACGTCCTCGGCAGCGGAACCGCCGGAAGTGGATGCCTCGCCGAAATCTGGGGTCGCACCGGTTCGCAGACCCCAGCACCCCTGCAGCCTGGCGACGTCGTGCGCATGGAGGTTGAAGGCATCGGCGTCATCGAGAATCACATCGTTGACGGCGTGCGACTTCCGGACGTCGCCCCGGCGCGCCAGCGACCCCGCCCGGACCGGGCGGGGCACTAGCGCTCGAGCAATCGGGACTACGCGCGGTCAACCACGAGCGACGGCTGCGGAAATCGGCGGATCACCAGCACCAGGACGACACAGAGCGCGACGCCGAGTCCGCCGATCACGCCGATGGCCATGCTCAGCGAACCGGCTGCGGTCAGCGCCAGCACGACGAGCGGCGTGAAGAACTCACCGAGGAAGAGCGCGCCGGTAAAAAGCCCCGTGCCGCGCCCCCGCTGGTCGTACCCCAGACGCGCGATCGACCAGGTGATCATGGTCGGCAGCAGCAGACCTGTGCCGAGGCCTGCGACGACCGACCCCACCACCGCCGCGACCACGCCCGGCGCCAAGGCGACGATGAGCTGGCCGAGGCCGGCGAAGGCCAATGCGAGCGGCAACAGGATGCCGACCCCTCGTTTGGCCGCGAACCGGAACGAGAATGCCCCGAGCGCCGTGGCGAGCGACGCGCCGGCCGTGATCATTCCGATCGTGGCGGTCTCTGCGACGCCCCGCTCGGTGAGCACGTACGGCAACTCGACCACGAGCGTGTAGAACGAGATGCCACCGAAGAGGGCGACAAAGGTGGGGAGCAGAAGCTTGGCCCACGGCACGGGGGTGAGCTTCGCTGCTCTGCGCTCGTGGCCATCTTGGGTCGCCTTGGTCGGCCAGATGGCCACGATCATCACGAGAGCGACCAGCAGGCTGATCGCATAGACCCAGAACGGCGTGCGCCATCCGAACGCACCAAGAGCCCCACCAACGACGAAGAAGACGGTCGCCGCGAGCGAGGTGACTAGGGCCTGCAGACCGAGGTACTTGTTGCGACGGTTGCCCGTGAAGTAGTCCGCGATCATCGTCGTGCAGCAGGTCATGATGAACGCCTCGGTGATTCCCACGCCAGCCCGCGTTGCGACGATGGCGCCGAGGGAATCGAGGTACAGGGGGGCGGTGCCGACGACGGTGTAAACGAGCAGCGCGATGATCAGTACCTGTTTGCGCCCGATCTTGTCCACGATGGCGCCGGCGAACGGCGCGAGGACGGCGATGAACAACGCGGGGATGGTGAGGATCAGCGGCACAAGCGCGGCTGAAGCGGGCGAGTCGGCGAACACGACGCTGAGAGTCGGCAGGATGGGTGCGAGCAGCACGGCGCCGAGAATCGGGAGGCAGCTGCCTATGAGAAGCAGGATGCCTTGCAGCGGAGTGGCGGGTCTGCCCGTCTTCGGGTTCACGACGGCTTCATTCACCGTGGGGGGAGCGCTAGGAATCGCGGTCTGGTTCGTCATTGAACGCCTTTCTCAATCCGTTCGGGTTGGGGCAGTTGCGGGCAGAACGACAGCGTCGCCGCAAGTGGTGCAACTCTGACCGCCTGTGGGCGATATTCGGAAGACGGAGGTGCTGATGGGCGATATTTGTGAGACCAATATCAGCCAGCAGCGGTGCGCCATTGTGGGCAACCTCGCCACGGACGGTTGCCCCGGATTCAGCAGAACGACGACACCGAGCGGACCGATGTCGACGCCTCTCAGCGGCCTCGATCTGGGCGTTTTCACAGCCGGAACCTACGGCTCACATATTCGCCCCGGTGAGCATGTCGATCATGAAGATCCCCCGTCGCGCGCTCATCAACGGGGGGCTCGCGGTGGTGATCGTCGCCGCGCTCGTCGTCGCGGGCATCCTGCTGTTCAAGCCCTTCTCTGCGACCAACGCCAGCGCGTCCGGCACGCAGCTGACCGGCACGGTGCAGCAGGGCACCGTGAGCAGCACGATCAGTGCGAGCGGAGCCATCGCCGAGGTGCGTGACGTGAACGCGAACTTCGGGGTCTCGGGCACGATCGCGACCGTGGATGTCGCGGTGGGCTCGACCGTCACCGCCGGCCAGACGCTGGGCACCCTCGACACCACCGATCTGCAGGCCACGGAGAGTGCGGACTACACCGCGTATGTCTACGCCAGCCAGGACCTGACCGCGGCGAAGGCGCAGCCGAACGCTCAGGTGTCGCAGATCAACCAGGCCAAGCAGTCCCTCACCCAGGCGAAGAACACGTACAACCAGGCGAAAGCCGATTTGGCGAAGGCGACCCTGACCGCACCGATCGCCGGCCTGGTCATCGCCGTCAACGGCGAGGTCGGCGGCACCTCGGGCGGCTCGAGCAACGCATCGGGCGGTGCCAACAGCGGAGCGAACTCCAGCAACTCGAGCAGTTCGAGCAACTCGGCCTTCGTCACGATCGCCGACGTCTCGTCGTATGTCGTGACGACGAACATCGCCGAGGCCGACATCGCCAAGGTGACCGTCGGTCAGGCGGCCACCATCACCTTCCCGGCACTCGCCGGGACCACCGCGAACGCCAAGGTCACCTCGATCTCGCCGACCGCCACCACCTCGAACTCGGTGGTCACCTACGCGACCACGATCACGCTCGACAAGATCCCCGCCGGGCTGCGGCTCGGGCAGACCGCCCAGGTCGGGATCACGATCGCATCCAGCGCATCCGACGCGCTCTACGTGCCCGCCGCCGCCATCACCACGGCGAACGGAACCTCGACGGTCAAGGTCGTCGACGCCAAGACCAACAAGACGGTCGTCACCGACGTGACGCTCGGTGTGGTCGGCGACGCCGGCACCGAGATCACCTCGGGGCTCACGGCCGGCGAGACCATCGTGATCGGCACGGTCGTGCCCAGCACCACGACCGGAACGAACACCGGCACCGGCACCGGCGGCCGCGGCGGATTCGGTGGATTCGGCGGCGGCGGATTCCCGGGCGGGGGAACCGGCGGGTTCGGCAACCGCAACGGGACCAACGGATGACCGACGCCGCGCCGGTGCTCGAGCTGCGCGACATCCATCAGACCTATGGATCGGGCGAGGCGGCGGTTCAGGCGCTCCGCGGCATCGACCTCAGCGTGACCCGCGGCGACTACCTCGCCATCATGGGCCCATCGGGCTCGGGCAAGTCGACGCTGATGAACCTGCTCGGCTGCCTCGACATCGCCTCGGAGGGCCAGTACCTGCTCGGCGGCGTCGACGTGAGCGAGCTGGATGACGGACAGCTGGCCAAGGTGCGCAACAAGCAGATCGGCTTCGTGTTCCAGTCGTTCAACCTGATCGCGCGAATGACCGCGCTGGCGAACGTCGAGCTGCCCCTCATCTACGGCGGGGTGAAGCGAGCCCAGCGCCGCGAGCTCGCCCTGGAAGCGCTCGACATGGTCGGGCTGGCGGACCGCGTCGACCACCGTCCGCAGGCGCTCTCGGGCGGGCAGCAGCAGCGGGTCGCGATCGCGCGCGCCCTGGTGACGAGCCCGACCATCGTGCTGGCCGACGAGCCCACCGGCAACCTCGACAGCCAGTCGACGGATGACGTGCTCGGCATCCTCGATTCCCTGTCGCAGGCGGGCCGCACCATCGTGGTGATCACCCACGAAGCCGCCGTGGGCGCGCACGCCGCGCGCGTGGTCTCGATCCGCGATGGCCTGCTGGTCTCCGACCACCGCAATCGCGCGGTCGGCACCCCGGTCGAGAAGGTCGTCGCCGCATGACACTCTTCGAGACGCTGCGATCCGCGTTCCGCGGCATCACCACCAACAAGCTGCGCTCGGCGCTTACCCTGCTCGGCGTGATGATCGGCGTGGCCGCGGTCATCCTTCTTCTCGCCGTCGGCAACGGCAGCTCGCAGCGCATCAACAGCCTGATCACCCAGCTCGGCACCAACACGCTGACCGTGCGCGCGGGCAGCGGCTTCGGGTTCGGCGGCGGCACCGCGGCCACCGACAACTCGACCAAGAAGCTGACCCTGGATGTCGCGAACCGCCTGGCCGCATCCGGACTCGGACATGTCGATGCCGTGGTGCCGCAGGTGGCCACGAGCCTCACGGTCTCGAGCACCACGGCCAGCGAGAGCTCGGTGTCGCTGATCGGAACCACCCCGAACTACTTCACCGTGACGACCTCGAAGGTCGTCTCGGGCTCTGCCTTCACGACGGCCGACGTGACGAGCGCCGCAAAGGTCGTGGTGATCGGATCCACGATCGCGACGCAGCTCTTCCCCACGGGATCGGCGCTCGGTCAGACGATCTCGGTCGACGGCTCGCCGTTCACCGTGGTCGGCATCCTGACCACGCAGTCGAGCACGGGGATCCAGGATGCCAACTCGGTCGTCGTGGCGCCGATCAGCCGGGTGCAGCGCAGCTACACCGGCTTCGGAGCGATCAGCACGATGACCGTGGAGGCCACGAGCTCGGCCGACGTCGCCGCCGCTCAGGGCGAGGTCGAGGTGATGCTCGACCAGCTGCTCAAGTACGACCCCACCACCTCGACCGGCAGCGCGCCGTACACCGTGACCGACCAGACGCAGCTCCTGCAGACCGCGGCATCCAGCGCGCAGAGCTTCACGGTGCTGCTCGGCGCGGTGGCGGCGATCTCGCTGCTGGTCGGCGGCATCGGAGTCACCAACGTGATGCTCGTGACCGTCACCGAGCGCACCCGCGAGATCGGGATCCGCAAGGCCCTCGGGGCGACTCGGGCCGCGATCCTGGGGCAATTCCTGGTGGAGGCGGCGACCCTGACCCTGCTCGGCGGCGTGCTCGGGGTCGTTGTCGCGCTGATCGGCGCGCAGTTCCAGATCAACGGGACCCAACCCGTGGTGCTCGGCTACTCCGTGCCGCTGGCGCTCGGCGTCTCCGTCGCGATCGGGGTGTTCTTCGGGGTGTACCCGGCGGCCCGCGCGGCGGCCATGCGGCCGATCCAGGCCCTGCGCTCCATCTGACCGAACCATCAAGCCTCATGAAAGGAACCACCATGGCTGACAAGAACGGCACATCACCGGCGTCCGCAGAACCCCCCGCCGAGCCGGTCGCGACGAACCCGCCCGCAACCTCGGCGACCCCGGCGGTGGCGACCCAGACGGTGGCGACCCAGACGAAGAGCTGGACCCGTTACCTCACGCCGGCACTTGCCCTGGTCGCTGCGCTGATCGTGGGCGGCGTGGCCGGAGTGCTGATCGGGCAGAACACGGCGTCCGCGAGCAATGCCTCGTCGGTGCGCGGCGGGTTCCCCGGCGGTGGCGAAGGATTCCCGGGATTCGGGGGCGGCCAAGGCGGCGCAGGAACCGGCAACGGCCCAGCAGGCGGCGCACGGGGCGGATTCACCGCCGGCACGATCACCTCCATCGACGGCGGCACCATCACCCTCAAAGAGGCGAACGGCACAACGATCTCGGTGTCGACCACGGATAGCACGTCGGTGACCAAGTCGAGCACGGCGAAGGTCAGCGACCTGGCCACCGGCCAGACCATCACCGTCATCGGTCAAGCGGACGCCAGCGGCAACGTCGCAGCAACCCGCATCAGCGAGGGCGCCGCCGGGGCGTTCGGCGGATTCGGCGGTCGTGGCGGCGCTCCGGACCCCGGAGCCACGCCGGCCCCGACCAACTGAGCGAGCCACCCCACCCCCTCGACAAGACCGCATCCCCGGAGTCTCAGCACTCCGGGGATGCGGTGGTCTGAGGTCCGGAGCCGACGCCAGCGGTCAGGGGTCACCGCTCAGAGGTCGAGCACCAAGCTGCCGCTGCTCCCGCGCGAGACGCAGGGGAACATGACGCCGAGCTCGTCCTTCTCGGCATCGTCGAGCACGGAATCCCTGTGTTCGGGAATCCCGCCGAGCACCCGGGTCTCGCAACTGCCGCAGACGCCTCGGCGGCACGAGGCGACCATCGGGATCTGATTCTCTTCGAGCACCTCGAGCACGCTGCGGTCCGAGGGGACGGTCAGCCGCACGCCGCTGCGTGAGCATTCGATCTCGAGCGGACCGGCGACCATCGGCGGGCGCGTCACGGGCACGAAGTGCTCGGCGTGGAAATGGGCAGGGTCGGATGCCGCCCGGACGGCGTCGATCAGGCCCTCCGGGCCGCAGGTGTAGACCTCGCCGCCGAGTCTGCGCACCACCGAACCGACATCCAGGCGTTCCGGGTGCTCGTCCCTGGCGTAGGCGAGCACCTGCTGCGGGTACTGCTCGAGCAGTTCGGGCAGGTAGGCCATGGTGTTCCGGCTGCGACCCAGGTAGAGCAGCCACCAGTCGCGACGAGCGGGAAGCGACTCGATCATCGACCGGATCGGGGTGATCCCGATTCCGCCTGCGACGAAGAGGTACTGGGCGGCATGCACCAGCGGGAAGTGATTGCGGGGCTCCCACACCGATACGGCCATGCCCGGCCTGAGGACGTCGTGCACCCAGGCGGAGCCCCCGCGGGACTGCGGGTCCCTGAGCACGGCGATCTCGTAGAACCCGCGTTCGGCGGGATCGCCGCAGAGGGAGTACTGGCGGGTATCCCCGCCCGGCAGTTGCAGGGTCAGGTGCGCCCCCGGATGCCAGGGCGGCAACTCGGCGCCGCCGAGCGGAACGAGCCGCACACCTCGCACTCCGTCGGCGATCCATGCCATTCCGCCCACGATCATGGTCATGAGGCCGGGAGCCATCCCCGGCGCCTCGATCCTCGGGGGAGCCTCGAGCACCGCGGTTCCCGCGCCAGCAGGCCCCCCGAAGAGAACCGGCGAGAGCTCGGGGCCGGATGCCCGCCCGCCGCCGGCCATCGCCGGGATGCGCGCCGCCGTGCCGCCTGCCGATCCAGCGGCGGGCGTGGGCGCCGTCTTCTGGCTGCTCATGACGATCCGCACGACGATCGCGATCGCGGTCAACGAGATGATGAACACCGAGACGGCGAGGTACCACCACTGTCCAGCATCCGTTCCCGACAGCCCGGCGTGGAACGCGATGAGAAGCACTGCCCCGTAGTTGGCGTAGTGCAGACCCTTCCAGAATTTCGGGGGAAGCCGATCGCGCAGCAACGACGAGCCGTAGACGACCACCAGCAGGTAGAAGGCGATGATGCCGAGCGCGACCGGAACGGTGCGGTAGAAGGAATGGCCGGGGATGAGCAGCTGCCCAGGGGTGAAGTGCAGCCAGCCGTCGAGCATGAGCGTGACCATGTGCACGGCGACGCCGAGCAGCGCCAGGCTGCCGAAGTAGCGGTGCAGGTCTTGCAGGTGGCCAGGACTGTCGACCTTGCGGAAGATGCGGGTCGACAGCAGAACGCCCCAGACGACCGAGAGCGACATCAGCGCCCAGGCGATGATTGCGCTCGAGCGTGTGACGTACCACCAGATGTGCGGGTCGTTCACCGGTAATCCTCCCAGTTGTGCGTGCTTCGGAGTTCTCCGGATGTCGTGATGACGAGTCCTGCGGCGTTGCGGGTGGGCAGCCACTCGAGGAAGCCCTCGGGTGGCGGGACGAATGCCGCCTTGGTGAGGACCTCGGCGCGTGCCCCCGTGTTGGCGATCACCGTCGCGGTCGCCAGGCCGGTACGGGCGGGCATGAGAGTTCGCGGGTCGAGCAGGTGGTGGCGGGTCTCGCCGTCGACCGACCAGGCCCGTCGCCGGGTGCCGGAGGTCGCCACCGCTCCCGACGCGATGCGGATGATGTCGAGGTGCGTCGAGGAGTCGTCGGGGTCTTCGATCCCGACCGTCCAGGCACCGTCGAGCGGCCCGGTGCCGACGGCGACCAGGTCGCCGCCGATCTCGATCAGGGCTCCGGATGCGCCGCGCTCCTGCGCGCGCTGAGCGAGCAGATCCGCCGCGAGACCCTTGCCGATGCCGCCGGCATCCAGGGTCATCCCCTCCGGAAGCCGAACCCACCGGCCGCGGATCTCGATGTCCGCCGGATTGCCGCCGGGTGCTGTCCCCGCGGGGGTCGCGCTCGCACGACCGGGGTGCACGACGGACTCTCCGTAGCCGGCACTTACCAGGGTCGGCAGCAGGGTGGGGTCGAAGGCACCTGCCGTCTCGACGTATCCGAGCTGCATCGCCTGGATCAGGCCAACGGTCGCGCTGTCGACCTGCAGACCGTCGCCGCCGGCCGCATTGAGACGGCTGAGTTCGCTGTCGGGGAGGAACCGCGACCAGAGGCGCTCCAGCCGATCCAGCTCCTCGCCCAGTTCGTCGAGAAGACCGCCGGGCGCGCCGATGACCGTCATCGTCACCCTCCCGCCCATGGCGGACATCCCCCTCGACTCGATCACGGGCGCGATGAGGTCAGCCGCCGGACGCGCCGGTCGAGGCCGCGGGAGGGGCGGGAGCGGGAGCCGGCTTGGGGGCCACCGGAGCGGGAGCGGGAGCGGGGGCGGCCGGCGCAGGAGCCGGCGCCTTCGCGGCCGGAGCCTTCGCCGCGGGAGCCTTCGCCGCGGGGGCGGGCGCCGGCACGGCAGCGGCGGGCGCGGATGGCGCACTGGACGGAGCGCCGCTGGGTGACGCCGAGGGCGCCGCAGGCGAGGGCGCCGGAGTGGCTGCCCCGGTCACCGGCGACGCGGATGCCGTCATCTGATAACCCGCGATCATGCCGACGAAGGCGACCGCCGTGGCGGTTCCGACCAGGGCGCGTGCGCCCGCGGCCGGGTGCGAGCTAGTCATCTGAGCCGTGTCCGCCCGAGCCGGAGCCGCCGTGGTCGTCGCCGCCGTGGTCGTCGCCGGACTCGCGGTGAGTGGGGCTGGGCGAGGGCGAGGTGCTGTGCTCGTAGCTGTCGTCGCCGGACTTCGGCGCAGTGGTGCTGTGCTGGGCCGGCTCGGCGGCCTCGGAGGGCTCAGGAGTTGCCGTCGACGTCGGGTCGTCCGACACCGGCTTGCCGGTCGGCGTGGCCGTGGGGTCGAGGACGGTCGGCGCATTGCCGAGGTGCGTCTGGCTGAAACTCGCCAGCGTTCCCGCGTTGACGGCCATGGCGGCTCCGGCCGTGCCGAGCACGCCGGCGATGGACAGGGCGATGATGATCGGTGTCTTCATGCCTTCGACGTTAGGGATCGGACGCCGAAGAGCGCGCCCGCGAATACCCAAGAAACAGCCAAGATGGGTCGAAGGGCTCTGCGGCGATCCCGCGCCGTACCCCCACAATGGACCATGCGCGTGCTGCTGATCGAGGACGACCCCGCGGTCGCCGCGGGCATCGTCGACGCCCTGACCGGAGCCGCGCACGAGGTGCGGCACGAGAGCACAGGCGCGGATGGGATCCGCGCGTCACGCGATGACTCCCCCGACCTGGTCGTGCTCGACCTCGGCCTGCCAGACCTCGACGGTACGGACGTCTGCCGCACCATTCGAACGGAGTCCTCCGTCCCGATCATCGTCGTCAGCGCACGCAGCGAAGAGATCGATCGGGTGCTTGCGCTCGAGATGGGTGCAGACGACTTCCTGGTGAAGCCTTTCGGGGTGCGCGAGTTGATCGCGCGGATCCGAGCCGTGACGCGCCGCACGATGGGTGACGGGCAGGCAATTGCCGCACCGACCGAGCGGCGCCTCGGGCCCCTGCTGATCGATCTGCGTGGCCAGCGGATCTGGGTCGACGACGTGCCCGTGCACCTCACCACGATCGAATACCAGCTGCTGCTCTTCCTGTCGCAGGAGCCCGGCGCCGTTCGCCCCCGCTCCGACATCCTGCGCGAGGTGTGGCAGACCGAGTGGTTCGGCGCCACGAAGACCCTGGACGCGCACGTGGCCGCCCTGCGCAAGAAGCTCGGATCTCCGGCCTGGATCGAGTCGGTCCGCGCTGTCGGCTTCCGCTTCGAGATCCCGGCATGACCTGGCGATTCATGCTCGCCCTGATGGGGGTGACGGCTGTCGTGCTCGCGGTGCTGCTCATCCCGATCAGCGGCTATCTCGCGCAGAGCGAGCACGATCGGATCACCACGGCGCTCGAGCGCGACGCCTTCGTGCTCGCGGGCAGGTCCGAGGCCTCGCTGGCGAACCCGACCGGGTCGGGCTCCGCGGCGATCACCGAGTTGAGCCGCCAGTACCGCGACTCGAGCGCGGGCGCCCGCGTGGTGATCGTCGACAGCACCGGCACCGCGATCGTGGTCAGCGACGACGACCCGGTCGCCGTGGGGTCGTCGTATCTGTCCCGCCCCGAGATCGCGACCGCGCTCGAGGGTCAGATCGCCAGTGGAACGCGATACTCCAAGACCCTGTCACTCGAGTTGCTCTACGTGGCGGTCCCGGTGCTCAACGGCGACAAGGTGCTCGGCGCGGTGCGCCTCACCTACCCTGCTCAGGTCGTCACGGATGCCTCGAACGCCAAGCTCGGCGGCCTCGCCATCGTTGCGCTCACCACCGTGCTGCTCGCGGGCGCCATCGGGTGGATCCTGTCGTTGTCCGTGACCCGGCCGCTGCGCCGGCTCACCGAACTCACGGAACACTTCGCCGAAGGAGATCTGTCCGTGCGGGCGGAGGAGCGCACCGGGGCGCCAGAACTCCGCTCGCTCTCGCGGTCGTTCAACGCGATGGCGGAGCGGCTCACCATGGCTCTCCACCAGCAGCGACGGTTCGCCGCGGATGCCTCGCACCAGCTGCGCACGCCACTGACGGCGCTCCGGCTCCGGCTCGAGCGGGCCCGGCAGCTGGTCGGCGTGGACGCCGACGAATCCGTGAAACGGATCGCCGCGGCCGAGACCGAGACCGACCGCCTCGAGACCCTGGTCGAAGGACTGCTTCAGCTCAGCCGCAGTGAAGGCTCGATCACCTCGATCAGTCGGGTGGATGTCGCCGCCATCGCCCGCGAACGGGTCGAGCAGTGGCGTCCCCTCGCCGAGGAGCGCGGGCTGGCGCTCGACTACCGGGGGCCGGACGCGGCGGTCGTGCTGGCAGCACCCTCGGCGGTCGAGCAGATCATCGACAACTACCTCGACAACGCGATGAGCGTGAGCGGCTCGGGCGAGACGATCGAGGTCCGGCTGGATCACAGCGCCCATTCCAGCACGGTCCACGTGCTGGATCGGGGGCCCGGCATGTCGCAGGAAGGGCTCGAGCGCGCCTTCGACCGCTTCTGGCGGGGACGCTCGGACGGCACCGGCAGCGGACTCGGCTTGTCGATCGTCCGCCAACTCGCCCAGGCGAGCGGAGCCGAGGTGTCGGTGCGCAACCGGGGTGGAGGCGGACTCGACGCCTCCGTGCGATTCGGGACCGAGTGGACGCCCGAGCGGCGCTCGACCGGCCGCCGCTCGGCTCGCCGCCGTTCCGCATCGCCGCCCGCATCGCCGCCCGCGCGCGGCGACCGCGGGGACGACGGCGGTGCCGCATAGGCTGACCGCATGGCCCGCCCGACCTCGTCATACGCCTGCACCGAGTGCGGCTGGACGAGCGTCAAGTGGGTCGGCCGCTGCGCCGAGTGCCAGGCCTGGGGAACCGTCGTCGAGCGGGGCGTTCCGGTCGCCGCCGTGCGCGCCGGCGTCGTTCCCGAGGGCCGCGCGGCCCGGCCGATCACCGATCTCGGCACCGAGCCGCTCTCGCACTGGCCGAGCGGCATCGCCGAGTTCGACCGCGTGCTGGGCGGCGGGCTCGTGCCTGGGCGCCGCGATCCTGCTCAGCGGCGAGCCCGGGGTCGGCAAGTCGACCCTGCTACTCGAGGTCGCGTCCCGCGCCGCGCGCGACGGGACCCGCGTGCTGTACGTGAGCGCCGAGGAGTCGGCCAGCCAGGTGCGCATGCGCGCCGAGCGCACCGGCGCGCTCGCGCACTCGGGCGCCGACGAGCTCTACCTGGCCGCCGAGACCGACCTGGCGACGATCCTCGGCCACGTCGATGCCGTGCGGCCCGGCCTGCTGATCGTCGACTCGGTGCAGACGGTGTCGTCGGCGATGTCCGAGGGCGCGCCCGGCCAGCCCGCGCAGGTGCGCGAGGTCGCGGGCACGCTCATCCGCATCGCCAAGGAGCGCAACCTGCCGGTACTGCTCATCGGCCACGTCACCAAAGACGGGTCCATCGCGGGGCCGAGGATGCTCGAGCACCTGGTCGACGTCGTCTGCACCTTCGAGGGCGACCGCCACACCGCCCTTCGATTCGTGCGCGCCACCAAGAACCGCTTCGGACCGACCGATGAGGTCGGCTGCTTCGAGATGACCGGCGACGGCATCGCCGAGGTCGCCGACCCGAGCGGGCTGTTCCTCTCGCGCGGAGGCCTGGGCGGCGGCTCGCCGGTGAGCGGCACGTGCGTGACGGTCGCGGTCGAGGGCCGCCGCGCCCTGCCGGTCGAGGTCCAGGCTCTGATCGTCGCGACCCAGGCGCCGCAACCACGACGGGTCGTGAACGGGGTGGATGCCTCGCGGGTGGCCATGCTGCTCGCGGTGCTCGAGCGGCGCTGCGGGCTGCGGCTCTCGAACTCGGATGTCTATGTGTCGACCGTGGGCGGCATCCGCCTCACCGAGCCCGGTGCCGATCTGGCGATCGCCCTGGCCATCGCCAGCGCCGTCAAGGATCAGGCGCTGCCGGCGACCCTCGCGGCCGTCGGCGAGATCAGCCTGGCGGGCGAAATCAGGCCGGTCGCCGCCGCGAAGCAGCGGGCGGCCGAGGCGCGGCGGCTCGGCTTCACGACGATCATCGACGGCGATGCGGGGCCGCTGAAAGAGGCGATCCTGGCCGCGTTCGCCAGCACAGCTCCCGGCGAGCGGATGGACGTTCCGGCATTCTGAACGCCCACCCGAGCCGACCGCGGCGCCGGGGCGGAGACGAGCGCAGCGGGCTAACGGACGATCGCCAGATTGAAGGGGCCGCCCGCCCGCATGATCGCGAAGAACAGCAGGAACCAGTGCTCGGGGCCGCGCGCGGATTCGATGCCGCCGAGGTCCAGCTGCTGCTCGACCGGCCACCCCAGGCTCGCCAGCATCCCGGAGACGAGCGACTTCGCGTCGGCGTCATCCCCTGAGAGGAAGAGCTGCGTCGGTGCGCCGAGAGCTTCGGGGGCGATCAGCGTTGCAATGGCCAGGGTATTGATCGACTTCACGACCCGCGTCTGCGGCAGAGCGGCCTGGATCGCGGCGCCGAGGCTCGCGTTCGGGTACATCAAGTCGAACTGCGGCGTGACCGCGTTCGAGATGTCGAGCAGGGTGTGCCCGGCGAGCTGATCCGTCAACTCGGTGAGCACGGCCAGCGCGGCCGCCCCCGGCAGCGCACTGATGACGAGCTCGGAGCCGCTGATCGCGTCGGTGATGGTGGCCGCGGGCGCCGGAAGGTCGGACTTGGCATCCGGAGTCCGCGACCCGAAGACGACGTCGTGACCGGCCGCGACGAGACCGGTGGCGAGCGTGGTTCCGGCGGTCCCGGTTCCAAGGATGGCGATGCGCATGATGTTCTCCTTCGTGTTCCGAGCCGACTGCCCGGTTATTCTGATGTGAACTATCGGTCAGTGCCTCTTATTCCAATTTGAACGAAATGGATGCCGCCATGGCACGGATGCTCGACGACGACGAGTTGGGCGCCTACATCGCCCTCGTGTCCGCTGGTGACCTGATGAGGCGCTCGGTCGCCGCGCAGCTGGCCGAACACGACCTCACGTCGCTGCAGTTCTCGATCCTGGCGGAGCTGCTCGCGAATCCCGGAGGTCTGCGGATGCACGAGCTCGCCGAGCGCATGGTGATCTCGCGCAGCGGACTGACCTACCAGGTGAGCCAGCTCGAATCGCGGGGCTTCGTCACCCGTGCGGCGGCAGACGACGACGATCGCGGCATCGAGGTACGACTCGCCGACGCGGGACGCGCCCACGTGCTCGCCGCATTTCCCGGTCACGTCGAGCTGGTGAGGAGCGTGTTCCTCGACGTCGTCGAGCCCGAGCTGATCGCACCCCTGCGCGCCACGCTCGAGCCGGTCGTCGAGAAACTCCGGTCCCGATCGCGTCAGGGTTCGGCGCGCGGGCCGGGAGGACTCGACTCGAGCGTCGCGCCCGGTTCGCGCACCCGCGCGTCCACCTGAGCCGCCGTGGCGAGCGAGCCGCGAGCGCCGAAGCCCTCGGTCCCGATCGCGCCGGCGGCGGATGCCCAGGCCACGGCATCCGGAAGCTCGCGGCCGTTCGCCAAGGCCACAGCCAGCGCGGCGGTGAACGCGTCGCCCGCGCCGGTGGTGTCGACCACCTCGGCGCGGTTCGCGGGGATGCGGACCACGGCGCCGCCAGGCGAATGCAACTCGGCTCCGTCGCCGCCCCGCGTGACCACCACAGCCCCGGCGCCCGCCTCGAGGAGAGCGTAGGCACCGCCCAGCGCCGCCGCCTCGGTCTGGTTCGGCGTGATCACGATGCCGCGGCCACGAGCTCCCGCGGGAGTTCGCGCGCGGGCGCCGGGTTCAGCACGACGCGCCAGCCCCGGGCCGCCGCGGTGCGCGCCGCGGCGACGACCGACTCGAGGGGGATCTCGAGGCACGCGACCAGGACGGCGTCGTCGGCGTCGATCGCTCGAATCGCCGCGTCGACCGACACCGGGGTGACCGCGCGCGTTGGCCCCGGCGACGATGGCGATCGAGTTCTCGCCGTTGTCATCCACCAGGATGATCGCGACCCCGGTGCGCCCCCGACCGTGCCAGGCCGCTCACGTCGATACCGCGATCCCTCAGGTCGGCGCGGGCAGCTTCGCCCCCAGTGATCGTCGCCGACCGCACCGATCACATGCACGCGCGCTCCGAGGGCGGCGGCGGCGGACGCCTGGTTGCCGCCCTTGCCGCCCTGCATCTCGGCGAAGCGCTCCATCGACACGGTCTCGCCGGGTCGCGGCATCCGACCGCCCGCTGCAACGAGATCGATGTTGACCGAGCCAACGACGATCACCGGCACCGGGTTCTCGGCATCGCGCCACTACTGCAGCACGAACTGCTTGGTGCCGGACGACTTCGCGGCTCCGACCTGCACCGCCAGGTGGTAGCTGGCTCCGCCCGCGGTCACCTCGGGCCGCGATCCGGTGCAGGTGGTGGTGGATGAGCGAGTGCGGTCCCACGGGAACGGTGTCGTCGACAGCGCCTTGCCCGGCTGCAGCACCTGTTTGTTGGCCGCCGCGGCGGTCTGGCAGTCCTTGGAACTCCAGATCTGGTCCGATCCACTGGTGATCAGGTAGACCTGCGCGTCGGTTCCGACGTCGAAGGTGCAGGCGCTCGCGCCCGAGTTCGTGATCGTCATCGAGAGCTGGGGCTGCACGCCCGCCGCATAGCTGGCGGAGTCGGTGATCGGGGTCAGCGTGATGACCGAGGGGTCGCACGCCGTCGCGCTGGACCCGGAGGTCGCTGCGCTCGATGGTGCATGAGAGCCGGTGTTCGACCCGGTCGGGTGCGAAGCCGGCGTGCCGGATCCCGGCCGCACGATGATCAGCACGATCACAACGATCACCACGACGACCAGTAACAGCAGCAACAGACGGCGACGCCAGTACACCGACGGCGGCTGCGGGCCGACCGGGTTCTTGATCGTCGACATGCCGCCAGGGTAATCCCGCGGTCGCGCGCCGAGCGGGTGACCCGCCGCGCCGCGCCTGCGTTTGCAGCTTGCTAGAGCTGCTTGAGCATCCTCGAGTTGCCCAAGGTGTTCGGCTTCACCCGGGCGAGATCGAGGAACTCGGCCACGCCCTCGTCGGGCGAGCGCACCAGCTCGGCATAGACGTCCGGCGACACCAGGCCCTCGCCGATCTCGGCGTAGCCGTGTTCGGTGAAGAAGCGCGTCTCGAAAGTCAGGCAGAACAGGCGGGTGAGGCCGAGTTCGCGCGCGTCCAGCTCGAGCCGCTCGAGCAGGGCGTGCCCGACGCCCTTGCTGCGCCTCTGCGCCGTCACAGCTAGCGTGCGCACCTCGCCGATGTCCTCCCACATGACATGCAGCGCACCGCATCCGATCAGCACGCCGCCGTCGGTCTCGGCGACGCGGAACTCCTGCACGGCCTCGTAGAACACCACGCGGTCTTTGCCGAGCAGGATGCGGTCTTGCACGAGCGGCTCGATGAGCGCCTCGATCGCCGGCACATCGGGGGTTCGGGCGCGGCGCACCGTGTACGGCGCGGCCGGTTCGGATGTCACCGTGCCACCCTACAAGCCTTGGATGCGCCGCCTGCGGACGTGCCGGTCGGTGAGGTCGGGTCGATGCGGGCAGGCACGCGATCGGGAATCACGCCATCGAGCACGTGGTGGCGGAGCTCTTAGCCCGCGCGCTCTGGATCTCAAGGACTGTCCTTGAGATCCAGAGTGCGCACCGGGGGACGACGAAGGGCGGCGGTTCCGAAGAACCACCGCCCTTGCGTGTGTCGAACTACTCGGCCTCGGCCGCCCCGACCTTCGCGGGCAGGGCCTTGGTCGGCGCGTTCTCTCGACCCGGCTGACGTCCGGTCGTGAAGACGAACTCGCCCAGGCCGTCGGCCGGAGCAACGTAGTCCACGTGGACGTGGTCGCCCGCCGACAGCTCGCCGTGCAGAATCTTCTCGCTCAGCGCATCCTCGACCTCGTGCTGCACCGCACGGCGCAGCGGTCGGGCTCCGAGAGTCGGGTCCCAGCCGAGTTCGATCAGGCGCGACTTGGCACCGTCGGAGACCTCGATGGTCATGTCGCGGTCGAGCAGGCGCTCGGACAGTCGGTTGATGAAGAGCCCGACCACCTGGAGCAGCTCGGGCTTGCTGAGCTGCGGGAAGACGATCGTCTCGTCGACGCGGTTCAGGAACTCCGGCTTGAAGTGCTTCTTCAGCTCTTCGATCACCTTGGAGCGCATCGCGCGGTACGAGTTCTCGGAGCTGCCCTCGAGCGTGAATCCGACCGGTCCGCCCGTGATGTCCTTCGTGCCGAGGTTGGTCGTCATGATGATCACGGTGTTCTTGAAGTCGATGACGCGGCCCTGGCCATCCGTCAAACGTCCCTCCTCCAGGATCTGGAGCAGCGAGTTGAAGATGTCGGGGTGCGCCTTCTCGATCTCGTCGAAGAGCACCACGCTGAACGGCTTGCGGCGCACCTTCTCGGTGAGCTGCCCGCCCTCTTCGAAGCCGACGAACCCGGGAGGGGCACCGAACAGCCGCGAGACGGTGTGCTTCTCGCCGTACTCGCTCATGTCGAGCGAGATCAGCGCGTCTTCGTCGTCGAACAGGAACTCGGCGAGCGCCTTGGCGAGCTCGGTCTTTCCGACGCCGGTGGGGCCGGCGAAGATGAACGAGCCGGAGGGCCGCTTCGGGTCTTTCAGACCGGCGCGCGTGCGACGGATCGTCTTGGAGAGCACCGAGATGGCCTCCTCCTGACCGATGACGCGCTCGTGCAGGGCCTTCTCCATGAAGATCAGCCGCGAGCTCTCCTCTTCGGTGAGCTTGAAGACCGGGATGCCGGTCGCGTTCGCCAGCACCTCGGCGATGACGCCCTCATCCACGGTTCCGGATGCCGCGACATCCCCGGCACGCCACTGCTTCTCGAGGCGCAGCCGCTCGCCGAGCAGCTTCTTCTCCTCGTCGCGCAGGCTGGCGGCCTTCTCGAAGTCCTGGTCTTCGATGGCGGCTTCCTTGGTGGCGCGCACTCCGGCGATCTTCTCGTCGAACTCGCGCAGCTCCGGAGGCGCCGACAGGATCGACAGCCGCAGGCGAGCGCCCGCCTCGTCGATCAGGTCGATCGCCTTGTCGGGCAGGAACCGGTCGCTCACGTAGCGGTCGGCGAGGTTCGCCGCGGCGACGATCGCGCCGTCGGTGATCGAGACCTTGTGGAACGCCTCGTACTTGTCGCGCAGTCCCTTGAGGATGTTGATGGTGTGCGGCAGCGTCGGCTCGTGCACCTGCACCGGCTGGAAGCGGCGCTCGAGCGCGGCATCCTTCTCGAAGTGCTTGCGGTACTCGTCGAGCGTGGTCGCGCCGATGGTCTGCAGCTCACCGCGGGCGAGCAGCGGCTTCAGGATGCTGGCCGCATCGATCGCGCCCTCAGCGGCACCCGCGCCGACGAGGGTGTGGATCTCGTCGATGAAGGTGATGATGTCGCCGCGGGTGCGGATCTCTTTCGTGACCTTCTTCAGGCGCTCCTCGAAGTCACCGCGGTAGCGGCTGCCGGCGATGAGCGAGCCGAGGTCGAGCGTGTAGAGCTGCTTGTCTTTCAGGGTCTCGGGCACGTCACCGCGCACGATCGCCTGGGCGAGGCCCTCGACGACGGCGGTCTTGCCGACGCCGGGCTCGCCGATCAGCACCGGGTTGTTCTTGCTGCGGCGGGAGAGGATCTGCATGACCCGCTCCATCTCCTTCTCGCGCCCGATCACCGGGTCGAGCTTGCCGTCGCGCGCGGCCTGCGTGAGGTTGCGGCCGAACTGGTCGAGGATCTGCGAGCCCTTGTCTGGCGTCGCGTCGTTGCCGCCGACCGCGACCTGCTCTTTGCCCTGGTAGCCGCTGAGCAGCTGGATGACCTGCTGACGAACGCGGTTGAGGTCGGCGCCCAGCTTGACCAGTACCTGCGCCGCGACACCCTCACCCTCGCGGATCAGGCCGAGCAGGATGTGCTCGGTGCCGATGTAGCTGTGGCCGAGCTGCAGCGCCTCGCGCAGGCTCAGCTCGAGCACCTTCTTGGCGCGCGGGGTGAAGGGGATGTGGCCGGTCGGCTGCTGCTGACCCTGGCCGATGATGTCTTGCACCTGCTCGCGCACGGCATCCAGCGAGATGCCGAGGCTCTCGAGGGCCTTCGCGGCGACGCCCTCACCCTCGTGGATGAGGCCGAGCAGGATGTGCTCCGTACCGATGTAGTTGTGGTTGAGCATCTTCGCCTCTTCTTGGGCGAGGACGACCACCCGACGGGCGCGGTCGGTGAAGCGTTCGAACATCTCGGTCTCCTGAGATCAGGTCGGCGGCCCCAGGCTGGAGGCCGTGCCGATATACCGACTGTAACCACGGGCTCGCGGCGATACTCCCGTGTTCGCTCGCGGCGTGACGACGATTCGGGTGGATGCCGTGGCCGGCACTTGCGGAAGCCGATCTGGTTTGCTTATCGTTGGTCGATAACAACGATAAACGATATGGAGGCCTCGTGAGTACCGCAGCGACCACCCTTTCCCGGTCCGATCGCATCGGCTTGTACCTGACCGTGCTGCTCGGTGCCGTCGGCGCCGCGGTGACCACCGTCACGGCGATCACCCGACTGGCCGAGGTGATCCCCGGCCACGACATCCGCGTGCTGGTCCCGTTCGTCAACGAGACGGCCCCCCTGCCCATCGGGTCAAACGGGGCCCCGATCGACGTCTCGGTCGACCAGGCCATCGTCACCGTCGCCGACCCGGGGGCGGTGACACTGTTCGCCCTGATCGCCGACCCGATCGTCACGGCGCTAACGATCATCGCCGAGATCGTGCTGCTCTGCCTGCTCTGCGTGAACATCGCTCGAGGGCGCGCGTTCCATCGCAGAACGGTGCACATCGTGTCCTGGAGTTCCGGCGTGCTGCTCGTCGGGTGGGTGCTGACGTCGCTGTTCCGCACCATGGGCGTCAACGGCGCGCTGGCCGCGGTCAGCGATCACAGCTATGACGGCGTGCTGTTCCAGACCGACTTCACCCCGGTCTTCGGGGTGCTGGCGCTCGGCGCCGTCCTCCTGGCGTTCCAGATCGGTCACAGGCTGGAGCGCGAGACCGAGGGGCTGGTCTGATGGCCGCGGCACGCACGCGCGCCACGGGGATGGCTCTCGGCGGGATCCGGTGGGTCGCGATTGCGATCGGCGCCCTGGCGGCCGCGGCCGGCCTCGCCTACCTGATCGTCGCCTCCATCGGCCCGCAGGTCTGGTGGCCCGCCGGCGGCTCGAATGGGACGGGCGCCTTCACCACCTTTCCGCTGCCACTGCGACTGGTCGATGCGGGAGCGTTCCTGCTTTGGAACGCGACGACGGCCACCATGGCGTTCCTCGTGGCCGACCTGGCACGCCGGATCCGGCGCGGCGTGCTGTTCCTCCCGGCCGTGACGCGCGCCGGCTGGTCTCTCGCGATCACTTTGGCCGTTGGGTCGGAGCTCTCGCAGTTCGTCGAGAACGTCGGGCGGTATTCGGCGCTCGATCTCTCGGGCCAGGCCGACCCGACTCATCCGATCGGCGCCCCGATCGGATGGGGGATCGGGTGGTACGACCTGACGCCCAACCTGCCGCTGCTTGCCGTCAGCGTCGTGATCGGACTGCTGGCCTACGTCATCGGCGCCGGCGAACGTCTGCAGCGCGACACCGAAGGGCTCGTCTGATGGCGCCCGCTGACGAGGAAGACGGCGGCCGCATCCACTGCCGGCTCGACGAACTGCTCGACGCGCGGGGGATGACCCTCACCCGCCTGAGCGAACTGGTGGGGGTCAGCATCGTCAACCTGTCGGTGCTCAAGAACGACCGGGCCCGCGCCATCCGGTTCTCGACGCTGACGGCGATCTGCGAGGCACTCGACTGCGAGGTCGGCGAACTGCTGGTCGTGACGGCCCCGGCGTCGACAACTCCGGAAGAACGCGTGGAACGGATCTGATTCGATCCTGCCGACGCGTTCATCCGGAGTTGTTGACGGCAGGGGCACAGCGGGCGGGGCGTAGCATCCGGGCGTGCCGTCGATTCCGGTCTTTCTCGCCACCTGGCGGTTCGACGCGGTCGCACTGGGCGCGATCCTGGTGGCCGCTGCGCTCTACCTCGCCGGCGTGATCCGGGCGCGACGCCGAGGAACGGCGTGGCCGCTTCGCTTCACCCTCGCCTTCGTCGGCTTGGGGCTCAGCAGCTTCGCCGTCGTCGAGTTCGGGTTCCTCGGCGCCTACAGCCACGACCTGCGCTGGGCGTTCACGACCCGGATCGCGTTGCTGCTCTTCGTCATCCCGGCCTGCATCAGCGCGGGACGGCCGATCGGGTTGCTGCGGGTCTCGCTGGGCGACGGCGGCGCCGCGCGCCTGGAGCGGATGCTCACCGCGCGCGTGATCAAGCTCTTCGGCAACGCGATCTTCGCCACCATCTTCTCGGCGCTGGTGTTCTGCCTCTTCCTCACGCCCGCGGCCTGGGTGCTGCGTGGCACTCCCGCACTGAGCGCGGCGCTCGGCATCGTCATCCCGCTGCTCGGGCTGGTCATGGTGCTGCCGATCGTCGAGAACGCCGGCGGACGTACCAGCCTGTTCATCACCGTCGAGTTCCTGCTGGCGTTCGTCGAGCTGGTGATCGACGCGGTACCCGGGATCGTGCTGCGACTCAACGACGCGATCCTCGATCACGGCCCGCTCATTGGGCCGGCGGTCGCGAGCGCCGCGAGCTGGTGGCCGAATCCGGTGCACGACCAGCACCTCGCCGGAGACTTCCTCTGGTTCATCGCCGAGATCGCCGACGTGCCGATCCTGGTGATGCTCTTCGTGCGCTGGACGCGCTCCGAGAAGCGCGAGGAGAAGAAGTTCGACGACCTCACCGACGAGCAGCTCGACGAGTTGACGCGGCAGCACCTGGCCAACCCGCGCGGGTAGTTTGGCCGCATGAGCAACCTCGAGAAGGATCCCGGCGAGTTGCTGGTCGCCGAGTCGGCACCCGACGAGATCGAGCCCGCGAATGGCGTCGAACTGCTCGACCCGCGCGAGGTGCCGCTCGGCGGACCCGCGCGCGATGACCGTGCGGCGAACACTCCCGCAGAAGAAGCGCAGCCTGGTCGGCGCCTGGTGCTTCGTCGACAGTTACGGGCCCGACCCGGTCAACGGACGCGGCGCCATGAACGTGCCGCCGCACCCGCACACCGGGCTGCAGACCGTGAGCTGGCTCTACGCCGGCGAGATCGAGCACCGCGACAGCGTCGGCAGCTTCGCAGTGGTCGAGCCGGGGCAGGTCAACCTGATGACCGCGGGTGCGGGCATCCAGCACTCCGAGGTGTCGACGGATGCCACCACGACCCTGCACGGCGTGCAGCTCTGGGTTGCTCTGCCCGACCGCTCCCGGCACGTGGCCCCCTTCTTCGAGCACTTCATCCCGGAGCCGTTCGCGCACGGCGACGCGACGCTGCGGGTCTTCGTCGGCGAGCTGCTCGGCCACGCCTCGACGGTCACCGCCTTCACCGAACTTCTCGGCGCGCAGCTCGACCTGCCGGCAGGTGGCTCGGTCACTCTCCCCGTCGACCCTGCGTTCGAGCACGGCCTGATTGTGGATGCGGGGCGCCCCTCCCTGCAGGGCGTTTCCGTGGCGACCTCCCAACTCGGCGTCGTGCCGGCCGGCACCGGCGAACTCACCGTGGACGCGGGCGACCAGCCTCTGCGCGCCCTCCTCATCGGCGGGGTCCCGCTCGGCGAGCAGATCGTCATGTGGTGGAACTTCGTCGGGCGCAGCCACGACGAGATCGTCGCGTTCCGCGAGCAGTGGCAGGCCGAGGTGATCGGGGGTGCTGACTCCGAAGGCCGTTTCGGGCACGTCGACGGCTACGGCGGACGCGCCCTGCCGGCGCCCGAGCTGCCCAACGTGCGACTGCGCCCGCGCGACTAGGCGCGATCGCGATGAAGGCTACTTCGCGGCAGATCCGCCGCGCTCGACCGCCGCCTTCGCGGCGAGCCGCGCACGCTCCTCGGCCTCGACCTTGGCGTAGCTCGCTCGCTCGTTGCGGTCTGAGCGCAACACCGACCGCATGATGAACCAGAAGAGCAGGCCGATCACGATGGTGGGCGCGAGGGCCCAGGCGATTCCACCCCAGAAGTCGGTCGGCATGCGTTCAGGCTACGCCGGTCGGCTGGGTGCTTCGACAGCAGGTGAGTTGCGCCTCACGGTGAGGCGCAACTCACGCTTCCGGAACAGGGGCAGCACCCTCCCCAGATCGTGCGATCAGTGCCCGTTGGCGAGGAACGCCACGGCGATCACCACAAGGATCAGGACGAGACCCGCGATCGCGACGATCCTCGAGGTTCGACGATCCATCAGAGCCCGGCCACGTCAGCCCTTGGCGAGGATGCCGACGATCCCCGAGATCACGAGATACAGCCCGACGGCGGCGACCGCGAGCCAGATCACGATCCGCGTGGTCGTGATCTTCGGCTTGCCGGGGCCGCCCTGACCGGGCTCGAGGGGTGCGCTCATCACTTCACCAGCGGGAACAGGATGGTTTCGCGAATGCCCAGGCCGGTGATCGCCATCAGCAGCCGGTCGATCCCCATGCCCATGCCGCCGGTCGGCGGCATCCCGTGTTCGAGCGCACGCAGGAACTCCTCGTCGAGCCGCATCGCCTCGTCGTCGCCGCGAGCCGCCTGGGCCGCCTGCTCGACGAAGCGCTCGCGCTGGATGACGGGGTCGACCAGCTCGGAATAGCCCGTCGCGAGCTCGAAGCCGCGGATATACAGGTCCCACTTCTCGACCACGCCCGCGATCGAGCGGTGGTCGCGCACCAGGGGGCTGGTGTCGACCGGGAAGTCCATGACGAAGGTCGGGCGCACCAGCTCCTTCTTGACGAAGTGCTCCCACAGCTCCTCGACGTACTTGCCGTGCGTCGCGAGCGCCACCTCCAGGCCGTTCGCGTCGGCGAGCTTCTTCAGCTCGGCCACCGTGCTCTGCGGGGTGACCTCGACCCCGGATGCGGCGCTCAGCGAGCCGTACATGCTGATGCGGTCCCACTGGCCGCCCAGGTCGTACTCGGTGCCGTCTGCCCAGGTGACGGTGTGCGATCCGCTGACGGCCATCGCGGCATCCTGGATCAGCTGCTGCGTCAGGTCGGCCATCTGCTCGTAGTCGCCGTAGGCCTGGTAGGCCTCGAGCATGGCGAACTCGGGGCTGTGCGTGGAGTCGGCACCCTCGTTGCGGAAGTTGCGGTTGATCTCGTAGACCCGCTCGATGCCGCCCACCACCGCGCGCTTGAGGAACAGCTCCGGCGCGATCCGCAGGAACAGCTCCGTGTCGAACGCGTTCGAGTGGGTGGCGAACGGGCGGGCCGACGCGCCGCCGTGGATGGTCTGCAGCATCGGCGTCTCGACCTCGAGATAGCCGTGCAAGGTGAAGGTGGCGCGCAGCGAGGCGACCGCCGCGGCGCGGGCGCGCACCGTGACGCGCGCCTGTTCGCGGGTGATCAGGTCGAGGTAGCGCTGGCGCACCCGCGTCTCGTCGCTGAGCTCGGTGTACAGGTTCGGCAGCGGCAGGATCGCCTTGGCCGCGATCTGCCAGTCCTTGACCAGGATGCTCAGCTCGCCCCGCCGCGACGAGATCACCTCGCCGCTGACGAACACGTGGTCGCCGAGGTCGACGTACTCCTTCCAGCGGTCGAGCGACTCCTCGCCCACCTCGGACAGCGACACCATCGCCTGGATGCGCTCGCCCTCGCCCGACTGCAGGGTCGCGAAACAGAGCTTGCCGGTGTTGCGGAAGAACACGACACGCCCTGCGACGCCGACGATGTCGCCGGTGGTGTCGTCGGCCACCAGCTCGCCGTACTTCGCGCGCACGGCCTGGATCGTCGTCGTGATCGGGAGCGCGACCGGGTAGGCCCCGGGGCCCGAGGCAATCAGGCGTTCGCGCTTGGCCAGGCGAACGGCCTTCTGCTCGGCGATGTCCTCGACGGTGTCGTCGGGCGGCGTTGTGTCGCTCATGTGCGGCTCAGTTCAGGTCTGGGTTAGTTGAGATACAGGGTGTCGTTGTCGATCAGCCGGGTCGATCCGACCCGCGCCGCGATCAGCACCCGCGCGGGTCCGTGATAGCCGTCGTCGACGGGCAGGAAGGTGCGCGGATTCACGACCTTGAGGTACTCCAGCTTAACGAGCCGCTCATCCATCAAGACCGACTGCGCCGCGGCCAGCACGGCGTCGATGCCTCGATCGGCACCGGATGCTGCCGCTTCGAGCGCCCGGCTGAGAGCCGTTGCCGCGCGGCGCTCCTCGGCATCGAGATAGCGGTTGCGGCTGCTCAGCGCGAGTCCGTCGTCGGCCCGGACGGTCTCGACGACCTCGACCCGCGTGGCGAAGTTCAGGTCGGCGACCATTCGCTGCACCAGGAAGACCTGCTGAGCATCCTTCTGACCGAACACCACGTGGTCGGGGCGCGCGATGCCGAGCAGCTTGGCGACCACCGTCAGCACGCCGTCGAAGTGGCCGGGCCGCGCTCGGCCTTCGAACAGCGTGGCGACCTCGCCGCCGGTCACGGTGATCCCGGTGCTCCCGTCCGGATACATCTCGTCGACGGTCGGCGCGAAGACGTACGCGACGTGATGCTGGCTCAGCGCCTCGAGGTCGGCGCTGAGGTCGCGCGGGTATCGCTCGAGGTCTTCGCCCGGGCCGAACTGCAGCGGATTGACGAAGATCGACACCACGACGGTGTCGGCCAGGGCGCGTGCCCGGTCGACCAGCGCCAGGTGACCCTCGTGCAGCGCGCCCATGGTGGGGACGAGCGCGACCGTGCGGCCGACGAGCTTTTCGCGCAACAGCGCGATCGTCTCGATGACGACCGGGCGGCCGTCGGCATCGGGCGCTGCGTCAGCGGGCGCTGCGGTATTCACGGTGCCTCCTCGGCACCCCCCTCCGCAGGCGGCGCCAGATCGATCGTAGTCGGCAGCCCGGGCTCGACATCGGCGCCGGCATCCGCGCTGGCGAGGGCGTTCTCGACGCTCGACCGCACCAAAGGGCCGAGCAGCACGCCCGGCCGTGCAATGCCGATCTCGCGCAGCATCCCGACGGCCTGATCGACGATCGCGGCCGAGAAACCGCGGGCCGCCCCGATGGCCTCGGCGTATGCCGCGCGATCGCCTTCGCGGACAATGACGGGCTCGGCTCCCATCTCGACGACAAGGGCTTGCGCGATCGGCAGCACGGGAGTGGGCGCCGTGACCGCGAACCAGGCGTCGCGCAGGCGCACCAGGTCGATGCTGGTGCCCGTGAAATCCATCGCCGGATGAAGGGCGAGCGGGATCGCCCCAGCCGCGAGTGCCGGCGCGAGCACCTCGGTGCCGAGCCCGGGCGCCGTGTGGGCGACGAGTTGCCCGGTCTGCCAGGCGCCGGTCACCGCCAACCCGGAGACCAGAGCCGCAAGCTCGGACTCCGGAACCGCGAGCAGCACGAGCTCGCTGCGCTCGACGACCTCGGGCACGGTCAGGACGGGCACGCCGGGCAACAGCGCGTCCGCGCGTTCGCGTCCGCCCTCGGACACGGTCGCGATCCCCACGACCGCGTGACCCGCGCCGCCGAGCGCGGCGCCCAGGACAGCGCCCACGCGGCCTGCGCCGATCACGCCGACGCCGAGGCGGCCGTCGCGCTCACGTGACCCGCTCACGCAGGTCCGCCTGACACCTTCGTCGACGTGCCCGGCGCTGGTCGCGCCCCGGCGGCGCGCCACCGGTGCGTGCGGTCGGCGGCGGCCGCGGCGACCGCGTCGGCCGCGACATCCCGGAAGAATCCGGCGGCGACCACGGCATCGAGATCGTCGAGCACAGCGCGGATCGGCCCCGCGACCGTGTGCACGTGGACATCGGCGAGGCGCAGCATCCTGAGCAGGGGGCCCTGGCGCAGCGACACGCTCTGCATGCGCGCGGTGGGGACCACGACCAATGAGCGCCAGATCGCACCGCGGCGCAGCAGCACGGCTTCGGGCTCGAGGGCGAAACCGTTTCGGCGCCACGAGAACCAGCGCAGCACCGCCGCACGACGCGGCGAGCCGGTGTACCCATCGCCCGCCACCGCCGGCGCGAGGCCCGAGACCACCAGTTCGCGTGAGCCGTCACCGACGATGCCCGGCAGCACCAACTCGAGCACCTTGAACACCTCGGCGCGCGATCCGACGGGCAGGATCGTGCTGGTGCGCCGACCGCCCTCCTGCCGGTCGGAGTGCGACGCCAGATTGATGCGCACCTCCCACCAGTCGGCTGGGCGCCAGAGCAGGGGCTGACGGATCTCGACGGAGTGGATGCGCCCGGGAGGAATGGTGTCGTTGTTGGTCGACAGCAGGCCGTAACCCACGCGCACGCCGTCGGGAGTCGCGGCGATCGAGTAGCGCAGCGAGCGCGAGAACCTGCGCACGATCTGCGATCCGACACCCAGCAGCACCGGAACGACACCGAACAGCACGAAGAACATGTGCGCCGCCGCGGCCAGCACGGCCGCCGCGATCACCAGCAGAACGAAGACGATGGTGCGATCGTGCAGCACGGTCGAGCCCAGAAGCCGGCCGGGATGCATCGCGACGACCGCCTCGGGCGGGGCCAGCTGCGGATCGAGCTCCGGCGCGACGAACTCGCGCGCCCGCTGCGTCACCATGCCGCCGAGCGACCCGTCGTGCTCGACGTGACCCGCGGCGGTGCCTCCGGCCTCCCGATCGCCCGACGCTCGCACGAGGATGAGGCGGCGCAATGCTTCCGCATTGCGCCCGGACAAATAGGCGAGCGGCACATTGGCGTCGTGCCCCGCCACGTTGATGTCGAGCCGCGCCGCGCCGAACAGTCGCGCGAACAGCGGCCGTCCGACGTTGATGCCCTGGATGCGATCCAGCCGGCCTCGCCGGTTGGTGCGGAACAGGATGCCGCTGCGCACCTCGACCAGCTCGTCGGTGATGCGGAAGGAGTGCACCCGCCACGACAACCAGAAGATCGTGATGATCACGATCAGCACGACGAGAACGACCACCAGCGCCAGCGGGATCAGGCCCCGCCGCACGATCAGGTCGATCGGGTCGCCGCCCGATCCGTCGCCGGGACCGCCGCCGAAGAACAGGCCCAGGATGCGCTCGCGCAGGTTGGCGAGCACGAATCCGGCGATGGCCACGAAGGCGAAGCCGCCGCGCAGTAACGGGGTGGCCGGATGCAGCCGGTGCCACTCGCCGTCGGCCAGGTCGACCGCAGACGCGGTGGCGACGACGCCGGATCCGGTCACAGGCCCGCCCGACGGCTCTCGGCCAGCTCGACCAGTCGGTCGCGCAACTGCTCGGCGTCGGCCATCGGCAGACCGGGGACCGTGACGTTGCTGGCAGCGGCGGCCGTCACGAGCTTGAGCTCGGCAAGGCCGAGCGCCCGCGCCAGCGGACCGCGGTTGATGTCCACGAGCTGCATGCGCCCGTACGGCACCGCGGCGAAGCGCTGGAACATGATCCCGCGTCGCACCAGCAGATCGTCGTCGCGAAGGCGGTATCCGATCGCACGCACGCGTCGCGGCGTGAATGCCGCCACCACGATGGCGACGACGAGCACGACCGCCGGAATCACCAGCAGCCACAGCAACTGGGTCGCCCAGAACGGCACGGTGGCCGCCGCGGTCGCGACCAGGCCCGAGATGATGTTGCCCACCAGATCGACCCAGACGTACCGGGGCGAGACCCGCCGCCATTCGCCCGGAACCGGGTCGAGTCCGCCACGCGGTGCCACGGGGATGTCGGTCGTCTCGGTCACGCCACCACGCTACCCGCGCACGCCGACCGCTCGCGGTCCGTGCCGCTCACAGATGCACGCCTTCGGGGCCGCGGTCCGGGTGGTCCTCGTCGTCGTCACTCGGCGGCACCCGGCACAGGAACTCCGCCACCAGGCCCCCGACCAGCAGCAGCACCGCTCCGCCGAGCGCGGCGATCACCCGCAGCAAGGTCTCGGTCGTCGTCGTGCCGGAGTGGATCAGAATCTCCAGGACCAGCCCCAACCCGAGCCCGGAGAGCAGGGCGCCCGCGAGCCCGGAGGCCTTGCCAAGCACCACGACGCGGGTGGCGTAGAACGAGTCGACGGGATGCCGCAGCGGCCCGTGGGTCGCGCGGTACACCGGCACGGCGAGCGCAACGACCGCGATCCCGATCAGGGCGAGCGTGGCCCCGAAGGTGTACTCCGGCCGGAACTTGGGGGCGCTCGCGGAGGCGAGCGCGATCTGGAGGAGGAAACCGATGACCGTTCCGATGACGACGAGCAGGACGAGCGTCGACGGTCGGGTGCGGGTCACGACGGCGCTCCCGCGCCGTCGGCCGGGTCCGACGAGCCGCCCGCGAGCCCGGCCACCAGGTCGGCGACCCGGCCGTGTCCCGGCAGCACGGCATCCGGGTCGACCGTGAGCCACGGCTTCAGCACGAAGTCGCGCCCGAAGGCGCGCGGATGCGGCAGCGTGAGCCGCGCGGAGTCGACCACCATTCCCGCGAAGTCCACCAGGTCGAGATCGAGGGTGCGATCACCCCACCGCTCGGCCCGCATGCGCCCGTGCGCCTGCTCGATCCGAGTGAGCACATCGAGCAGCGCCTCGGGGGTCAGCGTCGTGCTCACCAGTGCGACCGCATTCAGGTAGGCGGGCGCGGAATGGTCGACGCCGGAGGGACGCAGAGCCGGGGTCTCGATAACGGGCGAGATCGCGGTCAGCTCGATGCCGTCGGCCTCGGCGAGCTCGCGCGCGGCGGCCAGCATCGTGGCCTGCCGATCGCCGAGATTCGCCCCGAGCGAGATGACCGCGGGCTGCTCGATCAGCCGCTTCGTGACGCTCACGCCGCACGCCCGCGGGTGATCGTGACGCTCACGTCGTCGAAGGGGACCGCGATGGGGGCGCTCGGCTTGTGCACCGTGACCTCGGTCATCGACGCGAGCGGGTGCTCGAGTACGAGTGAGGCGACCCGCTCGGCGACCGTCTCGATCAGATCGACCGGGTCGCTCTCCACCGCGCTCACGATCCGTGAGGCGAGCTCGCCGTAGTCGATGGTCTCGGCCAGTTCGTCGGTCGCGCCCGCCTGGCGCAGCGAGAGGTGCACGATCACATCGATGAGGAAGAGCTGCCCGTTCGCGCGCTCGTGCGCGAGCACGCCGTGAAAGCCGGACGCTCGCAACCCGGTCAGGGTGATCCGGTCGGCGAAGTTCATCAGTGCGCTCCCTCGTTCCAGTTCTGCCACACCTCGAGCGCGAGCCGGGTCGACGGCACATCGTGAACTCGCACGGCCCAGACTCCCGCGCGCGCGGCCAGCGCACTGATCACGGCGGTCGGGGCGTCCCGCTCTTCGACCGGGGCCCCATCCGGAAGAAGCGCACCGAGGAACCGCTTGCGCGACGCCCCGATCAGCAACCCATGGCCGAGAGAACCGAGCTGCTCGAGGTGGCCGAGCAGGGCCCAGTTGTGCTCGGCGTTCTTGGCGAAGCCGAGGCCGGGGTCGAGCACGATCTGCGAGGGCTGCACGCCCTCGACGATGAGGCTCGCGATGCGGTGCTTCAACTCGCGGCGGACATCGGCGACCACGTTGCGATACTGCGGCACGGCATCCGCTCCGCCGTCGCGCCAATGCATGACGACGTAGTGCACGCCGGTCTCGGCGATCACGCGCGCCATGCCCTCGTCGCCGAGGCCCCCGGTCACGTCGTTCACGAGCTGAGCACCGGCGTCGATCGCCGCGAGCGCGGTGGCGGCGTGACGGGTGTCGATGCTGACCGGGATGCCGCGATCCACCAACTCGCGCACCACCGGCACCACGCGACCGCGTTCGGTCTTCGCGTCGACGGGCTCCGCGCCAGGACGAGTCGACTCCCCGCCCACGTCGATGATCCCTGCGCCCTGCTCCGTCATCTCGACCGCGTGCGCGACGGCCGCGTCGACCGACTCGTAGCGACCGCCGTCGCTGAACGAATCCGGCGTGACATTCAGCACGCCCATGATCTGTACGTGTTCCGCGCGCCGCCGCTCCCGCGGTGCGCTCCGCTCCGTCCGCCGAGCGCGGTCGCCGTGCTCCTCGGCGGCCATTACTCGACCGCTCCGAGGTTGACGGCCGTGATCAGCGCCATGGCCTCTGCCCGCGCGACCGGGGCGCTGAGTTCGCCCCTGCTCGCCACCGTGACCGTCGTGCTTCCGGCCTGGCGCGAGCCTCGGGCGGTGACGCACGAGTGCCGCGCGTCGAGCACCACGAGCGCGCCGCGCGGGCTGAGCCCGGCATCCATGGCATCGGCGATCTGCTCGCCGAGCCGCTCCTGCAACTGGGGGCGCGAGCTCAGGATCTCGACGACCTCGGGCAGCCTGCCCAGGCCGACGATGCGCTCGCCGGGAAGGTACGCGACGTGGGCGACCCCGGTGAACGGCAGCAGGTGGTGCTCGCAGACCGAGCGGAACGCGATGTCGCGCAGCAGCACCAGCTCGCCCAGTTGCCCGGGAGCCGCGACGAAGTCGGCGGCGTCGCGGAGCGGAGCGAGCGGGTCGCGGTCGAGGCCGGCGAAGAAATCGGCATACGCCTCGGCCACGCGCCGAGGGGTCGCCGCCAGCCCGGGTCGGGCCGGATCCTCTCCGATGGCGGCGAGAAGTTCGGCCACGGCCGCCTCGATGCGTCCGGAGTCGATCACGGCCCTCCTAGGCGGTCGCGATACCGGGTGACTTGCGCGGACGCGGACTGCGCTTCGGGCGGGACGGCGTCGAATCGACCCCGCCATCCACGACGCCCTCGTCCACCGGCGCTTTGGCCGCGATCTGGATCGGCGGGCGAGTGCTGATCGGCCGGCCCTCGCTCGACAGCCACTGCGGCCGTTCGGGCAGGCGCTTCACGTCTGCGAAGATCTCGGCCAACTGGATGTGGTCAAGGGTCTCTTTCTCCATCAGTTCCTTGGCCAGGTTGTCGAGGATGTCGCGGTTCTCGTTGAGCACCTGCCAGGCCTCGTCGTGCGCCTGTTCGATCAGCTGGCGCACCTCGAGGTCGACCTTCTCGGCGATCTCTTCCGAGTAGTCGCGCTGGTGACCCATGTCGCGCCCGAGGAAGACCTCGCCCTGCGACTGGCCGAGCTTGACCGAGCCGATGGCCGCGCTCATGCCGTATTCGGTGACCATCTTGCGCGCGATGCTCGTCGCCTTCTCGATGTCGTTGGATGCCCCGGTCGTCGGGTCGTGGAACACCAGCTCTTCTGCCACCCGGCCGCCCATCGCGTAGGCGAGCTGGTCGAGCAGCTCGTTGCGCGTCACGGAGTACTTGTCTTCCAGCGGCAGCACCATCGTGTAGCCGAGCGCGCGACCGCGCGGAAGGATCGTGATCTTGGTCACCGGATCGGTGTGGCGCATCGAGGCCGCCGCGAGCGCGTGTCCGCCTTCGTGGTACGCCGTGATGAGCTTCTCCTTGTCGTTCATCAGGCGGGTGCGGCGCTGCGGGCCGGCCATCACTCGGTCGACGGCCTCGTCGAGCGCGCGGTTGTCGATGAGCTGGGCGTTGCTGCGCGCGGTGAGCAGCGCGCCCTCGTTCAGCACGTTGGCCAGGTCGGCTCCTGTGAAGCCCGGCGTCTTGCGTGCCAGCACCTCGAGGTCGACTCCCTTGGCCATCGGCTTGCCCTTGGCGTGCACCGTCAGGATCTTCTCCCGACCCTTGAGGTCGGGCGCGTCCACGCCGATCTGCCGATCGAAGCGTCCGGGGCGCAGCAGCGCCGGGTCGAGGATGTCGGGCCGGTTGGTCGCCGCGATCAGGATGACGTTGGTCTTGACGTCGAAGCCGTCCATCTCGACGAGCAGCTGGTTGAGCGTCTGCTCGCGCTCGTCGTGCCCGCCGCCGAGGCCCGCGCCGCGGTGGCGGCCGACCGCATCGATCTCGTCGACGAAGATGATGGCCGGCGAGTTCTGCTTGGCCTGCTCGAACAGGTCGCGCACGCGGCTCGCGCCGACGCCGACGAACATCTCGACGAAGTCCGATCCCGAGATCGAGTAGAACGGCACGCCGGCCTCACCGGCGACGGCGCGGGCAAGGAGCGTCTTGCCGGTTCCGGGAGGGCCGTACAGCAGCACGCCCTTCGGGATGCGGGCGCCGACCGCCTGGAAGCGCGCCGGATCCTTGAGGAAGTCCTTGATCTCTTCGAGCTCTTCGACCGCCTCGTCGGCGCCGGCGACATCCGCGAAGGTGACCTTCGGGCTCTCTTTCGAGACCAGCTTGGCCTTCGACTTGCCGAACTGCATGACCCGGTTGCCGCCGCCCTGCATGCTCGAGAGCAGGAACCAGGCGAAGACGCCGACCAGCAGGATCGGGCCGAGGATGCTGATCAGGCCGAGGAACCAGTTGTTCTGGGGCGGCACGTCGTCGTACTTGGCCGGGCTGGCATCCACCGCCTTGACGACGTCAATGCTGCGAGCGGCCACGTAGTTGAACTGCACCGAGGTGCCCAGATTCTGCCCGCTGGGATCGGTGTACGCCTTGCTCAGGGTCAGGTCGACGCGCTGATCGCTGTCGATGATCTTCGCCGTCTTGACGGTGCTGCCGTCGAGCAGCGCGAGGCCCTGTTCCGTCGTGACCGAGCGCGAGCCGGTGCCGCTGAGCAGGTTGAACCCGATCACGAGCGCAGCGACGCCCAGCAGGACGTAGATCAGGGGCCCGCGAAGAATGCGTTTGAAGTCCATAGTCGCTCGGGCGTGGCCCGATCCTCCCTCAGAAGCGTGACTGTCAGGCTACCGCGCGGCGCCTTGGGGCCTTCTGGATGTTCGCCCGAGGCGGATTAGGCGTAGACGTGGGGGGCCAGCACGGCGACCGCGCGCAGGTTGCGGTAGCGCTCGGCGTAGTCGAGGCCGTAGCCGACGACGAACGCATTCGGGATGTCGAACCCCACGTACTTCGCGTCGACGTGCACCTTCTGGGCTTCGGGCTTGCGCAGCAGCGCGCAGATCTCGACCGACGCGGGGCCGCGGGTCTCCAGATTCGCCTTCAGCCACGAGAGCGTCAGGCCCGAGTCGACGATGTCTTCGACGATCAGCACATTGCGCCCGTCGAGGTCGGTGTCCAGGTCTTTGACGATGCGGACCACGCCGCTGGATTCGGTGCCGGCGCCGTACGAGCTCACTGCCATCCAGTCCATCTCGACGTCGCGGTTCAGCTCGCGCGCGAGGTCTGCCATCACCATGACCGCGCCGCGCAGCACGCCGACCAGCAGCAGGTCGCGGCCCTCGTAGTCCACTTCGATGCGGCGGCAGAGTTCGGCGATCCTGCTCTGCAGCTGCTCCTCGGTGTAGAGCACCTCGGTCAGGTCGCCCTCGACGTCACGCGGTTCCATCGCTGCCTCTCGCCTCGCCGTTCTTGCTCACGGAGGTGGTGCTCACGAAGTGGAGCCTTCCGTCCCGTCGAACCACCCTAACGCCGGGCAAGTCGACGCCTTTCTGCCCGTGCCAGTCAGTGACCAGCCGCGCCACCTCGAGGGTCTGCGCCCGGCTCAGGGCAACGCCGAACTCGCTCGACGCCACGAGCCGGATCAGCCGCTGCCGCAGCGCCGGCGGGTTGGCGAGCAGGGCAGGCACGTCGAGCGAGATCCCGGCTTCGGCGTGCTCCGCCAGATCTTCGGCGAGTTCATCGGCGAAGGAGTCCAGGGCCTCGGAGTCTTCGCGCAACTGCTCGGCGGTGCGGGCCAGGGCCTCGGCGACCCCGGGGCCGAACTCGGCCTCGAGCAGCGGGAGAACGGTGCGGCGCATCCGCACGCGGGTGAAGGCGGGGTCATTGTTCTGCGGGTCTGTCCAGGGCTCGAGCGCGGCATCCGCGCAGGCCTGCACGGTCGTCGAGCGCCGAATTGCCAGCAGCGGCCTCAGAAAGACGAACCGCTCCGACGCGGCCGGCCACTGCGCGGCCATGCCCTGCAGGCTCGCGGCGCCGCTGCCGCGCGCCAGGCCGAGCAGTACGGTCTCGGCCTGGTCGTCGAGGGTGTGCCCGAGCAGCACGGCGGCGGCGCCGAGCTCGGATGCCACCTGTTCGAGAGCCGCGTACCGCGCGGCGCGGGCCGCGGCCTCAGGTCCGCTCCGCTCCGACCCCGCGGCGCCGACCTGCACGCGCTCCACCCGGACGGGCGCGAGTCCGAGCTCGGCCGCCTGCTGCGCGGCTCGCGCCGCGACATCCGCCGATCCGCTCTGCAGCCCGTGATCGACGATCACCGCGCCGGCGCGCAGTCCGGCTCGTGGCGCCTCGAAGGCAGTGGCGGCCGCGAGCGCGAGCGAGTCGGGTCCGCCGCTGAGCGCGACCAGCACCAGGCCATCGGGCGGCAGGCCCTCGAGCGCGCCCCGCACCGCGCGCCGCACATCGGCGATCGCAGGTGTCAGTCTGGGGCGATCAGGCATCGGCTAACGTTATTGCGTCATCCGACCCCATCCGCCAGATCCCGTCCACCCAGCAACCCCGAGGAGCACAGCGTCATGGCCGACTACGCCGCCATCATCGAGATCCCCAAGGGCAGCCGCAACAAGTACGAGGTCGACCACGAGACCGGTCGCGTGTTCCTCGACCGCGTGCTGTACACGAGCTTCGTCTACCCGACCGACTACGGCTTCTTCGAGAACACGCTCGGGCTCGACGGCGACCCGGTCGACGTGCTGGTGCTGCTCGACTTCCCGCTGTTCCCGGGGGTCGGCCTGAAGGTGCGCCCGGTCGGTGTTTTCAACATGACCGATGACGGCGGCAGCGACGCCAAGGTGATCGCGGTGCCGGCCAAGGACCCGCGCTGGGCGTGGATCCAGGATGTCGACGACATCCCCGAGTACACCCGCAAAGAGATCGAGCACTTCTTCGAGCACTACAAAGACCTCGAGCCCGGCAAGTGGGTCAAGACCGAGGGCTGGGGCAATGCGGCCGAGGCCGAAGAAGCGATCGTCGCGGGGCTCAAGGCCTACGTGCCGCCTGCCGACCACTGAGCCGGGCACCGGCGCCCCGAGCCCCTATTCGCTGATCCCGGCATAGCAGTAGTCGGCCGTCGGACTGAACCAGTCCGCGACCCCCGCCGAGCGGCGGCCGAGCGGCGTGATGTCGATTCGGCAATCGGCGAACTGATAGCTTGCGGGCGTGGCGCCCGACACGGGCAACCCCAGGCCGTAGATCTGCAGCCCATCGCCCCAGGTCGACGGATCGGGGGTCGAAGCCTCATAGTTCTTGTAGGCGACGACGAAATGACCGGTACCGGGGCCGGTGAGGTTCCACCAGTCGTCCGATGTGCTCACCCGGCCCCCCTCCACCGAGACCTCGGACTCCGCAGGCCCGATGCTGATCCCGACGGCCTCGCCGGAGCGCCACGACCCTGTTGCCATCGTGGCCGAGTAGTCGACTACGGCGAGGCTCGCGGCCTTCGCGGCATCCCACGTCGTGCTGCGCAGGTCTTGGGCGGGATTGGCGACGCGAGCCGAGCCGGCCGCCGCGAGCGCCGCGAGGGTCTGCGAGCCGGCCGCGCTGTTCCAGGCGACCGGAGCGTGCACCGTGAACGTGATCGCGACAACCGAGCCATCGGTGCTGTGGCCGGTGCCGGTGAAGGTCAGAAGCTCGTCGCCGGGCGTGGTCGAGAGGCGCGCCGCCGGCGAGGCCGAGGGTGTGACGCTCGGCGCAGGGGTGCTGTGGCGCGGCTGCGGCACCGGCAGAGACGAGTGGGCTCCGGCCGGACGCCCGCCCGGGGCGCATGCTGTCAGTGCCAGAACTGTGGACGCAGCAACTAAGGCGACAATGATCGTGCGGGACATGGCAACTTCCTCTCGTCCCCCCTTCGACGTGTGAACCCACCCCCGAGGTTGACAGGCCTAAGGTGCAGAGCGTGGCTCTGCAGGTGGTGATCGCTCCCGATTCCTTCAAGGGCTCGGTGGATGCCGCGGCCGCCGCCGAGGCGATCGGAAGCGGATGGCGTGCTGCACGCCCGTCCGACCGGGTGACGCTGATGCCGCAGGCCGACGGTGGAGAGGGCACGCTCGACGCGATCGCGACTGCCGTCCCCGACTCGCGCCTGCACGACGCTGGGCCGGTGACCGGCCCCGATGGCCGGCCGGTCGAGGGGCATTGGCTCGAGCTGCTCGACGGAACGGCCGTTGTCGAGCTGGCCGTCACCTCGGGGCTGCCGCTGATGTCACGGCTCGACCCCCTCGGGGCCACGACGCGCGGGATGGGCGAGGTGATCGCGGCGGCACTCGATTCAGGCGCGACGGCACTGGTGATCGCCCTCGGCGGATCGGCGTCGACCGACGGGGGTTCGGGAGCGCTGCGAGCGCTCGGGCTCGACCTGCTCGATGCGGAGGGACGCCCACTGCCCGACGGCGGAGGCGCGCTGGCACGGCTCGCCCGGGTGGACGTCGCGCGGATGCGGCACGCCCCCTCGGGCGGCGTGAGGGTGCTCAGCGACGTCACGGCGCCCCTGCTTGGACCGGCAGGAGCCGCCGCAGTCTTCGGGCCGCAGAAGGGGGCGTCCGGCGACCAGGTCGCCGAGCTGGACGCGGCCCTCGCCCGGTGGGCATCCCTGCTCGGGGGGATGCCCACCGAGCAGGGTGCGGGCGCAGCGGGCGGCACCGCATACGGTTTCGCGGCGGCGTGGGGAGCCGCGATCGAGGCAGGCGCCGCGGCGATCGCCGAGCTGACCGGGTTCGCCGCGGCAGCGGCATCCGCCGATGTCATCATCACGGGCGAGGGCCGCTTCGACGCCACCTCGCTCGGCGGCAAGGTCGTCGGCCACGTCCTGTCACTCGGCGCCAAGCCGACCACGCGCCGCGCCGTCATCGCCGGCAGCATCGACGGCGCGCCGCCGCCCGGCGTGCCGGGCTTCAGCCTCGTCGATCTGGCCGGGTCACTCGACGCCGCGCTCGACGACCCGAGCCGCTGGCTGTATGCGGCGGGCGTCGCTGCCGCTCGAGCGCTGAGCTGAGCCCGCGGGCTCAGCCGGTCGGCCGCCCCACGTAGGGAACGAGATCGCCGTACCGGATCGACACGATCCGCACCGGTACACCGGGCCGCGGCGCCTCGATCATCCTGCCACCGCCGACCGCCATGGTGACGTGGTAGTAGCCACTGCTGTCTGCGTAGAACAGCAGGTCGCCCGGCAGCAGCTGGCTCAGGTTGACCAGGCGACCCTCCGCTTTCAGGGTGTTGTACTGCATGGTCACCCCATGACCTCCGATGTAGACCCCGACCGAGCGGTACGACATCATCGTGAGCCCCGAGCAGTCCCACGCGTTCGGGCCCGCACCGCCGTAGACGTACGGCTCGCCGAGCTGCGCTTCGGCGTAGGCGATCGCCCCGGCCACGGCCCCCTCGACAGGCGCCGGCGGGTTCGGGTTGATGATCGGCGCGCTCGGCGGCGTCTTGACCGCGTTCTGGCGCGCCTCCTCCTCGACCCCCAGCTGGTACTGCTGCTCGACCGAGGCCGTCGAGTTCTTCAGCGAGGCGAGCTGGGCATACATGGTCTTCGCCGCGGCCTGCTGCTCAGCCAGCTGGGCGAGCGCCGCATCCGACGCGTTCTTGGCGGCATCGCTCGCGGTCTGCGCGTCGACGGCCAGCGCCTTGCGCTTCCTCTCCGCCACCTTCGCGCTCGCGGCGAGCGATGATGCGGCGTTCTTGTCGAATTGCGCCTGCTTCAGGATCTCCGCTGACGACTGCGTCAACCGGCTGGCGATGCCCAGGGTCGACAGCAGCTGGTCGGTGTGCTTGGCCGAGCCGAAGAGCACGCCGAGCGAGATGTTGCCACCGCCCGTCTGCGCGAGCTGGGCGATGAGGGCCGAGGCGCGCCGTGACGACTTGGCCGCTTTCGCGGACGCGGCATCCGCCTGGCTCTGGAGCTGGTCGGTCTTCTTGGTAGCCGCGGCCAACGCCGCGCTCGCCTGGTTGGACAGCTCGGCCTTCTGCTCGGCCACCTTGCCGAGTGCGTCGGCCTGAGTCGAGAGCTGGTTCAGGATGCCTTGGATCTTGGTGACCTCGGCCTGCTTGGCGGCCTGGTTGGCCTTGGCCTTCTGCACGTCGCCCCAGCTCGGGTAGTCGACCGTGCGCACGGTGGGCGCGGCCATGGCAACCGTGCCGGATCCGGCCACCAGGGCGAGCCCTGCGGCGAAAGAAAGTGCGGACGCAACAGCAGCCGCCGCCCCCCCGGGGCGTCTGCGCGCGAACATCAGCGATCCGCGCCGTCCGGTCGACGGACGAAGAAACTACGAGCCAAGAGTGATCCCCCGATCACGCATAAAGGGCAGCGGATCGGTGAGCGCACCATTGACGCGCACAATGAAGTGGAGGTGGCATCCGAGCGACGCCCCCGTTGTCCCCACTTTGGCGATCTGCTGACCGGGAGCGACGTGCTGCCCGATCCGGACCAGGATACCGCCGTTGACGATGTGGCCATAGCCCGTAGTGATTCCGCCGCCGTTGTCCAGCTGGATGAAGTTGCCCAGGTCGCTGAACGGGCCCGCGTAGGTGACCGTGCCGGAGTGCGCGGCGTAGATCGGAGTGCCGCAGCCGGTGCCCGAGATGTCCTGGCCGGTGTGCAACCGCCACCCATGGGGAGGGAACGGCCACCAGCGCCTGCCGAACCGGTCGCCGAGGTAGCCGTTCGCGGGGTTGGCCCAGCCGGACGCGCTGACGACGCCCGCGGCGCCGGGACCCCACTTGGCGACAAGAGACGCGTTGTAGGCCGAGAGTGTTTGGTCGGCCGCGTTGGTGAGCTTCGTGAGCTTGGCCGACAGGTCGGCGAATGTCGCCTGCGCGGCGCTGAGGGCGGCGGCGGCAGCGGCAGCCGCTGCCTGAGCGGCAGCGAACGCGGTCTGGGCGGCGTCTTTGTACTTGGCGAGGATCACCTTGGCGGCATCCGCCTGATCGGTCAGCGCTTGCGCGCCCTTCTGCAGCCGGAGCGCTTTCGCGTAGATCTGCTTGGAACGGTCGGTGATCTGGCTCATGTAGCCGACCTTCGCCAGCAACTGGTCGGCCTGACCCGAGTTGGTGAGCAGGCTGGTGGTAAGACCATCGGCACCGCCCGACTTCGCCAGTTGAGCGAGCAACTGGCCCGCCGTCTTCCTGGCTGCGTCGGCCTCCTTGTGGGCGGTGTCGGCCTGCGACTGCAGTTGCTGGACGGTGGCAGCCTGGTTGTCGAACGCGCCCTGCGCCTTGGCGTAGACCTCTCCCTTGGCACTGGCCTCGGCCTGCGCCTTGTCGACCGATGCCTGCAGGGCGGCGACCTGCGCCTTGATCTGGTTGGCGAGCGCCTTCGTCGCGGCGACGCTTGCTTGCGCCGCGGCGACCTGCGCCCAGGTGATTTCGGGCGGAGTGGTGTCGCGCGATGCCGCGTAGCTCGGCGGAACGATGGCTCCGGTCAGCACCGACACGGGCACCAGGACGAGGGCGATGGATGCCGCAAGCGCGCGACCGCGCGACATCCTGGTTCGCCGTTCCGTCTGCAACGTCGTGCGCGAGCGCATGCTCCCCCACCGACCGGTCATGATCTCCCCGCATCCCGTGCCCGGGCGGTGGAGCCGCGCGAGTCACACAGATAACACTATTAACAGTAGCAACATCCCCAGGATCGTTCCAGGGCTGAATCATCTGGGGCCGGAACCGCGTGCGGAGGCCAACCTTCGACGACGGGTTGAACCTAACCCGGGCGGGCCGCGCAGCCCGGTTGATTCGGCCGTTTCGGCGGTTCCCGGCGGCAGTGGCCCTATTCGGCAGTGATTGGCATTAAGGACGCGCCGCCCGTATGCTTGACCCTCGGTTGCTCTGCGGTTAACCCGTCACGGCCCCATCGTTTAGTGGCCTAGGACACCGCCCTTTCACGGCGGCAGCACGGGTTCGAATCCCGTTGGGGTCACCAACCGAAGCAAGTCACAACTCAACAGCATGGCCCTGTAGCGCAGTTGGTTAGCGTGCCGCCCTGTCACGGCGGAGGTCGCGGGTTCAAGTCCCGTCAGGGTCGCGGATGCGACACGGCTCCTTCCTCGGGAGGAGCCGTTTTCGTAAGCCACACGGCTCTGTAGCTCAGTTGGTAGAGCGCACGACTGAAAATCGTGAGGTCACGGGATCGACGCCCGTCGGAGCCACTCTTAGTTCGTCGGACCCTCGGTGGCCGTCAGTTGCTCGCCAAGATCCTGCGGCTCCAAGTCCGCATCGCGGAACCCGTCATCGAGTGGCAGCCGCAGATCGAGCTCGGTCGCGACGCACACCTCGACCGTTCCCGACAGGATCCGAAAATCGAGCACGTGCCCGCCTCGGCGGCGCTCCTCGTCGATGAAGTGGACGTGACCGCCGGGCACGCCGATGCCGCGCTCGTAGAGGGGCGTGCGGAATCCGGCGATGGTGCCGGCGAGCGATCGGAACTCCAGCACGCTCTGCTCGCGCACGGCGTCGCGCATCGGGCGGTACGGCGGCGTCTGGCGTTGCACCGTGCGCGTCACCACCGACTCGAATGAGCCGGCCACCCGCACCGCGTAGAGGTAGTTCTCCGACGGCACCATCGTCTGCACCAACTCGATCACCGCGGCGCGGTCCATCGGCTGGTCGATCTCGGCGGATGCCGACGCGGTGAACCGGGTGACGATCGCGAAGGGCGTGCGCTCGTCCAGGGCGGGCCGATCGATCGAGCCGTCGGATCGCATCCGGAAGCAGACCCCGTCGATCAGGATCATCTCTCCGTCGAGACCGTTGAAGGTGCCTAAGCCCAGGTCGCCGTGCCGCAGCACCTCGCGCAGCGTGGTGGGTACCGTCGTACACGCCGGCCAGGAGGGCGCTCATCAGCCCGAGCTGGAAGACGCGGGTGGGGGTCGTCGCCCCAGGGGCAGTGGAGGCGAGCTGCGCCGCCTCGAGTCCGTCGAGGATGAGCCGCAGTCCGTAGTCGAACTCGTTGCCGTAGGCGTAGCCCGGTTGAAGGACCAGTTCGACGGCCATGGCGGTGAGGTCGGGGAACATCTCGGCCATGGCCTGCTGCTGCGCCATGATGTCTTCCGTCGCGGCAGTCATGTCGCCCGACGGGTCGAGTGGCAGCGATGCCTCCTGTTGCGCGAACCCCTGGACGTAGCTGTCGAGGATCGAGATCGCGTGACCGACCATCGGCATCGAGAAGCCGGCCGCGCGCAGGCAGCCGATCACCGAATCCAGGTGGCCGAGAGTTGCCGGCCCGGGTGAGGTGCGGGCCTTGATGCTGATGGCCCAGGGATGGCGCCCCAGCACGGTGCGCGTCGACTCGGCCCGATCACGCATCGCCGAGCGCCACTCGTCCCCGGCGCGCGGGGTCGAGAACTCGGAATAGACGACGTCGAGCATGCCGTCGAGAAGGTCGTCCTTGCTTTTGACGTGGTAGTAGAGCGACATCGCCTCGATGCCGAGCTCGGCGGCCAGCTTGCGCATGCTCAGCGACTCGATACCGCCAGCGTCCACGAGTGCGATCGCGACTCGGATCGCCCGTTCTCGAGTGACCGGCTCGCGCGATTCGGAGTGCGCCATAGACACGACCTTACACCGTATGGTAGTTCGCCACGTACCTTACGTCGTAAGGCAACCTCCTTCCAGAACGGATCACGATGACGAACTCACGCACAACCGCCCGCGCGGTCGGAATCCTCATGCTTACCGCCTTCCTCCTCTACGGCATCGGAAGCTCCATCGCCACGACCGCCGCCCCCGGCCCGCTCCTCACGGTGGGAGCCCTGATGATGCTGGTCAACTCGGTGGCGGTCATCGCGATCGGTGCACTCCTGCTCCGCGTCCTGCGTACGCCCACCCCCGCCATCGCGGCCGGGTACTTCGCCACCCGCATCTTCGAGGCCACGTTCCTCGCTCTCGGCGCGATCGCGCTGCTCAACGGGTTCGCCGAGACCAACTTCGTCGCGTACAACGTCGCCATGGCAGGGCTCGGAATCGGCAGCCTCTTCTTCTGCGCCGCGCTCTACCGCTCGCGGCTCGTCCCGCGGTTCCTCGCAGCATGGGGCTTTGTCGGCTACGCGTCGTTCGCGACCGGGTGCGTTCTCGAGCTCTCAGGGGTCGCCGGCGCCGGCCTCATCTCGACGATCCCCGGCGGCCTGTTCGAGATCTTCTTCGCGATCTGGGTCATCGCCAGGGGCTTCGGCTCGCCCCTCGAGATCCCTGCAAAAGCCTCCGTCGGAGCTCCCGCAACGATCGACGCGTAAGGGTTCACACCCCTCAACGGCGTCCCCCGGAACCGTACCCCGACGGTTGTGCCCTCACCGGAACCCGACTACCTTCGGCCCCTACGGACGCTCCAACCCCCGACAAGAGGAGAGCACCCATGGCGATCACCACGACGACCCACACCGGCTTTCGAAATTCGAGCCGGGTGAGGGGGATCGCGCTCGTGGCTGTCGCGGATCTTGCGGGTATCGGCGACCTCGCCGCCTCGACTCGCTGCTCCTCCTCGCCGCTCTGACCGCCCGGGCTGCGCGATCGCGCACGCCGGTCACCCCCGCCTGAGGCGACTCGACCTGCCGATCCGATCATCGCGCCCGACACCCTCACCCTCTTTCGGTGCCGCCGTCGAAGGGCTTCTTCTCGCCGCGTCACTCGTGATCATCGCCGCCCGAAGGCGGCGTGTCATCACGTTCGAATCACGCCAGCTTCACCCCTAACCAATGGAGGAAACGCATGATCGTCAGGAGTTTTCTGCCCATCCTGGCTCTCAGCCTGAGCGGGGCCTTGCCTGCCGCTCTCACCGCCGCCGAACCGCCGAGCGTCCCTCACGCATCGATCGAGGACTACATCGACAGAACGATGCCGTCCTCCGCCGTACCCGGCCTCGCGTATGCCGTCGTGGCGGACGGCGGCGTCACGTCGGCCGGCGCACGCGGAGTTCTCAGGATCGGCGGCGACACGGCGGTCACCCCTGACACGCCCTTCGTGATCGGCTCGATCTCGAAGAGCTTCACGGCGCTGGCCGTCATGCAACTGGTCGAGGCCGGTCAGGTCGAGCTCGACACTGCGGTGGCGCATTACCTCGCCGGCTTCGCGAGCCATCCCGCCGGCGCCATCACGATCCGGCAGTTGCTCAGTCACACCAGCGGTTACTCCACCATGCAAGGGAACGCCTCGCATCCGGATGCCACCGGTGCGAACGATGAGCTGGCGCGCGGTGTCGACCAGCTCGCCGCAGTGACTCCCGCCTACCGACCCGCCACGAAATGGGAGTACTCGAACGCCAATTACGAGATCCTCGGCCGCGTTGTCGAAGTCGTGAGCGGACAGGGGTATGGCAGCTATCTGGCCGCGAACGTGCTGGAGCCGCTCGGGATGGACCACAGCTTCGTCGCCGACGGTGAGGCCCACCCGTCGATCGCGACCGGGCACGTTCCGTGGTTCGGCTCGAAGCTGCCACTGCCCGACAGTCCGACCGACCGCGCGACCGCTCCGCAGGGTGGAGTCATTGCCAGCGCCAACGACCTCGGTCGTTACCTGGCCATGATGATGAACGGCGAGGATGACGTGCTGAGCGCCGCCGGCAAGTCGCAGATGATGCGCCCGGCCAGCGCCGCATCACCCGGATACGGATTCGGGTGGTATGTCGAATCCGACAACGGAGCGGTCTGGCACGCCGGCGCCAGTCCTGGCGTCGACACCCTCGCGATGCTCATCCCCGCCCAGAAGAAAGCGGTCATCGTGCTCACGAACGGCGGCGGCGGGTTGGGCTTCGGAGAGACCGACCGACTCCGCATCGGCATCGCCTACCTGGCGCTCGGCCTGCACTACAACGAGGACGGGGCCCTCTGGACCAGGCAGGCACTGTTTCTCGGTGTGGTGATCCTGCCCGTCTTCTACCTGCTCAGCATGGGCTGGGCATGGCTTCGTCGCGCCAAGGTTCGCGCCAAGACCCGGTCGGGCGTCGCGGGCGTGTTCAGTTTGTGGTTCCCGCTGCTCACCACCATCGCTGCGGCCTGGGTCCTCGTCGGCCTGGTGCCGGGCTGGAACGGCACGCCGATCTGGCACTGGATGCTCTTCCAACCCGATGTTGTGCTGGCGTTCATCGCCTCCGCGGCTGGCGGAGTGATCTGGGCGGTCTTCCGACTCGTGGTCGCTTACACGGGGAGACCTTCCCGGCCGGCCTGATCGAACACAAACACAAAAGAGAACACCATGTCCACACTCACTGATACCACCCGCCGCACCGCGGCACGCGTCGCGGGGGTGCGACATCCTCGGCTCATGCCCCGGCACGGAGCTGGCCCGGACGACGACACCCCGAGCGAGCGCCAACACCCCGCACTTGTCGCGTTCGAAGTGGTGCTTGGGATCATGCCAACCCTCGTTGCCACCGTCGCTTAGAGGACTCTAGCCTGAGGCGGTGTCGCACTATGCAGAGCTGGGTGTGGTTCGAACCACCGCCGAAGACGTGACGATTGAGCACAAGTTCTTTCGCCGCGTCGAGAAACGGAGAGCCGTCGCCTTCGATGACTGGACGATTGACGGACTTCCTCTCCGCGACCTCGTCGCGGGCCTCGGCAACCGCCCTCCCCTGGAACGAACGTTCATGACCGACGACCGCGCTGACCCTGCTTTCGCTGCCGAGAGTTTGCGCGCGCTGATCGACGAGGACACGCGGAGCCGCGATCCTTGGGTCCGCTTCAGCGACGGCCGGGTCGGCCTCTTGTTCTGCCCGGCCTGCGGAGACATGGACTGCTCGACGTTGAGCGCCCAAGTCCTGGTCGATGACCGGCGGGTGGTCTGGCAGGACATCGCGTACCAGGTCGGGTACCAGCCGTTCAGCCTCGACGACATGACTCCGATGACTCTCACCTTCGAGCGTGAGAAGTACGAGGCGCTGATCAGGCAACTGTTGTCCCAGTGGACGGAGAAGGCGCCGAACACATCCTGAGGGCACCCGACCTAGGAATTACTCTTCGTCGAGCGACAACTGCGCCAACAGCAGCGGGTCGCCCGCCGAGTAGGCCTCTGGAACCTCGAACCCAAGTTGCTCGGAGACCGCAAGCAGCTTTGATCTCTCGAGCACCCATTGCTCAGCGATCACGGCCCGCAGGTGTTCCTCGAACAACCAGCCGGATCCCAGCCAGGCTGCCGCCACCTCACGCATGCGACCCATCTGGGTTGCAAGAGCCCAGACGTCTTGCGGCTGCATCGCGGGGTGAGCCATTTCGCAACTTCGGGCGGCACGACTGCAATGTCTGTTGTCGCACCCCGTCCAGCCCGATGGGCAGAGGGGAACAGCTTGACGAGCACCGCGACCGCGGCAACAATCCCGAGGAGAAGCCCCAGGGTGCATGCGCCAACAGTTAGCCCGGATGCCACCGGCTGAGAAATCGGCTGCACGGCAGCGACGAGCGTCCCGCCGGCCGCAATAGGCACCAGGAACGCGATCACAGCAAGAACCGCACGCACTATCCGCTGCCACCGCGGTCGAGTCGTGGCAGCAGCCTCGCGTTCCCAGGCTCGCTTCAATTCCCTCAAACCCGGTTTCGGGACGAACGACGTACACGTTTTCTTTGCCGGCCCAGGTTCCTTCGAACACCGCCTTGCCAGCTGGAAGAGACGCCATGATGGCTACCCTATGAGCGGTCGTCGCCGGGCGCGACTTGGTTCAGCGCAGCCCGCGCCTACGCCGAGAACGCGCGGGCCGGATCGGCCAGCAACCCCGCGATCGCCGCGAGCAGCCGCGATCCCTCGGCTCCGTCCACGACGCGGTGGTCGAACGAGAGGCTCAGCGTGACGACGCTGCGCAACGCGATCTCGCCCTCGAACTCCCACGGGCGCCGGGCGACGGCGCCCACCGCGAGGATGCCGGCCTGGCCGTCCGCCAGGATGGGCGTTCCGCCCTCGACGCCGAAGACTCCCGACGTTCGTGATCGTGAACGTGCCGCCCGTCATCGCGGCCGGCGGTGTCGTTCCAGCACGAGCGGTCTGCACCAGGCTCGGTCAGCGCGGTGTCGAGGTCCTGGAAGCTGAGCGTGTCCGCCGCCGGAATCACCGGAACGAGCAGGCCGCGCGGTGTCGCCGCCGCGATGCCCAGGTTCACGTGACGGAACTGCCGGATGCCGCCCTCCTCCCAGCGCGCGTTGACCGACGGGTCCTCGCCCAGCGCGAGGCAGACGGCCCGGGCGACCGCGGTCAGGAAGGTGAGGCGCGATCCGCGGAACTTCGGCTGAGTCCTGAGCCGCTCGAGAAGCTCCACCGTCGGAGTCACGTCGACTTGCAGGAAGACGGTGGCGTGCGGCGCGCTGAACGCGCTCTCGACCATGGCCTTCGCGGTCAGCTTGCGCACGCCGGTGACGGGGATGAGCGTCGACTCGGCGTCCGATGCGGCCGGGCTCGGTGAGTGGTTGGCACTCGCTCCAGATCGGCCCGGGTGATGAGGCCGCGATCGCCGGTCCCCTCGACGCTCTCGAGCGGGATGCCCAACTGTCGGGCGAGGAGCCGAACGGGCGGGGCGGCGCGGCGACGAGCGAGCGCGGGCGAGCCACCAGCCGCGGGCGCCTCGGCGGCGGGCGTCTCGACCTCGGCGGCCGGCGACGGAACGGGCGACACAACGGGAGTGTCCGCGAAGCGGCGCGGCTTGCGCGCCGACGCCGACTCCGTCGTGGCGCCGTAGCCGACGAGATTCGGCGGCGCGGCATCCGAGGCGCCGGCGTCGCCGCCGGCGTCCTGACGCGCTGCCCGCATCCCCCAGCTCGACGCTGATGATCGGGTCGCCGACCGACACGGTCACGCCCGCATCCACCATCAGGCGGGCGACGATGCCCGCGAACGGCGACGGGCAGGTCGACGACCGCCTTCGCGGTCTCGACCTCGGCGATCACCTGGTTGAGCTCGATGCGGTCGCCGGCCGCGACCTTCCAGGCGACGATCTCCGACTCGGTGAGACCCTCGCCGAGATCGGGCAGACGGAACTCTCGCAGCGCCACAGTCACCAGCCCCGATCCTGGAGCGAGTTCGGGCGGTCCATCGCCCGGTCGATCCCGTCGAGGATCCGGTCCATGTCGGGCAGGTGGAACTTCTCGAGCTTCGCAGGGGGGAACGGGATGTCGAAGCCGGTCACCCGCACCGGCGCGTGCTCGAGGCTGTAGAAGCAGCGCTCGGTGACGGCCGCGCAGAGCTCGGCCCCGAGTCCGCCGGTCTGGGATGCCTCGTGCACGGCGACCAGCCTCCCGGTGCGTTCGACCGAGGCGACGACGGTGTCGAAGTCGATCGGCGACAGCGAACGCAGGTCGATGACCTCGACCGAGACTCCCTCCGTCTGCGCGGCGGTCGCGGCGGCCAGCGCGGTCTGCACGAGACCGCCGTACGCGACGACTGTCACGTCGGTTCCGGCCGCGACGACGCGGGCGCGGTCCATGGCGCGCACCGGGCTCGGGCGCCGCATCCAGGTCGACCTCGCCCTTCACGTGATAGCGGCGCTTCGGCTCGAAGTAGAGCACCGGGTCGTCGCTGGCGATGGCCTCGCGGATGACGGCGTAGGCATCCGCCGGATCGCTGACGCTGACCACGCGCAGCCCCGAGGTGTGGGTGAACAGGGCCTCGGGAGAGTCCGAGTGGTGCTCGGCGGCGCCGATGCCACCCGCCCACGGCACGCGGATCGTCAGCGGCATCTTCACGGCGCCGCGGGTGCGCGAGTGCATCCGCGCCACCTGGCTGACGATCTGGTCGAAGGCCGGGTAGATGAATCCGTCGAACTGGATCTCGCAGACCGGCCGGTAGCCGGCGAAGGCCAGCCCGATCGCGGTGCCGAGGATGCCCGACTCGGCGAGCGGGGTATCCATCACCCGGCGATCGCCGAAGGTCTCTTGCAGCCCCTGCGTCACGCGGTAGACGCCGCCGAGCTTGCCGACGTCCTCGCCCATCACGACCACGCGATCGTCGTCCTCCATCGCGCGCCGCAGGCCGGCGTTGATCGCGGCGGCCATGGTGAGGGTCGCGCTGGTCGTCGCGCCCGTCACGAGAACATCCGGAGGTAGGCCTCGTGAGCGGCGCGCTGCTCGTCGATGCGCGGGTGCGGCTCGGCGTACACGTGGTCGAAGAGCGCGCCCGGAGGCAAGTCGGGCATGGCGAGGCAACCGGCACGAAGCTCGGCTGCAACCGCGTCGGCCGCCGCCGCGACCTCGGCCTCGGCGGCCGCATCGAGAACGCCGGCATCGCGCAGGTAGGCCGCGACCCGCGCCAGCGGATCCTTGGCGGCCCACTCCTCGAGGTCGGCCGGCGGGCGGTAGCGGCTCGGGTCGTCTGCGGTGGTGTGCGGACCCATGCGGTAGGTGACGGCCTCGATGAAGGTCGGCCCATCGCCCCGCCGCGCGCGATCGAGGGCGGCGCGCGTAACCGCCATCACGGCGAGCACGTCGTTGCCATCGACCTGGATGCCCGGCATGCCGAATCCTGCTGCCCGATCGACGAGCGCCGTGCGGCTCTGCACCCGCACCGGCTCCGAGATCGCCCACTGGTTGTTCTGGCAGATGAAGACGACGGGAGCGGCGTACGACGCGGCGAAGATGAGCGCCTCGCTGACGTCGCCCTCGCTGGTCGCTCCGTCGCCGAAGTAGGTCACGGCGACCGAGTCGCTCTTCTTCAGCTGCATCCCGAGCGCGTACCCGGTGGCGTGCAGGGTCTGCGCGCCGATGATGACCTGGGGGGTCGCCATCCGATGGATGAAGGGGTCCCACCCCGACTGCGCGACGCCCCGCCAGGTGACCAGCAGGTCGGTCGGCGGGACGCCGCGCACCCACGCGACGCCGTTCTCGCGATAGCTGGAGAACACGAAGTCGTCGGGGGCCAGCGCGCGCGCCGACCCGATCTGCGCGGCCTCCTGGCCGAGCAGCGGCGGCCACAGCCCGAGCTCGCCCTGGCGCTGCAGCGCCGTGGCCTCGGTGTCGATCCGCCGGATGATCACCATGTCGCGGTACAGCCCGAGCAGTTCCGCAGTGGCCGATGTCGGCGACCAGATCGGCGAAGGCGCCGGTGGTGTCGCGGTGCCCGTCGGGGCCGAGCAGGCCGACGAAGGGCGTGATGCCGGGGATGGCTTCGAGCAGCGCGGCTTTCATGGATGCCTCCCAAGCGAACGACGGCGATGTCTTCATCCGAAGGCTACGCTCGCTTTTTCGAAGTGCGCAACCGATCCGCAATGGATTAAGCATTATGCTCAACACGGGGCCGATTTTGGCCCGAAATCTGTCACAAGGAGGCAGAATGCGCGCCCTGGATCGCACCGAGCTCCGGCTCCTGCTGGCCCTCACCGACGACCCGCGCGCCACCACGGTCGCGTTGGCTCAACGACTGGGCGTCACTCGCAACACCGTGCAGGCCCGCATGGCCAGCCTCGAGGCCGCCGGCGTGCTGCTGCCCTACGACCGCTGCATCGACGAGGCGGCGATCGGCCGACCGCTCACCGCCTTCACCACCGTCTACGCAACGCAGCAGAAGCTCGCCCACATCGCGACCGAGCTCGCCAAGATTCCCGAGGTCGTCCAGGCCTTCGGGATGACAGGGCCGACCGATCTGCTGGTCCGCATCGTCTGCACAGACACCGACGAGCTCTTCACGATCAACGAGCGCATCCTCGCCTGCGACGGTGTCGAGCGCACCGAAACCTCGATCGCGATCAACGAGCTCGTGCCCTACCGACTGGCGCCCCTGCTGCGGCAGGCCGAGGAGGGCTTGGATCGGGGCTAGGCCACTGCCTGCGCACCAGATCGCGGAAGGCAGCCCCGGCGGCAACAGCCTGACCGGAAACAGGCACGTCGGGCCCGCGCACTCCGCAACTCGGGTGGCCAAATGGTGGCACTCGAGTTGGCCACCCGGATTGCGAAGGGGCTCGGAGGACGGCGATCACGGATCGCCGACGGCGCCCGCTCCCCAGGACTGCGCTTTACGCCCACCAGTAGTCGCCGGGCCCGCACGGGCTGTGAGCGGGCGCGTCGTCGCCGCCGCCCCCGTGCGAGACAGCGATCGCTCGCCGCGTACGCATGCCGCCAAGCTACTCCGACGACGTCCGAGCAGCACCGCTCGCCGACGCCGACCCCGCCGGGCTCAGCCGCCCGAGCTCGTGCACGATCTCTTCGACCCGCACCTTCGCGTCGCCGAACAGCATCCGCGCGTTGTCGCGGTAGAACAGCGGGTTCTGCACGCCCGCGTAGCCGGCAGCCATTGACCGCTTGAACACGATGACCTCGTCGGCCTCCCAGACCTTGAGCACCGGCATCCCGGCGATCGGACTGCTCGGATCCTCGGCCGCCGCGGGGTTCACGGTGTCATTGGCGCCGATCACGAGCACGACGCTCGTTCCGGGGAAGTCGTCGTTGATCTCATCCATCTCGAGCACGATGTCGTATGGCACTTTCGCCTCGGCGAGCAGCACGTTCATGTGACCGGGCAGTCGGCCCGCCACCGGATGGATGCCGAAGCGCACCTCGATGCCGCGCGCGCGGAGGATGCGCGCCAGCTCCGCGACCGGGTATTGGGCCTGCGCCACCGCCATGCCGAAGCCGGGCGTGATGATCACCGAGCGGGCATCCGCGAGCAGCTGCGCGGTCTCGGGCACGCCGATCTCGTGGTACTCGCCGAGCTGCTCGTCGCCCTTCGTCGGAGCCTCGATGCCGAAGCCGCCCGCGATCACCGAGATGAACGAGCGGTTCATGGCCTCGCACATGATGTAGCTCAGGAACGCACCCGACGACCCGACGAGCGCGCCGGTCACGATCAGCAGGTCGTTGTCGAGCAGGAAGCCGCTCGCGGCCGCCGCCCACCCCGAGTAGCTGTTCAGCATCGACACCACGACGGGCATATCGCCGCCGCCGATCGAGGCGACCAGGTGCAATCCGAGCAGCAGCGCCAGCACGGTGACGGCGATCAGCAGCCAGAGCACCGGCGTGATCACGAACCACACCGTGAGTCCGACGAAGACCACCAGCGCGCCGAGGTTGAGCGCGTTGCGGCCCGGCAGCACGAGCGGGGCGGAGGGCATGCGCGCCGACAGTTTCAGGAACGCGATGATCGAGCCGGTGAACGTCACAGCTCCGATGAAGACGCCGATGAAGACTTCAGCGTGATGGATGCCGATCAGGTTCGCCGCGATCCCCCCGTCTTGCAGGTAGCCGTTCCACCCGATGAGCACGGCCGCGAGACCGACGAAGGAGTGCAGCAGCGCGATGAACTGCGGCATGCCGGTCATCTGCACGCGCGCGGCGCGCCACAGCCCGATGCTGCCGCCGATCACCACGGCCACCAGCAGCAGCACGATCCCCAGCCAGTCGCTGCGCTGGGTGACGAGCACCCCGGTGGCGACCAGGGCGATGGCCATGCCGATCATGCCGTAGACGATGCCGGTGCGCGCGGTCTCGTGCTTCGACAGGCCGCCGAGACTCAGGATGAACAGCAGGGCGGCGACGATGTACGCGCCGCCGGCGATGGCCGACGGTGGCGGTGGTGAGGGAATCGAACACGCGGATCAGCCCTTCGAGAACATGCGCAGCATGCGGCGGGTCACGGCGAAACCGCCGAAGATGTTGATGCTGGTCAGCAGCACGGCGATGACCGAGAGCACCCGGGTCAGGGGATCGCCGACGGCGATCTGCACGAGCGCTCCGACCACGACGATGCCGCTGATGGCGTTGGTCACCGACATGAGCGGCGTGTGGAGCGCGTGATTCACCTTGCCGATCACATAGAACCCGACCACGATCGCGAGCACGAACACCGTGATGTGCTGCGGCAGGGGAGCCGGCGCGATGGCGACGATCAGCGAACAGGGCCAGGATGCCGAGCGCCGTCAGAGCGAGACGCGCGGCCCGCGGGATGCCGCGCCGCTTGCTCGGGGCCGGCGCGGCCGGCGCAGCGGCCGCCGCAGGCGCCGCCGACACCTGGACCGGCGGCGGCGGCCACAGCTTCTCGCCGTTCTGCGCGACGGTGATCGCGCGCTGCACCACGTCGTCGAGATCGAGCACGAGCGCGCCGTCTTTGCCGGGCGTCAGCAGCTTCATCAGGTTGACGAGGTTCTGCCCGTACAGCTGCGACGCCTGTGCGGGCAGGCGCCGGGCGAGATCGGTGTAGCCGATGATCGTGACCCCGTTGCGCGTCACGATCTTCTCGCCGGGCACGGTGCCCTCGACGTTGCCGCCGTTGGCCGCCGCGAGGTCGACGATGACGCTGCCGGACTTCATCGACGCGACATCCGCCTTGGTGATGAGCCGGGGCGCCGCGCGACCGGGGATGTTCGCGGTCGTGATGATGATGTCCACGTCGCGCGCCTGCTCCGAGTAGAGCTCGGCGGCGCGCTTGTCGTAGGCCTCGCTGGTGACCTTGGCGTAGCCGTCTGACGACTCCATCTTCTCGCCGACCTCGACCGGCAGGTAGCTGCCGCCGATGGACGAGACCTGCTCGGCCACCTCGGGGCGCGGATCGGTCGCCCGAACGATCGCGCCCAAGCTCGACGCCGCACCGATGGCCGCGAGCCCCGCGACTCCGACACCCGCCACGAGCACCTTGGCGGGCGGAACTTTGCCTGCGGCCGTGACCTGACCGGTGAAGAAGCGGCCGAACGCGTTCGCGGCTTCGATCACCGCGCGATAGCCGGCGATGTTCGCGGTCGACGAGAGCACATCCATCGACTGGGCGCGCGAGATGCGCGGCACCGCGTCGACAGCGAGCGCCGTGATCGGCAGCGCGACCAGCTTGTCGACCAGCTTCGGATTCAGCCCCGGGCTGAGCCACGAGATGAGCACCGCGCCCTTCGAGAGCATCGCCAGCTCGGCATCGGAGGGCGCATTGACGGTCAGGACGATCGCCGACGACCAGGCCGCCTTCTTGGTGACCAGCCGGGCACCGGCCGCCTCGTAGTCGGCATCCGGGAACGACGATCCGGCACCCGCGCCCTTCTGAACCACGACCTCGTAGCCCAGCTGGAGCAGTTGCGCCACGGTGGACGGTGTCGCGGCAACGCGCGTCTCGCCGGGGGCGCTTTCAACGATGATGCCGATCGGCATGGCGGTTCCTTCGGGTCTGGATGGGCGAGGCTCACGTCATCGCCCTTCACCGACCATCATGTCGCCGGAACGGGCGCCCACTTGGCGGCGGCGCGCTGGTTCCCGGGTTCAGGCAGGCGAATCCTTACGAAGCTGTGACGTTCGGGGGCGCAGACCGACCCTCCCCGCCCTCGACCGCGAGACTGAGGCGTGGCCGAACCGTCTGCGTCGATCGCCGTGATCGGCGGCTCCGGGATGTACTCCCTCTTCGAGGGCGACCCCGCGCACCGGCAGATCGGCACCCCCTACGGGCCGGTCGAGCTCGCCGTGGGAACTCTGGCGGGCAGGCCCGCGGTGTTTCTGCCCCGGCACGGACGCGACCACTCCGTAGCGCCGCACCTGATCGACTACCGCGCGAACATCTGGGCCATCGCCTCGGTGGGCGCGCGCACGATCATCTCGACCGCGGCGGTGGGGTCGGTCGATCCCGACTACCCGGTCGGCTCTCTGGTCGTCACCGACCAGTACCTGGATCGCACCCACGGCCGCGCCGACACCTTCTACGACCGCGGGTCGGTGCAGCACCTCGCATCTGCCGACCCGTTCTGCCCGCGGCTGCACCGGATCGCGGTCGACGCACTCGGGCACGACGTGATCCCGAGCGGCACGGTCGCGGTGATCCAGGGACCCCGATTCTCCACCCGCGCCGAGTCGCAGTGGCTCCGGGCGGCGGGCGCGCACCTCGTGAACATGACGCTGTACCCCGAGGTTCCGCTCGCGGCCGAGCTGAACATCGGCACGGTCACTCTGGCCTTCGTCACCGATAACGACGCAGCGCCGGCCGACGACGAGCAGGAGGTGAGTGCCGGGCTCGTGTTCGAACGGCTGCGAGGGGCTCAGCCGGGCATCGTCCGTGCGATCGAGACGATCGCCGAGGCGATCCCCGCCGACTACGCCGCCCGCCAACTCGTTCCGGCCGAGGAGGTCGCCGCCGTGCTCGCGAGGCCGACCGCATGAAACTGCTGGTGACCGGCGGATCCGGGTTCATCGGCGCGGCGGTCGTCGAGGCCGCCCTCGATGCCGACTGGGCGGTACGGGTGCTCGATTCGCTCCGGGCCGACGTGCACGGATCGGTGCCGCCGCTCGATCCGCGGATCGAGTTCGTCCACGGCGATGTACGGGACGCCGCCACCGTCCGCACCGCACTGGCTGGGGTCGACGCGGTCTCGCACCAGGCAGCGAAAGTGGGACTCGGCGTCGACTTCGCCGACGCACCGGACTACGTGTCGTCGAACGATCTGGGCACGGCGGTCCTGCTTGCGGGCATGGCCGACGCCCGAGTGCGCAGACTCGTCCTCGCGAGTTCGATGGTGGTGTACGGCGAGGGGGCGTACGCCGGGCCGGACGGTGCGGTGCGTCCCGCTCCGCGGCGCCGGGAGGATCTCGACGCCGGCCGCTTCGATCCGGTCGACGAGCTCGGCCGGCCGCTCGAACCGCTGCTGATCGACGAGGACGCCGCGCTCGATCCGCGCAATGTGTACGCGGCCTCCAAACTCGCGCAAGAGCACCTGGCCGCAGCGTGGGCGCGAGCGACCGGCGGGTCCGTCGCAACCCTGCGGTACCACAACGTCTATGGGCCGGGGATGCCGCAGAACACGCCGTATGCCGGCGTCGCGTCGCTGTTCCGATCGGCCGTTCAACGCGGAGAGTCCCCGCGCGTCTTCGAAGATGGGGCCCAGCGGCGTGACTTCGTGCATGTCGCCGATGTCGCATCGGCCAACCTCGCGGCCGTGGAGTTCGTCTCGGCGGCTTCGACGCCCTTCCGTGCGTTCAACGTCGGCAGCGGAACCGTCCACACCATCGGCGAACTCGCCGCGCGGCTCAGCGCGAACGCGGGGGCGCCGCCTCCGCTGATCACCGGCGAATACCGGCTCGGCGACGTGCGCCACATCACCGCCTCGTCGGCCCGGCTGCGGAACGAACTGGGGTGGCATCCCCGGATGTCGTTCGATGACGGCATGCGCGAGTTCGCCACCGCGCCGCTGCGGGCGGCCGTGCTGTGACCGCCGCGACCGTCGACGTCGTGCTGCCGTGCCTGAACGAGGCGGAGGCGCTCCCCTGGGTGCTCTCGCGGATGCCCCGTGGATTCCGCCCGATCGTGGTCGACAACGGATCGACCGACGGTTCGGGCGACGTCGCCCGCGCGCTGGGCGCCCGCGTCGTTCTCGAGCCGCGGCGCGGATTCGGCGCCGCCGCCCACGCCGGACTGCTGGCGGCGACGGCTCCGATCGTCGCGTTCTGCGACGCGGACGCGTCAATGGATCCGGCCGGGCTGATCGCGATTGCCGAGCCCGTGCTCCATGGCCGCCTCGACCTCGTGCTGGGGCGGCGACGGCCGACCGAGCGCGGTACCTGGCCCCTGCACGCGCGGATGGCGAACCGCGCCCTGGCCGGTCTCGTTGCTCGCGCCACCGGCCTGCGGCTGCACGACCTCGGCCCGATGCGAGCTGCCGGGCGCGAGTCACTGCTGAGCCTCTGCATGCTCGACCGTCGAAGCGGCTACCCGCTCGAGATGGTTCTGCGAGCGCATGCGGCGAAATGGCGCATTGCCGAGATCGATGTTCCGTACCTGCCTCGTGCCGGCCGGTCGAAGGTGACCGGCACCCTCCGCGGCACCGTCACCGCGATCCATGACATGTCTCGGCTGCTCGCCGATCGCACGGTCACCGGCGGCCCTGCGCAGTGACCACCCTCGTTCTGATCGCCAAGGAGCCGCTGCCCGGGCGGGCGAAGACCCGGCTGCACCCTCCTCTCTCGCTCGAGCAGGCCGCCCTGCTGGCCGCTGCCGCGATCGACGACACGATCGCCGCGATCGCGCCTCTTCCGGCATCTCGGCGGGTGCTGCTCTTCGACGGGGAACGGATTCCGGAGGCCGCGAGGGCGTACGAGCTGGTCCGTCAGGTCGACGGCCCGCTCGATGAACGATTGGCCGCCCTGTTCGAGGCGAGCACCGGCCCGACCATCCTGATCGGCATGGACACCCCTCAGTTGCGCCCCGCCGACCTGGCCGCGGCGTTCGCCTGGCCAGACGACATCGATGCCTGGCTCGGCCCGGCTTCGGACGGCGGCTACTGGGCGATCGGCATGCGCGAACCGCGCGGAGACCTGATCCGCGGCATCCCGATGTCTCGGGACGACACGGGCGCCCGGCAACTCGGCCGACTGACGGGCGCCGGCCTCCGGGTCGGGATGCTTCCCTCTCTCACCGACATCGACACCTTCGCCGCCGCGCAGGAGGTCGCGCGCCTCGCCCCGGCCACCGCCTTCGCGCGCCTGCTCAGAACCTTCGACCCGACGAGCGTCGGCGGCGCCTGACCGCCAGAAGATAGGCCGCGACGCTCACTGCCGTCGCGATGGCCACCGTGGCCAAGAACCAGAGGAGGTGCGCGACGTAGTCCAGCGGAAGGATCGTCGGATTCGCCGTGCCGATCGCCTGCTTGACGATCTCGGGGAGCACGATCACGGTGACGATGACCGATACCACCGTTGCTGCTTGCAGGATCGCGAGCACCGCGAACGGGATGCGCGGTTCGAGGCGGCGCAGCAGGACGGCGGCCGCGAAGACCAGCATCGCCCCGATCCCGTCGTGCACGATGATCGCACCGGCCAGCCAGGCGGCGATCCCGGGATAGCGCGCGGGCGGCACCTGCATCAGGAAGGTCGCCGCGCCGATCAGGAGCAGCAGCACACCAACTCCGATGAGCACGCCGCGCCAGATCGTCACGGCCTCGGAGGCGGCGGGGAAGGATGCGGGAGCGGGCTGCGGCATCAGATCACCTCGAGCGAACTGAGCCACTTGGTCTGCAGCACCCCCGGCCGGGCGGGCGCGATGATCCGAGCGGGGTAGCCATGGTCGAGGTCGAGCACCTCGCCGTCGAGCCGCAGCGCGACGAGGGTCAACTCGTCATTCACGAAATCCGGCTGCATCTCGGTGACGGCGTAGATGCTGTGCTGCTGCAGGCTGGTGATCTGCACGCCCGACTGCTCGCGAGCGCCCACCAGCGCGACCACATCGCGCAGGCGGGGTCCGCGCCAGTCGGCATACTGGCTCCACCCCTCGACACAGGCGATGGGCAGCCGCGAGTCGTACTGCGGCAGCGCCGCGAGCTCGTCGTAGCTCAACGCTCGCGAGGTGCCGCCGTTCGTCACCGTGAGCCGCCAGTCGGCCGAGGTCGCGGCCTCGACGACCCCGGCCGCTTTCGCCGTGCGATTGACCGGTAGCGATTGCGGCCCCGTGCCGTTCTTGCGCGGCGCGAACAGATTGGCGCCGTCCAGGATGCCGAACGACTGCCCCGCGGTCAGCGTCACCAGCGCTCCGGTGGCAACGGCGACCGCGGCGAAGAAGCCGCGACGACTGACCCGGGCGCGCCGGTCGGGAGGCTCGGGGGCCGGCCTCTGGTCGATCCACTCGAAGATCCGACCGGTGATGCCCGCGTTCTGCCGGATGCCGGTTCGCCGCCGCAGTTCATCGGGCGCATCGAATTCGGCATCCGGGTTCGGCTCGAGCTCGACCACGCGGCCGTCGGAGTCGTAGGCATCACGCGCGCGCCAGTAGCGCACGATCACGGGCAGCTTGACGGCGATGTGGATGGCGAGCGAGCCGATCACGACGAACGACAGAGCGTAATGCACGTGACGGAACGAGAAGGGGAACAGCGAATAGAACTGGTAGGTGTTCAGCAGCCCGATGGTCAGCTGCACCAGAGCCGACGCGACGAACAGGGCGATCGTCGCCCGCTCGATGAAGTGGGCGAAGGATCGCACCGGCGGCCGCTGGAACAGCTCGGGCAGCACCGCGTAGAGCTTGGCGAAAAGCAGCGGAAAGCACGCGATCCCGGCCGTGACGTGCGTGCCCTGCGTCACCTGGTAGAGCCAGAGCGGGCGAGTCGGGAACGACATCCAGGTGGGCGGATCCTGCAGCAGGTGGCTGTAGATCCCGGTCGCGAAGCAGATCAGGAACGCGGCGCCCAGCAGGCGGCCGAGCACGACCGCCGTTCGCGGATTGCGCGACGGACTGATGAGCGCATGACGGAATTGATGCAGGACCCGCTGCAGCCGCCAGCTGAGATGCATGCCCGACCTCCCGTCACTCCGACGATACGAACGCCGGCGCGGCAGGACCGCCGTGAAATGTGACGGGGTGAGGACAGCTGACGGTCAGGCGGCCACGGAGTCATGCCGCGGCAGCCGAACGTCGAAGCGGCAGCCGCCCGGGATGTTCCGAACGCTGATGTCGCCCGAGTGGGCCTCGACGATCCCCTGCACGATGGCGAGCCCGAGCCCAGCCCCGGCCGAGTTGCCGTCGAGCTGCGCCGGGGTGCGCGACGGGGTTGCGCGCCAGCCGGCCTGGAACACCTTCGACAGGTCCTTCTCGGGGATGCCGCCCCCCGCATCCTCGACCGTGAGCACCACGTGATGGTCGCCATCACGGCGCGCAGAGACGGAGATCTCGCTTCCCGCCGGGGAGTGCTGGATCGCGTTCATCAGCAGATTGCCGATGACGCGGGCGAGTTCGCGCGGGTCGCCGGCGACGGTCAACTCGGCGTGGCTCGACTTGGTCAACGTGATCGACCGCGATTCGGCGAGCGCTCGGATCTCGGCCACCGCATCGCTGACCAGGTCGTAGAGCGAGACCGGCTGGATCGAGAGCGCCAGATTGCCGGAGTGGATCCGCGAGAGCTCGAAGAGGTCGTCGACGAGCGCGGACAGGTGGTCGACCTGCACGCGCATCTGGCGGTGGAACCGCTCCGGATCGGCGGCGAGTCCGTCTTCGAGCGCCTCGGCCATCGCCCGCAGGCCGGCGAGCGGGGTGCGCAGGTCGTGCGAGATCCAGGTGACCAGTTCGCGGCGGGAGGCGTCGAGGGTGGCGACCTCTTCGCGGGCCTGCGCCAATCGGCGACTGGTGAGAGCCAGGTCGGAGGCCAGGGTGGCGAACTCCGCCGAGTCCGCGGAGGCCGGCGCTCCATCGAACCGCTCGCCGTCACCGAGCGCCTGGGTCATCGAGCGCAGGCGATTGCTGGTGCGCGTGAAGGTGCGCCCCAGCACGACCGCGATCGCGATGGACACGGCGGCGGCGACGCCTGCCACGTAGAAGCTGACGACGACATCCTCGGCCGAGACGTACATCGCGTTGCCGACCGCCAGCACGCCGACGACGACCGAGACGATCGCCGTCACCACCACCACGCACAATTGCACGAGCATCGAGGACCGCCGCACCAACCGCAGCACTCCCAGCCCGACCGCTCCGGTTCCGAGGGCGCAGGCGAAGGCGATCGCGACGACGATGGCGAGGTCGGGCAGCGGGAGCATGACGAATCCCTTCACGACAGGTCGAGGCGGTAGCCGACGCCCCACACGGTGACCAGGATGGACGGGTCGGTCGGATCGGGTTCGATCTTCTCGCGCACGCGGCGCACTGTCACCGTCACGGTGGAGAGGTCGCCGAACTCCCACCCCCAGACCGACCGCAGCAACTGCTCGCGGTTGAACGCCTGGCCGGGATGCTTGAGGAAGAACGAGAAGAGGTCGAACTCGCGCGCCGAGAGCGACAGCTCCTGACCGTCCCGTCGGATGATCCGTGCTGACGGGTCGAGCGAGAAGGGCCCGAGGTCGAATGCGGCCTCGGGAGTGAGTTCGCTCACACTGCGCCGCAGAATGGACTGCACGCGCAGCACCAGTTCTCGTGGCGAGAACGGCTTCGTCAGGTAGTCGTCGGCTCCGGCCTCCAACCCCACGATGCGGTCGTCGGTCGAACCCAGCGCGGTGAGCAGGATGATCGGCACGGCCGACTCCGACCGGATCCGCCTGCAGACCTCCGCGCCGTCGATCCCCGGGAGCATGCGGTCGAGCACGATCAGGTCCGGGTGCGCAGAGCGGACCGCCTCGAGTGCCTCGAATCCGTCCGTGGCGAGCGCCACGGCGAATCCCGCGGAGCGCAGATATGCCCCCGCTACTTCGAGAACCGTGGGGTCGTCCTCGACGATCAGCACGCGCCGATCGGCCAGATCCCGGTTCTGTCGGGAGATCGCGGCAGGAGAACTCACAGTTCAGAGTATGTTCGCCCGCCGCGCATGGGCACCCCTCGCGTGGCGATGATCGCGACCGTCCGCGTTTCGTAAGAACTGCTCGTCGCCGCTTTCGTCCGCGATTCGTAGGGTCGAAGTGTGCCCGTGCCGACCTCCAAGCTGCTCGACGTGGGAGCCTTCGGATCGGGTGGTCATGAGCCGTACGATCGAGCCCTCCGCGATCCCTCCGTCGCCCTGTACCTGCGCGAGGCGGACGAGCCGTTCGCCGAGTCCGCGCGTCTCGACGTCGAGCGCTTCCTGGCGGCCGCAGATGCCGACGATGCCGAAGCCGTGTCGGGAACGACCGGTCCAGTGCTCGACATCGGGTGCGGTCCTGGTCGGCTGGTGCACGCCGCGATCATGGCCGGGCACATCGCGCTGGGGATCGATATCTCGCAGACGGCCGTCGAGATCGCCCAGGAGCACGGCCTGCCGGTGCTGCGCCGGTCGATCTTCCACGACCTGCCAGCCGAGGGCACCTGGGGCACGGCGCTCCTGATCGACGGCAACATCGGAATCGGCGGAGATCCTGATGCCCTTCTCGCGCGCTGCGCCGAACTCGTGCGGCCGGAGGGCGGTCGGGTGCGGGTGGAGGCCCACCCCGATCCGCTCCGCGATCGCAGTTTTCAAGGAGTCATCGTGGACGAGTTCCGGCGCGAGAGTTCGCCGTTCCCGTGGGCCGAAGTCGGAGCTGCGGCGCTGCGGCACCACGCCCGCAGAACCGGCTGGGCGCTGTCGCGCGAGTGGACCGCACGCGGCCGCACCTTCGCCGAGTTCATGCGAGCGGGATCGTGACGCCCCGACCGCGCATCTCAGCACCCGCGTGGGGCTATGGTGCCGCGGTCCTCCTGATCCTGGCCGCCATCCTGGTGCCGTTCCTGACCGGCTGGCGCGTGCGCGCGGACTCCGTCCCTCCCCTGCATGCCGAATGGGATCCGCGGGTCGGGCCCGGGACGATCCCCGCGCTGATCCTGGCCGTGCTCGTCGTCCGGTTCGGCGCCGACCTCGCCCGGCGCCTGCGCTGGCGCGTTCTGCTGCTGGTCACCTCCCTCGCGGGCGCCGCCTGGATGGTCAGCCTGGCCATGGTGGACGGGCTCGCCGGCATCGGCACGATCCTCGACGCGAAGACCGAATACCTCGGCACCGCGCGCAGCGTCACGGATGTCTTGGCCACCCTCCGCGAGTACATCTCACGGATCCCCTTGGACTCGGCCCACCCCTGGCCCGTGCACCTCGCCGGCCACCCGCCCGGGGCTGTCCTGTTCTTCGTGGCGCTCGTGCATCTGGGCCTGGGCAGCGGCCTCGCCGCCGGCTTCGCCGTGATCGTGATCGCCGCGACCACCCCGGTAGCCGTGCTGGTCACCCTGAAGCGCCTCGGCGCCCCGGACGCGGCCCGCACGGCCGCGCCCTTCCTGGTCGCCGGCCCGGCCGCGATCTGGATGGCCGTGTCGGCGGATGCCGTGTTCGCCGCAGTCGCCGCCTGGGGGCTGTGCTGCCTCGCGATCGCTGCGACCTCGCGGCGCCTGCCCGCGGCGATCGCGTGGAGCGCCGCTTCCGGCCTCCTCCTGGGGTACTGCGTCATGCTCTCGTACGGCCTGCCCCTGCTCGCGGTGCCGGCCGCTGCGGTGCTGTGGGCGGCCCGTAGTTGGCGGCCGCTGCCGATCGCGCTGGCGGCGGCGATCGCGGTGGTGCTCGCATTCGCTGTGGCCGGTTTCGCCTGGTGGCAGGCCTACCCGGTGCTCTCGGCCCGGTACTGGGCCGGCATCGCGTCCGACCGGCCGTACGGCTACTGGGTGTGGGCGGATCTGGCCGCTCTGGCGATCAGCGCCGGTCCGGTCGTCGGAGCATCGATCGCCGGCGCGGCCACGAAGTTGCGCCGCCCTGGCCAGTTCGCCGGCACGCGTGCGGTCGCGCTGCTCGCCGTCGGGGCCGGCATCGCGGTGCTGCTCGCCGATCTCTCCGGGATGAGCAAGGCCGAAGTGGAACGCATCTGGCTCCCCTTCGTCCCCTGGCTGCTGCTCGGCACCGCCTTCCTGCCCGAGCGTTGGCGGCGTGCCGCTCTGGCATCGCAACTCGCGTTGGCGTTGATCGTGCAGCACCTGCTCAACACCCGCTGGTAACAGAGGCCCGACCACTCCCGGGGCACCACAATGGCCAGGTGCGCCTCGCGTTCACGCGGTGACGATGCCGTACGCCGGGAACAGCTCGCGCCACCGCGGCTCCCACGGCTCTCGGCTGCCCGCGGCGAGCTCGGTCTCGAGATCCTGCAGGTGCACGTGCCAGCCCGCGGCGTGATACGGCGCATCGGCGAGCGGCAACCCGCGCTCCTCGACCACGAGCCGTGTGCCATCCCCGTCTTCGGTCAGCACCGCCTCCATGACGGTCTCGCCCTCCTCGCTCACCGAGAGCAGCCGCAGCCGGTGGGGCGCATCGCAGACCTCGACCCGCATCGTGCCCTCCCAACTGCTGGTGAAGCTGCCCTGCAGTTCGCCCCCCACCCGGAAGTCGCCCGTCACGACGGCGATCCAGCGCGCGGTGCGCTCCGGATCGGTGATCGCCGACCAGACGTCGGAGATGTCGGAGTCGAAGCGGTCCTCGAGCCGGACCGTGCCTTGGTCGCCGTCCGCGATCAGGTCCACCTGCAGTGCGTCAGTCATCGTTGTTCCTCCTAGCGCGCTTGCCGCGCGCGATCTCGGTGTGCAGAGCAGCCATGCGATGGGTCCAGAGATCTCGATACGGCGCGAGCCATGCGTCGAGCTGAGCGAGCGGGTCCGGATCGATCGCGTAAATGCGGCGCTGCGCGTCCTTGCGCACCCGCACCAGGCCGGCCTCGCGCAGGATGCGCAGGTGCCGCGACACCCCGGGCCGGGCGATCGCCAGGTTCCCGGCGATCTCGTTCACGGTGGCCGGGCCGTGACGCAGCGTCTCGAGGATCGCCCGACGGTTGTCGTCCGAGAGCGCCTGCACCACCGCATCCATGTTTTGAATGTACACGGACGTGTACGTACATGTCTAGTTACATATGGAGATTGCCACCCGCGGACGCGTAGTCTCGGCCCACAGGGTCACGGTGGCTCCGACGGCACAGAACAGAGGGCACCTCATGGGCGACAAGTCAGCACGCAAGAACACCCCGAAGACCGCGGCATCCAAGACCCTCAAAGAGAAGCGCCTCGACAAGCACGCCAAGAAGGCGAGCAACGAACGCGTCAACAACACGGATGCCGTGACGAAGGCCGCGAACAAGTAGCAGCCCGGCTGCGCTCCGGCCTAGCTGTCGGCGCCCGGCTTCTTGGCGGCGAGGCTCTTCTCGGCGATCGGAGCGGTTCCGGTCGCCCGCTGCGCCGCGTAGTAGGCGCGCGCCTCATCCTGCCGCTCGCGCTCGGCGCCGCTGGCGATCGGCGCACGCAGGTGCTCCGGCGCGAACTGGAACGCGTCGGTCAGCGCGACCGCGTGCGGCCGCAGGCGCGGCAGCAGCCGGTCGTCGATGTAGTCGGTGATCGCCGCCGCTCGCGACGCCGACAGGTGCCCGTGGATCAGGTACCAGGACAGGTGCTTCTCGATGAGCGTGAAGCCGAACAGGTCGCGCAGCCAGGTGAGCACCTGCTTGTTGCCCGCGTGCTCGATGGTCGCGAGGCGCTCGCTGAAGGCCTCCCACTCGAGCAGCTCGGCGTGCGCGTATGCCGCCTCGATCAGTTCGTTCTGGTTCTCGTTGAAGAGCGCAGCGGCATCCCGGGCGCTGAGCGATCCGGCGTTCTTCAGCCGGCCCGCGACGGCCGCGACCATGGTCTCGACGCGGTCGGTGAGCAACTGGCGCTGCGCGGCCTCGCCGCGAACGTTGCCAACCGAGCGGGCGGTCGAGCCGAAGTCGGCGATGCGCTGACCCAGCGCGCGCAGACCCGAGCGGCTGACCGCATCGCCAGCGGCCTGGCCGGCGTATGCGGCGATGGTGGCGGCATCCGGCTTGGCGAGGCGGCGGCCGTAGTCGGTCAGAAGCCGCTTGGCGACCAGCTGCAGCAGCACGTTGTTGTCGCCCTCGAAGGTCGTGTAGATGTCGAGGTCGGCGTGCAACTGAGTGAAGCGGTTCTCGGCCAGGTAGCCGGCGCCTCCGCACGCCTCGCGCGCCTCCTGCAGGATGCCGAGTGCCGACCAGGTGCTGAACGGCTTGAGCGATGCGGCGAGCGTCTCGAGATCTTGCCGGTCTTCGTCGGTATCGTGCTCGCCCGAGAACACCGAGTGGAACTTCTCGAGCAACTGGTCGTGCGCGAACGACATCGCGTAGGTCGTAGCCAGGCGCGGCAGCAATCGGCGCTGGTGTCGCTGGTAGTCGAGCAGCACGACCTCGTCGTCGCCGGCGCCGTCGGCGAACTGCCTGCGCTGGTCCGCGTAGCGGATCGCGATCGTCAGGGCGAGCTTGCTGGCCACCGTCGCGGCACCGTCGAGAGAGACGCGGCCCTGCACGAGGGTGCCGACCATCGTGAAGAAGCGGCGGCCCGGGCTGGCGATCGGCGAGCTGTATACGCCGTTCTCGTCGACATCGCCATAGCGGTTCAGCAGGTTCGTGCGTGGGATGCGGACCCCGGTGAAGTGCAGGCGCCCGTTGTCGATGCCGTTCAGGCCGCCCTTGAGGCCGTCGTCCTCGCCGCCGATACCGGGCAGGAAGTCTTTGCCATCGCGGATCGGCACGTAGAACGCGTGCACGCCGTGATTGATGCCCTCGACGATCAGTTGAGCGAACACGACGGCGGCTTGGCCGTCGACCGCTGCGTTGCCGAGGTAGTCCTTCCAGGCCGCGCGGAACGGGGTGTCGATCACGAACTCGTCGGCGGACTTGTCGTACGTGGCGGTGGTGCCGATCGCGGCGACATCCGATCCGTGCCCGGTCTCGGTCATCGCGAAGACCCCCGGCGTGGCCAGGCTCATGATCGACGGCAGGAACTGCTCGTGGGCGCGCTCGGTGCCCAGGTGCATGACGGCCGCGCCGAACAGACCCCACTGCACGCCCGACTTGATCTGCATCGAGGGGTCGCCGATGACCAGATTCTTCGAACGACGCGATGTTGCCACCGTGGTCCTCTTCGCCGCCGAGGGCCTTCGGGAACGCGCGGTGCACGACGCCCTCTTCCACCAGCCGCTTCAGTTGGGCCGTGGCGCGCAACCGGTGCTCGGCCATGCTGAGCCCCGGGACCTGATGGAACTCCTCGCGCTTCAGCAGCTCGCGGGAATGCTTGCGGGCGTCGCCCCAGCGCGCGAAGAGCACCTCGGCGAGCGCGGCGGAGTCGACGAGCTGCCCATCGCGGGGAGCGGAGCCCGCTCCGGGCGTGGCGGCACGTTCGATGGTGTCGGTCATGATGCACTCCTGAAAGTCGTGCTCCGCACGCTACGCCTGACGCGCGGACGCTGCATTTGCGTGGTGCACTGCCCACGAGCCGCGGTCCGGAACCGCCCGCACCGCTTAGTGAGACTCTACAAAAGCTGAAGGCTGGCCGTGTGGAGTTCCTCAGCGCGGAATGGTCTGCGAAACTTCGGCCATGACCTGGTCGCGCTGGAAGATCGCAGGACTCCTCTTCATCGTCGGAGGTGCGCTGACCCTCCTCGGTGCACTCCTGGGCCTCGCCGGTTCGTCGGTCGCCGGCTGGATGGGCCTCATCGGACTGCTGCTCGAGGGAGCAGCGTTCGTGCTGTTCGGGCTCGGGTTTCGCGCTGTCCGATCGCGCCGATGGGTTCCGTGGCTCTACGCGATCGCGGGCGCCCTGATGCTCGTGACCGCGCTGCTGGCCATGGCCGGAGGGAGCCTGGGGGCGGCGGCGCTTCTCGTGCAACTCGCGATCGCGGCTCTCATCCTCGTCGCGTCAATCCTGCTCCTCTCCGACCGGGGAGCCGGCCGGTACCTCTGCATCGCGCTCATCGTGCTCGGTGCCCTTCTGGTGCTCGCCGCGTTCGTCGGCAACGTCGTGCTCACGATCCTGATCGGAGCCGTGTACATCGTGATCGGCATCCTCGTGTGGGGCGTTCGACTCGGACGTCGCCGCCCGTAGCTCAGAGCGTCGAGGCGCTCGCTCCGAAGGTGTCGCACGACTGCGGATCGCCGTCGAGCCCCACGTTGAACCACTTCTCGCGCTGCGCACTGGTGCCGTGGGTGAACGATTCGGGGTCGACTTGACCCTGCGTCGACTGCTGGATGTGGTCGTCGCCGACCGCGGCCGCCGCGTTCAGTGCATCCGCGATCTCGGACTTCGTCACCGGTTGCAGGAACGGCACGCCGTTCGCGTCTTTCGTCGTCTGCGCGGCTCCCACCCAGGCTCCGGCGAAGCAGTCGGCCTGCAGTTCGAGGCGCACGCTGTCTGACGTGGGGCCGGTCTCTTGCAGGTTGAGGTTGCCATCCATGATCCCGGTGATGTTCTGGATGTGGTGGCCCCACTCGTGCGCAATCACATAGAGCTGCGCCAACGGACCGCCGGTCGCCCCGAATTGGCTCCTCAGGTCGCCGTAGAAGGCGGTGTCGATGTAGACCGTCTGGTCGTTCGGGCAGTAGAACGGGCCGACCGCGGTGGTGGCGCCGCCACATCCGGTGTCGGTCGCCTGGTCGAAGATCACCAGCTGCGGCTGGGTATAGCGGTCGACCTGACCGCTCCAGTAGGCGTCGAGCGACGTCGCGGCCGCCTTCATGCGGCAGTCGATGTCGGAGTTGGCCTGCGACCCGCTCGTGCATTGGCTGAGCGGGGTGTCCGTCGAGCTCGACCCGCCGCCCGTCCCGCCTACCAGCCCGGTGAGGTCGACACCCAGCAACTGGCTGATGATGAGGACAGCGACCAGGCCGAGCCCCCCGCCCCCGACACCGATGGCGGTGTTGCGGCCGCGCTTGCTGACTCGCCCGCCTGTGATGTCGGCGTCGTCGTTGAAGGTCATGTGATGACGGTACCGTCGGCCGCCGGGTCAGGGAGGGGTCGGTTGAGAGCGAGCGCCGGCGGCCGCGCCGGCGTCCGTCCACCGCCTGCCGCCTGACCGGCCGATGATGCCGAGCAGTGCCTCGCGCAGGGCGGGCAGGTCGGGCACCTCGGGAAACAGCTCCGCCTCGATCCGCCGGGCGCGCCCGAACACCTCGGCACCCGCCGGGGTGCGCTCCACGAGCCGACGGCGGCGGTCCGCGGCATCCGAGCGGCGCTGCACGAAACCCTCGCGCTCGAGCCGCTCGACCGTGCGCGACATGGTCTGCGCCTCCACCCGCGCCTGCGCCGCGAGGTCGACCTGCGTCGACGGACCGTTCTCGAGCAGGTGCAGCACGATCAGCCCGGCGTGGCTGAGACCGAGGGCGCTCAGTGCTTCGAGCCAGGCGTGCTCGACCATCCGGGATGCCGTGGACAGCAGGCGACCGGTCGGCCAGTCGCGCATCCCGTCGCTCATGATCTTCAGGGTAGTGCTAACGTCGTAAAGGTCAGCCGGCTTACTAACTCGACTCTGCAGAGGGAGAGCTCATGAGCGCCGCCAGCCCCGTGCACGCGACCGAGCCCGACCGCCGCCGGTGGATCGGTCTGGTGGTGATCAGCATCGCCGTGGCTCTGATCATCGTCGACTCGACCATCGTCAACGTGGCGATCCCGTCGGTGGTGAAGGAGCTCGACATCACCTCCACCCAGGTGCAGTGGGTGCAAGAGAGCTACACCCTGGTGTTCGCGTCGCTGCTGCTGGTGTGGGGGACCCTCGCCGACCGCTTCGGCAGGCGACGGCTGCTCATGATCGGCATCGCGCTCTTCGGGCTCGCCAGCATCGCGGCCTCCTTGGCGCCCACCGGCGACCTGCTCATCGCCGCGCGCGTCGTGCAGGGCGTCGGCGGCGCCATGCTGCTGCCGACCACCCTCTCGTTGATCAACGCGACCTTCGTCGGACGAGAGCGTGGCATCGCCTTCGCCGTGTGGGGCTCCACCATCGGCGGCATGGCCGCCGTGGGTCCGCTGCTCGGCGGCTGGCTCACCACCTATTTCTCCTGGCGCTGGGCCTTCGGGATCAACGTGCCCCTCGGCATCCTGCTCATCATCGGAGCACTCGCCTTCGTGGCCGAGTCGAAGGCACCCCGGGCGGGACGCGTGGACGTCGTGGGCGCCGCGCTCTCTGTCGTCCTGTTCGCCTCCCTCGTCTTCGCTCTGATCGAGGGCAGGACCTACGGCTGGTGGCTCAGCGACACGCCTCCGTCGTTCTGGAAGCTCGACATCTCGCCGATCCCGTTCGCCTTCGCGATCACCTTCATCGCCATCGTGGCCTTCATCGCGTGGGGCGCACATCGGCAGCGGATCGGCAAGAGCACCCTGATCGCCTTCTCGCTGTTCCGGATCGGGTCGTTCCGCAACGGCAACATCGCGGCAATGGTCGTCTCGCTCGGCGAGTTCGGCGTCATCCTGTCGCTGCCGCTCTGGCTGCAGAACGTGCTCGGGTACGACGCGCTGCAGACCGGGTTCGTGCTTCTGGCGCTTGCGCTCGGATCGTTCGCGGCATCCGGATTCGCCGGCGCCTTCAGCGGGCGGATCGCGCCGGTACAGATCGTGCGGGCCGGAATCGCCCTCGAGATCGTCGGGCTGGTGATCACCGCGCTCGTCATCTCGACCAGCACCCCGTGGTGGGCGATCGCCTCGGGCCTGTTCGTCTATGGCATGGGCGTCGGCCTGGCGACCGCGCAGCTGACCGGAGTCGTGCTCGTCGACGTGCCCGTTGAGCAGAGCGGAGCCGCCTCGGGCACGCAGTCCACCGCCCGGCAGGTCGGCTCGGCGCTCGGGATCGCGATCCTCGGAACCATCCTGTTCAGCACCCTCGGCTCGCAGTTCGCCGACAAGCTGCCATCGACCATCCCCGCCGCTTCGCAGACGCAGCTGGTGGATGCTGTGGTCAGCAGCGCGGGCGGAGCGATTCCTGGGCTGGTCGCGAAGCAACCCGAGATCGGCAAGCTGGCCGAGGAGGCGTTCAGCGACGCGACCAAGATCTCGGCGTTCTCGGCGGCGGGATTCCTCACCCTCGGGCTGCTGGCGACCCTCTCACTGGGTTCCGGGCGCAAGCGCGACGACGAGGCCGACGATCAGGCGGCCGCCGACTCCTCCGCCACGACGCCCAGCACGCCTTCGCCGTAGCTCTCGAGCTTCTTCTCGCCGACCCCCGAGATCGTGCCGAGTTGCTCGAGGGATGACGGCCTGGTGAGCGCGATGCCCCGCAGGGTCGCGTCGCCGAACACGATGTACGCCGGTACGCCCTGCTCGCGGGCAACGCCGGCGCGCCATTCGCGCAGGCGCTCGAAGAGCGGACGGGCCTCGACAGGCAGCTCGACTCCGGCCTTGGACTTCGCGGCCCTCGTCGGCTTGGCCGTCTCACGTCGCAGCAGGACCATGCGCGAACCGTCGAGCACCGATGCCGAGGCGTCGGTGATCACCAGCGTGCCGTACCCGTCGGCGGCGACCCCGAGCAGGCCCTGGGCGAGCAGCTGCCGAACGACGCCGCGCCACTCCTGCTCGTTGAGCTCCGGTGCCGATGCCGAAGGTGGTGCAGCTCGGCGTGCGACTGGCTGCGCACCCGCTCGGTCTCGCGGCCCAGCAGGATGTCGATGAGGTGCCCGGCGCCGAAGCGCTGATGGCGCTCGCGCCACAACCGCACCACCGTCGAGAGCAGCTTCTGGGCGGGCACCGTGCCGTCCCACGACTCGGGCGGAGACAGGCAGGTGTCGCAGTTGCCGCACGCGACCGACGGCTGCCCGAAGTAGTTGAGCAACTGCACCCGGCGGCACTCGATCGTCTCGCAGAGCGCCAGCATGGCGTCGAGGTGCGGCCGAGAGCTTGCGGCGGTGCGCGAGATCGCCCTCGCTCTCGTCGATCATGCGGCGCTGTTGCACGACGTCTTGCAGGCCGTACGCGAGCCAGGCGGTCGACGGCAGTCCGTCACGACCGGCGCGACCGGTCTCCTGGTAGTAGCCCTCGACGCTCTTGGGCAGGTCGAGGTGGGCGACGAAGCGCACGTCCGGCTTGTCGATGCCCATGCCGAACGCGATCGTCGCGACCATCACGACGCCGTCTTCACGCAAGAAGCGCGATTGATTGCGGGCGCGCGTCGCCGCGTCGAGGCCGGCGTGGTACGGCAGCGCAGCGATGCCTTCGGCGACCAGGGCATCTGCCGTCTTCTCGACCGAGGCTCTCGACAGGCAGTAGACGATGCCGGCCTCGCCAGGATGCTCGGCGCGGATGAGCTGCAGCAGTTGCCCGAGCGGCTGCGCCTTCGGCTCGATGCGGTACTGGATGTTCGGCCGGTCGAAGCTCGACACGAACAGCTCGGCGTCGCCGAGGTCGAGCCGCGCCGCGATCTCGCGGCGGGTCTGCTCGGTCGCCGTCGCGGTCAGCGCGATGCGCGGCACGGCCGGCCAGCGCTCATGCAGCACCGAAAGCGCCAGGTAGTCGGGCCTGAAGTCGTGGCCCCACTGCGACACGCAGTGCGCCTCGTCGATGGCGAACAGCGCCACCGGCGAGCGGTCGAGCAGGTCGAGTGTCGAGCTCAGCTTGAGACGTTCGGGAGCGAGATAGACGAGGTCGAGCTCCCCGGCGAGCAGCGCGGCCTCGACGCGGCGGCGCTCATCGGAGTCTTGCGTCGAGTTGAGGAACGCGGCGCGAACGCCGACGGCGGACAGCGCATCCACCTGGTCTTGCATCAGGGCGATGAGCGGCGAGATCACGACGCCCGTGCCGGAACGGACGAGCGCGGGGATCTGGTAGCAGAGCGACTTGCCGCCCCCGGTCGGCATCAGAACCAGGGCATCGCCGCCGTCGATCACCCGCTGGACGATGGCCGCCTGCTGACCGCGGAACGCCTCGTAGCCGAAGACCCGGTGGAGGATCTCGAGGGCGGGAGAGGCGGGCGCGACCATGTCATCCAGAGTACGGGGCGGGGCCGACGGCCCACGAGCTGTCTGCCCCCCGCTCGGGTGGCCCCCCAAAGCGTGCTGTTGTGGGGGAGAAGAAGGCCGATAGTTTGGGCCTCGGCAACAGGAGACCTCCGGGGGGAGAGTCTCGTGGCGTCGCCCGCTTCTGGGGGGAAGCGGGCGACGCGCCCTCTTCGCAGCCTCTCGGGTAGCGAGCGCTCACCGACGTTCTCAGCCGTCGGTGAGTGCACACGCTCAGTCGGAGATGAGCCGTTTGCCCAGCGACACGCAATCATCGACTCCGTACCCGATCGCCGCGTAGAACGCCGAGCGCGTCGGCGTTGTCCGCGCGCACCTGCAGGTTGACCTTCGGGCAGCCGCGCGCGAGCAGCAGGGCTTCCACCTCGTTCATGAGGGTGCGGCCGTGACCGGCGCCGCGGGCATCCGGATGCACGGCGAGGTAGTTGACCCACCCGCGATGGCCCTCGTACCCCGACATGATGCTGGCGATGACCTCGCCATTGCCCTCCTCGACGCCGACCAGGAACAGCTCGCGCTGCACCTCAAGCTTGCGCGCGATGTCGCGGCGCGGGTCGTTCCACGGCCGGACGAGACCGCAGAGGCGCCAGAGGGCGACCACCTCGTCGGTGTCGCCCTCTTCGAATGCTCTGATCTGCATCCGTCCATTGTCGCCCGACGGAACTTCGGAAGATCCGAGGTGCTGCCCGCCCTGCGGCGATAGCACCCCCGATATTCCGACGTTATGCCGCCGGCCGGCTGTCAGCGGTTCGACAGCTCCTCGATGAACGCGTCGCCCGGAACCACGCTGGTCCACTGCGCCTCGATCTCGGCGCGGGACAGCAACTCCTCGGTGCGGCGGCGACGACTGCGCGGCACGAGGGTCACGACGGTGCCCTCCTTGCCTGCGCGGCCGGTCCGGCCTGAGCGGTGCAGGTAGGCCTTGTACTCGTCGGGCGCGTCGGCCTGGATCACCAGGGCGATGTCATCGACGTGGATGCCGCGTGCCGCAACATCCGTCGCCACCATCACGTCGACGCGACCGCTCGTGAACTTCTCGAGGGCCCGGGTGCGCCGGCTCTGGTTGAGATCGCCGTGGATGCTCTCGGCGCGGATGCCCGCATCGTCGAGCAGGTCGGCGAGCTGTTCCGCGAAGGCGCGGGTGCGGGCGAAGACGAGCTTCTTGCCGGGACCGGATGCGAGCTCGATCAGCACCTGCTGCTTGTCGCGCTGGTCGAGCAGCAGCACCTGGTGGTCGATCGTCGAACTGGCTTGGTCCTCACCCTCGACCTCGAACACCGCCGGGTCGACCAGGTACCGCTCGACGATGTCGGCGACGCCCTTGTCGAGCGTGGCCGAGAACAGCAGCTTCTGACCGCCCTCTGCCGTGCGATCGAGAATCTCTTGCACCGGCTCAGCGAAGCCGAGCTCGCACATGTGGTCGGCCTCGTCGAGCACCGTGATGACGGTCTTCGACAGGTCGAGCTTGCCCTGCGCCGCGAGGTCGCCGACGCGGCCAGGGGTGCCGATCACGATGTCGACACCGCGCTGCAGCGCGCCGAGCTGACGGGCGTACGGAACGCCGCCGTAGATCTGCGTGGTGAACAGTCCCACGCTCTGGGCGATCGGCTGCACGGTGCGGTCGATCTGCAGGGCCAGCTCGCGGGTCGGCGCCAGGATCAGCGCACGGGGAGCCCGTCCGAACTCGCGGCGTGTGCCTTTTGCGGCTCCGGCGCTCATCGCGAGCAGGCGCTCGACGAGCGGCGCGCCGAAGGCGATGGTCTTACCGGATCCAGTGCGGCCGCGACCCAGCACGTCGCGACCCGCGAGCACGTCGGGGATCGTGGCGGCCTGGATCGGGAACGGCGTCTCGGCGCCGAGCTCGCTCAGCACGCGGACGATGTTCTGGCCGAGCCCGAGGTCGGCGAAGCCGATCCCGTCGACCTCGCCTGCCGTGACGGCCTGCGCGGTGAGGCGCTCGAGCACGACGTCCTCGTGCGGGACGCGAGGCGCGGCGTCGCGGCGGTCGTCGTGCCGGGGCGCCATGTCGCGGCGGGGCGCGCGGTCGTCCCAACTGCGAGCGGGACGCTCGTCACGGAATGGGCGGCGGGCGCGATCCTCGCCGGCGCGGACCGGGCGGCTATCGCGCTGCGGCCGGTCGCGGTCGAAGGCGCGCGCCGGGCGCTCGGTGCGATCCGCGTCGCGGCCGAAGCTGCGCGCCGGGCGATCGGAGCGGTCGTCCGAGCGGTCATGACTGCGAGTCGGGCGGTCGTCGTGAGAGCGCGCGGGACGGGCGTCACGGTCCCAGCTCTTGGCCGGACGCTCGAACTCACGTGACGTCCGGCGGGGCGAAGCCCCGTCGGCGCTGGCGTCGCGGCGACGCGGTGCGTCGCTCCCAGCTCCAGCGCGCGAGTTGCGCGCAGGGCGGTTGCCTCGCTCGTCGCGCGCAGGGGCGGCCGATCGAGTAGGCCGGCCGTCGTATGCGCGCTTGGGCTCCCAGTTCGGGCGGCCGTCCGACGAGCGCTCGACGCGCTCACGACCGACCCTGGCCGAGTTCGAGGCGCCGGCGCCGGACGCGCCACGTGGACGCTGCTCGCTGCGGCCGCGTGCGGCGCGCTCGTCTGAGCTCCAGCGCTTCTTGGGCTCGCGATCGCTCGGTGCGGCCTCGTCGGCGCGGTAGCCGCGGTGCTTCGGACTGATGCTGCCCGACTTGCGAGCGGCATCAGCAGTCGTGGGGCGGGAGGAGCGCGCAGGGGCGCCCTTCTTGTTGATGGGCATGGTGATGTCTTCCGGTGTTCTGTACAGAGTGCGCAGCGCCGCTCTGCCCGGTGAGTGCAACTCACACGAACAGACCTCGCGCCGCGAGAACCCGGGCGATACTGACCGGGGCCGTTTTCCTGAATGGATTCCTCATCAACGGATGCGCTGATGATCCGGCCCGCACGACTGACAGTGGTGCAAAGCGGAGCCCATGCGATGACGGAGTCCGCGGAAGTGTCGTGAGCCGACCCACCGAGCTTAGTCGATGGCCACGGGTTCCGCAGCAACCGGAGCGGAATCGGAGGCGATCGGGTGGGCCCGGCGGTTCCGAGCACTGCGAACCAGCCACACGATCAGTGCGGCGACCAGCAGCGCGGCGCCGACGATGATCCCGAGTCCACCGAGACGCGCTTCGAGCGACGTCGACGCCAGGCCGGCGATGGTGGCGGCGCCGATGACCGCACCGCCGCCTGCCACCAGTACGCCTCCGATGATCGCCAAGGCGCGCGTCGCGATCGAACGGCGCAGCTTCGGATACTGCGCTCGGCGCTCCGCCGCGCCCTCGACCAGGTAGTACAGCACCGGCAGCACGAGCAGGGTCAGCAGGGTCGACGAGACCAGGCCGCCGATCACGATGATGGCCAGGGGCTGCGAGATGAATCCGCCATGCCCGGTGATGCCGAGGCCGAGCGGCAGCAGGGCCCCGATCGTGGCGAGCGCGGTCATCAGGATCGGCCGGAGTCGCCGGGATGCGCCGTGCACGATCGCATCGCCCACCTTCAAACCTCGTGTTCGGTACTGGTTGATCAGATCCACGAGCACGATGGCGTTGGTGACGACGATGCCCACCAGCATCAGGACGCCGATGATGGAGGCCACGCCGAGCGGCACGCCCGAGACGATCTGCAGCGCGATGGCGCCGGTCGCCGCGAACGGGATCGACACCAGCAGCAGCAGGGGCTGCCGCAGGCTCTTGAACGTCGCGACCATCACCACGTACACGATCAGGATGGCGGCGAGCAGCGCGAGGCCGAGCTGCTGGAACGACGAAGCCTGCTGCGAGGTGACGCCCCCCAGGCTGACGTTCGCGCTCGCCGGCAGCTTCGTCGAGTCGACGGCCTTCTGCACCTGCGCCGAGGCGTTGCCCGTGTTGTCCGTGCCCGGCACGACGGTCAGGGTGGCACTGCGCAGCCCCTTGATCGTGGTGATGCTCGACGGCCCGTTGACGGTCTTCACCGTGGCGAGATCCGTCAACGGGACCGGCCCGTGCGCGGTCGGGATCGAGAAAGCCTCGAGCTGAGCCTGTGTCGTCGGCTTGTCGGGGTTGTCGACATAGATCGACAGGGTCTTCTCGTCGATCACGATGGTGCCGGTCGCACTGGGGTTCATCGCCTGGGTCACGATGGCACCCACCTGCTGCTCGGTCAGGCCATCGGCCGCCGCCTTGGCGCGGTCCACCTGCACCGCGAGGTACGGGAGGGACGCCGAGAGGTTGCTGGTCGCCTGCGAGACGACAGACAACTTGTCGACCTTGGCCAGGATCGCGTCGCTGGCCTTGCGCAGATCGGCGTCACTGCCCGCCGTGATGTCGACCTGGATGTTCGACGAGGCGAAGCCGCCCTGAGCGGCCTGCAGCTTGATGTCGCCCTCGCCGGTGATGGTCTTGAGCTTCTTGGTGATGGTGTTCTGCAGAGCGGCTTGATCGGCGTTCGGGTCGGTGGTGACCGAGAACGTCGTCGACCCTCCGCCCGAGAAGGCGGCTCGCAGCGAACTGCCGCCCGATCCGATCGTGACGAGCACCGTCTTAACGCCGGTGGTCTGGAGCAGAGCCTTCTCGACCGAGCTCGACGCGGTGTGCTGCGCGTCGAGACTGCTGCCGAGCGGCAGGGTCTGGGTGACGGTCAGCGTGTTCTGGCCGCTGTTGCCGATGAAGTTGGTCTTGAGGCCGGATGCCGCCAGGCCACTGCCCGCCAGGATCAGCAGCGCGGCGACCAGCACGATCGCGGGGAACTTGAGCGTCCACCGGATCACCGGCAGGTAGACGCGCTGCAGCCGGGTGGGGGTCTCGAGCTCGTCGTGCGCTTGCGCGCTTACATGTCGAGCCCGATGAGGCGCAGCCTCATCGGCGCTGGCGTCGCGCGATTGCGATGCAATCGCCTCAGCTCCAGCGCGCTTGTGCACGGTCTTGCGGTTGCCGAGGAACCAGAAGGCGAGCACCGGCACGATGGTCAGCGAGACGAAGAGCGACGAGAGCAGCGCGATCGTCACCGTGAGCGCGAACGGCCGGAACAGCTCGCCCGTGATGTCGCCGACGAAGGCGACGGGGAGGAACACGGCGACGGTCGTGACAGTCGATGCGGTGACCGCGACCGCGACCTCGCGCACGGCGTTCTTGATGGCGGTCAGCTTGTCTTCGCCCAGTCCGATGTGCCGCTTGATGTTCTCGGTGACGACGATCGAGTCGTCGACCACGCGCCCGATCGCGATGGTCAGCGCCGCCAAGGTGATCACGTTGAGGGTGTAGTTCGCCGCAGTCATTCCCAGGAAGGTGAGGAACACCGACACCGGGATCGAGACCGCCGTCACCAGGGTGGTGCGCACCGAGAACAGGAACAGGAAGATCACGACCACGGCGAACAGCAGGCCCAGCGCGCCCTCTTCGGCGAGGCTGTTGATCGAGGTGGTGATGGAGGGCGCCTGGTCCGACACCACGGTGAACGTGGTGTTGCCGCCGAGCTGCTTCTCGAGCGCGGGGATGTCGTCGCGCACGATCTTCGACACCGCCACGGTGTTGCCTGCGGCGGTCTTGGTTATGTTGAGCGACACCGCCGGCTTGCCGTTGACGCTGGAGTACCCGGTCACCGGGTCGTCGACCACGGCCACCGTGGCGAGGTCGCCGATCGTCGGCGGGGTGGCCAGGCGACCACCGAGCACCGGGAGGGCGGCGATGTCGTCGGCCGAGGTCAGCTTCTGGCCGGACTGCACCGTGAGCGTCTTGCCGTTCTCGGTGATCGATCCGCTGGCGAGCAGCGTGCCGTTCGCCGCGAGGGCCGCCTTGATGGACTGGATGCTGAGGCCGTCCGCGGCGAGCGTCGCGTCATCCGGGGTGATGGTCACCCGCTGCGTCGCGGCGCCGAGGAGCGTCACATCGCTCACCCCGTCGAGCTGCTTGAGGTCGGTGACCGTCAGGGTCGAGAGCCGCGACGCGAGGGTGTGCGGGTCGAGGTCGCTGGTGACGGCGAGCTGGATGACCGGGAAGTCGCTGAGGCTGAAGGTGATCACCTGCGGGGTGACTCCGCTCGGCAGAGTGCTCGAGAGCCGGTCGAGGGCGAGCTGCACCTTCTGCTCTGCGGTCGCGATGTTCGTGCCGTAGGTGAACGAGGCCGTCACGGTGGATGCCGCGGTGTTGGAGGTGGCCGTCGTCGAGTCGAGGTTCTCGATGCCCTGCACGGCGCTCTCGATCGGCGTCGAGACGTCTTTGCTCACCACATCGGGCGATGCGCCCGGGTAGCTCGTCACGATGTAGACCGACGGCAGCGAGAGCGAGGGGATGAGCTCCTGCTTGAAGAGCGTCAGAGAGATGCCGCCGAACACCGCGACGACGATGGTGATGAGAGCGATGAGTGCGCGATTGCGCAGGCTGAAAACGGACAGCAGATGCACGAGCGGGTTCTCCTGGGTCGTCCTGATCCGCGTGACCGCGGGCGTCGTGTTGCGCGCACGCCGCCGTGCACTCCGCAAGTATCCCAAGCCGGGTCTCGCGCACAGTACTCCCGCGGGATGAAAACTGCGTGGGCCGTCGGGCGGCTAGACCACGTCGGCGAGGTCTTCCTGGCCCAGCGCGATCGGATGCCGCGTCACCCCGCTCCAGGCGGCCGCGAGCGCGTCGACGGCCCGATCGATGAGCTCGGGCGGATGGCAGAACGGCACCCGCAGGAAGCGCTCGAACACGCCGTTCATCCCGAACCGCGGGCCGGCCGCGATCACCAGTCCCTCGTTGCGGGCCGCGAGCGCGAGTTGCGAGCTGAGCGGGACGCCGATGTTGATCCAGAGGGTGAGGCCTCCGTCGGGCTCGGGGAGCTCCCACGCGGGCAGCCGATCACGGAGCCGCGCGATCAGATGGTCGCGGCCGGCCCGGAGGTACGCCCGGCGGTCGGCGAGGATCCGGTCGTATTCACCGAGTAGCTCCAGCACCACGAGCTGATCCATGATCGGCGTGCCGAGGTCGCTCGAATAACGCACCCTCGCGATGCGCTGGATCAGCTCGCGGTCGCTGCGGATCCAGCCCAGACGCAGGCCGCCCCAGACGGTCTTGCCGACCGAGCCGATCGTGACGATCCGGGCGGCGGCGTGAGCCGAGGCCGAGGCGGCGAAGGGCAGGCTGAGCGGCGCCTCCACCCGCAGGTCGCCGAAGCCGAGTTCGCCCATCGTCTCGTCGGCGATGAGCGTCGTGCCCTGGAGGGCGGCGAGGGCTGCGACCCGTTCGCGTTGCTCGGCGGGCATCGACCGCCCGGTCGGGTTGTGGAAGTCGGGCATCAGGTAGCCGAGGGTCGGGCTGGTGCGCTGCATGGCCTGCTCCAGGCCCGCTTCGTCCCAGCCTTCGTCGGTCGTGACGGCGACCGGAACCAGCCGCGCGCCGTGCGCGCGCAACGACTCGGACGCGTGCGGGTACGTCGGCGACTCGACGAGGGCGCGATCCCCGCGCGAAAGCAGGGTGCGCGCGACCAGGCCGATCGCGTGTTGGGCGCCGACCGTGATCATCAGCTGGTCGGCATCCGTCGGCAGTCCGCGCGCGGTGTAGCGGTCGGCGAGCGCCTGCCGGATGGCGCGCAGACCGAGGGGGTCGAACCCGGACTCACCCAGATACGACGGCAGCAGGGCGGCGGCCCGTTCGGCCGCCGCCGTGACGTTGGGCACCGCGGGAAGGGTGGCCCTGCTGAAGTCGAGGAACTCGGGCGGCGCGATCAGGTCATGGGCGACAGCTCCGCGGGAGGGGAGGCGCACGACGCTGCCCGATCCGCGCAGGCTCTCGAGGTAGCCGGAGTCGCGCAACTCGGCGTATGCCGCAGAGATCGTCGTTCGGCTCAGGTTGAGGTGGGCCGCCAGCTCCCTCTCGGCGGGCAGCCGGGTGCCGAGTGCCAGACGCCCATCGAGCACCAGCAGCCGGACGCGGTCGGCGAGCGCCGCATACGCGGGCGAGGCCCCCACCCCTCGCCAACTGCCCAGATGGGATGCCAATGCGCGCGCCGAGAGCGATGCCATCTGTCCACCTTACCCCGATTGGCATCTACACAGAATGCCAATCGGGGGATTGGGTTGTCCCATGACCGCGCTTGCCCTGCCGAAACCACTGACTGGACCTCGCGCGATCTGGGCGCGGCGCATCGTCCAGTTGCTGGTCGGTCTCTTCGTGTACGGGATCGGCCTGGCGCTCATGGTGCGGGCTGGCATCGGTGTCGCACCCTGGGACGTGCTCTCCCAGGGCATCTCGCACCGCACCGGCGTCCCCTTCGGCCTGGTGACCAACATCATCGGCGCGCTCGTGCTGCTGCTCTGGATCCCGATCCGGGTGCGCGTCGGCGTCGGCACCGTGGCGAACGTGCTGCTGATCGGCACCAGCGCCCAGCTCGGGCTGAGCGTCATCCCGCAACAGACGGCCCCCTGGCAGCAGGGCCTGGTGTTCGCGGGCGGGCTGGCCCTGGTGGCCGTCGCGACCGGCCTGTACATCGGGGCCCGGCTCGGCCCCGGCCCCCGGGACGGCCTGATGACCGGCCTGCACCGGCGCACCGGATGGCCGATCTGGGTCGTCCGCACCAGCATCGAGGTCATCGTGCTGACCGCCGGATGGCTGCTGGGCGGTCAGTTCGGGATCGGCACTGTCGCGTTCGCGCTGCTGATCGGGCCGATGGTCGGCGTGACGCTGCCGCTGTTCCGCATCCCGGAGGCTGCGGAGCCGGCCGGCGGGGCAGGAACTGTGGAGCCTGCTCCCGCCTCCGTCACGGGGCAGGACGAGGAGGCGGTCCCATGACCGTCCTCCTCGCCCTGCTCGCGGTTGCCACCTGGGCTGTGCCCGCCACCGTTGTCGCGATCGCGCGGGACGGGTACCGCCAGATCCGCACCCGCCCCGACTACGAGAGCTCGCGCTCCGCGTAGATCCGCAACGCGTCGCGCACGAAGGCTGCGTTCTCCGGCCCGCCGTAGTGCTGAGCGAAGCGCGGATCGGCCACGTACATCTCGCCGAGACCCAGCAGATACATCCGTGCGGGCGTGCCAGTGCCATATCCGGGTGTGCCCGGGATGCTCGCCAGCCAGTCCGCATGGCGCTTCGCCAGCTGCTGGGCCGCCTCTGCCGCGGGGTCGCCATCGTCTTGGGCCGCCTCGATCCAGTCGGACTGCAGCTTGTCGACTCGCGCCTTCCACTCGGCCTTCTCTTGCTTGGTCTTGCTCCTCCACCAGCGATCGCTGCTCGCGTACGCCTCTGCGCCCCAGCGCTGCTCGACCTCCTCCTTGTACTGGGTGTGGTCGAATCCGTCGAACATGGTGTCTGCCATGATCTGCTCTCCGTTCGTGATTCGGGTGATGGTGTCCTGCACGCTCGCCAGTTGCCGGTCGATGCGGTCGCGCTCCGTCAGCAACCAGTGACGGTGGCCTTCCAGGGCAGCGACGTCGTCGCGCTGGCCCTCCAACAGTTCGGCGATGGCCGGGATGCCGAGCCCCAGTTCGCGCAGCAGCAGGACGCGCTGCAGCCTCACCAGTGACGTGCCGTCGTAGTAGCGGTACCCGTTGCTGCCGATCCGGCTGGGAGGCAGCAGCCCGACCTGGTCGTAGTGCCGCAGGGTGCGGCTGGTGGTGCTCGCGAGCTTCGCCAGCTGTTGGATGCTCCACTCCTGGTCGGCCGACTGCTCCGTTGTCGTGCTCATGTGACCCACGCTAAAGGTTGACGTGGCGTCAAGGTCAAGCGCGGCATCCCGCTGTCGTCGTCGCCTCCCTCGGTACGAAATCAAGGACGGATGCCGGGGCCCGCGGCCCAGCCCGCCCCGTTGCCGGCCGCGCCGGGCTCTCATCCTTGATTTGGACCCCGTGACGTGGACGCGCCGACCTTGCGCTCCCGGCGACTCGCGATATATCGTGACTGGGAGCAAGACGCGATATATCGCGATCGTGCACCAGACGCGGCGCAGCCGCGAGAGAGGAGCCCACCGTGGCCCAGGAGAAATGGCTCATCAACGGCCCCAAGACCATCGACGTCGAGAACGTGCGCAAGCTCAAGGTCGGCCTGATCAGCGGCCAGGTCGACATCGTCGCTCACGACGAGCCGGGCGTGCGCGTCGAGGTGCACTCAGTGAGCGGGCGCGACCTCAAGGTCGCGGTCGAGGGCGACACCCTCGAGGTCGATCACCCGCAGCTCAACTGGGACAACTGGCTGGACGTCTTCAAGTCGTTTCGTGGGAATGCGCGTGCGGATGTGAGCATCATGGTCCCGCGTGACGTGAGCCTGAAGTTCGGCGTGGTCAACGCCGAGGCGCTGGTCAGCGGCATCCACGACAACGCCTCGATCAGCACGGTGAACGGCGACCTGGTGATCGACGGCATGCAGGGAGACCTCCAGATCAATTCGGTGAGCGGCGAGATCTCGGTCCGCAACCACGTCGGCCGCCTCGCCGTGCATTCGGTGAACGGCGACATCACGGCGTCTGGCGAGCTGGAGGGCATGACCGCCGAGGTCGTGACGGGAGACATCTTCCTCGACCTGACAGGGACTCCGGACGAGCTGCGTCTCAGTACCGTCAGCGGCAACATCGCCACCCGGCTGGACGCCGACGTTCCTGTCTCGTACACCATCAACACGGTCAGCGGCCGACTTCAACTGGATGACTCCGAGATCACCGGCGTGCGCGGCCGGTACACCGGCAAATACGGAACGCTCGACGGTCGGTGGCTTGACTTCCGTGCCAACACCGTCACCGGCCACGTCAGCGTGCTGCACACCGCGCGCTCGTCGGCCGAGACGACGACCGCATGACGCCGCCCGTCTTCGCTCACGGTCACCTGCGGCTCTACCTGTTGAGCCTGCTCTCCGAGCGGCCGATGCACGGATACGAACTCATCCAGGCACTCAGTGATCGCTTCGGCGGCACCTACGTTCCCAGCGCAGGCACCATCTATCCCCGGCTCGGCAAGCTCGAAGAGGACGGGCTGGTCACCAAGGAGTCGGACGGCCGCAAGACGGTGTACGCCATCACCGCCGCCGGTCGGGCGGAGTTGGCCGAGCGCGGCTCGGAACTCGATGGAATCGAGGACGAGCTGAGCGACTCGGTGCGTCGGCTCGCGAACGAGGTGCGCCACTCGGTGAACGACGCGATGAAGACGCTGCGGGCCGATCTGGCCGCTGCGGCGCGCGACGCGCGCTCAGATGCTCGCGACGCGGGCAGAGGCGAGCGCGCGCAGACGCGAGCTGCGGACGGGGGCGACGATCCGCGGGTCCAGGCCAGGATGGCCCTGCGCGACGCGGAAGCCGCGATCAACGAGTTCCGCCAGCAGCTGCGTTCCGAGCTGCGCGCGCAGGCCGCTCGCGGGCGGCTCGACACCGAGATCGTCGGGATGCTCACGTCGGGGCTGACCGCCCTGCGAAGCGAAATCACATCAGCGCTTCGCCGCTGAATGGCGACCGGTCGGGCGACCGAAAAACCTTGAGTTCGTGCGCGGGCGCGCGGGAAATGCGCGGGTGGATTCGGCGGTGTACGCTGGCCCCTCGTGACTGACGACACCCGGTCTCCTGAGGAGGCCCGGTCGCCGAAGCGCTGGCTGCTCGGAGACCCCCTCCCCTCCGACAAGCTCGAGGGTCAACTCCTTCCCAAGCACCTGGCGCTACCGATTTTCGCGAGCGACCCGCTCAGCTCGGTGGCATACGCGCCGCAGGAGCTGCTGCTCATCCTGTTCATCGGCGGCCTCTCGTTCCTCGCCTTCGCGCCCTGGGTCGCCGGCGCCGTGGTGCTGCTGCTCATCGTCGTCGTCAGCTCGTACCGCCTGCTGATCAAGGCGTACCCGAGCGGGGGCGGCGACTACGAGGTCGCACGCAGGAACCTCGGCGAGAAGGCCGGGCTGGTCGTCGCCTCGGCCCTGCTGGTCGACTACATCATGACGGTCGCCGTCTCGGTCGCCTCGGGCGTGGACAACATCATCTCGGCTCTGCCGATGCTCAACGGCATCCGGGTCGAGATGGCGGTGGTGTTCGTCATCATCCTGGCGGCCGTGAATCTGCGCGGCGTCCGCGAGTCGAGCAAGGCGTTCGCCGTTCCGACCTACCTCTTCATCGCCAGCATCGCGATCATGATCGGCGTCGCACTGTTCCAGACCGCGATCGGCCACGCACCGGTTGCCGTGACGTCTCACTACGCGATCAAGGGCCAGTCGATCGCCCAGGCCGCGGTCGTGCTCCTGCTGCTGCGGGCCTTCTCCAGTGGATGCTCCGCCCTCACCGGCGTCGAAGCCATCAGCAACGGCGTGCAGGCCTTCCGCCGCCCGAAGATCCAGAACGCCCAGAAGACGCTGGTGGCCATGGGCGGCATCGCGATCATCCTGTTCGCCGGACTCATCACGGTCGCCCTGATCTCCGGCGTGCACTACGTCGAGAACACCTGCGATCTGGTCGGATTCAAGAACTGCTCCACAGCTCCGCAGATCAGCGTGATCGCGCAGATCGCCACCGCGGTGTTCGGCGCCAACTCGGTGCCGTTCTTCGTGATCCAGGCGGCGACCGCTTTGGTGCTGCTGCTCGCAGCCAACACGGCGTTCAACGGCTTTCCGCTGCTCGGCTCGGTGCTCGCGACCGACCGCTACGCGCCGAAGTCGCTCGCCACGCGTGGCGACCGACTGATCTACTCGAACGGCGTGCTCGCGCTGGCGGCGACGGCGATCGTGATCCTGATCGTCTTCCGGGCCAACGTGACGTCGCTGATCCAGCTCTACATCATCGGCGTCTTCGTCTCGTTCACCCTCGGCCAGACCGGCATGATCCGGCACTGGATCCGGCTGCTGCGCGAGGGAACCGGCGAGTTGAAGCGCGGGCAGGTGCGCGCCTACTTGGCAGTGAACAGCTTCGGCGCATTCATGACGTTCTCGGTGCTCGTCATCGTGACGATCACCAAGTTCACGCACGGCGCGTACATCGTGTTCATCATCATGCCGATCCTGTTCACGCTGATGCTCGGCGTGAACCGCTACTACCGTGACGTCGACAAAGAGATCGAAGCCGACAACACGACGCGCTTCGGGGCCGATGGCGACCACGCCGTGGTGCTGGTCGGCAAGCTGAGCAAGCCGGTGCTGAAGGCCCTGGACTACGCGATCGCGGCCCGCCACCAGACCATCGAAGCCATCCACGTCTCCATCGACGACGCGGCCACCGAAGAGCTCGAGCGGCAGTGGCACGAGCACAACATCAAGATCCCGCTGCGGGTGCTCGACTCTCCGTATCGCGACATCAGCGTGCCCCTGATCAAGTACATCAAGGCCTGCCGCATCGACCGCGGCTCCGAGGTGGTGACCGTCTACACGCCGCAGTTCATCGTCGGGCACTGGTGGGAGTACCTGCTCCATAACCACAAGGCCCGGCGCATCCGCCACAAGCTGATGCTCGTGCACGGCGTGATGATCGTGCTCGTGCCGTGGCTTCTCGACTCGTCCGACCTGATCTACGGCCGCCGCTCCCGGCCGCTGCCCGGTCAGGACCGCCGCGGCGAGCCGCGCCGCCCTGTTCAACGGCGCGCCATGCCGCCCGCCGACCTGAAGGCGGCCCGCGAAGCCGCCCGCGCGGCCCGGAACGGCGACCCGATGCGCACGCCGACCAAGAGCGCTGCCCAGAAGAGTGCGCAGGCGCCCAAGGCCGAGAAGGTCGGAGCGGCCGCGGGCACGTCGCCCCGCACGACGACGAAGTCGACCAAACAGGGATGACGCTGGTCGCGGTCGTTCTCGGCGGCATCCTCGGCACGGGTGTGCGACTGGCCATCAGCCAACTCGTCGCGCCCGGGAGCGCGTTCCCCTGGGCAACCCTGCTCATCAATGTCGTCGGATCGTTCGTGCTCGGCTTTCTCGTGGCCAGGGTGTGGCCGACAGCACCGGCTTGGCTCAGGGCCGGCCTCGGCACGGGTGTGCTCGGGTCGTTCACCACCTTCTCGGCGGTGATCGTCTCGCTGCTGACCCTCACGGCGGCCGGGATGACGCCACTCGCCGTCGTCTACCTCGTCGTCTCGCTGCTCCTCGGGTTCGCCGCCGCGCTGCTCGGTGTGCGCCTGGGCGTTCCAGCGCCCACCGATCCGCCGATCGCAGTCGACGAATGAGCCTCGTCGTGGTCGCGGTCGCGCTGCTGGCCGGTGGGCTCGGCGCGCTGCTGCGCTACGCCACAACCCGGCTGTTCGCGCGGATGAACGACGAACTGCCCTGGGCGGTGCTCGCCGTCAATGCGGTCGGGTCTCTGATCGGCGGCATCGTGCTCGGCCTGTTCACCACCGGCGCGGCCGGACCCGACCTTCAATTGATCGTGATGGGCGGCCTGGCGGGCGGCCTGACGACCTTCAGCACGTTCAGCGTCGAGACGGTGCAGCTCGCGATCGCCAGACGATGGGGGCTGGTCGCTGCCACGGTTGGTGCGAACCTCGTGCTCGGTGTCGCCGCTGCGGTTCTCGGTTTCGCCGTCTCCGGCGGTTTCAGCTAGCGGATCGCGAGCGGCGGCGCGGGCGAAGCCGCACGGCGGTCACCGCCAGCACGACGCCGATCAATAGGGCGACCGCCGAGAGCAGAAGCAGACCGGGTTGTCCGGTCGCCAGCAGGTGCGGGAGTGCGTTCATATCCCTTCGACGCGCCCCGGGGACGATCGGGTTGACAGGTCAGCGGGATGGCCATTGCCATGCGGGCTCGTCGAGCATGCCCTGACCGAGCAGCGAGGTCTCGCCGCCGTCCTTGTCGAGCCGGTGCACGAGCGCACCAGCGGCGCTCAGCGCACCGACCAATGGATCGGAATGCGACACCACGATCAGCTGCGAGCGAGCAGCCGCGTCGGCGATGAGCCCGGCCAGAGGAACCAGCAACGATGGATGCAAACTCGTCTCGGGCTCGTTGAGCACCAGCAACGCAGCCGGGCGTTCGCTGAGCAGCGCCGCCACCCAGAGCAGGTAGCGCAGCGTGCCGTCCGAGAGCTCCTCGACCTCGAGGGGGCGCAACAAGCCGGGCTGCCGCAGCAGCAGCGCGAACCGGCCGCCTCGATCCTCGATCTCGATCCGGCTGCCAGGAAGCGCCCGATCAACAGCCGCGTCGAGTCCGGGGCCGCCGCCCTGTTCGGCGATCGTGCGCAGCGCGGCGGCAAGATCGGAGCCATCCGCGGCCAGCACCGGTGTTCGCGTGCCGACTACCGACGCGCGAGCCGGCGCCGACGCATCCGTACGCACGTGGTCGTAGAAGCGCCAGTCCCGCAGTTCGTCGCGCAGGGCGAGCAACTCGGGGGCGAGCACGGGATCGCCGACCTCGGACAGCATGCTCGCCCACACGGGCAGCGTGCGCTCGAACCGCGTCCAGTCGCTGCCGGATCGGAGTCGTACGCCGGCACCGCGACGCTCGCTCAGAAGCGTGCCCGGCCGCAGCACCGGACCGCTCCACACGCTCTCGGCTTTGATCTCGGGATCGCGTCCGAACATCGACGTCGCGTCAGGTGCTGGCAGTCCGAAGTCGATCGCGTAGCCGAAGCCATCGCCCGCAAACCCGAGTCGCAGCGATACCGGTCCCCTCCTGACCGCTCCCTGAACGGGCACGCCCCTCTTCAGGCCTGCCTCGGGCCCGGCCCACAGGGTCGACGGCAACCCGCCCTCGCGAGCCAGAGCCGCCACGGCGCCGTCGCGCCCGGCCGCCGCCAGCAACCGCAGCGCTCGGTAGAGGCTCGACTTGCCGCTCCCGTTCGGCCCGGTGACGACCGTGACCCCGTCGAGCGGCACGATCAGCCGCCGCAACGACCGGTAGCCCTCGACGGCGAGAGTGCGCAGCATCCGGATGCCGCCGCTACTGCTGCTCGATCGAGCTGAGCGTCGCAACCACCTGGCGCGCGATGGTGCGGCCTGCCCGGTTGGCCCCGACGGTGGAGGCGGTCGGGCCGTAACCCGCGAAGAACACGCGCGCGTTGCGCCAGGCCGCTCCGCCACCGACTCCGATGCCACCCTCTTTCTCACGCAGCTTCAACGGCGCCAGGTGCCGCAGCTCCGGCCGGAATCCCGTCGACCAGATGATGGCGTCGGCGTGCTGGAAGCGCCCGTCGGGCCAACGCACGCCATCCCGCTCGATCGAGCTGAACATCGGGAGCGCGCGCAGCAGGCCGCGATCGATGGCAGCCTGGATGCGGCGCGAGCGGGGCACTCCGGTCGTCGAGACGATGCTGGGCAGCGCCCGGCCGGCGCGCGCCGCCGCATCCTGGAGCGCGACCGCGTTGACGCCTGCCTCGATGTTGAGCTCCTGATCCTCGAGGAACTCGATCGGCCTGCGCGCCACCCAGGTGAGCGACTTCGTGACGTTCTCGAGTTCGAGCAGAAAGCCGATCGCGCTGGTTCCGCCACCGACGACCACGACGTCCTGATCGGCGAACTCGGCGGCGTCACCGTAGTCCACGGTGTGCAGGTGGCGGCCGGCGAAGTCGTTCATGCCGGGATACCACGGGACGAAGGGCGAGCCCCAGGTTCCCGTCGCATTCACGAGCACCCGGGTCGACACCTCGCGGGGGCCGTACTCGCCCTCGAAGTGCACGAGGAAGCCATCGGGGGTGGCATCCACCCTCGTCACGTTCGCCGGGCGCACCACCTGGAGCTCGTAGTGCTCCTCATAGCGGCGGTAGAAGTCCGAGACGACGTCTTTCGCCGGAGCCTGCCGGTCGGCGGTCTCGAAGCTGACGCCGAGCTCCTCCATCCCGGGGAGGTCGTTGACCCGGTGCGCGTACCCGAGGCGCAGAGCCTCCCAGCGGAACTGCCATGCCCCGCCGGTGCCGGGTCCGCGATCGAGCAGCACGAACTCGTTGCCCGGATCCAGTCCCAAGCGACGCAGGTAGTACGCGACCGACAGCCCCGCCTGTCCTGCGCCGATCACGACCACGGACGTGTCGGTGGTGCGCTCGGTCACCCCAATACGTTACCGGGGGTCACCGCCGGCGACCGGCCGGGCTCACCGTACCTGCGTGGGGGAGCAGCCAGGGGAGAGATGCGGCCCGCGTGATAGACTTCCGCGCAGTCTTTCACCTGTTCCGCATCCTGATTCATGAGGGGGTCACGCATGGGGCGCGGCCGTCAAAAAGCGAAGCACACCAAGGTCGCACGCGACTTGAAGTACTTCTCCCCTGACACCAACTACGGTGCTCTGCAGCAGGAGCTCAGCCACGGCGCCCCCGGCGACCCGCGGCTCGAAGAAGACCTCGAGAAGTGGCCGGAGTACGCGGCGTACGACGCCGATGCTGACGACGAACTCGACGAAGACGAGTCGAAGAGCGCCTAGGGGCTAGTCCCGATAGCTCCCGGTCAGCCTGACGGCTCCGCCGTTCACGCCTTTGGCGCCCTGCTCGAATCCCGTGAGGTCGTGCGCGCCGATCGTGACGCGTCCGCTTACCCATGCGGGGATGCCGTCGGTGGCGAGTTTGCTGATGATGGCCTCGCTTGCTCGCTCGGTCGCGACCACGAACATGCCGATGCCCAGGTTCCACGTGCCCTCGGCGCTCTCCAGCGTCGAGCCGGCCAAGCCGCTCAGAACGCGGAACACGGGGGGCGGCGACCAGGTGGTGCGCTCCACCTCGGCCCAGGATCCGAGCGGCAGAACTCGCGCGAGGTTCGCCGCGATCCCGCCGCCTGTGACGTGGCTGATCGCGTGCACGCCCGGGCCGGTGGTCGGATCGGCCAGCACCCGCAGCAGGGGCGCCGTGTAGAGCCGCGTGGGCTCCAGCAGCACCTCTCCGACGACGCCGCCGAAGTCGGCCGAGGGGTCGGCGTAGCCGATTCCGCGCTGGGACAAGATGTGGCGAACCAGCGAGTAGCCATTGCTGTGCAGTCCGCTCGAGCCGAGCGCGATGATCAGGTCGCCATCGGCAACGCGATCGGCGCCCAGTACCGCATCTGACTCGACGGCGCCCACGGCCGCGCCTGCGACGTCGTAGTCATCGGCACCGAGCAGTCCAGGGTGTTCGGCCGTCTCGCCGCCCACCAGGGCCGTGCGGGTCTCGGCACACGCGCGCGCGATCCCGGCGACGATGTCAGCGATCCGCTCGGGCACGACCTTGCCGCACGCGATGTAGTCCGTCATGAACAGGGGCTTCGCGCCTACCACGACGATGTCGTCGACGACCATTCCGACCAGGTCCTGCCCGATGGTGTCGTGCTTGTCGAGCGCCTGGGCGATCGCCACCTTGGTGCCGACGCCGTCGGTACTCGTCGCCAGCAGCGGCCGCTGGTAGTTCTTCAGGAACGACACGTCGAACAGTCCCGCGAAACCGCCGACCCCGCCGAGAACCTCGGGGCCGTGGGTCTTCGCCACCGCCGACTTCATGAGCTCGACGGCCAGGTCGCCCGCGGCCGTGTCGACGCCGGCCTCGGCGTATCGGTTGGGCACAGCGGGGTTCGGGGCGCTGGTCACGGAACCAGGGTACCGGCGTAGCCTGACCGGGTGTACGCGGGACCGCTGGGACGCCCCCACTGGGAGGCGCGCGAGGACGCGTCGCGGCCGGTGCTCGTCGCCCTGTATCTGCGCGATGCCCTCGGCGCCCGCGATCCGAGCGGTCTTCCCCGGATGCTCGGCACGGGCCTGCCTGCCGCTCCGCCCGCCGCCAGCCTGATCACCTACTGGTGGATGCGGTGGTGGATCTCGGTCGTCGAGCCCGAGGCACGCAGTTGGGGTGTTCCCTTGCAGGAGGTGGATGACGCAGGGCTCGTCGTACTGCCGCGGGAGGGCGCCGAGGACTACATCGCAGCGATCCGCACGCACCTCGATGACGCTCGCACCTGGGCGGGCGTCGCGAGTCGTGCCCACAGCGAGACGGAGATGGCGAGGATGCGGAGCGGCAACGATTTCACGCTCCAGGAACTGGTGCGCGAACACGAAGCCGAGCTCGGGCGACCCTCCCGACCGTTCCGGCTGCGCATCGAGGTGCTTCCGCTCGCGGCATCCGGCGTCTGGTGGATCGGCGACGACACGATCGCGGTCGACGAGACCACGAGGAACGAGCCGATCCTCTACCGCGACGCGCTCGCGTCGATCGTCGCCCAGGTGGTCTGACTCAGGCCTTCGGGCGGATGCCGCAGGCCGGCAGGATCACGCCGTCGATGATCGCGATCACGAAGGCCCGGTCGACCGGCTTGCGCAGGATCAGGGTGCGATGCGTCGCCATGGCGCCGCCGACCTGGGACAGCAGGTCGACATCCACGTCGGCGGGGATCTCTCCCCGATCGATGGCTCGCTGCAGGAAGATTCGGTTGACGCGCACTCGCGGCTCGGTGACCGCGTCGCGCACGCTCTCGACGAGTTCGGGATGCTTCGACAGCATCGAGACCAGGCCGGCCATCACCTGCAGCTTCTTCGCGCCGTCTTCGATCGAGTGCGGCTTGATCATGGCCACCAGGTCGCCCCGCAGGGTGCCCGTGTCGGGGAGCGCGTCGAAGTCGATATCGGCGGTCTTCATGCAGGCCACCGCATCGATGACGAGCTCGCTCTTCGACGCCCAGCGCCGGTAGACGGTCGCCTTGCCCGCCTTGGCACGCGCCGCCACCATGTCGATGGTCATGCCGTCGTAACCGGTCTCGGCCAGCACGTCGAGCGTGGCATCGAGGATCTCGGGGTCGCGCGTGAGGTCGCGCTTGCGCCCCAGCTTGGCCGCGGCCGGCACGGGCGCGGTGTCGAGCTGCGCCATTGCGGCTCACTTCCTTTCCCTGTCTGCGGTCGATGATACGCTGCGGTTCTGAAACGTGCAGGTTCTGGAACGCGGTCGTTCTGAAACTACGTGGTTCCGAAACTCGACAGTATCGTATATAGTCGTCGTCATGTCTTCGAACCTTCCCGGCGCATCGGTCGCCGCCCCGTCCTCCCGTCGCTGGTGGACTCTCGCCGTCGTCGCGCTCGCCCAGCTCATGGTCGTGCTCGACGCCACGGTGGTGAACATCGCCCTCCCCACCGCACAAGCCGATCTCGGCTTCAGCACCGGTGACCGTCAGTGGGTCATCACTGCCTATTCGCTCGCCTTCGGAAGCCTCCTGCTTCTGGGCGGCCGCCTCTCCGACCTGATCGGGCGCAAGCGCGCGTTCATGATCGGTCTCGTCGGATTCGCCCTCGCCTCGGCACTGGGCGGCGCAGCCGATTCCTTCGGCCTGCTGGTGGCCGCGCGAGCCCTGCAAGGCGCGTTCGGCGCGCTGCTGGCCCCCACCGCGCTCGCCGTGCTCACCACGACCTTCACCGTTCCGCGCGAGCGCGCACGCGCCTTCGGCATCTTCGGCGCTCTGGCCGGCGGCGGTGGCGCGATCGGCCTGCTGCTCGGCGGCTATCTGACCCAGGATGTCGGCTGGCGCTGGAACCTCTACATCAATGTCGTGATCGCGATCGTCGCGATCGTCGCCGCGATCTCCCTGGTGCCGACGATCGCCCGCAGCGGACCACGCCCGAAGCTCGACATCCCCGGAACCGTCCTGGTGTCGGGTGGCCTGTTCGCCATGGTCTACGGGTTCTCGAACGCCGAGACCGACAGCTGGAGCGCCCCACTCACCTGGGGCATGCTGGTCGCCGCGGGCGTTCTGCTGCTCGCCTTCGTGGTCTGGCAGCGCCTCGCCGCTCATCCGCTGCTGCCGCTGTCGGTGGTGCTCGATCGCAACCGGGCCGCCGCCTACCTGTCGATCCTGATCGCCGGCGCGAGCATGTTCGGCATCTTCTTGTTCCTGACGTACTACATCCAGACCACGCTGAAGTTCACGCCGATCAACACCGGACTGGCGCTCCTGCCGATGGTCGCCACCCTCGTGCTGTTCGCGCAGCTGGGCACCAACATCTTCGTTCCGCGGTTCGGGCCGAAGGTCCTGGTGCCGATCGGAATGGGGCTCGGCGTGATCGGGATGCTGATCCTCACGCAGCTCGAGGTCGACAGCAGCTACGCCGGCCACGTGCTGCCAGCCCTGCTGATCCTGGGCGCCGCGATGGGCACGATCATGCCCGCGTCGATGCAATCCGCCACGCTCGGCGTCGACCGTCAGTTCGCGGGCGTCGCCTCGGCGATGACGAACACCAGCCAGCAGGTCGGCGGATCGATCAGCACCGCGCTGCTCAACACGCTGGCGGCATCTGCGGCCACCGGGTTCATTACGACCCACCTGCCGGTCAGCCCAGCCATCGCGGCTGAGGCCGCGGTGCACGGCTACACGACGGCGTTCGGGCTGTGCGCGGCGTTCTTCGCCGGCGGGCTGATCATCGCAGCACTGCTGTTCCGTCGTCGCGACCAGGGGCTGTCGCTGGCTCACACGGCAGCACCGGCGGTCGCTGCGGAGCCGGTAGCCGTTCACTAGATATGGGATGATGGGGCGTACTCGGTCGAGTGCGCCCCATCTTCAATTTCTGGGAGCCTCCGCGACATGTGCGGCATCGTCGGCATCGTCTCGTCGAGCCCCGTCAATCAGCAGGTCTACGACGCGCTCGCCCTGCTGCAGCATCGCGGCCAGGATTCGACGGGCATCGCGACCTCCGACGGCAGCATCATCCACATGCAGAAGGCCAAGGGCCAGGTGCGCGAGGCGTACCGCACCCGCGACATGCGCAGCCTGCTCGGCACGATGGGCCTGGGCCACGTGCGCTATGCCACACGGGGCGACGCCAAGAAGGAGCAAGAGGCTCAGCCGTTCTACGTGAACGCGCCGTACGGCATCGTGCTGGTGCACAACGGCAACCTGACCAACACGCGCGAACTCACCGACGAGCTGTTCCACATCGATCGTCGGCACCTCAACACCAACTCCGACACCGAGCTGCTGGTCAACGTGCTGGCGCACGAGCTGCAGGAGCAGGTACGCGGCACCGACCTCGACCCCGACCAGGTGTTCGACGCGATCGAGCGGCTGCACGAGCGGGTCGAGGGCTCGTACGCCGCCATCGCGCTGATCGCCGGGCACGGCCTGCTGGCCTTTCGCGACCCGTTCGGCATCCGCCCATTGATCCTCGGCAAGCGCACCAGTGGGCTCGTCGGCACCGAGTGGGTGGTGGCCAGTGAATCGCTGGTGCTCGAGAGCGGCGGCTACGAGGTGGTTCGGGATGTCGCGCCGGGCGAGGCGATCTTCATCACCAGGGGCGGCGAGATGTTCTCGCGGCAGTGCGCCAAGAATCCGGTGCTGATCCCGTGCTCGTTCGAGTACGTCTACCTGGCCAGGCCCGACTCGGTGATGAACGGGATCTCGGTCTACGAAGCCAGGCTGCGCCTGGGCGACCGGCTGGCCGACACCATCGCCAAGTACACGCCGAGCGGTGCCGATCGACGTCGTCATGCCGATCCCCGACTCGTCGCGACCGGCCGCCATGCAGGTGGCGCAGAAGCTCGGCATCGAGTACCGCGAGGGCTTCTACAAGAACCGCTACGTCGGCCGCACCTTCATCATGCCCGGCCAGGAGCAGCGCACGAAGAGTGTCAAGCAGAAGCTGAACGCGATGGGCTCCGAGTTCCGGGGCAAGAACGTGCTCATCGTCGACGATTCGATCGTGCGCGGCACCACCTCGCGCGAGATCATCGACATGGCCCGCCAGGCCGGGGCGAACAGCGTCACCTTCACCTCGGCGGCGCCGCCAGTGCGCTTCCCCCACGTCTACGGGATCAACATGCCCAGCCGCGCCGAGCTGGTCGCCTCGGGCCGCAAGATCCCCGAGATCGCGACGGAACTCGGCGCCGACTACCTGATCTACCAAGAGGTCGCCGACATGGAGGCCGCCATCCTCGAAGGCTCCGACATCCAGAGCCTCGAGATGAGTTGCTTCACCGGCGACTACGTCACCGGCACCGTCACGCCGGAGTACCTGGCGTGGGTCGAGGCGAATCAGCTGAGCTGAGGGCTCTGGCGGCCTTGCCAGGGCGCCGCGCATGCGGTCGCGTTCCGCTCCTGGGAGTTACGTGCAGAGCCGCCTTGGCGAAACGTCGGAGATTCGGCCGCGATGACGCGCGAGGAGCTCCGACGCACCGGATTCTCCGGAGTTAGACCCGTCCGGTGTCGGCCGGACTGAGCACAGCGTCGTCGATGCGCTCGGGGCGGAATCCGTAGCCGACAAGTCGCACCGCGAGCGGCTTGATAATCGGGAGCAGGTTGGCGAGCAGAACGCGCTCGCGCAGCGTCGGCGGCGCGTGCAGCAACTGGGCCCCGCCGCCCTTCGCGATCGTGCGGTGCAGCGCGAGTTGGATGCGCTGCATCCGCTCGGTGGGGCGGGCGCGCCGGCGCTCGACCGCGCGCGCTCCCGCGTCGAGAGCCGCGGCATCCTCTCCCGCTCTCAGAAGAGGCACCAGGATGTTCGCGGTGGCCACCGCATCCTGGATCGCGTAGTTGATGCCCACCCCGAAGGCCGGCGACATCGCGTGTGCGGCATCGCCGATGCAGAGAGCGCCCGGAACGGACCATTGCGTGAGCCGGTCGATCTGCACCGAGAGCAGCTTGATGTCGTCCCAGTCGGTGACCCGCTCGAGCACCCGGGCCAGCCGCGGCACCGCCGAGGCGACCAGTGCGCGGAACGCGGGCAGACCCGCCCGTTGCATCTCGGGCAGGCCGCCCTTCGGGATCAGCAGGCCGCACTGCAGGTAGTCGGGGCGCGGGATCGTGACGACGAACGCCTGTGTGCTGATCCAACCCAGGGTGTCGGGCATCGGAGCCGCCGGCCTGTCGAGCCGGAACCAGAGCACGTCGATCGGAACGCCGTGCTGCTCCACCGGCAGTCGCAGAGCCTTGCGCACCGCCGAGTCGCGGCCGTCGGCACCGATCGTCATGGCCGCGTCGATGCGCAGAACTCCGTCGGGCGTGCGCGCCCGCACCCCGGCGATCCGGCTGCCGCGATGCGTCACCCCGGTGACCTCCGCATTCATCACGAGCGTGAATGAGGGACGCTTCTTCGCCTCCGTCGCCAGCAGGTCGAGCAGGTCCCACTGGGGCATGAGCGCGAGCTCGGCGTTCAGCCGGTTCAGCAGCCCGAAGTCGATCGCGTGCAGGCGGATCCCGTTGACCACCATGTCGAGCTTGCGCAGCCGGGTGTGCGGGATCGCCTCGAACTGCTCGCGCAGCCCCAGCTGGTCGATCAGGTCGAGGGTCGACGGGTGCACGGTATCACCGCGGAAGTCGCGGAAGAAGTCGGCGTGCTTCTCGAGCACGATCACGTCGACGCCTGCCCGGGCGAGCAGCAGGCCGAGCATCATGCCGGCCGGACCGCCTCCTGCGATGCAGACCTCCGTCGTCAAACGTTGCGCGACCATGGTGCCGAGGCTACCGACTCAGTCTCGAGTCGACTCGACCCGTTCGCGTTCGGCCATGACCACCCGCGACCCGCGCTGCGAGCGCCAGTCCAGCCCCAGTCCGACAATGGCACCGGCGACCAGCCCGGCGGGCACCCCGTAGAGGCAGAAATAGCCGAAGGTCGCGCCGAAGCCGACCCGGGCATCCACGTGGCCGACGGTCGCGGTGACGATCAAGGTTCCGAGTACTCCCAGCACGGCGCCGAGCACGAGGAACACCGGCAGGCGCGGCGCGCGGCGCACCCGCACCTCGGCGAGGGCGTCGGTCTCGTTGTGGTCGGTCACGCTTCCATTGTGCGCCACCGCAGCGGAAGCACCTCACTCAGGTCCGCTCGCTGACCGGATGCCGAGGCGCGGGCGGCCGCGACCGCCTCGCTCCACGGCAGCGAGCCCGTGGCGAGCGCGATCCAGGTTGAGGCGTCCGTCTCGATCACGTTGGGCGGAGTCCCCCGGGTGTGCCGGGGCCCCTCGATCGCCTGCACGGCGCCCCAGGGCGGCACGCGCACCTCGACCGTGTGCCCCTCGAAGTCCGAGGCGAGCACCTCGAGCAGGTAGCGCACCGCGAGTGCGATGCTGTCGCGTTCGTCGGATCCGGCGAGCACCGCCTCGACTGCCGCCGCACCTGCGGTCGGCTCGATCCTGCGCCGCACGCTCACGCCGGCCGCCCGTCCATGCCGTCACGCTACCGCCGGTAGCCTGGGCGGGTGAGAATCCTCGTCCTCGGGTCCGGCGCCAGGGAGCACGCGATCGTCGTGGCGCTGTTGCGCGAGGATGCCGGACACGAACTCGTCGTCGCCCCGGGCAACGCGGGCATCGCGGCCGAGCCGCCGGTGGGGGGCACGGTCGAGACGGTCGGCCTCGACGCGTCCAACGGCAAGCTCGTGGCGCAGTATGCCGCCGACAACGGGATCGAGCTGGTCGTGGTGGGGCCCGAGGCTCCTCTCGTCGCCGGTGTCGCCGACGCTGTCCGCGCGAAGGGCATCCCGGTGTTCGGGCCCGGCAGGGCGGCTGCCGCGCTGGAAGGCTCCAAGGCGTTCGCCAAGCGGATCATGGAGGCCGCCCAGGTACCGACCGGCCGGGCTCATCGCGGCACGACCATCGCCGAGGTCGAGGCGGCGCTGGATGCGCTCGGCGCCCCGCACGTGGTCAAGGCGGATGGACTCGCGGCCGGCAAGGGCGTGCTGGTCACCGACGATCGAGCCGCAGCCCTCACCCACGCCGAGTACTACCTGCAGCACGGCGAGGTGCTCGTCGAGGAGTTCCTCGCTGGGCAGGAGGTCTCGCTGTTCTTCCTGGCCGACGGGCACGATGTCGTGCCGCTCACTCCCGCCCAGGACTACAAGCGCGTCGGCGACGGCGACACGGGGCCCAACACGGGCGGTATGGGTGCATACTCACCGCTGCCCTGGCTGACTGATCGGTGGGGGTCGGAGGCGTCGTTCGTCGACGAGGTGCTCGACACCGTGGCCCTGCCGACCGTCCGCGCGCTCGAGGCCGAGGGCACGCCGTTCATCGGGCTGCTGTATTGCGGCCTCATCGTCACCGAGCACGGCGTGCGGGTGATCGAGTTCAACGCGCGGTTCGGCGATCCCGAAACGCAGGTCGTGCTGCCCAGGCTGCAGACTCCGCTCTCGGAGCTGCTGATGGCCGCCGCGACGGGAGGACTGGGGCGGATGCCGTACCCGCGCTTCTCGACCGACGTCACCGTGACCGTCGTGCTGGCCAGCGAGGGCTACCCGGATGCCCCGGTCACCGGCCGCGCAATCACCGGGCTGGATGAGGCATCCGAGATCCCGGGGGTGACCGTGCTGCACGCGGCGACGGCGCGGAGCGCCGACGGCGGATTCGTCTCCACCGGGGGCCGCGTACTCGCGGTCGTCGCACGCGCCGACGATTTTCGCGCGGCGCGCGCGGCCGCCTATGAAGCGCTCGAGCGCATCCACCTCGAAGGCTCTCACTACCGGCACGACATCGCAGAACGGGTAGATCGATGATTATGCAAGCAGGCGGCGTTCCCCGCGGCGACACGCGACTCGAAGCCCTCGGCTGGACGCACGTGTTCTCAGGAAAGGTGCGCGACCTCTACACCTCGCCCGCGGCGCCCGGCCGCGTTCTCGTGGTGGCCAGCGACCGGGTGAGCGCGTTCGATCACGTGCTCGAGCCGAGCATCCCGCACAAGGGCGCCCTGCTGACTCAGCTCAGCCTCTGGTGGTTCGGCCGGCTCGGGATGCGCAACCACCTGGCCGCGGCGCATCCCTCCCTCGGCGAGCACCTCCCTCCCGGGATCGCCGAGCGCGCGATGCTGGTGCACGAGCTCGACATGCATCCGATCGAGGCGGTCGTGCGTGGCTACCTGGTCGGGTCGGGATGGGCCGAGTACCAGAAGGTGCAGAGCGTCTGCGGCATCGCGCTGCCCGAGGGATTGAACAATGGCGACCGGTTGCCCGAGCCGATCTACACCCCCGCCTTCAAGGCCCCGCTCGGCGAGCATGACGAGAACATCAGCTTCGAGCGCACCGTCGAGCTCGTCGGCGCCGCGACGGCCGGGGCGATCCGGGATGCCTCGCTGAAGATCTACGCCACGGCCGCCGCGACGGCCGCCGAGCGCGGCCTGATCCTGGCCGACACCAAGTTCGAGTTCGGCGACGATCCCGACAGCGGTGAGCTCACCCTCGCCGACGAGGTGCTGACCAGCGATTCGAGCCGCTACTGGGATGCCGAGACCTATGCTGCGGGTGGCCCCCGCCGCCTGGACAGCTTCGACAAGCAGATCGTGCGCGACTGGCTCTCGGCGCACTGGGACAAGACCGGAACACCGCCGGAACTGCCCGCCGACGTCGTCGCCGTCACCGCCGGCCGTTACCAGGAGCTGATCGACCGGCTGATGGCATGACCCTTGTCGTCCGCGCGGTGCCGTGGAACGACCCGGCGGGTGTGGCGCTGCGCGTTGCGCAGCAGAACGAGGTCTCGGCGCGATACGGCGTGCCCGACTCCGAGCCGGGTCCGAAGCCGACCGCAGGCGACATCACCGTCTTCCTGATCGCGTTCGCGGACGACACCGCGGTCGGCTGCGGCGGCCTGCGTCGGCTCGACGACACGCATGGAGAGATCAAGCGGATGTACGTCGTGCCGGAACGACGCGGGACGGGCGTGTCGACCGCTATTCTGAGTGCGCTCGAGGGCGAGGCACGCAGCCGCGGCTGGAGCCGTCTGGTGCTCGAGACCGGCGACCAGCAGCCCGACGCGATGCGCCTGTACGAGCGCGAGGGCTACACGCGCATCCCGAACTTCGGCTACTACGCCGACTCGCCGCTCTCGATCTGCTACGAGAAGGAGCTCGCGCCCCTCGCGACCTGAGCGCGGCACCGGAGTCGTCCCTAGGCTTGAGCGACATGATCGACCAGTTCGCCGCCGACACGGCCATGGGCGCCGTCACCCTCAACGTGGCGGACCTCGACGCGATGACCGCGTACTACCGCGACGGCGTCGGGCTCGACGTGCTGTCGGCCGACGGCGGGCGAGTCGTCCTCGGTCGAGCAGAGAACGGAGTCGGCCGCGAGATCGTCATCGTCGTGCAGACACCGGAGTTGCGGCACGCCGCCCCGCATGAGGCCGGCCTCTTCCACACCGCGATCGTGTTCGACACCGAGGCCGCGCTCGCGGCCGCGGTCTACTCGGTGGCCCGCATGCGCCCGGGGTCGTTCACCGGATCGAGCGACCACCTGGTGAGCAAGGCCTTCTACTTCGACGATCCGGAGGGCAACGGCGTCGAGCTCTACTGGGACCGCGACCGCAGCGCCTGGAGCTGGACCCACGGCCAGATCGAGATGTCGACCCTCTTTCTCGACCCGAACGCCTTTCTGCGTGAGCATCTCACCGAGCAGGGCATCGAGGGGGCGGGATGGGGTGACGCCCGGGTCGGCCACGTGCACCTCTCGGTCGGAGATGTCGCATCCGCACGCGAGTTCTACGTCGATCGACTCGGGTGGGATGCGACGATCGAGCTCCCGGGCCAGGCCCTGTTCGTCAGCGCCGGCCAGTATCACCACCACATGGCGATGAACGTCTGGAACAGCCGAGGCGCCGGCCGGCGTCAGCAGACCCTCGGGCTGGGCAAGGTCGAGATCATCGTGCCCACGGCCGACGACCTGGGCGCCCTGGGCGAGCGGATGACGCACTACGGGCTCGAAACGCGCGCCGACGGCCAGGCCGTCGAGGTGGACGACCCGTGGGGCAACCTGATCAGCGTCCAAGCTTCCGACACGCCGTGAACCGCCCGGTGCGCGGCCGACAGGCACATGATGGAGGGATGCGACTCCGCCCGCTGCTCGCCGCCGCCCTGGCCGCCGCGCTCGTGCTCACCCTCGCGGCCTGCGGGGCGAGCTCGCGCGGCAGCCAGGAGCTCTTCAAGCGTGCGGTCGCTCCCCGGCCGAACAGCGCCCCGCCGAGCCACCCGGTCGTCACAGCGTTCGAGCCGTCATGGGATGAGGGTCCCACCCTCAAGGCCAGCAGAGCGTCGATCAGCATGGTCGCGATCTCGGGCATCGACATCGCGGCAGGAGGAGCGTCGGTGACGCCGCCCATCGCCGCCGTGCTCGACCGGGTCAAGCTGGCCCATCAGCTCGGCAAGAAGGCCGAGGTGCTGCTGCTCAACGTCAAACAAGGGGTCGGATTCAGTGACGACGTGGCGAAGTCGATGCTCTCGACCAAGGCCAACCGCGACGCGGCCGCGGCCTCCTTGGCATCGGTGGTGTCCGACTCGGGGCTCGACGGCGTCATGTTCGACTTCGAGGAGCTGAGCGCCAGCGACGCCCCCGATCTCACGGCCTTCGCGGCGGCGCTGCGCGCGGATGTCGGGCCGGGCATCCATCTGGATGCCGCGCTGCAGGCGTCGACCAGCGCCGCCGGCTACGCCAGATTGGGGTACGACATCACGGGCCTGCTGAAATCGCTCGACACCGTCACCGTGATGGGGTACGACCAGCACGGCACGTTCAATCCGACGAATCCCGGACCGGTGGGCGAACTGACCTGGCAGCGCAAGGTGCTGGCCGCGCTGCTTCTCAGCGCGAAGCCGGGACAGGTCGACCTCGGGGTCGCGGGATACGGCTACCGCTGGGCGGCCGACGGAACGCACACGGTGGGCGACATCCGGGCGCGCAGACTGGTCGCCGCCGCGCACGTGACGCCGACCTTCGACGAGGGCCGCGGCGAGTGGACCGCCACCCTGCCGGACGGACAGGTCTTCTGGTGGGCGGACGCGCGCTCGATCGCGATGCGCGAGCAACTGGCCGCTTCGCTCGGCCTGCACGGCGTCGCGGTGTGGTCGATGGCCCTCTCGGATCCGGTGCCCGCAGCACCATAAGGCGACCGGCTTCCGCTGCCGAACGCGGGGCCGTCGCTAGACTCGCGCCGTGAGCCGCCTCCCTGCCTTGCTGGTCGCGCCGGTCGCGCTCCGGCAGGGTCGCGCCATGCAGCGCGACACACCGCGGCTTCCGGAGGCGCACGGCCCGCGTGACGGTCTGATCGGCCGCGCCGGGTCGCGCGCCGCCAAGCCACTGCGGCTGCTGGTGGTCGGCGACTCGACCGCGATGGGAACCGGGGTGCCGAAGCTCGAGGAGGGGCTGCCCGGGCAGCTCGGCCGGGCGCTGAGCGGGCGGACGGCGAGCGCCGTGGCTGGTGGCGGCGTTCCTGGTGGCGGCGTCGGCGGCGTGGCGTGGCGTGCGGTCGGCCGCAACGGCGCGACAGCGGCCGAGGTGCTCACCGAGTTCTCGTCCGCGGCCATTGCCGCTCATTTCGATCTCGCCGTGGTGCTGGTCGGGTGGAATGACACGTTGCGGCTCCGGCCCGGCAGCGAGTTCTCGCGCGCCCTCGGCCACCTGCTCGACCGGCTCCATGCCGCGTCTCCCGACGCTCGGCTTGTGGTGGTGGCGCCACCGGCGTTCGGCCGGTTCGCTGCCCTGCCGACTCCCTTGCGCTGGGCGCTCGGCCGCCATGCACGGGGGCTGACCCGGCGCGCGGCACGGGTGGCACGCGCTCACTCGGCCACCCTTGCTCCGGGATTCGACGGGCGCTCGGTCGCCTCCGATCGGTTCCATCCGGATGCGAACGGGTACCGGGAGCTGGCCGAGGGCATCGCCGCCGCGATGGCATGAGCCGCCACCTGATCGGGCTCGTCGGGCCGCCTGGCGTGGGCAAGTCGACGCTCGCCGACCGGCTCGCCCGCGACGACGCCGCTGCCGCCGTGCTCCCGATGGACGGATTCCACCTCACCCAGCGCCGGCTCCGCGAGCTCGGCCGCCGCGAGCGCATGGGCGCGCCCGACACCTTCGACGTGGAGGGGTTCGCTGCCGTCCTGCGAGCCCTGCGCACCGACGAGACCGTGACCGCGCCCGCGTTCGACCGGACGGTCGAAGAACCCGTCGCCGGGGCGATCACCATCGGACGCGACATCCGCACCGTGTATGTCGATGGCAACTATCTGCTGGTCTGGGAGGGGATCGCCGAACTGCTCGACGAGACCTGGTACCTCGAGCTCGACCCGCTGCTTCGCCGCCGGCGCCTGCTCGACCGGCATGTGGCGAGCGGCAAGAGCCCGGAGGCCGCGGCCGCATGGATCGCCGCTGTCGACGAGCCGAACGCCCGCCTGATCGCGGCGAGCGCCGCCGGAGCCACGCGCACAGTCGCCGTAGACTGAGGGCATCCACCCACCGAAACCGGCCGTCGCCGCCGAGCCCCTGGAGTGACCGTGCCCACCATCGTCGTCGAGGTCATGCCCAAGGCCGAACTGCTCGACCCGGCAGGCAAGGCCGTCGCCGGAGCCTTGGCCCGGCTCGGCAAGACAGAGTTCAGCGCGGTACGCATCGGCAAGCGCTTCGAACTGACGGTCGACGGCCCGGTCACCGAGGCCGTACTCGCCGAAGCGCAGCACCTGGCTGACGACATGCTGAGCAACTCGGTAATCGAAGACGTCGTGCGCGTGTACGTGCTCGACGGTGCGGGGTCGGCCGCGTGAAGATCGGCGTCGTCACCTTTCCCGGCTCGCTCGACGACCGGGACGCCCAACGTGCCGTGCGGCGCGCGGGCGGCGAGGCGGTCGCGCTCTGGCACGGCGACCACGATCTGCAGGGCGTGGACGCGATCGTGCTGCCCGGCGGATTCAGTTACGGCGACTACCTGCGCTGCGGCGCGATCGCGGCCCGGTCGCCCATCATGAGCGAGGTCATCGCGGCAGCGAACACCGGCATGCCCGTGCTGGGCATCTGCAACGGCTTCCAGGTCCTGGTCGAGGCGCACCTGCTGCCGGGTGGACTGATCCGCAACGATCACGGCGACTTCGTCTGCCGCGACCAACGGCTGCGGGTCGAGAACGCGTCGACAGCGTGGACGAGCGGATTCACGGTCGGCCAAGAGATCACCATCCCCCTGAAGAACGCCGAGGGCGGCTTCATCGTGGATGCCGAGACCCTGAAGCGCATCGAGGGCGAGGGGCAGGTCGCCTTCCGCTACCTGGACGTGAACCCCAACGGCTCGCTCGACGACATCGCCGGGCTGACCAACGCGGCCGGCAATGTGGTGGGTCTGATGCCGCATCCGGAGCATGCGACCGAGGCCGGATTCGGACCCGACACACCGGATGCGATGCGCAGCGGCACCGACGGGTTGACCTTCTTCACCTCGGTGCTCGAGAGTACGTTCGCCCGCGCCTGACGGGATGACCTCCGGGCGCAGGCTCCGCAGACGCTCCCAGTTGCGACGTGGCAGAGCACGTCGACGGGAGGGCCGATGCCCGGATCCCGGCTCGAGTCAGCGCTCTGCCTGCTCTGGCGGATCCGCGTCGTCGTTCGGCTGGACGGGTACCGGCGCGGTGAACTCGTCGGCCCGCTGCTGGGCCTGCATGCTCCCCGTGAAGAGACCCTCCGGCTCGGCCGACGACGATCTGCTCCGGCGCGGCCGAGGCGCCGGCTCGCCCATCTCGACGCGTTGCAAGGGCAGCGCCTGGGGCTGCTCGTGCTGCAGCCAGTCGACCAGGCGCTCGCGCACCGAGCAGCGGAGGTCCCACAGCGTGGGCGCGTCCTTGGCGCTCACCAACACGCGGATGTGAATGCGGCCGCCCACCGCATCCGTCACCTGGAGCACGCTGACGCGGCCGTCCCATGATCCGGTGCGAGCCAGGATGCGGTCGAGTTCCGCGCGCATCGCGGTGGTCGACAGGCGCCAGTCGAGGTCGAACTCGACGGCCCCGGTCAACTGGCTCGAGCGGCGCGTCCAGTTCTCGAACGGCGTCGACGTGAAGTAGGTCGACGGCAGCACCATTCGGCGCTCGTCCCAGATGCGCACCACCACGTAGGTGAGCGTGATGTCTTCGATGCGGCCCCACTCGCCCGCGACCACGACCACGTCGTCGACGCGGATCGCATCCGAGAAGGCCAGTTGGATGCCGGCGAACACGTTCCCGAGCGTGGATTGCGCCGCCAGCCCGGCGATCACGCTGACCACCCCGGCAGAGGCCAGCACGCTCGTGCCCACGGCTTGCACCCCCGGGAAGGTGAGCAGGATGGCGCCGATCGCCAGGATCACGATCACCACGATGAGCACCCGCCGCAGCACGGTGAGCTGGGTGTGCACCCGCCGGGCGACCCGGTTGTCGATCACGTCCGTGGGGTAGCGCGCCAGGGTCCGGGCGAAGGCGAAGGCGAGCAGCCCGCCCACCAGCCAGGCGGATGCCGCGATGGTCGCGATGACCAGACCGTGCTCCAGGCGGCGCTGCCAGACCGCATCGGGGTAGGTCGCCGCCACGGCGATCCAGACGCCGACGACCAGCAGCAGCACGCGGAACGGCCGCCGGATCTTGCCGATCAGCCGCGGGTCCCAGCCGGCCCGGCGCGCCACCAGTCGCACCGGGATGGCGAGCACGGCGGCGACCACGATCGCCGCGACCAGGGCGGCGCCGATCGCTACGGCGAAGGTGGGCCAGGGTTGCCATCCGAACATCGAACGTCCTCTCACATCCGGGTTCAACGCTAGTCCAGCCCCTCTGTGCTATAACATGTAGCACAGATGAGGCAGGTGTTCCATGCTTATCGACATCGACCCCGACTCGGAGTCGCCGCTCTACCAGCAGCTGCGCGACCAGGTGGTTCTCGCCATCGCCGAGGGCTCGCTGAACCCGGGCGACGCCCTGGCCTCGGTCCGGCAGCTCGCCGGCCAGTTCGGCATCAACTCCGCGACCGTCGGAAAGGGCTATGAACTGCTCCGACACGAAGGGCTCGTTCGCACCAGTCGGCGCTCCGGTTCGGTCGTTGCCCGCGGGCCGGCCGATCCGACGTCGCCAGACTTCTCGGCGGATTGGACCGCCCGCTTGCGCGTTCTTCTCGCCGAGGCCATCGCCCAGGGCATGCCCGATGCGGTCATCCGTACGACCACGGACTCCGTGCTCGCTGAGTACGCAGCGCGCCGCACCGATCGCAGAAAGATCTCGTCGTGACCGCCTTCGTCCTCGTCTTCGCGCCCGTCTTCACTGCGCTCTTCGGATTCCTGTTCGCGGCGGTCGTCGCGCTGCGGCCACCCGCACTCCCGCTGAGCGTGCGGGTGCCGCAGGCTCACGCCGACGATGCCGTCGTGCTCACCGCCATCCGGCGCTTCCGTTGGGGGCTGGTGCTCGATTGGGTGGTGGCGGTCGCGCTCACCGTGGCTCTCGCGGCGGTCGGCCAGACCCCCCTGGCGACCGCCCTCCCCGTGCTGCTCTACGCGATCCTCGCTGTGGTGATCCTGGTGCTGAGTCGGCGGACGATCGTCCGCGCCAAGCGCGAGGGCAACTGGTTCGAGGGCGTTCCGGTGCGGATCAGCGCGCAGCTCACGCCGCCGCCGTCTGACCACCCGCCGATCGTGTGGCCCGCCCTGGCCGTCATCGTCCTGGCCATCGCGACGGCGATCGACGTCGCCCTGTACCCGGGGCTGCCCGCGTCGATCCCCGTGCACTTCGACATCGCGGGCCACGCTGATCGTTGGGCCGCCAAGTCGGTGTGGAGCGTCTTCGGGCTGCTCATCATCGGAGCCGCTGTCGTGGTGCTGTTGACCGCGCTGTCGATCGTCGCAGCCCGCTACTCCCCGCGCATCCAGACCGATGACACCGCGGAGCAATCCGCGCTGCGCACGCAGGTGCAGCGAAGCATGCTGACGTCGTTGCTGTCACGGCTGTCGTTCGTCATCGCCCTGGGGATCTCAGCCATCGAGGTCACTCAGAGGCTGCTGCCCGGCGCGGCGGCGGCCATCGCGGCCTGTGCCATCGGAATGGTCGTGGTCGTCATGGCCGCGGTGATCACGGGCGTGATCCGCGGTCGGCAGCAGCTGCAGCCCGCCAACGTTCGCGACCCCCGTACTCCGCGCCCCGACGCGGTCGACGACGACGAGCACTGGAAGGGCGGCCTGCTCTACGTCAACCCCGACGATCCGGCCCTCATGGTGCCGCGCCGCTTCGGACTCGGCTGGACGGTCAATCTGGGCCGGCCCACCGGGGTCGCGCTCACCATTCTGTTCTTCGTGGCGATCGCGGGTCTCGTCACGACTGTCATCCTGCTCTCCCACATTCGATAGCAGCCCCAGCGGCCGCCGGAACGGACACCATGACTCAGCCACAACCGGGTTCGCCGGAGCCCCAGAAGCCCTGGTTCAGGCGGAACCGATCCGGGCCGGGCTGGCATCCCGGCTCCTGGAAGGGCTGGCTGATCATCGTCGCCACGGTCGCCGTGATCGTCACGGTCGTGGTCCTCTTCAGAACCGGGGTGCTGTGATGGGGGCGCGACCGTGAGCGGGGTGTTCGGCTGGGTCGCGGGCTCCGGCGTCGTGCAGGGCGTGATCATCGGCCTGACCTTCGCGTACCTGAGCACGATCCTGATCCTCAACGCGGTGGCCCGGCGAGAGACCACCGTCGCGAATGGCTGGAGTTCGATCCGCAGAGCGGGCCAACCCGGCAACGGCCTGCTGGTACGCGCCGCGCTGCAGAAGGCGCTGCCGGTGGTCAACTCCTTCGAGGAGGCCGCCTACTGGACCGCCACCCGGGATGCCGCGGGCGGGCGCCTCAGCGGCCGGAGCGCCTACCGCGTTCACTTCGCAGCGGGCGGACTGCCGCCGAACGGCGCGTTCTGGTCCCTCGCGGCGACCGACGCCACCGGCTACCTGGTGGACACCCCCGCCGGGCGATCGAGCGTGAACAGCCACTCCGGCCTGGTGAGCAACGCGGACGGCTCCCTGGACATCCTCCTGCAGTCCGACCCGCCCACGGGAGCCGCCCAGAACTGGGTCGCGACACCATCAGGCCGGTTCAAGCTCATGCTCCGCGCCTACCTGCCGGGGCCCGCCATTGTCGACGGCGACTACGAGTTGCCGCCGGTCATCGAGGTGGCCGCATGAACCGGCTGATCCTGAGATACGGCACGGCCGTCACGATCGTCATCCTGGCGATCTTCGGGTGGGTGATCTTCCGCCGCATCGCCGATGGCGGCGTCGGCGGCGTCACGGTGCTGGCGGTGACAGCCGTGCCGGTGTGGCTCATCGGAGCGGGTCTGTTCATCTCCTTCTGGCCGCGGATCACGGTCGGCGGCTTTAAGCGAATCATCCTGAGGCGGGGATTCGGCGGCGGCCCGATCCCGCTCAACACCCTGTATGCGGTACGGGACAGCCCCTCCCAGTCCGCGTCGTCGGGAAGCGTCATCGCGACCGGCGCTGACGACCTGCTCTACCTCGGCGGCTGGGTGGACCTGACGGGCGGCCCGCGCTTGCTGCATGTTCCCGACATGACCGGCCGCTACTTCGCCCTGCAGTTCGCCGACCCGGCCAGCGGCGCCAACGTCGCCTACGTCGGAACCCGCACCACCGGATCCGCCGCAGCGGACTTCGTGCTCTGCGAGCGCGGCTGGGCCGGCCCGGTGCCGCACGGCGCGGCCCGGATCGACCTCCCGCATCGCGCCGCTCTGCTGCTCGGCCGGGTCTTCGTCGCCGACGAGCACGACCGGGCGGCGGCATACGCGCTCGCACAGCAGATCCAGCTCGGGCCGGTCACCACTCGGTGAGCGGCCTTCCGACGCGCCGGTAGACTTGAGGCCTCCGACGAAAGGGAGACCGGCCGCGTGTCCGACCTCGCCCAGCCCGTGATGAGCGCCCCCCTCGATTCCGTCTCGAACGCGATCGCCACGCCCGAGAAGGAGCAGCCGTACGCGGCGCTCGGACTCAAGTCGGACGAGTACCAGCGCATCCGCGACATCCTCGGCCGGCGCCCCACCAGCGGCGAGCTCGCCATGTACTCGGTGATGTGGAGCGAGCACTGCTCCTACAAGAGCTCGAAGGTCTGGCTGCGCCAGTTCGGTCAGAAGGTCAGCCCCGAGATGACCAAGAATCTGATGGTCGGCATGGGCGAGAACGCCGGCGTCGTCGACATCGGCGAGGGCTGGGCCGTCACCTTCAAGATCGAGAGCCACAACCACCCGAGCTACATCGAGCCGTTCCAGGGCGCGGCCACCGGCGTCGGCGGCATCGTGCGCGACATCATCTCGATGGGCGCGCGTCCGGTCGCCGTGATGGATGCCCTGCGCTTCGGCGCGATCGACGACCCAGACACGGCGCGGGTCGTCCCCGGTGTCGTGAGCGGCATCAGCTTCTACGCCAACTGCCTCGGGCTGCCGAACATCGGCGGCGAGACCTGGTTCGACCCGATCTATCAGGCGAATCCCCTGGTGAACGCGCTGGCGGTGGGGGTGCTGCGGCACGAGGATCTGCACCTGGCCAACGCGAAGGGCGCGGGCAACAAGGTGGTGCTGTTCGGGGCGCGCACCGGCGGCGACGGGATCGGCGGGGCATCCATTCTCGCCTCGGACACCTTCAGCGCCGGCGGCCCGACCAAGCGGCCGGCCGTGCAGGTGGGCGACCCGTTCGCCGAGAAGGTGCTCATCGAGTGCTGTCTCGAGTTGTTCGCCGGGGATCTGGTGCAGGGCATCCAGGACCTGGGCGCCGCAGGCATCTCGTGCGCGACCAGCGAGCTCGCCAGCAACGGCGACGGCGGCATGCAGGTCTCGCTCGACGAGGTACTGCTGCGCGACCCGTCGCTCACCGCCGAAGAGATCCTGATGAGCGAGAGCCAGGAGCGCATGATGGCGATCGTCGAGCCCGAGCAAGCTCGACGGCTTCCTGGCCGTGACGAAGAAATGGGATGTCGAGACCAGCGTGCTCGGCGAGGTCACCGGGACCGGCCGACTGATCATCACCTGGCACGGCGAGACCATCGTGGATGTCGACCCCCGCACGGTCGCAATCGATGGCCCGGTCTACGATCGCCCTGTCGTACGCCCCGCCTGGATCGACGCGCTCAACGCCGACAGCGCCGCCGCCCTGCCGCGGCCCACCGACGGCCCGGCGCTCAAGGCGCAGCTGCTCGCCTTGGTCGGCAGCGCCGAACCTCGCGGACATGAGCTGGGTCACCAGCCAGTACGACCGCTACGTGCTGGGCAACACCGCGCTGAGCTACCCGGATGACGCGGGCATGATCCGCGTCGACGAAGAGAGCGGCCTCGGGGTCGCGCTCGCGACCGACGCGAACGGGCGCTACGCCTACCTCGACCCCTACGCCGGAGCCCAGCTCGCCCTCGCCGAGGCGTACCGCAACGTCGCCGTCACCGGGGCGACCCCGGTGGCGGTCAGCGACTGCCTCAACTTCGGCTCGCCCGAGAACCCCGAGGTGATGTGGCAGTTCTCGCAGGCGGTCGAGGGTCTCGCGGATGCCTGCCTCGAGCTGGGAATCCCGGTGACCGGTGGCAACGTGAGCTTCTACAACCAGACCGGCGACGTGCCGATCCACCCGACACCGGTGGTCGCAGTCATGGGCACCATCGACGACGTGGGGCGGCGCGTCCCCTCGGGCTGGCAGGACTCGGGCGACAACCTCTACCTGCTCGGCAGCACCCACCTCGAGCTCGACGGATCCGCGTGGGCGGGCGTCATCCATGGGCACCTCGGCGGGCGCCCGCCGAAGCCGCATCTCGCACGCGAGAAGGCACTGGCCGGGCTGCTCTCGGCCGCGGCGCACGAGGGCCTCTTGAACGCTGCGCACGATCTCGCCGACGGCGGCCTGGCCGCCGCGCTGGTCGACGGCTGTCTGCGCTTCGGCATCGGCGCACGGGTCTGGCTCGACGAGCTGCTCGAGCGCGATCAGGTGGATGCCCTCACCACCCTGTTCAGCGAGTCCGGTGCGCGCGCCATCGTGGCGGTTCCGCGCGAGGAGGACGTGAAGTTCCTCCGGCTCTGCGAGGGGCGCGCGTTCCCGGTCGCGCGCATCGGCGTCACCGACCGGGGGCCCGAGGGCGTGGGCGCGGCCCTCGAGGTGCAAGACCTGTTCACCGTGACGCTCGACGAGCTGCGCACCACCTCTCGCGGCACGATGGCCGAGCACTTCGGGCCGGTGGTCGGCTACGCGGCCGACCTCAGCGGTGCCGGCGTGCACGCCGCGCCGCGCGGGGGGCGTATCTCGGAGTAGCCCGCGAGAGTACGGACTTTTACGTACTCTCAGCGTCGAGAGTCGGCTCCACCCCGTACTTTCACGGAGCCAGCGCGCTGGCTCAGACCGTGAACGTCACTCCGGTCCGTTCCTCGGCGAGGGCCCAGAGGTGGGCGCCGAACTCCGGGGTGGCGCTCGAGGGCACGGGCGCGATCGCGACCGGAGGCCCCGACATGTTGCGCGAGGGCCCGTAGAACTGGCCGCTCACCGCATCCGGGTCCAGCGCAGCGCGCACGGTCGGCCAGGCGCCCCGGTGCTTGCCCTGCGCCGCGAGCGAGAGCACGCCGTCGCGCAGTCGCTCGCATGCGCGAGATGTCGTTGATGCCCGGGCGGCGCTCCGACAGCCCGTCGACCGCGAATCCGGGATGCGCGAGCAGCGACAGGCGGTGCTCACCGGCCGCACGAATGCCGCCGGTCGAGTTCGAAGGCGAATCCGTGCACGGCGTGCTTCGAGAGCCCGTACGCGCGGAACGGGCGGTAGCGCCGGTCACTGAGCAGGTCGCTCGGGTCGAGCCGCACCATCCTGGTCGCCATGCTGCCGAGCCCGACCACCCGGGCAGTCGCCGTCATCGCCGGCCAGAGCTGCGCGGTGAGCGCGAAGTGCCCGAAGAAGTTCGTGCCGACGATGAGCTCGTGACCGTCCTCGGTCGTCGCGCGCCGGGCGGGAGGGCTGACCAGTCCCGCGTTGTTGATCAGGCCGCCGATCGGGCCGAGGGCGCGCAACTGCTACGGCCGCGTCGGCGACCGAGACCAGCGAGCTCAGGTCGAGCGCCACGAAGTCCAGCTGCGGCGCCCGCGACGCGCTCGCCGATCGACGCGATCGCCCGCTGCGCCTTCTCAGACCGACCGCGAGGCCAGGATGACGCGCGCGCCCGCCGAGGCCAGCTGCTCCGCCGTGAAGTATCCGATGCCCGCGTTGCCACCGGTGACCACGAAGGTGTCGCCCCGCCGCGGAGGGCAGGTGCCGGGGATCCCAGCTCACGACGCGGTGTCGTCGTGGAGGATGTCACGACCGCCCCGGTGGCCAGCCGCTCGTGGTGGTGGATGACCTCGGCCACGACGAAGTTGAACCACTTCTCGGCGAATGCCGGGTCGAGCTGGGCCTCCATCGCGATCTCGCGCAGCCGTGCGATCTGCACGCGCTCGCGCTCCGGGTCGGAGGGCGGCATCCCACTGGACGCCTTCAGCCTGCCGACCTTCTGCGTGAACTTGAATCGCTCGGCGAGCATGTGCACGAGAGCCGCGTCGATGTTGTCGATGCTGAGGCGGATCGCCGCCAACTCAGACGCGGCCTCGGCCGCGGCGTCATCCGGTGCCGCTTCGTGGACCGATTGCGCGCTCATGAATCGAGCCTAGAGGCTGTGGAACTCGACCGGGCGATCGCCCCACCGCTGCAGCCGGGCCTCGAGGCCGGCCCGCACGCCGGGCCACTCGTCGACCAGAACCGAGAAGATCGCCGTGTCGCGCCAGGTGCCGTTCGCTCGCTGCACCGACCGCCGCTCGACACCCTCGAACACGGCGCCGAGTTTGGCGATGGCCGCCTTGGAGCGCTCGTTGATGTCATCCGCCTGGATCTTGACCCGGCCGTAGCCGTGGTCGAAGGCGACGCCGAGCATCAGCAGTTTCGCCTCGGGATTCACCTGGGTGGCCCAGACGCGCGGGTCCCAGCCGGTCCAGCCGATGTGCGCGTGTTCCTTCACCTCGTCGAAATCGGCGAGGCTGGATGCCCCGACCACCTCTCCGTCGCGCGCTCCGCCCTGCACGATCGCCACGTAGGTGTTGCCGCGGGTGTGCGGAAAGTAGTCCGGTGCCCACTCGAGGAACGCGGCCTCGTCGGCCGGCAGCCCCTCCGGTCCACCGCCGTATCCGCCCGCGAACACCTCCGGATTCCCGAGCGCGGTCCACAGGCCGGGCAGGTGGTCGAGGCGGAACGGCTCGAGGCGGATGAAGCGGCCGATCAGCGCTTCGCGGGCGGGGCGGATGGCGGGCACCGTTCCATCCTGGCATCCGCTACGGTGTGCCCATGCCTCGACTGACGAGCCCCCTGTGGAGGTACCTGGGCTCGGCGACATCCTGGCTGCTGTTCACCTTCTTCTTCACGCTGCTCGCGGGCGGCGCTGTGATCGTGATGGGGCTGGGCGGGTTCTGCGCCTCGGGGGGTCCGTACGTCATCCAGACCACCTGCCCCGATGTCGTGACCTGGTCGACGCCCGTGTCATTCTTCGGCGGGATGATCGCGGTCGCGATCGGCGTCATCGTCGCGAGCGGGTTCGGCACGCCGCTCGTGGCGTGGGCGTGGCCGATCCTGTTCATCGGCCTCGGCATCGCGTTCGCCGCTTCGGGCCTCACGTCGGGTCTTGACGGCATCACCTTTGACCTGCTTGCCGTCATGTTCATCGTGATGGGCGGCGTTCCGCTCGTGATCGAACTGCGCGCCGACCCGCGGGGCATCTTCCTCGGGGCCACGAATGCCGACGGCACGAAGTTCATCAGCCGCGACACGGGCCATCGCTCGCTCTACAGCTTCACCGAGACTGCTCAGCGCAACTTGTCGCACCCGAGGCCGCAGGCGGGCGACCAAGACGTCGAGCAGTTCGGCACGAAAGCGCCAGCCGGCCCGATCGCCCCGACGGCGCGCGACTGGGCGCTCAGCATCGGCATCCTGCTGGTGTTCGGAGGCCTGGGCGTCTACCTCGCCCTGCAGATCTTCGCCGCCGCCGCTCACTGATCCCCATCTCGAAAGTACGGGGACGGTGCGTGCTTTCAACCGTGAAAGTACGCACAACAGCGTACTTTCGCGGACCGGAGAGGGTCAGGCGAGCAGATCGTGCCGCACGACGATCGCGTCGCGGCCGGGGCCGACACCGATCGCCGAGATGCGCGAACCGCTCATCGCCTCGACCGCCAGCACGTAGTCGCGGGCATTCTTGGGCAGCTCCTCGAACGAGGTGACGCCGGTGATGTCCTCCGACCAGCCGGGGAACTCCTCGTAGATCGGCACGGCGTGGTGGAAGTCGCTCTGGTTCACCGGCACCTCATCGACCCGCACGCCGCGCACGTCGTACCCCACGCAGACCGGGATCGTCTCGAGTCCGGTCAGCACATCGAGCTTGGTGAGCACGAAATCGGTGATCCCGTTGATGCGTGCCGCGTAGCGCGCGATGGGGGCGTCATACCAGCCGCAGCGGCGCGGCCGGCCGGTCGTGGTGCCGAACTCGAATCCGTGGGCGCGCAAGAACTCGCCCGACTCGTCGAACAACTCGGTCGGGAACGGACCAGACCCGACGCGCGTCGTGTACGCCTTCACGATCCCGATCACGCGGTCGAAACGGTTCGGCGCGACCCCCGAGCCGGTCGCGGCGCCGCCGCTGGTGGCGTTCGAGGACGTGACGAACGGGTAGGTGCCGTGGTCGACATCCAGCATGGTGGCCTGGCCGCCTTCGAAGAGCACGGTCTTGCCTGCGTCGAGCGCCTGGTTGAGCACGAGTCCGGTGTCGGCCACCATCGGGGCGAGCCGATCCGCGTAGTTCAGCAGCTCGCTCACCACCTCGTCGACCGAGATCGCGCGCCGGTTGTAGACCTTGACCAGCAGGTGGTTCTTCTGGTCGAGCGCGCCCTCGACCTTCTGACGCAGGATGTTCTCGTCGAACAGATCCTGGATGCGGATGCCCACCCGGTTGATCTTGTCGGCGTACGCCGGCCCGATGCCACGCCCGGTCGTCCCGATCTGCCTGCTGCCGAGAAAGCGCTCTGTCACTTTGTCGAGGGTGCGGTGGTACTGCGTGATCACGTGCGCGTTGGCACTGACCAGAAGCTTGGTCACGTCGACTCCGCGGGCGATCAGCCCGTCGAGCTCGTCGAAGAGCACGTCGATGTCGATCACCACCCCGTTGGCGATCACAGGCGTCACCCCTGCGGTCAGGATGCCGCTGGGCAGCAGGTGCAGCGCGTACTTCTCGTCGCCGATCACGACGGTGTGCCCGGCGTTGTTGCCGCCGTTGAACTTCACCACGTAGTCGACGCGGCTGCCGAGCAGGTCGGTCGCCTTGCCCTTGCCTTCATCGCCCCACTGGGCGCCGATGAGAACGATCGCGGGCATGGCTGACTCCCTGGGGTTTCGACGGGATTACACCCCATGGTACCGGACCGTTCGATCGGCCCCGTCAGTTCATTCGCTTATCTTGCACACATCTGTGCAAGATAGTACGATCGACCCATGCCCGCCTCCCGCCCCGCCGCACGTGCCCCTCGGCGCGACGCGACCGAGAACCGAGCGGCCCTGCTCGAGGCTGCCCGCGTCGTGCTCAACCGCGATCCGGAGGCCGGCCTCGACGTCATCGCCGCCGAGGCCGGTCTCACGCGCCGAGCCGTATACGGGCACTTCGCCAACCGCGACGCGCTGATGCTGGAGCTGGTGCAGCAGGGCACGTCGCGGGTGGCCGACGCGCTGGTCGCCGTGGACCACCCCCAGCCGCTCGTGCGCCTCGCGCTGATCGCCTCGCGCATGTGGCAGGAGGTCGAGGCCGTGCGCGTCATGACGCTGTTCGCGGTGCGCGGTCCGTTCCAGGCGCAGGTTGCCGATCGGCTGCGCCCGGTGCGGCGCCACCTGAGCGAGACGGTGCGCGAGGGGACGCGTCATGGCGTGCGCACCGACATCCCTGCCGAGACGCTCGCCCGACTGATCGAGGGCGCCGCGATCGCCGTGCTCGACGAGGCCGGCCGCACGGGCATGGCCGCCCCTGCTGCCCGTCGGCTCGCGATGCTCGCCGTTCTCGGCATGGCCGGGCTCGACGCGTCTGCCGCGAACGCGCTGATCGATGTGACTCCTGAGCTGCGCGCATGATCCGCGTCACGCTGCGCGAGGCGGCCGTCGGCACGGGCCCGGGTGCCGCCCTTCCCCCGGTGAGCGCGAGCTTCGCGCCGGTCGCACCGACCCTGCTCGCGACCGAAGGGGGCGCCCGTCCCACTGTGCTGTCGTTGGCGGCATCCGGACGCATGAAGCTCGACGCGGGCTCGGTCGTCGCCACCGACGGCGAGGGGAACACCCTCAGCCCCGCTCGCCTCCGACGCGCCGTCGCCTTGATCGACACCCCACTGGTCGCCGAGCACTCCGACGACGTCAGCATCGCCACCGTGGTCCGTGAAGAACTCGCCCTCGCCAGGAGCAACCGTCGCGGCGATCGGCTGGTCGAATATGCCGATCGCCGCACCTTCGGCTCGTTGACCGCCGAGAATCGGCTGCGCCTGCTGGTCGACCTCGCGCTGCGCCGTCCGGATGTCGCGGCTCTCGTCATCACCTCGCCCGAGCGCCACGGCGGCGAGCCCGCCCTCTGGTGGCGCGTCGTGCGCGAGACGGCCTCCCGGGGGATCGCCGTGCTGGTGGTCACCGACGCCGCGACGGTCGCTCACCTCGAGCGCGTGCCGAGCCACGATCCCGTCGGCCCGGATGCCGTCCCCCTGTTCGACCTCGTCTCATCGGAAAGCCGCAGTTCATGACCGTGCCCGCCCTCATCCGCGCCGAACTCGCCCGGTTGGTGGCGACACCCCTTGCCCGCCTCGCGCTGGTCGCCTTGATGCTCGTCCCGGTGCTGTACGGCGGGCTCTACCTCTGGGCGAACCGAGATCCGTACGCCGCCCTCGACCGCGTCCCGGCGGCGATCGTCGTGCTCGACCGGGGCGCGACCGTCACCACGGTGACCGGCGACCAAGCCGCCGCCAGCACCGTGAACTACGGCGACAAGGTCGCCACCCAGGTGCTGAAGGACGCCAGTTTCGACTGGCAACGCGTCTCGGCGAAGACCGCCGCGGCCGGAGTGACGAGCGGCAGGTACGACTTCAGCGTCACCTTCCCCGCGAGCTTCTCGGCCGATCTCACCTCGAGCAACCCGACGGTGGGAGCCGACGGTGTCACCGAGGTGCAGCCGCGGCGAGCCGGCATCCGGCTGGAGACGAACGACACCAACAGCTACCTGGCCTCGACGATCGCCACGCAGGCGGCCACCACGATCCGCAGCTCGATCGCCTCTCAGGTGAGCAGCGCAGCAGCCGGCAGGTTCCTGCTCGCGCTCTCGGATGTCCGCGACTCGCTCTCGCAGGCCGCGGATGGGGCATCCCAGCTGGCCGCGGGTGCGGCGACGGCTCAGTCCGGCGCGCGGGCACTGTCGGACGGCACGGCCTCGCTCGCCAGCGGCGCGGCCCAGGTCGCGGCCGGCACGCAACAACTCGCCTCCGCCGGCGACCATGCCGTCGCGGTCGGCAATCAGCTCGCCGGACAGATCCCCGCACTGCGGGCGCAGCTGCAGACGCAGCTTGCCGCCGACGGGCTGACACAGCCGCAGATCGACGGGCTGCTGGCGCAGCTCGACCCCCTGGCCGCGAAGACGGGAAGCGCTCAGGCGCAGCTGAACGCCCTTGCCGCGCAGGTCGATCAGCTCAACGCCGGCGCGCAGCAGGTGTCGATCGGCGCCGCCCAGGCGCACAGTGGCGCGAGCTCGCTCGCGACGGGTTTGAGCACGCTCAACGCCGGGGCCACGAGCCTGCAGAGCGGTCTGAACAACGGCGTCGCCCAGCTGCCGAACACGACCGCGGCACAGCGCGACCGGGTCGCCGGAGCGATCGGCGACCCGGTCGCCGTGAACCGCCAGGCGATCACCAAGGCGAACGACTACGGCGCAGGGCTCGCGCCGTTCTTCATCTCCCTGGCCGCCTGGATCGGCATCTATGCGCTGTTCCTCATCGTGAAGCCGTTGTCGCGGCGCGCGCTGACCGCGGTGCAGCGTCCGCTGCGGGTGACGCTCGCCGGCTGGCTGACGCCGGGCATCCTGGGGCTGCTGCAGATGGTCGCCGTGTTCCTGATCGTGACGCTCGCGCTGGGATTCGCGGTCGCCCATCCGATCGGGGCTCTGGCATTCATGGTGCTGATCTCCCTGACCTTCGCGGCCGTCATCCTGGCGCTCAATGTGATGCTGGGCAGCGTCGGGCAGTTCCTCGGCCTGGTGCTGATGGTCGTGCAGCTCGTCACCGCCGGTGGCACCTTTCCCTGGCAGACCCTTCCCGCGCCACTCGCCGCGCTGCATCACGTGCTGCCGATGAGCTATGCGGTCGACGGCTTGCGCCAGCTGATGTACGGCGGCAGCGCCACCACTGCGCTGATGGATGCCGGCGTGCTTCTGCTCTGGCTCGCTGTGGCGTTCAGCGCCGCCGCGCTGGGCGCCACGCGCATGACCCGCTTCCGCACTCTTCGCGACTTGCGGCCCTCGTTGATCGGCTGACTCAGCGGGCGTGCTGCTCGATCCACTCGTGCATGACGATCGCGGCCGCCGCGCCGGCGTTGAGTGAACGAGTCGAGCCGAACTGACGGATCTCGACCACCGCGTCCGCCGCATCCAACGCCTCGGGCGTGAGCCCCGGCCCCTCCTGCCCGAACAGCAGGATGCAGCGCTCCGGGAAGCCGAACTCGCCGACCTCGACCGACCCCGGCACGTTGTCGACCGCGACGATCGCCCGATCGGTCTCTCGGGCGAAGGCGACCAGCTCGTCGATCGAGTCGTGATGCACGATGTGCTGGTAGCGGTCGGTCACCATGGCGCCGCGCTTGTTCCAGCGCCTGCGGCCGACGATGTGCACCGTCTCGGCCAGGAACGCGTTCGCCGTGCGCACGATCGAGCCGATGTTCATGTCGTGCTGCCAGTTCTCGATGGCGACCGAGAAGCCGTGCCGGTGGGTGTCGAGCTCGGCGACGATCGCCTCGACCGTCCAGTAACGGAAGCGGTCGACGACGTTGCGCGCGTCACCGTGGGCCAAGAGCTCGCGGTCGTAGCGCGGGTCGGTGGGCCAGGCATCCGGTCCGCCGGGCCAGGCACCGACGCCGACCGCGAGGGTCGGTTCGGGGTCGGTCGTGTCGTCCACAGGTCTCACAGTAACCATCGATCAGAAGGTGACCCAGGCTCCGTCCGGCCGTCGGATGCCGGTCATAGACTGAACGACAACCGAGCCGAGGAGCATGGTGAGCAATCCCGCCAGCAATGATCCCCGCAGCCCCGAGCAGATCGCTCGTGAGTCTGCGATGGGCGAGGTCAGCGACGTCTTGCTCAACCTCGAGCACACCATCGCGCGCTCGAAGAAGGCGATCGAGCGATCACGCAAGAGCGGCGGCAACCCCAACGTCGAGCTGGCCCTGCAAGAGGCACTTGCCGATCTGCAGCGCATCCACAAGAGGCTGATGCACGACACGTACTACGCCGGTGACTCGCTTCGGCTGATCTGACCGTGCTCAGCGGTCCCGAGATTCAGGATGCCCTCGGTGCGTTCGTCGCCCGATGGCGCAGTTACACCGGGTCTGAGCGCGCCGAGGCGCAGACGTTCCTGAATCAGCTGTTCGAGTGCTACGGCTCGAATCGCCAGGAGGTCGGGGCTCTCTTCGAGGACTTCAAGTCGTCGTCCGGTTTCATGGATCTGCACTGGCCGGGCGTCGCGATCTTCGAGATGAAGGCACCGGGCGTCCCGCTGCTGAAGGCTCAGGACCAGCGGCAGCGGTACTGGCAGGAGTCATCGGACCCGGCCAACGGCATCCCGTCTGCCCGATGGGTCGTGCTCTGCAACTTCCGCGAGTTCGAGGTGTGGGAACCGGGCAGGTTCCCCACCGAGCCGCGTGCGACGTTCTCGCTCGACGAGCTGCCGGATCGCTATGACGCCCTGCTTTTTCTGCAGTCCCCGAACACTGAGCCGGTGTTCGCCGAGCACCGGCGCTCTCTGACGACCGAAGCTGTCAGCCATGTCGCCCAGCTTTACACCTCGCTGGCGGATCGTGCTGCCGCGCCGATCGACGAGATCCAGCGATTCACGATGCAGATCGTCTGGTGCCTCTTCGCCGAAGACCTGGGGATGCTCGACTCGTACCCCCTGCAGTCCACGGTCAACGAGCTGCTCACCCAGGCGCAGCCCGACTCGGCGCGAGATATCGGCTATCTGTTCGAGCTGCTCAACCAGAAGGGCGACCAGAACCGTCACGGCCGTTACGCCGGCACCCGGTACGTCAATGGCGAACTCTTCGCCAAACCGGCCAAGGTCTACCTCGACCGGAGCGAACTGCTCCACCTGAAGCAGGCGGCCGAGTTCGACTGGCGCGCAGTCGATCCGACGATCTTCGGCTCGCTGATGGAGGGCGTGCTCGGCGAGGAGCGCCGCGAGCGCCTCGGGGCGCACTACACGCATGAGGCCGACATCCTGAAGATCGTCGTGCCGACCATCGTGCGGCCCTGGCGCGAGCGCATCGACGCCTCGACATCTGCAGGCGAAGCTCGCGCGCTGCTCGACGAGCTGTGCACCTTCCGCGTGCTCGACCCGGCGTGCGGCTGCGGCAACTTTCTCTATGTCGCTTACCGCGAGCTGCGGGGGCTCGAGCACGAACTCAAGCAGCGCGTCGCCGACTTCTCGGTGGCGGCCGGGCACCCGGTACCTGTACTCGATGGCGTGTACTACCCGATCACGAACGTCTACGGGATCGACATCGAGAACATCGCCGTTCTGATCGCGCGCGTGACGCTCTGGATGGGGCACCGGCAGATGGTCGATCGCTACGGCCCCGCCGAGCCAGTGCTGCCGCTCGTCAGCCTCACCAACCTCCGCTCGATGGATGCCCTCAAGTCGCCTTGGCCTGAGGTGGATGCGATCATCGGCAACCCGCCGTTCTGGGGTTCGCAGAGGCTCCGCAAAGGACTCGGCGATGAGTACGTCGCTTGGCTCGACGAGCACTTCCGCGTGGGGATCAAGGATCTGTGCGTCTACTGGTTCCGAAAGGCAAATGACCAGCTCAAACCTGGTCAGCGGGCCGGACTGGTGGGGACCAACTCGATCTCGCAGAACCGAGCACGCTCGGCTTCTCTCGAGTACATCGTGCAGAACGGCGGCGTGATTACCGACGCGGTATCAACAGAACGCTGGCCCGGCGACGCCAAAGTTCATGTCAGCATCGTGAACTGGGTGAAGTCACCCGCGAACGCGCCGGCGGCCTTCGACCTCGACGGATCTCCCGTCGGTGGGATCACCACCTCACTCAAGTCCGGGTCGCCCGACGACTGGAGGCCGCAGGCTCTCGGAGCAAATCGCGGCCACTGCTTCCAGGGGCCGATCCCCGTCGGCCGCGGATTTGTCCTCGATGAATCCACGGCGCGGAAGATGTTGGCCTCAAAGGAGGCTGACTACTCGACAGTGGTCCGGCCATACCTGGACAGCGAAGACATCGCAGATGATCCGCACCAGGCTCCGCGTCGATGGGTCATCGATTTCAATGTGTTGCCTTTGGAGGCCGCCTCCAAGTACCCGGAAGCGATGAAAGTGGTCCGAGAAAGCGTCAAACCTGAACGTGACCGGAGCGCCGATCGTGGGTTCCGATCCAAGTGGTGGCAGTTCGGAAGACCGCGCGGGGAAATGCGGGTAGCCATCAACGGCCTCCAGAGGTATTTCGCCGTGGGCCGCCACGGCAAGCGCATGTTCATCGCGGTCGTTGCACCTATCGCCATGGCTAGTGATGCCACCAATGTGTTCGCATTCGACGACGGCTACTCGTTGGGAGTTCTCCTGTCCAGGGCTCACGATGCCTGGGCATGGTCGAGATCCTCAACCCTCGAGACTCGTCTCCGTTACACGCCCAGCACCGTCTTCGAGACCTTCCCGTGGCCCGACGCTACCGAGGCCGCCAGGGCGACGATCGCCGCAGCATCCGCTGCCCTCTATGAGCGCCGCACAGCGCTCTGCGCCGAGCACAACATCGGTCTGACGAAGCTCTACAACCTGATGGACGAGGGCGGCTTCGCCGACCTCCGCGAACTCCATCGCAAGCTCGACGTCGCGGTCGCTGCCGCATACGGCTGGCCGGCATCCGTCGCGCAGGACGGCGACGAACTGGTTCGCCGACTGACGGAACTGAACCGACGGATCGCGACCGGCGAGATCCACTACAACCCGTTCAACCGCGTCGACGTCACCCTGTGAGCGGCTCCATCGCGCTTCCTCCACACAAGTATCTCTGACGAGTTCTTCACAAAAGAGCCGACCAGGGCCGGTTTTGGACCTCGGATGTCGGGGGCGGCTGGTGCGATGAAAGTATGGAAGAAGACGCGACGGTCGGTGCCCTCCGGGGCCGATTGAATGACTCGCGCGGCGATCTGATCGACGCCGTCGTCGCGATCGATCGACTCATCTCGAGCCTCACCGCCACGCGCGCCGAGCTGATCGACGGCACCCGAACGTGGATCGAGGCCTCCGAAAGAGTAGGCCGCGCGCCCGGTCGCCTCGGCTGGAGCGACGCCATCGTCGCGCACCGCGTGCTCACCTCCGAGTTGGCGGCGGCACTGCTGATCTCCGAACGCGAGGCGGGCAGGCTCGCTGCCGAGAGCGAGACGCTCGTCGGCGACATGCCCTCGACCCTCACCGCACTGCGCGAAGGCCGGATCGGCTACCGGCACGCCTCCGCCCTCGTCGATCAGGCCTGGTCGCTGCCGCGGCCGGCGCGCGAGGCGTTCGCGGCCCAGCTGGTCCCGTTCGCCGGGTCGCTCAATGCGGGGGCATTCGCGCGTCTGGCTCGTCGACGCCGCGAGGCGGCGCATCCCGAGTCCTCCACGACGAGACGGCGGTCTGCCTTCGAGCGACGCAGCGTCGCCGTCGAGCCGGCGCACGACGGCATGGCGTGGCTCACCGCCTACCTGCCCGCCGAACAGGCCATCGGCATCGATGACCGGCTCGACCGCATCGCCGCGGCGCTCCGCGCCCCCGATGAGCCGCGCACCTTCGCGCAACTGAAGGCCGACGCGTTCGCCGAGCTGGCGCTGGGGGGCGTCGGGTCCGGTGGGCCGGCTGGCGGCATCCGCGCCCAGGTCGCCATCACCGTGCCGGTGCTCACCCTGCTCGGGGCCGACGACGCACCCGCCCATCTCGAGGGATACGGTCCGATCGATGCCGAAACCGCGCGACGGCTCGCAGGCGGCTCGGCCGGGTTCACGCGGATCCTGACCCACCCCGAGACCGGGGCCCTGCTCTCGGTGGGCCGGGATCGCTACGCCGTCCCCGCCGAGTTGCGCCGCGCACTGCGCTACCGCGACGAGACCTGCCGCATGGTCGGCTGCGAGCGCCGGGCCGCATCCTGTGACATCGACCACACCACGGCTTGGCAGCACGGCGGCGCCACCAGTATCGACAACCTCGCCCACCTGTGCCGTCGCCACCACCAGCTGAAGCACCGCACCGATTGGAGGATGTCCCAGGGCCGCGGTGGCGTCATCCGCTGGACATCGCCCACGGGCAGGGTGCACACCACAGCGCCCGCCCACGAGCTGTTCACCTCGCAGCCGAGCACCCCGCCGTCTTCAGTGATCCGCAGATGATCCACGTCTGGCTCGGCCCGCCGTATCGCATCGGCCGCCCGCTGAGCCCACTGCCTGTTAACGTCGGCTCATGCCCTCGGTCGACCCGCGCTTCGCCTGGCACCCCGACGCCCGCGACACGGTCGTGCTCGGCGACAACCTCGCGGTCACCGCGCTGCTGCCGGATGCTTCCTTCCGACTGATCTACCTCGACCCGCCCTTCAACACCGGCCGCACCCAGCGTCGACAGAGCGTGACAACGACGCGCAACACGGATGGCGCTCGCCAGGGATTCCAGGGCGCGAACTACGACACGGTCAAGGGCATGCTCTCGCGCTACGACGACCGCTTCGACGACTACTGGGCCTTTCTCGAACCCCGGCTGGCCGAGGCCTGGCGGCTGCTCGATGACCAGGGGACGCTGTACCTGCACCTGGACTACCGCGAGGCGCACTACGCGAAGGTCGCCCTGGACGCGCTGTTCGGGCGCGACAGCTTTCTCAACGAGCTGATCTGGGCGTACGACTACGGAGCCAAGAGCACCCGGCGATGGCCGGCCAAGCACGACACGATCCTGGTCTATGTCAGGAACCCCGAGAGGTACTACTTCGACAGCGAGGCCGTCGACCGCGAGCCGTACATGGCGCCGGGCCTGGTCACGCCCGAGAAGGTCGCGCGCGGCAAGCTGCCCACCGACGTGTGGTGGCACACCATCGTGACCACGAACGGCAGCGAGCGCACCGGCTACGCCACCCAGAAGCCCGAGGGCGTGCTGCGCCGGATCGTGCAGGCCTCCAGCGCTCCCGGCGACCGCGTTCTCGACTTCTTCGCCGGCTCGGGCACGACCGGCGCCGTCGCCGGGGCGCTCGGTCGCCGCTTCCTGCTCGTCGACGAGAGCCCGGATGCCGTGTCGGTCATGCGCCGGCGCCTGCCCGAGGCGCTCGTCGCCTCTCTCGACCCCGGAGCCGCCCCATGATGCACCTGCGCCTGATCTCGCCTCCCGACCTCACCGACGGCATCGTGCGCCAGTTGGAGGACGACCCCGGCACGGCCAATCTGGTGGTGCACCGCGGCGCGGCGGTCTCGCCGGTCGGCGACGTGATCATCTGCGATGTGGTGCGCGAATCGGCAAGCGCCCTGGTCGAGCAGCTGGAGAAGACGGGCCTCGTCGAGCGAGGGGCCATCGCGCTCGACGAGGTGGCCGTCACACTCTCGGCTGCCGCGCACCGCGCAGAACTGCTGGTTCCGGGCGAGGGCTCCGAGTCGGTGATCTGGGAGCAGCTCGAGCAGCGCTCCGGCGAAGAGACCCATCTCTCGCCCACCTTCCTGGCCTTCATCTCGGTCGCAGCGATGATCGCGGCGCTCGGCATCCTGCTCGACCAGCCCATCCTCATCGTCGGCGCGATGGTGGTAGGGCCGGAGTTCGGGCCGCTTGCGGCGCTCTGCGTCGGCATTGTCAGGGGCAGGCCGCGCGTGATCGGGCGCGCCCTGGTGACCCTGCTGGTCGGCTTCGCGGTCGCCCTGGCCGTGACGATCCTGTTCTCGTGGGTGCTGGCCGCGACGGGTCTGGCCGACCGCGAGCAGTTGCTCGCCACCCGCCCGCTCACCGCGTTCATCTGGCAGCCGCACGCGATCGCGTGGATCGTCGCGTCGCTCGCCGGCGTGGCAGGGATGCTGTCGCTCTCGACCGCGAAGTCGGGCGCCCTGGTCGGCGTGCTCATCTCGGTCACGACGATCCCCGCTGCCGCCAACACGGGTCTGGCGATCGCCTACGCCGTCCCGAACCAGGCAGCCGGCGCGGCCGGCCAGCTGGGCATCAACCTGGCGGCGATCGTCGTGGGCGGCGCGGTGACCCTCGGCGTCCAACGGATCCTGGCCACCCGGGCCGTCCGGCGGCAAGGGCGACCGCCGGGCGCGTCGATATCCTGAGTTCATGAGCGATCGCGGCCCCATGCGCACTCGAGGCGACATCGAGTGCTGGCTGACCGACATGGACGGCGTGCTCGTGCACGAGAGCACCGCGCTCCCCGGTGCCCAGGACCTGATCCGGCAGTGGAGCAACGCCGGAACGCCCTTCCTGGTGCTGACGAACAACTCGATCTTCACGCCGCGCGATCTGGCCGCCCGGCTGCGCAGTTCGGGCCTCGACGTCCCCGAAGAGGCGATCTGGACGAGCGCGCTCGCCACGGCCGACTTCTGCGCATCGCAGATCTCGGGTGGCAGCGCCTTCGTGATCGGCGAATCCGGAATGACCAACGCCCTTCACGAGGTCGGCTTCATCCTCACCGAGAACGATCCCGACTACGTGGTGGTGGGCGAGACCCGCAACTACTCGTTCGAGGCGATCACCAAGGCGATCCGGCTGATCAATGACGGCTCGCGGTTCATCGCCACCAATCCCGATGCGACCGGTCCGAGCGCCGACGGGGTGCTGCCCGCCACGGGCGCGATCTCGGCTCTGATCACCAAGGCCACCGGCAAGGACCCCTACGTCGTGGGCAAGCCCAACCCGATGATGTTCCGCTCGGCCATGAACAAGATCGGCGCCCACAGCGAGAACACGGCGATGATCGGCGACCGGATGGACACCGACATCGTCGCGGGCATCGAGGCCGGCCTGCACACCGTGCTGGTGCTGACCGGGATCAGCGACCAAGCCGAGATCGAACGCTACCCGTTCCGGCCCGACGAGGTGCTGCAGGGCGTGTTCGAACTGGTGGATGCCGCCCCGGCAGAGACCGACTTCGCCGCCGGGTCGTAGCGGCTCACGGAGTCGGCGTTGCCGCGGGCGCCGCAGAAGCGACCTGTGGAATCGCGACACTCCCGGTGAGCGGCTGGCCCGAGCTGCGGCTGACGAAGCAGAAGTAGTCGTGCTCGCCGTTCGCCCACTCGTCTTCGTTGACCGCGTAGCTGCCCTGAAGCTGGGCGTCGTTGTAGACGCCAGCTGCCGCCAGGTTGATCACGCCGGGCGCGGCGCACAGCAATGAGATCTGCGCTTGGAGCTTCTCCACCCCGGGGAAGCTCGGGTCTGCCGTCGTGTCGAAGGTGCCGCGGAACACCATCTGCGCCGGATGCGGCTTCGCGCAATCGACCACAGTGAACTTCTCGGCCCACGGGCCGGTGTACGGATCCAGGCACTCACCCCCCAGCAGATCCGTCCACGGGTGGATCCCGTTCGCGACGGGCCCGACCGGCTTCGCCGTCGAGGTGGGGGTCGGCGTGGCCGACGGGCCCGACGGCACGGCGGGAGCCGGCTGCGCGACCAGAGCGGGAATCCGGGTTCCCACGAAGAACAGGGCGACCAATGCCAGGATGGCGACGAGGCCGCCCGCAACGGACAGCAGGATCTTCTGCGAGCGCGAGATTCCCGCAGCTGGGGGCGCCCCGCCCGGCGCATCCGGCTCCAAGCGGGCGGCGCGCACCGCGAAGGGGTTTTCGTTCGAATCCAGGACGCCCGTTTCGTACTCGCGGAACTGGGTCTCGCCGAACAGGGCGTCGAGGGCGGAGTCGGGCTCGCCCGACGCGATCGGGTCCAACCCGAGCAACTCGGTGTCCGGAGCCGGAGCCGCGGCCGGTGCTGCGAACAGCTCGGTGGCGAAGCTTGAGAGCTCGGGCTGCGGCAACAGCTGCGTTGCGCCGGATTCCCAAGGCGCGAATGGTTCGGGCGCGGGTTCAGGTGCCGCGGGTTCAGGTGCCGCGGGTTCAGGAGCCGCGGGGCCACGCTCCGCAGGCGCAGGCGTCGCGGGGCCAGGGGCCGCGGGGCCAGGGGCCACCGGCTCGGGCGCCTCGGGCTCCTCCTCCCCGCCGCTCGGGCGGAGCCCCCAGTCGAAGCCGGAGCCTCCCGACCCGGACCCTCCGTCACTCACTGCAGTTCCAAGCCCAGGTCCGCGAGTCCGATGGCCGAGAAGTAGGGATAGCCGGCAGCTTCGATGACCTGCTGCGCACCCGTGCCGCGATCCACGACGACCGCCACGCCGACGACGATGGCGCCGACCTTCTCGAGCGCCTCCGCCGCCTTCAGCGGTGAACCGCCCGTCGTCGAGGTGTCTTCGAGCACGACAACGCGCTTGCCCTGCAGCTCTGGCCCTTCGACCTGCTTGCCTCGTCCGTGATCCTTGGGCTCCTTGCGCACCACGAACGCGTCGTAGCTGCGACCCCGGGCGGCGCCCTGGTGCAGCACGGCGGCCGCGATCGGGTCGGCGCCCATGGTCAAGCCGCCCACCGCATCCACGTGGGGGATTCCGTCGATGATGTCGGTCATGACCTCACCGATCAGCGGCGCGACCCGGTGGTCGAGGCTGATCTTGCGCAGGTCGATGTAATAGGTCGCCTTCTTGCCGCTGGTCAGCGTGAAATCTCCGTGGAACACGGCTTCGTCGGTGATGTAGTCGATGAGCCGACTGCGCGCGTCCGTCACAGACACCAGACTAGGGGCCCGCGACGCCCTTGCCGATGGCGCGCATCGGCTTCTCGTCGTGCAAGGGCAGCGTCCCGAGCTGCCCGCTCTGCGGGTTGATCACGGCCTGCGGTGCCAAGGTCGTCGCCGCAGGCGCGGCGCCGAAGAACCCGAACGCCGCAACGATCGCACCGGCGGCGAGCACACCGGCGGCGCCGAGCACGATTGCTCGACGAGACGGCCGGGGGATGCGGTCCGGTACTCCAGTGTCGGGGGTCACCGCACCTTAGGCTACGGGCGTCTGGTGGTTGGCGACAGGCTCCCGTTCGGGGGAGGAAGGGCCGTCGACCACCTCCCTGCCCCGACCCTGCCAGAGGCTCGCAGTAGTTTGGATGCCATGCGCATCGCCACCTGGAACGTGAATTCCGTCCGCAGTCGGGTCGGACGCATCGTCGACTGGCTGGGTCGCGAAGAGGTCGACGTACTGACCATGCAAGAGATCAAGTGCACAGAGGCGCAGTTCCCGATGGACGAGTTCGGCGAGGCCGGTTACGAGGTCCAGCTGCACGGGCTCAACCAGTGGAACGGCGTCGCGATCGCGAGCCGTTACCCGATGGACGACGTGCAGATCGGCTTCGACGGCATGCCGGGCTTTCTCAAGGGCGAAGAGGGCCCCGATCTGCCCCTCGAGGCACGTGCGATCGCTGCCACGGTCAACGGGGTGCGGCTGTGGAGCCTGTATGTCCCCAACGGCCGAGCCCTCGGCGATCCGCATTTCGACTACAAGCTCGACTGGCTGACCGCGCTGACCGCCGCCACCCGCGACTGGATGGCGGGGAACCCCGACAGCCCCCTCGCCCTCACCGGCGACTTCAACATCGCGCCCCTGGATTCGGATGTCGGCGACCCGACCTTCATCCCCGGCGTCTCGACCCACATCTCGCCGCCCGAGCGCGAGGCCTTCGGCGCCCTCGAGGCGATCGGACTGACCGACGTGGTCAGGCCGCTGGTTCCCGAGGGCTTCACCTTCTGGGACTATAAGCAGCTGCGCTTCCCGCGCAACGAAGGCCTGCGCATCGACTTCGTGCTCGGCAACCACGCGTTCGCGGACCGGGTGACCGGTGCCGCGATCCACCGCAACGAACGCAAGGGCGACGCCCCCAGCGACCACGTGCCGGTCACCGTCGACCTCGACCTCGAGATCGACGACGACGATCGGCCGATGATTTTTTAGCCTCGTCGAACGGCTCGCTCCGCTCGCCAGCTGAGTTTCAGGCGGAGAGCGGTGTGCGCTCCTGAATCGCCGCACGAGACGCCGCCTCCACACGGTCCGCGTCGCCCGCGACGAAGACGTACTCCGTGTTGCGCAGGTGGGACACCTCGCCGACCTTCACTCCCGCGGAGTTGTGGATGCCGATCTGGGCGCCGACGTAGCGCTTCGCATCGAAGGCCAGCAGTCGCACCTCGTCGTGCCCGCCGTCGCGCAGGGCTCGCATCATCTGCTCGGGCGTGATCCACGACTCGTCGTTGTACGACACGATCAGGGTCTCGGCCCGTGCGGCGCCGAGCAGTTCGCCGAATGCCGCCGGCATCTGCCGTTTGCGGTTGAACACGCTCTTCATCGCGTCGTCGCGGCTGTCGATCCGTTTGCGGGCGACCCCGTACGGCTCGGGGCGGTCCCAGCGCACCAGGGTCTCCCAGACGTGGTAGTTGGTGAAGTAACGGTGCTGGTTGTACGGCGGGTCCAGGTACATCAGCTCGGTCGGCGGCAGGGCCGCGACCACCTCGCGCGCGTCGCCGCGCACGGTCAGGCCGGCGCCGGGCAGCAACTCCGGCACCCGGAGTTCGAGGTCGCGGTGGGCGCGCGGCGCCCAGTCCTTGAGGTAGGCCATCTGCAGGCCCGCGGTGGAATCCACCCGATCGGCTGCGAGCATCAGGCTGGTGAGCAGCACCGGGAAGAGCGGCGAGTCTCGGAAGTCCGACTCGAGCACGTCGCGGATGGCGTCGACCCGTGCCCCGTTCTTGGGCTGGAAGAACCGGGATTCCTCGCAGAACGTGCGGGTGAAGTATCCGGGCCGGCCGGGCAGTGCCGACAGGAGCGCGAGCACCTCGCGCACCTCGTCGAGGTCGACCGCCGCGGCATCCATGGCGATGTAGCAGTCGCTCAGCACCTCGCTGTAGGTCGCGATGTCACTCGCGGTGACGGTCAGACCGCGACGCTTGAACTCCTGGGCGACACGGGTCGTGCCCGTGAACAGATCGACCGCCGTGCCGGCCTCGACGGCCGCGGCCATCGCACCCAGCACGGGCACCAGGGTGCGCTTCGAGCCGAGGTACTTGATCACGCTCGCAGCCTAGGCGCGAGAGCGTACAACGAGGCTCAGGCCAGCAGGGCCGCCACGATCACAAGCACCACGATCGACAGCGCGGTCGTGATCAGCACGGTGTCGCGAGCGAGCACCGTCGCGACCCCGTAGCGCTGGGCGTAGTTGAAGACGTTCTGCGCGGTCGGCAGGGCGGCGAGCACCACGACCACGAACAGCCGGTGACCGTGCAGGTGCCAGACGAACTGCCCGAGCAACCAGGCGACGACCGGCATGACCGCGAGCTTCAGTGAGCTCGCGAGCACGACGTCGCGACGGTCTGTGCCGGGGGCCAGCACCCGGCTGCCGTTCAGAGACATCCCGAAGCTGAGCAGGATGACCGGCACGGCGGCGCCGCCGACCAGCTGGAACGGAGCGAGCACCGGTGCCGGCAGGTGCAGATGCGTCACGGCCACGATCACACCCAGCAGCGAGCCGATGATGAGGGGATTCCGCACCGGCTGCAGCAGGATGCGCCCGATCGAGACGTGACCCCTGGTCGACACGTCGAGCACGGTCAGGGCGATCGGCGCGAGCACGATCAGCTGAAGCAGGATGACGGGGGCTGAGCTCGAGGCATCGCCCAGCACGTACACCGACACGGGCAGCCCGATGTTGTTCGCGTTGACGTAGCCCGAGGCCAGCGCGCCGATTGTCGCGTCGGGCAGCGGGCGGCGCCAGATCAGCAACGAGACAACGAGGAAGACCGCGATGTTCGCGACCGCGGCGATCGCCGAGATGGGCAGGAGCGACGAGAACAGGTGCGACACGTCCGCTTCGCTCAGCACGGTGAAGAGCAGTGCAGGCGAGAGAACGAAGAAGGCCAGTCGGCTCAGCACGTGCTGCGCGTGCTCTCCGAGCAGGTCGAGCCGACCGACGAGGTACCCGACCGCGATGACGGCGACGATGATGGCGAACCCGATCAGCACGCCCACCATGAGCCAAGGCTAAGGGAGGGCTAGCGTGGAACCGTGCCCATCGTCGACGTCCCAGGAGCCCGGCTCACCTACGACGTCGCGGGCAGCCCCGCGGCGCCCGCCGTCGTGTTCGTGCACGCGGGCGTCGCCACGCGGGCCATGTGGGACCCGCAGTTCGACGACCTCGCCCGCGACCACTACGTGATCCGCTACGACACGCGCGGCTACGGCGAGTCGCCCGGCGAGGATGTCGAGTTCGCCGATCGCACCGATCTGATCGCGGTGCTCGATGCCGCGGGCGCGTCCACCGCGAGCCTGGTCGGCTGCTCGCGCGGCGGCAGGATCGCCCTGGATGCCACCCTCGATGCGCCGGAGCGCGTCACCGGCCTCGTGACCATCGGCTCGACCCCCGGCGGTCAGGAGCAGGACGGCGCCACCGACCGCGAGTTGGAGATGCTGGCCGACATGAAGGCCGCGAGCGACGCCGAAGACATCGACGCCCTCGTGCGCACCGAGGTCGCCTTCTGGGACCTCGGACCGAGCCGCGACGTCGATGACGTCGACCCCGAGTTCCTGCAGCGCGCGATCGAGCTCAACGTCGGGGCGGCGCACTGGGATTTCGCCGGCCTCGACCAGCCTCTCGACCCCCCGGCGGTGAACCGGCTGCACGAGATCACCATTCCGGTTCTCGTGGTCGTCGGCGACCTCGACGTGACCGAGTCGAAGCTCGGCTACGAGTTGCTGATGGCGGGACTGCCCCAGGCCGAGGGCCTGCGCTTTCCCGACTCGGCGCACCTGCCCAGCGTGGAGCGCGCCGAGCAGTTCACCTCGGACCTGCGGGCGTGGCTCGGAGCGCACGGCCTTTAGCCGTGCGCCGCGGACGCGACAGCGTTCGCGCGAGCCACGCGCCGCTGTTCCGCGGCAGTTCCGGTAGCACCGTCGGGACGAGGCACGCACGTCATCCGCCGTCGCAGCCAGGTCAGGAGTGTAGAAGGCTGCGCCGGCGGGCCGCCGACGCCGTTTTCGTGCGTGATTCGCCATGCTTCGCATCCGGCCCCTCCGTAGGCTCGAAAGCAGGAAAGGAGGCGCAGCATGCCATCGATCACGCCCGTTCGCACGAAGTCCATCGTCGGAGAACCCGAGGTCGTCGAGCGACTGACGAGCACCGACGCCTCCACCGCCGAGACCAGCGCCGCCTGGCTCGACCTGAAGGCTGCCGCGATCGCGCTCGCCGAGGTCCAAATCAAGGATGGCAGCATCCCGGATGCAGCGGCTCACCCGGCAGCTCGGGAGCTCGTCGCCCGCCTGCGCGCCCGCATCCTTGATCTGGCTCCGGCCTTTCCGCACGATGCGGATTACCTGACCGCCCTCGACGCCGACTTCGAGCGCTGGGCAGCAGAGGGCTTCGGCATCCCTGACTTCCTCGACTCGCTGCAGGCCTTCCAGCCGCAGCAGCACCGCGTCGACGGCCTGAGGCACCTCGTGGTGTTCCCCATGTACACGCAGAACGGCTCACCCGACCGGCACGTCGAGGCGCTGATCGCCGAAGTGATCTGGCCCGAACTCATCGCCGGCGTCGAGGAGCGCTACACGAACAAACTCTTCGTCTCGCTGCGTCTCGTCGACTTCACGCCGGGCTACGACACCAACTCGGCCGTGCTCTTTCCCGAGACGGTCGCGATGCGCACCATCCCCGCCTTCACCTGGGGCGCCCTGTTCGAGGACCGCGAGGCCGCGCGCTTCCGCCGCGTGGTGCGCGCCGCCGCCGACACCACCAAGCTCGACCTCACGCCCATCGATGAGGCGCTGCTGGCTGCCGGCGACGACGGGCAGCGGCTCGCCGAGGAGGTCTTCGTGATGTGGGACCTCATCCACGACCGAAGCCATATGCGGGGCGACCTGCCCTTCGACCCGTTCATGATCAAGCAGCGGATGCCGTACTTCCTCTACTCCCTCGAAGAGCTGCGATGCGATCTCACGGCCTTCCGAGAGTGCGTGAAGCTGGCCGCCGACGAGAGCGTGGATGCCGAGACCCGCGCCCGCGCCGAGCAGGTGCTGCACGCGATCGTCTTCGACCGGATCTTCCGTTTCCCGCTCACCGGCGACCGCGTGCGCAACTACGACGGGCTCGGCGGCCAGCTGCTGTTCGCCTGGCTGCACCAGCACGGGGTTCTGCACTGGACGGACACCCAGCTCGCAATCGATTGGAGCGAGTTGCCCGCGGTGGTGCTCGCCCTCTCCGATGAGATCAACGAGCTCTACTGGAAGAGCATCGACAGGCCCAAGACCGCGCACTGGCTCGCGGCCTACGAGTTGGTGCGGGCGACCCTGGCCCCGAATCCTGCCTCGGTCTGGGCCCGCGGGCTGCCAGACGAGACTCTCGCGGGGGCGCCGAAGGGCTACACCGACGCCGTGCTCGATGACGAGTTCCCTCTCTCGATGTTCTACGAGGCACTCAGCAAGAAGATGGGCGACGTGATCGAGAGCACCCGCGGGATCACAGCAGCCAGCGCTGCCTGAGAGACTGATCCCGTGACCTCCCTGCACGACCACGACTCCCGCGGCTTCGCCTCCGACAACTACGCCGGGGTGCACCCCGAGGTGCTCGCTGCCCTGGCGGACGCCAACGGCGGGCACCAGATCAGCTACGGCGAAGACGTCTACACCGAACGCCTGCACGAGGTGATGCGGCGCGAGTTCGGCGATCGGGCCGAGGTGTTCCCGGTCTTCAACGGCACGGGAGCCAACGTGGTCGCGCTGACCAGCCTGGTTCCCCGGTGGGGAGCCGTGGTCGCGACCAGCACCGCCCACATCCACACCGATGAGGGCGGCGCGCCCGAGAAGATGACCGGGCTGAAGCTGTACACGGTGCCGACGCCTGACGGCAAGCTCACTCCCGAGCTGATCGCCACCGAGGCCTGGGGCTGGGGCGACGAGCATCGCGCGCAGCCGCTGGCGGTGAGCATCACGCAGACCACGGAACTCGGCACGCTCTACACACCAGCCGAGGTGAAGGCGATCGCCGACTGGGCGCACGCCAACGGGATGGCGCTCCATCTCGACGGCGCGCGCATCTGGAACGCCGCCGCCGCGCTGGGGGTGCCGTTCCGGGCATTCACGGCCGACGCGGGCGTCGACATCGTCAGTTTCGGCGGCACCAAGAACGGCCTGCTGGGTGCCGAGGCGATCGTCGTGATCGACCCGGACCGGGTGGACGGCATGATCTTCCTCCGCAAGACCAGCATGCAGCTGGCCTCGAAGATGCGCTTCATGAGCGCGCAGCTGCTCGCGCTGTTCGAGGACGGCCTCGGGCTGCGCTCGGCTGCGCACGCGAATGCGATGGCGGCCCGGCTGCGGTCGGCGCTCGACGCCGGCATCGCCGACGGCTCGATCACGGGGCTCTCGTTCTCGCAGGCGACCCAGGCCAACGCCGTGTTCGGCATCCTGCCGAACGACGCGGCCGACCGCATCCGCGAGCGCGTGCGCTTCTACGACTGGGACCGCGCGCTCGGCCAGGTGCGCTGGATGTGCGCATTCGACTCCACGGAGGCCGACGTCGACAACTTCGTCACCGTGATCCGCGAGGAGCTCGCCCGCTAGGGACCTCAGCCCTCCGACCGCTCCCGGTGCCGCTGGAAGCGGTGCACCTCCTGCGGCCAGCCGCACGCTTCGGCGATCTTGCCGGCCCACTGCCGGGCTTCCCCCTCGGTGGCCACGTCGATCACCGCAAACCCTCCGAGGTGCTCCTTGGATTCCACGTAAGGACCGTCCGTGAACACCGGCGCGCCGCTGGAGGCGTCGACGCTGTACACGGGGAACTCGTCGTCGAGGCCGCCCGTGAAGATGAGCACACCGAGCTCCGTCATGTCGGCGATCAGGGGCCGCAGCACGCGCGACTTCGCCTCCAACTCCTCCATCGTGTTGTCGCCCGTCCACTCGTCGTTGAAGGCGATCAGGTACTCGGCCATGTCAGCTCCTAACTCGGCGGCCCGGTCGGGCCGCATCCATCTTCTCCACGAACGGCCATGCTCCGATACGACAACCTAGGCTGACCGTGTGACCGAAGCCGCCGCCCCACGCCCCTGGATCACGTCGTACGCCGACGGCGTGCCCGACGACATCGAGCTGCCGACCGGCTCGCTCTCGGACCTGATGTCGTCGAGCGTCGCCGAGTTCGGCGATCACGTCGCCCTCGAGTTCTTCGGCCGCGAGACCAGCTACGCCGAGCTCGGTCAGCAGATCGACCAGGCCGCCGAGGGCCTGCGCCGCCTGGGCTTGCGCAAGGGCGACCTCGTCGCGCTGATCATGCCGAACTGCCCGCAGCACGTCGTCGCGTTCTACGCGGTCCTGAGGCTCGGAGCGATCGTCATCGAGCACAACCCGCTCTACACCGCCCGCGAGATGCGCCACCAGTTCGAGGAGCACGGGGCGAAGTTCGCCATCGCCTGGGACAAGGTGGTGCCGACGCTGCAGGCCTTCCCGAGCGACGTGACCGTCGAGCACATCGTGTCGGTCGACCTCACCCGCGCCATGCCGCTCCGGCTTCGTACGCTGCTGCGGCTGCCGATCCCGCGCGCCCGTCGTCAGCGCGCCGACCTCACCATGAAGGTCTCGGGCACGACGACCTGGGACGACCTCCTCACCGATGGGGCGAAGGCCGGCGGCATCAAGGCCTCGGTTCCCGGCCCGACCGTGACGGATGTCGCGATCATCCAGTACACGAGCGGCACGACCGGCAACCCCAAGGGCGCGACGCTGACGCACCTGAACCTCGGGGTGAACGCCGCGCAGGCGCGCGCCTGGGTTCCGACGATCACGCGGGGAGCCGCGAGCGTGCACGCGGTGCTCCCGCTTTTCCACGCCTACGGCCTCACCCTCTGCCTGACTTTCGCGATGAGCATGGGGGCCCGCCTGGTGTTGTTCCCGCGCTTCGATCCCGACCTGGTGCTGCCGGTGATCAAGAAGCGCCCACCGACGTTCCTGCCGGCCGTGCCGCCCATCTACGAGCGCCTGACGAAGGCCGCAGAAGAGAAGGGGGTCTCGCTGAAGGGGATCGAGATCGCCATCTCGGGAGCGATGCCGCTGTCGGAGTCGGTCATCACCCCGTGGGAGAACCTGACGAAGGGATTCCTGGTCGAGGGCTACGGCCTCAGCGAGTGCAGCCCGGTGCTCACTGCGAACCCGGTCGCCGACAACCGGCGCCAGGGGACGATCGGGCTCCCGCTGCCCGGCACCGACATCCGCATCGTCGAGCCCGACGACCCGACCAAAGACGTGAAGCAGGGCGAGCGGGGCGAGCTGCTAGCACAGGGGCCGCAGGTGATGAGCGGCTACTGGAAGAAGCCCAACGAGACCGCAGACGTCTTCGTCGACGGCTGGTACCGCACCGGTGACATCGCGACGATGGATGCCGACGGCTTCATCTCCATCGTCGACCGCATCAAAGAGCTCATCATCACCGGCGGCTTCAACGTGGCGCCCACCGAAGTGGAAGACGCGCTGCGCCGCTTCGACGGGGTCGCCGACATCGCCATCGTCGGCCTGCCCAGCGCACGCGACGGCGAGCACGTGGTCGCGGCTGTTGTACAGAACCCGGGTGAGACCGTCGACGCCGATGCTTTGCGCGCTTACGCGCGCGAGAACCTCGCCGCTTACAAGGTCCCCAAGCACGTCTACTTCGTCGACGAGCTACCCAAGTCGCTCATCGGCAAGGTGCTGCGCAAGAGGGTCAAGGAAGAGCTGCTCGCGCGGGAGGACGTGAAGAACGACACCCGGAGGTAGCCGGAAGCGAATATCATGTGCGCATGCCGCACCGCTTCTGGGGACTGGGCCTCGCCTTCACCCTCGCCGTTGCCGTTGCCGCTCTGACGATCGTTCCGGCAGCGGCGTTCGCCGACGATCCACCGCCGGCAGACGCTCCCGCAGCACCGCCGCCTGCCGCGCCACCGGCACCCAGCGACCCGCCGCCGTCCACCCCCGAGAGCACGCCACCTCCCGCCCCGCCGGCGATGCCTCCGTCACCCAGCTCCTCGCCGTCGCCCTCGTCGGTCGATCCGGTTCCGCTCTCGACGCCCGCACCGGGTTACTCGCCCTCGCCGTTGCCGTTCTTCAAGATGACGGACCTGCCCCCGGCCCAGCAGGACTACATCCTCCGGTACGTCAATACGCCGGGACGGGCGGGAACGATCAACCTCATGTACGCGCCTGACGGCACTGTGCTCATGAAGCCGCTCGGATCGGGTGACGATGCCTGGATCCCGGTGAGCACGGTCATGGCTGACGACCCCGACGTGGCCGGTTCCGCTGGCTTCTTGCACGACGGCAAGCCCTCATTTGAGGCGAACTACTCCCAGCAATGGCTGCTGTGGCAGGCAGAGGGCAAGACGATCGACTTCAGTCGCGGCTTCGCGCGGGCCGACCCCCAGAAGTCCAGGACGACCCAGTCGGCGGTGACTGACCCTCCGTCAGGCGGCGGCGGGGTGTGACCGGCTCTCTGATGAGTCCGCACCTCAGGCAGGCGACTACTCCCGCACCCCGGGCGTGAGGTCGGCGGCCGCGAACCGCTTCACGGTGAGCTCCTCGCCCTTGAGGTCGACCATCACGGTGTCGCCGTCCTGGATCTCGCCGGCCAGCAGCGCGCGCGCCAGCTTGTCGTCGATCTCGTGCTGCATGAGGCGCCGCAGCGGACGCGCTCCATAGATCGGGTCGTAGCCGCGCTCGGCCAGCCAGGCCCGCGCATCCGGGGACACCGCCAGTTGCAGACGGCGCTCGCCGAGTCGCTTCTCGAGCCGGTCGATGTACAGCGACACGATCTGGCCCAGATCCTCTTCGGAGAGCGGCGAGAAGATCACGATGTCGTCGAGCCGGTTCACGAACTCCGGCTTGAAGGCCTGTCGCACCAGGTCGTTGACCGCGGCGGTCTTCTGCTCCCAGTCGAGGTTCTGGTCGACCAGGAACTGGCTGCCCAGGTTGCTGGTGAGGATCAGGATGGTGTTCCTGAAGTCGACCGTGCGCCCCTGTCCATCGGTCAGGCGCCCGTCGTCGAGCACCTGAAGCAGCACGTCGAACACCTCTGGATGCGCCTTCTCGACCTCGTCGAGCAGGATCACCGAATAGGGTCGGCGGCGCACCGCCTCGGTCAGTTGGCCGCCCTGCTCGTATCCGACGTAGCCGGGAGGGGCGCCGACCAGGCGCGACACCGAGAACTTCTCGCCGTACTCGCTCATGTCGATGCGCACGAGCGCCTTCTCGTCGTCGAAGAGGTACGCGGCGAGCGCCTTGGCGAGCTCGGTCTTGCCGACGCCGGTCGGTCCGAGGAAGAGGAACGAGCCGGTGGGCCGATCCGGGTCCGAGATGCCGGCGCGAGTGCGGCGCACGGCCTCGCTGACCGCGCGCACCGCGTCCTTCTGACCGATCAGGCGCTTGCCCAACTCGCTCTCGAGGTGCAGCAGCTTCTCGGTCTCGCCCTGACGCAGCTTCGCCACCGGAATGCCGGTCCACGCTGCGACGACGGCCGCGATGTCTTCATCGGTCACCTGGTCGTTGACCATGCGCGGACCCTGCTGCTCGACGGCCTCGGCCGTGGCGAGCTGCTTCTCGATGCCCGGGATGACCTCGTAGTTGAGCTTCGAGGCATCCTGGTAGCGCTGCTCGCGCATCGCGCGATCGAGGTCGATCCGGGCGTCGTTCAGCTTGCTCTTCAGGTCGCCGACGCTGTGCAGTCCGGCCTTCTCGGCCTGCCACCGGGTCTGCAGCTGGTCGAGCTGAGCCTCTTTGGCGTGCATGTCGTCACGGAGCTTCTCCAGGCGCACCTTGGAGGCCTGGTCCTTCTCCTTCTTGAGCGCGAGCTCTTCGATGCGCAGCCGGTCGACGGCGCGCTTGAGCTCGTCGATCTCGACGGGGCTCGAGTCGATCTCCATCTTGAGTCGGGATGCCGCCTCGTCGATCAGGTCGATGGCCTTGTCTGGCAGCTGGCGGGCGGTGATGTAGCGATTGCTGAGGGATGCCGCGGCCACCAACGCGCTGTCGGCGATGGTCACCTTGTGGTGGGCCTCGTAGCGCTCCTTGAGTCCGCGCAGGATCGCGACGGTGTCTTCGACACTCGGCTCGCCCACGTAGACCTGCTGGAAGCGGCGCTCAAGGGCGGCATCCTTCTCGATGTATTCGCGGTACTCGTTGAGCGTGGTGGCGCCGATCAGCCGCAGCTCGCCGCGGGCCAGCATCGGCTTGAGCATGTTGGCGGCCGCGACCGAGCCCTCGCCCCCGCCCGCGCCCATCAGGGTGTGCAGCTCGTCGATGAAGGTGATGACCTGACCCTCCGAGTCGGTGATCTCCTTGAGCACCGCCTTGAGGCGCTCCTCGAACTCACCGCGGTACTTGGCGCCGGCTACCAGGGCCGCCAGGTCGAGCGAGATGAGCTGCTTATCTTTGAGCGAGTCGGCGACGTCGCCCGCGACGATGCGCTGGGCGAGCCCCTCGACGACAGCGGTCTTACCGACGCCGGGTTCGCCGATCAGCACGGGGTTGTTCTTGGTGCGCCGGGTCAGCACCTGGCTGATCCGGCGGATCTCGGCATCCCGTCCGATGACCGGATCGAGCTTGCCGCTCTTCGCGATCTCGGTCAGGTTGATGCCGTACTGCTCGAGCGCGGTCTTCTGCTCTTCTTGCTGTCCCGAGGTCGGGGCGCCCTGCATGTTGGCCATGTCGTTGTTCTCCTTGTGACGGCTTCTGTCCTAGCCTCGCGGTCCGAATGGCCGCCAGACCATGAGCTGGTTGGCCTTCTTGGCCCGCTCGCCAGTTCGGAGCGGGATGACGTCGCCCTCGGCACCCGCCGCGAAAACGCGGCGGCCTGGACGGGCGAGAAGTTCGTCGGCCAGCGTCGCCTCGAGCTCGCGTACGCGCGCCGTGAGCGCGCTCACCTGGTTCTCAAGCTCGAGGATGCGGCGGATGCCCTCGAGATTGAGCCCCTCGGCGCTGAGCCGAGCGATCTCGCGCAACTGCACGACGTCGCGCATCGTGTAGCGCCGGGACTGCCCAGCCGTCCGGCGCGGGCTCACCATGCCGAGCCGGTCGTACTGGCGAAGGGTCTGCGGGTGCATCCCGCTGAGCTCGGCCGCGACCGCGATCGCGAACAGCGGGCTGTTCTCGTCCACGTTCATCGGCAGCCCTCGCCCATCAGCGGTGCGCTCCTCGGGCGAGCAGGTCCTCGCGCGGATTCTCGTCGGGCATCGCCGCGGCGAACGCCTCGAGAGCCTCCTTGGCGGCCGGGGTCAGATGACTCGGAACCGCCACGACGACGGTCGCGAGCAGGTCCCCTGTGCCCTTCGGCGTTGTGACTCCTCGGCCCTTGACGCGCAGAACGCGGCCACTCGGCGTTCCCGCCGCGACCCGCAGCTTCACCGGCGCGCCCTCGAGCGTCGGGACCTCGATCGTCGCGCCCAGCGCAGCCTCTGCGAAGGTCACCGGCACATCGAGGCGCAGGTTGAGTCCGTCGCGCTCGAAGATCGGATGCTTGCGCACGGTCACGGTGATGACGAGATCGCCGGCCTCGCCGCCATCCGGGCTGGGTTGTCCCTTGCCCTTCAGCTTGATCTTCTGGCCGTCGGCGACACCCGCCGGAATCTTGACCTTGGTCTCGCGCCCGCTCTGCATCTGCAGGCTGACGGTCTCGCCACGAATGGCGGTCAAGAAGTCGAGCGTGGTGTTCGCCGTGATGTCGGCGCCGCGGCTCGGGCCACCGAAGCCCTGGTAGCCGCCGCTCGCCGTGCCGAACCCACCGCCGCGACCGCCGAACATTCCGCCCAGCAGGTCTTCGAACCCGGCGCTTTGCCGACCCCCGCGCGCGCCCTGGTTGAACAGGCCGCCGAAGACGTCTTCGAAGCCCGCGTTGGCGCCACCGCCCGAGGTGAAGCGGGCGCCACCGCCCATCGCGCGCACCTGGTCGTACTCGGTGCGCAGCTCCTTGTCGGACAGCACCGAGTACGCCTCGCTGATCTCCTTGAAGCGCGCCTCGGCCTTGGCGTCACCCGCGTTGGAGTCGGGGTGATACTGCCGCGCGAGCTTGCGGTAGGTCTTCTTGAGGTCGGCGTCGGACACGTCCTTCTTCACGCCGAGAACGGCGTAGAAGTCTTTGTCGAACCAATCCTGGCTGGCCATGCGACCTCGACTATTCGGGCACGCTGACGGCGACCTTGGCCGCGCGGATGAGACGCTCGCCGAGCGCATAGCCCGGCTCGATCACATCCGCGACGGTGTTCACCGTCACGCCTGCCGTCGGAATCTGCACGATCGCCTCGTGCACCTGCGGGTCGAAGGGCTCGCCGACCTGGCCGATGTGACGCAGGCCGTAGCGATCGAAACCGGCACGCATCTTCTGCGCCACGATCGCCAGCGGGCTGCCGTCTGTCAGGTCACCGTGCGCCTCCGCGCGATCGAGATCGTCGATCGCGGGAAGCAGCGTCCGGATGACCTCGGCGATGACGGCCTCGCGGTTCGCCACGCGATCGCGCTCGACGCGAGTGCGGAAGTTCTTCAACTCCGCCTCCGCGCGCGCGGCGCGATCGCGGTACTCGCCGACCAGGTCGCGCTCGGCCTCGGCAAGCAGCGCGGCATCCTCATCGCTCAGCTCGACGTCGGGGCCTTCCGCCTCGATCAGGCCGTCGGTTCCTTCGGCCTGATCGGCGGCGTCAGCGCGCGCCTCTCCGGTCTCGGGATTGATCTTCCGCTTGTCGCGGATGACCGGCTCCTCGGACTCATCCGGGCCTGTCGGGCCCTTGTCGTGAACAGCCATCGCTACTTCTTCGGCCCCTTGGGCTCCTTGGGCTCTTTCGGCTCGTCTTCATCCACGATCTCGGCGTCGACGATGTCTTCGTCACTCGCCTCCGGAGCTGGCTCCTCGGTGCCCTCCGCAGACGACTCCTCGCTCGACCCGGCCGCGTAGATGGCCTCGCCGAGCTTGGTCTGGCTCTCGTTGAGCTTGTCGAACGCGGTCTTGACGGCCGTCTCGTCCTCGGACTGCAACGCCGTCTTGAGCGCGTCGACGTCGGCCTGGACCTCGGTCTTCACGTCCTCAGGCAGCTTGTCGTCGTTGTCCTTGATCAGCTTGTCGATCGAGTAGGCGAGCTGCTCGGCGTTGTTGCGCACCTCGGCGGCTTCGCGGCGTGCCTTGTCTTCTGCCGCGTGCTCCTCAGCCTCGCGAACCATGCGCTCGATGTCCTCCTTGGGCAACGACGAGCCGCCCGTGATGGTCATCGACTGCTCCTTGCCGGTGCCCTTGTCTTTCGCACCGACGTGCACGATGCCGTTGGCGTCGATGTCGAAGGTGACCTCGATCTGCGGGACGCCGCGGGGCGCCGGCGCGATGCCGGTCAGCTCGAAGGTGCCGAGCGGCTTGTTGTCGCGGGTGAACTCGCGCTCGCCCTGGAACACCTGGATGGCCACAGACGGCTGGTTGTCGTCGGCCGTGGTGAAGGTTTCACTCCGCTTGGTCGGGATGGCCGTGTTGCGCTCGATGAGCTTGGTCATGATGCCGCCCTTGGTCTCGATGCCGAGGCTCAGGGGAGTGACGTCGATGAGCAGAACGTCTTTGCGCTCGCCCTTCAGCACGCCGGCCTGGAGGGCGGCGCCGACGGCGACCACCTCATCCGGGTTGACGCCCTTGTTGGGCTCCTTGCCGCCGGTGAGCTTCTTGACCAGCTCGGTGACGGCGGGCATGCGGGTCGATCCGCCGACCAGCACCACGTGCGAGATGTCGGCGACCTTGATGCCCGCCTCTTTGATGACGTCCTGGAAGGGCTTCTTGGTGCGGTCGAGCAGGTCGCTCGTCATCTGCTCGAACTGGGCGCGGGTGAGCGACTCGTCGAGGTTGGCCGGCCCGTTCTCGGTCAGCGAGAGGTAGGGGAGCTGGATGTTGGTGCTCGTCGAACTCGACAGCTCCTTCTTGGCCTGCTCCGCCGCCTCCTTCAGGCGCTGCTTGGCGATCTTGTCGTTGGAGACGTCGACGCCGGTGGTGTCTTTGAATTTCTTGATCAGGTAGTCGACGATCCGCTGGTCCCAGTCGTCGCCGCCGAGCCGGTTGTCACCGGCCGTCGAGCGCACCTGGATGGTGCTGAAGTCGTCGTCCTTTCCCACCTCGAGCAGCGAGACGTCGAAGGTACCGCCACCGAGGTCGAAGACCAGGATGAGCTCGTCCTCCTTGCCGCGGTCGAGGCCGTACGCCAGGGCCGCAGCGGTCGGCTCGTTGATGATGCGCAGCACGTTGAGGCCCGCGATCTCGCCGGCCTCCTTGGTGGCCTGGCGCTCGGCGTCGTTGAAGTACGCCGGCACGGTGACCACGGCATCCGTGACGTCTTCGCCCAGGTACTGCTCGGCGTCGCGCTTCAGCTTGGCCAGGATGCGCGCCGAGATCTCTTGGGCGGTGTACTTCTTGCCGTCGATCTCGACCTTCCAGTCGGTGCCCATGTGGCGCTTGACCGACGAGATGGTGCGGTCGACGTTCGTGACGGCCTGGCGCTTGGCGGTCTCGCCGACCAGCACCTCGCCGTCTTTGGTGAAGGCCACGACCGACGGGGTCGTGCGGAAGCCTTCGGCGTTCGCGATGACGGTGGGCTCGCCACCTTCGAGCACGGCGACCACCGAGTTGGTGGTTCCGAGGTCGATTCCAACTGCTCGAGCCATGTGAGTGTCTGCTCCTTGAAAGTCCGGATGCCCGACTTGAGTCGAGCAATGTCAAGTTTTCCAGCCTGTGGATAACTTGTCAAGTCGAACCTGAGTCGCCCCGGCTCACGTTGCCCCTCTTGGCCAAACACAGGCTTGCTCCAAGGGGTCTTTCAGGCGAAGACTCTTCTCTGAATACGTCATGAGCACCGATCGAACCCCCCGCCAACTGTCCCGTCGCACCCTCCTCATCGGGGGAGGGGCCGTCGGTGCGGCCGCGCTCGCCGCGTCGTTCGGTGGTGGCGCCCTGGTCGGTCGACTGACCGCCCCCTCGGCCGCGCCGACGTCGACTCCCCCGGCCCCCGGCACGCGCACCTTCGTCAGCACCCCGCTGACGACCCCGGCCGTCACCTCGTCCAAGAGCGGCGCGACCCAACGGGGCTACCTCTTTCTGCAGCAGAAGGGCACCGGATTCAACGGCTCGATCATCGAGGACTCCGGCGAACCGGTCTGGATCGAGCCGACCAAGGCGAACGTGACCGACCTGCGCACGCAGATGTTCGAGGGCAAGCCCGTGCTCACCTACTGGGAGGGCACGAGCCTGGGCGGCCACGGTGAGGGCACCGGCGTCATCCTCGATGACAGCTACGCGCGTGTGTTCGAGGTGCGTGCCGGCAACGGGCTGATGGCCGATCTGCACGAGTTCGAACTCACCGAAGCGGGCACCGCCCTGCTCACCAGCTATTCGACGCAGGCGGCGGACCTGAGCGCGGTCAAGGGCTCGACCAACGGCTTCATGTACAACTGCCACGTGCAGGAGGTCGACGTCCGCACCGGGCGGGTGCTGCTGGACTGGGATGCCGCACAGCACGTCCCGGTCGACGAGACCTACCTGGGGATCACCCAGGACGACGGCCATGATGGGACCTCGAAGGCACGGGCCTTCGACACCTACCACCTCAACGCGGTCTCCGAAGACGGCCCGGACCGCCTGCTGGTCTCACTGCGCCACACCCACACCATCTACGCGATCGACCGGCGGACCGGCGAGGTGCTCTGGCGCTTCGGCGGCAAGCGGTCGGACATCGCCGTCGCGAAAGACACCGTATTCGCGTGGCAGCACGACGTGCGCCGCAATCCGAGCGGTGTGATCACGCTGTTCGACAACCACGAATACGACACGGATCACGGCGGCCAGTCCCGGGGAATGAAGTTCGCGCTCGACGAGAAGGCCAAGACGGCGACGCTCCTGCAGGAGTACCGCTACCAGAGTCAACTGGCGACCGCGATGGGCAGCGTCCAGGTCCTGGACAACAACAACGTCCTGGTCGGGTGGGGCACCGTCCCGTTGGTCGTCGAGATGACCGCAGACGGCAAGCCGGTCTACGAGGCGACCCTGGGGGGCACCTCCTACCGCGCGGCACGCGGGACCTGGGTGGGAAGACCGTCGACCGTCCCCGATGTCGAGGTGAAGCCGCAGCCGGATGGCTCGCTCGAGGTCTACGTGAGCTGGAACGGCGCGACCGAGGTACGTTCCTGGCGGGTCCTCACCGGGGAGAACCCCGCGAAGCTCGTTCCGGGAGCCGTCGTCGAACGCGCCGGGTTCGAGACGTCTCTGCGGATCCTCGCAGTCGGAATCGTGGCAGTCGAGGCGCTTGACGGCCACGGCTCCGTGCTCGCCACCTCGAAGCCGGTACCGACCAACCTGTCTTGATCCTCGGTCTGGATTCGTCCCTGGGATTGTCCGCATGCCGGGCTCCTGCTGGCGTACGAGGGTTTCGCGCGGCAGGATGTGACCACGCACAGCATCGTGCGTTCACCCGACGGAAGTAGCTTGCCGACATGACCGATCAATACGGACCAGGCCCCATCGGGAGCCCGACGCTCGTTCCCGGCCTCGAGCTGCAAGCCGATCGCAAGATCCCGGGCAAGCAGGTCGTGGCCTGGGCCTTCTGGGATTGGGGATCGTCGGCGTTCAACGCGGTCGTGACCACGTTCGTCTTCACCGTCTACCTGACGAGCACGAAGGCCTTCGGCGGAACGGTCGCCGCCACCTCGGCGATCGGACTCGGTCTGACGATCTCCGGACTCGTGGTGCTGGTACTGGCACCGGTGACGGGACAGCGCTCCGACGGATCGGGGCGCCGCAAGTTCTGGCTCGCCGTGAATACGGCGGTCGTCGTGCTGTGCATCGCCGGGCTGTATTTCGTGACCCCGAGTCCGGCTCTGCTCTGGCTCGGCGTCGGGCTGCTCGGCGTCGGCACCGTCTTCTACGAGCTGGCCGCCGTCAACTACAACGCGATGCTCATCCAGGTCTCGACGCGCAAGACGGTCGGGCGGGTCAGCGGGTTCGGCTGGGCCATGGGTTACTTCGGCGGGATCGTGCTGCTGCTCATCTTGTACTTCGGCTTCATCCATCCGGATGTCGGCCTCTTCGGTGTGACGTCGGCCAACGGCCTGTCGGTCCGGGTCTCGATGCTGATCGCCGCCGTCTGGTTCCTCGGATCGGCCCTGCCGATACTGCTCGCCGTCCCTGAGTACCAACCGCCCGCCGCCGCCAAGCGCAACCGCGTCGGGTTCTTCGCCGCCTACGTCCGACTCGGCAAAGACATCGCGGCGCTCTGGCGCGAGAGCCGTCGCACCATCTGGTTCCTGCTCGCGAGCGCGATCTTCCGCGACGGGCTGACCGGCGTCTTCACCTTCGGCGGGGTTCTGGCGGCCGGCACCTTCGGCTTCTCGGCCGGCGAGGTCATCATCTTCGCGATCGCCGCCAATGTCGTCGCGGGCCTGTCGACGGTGGCGGTCGGCGCGCTGGACGACCGCATCGGCCCCAAGCCGGTTATCCTGACGGCGCTGCTCGGTCTCGTGGTCTGCGGCACCCTGGTGTTCGCGCTGCACGCCGGCGGCCAGATCGTTTTCTGGACGGCCGGCCTGGCTCTCACCCTCTTCGTCGGCCCCGCCCAATCGGCGAGTCGCACCTTCTTGTCACGGCTCGTCCCGGCCGGACGTGAGGGCGAGGTGTTCGGTCTCTACGCCACAACGGGTCGAGCGGCGACCTTCATCGCTCCGGGACTGTTCACCCTGTTCGTGGCGATCTCGGGGCAGCAGTACTTCGGCATCCTCGGCATCGTTCTGGTCATCTTCGTGGGGCTGGTGATCTTGCTGCCCGTGAAGGGGCCCGATCACGCCAAACGCTGATCACCGGCGCACCAGCACCCAGGCGATCAACAGCATCGTCACCAGGAAGCCGGTCGCGAAGTTCAGGCCGAGGAACCGCCGCCATCCGCGGTTGGCTGTGCCGGCGTCAGCGTCACCCACGTTCCACCACGGCGCCACATTGACCGCATAGGGAACGACGAGCAGGGCCGCCAACTGCCCCGGCCAACTCGTGAAGAGCAGCAGCACACCCGCCAGCAGGTAAAGCGCCAGCGACAGCCGCACCGTCGCGCGCGCACCGATCGCCGTCGCGACCGAGCCGATGCCGCCCTGCCGATCGGCTTCGATATCTTGCACGGCGCCGAAGGCATGTGAGGCCGCACCCCACAGGAAGTACGCGATCAGCAACGCGATGAGGGGCCAGGTCGGCCTCGCCGCCGCGAGCGCCAGGCCGAACACAGCAGGACTCACGAAGTGCGTGCTCGAGGTGATCGAGTCGAGGAACGGCCGCTCCTTGAATCGCAGCCCCTTCACCGAGTACGCGACCACCGCGAACAGGCTGAAGGCGAGGATGACGTCGCTCAGCCACCCGCCGACGACGACCAGGTAGACGACGAAGGGAATCGGCAGCAGGATGGCGCTCCACAGCGTGCCACGATGACGCTCCGGCGCGAGCAGCGCCCCCTCCACACCGCCCTTGCGGGGGTTGCGCAGATCGGACTCGTAGTCGAAGACATCGTTGATCCCGTACATCGCGAGGTTGTAGGGGATCAGGAAGAACACCGTGCCGACGATGAGCGGCACGTCGATGCGACCCGTTGCCACGAAGTACGCGGCCGCGAACGGGAAGGCCGTGTTCACCCAGCTGAGCGGACGGCTGGCGAGGAACAGGTCGCGGATCATCGGACCGCCGCCTCGGATCGGGGGGTCAGCAGCGACCAGAGGCACGGCAGCAGAACGAGGGCCGCAATGGCGTAGGCGAAGTCCTCGATCGGTGCCACACCGAGCCGCACCCCCGAGATCGACTGCGGGTCGTACGCCACGATGCCGACTCCGACGAGCACGTTGTCGAAGACCGCGGTGAGGATCACGAGCGGGATCGCGGCGAGTCCCACGACGCGCCAGCGCGGCGCGCGGCGCGCGGCGATCGCCGCCACGGCGACGAGGGCGACGACCGCGAGGACAGCGATGTTCAGCAGCAGATAGGTCATCCCGTCGTCGTCGTTTCACTACGTCGGCCTCGCCGACCGCTCAACCAATGGGAGAGGGCGCCATACGCGTTCATCGTCAGGTAGCAGAGCAGTATCACGAAGAACAGCTCCTCGAGCGGCAGTTCGGGCGCGAGCTGCACCCCGATCAGCAGGGAGGGGGCGCCGCGGAAGAAGATCCCCAGACCGATGCCGGCGGCATCCCACGCCAGGAAGAACGCCACGCCGACCACGAGCACGAGTGCGGCACGCAGAGGCGCCCGGCCGAAGAACAGTCGGAGCCGCAGATCGAGCACCACCATGCCGGTGAGCGCGACGAGCAGTGCGATCAGGTAGAGAACGTTCACTGGCTCGGCTGCAAGGGCTCGTCCAGCGGGGCCGCCGAGACGTCGCCGCGCAGCCGCTTCACCACGAGTTCGGCACTGATCAGGCACATCGGCAACCCGATGCCCGGAATGGTCGACGAACCCGCGAAATACAGGTTCTCGACCTTGGTGCTGACGTTGCCTGTCCGGAAGAACGCGCTCTGCCGCAGCGTGTGTGCCGGGCCGAGGGCACTCCCCCTCCAGGAGTTGAGCCGATCGACGAAGTCGGCAGGGCCGACCGTGCGCCGCACCGTGATGCGCTCGGCGAGATCCGGGATGCCTGCAGCCGACGCGATCTGGGCGATCACCGTGTCGGCCAGGGCCTCGATCTCGGCATCCCCCGCGCGGTCGACACCGCCGCGCCCGAGCGCCGGATCGGCGGGAAGCGGCACGAGCACGAACACGTTCTCGTGGCCATCGGGGGCCACAGCGGGGTCGACGCCGCTCGGCTTGCACACGTAGAGCGACGGCGCGTCCGGGACCCGCGGGTTGCGCCCGAAGATGGCGTCGAAGTTGCGCTTCCAATCGGCCGAGAAGAACAGCGAGTGGTGCTCCAGCTCGGGCAGTTCGCCGGACACGCCGAGGTAGAGCAGCAGCGCGCTCGGCCCGGCGACCCGGCTGTCCCAGTAACTCTGCGGGTATGTGCGCTCCGAGTCTTTGGCGAGCAGCACCGTCTCGCTGTGATGCAGATCGGCCGTCGAGATCACCAGGTCCGCGTCGAGGAAGCCGACGGCGCCGTCGGCATCGACGACCTCGACTCCGGTCGCGGCGCCGTGCTCGATCAGGATGCGGCGCACGGTCACCCCGGATCGCAGCTCGGCTCCCTCGGCGGCCGCCAGCGCTTCGATGGCGGCGATCACCCGGGTGAAGCCGCCCATCGGATACAGGACCCCCTCGACCAGGTCGAGGTGGCTCATCAGCGAGTACATGCTCGGCGCGCGATCCGGCGACGACCCCAGGAAGACGGCGGGGTAGCCGAGGATCTGCCTGAGCCGCCGATCCTTCACCGTGCGGGCGGTCAGCCGCGAGAGCGGGGTCAGCAGCAGGCTGCTGAGCCTGCGGCCCTTGCCGATCACCTCGCGCGTGAACACGGGGGAGAGCTTCTTGAAGGTCGAGTACAGGAACTTCCCGATCGCGAGCTGGTAGATCTGGCCGGCGTCGTCCAGGTACTGCCGCAGCTTGCGGCCCGAGCCCCGCTCGACGCTCTCGAACAGCTCGATGTTCTCGTCGGCATCCGCAGAGATGTCGAGGGGAGCGTCGTAGCCCTCACCGAAGACCCGATAGCCGGGATCGAGCTGCACCAGCTCGAACTGCTCGGCGGCGGTCGTGCCCAGCAGCCGGAAGAAGTGGTCGAACACCTCGGGCATCAGGTACCACGACGGCCCGGTGTCGAAGCGGAAGCCCTCGTGCTCCCACGATCCGGCGCGGCCCCCGAAGTCGGCGTTCTTCTCGAGCAGGGTCACCTCGTACCCGTCACGGGCGAGCAGGGCGGCCGACGCCAGGCCGGCAATCCCTCCTCCGATGACGATCGCGCGGGTCATCGGCGGCGCCCCGTTGCATCACCGGGCGTGTTCCAGGCGCCGACGGCGATCCGCAGCTTTGCCGGATCCGGCACCCGCACCCGCGTCGTCAGGATGGATGCCGCGGGCAGCGCGCGCAGCCGTCTGGCGAGTTCGGCGAACAGCCGCTGCGCCGTGGCGACCGCACGGCGCGAGCTGCTCGGCAGCAGGGGGAGCGTCGCCGCGGCCCGGTCCAGCTCGCGATCGATGTCGTCGAGCAGCGAGTTCTTCTGCGTCTCGGTGAGGGCGGCCGCATCGATGCCCGGAAAGTACGAGCGGCCGAGGGAGGTCAGATCGGCGGAGAGATCGCGCAAGAAGTTCACCTTCTGAAAGGCCGAGCCGAGGGCACGGGCGCCGGTTTCGAGCACGGCCAGCTCCTGCTCGGAATAGACCCGCTCGGTGTCGCGCACGAAGACGCGCAGGCACATCAGCCCGACCACCTCGGCGGAACCGTACACATAACGCTCGAAGCTCGCCCGGTCGTGCTCAGTGGCGCTGAGATCCATCCGCATCGAGGCGAAGAACGGACGGGTCAGTTCGTCGCCGAATCCCGCGGCCCGGGCCGTGCCTGCGAAGGCGTGCACGACGAGATTCGAGCTGTATCCCTGCTGCATGGCCCGCTCGGTGTCCTGTTCGAGCTCGTCAAGCAGGCGGCCGGCGAGCGCCGGATCAAGCCCTGCCTGCTCGGCGCCACCGTCAACGATCTCGTCCGCCACGCGCACCAGGGCGTAGATGTTCTGCACCGGCTGGCGAACCGACGGCCCGAGCATCCGGGCCGCCAGGCCGAAGGAGGTCGAGTAGCGCCGGATCACGAGACTGGCGGCCTCGTCGGCGACCGAGTCGTACAGGGCGAGGCGCGGCCCGCCGTCATCCACCCGCTTGGACATCACGCGTTTCACCATCACTTGACCCGAGCCAGCACGTCGTCGGCCACCGGGTGCAGCTCGCGGCGCAGTTCCGGCGGGATGTGCGGCTCGAGCAGGCGGGCCAGCGCGCGGTTGGCGTAGTACCGGGCAAGGCCGTCGGCGAAACCCTTGGCGCCGCAGTCGACCAGATGGCTTCTCAAGACTGCGGCATCATCGTCGCTCAGCGCGGGGTCCCCGAAGAGGGCGGCGTGCTCCTCCCAGCCGGCGACCGCGGTGGCATAGGCGATCAGCACGGTCCGCTTGCCTTCGCGCAGGTCTCCGACCGTCGTCTTGCCGGTCTCGGCCTCGGTGCCGAAGACGCCCAGGAGGTCGTCGACGAGCTGATAGGCGATACCGATCTCGCGTCCGAACTCTCCCAGCGTCGCCACCGTGACCTCATCGGCGCCGGCCAGGATCGCGCCGGCCTGCAACGGGCACTCGAACGAGTAGACGGCGGTCTTGAGTCGCTCCATCGCCAGGATGTCGTCGACGCGGGGCACGTCGGGGATCCACGAGAAGTCCACGTCGATCAGCTCTCCGGCGGCGCTGGCGAAGAGGGCGTCGTCCATCACCTGGAGCAGGCGCTCGCGAGTCGCGTCATCCACACCGCTGCGGTCGATGAGGCGGTACGCGTTGAACAGGGCCAGGTCGCCCGCGATGACGGCCGCGCTGATGCCGCGGTGCTCGGCATCCGCTTCGCTGGCCCCTGCTGCCCGGGCCCGCTCGCGGTAGCTGCCGGCGATGTTGGGGGCGCCGCGGCGCACGAAATCGCGGTCGATGACGTCGTCGTGCACGATGAGCGCGGTGTGCAGCAACTCGAAGGCAGCACCGATGTAGGCCGCCGTTTCGAGATCGCTTCCCCCGAGCGACTGGTACGCGGCGAACACCATGCGGGGGCGGAAGCGCTTGCCGCCTGCCGTGTTCAGCTCGAGCTCGTTCCAGAGCTCGACGTATTCCGGGCCCAGGGGTTCCGCGCGCTTCTTGGCTAGGCTGAAGAAGCGCCCGAGCACGGCGTCGACCTGCGTCTGCCTCTGCTCGTCGCGCGCCCGCAGCCCCGTTCCATCCACCACCGCAGACTAACCGGTCCCCATGTCGCACCTGAGAGAAACCATCATCACCTCGGTCAGCTCCGATCCGGATGCTGCCGAACTGGTCGTTCTCGTCGACCAATCCGGTGCTGCGATCGGCACAGCCGAGAAGGCCACCGTGCACACCCGTGACACCCCGCTGCACCGCGCGTTCTCGTGTCACGTCTTCTCATCGGACGGCCGCGTTCTCCTCACCCGCCGTGCCCTCGGCAAGCTGACCTGGCCGGGCGTGTGGACGAACTCGTTCTGCGGGCATCCGGGGCCCGATGAGCATGCCGAGGTGGCGATTCAGCGCCGGGCGCAGCGCGAACTCGGGCTCACGCTCGGCGGGCTCGAGGTGGTGCTGCCGGAGTTCCGCTACCGGGCGGTCGACGCATCCGGGATCGTCGAGAACGAGGTCTGCCCGGTCTTCCGCGCGACGGTCGACGTCGACCCCGATCCGGCGCTGGACGAGGTTGCCGAGTGGGCGTGGATCCACCCGACCGATCTGCGCGACGCGGTCGAGGCCGCGCCGTTCGCGTTCAGCCCGTGGCTCGTGCTGCAGCTGGCCGAGTGGACCGAGTTCGGCGCGTAGGGTCCTGGGCTCAGTTGCCGGGTGCGCCCGCGTCGGTCACGGTCACATCCGTGCGGTGGAAGTTCTGGAACGACCGCGACGCGGTCGGCCCCCGCTGGCCCTGGTAGCGGTTGCCGTACGGACCCGAACCGTATGGATTCTCGACCGGCGAGCTGGTGCGGATGAAGCAGAGCTGGCCGATCTTCATGCCGGGCCAGAGCTTGATCGGCAGGGTCGCGACGTTGCTGAGCTCGAGTGTGACGTGACCCGAGAACCCGGGATCGACGAAGCCGGCCGTCGAATGCGTCAGCAGCCCGAGCCGGCCGAGCGAGCTCTTGCCCTCGAGCCGCGCGGCGATGTCGTCGGGCAGGCTGACCAGTTCGTAGGTCGAGCCGAGCACGAACTCGCCGGGGTGCAGGATGAACGGCTCGTCGTCGCGCGTCTCGATCAAGTGCGTCAGGTCGGGCTGATCCTCGGCGGGGTCGATGAACGGGTACTTGTGGTTGTCGAACAGCCGGAAGAAGCGGTCGAGGCGCACATCGATGCTCGACGGCTGGATCATCTCGCGGTCGAGCGGCTCGAGGCCGATCCGGCCGGCGTCGAGTTCGGCCCGGATGTCGCGGTCGCTGAGGAGCATGGGAGTGAGACTACCGAGTCATGGGGTGTCGCCTACAATGAGTGACGGAGTTGCACGCTGGGGCTCCGACACCCGAGACGGGCGTCGGCGCTGGCGTCGCGGCGAAGGCCAGAAATGGCCTTCGCTCATAGCTCCAGCGCGCGGATGTAGTTCAATGGCAGAACTTCAGCTTCCCAAGCTGATAGCGCGGGTTCGATTCCCGTCATCCGCTCCAACCCGGGGAGTTCGGAACGGAGGGCTGGGTGGCCGCACTCATCCCGATCCCCTCGCCAGGAGTCCCGCTCCTGTTCGGCGAACCGGGCGCTCCGGCGGTCGTCGTGGTTCACGACTGGTACGGGCGGCTGCCGTGGCTCACGCCCTACGCCGAGGCGCTGGCGAGCCGGGGCGGGTTCCGCGTGATCGTGCCCGATCTCTACGACGGCGCCGCCACCGATGACGATCACCAGGCCGACATCCTGCTCGACCAGCTGTCGGGCACCGATGCCCGGGCCGCCATCATCCGCGAGATCGGGGCGGCTCGCGCCGAGGGCTCCCCGCGGGCGGGCATCGTTGGCTTCTCGATGGGCGGCGGGCTCGCCCTGCAAGTCGCCCAGGCCGGAGAGGTGGATGCCGCGGTCGCCTACTACGCGACGCTCGAGGCCACCCAGGCCGGCATCATCCCGTGCCCGGTCATGCTGCACTTCGCCGAGCAGGACGACTGGCCAGAGGGCGGCAGCCCCGAGCAGTTCGTCAGCCGGCTGCGCGAGAACGGCACGTCCGGTCACCCAGCACGGGTACGCGGGCACCGAGCACGGATTCGCCAACGGGAGCATTCCGGCCCTGCTCGACACGCGCGCCGCGGCACTCGCATTCGCCCGCACCGTCGTGTTCCTCGAGACCCATCTCGCCGAGCTCGTCAGCCCTCTGCCGCGCCGGAACGGCCCCAAACGCGGAACGACCCGCGGTCCGGAGACAGCGGGTCGTTCCTGGGGTGCGATCGCGTCGCGCATGGGATCCGTCATCGCCTCGGCATCCCGACCAGGTGCTGGCGGTCGGCCGCGAACTGACGCGCACGGCGGACCTCGGTCTCGGCGCGCCGGGCGACGAGCAGGACGCGGGCGTCGAGGCGCGCATCCTGCCGGGCCGCGTGCTGGCGGGACCAGATCACGAGAGCCATCCCGAGCCGCAACGCGAGACGGTCCGTGAGCGCGGTACGCACAACGGTCCTGCGGGCCGGTGACGAGAGGGTCTCGACCCCGGTGGGGGCGGGCTCGGGACTCGGGCGAGTCTCGAGCATCCCGGTGGAGCTGTTCATGGTGATTTCCTTCGTTCGTGCCGGCGGCGCGTCTGGTTGACGACGGGCCGGCGCGGGCGGACGTGCGCTCCACGAGTGGTGGGCGGCATCCGGGAGGGGCGGCCGACCCGGATGGGGCCGGCCGACGACACCGAGCGAGGAGCACGAGTCGTCTGGGGACGAGGGACCTGCGGCGTCAGGAGCGCGACAGCGCGAGAGTCAACCGGAGGCCCGGGACTGCTTCGCCGACGCCGGGAGACGAAGGTCTACGCGGCGGCGCCGACGAAGCAGGCCGAAGCTGCGAATCCGCGGGCGTTCGGAATGAACGTTGCGGTCTTCGTCTGCGTGATGGTGATCATGAAATCGGCCTCCTTCCGTATCGGCGTGAGCCTTCACCGTAGCGAAGCCATCGCGGCATCGGCAACTCCGGGAGACGCAGTTCACCGAACCGTTACCTAGACGGTGGATGCCGCCGCCGCAATCCCCGGAAGCGCCGCGGCCTTGCTCATGAACCTGGTCACGTTCTCGTCGACGATGATGTCGCTCGGCCGCAGCGGACGCGTGAGGTACAAGCCGTCGAGCGCCGTGATGCGGCTCAAGGCCACATAGGTCTGGCCGGGCGCGAAACTGCGCTCGCCGAGATCCACGATGGCCCGCTCATAGCTCTTGCCCTGCGACTTGTGAATGGTGACCGCCCACGCCAACCGCAGGGGGAACTGCGTGAACTCGGCCACGACATCCTTGTTCAGGGTCTTGGTCACCGCGCTGTAGCTGTAGCGGTAGCGCTCCCAGGTCGCCGGGCGCACCTCGTGCCGCTCGCCGTCGACGTCGACCGTCACGGTGTCGGTGATCGTGACGACCTCACCGATGGTGCCGTTGACCCAGCGGCCCTCGCCGCCGACATCGTTGCGCAGGAACATCACCTGGGCGCCGACCTTGAGCTCGAGGCGTTCGTCGGCCGGGTACGCCCGACCGCCGAACTCGCCGCTCACCTCGGCGACAGCCGACGAGCCCGCGACCCGGGCAGCTTGGCGAGCTCCGCCGCGTTGATGCGGGTCACCGTCGAGTTCGTGGTGGCCAGGGTGATCGCGCCGTCGGTGGGCGCCGGCCGAGCGCCCACCTCGTTGAGCCGACGCGCCTGCTCGGCCGTGACGACACCGTGCCGCACCGCGGTGAGCAACTTCTTGAACTCGAGCTCGTGCTGGCGGTGGATGGTCGCCAACTCGTAGATGATCAGGTCGGCCTCGTCCCACACCCGCGCATCGAAGAACCACATCGAGCGGTAGCGGTCGGCGAAGTACGCGCGCTCCTCCGGGTCGCCCGGCACCGGCGCCAGCTGGAACGGGTCGCCGAACAGCACCACCTGCACGCCCCCGAAGGCCTCGTGCTTGCGCTGCCGGGCCTGGCGCAGGGAGCGGTCGATGGCATCCATCAGGTCGGCGTTGACCATCGACACCTCGTCGATCACCAGGGTGTCGATGGCGTTGAGCAGCTTGCGAACCTCGGGCCCCTGGTCGATGTCGTGGTCGGCGATGACGCCGATCGGCAGCCGGAACAGCGAATGGATGGTCTGACCGCCGACGTTCAGCGCGGCGACCCCGGTCGGGGCGGCGATGACCACGTTCTTCGAGGTGTTCCACGAGAGGTGCTCGAGCAGGGTGGACTTGCCGGTGCCCGCACGTCCGGTGACGAAGATGTGCGACGAGCTGTTCTCGATCGCCCCGAACACGGCCGCCTGCTCGGGCGACAACTCGGGACGGGACACGCTGTTCACCCTAACCGCGACGACAGGAGAGGCTCGGCAACTGTCCCTAGGATTCACCTCATGCGCCGCGCGATCCTCCTCTGGCTGGCCGCGATGGTCGTCGCCGTACTCGCCGGCGCCGCCATGATCGTCGTGCTGAACGCGACCTTGTTCGGCGCAGGTGGCTTCGTCAGCGTCTACCTGGATGCGCTGGCTCGCGGCGATGTCTCCGACGCGTTGTCGATGCCGGGCGTCGACACGCGCGGCGCGAACACCACCCTGCTGCAGGACGGCACGCTGGCGGGGTTGAGCGACATCCATCAGCTGAGCGACAACGAACGCGACGGCGCGCACTGGGTCACCATGGGGTGGACCAGTCCGGAGGGATCGGGCACCACCACCTTCGAGGTGCGGCGCATCGGGACGCGACTCGGCCTCTTCCCTAAGTGGGGCTTCGCCGCCAGCCCACTTGCCACCGTGTCGCTCAGCGTGTGGAACGACGCACGTTTCACGGTGAATGGAGCGCAGGAGGTCTCGCCGGGCCTTCGGACAAGCCGGTCGACTATGCCGTGCTCGTCCCGGGCAGCTACACCTTCGGGCACCACACGGCCCTCTTGACGGCGGAACCGCAGTCGGTCGTCGCCGACACCGTGGGCGAGGAGCTCTCGGCGCTGGTGCAGCCCCGGGCCGATGCGGCGTTCGTCGCGGCGGTGACCGCTCAGGTGCGCAGCCAACTCAACGCCTGCGCGAAGCAGACCGTGCTGTTCCCGACCGGATGCTCGTTCGGCCAGTCGATTCCGAACCGGGTCTCGGGCGCGCCGGTCTGGTCGATGGTGAACTACCCCCCGATCACGATCGCCCCGGGATCGCAGTACGGCACCTGGGCTGTGCCGTCGACGCCGGGCACCGCGCACCTGAAGGTGCCCGTGACGTCGCTGCTCGACGGATCGACCTCGACGTTCGACCAGGATGTGCCGTTCCGTCTACGGGCGACCATCACTCTCGGGGCGAATGACGCCATCACCGTGGTGCAGCAGTAGCTTCGCGGCGAGCGCTACGGCCGCCCGGCCCGCCCGCTCAGCATCGCGTTGTAGGCCTCGAGCTCGGCGTCGCCGTCTCGGTCGGCGGCGCGATCCCGGCGCTTCGCCTCGCGGGTGTCGCTGCGGCTCCACAGGATCGCGACGATGATCGCCAGGCTCACCGTCGGGATCTCGCCGACGCTCCAGGCGATCCCGCCCGCCGCCTGCTGATCGCCTAGCGGCGTTGCGCCCCAGGTGCGCCCCATGGCGCCGTACCAGTCGGAGAGGAACAAGCCGGTGTTCGAGATGATCGCCAGGCCGAAGAAGGCATGGAACGCCATGGTCGCCAGCAGCAGCACGAGCCGCAGCGGGTAGGGCGCCTGATTGCCGACCGGGTCGATGCCGATCAGGGTCTGAACGAACAGGTACCCGACGATCAGGAAGTGGAAGATCATCCATTCGTGGCCGACGTGGTCGAAGGTCGCCCAGCGGAACAGGGGCGAGTAGTAGAAGACCCAGAGGGATGCCGCGAACAGCACCGCCGCGACGATCGGGTGGGTGAGGAAGGTCGCGACCCGCGAGTGCACCAGCAGCAGGATCCACTCCCTCGGGCCGCGGCTGCCGTCGTCGCGCCGCCGGATCGAACGCAGAGCCAGCGTGATCGGTGCCCCCAGCACGAGCAGCACGGGGATCGCCATCGTCAGCAGCATGTGCTCGAGCATGTGCTCGCTGAACAGGAACTGCTCGTACGCGTTCAGCGAGCCGTTGGTGGTCCACAGCAGGACGGCCATTCCGGCCATCCAGAACGCGGTGCGGTACCAGGGCCAGCGGTCGCCGCGACGGCGCAACCGACGCACGGCGGCCGCGTAGAAGAAGACGCCGAACGCGCAGATGATCGCCCACAGCAGGTCGAGGTTCCACGAGGTGAAGAAGCGCAGCGGGGTGAGCTCGGGCGGCAGCGGGGTGCCGGTCAGGTACTCGGCCGGGGATGCTCCGCCCACCGATGCCGCCGACACCGCCTCGATCGGGGGAGCGGAGACCGCGAGCGCCGACGCCACGCCCTCGGCGATTCCCATGAAGGCCAGCTCGGCGGTGGCGAGGATCCAGAACAACCTGCGGATGTTCTCGCGGGTGAGCCTGGCGATGATGGCTCGGCGGTAGAGAACGCCGAACAGTCCGAGCGCGCCGAGAGCCGTCACCTTGGCCAGCACCAGAACGCCGTACGGCGTGAGCAGGTTGGGGAAGGTCCCCACCCGGATCGCCGCATTGACCGTGCCCGATGCGGCCACGACGACGAACGCGATGAGCGCGATCGTCGAATAGCGCGGCAGCACCGCCATCATCCGCTCGGTCGTCAGGGTGCGCCGCAACAGCACCATCGTCAGCAGACCGCCCGCCCAGAAACTCGCGAACAGCACGTGGAGCCAGATCGACGTGATCGCCGCATTGTGGGTCGAGCTGTCGCCGGCGTGCCCCTGCTCCGAGAGCGGGATGAGGCCGATCACCGTGAGAACCGTGATGGCGCCCAGCGCTGTCACGTTGCGCACGGCGAAGCACAACACGGTGAGCGCCGCGCCGATCAGCGTCGTCGTGAGCCACGCCTGGCCGAGCGGCTTGGTGGTCAGGAAGTCGCCGAGCGACTGGCCGAAGGCCTGATCCAGGCTGGGTGCGGTGCTGGCGGCGCTTGAGAAGACCAGGATCGACGAGGCCGCCGCCGCGACCGTCCAGACCCCGGCTCCCATGGCCGCGATGTCGAGGGCCCGGCCGAACTCGGCTTCGCGGGAACTGAGTGCGAAGACGGCGAGAGCGAGCGCTCCGAGCGAGAGTGCGATCGACAGGTCGACCACGAGCTTGGCGATGGGCACCCCGTAGCGCACGACGGCGCCCGGGTCGATCGCGATCCCCGGATCGGCGCCTCCGCCGAAGGCCAGCGCGGCCATCAGAGCCACGAATGCGACGAGTAGCAGGACCGCCGGTCCGCTCACTCTCGCGATGCGCTGCACTCTCCGAGCGTAAGCGAGCACGCTGGGGCTCGCCCGCACGCACGAAGGGCACCGACCGTCGTGGTCGATGCCCTTACGTGGGTGATGCGGTCTTACTTGGCGGCGGCCTTCAGCTTGCTGCCGGCCGAGACCTTCACGCCGTAGCCGGCCGCGATCTGAATGGTCGCGCCCGTGGCGGGGTTGCGGCCCTCGCGGGCGGCGCGGTGCGTGCGCTCGACGCTCAGCCATCCCGGGATGCTGACCTTGGTGCCCTCGCCGACCGACTTCGCCAGCACGGCGAACAGCGCGTCGACGACGCCGGAGACGGTGGCCTGGCTCTGGCCCGAGTCGGCGGCGACCGCGGCCACGAGATCGTTCTTGTTCAATGTCTTGTCAGCCATGAGTGTCCTCCTCGGACCTAGTGCGTTGCTTGTGGCATATGCGGCTCCCGGGCTATTCGCCCTGAACCGCCCCTGAAACTAGCAGCAAACACCGGTGTTTCCGGCCAAGTCGCGCCGGTGCGCCCGATCCCGGGAAAACTCGCAGACTTCGCCTGACATGCGGAAAAGAGGCGCCGGATCGCTCCGACGCCTCTTGACACGCTCGCTGGGTGATTACCAGCTGGACTTCGTGATGCCCGGCAGCTCTCCTCGGTGGGCCATGTCGCGGAACCGCACACGCGAGATGCCGTACTTGGTGAGGACGCCGCGGGGACGGCCGTCGATGGCGTCGCGGCTGCGCAGGCGCACCGGCGAGGCGTTGCGCGGCAGCTTCTGCAGGCCGACGCGGGCGGCCTCGCGGCTCTCGTCAGTGCCCGCCGGGTCGACGAGTGCCTTCTTCAGTTCGCGACGCTTCGCGGCATAGCGCTCCACGATCACGGCGCGCTGGTTGTTGCGCGCGATCTTGCTCTTCTTCGCCATGGTTAGCGCTCCTCGCGGAATTCGACGTGCTTGCGGACGACCGGGTCGTACTTCTTGAGCACGATGCGGTCGGGGTCGTTACGACGGTTCTTGCGGGTCACGTAGGTGTACCCGGTTCCGGCAGTGGAGCGGAGCTTGATGATCGGACGGACGTCTTGTGCCTTCTTGGCCATCAGATCTTCTCCCCACGCGCCAGGATGTCTTTGACGACCGACTCGATGCCGCGAACGTCGATCACCTTGATGCCCTTGGCGGACACGTTCAAGGTGACGCTACGGCGCAAGGACGGCACGTAATAGGTCTTCTTCTGCACGTTCGGGTCGAAGCGGCGCTTCGTCCTGCGGTGCGAGTGCGAGATGTTGTGTCCGAAGCCGGGAACGGCTCCGGTCACCTGGCACACTGCTGCCATGGTCTTGTTCCTTATCTGATTACCGTGGAGCGAATGCTCCACCCAAGGTCACTTGTCGGCACGCCGAGACCGTTGTTTTCCGGGACGAACCCGGAGTCGACGGCGGCGCACAAGAAGCGCACGAATGCGCAACCTGACAAGACTACGCGATCAGAGGGATTTCGAACAATCCGCGCAGTATCCGAAGATGTCGACGACGTGGTCGGGCTGGGTGAAGCCGCGCTCCGCGGCCACGTCGCGCGCCCAGCGCTCCACGGGCTCGGCCGTGATCTCGACCGTCGTTCCGCAGCGCCGGCAGATCAGATGGTGGTGGTGCGATCCCGGCGTGCAGGCCCGGTAGAGGCTCTCACCCTCCTGCTGCAAAGCGTCGGCATCCCCTTCCTCGGAGAGATCCGCGAGCGCTCGGTAGACGGTGGCCAGGCCCACTGACGAGCCGGCCTCGCGCATCCGCGCGTGCAGCGACTGCGCGCTCACGAATCCCTCCGTCGTAACGAGCGCCTCGCGCACGGCCTCACGCTGCCAGGTGTTGCGCTTCACGATGACGCCCCCACGATTTGCTGACGGGCGCGGCCGCGCCGCGAACGCCGCGCCGAGCTCACCCGGCAGACCAGATAGATCAGGAACGAGATCGTCGTCACGTAGGGGCTGATCGGCACGCTCGACCCGAGGGCGAGCAGGATGCCGCCCACCAGCGACACGACCGCGAAGACCGTGCTGAGCACGGGCACCCAGAACGGCGACGCCGAGATGCGCAGGGCCGCGGCCGCCGGAGTGACCAGCACCGAGAGCACGAGCAGGGCTCCGACCACCTGCACGCTCACCGCGACGGCGAGCCCGAGCAGCAGCATGAAGACGAGCGAGAGCGCGCGGACCGGCACGCCGCGCGCCGCGGCGACGTCGGCATCCACGCTCGCGAAGCTCAGGGGGCGCCACACGATGAACAAGCCGACCACGACGATCAACGAGATGAGGGCGAGCGCGCCGAGCTTCGGATCATCCACCGCGACGATCTGACCCGTCAGCAGGCCGAACTTGTTCGCGGTGCGCCCCGGATAGAGCGCCAGGCACAGGATGCCCAGCCCGAGCCCGAACGGCATCAGCACCGCAGTGATCGAATTGCGATCCCGCGCCCGCGCCCCGAGCAGACCGATCACCGCGGCCGCGATGATCGAGCCGACCACGGATCCCTCGACCACCCCGACGCCCAGCAGCAGCCCGGCTGCGGCTCCCGCGAAGCTCAGTTCGCTGATCCCGTGCACGGCGAAGGCGAGGTCGCGCGACATCACGAAGACACCGATGAGCCCGCCGACGATGCCCAGCACGGCGCCGGCGAGGATCGAGTTCTGCAGCAGCACCAGCAACGCGCCGTAGTCACGGAAATCGAAGAGCTGGCTCCACCAGTCGCCCGTGATCAGGCCGATCGCGGTCGCGATCACGGGAGGTCCTCCGAGTGGTCGTGCTCGTGCCCGTGCGCGTGCGACTGGTCGGGAGTGCCGACGATGACCACGCGACCTCGCGCGCGGATCACGTCGACCGGCGACTGGTAGAGCTCGCTCAGGACCTCCGAGCGCAGCACCTCATCCGGCGCCCCGATACGGAATCGCCTGCCGGCCAGATAGAGAACGCGATCGACGGCCTCGAGAACCGGATTGATGTCGTGCGTGACGAAGAGCACCCCGAAACCCCGCGCGCGGCGGTTGTCGTCGATCAACCGGCTGACGACGCCCTGCGCGCGCAGATCGAGAGACAGCAGGGGTTCGTCGCAGAGCAGCAGGGCGGGATCTGCGGCGAGCGCCTGACCGATCCGCAATCGCTGCTGCTCCCCACCGCTCAGACTCGAGATCGGGGCGTTCGCGTAGTGCCGCGCGCCGACCGCCTCGAGCAGCTCGTCGATGCGCGCGCGCCGCGCCCGGGTCGGCAGCGCGACACCCCAGCGGTGGCCGTCCAAGCCGAGGGCGACCAGGTCGCGCGCGCGCAACGGGGTGCCCTCGTCGGCCAGCCGCTGCTGCGGCACGTAGCCGATTCTGCGGTCTCCGTGCCGCACGGGCTCGCCGAGCAGGGTGACGGTCCCGGCGCTGAGCCGGTGCTGGCCCAGCACCGTCTTCAGCAGGCTGGTCTTGCCCGAGCCATTCGCGCCGAGCACGGCGACGAACTCGCCGGGCGCGACGTCGAGGTCGAGCCCGCTCCACAGCACGCGGCCGCCGAGGGTCAGCTCGGCGTCGCGCAGCGAGAGAACGGGAGCGGTGGATGGCATCGGATCAGCCCCCCAGCGCCTGCGCGATCGTGGCGAGCAGGCCCTTCTGCCAGGTGACGTAGTCGAGGCCGGGCGGGAGCGTCTCGGAGACCGGAACCGCGGGGATGCCCGCCTTCTTGGCGGCGGCGAGCACGGCATCCGTCTGCGGCCCGCTGGTCTGCACGTTGTAGACCAGCAACTGCGCCTCACCCGAGGTGAACGTCGCGAGCGTCTGCTGCAGCACCGCGGCCGGCGCGTCGGTGCCCTGGTCGATCGCCTCGCTGAACGCGATCGGTGTGACGACCTTCATTCCGAGGGCGGCGAGGAGGTAATTCGGCACCGGTTCGGTGACCGCGACCTTCACTCCGGATGTCGCGCCCGACAGGTTGAGTTCCGAGGCCTGAAGTGCGCCCAACTGACCTTGCAGCTTTGCGCCCCGCTCCCCGAAAAGGGCGGCATGACTGGGGTCGGCCTTGCTGAAGTCAGCCACGATCGCGTCGACGACCTTGGCGACGGTCGCGACGTCGTAGAACACGTGCTCGTTGAAGGCGGGGATCGAGCTGTCGTAGCCCGACAACTTCACCGCATTGATCAGCGAGACATCGGTATTGCCCGATGCCGACAGCATGGTGTCGACGAAGTCGTCGTACCCGCCGCCGTTCTCGATGACCACCTGCGCCCGCGAGATGGCCAGCTGGGTGCGGGCGTCCGCCTGATACTCGTGAGGATCTTTGGCCGGGTCATCGATGATCGAGGTGACGGTGGCCTGCGTGCCGCCGATGGTGGTGGCGAGCGAGCCGTACACATTGGTGGAGGCCACGACCTGGATGCCGGCCGGCGGGTCGATCGCAGACCCCGAGCATCCCGAGAGGGCAAGCCCGATCGCGACGGTCGCGACGACCGCGGAGGCGACACGCGTGAACAGGCGGATGCGGACGTCGGGCACGCGCCGACCCTACCCCTTATCGAGAACGATTGTCAAAACCAATAAGACGGGGCCCGCGCGGCGATCGCGACCGCGCTCGTGGTCGCCGCGCCCAGGTGCGCCGCAGGAGCGGCGGCGCACAATAGATTCAGTCCAGCAGCAGGGCGGGCTCCTCCAGCACGCTGGCGATGTCGGCCGTGAACCGGCTCGCGACATCCCCGTCGACGACGCGGTGATCGAAGCTCGCGCCCACCGTCGTGACATAGGCGGGCCGCACTTCGCCGTCGACCACCCACGGCTTCAACTTGATCGCCCCGAGGGCCACGATGCCCACCTCGCCGGGGTTCAGGATCGGCGTGCCGGTGTCCATTCCGTACGAACCGAGGTTCGTGATCGTCACGGTGCCCTTGGCCATCTCGGCGGGTTGCGTCTTACCGTCACGCGCGGTGATCGTCAGCTGCTCGAGGGCCTGCGCCAGTTCGAGCAGGCTGAGGTTCTGCGCGTCCTTGATGTTCGGGACGATGAGGCCGCGGGGCGTCGCCGCCGCGATGCCCAGATTCACGTAGTGGTGGACGACGATCTCTTTGTCCGTCCAGCTCGAGTTCACCGTGGGGTTGCGCCGAACGGCCCAGATCACGGCCTTGGCCATCACCAGCAGCGGGCTGACCCGCACTCCGGCGAAGTCGGGCGACACCTTGAGCCGCTTGACGAACTCCATGGTGCGCGTGGCGTTGATGTCGCTGAAGACGCTCACGTGCGGCGCGGTGAACGCGCTCTGCACCATCGCGCTCGCGATCGTCTTGCGCACCCCCTTCACCGGGATGCGCTCCTCGCGATCCTCCGGCCACTCGGGGGTCTGCAGATTGCGGAACACGCTGACCTGCTGCGCCTGCCGGATGACGTCGTCGCGCGTGATGTCGCCGATCGGGCCGGTCGCGGTGACCGCAGCCAGATCGACGTCGAGATCCTTCGCGAGCTTGCGGATCGGCGGCTTCGCGATGACGGGCCCGGCGGATACCGCCGGCACCGTACCCGGGCGGCGTCGGCGCGGTGCAGCGGGCGACGAGCCCGCCCCCGCGGCCGCCGACCCGGGCTCGGTCTGGACCGCCCCCGGTCGGCGGCGGCGTGTGGTCGCGTGGCCGCCCTTGGAGCCGTATCCGACCAGCACCGCCCCCGACGGTTCGGTCGGACCCTCTGCTGACGAGATCGACGCGGCCGTGTCGGCCACCTCACCGACCGTGTCGCCCGAACCCGGAGCCTGCAGCTCGAGTGCTCCGCCCGCGGAGTCGACCCGGATGATCGCCGTTCCGACCTCGACCGTGTCACCTTCGGCAGCGAGCAGTTCGGTCACCGTGCCCGCGAAGGGCGACGGCAGCTCGACCAGGGACTTGGCGGTCTCGATCTCGACCAGCACCTGATTCACGGTGACCGTATCGCCCGGCTTGACCTTCCACGCCACGATCTCGGCCTCGGTCAGACCTTCACCCACATCGGGCAGCGGGAACTCGGATTGCGCCACGGTCAGCTCCTCTGGTGTGCGGGTCTCAGTAGGCCAGCGCGCGGTCGACGGCCTCGAGGATGCGGTCGGCATCCGGCAGATAGACCGCCTCGAGCTTGGCAGGGGGGAACGGGGTGTCGAATCCGCTGACCCGCAGCACGGGTGCTTCGAGCGAGTAGAAGGCGCGCTCGGCGACGGTCGCCGCGACTTCGGAACCGACGCTCACGGCGCCGGGGGCCTCCTGCGCCACGACGATGCGCCCGGTCTTCTGCACCGACGCCAGGATCGGCCCGTAGTCGATCGGCGACAGCGACCGCAGATCGATGACCTCGGCGCTGGTTCCCTCGTCTGCGGCGATATCCGCGGCCTGCAGCAGTGCGGAGACCATCGCGCCGTGGCCGACCAGCGTGACGTCGGTGCCGGTGCGGACCACGCGGCTCGCCTGGAATTCGCCGGCGACACCGTCGCGGTCGACCTCGCCCTTCTGCCAATAGCGGCTCTTGGGCTCGAAGAACATGACCGGGTCGTTGCCGGCGATCGCCTGCTGGATCATCCAGTACCCGTCCTGCGGCGTCGCGGGGCTGACCACGCGCAGCCCGGGAGTGTGGGCGAAGTACGCCTCCGGGCTCTCCTGGTGGTGCTCGACGGCGCCGATGTGCCCGCCGTATGGCACGCGGATCACGACAGGGAACTGCAGGGCTCCCTCGTGCCGGTACGTCAGCTTGGCCAACTGCGAGGTGATCTGATCGAAGCCGGGGTAGATGAACCCGTCGAACTGGATCTCGCACACCGGCCGGTAGCCCCGCATCGCGAGACCGATCGCGGTGCCGACGATGGCCGACTCGGCCAGCGGGGTGTCGAGCACGCGGTTCTCGCCGAACTCCGACTTGAGCCCTTCCGTCACACGGAACACGCCGCCCAGGGTGCCGATGTCCTCTCCCATGAGGAGCACTCTCGGGTCGTCGGCGAGCGCCTTCTGCAAGCCGAGGTTGATGGCCTTCGCCATCGTGAGGTGCTCGATCACGCGCTCACCGGCCGATCGTCGAGTTCGGCGTCGGTGTCGTCGGCATCCTCGGTGGACTCATCGAGTGATTCCTGATAGGCGGCGAGCCAGGCCGCCTCGGCATCCATCAGGGGATGGGGGTCGCTGTAGACGTGCGCGAAGATCTTGGTGCTCGGCGGGTCCTGCAGGGTCTGGGTGCGAGCGCGCACATCGGCCGCCAGGTCTTCGGCCTCGGTCGCGACCTCCGCGAAGAAGTCGTCGCCGACGCCCGAGGCTGCGCAGGTAGGTCTCGTACCGGGCGATCGGATCCCGCGCGCCCCAGTACGCGACCTGCTCGTTCTCGCGGTACTTCGTCGGATCGTCGCTCGAGGTGTGCGCACCCATGCGGTAGGTGAGCGCCTCGATGAGTCGGGGGCCCCCGCCGGTGCGGGCCGCCGTCAGCGCGAGCGATGTCGCCGCGTAGCTGGCGAGCACGTCGTTGCCGTCGATCTGCACGCTCGGAATGCCGAATCCCTCGCCGCGCAGATACAACGGGGTGCGCGATTGGCGCTCGACCGGGACCGAGATGGCCCAGTGGTTGTTCTGCAGGAAGAAGACCTGCGGCGTCTGGTAGCTGGCGGCGAAGATGTACGCCTCGCTCACGTCGCCCTGGCTCGACGCACCGTCGCCGAAGTAGACCAGCACCGCGGCATCCTTCTTCGGATTGGCGGTGCCGCTCGCGTTGCCGTTCAGCTTGTCGAGTGCGATCCCCATGGCATAGCCGGTCGCGTGCAGCGACTGCGAGCCGATCACCAGGGTGTACAGGTGGAAGTTACCTGTCTCGCTCGGCACCCACCCGCCGTGGCTCAGCCCGCGGAGCATCTCGATGATGCGCATCGGATCGAGTCCGCGGATGCGCCCCACCGCGTGCTCGCGGTAGGCCGGGAAGATGTGGTCCTGCGGCTGAGCGGCATAGCCTGAGCCCACCTGCGCGGCTTCCTGGCCGATACTCGGGATCCACAGCGCGAGCTGACCCTGGCGCTGCAGGTTGCCTGCCTCGACATCGAAGCGCCGGATGACGGCCATCTGGCGGTAGAAGTCGCCGAGTCGTTCGTCGTCGAGCGCCTCGATCAGCGGCAGATACTCGGATGTCCGATCATTCCGCACGAGCGTTCCGTCGGGCGTCAGCAATTGAAGCGCAACGTCCGAGGACATGGTCACTACCCTAGCCCGGCCGCTCCGACGTCTTTGCGGAGGGTAGCGACAACCTCCGCGGCAGCCTCTAGGACCTTGTCCACAGATTCGGCTTCACCGATCGAGATCCGGATGCCATCCGGCGCGAACACGCGCGCCACGATCCCGTGAGCCTCGAGCACCTCTGCCGCGGCGGCTGTCGCCTCGCCCGTCACAAGCCAGACGAAGTTGCCCTGCGGCTCGGGGAGGTGCCAGCCCTGGGCGACGAGCCCGTCGCGCACGGCGGCCCGCCGTCTCACCAGCTCGGCCACCTGGTCCAGGAGCTGTGCTTCGGCGGCGGGATCGAGCGCCGCAAGGGCGGCGCGCTGGGCCGGCTCGGTCACCGACAGCGCGATCATCGTGGCACGGGCAGCCTCAAGCACGTATGACGGCCCGACCGCGTAGCCGATCGCGCAGCCCGGCAAGCCCGTACGCCTTCGAGAAGGTGCGCAGCACGACCAGGTTCGGGTAGCGCTCGAGCAGCGGCAGCCCTCGACGGCGTGCGGGTCGGTGACGAACTCGCGGTAGGCCTCGTCGAGGACCACCAGCACCGTCGTCGGGCACCTTCGCCATGAACGCTTCGAACTCGACGCCGGTCACGATCGTGCTCGTCGGATTGTTCGGCGTGCACACGATCACGACCCGGGTGCGGTCGGTGACGCGCGGCGGCCATCGCGTCGAGGTCGTGGCGCCCGTCCGGCAGGTTCGGGACGGTCACGCTGGTCGCTCCGGCGACGGTCACGACGCCCGGGTAGGCCTCGAACGAGCGCCAGGCGTAGAGCACCTCGTCGCCGGGTCCGGCCGCGGCCTGCACCAGCTGGTGCAGGATCGAGACGGAACCCGCCCCGACGTGCACCTCATCCACTGTGACACCCGCGCGTTCGGCGAGGCGGACGCGCAGCGCGGTGGCCGCGCCGTCCGGATAGCGGTTGAGGTGCGATGCGGCGATCGCCTCGAGCACGCTGGGCAGCGGCGGGAAAGGGCTCTCGTTCGACGACAGCTTGAACGCGTCGGCAGCCGCCGGGCGCCCCTGACGGTATGGGGCGAGCGCGGCGATCTCGGGGCGGAGCGTCACAGGCACGCGGACCAGGTTAGCGCGCCATCCGGGAGGGGGGCCCGGCAGGGCACGCAGTCAACGCCACGCCGGGGATGCCGTCGGCCCGGCTTCGCTGCAACAATGGGCGCATGGGACGCCTCCTCCTCCGCCTGCTGATCAACGCCGTCGCCCTCTGGTTGACGACGCTCATCCTGAACCCGCATCTGACCATCCAGCCCTACGACAAAGGCACGGTCGCCTTCATCCTGACGCTGCTGCTGGTCGCGGCGATCTTCGGCATCGTGAATGCCATCATCGGCGGGATCGTGCGGATCGTCGCGCTGCCTCTCTACATCCTCACGCTCGGCCTCATCTCGCTGATCGTCAACGGTTTGCTGCTCCTGCTCGCGGCCTGGATCTCGGGCCTTGGTCGGGTTCGGCCTGCATGTCGAGAACTTCGGCTGGGGCATTCTCGGAGCCCTTGTGCTCGGCATCCTCGCCTGGCTGATCGGGGTGCTGCTGCGCCCGTTCACCGGGACGAAGAAGTAGCGCGAGCCTGCATCGTCACCCCGCGCAGGTCGACCGGGGTGTGATCAGTCGGCACACGCTCGCCGTGGTAGACCATCGCCGTCACGGTCGACCCCGGCCGGTCTGCGTAGTCGGCCGTGAACGAGTTCAGGGCGGCGTTCTGGTCGCGCACAGCCGACGAGACCGCCTGATCGACCGCAGTCGCCGTGGCCATGTAGGCGTCGCGCTGATGCGCGGGCGCCGCGTGATAGGTCGGAAGCGGGGTGCCCTCGGAGAAGGCGCGCCGCTCCACCTGCAGCAGATGATGGTCGAGCTGCGGCCCGGCGAGCAGGGGGATGAAGTCGTCCGTGTTGCGCACGGCCATCCCACTGAGCCCCTCGGGGAGCTCGATGTTGCCGGCGGGTGCACCGAAGGTCTCGAGGCCCGCGGCGTTCCACTGCCCTGAGCCGGCGAGCATCGTGGCGACCAGGCCGCCCTGCGAGAAGCCCACGAACTGCACCTGGTCGCCGGAGCCGATGCCCGCGTCGTGCATCGCGAGCTCCGTGGCGCGGAACGACCCGACATCGAGGCCGCCGACCCCACCGACGTTGCTGGTCAGGTCCCACGGCTCGTGGTCGGCGACCGGCGAGAAGGTCTCGGTCGGGCCGACGTAGACCACGAACCGGCTCGGTTCGCCCGGAGCCGCGTACTTCTCGATGCGCACCTGATCGCCCTCAGGCACCCGGTCCAATCGCTCGGCGGCGCCGACCGGAGGCGTCGTGATCAGGGTGGTCGACATCCGCTCCACCTTGACCGGCGTCTCGCGGAACATTCCGACGAGCGGCCCGACGGTCAGCAGGCCGCGCGCGCTGGTGCGCACGCCGGTCACTCCGGATGCCCCCAACGCGTACGCGAGCGGTGCCGGCATGCCGAGGAACGAGCTCGTGGTCTCGTCGAGACTCCCGGAGAACAACCGGACGCCCTCGACGAACGTCGGTCCGGTGATGAGCCCCGGGTGGTGCAGGAAGAACTGGCGGATCGCCCCAGCACGCGCACCGCCTGGATCGGGCAGTTTGGACGCCAGGAACGCCACCCCGCCGAGCACGGCGATGCCGGGGAGCATGATCCGCAGGATCGGACCGCTCTCTGAGCCCAGCATGGCTGCCGCGCGATCTGCCCGCGCGAGAGCAGCGCTCTCGGCGTCGTCGTATCGCGTGATCGCCGCTCGGATCGCCGCCACCAGCCGACGGGTCAGCGTGCCCGCAGAACGGACGGATTCCAGAGCGGCCTCCAGCTCGGCCTCACTGCGGCGGGCAGCGGCAGGCGCATCCGGCACCGACGACCAGGCGCCGCCAGCGCGCACGGCAAGGAGGGCGCGCACCTCGCGGGCGAGATCGTCACCGAGGGCGCGGAGCCGGTCCAGGTGCGCAAGGAGGGCGTCGGTCGCCACGGCGGTGGTGCCGGCCGGCGTGACCAGCAACGGGCCTCCCATCTCGGGTGTCGTTCCCCGGTGCAGCCCGGGTTTCGCCCGGAAGCTCGGCGGCACCTTGCCATGCTCCATGGTGAAGCGGGCGCCGTGGGGCACCGAAGCCGGCACCTCGAACTCGTCGGGGCCGAGCGGAGGGCCGGGTGCAGGAACCGGGGCGCCCACGCTCAGGCGCCCAACTCGGTCAGTGCGTGGCGAGTGTCGCGCGTGGCCGCACCAACGGCGTGATCGCCTGCGAGCAGCGCGCGCCGCAACTCGTCCTGCAGGCGCAGGCAGGCGTCTGCCGCCTCGCCGCGCCAGTCGTCTGGCGAGAACCGGGGCGGATGCGCGGCCGCGGCGGCGAGCACCCTGGCGATCGGTGCGAGTTCGTTCTGCTGCCGCTCAAGGGCGGCGCGGAGCGCCCCCGGATCCAACGTGGGCATGCTGGCTCCTCCCCTGCCGGCGGGTGCCGGCGTCGCGATCAGCCTCCTGGGCAGCGGCCCGACGCCGCGGCCCGTGCGCGCATCCGGTGACCTCGAGAGAAAACTGACGACTGTGGAGGAGGCGAGAGCGCAGGAGAATGAGGCATGAGCTTCGACCAGGCACCCGACGCGCCGTCGCTCTTCCGCATCTGCTTCGTGTGCACCGGAAACATCTGCCGATCGCCGATGGCCGAGGCGATCTTCCTGAGCCTGATCACCCGGGGCGGCTACGCCGATCGGGTGAGTGTCGGCTCGGCCGCCACGGGCGACTGGCATGTCGGCGAACCTGCGGATCCCCGCACGATCTCGGCCCTCGCGGCCCGCCGGTACGACGCGAGCCGCCATCGCGCCCGGCAATTCGATCCCGAATGGTTCGCCGATCTCGACCTCGTCATCGCATTCGATCGGGGTCAGGAGCGGACGCTGCGAGAATGGGCGATGAGCGAGCAGGACCGCTCCAAGGTGCACCTGCTGCTGGCCTTCGATCCGAACGAATCAGGCACCATGGACGTGCCGGATCCGTACTACTCGGATGCCGCCCTGTTCGACAGCGTGCTGGCCACGATCGAGCAGGCGAGCACCGCTCTCTTCCACCAGCTCGAACCCGGAATCCAACAGGGAGTCTCATGAGTCCGCTTCCCCCGCAGCCCATCAGTCCCCTCGACGGCCGCTACCGAGCCGCGGTGCAGGCGCTGGGCGAGCACCTCTCGGAAGCGGGCCTCAACCGGGCGCGCGTGCATGTGGAGGTCGAATGGCTCCTAGCGCTCACCGAGCGCCGCATGTTCGGTTCCGTCCCTCTGGAGGCCGAGCAGGCGCGCGCGCTGCGCTCCTTCGCCTCCGAGTTCGGCCAGCGCGAGATCGACCGAGCTGGCCTCGCTCGAGGCCACCACCCGGCACGACGTGAAAGCCGTCGAGTACCTGGTGCGCGCGAAGCTCACCGAGCTCGGATTGAACGAGATCGCCGAGCTCACGCACTTCGCCTGCACGAGCGAGGACATCAACAATCTCGCCTACGCGCTCACCATCCGCGCCGCCGTGCGGGAGGTCTGGCTGCCCCGGTTGCGGGATGTCGTCGCCGGCCTGCGCACGATCGCCCTCGGCGAGCGCTCCACCCCGATGCTCGCGCATACCCACGGGCAGCCCGCAACGCCCACCACCGTTGGCAAGGAGTTCGCCGTGTTCGTCGCGCGACTCGAGCGCGGGATCGCGCGGATCGAGTCGGTCGAGGCGCTGGGCAAGTTCAGCGGGGCCACCGGCACCTTCGCCGCGCACCTCGCCGCTGATCCGGACGCCGACTGGCCGGCCATCTCACGCGAGTTCGTCACGTCGCTCGGGCTCACCTGGAATCCCCTGACCACGCAGATCGAACCTCACGACTGGCAGGCGGAGCTGTTCTCGGCGGTCAGCCATGTCAACCGCATCCTGCACAACCTGTGCACCGACCTCTGGGCGTACATCTCCATGGGGTACATCAGCCAGATCCCGCAGGCAGGGGCAACCGGCTCGTCGACCATGCCGCACAAGATCAACCCGATCCGCTTCGAGAACGCCGAGGCGAATCTCGAGCTGTCGTCGGCGCTGCTCGACTCGCTCGCGGCGACCCTCGTCACCAGCAGACTCCAGCGCGACCTCACCGATTCCACGACCCAGCGCAATATCGGGGTCGCGCTCGGTCACTCGCTACTGGCCCTCGACAACCTGGCCCGCGGCCTGAACGAGATCGCGATCGACCACGAGGCCCTCGACGCCGATCTCGACGCCAATTGGGAGGTGCTCGGAGAGGCGATCCAGACGGTGATCAGGGCAGAGGTCACCGCCGGCCGCAGCTCGATCGCCGATCCGTACGCGCTGCTCAAAGAGCTGACCCGTGGCCAGCGCACGGGGCCGGCCGCGTTGCGCGAGTTCATCCGGACGCTCGACATCGGCGACGACGCCAGGGCGCGACTTCTCGAGCTGACCCCCGCCACCTACATCGGTCTCGCTCCGGAACTCGTCGGGCTGCTGCCGGACTGAGCGGTCACCGGCAGGGGGTCAGTGCCCCTCCTGGCCGTCGTCACCCGGGTGCGGAAGCTTGTCGTCGGGTGGGGTGACGGCCAACGACAGCATGGCGAGCACGACCAGGCTCACGATGAAGATGACGCCGAAGAAGATGGCGGCCAGGATCCATTCGCGCGTCCCGAGGCCGACCACCAGTCCGGCGAAGACACCGATCGCTCCGGCCAGGCCCAGGAGCTCGAGGGGTCGCATCCGATCGCGGCGGGTGGGGGCGCCCGTCTGCTCCTCGCGCTCGTCGTGTTTCGCCTTCGTCATGACACTGCCTTCCCCACCGTGGATGCGGCGGCCTGCCGCGGAGTTCGGGTGGACACCGACGCGATGCCCAGCAGCACTCCCGCGATGATCGCCCACGCGCCGAACATTCCGACCAGGACGACCGATGCCGTCAGCTGGCCCTTGACCTGTTCGATCCCGCCCAGGGCCTGGCTGTAGTCCGGCGGCACGACCAGGAATGCGACGGCCAGGATCAGGGTGAGACCGCCGAGGATCATCCAGTCGCGCGCCGCCGCGATCCGACCGCGCGCACGGATGCCGCTGACCAGCTCGAGCGCGCCGGTCACGACCGCCCACGCACTGACCACCCAGACCAGGTAGTGAACGCCGCCCTCGGGCAGCACCAGCGCGGCGACACCGGCGACGACGGTCAGCACGCCCTGCAGAACGAACAACCCACGCGAGCGAAGCTCGGCGCGGTCGCCGAATGCGCCCGCGGTGACGACCGCCCCTTCCACCACGGCGAACAGCCCGAAGGCCACCAACCCGAAGGTCGCCGAGTGGGCGGGGGTGAACGTGATGGCGAATCCCACCGCCAGAGCGACGATCGCACGCAGGGCGGGTACCACCCAGGCGGCCAGAACGGCCCGGCCTGCGGCGGCCGCGGGAACCGCGGACGTGCCCGAACCAGCTGACACGAGTGACTCACTTTCCCGAACGGATTGCCCGCCCCCGAGTCTACGGCCGCCGCCTGAGTGCTAGAGCCGGGGCATGTCGCTGAAACGCGAGTACATCCCGCTGAATGCGACCTTGATGGTGTCCTGTCGTCCGTTGCGGTGCTTGGCCACGATCAGGTCCGCTTCCCCGGTGGGGGGAGCCTCGCGCTCGTATGCGTCTTCGCGGTGCAGCAGCACGACAATGTCGGCGTCCTGCTCGAGCGAGCCCGATTCGCGCAGATCCGAGAGTGCGGGCTTCTTGTCCGCCCGCTGCTCCGGACCGCGGTTGAGCTGCGAGAGCGCGATGACCGGCACATTGAGCTCCTTGGCCAGCAGCTTGAGCGCCCGCGAGAACTCGCTGACCTCCTGCTGGCGCGACTCGACCTTCTTGCCCGAGGTCATCAACTGCAGATAGTCGATGACGACCATCTTGAGCCCGACCTTCTGGCTGAGTCGGCGGCACTTGGCGCGGATCTCGACCAGGGTCATGTTGGGGCTGTCGTCGATGTAGAGCGGGGCATCAGCGATCTGACCGCGGATGTTGGCGAGCTTGTCCCAGTCGCGCTGCTCCATGTTGCCCTTGCGCAGCGTCGTCATGCCGATCGTCGACTCGGCGGCGAGGAGGCGCATGGCGATCTCGCTGCGCCCCATTTCGAGGGAGAAGAAGATCGTCGGCAGGTGGTGCTTGATGGTGGCCGAGCGTGCGAAGTCGAGGGCGAGGGTCGACTTGCCCAGGCCGGGTCGGGCCGCGACGATGATCAACTGGCCGCCGTGCAGACCGTTGGTCAACTCGTCGAGCTCCGAGAAGCCGGTGGGCACGCCGATCATCTCGCCGTCGCGACCGCGAGCTCGCTCGATCTCGTCGACCGCCGTGTCGATCGCCTCGACCAGGGGCACGTAGTCTTCGGCCTCGATCCCGCCGGTGACCCCGTAGATCTCGGCCTGGGCGTTGTTGACGAGATCGACGACTTCGCCCTCGCTGGCGTAGCCCATCTGCACGATGCGGGTGCCCGCTTCGACGAGGCGACGCAGCACGGCCTTCTCGGCGACGATCGACGCGTAGTAGCCGGCGTTCGCGGCGGTCGGCACCAGCCCGGTCAGGGTGTGCAGGTACTCGGCGCCGCCCGCCCGCTGCAGCTGACCGGTCTTGATGAGTTCGTCGGTGACCGCAATGACGTCGGTGGGCTCCCCGTGGGAGTAGAGGGTGAGCACGGCCTCGAAGATGACCTCGTGCTTCGGGATGTAGAAGTCGACCCCGCGCACGGTCTCGACCACGTCCGCCACGGCGTCCTTGCTCAAGAGCATTCCGCCGATGGCGCTCTGCTCGGCGAGCAGGTCGTGCGGAGGCGTGCGCTCACCCTGCCAGCCCTCAGCCGCGGGGCGCTGGGCCCCCGACGGGTGCGGCTGATCGGCCAGACCCAGATGGGCAATGGACACGGGGAGACCTCCTGCGGCTCAGGCTACGCGCGTCGAGAATGGCAGCGGCCGCCGACACCCCGGCGCCGCCAACCGACCGTGGGCACGGATGCCGAAGACGCTGCGCCAGGTTAGGGACAGACCGCAGACCCCGCCAACAGCCCCTGTGGACAACCCTGTTGGAAACCAGGGCGAAACGCCGGATGAAATGTGAAAAAGGTGTGGATTGACATGTGGACAACTCGCGATTTCCGGTTTGGATACCGGGTCTGAACAGCAATTTTGCCGAGTCTGCTCTGTGTGTAGAAACATGTTTAGAGCGGTGCTTGAACGTTGGAGCGATCCGGCCTCACCTGTGGACGAAACCGGGCTCGACACTTGACTTCCCGGGCATGCACGAGTAGCGGCGCCCCGGGATCGGGACGCCGCTGATCGATGCATGCGCCTACTTGGCGGCGACGACCTCGAGGGTGATCGCGGCGACGACGTCGTTGCGCAGACGCACCGTCGCCTCGTGCCGACCGGTGCCCTTGATCGGTGCTGACAGCTCGATGGTGCGCTTGTCAATCGCTCCGATGCCGGCCTTCTCGACCGCCTCGGCGATGTCGGAGGTCTTGACCGAGCCGAACAGGCGGCCTTCGCTGCCGGCCTTGACCGTCAGCTTGACGGTCGACGACTCGAGCTTGGCCTTGAGCGCCTGAGCCTCGTCGAGTGTCGCGTGCTCGCGGGCCGCGCGGGCTGCCTTGATCTGCTCGATCTGCTTCTCGCCGCCCTTGCTCCACTGCACGGCGAAGCCCTGCGGGATCAGATAGTTGCGCGCGTACCCGTTCTTGACGTCCACAACGTCGCCTGCCGAACCCAGGCCCGAGACTTCTGAGGTGAGGATGAGCTTCGACATGGTCTACCGCCCCGATCCCGCGTAGGGGAGGAGGGCCATCTCGCGCGCGTTCTTGACCGCGCGGGCGATGAGTCGCTGCTCCTGCACCGAGACTCCGGTGATGCGACGGGCGCGGATCTTTCCGCGCTCCGAGATGAACTTGCGAAGCGTGGCGACATCCTTGTAATCGATGATGCCGACGCGCACCGACTTCGCCGGGGCGGCCGTCTTGCCGCCCTTGGCGTTGACGCGCTTGCGACGATCTCCGCCGCTGCTACTGCTCTTGCCTGCCATGTTGTCTGTCCTTGAAAGTCAGCTGCTCTGAAAACTCAGAACGGGGTCTCGTCGTTGTAATTGCCGGGCGTGTTCCAGACGTCGTCGCCGCCCGACGCCGGAGCGGAGGCCGCCCACGGCTCATCGGCAACAGCGCCGCCCTGGGGGCGTGAACCACCCGAGGAGGAACCGCCGGATGCGCGGGTCACCTGAGCGGTGGCGTAGCGCAGGCTCGGACCGATCTCGTCGATGTCGAGCTCGATGCTCGTGCGCTTCTCGCCTTCCTTCGTTTCGTATGAGCGCTGCTTCAGGCGCCCGGTCGCGACGACCCGGCTGCCCTTGGTCAGCGATCCGGCGACGTGCTCGGCGAACTCGCGCCAGCAGGAGGCGCGGAGGAAGAGCGCCTCGCCGTCCTTCCAGTCGTTGGCCGCGCGGTCGAAGGTGCGGGGCGTCGACGCGATCGTGAAGTTCGCGACGGCGAGTCCGCCCTGGGTGTAGCGCAACTCGGGATCGGCGGTGAGGTTGCCCACCACCGTGATGATCGTTTCGCCGGCCATGAGCTACTCCCCTTCTGCGGCGACCGGCTCGGCCGTCGGCTCGGCGGCCTCGACCGTGGGCTCGGCCGCGGCCTTCGCCTTGGGAGCGGCCTTGGCGGGCTTCGACTCGGCCGCGGCGGGCTCGGCGGTGGTCTCGCTGGCCGCAGCTGCAGGTGCTGCTGCTGTCGGCTTCACGGGTGACTTCGCGGCAGCGGCCGCCTTGCGGGCTGCGCGCTTCTCGTCGTCGGCGCGCACGGCGGTCGCACGTGCGACGGCCTCCTCGGCGCGGAGCACCTTGGTGCGCAGCACCGCCTCGCTCAGCTTGAGCTGGCGATCGAGCTCGACCGTGGACTCCGAGGTCGCGGTGAAGTTGACGACGGCGTAGATGCCCTCGGACTTCTTCTGGATCTCGTAGGCCAGCCGACGACGTCCCCAGATATCGATGTTGTCGATCGTGCCGCCATCGTTGCGGATGACGTTGAGGAACTTGTCCAGGCTGGGTGCGACGGTGCGCTCATCGATCTCGGGATCGAGGATCACCATCAGTTCATACTGGTGCGTCATAAACCCACCTCCTCTGGTCTAGAACGGCTGCGGACGTGTTCCGCAGCAGGAGGGTAGTGACGGTGCCACGCGCCAGGAGCGCGGGCAACCTGTCGAGTATAGATCAGCCGCGGGTGCTCCACCACTCACGCAGGCGCCGTTCCGCCTCGTCGGCGCCGAGCGGCCCGTCTTCGAGCCGCTCCTCGAGCAGGAAGCGGTAGGCCTCGCCCACCTCGCGGCCCGGACGCATGCCTAGGATGCGCATGATGTCCTCGCCATCGAGGTCCGGCCGGATGGCGGCGAGCTCCTCTTCGGCGGCGAGCGTCACGATCCGCTCCTCGAGGTCGTCGTAGGCGAACTCGAGTTCGTCGGCTTTGCGGCGGTTGCGCGTCGTCACATCGGAGCGCGACAGGATGTGCAGCCATTCCAGCAGCGGCCCCGCGTCTCTGACGTAGCGCCGCACCGCGGAGTCCGACCAGGCGCCGCCCGCGTAGCCGAAGAAGCGCAGGTGCAGACGGATGAGCTCGGCCACCGCCTTCACCGTGTCGTTGTCAAAGCGGAGCGCGCGCAGCCGCTTCGCCGCCAGCTTGGCCCCGAGCACGTCGTGGTGGTGAAACGTCACGACGCCACCTGGCTCGATCACCCGGGTCGCCGGCTTGCCGATGTCGTGCAGGAGCACCGCCAGCCGCAGAACGAGGTTCGGGGCATGCCCGCGCGTCGCCTCCAACTCGATCGCCCGGTTGAGCGCGGTGAGACTGTGCTCATAGACGTCCTTGTGATGCGCGTGCTCGTCGATCTCGAGTCGCAACGCCGGAATCTCGGGAAGCACCTGCTGGGCCGACCCGCTGTCCACCAGCAGCCGGATGCCCGCGACCGGATCCGGGGCGAGCATCAGTTTGGCGATCTCGGCGCCGATCCGCTCCGCCGAGACGATCGTCAGGCGATCGGCCAGCGCGCGGGCCGAGGCAAGCGCAGCGGGCTCGAGGACGAAGCCGAGCTGGGCCGCGAAACGGGCAGCTCGCAGCATCCTGAGCGGATCGTCGCCGAACGACACCTCTGGTGCGCTCGGGGTTCGCAGCGTTCGCGCGAGCAGGTCGTCGACGCCGCCGGTCGGATCGACGAGCCGGGGCTGCGGGTGTTCGGCGTCCGGCATCCGGAGGGCCATCGCGTTGATCGTGAAGTCGCGCCGGATGAGGTCCGACTCGAGGTCGTCGCCGAACTCCACGTCGGGCCTGCGCGTCTCGCCGTCGTATGCGTCGCGGCGGTATGTGGTGATCTCGACCGTGTGCTTGCCGAAGCGCGCGCCGATGGTGCCGAACTCCCGCCCGATCTCCCACACGGCGTCGGCTGCAGGATTCACGATCGCGAGCGTTTCGTCTGGCGTGGCATCCGTCGTCAGATCGAGGTCGGTCACCTCGCGTCCGAGGAACGCGTCGCGCACCGGACCGCCGACCAGCGAGAGCTCGTGCCCCGCCGCGCCGAACAACTCCGACAACCTCGCCAACTCTGGCGTTGCGGCGAGGCGATTCAGCCGCTGGAGGGCATCGGCCACGCTCTGCATGGCACCCAGGATGACACAGCGGACGTGCGCGGCCGCCCGCGACCGCGCACATCGGAGCCCAGGTCGCGCCGGTCTAAACTCGTGGGCATGTCGTCCGAGCGGAACACAGGCGCGCGGTCGTGCCCGTGAGTCCGCCGCCCGTCACCCGCCTGCGGCGGATCGCGCTCGGGGCATGGGCCGGCCTGGCCGCACTGGCGCTCACCGCCGGTTCCGCGCTCGGTGCGTCGGCCGTCGACCGACCGGCTTCTGACGGCGGGCCGTCCGCGGCGACGGCGTCGCCCACGCCGGTGTCACTCGCCGTGCTCGTGCCGCTGACCGTGCGCCCGACGGCGACGGGACTCATCGATGCAACGACTCTGGCGGCATACACCGCCCCGCTCGGCGTGCTCACCCGGCAACTCGACGCGGTGATCGGCACCCCTGCAGTGATCGGGCTCGACCCGATGATCATCGCGTCGATCCGCGTTCTGGGTTCCTCGGCCCCGCCTTCCGCCACGAGTTGGCTCGAGCGGCTCCGGACCTCGGGCAACGAGGTCTTCTCCCTGGCCTATGCGGACGCCGATGTGGCCGCGTTGGCCCGCGCGGGCGCCCTGAAGCTGCGCGATCCAGTCGGCTTCGGCTTTGCGATGGACCCGCGCAACTTCGGGCCCGCAGTCAGTGCCAGCCCGACACCGAGCCCCTCCGCGACCTCCACTGAGCCGCCCGCCGCCAACCCCGGCACGCCACCTCCGTTGCCCACCGATGCCGCCCAAGTGCTCGCCTGGAGCTACACGCTCACGAGCATCGCCTGGCCGGCTGACGACACCGTCGTCGCGGCCGACCTCCCCGACCTTGCGCACGCGGGCTACCAGAGCGTCGTGCTCAGTTCGAGCAACGTGTCGTCGACCGCATCGGGGTACGTCGACCTGAGCGGGATCCATGGGATCGTCGCCGACACCGGCATCACCTCCCTGGTGCGGGCTGCCGTCTACTCGAGCGACCCGGCGGGACCGCAGGAGGCCCTCGATCGCGTCAACACCGCCCTCGGGGGCATGGCCGCCGTCTCTCCTGGCCGCACGGTCGTCGCAACGCTGGATCGTCGCTGGCCGTTGGGCGCCCTGAACCTGCACGCGTTGTTCTCCGATCTCGCCCAACAGGACTCCGTCGTTCCTGTGGGGCTGACCACGGTCGTCGCCGGTACGCATCCCGCCGCGACTGTCGTTGACGAACCCGGGGATCCCGCACGCGCGAACCAGGTGTCATCGGCGGTGCAGGCCATCGCCACGGAGACGGAGTTCGCTACCGTCGCGACCGATCCCACCGCCGTCACGGCACCACGGCGACTCGCGCTGCTCGCCCTGCTCGCCGTGTCATGGCTGCGTGGAACCGACGACTGGGCGACTCAGGTGGCGACCTTCCTGGCCAATTCGCAGACCCTCATCAATTCCGTGCAGATCGTCGCCGGAAGCGACCTCGTCGTCGGGTCGGGGGCGACGAACATCCCGGTCACGGTCAGCAATGCTTCTGACGTGCCGATCACGGTCTACGTGAACGTCGACTCACCGAGCTCCGTCCTGCAGGTCCGCGCGCAGAACGTCCCTCTCACCGTCGAGCCCGGTTCGTCGAACAAGGCGGCGATCCCGGTGGCCGCACTCACCAACGGCCAGGTCGACACGACGATCACGCTGACCTCGGCGACCGGGGTGGGCATCGGCCGACCCGATTATGTGAGTGTGGACCTGCATCCCGGCTGGGAGAGTGTCGGCACTGCCATTGTGATCGCCCTGCTGGTGATCGTCTTCGGCGGCGGCATCACGCGCAACATCCTCAAACGCCGGGCGGCTCGGCGCTCCGATCCGGTCGAGGCGCCCGGTAACTGACTCCCCCGACGCTGCCTCGCTGAGAAGGCATCTGACGCGCTCCCGACCGGGAATGGCGCGCACCTACACTTGGTTGAACACCCTGTCGGGCGATCTGAAGGAGTGCTGACGACATGCGTCAAGTGATCATCGTCGGGTCGGGGCCTGCCGGGTACACGGCGGCCATCTACGCCGCGCGCGCCAATCTTGCCCCGCTCGTGATCGCGAGTTCCGTCGAGTTCGGCGGCGAACTGATGAAGACGACGGATGTCGAGAACTTCCCCGGCTTCCCCGACGGGATCATGGGGCCTGACCTCATGGTCAAGATGCAGGAGCAGGCCGAGAAGTTCGGCGCCGAGATCGTCTATGACGACGTCGTGAAGCTCGAACTCGATGGCGACGTCAAGCGGGTGACCCTCGGCAACGGCGAGGTGCACGAGGCGCTCACGATCATCTACGCGACGGGCTCCGCCTACCGCAAGCTCGGCCTCGACGACGAGACGCGCCTGTCGGGCTACGGGGTCTCGTGGTGCGCCACCTGCGACGGGGCGTTCTTCAAACAGAAGAAGGTCGCCGTGATCGGGGGCGGCGACTCCGCCCTGGAAGAAGCCACCTTTCTGACCCGCTTTGCCGACAAGGTGTACCTGGTGCATCGCCGGGACAAGCTGCGCGCATCGGCCGCGCTCCAAGATCGAGCCTTCGCCGATCCCAAGATCGAGTTCCTCTGGAACGAGGAGGTCGCCCACGTCTACGGCGACGAGAAGGTCACGGGCATCGGCCTGCTCGACACCAACACCGGCGAAGAGAAGACCCTCGACGTGACCGGGATGTTCGTCGCCATCGGCGCCGACCCGCGCACGCACCTCATCCACGGCCAGCTCGAGCTGAGCCCGGAGGGAACCATCGAGGTCGAGGGGCGCAGCTCGCGCACCAGCCTCCCCGGTGTGTTCGCCGCCGGTGACGTCGTCGATCCGACCTACAAGCAGGCCGCAACGGCCGCCGGCTCGGGAGTCGTCGCGGCCCTTGACGCCGAGAAGTACCTGGCCGAGCTGGCGCCCGCCGTGCTCGCCAAGGCGGCCGCTGTCGCCGCCTGAACCACCGCCGTCGTGGGAATGGCGCGGGCCGCCGCGCCGTTCCCTTCAGCAGGCCTACGAAAGAAGGAAAGATGTCCACTGCGAAGGATGTGACCGACGCCACGTTCCAGAGCGAAGTGCTCGACTCCGACAAGACGATCATGGTCGACTTCTGGGCGGAATGGTGCGGCCCATGTCGCGCTGTCAGTCCGATTCTCGACGCGATCGCGGCCGAGCACTCTGAGAAGCTCTCGATCGTCAAGCTCAACGTCGATGACAACCCCGAGACGGCCATGAAGTACGGCATCACCTCGATCCCGGCCATGAAGGTCTATCGCGGCGGAGAGGTCGTCAAGACCGTCATCGGCGCCAAGCCGAAGCCGGCTCTCGAGGCCGATCTGGCCGAGTTCCTGGCGTAGTCCGCCCGGCCCGCGGCGTGCGGGCCGCTTCACGGCTCCTGGCCCCTTCCCCGTTCGCGGGGAGGGGCCATCGTGTTTCTGCGGATAGCCTGGTGGCCATGAACACGGGCCACCCGGACGCGGCGCAGGGCAACAACCTCGATCCCTGGTATTCGCAGTACGCCGCGCGCACTGCCGGACTCACCGTGTCCGAGGTGCGAGCCCTGTTCGCCGTCGCCAGCCGCCCCGAGGTGGTCTCGCTGGCCGGCGGCATGCCGTTCGTCTCGGCGCTGCCCCAGGAGCTCTTGGCGAATGCCGTCGAGCGCGCGGTCCGCGACTACGGAGCGGTGGCGCTGCAGTACGGGTCAGGTCAAGGGTCACCTCGCCTGCGCGAGCAGATCCTCGATGTGATGGCCTTGGAGGGCATCCGGGCGGGGGTCGATGACGTCGTCGTCACCACCGGGTCGCAGCACGCCCTCGAGCTGGTGTCGAAGCTCTTCCTCGACCCGGGCGACGTGGTCATCGCCGAGGGGCCGAGCTATGTGACTGCGCTGGTCGTGTTCCGCAGCTTCCAGGCGGAGGTCACGCATGTCGAGATGGATGAGCTCGGGCTGATCCCGCAGTCGTTGCGCGAGACGATCGCGCGGCTCCGCGAGCAGGGGCGCCGGATCAAGTTCCTCTACACGATCCCGTCGTTCCAGAACCCGATGGGCGTCACGCTCACCTGGGAGCGCCGCATGGAGGTGCTCGAGATCGCGCGCGAGAACGACATCCTCGTGGTCGAGGACAACCCGTACGGCCTGCTCTACTTCGACCAGGCGCCGCCTCAGGCGATGCGGTCGGTCGACGACGAAGGCGTGATCTACCTGGGCACCTTCTCGAAGACGCTCGCCCCCGGGCTCCGGGTCGGGTGGGCGGTTGCGCCGCACGCCATCAGAGAAAAACTCATCTTGGCGAACGAGGCCGCCGTGCTGTCGCCGAGCTCCTTCTCGCAGGCCGTCGTCTCCGAGTACCTGTCGACCGCCGATTGGAAAGGCCAGATCGCGACCTTCCGCGATGTCTACCGGGAGCGGCGCGATGCCATGCTCGGTGCGCTTCAGGAGCAATTGCCGACCCTGCACTGGACCGTGCCCAACGGCGGCTTCTACATCTGGCTCACCCTGCCCGACTACCTCGACTCGAAGGCCATGCTTCCTCGCGCGGTGAAGGAGCTCGTGGCCTACACGCCCGGCACGGCCTTCTACACGGACGGGGGCGGTCGCAACGCCATGCGGCTGTCGTTCTGCTACCCGACCCCGGATTTCATCCGGGAGGGGATCCGCCGCTTGGCCATCGTCATCAACAGCGAGCTGAGCCTGCTGAACGAATTCGCCCAGACCGATCCCCTCGCCGCCCAGCCCGAATTGCACGAAGGCGTGCTGCCACCGAACGTCGGGTGACCAGATGACCGAATCGCTCCGCCATGTCGTCGTGCTCGCAGGCGGGATCTCGCACGAGCGCGACGTGTCCCTCCGCTCCGGGCGCCGGGTCGCAGACACCCTGCTCGAGCACGGACTGACCGTCGAACTGCGGGACCCGGATGCGCAGCTTCTCGCCGGACTCCGGGCGGATCGCCCCGATGTGATCTGGCCCGCTCTGCACGGGGCTTCCGGCGAGGACGGCGCGCTGCGCGGCCTGCTCGAGTTCCTCGGCATCCCCTTCGTCGGGTCGCGGTCTGATGCCGCCCGGCTCGCCTGGGACAAGCCGGTCGCCAAGATCGTCGTCTCGCGAGCCGGAGTGTCGACGCCCCGGTCGATCACGCTGCCCCGGGACGCCTTCCGCGAGCTCGGCGCCAACGCGGTCTTCGAGGCGATCGCCGACGAGCTCCCGGTTCCGCTCGTCGTCAAGCCGGCACAGGGCGGCTCCGCCCAGGGCGTCACGATCGTCGACGACCGGGCCAACCTGCCGCGCGCGATGGTCGACGCGTACACCTACGGCGATGTTGCGCTGGTCGAGCAGCGGATCACCGGAACCGAGATCGCGGTGGGCATCATCGACACCGGCGACGGCCCCGTGGCTCTCCCCGCTGTCGAGATCGAGCCGCTGTCCGGGGTCTACAGCTTCGAGGCGCGGTACAACGCCGGTGAGACGCGCTTCTACGTTCCGGCACGCATTCCGAGCGAGTGGGCGGATGCCGCGGCCGACGCCGCGCTCACGGCCCACCGCGCGCTCGGCCTGCGGCACCTGTCGCGGGTCGACCTCATCGTCGACGGCGCCGGCACCCCGTGGTTCCTCGAAGCGAACGTGCTTCCGGGGCTGACCGAGACGTCTCTGCTCCCGCAGGCCCTCGAGGCAGCGGGACACGATCTCGGCTGGGTCTACTCGGCGTTGGCCGAGGCCGCGATCCGGGACAACTAGGCCCCGGGATCGACTCCCAGCTCTTCCACGATCCGGTTCAGGTCGGCGACGGTCGCGAACTCGATGGAGATGGTGCCCTTCGAGGTGCCCAACGAGATCTTGACGCGCGTGTTCAGCTTGTCGCCGAGCCGATCCGCCACGTCGTCGAGGTGATGCTGTCGGCGGCCGGCGGTCGGCTTGGCGGCGCGTGGCTTCGGCGGCGAGACCTTGCCTGCCGCAGCCTCTGCCGCCCTCACCGAGAGGTCTTCGTTGACGATCTTGTCGGCCAACCGCTCCATCGCGTTCGCGTCGCCGACCGACAGGATCGCGCGCGCATGGCCTGCGGTCAGCACCCCCGCGGCCACACGGCGCTGGATGCCCTCCGGCAGGCGCAGTAACCGGATGGTGTTGGTGATCTGCGGACGCGAGCGCCCGATCCGCTCGGCCAGCTGCTCCTGAGTGATCCCGAAATCGGCGAGCAGCTGCTGGTAGGCCGAGGCCTCCTCGAGGGGGTTCAGCTCGGCGCGGTGCAGGTTCTCGAGCAGCGCATCGCGGAGCATCGCGTCGTCTGCAGTGTTCTTGACGACGGCCGGGATCGTCGGCAGCCCAGCGATCTTGCTCGCGCGCAGTCGGCGCTCCCCCATGATGAGCTCGTATTGGGGCTCGCCGGGCTGCGCGCCCGTGCGAGGGCGGACGACGATCGGTTGCAGAACCCCGAACTCGCGAACTGAGATGACGAGCTCGTTGAGCTCCTGCTCGCGGAAGTCGCTGCGCGGCTGCTGCGGATTGGGAACGATGTCATCGGGCGACAGGCTGGCCAGCCGCGCACCGGGGACAGTCACCAGCCCGTCCATCGCGGTGGAGCTGGCATCCGGGCCTGAGGGGAAGAACACGTCGACAGGCCGCTCGCCGTCATCCGCTGTCGGGATGAGCGCGCCGATGCCTCGACCGAGCCCGGTGCGCTTCGGTGCCGCCGCCATCAGCGTTCGCCCCGACGGGCGATCTCGGATGCGGCCTCGCGGTACGAGAGGGATCCCGGCGAGTTCCCGTCGTAGGTGATGACGCTCTGGCCGTAGCTGGGCGCCTCCGAGATGCGGACCGACCGCGGGATGACGCTCCGCAGGGTCTCTGTCGGGAAGTGCTCACGCACTTCCTCCACGACCTGATTGGCCAAGTTCGTTCGCGAGTCGAACATCGTGAGCAGGATCGTCGATACCGCGAGGTTCGGGTTGAGGTGGCGTTCGATCAGTCCGATGTTGTTCAGCAACTGGCTGAGCCCCTCGAGCGCGTAGTACTCGCATTGGATCGGGATGAGCACCTCGCGCGCCGCCACGAAGGCGTTGATCGTCAGCAGGCCCAGCGAGGGCGGGCAGTCGATGAAGACATAGTGATAGGGATGCTCGTCCTCCGACTCGGCGAGGAAGCGATCGAGCGCTCCCCGCAGTCGCTGCTCGCGGGCCACGAGCGAGACCAACTCGATCTCCGCACCGGCGAGATGGATGGTCGCCGGCACGCACGACAGGCCTTCGAACTCGGGGCTGGTCTGCACCACGTCGCGCATCGGCACATCGTTGATGATCACGTCGTAGACGCTCGGCGTCTCGGATCGGTGCTCGACGCCCAGAGCCGTCGATGCGTTGCCCTGGGGGTCGAGATCGATCACGAGCACCCGCGCCCCGGACTGCGCGAGCGCCGCCGCGAGGTTGACCGTGGTCGTCGTCTTGCCGACGCCGCCCTTCTGATTCGCGACCGTGAACACCCGCGTGCGCGCGGGGAGCGGGAGGCTCTGCTCCGCCAGAGCAACGCGGCGTCGCGCCAGATCGGCGATCTCGCGGGCGAGCGGGGTTTCGTCGTATCGATTCTCGGTGCTCACTGGAGCGGATTCCCTCTCGGATGTTTCAGAGCGCGTGCGGGATGTTTCACGTGAAACGTCGACCGGCCGCGAGTCAGTCCACTGTAGCCCGAAAGACACGGGTGGCCTCGGGGACGATCCCCTCCCCGAGCACGAGCACCTCGGGGTTGCTCAGGCGCGCTGCGCGGATCTGTTTGGCGGCCGCCACGACCTCGTCGCCGACCCGCGCCCCCTTCATGAACAACAGCTCGCCGCCCCTGCGTGCGAGGGGTGCCGTGATCGGGATCAGCTTCGACAGCGACGCCACGGCGCGGGCGGTCACCTGATCGAGTTGTTCAACGAGACGAGCATCCTCGGCGCGCGCCCGTTCGACCCGGACGTTGCGCAGGCCGAGGCGCTCCGACTCGGCGCGCAGCCATTCGACCCGGCGTTCCATCGGTTCCACGAGCACGAATTCGACATCGGGACGAGCGATGGCGAGGACGATACCGGGCAGTCCGGCACCACTGCCGATGTCGCCCACCAGGCCGGGGCGAAGCAGAGAAGCCGGCAGCACACAGTTCAAGATGTGCCGCGACCATAGCCTGGCAGGCTCGAGTGGTCCGATCAGGCCGAGCTCTTCGCCGCGCTCGCCGAGCTCGCGAGTGAAGTCGCGCGCGAGCTCGATGCGATCCCCGAACATGGATGCCGCACTCGGCGGCTCCGGCTCGATCACGGCATCGGTACTGGGCGGCAATGTTTCACGTGAAACTATGGGCGGGTGATCACCGTGTGGCGATCACGGCCCTCGCCCTCCGACTCGGAGGCGAAACCGCGCTCGGCGACGATGTCGTGGACGATCTTGCGCTCGTAGCTCGACATCGGCGGCAGGGATGCTGACGCGGCGCCCTCCTCGAGGCGGGCGACCGCGCGGTCGACCAACGTCGCGAGCTCGGCCGCACGCTGATCGCGCGATCCGCCAATGTCCAGGATCATCCGGGAGAAGCGTCCGGTCTTGTTCTGAACCGCCAGCCTGGCCAGCTCCTGCAACGCCGCCACGGTATCCGGCTTGGACAGCAGGCGCAGGTTCGCTCCCTCCGTCGCGGTCACCGAAACATAGGCGCGACCCGACCGTGCATCGATATCGATGTCGCCGTCGATGTCGGAGATGTCGAGCAGCTCCTCGATGTAGTCGGCGGCGATGTCGCCTTCGTCGACCAGCTCGGCTTCGGTGAGGGGTGCCTCTGGCGCGGGGCCCGGCTGCTGCTCGCGCGTGACGTCGGTCATCGGGAACCCTTCTTCTTACGGTTCTTACTCACCGGTTGCGGGCGCTGCGTCGTCTCGCGCTTCGGAGCGCCGGCCGGTGGTCCGTCTGCGACCGCATCGCCGATCGCGAGCGGTGACGAACCCTGCGCTCGGGCCTTCCTCGCCAGGCGTGCCTCGCGGGCCAGTGCGGCTTCGCTTCCGGGCGTCGGCATGTTCCGGATGACGAGGAACTGCTGAACCAGCGTCCACACGTTCGACGTCAGCCAGTAGAACATCGCGCCGATCGGGAACGCGTATCCGGAGAAGATGAAGATCACCGGGAGCACGTACAGGAGCACCCGCTGCTGGCGATACATCGGGCTCGCCTTGGTCTCGGGCGACATGTTCTTCGACACCAGCTGAAGCTGGGTGAAGAACTGGGAGGCCGTCATGAGTAAGACGATGACCGCCGCGATGACGACCACCGCCCACTGGGAGCCCCACGCCGTCTGGATGCTGTCCTTGAGCGGTGCGACCCCGAAGAGGTTCGCGTTGTACAGACTCTTGACGAGGTCCTTCGAGAACAACCCGACGCCGGCGTGGAACTTGCCCTGTGCGTCCGGCTTCGCCTCATTCAGGGTCGGCAGCAGGCTGAAGAAGATCGGCATCTGAATCAGGAGGGGAAGGCACGACGACAGCGGGTTGGTGCCGGCCTTGCGGTACATCTCCATGGTCTCGCGCTGCATCGCCTCGCGTGAGAACTGGTCCTTCTTGCCCCGGTACTTGTCCTGGATCTTCTTGAGCTGCGGCGCGATCTCCATCATCTTGCGCTGGCTCTTGATCTGGCGGACGAAGACGGGGATGAGCGCGGCCCGCACGATGACGGTGAGGCCCACGATCGACAGCACCCAGGTGATGCCGGCTCCAGAGTCCAAGCCGAACACGTTCGTGAACAGCCAATGGAAGCCCACCAGGATGGCCTCGATGACCCACTTGATAGGCGTCAGCACCGTACCGATGCCGTTGATGATTCCGTTCAGATCCACTGGTGTCAGGCCTTTCCGTGGCTCGCCGGAAAGACGAAACCGAAGTGGGTGAGCTGGTAACGGGGAACGCGGCGCTCGGGCACATCATCGACGCCGCCCTTCGCCCAGGGGTGGCAGCGCGCGATGCGCCAGGTTCCGAGCGCGACGCCCTTGACCACCCCGTGCTGTTGGATCGCGCCGAGCGCGTACGCCGAACAGCTCGGGTAGTACCGGCAAACATCGCCGTACAACGGTGAGATCACCGCGCGGTACGCACGCAGGATCACCACGCAGATGTTGCGTGGAAGAAGAAGCACGAAAAACCCCGCGCGGCGCATCACGGCCTGACGACCTTCGTCAAGAGGGATGCGTCCAGGGCAGTGTGCATGTCATCGGCGAGACTAACCCAGCTGCGCTGTGCGGCTTCGGGGAGAGCCCGCACAACCACGTCGTGGCCGTGAGCCCCCGCCGCGACGAACTCGCGGCCGAGAGCACGGTACCGGCGGCGCACCAGGTTGCGGGCGACGGCGTTGCCCACTGAGCGGGCGACGATAATGCCGACACGCAACGGGTCATCGGCGTCGCGCTCCAGCCGGTAGTAGATCGCGGCGGGCGTCACCAAGCGACGGCCGCGGCGCACAACCATCCGGAAGTCGTCTGCGCGCACGACCCGGTTGGCCCTGGCCAGCACCGGTCGACTACGCGGAGAGCTCGGTGCGCCCCTTGCGGCGCCGTGCACCGAGGATGGCACGACCGGCACGGGTGCGCATGCGCAGACGGAATCCGTGCACCTTGGCACGGCGCCGGTTGTTCGGCTGGAACGTTCGCTTGGTCATGGTGGTATCTCCAAAACCCGGCGCCGTGCGCCGGGAAGAACAGGGACCGCCTCTGGGCAGTCGTCAACTGATTAAAAGTAGGCGGTTAATGGGCCCCGGTCAAACCACCGAGACCAACCGTCCATTCTCCACACCGATCCAGCCATCCGTTGGTCACGACGCGCCCGCGAGAACTAAGGTGAATCCGCGACCGACCCGCAAGCCCGAGCCGAGAGAACCCATGACAGACACCCCGGATCCCACCCGAGAACTCTGGGACTCCGTGCTGGCTCTCCTGCACGCAGACGATCGCGTCACTCCGCAACTCCAAGGGTTCTTGAACCTGGTCGAACCGAAGGGCGTGCTCGCCGGAACGCTCTATCTCGAGGTCCCCAATGAGCTGACCCGCGGGATGCTCGACCAGCGCATCCGGGTTCCCCTGCTCAACGCACTCAGCACCATCGACGGTGAGCACGGCATCACCAACTTCGCCATCGTCGTCAACCCCGAGATTCAGCATGCGGGCATCGGTCCATCGTCGGAACCCAGCCCTCTCGAAGATGCCCCCCACGAGTCGACTCCCATGCCGACCCCCAGCGGCATCCCCTCCCACACGCCCAGCGACCAGGCGCGACGCTCCGACACGCGCCTCAACCCGAAGTACAACTTCGACAACTTCGTGATCGGCGGCTCGAACCGATTCGCGCACGCGGCCGCGGTCGCGGTCGCCGAGGCCCCGGCCAAGGCGTACAACCCGCTCTTCATCTACGGTGACTCCGGCCTGGGCAAGACCCACCTCCTGCACGCGATCGGCCACTATGCCGAGCGGCTGTACCCGGGCATCCGGGTGCGGTACGTCAGCTCCGAGGAGTTCACGAACGACTTCATCAACTCGATCGCCAATAACCGCGCGGCGGCTTTCCAGGCCCGCTATCGCGAGATCGACATCCTGCTCATCGACGACATCCAGTTCCTTCAGCGGGCGGTCGAAACTCAGGAAGCCTTCTTCCACACCTTCAACACGCTGCATGACCACAACAAGCAGGTCGTCATCACCAGCGACGTCGCTCCGAAACACCTGAACGGGTTCGAAGACAGGATGCGGTCGCGATTCGAGTGGGGACTGGTCACCGATGTGCAGGCCCCCGACCTCGAGACCCGCATCGCGATCCTGCGCAAGAAGGCCCAGAGCGAGAAGCTGCAGGTACCCGACGAGATCCTCGAATTCATGGCCACGAAGGTCTCGTCCAATATCCGTGAACTCGAAGGCACCCTGATCCGCGTCACGGCATTCGCCAGCCTGAACCGCACGCCGGTCGACCTGCAGCTGGTTCAGACGGTGCTCAAAGACCTCATCACCCTCGACGACGACAACGTCATCGCTCCGGTCGACATCATCAATCACACTGCCGACTACTTCAAGCTCTCGGTGGACGACCTCTACGGATCCAGCCGCTCACAGGCCGTCGCCACCGCCAGGCAGATCGCAATGTACCTCTGCCGAGAGATGACCAGCTTGTCGCTGCCGAAGATCGGACAGTTGTTCGGCAACCGCGACCACACGACGGTCATGTACGCGAACAAGAAGATCAGCGAGCTCATGAAAGAGCGACGCTCGATCTACAACCAGGTGACGGAACTCACCAGCCGCATCAAGCAGAACCAGCGCTACAACAAGCTCTGAGCCTTGCCTCACCACGAAAGGCCTGTTCACCCCCATTCGGGGGCCTGGACAAACGCCGGCCGATTGGTCGATTGCACAAGGTGTGCACAACCTGTGGATAACCCGCGATCCCGTTCCGAATAAGGTGTTGAGAAACCCCGTCGGCTTGTGGACTCGGGACACGTCGCCCAGCCACCTTCCCGCACGTGGGAGGGTGAAGTCCACGTGCCGCACACAACTTGCACCGCTGTAGTTCCCCGTTGCCGACAGCAAGTCGGTGCCCTCTCCACAGATCCCACAGCGGTTAAGAAGATTAACTCTCTCCATCTCTGGTCAGCTCGACCACAACCCCCACCGGGCCACACCCCTCTGCATCCCCTTCGAGCGGACGGCAGGGCTACCTGTGCCAGGATCGGGGTGACAGTATTGACGCCCCCCGCTTTATTCGAATGACAAGGAGTCCGCGTGAAGTTCCAAGTCAATCGGGACGTGTTCAGTGAGGCCGTGTCATTCGCCGTCAAGTTGCTGCCGCAACGCACCACCCAGCCCATCCTGAGCGGTGTTCTTCTCGAAGCGGCAGACGGCGTGCTGATCCTTTCGTCGTTCGACTACGAGGTATCGTCGCGCACCGAGATCGCCGCCGAAGTCGACGAGCCCGGCACCGCATTGGTGTCGGGACGGCTTCTCGCCGATATCGCAAGCCGGCTGCCGGCCGCGCCGGTGCAGTTCTCGACCGATGAGGGCAAGATCGCGGTCACCTGCGGGTCCGCACGGTTCACCCTGCTGAGCATGCCGGTCGAGGAGTACCCGACCCTTCCCGAAGTAGCGGATCGCACCGGCGTGCTGCCGGCTGAGGATTTCGCCGAGGCCGTCTCGCAGGTCGCGGTCGCCGCGTCCCGCGACGATGTGACTCCCGTGATCACCGGCGTGCAGCTCGAGGTCGGCGACAACACTCTGTCGTTGGTGGCGACCGACCGGTACCGCGTGGCCGTTCGCGAGATCGACTGGGATTCCGGAACGTCGTCTGCCGACGGAACGACCGCGTTGATCCCCTCACGCACCCTGTCCGAGATCGGGAAGACCTTCGCGCACAGTGGCACCGTCGCCGTGTCCATCGTGCGCACCGATGACCGCGAGCTCATCGCCTTCAGTGCCGACAAGAAGACCGTCACGTCGCTGCTGATCAAGGGAAACTTCCCTCCGGTCAAGCGGCTGTTCCCTGAGGTGGTTGACAACTACGCGGTGGTGAACACCGCGGATCTCGTCGAAGCCACGCGGCGCGTGTCGCTGGTGCTCGAGCGCGAGGCCGCGCTGCGATTCACGTTCTCGATCGATGGCCTGACTCTCGAGGCGGCCGGATCCGAGCAGGCGCAGGCGTCCGAAACGATCGAGGCGCACTTGCACGGCGACGACACCGTCGTCTCGCTGAAGCCGGCGTTCCTCCTGGACGGGTTGGGCGCCGTCCACTCCGAGTTCGTCCGGATCTCGTTCACCAAGACCGAGAACCCCAACAAACCCGGACCGGTGCTGATCACGAGTCAGTCATCGAAAGAGCAACCAGGGGCCGACAACTACAAGTACCTCCTGCAGCCCAACCTGCTGCTGCGCTGAACGGAAGGCGGGCGCGAATGGCCATGCACATCGGACTCGTGGGGCTCGGCAAGATGGGCTTCAACATGCGGGACCGTCTTCGCAAGAAGGGCGTCGAGGTCACCGGGTACGACCCGAATCCTGATGTGACCGATGTGCCAACCTTGGCCGACATGGTCAAGGCGCTTCCGACACCGCGAGTCGTGTGGGTCATGGTCCCGTCCGGATCGATCACAGACGGGGTGATCACCGATCTGGCCGGCGTGCTCGAGAAGGATGACCTGGTCATCGACGGCGGCAACTCCCGCTACACAGACGATGCGGTTCATGCGAAGCAGTTGGCAAAGAAGGGCATCCGGTTCGCCGACTGCGGGGTTTCTGGCGGAATCTGGGGTCTGAAGAACGGGTACGGGCTGATGGCGGGCGGGGCTGCTGCCGACATGAAGTTGGCCATGCCGGTCTTCGATGCCCTTCGCCCCGACGGTCCGCGCGACGAAGGATTCGTGCATGCCGGGTCGGTCGGAGCCGGGCACTACGCGAAGATGGTGCACAACGGCATCGAGTACGCGCAGATGCAGGCGCTCGGTGAGGGATACGAACTCCTGGAAGCAAGCAAAGAGATCATCCACGACGTCACCGGGGTGTTCAAGGCGTGGGAGCGTGGGACGGTGGTGCGCAGTTGGCTGCTCGAGTTGCTCGTGAAGGCGCTCGAAGAAGACCCCGAGTTCAAGCAGATCGAGGGCTACGTCGACGACTCGGGTGAGGGGCGCTGGACGATCCTCGAGGCGCTCAACCATGCGGTCCCGGTGCCGACGATCAGCGCGTCGATCTTCGCCCGCTTCGTGTCTCGCCAGAAAGACTCACCGGCGATGAAGGCCGTCGCGGCGTTGCGCAACCAATTCGGCGGTCACGCCGTGCGCAAGTCCTGATCGCTGACGGGCCTGCCGTGACGAGCGACGTCCGGTGATCGTCTCGCATCTGAGCCTCACCGACTTCCGCAACTACGAATCCGCCGAAGTCGAGCTCAGCGCTGGGCCCAATCTCTTCGTGGGAAGTAATGGCCAGGGGAAGACGAACCTGGTCGAGTCCATCGGGTACTTGAGCACCCTGGCATCGCACCGGGTGTCGACCGACCAGGCGCTGATCAGACAGGGGTCGGACCTCGCGATCGTGCGCGCTCGTCTTGAGCACGCGGATCGTCAACTCCTGGTCGAGCTGCAACTCAATCGCTCGGGCTCGAATCGCGCCCAGGTCAATCGGGTCGCGGTCAAGCCGCGCGAGTTGCCACGGTATATGGCCAGCGTTCTCTTCGCCCCCGAAGACCTCGCACTGGTTCGTGGGGAGCCCGCGGGCCGCCGGCGCTTGCTCGACCAACTTCTCGTGCAGCTGACTCCTCGATTCGCGGCAGTGCTGTCGGACTACGAGCGCGTGCTGCGGCAGCGCAACACGCTTCTCAAGTCGGCGCGGGGCGCGAGGGTCGCCGAGAACCGGCTCTCGACCCTCGAGCTGTGGGACGAACGGCTCGTCGCCCTCGGCAGCGAGATCATCGTCGGCCGACAGGAGCTGGTGGACAGACTCCGGCCTCATGTCGCCCGGGCATACGCGAGCATCGCCGGCGGTGAGCACCGCGCCGAGTTGGCCTTCCAGCTCAGCGTCGGAGGGTCGCGCTCCGACGAGGAGCTCGCCGGCGATCCCGATGCGGGACGAGCGGGAGCTCCCGCGGATGTTGCCGAGCGGTTTCGCGACGCGCTGGCGCGGGTGCGCCGGGATGAACTCGACCGTGGCCTCACCTTGATCGGTCCGCATCGCGACGATCTTCTCTTGGTGCTCAACGGGTTACCCGCCCGCGGCTACGCGAGCCACGGCGAGTCCTGGTCGTTCGCGCTGTCGCTGAAACTCGCGTCAGCCGCGGTGCTGCGTGCGGACTCGGCCGTGGGAGATCCGGTCGTGATCCTCGACGACGTCTTCGCTGAGCTCGACGAAGACCGCCGCACCAAGTTGGCTTCGGCGATCCGCGACTACGAGCAGGTCCTGATCACGGCGGCCGTGTTCGATGACGTACCGGCGCCACTCGCCGCTCACACGGTGCGCATCCTGGCCGGTCGGATTGTGCAGGAGGAGACGTGAACGACGACCCGGCCGAACCGGAGCACATCCACGTCTTCCGGCGGATCCGGCGGAATTTCGGCGACCCCTCGCTCCGCTCGGGGGACGCCCGACGTCGGCGGCGGGCCGCGAGCGACGAGACGAGCGTTCCGTACGGACTGGGGCGAGAGCCGGCCGGCCTCGGCGACGTGCTCGGGGCACTCAGCTCGACGATGGGCTGGGATTCGCCGATCGCTCGCGCCGAATTGCTCGGCGACTGGCCGCAGATCGTCGGCGCCGAGATCGCCGAGCATGCTCGACCGGCGGGCATCGAAGACGGAATCCTCTTCGTCCAATGCGACTCCAATCCGTGGGCGACACAATTGCGCAGGATGGCATCCCTGATGCTCGCGAACATCGAGGCGCGCTACCCCGCCGCGGGTATCGACGCGGTGAAGGTTTTGAACCCGGACACCCCCTCGTGGAAACGCGGTCCGAGAGCAATCCCAGGGCGCGGTCCCCGCGATACCTATGGCTGACTAGGCAAATCAGGTCAAGGGGCCCAGGAAATCTCCCCAGGCGGGCGTTGACACCGGTTTCGGCGACCCTCGTGCTGTAGAATCGGGAAGTGACATCCCCCACTCCCGCGGCCGACCCGAACGACTCGTACGGGGCCTCAGACATCCAGGTTCTCGAAGGTCTTGAGGCGGTCCGCAAGCGGCCGGGCATGTACATCGGCTCGACCGGACCGCGCGGCTTGCACCACCTCGTGCAAGAGATCGTCGACAACTCGGTCGACGAGGCGCTCGCCGGCTACTGCGACCACATCGAGGTGGCACTCCTCGCGGATGGCGGGGTGCGTTGTGTCGACAACGGCCGCGGCATCCCGGTCGACATCCATCCGATCGAGAAGAAGTCCACCGTCGAGGTCGTGCTGACGATTCTGCACGCGGGCGGCAAGTTCGGCGGCAGCGGCTACGCGGTGTCGGGCGGCCTGCACGGGGTCGGCAGCTCGGTGGTCAATGCACTCTCCAAGACGCTCGAAATCGAGGTGCGCCGTCAGGGCTGCATCTGGACGCAGCAGTACCACAACGGCGTGCCGGTGGCGCCGCTCGCCAAGGGCGCAGCGACGAGCCAGACCGGCACGACCATCACCTTCTGGCCCAACGACCAGATCTTCGAGACCGTCGAGTGGGACTACGAGACGCTCCGCACCCGTTTCCAGCAGATGGCCTTCCTCAACAAGGGCCTCCGCATCGCGCTGACCGACGAGCGCGAGGAGGGGCGTCAGGATGACGGAACGCAGCGCACCGACGTCTTCTTGTACGAGCGCGGCCTGGTCGATTACGTCGAGTACCTGAACTCGGCGAAGAAGACCGAGGTCATCCACGAGGAGATCATCTCGTTCGAGTCGGAAGACAAGGAGCGCAAGATCGCGCTCGAGGTCGCCATGCAGTGGACGAACGCGTACTCCGAGAGCGTGCACACCTACGCGAACACGATCAACACGCACGAGGGCGGCACGCACGAAGAGGGATTCCGTGCCGCGCTGACCACCCTGGTCAACAAGTACGCGCGCGACAAGGGCCTTCTCAAGGAGAAAGACGAGAACCTCACCGGCGATGACATCCGTGAGGGCCTGACCGCGGTCATCTCGATCAAACTCGGTGAGCCGCAGTTCGAGGGCCAGACCAAGACCAAGCTCGGCAACACCGAGGCCAAGTCGTTCGTGCAGAAGGTGACAGGCGACCAACTCAACGACTGGTTCGACCGCAACCCGAACGAGGCGCGCAACATCATCCGCAAATCGGTGCAGGCGGCGGCCGCCCGGATGGCCGCACGCAAGGCCCGGGAGCAGACGCGTCGCAAGGGCCTGCTCGAGGGCGGCGGTATGCCCGGCAAGCTCAGCGACTGCTCGAGCAAGGATCCGTCGCGCAGCGAGATCTTCCTGGTGGAGGGTGACTCCGCAGGCGGTTCCGCCAAGACCGGCCGTGACCCCGAGACGCAGGCGATCCTGCCGTTGCGCGGCAAGATCCTGAACGTCGAGAAGGCCCGCCTGGATCGCGCACTCGGCAACGCCGAGATCCAGGCGATGATCACCGCGTTCGGCACCGGCATCGGCGAGGAGTTCGATGGCGAGAAGGCCCGGTACCACAAGATCGTGCTGATGGCGGATGCCGATGTCGACGGCCAGCACATCACGACCCTCCTTCTCACCCTGCTGTTCCGCTACATGCGGCCGCTGATCGAGATGGGCTACGTCTACCTCGCGCAGCCGCCGCTGTTCCGGCTCAAGTGGACGAACGCCGATCACGAGTACGTGTACTCGGAACGAGAACGGGATGCCTTCCTCACGGCCGGGCTCGCGGCCGGCAGAGCGCATCGCCAAGGAGAACGGCGTGCAGCGCTACAAGGGTCTCGGCGAGATGAACCACCAGGAACTGTGGGACACCACCATGAATCCCGCGACCCGGACGCTGCGGCAGGTCACCCTCGACGACGCGGCCATCGCCGACGGCGTGTTCTCCACCCTGATGGGCGACGACGTGGAGTCGCGGCGGCAGTTCATCCAGCAGAACGCCAAAGACGTCCGGTTCCTCGACATCTGATTCTCCCGAGCAGCTGCGCAGCTCCTCAATCAGCGATAGGCAGACATGACTGACACCACCGGTACCGGGCTCGACCCCGATCGTCACGACAAGATCGAGCAGGTCGACCTCCAGGTCGAGATGCAGCGCAGCTATCTCGATTATGCGATGAGCGTCATCATCGGCCGCGCGCTGCCGCGGGTCGAGGACGGCCTCAAGCCGGTGCACCGCCGCGTGATCTACGCCATGTACGACGGCGGATATCGGCCAGACCGAGCGTTCTCGAAGTGCACCCGCGTCATCGGCGACGTGATGGGGCAGTTCCACCCGCACGGCGACCAGTCCGTCTACGACGCATTGGTCCGACTGGTGCAGCCGTGGTCGCTGCGCTACCCGCTCGCTCTCGGCCAGGGCAACTTCGGCTCTCCCGGCAACGACGGAGCCGCCGCCCACCGGTACACCGAGACCAAGATGGCGCCGCTGGCCATGGAGATGGTCCGCGACATCGACGAGGACACCGTCGATTTCGAGGACAACTACGACGGCCGCACCAAGGAGCCGTTGATCCTGCCGAGCCGGTTCCCGAACCTGCTGGTCAACGGGTCCGTGGGAATCGCGGTCGGAATGGCGACCAACATCCCGCCGCACAATCTCCGTGAGGTTTCCGAGGCAGCCCTCTGGGCGCTGCAGAATCCGGACGCGACACGCGACGAGCTGCTCGACGCCATCCTCGCGCGCGTCAAGGGGCCCGACTTCCCGACCGGCGCCCAGATCCTCGGGGTCAAGGGCATCCAAGACGCGTATCGCACCGGCCGCGGTTCGATCACGATGCGTGCCGTCGTGAACGTCGAGGAGATCCAGGGCCGCACCAGCCTGGTCGTCACCGAGCTTCCGTACCAGGTGAACCCCGACAACCTCGCCGTGAAGATCGCCGACCTCGTCAAGGAAGGCAAGCTGGCCGGCATCGCGGACATCCGCGACGAGACCTCGGGCCGCACCGGCCAGCGCCTGGTCATCGTGCTCAAGCGCGATGCCGTCGCCAAGGTGGTGCTGAACAACCTGTACAAGCACACGCAGCTGCAGGAGAACTTCGGCGCCAACATGCTCGCCATCGTCGACGGCGTGCCCCGCACCCTGCCGATCGACGGATTCATCCGGCATTGGCTCGAGCACCAGGTCGAGGTCATCGTCCGGCGCACGGCGTTCCGGCTTGCCAAGGCCGAAGCCGACGCGCACATCCAGCGCGGCTACGTGCTCGCGCTCGACGCGCTCGACGAGGTCATCGCCCTCATCCGCCGGTCGCCCGATGTCGACGAGGCCCGCCAGGGACTGATGGCGCTGCTCGGTGTCGACGAACTGCAGGCCGACGCGATCCTCGCCCTGCAGCTGCGGCGCCTCGCCGCGCTCGAGCGGCAGAAGATCCAGCAGCGGCTCGACGAGCTCGAGCGCGAGATCGCCGAGTACCAGGCGATCCTCGCGAGCGAAGTGCGTCAGCGCGAGATCATCACCGAAGAGCTCAGCGAAATCGTCGCGAAGTTCGGCGACGAGCGCCGCACCGAGATCATGTACGGCTTCGGCGGCGACATGTCGGTCGAAGACCTCATCCCCGAGGAGGAGATGGTCGTCACCATCACGCGTGGCGGGTACATCAAGCGCACGCGCAGCGACAACTACCGCAGTCAGCACCGCGGGGGCCGCGGGGTCAAGGGCGCGCAGCTGCGGGCGGATGACGTGGTCGAGCACTTCTTCGTCACGACGACCCACCACTGGCTGCTGTTCTTCACCAATACCGGACGCGTCTACCGTGCCAAGGCATACGAGGTGCAGGAGGCCGGCCGCGACGCCAAGGGCCAGCATGTCGCGAACCTGCTCGCCCTGCAGCCCGGCGAGGAGATCGCTCAGGTGCTCGACATCCGCGACTACTCTGCGGCCACCTACCTGGTGCTCGCCACCCGCGGCGGCCTGGTCAAGAAGACCGCGCTCACCGAGTACGACACCAACCGCACGGGTGGCATCATCGCGATCAACCTGCGCGAAGGCGACGAGCTCGTCTCGGCGATGCTGGTCGAGAACGACAGCGAGGTGCTCCTGGTCTCCCGGCTTGGCATGTCGATCCGCTTCAAGGCCAACGAGGAGGCGATGCGCCCGATGGGTCGCTCGACCTCCGGGGTGATCGGGATGCACTTCCGAGGTGACGACCAGTTGCTGTCGGCGTCGGTCGTTGCCGACGCCGGATCGGTGTTCGTCGTGACCGAGGGCGGCTACGCCAAGCGCACCGCCGTCGACCAGTACCGTCCGCAACAGCGGGGCGGATTGGGCATCAAAGTGGCCAAGTTGAACGACGAACGAGGCGTGCTCGCGGGGGCTTTGATCGTCGAAGACGACGACGAGGTTCTCGTGGTTCTTGCCAGCGGCAAGGTGGTAAGGTCTGCCGTGGCCGAGGTCCCCGCCAAGGGCCGAGACACGATGGGCGTGGTTTTCGCCCGGTTCGACGAGGACGACAAGATCATCGCCGTGGCCAAGAACAGCGAACGCAATTTGGACGCCGCCGAACTCGAAGACGCCGCGGCCGACGACCCGGCACTCGCTCCGGATGGAGCCGAGACCGAGGCGACCGACGGAGAGGACGACACAGAATGAGCAGCGTCGCCGAAAAACTTCAGCGCAAAGACCAACGAAGCACCGCTGCGAAGCAGGTGCGACTGAAGCTGGTCTACCTCGACTTCTGGTCGGTGGTGAAGCTGGCGTTCCTGATCTGGGTCTGCCTCGGCATCGTGCTGGTCGTCGCCACCGTGCTGATCTGGATCGTCCTGAACTCCACCGGTGTGTTCGGCAGCCTGGACAAGGCAATGCGAGACATCCTGAGTGACCCCACCTTCAGCATCGCCACCAGCTTCGGGCTGGGTCAGGTCGGACTGTTCGCGTTGGTGATCGCGATTCTGGACATCGTGGTGGGCACGGTTCTTGCCGCGATCGCGTCGTTGCTCTACAACCTCAGTGTTCGCTTCACGGGCGGTCTGCTGGTCGGCTTCCAGAACAGCTGAGCCGATTTTCTCGGCCCCACAGGGTTGGGGTACTGTAGGCAAGGCCAATCGCCGGGGAGACCGGCCTTTGGGGGTATAGCTCAGGCGGTTAGAGCGCTTCGCTGATAACGAAGAGGTCCCAGGTTCAAGTCCTGGTACCCCCACGCAAACTCGAGTGACCCGAGCGCCGAGACGGCGCCCGGCGCTGGGGTCGCGGCGAAGGCCAGAAGTGGCCTTCGCTCATAGCTCCACCGCGGGGCCTTAGCTCAATTGGTAGAGCGCCTGCTTTGCAAGCAGGAGGTCAGGGGTTCGATTCCCCTAGGCTCCACTCACTTCTCAGGTCGACCCGCTCGTGGTGTCCGGCGCGAGACCCTGGCGGGTCTCGGGGTTCGATTCCCCTAGGCTCCACTCACTTCTCAGGTCGACCCGCTCGTGGTGTCCGGCGCGAGACCCTGGCGGGTCTCGGGGTTCGATTCCCCTAGGCTCCACTCACCACTCGGCGGACTAGAACTTGCGCAGGAACGGCAGGGGCGACCGCATCCGGATCAGCAACAGCAGCGGCACCAGGATGTACGGGAGATTGAAGGCCAGGAAGACCGCCGGGTTCGGGGTGCGCTCCGCCGCGCTGCCGAAGAACTCGACGCCCATGATCGGGATGCCCGTCAGCGAGATGATCATCGTCGCGTAGATCACGGACGGCAGCTGGATCCGGTTCCATCCCCTGGCAAGCGAAATGATCAGGATGACGTAGAACCCGACGTACACGAACGCCGACGTGCCGCTGATGAACCGCAGCCAGACCGGGTGCGACTGGTACAGCGGGTCGAAGTTGGACGCGTACCAGTAGTTCCACTGCACGAGGACGTTCGTCGAGTTCGCGACCTGGTCGAGCCCGAGGCCCTCGACCGAGTCACTGATGATGCAGGTGACGATGAAGATGCTGAAGATGGCGACGAAGAAGATGTCGATCGGGCGCTGACGCAGCGGCAGCGAGACGGGCTTGTCGGCGGTCGCGCGTGCGGCCGCGCCAGCAGTCGCGCTACTCGCTGTCACTGATGTCGTCCGAGCCCGGATCCCCCAGGTCTTCGATCCACAGGTCGTCGTCGGCGCGCAGCGTCTGCCACGCTGCATAGGCCACACCGAGGGTGGCGACCACTCCGAGCCCGATCAGGATGTATCGACCGGGACCGACGGACTTCTTCGGCGGCTCGACGAACGGCACGCGGCCTCGCACCTTGGAGGCGGTCGAGCCTGCGCGCTTGACGATGTCGCGCACGCGCTGGTCTTTCGCCACCTCGAGAAGCGCCAGGGCGGAGCCGATTGTTCCCGAGATCGAGGGCAGCACATCGTCTGAGAAGCGATCGCGCGCAGTCGACGCCGCGCTACGGCCGGCGGCGAAGCCGCTCGCGACCGCGGGCCGGACCTTGCTGTCGTAGGCGTCGCGCACGCGGGGGCCGACCTCTTCGCGTGCATAGTTCGCCGCCTGGCGCCGCGCGTCTTTCAGCACGGCACTCGCGTGCTCGATGGCCTCGCGCTGTTCGTCCCACAGCTCTTCCGCTGAGCGCTTGAGGTGCTTCAGCTCTCGCTGCCGCTTGCGTGACAATGCCATGTCGACCTCCGTCGTCGGGTGTCCCGTGAACAGCACCCATCCTGCCATGGTGCGGCGGTCGATCCGAGTGGTCGGCCCTGCGCGCTGCCTGGGAGCATGATGGTAGGCCGCATGACAGAATGACGGGATGCCTCTCCACACCGCGGTCGCGACCATCCACACCAACCACGGCGACATCCGGATCAACCTCTTCGGAAACCACGCCCCTCTCACCGTCGAGAACTTCGTCGGGCTCTCGACCGGCGGCAAGGAATGGATCAATCCCGCAACCGGCGAGAACAGCACGGAGCCGCTCTACAACGGCGTCATCTTCCACCGCATCATCAAGGACTTCATGCTCCAGGGCGGAGACCCGCTGGGCCAGGGCGTCGGCGGCCCCGGCTACACCTTCAAGGACGAGATCCACCCCGAGCTCACCTTCGCCGAGCCGTATGTGCTGGCGATGGCCAACGCCGGACCGGGCACGAACGGGTCGCAGTTCTTCATCACTACGGTTCCCACTCCGTGGCTGCAGACCAAGCACACGATCTTCGGCGAGGTCGCCGACGACGCGTCGAAGAAGGTCGTCGATGACATCGAGTCCGTTCCGACCGATCGCGGCGACAAGCCGCTCGAGCCGGTTGTGATCTCGGGCATCGACGTCGTCGAGGTCTAGGTGAGCTCCGCCGCGGGCGCCGAGGTCGACCCCTCGGTCTGCTACCGGCATCCGGATCGCAGCAGTTGGACACTGTGCGAGCGCTGCGGTCGCACCATCTGTCCCGAGTGCCAGATCCTCACGCCCCAAGGCGTCCGATGCCCGGACTGCGTGCGTGAGACCGGCGGGTCGGTGCAGTGGAAGCCCGCGGGTGCTACGCGGGCGCTCGTCGCCAAGCGGAGCAGCCGTCGCGCACGTGTCGCGCGCGATTCTGATCGGCCCGCTTGGCAACGCGCCGTCGGCGACATGCTTCGACCGGGCAGTTCGACCCCCGTCGTCACGTGGACCGTGGTCAGTCTGGCGGTCGCCATCTGGATCGTCGGCATCTTCACACAGATCCCGTTCACCACGCTCGCTGTTCTTCCCGGAACCGGTTGGCAGGTGTGGCGGTACCTGACCCATCCCGTGGCGAGCCTTCCGAATTACAGCGCGCTGAATGTGTTGTCGTTCCTGCTGAGTGCGGTGTTCCTGCTCATCACCGCGCCGCAGGCAGAGCGTGAGTTCGGCAGGCGCCGCTTCGTCACCGTGATCGTGGCAGCGGCTGTGACCGGGGGCGCCATCGGAACCTTGGTGTTCGGGGTGGCATTCGGCCTCTCCGGGGTGCTCTTCGGCATCTTCGGCTCGTTCCTGATTCTGGCCTGGCCGTCGCCCGGGGCGCGCACCCGCATTCTCATCTCGATCGCCGCCTATGCGCTGCTCACCCTGATCTTCAGTCCGGCCTTCATCGGCCAGGTGATCGGAGGCGTCGTCGGGGGAGCCGGCGCGTACTACCTGTTGCATCGCTTCGAGGACACCGCGCGTGGCACACGCCGGGCGACTCTGATCATCACCGTGGGGCTCGTGGGGCTCGTGGCGATCGCCGTCGTCAAGAGCCTTCTGGCATGAGCGATACCGCACCGCAGGCCGAGGTCGACTCGGAGTACTGCTACCGGCACCCGGACCGGCAGAGCTTCATCCATTGCCAGCGCTGCGGCCGCACCATCTGCCCGCAGTGCCAGACCCAGGCTGCCGTGGGCGTGCAATGCCCGGAGTGCGTGCGCGAAGGTCGGCAGCAGATCGCAGCGTCTCGACCGGGCCCGGTCTCGCGGCTGATCGGGTCCGGAAGCACACCCATCGTGACCTACGCGCTCATCGGGCTCTGCGTCGTCATCTATGCGGCCCAATGGCTGAGCGGCGGCGCCCTGACCAACGCCTGGGTGCTCTACCCGCCCCAGATCGCCAGTCAGCCGTGGCGTCTGATCACGTCAGCATTTCTTCATTCGCCGAACTTCGTGCCGCATCTGCTGCTCAACATGTACGCCCTGTTCATCTTCGGGCCGCCGCTCGAACGCTTTCTCGGCCGAGCGCGGTATCTCGCGCTCTATCTCGTCGGAGCGCTCGGCGGGAGCTTCGGGGTCGTGCTGCTCTACGAACTGTTCGTGATCAGCCGCGGGGCGTCTGCGGACTGGCTCGGCGGGTTCTTGGATTGGTCCTCAGCGCTCGGAGCATCGGGCGCGATCTTCGCCCTCATGGGGGCCATGCTCGTTCTGCGAAAGGCCATGGGGCTCGGGCTCACCCAGATCCTCGTCGTCGTGGCCATCAACGTCGCGTTCGGATTCATCGCCCCGGGCATCGCCTGGCAGGCGCACCTCGCCGGGCTCGGCGTGGGCGCGGCGATCGCCGGGGTGTATGCGACGACCCGGCGCCCGCAGCAACGGGTGCGGCAGATCCTGTCGATCGCCGCGATCGCAGCCGCGCTGGCGCTGATCCTGCTCGGGTTCGTCGTCGGTTCGCCCGACCACTACCGCTGAGTGCACAGGCTCATCCACAGTGTGGATGAATCACACCGCTGTAGTTCGCGGGTTCCGAGCGCTCAGCGCCAGCGTGTCGTCATCAGGAAGCCGATGAACATGATCCCGAAACCGATCAGGATGTTCCAGCTTCCGAGCGTCGGGATGGGCCACGCCTGCTGGCTCAGATAGAACACGATGATCCAGACGAGGCCGATCAACATGAACCCGAACATCACCGGCTTGAACCACACCGGATTCGGGGCGCGCTCGCCTGTTCGGGCTTCGCCGGTGACCGGCTTGGGGCGTGCGTTCGCTCGGGCCATGCAGGAATACTAACGGACGGAGGCTGGCGGCAGCCTGGCGGGCGGGCTCACAGGGGCGCAGCAGCGGCGCACGCCCTAGAATCGGGTTCATGAACGAGCCGGGGGATGGCGAGCCGACGGGCGAGCCGGCCGAGGAGCCGATGGGTGCGTCTGCCGCGCCGGTCGCACGCCCGCGGTCCCGGGCCGGCGCCAAGAAGAAGCGCCCGCGCCGCCCGCTCTCGGTCGTGGGCGTGCTCGGCGAGTTGTTGATCACGGCGGGCGTTCTGGTTCTGCTCTTCCTCGGCTGGCAGCAGTGGCTGGGCGACATCATCGAGGGCCATCAGCTCTACGGCCAGGCGGTGCAGCAGTCCCAGCAGTGGATCAAAGCGGCGGGCCCCGCGAAGCAGCAGCCCGACCCTGCCGCACCGCCTGTGATGTCGGCCTCGCTCGCGAACGGAAAGAACTTCGGCATCCTGTACGTGCCGCGCTTCGGAGCGGACTACGCGCGTCCGATCGCCCAAGGCACGGCGCTCTGGGTGCTCAACAGGGGCAATCTGGGGCACTACACCACCACTCAGATGCCCGGCGCGCTCGGCAACTTCATGGTGGCATCGCACCGCAAGGCGTATGGCGGCGACCTCGAGCACATCAACGACCTGCGGGTGGGCGATCACATCTTCGTGGGGACCGCCGACGGCTGGTACCAGTACACCTTCCGCAATCTGCAGTTCGTCAAACCGACGGATGTCGCCGTGCTCGACCCGGTGCCCGACCAGCCCGGCCTGCAGCCCGGTGACCGCGTGATCACCCTGCAGAGTTGCAACCCGTTCTTCTCCACGGCCGAGCGGGTCATGGCGTACGGCACCTTCGACACCTTCTATCCGATCGCCGGCGGTCCGCCTGCCGAGATCGCCCCAACCGTGAACGGGAAGTCCTGATGTACGCGGCCCTCTGGCGCGTTCTCCCCGGCCCGTGGTGGACACGGCTGCTGATCGTGCTCGTCCTGGTCGCTGCCATCCTCACCGTCCTGGTGCTGTGGGTGTTCCCGTGGATCGGCGAGCTGACGGCGCCGCAGGACGTGACCGTCACTCCGGGCACATGAGGCGGCCGGCATGACACGCATCCTGGTCGTCGACAACTACGACAGCTTCGTCTACACGCTCAACGGGTACCTGCAGCAGCTCGGAGCGGAGACCGAGGTGCTCCGCAACGACGCGATCGCCGAAGCCGACGTGCCGTCACGCATCGCCGAGTATGACGCCGTGCTGCTGTCACCGGGCCCTGGCACACCCGCGGCCGCCGGCATCTCGATCCCCGTCGTACGCGCTGCACGTGTCGCGGGGTCGCCCCTGCTCGGAGTGTGCCTCGGCCACCAGGCCATCGCCGAAGCTCTTGGCGCAACCGTCACCCATGCCGACGAGCTCATGCACGGCAAGACCTCGCTGATCCGTCACGACGGCAGTGCCTTCTATGCCGGCGTACCGCAGCCGTTCCGGGCCACGCGGTACCACTCGCTCGCGGTTCTCGACGGCACGGTGCCGACCGAACTGGAGGTGACGTCGCGCACCGAGGGCGGCGTGATCATGGGGCTGCGCCACCGTGAGGCGCCGCTCTTCGGGGTGCAGTTCCATCCCGAGTCGGTGTTGACCGAGGGCGGGTACCGGATGCTCGGCAATTGGCTTGCGACGACCGGTCTGGCCGAGGCGGCGGACCGCGCGAAAGACCTGAGCCCCCTGGTCAAGCTCGGCTAGGCGCGGGCGGCGACGGCTCTACCCGTTGCAGTAGGTGAGTGTGACGGCGGACCTCTGCGGCACGTCACCCGGGCCAGGCGACTGCGCGGTGATCTTCTGCCCGGTGCAGCTCGTGGTCGGGACCAGCTTGACCGTGAGCGCGTAGGTCGAGCCGGAGAGCAGGTCGCGAGCCGCGACCGCGGCTTGCCCGCGCACGTCAGGCATCTGCACCAGGCCGTTCGAGACGACGAGGTCGACCTTCGTGCCCTTCGGGACCTGAAGGTTGCCGCCATTGGGAGTCGTGGACCCCGGTACCAGCACTCCGATGACCTCGCCGGCGGGGACGCTGGGAGAGTAGTCCGTCGTGGTGGTGCCATAGACCAGGCCGACGGCCTTGATCGCGGCCTGCGCATCGGCTTCCGGTTTGTAGACCTGACCGGGGAGCGTGACCTGGACCGGGCCGGACGACACGGTGACCTGCACGCTGTAGCCGGGAGCGACACGGTCGCCGGCGGCCGGGTCTGTGGCGATGATCTGATCGATCGGCACCGAGTCGCTCGCCTGATCGACCTCGGTCACCTTGAGCTTCGCGTCGATGAGCTTCTGGCTGCCGACCTTGTAGGTGTCGCCCGCGACCTTCGGGATGACGACGGCGGCGTTCGCTCCGACGAGCTGCTGGGGGGCAAGCGTGAACACCCACACCAGGGTGGCAATGATGATCACGGCCATGACCGAGATGCCGCCCCAGATCCACGCGACCGGTGGCCGATTCTGAGTGCGCGGCGCACGGTCGCCGTCATCGGCCAGCCGCCGCAGCGTGGCTTCGGATGCGGCGGTCGAGTTCGGGTTGACGCCGAACAGCGCGGCGTTGAAGTCGTCGCTGGCCGGCGCGCGGTCGGGGACCTTGCCGGTCATGGCGATATCCAGATCGGTCCGGAACTCGGCCGCCGTCTGGAAGCGCTCACTCCGGTCTTTCGCGAGGGCGTGCATGACGACCGCGTTCAGGGCGGGCGACACCGCGGGATTGTGGGCGCTCGGCGGAACGGGGGCCTCGCTGATGTGCTGATACGCCACCGCGACGGCCGTGTCGCCGCGGAAAGGCGCCTTGCCGGTGAGCAGTTCGTAGAGCACCACAGCGGTCGAGTACAGGTCGGTGCGCGCATCGACTCCCTCGCCGCGTGCCTGCTCGGGAGAGAAGTACTGGGCAGTTCCGAGGATCGCGCTGGTCTGCGCGATGGTCGCCGACGAGTCGGAGATCGCGCGCGCGATGCCGAAGTCCATCACCTTCACCTGGCCCGAGTTGGTGATCATCACGTTTCCGGGCTTGATGTCGCGGTGCACGACCCCGGCGCGATGCGAGTACTCGAGCGCCGTCAGGATGCCGTCGGTGATCCTGACCGCCTCGGCGGGGTCGAGGGGGCCCTGCGCGAGAACATCTTTGAGGAGCTTGCCGTCGACATGCTCCATGACGATGAACGGCACCTGGACCTCGGTGCCGCCCGGCTCGCGCACCGTCTCTTCACCCGCGTCGAAGACGCGGACGATGGTCGGGTGCGCCATGCGAGCCGCGGCCTGTGCCTCTTGGCGGAAGCGGGTGCGGAACGCCGGGTCGTTGGCGAGGGCCGGCTTGAGCAGCTTGACGGCGACCTTGCGATTGAGACGCGCGTCAAGCCCGGCGTGCACCTCTGCCATGCCACCGCGACCCAGCAGAGCGCCGATCTGATAGCGGCCGGCGAGCAGGCGAACGCCCGGCGCCGCCCCCTCCGTCACAGTCATCTCGTCCCGCTCGTCGTCCCGCTGGTCGTCGAAAATCCGTTGTCAGTGTAGCCGGACAGGCCTGAGGGCCCGCCCCGCAGCGCCCGTGAGCAACCGGATCGTTAGTTGACGGTGATCGTTAGGGGATGACATTGATGGTGAGCGTGGGCGACGGGGAAGAGTCAAACGCGCCCGAACCGGTGCCGCACGTCGCGGTATAGCTGACCGTTGTTGTGGAGCCCGTTCCCAGAACGATTTGGGCGGTCGTCGAGTTGACAGGGAAAGGATTCGACGCACCACCGGTGAAGGTGGCATTGGAGAGCGTGACCTTCCATCCGCTCAATCCGTACCCGGTCGGGCATCCGGTGTAGGCCTGCGTTGCCCAGGCGATCGACACCGTGTCACCGGAGTTGTGGCTGGAGTTGTCCCAGGTCGGGACCGTCGGTGCCGGCGCTCCGGCGTAGTCGGCGTAGACGAAGACCGTGATGGTTTGGCCGGTGGGGACGTTTCCGTAGGGCTTGATACCGGAGACTGTGCCGTTCTTGCTCGGACTGTCTGCCACGGGGCCGGTTTCGGGATCGATCGCGTAGCCGAGCCCGGTCAGAGTGTTCGAGACCTCGTCGAGGGTCTTGCCGATGTAGTCGCCGGGCTTGAGGTTGTACGACGTCGCGGTGGGTGTCGGGGTGATGCTGGGAGTCTTGCTGGTGGGCGGGCTCGAGACGCTGGGCGTGTCGCCGCCGCTGCCGTTCTGCTTGAGCAGCAGCACGATGACGATCGCGATGAGCGCGACGGCGAGCAATGCCACGATCGCGATGAGCGGCCAGGTCCATGCATTGCGGCGCCGGGCAATCGGCGTCTCGGAGGTCGGCGGAAGCGACGAACCTACCGCCGCGCCGCTTGCGGGGAGCAGCCGGGTGGCCGCCGTGCCGATCGGCGTGGTGTAGGAGGCGAAGGCGTTGTCACCCGCGATGCCGGGGACGGCGGCGACCGCCTCCCGGAGGTCGCCGCGGCGGAGGGCCTGGGCGGCCCTGGCCAGATGGGCGGTGGAGGCCGGCCGGTCTTCCGGGCGCTTGGCGATGCAGGCGTAGACCAGGTTGCGCACCGGCTCGGCGATGGTGACCGGCAGTTCGGGCGGTGCCTCGTTGATCTGAGCCATGGCGATCGCGACCTGCGACTCGCCGGTGAAGGGGCGGCGGCCCGCCAGGCACTCGTAGGCCACGATCCCGAGGGAGTAGATGTCGGTGGTCGGCGAGGCCGGATGCCCGCTCGCCTGCTCGGGCGACAGGTATTGAACGGTGCCCATCACCTGGCCCGTTGCGGTCAGAGGAACCTGGTCGGCGATCCGTGCGATGCCGAAGTCGGTGATCTTGACCCGCCCCTCGGGCGTGATCAGCAGGTTGCCGGGCTTGATGTCGCGGTGCACGAGCCCGGCCATGTGCGCGGCCTGCAAGGCGGACGCGGTCTGGGCCACGATGTCGAGCACCTTGTCGGTGGGCAGCACCCGCTCGCGCTCGAGGATCGTCGACAGGGCTTCGCCAGGAACGAGTTCCATGACGAGGTACGCGCTGCCGTCCTCCTCGCCGTAGTCGAAGACATTGGCGATGCCCTCGTGGTTGACGAGCGCCGCGTGGCGCGCCTCAGCACGGAACCGCTCGAGGAATCCCGGGTCGCCCAGGTACTCGTCTTTGAGGATCTTGATGGCGACGGTGCGCCCGATGACAAGGTCGGTCGCCTCCCAGACCTCGCCCATGCCCCCGATCGCGATGCGCGACGAGAGCTGATACCGACCACCGAAGGTGAGGCCGCTTGTGGGTCTCATCTGCTCAGCACCGCCTCAATGACCTTCTTGGCGATCGGAGCCGCGATGGTGTTCCCGACGAGGGACTGCCCGCGGCCTCCGCCGTTCTCTACCACGACCGCGACAGCGACCTGGGGATCGTTCGCCGGAGCGAAGCCGGTGAACCAGAGCGTGTAGGGCTGTTTGCCTTCACCGTTCTGGGCTGTGCCCGTCTTGCCCGCGACGTCGACACCACTGATTCTTGCATTACTCGCGACGCCGTTGGCGACGTTGTTCACCATCAACTGGGACATGGTGGCCGCGACCGTGCTCGAGACCGGTTGTCCGTACGCGGTCGGCTCGAGCTTCTTCAGGATCGACAGGTCGGGCGCGGTGATGCTGTCGATCAACGTGGGCGTCATCAGGGTGCCCCCGTTGGCGATTGCAGCCGAGATCATCGCCATCTGAAGCGGAGTCACCCGGTCGTTGCCCTGTCCGAACGACGAGAGCTCCTGCTGGGCGTCGTCGGTGGTCTGGGGGTAGACGCTGGGAGTGACTTTCATCGGGATGCGGAGGCTGGCATCCCCGAACCCGAACGCCTTGGCCTGGGCCGAGACCTTGTCGTACCCGAGCGCCTGGCCGAGTTGCGCGAAGGGAATGTTGCAGCTGAGGCGCAGCGCGGTGGCGATGGAGGCCGTCGCGCCGCCGCCGCAACTGCCGCCCTCCGAGTTCGAGATGAAGGTGTTCGTGCCGGTGAGCTGGAGTCGCGCCGGGTTCGGGAACTCGCTGTCCGGGGTGTAGCCGTTGGCGAGGGCTGCCGACGCGACCACGAGCTTGAACGTCGAGCCGGGGGGATTGAGGCTTCCCGAGATCGCGCGGTTGATCAGGGGATCGCCCGATGCCGCGAGAAGCTGCTTGTAGGTGGAGATCACCTGCTTGCTGTCGTGCACCGCGAGGGTGTTCGGGTCGAATGTGGGTTTGGAAACCATAGCCAGAATCGCGCCGGTCTTCGGATTCAGGGCGACCACCGCTCCCTGCAGGTTACCGAGCGCGTCCCAGGCCGCCTGTTGCACGACCGGGTCGATCGTCGTTTCGATCGCGGCGCCCTTCGGGTTCTGGCCGGTGAGGATCGCATTGAGCTGGTCGAGGAACTGCTGATTCGCGGTCCCGCTCAGGTAGTCGTTGCGTGAGCCCTCGATGCCGGTGTTGCCCTGGTTGAGGGTGAAGTATCCGGTGACGGCCGAATACAACGGGCCGTTGGTGTATTGGCGCTGGTACTTGTACTCGTCGTTGGTCGGCACCGATCGCGCGATCGGCTGGCCCGCGACCAGGATCGGGCCGCGTTCGGCCGAGTAGCTCGCGTACAGGGTCCGCACGTCGCGGCTGTCCGCCTTGAGGTTGTCCTGCTGGAGCACCTGAATCACCGTCGTCGAGCCGAACAGGGCCAGGAACATCAGCAGGACCAGCATTGTCACCCGGCGCAGTTGCTTGTTCATGCTCCACCTCCTGCTGTGGGGACCGCGATCGGTGCGGTGTCGATGACCCACTGCGGCTGGCTGCGCACGGAGTCCGAGAGGCGCAGCAGTAGGGCCACGATGATCCAGTTCGCCATGAGCGACGAGCCGCCCGCTGCGAGGAACGGCGTGGTCAGGCCGGTCAGCGGGATCACGCGGGTCACTCCTCCGACCACGATGAATACCTGCAGCGCCACCACGAACGAGAGGCCGACGCCCAGCAGGCGGCCGAAGTCGTCTTGCCCGGTGAACCCGATGCGGAATCCGCGTGACACGAAGAGCAGGTAGAGGCCCAGGATCGCGAACAGGCCGACCAGTCCGAGTTCCTCGCCGAGGCTCGCGATGATGTAATCGCTCTCGGCCAACGGCACGATGGCAGGACTGCCCTGGCCGAGCCCGGTGCCGATCAGGCCGCCGTTGGCCAGCCCGAACAGGCCCTGGACGAGCTGATAGCTGCCCCCCGTCCTGCCGTAGATCGCCGGGTTGAACGCGTCGAGCCATGAGTCGAATCGGCCGGCGACATAGTCGAGCGAGCGGCTCGCGACGAAGGCACCCCCGGCGAACAGCAGAAGCCCGAGAACCACCCAACTGATACGCCCGGTCGCGACGTAGATCATCACCAGGAACAGGCCGAAGTAGAGCAGCGCCGTTCCGAGGTCGCGCTGGAACACGATGACCGCCATCGCCAGCACCCAGATGACGAGGATCGGGCCCAGGTCGCGCACACGTGGGAAGCGCATCCCGAGAAAGGTGCGACCGACCATCGACAGCGAGTCACGCGCGGTGACCAGGTAGCCGGCGAAGAAGACCGCAAGGGCGATCTTGGCCAGTTCGCCGGGCTGGAACGAGAACGGGCCGATGCCGATCCAGACGCGAGCGCCCGACACCGTCCGTCCGATCCCGGGGAGGGCCGGCAGCAGCAGCAACGCGATGGCACCGAACATGGCCAGGTAGCGATACCGCTGCAGCACTCGGTGGTTGCGGATCAGCAGCAGAATCGCGAATGCCACGACCAGCGCGATCCCCGTCCAGACCAGCTGACGGATGCCGGCGGCATCCCAGCCGTTCAGCCCCTTGGCGATGTCGATGCGTGAGATCTCGGCGATCCCGATCCCGTTGAGCAGCACCGCGATCGGGAAGACGAAGGGGTCGGCGTCGGGTGCGACAACTCGCAGGCTGACGTGGCCGGCGATGACGAGCACGGCGAGGCCGGCCTCGAGCGCCAGCACCGATCCACCGATTCGACCGACCGCGCCGAGCTGGACGAGTACGACGGCCGCGCCCGACAGGGCCAGCGCCCCGATCAGCAGGACGAGCTCGAGGTTCCGGCGGCGGGCCGGAGTGCGGAGCCGGAGCCGGATCGTCCCCGTGACGGTGGGGCGCGGTCCGGCGTCGACGGCGTTGCCCGTCATCAGTCGCCGGCCGCCGTCGAGAGCCGGTCGACGATGTTCAAGGCATCGCGCAGATTGTCGGCCGGGATCGTCGCCTCGACCCGCTGGCGCTCGAAGGGCTTCAGCGATGAGACGTCGATGCGAGTCGACTGGTACACGCTCGACAAATGGATCGGGCCGATGTTCTGCTCCACGCCCTGGAAGATCGCGACCTGGCCGTTGCTCTCGCCGACGTAGTAGTGCGACTGGGTCCAGCTGTAGGCCGCGAACACCGCGCCGACGATCGCCGCGACCGCGAGGACCAGCACGACGAGCCAGACGATCCGGCGCCGACGGGCCCGTCGGCGGTCCTCCTCGATCAACTCCTCGAGGTAGCCCTCGCCCTCCGGCTCGAAATGACTGTCTTCGGGCGGGGTCGCCTTCAGCGGATGCAGCAGCAGGGTCGGCAGTCGGATCGGCCGGCGCGAGGTGTCGTTGTCGTAGCTGAGGGGGGCCGCTGCCGAGCCGACGAACGTGGGCGGCATCCCCGAGTCGCCGTCGCTGTCGTCGATGTCGACGAGCACAGCCGTCACGTTATCGGGCGCGCCGTGGTCGAGGCTCTCTTTGACGAGCCGGTCGGCCGCGCCCTGGGCCGTGCGGACGGTCGCGAGGATCGAGGCCATCTTGTCGTCGGAGACGTAGCTCGACAGGCCGTCAGAGCACAGCAGCCATCGGTCGCCCGGCTTGGTGTCGACAATGCCGGTATCGATCTCGGGGGCGGCGTCGACATCGCCGAGCACGCGCATGAGCACCGAGCGCCGCGGGTGGACCGCCGCCTCCTCCTGCGTGATCCGACCCGAGTCGACCAGGCGCTGCACGAAGGTGTGATCGGCGGTGATCTGGGTCAGTTCGCCGTCGCGGAAACGGTAGATGCGCGAGTCGCCGATGTGCGCGAGAGCCAGCTGGCTGCCCACCCGCAGGACCGCGCTCACCGTGGTTCCCATGCCGGTGAGCTCGCTGTGCTCGAAGACCGTCTCGGCGAGCAGGGAGTTGGCGGCGATCAGGGCCTGATGAAGGGCGAGCTCGGCATCGCGCGCCGAGGGGTAGTCGGTGTCGGCCTCTGCCACTCGCTTGGCTGCGATCGCGGACGCGACGTCGCCGCCCGCGTGGCCGCCCATCCCGTCTGCCACCACGAAAAGATGCGCTCCGGCATAGCCGGAATCCTGGTTGTTCGCACGGATCTTGCCGACGTGCGAGACCGCCGCGCTCGTGGGAGTGGGGGCCACCCGATTACCGCCGGAGCTCGAAGCTGGTCGTGCCGATGGTCACGGGCATACCCGACGACACGGGGGTCGGGAGCATCACGCGCGACCCCGCCAGGAACGTGCCATTGGTCGAGTCTAGGTCTTGGATCACCCACTGGTCGTTCCAGAGCATGAGTCGGGCGTGGTGGGTCGAGGTGTAGTCGTCGCGGATCACGAGCCCGGATTCGCTCGATCTTCCGATCGTCAGCTGCTCGTTCGGAAGATCGATCTCGAGGCCTTCCCTCGGGCCGGAGGTGATGACGAGTCGACGCGGGGTGGTGTCGTCGGGGTGCGGCGGAGCGGGTCTTGCGCCCTGCTGCGAGACCGGTTCCGTCGGTGCCGCGGCCTTCGTCCCCGCCGCGGGAGCCGACGGGAAGGCCCCGGCGGCCGGGCCGGCTGCGGCCGGCATGCGCCGTGCCCGGTGTCCGAAGAGATCGGAGCGCAACGCGTAGACGATGACGAACACGAAGAACCAGAGCAGGAGCAGGAAGCCCAGGCGCAGAACGAGCAGCGTGAGTTCGCTCATGCGCGGCCCCCCGGGGATTCGTTGCGCAGGTCGGCGAACTGATCGACGGATGCCGCCTGGGCCAGCACGCGGAAGACGATGCGTGTGCGCCCGATCTCGATGACCGAGTCCGGAGGCAGCGGAGCTTTCGTCACCGGAACGCCATTGAGCTTCGATCCGTTGGTCGAGCCGAGATCGTTGACCTGGCCGCGCTTGCCGTCCCACAGGATCTCGACGTGCTTGCGCGAGGTGCCGGTGTCGTCGATGGTGATGTCGGCGTCCGAGCCGCGACCGATGATGGTGCGAGCCTTGGTGATCGGGTGGCGCTTGCCGCCGATGTCGAGCACCGGCGTCCAGGCGACCTCGCCCTTGACGTTCACCGAGTCGATGCGCACCAGGCCCTCGGTGAGTGAGGCGTCCCGTTCGAGCCGGATCGAGATCCCTCCGGCGAAGGCGTAGTGCTGCGCCGCGGCATGCTGCTGCACCAGTTGGGTGAACTCGTCGATCAGGGCGGGGCCGAGGTCGGTCATGCGCTGATAGTCGCCGGCGGAGAGCCGCACGACGAAGTCGTTGGGCACCAGGATGCGGTCGCGAGACACGACGGCCGCCTTCGTGTCGAGTTCCCGGCGAAGCGCCGCTGTGACCTCGAGGGGCTGCAGACCACTCTTGAAGGTCTTGGCGAACGCGCCGTTGACGACGCGCTCCAGGCCCTTCTCGAAGTTGTCGAGAATGCCCACGGGGACCACCTCTCGAAACGGACACCCACGCTCAGCAGACGCGGGGAGGACAAGTCGATGCTAGTCGGCGAAGCTCGGCGGGGGGTCGGAGACCGAGGCCTCACGGCTTCTTCGAGGTGATAGTCTCGCTGAGTTGACCGCTCGGGCGGTCATGCGCGCGAGTGGTGAAATGGCAGACACGCTGGCTTCAGGTGCCAGTGCTCGCAAGGGCGTGCGGGTTCAAGTCCCGCCTCGCGCACACTGCAAGCAGGTGCCATTGATTGTGTAACTCGCGAAAGGCGCTCGGATCGGGCGCCTTTCGGCGTTTAGGGGCGGCGGGCGGCGCTGTGGGGCCGGCAGGACGCGCATCAGGCGCTCACGGAGGGCACCGATCCGCGGTTGGATGTTGGATGACACGACGGCAATATCAGGTATTGGTACGCCCACCCTTTGCCGAAGTTGCTGCGGGGATCGCCGAGGGCTTCGCTGGCGCCGTCTTGGACGAAGCTGTTGCTGTCCTCGACGAGGGATCGCATCCCGTACCAGCGGGTCCAGTCCTTACCTTTCAAGGGGTACTTCTGGCGGAACTCGAGTTCTGCTTCGGGCGGCCCGGTGATCGACTTGACTGTCTGCGCGGCAAGGGTTGGACCTGTGCGGCCGGACGCAACAGCCGAGATCGGCTGGAGTTCAGACGGAAGTATTCTCAACGTGGCAGCAGCCGAGAGGATGAAGCGTGAAGAGTACGGACCTTGCTTCAGTACGACGAACCCTGTGGGGAGCGGCGGACGAGCTTCGGGCGAACTCCAAGCTCACTGCAGCGCAGTACCGTCAGCCCGCCTTGGGCCTCATCTTTCTCGCATACGCCGAGCATCGCTTCGAAGCTGCCCGACCCGACCTTGAATCGAAAGCTACGTCGCGCAATCCAGTAACTCCGGAGGACTACAAGGCTAAGTCGGTGCTGTTCGTGCCCGATGGAGCCAAGCTCTCTACTCTCGTGATGCTGCCCGAGGGCGAGGACCTGGGCGGAGCGATCGACGGCGCGATGGAAGCAATCGAGAATGCCAACCCTGAGCTGAAAGGCATTCTTCCGCGCGGCTATCGGCGACTCGACCGCTCGACTCTGGTTGAACTGGTGCGGCTGTTTGCCCCGCTGCCTCGACAGTTGGACGGCGATGCATTCGGGTTGATTTATGAGGACTTCCTGTCGAACTTCGCCTCGCAGGAGGGTCGACTCGGCGGTGAGTTCTTTACCCCGCACTCGATAGTGCGACTCATCGTGGAGGTTATCGAGCCCTTCCACGGTCGGGTACTGGACCCCGCCTGCGGCTCGGGGGGCATGTTCGTGCAATGCGCCAAGTTTGTCCAACGGCACAACCGGTCTGCAGCCCAAGAACTCTCGGTCTTCGGCACAGAGAAGACCGAGGAGACGGTTCCGCTGGCGAAGATGAACCTCGCTCTACACGGTCTTTCAGGGACATCCGGCTAGCAAACACTTATTACGAGGATCCACTGGAGGTCGTCGGCGCCTTCGACTTCGTGATCGCTAACCCTCCTTTCAACGTCGACAAGGTCGACAAGACCAGGCTCGCCGAGACCGGACCGTTTCCCGTTCGGACTGCCCAAGTCGGACAACGCGAACTATCTCTGGATTCAGGAGTTCTATGCAGCGCTAAACGACAAGGGCCGGGCGGGGTTCGTTATGGCTAACTCGGCCGGCCACGCCGGGTACTCCGAGCGAGACATCCCGCAGAAGCTCATCGAATCCGGCGCTGTGGTCGGTGATGGTTGCGATCCTGGCACCACTTCTTCTACACAGTGACGCTGCCCGTCACGTTGTGGTTTCTCGACCGGGGCAAGGTTGGCACCGAACGGGCGGCGCAGGTTCTGTTCATCGACGCTCGGGACCTCTACCGACAGATCGATCGTGCTCACCGCGACTTCTTGCCGGAGCAGATCGAGTTTCTCGCGAATATCGTTCGCCTTTACCGCGGCGAGAATGTCGAGACAATTGAGGGCAGCGAAGTGCTGCTCAGGGAGGCTTTCGCGGACGACGTGTACGTCGACATTGCAGGGCTCTGCAAAGTAGTCACGCTTGATGAGATTGCGAAACAAGGGTGGAGCCTAAATCCGCTCCGCTACACAGGCACTGCGGCGGTAGAGGACGACGATGGCGACGACTTCGAGGGAAGGCTCGCGGAGCTGTACGAGGAGTTTTCCCGGCTCAGCGACGATGCGAACCTGATGCGCGCGAAGATCGACACCGCCATTCAAGGAATCCTCGGAGCATGACTGAGTGGCGTGAAGTCAGTCTCGGCGAGGGTCTGCGGGTACGCCACGGGTACGCCTTCAAGGGCGAGTTCTTCAGCGACCGTGGAGAGCAAATAGTGCTCACCCCGGGCAACTTTGTCGACTCTGGCGGCTTCAAACCCAAGTCCGGGGCGGAGAAGTTCTACGCGGGCCCGATTCCGGACGCTTACGTGCTGCGCAAGGGCAGCGTCGTCGTGGCGATGACCGAACAGGGGGCCGGCCTACTAGGCAGCACGGCGACGATTCCTGATGAGGCGCTGTACCTCCACAACCAACGAATCGGATTGATTGAAGTAACGGACCCGGACCTCTTTGACCTCAGATTCGTCTACCACCTCATGAACTCAAGGCGGGTCCGGCAGCAGATCTCGGCCACGGCGACTGGGGCAAAAGTGCGGCACACCGCTCCGGAGCGGATACAGCGTGTGCGCGCCTTCATCCCATCGATTTCAACTCAGCGAGCGATCGGGGCAGTCCTCGACACGGTCGACGACCTGATTCATAACAACGAGCGGCGGGCCGAGGCGTTGGAGGAGATGGCGCGCTCGGTCTACCGCGAATGGTTCGTCCGTTTCCGGTTCCCCGGACACGAAGACGTCGAGATGGTCGAATCGAGTCTCGGGCCCATCCCAATCGGCTGGCAAGTAACGACGGTGTCTGCGGTCGCCTCAATCGATAAGGGTCTCTCATACAAGGGCATGTTCCTGACGGACAGCGGTGTGCCGATGGCCAACTTGAAGAGCTTCGCGCGGACCGGGGGATTCCGTCGCGACGGAACGAAGCCCTACTCGGGCCCGTTCAAACCCAAGCACGTTGTTCGCTCAGGTGATCTCGTGCTCGCCAACACGGACTTGACGCAAGCCGGCGGCGTGATCGGGAGTCCCGCGTTCATACCGCGCCGCGGGTTTGAGGAGGGCGGAATAATCTCTCACCACCTCTTCGCCGTGCGCGTCAGGGATCTAACGCTCGCGCCCTTCCTCTATGAGGAGTTCGCCGGACCGACCTTTCGGGCGTATGCAAGGGGTATAGCTAGTGGCACGACGGTGCTCGGCTTTCGTCCAGCAGATGTCCTCGCGTACCGGATTGCGCTTCCCCCTGGATACCTGATTTCCAGGTATGCAGAGCTGGCCTCGAATGTTCTCCGGGCCGCCGAGGAGATTCGAGACTCGGCCGAAACCCTTTCTGCGATTCGCGACGTGATATTGCCGCAGCTCGTCACTGGGCAGATCGATGTTTCGTCACTAGATGTTGAAGTCTTCGTTAGGGACAAGGTCGCGTAGGTGTCGGGCTCATACTCGGAGGCGGGGCTGGTTGAGGGGCCGAGCCTGGAGCTCTTGGCGGAACTTGGATGGACACACGTCAACGCTTTCGAGGAGACGTTTGGCCCGGGCGGCACGCTGGGCCGCGACTCGCAGCGAGACGTGGTTCTAACTCACCGGCTCCGCGAAGCACTGCGGAACTTGAATCCGCTCCTTCCCGAAGTCGTACGTGAAGAGGCGCTCGCGGCCATAGCCCGGGATCGGTCACTCGTCGAGCGCGTTCGCGCGAACCGAGAGGTCCACGACCTGCTCCGCGACGGTTACAGGGCGGAGTGGCAGGAGAACGGAGAGCGAAAGTACGCCACTGTTGCCTACGTCGACTTCCGCGTCTCCGATAACAACGACCTCCTTGCGGCATCTCAGTTATGGGTCACGGGCGATCTGCACAAACGCCGCCCGGACACGGTCCTGTTTGTCAACGGGATCCCGCTGGTGTTGTTGGAGTTCAAGGAGCCCAACAAGTCGATTCGGGACGCGTATGACGACAACATCACCGACTATCGCGACACCATCCCAGCGATCTTCGTGCCTAACGCCTTCGTGTTGCTGTCTAACGGTAGCCAGGCCAAAGTCGGGTCGACTTACGCCCCGTGGGAGTTCTTCTCAGACTGGAAAGTCATTGACGCGGACGGGAACCGCGGCGCGATCGCTCTAGAGACAGCACTGCGGGGAACCTGCACTCCACACGTCCTGCTGGATTTGATCGAGAACTTCGTTAGCTATCTGGAGCGCCAGGGCGGTTTAGTCAAGACGGTCGCCCGGAGCCATCAGTATCACGGGGTGAATGCGGCGATCGACAATCTCTACTCGGTTCGCGCGACGGGGGACAAGCGGCTCGGTGTGTTCTGGCACACTCAGGGCTCGGGCAAGTCGCTGTCGATGTTGTGGTTCACGCAGAAGGTGCTGCGGCAGATCCCTGGCAAGTGGGCCTTCGTCATGGTGACCGATCGCACCGAGTTGGATGTGCAGTTGCATGGTGAGTTCGCCGATGCCGGCGCTATCTCTCGTGAGGCGCGAGTGCACGCGGACTCGATCTCGAACCTGCGCGCTCTGCTGGCGGCCGACCACCGGTATGTCTTCACGCTGATCCAGAAGTTCCAGACGACCGGCGATGAGCGCGAGATGCCGGTATTGACTGAACGTGATGACGTCATCGTCATCACAGATGAGGCACACCGCAGCCAATACGACACTCTCGCATTGAACATGCGCCGCGCTCTGCCCAATGCGTCGTTCATGGGCTTCACCGGCACGCCGCTGGTCGGGGGTGAGGAACTGACCCGGCAGCAGTTCGGCAACTACGTGAGCGTCTACAACTTCAGCGCGGCCATCGAGGACGGCTCGACCGTTCCGCTGTACTACGAGAACCGCATCCCGGAAGTCCAGCTGGTGAACGCCGACTTCGCAGATGAGCTCGACGATCTGCTGGAGGATGCCGAACTCGACGAAGACGCCGAAGGGCAGCTCGCCCGCAAGTTCGGCACCCAATACACGCTGCTCACCCGCCCTGAACGGTTGAAGAAGATCGCGCGCGACCTGGTTCGGCATTTTGTTGGTCGCGGTTTCACAGGCAAGGCCATGTATGTCGGGCTGGACAAGGCTGCGGCCGTGCGCATGTACGACCTGGCCGAAGACGCCTGGGCCGAATACCTGGTCGAGTTGCGGGCCGAACATGACGCGCTTCCGGTGCTGGAGCGACCTTGGTTGGCCAGCCGTATCGAGCTGATGGAGTCCACCGATATGGCGGTCGTGGTCTCGCAGGGGCAGAACGAGCTCGCGCACCTGGACGCCCTCGGGCTGGATATCCGTCCGCACCGGTACCGGATGAATACAGAGGACTTGGCCGAGAAGTTCAAGGATCCCGAGGACACGCTGCGGCTGGTGTTCGTGTGCGCGATGTGGATGACGGGATTCGACGCTCCGAGTGTGTCGACGATCTACCTTGACCGGCCGATGCGGAACCACACCCTGATGCAGACGATCGCCCGGGCCAACCGGGTCTTCCCGGACAAGGACAACGGCCTGATCGTCGACTACGTCGGCGTCTTCCGAAACCTCGAGAAGGCTCTCGCGATCTACGGTGCGGCGAACGCCGGCGTGGACGTTGGGTCACCCATCGAGATCGTCGACGCCCTCGCCGCCGCGTTGGATGCCGCAGTTGGTGACGTCGTGACATTCTGCGCGACCGCAGGCGTCGACGTGCCGAAGCTGCGCGACGCCACCGGCTTCGCGCACATCGCACTACGGGATGCAGCAGTTGAGGCGCTCTTGGTGGACACGGAGACTCGAGACAGGTTCACGGCGGCGGCGACCCTGGTTCGGAAGCTGTTCAAGGCCCTGTTGCCGGATCCGGAAGCCGCCGCCCAGCAGCGCACCGTCGCCGCGATCCGTGTGGTTGCCGAACGCATCGCCAATGTCATCCGGCCACCGGAGGCGGACATCAAGGCCGTCGCAGATGCCGTCGACGCACTCCTGGACCGGTCGGTGGGCGCAGAGGAGTACGTCATCCGCGCGGCCGCCGTCGGGGTCAACCCTGACCCGCTGATCGACCTCTCTCAGATCGACTTCGAGGGCCTCGCCCGCAAGTTCGCCGGACGCAAACGAGCCGAAACCGATCGTTTGGCCCAGTTGCTGATGTTGCGCGCCGTCGCATCCGCCCGACGAAACCCCACCAGGTACGACCTCGTCGAACGCATTGAATCTCTCATCGCTGACTACAACGCCGGCAGCATCAACATCGACGAGTACCTGCGCCGGCTGGTCGAGCTGTCCAAGACCCTCACCGACGAGGAGCAGCGCGCGGTCCGTGAAGGTCTTACCGAGGAAGAGCTAGCGATCTTCGACCTGCTCACGAAACCCGACCCGGTCCTCACCCCTGAAGGACTGGAGAGCGTGAAGGCGATTGCCAAGAAGCTGCTCGCTCACTTGCACGACAAGCTGGTGCTCGACTGGCGTCGCAAAGCCGACGCCTCAGCCGACGTCTTGGTGACGATCAAGCGAACGCTGGACCAGGACCTCCCTGACGACACGTATCCGGCCCCAGTGTTCGACGCGAAGGTACAGCTGATCTACGACCACATCCTTGCCGCATACGGCGACGACGGAACAAGCGCCTACGACGTACGGGACGTGGTCGCAGGCGCTCCGTCTGCAGCCCCGGAAGGCCCACTGGACGTGGACAGGATCTCCGACGCCGTGCTTGCACGCATCCGCTCGGACCCGGCGTTCGCTGCTCGTGTCGCCGTTGAGCTGGAATCGCCAAAAGGTCATAGCTGAGCCGTGCGTTCGCGTCGCCGGGGGATCTCACGGGCTACTTCCTAGCGGCCCATCGGGCCAGCGACCGTTCCTCGGGGTCGGTTGATCTTCGCCGGGGCGGACGGCGTTCGCGGGCGACGAACTGCGCATACCGGCTCAATCTTTCGGCTCGGTGTTCGTCGCGTGGGTCCCACTCGAACGGCAGCGTATTCAGCAGATCGACCTGGTAGAGACAGCGCCGGTCGATGTTGACCCGTTGCCTCCGGAGCCAGTTGGCGGTTGAGGCTTCTGCCGGATCGGGGCTCTTTTCCCTCGGTGGCCGATGGTGGCGCATCCAGAAGTCTTCGGTCTCACTGAATCGGGCCAGCCAGTTCCGATCCCGGCGGGGCAGTTGCTGGGGGTCGCCGCTGGTGTCGGCGTGGTGAAGTCGGGCTGAGCGGGTCGGGTTGTCGCGCGTCAGACTTAGTGGCAGGGGTAGTTAGTTGCTGATGCAACGCCCCAGTTGAAAGGTCTGAATCATCATGAGTCGTCCACCGACGATCCCGGCGGATAAGAAGATCCGCGTCGTGTTGTCTGTGCTCCAGGGCGAGGTGTCGGTGGCCGAGGCCGCCCGTCGGGAGAAGGTCTCGGAGCAAGCGATCGGGAACTGGAAGCGCCAGTTCTTAGAGGCCGGCAAGACCAGCCTGGTCGCGGGGAAGACCGGTCCTTCTTCGCGGGAGGAGCAACTCGAGGCCGAGGTCGCTGAACTCACCCAAGCGTTGGGTGAGGCCGCCGTCGAGATCCGGGTGTGGAAGAAGAGCGCCGAGGGCCGCTTGGGCCCTTCGAGGACCTCGAGGTGATCCGCTTGGACGCGGGCATGTCGACCGCGAGGTTCTGCCGACTGATCGACATGCCCGAGCGAACCTGGCGGCGTTGGCAGGCGAAAGCACGATCCTCGCGGCCACCGAAAGGACCGTGGCCGCAGCCCGCGCGGGACGCGACTCGGGAACTGGCTCTGGCTCACGCTGTGAAGCATCCGGCGTGGGGTCACCGGAAAGTCTGGGCGATGACCCGTCACGACGGCCACCGGGTGTCGCAGGCGACCGTGCTGCGTCTGCTGCGAGACGAGGGCCTGATCCTGCCGGCGAAGTATCAGAAGGAGCGCCGCAATCTGGCCGAACGTCGCAAGGCGGCGTTCGCGAAGGAGCCGACGGGCCCGAACCAGGTCTGGCAGCTCGATTTCTCCGAATACGAAACCATTGGTGGGGGCACCTGGCGGATCGCGTCATGCCGCGACTACTGGTCCAAATACGAGTTCGACGCTCACGTGTCCCCGACGGCGAACATGCACGACGCCGTCACCGCCGTCGAGCTGGCGTTGGCTGAGGCCGAGTTGCTCCTCGGTCACCCGCTCATCGACGACGCCAGCCTCGACCCGGACACGGGCGAGATCGAACCGGTCGTGACGATCGTCACTGACAACGGTGGCCCGTTCCGCTCGTTCACCTTCGAAGCGCTCATCACCGCCCACCCCGAGCTTCACCACGTCCGAACACGGGTCCGCACGCCCGGTCAGAACGGGTCACGCGAACGCGGCTTCGGCACGATGAAATACGAGTGGCTGTTCCGTGAAGAGATCAACCACGGACTCGAGCTCGTCGAGCAGATCAACGCTTACCGGCATGACTACAACCACGTCCGTCCCCACGAAGCTCTTCGCTGGAACCGGCCCGCTGACGTCCATGCGGGCCTCGCCAACCCCACTATCCCCAACTTCGAAACCGAAGAAACCCTGCCAACTACTTGACGCGGGACACTCAAGGCTGAGCTCCGTCAGGGGACTATGGAAACTCGGCGGACAGGACCCACGGATCTGTGGGACGGCAGGTTCGGACTTGTTGTTACGACGAGACTCTGGACGTGGGTTGTTGACAACAGGTCAGAACATTCCAGGGCTCTCATCCTCGGCGAGGAGGGCAGATCGTCACAACAGTCGAATTGGGGCACCCGGTGCGGAGGTCTTTCGGCTCCTCGGGCGGTGAGCACTTAGTCCTCGTCGGTCCGGCGGGAGAGGTATGGGTCTATCGCGAAGATGGGCCTTTACTCCAGTCGTTCAAGGTTCCAGCGCGAGCCGTGGACATAGTCGCGCTTAACCAGCAGGCGAGTCGAATCGTGATTGGGGCCGAAAACGAGCTCTGGGTGCTTGAAATGACGGGCGAGCTGCTCTATCACCGTGCATTGCCTAACGGGTGGCAGCCGATGAATCTCGTTCCGGGGTTTCCCCCCGATCGAGCCAAGGCTGCGCGCGCGCTTGAACTTTGGGGCTTGGACTTCGACACACCCGAGGCGCTCATCGCGGACATCGCCACACGGGAAGAACCAATCCGGTTCCCGACTGAGATCTGGGAGAAGGACGTCGAGATCGCAGGATTGCCAGCTCGATCGACGGTGAGCGTCTATGAGGATCCCACAGCGAACCTTCGGCGATGGTTTGGTCGCCTCGTAAGACAAAGGGCAGAGGCCTGCTGGTTCGCCGCCAACGATCACTTGATTGTTCGCGGGGCGCTGGGCACCTACTTCGAGGCAGATGCACGCGGCGACCTTGTCGCCTACCACTCAATCCCGACGGACCCTTCCGTGGGTTGAGGTGCCTTCCCCAATGGTCATTGAGACTCCTCGCCCGTGTCAGCTTCGCCTCGCGACCTTGGGGCCCGGCTCCTAGGCATGGTCCGGCGCGACGCACCGGGCCGGGACCGCTCTCGATGAATGCGATTCGATGAGCCTGTTCCGAGAGACCCTGGAGTTCCGCCTCCCCCGGAGGGTGACCCTTCACCATCCCCTCTTCGACGCAGCGGCGCTCGCCCGCTGGTGCCGCGAGGTCCAGGGTGTGTACGTGCGCAGGGTGCGTGACGTGTCTCGCGGTCGAGACGATCAAGTGGGGCCCAAAGGGCGCGGGCTTTGATGGCCAGCCTCCCACCCCCGTGTCGGAGCTTGCGGCATCATCAAGCCACGGAAACGGGGAGGCCCGTCCCCGTATTCTTGGTCGAGAGGACAGTCATGCGCAAGATGGGGCTATTAGCGGGGCTCGCAGTCTTAGTTGTCGCGCCGCTGCTGTCTGGATGCTCGAGTAGCGCCGCAACCACGGTGGTAGCTGGCGACACGTTCCCGAGTCATTTGGGCGCATTTCAGTACATTTCCGATCAGGACATCGCGGTTCTAATAGACCATGTCGATACTTGTCGGCCTCAGTTGTGCACGATCGGGGTTGTCGGGCCGAAGGTGGATAAGGCGGTCGTTGAAGCGGGGAAGTACTACGAGACATATGGCAGTGTCCAAACGCAGAACGGCGGGAAAGCCTTGACCGTTTACTACGACAAGGACCCCGCCAAGTTCGCACAGGTGAACTGGGCTGGTGGCCTATCCTCCGCGCCTGTGGCGATCATCCGATACGAACACCCCATGACACCTGAGCAATACGGGAATCTGCCGATCAATCATGACTATTCCGAGGTGAGCAAGGGATTGTGGTGCGGGGCAAGGGGCGGGACCGACCTCTTCTGCCTTTATGCGGCGAAGGACGCAGGTTGGTACGTGCAGGCGTCGGCGTATAAGTACATTCACCTGGCGAAGACGCCTAAAGACTTGGGGAACCTCGTCTTGCAGACCATTGCTGGCCTTCCGTAGCCGCAAACTTGGTTGAATCGCCCTGGGTCTTGTTCCTAGGGTTTTCCGTGGCTGGCATTGCCAGGTCGATCCCCTAAGGACCACGTCGCGCAACGATGCTGGGGTTTCGCGAAGCCTACGGCCGCGACTGGGAAAGCAGGATCTTTAGCCTGGGAATAGACGCCATCTTGCATCCCCCGAGGCGCCAAAAGCCCTGGTCAAGGGGCTCGTCGCGAGTGACACAAACGCCTCACACCGCATACATCATGCGACTGCGGCATGACCCGTTCGGGGCCTATTCGCCCGGCCGCGAGTCCGCCAGGATCGTCATGAGGTGCCGGGGGGCGAACCGATGGATGAGTTGAGCGATTCGGCGATCACGCCGATGATCATGCCGTCCACCGCGTCGTCGCGCGGACTGCTCACCCGCGGCGTCAAAGCGGCCATCGCGATCGCGGTGGTCGTTGTTCTGGCTGCCAGTGCCGGCGGCGCCTACGCATACTCGGATCACGCGGCTCACGAGACCGCGATCGCGCGGCAGGCCGCCACCGCCCACCTGACCGCAGTGCGCGTGAAACTGGCCCTTGCCGAGAAGTCGGCGGTCGAGCTCGAGTCGGCGTTGACCGCGGTCGCCTCCGCGGCGAGCGGTTTCGCGGACGCGAAGTCGGTCGGTGCGCTGACGGCTGCCGTGGTGGTCATGAAAGACGAAACGGATAAGCCGGCCTTCCCCCGCTCGGCCCCACTGTCGGCGTTCGACGACCGGGCGGTCGACCTGGATGCCGCCGTTGCCGCGGCACTGGCGACGGTGCCCGCCGTCGGGCAGTCGGTGAAGGCGGCAGGCACCGCACGCCTGGCCGCCGCGGGATCCGCCAGCGCGGCGTCGGCATCGGCCGCCAAGTCGGCGCTTGCCGCCCTCACGGCGTACCTGGCCCGCGGCGACGATCCTCGCGGGCTGATCATCCCGACGGTCAATGCCGTCAAGGCCGCTCAGGCATCCAGCGATGCCGCGGTGGCCGCCGCTGCTGCCGCCGCGGCGGCGGCCGCGCAGGCGTCCGCACGAGCCGCCCATCACAGCTCGGGGGGCGGAAGCTTCACCGCAGGCCCGGGTGCTCCGGTGTGTGCGAGCGACGTGCTGACCTGCGTCAACCAGATCCGCGCCTATTACGGCCTCCACGCGCTCAGCAACAACGGCTCGCTGAACGCCACCGCACAGGCGTGCGCGGATCGTATGGCGTCATCCGGGCAGATGACCCACAGCACGTACCCCGGCGGCTGGGGCACCTGGGGCGAGAACATCGCGGAGGGCTTCGGCTCGTCGGTGTCGGTCTTCAACGCCTGGATGGCGTCGCCCGGTCACCGGGCCAACATCCTGAGGCCCACATTCACCCAGATGGGGCTCGGGCACGTCTCGTCCGGCGGCTGGTGGTGCCAGCAGTTCGGCGGGTAGGCCTGCCAAGGCAAGCCGACGGATCCTTTAGTCTGGCCCCTCAGGGTGATCGGCAGGGCCGGTCCGAATCGGAGGGTCCTGTCAGGTGCTGGCAGCGAAGCGGATGCGTCGACGCGCCGCCGTGTTCGTGGCGCTGTTCGGCGTCGTCGCGCTCCTCGCCGGCCTGAGCGTCGGGCTCTCGGGGTACCTGGACGCGGCGTCCTCGACGGGGGCCCGAGCAGGCGTCGCGGGGTTGCGCGGTATCGATGCCGGCTTCCGGGTGATCACGCCGGTCGCGGCTGACGCGGCCGCGCAGGACGAGGCGGTGCGCGCCGACGTGCGGCAGGCGGTGCGGTCCGGCGGCGGTCCGGTGCCGATGATCGTCTCGCGCGATGTGGTCTCTGGCAACGCGATCGCCTTCGATCGTGCCGGTGGCGGCCCCGTCCGGTCGTCGGTGGCGTCGATCCCGGACCTGACGTCGCGGGCACGGCTGATCAGCGGGAGGTGGCCGCGGAATGCCGGGGAGGCCTCCATGCAAGCGGATGCTGCGGCATCCCTCGGCGTCAAGGCCGGCGAGGTGCTCGCCCTGCCGTCTGGCGCACCGATCACCATCACGGCGACCTGGCGGGTGTCGAGCGCGGCCGATCCGCGATGGCTCGAAGACGACGTCGCGCTGTCGGGCGTCGATCTGGACAGCTCGCGCGGCTGGATCGTGATCGACCCGTCGCTGTGGAAGGCAACGGAGCAGCAGGGGCTCGCACGTTGGACGATCCGTCCGGACGCGAGTCGAGTGCAGGCGGATCAGTTGGACGCACTGCTGCACGCCCCGGATGCCGTGTCGAAGGCGGTTCAGAGCGACGACCCCGGAGCCAATGTGCAGGTCGAGGGTCTGCTGCAGCTCGGGATCGAGCCGATTCAGCAGAACCTTCGCGCCGCCGCGGCGGTGTCGACCGCCCCGCTGATCGTGGTCGCGCTGCTGGGACTCATCACCCTGTTGGAGCTCGCCGGCATGCTGGGGCAGTTCCGAGCCGGCGAGACCACGCTCTTGCGCGCTCGGGGCACGAGCCCGCGTCGCTTCATCGCCGAGAGCGTCGCCGAGGGGGTGGTGACCGCCGTCCCCGCCGCTGCCTGCGGAGTTGCGATCGCCTTCGGAGTCTCGGCGCTCACCGGCCAGGCTGCCGACGTCCCCGGCTTCGCCTGGGTGGCCGCGGGTGCCGCGGTGGTCGTGCCGGTCGTCGTGCTGGCGATTACCGCCGCGCGCTCATCCCGCGATCGGATGCTGCCATCGCGCCGCCGCGGCCGACCGCTCATCCGAGGCGGCGTCCGGCTCAGATCGACCCTCGCGGTCGGAGCGCTGCTGCTCATGCTTCTGCTCGCCGTGGTGTCGGTCTCGCAGTTCCTGCTGTACGGGTCGCCTCTGGCCCCGCTCGCAGGTGGTGGCGTCGCCGTCGATCCCCTCGCGGTCTCGGCGCCGGCGCTGGCCATCGCCGCCATTGGGCTGCTCGGAATCGCCGTGTTCCCGCTGATGGCCCGCGGTCTTGAGAGCTGGGCGCGCCGGGCGCGCGACCTCGACGCGCTGGCGCTGCGCCAGCTGGCCCGCCGCTCGCGGTCCGCACTGGCGCCGATCCTGGTGCTCGCCTTCGCCGTCGGCGGCTTGCTCCTTGGCGCGTGCTACTCGGGGACCTGGAGCGTGTCCTCCCGTGACACGCGTCAGGTGCAGGTGGGAACCTCAGTGCGGGTCACCGCGTCACCGCCGCTGCCGGAGTCGATCGCGCGGGTCGAGCCGGGTCAGGCCGGCGCGGCGCAGGTGGCGCGCGAAGACGCCGAGCTCGGTCAGGACATCGTCTCGGTGATCGGCATCCCCTCCGACCGGATCATGAGCGCGGTCGTTCCGGTCGGCGGCGCGGTCGACCCGGCGTTGCTCGCCCGCAGGGTGAGGGTGCACGTGGATCGCCCGCTCATCCCGTCCGCGGCCACCGGAGTCTCGATCGGGTTCGCGGAAACGCCGCCGGAGTTGCGGCCGACCGGCGGGTCGCTCATCGCCGTGGATGCGGTGGGCGCCGAGACCCATGTGAACCTGCTGCCCGCCGGCGCCCGCCTCGAAGGCACCCTGCCGCCGGGCGCCGCCCCATGGACCGTTCACGGGATCGAGCTGCTGCTGCCCGACCTGCCGGCCGGCACGACGATCCCTCTCGACGTCCACGCGACGGGCGGGTCGTCGGCTTCGATCCCGCTCGACTCGTCGTGGGCGCCGGTGAGCGCTGCCGACACCCGGGAAGGGGCGGCACCGCTGAACGGCCACGCCGGCCTGCGCACCGTCGCCGTGAGGAAGGCGGGCTACCTGCTGCTGCAGTCGGTGCAACCGGGATCCGAGCGGCTGCCCGTGGTGATCTCACGGACCCTGGCCGAGTCGGCGGGAGTCTCGGTGCGCTCCGACGCATCGATGGGCTTGGTGTCCAAAGGTGGCAGCGTGCCGGTGCGGGTCGTCGGTGTGGTCCCGGTGATCCCGGGCATCGCATCGGGCGAGGGCGTGATCGCCGACCTGGGTGCGCTCCAGGATGCGGCATCACGAGAGGGGCTGCTGCAGATCTCCAGTGGCGAGTGGTGGATCGCGACCAAGACGCCCGCCGCGACCGCGGCCATCGCGAAGGCGGAGAGGGCGGCGCATTCCGAGGCTGTCGTGGCACTCGCGGCGCCCTCGTCGGGCGACCGGGTGCTGGAGTCGGCACGCATCGTGGTCTGGATCGCCGCTGCCGCCACCGCGCTGCTTGCGGTGCTCGCCATCGCCTCGGGTCTGGTGGCCGAGCTGCGTTCGCGCGAGGGCGAGGTGCGCGTGCTCCGAGCCGTCGGGGCGCTGCCCCGGGTGCAGGCGAAGGGCCGAGTGCGCGAATGGGCGTTGCTGCTCGGGGTGGGCGTCGTCATCGGTCTGATCGACGGCATAGTGGTCTGCGCCCTGCTCGTGCCGAGCCTGGCCCGCACCGCGATTCCGAACGCCATCGACCAACTGCGCACGATGCTCAACATCGACGTGCCGGGCGCGGTGCTCTCGGCCGCAGGGCTCGCCGCGACCGTTCTGGTGCTGCTCGCGATTGTCGCTCGGACGGTCCGGGCGCAGTCCCGGCAGTCGGCGAGCGCGCTCGGCGATTCCACCTCGGAACGGAGCGCTGAGTGACCGGGCGATGGGGGGCGGGGCGGCTGGTGTCGCGGCGGATGCGTGTCGCGCCCGCGGCATCCATTCTGGTCGGCGTGATTACGCTCCTGACGGTGGTGATGGCTGCCGCGGTGCCCCGCATGATGGAGCGCCAGGCGACCGCCGAGTTGACCTCGCAGCTGCAGCAGATCGGTCCGCTCGGCCGATCGCTGCAGGGAGCGGGCAGCTTCACGATCTACGAGCCCGACGCCATCAGCGGCCTGTACGACGCCGTGCAGAGCAACTTCGAGCTGACCCGTGAGAATCTGCCCCAGCCCCTGCGGCATCTGGTCGGGCCGCCCGGCTGGATCGTGCAGACGACGACCATCCAGGGCGTGCCGCAGCAGGGCACGCGGCCCTTCCTCGGCCTGCAGCTGACCGCGGATCCGAAGTACCTCTCGCGCGCTGAGATCGTTCAAGGGGCTGCGCCGGGGACCTGGACCGGAGACGACAACTTCGGGCAGGATGACGCAGGCTCCGGTCCGGTGGATGTCGCGGTCTCGACGGTCGCCGCCGCCCAATTGCACCTGCAAGTGGGCGACCTGGTCGGGGCGGACGTGGTCGGCGGCGTGCCGGAACTCGTCTTCAGGATCAGCGGCCTGTTCGCCCCCCGTGACGCCTCGGACGACTACTGGAAGCACAACGGCTCGCTGCTGCCGGTGACCACGGCGCTCGCGCAATACGGCGTCGCGTACCCGTCTGTCGCGGCGTTCGTCGCACCGCCGAGCGTCGGCCGGCTGACGAACACCTTCGGCGCGGCTCAGCTCTCGGTGTGGTACCCGGTCAGCGCGACCGGCGCAGACGGGGCCGACGCGGCCGTGCTGGATCGCCAGCTCGCCAAGGCCACGACCACCGGCGCCTCCATGGTGAACAGCTTCTCGCCGCTGCCGCTCCAGACGCGAGCGCAGCAGGCGGTCGAGACGGCCGAACAGCGCAGCCAGTTGTTGGCAGGACTTCTCGCGCTCCTGGCCGCAGCGCCCATGGGTCTGGTGGTGGCGGTGCTCGCGCTCGCCGTGCAGGTGGTGGCGCGGGCGCGCCGCGGCGAGCTGATCCTCGCCGCGGCGCGCGGCGGCAGCGCATGGCAGCTGCGCGGTGAGATGGCGTTCGAAGGCGCGCTGCTCTCGATCCCGACGGCGATCATCGTGACCGCGGTCGCAGCTTTGGCGATCCCGGTGCGCCCGGAGCCCGGCGGCTTCGTGTGGCCGGCCCTGGTGGCGGTGCTTCCACCGATCCTGTTCGCGGCGCTCGCCACGACGCGCGACCGGCCCGGCCCCTTCGCCGCGCTCCTGGTGCAGTTGCGGGGCGTCGCCGAAGTCGCGGTCATCGTTCTCGCCGCGCTCTCGGTGTTCCTGCTCACACGCCGCGGGCTGGCTCAGGCGACGGCGCAGGTGGGCGTCGATCCCCTGCTCTCGGTTGCGCCGTTGCTGCTCTCGGTCTCGGTCGGCATCGTCGTGCTGCGCGGATATCCGCTGCCGATGCGCCTAGCGCGAAGGGCCGCGATGCGCGGCCGTGGCCTGACGGGCTTCATCGGGGCGGTGCGGGCGGCGCGTGCGCCCACCGTGGGACTCGCGGGCGTGCTCGCCCTGGTGGTCGGCATCTCGGTCGCGCTGTTCTCGACGGTGCTCCTGTCGACCTTCGAGACCAGCGTCATCCGGGCCGCCCAGGAATCGGTGGGCACCGACGCGCGTGTGGATGCACCCTCCCTCAGCGACCAGCAGGTCAGCGCCGTCGAGCATGTCGACGGCGTGCGCGCGGTGGCCGCGATCGACTACCTCTCGTCATTGACCGTGACGCACAGCCGGGTCAGCAGCGTGTCGGTGATGCTCGCCGAGACCGGGAAGCTCGGTGCGATGCGCGACCTGCCCGACGGGCTGACCCAGCTGGTCAGCGGGCGTGTGCCGGTCGTCGTGTCGTCGGATGTGCTGACGTCGATGGGATCTCAACGCACCGCCACTGTTCAAGGCGTCAAGGTGCGGGTGGTCGGCAGCCTGCCCGCGGCATCCGGGCTCGGGCCCGACAGCCAGTGGATGCTGGTGGATGAGGCCTTCACCTCGAAGTTCACCGAATCGTTCGTGCCGGCGACGCTGCTGATCAAGGCAGACCCGGCCAAGCTCGGCCAGCTGCTGGCGCCCCTTCAGAAGGCGGTCGGCGTCACGCCGGACGCCGATCCGTTCCTGTCACCGATCACCGTGAAGACCGTCCCGCAGGCGGTATCCGACCGCGAGAACGAGCCGGTCATCGCGGGCGTTCGGATCGGGCTCATCGCCGGCACAGCCGTCTCGACATTGTTGTGCATCCTCGCGCTCGTGCTCGCGACCGCGGCGGCGGCTGCCGCGCGCGGTAGGACGGCCGGCATCTTGCGGACCCTCGGCATGCCGCGCCGCCGACTCGCGGGCCTGATCGCGTGGGAACTCGTGCCCGTCGCCGTGGTAGCGGTCGCCGCGGGCGCGCTGCTCGGATGCCTGCTCCCCTTCGTCGTGACCGCGGCGGTCGACCTGCGCCCCTTCGCCGGCGGGGTGCACCGGCCGGTGCCGGTGCTGGATCCGAGTCTGCTGGGGCTCGTGCTCGGCTCCTTCTGCCTGGTCGTCCTCCTCTCGGGCGCGATCGCTGCCGCGGTCGGAGATCGCGTGAACCCCTCATCCACCCTCAAGATGGGAGCCTGATGACCGCCATCATCGAATGTCACGAACTCGTGAGGATCTTCTCGTCGACGGGTGTCGAGGTGCAGGCCCTGCAAGGTCTCGACCTGACCGTCGAGCCCGGCGAGCTGACGGCCGTGATCGGCGCATCCGGGTCGGGCAAGTCGACGCTCCTGACCATCCTCTCGGGCCTCGACATCCCCTCGGCGGGACGTGCGCGGGTCGCGGGCCACGACCTGCTCTCGATGGGTGGGCGCGAGCGGCTCCGCTACCGCAGGAACACGGTCGGCTTCATCTGGCAGCAGACGACGCGCAACCTGCTTCCGTATCTGACCGCGGCCGAGAACGTGTTGCTGCCGCTCGTCATGGCCGGGTACCCGCGCGCCAAACGGGCAGCCCGCATCACCGAACTGCTCGAGCTGCTCGACGTCGGCGAACTGCGCGGCCGGGTTCCTGGACAGCTGTCCGGCGGTCAGCAGCAACGGGTGGCCGTGGCCGTAGCCCTGGCCAACTCGCCCGAGGTCCTGCTGGCCGATGAGCCGACAGGCGAACTCGACGAGGCGAACTCCGCGATGGTGCTCGAGGCGTTTCGCGGCATCAACGAGACCCTGGGCACCACGGTGCTGATCGTGACCCATGACGCCGGGGTGTCGGATCACGTGCGCCGTACCGTGCAGATCCGCGACGGCCGCACCTCGACCGAGGTGCTGCGCCGCACCAGTACCGACCACGCCGGCCGCGAGCACGAGGTCGCCGAGGAGTTCGCGGTGCTCGATCGGGTCGGACGGCTTCAGCTGCCGCAGGATTACATCACCCAACTGGCCATGCGTGACCGGGTTCGGCTGGGGTTGGAAGACGATCACGTGACCGTGGCACCGGTCCGGGCCGATCCGACCGAGCATCCCGCCGACGAGGCCGAGAAGGAGCACGGATGACAGCCCCGATCCTGAGCGCGCGAGGGCTGAGCCGCGACTACGGACGGGCCGGCGCCGAGGTGCATGCCGTCGTCGATGTGGACCTCGATGTCGCCCCCGGCGAGCTCGTGCTTCTGCGAGGTCCGTCGGGTTCGGGCAAGACGACGCTGCTCAACCTGCTCGGCGGGCTGGACCGGCCCACATCGGGGCAGGTCCGCATCGCCGATCTCGAGCTCTCGACCGCCGACGACGACGCCCTGGCCGAGCTGCGCAGCACCCGCCTCGGCTTCGTCTTCCAGTCGTTCGCCCTGCTGCCGATGCTGACCGCCGCCGAGAACATCGAGGTGCCGTTGCGGGTGGTCAAGACCGATCCGGCGGCGCGCACCGAACGGGTCCGCGAACTGCTCGAGCTGGTCGGGCTCGCCGGGCACGCGAACCAGCGCCCTGACGAGCTCTCGGGAGGCCAGCAGCAGCGCGTCGGCATCGCACGCGCACTGGCCAACCGGCCGGACGTGCTGATCGCCGACGAGCCGACCGGCCAACTGGACAGCAGAACGGCGATCGCGATGATGCAGCTGATCGCTGAACTGGTGCACCAGCAAGGGGCGGCGGCGATCGTCAGCACCCACGACCCGCAGCTCACCGCGTTCGCCGATCGCGGGCTCGAACTGCACGACGGGCGGCTGGTTGCCGAGTCGGGACACGGGCGCCACCGCGCGCCCGAACCCGCCCACTAGCATCGGCGCATGGTTCCGCTCTCGCACTGGCTGACCTTCGTCATCGCCGCGGCGCTCCTCATCGCTTTGCCAGGGCCGAGCGTGCTCTTCGTGATCGGCAGAACCCTCGCGCTCGGGCGCCGCGCCGGCCTGCTCAGCGTGGTCGGCAACGCGAGCGGGATGCTGGTGCAGACCTCGTTGGTCGCGCTCGGCATCGGGGCGATCGTCGCCCAGTCGATCGTGGTGCTGACCGTGATCAAGTTCGCCGGGGCCGCCTACCTGGTGTTTCTCGGCATCCAGGCGATCCGTCACCGACGAGAGGTGGCCGCACCGGTCGAGTCGGCGGCGCCACGCTCGACGCTGAGGCTGCTGGGCGAAGGGTTCGTCGTGGGGGTCACCAACCCGAAGTCGATCGTCTTCTTCGTCGCGATTCTGCCGCAGTTCATCGACCCGAGTGCGGGCACGATCCCGTTCCAGTTGGCCGAGCTCGGGCTCACCTTCGTCGTGCTCGCTCTGCTGATGGACAGCGCGTGGGTGCTGACGGCGGGCGCGGCCCGTCAGTGGTTCGCGCGATCGCCGAAGCGGCTGTCGCAGTTGGGCGTCGCCGGCGGGGTCGTGATGATCGGCCTCGGCGGCGCGCTCGCTGCGACCGGGGTCAAGAACTGACGCTGACCGGAACCACGTGATAGCCGGTGGCGCCATTCGGCACCGTGTCGGCGATCGTCGAGGTCTGCACGGCTCCCGTGGCGTCCGTCGCCCGCACCTCGAGCTGATGCTGTCCGGCGGGGGCGTCCCACTCCCACCGCCACTGCACCCAGGTGTCTGCCGAGATAGCGGTAGCCAGGTCGGCCATGTTCCAGGCGCCGCCATCCACCCGCACTTCGACTTTCCGGATGCCGGTGTGCTGATGCCAGGCGACCCCCGCCACGACGACCCGGCCCGCCTTCAGGTTGGCTCCCGCGCGCGGCACATCGATGCGGGATTCGAGCTTGACCGGGCCGTGCGAACTCCAGCCTCGCTCTGTCCAATACGCGGATCGGTCGGCGAAGCGGGTGACCTCGAGCTCGACCACCCACTTGGTCGCCGAGACATACCCGTAGAGGCCCGGCACGACCATGCGCACGGGATAGCCGTGCTCGGGGGGAAGCGGATCGCCGTTCATCCCGATCGCGAGGATCGCGTTGCGATCGTCCTCCTGCAGCACCGAGAGGGGCGTGCTCGCCGTGAACCCGTCGGAGCTGTGAGAGAACACCATGTCAGCGGATGCCGTCGGCTTCGCGCGCGCGAGCACGTGCCGGATCGGGTAGCCGAGCCATTTGGCGTTGCCGATCAGGGTGCCGCCGACGTCGTTCGAGACGCACATCAGCGTCGTGTAGCTCTCTTCGAGCGGGAGCGCGAGCAACTCGGCGAAACTCAGAGTCAGGGGCTTCTCGACCATGCCCGTGACCTTGAGCTCCCACTGGGCCGGGTCGAGCTGCGGTACCTGAAGCGCCGTGTCGATCCGGTAGAACTCGGCGTTCGATGAGACAGCTTTGGCTAGTCCGGGGATGTCGAACTCCGCCCCGGCGGGGACGGCGGGCGCTTTCACCGAGGGCGCGGGGAGCTTCAGCGCGTTGCGCGCGGCGGCGGCCGCCCGTGCTCCCGCCTCCAGGGCGTAGCCGCCCATCAGGGCAAGGGCGCCGACCACGATCGCTCCGCCGGACAACTCGAGAAAGCGGCGCCGGCCGAGCCGCGCCGCGGCCGCGCGCTGAGCGGCCGCGGCCTCTGCGGCAGCACGCGACGGTGCCTTCACCGAACCGCCCGCCCGCAGAGCCGCCGGATTGACCGGTCGCGGGCGCGGTCTCTCATCGAGCTTGCGCACCAGGTATCCGAGCGCGATCAGGGCCACGACCGTCGCGACGACGCCCGGGATGATGTCGGCAGGCGATGAGCCGGATCGCGCGATCGCGGCACCCACCCCGAAGACGCCGGCCGCGCCGACGATGATCCGGCCGATCGGCGGCTTCCACCGCTCGATCGCTCCCGCCGCTCCGGCGACGACGACGAGCGCGATGGCGACCCCGGTGAGAAGCGCCGCCTTGTCTCCGGTGCCGAACAGGGCGATCGCCGTCTGCTTGGCCCAGGCGGGTGCCCAGTCGATGAGTTGCGATCCGACGACGAGCACCGGGCTCGCCTGCGGGGCGACCAATGCCGCGACGAGCTCGGCGATTCCGAGTCCCAGGATGACCGACGCCAGCCCAGCCGCAGCGGGCAGCACCCAGCGGCGCAGGCGGCGCGTCGTCGGCGGATCCGACGGGCCGGCTGGCGCGGATTCGGTCGCGGCGGGCGCGTGGTCGGGCACGGGGTCAGCCTAGGGTCGGCCGACCGCTCCCTGCTGGGAGCAGCCGCCGATGTCCTCGGATTGTCATGGTGCGGGATCCAGCGCGTCGTAGCGGCGGAATCCGGCCTGCACTCGCAGGATCAGACCGACCGCGGCCACGATCAGGAGCCCCCCGAGCACCGGCGGGAACCAGAGCGCGACCAGGGTCGCGAGCGTGCCCATGTACAGGTCGCCGATGCGCGGGCCGCCGGTGACGACCACGGTGAAGATCCCCTGCAGCCGGCCGCGCATCCCGTCGGGCGCCGCGGTCAGCATCATGGTCGATCTGAAGATCGCGCTCACCTCGTCCGAGGCTCCCGTGCCGGCCAAGGCGACCGCGGCGAGCACCAGGGCGACCGGGTTGGCCTGGGCGATGCCCGCGCCGACCGCGCCGAACCATCCGGTCTGCATGGCGCCGATGATCAGCCCGAACAACAGGATGAAGCCGCCGTAGATCATGACCGATGTGCCGATGGCCAGGCCGTATCGACGGACGTGCCCGACCGGTCCGCTGAACAGGCTGGTGAGGAAGGTGCCGATGGCGGCGGCGGCCGTCAGGATCCCCACCGTGACCGGGCCGCCACCGATCACGAGAGCGCCGACCGCCGGCAGGATGACGAAGGGTCGGCCGAGTCCCATGGCGAGCAGGTCGATGAGGAAGCCGGCGCGGATGTTGGGCGCCCTGACCAGGAAGGCCACGCCATCCTTCAGCGAGCGCCATCCCGCGCCGCTGGACTTCTCGAGCGGAGGCAGTCTGGGCAGGGCGACAATGCCGAGGAATCCAGCCGCGAACAGGACCGCGTCGACGGTGTATGTCCAGGTGAAGCCGGTGGTGGCAACCAGCACACCAGCCAGAGCCGGACCGAGGGTGAGTTGCACGCCGAACGCGATGCCGTTCAGCGCGCTCGCTGGAGCGACCAGGCGCTGCGGCAGGATCCGCGGATACACCGATCCGCGCGTCGCCATGGTGATGGTCGCCGCCACCGCGTTGATCGTGGTCAGCACGTAGAACGGCCAGATCGCGATGTGCTCGTGCGACGCGAGTTCGGCCCAGGCGAGGGCGATCAGGCCGAGGGTGGTCAACCAGCCGGTGATCGCGCTGATGATCAGCACGAAGCGGCGGTCGAAGGCGTCGGCGAGGACGCCGCCCCACAGTCCAGCGATGACCATCGGCACCAGCGAGATGCCGCCGACCAGCGCGACCGCGAAGGTGGAGGCCGTGATGTCGTAGAGCTGCAGACCGACCGCGACGATGGTCAGCTGCGCGCCGATCCCCGAGATCGCGGCACCTAACCAGAGCCGGGCGAACGCCGGGGATTCGCGAAGCGGCGTGACATCGGCGAACCGGCGCTTCTTCTGCGGTCCGTTCTTCTCCGGCCCGTTGTCGTCCCGCCCGCCGGGTTGCTCGCTCACTGTTCCGAGGGTATCGCCCGCAATGGCAGCTTCTCGGCGGCGCCTGACCGTCGCGCCCATGCGCGGCGAGGGCCGGCACGGTTAGCGTCGTGCCATGACGACGAGCGCGACACACACCCGAGCCGACACCGAAACAGCCATCGAGCACTTCGCCGCGAAGCTCCGCTACGAGACGGACGCCTCCGACGTCGCAGCGGCGCAGGCAGCAGGGGAGCGTTTCGTGCTGGTCGACGCCCGCGGGCACGCGGCCTGGCACCAGGGCCGCGCTGTCGGCGCGATCCACCTGCCCACGGCCGAGATCGTTGAGCGCGCTGCATCCGAGATCCCGCCGGGCACTCCGGTCGTCGTCTACTGCTGGGGCCCGGGATGCAACGGCTCGACCAAGGCCGCGCTCCAGTTCAGTCGGCTCGGCTACGAGGTGCGCGAGATGATCGGCGGCTTCGAGTACTGGGCGCGGGAGGGCCTCCCGGTGGTCGACGACCACGGCCCCGTCGTGCGCCAGATCGACGAGCTCACGAGCCCGCGCAACGCGATCGATTGCGACTGCTGAATACTTCTCCGCGAAAGTACGGGGTTATTCGTACTTTCGGCGGTGAAGGCGGCGCTGGACGCGTACTTTCACGGAGGCGGGCGCGGGTCTTGGATACAGAAGTCCGGCTTTTTCCTGTTCCAGGACGCCAGAGAGGGCTTCTGTATACAAATGCGTCAGAATCGGCGTAGTCTGCCGCTATGCGCGCCAGTGACCTCGCCTACGAGTCGCTGCGCGACGACATCCTGAACTGGCGGATCGCGCCGGGCACCGCGCTCAGCGAGACCGAGCTCGCGCTGCGGCTGGGCGTCTCGCGCACTCCGCTTCGTGCGGCGCTGGCCCGGCTTGCGCTCGAGGGGCTCGTCGACACCAGCCGCGGCCGTACCGGCGTGGTTCCCGACGTGTCGGTCGAGAGCATCGCGCAGCAGTTCGAGGTGCGAGAGGCGCTCGAACTGCAAGCGGCGCGATTGGCGGCCCGGCGGCGTGACCCGGCGGTGTTCGCCGAACTCGCCGACAGCTTCGCGCACGCCACCGAGACGCTCGAATCGGGTGGGACCGAGGCGTACTACGCCGTCGTCGCCCGCTTCGATGCGGCGATGGATGACGCGGTCGCCAACCCCGCAATGCGTTCGGCACTCGACAGCGTGCGCGTCCACCTCGTTCGGGCCCGCCGGCTCGCCCAGGACAACCCGCAGCGTCTCGTGCAGGCCGCCGCCGAGCACCGGTTGATCTGCGAGGCGGTGCGCGACGGCGACGCCGAGTTGGCGGCATCCGCCACCGCGGTGCACCTGCGCGGCTCCCTCACCACCATCACGGCCACCCTGCAGCAGCGCGCGGCCGGTGACACCAACCCCGGCCCCGATCGGCCGACCCAGGAAGGCGCGTGAATGAAGAACCACCCCGTGCGGACGTACCGCAGTGACGAGAACCTGCCGCGCGAGCAGCAGCTCGCCTGGAAGATCGCCGAGGTCGCCGCGGATCCGGTCGAGGTCTCGCCCGAGGTCGGCGAGATGATCGTCAACCGGGTGATCGACAACGCGGCGGTTGCCACCGCGTCCCTGAGCCGCGCACCCGTGGTCGCGGCTCGCGGGCAGGCCGAGGCGCATCCCTTCGCGCCCGGAGCCACGGTCTTCGGCTCGCAGGTGCACGCCAGCCCGGAGTGGGCCGCCTTCGCCAACGGGGTCGCCGTGCGCGAGCTCGACTTCCACGACACCTTCCTCGCCGCCGAGTACTCGCACCCCGGCGACAACATCCCGCCGATCCTCGCCGTCGCCCAACACCGGGGCATGGATGGCGCAGCCCTCGTGCGCGGCATCGCCACCGGCTACGAGATCCAGGTCGATCTCGTCAAGGCGATCAGCCTGCACGCGCACAAGATCGACCACGTCGCCCATCTCGGGCCCAGCGCGGCAGCCGGGATCGGCACCCTGCTCGGCCTGCCGGCCGAGACCATCTACCAGGCGATCGGCCAGGCGCTGCACACCACGACCGCGACGCGCCAGTCGCGCAAGGGCGAGATCTCGACCTGGAAGGCATATGCGCCGGCCTTCGCCGGCAAGATGGCGATCGAGGCCGTCGACCGGGCGATGCGGGGTCAGACCAGCCCGAGCCCCATCTGGGAGGGCGAGGACGGCGTCATCGCCTGGCTGCTCGACGGGCCCGAGGGCCGCTACGAGGTGCCGCTGCCCGAGGCCGGCGAGGTCAAGCGCGCGATCCTCGACACCTACACGAAGGAGCACTCGGCCGAGTACCAGGCGCAGGCCTGGATCGACCTGGCGCGCAGGCTGGGCTCGCAGCATCCGGAGCTCAGAGACCCGGCGAACGTCGACAGGATCGTGCTGGCCACCAGCCACCACACCCACTTCGTGATCGGCTCCGGATCAGGCGACCCGCAGAAGTACGACCCCACGGCCAGCCGCGAGACCCTGGACCACTCGGTGCCGTACATCTTCGCGGTCGCGCTGCAGGACGGCACGTGGAACCACGAGACGTCGTACTCGCCGGAGCGTGCCGGTCGGCCGGACACGGTCGCACTCTGGCGCAAGATCACCACGGTCGAAGACCCGGAGTGGACCCGCCGCTACCACTCGAACGACCCGGCCGAGAAGGCCTTCGGGGGCCGCGTCGAGATTGCGCTCACCAGCGGCGAGACGATCGTCGACGAGATCGCCGTCGCCGACGCGCATCCCCTCGGGGCTCGGCCGTTCGCCCGCGAGAACTACGTGTCGAAGTTCCGGTCGCTGGCCGCCGGTGTTCTCTCGGACGACGAGATCGAGCGCTTCCTCGACGTCGCGCAGCGCCTGCCCCAGCTCACCGCCTCCGAGCTCGACGGCCTCACGGTGTTCGCGCCTGGCCTGCCGACCCCGCCGAAGGGACTGTTCTGATGTTGGAGACGAAAGTGCCCGCTCACGAGAAGCGCGCGAACTTCCGCGCGGCGCTGGCGAGCGGCAACCTGCTGCGGATGCCGGGGGCCTTCAACCCGCTCAGCGCGCAGCTCATTCAAGACAAGGGCTTCGAGGGCGTGTACGTCTCGGGCGCCGTGCTCTCGGCCGACCTCGGGCTGCCCGATATCGGGCTCACCACGCTGACCGAGGTCGCCCAGCGCGCCGGGCAGATCGCCCGGGTGACCGACCTCCCCGCGCTGGTGGATGCCGACACCGGTTTCGGCGAGCCGATGAACGTGGCGCGCACCGTCCAGCTCATCGAGGACGCCGGGCTCGCCGGCCTCCACATCGAGGACCAGGTCAACCCGAAGCGCTGCGGGCACCTCGATGGCAAGGAGGTCGTCAACGAGAACACGGCGCTCAAGCGGATCCGCGCGGCGGTCGCGGGGCGCAGGGATCCGAACTTCCTGATCATGGCTCGCACCGACATCCGCGGGGTGGAGGGCCTGGACGCGGCTGTCGACCGAGCCAAGAAGCTCGTGGACGCGGGTGCCGACGCGATCTTCCCCGAAGCCATGGCCAGCCTCGAGGAGTTCGCCGCGATCCGTGCCGCCGTCGACGTGCCGATCCTGGCCAACATGACCGAGTTCGGCAAGAGTGAGCTGTTCACCACGCAGCAGCTCGCCGACGTGGGGGTCAACATCGTGATCTTCCCGGTCTCGCTGCTGCGCCTCGCCATGGGTGCGGCCGAACGCGGACTCGACGCCCTGATCGCCGAAGGCTCCCTGACCTCGACGATGCCCGAGATGCAGACCCGGGCTCGACTGTACGAACTCATCGACTACGCCGGATATTCGGACTTCGACGAGGGCATCTTCACCTTCGACCTGCGCAACAATCGAGGCTGACCGATGCGGATCGGTTCAGGCGACTCCTTGCGCGACGCAGACGCCTGCCAGGTCGCGACCCAATCGAAGGAGAACAGCCTCGTCTGGTTCACCACACTGTTGCCGTCGACCGTGATCGTGAGTCCGCCCCAGAACTTGTCGAACGCGAAAACCACCTGATGCGTCTCCGTCGTCCCGACGTCGAAGGTGAGTTGCATCGCCATGTCGAGCACACTAGTAGCGCGAGCATGCCATCCCCACTCATCGCGTGGGCGTCTCGAGGAGGAGCATCATGACCGATACCGCGTCTGCGTCGCCGCTCGATATCAAGAAGGGCCTGGCGGGCGTCGTCGTCGACACGACGGCGATCTCGAAGGTCAACCCCGACACCAACTCCCTGCTGTACCGCGGGTATCCGGTGCAGGAGCTCGCGGCGAAATGCTCGTTCGAGCAGGTGGCCTGGCTGCTGTGGCACGGCGAGTTGCCCACCGATGCCGAGCTGGCCGAGTTCGAGAAGGCAGAGCGGGCCGGGCGCGCGCTCGCGGCAGACGTGAAGGCCGCCATCGACCTCACGTCGTTGACGTCGCATCCGATGGATGTCCTGCGTACTGCGGTCAGCGTGCTGGGAGCCAACGACCCGCAGGCCGATGACTCGAGCCCCGAAGCGAATCTCGCCAAGTCGGTGCGGCTCTTCGCCGCGGTCCCGGCCATGGTTGCCTACGATCAGCGCCGCCGCCGCGGCCAGGGCGTCATCGAGCCCCGCGACGACCTCGACTACTCGCGCAACTTCCTCTGGATGACCTTCGGCGAGGAGCCGAGCGATGTCGCGGCCGACGTGTTCCGCATCTCGATGGTGCTCTATGCCGAGCACTCGTTCAACGCGTCGACGTTCACGGCCCGGGTGATCACCAGCACGCTGGCCGATCTGCACTCGGCCGTCGTAGGCGCGATCGGCGCTCTCAAGGGTCCCTTGCACGGCGGAGCCAACGAGGCGGTGATGCACGTGTTCGACGAGATCGGCACGGCCGACCGCGCCGAGGCCTGGCTCGACCAGGCGCTGCTCGAGAAGCGCAAGATCATGGGATTCGGCCACCGGGTCTACAAGAACGGCGATTCGCGCGTTCCCACGATGCAGGCCGCGATGGAGCGCCTGATCGCCGAGCATCACGCCGACGACATGCTCGCGCTCTACCAGACGCTCGCCGCCGGGATGGATGACCGCAAGGGGATCAAGCCGAACCTCGACTACCCGAGCGGCCCGGCCTACCACCTGCTGGGCTTCGACACCCTGACCTTCACTCCGCTGTTCGTGGCGTCGCGGGTCACCGGGTGGACCGCGCACATCATGGAGCAGCTGTCGTCGAACGCGCTGATCCGTCCGCTGTCGGAATACGTGGGCGCCGCCGAGCGCCACCTGCCGTAGGGCTGAGCGTTCGGCATCCACTCGGTGCTGCGCGCGCGAAGAATGGTACGTTCCGGACATGTCCCGGATCCTGGCTGTGGCGCCGGCTCTGCCGAGCCACGTGTACGCCCAGTCCGAGATCACGGCAGAGCTGTCGGACATCATCACGGATGACCGGAGCAAGCGCGCGGTCATGTCGCGCTTTCATGCCGCGGCCGGCATAGGTCATCGCCATACCGTTCTCCCGCTCGAGGAGTACCGCGAACTCCGCACCTTTCAGCAGGCGAACGACCTCTGGATCAGCGAGGGCACGGCGCTCGCCGCGCGGGCCATGACCGCCGCCCTGGCGACGGCGGGCCTCGAGGCCGACCAGGTCGACTACGTCCTCTTCACCTCGGTCACGGGCATGGCCGCCCCCTCGATCGACGCGCGGCTGGTGCCCATCCTGGGCATGCGGCCCGACGTCAAACGGATGCCCTCGTTCGGCTTGGGCTGCGTCGCCGGCGCGGCCGGGTTGGCGCGGGTGCACGATTACCTGCTCGGTCATCCCGATGACATCGCGGTGCTGGTCTCGGTCGAGCTGTGCTCGCTGACCCTGCAGCGCGACGACGATTCGGTGGCGAACTTCGTGGCGAGCGGGCTGTTCGGCGACGGCGCGGCGGCGGTCGTCGTCGCCGGCGAGCGTCGCGCGCAGCAGCTGGGGATCCCCGGGCCCCAGATCGTGGGAACCCGCAGCGCCCTCTACCCGGACAGCGAGAGCGTGATCGGGTGGGACATCGGCGGCAGCGGATTCCGGATCGTGCTGACCGCCGCCGTGTCGGACACCATCGACGCGAACATCGACCACGACGTGCGCGCCTTGCTCGCCGAGCACGCGCTGGGGATGGATGACGTGGGCGCCTGGGTCGCCCACCCCGGCGGCCCGCGGGTGCTCGAGGCCTTCGAGCACGGCCTGCACCTCGACCGCGAGGATCTGGCGGCGAGCTGGAAATCGCTCGATACGGTCGGCAACCTCTCGTCGTCGTCGGTGCTGCACGTGCTGTCGGACATGCTCGATCAGCCGGTGGGGACGCACGGCGTGCTGTTCGCACTGGGTCCGGGGGTCGCCAGCGAGTACGTGCTGCTGCGGTGGGCGGCCTGATGCCGCCGGTGCCGATCTCGGTGGTGCTGTTCACCGCGCTCGTGCTGGCGACCGGAGTCGAGCGCATCGTCGAGATGGCGATCTCGACGCGGAATGCCCGCTGGGCTTTCGCTCGCGGCGGCATCGAGTCGAACCGGCGGCAGCTGCCGTGGATGATCGCCATGCACGTCGGCATGCTCCTCGGCGCGCTCGCCGAGGTCTGGCTGCTCGGCCGCCCGTTCCTTCCCTGGCTGGGGTGGCCGATGCTGGTGCTGACCGTGGCCAGTCAGGCGGCGCGCTACTGGATCATCGGTTCCCTCGGCCGGCGGTGGAATACGCGCGTCATCGTGGTGCCCGGCCTGCCGCTGCTGGCGTCCGGGCCGTATCGGTGGGCGTGGTTGCGGCATCCCAACTACGTCGTCGTGGCGATCGAGGGCATCGCGCTGCCCCTTGTGCACACCGCCTGGATCACGGCGCTGGCGTTCACGGTGCTCAACGCAGTGCTGCTGCTGGGGTTCCGGATCCCGGCAGAAGACCGCGCGCTGGCCGCCGCGGCGCGGGTCGGAGCGGAGTCGCACGCGTGACCGTGACGACCCAGGTCGTCGTCGTGGGTGGAGGCCCGGTCGGGCTGGCCTGCGCGATCGAGGGTCGGATGGCCGGGCTCGACGTGACCGTCGTCGAACCCCGGGCCGGCGTCATCGACAAGGCCTGCGGCGAGGGTCTGATGCCGGGCGCGGTTCCCGCGCTCGCGCGACTGGGGGTGACCCCGCACGGCTATCCGCTGCGGGGCATCGACTACCGCGACGGGCGGCGCAGCGCGCAGCACCGGTTCCTGGTGGGCAACGCCCTCGGGGTGCGGCGCACCACCTTGCACGCGGCACTGCTCGCCCGGGCCCAGGAACTCGGCGTGGGCTTCGTGACCGATCGCGTGGACGGCGTCAGCCAGGACGCTCGACACGTGCGGGTCAGCACGGCCTCGGGAGGGGACATCACGGGCGACTGGGTGCTCGCGGCCGACGGGCTGCACTCGCCAGTGGCGCGGATGACCGGACTTCACCTGCCGACCCCCCGCGCCCGGCGGCGGTACGGGCTGCGCAGGCACTACGCGGTCGAACCCTGGTCGGACCTCATCGAGGTCCACTGGACCCGGCTGGGCGAGATCTACGTGACGCCCACCGCAGACGGCATGATCGGCGTCGCGCTGTTGGCGCGCCGGGGGGTGCGGTTCGACGACGCGCTGGCCGCGAGCCCGGAGCTCGGCGCCCGGGTGCGCGGAGCTCAGGCCGTGACCGAGATGCGCGGAGCCGGCCCACTGCGTCAGAACACGCGGGCGCGCACCTCGGGCCGCGTGCTGCTGGTCGGAGACGCGTCGGGCTATGTCGATGCGCTCACCGGCGAGGGCATCCGGATCGGGATCGCGCAGGCGCGCGCAGCGGTGGCCGCCATCTCGAGCGAGCAGGTCGCGGGCTACGAGCAGACGTGGGCCGAGGTGACGAGCGACTTCCGGTTGCTGACCGGGGCGATCGTGCGGCTGGCAACCTCTCCTGCACGCCGCTTCATCGTTCCCGTATCGCATGCCGCTCCGGGCATCTTCGAGTCGGCGGTTGAGCGGCTGGCGCGCTGAGTGGTCGGCGGCGCCGTCAGCCGAACCGGTCGAGCCCGAGCAGGGGCAGCAGTTGGGCCGGGGTGTCGATGACCGCGACGGAGCCCGCCCCCTCGGCCGGAGAGCCGTAGCCCCAGGTGACGAAGATCGTCGGGACGCCGTGGTGCGCAGCACCCTCCACGTCGTGGCGGCGATCGCCGATCAGCACGGGGCGGGACAGATCGGCACCGCCCTCGTCGAGTCGTCGCAGGGCCTCCTCGACGACATCCTTCTTGGCGCTGCGCACCTCGTCGTCGCTGGCACCGGTCAGCTCATCGAAGGCGTCGGCCAGCGAGAAGTGCTCGAGCACGGCCCGCGCCGGTGTCTCGGGCTTCGACGTCGCCAGCGACAGCGGGATGCCCGATCGCCCGATCGCGTGGAGCACCTCGGCCATCCCCGGGTAGAGCGAGGCGTTGTACGCTCCCGTCGACAGATACCGCGGCCGGTAGATGTCGAGCGCGCGCTGAGACTGATCGAGGTCGAATCCCGCGAGATCGCGGAACGAATCCAGGATCGGCGGACCGACCCAGCCGAGCAGCTCGGCCGGGCCGGGCACCGGCAGCCCGAGCCGCTCGAAGGTGTACGCCAGGGTGGCGGTGATGCCGGGAGCCGAGTCGACGATCGTGCCGTCGAGGTCGCAGAGCACGGCGGTGTAAGGCAGGGAAGAATCGCCATCAGAACAGCCTCGAATGCCCGGTCTCGAGGCCGCGCATCGTGTCGTAGTCGAGCAGCAGGCACCGGATGCCGCGGTCGGTCGCCAGGGTGCGGGCCTGCGGCTTGATCTCCTGAGCGGCGAACACGCCGCTCACCGGGGCGAGCAGCGGATCGCGGTTCATGAGCTCGAGGTACCTGGTCAGCTGCTCGACCCCGTCGATGTCGCCGCGACGCTTGATCTCGACGGCGACGCTGGCTCCTGCAGCATCCCGAGCCAGGATGTCGACGGGACCGATCGCCGTCATGTACTCGCGGCGCACCAGGGTGAAGCCATCGCCGAGCAGGTCGATCTGCTCGGCGAGCAGGCGCTGGAGGTCGGCCTCGACGCCGTCTTTCTGCAGACCCGGGTCGACGCCGAGCTCGTGCTCCGAATCGTGCAGCACCTCGTGGATCGAGATCACGAGCATGTCGGCGGTCTTGCCGTTGGTGACGCGCCAGAGCTGGGTGACGCCGGCGGCAGCGCGCTCCTCGTCGACCTCGTCGATGGCGAACGTCGCGGGTGGGCTCATCCAGTTCAGCGGCTTGTAGCTGAGCGAGTCGGAGTGCACCAGCACGCTGCCGTCGGCCTTCACGACCAGCAGGCGCGTGGCGAGGGGCAGGTGCGCGCTCAGGCGGCCTGCGTAGTCGACGGAGCAGCGGGCAACGACGAGTCTCACCGCTCAACGGTACCGGGCTGCCCGACAGGGCTATCGCTCAGAGCTGGATCTGATACTGAATCAGCCCGCTCCGAGAGGCGACCCGGTCATAGAGGCCCCGCGCGACCGTGTTGGTCTCGGCGGTGAGCCAGTAGACCTTCGTCGAGCCGTGCTCCTTCGCCCAACTGCGGACGTGCTCGATGAGCGTTGCGCCCGTGCCTGCCCCTCGCGCGTCGGTCGAGACGAACAGGTCCTCCAGGTAGCAGTAGTTGGTCATGGTCCACGTGGCGGGGTGGGTGAGCCACTGCACGAGCCCGACCGCTCTGCCCTCGTCGTCCCACGCGATCGCCGCGTAGAGTCCCGACCCCGAACTCGTGATCCGAGCGAACGTCGCCTCGGTCGTCGCCGCATCGAGTTCAGACTCGTAGAACGTGAGATAGCCGTTCCACAGGTCGAGCCAGTTGGCATGGTCATCGGGGCTGACGGGGCGGATGACGACCATCGACGAATCCTATGCGCGAGAGCCGCTCGAGCAACGGCAGGACGCAGGCTAGTTCAGGTCACCTCGCGCTGTCCGAGCGAACCGGCCGACGCGCTCGCGGGCCGCAGGTGCCGCGAACACCGCGAGCAGGATGAGCGCCAGCACGATCCACAACGCGTTGAGCAGGCCGATCCGGTCGCCGACGAAGCCGATCAGCGGGGGTCCGACCAGGAACGCGAGGTAGCCGATCGTGGCGACGGCGCTCACGCGGGCCGCGGCGCGAGCGGGGTCGTCGCCTGCCGCCGACATGCCCATCGGGAAGCCGAGCGAGGCGCCGATCCCCCAGAGCACGATGCCGGCGACCGCGATGGGCACCGAGGGCACCAGGATGACGATGGCGAGTCCGATCGCGGCCGCGGCCCCGGAAGCCCGCAGAGCGGCCACGCGCCCGACCCGGTCGATCAGCGGCCCACCGACGATCCGCCCGAGGGTCATCGACACCGTGAAGACCCCGAACAGCAGGGCGCCCTGCCCATTGTCGACGTGGCGACCGTCGACCATCGCCAGGGCCAGCCAGTCGTTCGCAGAGCCCTCGGTGAAGGCCATCCCGAGCACGATCAGCCCGATCAGCAGGGTGCGGGGCTCGAGCCAGGTCGCCATCCGATCGCGGAAGGTCAGTGGCGCGGCGGGTGTGCCGCTCTCGGCCAGGTGGTCGTCGGCGGGGATGAAGAGCGCGACGATCGGGACGGCCACGATGAGCAGCACCCCGATGGCTCCGAGGTGCCAGACGGGGTCGATCTTGGCAAAGGCGGCCGCAGAGCCGAGCCCGGCTCCCGCGACCGTGCCGAGACTCCAGCTCGCGTGGAACAGCGGCATGATCGTGCGGCCCGTCGTGCGCTCGACGGCGGCGCCCTCGACGTTCATGGCCACGTCGCAGATCGAGCTGCAGAATCCGTAGAGCACCAGCGCGGCGAGCACGACGCCGAAGCTCGACAACACGGTGGTGCCGAATCCGACACCGGCCAGGGCGACACCCGCGACGATCAGGGATACCCGGATCGACTGCCGGCCGCCGAGCCAGTGCACGATGTGCCCGGCCAGGATGAGCCCGACTACCGCTCCGGCCGAGAGCCCGAAGATCAGGATCCCGACCTCGGCCACCGTGATGCGCAGGTGATCGCGGACGCTCGGGATGCGGGCGACCCAGGCCGAGAGCCCGAATCCGTTGAGCGCGAATGCAACGAAGACGGCGTTGCGCCACGCGGTCGGGCGCGGGGCCTGCGCGGTCATCGTCACTGGCCCCACGCTACCAACGCGGCCGGCTCGGGGCGCGGCCGGCTCAGGGCGTCGGGCCGGCCAGGTCAGCGCGAGTGCGCGGCGACGAGCCGGTCGTATGCGGCGTCGAGCTCGCGGTCGACCAGCCGCCGCGAGGGGTCCGCCAGGTGCCAGTCGACGATCTCGCGGACGCCTTCTGCGAAGGGGATCGTCGCCTGCCATCCCGGAACCAACGACTTGACGCGGGTGTTGTCGAACACCACGCTGTGCGCCTTGTCGCCCAGCAGCCCGTCGCCGTAGTCGACCGCGGCGGCGAGAGTCTCGCTCGCCACGTGGACGATCTGCGCGTCCACGCCGAGGGCGTTCGCGAGCAGGCCGGCGATGGCATCCCAGGTCAGCGACTCGTCCGAGGTGATCTGCACAGGTGCGCCGAGGGCGTGCGGGTTGCCGAGCAGTCCGACGAAGGCGCGCGCGAAGTCCCGGGCGTGCGTGAGCGTCCACAGCGAGGTCCCGTCGCCGTGGATCACGATCGGAACACCGCGGCGCATCCGATCCAGCACGGTCCACCCGCCGTCGAGCGGGATCAGGGTCGGGTCGTAGGTGTGCGACGGGCGCACGATCGTCATCGGAAAGGCGTGTTCGCGATAGGCCGCGACCAGCACGTCTTCGCAGGCGATCTTGTTGCGTGAGTACTCCCAGAACGGATTGCGCAGCGGCGTCGACTCGACGATCGGCAGGTGGGCGATCGGCTTCTGGTACGCGGATGCCGACGAGATGAAGACGTACTGACCGGTGCGGCCCGCGAACAGGTCGATGTCGGCGGCGACCTGGTGCGGGTGGAATGCCCGGAAATTGACGACCGTGTCGAAATCGCGGCCGCCGACCGCCGACCGCATCGATGCCGGATCGCCGGCATCGCCGATCACTGTGTCGACGCCGTCGATCGCGGGCCGCAGGGTGCTCGTGCCGCGGTTGAGCAGGGTGACATTCATGCCGCGCTCCACCGCGAGCCGGGTCACTGAGCCGCTGATGATGCCGTTGCCGCCGATGATGAGAACGCGTTGAGCCGTCACGATCTCTTAGGCTCCCACCATGACGCCTGCATCACAAAACGCCAACGCGCCCCTCGCCTCCGGCATCAAGACCGACGAGCTCGACCCGGCGATCCGACCGCAGGACGACCTGTTCCGGCATGTCAACGGCAGGTGGATCGCGCGCACCGAGATCCCGAGCGACAAGGCCCGGTGGGGGTCGTTCTACCTGCTCGCCGAGGATGCCGAGAAGGCCGTGCGCGAGATCATCGAGGAGTCGCAGGGTGCGGAGCCCGGCACCGAGGCCCGCAAGGTGGGCGACCTCTTCTCGAGCTTCATGGACGAGGGCCGCATCGAGAAGGTGGGGCTGTCGGCGCTCGCGGGCGACCTGGATGCGGTGCACAAGATCGACTCGATTCCTACGCTGGTCGCCGAGTTGGGCCGCTTCGAGCGCCTCGGCACGAGCGGATTCCTGCAGGCCTTCGTCGACAACGATCCCGGCAACCCCGAGCGCTACCTGGTGTTCCTCGAGCAGGGCGGCATCGGCCTGCCCGACGAGTCGTACTTCCGCGAAGAGAAGTTCGCCGAGATCCGCGCGGGCTACCAGCTCTTCCTCGAGCGGATGTTCTCGCTGGCCGGCCTCTCCGACCCGGCAGACCGTGCTACTCGCGTCTTCGCCCTCGAGACTGAGATCGCCGCGCAGCACTGGGACAACGTGCGCACCCGCGACAGCCAGGCGACCTACAACCTGCTGCCGTGGGGCGAGGTCGAGAAGCTCGCAGGCGCGGCTCCCCTCGCCGACTGGCTGGCCGGCCTCGACGTGCCCGCCGGGTCGTTCGACGAGGTCGTGGTGCGCGAGCCCAGCTTCGTCGAGGGCGTCGGCGCGCTGTTGACGGCCGACCGCCTCGACAGCTGGACCGACTGGCTGCGGTGGCAGCTCATCCGGTCGTCGGCTCCGTACCTCACGAAGGAGGTCGTCGAGGCCAACTTCGACTTCTACGGCAAGACCCTCACCGGCACCCCCGAGCTGCGGGCGCGCTGGAAGCGCGGCGTCTCGGTGGTCGAGGGCGCGATGGGCGAGGCGGTCGGCCGCATCTACGTCGAACGCCACTTCAGCCCCGCAGCGAAGACGGCGATGGATGCGCTGGTCGCGCACCTCATCGACGCCTACCGCGACAGCATCACGAACCTCGACTGGATGACCGAGGCCACCCGCGCGCGGGCTCTCGAGAAGCTCGCCAAGTTCACCCCGAAGATCGGCTACCCCGACACCTGGCGCGACTACTCGAAGCTCGTGATCGTGCCCGACGACCTGCTCGCCAATGTGCGGGCGACCACCGAGTTCGAGTTCCAGCGCGAGCTCGGCAAGATCGGTAAGCCGCTCGACCGGGGCGAATGGTTCATGACGCCGCAAACCATCAACGCGTACTACAACCCCGGGTTCAACGAGATCGTGTTCCCCGCCGCCATCCTGCAGTACCCCTTCTTCGATGAGGCACGGGATGCCGCAGCCAACTTCGGCGCGATCGGCGCGGTCATCGGCCACGAGATCGGCCACGGCTTCGACGACCAGGGCTCGCAGTACGACGGAGACGGCCGACTCACGAACTGGTGGACGGATGAGGATCGCGCGGCCTTCGAGCAGCGCACGGCCGCGTTGATCGCGCAGTACGACGCTCTCGAACCGCAAGGACTGCCCGGCCACCACGTCAACGGCGCCCTCACGATCGGCGAGAACATCGGCGACCTGGGCGGACTCGCGATCGCCTGGAAGGCGTACCTCCTGTCGCTCGAGGGCGCGGAACCGCCCGTGATCGACGGGCTGACCGGCGCCGAGCGGTTCTTCTTGAGTTGGGCGCAGGCGTGGCAGATCAAGGTCCGCGAGGAAGAGGCGCTGCGCCTGCTGTCGATCGACCCGCACTCGCCGAACGAGTTCCGCTGCAACCAGATCGTGCGCAACATCGACGAGTTCGCGGCGGCCTTCGGCCTGAGCGAGTCGGATGCCCTGTGGCTGGCACCCGAGCAGCGGGTGCGCATCTGGTAGTGGCCCCGTACCATTGTCGGCGACCCTGGTACAGCGAGCCTGGTACAGCGAGAAGGCCAGCGATCCCGAGAAGGTTGCCCCGTGACCGAAGTCGCGTCCACCCGCGAACGGCGCGATCGCGTGCGCGCTCCGCGGGAGCCGCGACACCTCGAGCCGCATCCGGCCGAGAACTTCTCGAGCAGTTTCACAGCGCTGGGCGACTTGGCGTACGAGGGCGCTCAGGTCTCGGCATCCGTGACCGACCTCGACTCCGGCCGCGCGCTGCTGGGCATCGATGAGCGGATCGTGCTGCCGACGGCGAGCATCGGAAAGATCCTGCTGCTGGTCGAGGTGTCTGCGCGACTGACGGCACGGGACTTCTCGGGATACGGCATCCTCGACAAGACGCCGCGCGATGCCGCAGGCGATTCCGGGATCTGGCAGCACCTCCAGGCGCCGTCCCTTCCGGTCGCCGATCTCGCCACCCTGGTCGGCGCGACCAGCGACAACCTGGCGACCAACGTGCTGCTGCGGCAGGTCGGGCTGCAGGCGGTCCGCGCGCGCACCGAATCCCTCGGCCTGCTGCGCACCGCCCTGCTCGACCTGGTGCGCGACAGCCGCGGGCCCGGACGATGCCCCCCAGCTCTCGGTGGGCTCCACCGCCGAGCTCAGCTGGCTGTTCGGCGCGCTCGCCCGCGGCGAGGTCGTCGACACGCTGACCAGCAGCCGCGTGCTCGGATGGCTGTCGCTCAACTCCGACCTCTCGATGGTGGCCAGCGCGTTCGGGCTCGACCCGCAATCCCATCGCGGAGCCGACCACGGCGTCCTGCTGGTGAACAAGACAGGTGCCGACTCGGGGGTGCGGTCCGAGGCAGGCGTGATCCGCGGACCGCGAGCCGCCGTCTCGTACGCCGTCTCCGTGCAGTTCAACGACAGCGGGATCGCCGCGCGGCTGCGCGTGCTCGATGCCATGCGCACGGTGGGATTCGACCTGCTGGAGTACGTGCACTGAGCCCGGGACCGATCACTCCTCAACATTGCTACTTGTCCCCAGTTGGGGGGACTGCTACCTTGCGGAAGCCGAGCATCACCCGAAAGCGACGCTCCGCGAGTTCCCGGCCGCTTCTCCCCCCGACGGTCCGGTCGTACCCTGCATCGCCGTGACCGTGCGCCGATGCCTGCTCAGCAAGGACTCCCCCGCCATGTTGAAGAAGATCCTCGCGGCTGTTGCCGCGCTCGCGCTCGGCGCCGGCTTCGTCGTCGCGACGGGCTTCGCGTCCGCCGACGCCGCCGCCGTTGCCGGCCCGCCGGACGGTCAGTGCGTCGTCAACGTCATCCACCATCCGGCGGTGGCGGAGGTCTGGCACCCGGAGTCGCGCTACGTCCACGTCATCGCGAGCGTGACGGAGGTGCACCACACCGAGTGGCGCTATCAGACGCGGGTTCAGCGGCCCGACAACACCGTGGAGCGCAAGTTCGTCGAGGGCTACGACTTCGTCGCGGGCGGCAGCGTCACCTTCAACGACAGCACTGGCCACAGCCAGACCGTGTCGGGCCACTGGGTCGTGTCGGCCGGCTGGCACCAGATCCCCGACAGCGTGATCAATGCCTACTGGGGCTCGGGCGGCATCACGGCAAGTCTCCTGGGAGGCAGCGAAGCCAACCCGAAGGGCCCCGTGCCGCTCAGCGTCTACGGCGGGCCGAATGTGAACGTCAGCTACTACGCGAGCCAGGTGACGATCAGTGGCGGCTACACCGACTGGGGCCCCTTCAGCGACTGGTCGACCACCGACCCCGGATCGTCGACTCTGATCCTCAATGTCGAATCGCGCGTTGTGATCGACACCCAGGGGGTCACCGGGGGCACCTACTACTACCTCACCGGCGGTGGGACGAGTTCCACACTGACCAACGCGAACTGGACCACCGACACGCCGGCGGCGCCGTGGACCCTCATCGACACCCGCAAGGTCGTGGACACCGCGGCGACGGATGCCTGGGACGAGAACGTCTACGGTGCCTGCCCGAGCGATCCGTGTGTGTCGTCGAGCAGTACGTGGTTCACGGAGGATGTGGCTCCGACGCAGGAGTCCGATGGGCTGCACTTCACCGGCCCTGAGGCGCTGGCCGTCGACTGGTACCACCAGGTGACGGGCAACATCGAGGGCACGGTGGGGTCGTCGTACACGATCACCTCGGCGGGCGGCTATCACGCGGCGCTGGTCTACGAGTTCCATCGTCAGGGCCTCGCCGCTCCGGACTTCTCGGATTATGCGACGTTGTCGATCGAGCCGTATCTGAACGGGTGGGCTCCTGGGCAAACCGGGACGTTCACGGTGACGCACAGCACCTTGGTGTGGACGAGCAAGATCACGTCGGGGCTGGGCTCGCAGGCCGATCCGGCGACCATCGATGAGATGAGTGCGATCTTCCCGGCGAACACCCTGATCACGCAGGGTCTGCATCTGGGCACCAACTCGGTTGCCGGCCAGTTCACGGTGGTCAGCGCGGTCACCGGATGCGGCGACGTCAGCTTCGTACCCTTCGACCCGCCGACTCTTGCCGACTTCCCGACCAACCTGACCTCGACCAACGAGGTGTGCACCGCGGGCACGATCACCAGTGGCACGATCACCGTCGGCGTGGTGGGTGGCGTGAACTTCTTCACGGGTGAGGTCGATTACTTCCTCGACGGATCGGCGACCCCGATGACGGCGCAGACCGTCCGGGTGGCCGCCGGCATCCACACGGTCACAGCGTCGCCGCACGATTCAGCCGACACCTTGGACGGTGACACTGCGTGGACCGTGCCCATCGCCGCAGCGGGCCTCTGCCCGACGGACCTCAAGACGCTCGCGCTCACCGGTACCCCCTCGCCGGCGTCTGGTGTGCTGCTGAGCTTGCTGCTCCTCGGGGCGGGGATGGCGCTCATGGTGGCGCGCCGGGTCCGCCACCGTAGGGAGGCCTGAGAGCGGGCTCCCACCTTGACCTGCGGACAAGAGACACTTGTCCCCCACCTGGGGGACCTGCTAGCTTGTCGCCCAGCCACGTGTGCCGTGCCCCCCCCCGCACGCGCCAACCCCCGACCCGTGGCAGATCAGGTGCTGCACCCGAAAACACTTCATTCGCCCCCGAGGGTGCGAGCGGACCCGAATCCCGCTCGCGCCGCGTTGATCGCTTGCCCACCGGCCTTCCCCCGTGCCGGATCCCCCTCGACATCCCCCGATGTCTTCGGCGCCACGCGCGCCCGTCCTCTCAGCAAGGAGCATTGATCGTGTTCAAGAAGATCCTCGCCGGAGTGAGTTCCGTCTCGCTCGCGCTCAGCATCGCCGCCCTCACCTCCATCGTCGGCCCCGTGGCCGCGGCGTCCGCATCCCCCTCAGGGCCACCCGTCGCCAAAGACGGCGAGACCTGCGTCACGTTCACCGAAGCCGACAAGCAGACTTTCTACAATGGCGGCCTCATTGTGACGAAGGGCGCGGTCTCGATCACAATCGGCACTCAGTACCAGGCAGGCAAGGATTGGCACGTGTCGAGCTTGGGCGACCCACTGGCGACCATCACGATCAACTCCAACGGTGGCTGGCAGGATCGTACGGGGCAGACCGTCCTGAACGGCGACTCCAACTCCGACATCGTCGGCGCCGTGATCTGCACATACAAGGCGCCGACGCCACCACCCGACCCGACCCCCTATGTGCTGGTGGCCTGGACGATGCCGGGGTGGTCCGGCGACATCCACACTCCGACCTGGACGCCGTACCAGACGTTCTTCGCGAAGACCGACCTGGCCACCGAGAACCTCAATGCGCTCGACGCCCAGTTGACGAAGTGCGGCACGTCGTACCAGGTGGACCTGTACAACGACAGCGCCACGACGACCACGCTGATCAATGGAGGAAAGCTTTACGGCCCCGGCAACCCCGCCGAGGACTTCCCCTCGCCGTCGGGCTGGGGAGTGACGTACAAGCTGATCCACAACGCGGACTGCCTGCCGCAGGACGCCGCGGCCGCTGCGTCGGTTTCGGCGCCGACCTGTCAGACCGGGGGCACAGCCACCTTCACGCTGACCTTTGCGGACTGGGCGGACATCACTGGTCCCGAAGACCAGACCGTCGGCGACCACACGCGCACGGCCAACGCTCAATCGGGGCATCTGTTCTCGAATGGGCTCACGACCATGGACGTCAGCTACACCATCCCGGCGCAGCTGGACGCCAAGAGTGCCGATTGCTATCACCCGGTGCCCGTGAAGCCGAGCTACAGCGCAATCCGCGGATGCGGCGTGTACGGCTCGATCACGCTGGTCGACACCACGTACGTCACCTACGCGATCACGCACGGTGATGGCAAGCAGGGCTGGAACACCGTCGTCGCGACCGCGGTCTCGCCCTACACCTTCGACGTCAGTACCAAGACCGAGTGGCACATCAATCTCGGCTCGTACGAGGACTGCTACCACCCGAAGGCCAGCGCCAGCCTCGACAAGACCTGCGTGTGGGACGCGAACACGTCCACCTCGGGTGAGCAGGTGACCGTCACGTTCGACAACAGCGGGTCTACGGTGGGCGTGCTCTTCACCATCCCGGACTATTCGATCAGCGACCTGGTTGGCGCTGGCGACTCCGACCAGGTGACGATCACGATCGGCACGGGCGGAAGCGGCCCGATCAAGGTCTATGCCGACGGGCACTTCCTCAAGAAGATCCACAAGATCAAGCCGTTCGATGGTTGCGAGCCGCTCACCGTGACGGCCGACCCCACGTCGGCGGCCACCTGCAACCCCGACGGGTCGATCGCTAATGGGACGGTGAACGTCGACTGGATGCCGAGCAAGGTCACCTACACGATCGTGGGCGACCTGGGCAGCGGCGTGAACCAGCTGGCCGCGGGCCCCTCGACGTCGCTGCCGGCTGGCCACTACGTGGTGACGGCGGCGGCTCTTCCTGGCTACGTGCTCCTCGGGACGGCCAGCTGGGACGAGACGATCGACGCCCCGCCTTCGTGCGACTTCCCCACCCTGGACACCTGGCAGACTGCGGCGGTCCCGACCCAACCCACGTGCGCGGGCAAGGACGGTTCGCTGACGGTGGGTGACGTCGGCGGTGGGATTTCGTTCTTCACCGGCAAGGTGGACTACTTCCTCGACGGATCCGTCACCCCGATGGTCACGCAGACCGTTGCGCTGGCGCCTGGCACGCACACGGTCACGGCCGCTCCGCATGTGCTCGGGGACGGCCTGACCGGACCGACCAGCTACACCTTCGACATCGTCGCCAGCAGTCTGGCCTGCGGTGAGCTGAAGACGCTGGCTCTCACGGGTTCGTCGCCGTCCGGGTGGTTCGAGTTGAGCTCGGGACTTCTCGCGGCGGGCATGGCTCTTGTGGTTATCCGCATGGTCCGCCGCCGCCGCCGCGCCGAACAGAACTAGCCGAAACAAGGAATGCCCCGCCCGCTCGGGCTGAGCGGGCGGGGCATTCCCAAATTCACCCTTGTCCCCCCAAGGGGGGACCTGCTACGTTGAGCGCAGTCGCGCGAGCGCCGTGTCCCCCGCACGGTAGCTGACCCCCCGCAGCGCGGCAGAATACGGTGCCCCCTCACCAGATTTCATCCGATTCCCCTCGCCCCTGCCGAGCGCTGCGCACCCGAAGTTCGCGCGTTCGAGCTTGCCCCTCTCCCCGGCTCATCCCCGTTCCGGGCCTCTCTCTGCAAGACGTGCGCCCCCGCGTACTTTCCTGACCTCAGCTGAAGGAATATCCCCCCGTGTTGAAAAAGCTTCTCGCCGCTCTGGGCACCCTCGCCCTCGTTTTCGGTCTCGTGGCGCTCGTCGCCAGTCCGGCCAGCGCGCATGATCACTCCGTCGATGCCAGCTGTCCCGTGGGCGTCTCGGTCAATTTGACCAAGTACGACACCACTCACGGCGACGCGAATCATCTCTCGGTGACCCTGGATACACGGGTCGTGTACTCCAAGTCGTTCAGCGACAGCGTGATCAAGACGTTCCCATGGGCGGCCCCGGCAGCGGGACACAGTTACACGGTGGCCGTGACGGCGTGGGACCACAAGGAAAATCAAGACACCTGGACGTTCACGCAGAGCGGTACTCTGTCGAACTGCGAGGACGGCATCACTCCGGCTCGGGTCACCTGGGCGTCCGCTATCTGCACGGGTGCAGGCACCGTCGGGGACGGCAGCTACACCGTCCCGGCCAACAGCACGGGCGTGAAGGGTTACGAGATCCTTGTCAACGGCACGTGGACGCCGATCGCGGCGAAATCCTACCCCGCAGCTCCCGGCACGGTGGTTCACATCCGCGCAACGCATCTGGATGGCTACAAATTCACCGGCACCTCGGCATGGGACTTCACCATCGGCAGCGTTGACAAGAGCACATGCGTCGCGCCGCCGAACCCGACTCCCTACGTGCTCGCTGCGTGGTTGATGCCGTCCTGGTCTGGCGATTACCACACGCCCACCTGGAAGCCCTACCAGTCGTTCTTCGCGAAGACAGACCTCGCGAGCAAGAATCCCGCCAATCTGAACGCCCTTGATTCCCAACTGACGAAGTGCGGCACTTCTTACCAGGTGGACCTGTATAACGACAGCGCCACCACGACTGCTCTGATCGCTGGGGGGAAGCTCTACGGGTCAAACAACCCAACCGAGGACTTCCCGTCGCCCACTGGTTGGGGCGTGACGTACAAGCTCGTCCACAACCCCGACTGCAAGGACGCCATTGCGAGCGTCGCGGTCTCAACGCCGACCTGCCAGGCGAACGGGGTGGCGACCTTCACCTTGACCTTCGCAACTTGGAGCGGGCCCGAGGATCAGACCGTCGGTGGTCACACTCGCACGGCGAACGCTCAGGTCGGCCACCTGTTCTCGAATGGGCTCTCATCCATGGAGGTGAGCTATACGATCCCGGCCAAGCTGGCCGACTGCCTCGTGCAGATCCCGGTCGGCGACCCGAAGTTCGTGGACCCCTCGTGCGACGTGGCGACACCCGGGACGATCATTGCGGGGACCTACACGGCTCTCCTAGCGACCCACGTGAGCTACACCGCGACGGTGAATGGTGGCGCCTCGAATCCCCTCACGGTTGGCGTCGCTTACCCGGCGAACCCCGGTGACGTGGTGGTAATCACGCCGGTCGTAGAGCAGGGCTTCGTGATCGCTCCCGCGATCCTCGCCGAGAACCTGACGCACACCTTCGCTGCCGTGAACCACGATTGCCTCACCAAGGCCGACTTCGTCAAGCCGGCAGCGACCTCGCAGTCGTGCGTCGTCACTGCGGGGCCGACCTATCAGCTCACGGACGCGTTCATCACCATTCCGAGTCTCGCTGTCTCGCCGCACGTGACCTACTTCATCGACAACGTGGTTGCCGCGCCCGGCGATCACGTGCTGAAGGCAGGCACATACTCGGTTTCGGCGTCCGCGAAAGCTGGCTACTTCCTCGACGGCTACAACGGCCCGTGGACCGAGATCCTCGCCTCGGCTTCGCCGTGCGGTGATCTGACCACGCATCCGCTGGTGGCTCCGAGCGCCGTGCAGGTGCAGATGGGATGCTTGACGAACGGCTCGTACACGCTGTCGAACGACCTGTCCGACGCGGCGGCTCTCACCTGGACGGTCAACGGATCCACCGTCTCGCCGGGCACGTACAGGGTGGCCGCGGCCCGAACCGTCGTGGTGCACGCCGCAGCCAATGGTCCTGACTACGGCCTCGAGTCCGGAGCGACCACGGACTGGACGTTCCACTTCGTCCGCCCGACGAGTTGCGACCTGACGACCCTGGCCCTTACCGGCTCCACGCCGACCGGGTGGATCATCTTCGGCTACATGCTGCTGGTCTCCGGACTGGCACTGGTTGCGGTGCGCTTCGCACGCCGCCGCGAGGACCAGATGTAGCCGCCCAGACGGCGACGCCCCGCCCCCGTGTGCTGAGACACGTGGGGCGGGGCGCCGCTTCCGCCCCGAACGGGGGTGGTGTCCTCCTTTTGGGGGACTGATAGCGTAAGACAGTCCGGCCGTGGCGCGAACCCGAAACTCCGTCGCGGAACCCCCGGACACCTACCCCCACCGACGCACCCCCGCCGGCCGCATCCCTGGATGTGACGGAGCGTCCGAAACCCCCACGTACGGCTGTGCCCGCGCGTGATCTCTCAGCTAGGACCACTCCCCCCGTGTTCAAGAAATTCATCGCCGCTGCGGCGACCCTCCTCGTCGCCGCCTCCCTCTCGCTGGTCGGCGTCGCCGGCTCGGCCACCGCTCTCGGATCCGCAGGAACCTCAGACGGCCCGATCCCCTACAGCCTGACGACCACCTCGTTGACCCTGTCCAGTGGGCACACCTTCAACAGCAGCTCGCCGACCAACGACGGCAACGTCAAGTACATCCCCCTGTCGCAGTACGCGGCCGGCCAGAGCTACACCAACCAGGGTTCGGACTGGACCGTGAGCGAGATCAACTTCCACATCGAACAGAACGCCGGGTTCGGCGCCTCGATGATCGGCAAGTCGGTGCTGCCGTTCGACTCGGCCGCCAGCGGCGGCGCCTTCCGCGGCACGCTGCCGAGCACCGGATACTGCATCGTCTGGGTGCAGGTCGACGGCTACAACGAGCACTTCGGCGAGGGCGGCCAGGCTCCTCTCTGCACGACGCCCGCGACGACCCCGGATGCCGCTGCCGCAGCTCCAACGATCGTGGCCGCAACCTGCGCAACGGGCCAGACCCTGAACCTCGGCACCCCGACGAACGCGAGCTGGGGCGCAGTGACCGGTGGAACCGGCCCGGGCACGTACTCCGTCACGGCGACCGCGACGAGCGGGCACACCTTCTCAGACGGCAGCTCCACGAAGAACTTCACCGGCGCGCTCACGGGCCCGCTGTCGCCGAACGACGTGTCGTGTCAGACAGCGCCCACCTGCATCCCGAATTCCTCGGTGAGCTACAGCTACGCACCGGCAACCAACAGCGGCGACATCGTCGTGACCGACATCGTCAACTCGACCGGCGTGCTGTGCCACCCGTTCTGGGTGACTGCCACCAGCTGGCTCTACACGCACGATGCGGTCTGGCCGCAGGTGCTCGACGTGGTGCAGAAGCTGCCCAAGATCTCGACGCCGGGCACCTACCACTACGTGGCGGCGGTGACCTGCGGTCAGGGCGACATCTATGCCTCCACGGTCGCGCAGCCGGATCCGACCTCCGTCCTGAACGGGCCGAACGATCCGTTCAGCGAGCACTTCCTGCACAACATGGGGTTCACCGGGCCCTCGCCCACCTATGTGCAGCAGGCGACCCGATGCAACGTGATCACCCCGGTTCAGCCCACCGCCAGCGCGATCACGGCCTGCGGTGAATACGGATCGGTCACGGTGCCCGCGAGCACCGCGGCGGTCACCTACGCCGAGACCGGTTCGGGCAACCAGGGCGACTACGTCGTGACGGCGACCGTCAACGCCCCGTACACGCTCAAGGCGGGAGCCACGACCTCGTGGACTTTCCACCTCGGCCAGTACGCGCCCTGCGCCGTGGCGTGCGCGACCACGACAGTGGCCCCCGTCTCGACCAACCTCGACAACGCCGGATGGACGTTCGGAGAATCGAAGTCGGGCGGTCACCACGAGTACGTGGCCAGCGGCCTCCACATCTGGACCGACGGATCGGGCTCGAATGACAAGTCGGCCGGATACCACGCCACCGACTTCCCGCTCAGCCAGGTCGGCATCCCGGCGCTCGGGTATGCCAACACCAGCGGTGAGTCGGCTCCCGGGCTGCAGCTCACGGTGTACGTGAACGGCTCGTTCTTCGGCAACCTGGTCAACGAGCCGCTGTTCCCGAAGTGGTGGAGCAGCCACACGGTCACCGGCCTGCCGAGCGGTCCGAACCCGAGCTACCAGCTGTCGTACGGCTCGATCGACGACTACCTGTTCGCCTGGGCGCAGCAGGGCGTCACCGACGTGCAGGTGAAGGCGATCGGCTACTCGCTCGGCTCCGGCGCGAAGGGCGACGGCATCGTGACCTCGGTCACGGCCGGCTGCGTGAACTACGCCTTCACGTCGCAGAACCACGCCCCGGCGGTCAGCTACACGCTCGGCGCCTGCTACCCGAACACCGGGTTCTCGTCGAAGAACCTGTACTTCCACTTCGACAACAGCGCATCGGATGTGCCTGTCACCTTCACCGTGGCCAACACCACCATCACCGACACGGTCGCCGCGCACGCCACTGACACCGTCGAGGGCACGCCGATCTGGGATCAGGGCGGCGGCTACGACGTGTACGCCGACGGCGTGCTGCTGAGCCACCTGACCATCCCGGCCTTCACCGGATGCCTCACCAGCACGCCCGGTGACCCCTCGGTCTCGCCCGAGGTCTGCACCAACGGCGTGGTCAGCAACGGGTCGATCACCGTCGATCTGCAGCCCGGCCTGATCTACTCGATCACCGGCGTCGGCAACGCGGTGAGCTTTCCCGAGGTCACCAGCACGGTCACGAAGCTGCCGGCCGGCACCTACCAGGTCGGCGTGACGGCCAAGCCCGGCTTTGTGCTGACCGGGGCGGACAGTTGGCCGCTGACCAAGAAGGTGCTGCCGCCGGTGCACTGCGAGACCATCACGCCGCTCGCCGCGACCGTGACGACCGAGCTCGGCTGCACGACCGACGGCGTCTACACGCTTCCGCAGCAGGACGGCGTGACCTGGAAGGTCGACGGGATCGCGACGATCCCCGGTGAGTACCACGTGACGGGTCCCGCCACCGTGGACGTCACCGCCGAGCCGGTCAACTCGACCTGGGGCTTCGCGGCCGGCGCCACGACGGAGTGGCCGCTCGTCTTCACAGCTCCCCTGGGCTGCATCCCCACCCTGGCCGACCAGCCGACCAACGCGACCGCGCAGGATGAGGTCTGCCGCTCAGGCGTCTCGGGCGGCGGCTCCATCACCGTGGGGCAGGTCGGAGGCGTCGACTTCTCCAAGGTGGTCGACTACTTCATCGACGGAGTGCCGGTGACGCGGACCACGACGCCGCTGGCGGCCGGCACCTACACGGTGACGGCGAAGCCGCAGGGCAAGGACGGTCTCGACGGCCCGAGCAGCTGGGTTCTCACGATCCACGCGGCAACCGCGGTCTGCGGCGACCTGACGACGCTGGCCCTGACCGGCACCGACAACCGCGGCTGGATCGTGCTGGCCGTGATCCTGCTTCAGCTCGGTGTCGGAGCCTTGGCCGTGCGTGCCGTGCTCAACAGGCGCCGGACCGCCCAGCACCGCGCCGGGTGACTCTCGGTTCGTCCGGCGCTGAGAACCGGGTGAGCCGATCGAAACACGAATGCTCCGCCTCCCACCCGCCGTGGGGGACGGGGCATTCGTGCCGTTAAGCCGTGGACTCCTCGGCACCGGTCGCGGCGTCCGCACCTGTCGAGCCGGGCTCGACGTGCACGCCGTAAAGCGCCTCGAGGCCTGCGAGGAATTCATCGGTGCGCCCCTCGGCGGCCAGTCGCCGAGCACGCACCGATGGAGTGTGCACCAGCACGCCGGCCAGGTGGCGCAGTGCCTCCTCGGTGACGTCACCGCCACCGCGGGCCCGCGAACGCGACAGTTCGTCGTCGAGGGCGGCGAGCACGTGGCGGCGGAACGCCACGATGGCGGGAGCCGCCTCGGCTTCGGCGCTGAACTCGGCGGCGGCGTCGGCCACGAGTTGCTGCGCTCCCTCTCCCCGTTCGGCGAGGGGAGCATGCAGCGCGAGCAGCTCCAGGTCGAGCAGTTCGACGCCCGGCAGGTGCGCAACCGCGGGCTCGACATTGCGCGGCAGTCCGAGGTCGACGATCAGTCGGCGGGCGGCATCCGGAATGTCCGCGGCCGTCACGGTGTAGCGCGACGTGCAGGTGAGCACGAGCTCGGCGCCGGCGATGGCCGATCGCAGCTCGTGCTCGGCGGTCACGCCGTAACGCACGGCGAAGTCGTCAGCACGGCCTGTCGCCGAGAACACCCGGATGTCGCGCGAGCCCCGAGCGCGCAGCGCGGCGATCGTGGTCGCCGCATAGCGGCCCGTTCCGACGACCAGGACCGGCACCGCGTCCCAGTCGGCGACGCGCGACGCGGCCAGATCGAGCGCGAGACGGACCATCGAGCGTCCTGCCGCCCCGAGTTCTGTGGCCCGGCGGACGTGCCGCGAGGTGCGGGCCGCACGCTGGAATGCGCGTTCGAGAGCACTGCTCGCGGTGCCGGCTGCGCGCGCCGCGGTCAGCGCGCGCTGCACCTGACCGCTGATCTCGTCTTCGCCGACGACGACCGACTCCAGACCTGAGCTGACCGCGAACAGGTGGCGCACCGCCTCGTCGCCCCGCAAGAACTCGGCCCCGCGGCGCAGCGCGGCGGCGTCCTCGCCGACCGTGCGGGCCAGCGCAGCGAAGACGAGGTCTGCCGAGGCGGAGGGGTCTGCCAGGAGGGTGTCGTCGACATCCAGGTAGGCCTCGAAGCGGTTGCACGTCGCCAGCACGACGGCACCGCGGATCGACGAATCGGCGGCGATGACGTTTGCCGCGGTCGTCGACGCATCGCGCGACACCCGATCGAGCAGCTCGAAGTCGGCGGTGCGATGGTTCGCCGTCAGGCACAGAAGCACTCGCTCATCGTAGACACGGTCCGGCTGGGCGCGCGCCGAGGGTCGCCTAGCCTGGAAGGGTGCCAGACACTTCAGCTCCCCCCGACAGCCCGCTGCCAGGGGATCATCCCTTGCGCGATGGCCGGACGGGCGGATCTGCGCTGATCCGCGCGTACCGAGGAGATCGTCCCGAGACCCTGCCGGTGTGGTTCATGCGGCAGGCGGGACGCTCGCTGCCCGAGTACCGCGAACTCCGGCTCGGCACCGAGATGCTCGACGCGTGCCTGACGCCCGAGTTGGCCAGCGAGATCACGATGCAGCCGGTGCGCAGGCACGGGGTGGATGCCGCGATCTTCTTCAGCGACATCGTCGTGCCTGTCAAGCTCGCCGGGGTCGACGTTCGTATCGTGCCCGGTCGCGGGCCCGTGTTCGATTCACCGATCCGAACGGCGTCTGACGTCCTGCGCCTGCCCCCGCTCGATCCGGATGCGCTGCGCCCGATCCGCGATGCGGTCGCGATGACCGTGGCTCAGCTCGGGGGCACTCCGCTTATCGCGTTCGGTGGAGCGCCGTTCACGCTCGCCTCCTATCTGATCGAGGGTGGCCCGTCGAAGGACCAGCTGCGCGCGCGCACCATGATGTACGCCGACCCGCACGCCTGGGCGGCCCTGCTCAATTGGTGCGCCGACGTGACGGGTGCCTTCCTGCGAGCCCAGGTGGATGCCGGCGCGAGTGCCGCGCAGCTCTTCGACTCGTGGGTCGGTTCCCTGTCGCGTCGCGACTATCAGCGCCGGGTGCGTCCGCATTCGGAGCGCGCGCTGAGCGCCCTGCGCGGGCTCGACGTGCCGAAGGTGCATTTCGGCGTCGGGAGCGGCGAGGTGCTCGACCTCATGGCGGGCATCGCCGACGTCGTCGGAGTCGACTGGCGCCTGCCCCTGGACGTGGCGAGCGAACGCCTCGGGCGCTCGGTCCCCCTCCAGGGCAACGTCGACCCCGCGCTGCTCGCTGCGCCGTGGCCGACGCTCGCGGCTCACGTCCGCGACGTGATGGAGCGCGGCGCGACCGCCCCGGCCCACGTGCTGAACCTCGGCCACGGCGTCCCGCCAGAGACCGACCCGGATGTGCTGACCCGCGTCGTCGAACTCGCCCACGAGTTGGGATGACCGCGATGCCGTCGCCGCCAGAACCGCAGCCCGATCCACCGCCGCAGTCTGATTCGCGGCGGGGGCCGGTGATCGTCATCGGGGCCGGGATCGCCGGGCTGGTGGCCGCGCGGCGCCTGGTGCTCGGCGGGCGCGACGTGGTGGTGCTCGAGGCCTCCGACCGCGCGGGAGGACAGATCGCGCGGCACACCGTTGGCGGCCTCGAACTGGATGCGGGTGCCGAGTCGTTCGCGACGCGCGGCGGCATCGTGGCCGACCTCGCTGGGCGTCTGGGGCTCGGCGACGAGATCGTGCGGCCCGCGGAACTCCCGGCCTGGCTGTACCGGGCCGACGGAACGGCGACGCCGCTGCCCGCGACCAGCCTGCTCGGCATCCCCTCGGTCGCGCTGTCGCGTGATGTCATCGACGCCGTCGGAACCCGCGCCGCGTTCCGAGCAGCGCTCGATCTGTTGATGCCCTCACCGATCGGCGCGAAGGCGCAGACGCTCGGCGAGCTGGTGCGGCGCCGGATGGGCGCAGCCGTGCTCGAGCGGCTGGTCGCGCCGGTGGTGCGCGGCGTGCACTCGGCCGATCCCGACGAACTCCCGCTGGAGCGCGCCGCGCCCGGCCTGCGTTCCGCTCTCTCGCGAGAGGGCTCCCTGTCGCACGCCGTGGCGAGCCTGCGCGATCGGTCGCCCGCCGGCTCGCAGGTGGCGGGAATCCGCGGCGGACTTGTCACGATCGTCGACCGCCTGCTCGCCGATCTCGAGCGGTTCGGCGTGCCGGTGCGGCTCGGGGTGACGATCGACGAGGTCGCGCCCGATCACGTGCGCGCCGACGGCGAGCTGCTTCACGGCGATGTGCTGGTCGCTGCGCCGGGCGTTGCTGCTGACCGCGCGCCCGGGCGGACGATCACGCTGGTCACCCTCGTCGTCGACCAGCCAGAGCTCGCGGCCGCTCCTCGCGGCACCGGGGTGCTCGTCGAGCTCGGCTCCCCAGGAGTCGGGGCGCGGGCGCTCACGCACCTCACCGCGAAATGGCCGTGGCTTGCCGAGCGTGCGGGTGGGCTGCAGGCGCTGCGCCTGTCGTACGACGGCAGCGCCCGTGGGAGCGGGGTCGACGTGGCGCAGGCGATCGCTGACGCCTCCACATTGCTGGGCGTCGCGGTGCGCGAGCCGCTCGACGCCGACCTTCTGACCTGGGAACGGGCCGTGCCTCGGACGCATGCCGTTGACGGAATGCATTATGTCGGGGAGGCTGGTTCTGGCACCGGACTCGCCGCCGTGATTGGGCAGGCCGAGTCGGAGGCCGAACGTCTGCTGGGAACTGTCCCGGAGGACCAGGGCTAGGCTGGACCGATCAGCCATCAAGGAATGGAGCCTTCCATGAAAGGCAAGATCCTCTTCGTCGCCGGACTCGGTCTCGGCTACGTTCTCGGAACCCGCGCGGGTCGCGAGAGGTACGAGCAGCTGAAATCCGCCGCGACGACGTTCTGGAACGACCCGCGCGTGCAGCGCCAGGTCGACGCCGCCGAGAGCTTCGTCAAAGACAAGGCGCCCGACGTCGCCGAGTTCGTGAGCGGCAACGCCAAGAAGGTCGTGTCGCAGGTGACCGGCAAGAAGCCCGGCACTCGGGCGAGCTCGACCAGCAGGTCGACGGCTGCCAAGTCGGGCACGACGAAGTCCAGTTGATCGGCGGCTGAGTCGTGTCTCAGACCACCGGATCGTCCGGGCAGAAGCCGCCTTCGCCGCCCGGACAGAAGCGCTCGCTGCTGTCGCTCGTCACCGACATCCCGGCTCTCATCCAGGAGCTGTTCCACCGCGAGGTGGAGCTGCTGAAGACAGAACTGATCGCCAAGCTCAAGGCGCTGGGAATCGGCGCGGGTCTACTAGCCGGTGCCGCGGTGGTGCTGCTCTTCATGGTGGGAGTGCTGCTCACCTCCGCCGTGCTCGCGCTGTCGCTGGTGCTTCCTGGATGGCTTGCGGCACTCATCGTGGCGGCGTTCCTGCTGATCGTCGCCGGCATCCTTGCCCTGATCGGGTATCGGATACTCAAGCGGGGTATCCCGCCGCTGCCGACCGAGTCGATCGACAGCCTGCAGAAGGACTACCGAGCAATCAGAGGAATCGGAAAGCGAGGACCATCATGACCACCCCCATCAGTTCCAAGGCCCAGGCCGCCAAGGCGCAGGCGCAGAAGGCGCGCGACGAACTCGCCGCGACGCTCGACGCCATCGAAGACAAGTTCAACGTGCCCAAGCGCGTGACCGAACTGGGCGAGAAGGCGGCAGCCGCCTACCGCAGCAACCCGGTCCCGTGGATCATCGGCGGTGCGGCCGTCGCGGTCATCGCGGTCGGGCTGGTCGCCTGGGCGATCTTCAGCGGCGACGACGACTGAGGGTCGGCGGTCTGCCGCCGATTCGCTCCCTGGTCGTGCGCAGGGGAGGATGGGACGGTGAGCACCAGCTCGAAGTCCCCGTCCGACCCGATCCCCGCCGAGCCCGGATACACCCTGTGGGCCGTGCTGCGGCGTGATGCGCATGCCCGCTCCGTCGACGAACCCGCCGCGCGGGACGAGCGCGGCGGCGAGCCCCTGGTCGACGCCATCGGTTCGGTCGAGCAGTCGGGAGCGACCGTGCGCGGCCTCTACGACGTCTCGGGACTTCGTGCCGATGCCGATCTGCTGATCTGGTTGACCGGCGCGACGGCGGATGGCCTTCAGGGGGCGCTGCGCACGCTGCGTCGCAGCGCCGAACTTGCCGCACTGCTGCCCACGTGGAACGCGCTCGGCGTGCACCGCGACGCCGAGTTCAGCCGCAACCACGCGCCCGCCTTCCTGCGAGGCTTGCCCCCGAAAGCCTGGCTGACCGTCTATCCCTTCGTGCGAAGCTACGACTGGTATCTGCTGCCCGACGACGAACGCCGCACGATGCTCGCAGACCACGGTCGCGCGGGCGGCGCCTACCCGCAGGTGCAGACGAACACCGTCGCGTCGTTCGCGCTCGGCGACTACGAGTGGATTCTCGCGCTCGAGGCCGATGACCCCCTCGACCTCGTGGACCTGATGCGGCACCTGCGCGGCACGGAGGCGCGCAGGCATGTGCGCGAAGAGGTGCCGTTCTTCACGGGTCGACGCGTGAGCGTCGATGATGTCGCCGAGATACTCGCATGACCGGCGTGACCGACCGCGTTCTCTTCGCGACGGATGCCGCGGCATCGGGTTCCGAGCACGTCGAGGTTCCGGTCGCTTACGACGCGATCGTGCTGGCGGGCTTCGGCGGGCCGGAGGGGCAGGACGACGTACTCCCCTTCCTGCGCAACGTGACCCGCGGGCGGGGCATCCCCGACGAGCGCCTCGAAGAGGTGGCGCACCACTACCGCCACTTCGGCGGCGTGAGCCCGATCAACGCGCAGAACCGCGAGCTGAAGGCGGCGCTCGAGGCCGAACTGGCATCCCGAGGTCTCGACCTTCCGGTGCTGTGGGGCAACCGCAACTGGGATCCCTACCTGTCCGACGCGCTGCTCGAGGCGGCGGATCGCGGCTTCACCCGGCTCATCGGGCTCGCTACCAGTGCCTACAGCTCGTATTCGAGCTGCAGGCAGTATCGCGAAGACTTCGCGCTGGCGATCGATCAGACCGGACTCGGCGATCGCATGCAGATCGACAAGGTGCGTCAGTTCTTCGACCACCCCGGCTTCGTCGAGCCGTTCATCGATGGCGTGCGCACCGCGGTGGCCGAGTTCGTCGAGCGCGGGGTCGACCGGGGCGCGATCCGCATCCTCTTCTCGACCCACAGCATCCCGAGCGCCGACGCCGATCGGAGCGGGCCCCGTGACCGCGGCTTCGGCGAGGGCGGCGCGTACGCCGCGCAGCACCGCGCGGTCGCCGAGGTCGTCGTGCGCGAGGCGGGCACCGACATCCCGTGGCGGCTCGTGTACCAGAGCCGATCCGGGCCGCCGACCCAGCCGTGGCTCGAGCCCGACATCAACGAGGTGATCGCCGGATTCGCGGCCGACGGGGTCGAGGCGGTGGTCATCGTGCCGCTGGGATTCGTCAGCGACCACATGGAGGTGCTCTGGGATCTCGACACCGAGGCCACCGAGGCCGCCGAAGCACACGGGATCGCGGCGATCCGCACGCCGACGCCGGGAACGCACCCCTCCTATGTGCGCGGTCTCGTCGACCTGCTACTCGAGCGGATCAACGGCACGCCGACGGCCGACCGCCCGGCACTCACCGCGCTCGGACCCTGGTACGACGTGTGCCGTCCCGGCTGCTGCGAGAACGCGCGGCTCGGCTTCAAGCCCGCGATCGCCGGGGTGGCGCCGTGAGCGGCGCACGAACGAGCGGGGTGGCGCCGTGAGGATCGGCACTCGGGGCAGCGCTCTCGCCACGGCCCAGGCGGGCACGGTGGCGTCGGCGCTCGGGGCCGAGATCGTGGTGATCGAGTCGGAGGGCGACCGCTCGTCCGCCTCCCTGGCATCGCTCGGCGGGGCCGGCGTGTTCGCGGCCGCCCTGCGCGAGGCGCTGCTGAACGGCGAGGTGGATGCCGTCGTCCACTCGTACAAAGACCTGCCGACCGCCCCGATCCACGGCCTTTCGATCGCGGCGGTGCCCAGGCGAGCAGACGCACGCGACGCGCTGTGCGCCCGAGACGGCATGACTCTCGATGAGCTGCCCGCGGGCTCCCGCATCGGCACCGGCTCGCCGCGCCGCCGTGCCCAGCTGCTCTCGCGACGTTCGGATCTCGACATCGTCGACCTGCGCGGCAACGTCGACACCAGGCTCGGCCGGGTCGGCAGCGACGATCCGGAGCGGCACCTCGACGCCGTGGTGCTCGCCGCCGCGGGCCTCGATCGGCTGGGGAGGACCGACGCGATCACCGAGTACTTCGGCATCGATTCCTGGCCGACCGCTCCCGCGCAGGGCGCGCTGGCGGTCGAGACGCGCACCGGCGATGAGAAGTCGGTGGCGAAGGTCGACCACAAGCCATCCCGGCTGACGGCCGACGCCGAGCGGGCAGTGCTCGCCCTGCTCGAGGCCGGCTGCTCGGCCCCGATCGGCGCTCACGCGATCCTCGACGACGGGCTGCTCTTCCTCAGTGCACGTGTCTACCGCGAAGACGGCGGTGAGCAGCTGACCAGTTCGCACGCGTTGTATCCCGAGGATGCGCGCGATCCGATCGGCGAGCTCGCGAAACGGGTCGCAGACGAACTGCTGGCGAGCGGAGCGGCGGCGCTCGCTCCGCTGGGGTCGAGTCGCGGCATCCCCGGACCGGAGGGCACGGAATGAGTGCCCAGACCAAGCCGCTGTCCGGCTGGCGCGTGCTCGTGCCCCGCGGGGGCAAATGGGGCGACGCCGTCGCCGCGACCCTGCGCGCGCTCGGCGCGACGCCGGTGATCGCACCCCTGATCAACTTCGCGGGCGCCGAAGATCCCTCGGCGCTGGCCGATGCCCTGCATGAGCTGAGCGAGGGCAGGTTCGACTGGGTCGTCATCACCAGCGCGACCACCGTCGATGTGCTGACCAGTCAAGGCACGAGGGTTCCCGATTCGACGCGCATCGCGGCGGTCGGCGAGACCACGGCCGCGGCGCTCGCCTTGGCGGGCTATCGGGTCGACTTCGTGCCGGGCTCGGACAACTCGGCGCGCGGCCTGGTGAAGGAGTGGCCGGCGACGGACATCCGCGGGCGGGTGCTGATCCCGCAGTCAGACATCGCCGAGCCGACGCTGGTGGCCGGCCTGTCGAAGCTCGGCTTCGCGGTCGAGTTCGTCACGGCATACCGCACCGTCGGCGTACCCGTCACCCCCGACGTGGCGATGGATGTCGCCTCCGGCCGCATCCGCGCCGTGCTGGTCACCTCGGGCAGCGTGGCCAGGCAGATCGCGGCCCAGCTCGCACCGCTGCCCGAGGAGACGGTCGTGGCCTGCATCGGCCCCCGCACCGCGTTCGACGCCCGAGCCACCGGCCTGCCCGTGCACGTCATCGCCGAGGAGCGGTCGGCCGACTCGCTCATCGAGGCGCTCGTGGAATACGTCGAAGCAGAATGAGCGAGCGGCCTGTCTCCGGTTCCGCGTTGCCGTCAGGGGTGACGCCCATCATCAGGCCACGGCGTCTGCGGACGACTGCCGCGATGCGGCGGCTGACCCAGCAGACCCGCGTGAGCCCGGCCGAGCTGATCCTGCCGATGTTCGTCCGCGAGGGCGCGGCCGAGCCGGTGCCGATCGGGTCGATGCCGGGAGTCGTGCAGCATTCGCTCGATTCCTTCAAGAGCGAGCTTCAGCGCGCCGCTCGAGCGGGCATCGGGGGCGTGATGCTGTTCGGCGTGCCCGAGCACAAGGACGCGACCGGCACGGGCGCGACCGACCCCGGCGGCATCCTGAACCTGGCGACCCGCATCGCGGTGTCCGAGGTCGGCGATGCCCTGGTGGTGCAGACCGACCTCTGCCTCGACGAGTTCACCGACCACGGCCACTGCGGAGTGCTGGATGCCTCGGGCAACGTCGACAATGACGCGAGCCTGGTGCGCTACCGCGACATGGGTGTCGCGCAGGCCGACGCCGGCTCGGCCCTGGTCGGACTCAGCGGCATGATGGACGGCCAGGTGCGCGCCGTGCGCGACGCGCTCGACGCGGCCGGGCACACCGGGACCGCGATCCTCGGCTACGCGGCGAAGTACGCCTCGGCGTTCTACGGCCCGTTCCGCGAGGCGGTCGCCTCGTCGCTCACCGGGGATCGGCGCAGCTACCAGCTCGACCCGGCCAACCGCCGCGAAGGACTGCGTGAGGTGCTGCTCGACGTCGAGGAAGGCGCCGACGTGGTCATGGTCAAGCCGGCGATGTCGTATCTCGACGTGCTGGCGGATGCCGCGGCCGCGAGCCCCGTCCCGGTCTGGGCCTATCAGGTGAGCGGCGAGTACGCCATGGTCGAGGCCGCGGCCGCGCACGGCTGGATCGATCGGGAGCGCGCGATCGACGAGACCCTGACCAGCATCCGACGGGCAGGAGCCGAGGCGGTGCTCAGCTACTGGGCCGTCGAGGCGGCGGAGCGGTGGTCTCGAGCATGACCCCCGACACGACCGGGAGCATCCGCGCGGTCGGCAACGACGCGGCATTCGCCCGCGCCAAGGGCGTCATCGCGGGCGGCGTCAACTCCCCGGTGCGGGCGTTCGGCTCGGTCGGTGGCACACCGCGCTTCCTGGTCAGCGCCCGTGGCGCGACCGTCACCGACGTCGAGGGGCGCGACTACGTCGACCTCGTGATGTCGTGGGGTCCTGCGCTGCTCGGGCACGCGCATCCCGCCGTTGTCGAGGCCGTGCGCCAGGCCGCAGGCCGCGGGCTCAGCTTCGGGGCGTCGACCCCCGGCGAGACCGAGTTGGCCGAATTGGTGCGAAGCCGACTGTGCGTCGACGGAACCCGCGGAGTCGAGAAGCTCCGCCTGGTCTCGACCGGCACCGAGGCCACGATGACCGCGATCCGGCTGGCGCGCGGAGCGACCGGTCGCGAGCTGCTCATCAAGTTCGCCGGTCACTACCACGGGCACTCGGACGGCTTGCTCGCCGAGGCCGGGTCCGGAGTCGCCACCCTCGGACTCCCCGGGTCGGCGGGAGTGCCGGACGCCGTCGCAGCTCTCACCCTCGTGCTTCCCTACAACGATCTCGACGCGGTGCGCGCGACGTTCGCGGCGCATCCCGGCAGAATCGCCGCGGTCATCACCGAGGCCGCCGGTGCCAACGCCGGCGTGCTCGCGCCCGCGCGCGGCTTCAACCGAGCCCTCGCCGGCATCGCGCGCGAGAACGGCGCACTGTTGATCCTGGATGAGGTGCTCACCGGTTTCCGCGTCGGCCCAGCCGGATGGTGGGGTCTCGAGGCCGCACGCGTCGTGCCCGATGGCGCCGGATGGACGCCCGACCTCGTCACCTTCGGCAAGGTGCTCGGAGGCGGCCTCCCGCTCGCCGCGATCGGTGGACGCGCCGTGCTGCTCGACCAGCTGGCCCCGCTCGGGCCGGTCTACCAGGCGGGCACCCTGAGCGGCAACCCGATCGCGGTCGCGGCCGGCCTGGCGACCCTGACCAACGCGACGCCGCAGGTCTACGCACGCGTCGACCGGGCGTCGGATGCCGTGGCCGGAGCCCTGCACGAGGCGCTGGATGCCGAGGGGGTCGCCCACGTCATCCCGCGCGCCGGCAGTCTGTTCTCGCTGGCGTTCCGGCCCGACCCGGTGCGCGATTACGCCGACGCGCAGGCGCAGGAGTCGTGGCGCTATCCCGCGTTCTTCCACGCCATGCTCGATGCCGGGGTCAGCCTGCCACCGAGTGTGTTCGAGGCGTGGTTCCTGTCGGCGGCGCACGACGACCTGGCGCTCGAGCGGATCGTGGCGGCACTGCCGGGCGCTGCGCGGGCGGCGGCGTCGGCTCAGCGTCCGGCCGGCTAGGCCTATGGCGCCAGGTCAGGCCGTCGTGATGGCGATGATCAGGAAGATCAGCCCGATCAGCGGTGCCGTGCCCTGGAACGCGGCCGCACGCGCCAGCTTCGGGTTCGAGAACAGCAGCACGACGGCGGCCAGCAGCATGCTCAGCAGCACGAAGATCGACAGGGCCGCGCCCGCCTGCTGCACGTTGCTCGACGCGAGCATCACCAACCCGGCTCCGGCGCCGAGGGCGAGAAAGACGTTGTAGAAGCCCTGGTTGTACGCCATCGGGCGCAGGACATCGGCCTCGCCCTGGTTCTTGACCCCGAAGCGCTTCCAGGTGCTCGGCTTGTTCCAGAGCACGCTCTCGAACAGGAAGATGGCGATGTGGATCAGGCCGGCGATGCCGACGAAGACCGCGCCGATGATGAAGAAGACGGTGCTCATGCCGTCAGTCTGACAGCAACTCAGCCGAACAGCACCGCGGCCTCGTCGTAGCGGTTCTGCGGCACGACCTTGAGGCGACCCAGCGCGTCTTCGAACGGCACGTGCACGATCTGGGTGCCACGAAGCGCGACCATGCGACCCCAGTGGCCCGAGCGGACCGACTCGATCGCCGCCATCCCGTACCGCGTCGCCAGCACACGGTCGTATGCGGTCGGAGTGCCGCCGCGCTGGATGTGGCCGAGCGTGGTCGCGCGAGTCTCGATCCCGGTGCGCTGCTCGATCTCGGGGGCGAGCTGGTCGCCGATGCCGCCGAGCCGCGGGCGGCCGAAGGCGTCGAGCCCGCGCTCGGAATGGGCGTCGTCCATGGTGTCGAGCTTGAAGCCCTCTGCAACGCAGATCAGCGGCGCGCGTCCTCGGTCGCGAGCCGACTCGGCCCACCGGCAGATCTGCTCGATCGAGGTCTTCTGCTCGGGGATCAGGATCGCGTGGGCGCCGGCGGCCATGCCCGAGTGGAGTGCGATCCACCCGACGTGGCGTCCCATCACCTCGGCGATCATGCAGCGGGCGTGGGAGTCTCCCGTGGTCCGCAGCCGGTCCATCGCCTCCGTCGCGATCTGCACGGCGGTGTCGAACCCGAAGGTGTAGTCGGTGGCCGAGAGGTCGTTGTCGATGGTCTTGGGAACCCCGACGATGTTGATTCCGGCATCCGTCAAGCGCTTGGCGGCAGCCAGGGTGCCCTCGCCCCCGATCGCGATGATCGAGTCGATGCCGTTCTCCTCCATGACCTGCGCGACGCGCTCGGGGCCGCCCCCGTTCTCGAAGGGGTTGGTGCGGGAGGTACCGAGGATGGTGCCCCCCTGTTTGGAGATGCCCATCACCTGAGGCAGAGCGAGCGGCATGATGTCTCCGTCGACGACGCCCTTCCAGCCGTTGCGAAATCCGACGAACTCCAGGTCGTGCAGGCGGATGCCGGTGAAGACGGCCGCGCGGATGACCGCGTTCAGGCCGGGGCAGTCGCCGCCGCTCGTGAGAATGCCGATGCTCATGTGCCAATCCTGCCGTGTTTCGCGTGAGGCGATTGCCGCGTCGGACGCTCCCCGCACGACGGGGCGCCGATAGGGTCTGAGGCGTCCGCGGGCTCTTCCCGCGAAACCTCACCCCATCAACGAACCGCTAGGAGTCCTCACAATGACTGTCCCGACCCCAGCACCTGTCCCAGCGGCCGGAACCTCGGCCGCGCCCGGCAAGACCCTTGGCATCGTGGGCCTTGTCTTCGCGTTCCTGTTCCCGTTGCTCGGCCTGATCCTCAGCATCGTCGCCAAGGTGCAGTCGCGTGGCGTGGGCGCCAAGAACACCCCGGCGACCGCCGGAATCGTTCTGAGCATCATCTTCATGGTCGTGTACATCTTGATCGTGGTTCTCGTCGTCGGAGGCCTGCTGGCCGGCTGCGGCCAGTACGGCCCCGGCGTGCACCACATCAACGGGGTCACGCTCACCTGCTCGTAGGGAACCCGGCGCGGACGGCAGGCACTCGCCGGTCGTCCGCGCCGTGGGTCCACCCCTCGTCGCCCGGGCCGAATAGGCTCGGGCCGATGGACCCGATCCGCAGTCGCTACGAGCCGCACCGCGAGGTGTCGTTGCGGTTGACGCTCGGGCCGCTGGCGCAGGGCAGCACCGACCCGACCATTCAGCGGGATGCCGCCGGCCTCTGGCTCACGATGGCAACCCCCGTGGGCGCCGCGACCCTGCATCTGACGGTCAGGGCGGGTGGCGTCGACGCTGCCGCGTGGGGGCCGGGAGCCGAGCACGCCATCGCCGGCGTCCCGGCGCTGCTCGGCGCGGACGACGACGACACCGGATTCGACCCGGCGCGGCATCCCTTGATCGCCGAGCTGCACCATCGCACTCCCGGACTGCGGCTCGCGCGCGCGGCGCGCATCCTGCCCTTCCTGATCCCGACCGTGCTGGCGCAGAAGGTGACCGGCATCGAGGCGAAACGCGCGTGGCGCGAATTGGTGCGGCGGCACGGCGAGCCCGCCCCCGGTCCTGCCCCGCTCGGCATGCGCGTCGCGCCCTCTGCGGCGAAGTGGCGCCGGGTGCCGTCGTGGGAGTGGCACCGGGCCGGCGTCGGGCCGCAGCGCTCGGACACCATCATGCGCATCGCGCGGGTCGGCGAGTCGCTGGAACGCGCGGCAGACGACGCGATCCCGGTCGCGGCGCGCAAACTCCGCGGCATCCCCGGTGTCGGCGTCTGGACGGCGGCAGAGACCCTGCAGCGCTCGCACGGCGACCCGGATGCGGTGAGTGTGGGTGACTTCCACGTGAGCAAGGCCGTGGGCTGGGCCCTGATCGGCGAGCGCGTCGACGACGACGGGATGCTGGAACTGCTCGAGCCCTGGCGCGGCCACCGGCAGCGGGTGGTGCGCCTGATCGAGGCATCCGGGATCGGCTACGAACGGCACGGACCCCGGATGACCATCGTCGACAACCGCCGCCGCTGACCCCGTGTGGGCGAAGTGGGGGACTCGTCACGTACCCCCCTTGTGGGGGGTAGTCAGCCTGGTCTAGCGTCACCCCGGGGGTGGGCACTCGCTCGCCCATTGGGAATCGCAGGGAAGGACCTCAACGTGGTCGATCGCTCGCTCCACCCGGCAGGACTGAGGAGGGGCGTCACCATCGCCGTCTCCTTCGTCGCTGCCATCACTCTCGGTCTTGTCGGGAGTCTCCGCGGCATCCGCCGCCACTCCGGCAGGCCCGACCAGCTATCCGGGAGCCATCCCCGGCTGGGCGACCGCCGCCAACGACCAGGGCGCCGCAGATCCGGCGGTCACGTTCGAAGGCGAGCTGTATCTGCCGCTGCGCCACGCCGCCGCCGCGAAGGCCCTCGCCACCGTGGTCTCCACTCCCGGTGTCGGGTACCGCGCTGGTCTCTCGGCTGCCCGGTGGATCTCGCGGTTCGGCCCATCGAAAGCCGACAGTGACGCGCTGGTGAGCTTCCTGACCAGCAACGGATTCACGATCAGCGCGGTCCCCGCCAGTCGCGAGTACGTGGTCTTCCGGGGGACGGCCGATCAGTTCAATGCGACCTTCGGGGCCGGCATCCACCGCTATGCGCACGGCGGGACGTCGCTGCTCGCGCCGTCGAAGGTGCCGACCCTTCCGGCGAGCATCGCGGGCAAGGTCTCGGGGCTGAGCCTCGACCAGGCGCGCCTGCTCACGCATCCCAACTCGATCAAGCAGGGCGACCTGCCCGGCCAGTCCGAGCCGCAGAAGTTCGGCCGTCAGGCGCAGACCGCGCCGCTGGTCACGACTCCGTGCTCGAGCTACTACGGCGAGAACACGGTGACGGTTCCGGCTGCGTACGGCAAGACGCAGTACCCCACCTACGTGTGCGGGTACACGCCGGCTCAGCTGCGCTCGGCGTACGGCATCTCGGGCATCTCGCAGAACGGTGCGGGACAGACCGTCGCGATCATCGACGCCTACGCGTCGCCGACGATCGTCTCGGACGTCAACACCTACTCGGCGGCACTCGGTGAGCCGGGCTTGACCGCCGCGACCTACCAGCAGATCGTGCCGACGCCCGACCAGTTCGTCGACAAGGAGGCCTGCCAGGAGCCCAGCGGTTGGCAGGGCGAGCAGACCCTCGACGTCGAGTCGGCGCACGGGCTGGCGCCCGGCGCCAAGATCCTGTACATCGGCGGATTCAACTGCGGCGGGGGGCTGGATGTCGCGATGTCGGAGGTGCTCGACGGCAACCTCTCGAACATCGTGAGCAACAGCTACGGCGACCTCGGTGAGGACGTCCCGGCCGACGTCATCGCCGGCGAGACCAACCTGTACCTCCAGGCGGCGGGTGAAGGGATCGGCCTCTACTTCTCCAGCGGAGACAGCGGGGACGAGACGCCGAACGGCCTGCCCGTGCAGCCCGACTTCCCCGCCTCGTCGCCGTGGGTGACGGCGGTCGGTGGCACCTCGCTCGGCATCGACCAGCACGGCAAGATCGCCATGGAGACCGGATGGGGTGACATGCTCGACAAGATCGTGGCCGACCCGACGGCGCCGGGTGGTCTCGGCTACAGCGCGCCGCTGCCCGGCACGATCTTCGGCGGAGGTGCAGGCGGAGGCCGGAGCACGGTGTTCGCGCAGCCCTGGTACCAGCGCGGGATCGTGCCGGGGTCTCTTGCCCGAGGCAAGCGCGTCTCGCCGGACATCGCGGCGCTCGCCGACCCGTACACCGGGTTCCTGATCGGCATCAGCCCGATCAACGACGACAGCGCGCTGACCACCGACCCGTTCACGAACGAGACCTACGGAGGCACGTCGCTGGCATCGCCGATGACGGCGGCGATGATCGCGCTCGTGCAGCAGGCGACGCACTCGCGGATCGGGTTCGCCAACCCGACCCTGTATGCGATCGACCGGGTGATTCCGGCAGCGTTCCGCGACGTCAAGCCGCAGGACCCGCCGGCCGCTCTCGCCTACACCGGACGGGTCAGCGGCAACAGCTACCTGCTCACCCTGGACCGCGACACCTCCCTCGCGACGGCCGTCAAGTACGACGACGTCACCGGGATCGGCGAGGTCTCGTTCTCGCTGCTGACCCTGCTGGGTCAAGGAAGGCACTGAGCATCATCGGGCAGTAGATGCAGGGGAGGTTCACCGCGCCGGTAGCCTGGGGCCGGTGAACCTCCTCTTCCGCCTGCTGTGGCTGCGCCTCACCGTCGGCCGCAAGCCGCGGCTCAGCTTCGATGACGTCGACCGGTTGCCGATGCGTGCCCGCTGGACCGATCTCGACCAGCTCCGCCATGTCAACAACGGCGTCTTCCTGTCGATGATGGACCTCGGCCGCGTCGACCTCATGATGCGCACCGGCGTCTGGACGAAGCTGATGGATGCCGGCTTCTATCCGGTCGTCGCCTCACAGACCATCACCTACCGCAAGTCTCTTCAGTGGCGGCAGCGTTTCGTGCTCGAGACCCGGATGGCGGGATTCCACGACCGCGCACTTTTCGTCGAGCAGCGCTTCGTGGTCGACGGCGAGATCTTCGCGCGCGCGTTCGTCAAGGCCCGGTTCCTCAAGCGCAGGGGTGGCACGGTCACCGTCGACGAACTCAACGCGCTCGCCGGCATCGATCTGACGCAGATTCCGGTCGACGCGTGGGTGCGCCGCTGGGCCGACGACGCTGCCCTGCCGTCGACCCGCGCCGAGGCGCCAAGCGAGTGGCCGGCCGCCTGAGGGCAGCTACCCGATGGTGAGCTGGTGCGTCGCGTCGTTCGGGTCGAAGCGCACCGGCAAGACCTTGCCGGCCTGCCAGTTGCCCAGCGCCGCTGCCGCGATCACCTGGCGGTGCACGGCGCGGAAGCCGGGCTGGCCGTCGGCCACGACATCCATCGTGACGTCGTAGACCGGGGTGTCCGCCAGCTTGGTGCCGGTGTCGACCAGTGAGACGACGGTGGCCGATCCTTTCACGCCGGCGTTCATCGCGGCCATGTTCTCGAAGGGATTGAAGGTCACTCCATTCGCACCGGCCGGTGCTCCTGCGGCCGCCGCACGCTGCATGGCCGCGGCCGCCTCGGCGCCATCGGCCGCGTCTTTCATCTTGTCGGCGAACGACTTCTTCGGCATCTGCTGCGACGCGTCCCAGAGACGGCCCATGTCGTCGAGCACTCCCATGATCGCAGTGCCGTCTACTTGAACGGCTTGTCGCCGAAGGCGACCTTGTTCTTGTCCGCGGGGTCGATTCGCGCATCCAGAGTCGTCCCATCGGCATAGCCGGTCAGGGTCTGCGGGGGGATGATCTCGGTCTTCGTCACCGTGTAGGCCTTTCCACCCTCGGGCACCACAGACAACTCGAACTGGTAGACGGAGTTGCCTGCCACCTTCTCGCCGGTGTCGGTCTTGCTGACGATGGTGGCCTTGGCGGCGCCGCCCACGGTGAGGATCCGGTTGTTCTCGTCGGCGCTCGCCTGGATCCGGTCGCGGTCGGCGCCCATCGTCGCGGTCATCTCGGCGGCATTGGCCATCGTCACGTCGCTTGCCGCGTTGCCGTAGCCGGCATCCTGCATCATCTTGTCGGCCATCGCCTGCGCCTCGGCAGCCTGCTTCTGCCAGTCGGCTCCCGCTGCGGCGGCTCCGGCTCCGTCGAACATTCCCATCGGTGCGTCCTTCCGGTCGTGCCGCCCGGCGATCGGATATCCCGAGCGAGCACCGCTGAGCGTAGACCCGGCATGCGCGCCGCGATAGCCCCCGTGCGCATTCGGAAAGCCGGCGGTGTCATCCGGCTTCGAGCACCGCCATGGCGGCGTTGTGACCGCCGAGCCCGCTGACCGCGCCGCCGCGCTGGGCTCCGGCTCCGCAGAGCAGGATCCGCGGGTGTGCGGTGGCGACTCCCCAGCGCTCCGCCGCCGTCTCGCGGGGCGCGTCATCTTCGGCGAATGGCCACGACAGCGGCCCGTGGAAGATGTTGCCGCCCGGCATGCGCAGCGCGTGCTCGAGATCGAGCGTGGTCTTGGTCTCGATGCAGGGCCGGCCGTCGGCGTCCGTCATCAGCAGGGGCGCGATCGGCTCGGCCAGTACGGCGTCGAGGGAGCGCATCACCGCGTTCTCGAGCTCGGCGCGCCGGGTGCCGTTGTTCGCCTCGGTGAGCAGGCGGTCGGGGGTCTGGAGGGCGAACACCGTGAGGGTCTGCGCGCCGGCCGCACGCAGCTCGGGCGACAGGATGCTCGGATCGGTGAGGGAGTGGCAATAGATCTCGACCGACAGCGGATCCGGGATGCGCCCGGCCACCCCGTCGTCGTACGCCGAGCCCAACCGCGCGAAGCCCTCATTGGCGTGGAAGGTGCCGCCGAACGCCGCAGCTGGATCCAGGCCCGCGTCGCGCAACCGCGGAAGACGCGTCAGCAGCAGGTTGACCTTGCCCTGCGCGCCTTCCGGGCGCTCCGCCGTCTCGCCCAGCAGCCGCGCGAGCTCGAAGGGGGCGACATTGGCCAGCACGGTTTCAGCCGCGAGACGGTGCTCCGCGTCGTCGCGGCGATAGGTGATCTCGCCATCGGGGGTGAGTGTGGTCACGTCCGCCCCGGAGAGTAGTTCTGCCCCAGCATCTCTTGCTGCGGCGCGCAGAGCTGCGCTCAGCGCGCCCATTCCCCCGATTGGCACATCCCAGTCACCGGTGCCGCCGCCGATGACGTGATAGAGGAAGCACCGGTTCGCGGCCAGGCTCGGGTCGACGGCAGGCGCGAAGGTGCCGATCAGCCCATCGGTGAGCACCACACCGCGCACGAGGTCGTCGGCGAAGCGACCCTCGATGGTCGAGCCGATCGGCTGCTCGATCAGGTCGTTCCACAGGGTGTCGTCGCCCAGCATCCGCCGCGTTTCGCTGCGCGTCATCAGGGGCTCGGTCACGGTCGGGAAGAGGGAGCGGGCCAGGCGCGCGGTGCCGTCGTAGAAGGAGGACCAGGCTGCGGCATCCTGAGCGGCGCCGACCGCGGCGAACGAGGCCGCCGTCGCGGCTGGGTCCCCGGTGTCGACCAGCAGGCCGGTGTCGGTGCCCGGCAGCGGTGTGTACGACGAGTAACGCCTGCGGGCGAGGCGGATGTCGAGTCTCAGCTCGTCGATGATGCGCTGCGGAAGCAGACTGACCAGGTACGAGTAGCGCGACAGCTGCGCGTCGACCCCGGAGAACGCCTGAGCAGACACCGCCGCTCCGCCGAATTCGCCGAGGCGCTCGAGCACGATCACGCGCTTGCCGGCCAGCGCCAGATAGGCGGCGGCGGTGAGGCCGTTGTGGCCGCCGCCGATGATGGCGACGTCGTAGCGCGCGGCGTTCAGACTGACGCCTTCGCGCGGCGCGAGATGGGCATGCCCTTCTCCTCCGCGATCGTGCAGCCCTCGGGGCTCAGCCTGTCGAGCACGTTCACGGCGGCGTCGCCGATGGCGGCCCGCTGGTCGTCACGAAGCGCCTCGAAGAACAGTTCGCGGATGGCTCGGTTGTGATTGCGCATCGCGCCGAGCAGCACGCGCCGGCCCTCGGGGGTCGGTTCGATCCAGGTGCCGCGCCCGTCGGTGTCGCATTCGCGGCGCAGCACCAGCGAGCGCGCCTCCATGCGCGCCACCTGGTGCGAGACACGGCTCTTCTCCCAGGCCAGCAGCTCGGCGAGCTCGCCGGTGCGCAGTTGATGGTCGGGCGTCTGCTGCAGCACGACCAGCACGGAGTAGTCGGCCTGCGAGATGCCGGCGTCGGCCTGCAGACGGCGGTCGAGTTCGTGCGAGAGCTGGCTGCTCATCGTCATGAAGTCGCGCCAGACCGCCCAGTCCTGATCGCTCAGCTCGTCATCGGCCGTCATAGCTGGCCATCGTACCCGTCAGTGCATCGGCGAGGCGGAACGGTCTCGTGCTCCTGCCGATCAACCGTCGGGCGGTGGCTCAGCCCAGCCCGAGCGACACCACGGCCTCGGCCAGCACCGCCCGGCACGCGGCGATCGTGGTGTCGGGCGAGCCGCGTCGGGCGGAGGTGAACACCTCTCGACGGGGCGAACCGGGCAGGTCGAGGAGGCGCACGGTCGGCGGCTCGCCTGCCCAGACCAGATCGGGAAGCAGGGCCACAGCGTGCCCCGATTCGACGAGACGGGTCTGCGCCTGCAGGTCGGCGGTCTCGAACCGCACGTCCGGTTCGAAGCCGGCGACCCGGCACTGCTGCTCGGCCCAGTGCCGCGAGGCGGTGCCGCGCGGCTCCATCACCCAGCTCGCCGCGCGCGCTGTCTCGATCGAGGTGATCACGGCATCCATCGCGGCCAGCCGCAACTCGTCGCCGCAGAGCGGTTCGCGGTCGAGTTCGGCAATGCGCGGCGCAGCATGACCTGGGTACTGCTCGGCGATCACCAGGTCGAACTCGCGCGCCCACACCGCCGCGAGAGCACTCTCGGGTTCGCGCTGCGTGACTTCGACACGAAGCAGCGGGTGGCGTTCGGCGAACAGGGACAGGGCGCGCGGGATGACTCCGAGCGCCGCCGATTGGAATACCGCGAGACGCACCGTGCCCGACACGGCACCTCCGGATGCGGCGAGCGCTGCCTCGAGCGCGTCCATCCGAGCCAGGAGCTCATGGGTGTGCTCCACGAGCGTCTCGGCGACCGGGGTCAGCCGCACGCGGCGCCCGGACTTGATCAGCAGGGGTGCTCCGACCTCGCGCTCGAGCTGCGAGAGCTGCTGCGAGACCGAGGAAGGGCTGTAGGCGAGCGCCGCCGCGACGGCCGCGATCGTGCCGCGGAAGTGCAGCTCGCGCAACAGGGACAGTCGGCGCAGGTCGATCACGGGCGGCGCATTCTCGAAAGCATCGGCATCATCGAACAATACCGTGCACAAAACATCACTTATCGTGATTGATTGCGGCGAGAGACACTAGACGGGTGACCTCCCCCTCGCGTGCCTCCTCAGACCAGACGGCCGATCTGCCTTCCGCCGAAGAGACTGTCGACCTCGTGCGCCACTGGCTCGCCGCCAGCGCCGACGTGAAGCCAGACCCGAGCGCCCAGCGCCTGGCCGGCGTGCTCAAGGACCCTCGCGGGCTCGAGTTCACCCTGGGCTTCGTCGACAAGGTCGTCCGCCCTGAAGACCTGCGGGTCGCCGGCAAGAACCTCGAGATGCTCGCGCATCGCATTCCACGCTTCCTGCCCTGGTACCTGCGGGCCGCGATCGCGGTCGGGGGCGGCTTCGCCCGGATCGTACCGTGGCCGATCATCCCGATCTCGCGCTGGGTGCTGCGGCGCATGGTCGCGCACCTCGTGGTGGATGCCGACCCGAAGACGCTGGGCAAGACGCTGCAGAAGTTGCGCACTCGTGGCATCCGGCTCAATGTCAATCTGCTCGGCGAGGCGGTGCTCGGCGACCGCGAGGCGCGCAGGCGGCTCGGCGGCACCCAGCAACTGCTCGCCCGGGATGACGTCGACTACGTCTCGGTCAAGGTCTCGTCGGTGGTCAGCCAGCTCTCGATGTGGGGCTTCGACGAGACCGTGACCCGGGTCGTCGAACGACTGACGCCGCTGTACGAGCAGGCCGCGGCATCCCGCAGCACCAAGTTCATCAACCTCGACATGGAGGAGTACCGAGACCTCGACCTGACGATCGCCGTCTTCACCGCGCTGCTCGAGCAGCCCGGGCTGGAACACCTCGAGGCGGGGATCGTGCTGCAGGCCTACCTGCCCGACTCGGTGTCCGCCCTCGACAGGCTGATGGCCTGGGCCCGCCAACGGGTCGCCGAGGGCGGCGCGGGCATCAAGGTCCGCATCGTCAAGGGCGCCAACCTCGCGATGGAGAACGTGGACGCGACCGTTCACGGCTGGCCGCTCGCGACCTGGTCGACCAAGCAGGACACCGACACCAACTACAAGCGCCTGCTCACCAGGGCGTTCACGCCGCAGAACACGGATGCGGTGCGCATCGGTGTTGCCGGCCACAACCTGTTCGACCTCGCCTTCGCCTGGCTGCTCGCGCAGAAGCGCGGAGTGCAGCACCGGGTCGAGGTCGAAATGCTTCTGGGAATGGCGACGGCGCAAGCCGACGCGGTGCGCACCGAGACCGGCGGCCTCCTGCTGTACACGCCGGTCGTGCAGCCGGGAGAGTTCGACTCGGCGATCAGCTATCTGGTGCGTCGACTCGAAGAGAACGCGTCGAGCGAGAACTTCATGTCCGGGGTGTTCGAGCTGGATGACCCGGCGATCTTCACGCGTGAGTCCGACCGGTTCGCCGCATCCCTGGCCGCGCTCGACGACCGGGTGCCCGAGCCGCGACGTGTGCAGAACCGGCTCCACCCCGAGCTGCCGACGGCGCGGCTCGCCTTCGAGAACGAGCCCGACACCGATCCGGCCATCGCGGTCAACCGCGAGTGGGGGCGCGCGATCCTGGAGCGCAGCGGTTCGTCGAGGCTGGGGCTGTCGACCTTGGCGGACGCCCGCCTCACTACCGAGGACCAGGTGCGGGAGCGCGTCCGATCCACGGCCGAGGCCGGCAAGGACTGGGGCCGAACCACCGGTGTCGCCCGCGCCGAGTTGCTCGACCGGGTCGGCGAGGTGCTCTCGGTGTTCCGCGGGCGGTTGATCGAGGTCATGGCTGCCGAGACCGGCAAGACCATCGCCGAGGCGGATGTCGAGGTCAGCGAGGCGATCGACTTCGCCCACTACTACGCGGCCCGCGCGCGCGAGCTCGACTCGATCGAGGGCGCGACGTTCGTGCCCTCGGCGCTCACCATCATCGTGCCGCCGTGGAACTTCCCGGTGGCGATCCCGGCGGGCGGGGTGCTGTCGGCGCTGGCGTCCGGAAGCGCCGTGCTGCTCAAGCCCGCTCGGCTGGCCCAGCGCTGCGGGGCGGTACTTGCGGAGGCGATCTGGGAGGCCGGCATCCCGCGCGAGGTGTTCGGCCTGGTGGATCTCGCCGAGAGCCGACTCGGCGAGACGCTGATCACGGCGCCGGAGGTCGGGCGCGTGGTGCTGACAGGCAGCTATGAGACGGCCGCGCTATTCCGCTCGTGGAAGCCGGATCTGCCACTGCTGGCCGAGACCAGCGGCAAGAACTCCATCATCGTCACCCCGAGCGCCGACCTCGACCTGGCCGTCAATGATGTCGTGAAGAGCGCGTTCGGCAACGCCGGTCAGAAGTGCTCGGCCGCGTCGCTCGTGATCCTGGTCGGATCGGTGGCGAAGTCGGAGCGGTTCCGCCGCCAGTTGGTCGATGCGACCAAGACGATGGCCGTCGGCTGGCCGAGCGACCCGGCTACGCAGATGGGGCCGACCGTCGAGAAGGTGCAGGGCAAGTTGCTGCGCGGCCTCACCGAGCTCGCCACAGGCGAGAGCTGGCTGGTTCAGCCGCGCCAGCTCGACGACAGCGATCGGCTCTGGTCGCCCGGCGTGCGCGACGGGGTCGCCCCGGGCAGCGAGTTCCACCTGACCGAGTACTTCGGTCCGGTGCTCGGTGTCATGGAGGCCGCGACGCTCGAAGAGGCCATCGAGCTGCAGAACGCGGTCGCCTACGGGCTCACCGGCGGCATCCACTCGCTCGATCCCGAAGAGGTCACCACCTGGCTCGAGCATGTTCAGGCGGGCAATCTCTATGTCAATCGCCCGATCACCGGTGCGATCGTGCGGCGCCAGCCCTTCGGCGGCTGGAAGCGCTCGGCCGTCGGGAACGGCGTCAAGGTGGGCGGGCCGAACACCCTCCTCGCCCTCGGTTCGTGGCAGCCGGTGCCGGCTCCCGAGAGCGGCGAACTGCACCTGCACGGGGTCAATGCTCGGGTCACCGCGGTGATCGAGGCCTCGCAGCCGGCGATCGACCACGCCGAGTTCGAGACACTGCGCCGCGGTGTGCTGTCCGATGCCGAGGCCTGGGAGCATGAGTTCTCGATCGCCCGCGACGTGTCTGACCTCGGCGTCGAGCGCAACGTGTTCCGGTATCGCCCGACCGCGGTGACGATCCGCCTGGCTGAGGGCGGTTCGCTCGCCGAGTTCGTGCGCGTGCTGGCGGCGGGAGTGCTGGCCGGGGCGACGCTCACCGTGAGCTCCGCAGTCCCGGTGCCCTCGGGGCTGCTGCCGCTGATGGAGGCGGCCGAGCTGGGTGGCGAGCTGCTGCTCGGCATCCAGTCGCTGACCATCGAGTCGGATGCCGCGTTCGCCGCGCGGGCGCGCACCGAGCTGCCCGCCCGCGTCCGCCTGATCGCCGCGCCGGATTCCGCCGTCGCCAGCGACCTCGCCGCCGCCCTCGACGGCAGTCCGGATGTCGCCATCTGGTCGGGCCCGGTGACCAGCGCGGGGCGCATCGAGCTGCTGCCGTTCCTGCACGAGCAGGCGGTGTCGATCACCGCGCATCGTTTCGGCAACCCCGACCGCGGGATGATCGGGCTGACGCTGTAGGAGATGGCTGGAGTGGTTGAACAGGGGTTCGTGATCCGCCAACCGACCCCCGCCGATGTTCCCGGACTGGTGAGGGTGCATGTCGAGACCTGGCGTGCGAGCTATTCCGAGCTGTTGCCTGCCGGATTCTTCACCGAGGAGTTCACCGCCGCCCGCACCCGGATGTGGACGAGCATCACGGGTGCCCCGCGTGCCGACCGGCACGTGCGAGTCGCCGAGCGAGAAGGCGTGGTAGTCGGCTTCGCGCTGGCGGGCCTGCCCGAGGATGCGGCGTCGCCCCGACCTCTGCAGCTCTATTCGATCTACCTCGACCCCGATCAGCACGGCTCCGGAGTCGGGCAAGCACTTCTCGACGCGGTTCTCGGAGATTCCCCGGCGGTCCTCTGGGTGGCGGAGCGCAATCCGCGAGCGCGGGCGTTCTACGAGCGCAACGGCTTCCGTCTCGACGGGGAGCGGCACATCGACGCCGCGACGCCGGATCTCGTCGAGGTGCGCATGGTCCGCTAGGAGGCTCGGCGGTCGAAGGTCACGACGCGTTCGGTGCGTGCGCCTCGAGGAACTCGTAGACCTCGGTCAGGTCCACGCCGGTGAAGGTGCCGGTCGGCATCGCCGCCAACAGCGATGACTCGAGCCGGGCGCTCGGCCACGCCTTGTCGGCCCAGCGCTCCGCCAGCCCGCTCGGCGGCTGCCGGCAGCACGACGGGTCGGGGCACTGCGACACCATCCGGCGCGTGGTGTCCCGGCCGCGGAACCATTTGGCGTGCGCGAAGGGCGTCCCCACGCTCACCGAGAACACCCCGCTGGCCGTGGTCTGGATGCTCGAGGTGCACCACGAGGTGCCCGCCGGCTTGTCGGTGTACTGGTGGTACGGGCTGAAGCGGTCCTCGACGTCGAAGACCTGGCGCGCGCTCCACTTGCGGCAGACGAACTGCCCCTCGACCGCGCCCAGGGCATCCGTCGGAAAGGCCACGCCGTCGTTCTCGTAGGCCTTCGACAGGGCCCCGCTTTCGTGCACCTTGAGGAAGTGCACGGGCAGGCCCGAGGTGCTGCGTCGCCAGGTTGGTGAAGCGGTGCGCCGCCGTCTCGTACGACACCGCGAAGGCGTCGCGAAGATCCTCGACCGAGAGCTCGCGCGCGGCCTTGGCTGCGGTGAGGAAGTCGACCGCGCTCTGCTCGGGGAGCATCAGCGCGCCGGCCAGGTAGTTGGTCTCGACCCGCTGCCGCAGGAACTCGGCGAAGTCTTGCGGCTCGGGGCTGCCGAGCACGTGCGCCGCCAGCGCCTGCAGCAGTTCGGAGCGAGGGTCGCCGGCGCCCTGGCGCACCGGCAGGTAGATCCGTCCGTTCGCCTGATCGGTCACGCTTCGCGTGGTGGTCGGCAGGTCGGCCACGTAGTGCAACGTGAAGCCGAGGTGCGCGGCCAGGTCGGAGGCGACGCGCTGCGAGAGCGGTCCACCGCGGTGCCCCACGGCGGTGAGCAGTTCGCGAGCGGTCTTCTCCAGCTCGGGGAAGTAGTTGCCGCGCTTGCGCTGCTCGGCGCGCAGTTGCGTGTTCGCCCTGCGCGCCTCCTCGGGGGTCGCCGCGCGCTCGCGGTGCAGCCGCTCGAGTTCGTCGTGCAGCGCGAGGATCGTCTCGATCGCCTCGTCGCTCAGCGTCTTGCGCACCGGCAGCGTCGGCAGCGGGAGGCTCGCGTACAGCGGACCGCGCTGCGCGCGCTCCAACGCGATCTCGAGCGCGGCCCGCTTCGAGGGCGGCTCGGCGTTCAACAGCTCGTCGAGCGTGGTGCCCAGCGCGCGCGACAGCTTCTGCAGCTCGCCCAGTTTCAACTCGCGTTTGCCGTTCTCGATCACCGAGACCTGCGAGGGCGCACGACCGATCGCGGTGGCCAGGGCGTCGAGGGTGAGGCCGCGGTCCACCCGGAGTTGCCGGATGCGGCGGCCGATCGTGAGGGAGTCGAGCACCTCTTCATCGTCGGGTGCTGCGCTCTGCTTCTGTGGCATGCATCCCAGGATGCCACGCCCCTTCTTCAAGAAAACAGAAAGATCCAGATATTTCTGGTCGGCAATCTCGAGAAGACCGCTTGCGGAGGCCGCAGAGTCGAGGCAGACCAACCGCCGAGAAGCGGCATTCACCGAAGGAGCACCCCATGACCACCATCCCGATGCACTCAGGGGACCAGACGCAGACCGCCGCCGAGCTCGAGGCGGAGTGGGCCGCCGACCCGCGCTGGAGCGGGGTTCGCCGCGACTACACCGCCGACGACGTGATCGCGCTGCGCGGCCCGGTTCGCGAAGAGGCCACGCTGGCCCGGCGCGGCGCTGAGAAGCTGTGGCAGCTCATCCAGAACAACGGCGAGCACCCGGATCAGTGGATCGCAGCCCTCGGCGCGATCACCGGCAACCAGGCGGTGCAGCAGGTGCGCGCCGGACTGCAGGCGATCTACCTGAGCGGCTGGCAGGTGGCGGCCGACGGCAACCTCGGTGGCCAGACCTATCCCGACCAGAGCCTGTACCCGGCCAACTCGGTGCCGGCCGTGGTGCGGCGCATCAACAATGCGCTGCTCCGCGCAGGGCAGATCGAGTTCGCCGAGGAGGGGTCGACGACGCGCGACTGGATGGCGCCGATCGTCGCCGACGCCGAGGCCGGCTTCGGCGGCCCCCTCAACGCCTACGAGCTGATGCTCCAGATGATCGAGGCCGGAGCCGCGGGCGTGCACTGGGAGGACCAGCTCGCCAGCGAGAAGAAGTGCGGCCACATGGGCGGCAAGGTGCTGATTCCGACCGGCCAGCACATCCGCACCCTCAATGCCGCTCGGCTCGCCGCCGACGTCGCCGGCGTGCCGAGCATCATCGTCGCCCGCACCGACTCGCTGGCCGCGACCCTGCTCACCAGCGACCACGACGAGCGCGACCGCGCGTTCCTCACCGGGAACGCGAACCGCCGAGGGGTTCTACGAGGTGCAGAACGGGATCGGGCCGGTCCTGGCGCGCGGGCACGCCTACGCGCCATACGCCGACCTGCTCTGGGTCGAGTCGGCGGAGCCCGACCTGCAGCTCGCGCGCACCTTCGCCGACAGCATCCACTCCGAGTTCCCCGACCAGAAGCTGGCGTACAACTGCTCGCCCAGCTTCAACTGGAAGCGCCACCTGGATGACGCGCAGATCGCGAGCTTCCAGCGCGAGCTGAGCGCCATGGGCTACGCCTTCCAGTTCATCACGCTCGCCGGATTCCACTCCCTCAACCACGGGATGTTCGAACTCGCCTCGGGCTACCGCGACCGCCAGATGAGCGCGTACGTGGAGCTGCAGGAGGCCGAGTTCGCGGCGGAGAGCCGCGGCTACACCGCGACCAAGCACCAGCGGGAGGTGGGCACCGGCTACTTCGATCGGATCGCCACCGCCCTCAACCCCGACAGCGCGACGCTCGCGCTCGTGGGCTCCACCGAGTCCGCGCAGTTCCACTGAAGCTTCGATTCGACAGGAGACGATCATGAACACGAACGACCGCATGCAGGTGCTGGCGGATGCCGGCGACCGCTTCGACAGCATCCTCACCCCCGGGGCCCTCGCCTTCCTCACCCGGCTGCACGACCAGTTCGCCGGTCGCCGCCACGACCGCCTCGACGCTCGGATGCAGCGGCGCGCCGCGATCGACAACGGGCGCGACCTGCGCTTCCTCGACGAGACACGCACCATCCGCGAGGATGCCGAATGGCGCGTCGCCGGCCCCGGCCCCGGCCTCGACGACCGCCGCGTCGAGATCACCGGCCCGACCGACCCGAAGATGGCGATCAACGCGCTGAACTCGGGCGCCAAGGTCTGGCTGGCCGACCAGGAGGACGCCACCAGCCCGACCTGGGCGAACGTGGTCGGCGGGCAGATCACGCTGTTCGACGCGATCCGCGGGCAGCTCGAGTTCACGAGCGCCGAGGGCAAGGAATATCGCGTGACCGATCCGGAGAGCACCCCGACCATCGTGATGCGGCCCCGCGGCTGGCACCTGGTCGAGAAGCACCTGCGGTACATCGACCCGGCTGGGATCGCGAGCCCGGCATCCGGATCGCTGGTCGACTTCGGCCTGTACTTCTTCCACAACGCGGAGGAGCTGATCGCCCGCGGCAGCGGACCGTACTTCTACCTGGCCAAGACCGAGAACCACCTCGAGGCCCGGCTGTGGGATGACGTGTTCACCTTCAGCGAGAACGCGCTCGGCATCCCGCACGGCACGATCCGCGCGACGGTGCTGATCGAGACGATCCCGGCCGCGTTCGAGATGGACGAGATCCTCTACGAGCTGCGCGACCACGCGCCGGCCTGAACGCCGGGCGCTGGGACTACATCTTCTCGATCATCAAGAACTTCCGCGGTCGCGGCGCGAGCTTCGTGCTGCCGGACCGCGCGAAGATCACCATGACGGTCCCGTTCATGCGCGCGTACACCGAGTTGCTGGTGCAGACCTGCCACAAGCGGGGAGCGCATGCCATCGGCGGCATGAGCGCGTTCATCCCGAACCGGCGCAACCCCGCCGTGACCGAGCGTGCGCTCGAGCAGGTCGCGGCCGACAAGCGCCGCGAGGCGGGCGACGGTTTCGACGGAACGTGGGTGGCGCATCCGGACCTGATCGAGACGGCGCGCGCCGAGTTCGACGCCGTGCTCGGCGACCGCCCCAACCAGGTGGATCGCCAGCGCCCCGAGGTGCACGTCGAGGCGAGCGATCTGCTCGACCTGCGCATCGACGGCGAGGTGACCGACGAGGGCGTGCGCGCCAACGTCTCGATCGCCGTGCGCTACCTCGAGAGCTGGTTGCGCGGTGTCGGAGCGGCGGCGATCGACGACCTGATGGAAGATGCCGCGACCGCCGAGATCAGCCGCTCGCAGCTGTGGCAGTGGATGCACCAGGGCATCGTCACGCAGGAGAGCACGCCGGTCACCCGAGAGCTGGTCGAACGTCTGCTCGACGAGACGCTCGCCGGCGCGACGCGGACGCCGGGTGACAAGTTCGACGAGGCCGCCGAGGTGTTCCGCCTGGTGACGCTCGGCGACGACTACCCGACGTTCCTCACGATCCCGGCGTACGCCCGGTACCTCGTGGACGAGACCGCGTCTACCGCCACCGGTCCGGTGCGAACCTTGGTGGGCGCGGCCGCCTGATCCTCGCTCGCCCGGCTCGAACGGCCGCCCCGTGGTTCAGGCGGGGCGGCCGTTCTGCGCGATGGGCGGGAGGGTCCTGTTGGCACCCTCGCGGCCAGCGAGGTGGGAGCCCGGTGGATTGCGGAGGCGCCCGCTACTGGTGTTGGTTGTAAGCAACATGAGACTCTTTGCCCTGACGTCCAGCCCAGACCTCTGGCGCCATGGGTACAACCGGGGAGGCGGTTGCTTGACCGCGTCCCGCCGAGTAGCACGAAGAGTCGCAGTCGGTGGACTAATATTCGCTGTCCTTGTGACGCTCAGCGGATGCTTCGAGAACGCGATTGTCGAAGGACGACTCTCGGTGACCGTGCGGGCTGATCAGCTGCTCGTAGACAATTGCGGGACCGACCTTGTGGGGCCATTCAGTCTGACGATAGACAAGTCCGCTCAGGAGTACAGCTTTGTCTTCGCGGCGTCATCCGACTCGGACTGGAACGTAGATGAGGTGCTCTCGACTGCCCCCGACGGATGGGCCAAGGTCAAGCACGCGAGTGATCCGCGACTCGCTCCAGGGGATGACCTCTATGTGGGCTACATTTCCACGGACGGAGGAACCGCGGGATCCCATTACGTCATTCCGAAACGTGGGTTGTCAGACGGCATATGGCTCCGGTTCGACGGGTCCGTCTCGTCAGAACCTTGTCCCTCGCAACCGAAGCCGTGAATGGGTGTCTAGGCCACGCCTGACGTCGGCCGAACCGGTGACGGTCGAGGCATCGGCGCCGACGACGACCTCCCGACGCTCCCGCCCACCCCCGCGTATGCCCGGTGCCTCGTCGACGAAACCGCGTCGGTGGCGACGGGCCCTACCTGTCGAAGCGAGCGCCGGCAGGGTCTGCCGGCAGCAGGAGGAAGACGAGCAGGATGATCGCGCCGACGAAGGGGATCAGGGCGAGGAAGTAGAAGCCGCCGCTGCGGTTCGTGTCGTGCAGACGACGCCAGACCAGGGCCAGACCGGGCACGAGGGTGGCGAGGCCCCAGATGGACGACAGCGCGATGTAGACGCCGTACCCCGGGCCCAAGCTGAGCGAGCCGGTCGCGGTGGGCGGACCGTAGATCCCACCCGCCAGCGTGCCGATGAGGAAGAAGATCGCGACGACGATGATGCTGATCAGAACCCACCACCAGTACTCGGCGCGGCTTGCGCGGCCGCTGAAGGTGGCGTACTTGCGCCAGAACCGCGAGAAGGCGGCCCCCAGCGGTGCGCCGTAGTACGGCGCGGACAGGGGCACGGTCTCGGTATTCGACATTGATTTCCGTTTCTTAGAACTGTTGTGTGGAGCGGACCTCAACATTCAAGCGGCCGCGGCCACTCCCCACCTCAGGCGCGCCGATCTGCTCAGTCGTAGCTCCGATGGATCAGGTGCGACAACACGATCGCGCTGCGCGTGTGATCCACCGATGGCGCGATCCGCACCCGCTCCAGCGCGTCCTCGAGTGACGGGATGTCGCGCGAGCGGATGTGCACCATGGCGTCGGCCGAGCCGGTGACGGTCGAGGCATCCACCACCTCGGGCACACCCGAGAGGATGCGCTTGAGGTCGTCGGGAGCGACCGTGCCGCGGCAGAACAGTTCGACGTAGGCCTCGGTGCCGAGACCGTCGACGGCCGGGTCGACCTGGATCGTGAACGAGCGGATGACGCCATCCGCCACCAGCCGGTCGACGCGCCGCTTTACTGCGGAGGCTGAGAGCCCGATGCGATCGCCGATGTCGCCGTAGCCGGCACGAGCGTTCTGGCGGAGGAGGTCGAGAATGCCGTAGTCGAGATTGTCCACGGCGACACGATACGGGGATTCCTTGCAAACGGGAACTGAATCACAGCGATCCGTTGCGCCCTACGCTCTGAACGCCCGGATGCGTGCGTGCAGACTGGATGGATGACCATGACCCAGCCCTCCGCCTCCGCTCCCGAGCGCGTCGCCACGCGCCGCACCGTGCTGATGTGCCGGCCGGACTTCTTCACCGTCAGCTACCGGATCAACCCGTGGATGCATCCCGAAGACCCGACCGACACCAGCCTCGCCGTCACCCAGTGGGAGACGCTCTACGCGAAATACCTCGAACTCGGCTACGACGTCCACCTGATCGAGGGGCTGCAGAGCCTGCCCGACATGGTCTACGCGGCCAATGGCGGCTTCGTGCTCGACGGCATCGCCTACGGCGCCAAGTTCCAGTACCCCGAGCGCCAGCCCGAGGGCCCCGCCTACATGGAGTGGTTCGCGGCGAACGGCTTCACGGTGGCCGAGCCGGTCTCGACCAACGAGGGCGAGGGCGACTTCCTGCTCGTCGGCGACACCATCTATGCCGGAACCGGATTCCGCAGCGACACCGCGAGCCACGACGAGCTGCGCCGCATCTATGGCCGCGAGGTTGTCACCCTCACCCTCGTCGACCCGGCGTTCTACCACCTGGACACCGCATTCGCCGTGCTCGACTCCGACGGCGGACCCGGCAGCGTCGCCTACCTGCCGAAGGCGTTCGATGAGGCGTCGCGGGCCATCCTGGAAGAGCGATTCCCGGATGCCATCCACGTCAACGACGAGGATGCCGCCGTGCTCGGCCTGAACTCGTTCAGCGACGGCAAGAACGTGATCATCGCCTCGCGCGCCACCGACTTCGAGCGCCAGCTGCGCGAGCGCGGCTTCACCCCGCACGGCGTCGACCTCAGCGAGCTGCTGCTCGGCGGCGGCGGGGTCAAGTGCTGCACCCTGGAGCTGCGGCGATGAGCGAGACCGCCGTGTCGTCGACGACCGCTCGCTACCTCGAGCAGGTCGAGGAGTTCGGCGCGCACAACTACCACCCGCTCCCGGTCGTCGTCTCCGAGGGGTTCGGCGCCTGGGTGACCGACGTCGACGGCAAGCGCTACCTTGACTGCCTGGCGGCGTACTCGGCGATCAACTTCGGCCACGGGCATCCGGTGCTGGTGGATGCCGCCAAGGCGCAGCTCGATCGCATCACCCTGACGAGTCGCGCCTTCCACAACGACGTGCTCGGCCCGTTCCTCGAGGGGCTGGCGAAGCTGTGCGGCAAAGACATGGTGCTGCCGATGAACACCGGGGCCGAGGCCGTCGAATCGGCGATCAAGGTCGCCAGGGCCTGGGGCTACCGGGTGAAGGGCGTCGAGCACGACCGCGCCAAGATCGTCGTCGCCGACGGCAACTTCCACGGCCGCACCACCACGATCATCAGCTTCAGCAACGATCCGGATGCCAGGGCCGACTTCGGTCCGTACACGCCCGGTTTCGTGTCGGTGCCCTACGGCGACGAGGCGGCGCTCGAGGCGGCGCTCGACGACGACGTGGTGGCCGTGCTGCTCGAGCCGATCCAGGGCGAGGCCGGCATCATCGTCCCGCCGGCCGACTACCTGCCGGCGGTGCGTCGCATGACGCTGGAACGCAACATCCTGTTCATCGCCGATGAGATCCAGTCGGGACTCGGCCGAACGGGCGCGACGTTCCAGTGCGACAACGCGGGGGTCATCCCCGATCTCTACCTGCTCGGCAAGGCGCTCGGCGGCGGCATCGTGCCGGTCAGCGCTGTGGTGGGCAATCAGGATGTGCTCGGCGTGCTCCGCCCAGGGGAGCACGGCTCGACCTTCGGCGGCAATCCTCTTGCTGCTGCCGTTGGGCTGGCGGTCGTCGGTCTGCTCGAGACCGGCGACTACCAGCGCCGTGCCACCGCACTCGGCGAGCACCTGCTCGGCCGACTGCGCGAACTGATCGGTCACGGCGTCGTCGCGGTGCGCGGTGCCGGGCTCTGGGCGGGGATCGACATCGACCCGACCCTGGCGACCGGCCGCCAGGTCTGCGAGGCGCTCGCCGAACGCGGTGTGTTGGCCAAGGACACGCACGGATCGACCATCCGGCTGGCGCCGCCGATCGTGGTCGAGGAGTCGGAGCTCGACTGGGCGGTCGAGCAGCTGGTGGCCGTACTCGAGGGATTCGCGGTACCGCGGTAGTACCGGTCTTGGTACCATCGGCTGATGGCGACCAACTTGAGGCTGCGACCCGCGACGGAGGCGGCACTGCGTGAGCGCGCGGCCAGCACCGGCCGCTCGCAGCAGGAGTTGATCCGCGACGCGCTCGACCTCTACCTCGGGCTCGTTGAGGCGCCGCCGGTGGGGCGGCAGCGCTCACGCGAGGATCTGTACGCCGCTGGGCTTCTCATTCCTGCGCGCGGTCCGGTCCGCTGGGTGGACGAGCCACTCGACCTCGGTGGGCAGACATCAATCGAGCTGCTCGATCGCGAAGACCGCTTCTAGCGTGCGGGTTTATCTCGACAGCAGTGCGCTTCTGAAGCGAGTGCTCCGCGAGTTCGAGCGTGAGCAATTCACGATCGCGCTCCGCGCTCTCATCGATGATCGGGCGGAGTTGTTCTCCTCGTCGCTCGCCTGGGTCGAGGTCTCGCGAACGATCCGGACGCGCCTCGAAGCGGAGGCACCCCGGCGCATCATCGACCTGATCGAGATCGCGCTGTCAGGGATTGAAGAGTTCCCAGTTTCGGAGCAGGTCATCGACATCGCTCAGCGCCTGGGTCCGGCATCCATCCGAAGCCTCGACGCGATCCATCTCGCGTCCGCAAGTCTTCTCGGGGTCGATTTGGTGTGCGCATATGACCAGCGGTTGCTGGGGGCAGCCGAAGAACTCGGATTTCGCACAATATCTCCCGGGCTGGTCCGATGACGCTGCCCTGGGCGTTCGACGCGCCCATCCGCACCGAGCGGCTGACGCTCCGGCTGATGACGCCGGCCGATGCTGACGACGTGCACGCCTACCAGAGCCGCGAGGATGTCTGCCGCTACCTGCTGCACGGGCCGCGCTCGCGCGCCGAGGTCGCCGAGTGGGTGGCGAAGTACGCGGCGGCGTCAGCGCTCGCGGCCGACGGCGACTGGATCGAGCCGGCGATCGACCTGGACGGCCGCGTCATCGGTCACATGTATCTGAATCTGGCGAGTGTCGAGAACCGGGGCGCCGAGATCGGGTGGACGCTGCATCCCGACTTCTTCGGGCACGGCTACGCCGCGGAGGCGTCGACCGCGACCCTCGACCTGGCGTTCGGGACTCTCGGCCTGCACCGGGTGCGCGCCGAGCTCGACCCCCGCAACGACGCCTCGATCGCACTCTGCCGGCGGCTCGGGATGCGCGAGGAGGCCCGGTTCGTGAAAGACCTGATGTTCAAGGGCGAGTGGGCCGACACCGGCGTCTACGCGATCCTCGATGAGGAGTGGGCGGCGCGGCGATCATGACGCCGACCGCAGGAGGACCAACCGCTTCCCGGTCGATGGCGGCCGACCTCGATGCCGCAGATCCGCTCAGGGGCTCCCGCGAGCGCTTCCTCCCTGCCCCCGGCGTCGCCGCATACCTCGACGGCAACTCACTGGGGAAGCCGCTCGCGGCCTCCATCGCCCGCGTGGAAGAGGTTGCGCGCACCCAGTGGGCCGAGCGCCTGATCCGCGGCTGGGACGACGGCTGGCTGGACCTTCCGGTGCGCATCGGCGACGAACTGGGCCGCGTGGCGCTCGGCGCGGCCCCTGGTCAGACCGTCATCGGCGACTCGACGACGGTGCTGCTGTACAAGCTCATCCGTGCGGCGATTTCTTTGCGGCCCGGGCGCGACGAGATCGTCATCGATCGCGACGACTTTCCAACCGACCGCTACCTGGTCGAGTCGATCGCGGCCGAACGCGGGCTCACCGTGCGCTGGATCGACGAAGGGGATGTCACGGCCGAGCGCGTCGCGGAGGTGCTGAGCGAGCGCACCGCCGTGGTGGCGCTGAGCGCGATCGCCTACCGCTCCGGCTACCTCGCCGATCTCCTGGCGATCACCCAGCTGGTGCATGACACCGGCGCGCTCATGCTGTGGGACCTCTGCCATTCGGTGGGAGTCCTGCCGCACGAACTCGACGTCTGGGGCGTCGACCTCGCGGTCGGGTGCACATACAAGTACCTCAACGGCGGCCCCGGGGCTCCGGCCTTCGCCTATGTGCGGGCAGAGCTGCTCGACGACTTCCGTCAGCCGATCACGGGCTGGCTCGGATCCGCCCGCCCCTTCGAGATGGGGCAGGGATACGAACCCGGACCCGGGATGCGCCGGGTGCTGAGCGGCACCCCGCCCGTTCTCGGCATGGTGGGCCTCCAGGACTCGCTCGCCCTGATCGACGAGGCCGGGTTGCCCGCCATCCGGGCGAAGTCGATCGCTCTCACGGAGTTCGCGATCGCCCTCGCCGACGAACTGCTGCCGGATGCCGAGCTCGCGACGCCCCGCGACCCGGCTCGCCGCGGATCCCACGTGACGCTCGACCACCCCGGGTTCGAGGCGCTCATGCCGCGGTTGTGGGAGCGCGGCGTGATCCCCGATTTCCGGCGGCCCACCGGCATCCGGCTCGGACTGTCGCCCCTGAGCACCTCGTTCGCCGAGATCGATCTCGGCGTGCGAGCGATCGCCGAGGAGCTCGCGGCGGCTCGGTAGGCTCGCGGCATGAGAGCCGGCCCTCGTCAACTGCACGTGCGGATGCGCGGCCGCAGCACCGACGGGCATCGGGCATCGAGTCCGCTTGAGCTGCTGTTCGATCTGACCTTCGTCGTCGCGGTCGCCTCACTCACCGCCGAGCTGGCGCATGGCCTGGTGGGCGGGCATCCGGGTGCGATCGGCGCGTTCCTGATGGTGTTCGCCGCCGTGTGGTGGGCCTGGATCAACTTCACCTGGTTCGCCTCGGCCTTCGATGTCGACGACGCGCTCTACCGCGTGCTGACGCTGGTGCAGATGGCGGGCGTGCTGGTGCTGGCGGCCGGGGTTCCCACGGCGTTCGAGCACAACGACTTCCGAGCGATCACCGTGGGCTACGTGATCATGCGGGTCGCCATCCTCGGGCAGTGGCTGCGGGCCGGGATCGAGCATCCGCAGAACCGCGAGGCGGCCTTCAAGTACGCGGGCGGCATCCTGGTCGTCCAGCTGCTCTGGGTGCTGCGCCTGCTGCTGCCGCCCGAGCTGTACACGCCGACCTTCCTGGTGCTCATCGTCGTCGAGATGTCGATTCCGATCTGGGCGGAGTGGCGCAACCGCACGACCTGGCATCCCGGGCACATCGCCGAGCGCTATGCGCTCTTCGTGATCATCCTGCTCGGCGAGGTCGTCGCGGCGGCAACCGGCGCGATGCAAGTGGCCCTGGCGAAGTCGGGCCTCACGCCGGTTCTGGTCACCATCGGGCTCGGCGGTCTCGTGCTGGTGTTCGCGATCTGGTGGCTTTACTTTCTCGAACCGGCGGAGGCGGGCCTGCGGCGGCGAAGGAGCTGGTCGTACTTCTGGGGCTACGGGCATTACCTGCTGTTCGCGGGCATCGCGGCGATCGGCGGCGGTCTCGAGCTGGCGGTGGATGTCGCCGGGCAGCAGTCCCGGATCGGCCTCGTCGCGGTCGGGTACGCGCTTGCGCTGCCAGTGGCCGTCGTGTTCGCCATGCTCTACGTGCTGCACCGGCCGTTCCGCCAGCCCGACGAGGTGCCGGGGAGCGTGCTGATCCCGGCGGCGGTTCTCACTCTGCTGGTCCCCCTGGCGGCTCCGGCCTTCGGCGTGGGTGGGACCGTGGCCGCCATCGCCCTGATCGGCGTGCTGGCGGTCGTCGCCACGATCCTCGTGGGGCTCCGGCAGCAGACCGAGCGCCGCACGAGCGGCGAACCCGCCGAGCACAGGGCGGGGCCGTCGGACTAGCCTCGACGACGTGTCCGTTCTGACTCCCGAACTGCTCGATCGCATCCGTTCCCGTGCCGCCGGGTACGACCGCGACAACGCCTTCTTCACCGACGACCTCGACGAGCTGCGTGCCGCCGGCTACCTCGCCCCGCGCAGCCTGCTCGAGACGGTGCGTGACCAACGCCTGCTCGCGAGCTACGCACCGGCGACCGCGCTCGGCGTGAACATGCACCTGGTCTGGGTCGGTGTCGCTCGCGTGCTGCACGACCGTGGCGACAGCAGTCTCGACTGGGTGCTGGATGACGCAGCCGGCGGCGAGCTGTTCGCCTTCGGCAACAGCGAGGCGGGCAACGATCTCGTGCTCTGGGATTCGCTGACGAGCGTCGAGAGGGTGGATGGCGGGTTCGCCTTTACCGGGACGAAGATCTTCACCTCGCTGGCGCCGGCCTGGACGCGCCTCGGCATCTTCGGCAAGCAGATATCGGGGCGAGGGTACCGACGGACGGCCCACGGCTCGTCCACGGATTCCTGCGGCGCGAGACCGCGGTAACTCCCATTGAGGGTGTCACGACCCTGGACGACTGGGACACCCTGGGGATGCGGGCCACCCAGAGCAACACGACGAAGCTCGATCATGCGGTGGTGGCCGACGCCGACGTCTCGCGCTTCCTGCCCGTGGGTCCGAACGCCGATCCCTTCATCTTCGGGATCTTCGCCAACTTCCTGCTGCTGATCGGCTCGGTCTACGCCGGCATCGCCGACCGCGCGCTCGAGCTCGCGGTCGAGGCGGCGCACAAGCGCACGAGCCTCAAGAACGGCGGGGCGACGTACGCAGAGGACCCCGACATCCGGTGGCGGATCGCGGATGCCGCCCTCCGGCTCGACGGCCTGCGCCCCGAGCTCGAGGGGCTGGCCTCCGATGTCGACACCCTGGTGAATCACGGCAGCAACTGGTTCCGCTACCTGACGGGCGCCAAGCACCGCTCGACCGAGGCCGCGCGCTACGTGGTGGACCAAGCGCTCCGGGTCGCTGGCGGGGGCGGCTACCGGTCGAGCAGCGAACTCGCCCGTTTGCAGCGTGACGTGCTCGCCGGCATCTACCACCCGTCAGACACTGAGTCGGTCCATTCGACGGTGGCGGGAGCCCTGCTCGGCCCGTGACTCCCGCCATTCAGGCGGTTACGCCGGGACGCGCGCCGAGGCGAGCGCTTCGACGAAGGCCCCCATCCAGGTTCCGTTGTCTGGCCACGCGCGTGCGCTGACCAGGTTGCCGTCGACGACGGCGCCACCCGAGACGAAGGTCGCTCCGGCGAGTTCGACATCGATGGCCAGTTCCGGATACGCCGAGGTGGTACGGCCGGACAGCACCCCCGCCGCAGCGAGCAGCAGCGGTCCATGGCAGGTTGCGGCGACCGGAGCGTTGCGGTCGAAGAACGCCTTCACAATCCGCTTGGCATCGACGTTGTTGCGGATGTATTCGGGGGCACGCCCGCCGGGAACGACGACCGCCACGTAGTCGGCCGGGTCGACGTCGGCGAAGGCGATGTCGGCATCCCAGCTGTGGCCGGGCTTCTCGGTGTAGGTGTCGAATCCGTCGACGAAGTCGTGCACAACGAACTGCAGCTTCTTCTTCTCGGGAGCGGCGATGTGCACCTCGTATCCGGCCTCCTGAAGGCGGTGGTACGGGTAGAAGACCTCAAGGGTCTCGGCTGCGTCTCCGGTGAGGATGATGATCCGTTCCATGATGACCTCCGTGTCATCGACCGGTCTGTCCGGCCTCGCGCTGCAGCCTGGCCGCCGCGGGTTCCTGCCGGCAAGAAGCGTTCCCACCATGTGGGGACCGCGGGCGGATCGACCCTGCCGCGCAGATCCGTGCGCGCATACGATTGCGGCATGAGGGCTGCGATGGAGCAGGACGGATCGAGTGGTACGCAGGCGGTCGAGCGCCTGCTGCACGTGCTCGAGGTCGTGGCCGGCTCCGAAGACGGTGTCGATGCCGCAACGATCGCCTCCGAGCTCGGGCTGAGCCCCTCAACGGTGTACCGGCTGCTGGGCGTGCTGCATCGCGAGGGCTACGTGATGCGCGGCTCACACGGCTATGTGCTGGGGCGTACGGTCGGAGCGCTCGGGCTCGCGCTGCACCGCCAGGTGGTCGCGACCCCTCGGGTGCGGCACCTGCTCGAGCGGACTCGAGATCAGGTGGGGGCCCCGATCTATCTGACCGCATTCCAGGCGGGCGAGATCATCGTGGCCCACATCGCTGAATCGCGCGCTCACCCCCGCATCGCCCAGTTGCACGTCGGCTTCGCCGACTCCAGTCACGCCACCGCTTTCGGAAAGCTGATGCTGGCGGCATCCGGCGAGGAGGCCGTGAAACGTCAGCTCGATGAGCACACCCCACTGGCGCTCACCCGGCACAGCATCACCGCACCTCGCGCACTTCACGCCGAACTGGAGCAGGTGCGGCGAGCCGGGATCGCGGTCGAAGTCGAAGAGTACATGTCGCGACTGGCCTGCATCGCGGTGCCGATCCGCTCGGCGACCGGCCGGGTGATCGGCGCGGTCTCGGCGTCGACGACGGCCGACGACTTCCGCTCGCGTGCCGATCTGATCGAATTGGCGCTGCGCCGCACCGCATGGACGGTGTCGTCAGAGCTCAGCGCCGCGTCAGCGTGAAGATCGGCATCCGCCGACCCTCCGTGGTCTTCGCGTAGTCGAGAAAGCCGGGCATGGCCGTGGTGATCGTCGACCAGGCGGCGTCGTAGGCCGCGTCATCCGTGATCTCCACCGCCGTGACCTGCGCGGTCTCGATGCCGCCGCCCTCGGCCGCCGCCTCGATCTCGATCTCGGGGTGCTTCGTGAGGTTGTGATACCAGCCCGGGTGCTTGGGCGCTCCCGCTGCGGAGGCGATGACCAGCCAGCCCTCGTCGTTGCGGAAGCCGGCGGCGGGAACCAGCCGCTCGGCGCCCGACTTCGCCCCGATGGTGTGCAGGATCAGGAGCCCGCGCCCGAACCGCCCTGCGGTGCCGTCGCCCTCGCGGAACTCGGCGATCATCTTGTCGTTCCAGTCGCTCACGCGATCCATCCCTCTTCTCGCAGCCAGGCCGCGCACAGTGTGGTCCATTGCTCGGCGTCGCCCTCGTGGATGGCGAGGTTGAGGCCGTGCCTCCCCCGTGAGAACACGTGAAGCGCGTGAGAGATTCCGTTGTCGGCGAGAGCCGTTGCCAGCAGATAGCTGTGCTGCACCGGCACCGAAGCGTCTTCGGCGGTGTGCCAGACGAAGAAGGGCGGCGCGTCGGGGGTGACGAGGCGGTCGAGCGAGGTCGAGGCGCGCAACTCGGGGCTCGCGTCCAGGCCGATCAGCTGCCTGCGCGAGTCGGCGTGCGTCGGCAGCTCCATCGACACGACCGGGTAGCACAGGATGGCGAGGTCGACGCGCTCGGCGGCCGCGGCATCCGGGTCGGCGCTGGGCGGGGCGAGGGTGGCGTGACCCGCCGCGTGGCCGCCTGCCGAGAAGCCGAGCAGCCCGACCCGATCGTGCCCGGCGGCGCGAACCCGGCGCACCTCGGCTCTGACCGCATCGAGCGGGCCGGGATGCCGCGTCTGCACCGGGTAGCGGAACACCGAGCTGCTCAGCCCGAGCCCGCTGAGCCAGTCGGCGACCGGTTCGGCCTCATCATCGGAGAGGTCGGTGTACCCGCCGCCGGGCAGCACGATGATGTGGTCGGTCATGAGTCCATTGTGGGGTCGCGGCATCCCTAGGCTTGACCCATGACCCGCCCCATCGTGTTCATCGGAGACAGCATCACCGACGCCGGGCGTCGCGAGGACACCGACGGACACCTGGGGCATGGCTACGTCCGCCTGGTGAGCGCCGCGCTCGCCGCCCGGGGAGACGCCCGGCCGATCGTGAACACGGGGATCGGTGGCGATCGCGCCGTCGACCTGCGGGCGCGATGGGAGCCGGATGCGCTCGCCCACGACCCCGAGCTGCTCTCGGTCTATGTGGGCATCAACGACACCTGGCGCCGGTACGACGCGGGCTCGGCCACCTCGGCCGAGGCCTTCGAAGCGACCTACCGCTCCATGCTCGCCGAGGCGCAGGACCGGCTCGCGCCGCGGATGATCCTGGTCGAGCCGTTCGTGCTCCCGGTGACGGCCGAGCAGGATCGCTGGGGCGCCGAGGACCTGGATGCGAAGCGCGCGGTCGTCGCCCGGCTTGCGGCGGAATTCGGTGCGGCCTTCGTGCCCCTGCAGTCTCTGCTGCTGGAGGCGGCCGCGCAGCAGGGCGCCGGACGCGCCGGCCATGCGGCCCTCGCCGCCGACGGCGTGCATCCGACGCCGCAGGGGAGCGAGCTCATCGCCGGCGCCTGGCTCGGGGCCGAAGCCACCCTCTAGCGGGGGCGGGGAACCAGTCGCTGCAACTGAGTGACGTGCTGTGGGCTGAGCTCGTCCAGCGACGCAGCGCCGAGCAGCTTCATCGTGCGCACGATCTGCTCACTCAGGATCGCGATGGTGCGGTCGACGCCTGCGCGCCCTCCGGCCATCAGCCCGTACAGGTAGGCGCGGCCGATCATGGTGAAGTCGGCCCCCAAGGCGATCGAGGCGACGATGTCGGCGCCCGACATGATGCCGGTGTCGACGCCGATCTCGACTCGCTTCCTGCCGGCCTTGCCGCCCTTTGCGCCTCGCAGTTCCCGCACCACATCCGGGAGCAGGTGGAAGGGGATCGGCGCCCGGTCCAGCTGCCGGCCGCCGTGATTGGAGAGCAGGATGCCGTCCACCCCGAGGTCGGCGAGAGTCGCGGCATCCCGCACGTTCTGAACGCCCTTGATGACGAGCTTGCCCGGCCACATGCCGCGAATCACCTCGAGGTCCTTGAACGAGATCGTCGGATCCATCGCCGCGTCGAGTAGCTCGCCGACCGTGCCGCCGGTCGCAGACAACGACGCGAACTCCAGAGTCGGCGTGGTCAGGAAGTCCCACCACCACCAGGGCCGCGGGAGAGCATCGAGAATCGTGGATGGAGTCAGTTGCGGCGGGATCGAGAACCCGTTGCGCTTGTCGCGAAGGCGGGCCCCCGCGACGGGGGTGTCGACCGTGAAGTGCAGCGTGTCGAATCCGGCCGCGGCCGCGCGGCGGACCAACTCGTACGAGATCTCGCGGTCGCGCATCACGTACAGCTGGAACCAGTTGCGACCGTCGGGGTTGGCCGCCTTGACCGCCTCGATCGAACTCGTCCCGAGAGTTGAGAGAGTGAACGGTATTCCTGCGGCGCCGGCTGCGCCGGCGCCCGCGATCTCGCCTTCGGTCTGCATCAGGCGGGTGAATCCGGTCGGGGCGATCGCGAACGGCAGGGCCGAGGGGCCCCCGAGGATCGTGGATGAGGTGTCGACATCGGCCATCCCGCGCAGGATCGAGGGGCTGAACTCGATGTCCTCGAACGCCTGCCGGGCGCGGGCGAGCGAGATCTCCTGCTCGGCCGAGCCGTCGGTGTAGTCGAATGCGGCGGTCGGCGTGCGTCGCTTCGCGATGGCGCGCAGGTCGGCGATGGTGAGCGCCGAGTCCAGCCGTCGCTTCTTGGCGTTCAGGGTCGGCGCCTTGAATCCATCAACGACGCGAGGTCTTTCGGGTTCGGGAACTGGCGTTTCACCATCGGGATGGCCTTTCGATCAGGATGTCGGGCTGAGAGCCTCAAGGGCCGGGATGAATCGTTGGCGAGAGCCCTCGATGTGGTGCAGCATCAGCACGGCGGCGTGGTCGTCAGCGCCGTCAGCGATGGCCGAGACGATCCGGCGGTGCTCGGCCAGGGCCAGCGGGGTCGGGCCCATGTCGTAGTACTCGGCGAACATGGAGCGCACGAACGCGCCGCCTGCGCTCTCCGCGCCGAACGTCGCCGTGTACACCCGGAAGAGATGCAGATGGCAGTGCGTTCGCACGAACGACTCCTCGACCCAGTCGTTCCCGGATGCGCGGGCCACCAGGGCGTGAAAACGGCTGTCGTGCTCGACGAACTCGACCGATGCCGTGGCGCTCGAGCGTTCGATCCGCGCCGCGCGATCGAGCTCCGCTCGCAGGGCGTCGAGGTCGCCTTGGGTTCTGTGCCGCGCCGCCGCCGATGCGGCCCACGGCTCGATCACCGAGCGGAACTGGAAGAGCTGGTCGAACTGCTGCACCGTGAGCAGGTCGGTCGCCTGGTATCCGCGAAGCGGGGTCTTGACGACCAGACCGTCGGATTCGAGCCGGGCGAGCGCTTCGCGGATCGGGGTCTGCGAGACCGCGAGCTCGCGCGCAAGCTCGTCGATTCCGACATGCTCACCCGGCGCGATCCCGTGGTCGAGGATCTTCGCCTTGATGGTGTCGTAGGTCTCGTCGGCCAGGGATCCCATCTACTTGTCGCGAACCCGCAGTCCGGTCATGCCGCCGTCGACGGCCAGGATCGTGCCGGTCGTCGCGCCCTGTGCCGGGTCGGCGAGGAACCGGATCGATTGGGCGACCTCGTCGGGCGTCACCAGACGGCCCGCGGGCTGACGGTGCTCGAGAGCCGTGCGCTCGGCCTCTGGATCCGCGGCGAGGTCGAGCAGCCGCCCGACCCAGGGGGTGTCGGCCGTTCCGGGGTTCACCGAGTTGACGCGGATCCCCTCGTGGACGAGGTCCGCCGCCATCGCCAGGGTCAGTGCCTGCACGGCCCCCTTGCTTGCGGCGTAGACCGCGCGCTGGGGCACGCCGACCGTCGCGACGAGCGACCCGGTGTTGACGATGGCGGCCGAGCGGCTCGCCCGCAGCAGCGGGAGGGCCGCCTTGGTGACCCGCGCCATGCCCACCACGTTGACGTTCAGCACGCGCTGCCACTCGTCGTCGGTGCCGTCCTCCACGGTTCCGACGGCCCCGATCCCGGCATTGTTCACCAGGATGTCGAGCACCGACACCCGCTCGCCAAGGGTCGCGAAGGCGGTTTCGACCGACTCGGTGGAGCCCACGTCGCAGGCGATCCACTCGGCGACGCCGTCCATCGATCCTGCCGTGAGATCGAGGCCGAAAACGCGAGCCCCCGCTGCGGCGAAGTTGCGCGCGGTGGCCAGACCGATTCCGGAGCCTGCCCCGGTGATGGCGGCCGTGAGGCCGGTGAGTTCGGACATCGTTTCCCCGCCTCTCCGCGATTCGTTGCCGATCCTATAGGATTCTGCAATGATCGCATAACACCACGCGATCAGCCGCATCAGAGAAGACGGGGCCAGCAGCCATGCTCAAGTTCATTCGATTGGGCCCGGTGGGTTCCGAGCGCCCAGCCGTCATCGACGAGCAAGGGGTGGTGCACGACCTGTCGGGCCTGACGGCGGACATCGACGGCGCCTTCCTCGCTGCAGGGGGGCTGGATGCCGCGGAGCAGGCCCTCGCGGCAGGCGAGCTGCCCGTTCTGGACGACCCGGGCGACGGCTCCGGTCCTGCGCCTCGGTGCCCCGATTGCGCGCCCGTCTGCCGTGATCTGCGTCGGAATGAACTACGCGGCCCACGCGGCCGAGTCCGGATCGGCGCCGCCGACCAAGACGGTGGTCTTCTTCAAGCACCCCAACACGGTCGTGGGTCCGTTCGACGACGTGCTGCTGCCTCCCGGCTCCACCAAGACCGACTGGGAAGTCGAGCTGGGAGTCGTGATCGGAAAGCGCGCCCGCTACCTGTCCTCGCCATCCGAGGCCCTGGCGCACGTGGCCGGCTACACCGTGTCGAACGACGTGTCTGAGCGCGAGTTCCAGATCGAGCTGTCTGGCGGCCAGTGGAGCAAGGGCAAGAGCAGCGAGACCTTCAATCCGCTCGGCCCGTGGCTGGTTCCGGCGAGCCAGGTCGGCGACGGCTCGGGCCTGTCGCTGCGCTCCTTCGTCAATGGCGAGCCTCGGCAGGACTCGACGACCGCCGACATGATCTTCGACGTGGCCCAGCTGGTCTACGACCTCAGTCAGTACCTGGTGCTCGAACCGGGCGATCTGCTCAACTCCGGCACGCCGCAGGGCGTGGCCCTCGGCGGCAAGTTCCCCTACTTGGTGGCCGGCGACGTGATGGAGCTCGAGATCGAGGGCCTGGGTCGCCAGCGCCAGACCCTCGAACAGGCACGGCCGTGACATGAAGATCACCGAGGTCGAGATCCGGGCGTGCAGCCCTGGATCGATCGCGACGGCGGAGGGCGGCGCGGTCGAGAGCGCCCGGCTGCGGGGTGGGACGGCTCCCGAGGTCGTCGTGCTCACGCTGAAGACCGACGACGGCATCACCGGTGTCTCCTTCGGCTCAGGCGGGTTGGACGCGCGGATCACCGCCCGCGCCTTCGCGCAGGTGCGGCCGTTCTTCCTGGGCCGCAATCCCATGGCTCGGGAGCAGAACGCCTTCGAGTTCCGCCGATTCGACCGACACTGGAACCACTCGCCGATCTACGCGTTCGGGCCCTACGACATCGCCTGCTGGGACATCGCGGGCAAGCGGGCCGGACTGCCCATCCACGAACTGATCGGCACGGCTGCCGATCGACGAGCGTTGTACGTCAGCTCGATGTTCCTGCCGACGGTCGAGGACTATGTGGCCGAGGCGCTCGACGTGAAGTCGCGCGGTATCCGGGGCTACAAGGTGCACCCGCCCGATCACGCCGAGGCCGCTGTCGAGGTGTACACCGCGGTGCGCGAGGCGGTGGGGTCCGACTTCGCTCTCATGGCCGACCCGGTCGCCTCCCACTCCTACGAAGAGGCGCTCCGGGTGGGCCGCATCCTGGAGACCCTCGGCTACCGCTGGTTCGAGGAGCCCTTCTACGACTACGACGTGCAGTCGTACATCAAGCTGCGCCAGAAACTCGATATCCCGATCGCGGGGACGGAGACGATTGCCGGTGGAGCGCAGCTCACGGCGCAGTTCATCGCGAGCGGCGCGGTCGACATCGTGCGCACCGATCCGTCATGGCGGGGAGGCATCACCTCTGCCCTGAAGGTCGCGCGGCTCGCCGAGGCATTCGGCATGACCTGCGAGCTGCACACCGCGCTCTACCATCCGCTCGAACTCGCCAACCTTCACCTCTGCTTGGCCATGGTCAACACCGAGTGGTTCGAGTTGCTCTATCCGATCGAGGACTACGCATTCGGTCTCGCTGAACCGCTCGACATCCGGGACGGGTACGCATACGCTCCCACCGGCCCAGGACTCGGAGCGGTGTATGACTGGGATGCGATCGAGAACGCCACGGTCGAAATCCTGTGATCCGCCGACGAGAGGAGCCGCAGTGAAACGCGTTGCATCGGTGATCGGCATACCGCCCGAGAGCGTGGAGCGCTACGAGCAACTGCACGCCGCCGTCTGGCCCGCCGTGCTCGAGCGCATCGCCGCCAGCCACATCGTGAACTACTCGATCTACCGCTACGGCGAGCTGCTGTTCTCGTACTACGAGTACGAGGGCTCGGATTACGACGCGGACCTGGCGGCGATCGCTGACGATCCCGCGACGCAGGAGTGGTGGGCGGTGTGCATGCCGTTGCAGCGTCCCGTCGAGGATCGCGAAGAGGGTGAGTGGTGGAAGGAGATCCCCGAGGTCTTCCACACCGACTGATGACCGTCTTCGAGCAGCAGGCAGGCGACGAGCGCCTCACCTCCGCCATGCTCAGCGATGCCCTGGATGAATGCGGGCTCCGTGCCCAGGTGCTGGAAACCCGGCTGGCCCCGGTTGTCGCGGGATCGCGAGCTTTCGGTCGCGCGGCGACCGCCCGGTTCGTTCCGAGCGAGGCCGATCGGCCGGAGGATCCGTACGGGGCGGCGATCGATTTCATCAGCGGACTGCGGCGCGGCGAGCTGGTCGTGATCGGCACCGCCGACAGCAACGCGTCCGCGTTCTGGGGTGAACTGTTCAGCGCGGCGGCGATCGGCGTCGGCGCCGTCGGCACGGTGACCGATGGCAATCTGCGCGATACCCCGAAGATCGCCGCCCTCGGCTACCCGGCATTCTCGCGCTCGCGGCGCCCCATCGACTACCGGCGCCGGATGGCGATCACCGGTGTTCGCGAACCGGTCACGATCGGCGGAGTGCAGATCGCGAGCGGCGATCTCGTGCTGGCCGATGACGACGGTGTTGTCGTCGTTCCTCGCGCCCGCGAGTCGGAGGTGCTGGAGGCTGCTCGCCGGCGCGCCGCGGGTGAGTCGGTCGTGCTGGCGGAGCTTCTCGCCGGAGAGACCTTGCGCACGGTGTGGGACCGGCACCGGATTCTCTGAACCCCCCAGACCTCGCTTGACAAGGTAAATCGATTAACCATAGTCTGAACCGGTGTCCGAGACGTCGGGGTCGACCATTTCGTTGCGCGGGATGACCTGGGACCATCCGCGCGGCACCGATGGACTGCGCGCCTGCGACGCGCTGCTGCTGAGTCGTCACGGCGTGGTGGTCGAGTGGCAGGCGCGATCGTTGCTCGCGTTCGGCGACCAGCACGTCGCCGACTTCGCGAGCGACTTCGATCTGATGGTGATCGACCACCCGCATGTGCCGGACGCCGTTGAGGCAGGTGCCCTGCTTCCGCTCGATGACCTCCCGCAACTGACCGACCTCGAGCGCGAGAGCGTCGGACGTTCGCACGAGTCGTACCGCTACCAGGGCGCGCAGTGGGCGCTGGGCGTGGACGCGGCCGCGCAGGTGAGCGCGTTCCGCCCCGATCGGGTCGACGGCGCACCCGTCTTCTGGAGCGACGTGCTCGAGCTGGGTCGCACCGGTGTCGTGCTGTGGCCGTACAAACCCGTGGACGCGTTCAGCACCTTCGCCACCCTGATGGCACAGCGGGGTGCACCCATCGCCGCACCGGACCGGTTCGTCGACCGCCATGTCGCCATCGAAGTGCTCGAGTTCATGACCGAGCTGGCGGATGTCGTGCCGGCCTGGTGCGCGGACGCCAACCCGATCGATGTCGCCGAGGCTCTGGTCGGCGCCCGCGGACGCGATGACGAGTTCCACGTCGCGGTCGCCCTGTTCGGCTACACGAACTACTCGCGGCCCGGATTCCGGCAGCAGGTGCTCGCCTACGACGACCTGCCATCATTCGACGGGCACGCGACGGGCTCGACCCTCGGCGGCGCAGGGATCTCGGTCTCGGCATCCACTCGGCACCCGACCCTGGCAGCCGCGGTCGCCGCGACGCTGGCGGGAGCTGAGGCGCAGCTCGGCCCGTACACGATGGGCGGCGGACAGCCGGGCAATCTGCGTGCTTGGCGCAGCGACGCGGCCAACGAGGCGACCCGCGGATTCTTCCGCAACACGCTGCGTACGCTCGAGCGTGCCTGGGTCCGGCCCCGGGTGCTCGGCTGGCCGGAGCTGCAGCTGGCGCTCTCGCACCTGGTGCGCGACGCCATCCTGGCTCGGCGGGTCGACACGTTGGTGCTCGACGCGATCGAGCGCCTCCCCGAGCTGTACCTGCGCGAGCCCATCACGGCAGGAGCGATGTTGTGACCTATTTCGAGGACTACCTGGTGGGGTCCACCCGACGCAGCTACGGCCGCACCGTGACCGAGGCCGACATCGTGCTGCACGCGGGCCAGACCGGAGACTTCTTTCCGCACCACATGGATGCGGAGTTCGCCACGTCGCTTCCTGGCGGCGAGCGCATGGCGCACGGCACGCTCATCCTCTCCATGTCGGTCGGGATGCTCGCGAACGAGATCAACGAGCAGGCGATGAGCTATGGCTACGACCGGGTGAGGTTCATCCGCCCGGTGCACATCGGAGACACGATCACCTCGCAGAGCGAGATCGTCGCGCTCCGCGATCATCCGAAGCGGCCCGAGCTGTACGGCTTCGCCGACGAGCAGGTCGAGGTCGTCAACCAGCGCGGCGAGGTCGTCGTCGCGTTCGTGCACCTCTACCTGGTCAACCGCCGCCCCACCAACGACCCCGGGAGCGCCTCATGACCGAGCTGTACCAGCCGAGCCAGATGATCGACACGCACCAGCACCTGTGGAAGCCGTCGGAACGGCGCTACGCGTGGCTCGACGAGGCCGGCCTGCCCTTGAACACCGACTTCGGTCCGGAGGATGTCGCCGTCGAGGTCGCGGCCGCGGGGATCACGACAACGGTGCTGGTGCAGGCCGCGGACACCTACGAAGACACCTTCTACATGCTGTCGGTCGCGGCACGAGTGCCGGTCGTCCGCGGTGTGGTCGGCGTGGGCTCCGCTCGACCGCGCCGACGAGGCCGAGGCGGCGCTCGAGCTGTATGCCGCGTCGCCGGTGGTGCGCGGCATCCGGGTGCTCAACCACGACTACGCCGACCCGCGGTGGCTGCTGCGCCGCGACGTCGATGCCGCACTGCGGATGCTCGCTCCTCGCGGTCTTGCGCTCGACGTGGTCAGCGTGCTGCCCGAGCACCTCGAGATGCTTGTCGAGCTCGCCGAGCGGCACCCCGAGCTGACCATCGTGCTCGATCACCTGGCCAAGCCCGACATCGCGGGCACAGGCTGGGAGCCATGGGCTCAGCTCATGACCGAGGTCGCGCGCCGCCCGAACGTCAGCACCAAGCTCTCGGGGCTCAATACGGCGTCGTCGCCCGACTGGACCTGGAACGACTGGCTCCCCTACGTCGATCACGCCGTGGCACTATTCGGCTCAGACCGGATCATGCTCGGCAGCGACTGGCCGGTGTCGACGCTCGCGGGCGACTTCGTCGGGGTTTGGACGGCCCAACGCGAGGTGATCGCGCACCTGACCCACGAGCAGCAGGACGACATCTTCTTCCGCACCGCGACCCGGGTCTATTCATTGGGCGAGTCGTGAGCTCGCCGTCCCTGCCTCTCGAGGGGATGCTCGTCCTCGACTTCAGCCAGTTCCTGGCCGGTCCGATGGCGGCCACGCGGCTCGGCGACCTGGGAGCCCGGGTGATCAAGATCGAGCGACCGGATGGCGGCGATATCGGCCGCCGCCTTGCCTTCGCCGGCATCTTCGAAGACGGCGACACCCTGTCGTTCCACATCACCAACCGCAACAAGGAGAGCTACGCGGCCGACCTGAAGAACCAGGATGACCTGGCGGGCGTTCGCGAGCTCGTCACGCGGGCCGATGTGATCATTCAGAACTTCCGGCCAGGAATCATGGAGCGCCTGGGCCTGGGATACGAGGCGGTCGCCGAGATCAACCCGGGCATCGTCTACGCGAGCGTCACGGGATTCGGCACGGAAGGCCCGTGGCGGGATCGACCAGGGCAGGATCTGCTCGCCCAGTCACTGTCGGGGCTCCCCTGGCTGAATGGCAGTGCCGACGACCCTCCTGTCCCGGTCGGCATCGCGGTCGCCGACATCGTCTCGTCGATCCACCTCGCGAGCGGGATCACCGCCGCGCTCCTGCTCCGCGAGCGCACCGGCGTGGGGAGCCGGGTCGACACCAGTCTGCTCGAGTCGATGCTCGACCTGCAGTTCGAGCTGCTGAGCGCCCACCTCGCCGACCCGTCGATCGTCGTCAAGCGCGGCGCCCGCAACACGGCTCACGCCTTCCTTCCGGCGCCGTACGGCACCTACCCCACGGCCGACGGCTACCTGGCGATCGCCATGACGCCCGTGCCGCAGCTCGGTGCCCTCATCGGTCTTCCGGCGCTTGAGCAGTACACCGACCCCGACAGCTGGTGGAGCGAGCAGACCACCATCACGCGGGCGCTGGCCGACCACCTGGCGACGCACTCGACGGAGCACTGGCTCGCGATCCTGGATGCAGCGGACATCTGGTGCGCGCCGGTGCTGACGCTTCCCGAGCTGGTCGCGCACGACGGCTTCCGAGCGCTCGACATGGCACAACAGGTCTCGCGGCCTGGAGTGGATGGCGGCCCCCGGGTCGACATTCAGACCCTGCGGAGTCCCGTGCGGTACGACGGTCAGGTCTTGACGAACGGCACTGCCGCGCCACGGCTCGGCGAACACACCGAGGCGATCCGAGCGGAGTTCGCCTCTCACCCCCAGGAGGCATCATGATCGACCTCTTGCACGACGTCTCCGACTACTGCGCGCTCGAGATCCCCGAGCCGCACAAGCGCCCGATCGGGATCGTGGGCGCCGGCGGCATCGTCGACGGCCAGCACCTGGTCGCCTACCGCAAGGCTGGGCTGGAGGTGGTGGGCATTACGGATGTCGATAGTGACCGTGCGCGCGAGGTCGCCGAGCGCCACGGCATCCCGCGAGTCTTCGCCGACCTGGACGAGCTGCTCGCCGACGACCGGATCGGGGTCGTCGACATCGCGGTGCCAGTTTCGCAGCAGCCGGAGATCTTCCGGGCCGCGGTGGCCGCGGGCAAGAACATCCTCGCCCAGAAGCCCTTCGCCGAGAATCCGGAGACCGCTCGCGAGCTCGCGGCGCTCGCAGCCGAGCACGGTGTCGTGGCAGCCGTCAATCAGCAGCTGCGCTTCGACGAGGGCATCGCGGCGGCGCACCGCATGGTCGAGCTCGGCTGGATCGGCGAACTCACCTCATTCACCCTGTCGGTCAATGCCTTCACCGACTGGACGCAGTGGGTCTGGGCCAAAGAGATGCCGCGCCTCGAGATCATGGTCCACTCGATCCACTATCACGACGTCGTGCGCTGGTTCATGGGAGAACCGATGTCGGTCTACGCGATCGGCGGCCGGGTGCCCGGCCAGTACCCGGTCGGCGAAACCCGCACTCAGAGCAGCTACCGCTTCGCAAGCGGGAGCTCGGCGTCGGTGTACGCGAATCACATGAATCTCGGCGGCGACAACACCGCCGAGTTCCGTGTCGAGGGAACGGCGGGCGCGATCCGCGGCACGCTGGGCCTGATGTACGACTACCCGCTCGGCCGGCCCGACACGCTCGAGGTCACCAGCACGGTCGTGCCCACCGACGGGTGGGTTCCCTACCCGGTGACCCAGCGCTGGTTCCCCGACGCCTTCATCGGCACGATGGGCTCGGTGCTCGACGCGGTCGCCACCGGATCGACGCCGCGCAGCTCGGTCGCTGACAACGTGAAGACGATCGAGCTGGTGGCCGCGCTCTACCGATCGATGGAGTCGAACGAGGTGGTCAGGCTCGGAGCCTGATAGACAGGCGGAGCCATGGTGAAGCTCACGGACGTCGCAGCACTTGCCGGGGTGTCGCCCTCCGCCGCGTCGCGGGTGCTCTCGGGCGACCTCACGATCAGGGTCTCCGACGCCACGCGCGCGCGAGTGCTCGACGCCGCGCGACAGCTCGACTACGTGCCGAACCACGCCGGCCGGTCGCTGCGCACCTCGCGCACCAGCACGATCGCGCTCGTTGTCCCCGACGTGACGAGCGCCGTCTTCGCCGAGCTCGCGAAGGGCGCGGACGAGGAGGCAGCTGCACGGGGTCTTGCGATCGTCCTCGGCCGCGCCGAACGGGTGCACGACGACCGCGACTGGCTGCGCCGGATGCTGGGCGAGTCGAGGATCGACGGCGTCATCCTCCAGTTGCCGGAGGGCACCGACCCAGTCGACCTCGCGGCAATGGTCGGCCGCGAGACCCCGCTCGTGATCATCAACTCCTCGGATTCCGGTCCGCTGAGCACGATCGTGCTCGACGACGCCGCAGGAATTCGGATGGCAGTCGAGCACCTGACCGGCCTCGGGCACGAGAGCCTGGGTCTGATCGGTGGTCTGCTGGGCAACCCCACGGCGGATCGGCGCGAAGCAGGCTACCGATCGGCCATGGCGGCCGCCGGGCTCCCCGTTCGCGAGGAATGGATCACCCGCCTCGGCTACACCGGAACGGACGGCCGCGCCGCGATCGAGCTCCTCGAGAGTCGCGGACCGCTGCCGACCGGGCTCGTCGTCGCGAACCTGAACGCGGCGCTCGGCGTGCTCGCCGCCATCCATGCTCGCGAACTTCGTGTTCCGAACGACGTCTCGATCGTGGCCATGCACGACGTCTGGTACGCGGATGCCACCTGGCCGCCGATCACGACCGTGCGAATGCCGTTGCGCGAACTCGGCACCGCGGCGGTGACCCGCATCGTCGACGGAGGACGGGACGTGACTCACGCCACCATCCGCGAGCCGGCACCGGTGCTCATGGTGCGGCAATCCACGGCGCCGCCGCGCTGACGCCGCAACAAAACGGCCCGACTGTCGGCTAACGCTTCTCGCGCACTCCGCGCACTTCGAGGTAGTCGTTCGAGAACATCCCGGTGGGGTCGAGGCGCTCGAACAGCGCGCGCGAGTCGCCGAGACGGGGGTGGACGCGGGCGAGGGTCGCGGCATCCATCCCGTTGACCTTGCCCCAGTGCGGTCGCGCGTCGAAGTCGGACAGCGCCGACTCGATGTCGGGCAGCACGGCGAGCACCGCCTCCAGCTCGGGCTTCCAGGTGAAATGGATCGCCAGCATCGGCCGCTGATACGCGCCGCTCAGCCAGAGCTCGTCAGACGCCGCGGTGCGCAGCTCGGTGATGTGCAGGTGGGGCGCGATCCGCCCGCCGAGGGCGCGAACGGCTCGGAGCGCGTCCGCGCCGACACTGCGGTCGACGAAGTACTCGGTCTGGATCTCGTCGCCGACGCTCGGGGTGCCGTCGAATCGGAAGTGCGGCAGGCGCTGGTGCCACGGGCCGGGGGCACCGCCCGCCTGCGTCGTGTTGTCGTCGTCGGGGTGGCCGAAGATGCTCAACCCGTCTTCGCGGGTCGCGCCGAAGAACTCGTCGCCGACCACGGGCGCGGTGTCGTCATGCGCGGTCAGCCGGGTTTTCAGCACGGCGAGCTTGACCTCGTCGCCGAGCCAGTCGGTGAACAGGCTCACGCTGTACGCGGCCCCGGTCACGCCCTCGAGGTCATCGAGCACGGTGCTCCAGGGCAGGCCGTGAAAGGCATCCTGTCGCACCCGGAAGCTCGGCTCGATGGCCAGCGTGATCCGCACCACGATGCCGAAGGCTCCCAGCCCGACGACCAGGCCGGCGAAGTCGGGATCGCCTTGGCGCACGGCGACGAGCGAGCCGTCCGCGGCGATGTACTCGAGACCGCGCACGGCGGTCGACAGCACGCCGAGGCTGTTGCCCGACCCGTGGGTGGCGGTGGCGATCGCGCCGGCGATCGAGATGTGCGGAAGCGATCCCATGTTGTGCAGGGCCCAGCCGCGCTCATCCAGCCAGGCTGCCAGGGCGCCGTAGCGGATGCCGCCGCCCACCGTGACCGTGCGTGCCGCCTCGTCGAGCACCGGTTCGGGGTCGATCGCGGTGACGCTGACCAGTGTGCCGTTCGTGTCGGCGATGCCATTGAACGAGTGGCGAGTGCCGAGGGCGCGAACCCGCTCGCCGGAGGTCATCGCCTGCGCCACGAGTTGCTGCACCTGGTCGATCGACTCGGCCTCGACCAGGCGAGGTGCGGTGAAGGTGTGGGTGCCGGCCCAGGTGCGGAGGGTTGCCATGGGCACAGCCTGACACTTGCTCGCCCGGCGCCCAACCGCTCGCCCGCGGTTAGCCTGAAACCATGGCCAGCACAGAACATGTCGACGTTCCCGACCTCCGTGGCAAGCTCGCGGTGGTCACGGGCGCCAACAGCGGACTCGGCTTCGGGTTGACCGGGCGACTCGCCGCCGCGGGCGCGGAGGTCGTGATGGCCGTCCGCAACCCGGAGAAGGGCGACGCGGCTCGGAACGAGTTGCTGGCGGCGAACACCGGAGCGCGGCTCCGCATCGAGCGGATCGACTTGGCGTCGCTCGACAGCGTGGCCGAGTTCGCCGCGGGGCGGGTGGCTGATGGTCGCCCGGTCGACATCCTGCTCAACAACGCGGGCATCATGATGCCCCCGAATCGTGAAACCACTGATGATGGTTTCGAGCTCCAGTTCGAGAGCAACTACCTCGGGCACTACGCGCTGACGGCCCGACTGCTGCCGCTGCTTCGCGCCGCCGAGGCTCCACGGGTCACGTCGTTGAGCAGCTTCATGGCGTACTTCGGCCGCTATCGCTGGAACGACCTGCAGAGCGAGCGCTATTCGCCGGTGCGTTCGTACGGCCTCTCCAAGCTCGCGATGCTCTCGTTCGCGCGCGAACTGCAGGTGCGCAGCGACGCCGGGGGATGGGGCCTGCTCAGTGACGCGGCGCATCCCGGCTTCACTCGCACGAACCTCCAGACCACGGGTCCGCGTCTCGGCAAGGCGCCGCGCCCACCGCGCGAGTACCGGCGCACGCCGTTCTGGCAACTGATCGAGACCGGCATCCTCCCCGCGCTCTACGCAGCAACCAGTCCGGATGCGGCGCCCGGCGGCTACTACGGCCCCGACGGCTTTCTCGGTCTGACCGGTGGGTCGCACCTGGCGCGGGAGCCCCGAGCTGCACGCAATGCCGCTGACGCCTCCCGCCTCTTCGACGAGTCGGCGAAGCTGGCCGGGGTGGGATTCCCCGCCTGAGACGAGCCGCGACGGGCTCCTAGGAGGCGCGCTTCGGCACCTGCTGCACGGCCCAGTGGTTGCCGTCCGGGTCGTCGAACCAGACGAAGCGGCCCCACGCCAGGTCTTGGACCGGCCCGACCTTCACTCCACGGGCTTCCAGGTCGTCGTGGGCGGCATCGGCGTCGTCGGTGACCACCTGCAACCCGGGGTTCGGCGCTGTCGCATCGGCCGGAAGCAGGCCGACGCCGAACGCGATCGAGCAGGCCGAGCCAGGAGGAGTGACCTGCACGAACCGCAGTTCGGGTGAGACGACCTGGTTGAAGTCGACCGGCCAGCCGAGCGTCGTGCCATAGAACTCGACCGCCCGATCGACGTCGGTGACCGGGATGATGACGAGTTCGAGACGGTAGTCGACCATGGCTGCTCCCTTATTGCGACCTGTTCCGATCTCTCGAAACTACGGCGAACCACCGACCTTTTCGAGGTCAGCCTCGGCTCAGTCGGTCGGCGACGCCGGGGGCTCTCCGAGCGCATCGAGAGCCGCCCAGAAGCCCTCGGGAACCTCGGTGGCGAGCAGCCCCGGCAGCTCGTCCAAGCGCTGCTGCGAGTAGATGCCGACGACGGTGCTGTGGATGCGCGGCTCGCGCATCGAGAAGGCGAGGGCCGCCGCCGCCACGCTGATCGACCACTCTGCGCAGAGGCTCCGCACCCGGTCGAGGTGGGCCAGGAACTCGGCAGATGCCGGCTGATAGCCGTAGCTCTCGCCGCGGAACGTCGATCCGCCCAGGATTCCTCCGCCGAACGGCGCCGCGTTGAACACGGTCATGCCGCGCTCGGCGGCGAGGGTGAGGATCGTTTCGGCCGTGCGGTCCACGATCGTCCAACGGTTGTGGGTCAGGACCACGTCGAAGGCGCCCGTGCGCACGTAGTCCTCGACGAGGGCGCGCTCGCCGGCTGCGATGCCGATCGCACCGATGCGTCCCTCATCCCGGAGCTCGATCAGGGCGTGCACCGGCCCGCCCGGCGCCATCCCTTCGGACACCGTGATCGTGTAGGGATCGTGCAACTGGTACAGCGGGAGAGTCTCCAGGCCCAGCCGCTCGGTACTCTCCTCGAACGAGCGCCGCACCCGATCGCCATCGAACCTGCCGGTATCCGGGTCCTGGTCGGCCTTGGAGAAAATCACCTTGCCCGCCGGAAGACCGCCCGCCGCGGCGATCGCGCCGCCGAGCAGCGCCTCGGAGCGGCCGGCCGAGTAGTTGTTGCTGGTATCCAGTTGCCGAAAGCCGGAGGCGAGCAGCGCGACGGCCAGGGCTTCGTCCGCGCCCGGCCGCTTACCGAGTCCCGAGGTGCCGATGGTGATCTTCTCGAGGGCGCTTCGGTCGAACAAGCAGGGTTCACCCTTCCAGGATGGCAGTACCGTAGGCGGTGACAGCCCTCGACGACATCGAATTTCGGGAGGCCACCGTGCCTGAGGCATCCATTCCCACGACAATGCAGGCCCTTCGGGTGCACGAACTGGGCGACCCGAGCGAGGTGCATGTCGAGCAGATGCCGACGCCCTCTCCAGCCCAGGGCGAACTGCTGATCCGGGTCCGGGCTGCGGCGATCACCCGCGACGAGCTCACCTGGCCGGAGGGCAGGCTGCCCGCGACGCCGTCGTATGAATTCTCGGGCGAGGTCGTCGCCCTCGGGGAATCGGCTGCCGACTTCGCCGTCGGAGACGGGGTGTACGGCATGGCACTGTTCGACCGTGACGGTGCCGCGTCAGAGTACTTCGCAGCCCCGGAGGCGGTCTTCGCTCGCAAGCCCTCCAGCCTCGACGACGCCACGAGCGCGGCAGTGCCTCTGCCTGCGCTCAGCGCCTGGCAGGCCCTATTCGACCACGGTCTGCTCGAGTCGGGTCAGCGGGTCCTGGTGCACGGCGCGACGGGAGCGGTCGGCCACTATGCGGTTCAGCTGGCGCGACGGGCTGGGGCGCACGTGATCGCGACGGCGTCGTCTGGCAGCCTGGAGGCGGCGCACGATCTCGGCGCGGACGAGGTGATCGACCGCGCAACGGCGTACGAGAACTCGCTGGCGACGGTCGATCTCGTGTTCGACGCCGCAGGCGGAGATGCGGCGGAACGATCCGCACGGCTGATCCGGCCGGGTGGGCGACTGGTGAGCATCATCGGCGAACCGGCTCAGACCGATCGGGTCACCTCGCTCTTCTTCATCGTCGAGCCCAACCGCGACGAACTCGACCAGATCACGGAGCTGATCGAGGCGGGAGGCTTGCGCCCGGTGCCTCACGTCGAGTTCACGTTCGACCAGGCCCTGGCGGCGTTCGAGGCGAGCCTGGACCGCGGGCACCGCGGCAAGGTCGTCTTCAGCCCCATGTGAAATACATCCGCAACATGTCGTCACTAGGCTCACGTCATGGGCGACCTGTTCGACGGCTACGGCTCGGTCGCGACGACGCGGCGGGGAGCACCCGCCTGGGATGAGATGTTCGCCGACCTGGCGTCGGCCGATTCGGCGAGCGCTCGCGACGCGTACAAAGAGATCCACACCGCACTGGCCCGGATGACGCAGGACGAGCTGCGCGGGCGCACCGAGGCACTCGCCAGCTCGTATCTCGCACAGGGCGTCACGTTCGACTTCGCAGGCGAGGAGCGGCCGTTCCCGCTCGATGCGGTGCCGCGGGTGATCGCCCAGTCCGAGTGGGCGGTCGTCGAATCCGGGGTGAAGCAGCGGGTGCTGGCGCTCGAGGCTTTCTTGGCCGATGTCTACGGCGCACAGCGGGCGGTCGCCGACGGGGTCATCCCGGCCAGGCTGATCAGCTCGTCGAGCCACTTCCACCGCGAAGCGGCCGGCATCGTCAGCGCGAACGGCGTGCGCATCCAGGTGTCCGGCATCGACCTGATCCGCGACGAGGCGGGCACCTGGCGGGTGCTCGAAGACAACGTGCGGGTGCCGAGCGGCGTCAGCTATGTGATCTCCAACCGCCGGGTCATGGCGCAGACCCTGCCCGAGCTCTTCATGTCGATGCGGGTGCGCCCGGTCGGCGATTACCCGCAGCGCTTGCTGCAGTCGCTGCGGGCATCCGCCCCCGACGGTGTCGACGATCCGGTGATCGTCGTGCTCACGCCCGGCGTCTACAACTCCGCATACTTCGAGCACACCCTTCTCGCGCGGCTGATGGGCGTCGAGTTGGTCGAGGGCCGCGACCTGTTCTGCAGCGGTGGCAAGGTATGGATGCGCACCACCTTCGGCCCGACCCGGGTCGACGTGATCTACCGCAGGGTCGACGACGAGTTCCTCGACCCGCTGCAGTTCCGCGCCGACTCGATGCTCGGCTCACCCGGGCTGCTGCTCGCCGCACGTCTGGGTAACGTGACCATCGCGAATGCCATCGGCAACGGCGTGGCCGACGACAAGCTGGTGTACACCTATCTGCCCGACCTGATCCGCTACTACCTCTCGGAGGAGCCGATCATCGCCAACGTCGACACCTGGCGCCTTGAGGAGCCGGGCTCCCTCGAGGAGGTGCTCGACCGGCTCGACGAGCTCGTCGTGAAGCCCGTCGACGGTTCGGGCGGCAAGGGGCTGGTGGTCGGCCCGGATGCGAGCAAGCAGCAGCTCGACGACCTCGCTGCCCGGCTGAGGGAGGATCCGCGCGGCTGGATCGCGCAACCGGTCGTGCAGCTGTCGACGATCCCGACCCTGGTCGACGAGGGGATGCGCCCTCGCCATGCCGACCTGCGCCCATTCGCCGTCAACGACGGCACCGACGTCTGGGTGCTGCCAGGAGGCCTGACCCGGGTGGCGCTCCCCGAGGGTCAGCTCGTGGTCAACAGCTCGCAGGGCGGCGGGTCGAAAGACACCTGGATCGTGGGTCACGAGCCGCTGCACACGGCCGACCACAACATCCAGGACCTCGTGGCCGACCAGGCGGCGATCACCAGCAGCATCCCGATCATCACCGAATCGCACCTGCAGGACCACAACCCCCAGGATGCCCCGCACCACGACCAGCAGGAGCAGCAGCAGCAAAGCGGGGTGCGCGCATGCTGAGCCGCATCGCGGAGTCATTGTTCTGGATCGGGCGCTACATCGAGCGCAGTGACGGCACGGCGCGCATCCTCGATGTTCACCTGCAACTGCTGCTCGAAGACCCGTGGATCGAGGAGAACCTCGCCTGCCGCTCCCTGCTCAGCGTGATGGGCACCGAGGTCGCCGACGACGCCGACGTCACCCGGGCCGACGTGCTCGCCCTGCTCGCGGTCGACCGCAACCAGCCGGCATCCATCGCGTATTCGCTGGCCGCTGCGCGCGAGAACGCCCGCCGCGCGCGCGAGGTGGTGAGCACCGAGCTCTGGGAGGTGCTCAACACCACCCGGGCCCGGATGCCGCGCAAGGTGGCCACCGACAAGGTGCACGAGTTCTTCGCCTGGGTGCGCGAACGCGCGGCGCTCGCGGTCGGGATCATCGAGTCGTCGACGAGCCGGGATGAGGCCTGGAGCTTCTTCACCCTCGGCCGCTCGATCGAGCGCGCGGACATGACCGCGCGGCTTCTCGCGACGCGGTCGTTGACCGAAGCATCGGGGCCGTCGTGGACGACCATCCTGCGCGTCGGTCGGGGCGTACGAGGCGTACCTGCGCACCTACCGCGGCGTACCCAGCGCACGGAACGCCGCGGAGTTCCTCTTGCTCGACCGGCTGTTCCCGCGCAGCATCCTGTTCTCGGTGACGCGGGCCGAGCAGTGCATGCGTGACCTGGACCGCGGCGACCGGGTCGGCGTCACCGACCAGGCCCAGCGACTGCTCGGCCAGATCCGGAGCGAACTCGAATACCGGCCGATCGCCGACATCATCGACGAGCTCCCGACGCACATGGACAGCGTGCAGGCGGCGACCAGCGCGACCAGCGAGGCGATCCGGCAGCGCTACTTCCCGACCAACTCCGCTCCGAGCTGGGTGGGCGAGAACACGTGAACCGGCTGCGCATCCGGCACGAGACCGGATTCCACTACGACGGCGAGGTCACGGCATCGTACAACGAGGCGCGGATGCTGCCGGTGAGCGCCGACGGCCAACTCGTGCTGTTCTCGAACCTCGAGATCCTGCCGATCTCGGGCCACCACACCTACACCGACTACTGGGGCACCCGGGTTTCGAGCTTCGAGATTCTCACCCCGCACCGTGCGCTGTCGCTCGCCGCCACCAGCCTGGTCGAGGTTCGGCCGCAGCCGCACCCGGAGCACCGCCTCGGCTGGGATGCCCTGGCCGACCAGATCGAGCGTGCCACCGAATACGTCGAGCAGCTCGGTCAGACGCGGCGCACGCTGCCGCCGGACGAGCTGGTCGAACTCGCGCAGGCGGCGCTGGCGAAAGCCGACTCGCCGTGCGACACGGCCCGGGCGATCTGCGAGCAGATCGGCGAGCGGATCGAGTACATGCCCGGCTCGACGAGCGTCTACACGACAGCCCGCGAGGCCTGGGAGAAGAAGAAGGGCGTCTGCCAGGACATCACCCACCTCGCGATCGGAGCGCTCCGCTCGGTCGGCATCCCGGCGCGCTACGTGAGCGGATACCTGCATCCGAAACCGGATGCAGCAATCGGCGAGACCATCGCCGGCGAATCGCATGCCTGGGTCGAATGGTTCTGCGGCGACTGGCGCGGATTCGATCCCACCAACCTGATCGACATCGGCGACCGGCACGTCGCGGTCGGACGCGGACGCGATTACAACGACGTTCCGCCGCTGCGCGGTGTGTACGCGGGCCCCTACGCGAGCAAGCTGTTCGTCACCGTTGAGATCACGCGCGAGGCCTGACGGTTTCGATGGTCGGGTCTTCGAGACCTCGGTCTCGACTGCTCACGTCTTCGAGATCTCGGTCTCGACCACGGCGATCTCGGTGGTCGCGAGTTCGCGGCGCGCTTCGGCGGGGGTGGGTTCCTCGGCAGCGGGGATCTCGATCGGCTCAGGCTGTGCGGTCGCGTGACGGTGCCGCAGCCACCACACCACGGCGATCGCGGCCGGGATCAAACCGCCGAACGATCCGGCGACGACGCCCCACCGCGGTCCGAACGCGTTCACGATCGCACCGATCAGCGGTGCGCCGATCGGAGTTCCGCCCATGAAGACCGCCATGTACAGCGACATCACCCGGCCGCGCAGCGCGGGATCTGTGGTGGTCTGCACGTAGGCGTTGGCGCTGTTCATCATCGTGATCGAGGTGATCCCGACCAGGGGCAGCACGACTGCGAACAACCAGAAAGTCGGCATGCTCGCGGCCGCGATCATCGAGAAGCCGAATCCGGCGCCGGCGATGGCGACCGTGCGCAGTCGGGCCCGGTCGCGGCGGGCGGCGAGCAGGGCACCGATGATCGATCCGACGGCGAATGCGGAGTTGAGCAGGCCGAACTCGCTCGCGCCCTGATGGAACGCGACGCTCGCCATCGTTGAGGAGTAGATCGGGAAGTTCACGCCGATCGTCCCCATCAGGAAGATCATGACGAACAGCAGTACGAGATCGCTGCGGTGCATCACATATCGCAGCCCCTCCCGCACCTGCCCCCGCGCCCGGGGCGGGCGATGCTGCACGACGAGTTCGGCCCTGCGGAACAGGAACAAGGCTCCGAGCGTGGCGCCGAAGGTCAGCGCGTTCACCACGAACACCCAGCCGGAGCCGATCGCCGCGACGAGGAAGCCGGCGATGGCCGGACCGATGAGGCGGGCGGTGTTGAACGAGGTGGCGTTCAGGCCCACCGCGTTCGACAGCAGGGATTGCGGCACCAGGCTGCTGACGAAGGTCTGCCGCACCGGGGCATCGAAGGCGGCGGTGCATCCCAGCAGGAACGCGAAGACGTAGACCATCCACAACTGCACGGCGCCGGTGATGGTCAGCAGGCCGAGGCCGAGCGCCAGCGCGCCCATCGCCGACTGTGTGGCGATGAGCACCTTGCGGCGGTCGAACCGGTCGGCCACCAGCCCGGTGATCGGGGTGAGCAGCAGTTGCGGGCCGAACTGCAGCGCACTGGTGACACCGACGGCCGCGGCATCCTGATGCGTCAGCATCGTCAGCACGATCCAGTCCTGGGCGATGCGCTGCATCCAGGTGCCGATGTTCGACACGGTGGCGCCCGCGAACCAGAGCCGGTAGTTGTAGACGCTGAACGAGCGAAACGCGCTGCTCACAGCTCTGACCACCGCCGCAGCACGGGCACGAGCCGCTCGAACGCGGCGCGCTCGTCGGGCGTGAGCTCCGCGAGACGCCGGCTGAACCAGGCGGTACGGAGCCGCCGGGTTTCGGTGATGAGATCGCGGCCGGCGGGGGTGATGCTCACGACGACCTTGCGGGCGTCATCCGGGTCGGGCGACCGCGTCACGAGGCCGGCCTTCTCGAGTGCGTTGAGGGTGCGGTTCATCGACGGCGGAGTGATGCGCTCGCGCTCCGCGAGGGTCCCCGGGCTGGCCGGACCCTGCTCGACGCGGAACAGCACGCCCAGTTTGGCGTCGCTCATCGTGCCGTCGGCCCGGTTGTTGCGGATGCGGCGAGCGACCCTCTGCAGCAGCATGCGCAGCTCGTCATCGCCCGTCTGCGCCATTTCGTTAGTCTAGCTCATTAGCAAGGCTAACGCCGATCCCGGTGCCGGTGCTCGCTCTAGGATGAACCGAGCAAGGAGGCTCCATGGCCACATCTCCGGCCGCGCGCGGCGACTACAGCTATGTCGACGCCGAGGGCGTCACCATTCACTATGACGTGTGGCGGTCGGGAACGCCGAAGGCCGTCGTGCATCTGGTGCACGGGCTCGGCGAGTACGCGACCCGCTACGAGCAGTTCGCTCAAGACCTCGTTGCGGCCGGCTACGCCGTCTACGCCGGCGATCTGCGCGGGCACGGCCAGACCGGGATGCAGCAGTACGGAGGCGACTCCAGCAAGCTCGGCAGGCTCGGCCCCGGCGGAGTGCGAGCGACCATCGCGGGCGTGGTGCAGCTGTCGGGCATCGCCCGCGTCGAGCACCCGCGGCTGCCGCTGGTGCTTCTCGGCCACAGTCTGGGCTCCATCTTCGCGCAGATCATCCTCAACGAGTACGCGGACCTCTACGACGCCGCCGTGCTCAGCGGCACTCCCTACCGCACACTGCTCCACATGAATTCGGGTCCTCTGAACAAGCGGTTCCGCCACCTGGGCACGACAGGCGCGGAGTGGCTGAGCCGCGATCCCGCCGTCGCCCCGGCATTCGTGGCCGACCCGCTGACCTTCGACGCGCAGGCGGCCAAGCTGTTCGGGATCCGGGACGGGCTGCGATTGCTCGGCCGCCCGACCAAGCTGGCCAAGAACATCCCGCTGCTGATCCAGATCGGCAGCGAGGATCCGCTCGGCGGCCCGAGGAGCGTCGAACTGCTCGCCGCGGCATATCGCAAGGCGGGTGGGTTGACGGATGTCACGGTCGACGTCTATCCCGGCGCCCGGCACGAGGTCTATAACGAGACGAATCGCGATGAGGTGATCGGCGACCTGACCGCCTGGCTCGACCAGCATGTCGGAGTTGCACCGAAGTAGCCTCGACTCATGCACGGTGAGTTCAAGGTTCCCGGCGGCAAGCTGGTCGTCGTCGATCTCGAGGTGGTCGACGGCCGGATCGCCGATTTCCGCCTGTCCGGCGACTTCTTCCTCGAGCCCGACGAGGCGCTGCAGTCGATCGACGCCGCGATCACCGGGCTCCCGGCGGATGCCGACGCCAAGGTCTACGCCGCCGCCGCCACCGCTGCCCTTCCGTCGGACGCATCCCTTCTCGGCTTCTCGCCCGAGTCGGTGGCGACCGCGATCCGGCGCGCCCTGAAGCAGGCGACGAGCTGGAACGACTACGACTGGCAGTTGCTGCATCCTGGCCCGCTCAGCCCCAACATGCACCTCGCGTTGGACCAGGTGCTCGCCGAGGAGGTCGGCGATGGCCGCCGCAAGCCGACGCTGCGCATCTGGGAGTGGAACCAGCCCGCCGTCGTCATCGGAAGCTTCCAATCGGTCAAGAACGAAGTCGACCCCGGGAACGCCGCCAGGTACGGCTTCGACGTCGTCCGGCGGATCAGCGGCGGCGGGGCGATGTTCATGGACGCGGGCGCCGTCGTCACCTACTCGCTCTACGCGCCGATCGACCTGGTGCAGGGCATGAGCTTCGCCGAGAGCTATGCCTTCTTGGACGACTGGGTGCTCGTCGCGCTGCGCAGCCTCGGCATTGCGGCGAGCTACCAGCCGCTCAACGACATCACCAGCCCGACCGGCAAGATCGGCGGCGCGGCGCAGAAGCGGCTCGCCGGCGTGAACGGCCAGGGTGGCGCCGTCCTCCACCACGTCACCATGAGCTACGACATGGACGGCGAGAAGATGGTGCAGGTGCTGCGGATCGGGCGCGAGAAGATGAGCGACAAGGGCACCAAGAGCGCCAACAAGCGCGTCGACCCGCTGCGCAGTCAGACGGGGCTCAGCCGCGCCGAGATCATCGACACCATGATCGCGACATTCCGATCGCTGCACGGACTCCACGACGATCAGCTCACCCCGGCCGAGTACGCGGCGGCCGAGCAGCTGGTTGTCGACAAATTCGCCACCGAGGAGTGGCTCTACCGCGTGCCATGACCGCGCGCCGTGACCGCGCGCCCTGACATCATCCCCGGGATGGACGATCGTACTCAACGGCCGACGTAGGCTCGTCGACGTGGACTGGCTGATCTTCGGCGTCATCGTCGTTGCGCTCATCGGGCTGGCGACCCTGGCGCAGTTCAGGGGCTGGATCGACCTGAGCAACAAGAGCGCGCGTGGCGGGAGCGGCAGCGGCAGCGCGGTCCTGGGGATGGGCGACGAGGTCTTCCACCCGACCCGCTACGAGACCCAGCTCGAGATGGACCGGCAGACCATGCTCCCGGCGCCTGCACCGGTCGCGGGTGACGGCGACAAGGACGTCTACCGCGGCAACGTGCGCATCGACCTCCGCGATCGAACCGAGCGAACCGAGCGCACCGAGCGCACCGAGCGCTAGAGGGTCAGCGGGTCCGAAGATCTGCGTACTCAGGATGCTTGCGGATGAAGCCGCTGACGAACGGGCAGATCGCCGAGACGCGGTCCGTCGAGTTCGCCCGCACGTCGTCAAGCGCTCCCGCCGCCAGGGCCGAGCCGAGACCGTGCTCCTGCAACGAACTGTCGATCTCGGTGTGCAGGAACTCGATCATGCCCGGCTCCGGGCGGTCGTACACCGTCTGGCCGATCTCGGTGCCGTCGCGCAGAAGGACGTACCGGTCGTTCTCGGGCTCGTGCACGACGGTGAGTTCGGCAGTCATGATTCGACGGTACAACTCACGGCTCACGAGCGCTCTCGCCGTGCCCAGCGCGACGCGCGCGGGGCGTAACCGCGGCACGGTTACGCCGACGCGCGCTCTACGATCGTCGTGGGCAGCATGGTGACGGCGGGCACCTTCTCGCCCTCGATGCTGCGCAGGAGCACGGCAGCCATCCGCTTTCCCACCTCGACACTCGGCTGGGCGACCGTCGTGAGCGGCGGGATGGCGCTGGCAGCGAAGTAGTCGTCGTCGAACGCGACGAGGCCGAGATCGCGCGGCACCTCGAGCCCGTGCTCGCGCAGCACGGTCAGTGCCCCGGATGCCATCTGAGCGCTGGCCGCGAACAGTCCGTCGATCGAGGGGTCGCGCTCGAGCAGGCGCCGCATCGCGGCGGCCCCGCTGGCCGGGCTGAAGTCGCCGTATTCGATCAGGTCGGTGTTCAAGCCCGCGTCAGACACCGCTTCGCGCCAGCCCTGCAGCCGGTCGATGCCCGCCGACATGTTGAGCGGGCCGGCGATGGTGGCGATTCGACGGCGGCCGTGCGCGAGGAGCCGCGCGGTCACCTCGCGCGCGGCCTCGACGTTGTCGACGTCGACGTATGCGGCATCGGTGCCCTCCGGGCTGACCGGGCGGCCGCCGAACACGACGGGGATGGACTGGGCGAGCAAAAGGTACGACCGGTCATCGCTGTGGTGCGAGAGGATGATCGCGCCGTCGACGTTGCCGGCTTGCAGGTAGCGCCGCGTCTTCTCGGCGTCGTTCTCGGGCGCGATCAGCAGGCTGAGCGTGAAGTCGGTCTTGGCCAGGTACATGGCAACGCCTTGGATGACCGTCGCGAAGTAGGGGTCTGAGAAGAACTTCGCGGTGTTCTCGGGGATCACGAGCGCGACCGAGTATGTGCGTCTGCTCGCGAGGATCCGCGCGGCCCGGTTCGGCACGTACCCGAGCTTCTCGATCGCCGCCTTGACGGCGGCGACCGCCTCGGGTGTCACCTTGGGGGAGTCGTTCACCACCCGCGAGACGGTGGAGCGCGACACCCCGGCCGCCGCGGCGACCATCTCGAGAGTCGGCTGGGTCTGCGCCGTCCGCTGGACGGACGGCGTCACGCTTGTCGTCGTCATGACGCGCCCTTCCTCCGCCTCGGCAGAATCGTCATTTTAGAGGGCGCGCTGCGCGATGATCCGCCGGTAGTCGATCGCGCTGTCCTTGAGCGTACGCACCTGCGAGTCGTAGTCGACTCGCACCAGTCCGAAGCGCTTGTCGTAGCCCCACGCCCACTCGAAATTATCCATGAGCGACCAGTAGAAGTAGCCGCCGATCGGCACGCCGCCCTCGATGGCATCGAGGATCGCGCCCAGGTGCGCCTGCACGAAGTGAACCCGGTCCGCGTCGTGCACGCTGCCATCGGCATCCACGACATCGTCGTAGGCCGCACCATTCTCGGTGACGAACAACTTGACGTCGCCGCGGGTGTATTCGTCGTGCACGCGACGCAGCAGGCGAGTCAGTCCCTCGGGCTGCACCTCCCAGCCCATGGCGGTGACGGGCAGCCCCTGCGAGTGCCAGACGACACTCTCCGCGGCGGGGAACGGCGATTTCTTGGGCCGCGTGCTCGGGGCGGCATTGCGCACCTCGCCGCCGTTCGGATGGCCGCCGACCAGTTCTCCGTTGTAGTAGTTCACGCCGAGGGCGTCGATCGGCGTCGAGATCGTCGTCAGATCGCCGGGTCGGATGTGCGACTCGAGTCCGTACTCCGCGACGTCGGCGAGCACGTCGGCCGGGTACTCGCCGCGGAAGATCGGGTCGAGGAAGATCCGGTTGAACTGCCCGTCGATCCTGCGAGCCGCGTCGGCGTCGGCAGGATCCTCCGGGTCGACGGCGTCGACGACGGTGAGATTGAGCGTGATCCCGAGCTGGAGCTTCGGATCGCGAGCTCGCAGCTCTTCGACGACAAGGCCGTGCGAGAGCAGCAGGTGGTGGGCAGCAGCCAGGCCGGCAGCCTTGTCCTGCCGTCCCGGCGCGTGCTCGCCCCCGGTGTAACTGAGGAACGACGAGCACCAGGGTTCGTTGAGCGTCGTCCAGGAATCGATCCGATCCCCGAGGGTGTCGTGCACATCGAGCGCGTATTCGGCGAACCGCAGCGCGGTGTCGCGGCTGGTCCAGCCTCCGATCTCTTCCAGGGCCTGGGGCATGTCCCAGTGGTAGAGAGTCAGCCACGGTTTGATTCCGTGCGTCAGTAGTTCATCGACCAGGCGCGAATAGAAGTCCAGACCGGCGGGATTGGCGGGTCCGCCATCCGGGCGCACCCGCGACCACGAGGTCGAGAACCGGTACGTCTCGATGCCGAGGTCGGCCATCATGGCGACGTCGTCGCGGTAGCGGTGGTAGTGATCGCAGGCGATGTCGCCGTTGTCGCCGTTCACGACGGCTCCGGGAACGCGGCTGAAGGCATCCCAGATCGAGTCGCGGCGGCCGTCCTCATGGGCGGCACCCTCGATCTGGTACGCCGCCGTGGCGACGCCGAACAGGAAGTTCTGCGGGAAGCGGCGACCCGCGCCCAGCTCCTCAGGCTCAGGCGCCGAGCGCTCGATCGTCGTGTCGGTCATCCCTTGACGGCTCCCTGCATGATGCCGCTGACGAGCTGCCGACCCGCGACGACGAAGAGCACGAGCAGGGGCAGAGTGGCGACCAGCACACCGGCGAGCACGATCGAATAGTCGACGAAGTAGTTCGCCTGCAATTGCGACAGGGCGACGGGCAAGGTCGGGTTGTTCGTGTCGAGGACGATGAACGGCCAGAAGAAGTTCGTCCAGGTGGCGATGAACGTGAACAGGCCGAGCATCGCGGCCGCCGGGCGTGCTGCCGGGAAGCCGATGTACCAGAAGGTCTTGATCATGTTGGCACCATCGACGCGACCGGCCTCGATCAACTCGTCGGGCAGCGCAGTGGTGAGGTACTGCGTCATCCAGAACACGCCGAAGGCGGTGACCAGGCCCGGCACGATCACCGCGCCCAGTGAGCCGGTCCAGCCGAGCTGCGACATCACGATGAACAGCGGGACGACGCCCAGCTGGGTCGGAACCGCCGTGGTCGCGATGACGAAGACGAACAGCCCCTGCCGACCCCGGAACCGGAGCTTGGCGAAGGCATAGCCCGCGAGCGTGGAGAAGAACACGACGGACGCCGACACGACTGTCGACACGATCAGGCTGTTGAGGATCGCCCGGAAGAAGGCGACGCGCTCATTGGTGATGACCTTTGCCGCATTCGCGAGGAAGTTGCCCCCCGGCCACCAGGGCAGGTTGACATTGTTCAGGCTCGAGGAGTCGCCGCTCGCGATCAGGAACGCCCAGTAGAGCGGCAGGATGGCGCCGAGCAGGGTGGCGATCAGCAGGCCGTAACCGAGAAAGCCCGGACGGGACGAGATGTCGGCACTTCCGCGGCGCCGGCGTTTGGCGACGGGACGCCCGCTGACAGCGGCAGGCGACAGGGTGGGCGAGCTCATTGCAACCTCTTGCTCTCATTGCCGGAGATGCGCCTGGTGATCGCCAGGTTGATCAGTCCGATCAGAACGATAAGAAGGAACAGCAGCCAGGCGACGGCGGCTGCTCGGCCGAAGGATCCGTCTTGGAACCAGCCGACGTTGTGCAGGTACACCGTGAGCGTCAGCCATTGCTGACTGGCGCCGCCGGCGAGACCGCCGGTGTCATAGAGCTGCGGCTCGTCGAAGATCTGCAGGCCGCCGATGGTGGCGGTGATGATCACGAAGATCAGGGTCGGACGCAGTTGCGGGATGGTGATCGACAGGAAGCGGCGGAATCGCCCGGCGCCGTCGATGCTGGCCTGCTCGTAGAGGTCGCGGGGGATCGCCTGCATCCCGGCGAGCAGGATCAGCGCGTTGTATCCGGTCCAGCGGAAGTTCACCATGGTCGCGATGGCCATCTGCGCAGGGATGGTGTCGGTGTGCCAATGGATCGCGGGGATTCCGACGAACCCGAGAACGTGGTTGACCAGTCCGTAGTTGTCGCTGAACAGCTTGCTGAAGATGAGGGCCACCGCGACCGGCATGACGATGTACGGAAGCAGCACGCCCATCCGCCAGAAGGTCTTGGCCTTGAGGTTCGAGTCGAGCACCGCGGCGATCGCCAGCGCGATGATGATCTGCGGGACTGCCGAGAGCAGGAAGATCGTGAGGGTGTTGCGCAAGGCGATCCAGAACTGCCGCTGCTGGAACACCCAGAAGAAGTTGTCGAGGCCGACGAAGGTGCCGCTGTGCAGGATCGGATCGAACTTCAGCAGAGCCACGTAGCCGGTGTAGACCAGCGGGAACAATCCGACGATCGCGAACAGGATGAAGAACGGCGAGATGTAGAGGTATGGCGAAGCCTTGACATCCCAACGGGCCAGCCGGTTGCCGATGCGTATCCGGCGAGAGCTCCGGAGGGCGGGCGACGCCGGTGTCGCGGCCCGGAGTCTGGGTGTGGTCATGGGAGTAATCCTGGTGGGTCGTGAGGCGGCTCAGCCAGAGGCGGCTGGGTCGCACGTGGCTGAGTCGCGCGCCGGCCGTGCCGGGGGCGGCCGTGGGTGAGTCGGGAAAGGGTTCGGGCCCGGGCCGCCGAGGGATAGCGGCCCGGGCCCGGTTGCGCTAGTTCAGCGCCTTGATGTCCGAGACAACCTGGGTCCAGGAGTCGTCGATCGACTGCTGGCCCTGCTCGACGCGGGTCAGACCGTTCTGCACGGCGCCCATGATCGCTCCGTACTTGATGCCCTTGAACGGGATGACGCCGGCGTCGGCGAATGCCTTGGCGCGGTTGATGAACAGCTTGCCGATCGGGGCGTTGTTGAAGAACGCGTTCGTGGCTCCGGTCAGCGCCGGGTCCTTGTACGCGGCGAGCTGGCTCGGGAAGTTGCCAGCGGTCTTGAACGCCGAGATCTGCTGCGCAGGAGCGGTCAGCCAGTCGACGAAGGCCTTCGCCTCAGCCGTGTGCTTGCCCTGGGTCGGAACGAGGAGGTACGAACCGCCCCAGTTGCCGCCACCGTTCGGGAAGGCGTCGGCGATGTTCCAGTCGGTGACCTTCGGGCTGTCGCCCTGGATCACGCCCATCATCCACGGCGGGCAGAGCATGGTCGCGAACTTGCCGCCCGCCATGCCGCCTGCCCAGTCGTCCGTCCACTCCTGGAGGTGAGCCGACTCGGTCGCGCTCGCCTTCAGAACCGACTCGAAGGCAGCCTTCACGTCGGGGTTGGTGGTGGCGATGACGGTGCCGTCGTTCTTCTCGTAGAAGTTGGCGAACTGGTTGGCGAGGCCCTGGAAGGTCGCGCCGGCCGAGTCGAACCAGGCAGCGCCGGTGTTGGCGGCCATGAACTTGGTGCCCACCGCGTAGTAGTTGTTCCAGTCGCCGGTCAGCAGCTTGGACACTTCGGCGGGGTCGCTCGGCAGGCCGGCGGCCTTGAACAGGTCGGCGCGGTAGCAGATCGCCTCCGGTCCGACGTCGGTGCCGAGACCGATCTCCTTCTTGCCTGCGGTGCCGCCTGCCGTCTTGTAGTCGGCGTAGCGGCCCTTGTTGTCGGCCGCGGCCAGGTCTTCGAACAGCTGCGGGTACTGCTTGACCTTCGGCATCCAGTCGCCATCGACGGCCTCGACGTCCGAGAGGCCGTTGCCGGCCGCGAGCTTGGTGAAGAGGTTGGTCTGCGCGTCGTCGGAGGTCTTGGCGACCTTCTGCACGATCGTGACGTTCGGGTGGAGCTTGTGGTAGCTGGCGAGCAGCGCGTCGGTGTAGCCGAAGTTGTTGAAGGTGGCGAGCGTGAGCGTGACCTTCTTGTCACTGCTCGCTCCGCCGCCCGCAGAACAACCCGTGGCGAGCAGGGCGAGGGCGGAAGCCGCCGCGATGACGGCTCCTACCCGGGTACGTCGTGAGAGTTTCACTGTCACTCCTTTGTGCATGGATGTAGGGACGACCCGTGAGAGCGCTCTCAGACTTTGCGTGAGAGCGCTCCCACGGAACCGCCACAAAGATATGCACGCCGGACGATCCGTGTCAACAACCAGAAATGTCACGAGAGAGGAATGCCCGGTCAGGGGCGGCTTTTCTGCCGCTCGTCACGGCGCGACACGGGAGGTCGGCACGCAGGCGACGCCGCTCCTCCTAAGCTGAAGGGGTGTCCCGTGCAGTCCGCATCGCCGTCATCGCGGGCGCCTCGCTCGCCGTCATCCTGATCCTCGTCATCGCGATCGTGGTGCTCGCGCCGTCCTCGTCGACGAGGCCGAGCGGAGCTCCGAGCTCGACTCCGAGCACGACTCCCAGTCCGACGCCCACTCCGACTCCCACCCCGACCTTCGACAAATCCCAGTTCTCGATCGACGACCCCGCGAGCCTGTGGGTGGTTGCCAATAAGACTCGTCCCCTGAACCCCAAGAACTATGTGCCCGCGCTCGCCAACCTCGCCTTTCCCGGAGGCAGGGGGCAGTTGCGTCCGGAAGCGGCCGCCGCGCTTCAGCAGATGTTCGCCGACTACCGCGCTCAGAGCGGGACGCAGTTGACCGTCGTCAGTCCCTACCGCAGCTACAACACTCAGGTGTCGACGTACAACGGCTGGGTCGCGAGGCTCGGCCAAGCCCAAGCGGACCGGCAGAGCGCGCGCCCCGGCACGAGCGAGCACCAGACCGGCCTCGCGGTCGACATCGACACCGGCTCCAATCAGGGATTCGGCGCGACGCCGGCCGGTATCTGGCTGGCCACCAACTCGTACAAGTACGGCTTCATCGTGCGCTATCCCCAAGGGTTGGAGCCGATCACCGGGTACGAGTACGAGCCGTGGCATTTCCGCTACATCGGTGTCGAACTCGCGACCGAGATGCACAACACGGGAGTGCAGACCCTCGAGCAGTTCTTCGGGCTGCCTGCCGCTCCCGACTACCCGAACTGACGATGACGCACGACGTCGAGGACGCGATCGCTGTCGAGCGGCGCCTGCTCGACCCCGCGGTTCGTCGTGATCGGCACGCTCTCGGAGCCCTGCTCGCCGACGACTTCGTCGAGATCGGGGCGAGCGGCAGACTCTGGACGCGTGACGAGATCATCGCCGAACTAGGCACCGGGTCGTCCGACGGCGCGGCGGGAGTGGATGCCGTGGAGACGTCCGACTGGACCGTTCGCCAACTCGCCCCCGGCCTTGCGATGGTCGGATTCGTGTCTCGTCACGCGGGTCGCCGCGTGCGCAGAACCTCGCTCTACCGCCTGGAGGACGGCGGCTGGCGCGCGTTCTTCCACCAGGGAACGCCCGCGGACTAGCCGAGCGCGGCGTCGACGATGACCTTGGCCTCGGCCTGCACCTTCGCCAGGTGCTCGGGGCCTTCGAACGACTCGGCGTAGATCTTGTAGACGTCTTCGGTGCCGCTGGGGCGCGCCGCGAACCACGAGGTCGCCGACTCCACTTTGACTCCGCCGAGCGCCGCGCCGTTGCCGGGTGCCGCGCTCAGGGTGGCCGTGATCGGCTCGCCAGCTAGAGCGGTGGCGGTGATGTCGGAGGGCCCCAACTGCGCGAGGCGGGCCTTCTGCGGCTTGGTGGCTGCGGCATCCACCCGGGCGTATGCGGGATCGCCGAACTCGGCGACCAGGTCGCGGTAGAGCTGGGAGGGCGTCTTGCCCGTGACCGCCAGGATCTCGCTCGCCAGCAGGGCGAGCAGGATGCCGTCCTTGTCCGTCGTCCAAGACTGCCCGTCGAGCTGCAGGAAGCTGGCCCCGGCACTCTCTTCGCCGCCGAATGCCACCGAGCCGTCGATCAGCCCCGGCACGAACCACTTGAACCCGACCGGCACCTCCCACAGGCGACGACCGAGGGATGCCGCGACCCGGTCGATCATCGAGCTGCTCACCATGGTCTTGCCGATCGCCGCGTCGGGCCGCCACCCGTCGCGGTGGGTGTACAGGTACTGGATCGCCACGGCCAGGTAGTGGTTGGGATTCATCAGGCCCCCGTCGGGGGTCACGATGCCGTGCCGGTCGGCATCCGCGTCGTTGCCGGTGATGAGTTGGAAGCCGTTGAGCTTCGCCACGGTGGAGGCCATCACGCTCGGCGACGACGGATCCATGCGGATCTTCTCGTCCCAGTCGAGCGTCATGAAGCGCCAGGTGGGATCCACCAGGGGGTTCACGACGGTGAGGTCGAGCCCGTACCGCTCGGCGATCAGCTGCCAGTAGTGCACCGATGCCCCGCCGAGCGGATCGGCCGCCACGTGCAGGCCGGCCTTCGCGATCGCGGCGACGTCGATGACGCTTGCCAGGTCGTCGACGTAGTGGCCGCGGAAGTCGTACTGCTCGACGAGCGTCGGCTCGGCCCGTTTCACGTCGCGAAGGCCGCCGGCGATCAGCTCGTTCGCCCGGCCGGCGATCCAGTTCGTGGCATCGCTGTCTGCCGGGCCGCCGTGCGGCGGGTTGTACTTGAACCCGCCGTCGCGGGGCGGGTTGTGGCTGGGGGTGATGACGATGCCGTCGCCCTGGTCCACGCGGCCCGAGCCGGCCGGCAGACCCCGATTGAACGCGATGATCGCCCGGCTCAGGGCCGGAGTCGGCACGTAGTCGTCGTACTGATCGACCAGCGCGCGCACCCCGTTGGCCTCGAGCACTTCGAGCGCCGTGGTCTGCGCCGGGCGCGACAGCCCGTGCGTGTCCGATCCGATGAAGAGCGGCCCCGCGATGCCCTGCCCGGCGCGGTACTCGACGATCGCCTGGGTGATGGCGGCGATGTGGGTCTCGTTGAAGGCCGAATCGAAACTCGAGCCGCGATGGCCGCTGGTGCCGAAGATGACCTTCTGCGCCGGGTTCGAGACGTCGGGAACGTTCTGGTAGTAGGCCTCGACGAGTGCATGCACATCGATGAGATCGGATTCCTGGGCGGGGGTGCCTGCGCGGTCCGTCATGGCCGCCAGTCTTCCACTGTCTGTTCTGCGGCACTGAATAGACTCCGAAGATGCCTGAGCCGACCTCGCCCGCGACCTACAGCTACCTGGGCCCGGCCGGCACCTTCACCTGGGCCGCGCTGCAGCAGGTGCCCGAGGCCGAAGGGCAGACCTGGCGCAGTGTCAACAATGTCGGCGAGGCACTGGATGACGTGGTGTCCGGCCGCAGCGCCGGCGCGGTCATCGCGATCGAGAACAGCGTCGAGGGCGGAGTGAGCGCGACCCAGGATGCCCTGGCCAACATCCCGGGGCTTCGCATCACCGGCGAGTATCTGGTGCCGGTCGACTTCGTGCTGGTGGCGCGACCCGGCACGGCTCTCGCGGACGTGCGCGTGGTCGCCGCGCATCCGGTCGCCTACGCGCAGTGCCACCTCTGGCTCGACGCCCGGCTGCCCGATCACGAGCACCTGCCCGCCACGAGCAACGTCTCCGCTGCCGCGCAGTTGCTCGCCGACAACCCGGTGGCCGACGCCGCCGTCGCGCCTCCTGGCGTCGACGAGCAGTACCCGCTCGAGGTGCTCGCCGAGCGCATCGGCGACAACCCGAATGCGGTCACCCGATTCGTGCTCGTCACCTCGTCGAGCGTGCTTCCCCCGCGGACCGGCGCCGACAAGACCAGCGTCATCGTCGAGTTGCCCAGCGACGAACCCGGCGGCCTGGTCGAGATGCTCGAGCAGTTCGCCACCCGCGGAGTGAACCTCAGCCTGCTCGAGTCGCGCCCGATCGGCGACGCGCTCGGCCGGTACCGCTTCGTGGTCGACCTCGACGGACACGTGCTCGACGAGCGGGTCGCCGACGCGCTGCTGGGCCTCAAGCGGTTCAGCCCCAATGTGATCTTCCTGGGCTCGTATCCCCGTGCAGACAAGGTGGCTGTCACGTCCTCGTCGCGCTACGACGACGAGGTCTTCATCGACGCGCGCGACTGGTTGCGTGGCCTGATCGCGGGCGAACCGAACTGACGATGGCGAAGAACTCGGCTCCCGACCCGCGGTTCGATCCGCGGTTCCAGCGCGGGTACGACGGGCCGCAACCCGCCCCGCCCGCTACCCCCGCGCTACCCTCGCCGATCGAGCCCGCACCCGACCCGGTCGCCGCGCGCGCGACGGAGCATGACCACGAACAGGTCGACGAGGTCGAGCCGCAGGCCGGCGCTGACGACAACGTGTTCTGGTCGCCGCCTCGCCGCAACCCCTTCGCGATCGCGCTTCTCGTTGCCAGCCTCGCGGTAATCGCGGTCGGTCTCTGGCTGATTTGGGGCGTGGTTTCCGCCCCGAGTTTTCCTGATGGCAACGACCCGGCGGCGCAGGCATTCGCTCTCATCCAGCAGCAGTTGTCGCCGGCTCTTCTCATCGCCGGTGTGCTCGGCCTCGTGGGCTGGTTGGTGCTCGGGGCGCTCGCGGCATCCGATCGAAAGCAGGAATGATGCGCTGGCGTCTGATCGTGCTGGGGTGCCTCGCCGTGGCGCTTGGCGTCGGTTGCGCTCTCTGCGCGAGCGCTGCCGTCGAGCTGGAGCACCGCGCCCAACTGAGCTTTTCAGACGTGCAGCAGAACCCGCCCACCATCGAACAGCAGGCGGCATCGGATCGGATGTACCAGCAGTCGTACGGCCTCCAACTGCTGATGGCACCGCTCGCCGTCGGGTCGTTGGCGAGCGCCCTGGCCGTCCCCGCACTGCTCGGGCGCCGGTGGCAGCAGCGGGAGGTCGCCGACCGCCGCCGACTCGCCGCCGCCTAGAGCGACGCGACCCGGATGATCAGCGACGCGGGGTCCACATACGCGTCGAAGGCGATGACCAGCCCGAAGTCGTCGCCGTCGAGCTCGAAGTCCTCGGCCCGATCGAGGCGCACGCTGATCCGCCGTCCGCGCAGGTAGCGCAAGGTGCGCACCGGGCGGGCCAGCCCCGCGACTCGCCGCCCGACGGAGCTGCGCCGCAGCACGCCGTTCTCCCAGGTGATCTTGACCCAGATCTGCACCCAGCCGGCCAGGCCCTCGGGTCGCAGCGTGACGATGTCGAACAGGCCGTCGTCGACCTCGGCATCCGGAAGCAGCAGCACGTTGCCGGGCAGCAGGCCGACGTTGCCGACGAGGATGGTGTGCACGCTCATCACGCGCTCCTCACTGCCGTCGAGGCGGTACCGCATCCGGATCTTCTCGCTGTCGCGCATCGACCGCGCGATCGCGTCGACGTAGGCGAGCCAGCCGACTCGGCGTTTCAGTTCGGGGCGGGTGTTGGCGATCATCTTGGCGTCGAGTCCGAGCCCGGCGAGCGCGACGAAGGCGTGCGTCTCGAGGGAATGATCGGCGCGTTCGAGCTCGATCACGCCCATGTCGATCGCGCGGTCCACCCCGGTGAAAGCCGTCTGGACGGATGTCGCCAACTGCATGACCGAGATGTCGAGATTGCGCGCGAGCACGTTGCCCGTTCCGGCGGGCAGCAGCGCCAACGCGACCCCGGATCCACGCAAGCCCTCGGCTACCGCCCGCACCGTGCCGTCGCCACCCGCAGCCAGCACGATGTCGACGCCGTCGGCGATCGCCCGACGCGCCTGACCCGTTCCGATGTCGTCGACCTCGGTCGGAAGCCAGAGGCTCGCCCTCCAGCCCGCCGACTTCTCAGACCTCGCGACCTCGCGTCGCAGCTTCGGCAGATCGACCTTGACCGGGTTATAGATGACCGCCGCCCGTTTGAGGCGGGTCTCGGTGGCGGTCATGCGTTCAGGCTAGCGGGAGCGCTTTCTCTAGACTGGCGAGGTGATCGACCCCCAGTTTCTGCGCGAGAACCCGGACCTCGTTCGAGCCTCACAGAGGCTGCGCGGCTCGTCCGTGCCGCTCGTGGATGAGGCACTCGACGCCGATCTCGCTCGACGCGCCGCCATCTCGGCCTTCGAGGCCGATCGAGCCGAGCAGAACGCGTTCGGCAAGGTGGTCGCGTCGGCGCCCAAGGATCAGAAGGCGGCGCTCGTCGCCGAGGCGCAGTCACTCGCGGCCCGGGTCAAGGCCGGCCAGCAGCGAGTCGCGGATGCCGAGGCCGACTTCACGCGCGTCGCGGGCAGCATCCAGAACATCGTGATCGACGGGGTGCCGGCCGGCGGGGAGGACGACTTCGTCACCCTCAAGACGGTCGGCGAGAAGCCGGTGTTCGACTTCGAGCCCCTCGACCACTTGGCCATCGGCGAGAAGCTCGACGCGATCGACATGGCGCGAGGCGCCAAGGTCAGCGGCGCGCGCTTCACCTTCCTCAAGGGGGTCGGCGCGCGGCTCGAACTCGCGCTCATCCAGCTCGGCCTGCAGCGTGCGCTCGATGCGGGGTTCACGCCTCTGATCACACCGACCCTGGTGCGACCCGAGATCATGGCGGGCACCGGATTCCTCGGCGAGCACTCCGACGAGATCTACTATCTCCCGGCCGACGACCTGTACCTCACCGGCACGAGCGAGGTGGCGCTCGCCGGCTACCACAAAGACGAGATCCTCGACGTCTCGAACGGTCCGCTCCGCTACGCCGGCATCTCGACCTGCTACCGGCGCGAGGCGGGGTCGGCGGGCAAGGACACCCGGGGCATCATCCGGGTGCACCAGTTCCAGAAGCTCGAGATGTTCAGCTACATCGACCCGGCGGATGCCGAGGCCGAGCACGAGCGCCTGCTGGCTCTGCAGGAGGGCATGCTGCAATCCCTCGGACTCAGCTACCGCGTGATCGACACGGCGGCCGGAGACCTCGGCTCGAGTGCGGCGCGCAAGTACGACGTCGAAGCCTGGGTGCCGACGCAGAACGCCTACCGCGAACTCACCAGCACGAGCAACTGCACGACCTATCAGGCGCGCAGGCTCGACATCCGCTACCGCACCGAGTCGGGCAAGACCGCGCCGGTCGCGACACTGAACGGCACCCTTGCGACGACGCGCTGGATCGTGGCGATCCTCGAGACGCACCAGCAGGCCGACGGCTCGGTGGTGGTGCCGGAGGTGCTGCGACCGCTGCTCGGGCTGGACGTCATGGAACCACTCAGGTGACGGCCGTGCGCCGGGACGGCGCCCGGAGCTGGCGCCGCCGCGGCGGTCAGAAATGACCCCCGCTCCCAGCGAAGCGCGCTGGCTTGTAGCGCTCGATATCGATGGCACCGTGCTGCGCGAAGACGGCTCGCTCGGTGACGACACCTTGCGCGAGGTGCGCCGGGTAGCAGCCCTCGGCAACGAGGTGATGATCGCCACCGGGCGCTCGGTGTCGATGACGCTGCCCGTGGTGGACCGCCTCGGCCTCACTTCGTCGTACCTCGTCTGCGCCAACGGAGCGATTGTGCTCGGTCGCGACCCCGCGGCTCCGCTCGGCTATTCGACGGCGTTCGTCGAGACCTTCGATCCGACAGAGGTGCTGACGACGATCCGCGGGCATCTCGAGGGGGCGAGCTTCGCGGTCGAAGACGCCGACGGGGTGTTCCGCTTCACCGGCAACTTTCCCGAGGGCGCGCTCGCGGCATCCCGCCAGAAGGTGCCGTTCGACGAGCTGCTGCACGTGCAGGCCACGCGGGTCGTGGTGATCTCGCCCGGGCACGCGATCGAGGACTTCTTGGCGGTGGTCGAGCGGATGGGTCTGCACAAGGTCAGCTACAACGTGGGATGGACCGCGTGGCTCGACATCGCGCCCGACGGCGTCAACAAGGCCACCGGCCTCGAACGCGTGCGCGACCAACTCGGCATCTCGCCCGACCAGGTGCTCGTGATCGGCGACGGGCGCAACGACATCGACATGCTGAACTGGGCCGTCGCCGGCGGCGGAGTCGGCGTCGCGATGGAGCAGGCGCCCGAGGAGGTGCAGGCGGCCGCAAACGAGCGCACCGCCTCGGATCTCGACGACGGCGTGGCCGTCGCGCTCGCACGGCACTTCCAGGATTGAGACCGCGGCATCCGTTACACTCGACCTTCGGTCAACCTGGAGGGCTGTCCGAGCGGCCGATGGAGCCAGTCTTGAAAACTGGTGAGCAGCGATGTTCCGTGGGTTCGAATCCCACGCCCTCCGCTGCAGACGACGAGAATGGGGTGCCGACGTGAGCGAACTGCGTGACCGCTCGAACCGATCCCCTCGGGTCGCCGGGATCGCCCGCCACGGGCGTCTCAAGAGGCCGGCCGCGTGGAAGACCGTTCTGGGTCTCGTCGGCGGCACGCTCGCCGTCGCTCTGATCGCCGGCGCATCCGTGGCCGGGATCTCCACCTGGCAGCTGCAGTCCAACATCAAGAAGGTGACGATCCAGGCCGACACCCAGGGGCCGCCGCCGAACATCGCGTCGTTCAACGGCGGGTTCAACATCCTGCTGGTCGGCAGTGACACCCGTGCGGGCCAGGACGGAGTCGGCGGAACGGTGGCGCAGGCCGGCGGGTCGCTCAACGACGTCACCATGCTCATGCACGTCGCTCAGGACCAGAAGAGCGCGACGGTCGTCAGCATCCCGCGGGACATGGTGGTCCCGTACCCGAAATGCCCTCATGGCAATGCCGCGGCGGGCCTCCCGATCAACAACTCGCTGGCCTATGGCGGCCTGGCGTGCACCGTGCTCGTGGTGCAGAACCTCACCGGCCTGACGATCCAGTTCGCCGGTCTCATCACCTTCACCGGCGTCGCCGCGATGTCGGATGCGGTCGGCGGCGTCGATGTCTGCGTCGCCAAGGCCATCAGCGACCCCTACACCGGCACGTTCCTGTCGGCGGGCGATCACACCCTGCAGGGGATCGGCGCATTGCAGTTCTTGCGCACTCGGCACGGTGTCGGCGACGGCAGCGACCTGGGCCGGATCGGCTCGCAGCAGGTGTTCCTGTCGGCGCTCGTTCGCAAGATCAAGAGCAGCGACACGCTCACCAACTTCGGCAAGCTGTACGCGATCGCGCAGGCCGCGACTCAGAACATCACGCTCAGCCAGAACTTCACTCACCTCGACACCCTGGTGTCGGTCGCGCTCGTGCTCAAGAACATCCCGCTCGAGAACATCGTGTTCGTGCAATACCCGGGCCGCACCGGTGGCACCGGGATCTACTCGGGCAAGGTGCAGCCGGTGGCCTCGATCGCCAATCAGTTGTTCGCCGCCATCAAGGCTGACCAGCCGATCGGATTGGATTCGAACGCGCTGGTCGGCGCGCACGGCGGATCCACGACCGACCCGAACGCGCCGACGACGACCCCCACCCCCACGCCGACGAAGAAGGGCGCGAGCGCCACGGCGACAGCGCCCCCAGACGATCTCGCTTCGGCTCCGCCTGCCACCGTCATTCCGGGTCTGAAGGGGCAATCGGCCGCGACCTACACCTGCACCGTCGGCCAGAAGGGGTGACCCGGCGCCCGCTCGGGGCGCTGCCGTGATCCGGCTATGATGGCAAGGCAACCGGGAGACGTCGCATAGTCCGGTCGAGTGCACCACCCTGCTAAGGTGGAGAACCCGCAAGGGTTCCGAGGGTTCAAATCCCTCCGTCTCCGCTCAAAATCCCTGGTCAGAGGGGATTTTTTGTCGTTCATCGCGAGATGGTGATTGGTGCATGGAGTGCACTGAGTGTGCACCAGACGTTTGGGCCTGTTGACTTAGCGCGATATCTCATACTGGCCACCCCAGTCGTTATGACTTAAGCTTCTAGTTCAGACGAACGGAGTGACGTCGTATGGGTTCCTGGCCGGCCGTGACCTCCGAAGTACTGCAATGGCAGCCCTTCCCGGGAACTGACATGGGCCCGGGCTTGTCGACGTACTTCGGCGGATCGCAGCAGTACACCGCGTCGATTCCGGCTTTGATCGCCGACGTCGACGTGGGGTTGCCGGGGGTTCTGCTCGCGGCTGCGGAGGAGGCGGCTCGAGAGTTGAGCCGGTTCGATGCTGAGCTGGGTCATCGCGTCGCGGCGTTCGCGCCGGTGCTGTTACGGAGCGAGGCGGCCGCGTCGTCGCAGATCGAGCAGCTCACCGCGAGTGCGCGCGCGATCTTCTCGGCAGAGCTCGGCGCCCGAGGTACTCGCAACGCGTTGCTGATCGCCGCGAACACGTCAGCGCTCCAGGCTGCCGTGGATCTCGCGGGGGAGCTCGGCCCAGCCGCCATCCGCCAGATGCATGCCGTTTTGATGGCGGAGCAGCATCGGCACACACCGGGTCGGTGGCGTGAGGAGGCGGTCTGGATCGGCGTCTCGTCTCAGTCACCGGTGGGCGCCGAGTTCGTTGCTCCGCCGTGGAAGCTTGTCCCGGAGCTGATTGACGATCTCGTTGCGTTCGCCGGGCGGGTGGATGTGCCGCCGTTGGTGTCGACGGCGCTCACGCATGCACAGTTCGAGACGATCCACCCTTTCACGGACGGAAACGGCCGGACAGGGCGGGCGTTGGCCCAGGCGATGCTGCGGCACCGCGCGGTCACCCGCAACGTCGCCATCCCCGTGTCCGCCGGTCTGCTCGCCGACCTGGAGGGGTATCACCAGGCGTTGAACGCCTTCCGCGCCGGCGATGGCGAGCCGATCGTCGCCAGGTTCACCGAAGCGAGCGTGCGTGCCGTGGTCAACGCACGAGAGCTGATCACCGACATCGACGCGATCTACTCCGGGTGGCGCGAGCGCGTGCGGGCGCGGTCGGACAGCGGGGTATGGCGGGTTCTGGATGTCGTGGCTCGAACGCCGGTGGTGGATGCTGCGCTGATCGCCCGCGAGCTCGGCATCCGTCCCCAGAACGCATACCCGCTTCTGCGCGACCTCACCGAGAAGGGCGTGCTAACGGCGAAGAACGAGTACCAGATTGGCACCCTCTGGCGCAGCGAAGAGGTACTCCACGCCGTCGACCGTTTCGCGAAGCGCGCCGGTCGTCGGCAGCGTACCTAGTACATCTCAGCGGTCTTCGATCTCCTCTGGAGGTCGGTGTTGTTCAAGGTCGTTTAGGTGCTGGATGGCGGCGAGGTGGAGAACCCGCAAGGGTTCCGAGGGTTCAAATCCCTCCGTCTCCGCCAAATAAACCCCTGGTCAACCCGGCTATTCTCGCGCCGGCTGCTTTCAGTTCGATGCCTCTAGTCGGGGTAATTTCCGGCGTCTAGCTGTTCTTCCCCGTGACCCCCACGCGAAGTTCGGGCAGCCCGAGATCAACCTCGCGGTGATTCCCGGCATGGGCGGGACCCAAAGACTCGTCCGCGCGATCGGGTACTACAAGGCCGCGGAACTCGTGCTCACCGGCCGCATCATCGATGCACAGGAGGCCGAGCGCATCGGCCTGGTGTCGAGAGTGGTCCAGCCGGGCGACCTGCTGCCGGACGCTGAGCGGACCGCGAACGCGATCGCCTCGAAGTCCCTTCCCGCGCTGTACGCGGCGAAGGCCGCGCTGGACGCCGCGCTGGAATCCTCGCTCGCCGAGGGGCTGCGGTTCGAATCGCGCGCCTTCGCATCGCTGTTCGACACCGCGGACCAGAAGGAGGGGATGGCCGCCTTCCGCGAGAAGCGGTCGCCCGTGTTCCGGCAGGGCTGATGGCGCCGGGGACGCCCCGATCGTAAGAGCCAGTCCTCTCGCAGTTGCTCCTGTGCGCGCTCTGCAAGGCCAACCCAGAGGTCGTCCCACCATGCCGTGATCGGACCCCAATAGCCTGAGTCCTCGTATGCACCTACCCGCTCACTGGGGTTGGCTGCGTGACGCGCGTCTATACCGACCATGCGGTCTTCGATGTGACGCCCGACGGATTCAGGGTGCGCGAAGCGTTCGGAGAGACCACGATCGCGGAACTCGAGCTCCGCACCGGTCTGACGTTCGTCCGCTGACCTGGCCCGGCCGCCGCAGCACGGGAATCCAGGTTGGCCTGCCGGTGGCCGGCTGAAGACGGATGGGGTGACCTGATCGGTCACCCCACCGCCTCAGCCCTTGTTCCGCTCGTCGACGACCCGCTTCGACTTCATCTCGCTCTTCGGGAGCGAGTCGGGTGCGACGATCTCCACGGCGCTGCGCACCTCGCAGCGGGAACGGATTTCGCGTGCCACGTCGTCGGCGACTGTCGGATCGGTGTGCTCGACGAGAATCGTCATCGTGTCCAGCCCGTCGGGCTGAGTGCTCAGGCGGATCTGGAATTCGTCGCCGGTGCCGCGCACCGCACGTACTGCCTCCTCGATCTGGACGGGGAAGAACTTGATGCCCCGCAGGTTGATGAGGTCGTCCGAGCGTCCGCGCATGCATCCCATCCCGCGCACGTGGTTGCGTCCGCATCCGCACGGCTCCTCGGAGAGCCGCGTGTAGTCGCCGATCAGGAACCGCAGCTGCGGTGAGCTCTCCGAGTTGAGATTCGTGCACACGGAGATGCCGCGCTCGCCCGGGGCGGTCGGCTCCCGGGTGTCGGGATCGACTGTCTCCCACACTTGGATGTCTTCCATCAGATGGATGAACGGCTCGTCACCCTGCTGGTACTCCGGGCAGGAGTATCCGCCGCAGTGCGGCGACGCCTCGGTGCACCCGTAGAACTCGACGGCAGTCGCCCCCCACAGGTCCTGGATCCGCTCCAGGGTGCCTGCGACGCCGGAGAAGGGCTCGCCCCCCGCGACGATCCATTTCACAGAACTCGCCCCGGGGTCGAGGCCCATGCCCTGCATGACGCGTCCGAGGTACAGTGCGTAGGAGGGAGTGCAGACGAGGGCGCGCGGCTTGAAGCGATCGATGACGCCCACCCGAGCCTTGCCGTCCATGCCGCCCCCCGGGATCACGGGCAGGCCCATCTTTGCGAGCGCGTACTGCACACCCCAGGCGAACACGTGGGGACCGAAGCCGACCATCGGGAAGGCGCTGTCGCCGGTGCGCAGGCCGCCCGAATACAGGGCTCGCGCGTTGGCCTGCTCCCAGTACTTCCGGTCGAAGTGGGTGTATCGGAAGACCCGCGGCACCCCTGTGGAGCCGGATGAGGAGAACTGCATCCAGCCGCGGTCGTCCCACTCGGGTTCGCCGCTGGTGGAGTACGTGCCATAGGGCGGGTTCGCGGTCGCGTCCGCCATCATCTCGTCCTTGGTGACGACCGGCCAGTTCGCGATCATCGAGTCGACGGAGGTGATGTCGGTCGGCGCGACACCGAGCCGATCGAATCGCGCTCGGTAGAACGGGCTGTTCTCGTAAAGGAATGGGGTGAGCGCAGCGATCTTCTCGTCCTGCACGGACCGGATCCGGTCGCGTGACCACGTGTCCTTCTCCGACCAGTAATCCCGATCGACGGGGCTGCTCCGGTCCTCGTGGTACTTCTCCAGCACGGACTTCCACGCCGTCCGGGTGTCAACCGCGCGAAATGCTCCAGGTGTCATCTTGTCCTCCTCGACATGTCGTGACGTGTATGTTGCCGCCAACGACGGCTAGCTGGCCCGGTCGCGCGCAAGTGACGCCGAGCCGGGAATCGGAGTCACTGGCGAGGCCGCACCGCGACCGTGACCCTCGAAGTCGCGCAGAGGCGCCCGGCATCATCGGTCATGTCGACATCCCACACCCACGTCGTGCGGCCGCGGTGTCGCGCCGTCGCCGTGGCATGCACCGTGCCGGCGGAGATGGGGCGCAGAAAAGAGGTGTTGTTCGAACTCCCCATCGCGCTGGCGCCCTTCGGCCACACAACGTGCACGGTCGCTTCGGTGGCGACCATCTCGGCGAGAGCGGCATACACACCGCCGTGGATCACACCGAATCGCTGCGAGACCTGCGGCGCGTGCGCGACCTCGCCGGTCGCCGTGCCGTCCCCGATCTCGAGCAACCGGAAGCCGAGGACACCGTCGAGAGCCTGAGACGGCGGAACAGGGTATTCATCGAGGATGTCCGGCATCCCGAGTGTGTCGCGGTGTTCGTTCTGCGGCCTCATCGCCGTCCCTCCGTCTGATGCCGCAACGGCGCGGCAACGCGAAACTATCAGTTCTGAATTAGAACCTACCCGATGTTGGTAGGTTCGCCGCATGTCAGAACCGCGAACCACCTCTGTTCAGCGCACCGGTGAGATCCTGCGTCAAGGCGCCGCGTCACTTGTGCTGCGCGAGGCGTTCTTCCGCGTGCGTCGCTTCGACGAGTTTCAGCGGGTGCTCGATCTATCGCGGTCCGTGTTGGCCCGCACCCTGAAGTCCCTCGTCGATCAAGGGCTGCTGGAGCGTCGCCGCTACCAGGAGCGACCGGATCGCTTCGAGTACGTGCTGACCGAGGCCGGCCTCGAGCTCTACCCGGTGTTCCTCGCGATGAAGGCCTGGGGTGATCGTTGGCTGGGGGATGAGGGCGTGCAGGTGACGCTGCGCCACGAGTTGTGTGGTCATGTTTCCCACCCCGTGATGACCTGCGACCACTGCGGCGAGCCGGTGAAAGCTCGCGAAATGACCTACCAGGTCGACGGGTAGGCGCGCGGACCGACGTCGACTTTCGTTCGCGCAGACTGCGTGCTACCGTCAGTTCTAAATTAGAACGAACACCAATGGAGGTGGGAAGTGGCCGAGCAGTCGCTGCAGTCGATCATGGAATCCGAGTCGAGCATCGTGGATCGGCTGTTCCGGAATCCGCCGAAGTCGGCGCTGAACATCTTCGGCGTGATGATGCCGCCCGAAGTCGTTCGGCCTGAATTCACGACGTGGCGGGACGAGCAGCAGTCGTGGCGACAGGGTGTCGCGCTGCACGATCAGAGCTACCACATGAACAACCTTCGCGTAACGGGCAAAGATGCGCTCGCGCTGTTCACCTACCTCGGTGTCAACTCCTTCGCGAAATTCGCACCGGGCGCGGCCAAGCAGTTCATCGCCGTCTCTCCCGAGGGCTATGTGATCGGCGACGCGATCCTCTATTACCTCGCCGAGAACGAACTGCTGCTCGTCGGAAATCCGGCGACGACCGACTGGGCGCAGTTCAACGGCGAGACCGGGGACTTCGACGTCACCGTCGATCTCGACCCGATCTGGGTCCTCAATCCGGAGAAGCGCCGCGGCGTGTACCGCTACCAGGTCGAGGGCCCGAACGCCTACGACCTCCTGGAGGAGTTGCACGGCGGGCCGCTTCCCGAGATCAAGTTCTTCCGCTCCGGCACGATCTCGATCGCCGGTCTCGACGTGACCGCGATGCGTCACAGCATGGGCGGCGTCCCGGGCCTCGAGCTTTCGGGGCCGTGGGACGACCGCGTGGTGGTGAAGGCGGCGCTCGTGCAGGCCGGCAAGAAACACGGCCTGCGTCAGATCGGCTCGCTCGCCTACTTCAGCACAGTCATCGAGTCTGGCTGGTGGGCCGTGCCCTTCTCCGCGGTCTACACGAGCCCAGGCTTGAAGCCCTACCGCGAGTGGCTGACCACCCGCAGCTCGTCCGCTCGGATGTCGCTCGGCGGCAGCTTCTACTCGCCGAACCCCGAGGACTACTACCTCAGCCCCTGGGACCTCAACTACGGCCACATCGTGAAGTTCGACCACGACTTCGTCGGACGCGAGGCGCTCGAGGCGATGGCCGATCAGCCCCACCGGACCAAGGTCACGCTCCTGTGGCACCCGGAAGACTTTCTGCAGGTGTTCCAGCGCCTCGTCGGCGATGGCCCCACCGCCATGCACGTCGATCTCCCCGTTTCGGCAACCGCGCGCGTGCACTACGACAAGATCGTGGACGCCGACGGCAACCATGTCGGCTTCGGCACGTACCCCGGCTACAGCTACAACGAGCGCATGCAGATGTCGCTCGGCAGCATCGATGCCGCCCACGCAGCGCCCGGGACGCAGCTCGTCCTCCTCTGGGGCGAGGACGGCGGCGGCAGCCGCAGCGCCCCCTGGATCGAGCCGCACGAGCAGATCAAGATCCGGGTGACCGTGGCACCGTCGCCGATCAGTGACGTCGCCCGCGAGTACCGGGTCGTCCAGTCAGGCGTCCCCGCGACGGTCTAGGCACAGCCGAGCCGAGAGAGCGACGCGCGACGTCGTGCGCCGCAGTCGAGCCTTCCTGCTCAGACCTGAACAACAAGGAGACCATCGTGGTACGCACACGTCCAATCGCGAACTCAGGATCTGCGCTTGAGCTGGTCCGCGACTTCTCGCTGGAGATGACCGGCAAGGATGTGCCAGGACTCGAAGAGGCCAAGCACGCGATCCCGCTCGGCACGAAGATCAACGTCACGTTCCTCGGCAACGAAGACCTCGAGATGCGCGTGGCGGCGGCGAAGGCCGTGAAGGACCTCGGCTTCGTGCCCGTGCCGCACATCTCGGCACGGCGCCTCGCTTCGCAGGGTCAGCTCGAGGAGTTCCTTGGCCGACTGCAAGAGGTCGGCGCGACCGAGCACGTCTTCGCGGTCGGCGGCGACCCGGCCGAGCCCGAGGGCCCATACGAGGACTCGCTGTCGTTGATCCGGACCGGCCTATTGCAGGAGTACGGAGTCCGTGAGGTGTCGATCGCCGGGTACCCGGAGGGCCACCCCGACATTAAGAGCGACGCGCTGTGGCACCACCTCGAAGCCAAGTTGGCCGCGCTGCAGGAGCAGGGGCTGGATGCCGTCATCCTGACGCAGTTCGCGTTCGACACCGATCCGGTGACGGAGTGGATCAAGGCGGTGCGTGAACTCGGGATCGACTCGCAGATCCGCATCGGCACACCAGGGCCTGCGGGGATCAAGCGACTGCTGGGCTTCGCGCGCCGCTTCGGCATCGGGGCGAACGCGATGATCGTGAAGAAGTACGGCTTCTCGCTCACCAACCTCATGGGCACGGCGGGACCGGACACGTTCGTCACCGACCTGTCGAGCCTGCTAGCCGCCGACCCGACTTCCGGCGACGTCCGCCTGCACCTCTACACCTTCGGCGGCCTGCTTGCGACCTCGGACTGGGCGCGCGAGTTCAGCGCCGCGCAGCGTTGACCGAGGCCAGGCGGCCGAGGCCTGAGGAGAGCCCGCATGACCCTGCACCATGATGCGCTGCGGAACCGCGCCTGTCTGATCGTCCACGGCCCGGACAAGGCGGGACTCGTCGCGGCTGTCACGGCGCTCATCACGCGCAACCAGGGCAATATCGTGACGCTCGACCAGTACTCCGACAACCCGCAGGGCGGCGCGTTCTTCCAACGCGTGGTCTTCAACCGGCCGAACCTGACCGCGGCGATGCCCGAGATCGAAGTCGACCTCACGGACACCCTCACGCCGTACGGGATGGAGTGGACGCTCACCGACCAGTCCGTGCCGAAACGCATGGCGATCCTCGCGTCCACCTCGGACCACTGCCTGCTCGAACTGCTGTGGCGCCACCGTCGCGGCGAGCTGCCGGTCGACGATCCCGATGGTGATCTCCAACCACACCGAACACGGCCGAGGACGTCCGCTCGTTCGGCATCCCGTTCTTCCACGTCCCCTACACGGGCCGGACAAATCCGACGCCGAAGCGACAGATCCTCGAGCTGCTCGCAGGGCAACGTCGATCTCGTCGTGCTGGCCCGCTACATGCAGATCCTCCTCCGGCGTTCCTCGAGAGCGTCGGCGTGCCCGGTGATCAACATCCACCACTCGTTCCTGCCCGCCTTCATCGGCGCCGCGCCCTACCAGAAGGCCAAGGAGCGCGGCGTGAAGCTCGTCGGCGCGACCGCGCACTACGTCACCGCGGACCTCGACGAGGGTCCGATCATCGAGCAGGACGTCGCCCGCGTGAACCACGCCACGACGCCGCCGACCTGCAGTCGCCGCGGCGCCTACGTCGAACGCGCCGTGCTCTCCCGCGCCGTGCAATGGCACGCCGAGGACCGCGTCATCCGCCACGGCAACCACACCATTGTCTTCACATAGTCATCCGCCCGATCGACAGGGACCTGTCGCACAAATTGCAGGATCCAGTCCGCTGCCGAATCCTCGCCAGACTGACACCGAACCTGCCCCTGAGCCGCTCGGGTGGGCGACAAATAGAGGAGTAAGCATGACCAACCCGACCCTCCGCGGCGCGCACCTCGTCGGCAGTGTCAACCTTCCGGACACCGAGAGCGTAATGCGTACGTCAGCGGCCGCTCTCGGCGGCCACTTGTCGCGGATTCCGGACGGTGAAACGGGAGAGCGCTTCCATTGGATTGGGTTTCAACCGGGACGACTCGAGGTCATCGACGGGCTCGAGCGCGTCGGCCGTCGGCCGGCGATCTCGAGAGGGATCGATCTGCGGGGTCTGCGCGTCACCGAGGGCGCCGATCCCTCCACCTTCGAGTTTCCTCCCCTCGGTTACGCCGAAGCGGCGATCGACTCGTACGCGATCTTCGCCAGGCTCCGAGAAGAAGGTGCAATTCCGCTGAAGACGCGCTTCCTCGTGTCGCTGCCGACCCCCGCCGCAGTCGTCGGGTTCTCGTTCATGGTCGCCGCGGACCGACCACGCATCGAGCCGGTGTACGCAAGGGCGCTGTTCCGAGAACTCGACCAGATCTTGGACGCGATCCCGCATGACGACTTGGCCATCCAATGGGACTGGGCGCTGGAGTTCTGCCTGATCGAGGGATCGGGATATTGGGGACCAATCGCGCCGTGGTGGGACGACCTCTGGCAGGGACTCGCCGACCGCGCGGCCGACCAGTTGGGTCGGATTCCCGCCGACGTCGAGGTTGGAGTGCACCTCTGCTACGGCGACATCGGTGAGACCCACTTCACTGAGCCCACCGACGCCGGCAATCTAGTGCGCGTTGCCAACGTGGTCGCGGCCGCCGCCGATTGCGAGATCAATTTGGGGTACATCTGCCCGTGCCGATCAACCGCGACGATGACGCCTACTTCGCACCGCTGGCAGGCCTTGCGCTGCCTCAGGACACAGAGGTCTACCTCGGCCTGGTTCATCGTGAGGATGGCGTGGAGGGGGCACGGCGTCGCGCCGTTGCCGCGGCCGGTCACCTTTCATCCTTCGGCATCTCCACAGAGTGCGGCTTCGGACGCGCAGAACCCGGGTCCGCCGAGATCATCCTTGACATTCATCGGGAGGTCCTGGATTCCTTCGCGGCCGAGCCGGTGATCTGAAGCCCAAACGGCATTTCGGGTGACCCGAGCATCACGAGGATGGACACCCTGGGAGCCTGCGTCAAGCTCCACGGGGGTGCGCGCAGGAGTCTCGCGTCAATGGTCCCCCAAGGGTCCCCGAGCATTTCGAGGATGACGATTCGGGGCGGTCCTCAAGTGGATACTGTGCGTGGAGAGCGACCGGCCGCATCACGGGAATCACCTGGTGAGGCCGCAGATCCGCGTGATTCCGCGGAAGCCCGGCTATCGGAGCGCCGGAGGCGCGAATCGCCGTCTTCACCCTGCTAAGGTGGAGAACCCGCAAGGGTTCCGAGGGTTCAAATCCCTCCGTCTCCGCATTTGGGTGATCATCTAAGCCCTGTTTCGCTCACGTTTACGGGGTTTCGATGCTCTCCGATTGTGGGGAGACGGCTGTCTGCCCACATGATGCCCACCAGAGTGTGGGCAGGATGTGGGCACGGCCCCGAAAGCCCAGTGATCACGGGGCCCTCGGAGGTTGCAGGGGGTCGTTGTCCCTCCGTCCCCTCGCTGCTACAAGCTCGAGCTTTCGGGAGGACGATCGTTCGTCGCCCTGCATCGGTCTTCGTGGGGGTTCGTCGGGCTGAGGCGATGACGCCCGACCGGGACGGTCCTTTGCGCGGCGCTAAGGCAGTCAGTGGTCGCGCACGGCGTAGTACAGCTCCGGGTCATGGCGAGCGTTGTAGAGGTCTACGTACGCCTTGGCGATGACGGATGGTTCTGCGTCCGGGTGTCCAGCTCCGATCAGCGCACTGATCGCGACGTAGGCGACGTAGACGCCCGTGTCGCGGAGCGCGTTGTGCAGGTTCAGGGTCCAGTTCCGAAGTCCGGCGGACGCGATGCCGATGTTCCCGAAGGCCGGCCTCGGATTGATGGAGCCTCCGCCAGTGGTGATGAGCACGGTCCCGGAGCCTGCGGCAATCATGTCGGGCAGCACTGCGCCGACCGCGCTGAGGGCCCCGCCGAGGTAGAAGTCGATCTGGGGCTGCAGGTTCTCCGCCGTCACCTCCAGTACGTCGGCCGGCGCCAGAGTTCGGTCGGCGGGGGAGAACTCCAAGACGTCGATCGGTCCAAGCTCAGCCTTGATTGCAGCCAGCGCATGCGTGATCGTGGCCGGCGCGCTGACGTCGGCGGTGAATCCGCGCGCCTGGATGCCGTCGCACTCCAGCGTCTGGACAGGCCGTCGAGCTTGTTCTGGTTGCGAGCCACGAGAGCGACGTCGAATCCCTCGCGTCCGAAGGCGCGGGCGATCTCGATGCCCAGGCCGGAGCCGGCTCCGATGATGGTGATCAGGGGCATGGGGTGAGTCCTTTCGTTTCCTGCCGCGGAGCGGAGGGGGTGCGCTGGTGAGCCAACTTGAGTGGCCGTTGGCTATCTAGGGCATTGTGGGCGATGTGACTTTTCGCGGTTCGGACGGGGGCGTCTCCGGTGGAACCGAGGAGAGAGCGATGCCGTCGGCGCCGTCGATGTCGAGCGATTCGGCGAGGATGTCCCGTTCGATCGTCGTGGCCAGGGGCTTCTCTGTGATGAAGAGCAGCAGGATCGCGGCCGCGATCACCAGGGGAACCATGTAAAGGAACACGGGCGTGAGCGCGTCGTTGTAGGCACCGACGATCAGGTGACGAATCGCGTCGGGCAGGTGTCGTACCGCTGCTGGCGTGAACGAGTTGCTGCCGCCGGCCGCGGAGCCGGCGCCGGCAGGGAGACGTTCTTTGAACAGATCCGTGAGTTTGGCGACGAACAGGCTGCCGACGACTGCGGTACCCAGGCTTGCGCCGATCTGTCGGAAGTAGTTGTTCGCGGCGTTGCGGTCCCCACTTGAGAACGGGGAAGGTGTTCTGCACGATCAGGATGAGGATCTGCATGCTCATTCCCAAACCCAGACCCATGATCGCCATGTACGAGCACAGCATCCAGATCGCCAATGTCGGGGTCATCGTGGAGAGCAGGACCATCGAGACGCGATGATTGCCATTCCAACGACGGGAAGCCATTTGTAGGACCGAACCTGCTGACCACTGACCGGAGACGACCGAACGACCAGCAGCGCGCCATCAGCGGCATCATCAGCAGGCCGGCGCGGTCGCGTTCACACCGGTGACCATCTGCAGGTAGGTCGGGAGGTAGGCGATCGCCCCGAACATCGCGATTCCGGTGATCAAGCCTGACTGTCGTGGTCAGGTTGAAGTTGCGCTCCCTGAACAGGTGAAGCGGCATGATCGGCTCGGCCGCGCGACGCTCGATCGAGCACGAAGGCCACCCCGCCACAACGGTCGCGACCATCAGGCAGATCATCATCGCGAGTTCCAGTCGTAGGCGTCCCACCCCACGTGGCCACCAGCACCAGGCGCGGTTGACGCGGCGGAAGCAGGCCCATCCCAGGGAAGTCCACTTTGGGCCGCCCTGCTGCCGTCCGGCAGGTGGAGGAAGAAGCCGCCGAGACGATCGCGAGGATGCCGAGCGGAATGTTGATCCACAGCCCCAGCGCCAGCCGGGACCCTCGGTGAACCACCCGCCGAGCAGGGGTCCGGCGACCGAGGAGATCGCGAAGACGCCGCCCATGATGCCCATGTACCGGCCGCGCTCACGGGCTGGAACGACGTCGGCGATGATCGCTTGCGACAGGATCATCAGCCCGCCGCCGCCGAGTCCCTTGGATGGCTCGACCGATGATGAGCATGGTCATGTCCTGCGCCATGCCGCCGATGATGGAGCCGACGACGAACAGGCTGATCGCCGCGATGAACAGGCCCTTGCGACCGATCAGGTCGCTGAGCTTGCCGTAGACCGGCAGCATGATGGTCGAGGCCAGGATGTAGGCGGTGGTCACCCACAGCATGCGGTCGACGCCGTTGAGCTCGCCAACGATCGTCGGCAACGCCGTGGAGAACATGCTCTGGTCGAGCGAGGAGAGCAGCATCGTCAGGATGAGGCCGGCGAAGATCAGCAGGATGTGGCGGGTCGAGGCCGACGCTGTGCTGGTGCCCGGCTCGCTGAGAGATGTGTCGGTCATGTCTGGTGCGCCGTGCCCTTCGGGTCGTGAGATTGATCGTTGGTGATGCGATGGATGAGGTCGATGGAATTGCGAAGGAGGTCGCGAGTGGATGCTCCGGGCGGTGAGTTCACCCATCGACGTCTCACGTAATGCAGGACACCGGTGGCCAGCGCGACGACCATCCGCGCCTCGTCTTCCAGTTCGGGGTGGCTGGCGAGGCTTCGTCCCTGAACCTCGTAGCGGGTCAAGATGATGGCGACGAACTGATCCTCGAATCCCCCCAGGCGGGCCGTTTCCTTGGTCACGAGTTCGGGGGTGCGCATGATCAGCATGCGTCGAGCATTGAAGAGGTCGGCATCCGGTTCACGCTTCAGGAGCGCGGAGGTGATCAGGGTGACGAAGTCGGCGAGAAGACTCGAGCCGGTGGCGCGGGCGAACGCATAGACTTCCTCGTCGGTCGGCATCGGTGGACTGCCGCCCAGGATGACTCCCTCCTTCGATCCGAAATAGTTGAAGAAGGTGCGCTGGGAAACCATGCTCGCCTCGCAGATCATGTCCACGGTCACGTGCTCGTATCCGCGCTCGAGGGCGAGCGAGATCGCGGCGCGCTCGATGGTTTCCTGCGTCGCGGCGCGCTTGCGCTCACGCAACCCGTCCCTCATGCTGGCCTCCGTCACTCGACTTCGTGCAGTCTATGCATAAAAATAGCGACTGCACAAATATGACGTACGGGACGCCCGCGCGGCTGGCCGGTGCCAGCGTTGCGCCGTTCAGTCGATCAGCGCACCGGGCGTTCACTTCGGTGACGACGCCGCGGCGCGAGAACTCGCCCGCGAACTGAACGACTACCAGGCCGAACTCGTGAGGGAACAACCCGACCGATTCGGCCATTTCGCCGTGCCGCCACTACCGGACTTCGACGGCGCAGTCGCCGAAGCCGTGCGCGCCCTCGACGAGCTCCACGCGGACGGTGTGCTCCTGCTGTCGAACGCGAACGGTCGCTACCTCGGCGATCCCGCGTACGAGCCACTGTGGACAGAGCTCGCCGCGCGCTCGGCCGTGGTATTCGTGCATCCCACCTCGCCGCCGATCGCGCAGTTGCCTGGATTGCCCACCGCGCTGCTGGACTTCCCCTTCGACACCACGCGCACCGCGGTGGACCTCGTCGCGCACGGGGTGTTCGATCGGCATCCGGAGCTGCGTGTGATCCTTTCGCACGCCGGCGGCTTCCTGCCCTACGCCGCGAGCCGCTTCAGCGCCGCCGCAATGTTCAACCCCGGCACCACGCCGGAGACCATCCAAGCGGGCCTGCGCAAGTTCTACTTCGACACGGCCTTGTCCGCGACACCCACCTCGCTGCCGTCACTTCTCGCGTTCGCAGGGCCAGGCCACATCCTCTACGGCAGCGACTTCCCCTACGCACACCCCGACTGGAGCGCCCGCTTCGACCACGAACTGGCCACCTACGACGGCCCCGGCGCGAAGCGGCTGGGCGAGGTGCACCGCTCCGCCGCGGAGCAACTCTTTCCTCGTTTGGCGAAATAGAGCGAAAGCGACCACGAGGATCGCTTCCGGTTCGAGCGGAGGCGGCTGTCCAGAAGCGCGATGAAGAGTCCCGCCCTCGCTACTGTCGGCATTCGGCCGCGCGCCGTAGTCTCACCGGCATGGCGATCCAGATGAAGCTCGAATTGGTTCCACTGCGCGTCTCGGATGTCGACGCGAGTCTGTCGTTCTACACCGACGTGGTGGGCTTCACGCTGGATCACGACATCCGGGCGGGAAATGGGATGCGGTTCGTCCAGTTGACCCCCGTCGGGTCGGCCTGCTCGATCCTCATCGGGACGGGTATGGGGAGCAACGATCCCGCGGACGGGACCGTCAATGGCATCCACCTTGTCGTGGACGACCTCGCTGCCGCGCGGAGCGAGCTCATCGGACGTGGAGCTGCGGTCAGTGCCGTCGAGGACATGGGCGGCGTGCTGTACGCATACTTCAGCGACCCCGACGGCAACTCATGGGCCCTCCAGGAGATACCGCCACAGGTTCGCCCCGATTGACCGCACGCGCTGATCGAGTTGTCGTCGGCTGGTCGTACATTTCAGAGATGTCGCCGACGACGGTTCGCCTTCCCGGGTTCGATGGTGCCGCACTCACGGCGGCGCTCGATGCTGAGCGCGGCTCTCGCGGCCTGCGATGGACCGGTCTCGCGAACTCGTTGTGGATCCAATCGGAACTGCTCAACCAGAAACTGGCCGACGACGCCGTCTGCCCGGGGGCCCTGCAGCGCACGGTCGTGCGGGGTTCGATGACCTGCCAGTACGCGTTGCTGCTGCCGCGGTGGCTCAAGAAGGCGCCCGAAGACTTCCTGACCGAGCCCGGAGTTCAGGTCGGAGACACCCGATTGCCGAACGCCGGGCCCGATCGCCGGCTGCGTTTTGATCTGCCCGAGTTATACGCAGCGCTCGACGCGCGGCGCCGCGAGCTCGACATGTCGTGGGTGGCGCTGGGTGCCGCACTCGACTGCTCGCCCTCCCGCCTCACGAATCTCCGCACCGGACGTCAAGCCGGCATCGACCTGGTCATGCTGGCGACCCAGTGGCTGCGGGTACCCGCAGCGAGGTTCGTGCACGCCGCCACCTGATGATCGTGCGATGAGGGGGCGAAGTGACTTCTGCCCCAGTGCGCAGAGTGACATGTGACAATCCTCCTGTGACCACAACCGCGTCCCGCCGCCCCGCGAGCAGCCTCGATGTCGCGGTGTTGGCGGGTGTGTCCCGTTCCACAGTCAGTCACATCCTCAACGGTCACGGGGTCGAACGCTTTCCCCAGGAAACTCGCGACCGGGTCCTTGCGGCCGCCTCCGCCCTGGAGTATCGACCGTCCCCGGCGGGTCGGACTCTGGTCAAAGGGCGCAGCGACACGATCGTCGTCCTCGCGCCGAATACGACATGGGGTGGGAACCTGCAGGACGCGGTGGACCGGATCATCGCGGACACCGCCTCATTGGGCGCCAACGTCGTCGTGCGGTTCGCCGGTCCCGACCGCGAAGCGACGGTCAACGCAGTGCTCGACCTGCGTCCCTTCGCTGTCCTCGACCTCGGTTACCTCGACCAGCCCGAGCGGGAGCGCCTGCTCGGCAAGGGCGTGTTGACGGTTCCTGACTCGTCATCGCCCCAGTCCGATGCACCCGGTGTCGACGACCTGATCGCGAGCCATCAGGTCGGGGCACTTCTTCGCGCCGGCGACCGGCGGATCGTCTTCGCGTCGATCGCCGATGAGCGCCTTGATCCCTACGGCCCTCGTCGATTCGACGCCGTGTCGGCGGATTGCGCGGCACGCGGTCTGAGAGCGCCGACCATGATCCGGGTGCCACTGCACCTCGAGTCCGCGTTGGATGTTCTTCGGCCGCTCTTTGCCGAGGGGCCAACGGGGTTCGCGTGCTACAACGATGATGTGGCACTCGCTGTGCTTGCGGCTGCTCGGGACGATGCGCGCGCGGTTCCCGCAGACGTGTCAGTCGTCGGGGTCGACGCGACGGAACTCGGCCAGCTGTGGTCGCCCCGGCTGACGACGATCGACGTCGACATCCGCATCTTCGTGGACGCGGCCATCGACCAGTTGCAGGGGCTGCTCGCCGGGACCGGGGCCGGCCAGCTTCGCTCATCTCCCGTTGGCGTCCGGCTCGTTGACGGACTGACGACGTAGAGATCTTCGCGACGTCGCGACTTCGCGCGAGAACCGAGAATCCGGGACGCCGTCGGCGGGAGCCGGGATCGACGACTTGCCTTAATGAACTCTCTTATAGATACTGCTAGTACCACGTGTCACTAACTTCTCTCGACCCGTGCCCGACCACTCATAACAATGGAGTTCTGACATGTCTGCACATGACGGCGCCAGGCGCCGCAAGGTGGCTGCACCCTCGGCGATCGCCGAATCACCGATCGGCCCCCTGGGCGGGCTCGAACTGGAGGCCGAGCAGATCGGCGCGGCGATTGCCGACCCCGAGGCGCCCCAGACCAAGGTCCGGCGCCGATATCTGGTTCCGCTGGTCGCCGCCTATTTCGCGCTCTACGTCGCGTGGATCACCCCGATCGGCTTCACCTTGGCGGTCAGGGTGCAGCAGATAGACCCCGAGGGGAAGAACACCGCCCTCGCCCTCGCGGTCGGAATTCCGGGCGTGATCGTCGTGGTCACGAGCCCCTTGGCCGGCGTTCTGAGCGATCGAACCCTCTCCCGCTTCGGCCGCCGTCGCCCGTGGTTCTTCGGCGGTGCGCTGCTCGGATTGATCGGATCGGCCATGGTGGGCCTCGCTCCAAGCGTCGCCGTCATCGTCATCGGATGGTCGATCGCCTACATCGGGTACTCGATCTGCGGAGCGATGATCCTCACCCACCTCAGCGATCTTCTCCCGGAACAACAGCGTGGAAAGGTGGCTGGAATCGCCGGTGCTGTCACGCAGATCGGCCCGATTGTCGGCATCGTTTTCGCGGGCGCGTTCGCAGCCCTTCCCTTCGTGATGTTCGCGGCGCCCGCCGCCTTCGCCTTCGTGATCGGGATCGTCTTCGTCGTCCTGATGAAGGACAAGGCGATCACCCAGCGCCCGGGACCGGTCGACGTCAAGGGCTTGCTGCGAGGGTTCTACTTCAACCCGCGCCGCTACCCGAACCTCGGATGGGTGTGGATCAGTCGCGCGTTCATCTTCGTGGCTCTTTCCTTTTCGACGACCTACGGCGTCTATCTGCTGGGCTCGCGACTCGGACTTGCGCCGGCCGCGATCGCCGGCGTCGCGGCGACCGCCGGAGGGTTGAGCATCGTCGTCGCGATCGGCGGCGCGGTCCTCAGCGGGTTCCTCTCGGACAGGCTGCACAGTCGCAAGCCATTCCTGATCGCGAGTGCCGTCGTGCTCGCGGCCGGCATGATCGTCGTCGCCACTCTGACGAGCACGACGCAGTACATCGTGGGCGGACTCCTCACCTCCTTCGCCATCGGCGTCTATGGTGCGGTCGACCAGGCCATCCAGCTGGACGTGCTGCCGCACGGCGAGAACCAGAACGGCCGTTACCTCGGAATAATCCAACTGGCCAACCAGGTGCCCCAGGCAGTCGGTCCGCTACTGGCGGGAGCCTTGATCGCACTGGCCTCCGGCAACTACACGATCGTGTACATCGCAGGAGCCGTGGTTTCCGTGCTCGGCGCCCTGGCGATCATCCCGATCTCGGTCGGCCGTCGCGCGCTCGACTCGACGACGAGCGTTGCGGTGCCGAACAGCCGTGGCAACTGACCGGCCATCGTCCGTACGCACAAGGAAGTACGACTCCCCATGAGCATCGTCTCGTTCAATGACCGCTGGTCAGTTCGACCCAAGACCAGCATCTTCGCCGAACTCGGAGGCTTCTCCGCTGTCAGCACAGAGGTCACGCTGCCCCACGACGCTCAGTTCGAGCTCGAACGCTCCGCAGAACTGGTCGGCGGGTCACCGTCCGGATACTTCCCCGGCGGGGCGTTCGAGTACTCGAAGACCTTCGACGTTCCGGAGGACTGGCGCCACAAGCGAGTCACCCTGGAGCTTCAGGCGGTCTATCGCGACGCCATGGTCTACGTGAACGGGGACTTCGCGGCGCAGCGTCCGTTCGGATACTCGACCTTCTTCATCGAACTCGACCCGTTTCTCAGGTATGGCCAGCCGAATGTGATTCGCGTCGACGCGCGCGCCCATGACGACTCGCGCTGGTACACCGGGATCGGACTCCATCGCGATACCCGGCTTCACGTCACCGAGCTGATCCATGTCACCCCGAACGGGGTGCGAGTGACGACCCCGGACGTCGACGACAGCCGAGCCGTGGTGAACCTCGCCACCACGGTCCGCAACCAGGGCGTCGCGACGGAGACGGTCACCGTGCGCTCGACCGTTCTCGACGCGAGCGGGCAGGTCGTCGCGGCGGACTCGTCCCCCGTTACGCTGCGAACCGGGGCCACAGCCGTTGTGCGGCATCGAGTGGTCGTTGACTCTCCCGATAGATGGAGCCCGGATGCTCCGTACCTGTACACCGCGGTAACCGAGCTCGCAGGGGCGCAAGGCACTCTCGACGAGCGGCGTACGGTCTTCGGCATCCGGGTTCTGCAGCTCGATGCTGTTCAGGGCCTTCGGATCAACGGCTCGTCCATCAAGCTCCGCGGCGCGTGCATCCATCACGACAACGGCTTGCTCGGGGCCGCGGCTATCGGCCGCGCCGAGGAACGCAGGATCGAGATCTTGAAGGCAGCAGGGTTCAACGCGATCCGCAGCGCGCATAACCCGATCGGTCAGGCGATGCTCGACGCGTGCGACCGGCTCGGGATGCTCGTCATGGATGAGACCTTCGACATGTGGACCGAGACCAAGTCGGCGTTCGACTACTCGCTCGCGTTCCCCGAATGGTGGGAACGGGATGTCGAGGCGATGGTCGAGAAGGACATCAACCATCCTTCGGTCATCTTCTACTCGATCGGCAACGAGATCCCGGAGACCGGGAGCGCACTCGGATCCGGATGGGGTCGGGCGATCGCCGAGAAGGTCCGCGAACTCGACTCCACCCGGTTCGTGACCAACGGGATCAACGGCTTCGTCTCAACCCTGACCGATGTGATCGCCATGATGAAGCAGCACGGGGCGAGCGGCGAAGGTCAGGGAGTCAACGACCTGATGGGCAGCGCCGGCGATTTCATGAACCAGATCGCGTCGTCGCCCCTCGTCACCGAGAGGACGGAGGAATCGTTCGCGGTGCTCAACGCCGCCGGCATCAACTACGGCGACGGTCGCTACGCCATGGACCACGAGCTGTTTCCCAACCGCGTGATCGTCGGGACCGAGACCTTCCCAACCCACATCGCCGTCAACTGGCAGCTCGTTACCGACCTCCCTCACGTCATTGGCGACTTCACCTGGACGGGGTGGGACTACCTCGGCGAATCCGGCATCGGCCGTGTCGCGTATTCGGACGGGGACGCGGTGCCCGCACTCGGTGCCCCATTTCCCTGGCTCGCCGCGTGGTGCGGCGACATTGACATCACCGGCCACCGCCGCCCCGCGTCGTACTACCGCGAGACCGTGTTCGGTCTGCGAACCACCCCGTACATCGCGGTCCAGCGCCCCGAGAACTACGGACGTCCGACCTTCCCCGGCCAATGGGCGTGGAGCGACTCTGTTTCGAGCTGGAGTTGGGACGCAGCCGCGGGCGCGCCAGTCGTCGTCGAGGTATACAGCGATGCGGATGAAGTGGAACTGATCCTCAACGGCACCTCTGCCGGCCGGCAGCCCGTGGGGGCAGCGCTCGCCTTCCGCGCCGACTTCACTCTTGCCTACGAGCCCGGGGAGCTGGTCGCCGTCTCCTATCGGAGCGGGGTCGAGACGGGCCGCGCCGCACTGAAGTCGGCGAGCGAGGATCTCCGACTCCATGTCGTGGCTGATCGGACCGCCCTCATCGCGAACCACTCGGAACTGAGCTTCCTCGAGATCTCTCTCGAAGATCGCGATGGCAACCTCGCCAACCACCGCGATCGCTCGGTCACGGTCACGGTGGAAGGGCCAGGGGTTCTCCGCGCGTTGGGCAGCGGGCGGCCCGACCCGACCGAGCGCTACGACCAGGCCGCGCACACGACCTTCGACGGTCGGGCACTCGCCGTCGTCCGTCCGACCGGAGTCGGGCAGGTGAGGGTGACGATCGAAGCCGATGGCCTCGAGCCCGTCGTGGTGGAGATCGAGGTCTTCGCGGACGGGGAGCGCCAGTAGATGCCTCGCGACGGTATGGCATTCCCGGACGGATTCCTCTGGGGGGCATCGACGGCACCCCACCAGAACGAAGGCAACAACACCAATAGCGACATGTGGGCGCTGGAGCAGCTCCCCGGATCCAGCTTCGTCGACCGCAGCGGCGACGCACTCGACTTCTATCACCGCTGGAAGGCCGACATCGACCTTCTGAAGTCGCTGGGCCTGAACGCGTTCCGATTCGGAGTCGAGTGGGCCCGAGTCGAGCCGACCCGGGGAGAGTTTTCGAAAGCGGAACTCGCGCACTACCGCCGGATCATCGACTATTGCCTTGCGCAGGGCATCGAGCCCGTCGTGACTCTCCACCACTTCTCCAGCCCGCTCTGGTTCGCGCAGGCCGGCGGATGGGGGTCGGCAGAGGCCGTCGACCGGTTCGGCGACTATGTCGCGGCGGTATGCGGCATCCTGGATGGGGTCACCTGGGTCGCGACGATCAACGAGCCCAACATGTTCGCCGTCATGCACCAGATGGCGATTCCCCTCCAGTATCCCGATCCCGCGGCGGTCATGCAGGGCATCCGGGAGGCGAGGTCCCCGGTGAACGGCGAGGCCGGGATCAACTCGTTCTCGATGCCGGAGCCCAAGCCGGAAGCCGAACGAACGATGGTGCTGGCCCACGAGCGAGCGCGGGAGATCCTTCGGGCGAACACGGGCGTGAAGGTCGGATGGACGATCGCCGTCCAATCATTGGTCGCGCGGGCGGGCTTCGAAGATCACCTTCATCGCTATGAGCGCACTTGGGAAGATGCGTACCTCGAGGCGTCTCGCGAGGACGACTGGGTCGGGGTTCAGGCGTACACCAGTCAGCTCGTCGGCCCCGATGGCCTGGAGGGAGCGCCCGAAGGAGCCGAGCTGACCCAGGCCGGCTGGGCGTATCGGCCCGATGCCTTGGAGATCGCCGTGCGCCGCACCTGGACGGTGACGGGCGGAGTGCCGATCCTCATCACCGAGAACGGCATCGCGACCGCCGACGACTCGAGACGGATCGACTACACCCGGGCGGCTCTCCTCGGACTCGAGAGCGCAATCGCCGACGGGATCGACGTGCGCGGATACCTGCACTGGACGTTCATCGACAACTTCGAATGGGTGCACGGCTTCGACATCACCTTCGGTCTCGTCGCCGTCGATCGGAACACGTTCGATCGCACTCCGAAAGAGAGCGCACGGTGGCTGGGCGGCGTTGCACGGACCAATGGGTCGTCGCTCCAGACGAGCACATCGTGACGCAGAGGTGGGCGGCGATCGGCACGGGAACCATTTCGCGAAGCGTCGTCCCCGACTTCGCTGAGTGCCCGGGCGCCGACGTCGTGATCGTGCACAGCAGGGACGCCGCCAAGGCAGAGGCGTTCGCGGGCGAGTTCGGCATCCCCGATTTCACCGACGATTTCGAGGCCATCCTCGAGGACGAGCGGATCGATGCCATCTACCTGGGGACACCCTTTGCGGCACACTTCGCGATGGCTCAACGCGCATTGGAAGCGGGCAAGCATGTTCTCGTCGAGAAGCCGATGGCGATGAACGCCGACGAGGTCGCCGAGCTCTTCGAGATCGCTGCCGGGAAGCAGCAGTTCCTCATGGAAGCCATGTGGATGAAGTTCAATCCGGCCTTCCAGCGCCTGATGACTGATCTGGCGGGCGGCCTCATCGGAGAGCCACGAAGCCTCCGAGCGAGCTTCGGAATCCCCTTCCCGGACGACGGCGGCAGTAAGTGGGACGTCACGCGGAGCGGGGGCGCACTGCTCGACCAGGGCATCTACCCGGTCGCTCTCGCCCACGCGATCTTCGGGCCACCGGACTCGTTGCACGCTGTCGGAACACTTCGGAACGACGGACTCGACGTTGCCGAACATTTCACGCTCGAGTACTCGGGGGCTCGCTTCGCGCAGGCCGCGGCCTCGATGGCGGAGTTTGCCGATCCCTCGGCGACCGTGAGCGGAACCCGCGGATGGATTTCCATCCCGGCGCCGTTCTGGTACAGCACCGACCTCGAGGTCCACGCCGGCAGCGCCGAGGCGATGTTCGTCTCTCCGGAGCGAGTCCACTACGAGCGCGAAGGAAACGGCTATGTCCCAATGCTGCGCGAGGTGATCGGCGCCATATCCGCGGGTGCGCGGGAACATCGGATCCATCCCGCCGACGACACAGTGGAAATCTTTCGGATCCTCGACGAAGTTCGCCGGGAGGTCGTCGACGGCCCACTCACTATTGGTGGAGGAACTCGTGGCGAGGCTCCGGGCGCTCGGCGTTGAGGAACAACTTGATGACGGCTCCGACACCGACATCGGCGCTCAATACCACTCTCATCTCGTCCCTGTCGCGTTCCCATTCGCTCAGCGCAGAACTGCCGAGCTCTGACACCTCCTGGATGTCGCGCGTCAGGAGCCCGGATGCGGTTCCGAATGAGCGGATGCGCGCAATCCCGTCCTCTGGGCGCCGCAGCAGGATCGCGTAGACATAGTCGCCCGTGACGTCGGTTCTCGTGGTGAAGCGGATGTCGGCGGCGGTGTACGTCGGCAGGTCGACGAATGACCCGGAGACCGCTTGAGTCGGCCCTTCGGCCGGGATGAGCCAAGGTCGCGAACCGTAGAGCGCCTCGCCGCAGATGCTCAACCAGGAACCGATCTCGCGCAGCAGGGCCTGCTCTTCGTCGGCGATCGTCCCGTCGGACTTCGGTCCCACGTTGAGAAGCAGAACGCCATTCTTGGCGACCACGTCGGCGAGCTCGGCGATCAGATCGGCCGCGGTCTTGTAGTCGTTATCGCGGGCATACGACCACGAGTTGCGGGAGAGCGAGGTGTCGTTCTGCCAGATCGCCGGCCGGATGCCAGCCATCGCACCGCGCTCGATGTCGTAGACGGCGGTGCCTTGCCGGAACGCCCCGTACTTGTAATTGATCACGACGCCGCGACCCCACTGGCTCGCCCGGTTGTAGTAGTAGGCAGCGAGCATCCGCACGTAGGGTTCGAAGGCCGGCTGCTCCAGCCACCAGTCAAACCACAGCAGTTGCGGGCGGTACCTGTCGATGACTTCGACCGTGCGCAACAGCCAGTCCTCGATGAACTGCTCGTTGGGAGCCGTCTCTTCCCGTTGCGCCGGTCCGTAGAAGTCGGCGAACTCGGGATCGAGCACGTCGGACTCGAACCGCGCGCCGCCATTCATGAAGAACCAGTGCTCAGCCCGGTGCGACGACGCACCGATCACCATCCACGCGCCGGTCACGGCCTCGGCGAGCTGCCCGAAAACGTCGCGCCCCGGCCCCATCTCGGAGGCCTTCCACCGGGTGCGCTCGCTGTCGTACATGGCAAATCCGTCGTGGTGTTCGGCGACCGGGACCACGAACTGGGCTCCTGCCGTGCGGAAGAGAGCTGCCCAGTCGTGGGGGTTGAAGCTGCTCATCGTGAACTGCGGGATGAAGTCCTTGTACCCGAAGTCCTTCTGCGGCCCGTACGTGCTCAGATGGTGCTCGTACTCGCGGGTGCCGGCGCGGTACATCTCTCGCGAGTACCACTCGCTGCCGAACTCCGGCACCGAGAACACTCCCCAGTGGATGAAGATGCCGAACTTGGCGTCCTGGTACCAGAGCGGCGGTCGGTAGTTCGCGAGGGACTCCCAGGTGTCGTCGAACGGACCCGAGTCGATGACTTCGCGGACGGCGCGCAGGCCCTCGTCGTTGTTCATGCCGCCGTCCTCACCCGGCCGAGTCGTTCCCACTCGTCGCGGGTGATGGCCAGGATGGAGCCGTGGCTGGCGCCGGGCGGCAGTTCGAAGTCGGCGCACATCGTCCAGTTCGGGGAGTCGATCTCGGTGCTTTCGAAGGGGATGTAGCGGCGCAGCCCGAACTCGTCGATGAAGAGGTACCAGCGGTCGTCGATATCGGAGCGCACGGCAATCGGCCCCTCCCCATGAGCGAGCGCGGGAGCGCCAAGGCCTTCGGCCACGGGCGTCCAGGAGGTGGATCGCAACTCCGATGACTTTTCGAGTGTGATGTACCGAGCGGCGGGCGTGCTCGAGTCAGCGGTCCGCTCGTCTTTCACGAAACGGTAGTAGTCGTCACCCGAGCCGACCACCGTGGCGTCGATGACCGACCGACCAGGGTCGAGCCAGGTCTGAGGCGAGGTGAGCACCCGGAAGTCGACGGTTGTCGCGCACAGCATCCTGTTGTACTCGTCCTCCCGTCGGTCCGAGCCGGCCCTGTAGAGCTTGGATGCCCAGAAGACGAAGTACGACTGCGTGCGCCTGTCGAAGACAGCTTCGGGCGCCCAGGCGTTTCCCGCTTCTGGGGGTGCCACCTCGATCAACCGCGGTGGCGACCACGAGACAAGATCAGCCGACTCCCACGCCACGATGCTGCGACTTCCGACGCGCTGTTGTTCGTGCCAGAACGCGTCCGTGTCATTGCCGTGAACGCGCAGGTCTGTCGCGATCAGGTAGAACGAGGCTCGCTCGCCCGCCAGCCCCGCGGCGCGGACGAGAAAGGGATCGCGGACGCCCCGGGTTCCGACGTTCGAGCGCAGCACGGGTGCCCCGCCGGCGATCGGCTCCCAGAACAGCGGACTCGTGCCTCGGCTGCGCGCGAACCTGACCTGCTCGCCGTCGAGTTCGTTCTGAGAGGTGAAGTAGGCGAACAAATAGTGGTCGCGCTCTGCGGTCATCCCTTGGTACTTCCCTGCACGAGGCCGCTGACGATGTGCCGCTGCATGACGATGAAGAAGACCACCATCGGAATGAGCACGATCACGGTCAGGGTCATGAACGATGGCCAGTCCGTCAGGAACTGCCCGACGGCCGTGTACACCTGCAGCACCAGCGTCTCGTTCTGCGGCGAGCTGATGAACACGTTCGGGTAGATGAAGTCGTTCCAGACCCACATCGTCTGAAAGACCCCGACGGTGATGAGGATGGGCCTGATCAAGGGAAGCACGATGGTTAAGTAGACCCGGAAGGGCCCGGCCCCATCGATCCGCGCCGCCTCGAGGATCTCGGTCGGCACGGTCCGCATGTATCCGAGGATCAGGTAGTAGCAGAAGATCGAGCCCGTGCTGTAGAGCACGATCAGCCCGTTGAGCGAGTCCACGAGATGCGCGCCGACCAGCATCCGATAGAGCGGGATCAGCGTCGCCTGAGCGGGCACCAGGAAGGCGACCACCAGGATCACGCCGATGATGGCCGAGATGCGGCCCTTGCCGACAATGCGGCCGAAGGCGGCGAGCGACCCGACAAGCAGCATCAGCACGATCGAGATCGCGGTGACGTACAGCGTGTTGAAGAACGACTGCACGATGGTCGTGTTCTGCAGCACGTTGGCGTAGTTCTGCAGGTAGAGCTGCGTCGGGAGCGCGAACGGGTGATTCGCCGTCTCCTCCTGCGTCTTGAACGTGTTGACCAGGATGTAGTAGAACGGCAGCGCGACGAGCAGCGCGAGCGGAATCATGACGACGCTCGTCACGATGTTGCGTGAGGCCTTCACGAGTAGCGTCCTTCCAGCGCACGGGACAGCGCGAGCTGCCCGAACACGACGATGCCGACGATGAGAAGGAAGAGCACCGCGAGAGCGGACGCCTGCCCGACGTGGGCCTGAGCGATCCCGTCTTGGATGAGCGCTTGAGTGATGGTTGTGGTCGCGTAGCCCGGACCGCCCTTGGTCAGGGTGATCGGAAGGTCGTAGACCTTCAGGCCATTGGTCATCAGGAGCAGCCAGCTCACGGTCATCGCCGGCGTCAGCAGCGGCAAGGTGATGTATCTGAAGGTCTTCCAACGGCCGGCCCCATCGATCGTCGCCGCCTCGAGGAAGTCGGACGGGATGGACTGCAGGTAGGCCAGATACAGGATGGCGTGCCAGCCGGTCAGGGTCCATACCGCGACGGCGACGGTCGACAGCTGCGCGAGGGTGGTGTCGGCAAGCCAGGGGATGGGGCCGAGGCCGGTGAGCGCGTGGATCACCGTATTCAGCACGCCATCGCCCAGCGGGTTGAGAATGAATCCCCACACCAGGCCGAGGATGGCGATGCTCGGGATGGCGGGGAAGAAGAAGACGGCCCTGACGAAGTTCCTGCCGAAGAACTTGCGGTTGATGATCAGGGCGAGCGGAATCGCGAACACGGTGATCAGCACCGTGGTGGCCACCGCGTAGAAGACGGTGTACCCCAGAGCGGCCAGCATCGTGGGGTCGGCGAAGATGGTCTGATAGTTCAGAAATCCGACATTCTTGCTCTCGTTGGAGTAGCCGTTGAAGTCGGTGAAGCTGTAGAAGACCGATTGCCCCATGGGGACCGCGTAGAGCACGACGAAGACGACGAGCACGGGCACCATGAAGATGTTCGTGGCCGCCGATTCGCGAAGCCGCGACCAGGAGATGTGGGTAGCCAAGAGATTCAGATCCTTTGTGATCATGTCGAGGTGGTGAGAACGCGGAGCCCCCCGGCTCCGCGCCCTCACCAGAGTGAAGACCCTTAACCCCCGAGGGTCTTCAGCTTCGTGTCGAGGTCAGCGGCGACCGCGGCAGGAGTGGTCTTGCCTTGGATGAGCTCCTGCAGCTGCGCGGTCGCCTCGGTGTTGAGTGCGGCGGAGTTCGACGGCCACGACACCTGCGGGAGGTAGAAGTCACCACTGCGGACAGCTGCGGCCATCGTCGACAGTGCCGGGTCGAGCGTCGGCGTGAAGTTCTTCGTCGTCGTGATGGATGCCGTCGCCTTCTGGTACGCGCCGACTCCCTTGGCGCTCTGCAGGAAGGTCACGAACTTCTCCGCCGCGGCCAGGTGGCTGGTCTTGGCGTTGATCGCGTAGCCGGGCGAAACGGCGCCCGCCCAGTACGAGGACGATGCCCCGGGAATGGCCATGAAGTCGAGCTTGAGGCTCGGTGCCGCGGCCTGAATGCTGCCGAGCGCCCACGATCCGGTGCTGGTCATCGCGACGTTCCCCTTTTCGAACTCGGCGGTGACCTGGTCTCCGGTGAGGCCGGCGACCGAGCGGGACTCGGCCCCGGACGTGAAGAGCTTGTTCCACTGCGTCAGCGGTCCGGTCCAGGTCTTGGCGAAGGTGGTCTTGCCCGAGAAGATCTCGGCGTCCATCTTGCCGCCCAGCTTGGCATCCTGGAGTCCCACCAGAGCTGCCACGCTGACGGGGATGCCGTCGCCGGCCTCGTAGAACGGGGTGATGCCTGCCGCCTTCAGCTTGAGGCACAGGGCGATGAAGTCGTCCCAGGTCTTCGGCGGAGCGGTGAAGCCCACCTTGTCGAGCAGATCCTTGTTGTACAGGATGCCGCCGCCCCACGACGAGATCGCGGCACCATACAGCTTGCCGTTCTTCGTGTAGGTGGCTTTTGCCGCGGAGGCGAGGTTCGAGACGAACGGTTCGCTGTTCAGCGACTTGGCGAAGCCGCCGTCCATGATCTGCTGCTTGTTCTCGGCCGTGATGATGAACACGTCCTGCGCGGTGCCACTGTTCAGGTGGGTCTGCAGTGTCGAGATGTAGCCCTGAACGGGGGTTCCGTAGGTCACCTGGAGGGTGATGTTCGGGTTCTCCTTCTCGAACTCGGCGAACACCGGCTTCATGGTGGCAGCCGGGTCCCACGAGTAGAAGCTCAGGGTCGTCTTGCTGGGAGCGGACGTGGATGTGGCGCATCCGCTCAGGGCGGCGACGGCGACCGCGGCGGTACTGAGCGCGATGAGCGCCCTGGCCCGTCCTGATCGGAGCGTGGTGTTTCGGAATAGCGTCATTGCTTCTACCTCTCTTGAGTGTTCATTGTGTGGGGTGCTGCGTCAATTTGAGTTCGTGGCGGATCTGGTGCGATCCGGCGACGACAGGCCGCAGGAGGCCGTCGTCGTCGTGATGGAGGGAATCGATGACCACTTCGCGGCGGTATCCGTTGCCGTCGGGGATCGCGAACCGGTGGTAGGCGATGAGCCAGTCGTCGCTGCCGGGGATGTTGAGCACGGAGTGGTGACCGGTGGCGAAGATCCCGCGGTCTGCGGACTTCTCGAGCAAGATCCCGCGGTCTGTCCACGGGCCGAGCACGTGACCCGCGGTCGCATACCGGATCCGGTAGTCCTCATCGCGGGTGTCGTTCTCCGACCAGGACAGGTAATAGATCCCGCCTCGGCGATGGATCCACGCCGCTTCACGGAAGCCGGGGGGCTCCCACGAGACGACCGCTTCCGGGTCGAACGAGACCATATCCGGCGCGAGCGGAACGATGTTCGCCACGCCGTTTCCCCAGACCAGGTAGACGGTGCCGTCCGCATCGCGGAATATCGAGGGGTCGATCGCTCGACCCGGAAACCGGCCGGCAGGCGACGAGGGGCCGACCGAGGTCGACGAACGGACCGACCGGAGACGGTGAGCTGGCGACACCGATGTTGTCCTCGGCGCTGTAGTACAGGAAGTAGGTGTCTGCCTGGCGTGCGGCGGCCGGTGCCCAGGCGTGCTCCTTCGCCCAGGTGGTGTTGTGGGGGAGCGAGAAGATCTCGCCGTGATCGACCCAGGTGACCAGGTCCGTCGACGAGAACGCCTTGAACGACGTGGCAGCCCACTCGTCGGAACCATCACTGGTCGGATACAGGAAGTAGCGACCGTCGAATTCGACAAGGTGCGGGTCGGCATACAGGCCCGTGAGCACGGGGGGAGCGGGCGGCATCGGGCCGGCGGCGTGGATCTCGTTCACGACTTGCGACCCGAGGAATAGCCGGATTCGCGCTCGCAGCGACTAGCCTGGGTCGCAACATGGTAACGATACAAGATGTGGCAAAGGCCGCGGGCGTTTCGCCCATGACGGTCTCCAACGTGATCAATCAGCACCCGTACGTCAAGGCGAGCACGCGTGAGAAGGTCGTCAAGGCCATGACCGACCTCGACTACCGGGTCAACGTTGCTGCACGCAACCTGCGAGCCGGCCGAACCTTCACGATCGGGCTCGCGGTCGCCGAGCTCGATCGGCCGTACTACGGACAGCTCGCCGCTCGCATCGTGGCGGAAGCCGCTCGCCACGACCTCAGGGTCCTGATCGAGCAGACCGGCGCCTCGCGCGAGAACGAGATCGACGCCCTCGGTCTGTCGCGCAACCGCATGTACGACGGGCTGATCCTGACGGCCGTCGGACTGGGCGCCTCGGATGCCGACATCCTGAGGGTCGACTACCCCGTTGTCATCCTGGGCGAGCGCATCTTCGATGGGCCCGTCGACCACGTCGCCATGGCCAACGTCGAGGGTGCCAAGGCCGCCACGCTCCACCTGGCCGCTCGCGGCTGCCGTCGGATCGCCATCATCGACGACCACCGCGAGAACGAGACCGACGCCTCTTCGCTGCGATTCGCCGGATACCGCGCGGCCCTCGAGGAAGCGCACCTGCCGTTCGATCCTCAGTTGGCCGTCAACCTCGCCGTCCCGTCGTTCTCGTTGCGGGACGGTCGGGAGGCCGGCAGACGTCTGATCGAGTCCGGCGCCGCCTTCGACGGAGTCTTCTGCGTCACCGACACGGTGGCTCTCGGCGCGCTGCGCGCCCTGGCCGATGCTCACATCGATGTGCCCCGGCAGGTGAAGGTGATCGGCTTCGACAACATCGATGAGAGCGGTTACAGCGTTCCCTCGCTGTCGACCGTCGACCCCGACCATGACGCCATGGCGAAGGCTGCCGTCGACCTGTTGGTCGAGCGAATCGCGGCGGGGAAGGACTCTGGCGGACCGCGGGAGTTCACCAGCACCTACCGTGTCGTCGAACGCGAGTCGACCGCGGCGTAGGGGCGTTCCGGCTCGCGCCTCCGTGGCGTACGGCTCCATTGCCGGTTCCTTTTCTTCCCAATTGTTGTATCGATAAATATGTATCGTTACATGATGATCGGGCATAAACCCATGCCTGTCAAGCCAGCGCATCGTCAGCAGGTTCCCGAGGAGGCGCACCCCGACGCTGCGATAACCTTTTCGGCACTCGTCGCGGTGACTTGGGAGGTGCCTGCCAGTGGACCATCCAGAACCTCGAGATCAAGAACACCGCGAGCCCCGTCGACGGCGCGACGATCGCGCCCCTCGCGACCCCTAGGCCGTGTCGTATGTCACCTCTTCGAGCAGCGCAGGCTCCTCAGACCGTGTCGTCGGTCTGGCCGCGCAGCACCTTGATGGCCGCCACCGGATCCCCGTCGAAGATCATCGCGCCGTGGTGCAGCACGGCGACGCGGTCGCAGAGGTCCTCCACCTGCTGGGCCGCGTGGCTGACCAGCACGATCGTTCGGCCTTCGCGCTGGAATTCGCGGATCTTGTCGAGGCACTTCGCCTGGAAGGCCTCGTCGCCCACGGCGAGCACCTCGTCGACCAGGAGCAGGTCCGGGTCGACATGCACCGCGACGGCGAACGCGAGTCGCACGTACATCCCGGAGCTGTAGAACTTCACGGCCGTATCGATGAAGGCCTCGACCCCCGAGAACTCGACGATCTGATCGAATGCCGCCCGGGTGTCCCGACGGCTGAGGCCCAACAGCGCTGCGTTGAGGTAGACGTTCTCGCGACCGCTGAGGTCCGGATGGAATCCCGCGCCGAGTTCGAGAAGGGCGGCGAGCCGTCCGCGCCGCGAGACCGAGCCCGACGTCGGCTGCAGGATGCCTCCGACCAGCTTGAGCAGCGTGCTCTTTCCCGAGCCGTTGTGACCGACCAGGCCGACGGTCGTGCCCGACGAGATGCTGAGATCGATGTCGCGCAACGCCCAGAATTCCTGTCGATGTGCACGAGACGCCGAGATGTTGAGCAGCCGCTCCTTGACCGACTTGTCCCGCAGCAAGACGAACCGTTTCGACACGCCCTCGAGGCGCACAATCTCGGGTGCGGCCATCACAGTTCCTGGGCGAAGTTGCCCTGCAACTTCTGGAAGATCCGGTGGCTGACCCAGAGCAGCACGGCGCTGACCAGGAACGCGACCAGGATGCGGAGGCCGAGGTGCGGGGGGAAGCTGCCGGGAACGTCCGCGCCGGCCACCCAGAGCGCCCGCTGCATCCCGAGCACCCCCAGCGTGATCGGATTCACCAGGTAGAGCTGGAGCAGCCACCCCGGCGCGAGCCGTGAGACGAAGCTGTATGCGTAGACGATCGGCGAGACCCAGAACGCGACGATCAACACGACCTCGACCAGGTGCTGGACGTCGCGCAGGTACACGTTCAGCGCCGCGAGCAGCACCGCGATCGCCGAGCAGAACGTCACGATGAGCGCGAGGGAGGGGATCACCCACAGCGCGCCCCAGTTGAGCGGGAACTGGCCGACCGCGATCATGGCACCGAGCAGCACGACGAACTGGATCCCGAGGTTGACCAGGGCGCCGCCGACGGCAGCCAGCGGGAAGATCTCGCGAGGCAGTGACACCTTCTTGACCAGCCCCGCGTTGTCGACGATCGAGCGAGTGCCACTGGTGATGATCTCCGTTGCCAGCGTCCAGGCCGTCAGGCCGATGAAGACGAAGATCGCAAAACTCGGGATGGATCGGGCAGCACCGAGAATCTGACCGATCGCGAAGTAGTAGATCAGCAGTTGGGCGAGCGGCTTGATCAGGCTCCAGAGGATGCCAAGCGAGCTGCCCTTGTACCGCGCGCGGAGCTCCCGGCGCACGAGCAGGCCGACCAGCTCGCGCCGCCTCCAGATCTCGCGGATCGTCGGCAGACCGCTCGAGAAGAACGAGCCCCGCGCGTTGGTGACCAGCATGGGAAGCGCGGCCAGTCGACGGGCGCGGTCGGCCGAGGGGTCGGAGGGCATCGGGGTCACAGCCCCGACATCCGCCGTGCCCAGGGGCCGAGCACGCTCCAGCCGAGCGGCGCGCCGTCTGCGCCGCTGCTCCACACGCGGATGAAGAGGGGCTGACGAAGGACGAAGAGGGCTGCCGACATTGCGGCCCGCCGACGAGGTCGCAGGTACCGCACCAGCTTGCCGGCCTCACGGGCATAGAGGCGCATCTTCGCCCGGTTCCTGAATCGCCTGGCTTGGATGTACATCTGGAGCCAGGTCCGGATGAACCGCGGCGCGATGACATCACGTCGGTAGCAGTGGCCACGCCACTTGTCGTTGGGGAACATCTCGATGACCTTCTGCGAATACGTTCGCAGCGACTCCTCCGACCGTTCCGTTCCGCCCGCGGATGACTCGTGGATGCGCCATTGCGACGTAGACGACGCGACGAACACGTTGTCGTAGTCGGCGCGGAAGATGCGCAGGAACAGGTCGTCGTCCTCGTAGCCTGACAGCCGCTCGTCGAACCCGCCTACGTCGAGGATGGCCTGGCGACGAATGAGGGTGGCCGAAGGCTGGATGATGAAGCCCTGGGCGAGCACCTTCATGAGATCGCGCTTGGGGTTGTCGACCGTCGTGTGACCGATGAAGTCGCGGTTCACCATCCGGCCATCGGCGTCGATGTCGTCGAAATCGCTGTACGCCCAGCCGAGCCGCAGGCCCCTGTGACGGCGTACTGCGTCGACCAGGACTTCGAGGTGGTTGGGGTACCAGATGTCGTCCTGATCGATGAGCGCGATCCACTCGCTCTCGCACATCGAGATGGCGACGTTGCGCGCCGCCGACTGCCCGGCGTTCGTCTGCGACACGATCCGGATGCCAGGATTCCGCTTGGCGATGGCGCCCACGAGCTCCATGCTGTCGTCGGTGCAGCCGTCGTCGATGACGATGATCTCCGCCGGGGCGACCGACTGGGCCAGCACGCTGGCCAGCGCCTGCTCGACCCAGAGGCGGCCGTTGTAGACCGGCATGATCGCGGCGATCCGGATGGCGGCGGGGCGGGCATCCGCCGCCCGGCGCTCCGGATGGTGCGGTGAGATCTCGCCGGCCATGGGGGTCATCCTTCGAGGTTCCGGACGTTCAGCCGGTCGGGTGAGAAGCGTACCGCACCCGCAGTGGCGTCCGACAGAGATGATCAGTGCCGACGACCGCGCGTCCGACGCCCCGCACCAACGACCACCCGCCGCGCTGATACAATCGTCAGGTTGACCTTCGGGTCGACGCCGATCGCGCCCGTAGCTCAACGGATAGAGCATCTGACTACGGATCAGAAGGTTGGGGGTTCGAATCCCTTCGGGCGCACCGAGATCTTACCGACTGCTTCGTCGCGCGTCCGGCTCCCTTCCCTCTTTCTGGGCTTGGCCTGTGTCTCGATTTTCGTCGCTCCCTTCGCGTCGCTAGAGTCGCTGGGTGGAAATGAGAAGCGCGAGAAGACGAGAGGTGTTGTGGGCCCCGGGGATCGCGATCGGACTGGCGATCGGAGTCGCTCTGGGCAACATCGCGTGGGGGGTGCCGATCGGAGTGGTATTGGCCATCGCATTCGGGATGTCGTCGGCCAAGAGCCGCGGACCGCGCAATGACCGCGCCGACGGGGACGATTCGACCGGGTCGGGCCGGAGCTAGCCGGCCCCGGCTGGGCTCCGGTCGGCGGGGCTCGCGCCTAGGGTGGAGTCATGTTCGTCGGAGGCCCCGAGTGACCGTGCGCACCGTCATCGCGCGGCAGTACGGCGGCGCGGCTGACGTCGAACTGGTCGACCTGCCGCAGGTGCCGCTTGAAGCGGGCCGCGTACGCATCACCGTGCGCGCCGCCGCCGTCAACCCTGCCGACCTGAAGCGGCTGCGCGGAGAGTTCGGCCGCAACGAGAAGTCCCTGCCGCTTCGCCTCGGATCCGAGGTGAGCGGTGTGGTCGCCGAGGTGGCACCGGATGCTGTGGGCCCGGCCGGCGCGATCGCCGTGGGCGACGAAGTGGTGGGGTATCCGGTCTCCGGCGGATTCGCGGCAGAGGTCGTCGCCAAAGCCGAGTCGGTGCTGCCGAAGCCCGCTGGGCTGGGCTGGTCTCAGGCGGCCGGGCTACTGCTCGGCGCGGTGACGGCGTTCCACCTGGTCGAGGCGGCAGGCGTCGGCGAGGGCGATCGAGTGATCGTGCACGGAGCGACCGGAGCCGTCGGGTCCGCCGCCGTGCAACTCGCCCGGCTGCGCGGCGCGGAGGTGATCGGCACGGTGAGCGCCGGCCGCGAGGACGCGGTCCGCGCATTCGGCGCCGTCCCCGTGGTCTACGGCCCGGGACTCGAGCAGCGCCTGCGCGCGCTTCTGCCGGACGGCGCGGACGCCGCCCTCGACACGGTCGGCTCCGACGAGGCACTCGACGCCTCGGTCGCGCTCGTGCGCGATCGGACTCGGGTGGCGACCGTCGCCGGATTCGCGCGCGCCGCCGACCTCGGCATCCGGTTGCTCGGCAGTGGGCCGGGAGCCGATCCCGGCACCGAACTGCGCGCGAACGCCCGTCTGCCCATGCTCCAACTGGCAGGCGATGGACTGCTGGTCGGTCCGCCCGTCATCGAGTTCCCGCTCGCCGCGGTCCGGGACGCCCTGGCACTGGTGGCGAGCGGCCATGCCGGGGGCAAGGTCGTTCTGCTGCTCTGACATCCGTCAGCATCAGGTGGCAGACTGGCCCGATGAGCATCGACCCCAAAGACCCCGGCGCGAACGCCAGCGGCAACGAGTCCGACTCCGCCGTCACCTACGACTCGGTCGACTCGGGCCAGTCTGAAGACATCGAGAACAGCCTGACCGCCCAGGGGACCTCCGATCGCGAGACCACCCGCGAGGTCACTCGCGACGAGCTGATCGAAGAGGCCGAGCGGGCGCGCCTCAAGCGCAGCGGTCAGGTCTGATCGCTTTACCTGCCCCTTACATGGCACTGATGGCCGTCGTACGCGCTCCCGGCATCGTGAATCCCGCACAGTTCGTGCATCACGACCGTAGGGAGTTCTCATGTTCCGCAAGATCACGGTGGCCGCGGCAGTCGGCGCATTGACCCTGGGCTCGCTCGTCTGCGCCGCCCCGGCGCTCGCGTCGACGACGGATGGCACACCCAAACCGACCGCGCACTCCAGCCTGAGTGCCATCCAGCAGGCCGGCGCCGCCGCGACGGCCAAACGCATCACCTCGCTGACCGCCCGGATCAGCAAGGTGAACTCGGCGAACCGGCTGAGCGCCGCCGATAAGTCCACCGTGCTCGGCACGCTCAATGGCGACCTGACAGCTATGAACGGCCTGCAGACGAAGATCGCGGCCGACACGACCGCTGCGACCGCCTGGAGCGACTACAAGAGCATCTTCACGGAGTACCGCGTCTACGCCGTCGCGCTCCCGCAGAGCTACATCGCGGCGACCGCCGACGGGCTGACCGGAACGGCGATCCCGAAGCTGCAGTCCGCCGCGAGCAAGATCTCGGCACTCTTCACCTCCCACCCCGACAAGGTCACGGCCGATCTCCAAGCCAAGCTGGCCGACATGCAGGCCAAGACCGCGGATGCCGCGAGCAAGACCGCCGGACTCGCCGCATCCGCCCTGGCCGTCACCCCGGCCGCCTTCAACGCGAACCACGCCGTTCTGACCGACGACCGAGCCGCAGCTCGCGCCGCACTGGCCGACACGAAGGCGGCCGCCCAGGACGGCCGCGCGATCATCGCGGCACTCAAGTGATGGGTCGCCGCGCATCGCGCCTGGTCGTGCCGGCCGTGACGCTCGCCCTCCTGGTCGCCCTGACCGGATGCGGCAAGCTCGCCGCCGGCCAGGGCGCCGGGCCGGGCGGGCGGCTCGGGCTCCAGCCAGGGGAGCCCGTCGGGGGCGGGAACGACCGCATCCACTCCCACGACCAACGACTCGGCGGCGCTCGACGCGATCTCGCAGGACCTGAACTCGGCGACCTCGGCGAACTCCGACGCGGACTCCGACGCGACGGCGGGCGATCAGGCCGCCGCGGCCAGCAACGAGCCGTGACCGTCGCGCCCCGCGTCATGGGGTTGAATGACCCCATGACCGGGGCACGCGGGATGGTCGTCATCGTCGAGGACGAGCGGACGATCGCGGAGTTGGAGCGTCTCTATCTCGTGCAGGCGGGCTTCGGTGTGCATCTGGCGACCGACGGCGCTCAGGGGCTCGCCGACATCCGCCGCCTGGCGCCGGTTGCCGTCATCATCGACGTCGGACTGCCCGGGATGGACGGCACCGAGGTGGTGCGGGCACTCCGGGCGGAGCAGAACTGGGTGCCGGTGGTGTTCGTCACCGCCCATGACTCCGAGATCGACCGCGTCGTCGGTCTCGAGCTCGGGGCGGACGACTATCTGACGAAGCCGTTCTCACCGCGCGAGCTCGTCGCGCGGGTCAAGGGCCTGGTCCGTCGCGCCGCCCTGCCGTCCGCCCCTGGCGTGCATCGTGCGGGGCGGCTGGAGCTCGACGAACGCGCCAGGCGCGTCACGGTGGAGAGCGAGGTCGTCGACCTCACGGCCACGGAGTTCGATCTGCTCGCCTACCTGCTCGCGCATCCCGGTCAGGTCTTCAGTCGGGAGCAGCTGCTGTCGTCGGTCTGGGGGGTGGCCGACTACAGCGGCAGTCGCACCGTCGACGTGCACGTCGCGCAACTGCGCGCCAAGCTGGGCGAGCCCGACCCGATCCGCACGGTGCGCGGCGTCGGGTACTCCCTGCAGGACGGCAGCGCGTGACGTCGGACACGGCCCGCGGCGTCTCGCTTCGAACGCGCATTCTCGTGGCCACGGTCATCGTCGCCCTGATCGCGGTGATCGCGACGGCGCTCGCCGCGCTGACGCTGGTCAGATCGATCGACACGAGCTCGGCCCGCGGCGATCTCAGCGCTCAGGTCGACCGACTTGCCAACGCGAAGCCCGCCACCCGCGACGCGATCATCGCAGGCCTGTCGCAGCTCGACGCCCCGGGCACGCTTGTCGCGGCCGTCTCGCCATCGGGTGCCGTGACCGGGTCGGCTCTTGTGCCCCGTCGGGTCATCCTGGAGCTGCGGGCGGGGAGGGATGTCTCCACCACGGTGCGCAGCGGCGGCACCTCGTACCTGCTCGAGGGGCGTCCGACCGCGCAGGGGGGAGGCGTGGTCGCCCTGCAAGACGTCGGAACCGTTCGCGCGCTCACCCCGACGGTGCTCGGCCGCATCCTGCTCGCTCTCGCGATCGGATTCGTGGTCGCCGCGGTCGCGGCGTTCTTCGTTGCGCGAGCGCTCGCTAAGCCCCTGGTCCGCCTCGCGGCCGCCGCCCGCCGGATGGCCGCCGGGCAGCGCAACGTGTCTCTTGCGCCCAGCGGGATTCCCGAGGTCGCTGACGTGGAAGCGGCACTCGGATCGCTGGACAGCGCGCTCGTGCACTCGGAGGGGCGGCAGCGCGAGTTCCTGCTCTCGATCTCGCACGAGCTGAGAACCCCACTCACGGCGATCCGCGGCTATGCCGAAGCACTCGGCGACGGGCTGGTGCCCGCCGACCAGTTGGCCCAGGTGGGCAAGACCCTCGAGGCGGAGTCGGAGCGTCTCACCTCGTTCACCACCGATCTGCTCGCGCTGGCTCGTCTCGAGGCCGACGACTTCTCGCTCCAGCCGGCCGAGGTCGACGTGGTCTCGGTGCTGGCCGCGGCGGCCGCGGCCTGGCGGGCGGCGGCGACCTCGGGCGGTGTCGTGGTCGAGGTGACCGCATCGGCCCCGGTGATGGTGACCACGGATGCGGCCCGCCTACGCCAGCTGGTCGATGGACTGGTCGAGAACGCCCTGCGCGTCAGCCCGTCGGGGTCTCGCGTCACGCTGTCCGCGCGGAGCGACGGCGCGGCGGCGATCATCGAGGTCGCCGACGGCGGGCCCGGCCTGACCGCCGAGGATGCCGCGCACGCCTTCGAGCGCGGCGTGCTGCGGGAGCGCTACCGCGACGCCCGGCCGGTCGGCAGTGGACTCGGCCTCTCGATCGCGGCGCGACTCATCGAGCGGATGGGCGGCACGATCTCGGCCCACAGCGCGCCGGGAGGCGGCGCCGTGTTCAGGATCACGATCCCGGGCTAGCGGTGGAACACGCCTACGCGCTGACCAGCTCGCGCTCGTGTGCGCCGGGCCCGGTAGCAGGGATGTGGCGGGCATCCAGCGAGGTCTCGACGATCGTGAGCCCCTCCAAGCCGGGCAGCTTGGCGATGTGCGAGTCGACATCGCGGATCAGCTTGCGGCCCTCTTCTCCGCTGAAGAGCTGGCCCATCACGTGGGTGACCTCTTCGTCGGTCGAGATGGTCGATCCGACCGGACCCCAGAACTTCTTGAGGGCGAAACGGGCGATCACCCGCGCCTTCTTGCTGGCGGCGAGGCGGTCGCGGGCCTGGGAGGCGTAGAAGGCGACGTGCTTGGTCTCTTGGGCCGCGATCCGCTTGAGCAGTTCGCCCAGCACCGGGTGGTTCTCCTGCTTGGCCATGCGCAGGTAGGCGGCGTTCGCCGACCACTCGTTGGCCGCGCCCCATGCCATGTGCACGGCCACGAAATCCAGACCGACGAGGCCGCCGAGCAGGGACTGCTTGATCGGGTCGAGGCGATCCTTCCAGCCGAGCTTGAGCCGGTTCGCCTTCAGCTCGTCGTAGTTCATCTCGATGCCGTGCTTGGCCAGCACCGCGGCGAGAGCCTCGCCGTGCCAGAACTCCTCGCGGTTCCACATCGTCATGAAGGCGCCGATCTCGGGCTCCTTGTGCGAGGGCGTGGTCAGCAGGTCGCGCAGGTAGCAGACCGTGTGATATTCCACATTGCACATATACACGAGCGTGCGCAGCGTTGAGGCCGGGAGCGGCTGACGGTCGAACTCATCGAAGTCGAGATCGCCCCACGCGACGGCCGAGGAGTTCGTCGTGTACTTGGCGATGTCGAATGCCATGGTGCTTCCTTCAGTTCGCGTGGCCGGGTGCGCGATCGGCGTGCAGGGCTGTCGCGTCCATCACATCACGCTTCGGTGAACGATTGCCGCGTTTCCAGGTGTCGATCTTCCAACTTCTTCGTTGCGCCTCGCGTGCGAGTTGGGTGTCGGGGTTCACCGCATGGGGATTTCCCAGCAGTTCGAGCCACACCAGGTCGGCGTGACTGTCACCGTAGCCGTACGACGCGGCCAGGTCGAGCCCGTGCTCCTCGGCATATCGGCGCACCCACGCGGCGCGCGCCTCGTCGACGAGCGGGGGCTTGGCGAGGTAGCCCGTGAGCACCCCGTCCTTCTCGTGCATGTGTCCGCCGACGACCTCGTCGAAGAGCCCGGCGAGCGGTTCCGCCAGCGTCTCGATCGATCCGGTGACGAGCACTGTCCGGTGACCGGCGTCGCGGTGCGCCTTGATGGCCCGGATGGCCGCCGGGCTGGTGTGCCGGTACATGGTGTCGGCGAAGCCGCCGTGCACGATCCGCTCGAGGCGGGCGACCGGCATCCCCTCGTAGCGGCGCAGGAACGATCGGATGAACTCGCCGCGGTCGCGCTTCTCGGCGCGCAGGTAGCCGCGCAGCGATCCGAGGATCGAGAGTACCTCGCCCGGCCAGGCCGCCTTGCGGACTCCCGCCGAGCGCACCCAGAGGTACTGCTGCACGATGTTCGAGTCGACGACCGTGCCTTCCAGGTCGAACACGGCCAGCACGTCGGAGCGCTCCGCGAGCTCGTCGGAGGGCGGCGCCGCCGCGACGGCCGCGGCCTTCTTGGCCGCCCGCTTCGCCGAGAACTCCGTGGTCAGCGCGATGATCGCCGGGAAGTGGACATTGAGCATGTAGTCCTCCCAGTCGATCGCGGCGATGTCGAATCCGAACTCGGATCGCTTGTTCGCCGGGAGGGAGTCGTGCAGAGCGCGCAGGTTGCGGTCATCGAAGATGATCTCGGTCTGGACGTAAACGCGGTAGAGCTGGGTGAAGTTGCGCAGCGTCTCGAGATCGGCGATGTTACGGATCATCTGGTTGTGCCAGCGGCGCACCCGCTCGGTGTCCGGCAGGCGGCCGAGCAGGCGTTCTGCGCGCACCGCGAGCTTCTCCTTGCGGAGCACGTCGTTCTCGAGCTTGTTGCCGACCGGGAACTTCCAGGTCGGGACCACCAGGTCTTCGCCCTTCTTGTTCTTCATCGGATGCTCGGTGAAGTAGCGGTTGACGTAGCCGAACTCCTGGTGGAACGGCAGCGGGTTCGAGGCGCCGGATGCCACGTGGTAGTACTCGGGCTTGTTCTTCGCGGCGGGGTTGGCGGCCGCCGCCAGGATCGCGTTGACGACGTAGTCGACCGGGATGACATCCAGGATCGAGTCGGGCAGGCCCGGGAACTCGGGCAGCAGTCCGCGGCCGTAGGCGATGATCAGCGGATCGGCGACCTTGAACCCGTCGATCCAGCCCGGGAACGGGTGCTTCAGCGCGCTCTCGATGATGGCAGGCCGCACGATCGAGAGCCGGTGGCCGTTCTCGCCCCAGAGCTCTTCGGCTGCGCGCTCCGAGAAGGCCTTGGTGAGCGTGTAGACGTCGGTCCAGCCGAGCGACTGGGCTCGGGTGCGGCCGGCGTCGACCAGCTCGGCGGTGACCCACTTGATCCGCGCCTCTTCGCTGGCCTTGGCGACCGCCTGGGGGCCCTCTTTGCCGTGCTTGGCGCGGGCGGCATCCATGAAGCTGCGCAGCCGATCCGACTCGCGCGAGAGGATCTCGACCCGATCGCGCGCCGCCTTGGCCGCTGCGTACTCGGTGCGCCAATCCACCTCGTGGGTCAGGCGTGCTTCCGGGGCGACGCCCTTACGAAGGCCGCCGACATAGCAGGTGGAGACGTGCACGACTCGCGGGTCGCCACCCGTCTCGAGCAGTCGCTCGTACAGGTTGATGGCCCCGTTGACGTTCGTGTCGAACGCCTCGTCGATCGGCGGGTCGAAACTGACGACCGATGCCGAGTGGATGGCGACGTCGAGATCCTTCGGAAGCTCGGGGATCGACCCCATCGCGCCCTCGACGATCCGGATGCGCTCACGGGCCGCCTTGTCGACCGCGGCGTCTCCGACCTTGTCGCGCCAGGATCGAAAGACCGGCTTCGCCAGCAGCTCGGCGACGCGCGCCGTCGTGTCTTCGCCTGCTTTGGTGCGGACCAGGATCGAGACGGTGGTGTCGGGGTGCGCCGAGAGCAATCGCTCGAGCACGGCCTGCCCGACGAAACCTGTTGCTCCGGTCAGGAAGACGTGCGCAGATCCGAGATCGATCGTCGCTCGCTGGGATCTCGAAGACGCAGGTGTCACGGAATGAGTCTCGCAGATATGGTCGGGGCCACGGGCGTGAGCCCGGGAAGGGAGCCGACCAGCTCCTGGATGCGCGCCACCTCGGCGCGCCCGTTCTCGGTGCCGAACACGATCTGATCGAAGAAGGTGCGGTCGTCGTCTGAGTGCTCGACGGCACCGATCGGCCACACCGCGTGCTTCACCTCGCGGCGAGTCAGCTTGCGCGCCCGGGGCGAGCTGGCCAGTCGACGCTTGGCCTCTTCCGCCAGAAAGGCGATGTGCCGGTCTTTGATCCCGTTGATCAGGGAGACGATCGACTGGAGTCCGGTCGCCAGCTCGCCCAGGCGTCGATATGCCGCTTGGGTGATCCATTCGTCGATGAGCCCGGTCGTGACGTGGGCGGCCACGATCTGCGGCCCGTCGATGTTGCCCTGGATGGCCCGCATGACGGCGCCGCGGCGCTCGCGGCGCTCCAGCACGACGGTGCGCAAGCCGCCTGCCGGCGCCGAGGAGTGCAGATCGTCGCCCGTGGCCTCGAGCACGGCGTCGAGCACGTCGGCCAGCCAGTACTTCTCGAACGCCCAGGTGCTGAGAAAGGCGGTGACGCGGGCGTCTTTGTGGGTCGCGGTGACCAGCACGTTGCGCATGCGCTGCATGGTCGAGCGCTCCAGGTCGCGCAGCAGGCGCAGCAGACGGATCGCATCCGCGGTCAACCCGGATGCCGCGACCTGATCCAGATCGAGCTGACCCCGGTGGCTTGCCCGCGCGGTGCGCGCGAACTCGCGGACGTCGAAGCGGCCGTCTTCGAGCGACCGCCCGTCGGTGAGGGGTGGCTCGAACGCGATCTCGTGGGCGACGAATTCCGTGGAGGATTCGTGATGCGAGCTGCGCCGGGTCATAGGTCGAGGCCTTTCCTGGTCGGGGCGATGCCGCCCGCGGCGGGAACGGTGCTCCGTTGCACCGTATCGTAACGATCATGGGTACGGCTCTGGTCACGGGCGGCACATCCGGCATCGGAGCCGAGTTCGCGCGCCAGTTGGCCGCGCGCGGCTTCGACATCGTGCTGGTCGCCCGCGACACGGCACGGCTGGATGCCATGGCCGCCGAGCTGCGGGCGCTGGGCCGGACAGTCGAGATCCTGGTGGCCGACCTCGCGAGCCCGACCGACACCGACCGGGTGGCCGCACGTCTGGCCGACCCGGAGCATCCCATCGACTTCTTCGTGAACAATGCGGGATTCCGGGTCAGCAGCCGCCTGTCGAGCCCCGATGTCGCCGAGCACGACCGGGCGCTCAACGTGATGGTGCGTGCGGTCCTGGTGCTCGGCGGGGCGGCGGCTCAGGCCATGCGCGCGCGTGGACGCGGCGCGATCGTGAACGTGGCGAGCATCAACGGGCAGCTGACGCTGAGCGGGTACTCGGCGATCAAGGCGTGGGTGCGCGTCTACAGCGAGAGCCTGTCCAACGAGTTGCAGGGGAGCGGAGTCACGGCGACGGCCCTCATGCCCGGCTGGGTGCGCACGGAGTTCCATCAGCGGGCCGGCTCGACGAAGGGGGAGGCGGGGCGCGGGGGAATTCCGAACTTCTTGTGGCTCGAGCCCGAACTCCTGGTGCGCGACTGCCTGCGCGACGTGGACAAGGGCCGGGTGATCTCCATACCGACTGTTCGGTACAAGTTCCTCTCCTGGTTGGTCAAGCACCTGCCGGATGCCACCGTGCGGTGGGTGTCGCGCGGCATTAGCCTGAGTCGGAGCAACGAGGCCGACGGCTGACCGAGTTCGCCCATCGCAGCACGACGTCAGAAAGGAAGCGGATGCCCGAGAAGACGCCTCGCAACCGCTTCACTTCGCGCGGCCAGGCTGCTGCCCGGTTCGTCGCGCAGCGCGGCATCCTGAAGGGCGTCGTCTGGGGGATGATGCGGGTCACGGTCATCGACAAGCAGAAGCTGAAGGGTGTCAAGCGCCCGTTCGTGGCGGTCGCCAACCATTCAAGCCACCTGGACGCCCCGCTCATCATGGGCGCACTCCCGCGCCCGCTTGCCCGCTATCTCGCGGCCGGCGCGGCCGGCGACTACTTCTTCGACGTCTGGTGGCGCCGCGGACTCACCGCCCTGTTCTTCAACGCCTTCCCGGTCGACCGCAGCGGCAGCAACCCGCGCAACATCAACGCCAAGATGCTGCTGCAGCACGGCGTGCCCGTTCTCGTCTTCCCCGAGGGCACGCGCTCCAAAACCGGCCAGCTCGGCCACTTCAAGCCGGGGGGCGCGGCACTGGCGACCGCGACCGGCGTTCCGGTGATCCCGATCGCCATCATCGGAGCGCATCAGGCGCACCCGCGGGGCTCCAAGTGGCCCAAGACCGGCCTGCCACTCGTCGTGGTGTTCGGCGCCCCGATGCGTGCGGCAGAGAAAGAGAACCCGACGGAGTTCATGGCGCGAGTGCGTGCCGTGATCGCCGGTCTGCTCGAGGAGCATTCCGCCCGTATCCTGGGCACCAAGTCGCTGGGGAATCACTCAGAGGGAGAAGCATCGTGACGAACGTTCAGCATATGAAGTGGTGGGGTTGGGGCGTCGAAGGCGTCGGGTTCCACTGGGAGGACAAGCCGGGCTTCGCGCCGTTCGTCGAGTACGCGGTCGGGCTCGACCTGCACACCGCGCCGGTCGTCGGCATGCCGGAGTTCGACAAGCTGACGGTCGCCGCGTCCCTGGCCAAGCCCGCCTTCGTGGCGTCCCTGGCCAGCGTCGTCGGCGAAGACAACGTGACGACCGACAAGATGGAACGCGTCGTGCACGCCTACGGCAAGAGCATCCGGGATCTGATCCGGGTGCGTGCCAACCAGATCGAGCGCACCCCCGACGTCGTGGTCTACCCGGCGGACGAGGACGAGGTGCAGCGGGTCGTCGACCTGGCCGTGGCAGCGGATGCGGTGATCATCCCGTTCGGAGGCGGCAGCAACATCGCAAGCAGCCTCGAGCCGCGCTCCGACGAGAGCCGCGTCGTGCTCTCGCTCGACATGGGGCGCATGCGCGAGGTCATCGACATCGACGAGGAGTCGGGGCTCGCGGTCATCCAGGCCGGGGCGCTCGGCCCCGACCTCGAGGAACAGCTCAACGCGAGGGGCTGGACGATCGGTCACTACCCCGACAGCTTCACTCACTCCAGCCTCGGCGGCTGGATCGCGACCCGCTCCTCGGGCATGCAGTCGGACAAGTACGGCGACATCGCCGACATCGTGCGCGGCCTGCATGTGGTGAGGCCGGGCGGGATCCTGGTGATCCGCCCGATCCCGAGCGCGTCGAACGGCCCGAGCGTTCGCGAGATGATCCTCGGCAGCGAGGGCCGTCTCGGCATCATCACTGAGGCGACCGTGCAGGTGCACCGCACGCCGGCCAAGCGCGATGTCTACGGTTACTTCTTCCCCAACTGGGAGGCGGGCACCGCCGCGATGCAGGAGATCGCCGAGAGCGACGCCACGCCGTCGATCACGCGCGTCTCGGATGGACGCGAGACCGGCTTCTCGCTCGCCACCAGCAAGGAGCGTCACGGCCTCGACAAGTTCCTGGCCGGAACGGTGCTGCCGACCATCATGAAGAGCAAGGGCTGGGCCAAGCAGCCCGGGGGCCTCGAGAGCATCTGCCTCTCGTTCATCGGCTTCGAGGGTGGCGTCGCACACGCCAAGCGCCAGAAGAAGCTGGTCGACAAGATCGTCAAGAAGCACGGCGGCATGGGCGTCGGCACAGGCCCCGGTGTGCTGTACGACCAGAAGAAGTTCGACACGCCATACCTGCGCGACTTCCTGCTCGACCGCGGCGCGGCCGGCGATGTCTCCGAGTCGGCGATGCCGTGGTCGAAGGTCAATCAGCTGCACGACGCGGTGCGCGTTGCGGCCGACAAGGCCTTCGACCAGATCGGCATCCAGGGCTGGATCATGTCGCATCTGTCGCACTCGTACCACTCGGGCGCCTGCCTCTACTTCACCTTCGCGTTCGTGATGGGCGACGACCCGATCGGCGAGTACAACGTCGTGAAGAGCGCCATCCAGCAGGCCTTCATCGACAACGGCGGCTCGCTCTCGCACCACCACGGTGTCGGCCTCGAGCACGCGCCGTGGCTCGAGCAGGACATCTCGACCGAGGGTGTCGCCGTCATGCGCGGGCTGTTCGAGGCGGTCGACCCCGGCGAGAACTTCAACCCTCGCAAGATCGTCGCCGATGTCAAGGAGACGGCCGAAGCGCGCTGAGAATCCTTCACCGGATCGGGCCCGGTGAAGGCATTACCGTGAGTGCTGATGTCCGCATTCACCGTCTCGACCGAGGTGGCCGACGCCCTGCGCGACGGCCGCCCCGTCGTCGCCCTCGAGTCGACGATCATCTCGCACGGGCTGCCCCGTCCGCGCAATCACGCGGCGGCTGTCGAGTTCGAGTCCTTGCTGCGCGAGCGTGGTGTGACGCCGGCCACCGTCGCCGTGCTCGACGGCGTTCCGCGGATCGGTCTCGATGCCGATGGCATTCACCGCATCGCAGCTGACGAGCTGGCCAAGGCCAGCGTGCGCGACCTGCCGATCCTCGCCGCGCGGGCCGCGTCGGGAGCCACCACGGTGGCGGCGACGGCCCACCTGGCTTCGCTCGCCGGCATCCGGGTGTTCGCGACCGGCGGTCTCGGCGGCGTTCACAGAGGGGCTACCGAGACCTTCGACGAGTCCGCCGATCTGTCGACCCTTGCGGTCACACCGATCACGGTCGTCAGCGCGGGTGTGAAGAGCGTGCTCGACATCGCCGCGACGCTGGAACGGCTCGAGACCCTCAGCGTTCCCGTTGTCGGGTACGGCACCCGGCAGTTCCCGGCGTTCTGGCTGACTGACTCCGGCCATGAGCTCGACTGGTCCGTCGAGTCACCGCAGGATGTCGCGCGCATCATGCTCGCCCGCGATGAGCTCGGTTCGCGCTCGGGCCTCATCGTCGCGAACCCGATCCCGGTCGAGCAACAGTGGGATCCCGCGGAGCACGATCGCGTGCTCGCGACCGCGTTCGCCGCCGCAGAGAAGGCCGGCGTGCACGGCAAGGCGGTCACGCCCTTCCTGCTGGGCTTCATCGTCAACGAGTCAGGCGGTCGAAGCCTCGAGGTCAACCTCGACCTCGCGCGCAACAACGTCCGGGTCGCGGCCGCCATCGCCACCGCCTGGTCGTCGCTCAGGTCGGCGGCATGAACGCCGGCAGGGGCGCGGGGGCCGCGCCGGTCCGCGATCGCGTTGTCGCTTTCGGCGATATCGTCAACGACATCGTCGTCGTGCCGCGCACGGCGATCCGTCCGAACACCGATAACGCGTCGACGATCCGTCCCCGCCCCGGCGGGTCGGCGGCCAATACCGCGGCGTGGCTGGGCTCTCTAGGAACCCCGGTGGACTTCGTCGGTTGCGTCGGCATCGCCGACCTCGAGTACCACTCAGAGCAACTGCGCGCCCAGGGCGTCACGCCTCACCTCACCGCCGTTCCCGGTCTGCCGACCAGCACGATCGTCATCGTGGTGGAGGGCGAGGATCGCACCATGCTCACCGAGCGCGGCGCCAATCGCGCACTCGCCGTGAAAGATCTGACCGACGAGTTGCTCGAACGCGCCGCCGTGCTGCATCTCACCGGCTACACGCTGATCGACGGTCCCCGGGCTCCGGGGATGCAGGAGTTGATCGAGCGCGCCCATGCGGCGGGTGTGACGGTGTCGATGAATCCCGGCTCCGCAGGGTTCATCGCCGACTTCGGGTCGAGCTTCGCGGCTGGGATCGCGGGCAGCGACATCCTGTTCGCCAACATCAAAGAGGCCGAGCTTCTCAGCGAGCAGACGGCACCCGGCCGGATCGCGCACGACCTGGGCGAGCGGCATGGGCTGGCGGTGATCACCCAGGGCCCGGACAACGTGCTGGTCGCCGAGCGCGGGTCGAAGCCGATCACGGTGCCGGTGCCGCCGGCTCGCGTTGTCGATCCCACGGGAGCCGGCGACGCGATGTCGGCCGGCTTCTTGAACTCGTGGTTGACGGACCGCGACGCGCTGCGCGCTGCTCAGGCCGGCATCCTGGTGGCGGCTCGCGACGTGATGGTGATCGGCGGTCGCCCGGTCATCTGACGCGCGCGCTCTTCACCAGCTCGAACGCCGCGAGCGCGTCACGCCGCGACCGAGCGAGATCGACGATCGGGGCGGGGTACTCGACGCTCAGACGTTCCGGCACCCAGCGGTCGAGGTATTCACCATCGGGGTCGAACTTGGCCGCCTGCAGTGCGGGGTTGAAGACGCGGAAAAAGGGCGCGGCATCCGCCCCGCTGCCGGCGACCCACTGCCAGTTGCCGGGGTTGCTCGCCTCGTCGGCGTCGACCAGCGTGTCCCAGAACCACTGCTCACCGATGCGCCAGTCGATCAGCAGGTTCTTGACCAGGAAGCTCGCCGCGACCATCCGGACCCGGTTGTGCATGACGCCGGTCGTCCACAGCTCTCGCATGCCGGCATCCACGAGCGGGATGCCGGTGCGGCCTCGCTGCCACGCCCCCAGTTCGTCCGGGCTCGGCTCGCTCCACGGGAAGGCGTCGAATTCGGACCGCAGGTTCTGGCCGGCCAACTCGGTGAAGTGGAACAGCACGTGCCAGTTGAACTCGCGCCAGCCCGCCTCACGCAGGAACCCCGCTGCGTTGTGCCGCGCCGCGGGCCCCAGTTCGACGCGCAGACGGTGCCAGAGCTGAACGGGGCTGAGTTCGCCGAAGCGCAGGTGCGGGCTGAGCCGCGAGGTGGCGTCGACGGCGGGCTCGTCGCGGCGGTGGTAGTAGGCGAGCCCGTGCCCGACGAAGTGCTCGAGGCGGCGATGAGCGGATGCCTCGCCCGGCGTCCACGCGGCCCGCAGCCCTGCAGCCCAGTCGGGCCGCGTCGGCAGCAGGTCCCAGTCGTCGAGCGCGTCGCCCTCGACGACGCACCCTCGGATCTCGTCGGGAGCCGGCACGACCTCTCGGAACGGCGACTGCTGGGCGGCACGCCAGAACGGGGTGAAGACCCGGTACGGCGTGCCGGTCGACGTGACCACTGTCCACGGCTCGGCCAGCAGGTTGGCCGAGAAGCTCTCGACCTCGACTCCATCGCCGCGCAGCGCGGCCTTCAGCCGGGCATCGATCCCGCGGCTCGCGCCATAGCGGCGGTTCCAGAACACGGCACTCGCCCCGAGCTGATGGACCAGGTCGGGCAGCACCGTCTCGGCTCCGCCGCGGCGCAAGGTGAGCGAGGCGCCCCGACTCGCCAGGTCGTCGGCCAGGGCGCTCAGCGAGTGGTGCAGCCACCAGCGTGCCGCGGCGCCGAGAGGGCGGATTCCCGGGCTGACCTCATCAAGCAGGTAGAGCACCACGAGCTGGCCGCCGTCTGCCCGCGCGCGGTCGCAGCCTGCGCGCAGGGCCGGGTTGTCGGCGACGCGCAGGTCGTCGCGCAGCCAGACGACTGTGGTCGTCCTGCTCACGACCGGCTGGTCACGGTCGCCCCGGCGACGAGGGTGCCGCACCGCCGCGCAGCTTGTCGGCGATCTCGGCGAGGCGCCGGAGCTCTTCGGGCGCGAGCACGCTCATCCTCGCTGCGATCGAGTGGCTGTGGCGGGCGCCCACGCGGCGGAACTCGGCGAGCCCGGCCTCGGTGAGGGTGACGACCGTGCCGCGCGCGTCATCCGGGTCGCCGCTCTTGACGACGAGGCCCTTGGCCGCCAGGCGGTCGAGCAGCCGGCTCACACTGGGCTGGGTCAGCAGGAGGTGCTTGTTGAGATCTCGGATGCGCAGGGCATGCCCCGGCTGCCGCGACAGGTTGAACAGCACGTCGTATTCGGTGAGCGAGGTGCCGCCGTCCGGGAACTCGGCCCGGAGTTCCCGCAGCACCGCGACCTGCGCCCGGTACAGCGCCTCCCAGGCGGTTACGGCGTCGGAACGATCGCTCACGCGTCCACGGTAACGCGCCCCGGCTGGCGCGGCTGACGAGTCAGATGCCGGGCAACGACGAGGTGCCGCTTAAGCGGATTGAGGGTCGGCCGCAGAGGCGAGCGGCCGACCCTCTCCCTTGCACCAAGAGTGTCCTGCAATCACATTCCGCACCGGCTGCCACAGCAAACAACCGGTGCTCTTGAAATGTATAACGACAAGGTAACGGTGTCTAGTTACCGGAACGTTATTTTTTCTGGGAGTTGTCCCAGAGGCGATTCCGCCGGATGCGGGCAGCTGGTTGCCCCCAATCCGGCGTGACGATCGGGCTCGTCGCCTAGTGGGCGTCCAGCGGGAGCAGGATGTCCTTGACCGACGGGTCGGTAGCGAGGAACTCCTGCACGGCCGGGTCTTGGAATGCGGCGACCTTCCGTGCGTCGTGTCCGTGTGTTTCCGACTGTGTCGGTCTGTGTCGCCGTGTGTCGCGTGGGTTTGCCGCCCGCCCCGCGGAACGCCGACGATGTCCGAATGCCGAACCCAACCGCATCCCGTCAGATCCGTTTCAACGCGTTCGATATGAACTGCGTCGCCCACCAGTCCTCCGGGATGTGGCGGCACCCGGAGGATCAGGCTTGGCGCTACAAGGACCTTGACTACTGGACGGAGCTCGCCAGGCTTCTCGAGCGCGGCACCTTCGACGGCATCTTCATCGCCGACGTGCTGGGAACCTACGACGTCTATGGCGGCTCCAACGAGGCGGCGATCCGGCATGGCGCGCAGGTGCCGGTCAACGATCCGGTGCTTCTCGTGTCGGCGATGGCGCACGTCACCGAGCACCTCGGATTCGGGATCACGGCGGGCACCGCATACGAGCACCCCTACCCTTTTGCTCGCCGCATGTCGACGCTCGACCACCTCACCAAGGGACGTGTCGGTTGGAACGTCGTCACCGGATACCTCCCGTCGGCTGCTCGCAACATGGGCCACGACGACCAACTCGAGCACGACGAGCGCTATGACGTCGCCGACGAGTACCTCGAGGTGCTGTACAAGCTCTGGGAGGGCTCATGGGAAGACGATGCCGTCCAACGCAACCGGGAGACCGGTGTGTTCACTGACCCGGCGAAGGTGCACGAGATCGGACATCACGGCAAGAACTTCACGGTTCCCGGCATCCACCTCTCCGAACCCTCGACCCAGCGCACGCCGGTGATCTACCAGGCAGGGGCGTCAGGCCGCGGGATCCAGTTCGCCGCAGGCAACGCGGAGGCGATCTTCGTCGCGGCACCCACCAAGGCGGTGCTGAAGAGTTCGGTCGCGAAGATCCGCGACGCGCTCGAAGCGGCAGGACGAGACCGCTACTCGGCCAAGATCTACACCCTGCTGACGATCATCACCGACGCCACCGAGGAGAAGGCGAACGCCAAGTACGAGGAGTTCCTCCAGTACGCGAGCGACGAGGGCGCCCTGGTGTTCATGTCGGGATGGATGGGCATCGATCTCTCGCAGTACGAGCTCGACGAACCGGTCGGCAACGTGAAGAGCAACGCGATCCAGTCGGTCATCGCCAACTACGCGGAGTCCGCTGCGAACGGCGAGGAGTTCACCGTGCGCGACATGGGTCGGCTGGGAGCCATCGGCGGCCTCGGCCCCTTCCTCATCGGATCCGGGGAGCAGATAGCCGACCAACTGCAGGGGTGGGTCGACGAGACCGACGTCGACGGCTTCAACCTCGCGTACGCGATCACCCCGGGCACCTTCGAGGATGTCGTCGAGCACGTCATCCCGGTGCTTCGCAGCCGCGGCGCGTACCCGTCCGAGTACGTGCCGGGCTCGCTGCGTGAGAAGCTGCACGGCCGCGGCGATCGACTGCCCGTGGAGCACAAGGGCTCGACGTTCCGCGTCGGAGGGACGGGGTCGACATCACCGCGCTGAGCCCTGCCGACGTCCGGCCCATCTCGGTGGTCGGCGTCAGCGGTAGTCCGACGCGTCCGTCGCGCACGACCGCACTGGTGCAGGAGGTGGCGCAGACCTTCGCCGAGCGGGTGGGCGGCGAGGCGACGGTGATCGAACTGGCGCCGCTACTCGGCGAACTGGGATCCGGCCCGTTCCGCGGCGACATCGGCCCGGCCGCCGGCCGTGCGTTGGAGACGGTCGAGGCGGCGGACCTGATCGTCGTCGGCTCCCCGGCGTACCGGGCGACTTACACGGGCCTGTTCAAGCTGTTCTTCGACCACATCGGTCAGCACGCCCTCGTCGACAAGCCGATCGTGCTCACGGCGACCGGAGGCAGCGACCGGCACGCGCTGCTGGTCGAGCACCAGATGCGGCCGTTGTTCGGCTTCTTCCAGGCGTTGACCGTGCCCCTCGGGATCTTCGCGAACGAGGGCGACTTCACCGACTACCGGGTCGACTCGCCCGAGTTGCGATCGCGCATCGACACCGCGATCCAGCGCACCCTGCCGCTGCTCGCCATGCACCTGCGCCTCGATGGCGAGCTCGCGGGCGCCGTGCCGGCGTTCGCGCGCCCTGACGTGTTCTAGCGAGGTCCCGACGACCGAGACGGTCGTCGGCGCTGGCGTCGCGGCGGAGGTCAGAAATGACCTCCGCTCCCAGCTCCAGCGCGCTAGAAGACGTCGGGCGAGGGGGTCGACGCCCAGCGGATGGTGACATCCGCGTGGCGGTCGAACCGGTATCCCGAGCCGCGCACCGTGCGGACGATGTCTTCGAAGGCGCCGAGCTTCGAGCGCAGGCGTCGCACGTGCACGTCGATGGTGCGCTCGTTCGGCACGTCGTCGCCCTCGCCGTCGGCCCAGAGCGTCGCGATGATCTCGTGGCGGTCGATCGTGCGGCCCTCGCGGAGCACCAGGAACTGCAGGAGCTCGAACTCCTTGTACGTGAGCGGCGAGACCTCGCCGTCGAGCAGAACGCGCTTGCGCGAGATGTCGATCACCACGCCGCCCTTCGGCTCGGGCGTGGCGGGGGCGACCTCCTGACGCCGCTTGGCGAGGGCGGCCGGATCCTGCAGGGCCAGGCGCACCACGTCGACATCGCGTCCACCGGCGCCTTGGGGAGCCAGAGCGACGGAGGCGTAGGTTTCGGCGCCGGGCACGAGGTCGGCGGCGAGCTGGCGGAGTGCCTTGACGACCTCGCCGAGGTCGGTGCCGGCGGCGGCGGCCTTCAGCTCGTCGATGCCGACGTAGAGGGCGAAGCCGCGTGCCTCAGTGCCCTCGGGCACCGCCCGGATCGCCGGCGCGGTGGAGCTTGGGGCGATCGCATCGCGATCGCGCGACCCCGGCGCCGATGAATCTGCGATTCGTCGGGTGCCGGCATCAGCTGTGGAATTCGGGACGATCGGTCGGGCGGTGGGACGCAGAGCGTCAAGAGTGGCAAGGGACATGGTGTCGAATCCTTGGTCTGGTGCGGGCGTCGCGGCGGTCATCGCCGCGGAATCGCCCGAGGGTGTGTCGGTGTGCTGGGGAACGGAGTCGTCGCCACGCATTTGGTCAGCGGAGTTCTGATCGGCGGAGTTCTGATCAGCAGAGTTCTGATCGGCAGCGTGGGCGGGAGTCCAGGAGTTCGTCATCGAGAACTCGGCGAGGGAATAGCCTCTAGGCACACATTCGACAACACGCGACCGCACGCACCGGCAGCATCATGCCGGCGTTCCCAGGGGCCTCGAGGGAGGTCAGGGTGCGCGAGTGGTCGGTCATGGATGCAAGTTTCTTGCACGCACGCAAGAAATGCAACTCACACGGTGCCGTAAAGGCGATCTCCCGCGTCTCCGAGCCCCGGCACGATGTAGCCGACCTCGTTGAGCTTCTGGTCGAGGGCTCCGAGCACGATGGTGACCTCGCGGCCCTCGGTCGCCCGCTTGACGGCCTCGAGGCCCTCGGGCGCGCCGATCAGGCAGACGGCCGTGACATCCACCGCGCCGCGGGCGAACAGGTAGTCGATCGCCGCGATGAGCGAGCCGCCCGTCGCGAGCATGGGGTCGAGTACGAAGCACTGCCGGTTCGCCAGGTCGTCGGGCAGCCGCTCGGCGTAGATGTCGGGCTGCAGGGTCGTCTCGTTGCGCACCATCCCGAGAAAGCCGACCTCGGCGGTCGGGATCAGCTTGACCATCCCTTCGAGCAGGCCCAGGCCCGCGCGCAGGATCGGGACGACGAGCGGCTTCGGGTCGGAGATCGCCAGACCCTGGGCCTGCGCCACCGGCGTGGTGACCGTCACCGGGTGCACGCGCACACCGCGGGTTGCCTCGTAGGCGAGCAGCGTCATGAGCTCTTCGGCCAGGGCGCGGAATGTCGGTGACGGCGTCTTCTCGTCCCGCAGCACGGTCAGCTTGTGGGTGATGAGGGGGTGGTCGGCAACGTGCACTCGCATAGGCTCGATGCTATCCACCGGCTGGCAGCGAGGGGTTCCGGATGTCGCAGCTCCCCGTGCCCGCAGCGCCCCTCGACCCCGAGGCGCGTGAGGCCGCTATGCGGGCGGCCCTCGCCGAGGCCGAGTTGGCACACTCGAGTGGAGACGTCCCGGTCGGTGCCGTGCTGCTCGACGCCGACGGCAGCGTGCTCGCGCTGGCGCGCAACGAGCGCGAGAAGCGGCACGATCCGACCGCGCACGCCGAAGTGCTGGCGATCCGGCGGGGTGCCGAGGTGCGCGGCGACTGGAGGCTCACCGACACCACCCTGGTGGTGACGCTCGAACCGTGCGTGCTGTGCGCGGGTGCCATCCTGTCGGCGCGGATTCCGCGCCTGGTCTTCGGCGCCTGGGACGAGAAGGCCGGTGCGGCCGGCAGCGTGCACGACCTGCTGCGCGACCGGCGGCTCAACCACCGGGTCGAGGTGATCGGCGGCGTGCTCGAAGCCGAGAGCGCGGGGCTGCTTCTCGAGTTCTTCCGAGGGCAGCGTGGATCGGAGCTGGACTAGCACGTGTCAGCCGTCATCCTTCTGCGCGAGCCGCAGTTCCGTCGCATCTTCCTCGCCCAGTCGGTCAGCACGCTTGGCGACCAGATCGCTCCGATCGCGGTCGCCTTTGCGGTCCTGGCGACGACGCATTCGGCGACCGCCCTCGGCCTGGTCCTTGCGGCCCGCACGGTTCCGCTCGTCGTCTTCGTGCTGGTCGGAGGCGCCTGGGCGGATCGGTTGCCGCGCAAGAGCATCATGGTGGCGAGCGATCTCTTCCGGCTCGCCACGCAGGGAGCGTTCGCCGTGCTGCTGCTGCAGCACTCGCCGGCGCTCTGGGCGATGATGCTGCTGCAAGCGGGAAACGGGGCGGCGTCGGCCTTCTTCCGACCCGCGTCGTCGGGGCTGGTGCAGGATGCGGTGCCCACCGGCCGCCGGCAGAGTGCGAACGGCCTCCTCTCGGCGACCAACAACATCTCCACCATCGCCGGACCGATCATCGCGGCCGCCCTCATCGCGTTCGCGGGCAACGCGTGGGCGGTCGGGGTCGACGCCCTCTCCTTCGGAGTCAGCGCGATCTTCCTCGCCCGCGTGGTGGTGCCACCGCGCGTTCCGAAAGAGCGCATCGGCCTCGCCCGTGAGATCGCCGAAGGGTTCCGCGTCGTGGTCGAGACGCGATGGATCGGCCTCATGATCCTGAGCTTCATGGAGTTCCAGCTCTTCGTGCTGGCCGCCTACAGCGTGCTCGGGCCGGTGATCGCGCAGGAGCACTACGCCGGCGCAACGACCTGGGCGCTGATCGCGTCGGTCAGCGGCGTTGGAGCGATCCTCGGCGACGTCATCACGCTGCGCATCCGGCCGAAGCATCCGCTCGTCGCGGCCAATGTCGCGGGAGCGGTACCGCTCGTGCTCCTGCTCGCTCTCGGCCTCACAGCACCGGTGTGGGGGCTGATCTGTGCCGCGGTGCTGTTCGGACTTGGCTTCAGCATCTCGAACACGCTGTGGTTCACCGCCTTGCAGGACAACGTGCCCGACCACCTGATCGGCCGCGTGTCGTCGTTCGACTGGCTGGGGTCGACCGCCCTGCGCCCGATCGGCCTGGCGGTCGTCGCTCCGATCGCCGCCGTGGTCGGCCCCCAACTCGTCTTGATCGTCGCGACCGGCGTCACGTTCGCGACAATCGTGGGCGTCACCGTGCAGCCCAGCGTGCGACGCCTGCGGGCGGGCGGCTCGTCTCCCCGGGAGGCGACCGAGTCGCCGCTGGCCGAGCTCTGAGGCGGCTAGAAGGTCTGTCCCGATGAACAGGTCTGCTCGGTCGCGGCCTGCCCCGTGATCGAGCGGGGCAAGGTGACGGGTCCACTTGTTTGCGGCGTGATCGTCGGCGTTGCCGCCGCGCCAGTCGTCGTCGGGGCCGGGGAGGGTGTTTCGACGACGTCATCGCCGGCGATGGTGCCGCCACCCACGCCGGCGACGACGACCGGCTGATCAGCAGCGATCGCGTTTATCAGCACCTGCGCATCTGCTTTGCGCGGAAGGAGTCCGCCCACGCCGTTCACCACGGTCGACCCGGTGGGGTATTGCGCGAAGACCATGCTTGAGAGGGACACATCTTTCAGGGCGGCGGCGATCGACACCATGGTGTCGAGGTGGTTGAGAGAGGTGCTCAGCGTCATGTTCGCCGTCGCCGCGTTCGCCAGCTTGTACAGCGTGATCGGGTTGGTCAGCACATCCTTGCTCTTGACCTTGCGCATCAGGGCAGAGAGGAAGAGCTGCTGGTTGCTGATCCGCGAGGTGTCGCTGCCCCCGTTGATGCCGTGGCGACTGCGCAAGAACTGCAGGGCGTCGAAGCCCTGCAGAGTGTGTTCCCCCGCCGAGAGGTTGAACGAGATCTGCAGGTCATGAATCGCCTTGCCGACGCAGACGTCGACGCCACCGATCGCATCGGACATCCCGATCACACCCTGGAATTGGATCTCGGCCGCATACCCGATGTCGAGTCCTGTGAGCGCGGTGACCGTTGAGACCGCGCAGGCCAGGCCGCCGTTGGTCAGTGCCTCGTTGATCTTGCGAGTGCCGGGGGAATGGCTGCAGCCCGAGATCGGGACGTACATGTCGCGGGGAAGGCTGACCGCGATCGCCACGTGACTCACGGGTGAGATGTGCAGCAGAATCGTCACGTCGTTCAGGTTCTCGCCGCGCTTGCCGAACGTCGCGACATCGCCGCCGCCGCTATCGCTGCCGACCAGGAGGATGTTGACAGGCCCCTGGATGGGACCGACAGCCGGCGGCGCGGCACCACCCGCGAACGAGATGTCGACCCCGGGCTTGAGGTTGTTGCTGAGCTGCCAGACGGCGTACGCCGCGACCGACGTTCCGCTGACGAGGACGACGGCGAGCGCGATCGCAATGCCGCTGATGATCGTGCCGACGGCTCCGCGCCCACGAAGGCGGCCGTGTCGCGCTTGAGTCGGCATCTAGTCGCTGCTCTTGATCACCACGGCGTCAGTTGGCGGGTTTCCGTCGCTCGGGGGATGGTAGATATCGGGCTCGATGTAGATCACGCGGGCGGCGGGGATCTTGGAGCGGATGTCCGCCTCGAGCGCGTCGATCGCCGTCGCGATCTCGACCAGCCGGGTCGCCTTCGGGAACGCGACCTTGGCGGCGATCATGAGTTCGTCCGGACCCAGGTAGAGCGTCTTCATGTGGATCAGCGACTCGACCGTCGGGTGCGCGTTGACGGCATCCCGGATCGTCGCGACGTTCTCGGGCGATGCCCCCTCGCCGATCAGCAGGCTCTTGGTCTCGATGCCGAGAATCAGGGCGACGGCGATCAGCAGAGCGCCGATGAACAGGGTGCCGAGAGAGTCGAACAGCGGGTTGCCGGTGAGAATGGTGAGCCCGACGCCGAGCAGGGCGAACGACAGCCCCGTCAGCGCGGCCGTGTCTTCGAGCAGCACGATCGGCAGCTCGGGCGCCTTGGCGCGGCGGATGAACGAGATCCAGGATCCCGATCCCTTGAACGGCAGCGATTCGTGCCGAGCGGTGCGGAACGAGAATCCCTCGAGCACCATCGAGATGAGGATCACGACGATCGGCAGCCAGGGCAGCTTGAGTGGCTCGGGATTCTGAAGCTTGTGCACGCCCTCGTAGATCGAGTACGCGCCTCCGACCGTGAACAGGATGATGGCCACCAGGAATCCGTAGAGGAACCGCGCGCGCCCGTAGCCGAACGGGTGCCCCTCGTCGGCTTCTTTGCGCGACCGCCGGCCGCCGATCAGCAGCAGGACCTGATTGATCGTGTCGGCGAAGGAGTGCACGGCCTCGGCCAGCATGGCGCCGGATCCCGAGAAGAATGCGGCGATCAGCTTGGTGACCGCGATCCCCAGATTCGCCAGCATCGCCGCCACGATCGCTCGATTGCCGCCGCTCGTGCTCACCCGGCCAACCTACACTTTCGAGCATGAGCGTCTCTTTGCCCCAGATCGCCATCCTCGGCGCCGGCTCGATGGGCGGTGCGATCCTCTCAGGCCTGCTGTCACCGCAGGTGCGAGCCGACGGCATCGTCGTCACCAACCGCACGGAAGCCAAGGCGGCGCGTCTGCGCGAGTCGACGGCGGGGCACGAGCGCGTCGAGTCGCTCTCGCTCGAATCCGATCCGGATGCCACGGTGACGGCCTTGCGCGGCGCCCGGCTCGTGCTGCTGGGCGTCAAGCCCGCGATGGTGCCGGACCTGCTGGGCAGCATCCGGAGCCTGCTCGAACCCGACGCCATCGTGGTCAGCCTGGCCGCCGGGGTGACCATCGACACGATGGAGGCGCTGGTGCCTCACACGGTGTTCAGGTCGATGCCCAACACACCATCGGTCGTGGGGCTGGGCGTCACCGGCCTCGCGGCGGGATCTCGCGCCTCAAGCGACGATGTCGCGCTGGTCCGCGCACTGTTCGAGACCGTCGGCGCGGTCATCGAGCTGCCCGAGTCGCAGATCGATGCGCTGAGCACGATTTCGGGATCCGGTCCTGCCTACGTCTTCTTCCTGATCGAGCGGCTCACCGAGACCGCCCTCGGGCTCGGGTTCGATGACGAGCAGGCGCGACTGATGGTGGAGCAGACCTTCCGCGGCGCATCCGAGCTGCTTGCGCGGGAGCGCACGATGACGGGTATCGGCCCGGCCGAACTGCGCCAGCGCGTCACGAGTCCGAAGGGCACGACCGAGCGGGCGGTCGGAGTGCTCGAGGCAGCCGATCTGACGAGCCTCTTCGACCGGGCGACGTCCGCAGCGCTGGCTCGTGCTGCCGAGATGGCCCGCGGGTCGTAGGGGGGCTTTCTGGGCGATCTCTCAGCGGATCCTTCGTCGGCGCAAGGTGTCGTCAGCCATGGTGATGGTGTCGGGGGTCCACCCCGCTCGATGAGGAGTCATCAACATGGCCGAGAAGACCACCCAGACCGCGACGGAACCGTCCGCCGCTCCCCCCGCAGCGACATCCACGCCGGAGGTTCCCGTCCCGCGTCGGACCGTAACGCTGCCTGCCCTCCCCCTCGCCATCGTCGGGGCCATCCTGGTCGCCCTGATCTTCTTCGGCGGCGGCATCGCCGTCGGAGTCGCCATCGGCGACCACCACGGGCGGGTCGGGATCATCCAACCCTTCACCGGTCGAACCGGCCCCTTCGGCGGGCAGAACGGGTTCGGGCAGAACGGGTTCGGCCAGAACGGGGGACGGGATGACCGTCAGCCCGGTCAGAACGGCGGGCTGAAGGGCGGTCAGGGCGGCCGCCCCACACCCGCTCCGACCCAGGGCTGACGCGACGAGTCGATCGCGCGCCCTGGTCAGCACGGGCCTGCCTGGCTAGGCTCGAAGGATGGCCGACATCTTCGACGTGCTCGCCGACGGCACGCGTCGCGAGCTGCTCACACACCTTCTGCGTCATTCGGGATCCCGCACAACGCCGGGCGAGGTGGCGGTGAGCGAGCTCGTCACCGAACTCGGGATCAGCCAGCCCACCGTGTCGAAGCACCTCAAGGTGCTGCGCGATCACGGCCTGGTGAGCGTGCGCGAGGAGGGGCAGCACCGCTACTACCGACTGGACCCGGCTCCGTTGGGCGAACTCCAGAGCTGGCTGGCGCCATTCGTGCGGGCCACGGCAGCAGCGGATGTCGCGCGGGAGGACGACTCGGCATCCTCGGCGTACCTCGCCTGGGGCGCCGGCGCGGAGGTGGGCGATCGGGTCGGGCGCCGTGCAGCGGAAACCGCGCACAACGCGCGGGTCGCGTTCGAGGCTGCGCAGGAGAAGCTGCAGGGCGCGCAGAAGCGAGTCGTGGCGCGGGTGCAGCAACTGCCGTTCAACGAGTAGGCGTTCACGGGCGGTGCCGGCCCGGTCCGCACCCGAACGGGTGCTTTACAGGGCGGAGTGGCGAGCCCTAGTGTTGCGACAGAACTCCTGTCACAGGAGTAACACTGCTGACAGCAAGCAGTGCGGGGCCGAGCGAATGTGCTTGCAGATCAGGGGCGTGAATGGCGAACGAACTGTCTGACGTGCGTTTTCTCACCGTCGCGGAGGTCGCCGAGATGATGCGCGTCTCGAACATGACCGTCTACCGTCTCGTGCACTCGGGTGATCTGCCCGCGATCCGGTTCGGACGCTCGTTCCGCATCCCGGAGTCGGCCGTCGAAGCCGCCATCGCCCTGCCCGATTCCCAGGCGGGCTGAGCCTCAGGTACACTCGGCAGGTTAGATTTCCGTGGTTCGTGTCTGTGGACCAGCGGTTGTCCACGTCCGACACGAATGAGGTGAACATGGGTTCCGTCATCAAGAAGCGCCGCAAGCGCATGGCGAAGAAGAAGCACCGCAAGCTGCTGCGCAAGACGCGTCACCAGCGTCGCAACAAGAAGTAGTCCCACTCGGGATGTCGCGCGTCAGGCTTCGGCCCGACGCGCTCTTCTCGGTTAAGCGCGCCTCTTCTTGACGCTCTTTCTGACCGTGCGGGCCTCGCGCCGCACTCGGCGCTGTGCGTCGCGGATACTGGCCGGCCGCAGCCTGAGCACCGGCCAGCCGCGCTGCTGGGCATGTCTGGCCAGAATCGCGTCCGGGTTGACCACCACGGGCTGCCCGACCAGCTCGAGCAGCGGGATGTCATTGCGGCTGTCCGAATAGGCCCAGCTATCGGCCAGATCGGCGCCGCTCGCCTCCGCCAGTTCGCGGACCGCCGCCGCTTTGAGTTCGTTGTGCAGCACATGGCCGATCAAGGCGCCGGTGTAGACGCCGTCGACCACCTCGATCCGCGTGCCGAGCGCGCCGGTCAGGCCGAGTCGGCGGGCGATCAGATCGCCGATCTCCCAGGGGGTCGCCGACACCAGCCAGACCTCGTGCCCCTTGGCGACGTGCTCCTGGGTGAGATCGACCGTCTCGGGGTAGAGCCGGGGTTTGATCCGGTGCTCCCAGATCGACTCGGCGAGTTCGAGGATCTCGGTCTGGGTATGGCCCCCCACAAGACCGAGTGCGCGCTCGCGCGAGGTCACCAGGTGCTCATCGTTCTCGCCGACCTGGATGAAGCGGCGTTGGTGCCACGCGAACAGCGCGACGTCGCGGAACCGGATGACACGCTTGGCCCAGGCCTCGCGGCCGAGCTGGAAGAGACTCGTGCCTCGCATCAGCGTGTTGTCCACGTCGAAGAATGCGAGGATCGGGCGGTCGCTCGGACCCGGCACGGGTGCGGGGCTCGGCGAGTCGGACATCGCTTCATGGTATCGGCGGCGGCGCGTAGCCTCGGACGGTGACCCGTCTCACTTTCATCGGCAAGCCCGACTGCCACCTGTGCGACGCCGCCCACGCGGTCGTGGACGAGGTTCTCGCGGAGTTTCCCGACGTCGAGTTGGTCGAGCGCTCGATCCTCGACGACACCGAGCTGTTCCAGGCCTACGTCGAAGAGATCCCCGTGCTCCTCATCGACGACCGGGTGCACACGATCTGGAGAGTGGATGCCGCCCGGCTGCGTGCCGCGCTCACGGCGGCCGGCGATCCCGGCACCATCGACAGCGCGGCCACGCGCTCCTAAGATCTGCCCATGGAGCGCACGACCGTCCTCGCGATCTGCGGGAGCCTGCGCCAGGATTCGCTGCATCGGGCCTTGCTGACCGCGGTCGAGCGGCGCTCGCCCGGGTTGCGGCTGGTGGGCGCAGAGCTCATCCGGGACCTGCCGCTCCTCGATCCGGATCTGGACACGCCCGACCGCCTGCCGTCAGTGGTGCGGGAGTTCCGTCTGCTCGCGGAGTCGGCTCGCGGCGGCATCATCTCGTCGCCCGAGTATGTGCACGCGGCCTCCGGAGTGACGAAGAATGCCCTCGACTGGCTGGCCGGCTCCACCGGCTTGTATGGCAAGCCGGTGCTGCTGATGAGCGCCTCGCCGGGGCAGACCGGCGGCATCCGCGGGCTCGCCGCGCTGGTTCCGACCCTGCTCGCTCTCGACGCCGTGCTCGTCGATCCGGTCTCGGTGTCGCGCGCGGCGGCGCGGATTCTGCCGGACGGAGAGGTGGTCGAGGCCGGGCTCGATCTGCGGCTCGACATCGCCCTCGAGCAATTCACGCAGGCGATCGACGTAGCAGGGCTGGTGACGCGGCCCTAGGCTGGCGCCACGGAGCATCCTTTCCCTGCTCCCGAGAGGACCGTCGCCATGAAGTTCCAGATCGTCAAAGGCAAGAGCGCGACCCAGCCGTACTTCTGGCGGATCGTCGCGGCCAACGGCCAGACGCTCGCCGTCAGCGAGAACTACGTCGCCAAGGCGTCGGCGAAGAGCGCCGTCGAGTCGGTCATGAAGGGCGCGGGCGGCGCGACAGTCGAAGACCTGACGTAGCGGTCGATCTCTGCGCGCTACGGCTCCAGGCGATTCGGGCCGCGGAACAGATAGATGACCTCGCGGATCGACGGCTGGTGCAGCATGAGCATCATCACGCGCGCCATCCCCATGCCGAAGCCGCCGTGCGGCGGCACGCCGTAGCGGAAGAATTCCAAGTACTCGCCGATCTCATCCGGGTTGAGACCCTTGTCGCGGGCCTGCGCGATCAGCATGTCGATGCGGTGTTCGCGCTGAGCGCCGGTCGAGATCTCGGCGCCGTTGTAGATCAGGTCGTAGCTGTTCGTCAGTGACGGGTCGTCCTCGTGACGGCGGTGGTAGTAGGGGCGGATGCTCGAGGCGTAGTCGGTGAGGAACACGAAGTCGTGGCCGAACTGCTCCTTCACGTACTCCGAGATCTGCCGCTCGCCCTCGGGATCCATGTCCGCGTCCGCGCGCGGCACGACGTAACCACGGGCGGCGACGATCTCCTTGGCCTCGGCCAACGGGATGCGCGGGAACGGCACGCTCGGTACCGTCACCTCGAGCCCGAACAGGGCCTCGATCTCGGCGCCGTGTTTCTCCTTGATGGCCGTGAAACCCGCCACGAGCAGCTGCTCGTGCACGGCCATCACGTCTTCGTGCGAGTCGACCCAGCTGAGCTCGGTGTCGACGGAGACGAACTCGGTGGCGTGGCGCGAGGTGAATGACGGGTCGGCGCGGAAGGCCGGCCCCACCTCGAACACGCCGCCGAAGCCGGCGGCCTGACCCATCTGCTTGAAGTGCTGCGGGCTCTGCGCCAGGTAGGCCGTGGTCTCGAAGTACGGCACCTGGAACAGTTCCGCGCGCGATTCCGAGGGCGACGACATGAGCTTGGGCGTCTGGATCTCAATGAAGTCGTGCTCGACCCACCAGGTACGCAGCGCGTGCAAGAAGGTGGTCTGCACGCGGAACAGCAGGTTCATCTCGGGGCGTCGCAGGTCGATCCAGCGGTAGTCGAGGCGCTTGTCGACGCTCGAGTCCTCGGCGATCGGCATGTCGAGAGCGAGAGCCGCGACGTCGAGCTCGTCGATCTTGACCTCGAGCCCTCCGAGCTTGACCCGCTCGTCGTGCTTCAGCTCGCCGGTCGCGGTCAGGAAGGTGCCTGTGGTGAGAGTCGAGATGATCGCGGCGACGGCATCCGGTTCGCTGCCCTCTTCGACGTCGGTGCGCGGGTGCACGAGCTGCACTGCACCCGACTCATCGCGCAAGACGATGAACTGCACCTTCTTCTGATCGCGCACCGTGTCGACCCAGCCGGACACCGAGACGGGCCCATCGGGGGCGGCGGCGAGGTCTTTCGTGAGTGTACGAGCGGTCACGATCTTCGAGCCTACCGGCCAGCAACAGCGCGCTCAGAAGGGGCCGGTTGGGCGACCGTAGAATCGAGGGGTGCCCGCCGACCTCATCCACCTCGTCCGTCATGGCGAGGTGTTCAACCCGAACGGCGTGCTGTACGGGCGGCTGCCCGAGTTTCACCTCAGCGACCTCGGCCGGCGCATGGCACAGGCGGCGGCGGATTCGATGGCGGGTCGGCCCATTGCGGGCGTGACATCGAGCCCGCTGACCCGCACGCGCGAGAGCGCGGAGCCGTGGATCGCTGAGTTCCACCTGCCGCTGCAGATCGACGACCGCCTGATCGAGCCGAGCAACAGGTTCGAGGGTGTCAACATCCGTCGGGCGCTGCGCGCGAACCCCTTGCTGGTGCGCCGCCTGATCAACCCGTGGAAGCCGTCATGGGGCGAGCCGTTCGTCTCGATCGCCGCCAGGATGATGGCCGCCGTCGCCAGCGCGCACGCCTCGGTCGACCGCGGCGAGGTCGTGCTCGTGAGCCACCAGCTGCCGATCTGGATGGTCGCGAGAACCGTGCAGGGCAAGCCGCTCGCCACCGATCCGCGGCACCGCCGCTGCAGCTCTCTCGAGCATCACCACGCTGGCGTGGGATCCCGCCGCCGGCCGCGATGGCACTGGCGGCTTCGCTGAGGTCGACTATCAGGAACCTGCGGCAGCATTGCTGGCAGAGTCCATCGATCTGGGAGCCGTGTGAACCGCCTCACGCCCGTCGCGCTGATCGCGGTCGCCGTCTCGCTCGCGCTGGCAGGCTGCACCAGCGATTCACTGGCGACCGACTACAACTCCAGCGACGCCAACAGCAACTACGTCTCGCCCGACGGAGCCACCAAGACCATCGCGCCTGCCGACCGCGGCGCAGCCGTGACGTGGTCGGGCACCACTGATCGCGGCACCAAGGTTTCGAGCAGCGACTACACCGGCAAGGTGGTGGTGCTCAACTTCTGGTACGCCGACTGCCCGCCCTGCCGGGCCGAGGCGGCGACCCTGGAGAAGCTGAATGCGACGTACTCGGCCAAGGGCGTCGTCTTCCTGGGTGTCAACGTGCAGAACACGGGGCCGACCGCGCGCAGCTTCGAGAAGGCGCACGGGGTCACGTACCCGTCGATCCTCGACGCCGACGACGGCGGAATGAGGCTGGCGTTCGCGGGCAAGATCTCGCCGACCGCGGTGCCGACCACGCTGATCATCGACGCCAAGGGCCGGGTCGCCGCGCGGTTCAGCGGACTGATCACGAGCCCTTCGCTGGTGGGCACGATCCTCGACGCGACCCTCGCCGAGTCGTCGTCGTGAGCGCTTCGTGAACCCCGGGGCCGTCGTGCTCAGCGGCGGGCTCTGGTTCGCCGTGCCGATCGCGATCGCGGCCGGGCTGCTCTCGTTCCTCTCTCCCTGCGTGCTTCCGCTGGTGCCCGGCTACCTCGGCTACGTGAGCGGCGTGACCAGCGGCCGTGAGAAGACCAGGAGCAGGATGCTGGCAGGCGTCGGCCTCTTCGTCGCCGGTTTCTCGCTGGTCTTCCTCGCCGTCTCATTGCTGGTCGGCACGGTGGGCGTGTTCGTCACCCAGTACACCGACGTGATCCTGCGGATCGCCGGTGTCGTCGTGATCGTGATGGGCATCGTCTTCATCGGCCAGGTCAGCTTTCTGCAGCGCACGATCAAGCCGGGATGGCAGCCGCGCACCGGGCTGATCGGCGCGCCGCTGCTCGGGATCGTCTTCGCGATCGGCTGGACCCCGTGCGTCGGCCCGACCCTGATCGCGGTGCAGTCGATGGCGCTCGATCAGGGCGATCTCGGGCGGGCGCTCATCATCGGCGTCGCGTACTGCATCGGTCTCGGCATCCCGTTCCTGCTGGTGGCCATCGGCTTCGGCTGGGTCGGCGGGTCGGTGCGTTGGGTGAGGCGCCACATCCGCGCGGTCAACATCGCGGGTGGGGTGCTGCTCATCCTGATCGGCGTGCTGATGGTGTCGGGTCTCTGGCGCGCTGTCATCTCGAGCTTCGGGACGGTGATCGGTGGCGTCCAGAACCCGCTCTGACTCCGTTGGCGACGACGACGGCACCTCTGTCGTCGGCGATCCGCTGCGGCCGTCTGATCACGTCGACGGCACCCCGGTCGACGACTCCGCGAACGGGGGCGTCACGCAGCCGCGCCTGAACGTGCTCGGCTACCTGCGCTTCTTCTGGCGGCAGCTGACCAGCATGCGCACCGCGCTCATCCTGCTGCTGCTGCTCGCCTTGGGCGCCGTGCCCGGCTCGCTCGTGCCGCAACGCAGCTCCGACCCGAACGGCGTCGTCGCGTATCAGGTCAACAATCCGGACACCTTCAAGATCCTCGATTCGCTCGGCCTCTTCAGCACCTTCACCTCGCCGTGGTTCTCGGCCATCTACCTGCTGCTGTTCGTCTCGCTGGTCGGCTGCATCATCCCGAGGCTCAAGCACCATCTCGACGCGCTGCGCGCCAAGCCGCCCAAGACGCCTGCGCGGCTTGAGCGCCTGGTCGGCTTCAGCTCGATCACCACCACGACGGATGCCGCCACCGCGATCGCAGAAGCCCGCTCGCTGCTGAAGCGGCAGGGTTACCGCGTCGCCGACTACGACCACTCGGTCTCGGCCGAACGCGGATACCTGCGCGAGACCGGCAACCTGATCTTCCACATCGCGCTGGTCGGCATCCTGCTCACGGTTGGTGTCTTCGGCAGCTTCGGCTACACCGGGCAGCGGATCCTGGTGCAGGGCAAGGCGTTCACCAACGTGATCGGCGACTACGACTCGTATGAGCCCGGCCGCTTCGCCGACGAGAGCTCGCTGCAGCCGTTCCAGTTGCGCCTCGACACCTTCGAGCCGAAGTACCAGTTCCAGAAGGACGGCAGCTGGGCCCCTGAGGACTTCGCCGCGTACCTGAGCACCCGGGTGCCCGGCGGCTCATGGGCGAAGCAGACCCTCAAGGTGAACTCTCCCGTCGCGATCGGCGGCACGGAGGTGTACCTGCTCGGCAACGGGTTCGCGCCGATCGTGACGGTCAAGGATCCCAGCGGCACCGTCGTCTACTCCGGCCCGGTCGCCTTCCTGTCTCAGGACGCGAACCTGACGAGTTCCGGCGTCATCAAGGTGCCGGACGGGCTCGCAAAGCAGGTCGCGTTCCAGGGCTTCTTCTGCCCGACGCCGGTGACGATCCCGACGGGCTGCCGGTCGGCCTCGCCCTATCTGTCGAAGAACGCGGACTCGCTTCCGGTGCTGCAGCTCTCGGTGTTCACCGGCGATCTCGGGCTCGACAAGGGCGTCGCGGTCAATGCGTACTCGCTCAACGAAGACGGGCTGACCAAGATCGCAGGATTCCGCACGAATGTGCCGGGTCTCGACCTGCACGTGGGCGACTCCGCCGAGCTGCCGAACGGGCTGGGGTCGATCGAGTTCACCGGCATCAAACGATTCGTCAGCGTCGACATCCACCACGATCCCACGCCCGCGTTCGCGCTGCTGTTCGCGTTGCTGATCCTCGGCGGACTGCTGCTCAGCCTGTTCGTGCCGCGCCGCCGGGTGTGGATCAAGGCGATCCCGGGTCGAGGCAAGAAGCCGACGCGCATCGAGTACGCGGGCCTGGCGCGCGGCGAGGACCCCACCCTGGCCCGAGCGGTCGCCGAACTGGCCCAGCGCCACCAGCAGCATCTCGATGGGCTGCCGGACTCGGCCGCCGCTGACCCAGCAGGAGCGCGAACGTAGGATGGCCAGGTGACCCCCGCAACCCTCGACGCGTACTCCGTCGTCGCCGTGTACTCGGCGATCGCCGTCTACGTCCTGGCCTTCATCGCCTTCGCGCTCGACCTGTCGAAGCGCTCCGCGATGGCGCACAGCGCGACAGCTGCCGCCGTGGCGACGGCAGCAGCAACGGCGTCCCCAGCCGCAGCGGCCGTCGGCGTCAAGAAGACCGCCTCCCGCGGCTCGACCGCCGTGATCGACAGGGCCGCCCCGCCCGCGGTGCCGACGGCCCCCACCGTGGCGGGACGAGCATCCCGGTTCCAGCGCACCGCGTACGCGTTGGTGATCGTGGGTTGGGTCGTCCACCTGACGGCGCTCGTTCTGCGCGGGCTCGCGTCCGGCCGCGTGCCCTGGTCGGACCTGTACGAGTTCGTGATGACCGGCACGGCCATCATGGTCGGCGTCTTCGTCTTCATCCAGCTCTGGCGCGACGTGAAGTTCCTCGGCGCGTACATCACGGCGATCGTCGTGCTGCTGCTCGGCTTGGCGAGCGTCAACTTCTACGTGCCGGTCGGGCCCCTGAACCCGGCACTGCAGTCGTACTGGCTGGTCATCCACGTGTTCGTCGCAACGCTCGGCACCGGCTTCTTCGCGGTGGGAGGCGGACTGTCGATCGCCCAACTGCTGCAGACCCGCCGCGAGATGGGCGGGCTGGCGCGCGTGCCGTTCCTGGCCACCTTCCCGGCATCCGAGGTGCTCGAGAACATCGCGTACCGCGTGATCGTGGTCGGTTTCGCGTTCTGGACCTTCACCCTGATGGCCGGAGCGATCTGGGCATATCACGCCTGGGGCCGCTACTGGGGCTGGGACACCAAGGAGGTCTGGACCTTCATCATCTGGGTGGTCTTCGCCGGTTACATCCACGCGCGCGCGACGCGTGGATGGCGCGGCACCCGTTCGGCGTGGCTGGCCATCATCGGATTCACCGCCGTGATGTTCAACTTCACCGTGGTGAACCTGTTCTTCAAGGGGCTGCACGCCTACACCGGCCTGTAGCGCCGCGCGCAGGTTGGCAGTCTTTTCCGGCGACACGCCGTGGTGCCGCGTTGCGCGCTGGAACGCCGCTGCGAAGTATTGCTGACTTGCGCGGTCGAACCGTGCCGGAAGCGTCGACGGCGCGGACGCGCCGGCGCCGTCACCACCGAGTGCACCACGCCGGCCTCGATGCGCCGTGCTGCGGCTACTCGACCGCCAGGAGCCGGTAGCACCGCTCGAGCCGAGCGCGCCACCAGTTCTCGCGATCGTGGCTGCCCGCGCGGTCCCGCAGCACGCGCTCGTTCACCTCGACCCGGCGCACCGCGATCTCGCCATCGACCGCGACGAGAGGCTCGACGGCGACGTCGTGCTCGAACAGCCCGACGGTCGCGAGGCCGCAGTCGTAGCTCAGTTCGGGGATCGCCGCGGCCAGCGCCGCCCCCATCGAGATGCCCACCGAGGTCTCGAGCGCGCTCGACACGACGACGGGGAGTCCGGCTTCGGCGACGAGCTCGAGCGCGCGATGGATGCCGCCCAACGGCTGAGCCTTGATCACCAGCAGGTCGGCGGCACCGGCCCGTGCGACGGCCAGCGGATCGTCGGCCTTGCGCACACTCTCGTCGGCGGCGATCGGCAGCTGCCAGTCGTGCAGTCGCGCGCGAAGCTCGACCAGTTCGTCGACCGTCGCGCACGGCTGCTCGAGATACTCCAGGTCGAAACCGGCGAGGGCGTGGGCGGCGTGCTCCGCTTCGTCCACGTTCCAGGCGCCGTTGGCATCCACGCGGATGCGGCCCTCCGGCCCGAGGAACGCGCGGGTGGCTTTGACCCGCGCCACATCATCCGCGAGCTGCTGCCCCGGCTCGGCCACCTTCACCTTGACGGTGCGGGTGCCGGCGTAGCGCGCGAGGACGCCCTCGACCTGATCGGCCGCAACGGCCGGGAGGGTCGCGTTCACGCCGACCCGGTCGCGCACAGCGGTCGGGGCTTCGCGCCAGCCGAAGTCGATGGCCCCGCGCAGCCAGGCGCTCGCCTCGGCATCGTCGTACTCGGTGAACGGCGAGAACTCGGTCCAGCCGAGCGGCCCGCGCAGCAGCATCGCCTCGCGCAGCTCGATGCCGCGAAAGCGGGTGACGAGCGGCAGCGCGACCAGGTGGGCATCGGCGAGCACCTCGTCGAGCGGGGGCAGATCGTCTGGCGATGGCATGGGTGACAGTCTGCACCCGCCCCCCGCTGAGACACGCCCGAGGATAGGCTGAGGCCCGGCGAAGGGATTCCCGATGAGCGTTCCACCACCACCCCGGCAGGGAACGATCAGGCCGGCGGGCATCGGAGCCAGCTATGCGCTCAATCCCACGCCGCAGGGCCGGCAGTCCGGGTACATCCCGGTGCAGGCCGCAGGCAAGACCGAGGTGATCACGCACGCGCCGACGCTCGGTCAGTTCTGGCGCAGCGACATCCGGCACACCACCGGGATGAAGCGGCCGCGCTGGGCGGGCCTCGCCGCGCTCTGGCTGGGGCTGGCATCCATCGCCTTCTTATTCATCGGCGGCGGAATCGGGGCTCCGGTCGTGCGCGATATCGCGCTACCGCTGAGTGTCGTCGCCGGACTGTTCGCGCTGATCGCGATCATCGCGGGCGTCGGGCGGGTGTTCGGCTGGTTGGGGCTGATCTTCGCGCTGATCGGCAACGTCTTCGTCATCAGCTGGCTCGCCACCGTTTTCGGCTAGCCGCGGGCGGCCGCCGCGCTCCAATCGCAGACCGGCGCGCGCCGTAGGCTGGACATTGTGGATGAGCCGACCCAGCAGCCCGCGCCGGTCGAGGGCCTCGAACCCGGGATGACCATCGTGCGCCGCGTCCGCCGTCCGCGGCGCTGGCCGGGCATCGCTTCGGGCGTGCTGGCCCTGTTGATGCTCGGGTCGACGGCGGTCGGCATCCAGTTGGCATCCCGCAACCAGTTGGTGCTCTCGACCTGGGCGGCCTATGCGGCGCTCGCGTTCAGCGTGGCGGCGCTCGTGTTCGGCGGGATCGCGATCGTCACGCGGTGGGGCCGTGCCGCCGGAATCGCGGGAGCCGTCGTCGCCCTTCTCGGCAATCCGCTCGTGCTGCTCTACGGGCTGAGCGCGTTGGGCGGCTCGTGATGGCCTGGCCGGTGCCGACGCGGTGAAACGGCTTCGCGTCGTGGCTCCGGGAGCCGGGGTGCTTGCGGACCTGCGCGATGCGCTGGCGGGAGGCGACGCGATCCTGGTTTCGGGGTCGACGGCCGACGCACCGGCGTCCGATATTCCGGCAATGGTCGAGCAGCGAATCGCCCTGGTGGTCGAGACCAGCGGGTCGACCGGCCGCCCGAAGCGCGTCGCGCTGTCGGCCGACGCGCTGCTGGCTAACGCTGCGGCGAGCGAGTCGGCACTCGGGGGTCCCGGGCAGTGGGTCCTTGCGCTGCCGACGCACTACATCGCGGGACTGAACGTGCTCGCACGCTCGCTCGCGGCCGAGACCGAACCGGTGGCGGTCGAGGGCGAGCACTTCACGTCGTCCGGGTTCGTGGCCGCAGTGGAGCGGATGTCGCTGCCCGAACGGTTCACGGCGCTGGTTCCGGCACAGCTCGCCACGCTGCTCGACGATCCTGCTTCGTCGAGCGCCTTGGCAGGATTCTCGGGCGTCCTCGTCGGGGGCCAGGCGACGCCGCGCCCGTTGCTGGACCGAGCGAGGGCCGCCGGCATCCGGGTGCGGCGCAGCTACGGCTCCAGCGAGACCAGCGGCGGCTGCGTGTACGACGGGGTCCCGATCGGCACGACGGCCGTGAAGGTCGTCGACGGGGAGGTCTGGCTGGGCGGACCGAGTCTGGCAGCGGGCTACCTGGGCGACCCTGGGCTGACGGCCGAGCGGTTCGTGCACGACGCGGATGACCGGTGGTTCCGCACGGCCGACGGCGGGTCGTTCGACGAGGGCGTTCTGACGATCACCGGGCGCCGCGACGACGTGCTCATCTCGGGAGGGGTGAAGGTCGCGCTCGCAGCCATCGAGCGTGTGCTGCGCGAGCAACCCCGGCTGCACGACGCGATCGTGGTCTCCGTGCCGGACGAGCGCTGGGGTGAGGTGCCGGTGGTGGTGACGGCCTCGCCCGACTTCGACCAGGATGCAGCGACCGCCGCCGTCGTGCTCGAACTGGGTGCCCCCGCGCGCCCGGCCCGCGTGCTGACGGTGCCGGCGCTCCCGCTGCTGCCCAGCGGCAAGGTCGATCGGCTCGCGGTGCGCGCGCTCGCCCTGGCTCACGGGGGCCAAGGCGGCACTCGGTAGACTGCGCGCGTGGCGAAGCAGCAGCGCATGGACCCCCGTCGGATCGAGCAGCAGAGGCGGTCGCAGAACGTGACGCCATCGAAGCCCACCTCGGGCCGCAATCGCGGCAAGAGCGGGCACCCGGGCGGCCGCAAGGTCGGCGAGGTGCGTCCGGCGACGCTGCGCACCTGGATCGCGGGGGCCCGGCTGCAGACCCTGCTGCTCGCGATCGCACCGGTGCTGGTGGGCACGGGAGCGGCATCCGTGCTGCATCCGCAACTTCCCTGGTTCTCCCACTGGTTCCGCGCCGTGCTTGCGCTCATCGTGGCGCTGGCGCTGCAGATCGCGGTGAACTTCGCGAACGACTACTCCGACGGCATCCGGGGCGTCGACACGAACCGGGTCGGCCCACCGCGGCTCGTCGGCTCCGGGCGGGCGAAGCCCCGAGCCGTGCTGACGGTCGCCATCGTGTTCTTCGCCATCGCGGCGGTGGCGGGCGGCATCCTGGTGTGGCGGAGCGGCCAGTGGTGGCTGCTCGCGGTCGGCGCCGTCTGCTTCGCGGCCGCATGGTTCTACACCGGGGGCAAGCATCCATATGGCTACTACGCGCTCGGCGAGCTGGCCGTCTTCATCTTCTTCGGCGTGGTCCCGGTGGCCGGCACCATGTATACGCAGACCGGAACGGTGAACATCGAGGCCTGGCTCGGGGGCATCGCGCTCGGCTGCTTCGCCTGCGCCGTGCTGGTGGTCAACAACCTCCGTGATCGGGAACGAGATGCGGTCAGCCGCAAGCGCACGCTCGCAGTGCTGCTGGGTAATCGGCTTACCCGCGGGCTCTACGTCGTGCTGATGCTCGTCCCCTTGGCGCTGCTGGCGTTCTACACGGTGTTCTACCTGCACGCCGGCTACGTGTTCTTCGTGGCCCTGCTGGTGGTTCCTGCCATCGTCATCGTGCTGTTCGCCAAGACGGCGGCCGAGTACGTCTCGGCGCTGCGGCTCACGCTGTTCGCGGCGTTCCTCTACGGGACCGGGCTCGCGGCGGCGCTGGCGTTCTAGGGGGCCGACGGGCGCTCAGTCGCCGCGCGCGGCGTCCTCGGCGTCTTCGTCGCTTCCCGCCCGGGGCGTCTTGGCCTTCGTCGCACCAGACCGGGCGGCCACGACGTCCATCGCGACCCGCTCGCGCAGCGGCCGGAAGAAGATGTACGAGATGCAGAGGGCGAGCACGGCGGCCGCGCAGGCCGAGATCACCCAGGCCGGATTCCATCCGATGGCGGTGGTGAGCGCGTACAGCACCACGAAGATCACCAGGAACACACCGACGCGCAGGGCTGAGTAGACGATCCAGGCGCGCACGATCGCCAGTCTAAGCGTGGGGGCTGGGAGCCCATCTAGACTGCTCCCCATGCTCCGCGTGCTCGTCCCGCTCGTGCTGACCGGCCTGCTGGTCTTCGCGATCGTGGACATCCTGGTGATCGACGGCAGTCGCGTGCGCGGCATCCCCAAGTACGCCTGGATCGGCATCGTCGTTCTGCTCCCGCTGGTCGGTCCGCTGCTCTGGTTCTTGATCGGGCGCGAGCGTCTCGAGCCGCGCAACCACGGTCGCTACGCCGATGCGTCGGGGGTTTCGTCCGCCCCGAGCCGACGGTTCGGACCGATCGCGCCGGACGATGATCCCGACTTCCTCGGGCGCCTCAGCCGTGAGCAGCAGCAGGAGGAGCGCATTCGAGAACTCGAGAAGCGCCTCGACGAACTCGGCGACGACAAGCCCGAGAAGTGAGTTCCTCGCCCCTCGCCTCGCCCGCGAGTGCCGCGGCCACAGCACTGCTCGCCGAGTTCGTGCGCCGCGGAGTGACGGACGTCGTTCTCAGCCCCGGATCGCGGTCGCAGGCGCTCGCGCTCGCGGCGGCGCAGTTCGAGCGTGCGGGGTTGATCGACCTCCGGGTCCGGATCGACGAGCGCTCGGCCGGCTTCGTGGCTCTCGGGCTCGCGATCGAGACGCAACGACCCGTGCTGCTCGTGGTCACCTCGGGAACCGCGGTGGCCGAGCTGCACCCGGCCGTGCTCGAGGCCGCGCACTCCGGTGTGCCGCTGATCGTGCTCAGTGCGGATCGCCCCGCCGAGTTGCGCGGGATCGGCTCGAACCAGACCACGATGCAGCCGGGGATCTTCGGCGACGCGCCCGAGAGATCATGGGACATCCCGGCACCCGTCGGCGGCACCGTCGACGACGAGCGGTCGGCGCGCGAGTTGGTCGCCGAGGTGCTCACCGGCATCCGGGGCGTGCGCCACGTCAACATCGCGTTCCGCGAACCGCTGTCGTCGCCCCAGCTGCTGCCCGACGTGTCGCCGGGCACCTGGCCGCCGCCCCCGGCTCCGGCCGACGTGCTCGAGCTGCGGCCCGAGCCCGGCACGATCGTGATCGCCGGCACGGGGGCGGGAGCCGAGGCCGAGGCCGCCGCACGAGCGCTGGGGGCTCCCCTGCTGGCCGAGGTCTCGAGCGGCGCGCGCTTCGGGCCGAACCTGGTCGCGGCCTACCGCGAGGTGATGACGGCCGGCAACTTCGGCGACCGAGTCGAGCGTGTCGTGGTGTTCGGGCATCCAACCCTCAGCCGCGAGGTGCCCGCGCTCATCCAGCGTGACGGGATCGAGACGATCGTCGTCAGGCATCCCGGTCGCGACGACTACAACCCGGGCCGTCGCGTGACGCGATTCGCGGATGCCGTGACCGTCGTCGACGATCCGGCCGCCGTCGACGCCTTCCGCGGCTGGGTCGGCCGGTGGGTGCAGACCTCGCGCGCGATCCTGGAGCAGCTGGATGACGCGGCTCCCGGTGCCGCCCTCACCGACGACTACCGCGAGCGGGCCGCCTTCGCGCTGACCCAGCTCCACGCGCTCCGCGCCCCCGTCACGAGGCGGAGCCTCGCACTCGCCGTGTGGAATGCCAGCTGGCCGCACGACCGGCTCGTGCTGGCATCGTCGCGCCTGATCCGCGAGCTGGATCGGGTCGCGCCGGGCAAGAAGATCTCCGGTGCACGCCAATCGCGGACTGGCCGGGATCGACGGCACCATTGCGACCGGCATCGGTGTCGCGCTGGCCCAGCAGTCCGGCGAGGGCTCGACGGAAGCTCGTGGTGTCACCCGCGTGCTGCTCGGCGACCTGGCGATGCTGCACGACGCGGGATCGCTGGCATTCGGGGTGGGCGAGGAGCGCCCCGACATCCAGCTCATCGTCGGCAACGACGGCGGGGGCACCATCTTCGACGGCCTCGAGGTCGCAGGAACGGCAGATTTCGAACTGCTCGACCGAGTGCTCCTCACGCCCCAGAGGGTCGACCTGGAGGCACTCGCGAGCGCCTACGGCTGGGAGTACCGCCGCGTCGCCAACCGGGGCGAACTCGACCCGTCGCTGACGCCGACCCCCGGACAGGTGCTGATCGACGTCCCGCTCGCGCGCTGAGCGGCTCCGCGCGCTAGCGTGACGCCATGACTCACCTGCGCGGCGTGGAGCCGCTGCTGCGCGCCTCGGCCGGGTTCGACCTCGCGAAGGTGGACACTGCATCCACCCCCGGTTTCGATGGCGGCAAGAAAGAGGGCCATAGCTCGCTTGCGGCCGGCGCGGGGCAGCTCGCCGAGCTGCAGGAGAAGCTGTATGCCAACGGGCTGTCTGGCGACCGTCGCCGGATTCTACTGGTGCTCCAGGCCATGGACACGGCCGGCAAGGGCGGCATCGTCGGCCACGTCGTCGGCTCCGTCAATCCCTACGGCGCGCACATCGCGAGCTTCAAGGCCCCGACCGACGAGGAGAAGGCGCACGACTTTCTCTGGCGCATCCGCAAGCAACTGCCGACCGCGGGCATGCTCGGCGTGTTCGACCGCTCGCACTACGAGGACGTGCTCGTGCACCGCGTGCGGCACCTGTCGGCACCCGAGGTGATCGAGGCGCGCTACGGCGAGATCGTCGACTTCGAGAACGAGCTGATCGCCGGCGGCACGACCGTGATCAAGGTCATGCTTCACATCTCGCCCGGTGAGCAGAAGGCCCGCCTCGAGGCGCGGCTCGACGACCCGGCCAAGCACTGGAAGTTCAACTCCGGCGACCTCGACGATCGGGCCCTGTGGCCGCAGTTCATGGAGGCGTACCAGGTGGCGATCCAGCGCACCTCGACGGATACCGCGCCGTGGTACGTGATCCCGGCCGACCACAAGTGGTACGCGCGCCTCGCGGTGCAGCAACTGCTGCTCGACGCCCTGGGCGACCTGCGGCAGGACTGGCCGGTGGCCGACTACGACGTGGCGGCGCAGAAGGCGCGGCTGGCGGGTGACTGATCAGTAGTGGTACCTGGCTTGAATGATCGTCACCGACCCGGCGTCGGCGATGTACACCAATCGGTTGGCCTCGTCGATCCGCCGAGACCAGGCTCCAGCGAGCGCGTGCTTGAGCGCTTCGGGTTTGCCGATCCCTGCGAAGGGGTCGCGCAGCACGTCGGCGATCAGGACGTTGATCCGTTTCAGGATCCGACGATCCTGGGTCTGCCAATACAGGTAGTCGTCCCACGCGAGCGGAGTCCAGACCAGCCTGCGGGTCGTCACTCGTCGATCAACTCATGTTCCGCGACGTCGCCGGAGCGTGCCGACTCCAAGGAGTCGATAAGTCGGCGAGCGTTCTTCGGTGAACGAAGCAGGTAGGCGGTCTCGATGAGCGCGTCATACTCGCCTTTGGACATCAAGACGGCCGAGCCGCGCTTGGACGTGATCTCGATCTCATCGTGATCCAGGTTGACGCGCTCGATCAAGCCGAAGAGGTCGCTTCGTGCCTCGCTGGCGGTGATGGCCATGATGCCCTCCTAGTGGTACGAGATATGGTACCACTCGCAGCGGAGTGTCAAGCCGAGTTCATGGGCACAAAGCCGTCGTGATCGCGTCGGCAGTCTCGGCGGGACGCGTGATGGGGAACAAGTGCCCTCCGTCTACCCAGTGGAAAGTGACTCCGAGGCGGTCAGCAAGTTGTTGTTGGGCTCCGGCCCGTGTGTCAGATCTCGACCCGAGTACGGCGACTGGTGAGAGCGCCGGAAGTTCGGCTGTTCGTGGGCGACGGAGCCGCTCGGCCGCCTCTCTCAGCGTGAGTGGGTCACCGAGAGGCGGTTCGGCACCGTATCTTCGATAGCTGGCTCGCCGGAGCCGTTCGGCGAGCGGCCGCCTCCACGGAGTGCGGGAGGCAAGCACGAGTACGGCGCGACTGATGGATCGCCCGACACGGTGCTCAGGAAGGCTCGGTGCCAAGAGAACGGTCGGCAGCCCTGAGAGTTCGGATAGGGCGCGCAGGCTGCCAAGGGAGTGGGCGACTCGGATCGGCGTGAGGGATGCGTCCCGGTCTTGCAGTTCCCGAATCAGAGGGGCGTAGTCGTCCAGGGTCAGGGGAAACCCCGGCAAGAGTTCGACGACCCCGGTCACGCCCCCACCATCTCACCTCGAGCCGCTTAGTAGTGATAGCCGGCCCGCTTCAGAAGAGCCGCCCTGCATTGTGCGCGGCTCGGCGCAACGTCGGAGAAACGGGGTGCTCATGCATCCCTCGGGCACGAGGCGGCCGAATTTCCGACGTTGCTAGCCGAACGCCTCGACGATCGGTCGGAACTTGAGCCGGGTCTCGGCGAGTTCGCGCTCCGGCTCGGAGTCGGCGACGATGCCGGCGCCGGCATATGCCGTGATTCCGCCGTCCGCGCCGACCTCGGCCGAGCGCAGGGCGACCGCCCACTTGCCGCCGCCGGTGGCATCCACCCATCCGACCGGACCCCCGTAGCGGCGCCGGTCGAGCGGTTCGAGTTCGCGGATGACGCGCAGAGCCGTCGCCGTCGGTGCGCCCGCCACGGCCGCCGTCGGGTGCAGCGCGGCGGCCAGGTCGAGCGCCGACGAGCCGTCGGAGAGCGTGCCCTCGACGTCCGACGCGAGGTGCCACAGATTGGGCAGCTTGAGGGCGAACGGCAGTTCGCTGGCGACGACTCCTGTCGCGTGGCCGGTAAGCGAGGCGAGCACGCTCTGCACCGCGAACCGGTGCTCGTCGAGATCTTTGGTGGAGGTGGCGAGGGTGAGGGCCGCCGCCTGGTCGGCTTCGGCATCCACTCCGCGTCCGATGCTGCCGGCGAGGACCCGGGCGCTGACGTCTCTGCGATTCACCCGCACGAGGGTCTCGGGGCTGGACCCGACCAGTCCGTCGACCGCGAAGGTCCAGGTGTCGGGGTAGCCGAGCGCGAGTTCGACGAGCACGCGGCGCAGGTCGGCTCCCTCGGGCAGGTGGCCGACGAGATCGCGGGCGAGCACCACCTTGCTCAGTTCGCCCTCGCGGATGCGCCGCACGGCCTCGGCGACCGCCGCCTGGTAGCCATCGCCGTCAAGTGCACCCGGATGCAGCGAGAGGCGGTACTCGGCGCCGAGCGGGCGATGCTCGGGCTTGAGGGTGGAGCCGTTGACGCGGGTGACCCAGCTCACCCCATCACGGCGACCCACGATCACCTCGGGAACGATCAGCACGCTGACCGCCTCCGACTCGTCGGCGAACGCGAAGGCGCCGAATGCCACGAGGCCCGAGCCCGACAACCCGACCTCGTCGGTGACCGTCGCGGCGGCGGCAACCTCGCGCCAGGCGTTCGCGGCGTCGCGGATGCGGTCCGCACCGCGGAACTCGAGCCGCAGCGCCTCGCCGAACCCGGCGATCCCCTCGCCGCGGCGCACGAACATCAGGGGTGCACGTGGGTCGAGCAGAGGCACCAGCGAGCTGAGCGGGTGATCGACCGCGCGAGTCTCGACCGTCAGCGCGGGAGTGTCCACGCCTTCGAGCCTACGTTGACACGGCTCGCGTCGATTTGCTTTCAGTAGGATCGAACCGTGGCGAGGGCGGAGATGGACAAGCAACCGGACGAGGTGTCCGGCATGTTCGACGATGTCGCGAAGCACTACGACCGCACGAACGCGGTGATGTCGGTCGGCAACGCGGCGCTCTGGCGCATCGCCACGGTACGCGCCGTCGATCCGCAGCCCGGGGAGCGCATCCTGGATGTCGCGGCGGGCACCGGCACGTCGAGCGCCGCCCTCGCGCGCACGGGCGCCACGGTCGTGGCCGTGGACTTCTCGCCGGGGATGATCGCGGAGGGCCGCAAGCGGCATCCGCGCATCGAGTTCATCGAGGCCGATGCCGAGAAGCTGCCCTTCGGCGACGATGAATTCGACGCCGTCACGATCAGTTTCGGTCTGCGCAACATCGAACATCCCAAGGCTGCGCTCGCCGAGTTCTACCGAGTGCTCAAGCCGGGCGGTCGGCTCGTGGTGTGCGAGTTCTCCAAGCCGCCTCGGGCGCTGTTCCGAATCGGTTATCAGGCGTACACGAGATTCGTGATGCCGGTCATCGCCAACGTCGTCAGCTCCGATTCCGAGGCGTACGACTATCTGGCCGAGTCCATCCGCAACTGGCCGGATCAGGGGACGCTGACCCAGTGGATCCGGGGGGTGGGTTTCACGCGAGTCGCCTACCGCAATCTCACGGCCGGAGTCGTCGCTTTGCATCGCGGGCGCAAGCCCGAAGATCGCCGCCATCCGTGCCTCCACCGCCAAGCGCACGGCGACCCGAGCGCCCCGTCCGACGGCCGGCCCGTGACGCCCAGCCCGCCGCTCGCGCGCCGCAGCAACACACTGAGCTCGTCGCTCGGGCTCGGCGAGAAGCTGTTCGCCTCGAGCGAGGAGCGCCGGTTCGCCGTCGCGATCGAAGACGGCCTCACCGAGGTCGAGAGCGGCCTGCTGGCCGAGATGCTCTTCACCGATGACATCGCCGATGTCACCAGCCGCTATCTGCTCGATGCCGGCGGCAAGCGGGTGCGCCCGACGCTCACTCTGCTCACCGCGCAGTTGGGCAACGGTGCCAACTCGGAGGTGATCCGCGCAGCGGAAGCCGTCGAGATCACCCACCTCGCCTCGCTCTATCACGACGACGTGATGGATGAGGCGCAGCTGCGACGCGGCGTTCCGAGCGCGCAGACGGTGTGGGGCAACTCGGTCGCGATCCTCACCGGCGATCTCCTCTTCGCGCGAGCCAGCCGGTTGATCGCCGCCCTGGGCGACCGCGGACTCGAGCTGCAGGCCGCGACCTTCGAGCGGCTCGTGCTCGGGCAGTTGCACGAGACGACCGGACCGCGGGAGGGCGACGACCCGATCGCTCACTACCTGCAGGTGCTCGCAGACAAGACCGGGTCGCTCATCGCCTTGGCCGCCGTGCTCGGGGTCATCTTCTCGGACGCTCCCGAGGAGTTCCAGCAGCCGGTGAAGGAATTCGGCGAGCGCATCGGCGTCGCGTTCCAGCTCGTCGACGACGTCATCGATCTCTCGGCCGAGACCGAGCAGACCGGCAAGGCGGCGGGGACCGATCTGCGCGCCGGAGTGCCGACCCTGCCGTTGCTGTACCTTCGGCGCGCGGCGCAGACGGATGCCTCCGCAGCCGAACTACTCGAGCGCATCGAGCGCGACGTGGTCGACGCCGGCCAGGCGGGCGACGCTGCCGATGAGGACTTCACCGCCGCGATCGCCGAGTTGCGCGACCACGACGTGACCCGCGCTACCCTGACCGAGGCCCGCCGTTGGGCTGCCGACGCGGTGTCGGCGCTCGAGCCGCTCCCCGAAGGCCCCGTCAAGAAGGCCCTCACCAAGTTCGCTGAAGCGATCGTCGAGCGCTCGGCCTGAGCGCAACATCCTCGTGCGGCACCGCCGCCCCCGCCTCGAAGGAACTCGCATGACCACCCTCCGACTCGCCATCGTCGGCGCCGGCCCCGCGGGCATCTACGCCGCGGACATCCTGCTCAAGCAGCAGCGCGAGTTCGATGTGTCGATCGACCTCTTCGACCAGCTGCCCGCTCCCTACGGCCTGGTGCGGTACGGAGTCGCCCCCGATCACCCGCGCATCAAGGGCATCATCACGGCCCTGCGCGACGTGCTCGACCGCGGCGACATCCGCATCTTCGGCAATGTGAACTTCGGCACCGACCTCACGCTCGACGACCTCAAGACGCACTACAACGCGGTCATCTTCTCCACCGGCGCGGTTCGCGATGCCGACCTCGACATCCCCGGGATCGACCTGCCCCGCAGCTACGGCGCCGCCGACTTCGTGAGCTGGTACGACGGGCATCCCGACGTCCCGCGCGACTGGCCGCTCGACGTCGAGCTCGGTCGCCGTGATCGGCAACGGCAACGTGGCGCTCGACGTGGCGCGCATCCTGGCGAAGCACGCCGATGACCTGCTGCCCACCGAGATCCCGGCCAATGTCTACGACCGACTGAAGAGCTCGCCGGTCACCGACGTGCACGTCTTCGGCCGCCGCGGGCCGATGCAGGTCAAGTTCACCCCGCTCGAGCTGCGCGAGCTCGGCGAACTGCCCGACGTCGACATGATCGTGCACGACGAGGACTTCGACTACGACGAGGCCTCGAAGACCGCGATCGAGACGAACAAGCAGGTCTTCGTGATCGACAAGGTGCTGTCGCAGTGGCGCGAGCGCACGGTCGGGTCGGCGTCGCGCCGGCTGCACCTGCACTTCCACGCCCGTCCGGTCGAGGTCGTGGGCGACCCTGAAACCGGCGTGACGGGTTTCAGGTACGAGCGCACGGCTCCGGATGCCGCGGGCGGCGTGGTCGGCACCGGCGAGTTCCGCGAGGTCGAGATCGGGGCCCTGTATCGCGCGGTGGGATATTTCGGCTCGCCGCTGGACGGCGTTCCCTTCGACAAGCGTCGCGGCGTCATCCCGAACCGCGAGGGGCAGGTGATCGACGAGCACGACCAGGTGGTCCCCGGCATTTACGCCACCGGCTGGATCAAGCGCGGCCCGGTCGGCCTCATCGGCCACACCAAGTCGGATGCCATGGAGACCATCTCTCACCTGGTCGTCGATCAGGCGAACTGGTGGTCGCCCGCGTCTCCCGAGCCGGCGGCCATCGTGGCGCTGCTGGAGTCGCGCGGCGTGGCCTACACCGACCTCGACGGCTGGCACCGCCTCGACGAGCACGAGATCGCGCTCGGGGCGCCTCAGGGGCGGGCGCGCGTCAAGGTCGTGCCGCGGGACGAGATGGTTGAAATCTCCCTCGGAGACCGACCGTAGGTCGGTCGGGGATTCCAACGCGCGAGCAGCCGAGAGGCGTCGACGCCGAGTGCCCGCCGAATCCGTATTTCAGTTCGCGCCGAATTAAGCGCGAACCGAAATGGTCGCTCACGTGACCCGACGCCCGAAATGGTCGCTCACGTGACCCGACGCCCGAGACGGGCGTCGGCGCGCGGCGCGCGACAGCCAGAAATGGCCGTCGCTACGAGCAAGCCGCGCGCTATTGCACGGCGGCCGTCAGCCGCGCCGCGTTGTCGAGCGCTCGCGACAACCGCGGCCGGCCGAGCCACTCGTCCAGCGTGAGTTCGCGGCAGTTCTCGCGGTAGTCGTTCTCGATCGCGCGCAGTCTCTGCAAGAAGGTGCCGCCCCAGATCATCACCGAGATCTCGAAATCGAGGCTGAACGAGCGCATGTCCATATTGCTCGAGCCGATCACCGAGACCTCGTCGTCGATGGTGAAGTGCTTGGCGTGCAGGATCGTCGGTGCCTTGTAGAGGAAGATGCGCACCCCGGCCCGCAGCAGGGCCTCGTAGTAGCTGCGCTGCGCGTGGTACGCGAAGAACTGGTCGCCGATCTCGGAGACGAACAGCTGCACGTCGAGGCCCGACTGGGCCGCGGTCGTGATGGCGTAGAGCATCGAGTCGTCTGGTACGAAGTAGGGGCTGACCAGGATGACCTTCTTCTGCGCCGCGTAGACGAGCGAGTTGAACAGCCGCAGGTTGTTCTCACCGACGAACCCGGGACCGCTCGGCACCACCTGGCAGTCCATCGGCCCGGGTCCGGTGCGCCGTGCGGGCGCGGCCTCGCGCGACAGCAGCTCGTCGGTCTCGGCGTACCAGTCCGTCACGAAGAGCGCGTCGATCCCCGCGACCACCGGTCCTTCGAACCGGACCATGAAGTCCTTCCACTGCAATCCGCGCCGGGTGTTGCCGCGCTTCTCGTAGCCGGGGTCGATGATGTTCTGCGACCCGGTGAAGGCGACCTCGCCATCCACGACCAGGAGCTTGCGGTGGTTGCGTAGGTCGGGGCGCTGGATGCGGCCGCGCAACGGCTGGAACGGCAGCATCAGGTGCCACTGGGCGCCCATCCGGGTCAGAGCGCGCTTGGCTGGACCGAATCCCTTGTACTGCCAGCTGCCGAGGTGATCGAGCAGCACGCGCACCACGACTCCGCGCTGCACCGCGGCGGCGAGGGCGTCGAAGAAGGGCCGCGTGGTCGAGTCCAACGCGAGGATGTAGAACTCGACGTGCACGGACCTCGTTGCGCGCCCGATCTCGTCGGTCATGGCCTCGAGCGCCGCGGCATCCATGTCGTAGAGAACGGCCGAGTTCCCGCCCACCATCGGCATCGCGCCGAGGGTGCGGTTGAGCTCGACGATCGGTTCGAGCCAATCGGGCCACGGGGTCGCCTCGGCGACCTGCTCGAAGCCCTCCGTGGTGTCGAGGATGTACTGATTGATCTCGACCTGCTTCTCGCGCCGCCGTTTCGGCAGGCGGAAGGTGCCGATCAGCAGGAACAGCCCGATGCCGATATAGGGGATGAAGAAGATCGCCAGCAGCCAGGCGAGAGCGGTCTGCGGCCGCCGGTTGCGCGGGATGAGCACCACTGAGAGCACGCGGATGATGAAGTCGATGACGATCAGCGCGATCGCGATGATCACGCCGAAGATGGCCCCCGTCATGGCGCCTCCGTCATCGCAGCGGCCGGATCAGCGGTAGTTCACGAATTGAAGTGCGACGTCGAGGTCTTTGCCCTTCAGCAGCGCCTGCACCTGCTGCAGGTCGTCGCGGCTCTTCGACTGCACGCGCAGCTCGTCGCCCTGGATCTGGCTCTTCACGCCCTTCGGCCCCTCGTCGCGGATGATCTTGCTGATCGCCCTCGCGTCGTCGCTCGAGATCCCCTGTTTGATGGATGCCTCGATGCGGTACTCCTTGCCGCTCGCGAACGGCTTGCCGGCATCCAGCGACCGCAGCGAGATGCCGCGCTTGATCAGCTTCTGCTCGAAGACCTCGAGCACCGCCTTGACGCGCTCCTCGGCATTGGCCTTCATCAGCACCTTCTCGCCGCTGAACTCGATGGACGCGTCGACGTTCTTGAAGTCGTAGCGCTGCTGGATCTCTTTCTGCGCCTGACCGAGAGCGTTCTGCACCTCCATCGTGTCGACCTTGCTGACGATGTCGAATGAGGAATCTGCCATGCCGCCATGCTAGTAACAGGGGATGCGAGAACGGCGGGGTGCGATCACGATCCGAGGGGGCGTCGTCTCGTCGGCGCTCGAACGCGCAACTTCGCAAGAGATTCGGATGACCCGCCGCCCGTGCGCGCGACCCGCCGACACCGCGTGACGAACTATTGCTGACTTGCGCGTGCACGGTCGATGATGATCCCCTCCACGAACGACCAGTCGTGCACGACCTGGTCGGTGGTGAACTCGAGCAGATCGCAGCCCAGTGCCAGGAGCATCGCTGAGCGATCGTGATCCTTCTCGTACTGACCGGGATCGGCATGGAACTCCTTGCTCCCGATCTCGATCACGAGCCGATCGCCGACGAGGAGGTCGACCCGGATCTGCTGAGTGATCCATACCTGAGGTCGAGCGTGGATTCCGATGCTCGCCAGCCGCACCCGGGCGAGACTCTCGGCGCCCGCCTCCGCCTTGGCATCAGCGGCATTGAGTACCGGGAGCAGACGACGAGGCAGCGCGCCCCTGAGCGCTCTCAGGTCCAGCTTCATACCGGGGTCGTTGCTTTCGCCGTTCAGGGCGGAATCGAGCACGGCCACCGCCTCGTCGAAAGGCAGCAGCTGCACTGGCGCACGCACGTCTGCAGGGAGACGACGAAGCGCTCAGCCCGACCGAGTTGCGCGCCGTCGCGAACGAGTACGGCATGGCCCTGGTGGCGGCGGGCGGCGTCTGCGCGAATGCTGATGTGGAGTGCTGAGCGGTCGTGCGGGGTCCAGAGTCCGTAGAAGGCGGCGGCACTCATCGCGGCGAGCGCCCCGCCTTCGGCTGCAGCCCGAAGCACGGCGACTGGCAGGGCGGGCAGCGCCACAATCCCGTACCGTGGGCGCGTCAGCGTTCGATGCAACGTCACCGCCCGGCGCACCGCATCCTTGCTGACGCCGAGCACCCGGACGTCGCGCACTCGAGCGATGCCGCCGAGGGACGCGACGGCGGCGACTGGGTCGGGTCGAGGCATTCCGCTAGAGTGCCGGGTGCATCGCGATCGTTGGTGAGCGCGGCCTGCGCTGGGCGCCGATGGTCGATCGCATGCCTGGGGTGGATGCGCCGGTTGGCAAACCGCGCACTTCGACTCGCGGCGAATCACGGTCCCCACCGGCGGGCTGGCGCGCGTTCCTTGCGCGGTTGCGCGGCCAGTCCGAGCGGCAGCGTGCCCGCGCCCCCGCGACACCTTGTAACATTGTCCGAGCGCTTCCGGTCGGTGACTACACCGGGCGGACGTGCCTGGCGGGTTACCCGAGCGGCCAAAGGGATCTGACTGTAAATCAGACGTGTAATGCTACGGGGGTTCGAATCCCTCACCCGCCACAGTGTTGTCTGTCACGCCGCCGCTCCTGCGGCGTAGTCTCTGACGATGGTCGGCGCACTCCTCATGATCGGCGCGTTGCTTCTGCTGAGCGCCGCCTTCTTCGCGATGCCCGCCTACCTGCGCAGGCATCCCGAGAAGCGTGGCTCGGGCTCGCCCGGCTCGGGCCTTCTGGGCGCCGCCTTCGACAACGCCTTCCATCCCTCGGCCGCCGTGGCGCGCGAAGCGCTCGATGTCGAGCAGCGCCATGTCGCCCCTGCCCCGAGTCCCGACGGCGACAAGGGCATCAGCGGCGGCCGGATCCGCATCGTCCTGGACCAGGGCAGGCCCTGAGCCCCTCGTCGGTGCGCTCCGGGCATCCGCTTCGAAGGAGATGCGTGAGGATGAAACCAGATGGCTTCCGCCCGCGATGAACGTGCCCTGCACTCGGGACCCTCCGCCTACAAGGCAGTCATCTTCGACATGGATGGCGTGGTCACCGAGACGGCCTCCATTCACGCGAGCGCGTGGAAGGAGCTCTTCGACGAGGTGCTCCCGAAGTTGTCGCCGGGGAGTTGGGCGCCTTTCGATGAGCAGCTCGATTATCGGCGCTATGTCGACGGGCGTTCTCGCGAGGACGGAATACGCAATTTCCTGGCGTCACGCACACTCAAGCTCCCGGAAGGTTCAGCAGGGGATCCCGATGACCGACTGACGGTCACCGCGTTGGCTGACAGGAAGCAGCACTACTTCGACCGCATGATCGCGCGGGACGGTGTGACCGCATTCCCCGATGCCGTGCGCTTGCTTCGTCGTCTTCAGCGGGATCATGTCCCCGCCGCTGTGGTGACATCGAGTCGCAATTGTGTGCAGGTGCTCACCGCGGCAGGGGTTATCGGGCTGTTCACGGTGCGTGTCGACGGAAACGACGCGATTCGCTTGAAGCTCCCGGGTAAGCCCGATCCGGCGGTCTTCCTCGAGGCGGCGCGCCAGCTGGGCGTCAACCCGGCATCCGCGGTCATGGTCGAGGACGCGACAGCGGGCGTTGAAGCGGGCTTTGCCGGGGGCTTCGGACTGGTTGTGGGGATGGACAGGGACGGAGTCGGGGAGAGGCTTCGCGCGGCAGGCGCCGATGTCGTGCTCTCCGACCTCAACGAGCTGGACCTCACGCAGATTCGCCAACCTCCCCGGACCGTTACCGAGCCGCACGAGCCGGTGGACCCCTGGGTGCTGACCTACCACGGCTTCGACCCCGCGACGGAGGGGAATCGCGAGGCTCTGTGCACACTCGGCAATGGCTACTGGGGAACGCGCGGAGCTGCCCCGGAGACGTCGGCCGACGACATCCATTACCCCGGAACGTATTTCGCGGGCGTCTTCAACCGGACGACCACGGACTTCGGCACGCACTCCGACGACGACGAGCACCTGGTCAACGGGCCGAACTGGTTGCCTCTTCGTCTGAAGACGGCGGGCAGTGATTGGTTCCACCCGCACGAAACCGACATCGTCTCCTACTCCCAGGAACTCGATCTTCGGCACGCCGTGCTCACTCGCACCGTCCGCTACCGTGACGAAGCGGGCAGAACGACCCTGGTGACTTCGCGCCGCTTCGTCTCGCTCGCGTCCCCGCATCTCGCGGTACTGCAGACGACGGTTGAAGCCGAAGACTGGACAGGACCTCTCACCGTTCAATCCGCTCTCGACGGCAGAGTCTCGAACGAGAACGTCGAGGAGGACAGGTTGCTCACGCATGTCCATCTTGCGCCGGTGCGCGCCGAAGCGACGGGCCCGGACACGGTCCTCCTCGAAATGAGGACGACGCAATCCGGAATCGGTGTCGCGATGTCACAGCGCACCCGGGTGTTCGACGGCGACCATCAGCGACAGGTGAGTCGACGATTGGTCGCACAGGGCCAAGCGTGGATTGCGCACGAGTTCGATCTCGATCTTGTGCAGGGCCGGCCCGTCAGAGTGGATAAGACGGTCATCGCCGCGACGTCGCGGGATCGGGCCGTCGCCTCGCCCGCCGATGCCGTCACACGATGGATGGACCGGGCGCCGCATGTGGCAGAACTGGAGGACGCTCACCGTCAAAAGTGGCGGACGCTGTGGGACGATTTTGCCGTCGAGATGGCGAGCGACAGCCGGGCTCACTCGCTCGAGCTGAACGTGAACACCTTCCATGTTCTCCAAACGGTCGCGTCCGACCAAACGGATCTCGACGTGGGGATACCCGCGCGCGGGCTGCACGGAGAGGGTTATCGGGGGCACATCTTCTGGGACGAGATGTTCGTGTACCCGATGGTGACACTTCGACGACCGGAGTTGAGCCGTTCGCTCATCGGCTACCGATATCGCCGCCTGGACGAGGCTCGTGCGGCCGCGCGAGCGGTGGGGTACACGGGAGCGATGTTCCCGTGGCAGAGCGGACTGGACGGCCGTGAGCTGACACCGACAGAACTGTTCAACCCCCGCACTCAGAGTTGGATGCCCGACAACTCTCATCGTCAACGCCATGTCGGCCTCGCGGTCGCCTACAGCGCGTGGCAGCTCTACGAGGCGACCGGTGACACGGAATTCCTGATCCAAGAAGGCGCCGAGCTGATCATCGAGGTCGCGCGATTCTTCGCCAGCATCGCCACCTACGATCCCCACGACGACAGGTATGACATCGACGGGGTGATGGGCCCCGACGAGTTCCATGACGGCAACCCCGGACACCCGGGGAGCGGGGTGCGGAACAACGCCTACACCAATGTCATGACCGCCTGGCTGCTTCGCCGCGCGATCCAGACGATCTCGATCCTCAAGGGAAGAGAGTGCGGTTCCCTCTGGGACCGATTGAATCTGGCCACCGGCGAGACCCGGCTCTGGGCGCGCATCAGCCGAAAACTGCGCGTGATCTTCCATGTCGACGGGGTGATCAGCCAGTTCGAAGGCTACGAAGACCTCCCCGAGTTCGACTGGTACACCTACCGGGAGCGCTACGGGTACCTGGGCAGGCTGGACCTCATCCTCAATGCGGAGGGTCGCAGCACCAACGACTACCGGCTCTCCAAGCAAGCCGATGTTCTCATGTTGCTGTATCTGTTCTCCGCCGAGGAGTTGCGCGGCATCTTGGCCGATCTCGGATACCAGTTCCCCCCGCGAGCGGTCGTTCGCACTGTCGATTTCTACATCGCCCGTTCGACTCGCGGCTCAACACTCAGCAACGTTGTCGAGTCGTGGGTGGAAGCCCGGCGTGACCGTACGCGTTCGTGGGAGTCGTTCCACCGCGCCCTCCTGAGCGACATGGTGGACAGCCAAGGGGGAACCGTGCACGAGGGTGTTCACCTCGGCGCGATGGCGGGGTCGGTCGACATGGCGATCCGGTGCTATGCCGGACTGGAGATCCGGAAGAACGCCCTGTGGCTGCACCCTGTTCTCCCGGCGGAACTCGGCGAGGTGTCGTTCACGCTCAACTATCGTGAGCAGCACATCCGGATCGACCTGACGAGCAAGCGACTGAGCATCCACCTCGCTGCGGGACGGCGTCGTCGGATCAGGCTCGACATCAACGGCCTGAGTAAGACCATCTCCTCGGGGCAGAGCCTCGACGTCATCCTCGACGATGGCACCGTGGTTGGCTAGGTGCATGCCCTCCGAGTTGCTCGACCTGGCCCGCACCATCGCGCTCGAGGCGGGCGAACTGGCAGCGAAGCGCCGGCGGGAAGGTGTCGAGGTCGCCGCGACCAAGTCCACGATCGTGGATGTCGTCACCGAAGCCGATCGCGAGGTCGAGCGGCTGATCCGCGCCCGCATCCTCGATGCGCGGCCCGACGACGCGATCCTGGGTGAGGAGGGCGGCTCGTCGTCCGGCACCAGCGGTCTCACCTGGGTGGTCGATCCGATCGACGGCACGGTCAACTACCTGTACGGCATCCCGCATTACGCGGTCAGCGTCGCGGTGGTCGAGGGCGACCCCGATCCGCTCACCTGGACCGGCCTGCATGGATGCGTGCTCAACCCCGCGATCGGCGAGCTGTTCACCGGCTCGCGGGGTGAGGGTGCGTTCTTGAACGGTGACGCGATCCGCGTCGCGGAGCCGGTGCCCCTCGAACTCGCGCTCATCAACACGGGCTTCGCCTATGCCGCCGCGACTCGGGCCAAGCAGGGCGAGGTCGTGACCAGGATGCTGCCGATGGTTCGCGACATCCGCCGCCTCGGCACGGCCTCGCTCGACCTCTGCATGGTCGCGAACGGGCGCACGAACGCCTACTTCGAGCGGACGCTGAGCCCCTGGGACCATGCTGCCGGCGCGATCATCGCGCGCGAGGCCGGGGCCGTCGTGAAGGGATTCGGCGCCGAGACGCCGAGCCGGGACCTCATCCTGGCGGCTGAGCCCCAGCTCGCCGCGCGGCTTGAGCCCCTGCTGATCCAGCTCGGATCTCGCTTCGAGATCTGAGAGCGCGACGCACCGTCACCCGGATGGGCGGGTGGCCGTTCCGTAGCCGATTCGTTACTATCGGATGATCCGCCGCTGAGGAGTTCTGTCATGTCCGAGTTGCCGCAGGCGACTAGTCGCCGCGAACTCAGAGAACGGGAGCGGGCCGCCGAGTTGGTACGCGGCCGCTCACAACCGCGACGCGGCGACCGCCCCAGCCGTGCCAGCGCCGCCGAAGAAGCCCGTCCGGTGCGATCGGGCAGCGTGTCGGCGAGGTCCGCCAAGGGCCGTGGTTCACGCGCTCGGACGATCGGCTCGCGCCTTCTGTCGCTCGCCGCCATGATGTTCGCCGCAGCGATCGTCGTCGGCATGTCGTTGCCAGCGAACGCCTTCTACCCGACCTCGGCGGACAGCACGGGCACCCTCTCCGCCTCGTCGAGCAAGGCCGGTCAGTCGGTCGCGGTCTCGAGCGATGAGAAGATCCAGGTCGGCGCGCGCGACAAGATCGAGGTGCTCTCGTGGGCGCAGGTGCTCGCTCAGAAGTACAGTCACGCGGGGGCGACGGTCGGGGGAGCAGGCACCGGCCCGATCCGCTGGCCGTTCCCCTATCCGGTCCGCATCAGCTCGGGGTTCGGTCCGCGCGTTGCGCCGTGCAGGGGCTGCTCGACCTATCACGAGGGAGTCGACATGGTTCCCGGTGACAAGGCGGCGATCTTCTCGTCATCGACCGGCGTCGTCACCGAGCGCGATGACGGAAGCGGCGGCTCCGGCGTCTACGGCGGCGGCACCTACGGCAACTTCGTCGTCATCACCTCGAAGGTCAATGGGCACACCGTCAGTTTCACCTACGCCCACATGACGACCGGTTCGAGCCCGTTAGTGCTGGGTCAGTCCGTTCAGGTGGGCGACTTCATCGGCCTGGTCGGCGAGACCGGCGAGGCCACCGGCCCGCATCTGCATTTCGAGGTCATTCTCGACGGAACGAAGATCGATCCGATCCCGTGGATGGTCGCCCATGCCGGTCCCAACTAGGCGCGGCGGCCGATCGGGCTAGGCGACGACCCACGCGGTCGTGTCGCCGGGCAGCCGGTCGGCGCCCACCGGTCCGCTGGCCAGCACCACACGACCGGGGGGAAGCGCCACGGGGGTGGCACCCGTATTGGCGATGACCGTGACGGCGCCGGAACGGAACACCAGCACGGCTGGATCCGGAGAGGGCTGCCAGACCAGCTCGTTGCTCGCGAGGTGGTGGGTGCGCCGCGCCGCGAGGGCATCGCGGTAGAACTCGAGCGTCGATCCGGGGATGCCGAGCTGGGTATCCCGGGCGTATCCCGGCCAGGTCTGCGGTTGGGGCAGCCAGCTCGCGGCCGTCGGTCCGAAGCCCGCCGACAGCGAGGCGACATCCCACGGGATGGGCACCCGCGCGCCGTCGCGCCCGTAGTTCGCTCCTCCGGTGCGGAAGAAAGTGGGATCCTGCCGCGCCGAGTCGGGCAGGTCGATCACCTCGGGCAGGCCGAGTTCTTCACCCTGATAGAGGTAGGCAGAACCGGGCAGAGCGAGCATGAACGCGGATGCCGCCCGGGCGCGCCGCTGCCCGACCACGTCATCCGGGTAGAGCTGGGTCTTGGGTCCGAGCCCCTCTCCCTGCGGCGGCGGGGGAGTCAGGGCCAGACGGGTCGCGTGCCGGATCACGTCGTGGTTCGAGAGCACCCAGGTGCTCGGTGCCCCCACGGCTCCGAACGCGGCGATCGACTCGTCGACCACCGTCTTCAGCCGCGCAGCATCCCACGGCGTCTCGAGAAAGCTGAAGTTGAAGGTCTGCTGCATCTCGTCCGCCCGCACCCATTCGGCCAGCTTCGACAGCGGTTCGACCCATGCCTCGCCGGCCAGGATGCGGTCCGGTCCGTACTCGGCGAGCACCCGATGCCAGTCGCGGTAGATCGGATGCACGCCGGGCTGAGCCCAGTACGGCGCGTCCTGATGGTCGCTCATGCCGAGCGACGGATCCGGGGTCCAATCGGGCAGGCCGGCCTTCTTGACCAGGCCGTGCGCGACATCCACCCGGAAGCCGTCGACACCGCGGTCGAGCCAGAAGCGCAGCACGCCGCGGAAGAATTCCTTGACGTCGTCGTTCGTCCAGTCGAAGTCGGGCTGACTCGTGTCGAACAGGTGGAGGTACCACTGTGCCTTCTGGGGCGCCGCCGCTCCTGCGGCGCCCGACGCTCCCGCGGGCCGAGCGTGGTCGCCCCGCTCCGCTGGATCGTTCCGCACCATGGTCCAGGCGGGGCCACCGAACACCGACTTCCAGTTGTTCGGGGGCACATCGCCGTCGACGCCGAGCCCGTCGCGGAACAGGTAGCGGGCGCGCTCCGGCGACCCGGGCGCGGAGGCGAGCGCAGCCTGGAACCAGGGATGCTCGCTCGAGCTGTGATTCGGAACCAGGTCGATAATCACCCTCAGCGACAGCGCGTGCGCGCGGGCGAGCAGGGCGTCGAAGTCGTCGAGCGTGCCGAACAGGGGATCGACATCCGTGTAGTCCGCCACGTCGTAGCCGCCGTCCTTCTGCGGCGAGGTGTAGAACGGCGACAGCCACACGGCATCGACGCCCAGCTCGACCAGGGAATCGAGTCGCGCCGTGATGCCCGGCAGGTCACCCACCCCGTCACCGTTCGAGTCGGCGAAGGAGCGCGGGTAGACCTGGTAGATGACGGCGGTGCGCCACCACTCGGTTCCGGTCGCGGAGGATGCCATGTTCCGAGCCTAGGTGGCACATCTGGCCGAAACATTCGCCGGGTAACCTCGCAGCATGGAGCACGTCCTCGCCGAGTTGCCGCACCATGACGGCTCCCCGCTCTACGTGTCCGACCAGACGCCGGAGCTCGGCGAGACGGTGCGGGTGCGGGTGCGGGTGCCGCGGGTCTTCGGCACCATGCGCATCGTCCGCACCCGGTCGAACCCCGATCGCGAGCCGGCGTTCAGCGACGCGGTGGTGGTGCACGAGACGCTTCGTGATGTCTGGTGGGAGGCGGCGATCCAGGTCGAGAACCCGGTGCACGGTTATCGCTTCCTGATGGAGGCGGATGACGGCGCGACCTGGTGGCTGACCTCCGCCGGCCTGTCGCACACCGAGACCCGCGACATCGACGACTTCCGCCTGGTGACCTTCGACCCGCCGCCGGCCTGGGGCGCCGAGGCGGTCATGTACCAGGTGTTCCCCGACCGGTTCGCGCGCTCGGCAGAGGCCGACCGCCGGCCGACGCCCGCGTGGGCCATGCCGGCCGCGTGGGGCGACTCCGTCATCCACGTCGGACCGGGCACCGGCGAGCAGTTCTACGGCGGCGATCTGCACGGCGTGATGGACCACCTCGATCACCTGGTCGACCTGGGCGTGAACCTGCTCTACCTGACTCCCGTCTTCCCGGCCGAGTCGAACCACCGCTACAACGCCACGTCGTTCGATCAGGTCGACCCCCTGCTCGGTGGCGACTCGGCGCTCGCCGAGCTGGTCGCCGCGGCGCACGCCAAGGGCATCCGGGTGATCGGAGATCTGACCACCAACCACTCGGGCGACAGCCACGAATGGTTCCGGGCGGCGTACCGCAACCCCGGCTCGCTCGAGAGCGCCTTCTATCTCTGGCTGAACGCCGACCAGACCGAATACGTCAGCTGGCTCGGCTTCTCGAGCCTGCCCAAGTTCAACTGGCGTGCCGACGAGCTGCAGCGGCGCTTCATCGACGGCGTGGACTCGGTGGTCGCCAAGTGGCTGCAGCCCCCGTACTCGCTCGACGGCTGGCGGGTGGACGTCGCCAACATGACAGGGCGCTGGCGCGACGAGGACCTCAACGAGCAGGTGCGCCGCACCATCCGGCAGACCATGCGCGAGGTCAACCGCGACACCATCCTGATCGGTGAGTCGACCAACGACGCGGCCTCCGACTTTCCGGGCGACGCCTGGCACGGCGCCATGACCTACGCCAACTTCACCCGGCCGCTCTGGAACTGGCTGTCGGTGCCCGGCTCACCCGCGGCGGGCGGGCTCGGCATGACCCTCGGCCGCACCAGCGACTACACCGGGGTCGACTTCTACCGCGCGCACCGCGAGTTCGCGGCCGCCTTCCCGTGGCGCACCCGGCTCAACACGATGAACGCGCTCGACACGCACGACACCCCGCGGTTCCTCACCTCGGCGCTGCCCGGGGTGGTGCCGGTCGCGTTCGGGCTCGCGGTGACCATGCCCGGCATCCCGGTCGTCTGGGCGGGCGACGAGTTCGGGCTGGTCGCGTCGGACGGAGAGCAGTCGCGCACGCCGATCCCGTGGTCGTCCAGCGGCGACCACGCGGACACCATCGCGCTCTACCGTCGCCTGATCGCGTTGAAGCGCGAGCATCCGGCGCTGAACGGGGGCGGCATCCGGTGGTTGCACGCCTCGGACGACGCCGTCGCCTTCGTGCGCGAGAGCGCCGACGAATGCGTGCTGGTGCTCGCCGCCCGGGGCATCACCATGGTCGATCTCGGCGACGAGCTTCCGGATGACGCGGCGCTGATCGAGGGCTCGGTCGCCTTCGACGGCGGTCGGGTGGCGATCGCCGGCCCGACCTTCGCAGCGTGGCAACTGCCCGGGGTGGCGCTGCCGGAGTGGACCGCCTAGGTCCGTCACGCAGTTCGGCCGCCCGGATTGAGAATGCTAGTCTTTTGCGGTGCCGCGGCCAGTCCGCGGAGCGCCCCGATAGCTCAGTGGTAGAGCACTTCCATGGTAAGGAAGGGGTCGTCAGTTCAATCCTGACTCGGGGCTCTGCCGCCGGTCGCCGCGCTCAGCGCGTCGGCATGCGGTTCCCGGCGGGGTAGCTCAGGTGGTTAGAGCACACGGCTCATAATCGTGGTGTCGCGGGTTCGAGTCCCGCCCTCGCTACTGCTCGAAAGCCCTGGTCAGGGCTAGTTTCTCATTGTCCCGGTTGCGGACTTCCCCGGGACCGGCATGCGGCTCGGGCAGGTCCTCAACCGTCAACACCGCGGGATCGCCGTACTGGTGGAATGTCACTGCTCGCAACACGACTCCGTCACCGTCCTGGTGACAGATCGATGGGTGCGCCTAGTCGACGTCGTGCGGACTGGTGGACGCCCGCACGACGAGTTCCGGCTGGAAGACCACCTGCCGAGGCGCCAAGCTTGGATCGCTCGCCTCTTCGATGAGCAGCTGAACGGCTGTTCGGCCGATCAGCTGACTCGGTTGCCGGATCGACGACAGGGGCACGACCGCCGTACTCGCGAAATCGATGTCGTCGAAGCCGATGAGGGCGATGTCGGCCGGCACGCGAATCGAACCGTGCATGACGAGAGCCTGCAGCAGACCGGTGGCGACGAGGTCGTTCGCGGCGAAGACTGCGTCAGGACGATCCTCGGCTGTGCGGGCCAGGAGTGCCTCGCCGGCGCGACGGCCCTCGAGCACGGACAATGCCGACAGTTCGAGCACCTCGAGCGTGGCATCCGGATGCGCGCCGACGGCGGTGCGCGCGCCCTGCAGCCGATCGGAGACCTGACGGATGTCGAGTGGTCCCCCCGCGAAGGCGATGCGGCGCCTCCCGGTGTCGAGCAGGTGACGGGCTGCGAGGCGTCCGCCGGCCACGTCGTCGACGGAGACCGAACTGAACGCCCCGTCCTCGCTGATGCGGTCGACCAGCACAGCAGGGGTGCCACGACTGCGCAGCCGGGCCAGCCGCGGGCCGACATCGCCATAGGGCGAGATCAGAACACCGTGAACCCGCTGCTCCTCGAACAGGTCGAGGTAGCCGGCCTCTCGCTCGCTGTTCTCGTCGCTGTTGCCCAGGATCACCGAGAGAGAGTGCTTCGCCGCCTCGTCCTCGGCTCCGCGCGCCACGTCGGTGAAGAAGGGGTTGCTCACATCGAGCACCACGAGCCCGATGGTCGTGCTTCGGCCGGCGCGCAGCTGCCGGGCCGCATCGTTGCGCACGTAGCCGAGTTCCTCGATGACGGCCAGTACCCGCGCCACGGACTTGGGCGACACCTTGGCCGGATTGTTGAGAACGTTCGAGACCGTTCCCACCGAGACCCCGGCGCGCACAGCGACATCGCGGATGCTGGTGGTGGTGTTCGGCACCTGGCTCCCTCGGCGTCGCGTTGCGTTCTCCGCGGCCCACGGTACTGCCATCCTGCGTGACTCCTCGCGACACGCATGTCGCGTTCGCCGGACTACAAGATCGCGCGCGTCGATTCCCGCACGACGAGCTCGGGCTGGAACACCGTTTGACGGGGGATCAGGGTCGGGTCGTCCGCCTCCTCGATGAGCACTCGAAGCGCGGTCGCACCGATCGTGCGGCTCGGCTGCCGCATCGACGAGAGTGGCACCGCAGCAGCACGAGCGAAGGCGATGTCATCGAAACCGATGAGAGCGATGCGCTGTGGCACGAGGAGCCGCCCGCCGCCGACGAAGGCCTGAAGGAGTCCGAGTGCGAGCAGGTCGTTGGCCGCGAAGACGGCGTCCGGCCACTCGCGTTCCGGTCTTCCCAGGATCCGCATTCCCGCAGCGATGCCCTCCTCGACCGTCAGCGCGCTCGTCGCGATCACCTCGATCCCGACCTCGTGCGGGGCGGCCTCGACGGCAACCCGGGCTCCGGCCAACCGGTCGCTCACCTGCCGCAGATCGAAGGGACCGCCCACGAAGGCGATCCGGCTGCGTCCGGTCTGGATCAGGTGCTCGGCCGCCATCCTGCCGCCCGAGACATTGTCGACCGAGACCGAGCTGAACCGTCCGTCGCCACTGAAGCGGTCGACGAGCACCGCCGGGATGTTGCGCGAGCGGAGCTGCTCGAGCCGCGGACTGATGTCTCGGTACGGCGAGATGAGCACCCCGCGCACCCGCTGCTCCTCGAAGAGGTCGAGGTACATCCGCTCGCGGGCGGAGTCCTCATCGGTGTTGCCGAGCAGAATCGCGATCCCGTTCTTCGACGCCTCGTCCTCGGCTCCCCGCACGACCGCGCTGAAGAAGGGGTTCTGGCCGTCGAGCACCACGAAGCCCACCGTGGAGGAGGTGCCGGCCCGCAGCTGCCGGGCGGCGTCGTTGCGCCGGTAGCCCAGTTGCTCGATCGCGCGCTGCACCCGGATCACCGAATCTGCCGACACCTCGCCGGGCCGATTGAGCACGTTGGAGACCGTACCCACCGAGACTCCCGCCAGCTTGGCCACGTCACGGATGCTCGTCGCGGCCATCGAGCCTCCTTCGGCGTGAACCCCCGGCCAGGGTGCTGCGACCCTACCAAACTCTGAAACGACTCAGATTCAAAGGGCCGTCTTTGGCTTGACCAGAGGGGCATCCCTGCATGTAGTATGCCTGAACAGCACCTGAATCGTTTCATCAGTCTTGTACTCAAAGGAGAGCCTGGCCATGAGCCCCGCCCCCGCGGACTCCTCCGCTCACGCACTCGAGTTGCGCAAGGTCGTCAAGACCTTCGGCGCCGTCGTGGCTTTGCGTTCGGGCACGCTGGCGCTCGACAACGGCTCGATCCACGCGCTCGTCGGCGAGAACGGAGCGGGAAAGTCGACCCTGGTCAAGATCATCGCGGGTCTCTACCAGCCGGATTCCGGGGACTTCCTGCTGAATGGCGAACCGGTCACCTTCAGCTCGACGGCGCAGGCCAAGGCGGCCGGCATCGCGGTGATCTACCAGGAGCCGACGCTCTTCCCCGACCTCACCGTCACCGAGAACATCTTCATGGGCCGTCAGCCGTTACGGTCCTTCGGGCGCATCGACCGCAAGGCGATGCATACCGAGGCCCTCGCGCTCTTCCGACGCCTCGGCGTCAAGATCAACCCGGACCGCCCCGCCCGCGGCCTCTCGATCGCCGACCAGCAGATCATCGAGATCGCGAAGGCGATCAGTCTTGACGCGCGCGTTCTGATCATGGATGAGCCCACCGCGGCACTCAGCGGTGTCGAGGTCGACCGCCTGTTCGCGGTCGCGCGCAGCCTGCGCGACGAAGGCCGAGCCCTGCTCTTCATCTCGCACCGGTTCGACGAGGTCTTCGCCCTCTGCGATGTGGTGACCGTGATGCGCGACGGCTCGTACATCGCGACCGAGAAGATCGCCGACACCGACGTGGACACCATCGTGCGCCAGATGGTCGGCCGCGACGTCGCGGACCTGTTCCCGAAGCAGGAGGCGACGATCGGCGACGTCGTGCTCGACGTGCGGGGCCTGACCTCGGCGGGAGTCTTCGACGACATCAGCTTCCAGGTGCGCTCCGGCGAGATCGTCGGGCTCGCCGGACTGGTCGGCGCCGGGCGCAGCGAGGTCGCCCGCGCGGTCTTCGGCGTGGACGGCTACGACACGGGCACCGTCACCCTGACGGGAACCCGCATTCCCGGTCGCAATCCGGCGGCGGCCATGCGCGCCGGACTCGCGCTCGTCCCCGAGGACCGCCGCAAAGAGGGCTTGGTGATCGGAGCCTCGGTCGCAGAGAACCTGACGATCGCCATCCGCCAGCGCCTCGCCGCCGGTGGCCTGTTCATCACCGGGCGCCGCGAGAACGCGGCAAGCCGGGTCTGGGCCAGTCGGCTCGAGGTGAAGAGCTCGGCGCTCGACGCCGAGGTCGGCACCTTCTCGGGCGGCAACCAGCAGAAGGTCGTGCTGGCCAAGTGGCTGGCGACCGAGCCGAAGGTCCTGATCGTCGACGAGCCCACCAGGGGCATCGACATCGGAACCAAGGCCGAGGTGCACCGCCTGCTCTCGCAGCTGGCAGGCGAAGGCATGGGCATCCTGATGATCTCGTCGGAGCTGCCCGAGGTGCTTGGCATGGCCGACCGCGTGCTGGTCATGCGCGAGGGGCGGATCACCGCCACGATCGAGCGCGCGGACGCGACCGCCGAGTTCGTCATGCGCGCGGCGACCGGGGCGGCCGCGTGAACTCCCTCAAGCGCGTGACGCGCGCCCGCGAGACCGGCATCCTGCTGGCCTTCCTGCTGGTCGTGGTCGTGACCACCGCGAAGAACCCGGCGTTCGCCTTCAGCCAGGATGGCTTCCGCGACCTGCTCGTGACGCCCATGCTCGTGCTCCTGATCGCGGTCGGCGAGGCGATGGTCATCATCACCCGCAACGTCGACCTGTCCGTGGGGTCGGTGATCGGCCTGACCGCCTACACGGCAGGCACCCTGTTCAAGTACACCGACATCCCCTGGCCGTTGGTCGCACTGATCGCCGTTGCCGGGGGCGCCGCGCTCGGCGCCGTCAACGGCCTGCTGATCTCGATCGCCAAGGTGCCCTCGCTGGTCATCACGCTGGGCACCCTGTATGCCTTCCGCGGCATCAACGTGCTGTGGACCGGCAGCAACCGCATCAACTCGACCGACATCCCCAACGACTTCCAAGGCATCGGCACGGCGCAACTCCTCTACATCCCGGTCATCACGATCATCGCCGCCGTCGTGCTTGTCGTCGCGGCCTGGTACCTGCGCAACATTCGTGGCGGTCGCGAGTTCTATGCGATCGGCTCCGACCCGGATGCCGCCAACCTGTACGGCCTCAAGGTCGGCCGGCGGGTGCTCCTCGCGTTCATCGTCAGCGGGACCCTCGCCGGACTGGCCGGAGTGCTCTACGTGGCGCGCTACGGCACAGTCGATTCGCAGGCCGGCTCGGGCTTCGAGCTGCAGGCCGTCGGAGCCGCGGTGATCGGCGGCGTTGCGATCTTCGGCGGAGTCGGCTCGGTGTGGGGCGCGGCGATCGGCGCCATGCTCCTGCTCACCATCAACCGGGCCCTTCCGGTGCTCGGCATCCAGGACTTCTGGCAGCAGGCCGTTGTCGGCGCGCTGATCATCGGCGCGATCGTGCTCGACCGCGTGCTGGCCCTGCGGCAAGCGAGACGACTGACGGTGATGGAGGACTCCGCATGACCGCCGCCATTCCACCGGTCACCGGCCCCGTGAGCGGGCAGCGCAGCTACCCCGGCTACGGACGCCCGTTCTGGCAGCGGCTGCTGCTGCGCCGCGAGACCGCGATCATCGCGCTGTTGATCGTCGTGATCATCGTGGCCAGTGCCTCCGTTCCGCATTTCGCGGCGCCGATCACCTACAACTTCTTGTTGCTCGACATGGCGCCGGTGCTGCTGATCGCCCTGCCGATGACGCTCATCATCATCACGGGCGAGATCGACCTCTCGGTCGCCAGCGCGATGGGACTCTCCAGTTCGATCATCGGTCTGCTCACCCAGTCGCACTGGACGTTCCCGGCGGCCGCGGGCGTCGCCCTCGTCGTCGGCGCCGTCGGCGGGGCGGTCAACGGCATCCTGGTGACCCGGGTCGGCCTGCCATCTCTCGCGGTGACCATCGGCACGCTCGCCCTGTACCGCGGGCTGGCGCAGGGGCTGCTCGGGACCACCGCCGTCACCTCGTTCCCGACATTCTGGACCGACCTGGCCACGTCGACGCATGCCGGGCACGCTGATCCCTTCGGTGACGATCCTGATCGTCGTGCTCGCGATCCTGTTCGGAGGGCTGCTGCATTTCACTCCGTTCGGCCGGGGCATCTACGCCATCGGGCTCAGCTCGGATGCCGCGGCGTTCTCGGGCGTCAAGATCCAGCGCACCAAGTTCATCCTCTTCATGCTCGCCGGCTTGATCTCGGCGCTCGCCGGCATCTTCTACACCTTGCGCTTCGGCAGCGCCCGTGGCGACAACGCGACCGGCCTCGAGCTCTCGGTGATCGCTGCTGTGCTGCTCGGAGGCGTCTCGATCTTCGGCGGACGCGGAGCCCTCCCCGGCGTCCTGGCCGGCGCCCTCCTGATCGGTGTGCTCGCCAGCGCCCTGCGCCTGGCCGGCATCACCTCCGACGTCATCAACGTGATCACCGGCACGCTCCTCGTGCTCTCGGTGATCCTGACCAGCTTCCTCGCCTGGGTGCAACGCACACGGCTCAGCGCGGGGAGAAAGCGACGCGAGACGAGGGGTTCAGCCTCCAGCTGACCCGTTGTGCCCGCGCCGATGCAGTCACATCGCGACACACCATGAAAGGAAACAACGATGTTCCAGACTCGACACAGCGTTCGTCTTGCCGGGGTCGCGGCCCTGGCGGCGACCGCGCTGCTCCTCGCCGGTTGCGCAAGCGCCGGCAGCGGCGGCAGCAGCTCGGGCGGTGGCACCAAGAACTACGCCATCACCTTCCTTCCGAAGAACCTCGGTAACGCCTACTTCGACACCTCGGACGCCGGCGGCAAGAAGGCCATCGCCGAGTTCAAGGGCACCTATGCGGAGGTCGGCCCCGCCACCGCCGCGCCCGACGCCCAGGTCAGCTACATCAACACGCTGACCCAGAAGCAGGTCGGCGCCATCGTGCTCTCGGCCGACGATCAGAAGGCCCCGTGCTCGGCCATCAACCAGGCGCAGAAGGCCGGTGTCAAGGTCGTCACCTTCGACTCCGACACCGCAGTGGGCTGCCGCGATCTGTTCATCAACCAGGCGACCGCCGAGGGCATCGCCAAGGTCGAGGTGGACATGATCTCCAAGCAGATCAACGACTCCGGCGAGATCGCGATTCTGTCGGCCTCGGCCAACGCGACCAACCAGAACGCCTGGATCGAGCTCATGAAGAAGGATCTCGCCGCCAACCACCCGAACATCAAGCTCGATGACGTGGTGTACGGCAACGACGACGACCAGACCTCGTTCGACAAGACCGCGGCGCTTCTGCAGACCTATCCGAACCTGAAGGGCATCATCTCGCCAACCACGGTCGGAATCGCTGCGGCAGCTCGTTACATCTCGACTTCGGCCTTCAAGGGGAAGGTTGCGGTGACCGGCCTGGGAACACCGAACCAGATGAAGGCCTACGTCAAGGACGGCACCGTCACCGCGTTCGCCCTGTGGAACCCGGGAGACCTCGGCTACCTTGCGGCGTACGCCGCGAAGGCGTTGATCGATGGCACCATCACTGGCAAGGAGGGTGACAGCTTCAAGGCGGGCACCCTGGGCACCTTCAAGGTCGGCGCCGACGGCACCGTCCTGCTGGGCGACCCGTTCCAGTACAACGCCGGCAACATCGACCAGTTCAACTTCTAGTCCCTGAACTGATCAACACAGTGGGTCCGCCCGGTCGCCCCGACCGGGCGGACCCCACCGCCGATTCCTCAGGGGGCCCGACTTGACGCTGCGTCCTCTCGCGCATAGTGTCATCCCGGCTTCTCTTTTTGAAACGATTCAACGGCATCGTCGCCCGAACAGGAACCAACTGCCATGACTGACTTCGCGTCCATCACCCCGCGCCTCGCCGAGCAGGCGATCGAACTTCCCTCGTGGGCGTTCGGAAACTCCGGCACGCGATTCAAGGTGTTCGGCACGCCCGGCACGCCGCGCACCCCGCAGGAGAAGATCGCGGATGCCGCCCAGGTCAACACGTACACGGCTTTGTCGCCCACTGTCGCTCTGCACATCCCGTGGGACAAGGTCGACGACTACGCCGCACTCCGCGAGTATGCCCAGGGTCTGGGCGTCGACCTGGGGACGATCAACTCGAACACCTTCCAGGACGACGACTACAAGTTCGGCTCGCTGACGCACGTCGACCCGAAGATCCGCCAGAAGGCGATCGACCATCACTTCGAGTGCATCGACATCATGAACCAGACCGGATCTCGCGATCTCAAGATCTGGCTCGCCGACGGCACCAACTATCCGGGCCAGGGCGATATCCGGGGCCGCCAGGACCGGCTCGCCGACTCGCTGCAGAAGATCTACGCACGCATCGGTGACGACCAGCGGATGGTGCTGGAGTACAAGTTCTTCGAGCCGGCGTTCTATCACACCGATGTTCCGGACTGGGGAACGTCGTATGTGCAGGTGCTCGCCCTCGGCGACAAAGCGACTGGTCTGCCTTGACACCGGGCACCACGCCCCGGGCACCAACATCGAGTTCATCGTCGCCCAACTGCTGCGCCTCGGAAAGCTCGGCAGCTTCGACTTCAACTCCCGCTTCTACGCCGACGACGACCTGATCGTCGGGGCGGCGGATCCGTTCCAGCTGTTCCGCATCCTGTACGAAGTCATCCGCGGGGGCGGCTACGGGAAGGGCTCGGGGGTGGCGTTCATGCTCGATCAGTGCCACAACGTGGAAGACAAGATCCCCGGCCAGATCCGCTCCGTGCTGAACGTGCAGGAGATGACGGCGCGCGCGCTGCTCGTCGACGGCGACGCGCTGACCGCCGCGCAGAACGCGGGCGACGTGCTGGGGGCCAACGGCATCCTGATGGACGCGTTCTACACCGACGTGCGCCCGGCCCTCGCGGCGTGGCGCGAGTCACGCGGCCTCGACGGCGACCCGTACGCGGCGTACGCGGCATCCGGGTATCAGGCGAAGATCGCCGCGGATCGCGTCGGCGGCACCCAGGCGGGCTGGGGGGCCTGATGACGCAGCGCGTCTGCTTCGAACTGCAGGTGCACCCGCACCTCATCGAGGAGTACGTCGCCCGGCACACCGCCGTCTGGCCGACCATGCTGCGTGCCATCGAGCGCTCCGGTCGTCGCAACTACTCGCTCTTCCTGCGCGACGACGGGATGCTGATCGGCTACTACGAGGTCGACGATGACGAGGCGGCCGCTCGGGCGCTCGCCCTCGACCCCGACACCGCCGAGTGGGAGGCTGAAGCCGCGCGCTTCTTCGTCGCCCTCGACGGCGACCGTCCCGACCAGGGCGCGCCGCACCTGCGTGAGGTGTTCCACCTCGAGGACCAACTCGCGGCTCTCGCCGACTGACGCCAACTCGACCACAGCTGAAGGAATCATGAGTACCGCATCCGACCTCGTCTCGCGCAGCAACCGCCTCGGCGCCGACCCGAAGAACACGAACTACGCAGGGGGGAACACCTCGGCGAAGGGACGCGAGACCGATCCGGTCACGGGCGAGCCGGTCGAGCTGCTCTGGGTGAAGGGCTCGGGCGGCGACCTGGGCACCCTCACCGAGTCGGGCCTGGCGGTGCTGCGCATGGACAGGCTGCGCGCGCTGGTCGGCGTCTACCCGGGCGTCGATCGCGAGGACGAGATGGTGGCGGCCTTCGACTTCTGCCTGTTCGGCACCGGCGGGGCCGCCCCGAGCATCGACACCGCCATGCACGGACTTGTGGATGCGCAGCACGTCGACCACCTGCATCCCGACTCGGGTATCGCCTTCGCCACCGCGAAGGACGGCGAGAAGCTCACCAAGAAGGCCTTCGGCGACAAGGTGGTGTGGGTTCCCTGGCGGCGCCCCGGATTCCAGCTCGGGCTCGACATCGCGGCCATCAAGGAGCAGAACCCGAACGCGATCGGCTGCATCCTCGGTGGTCACGGCATCACCGCCTGGGGCGCGACCAGCAAGCAGTGCGAGGCCAACAGCCTCTGGATCATCCGCACCGCCGAGGAATACCTCGCCAAGAACGGCAAGAAGTTGCCGTTCGGCCGCGAGGTCGCCAAGAACAAGGCGCTGCCCACCGCCGCCCGTCGCGCCAAGGCCGCCGCGCTCGCGCCGACGATCCGCGGGCTCGCGTCGCACGACCGCCCGATGGTCGGTCACTTCACCGACTCGGACGTCGTGCTCGACTTCCTGGCGTCGGCGAACGCGCCGAAGCTGGCGGCCTTGGGCACCAGCTGCCCCGACCACTTCCTGCGCACCAAGATCAAACCGATGCTGCTCGACCTGCCTGCCGGGGCATCCGTCGAGGATTCGATCGCGCGGCTGAAGGTGCTGCACGAGCAGTACCGCGCCGACTACACCGCTTATTACGACCGGTACGCCACGGCCGACAGTCCGGCGATCCGGGGCGCCGACCCGCTGATCGTGCTGGTGCCGGGCGTCGGCATGTTCAGCTACGGCGCGAACAAGCAGACCGCTCGCGTTGCCGGCGAGTTCTATGTCAACGCGATCAACGTGATGCGCGGGGCCGAGTCGATCTCGAGCTACCAGCCGATCCCCGAGAGCGAGAAGTTCCGGATCGAGTACTGGGCGCTCGAGGAGGCCAAGCTGCAGCGGATGCCGAAGCCGAAGTCTCACGCGACGCGCATCGCGCTGGTCACCGGGGCGGCATCCGGCATCGGCAAGGCCATCGCCACCCGGCTCGCCGCGGACGGCGCCTGCGTCGTCATCGCCGATCTCGACCTCAAGAACGCGCAGGCCGCGGCCGCCGAGATCGGGGGCACCGATGTCGCTATCGGCATCCAGGTGAACGTCACCGATGCCGACGCGATCGCCCGCGGGGTGCAGGATGCCGTGCTCGCCTTCGGCGGCATCGACATCGTGGTGAACAACGCAGGGGTGAGCCTGAGCAAGTCGCTGCTCGAGACCACCGAGAAGGACTGGGACTTCCAGCACGACATCATGGCCAAGGGCTCGTTCCTGGTCAGCAAGGCCACCGCGCCGGTGCTGATCGAGCAGGGCATGGGCGGCGACGTGATCTACATCGCGAGCAAGAACTCGGTGTTCGCCGGGCCGAACAACATCGCATACTCGGCGACCAAGGCCGACCAGGCCCACCAGGTGCGGTTGCTCGCGGTCGAGCTCGGCGAGCACGGGATCAAGGTCAACGGGATCAACCCGGACGGCGTGGTGCGCGGCTCGGGAATCTTCGCGAGCGGGTGGGGCGCGAACCGCGCGAAGACCTACGGCATCGACGAGAACGACCTGGGAGCGTTCTACGCACAGCGCACCATCCTGAAGAGGGAGGTGCTGCCCGAGAACGTCGCCAACGCCGTCGCGGTGCTCACCGGACCGGATCTCTCCCACACGACCGGGCTGCACATCCCGGTGGACGCGGGCGTCGCCGCCGCGTTCCTGCGGTAACGGCATGGCACGGGCCTCACGCGCTCGAACGGGCGGAGCGGTGGTCGCCGTCGATCTCGGTGCAACCAGCGGACGCGTCATGCTCGGGTACGTCGGTCACGGCGAGATCCGACTGATCGATGTCGCCCGGTTCGCCAATGCACCCGTTCGAACTCTGGACGGGCTGCATTGGAGCCTTCTGGAGCTCTACCGCGACGTGGTCGAAGGGCTCGCCGCTGCGGTCCGGCAGGAGCCGCAACTGCTCAGCATCGGCATCGACTCGTGGGCGGTCGACTACGCGCTGATGCGCGACGGCCGGATGCTCGGAAACCCGTACTCATATCGCGACGAACGTAGCGCCGCCAGTGTCGACGACGTGCACGGCGTGGTCTCGGCTGAGGAGTTGTACGCCATCAACGGCCTGCAGCATCTGCCTTTCAATACCGTGTTCCAGCTGGCGGCTGATCGCCGGGCGGGCACTCTCGACCTCGCTGACTCGTTCCTCCTCATTCCCGATCTTCTGGGTTACTGGCTCACAGGCCGGAGTGTCGCCGAGCGGACCAACGCATCCACCACCGGTCTCCTGGGGGTTGAGACCGGCGAGTGGGACTTCGCGCTTGCCGAGCGGCTCGGCCTCCCGCAGCACATCTTCCGCTCGCTCATCGATGCCGGGACCGAGCTCGGGGGGCTCGTCCCATCCGCGCTCCGCGGGGTGGGATCGACCCGTGCGGTGGTCACCGCGGTGGGGTCGCACGACACGGCGTCCGCGGTCGTCGCCGTTCCGGCATCCGGACCGGACTTCGCCTACATCTCCAGCGGCACCTGGTCGCTCGTGGGCGTGGAGCTCGAGCGCCCTGTTCTCACGGAGGCAGGCCGCCTCGCCGGATTCACCAACGAGGGCGGCGTCGACGGCCGCGTGCGCTACCTGCACAACGTGATGGGTCTGTGGCTGCTGAGCGAGTGCGTTCGGGACTGGGAGCGCCGCGGCGAGTCCGTCTCGCTGCCGACCCTCCTCGCGCAGGCCGCCGATGTCACCGGGCGCGTGCCGGTCTTCGATGCCGACGACGAGGTCTTCCTCGCTCCCGGCAACATGTCAACGCGCATCGGCGAATGGTTCTCAGCACGAGGTCGGGCCGCTCCCGCGTCACGCCCGGAGCTGGTGCGCTCGATCCTGCAGAGCCTGGCAGAGGCCTACGCCCGCTCGATCGCCGCGGCTCGCGAGCTGAGCGGCTCGACCATTTCGGTGGTCCACCTGGTCGGCGGGGGCAGCCAGAACGCGCTGCTCTGCCAGTTGACCGCCGATGCGACCGGCCTGCCCGTCCTCGCGGGGCCGGCCGAAGCGACCGCGATCGGCAATGTGCTCGTGCAGGCGCGCACCCAAGGCCTGGTCGGCGGCGACCTGGAGGCGTTGCGCGCCCTGGTTGTTACGGCGTTTCCCGTCGTGCGGTACGACCCGCGCGCCGGGAGTGCGCCGACACCCGCCTCGTAGCGATCCGGGCACGAAGTTCCCGTGCGCTCGCTGACTGCTGCGACGCCTGCATGACGAGTTCGCTCGTCGAGGCGGTCACAGATCGCGGGCCCGGTAACGGGCGACGGAAATGGCCGCTGAACCAGCCAGGGCCACCACGGCGATCGCAACGGCCCCTCCCAACACCGCCGAGAGGTTGCGGGAGACGACACCGATGACGTCGGGCGGCACGGTGAGGCCTGCTTGCGAGGCGAGCACGGCTGCCACGACCAGGACCGCGGCCGGGATGAAGACCATCGGCCGCGCGCGCGTGAAGCCCAGGCTGAAGAAGAACGGCAACTGGACGGCGAGGGCGATCGCGAACGCCAGGAATCCCGCGACGTTGACCGCGCCGAGCGCCGCGAAATCCACCGCCCGATGGCCCGACATGGACGTGATCACTGCCGCGACGGTCGCGGCCAATGCCGCCGCCAGGTAGATGGCGATCAGAGCGACGTAGCGCCCGAGCACGACCGCGCGGCGGGTGATCGGAAGGGTGGCGTACAAGGTGTCGAGGCGCCCGAGCTCGTCGGCGGTGAAGGGATTGGCGGCGAGCAGGCTCATCACGATGGCAGCGGCCCCGATTCCGAGCGCGGGCCACGGGGCAGCCACGGGCGCGATCAGCACCAGCAAAGCAGCCGGCAGGACGCGCCTCGCGGGCGTCACGAAGTTGGTGATGTCGAAGCGAGCGAAAGACGCGATCATGCGAGGTTCTCCTGGTGGGTTGCGCCCCTCCGGGCGAGATGGACGACCACGTCATCCGTGGTGGCGGGATCGATGACCGTTGACGGACCGAAGAGCGGCGTGGCCTCGGATCGGATCAGCCCGTCGAATCTGCCGCCCGTGTGTCGGAGGCCCAAGATGCTGGCCGCAGCAGCGGGGCTGAGTTGCTCGGTGCCGTGCACCATCGCGAACTCCTCCGCCAGGCCGTCGAGGGTGCCCGAATAGGCGAGGCGGCCGCCTTCGATCACCAGGATGAGATCGGCCAGATTGTCGAGATCCGTGGTGATGTGAGTGGAGAACAGAACGCTGTGCGACGGGTCCACCATGAACTCGCGGAGGATGTCGACGACGTCAGCGCGCGACACCGGGTCGAGCCCGCTGGTCGGTTCATCCAGAATCAGCACATCGGGATGATGCGCGAGCGCCAGCGACAGCGACAGCTTGACTCCCTCGCCGCGAGAGAGGGTTCCGATCGGGGAATCGCCCCTGAGTCCGAAGCGGTCGAGGAATCCCTCGAAGACACGGTCATCCCAGCGGGCGAAGAAGGGGCCGATTCGATGTGTCAGGCTTCCGACTTTCCACTCGGATCTCACGAAGGGCTGATCCAGGACCACCCCGATCCGCTCCGCGGCGGATGCGGATCCCGGCCTTTCGCCGTCGAACAGATCGATGCGACCGGACTCGGTCCGCACCATCCCGAGCAGGGCCTTGATCGTCGTGGTCTTGCCGGAGCCGTTGGGGCCGACGAACCCCATCACGAGGCCGGTGGGCAGTTCGAAGTCGAGAGGGCCGAGTCGGAACGCGCCCTGCGTTCGAGCGAGGCCCGTTGCCTTCACCGCTGAGTTGGTCATGCCTTGCTCCACTTCTCGTCGAGCAGGATGTTCAGTTCCGCTCGACTGGTTCTGGCGCCGCGCGCGGCGGCGACGACTTCGGTGACCGCGGCATCGAGACGAGCGCCCAGCGCCGCGCGGGCGCTGTCAGGGTCGACGGCCACGACGACAAAACCGCGGCCATGCTCGTTGTTCACCACCCGCTCCGCGACGAGATCGTTGTATGCGCGCGTGACCGTGATCAGACTGACCCGGAGGTCTGCCGCCAGCTGGCGAAGCGAGGGCAACTGCTGCCCCACCTCGAGGTCGCCGCCGTAGATCGCCGCGCGAATCTGCGACTTGATCTGCTCGTACATCGGGACGCCGGAACTCGACGATAAGACGATGTCCACGCGGTCTCCTACTGTATATGTACACAGGTACAGTACGCCGAGGAGGGGATGCCCGCAAGGTCAATTGCATCGGCACGGGGCGAGCGAGTCGGCTGCCAGGGCTGGCCTGCTATGTTGTACCTAGCAGTATGTACAGAATCTTCTAAGGAGCAACAGTGCCACGTGCGGTCCGATTCCATCGATACGGCGGCCTGGATCAACTCCGGGTCGACGACGTTCCGACGCGGGCTCCCGCCGATCACGAAGTCGTGGTGCGCGTTCGAGCCGCAGGCGTCAATCCAGGCGAGGCCGCCATCCGCGAAGGCGCCATGGATGCATCCGCGCCCGCGCACTTCCCCTCCGGGCAGGGAACCGAGTTCGCGGGAGTCGTGCTCTCGATCGGCCGCGAGGTCCACGAGGTCGCCGTCGGCGACGAAGTCATCGGATTCTCCGATGGGCGGGACGCGCAGGCCGATGAGGTGGTGCTTCCGGCGACCAACATCCTGCCGAAGCCGGAGAAGATCTCCTGGGAGACGGCGGCGATCATCCCGATCGCAGGCGCGACGGCGATCTCCATGGTGGACTCGGTGCGTCCCCAGAAGGGCGAGACCGTGGTCGTTGCCGGGGCCGCCGGCGGGGTGGGGTTCGTTGCAGCGCAGCTTCTCATCCGGCTCGGCGTGACCGTGATCGGCACCGCCGGTGCCGCGGATCAGGACGCACTGATCGCCCGCGGCATCCGTGCCGTCGTCTACGGAGACGGCGTTCAGGACCGGATCCGTCAGGACGCACCGAACGGGATCGACGCATTCCTGGACACCCACGGGGCCGGCCAGGCCGACCTCGCCATCGCGCTCGGCGTCGCGCCCGAACGGATCGACTCGATCATCGACTTCGCCTCGGGCCGGCGCCTCGGCATCCGCAACCAGGGGATGTACCAGCTCCCCGACATCCGCTCCACGGTGCTCGAGTTCGCGCAGCGGGTGGCGTCGGGCGACATCGAGCTGCCCGTGCGGGCGGCCTTTCCGCTCGAGAGAGTCAGGGACGCCTACGAAGCCCTGAGCACGGCCCCCGGACTCGGAAAGATTGTTCTGGATGTCTCGAGCGACTCCGACTCCGGGTCCGGCTCATGATCGCCGACGGTCGCACCCGCCTGCTGGCCGCAACCCGCGAACTGCTCTGGGAGCGGGGCTACACGGGAACCAGCCCCCGCGACATTCAGCAGAAGGCGGGTGTGGGCCAGGGCAGCATGTACCACCACTTCGCGGGAAAGCCTGAGCTGGCTGCCGTCGCCCTCGACGAGAGCGGGAGTGAGCTGCTGGCCTCTGCCGCGGAGTCATTCGATTCCGACGGGCCGGTTTTCGACCGCCTGGTCGGCTATCTGCGCCGGGAGCGCCCGGTCCTGCTGGGGTGTCCGATCGGTCGCATGACCGAGGATGCGGAGGTGATGGCCTCGGCGAACCTCCGTGCTCCGGTCGAGCGCACGTTGTCCGGGTTGCGGTCGCGCATCACGGAACTCCTGCAGGAGGGTCAGCTTTCGGGAGAGTTCCTGGCGACGATCCGCCCGAGCACCCTCGCCGCGACCGTGATTGCGACCGTGCAAGGCGCGTACGTGCTGTCGAAAGCCGCAGCCGATGAACGGCCGTTCTCCGAGGCGATCGAGGGTCTGGTCGACCTCCTCCGCTCTCAACTCGCCACCGAAAGAGAGTGACCGATGCTCGCCATGAACTACCAGCTCACGCTTCCCCAGAGCTTCGACATGGAGGCATTGCGCGAGCGCATCCCTCAGATCGGGGCGCGATTCGACGACCTGCCGGGCCTCGGGTTCAAGGCCTTCCTGTTTCGCAAACAGGGCAAGAACGGCTCGCCCGTCAACCAATACGCCCCGTTCTACGTCTGGAACGACCAGACCGCTGCGAACCGCTTCCTCTGGGAGGGCGGCGGATTCGACGGGGTCGTCCGGGCGTACGGCCGGCCGATCGTGCAGACCTGGTTGACCACGCGCGGTCGCCTTCGGGGCGGATGCCGCATCCGCTCCCACCTGGGCGGTGCGGCATGTCGAACCGGTGCGCGAGGGTCGCGTGCTCGAAGAGCTCGTGCGGGAGGCGTCGGATCGCGTCGATGAGCGCGCCGGCGGAGCGGGCATCCATTCTGCGACCTTCGCGATCGACCCGCGCAACTGGACTTCCGTCGAGCTCACCCTTCTGACCGGGCGTCCCGAAGGGGACCTCGACGACGAGGTATACGAGGTCCCGTACCTCTCGGTGTCGGATCCGGGCATCCGCGCCCGCTGACCCCCGTGTCGCATGCCTGTGCGACGATCCGCCTCAACGATGCCCACAGGCTGATCGGCGGGAGGCACTCATGCGTGGCGAAGCCACCGTGCTCCACGCCGACCTCGACGCGTTCTACGCTTCGGTCGAGCAGCGCGACGCGCCCGAGCTGCGCGGGCGGCCGGTCATCGTCGGCGGCGGGGTGGTGCTCGCGGCGAGCTACGAGGCGAAGGCCCGCGGCGTGCGCACGGCGATGGGCGGCCGTCAGGCGCGCGACCTGTGCCCGGAGGCGGTGGTCGTTCCGCCACGGATGGAGGCGTACTCCGCCGCCAGCAAGGACGTGTTCGCGATCTTCCGCGACACGACTCCGCTGGTGGAGGGGCTCTCGATCGATGAGGCGTTTCTCGAGGTCGGCGGCCTGCGTCACATCGTCGGTACGCCCGAGCAGGTCGCCGTGCGATTGCGCGAGCGCGTGCGGGCCGAGGTCGGGCTGGCCATCTCGGTGGGTGTGGCGCGCACCAAGTTCCTCGCCAAGGTCGCCAGTGCGGTGAGCAAGCCCGACGGGCTGCTGGTCGTCGAACCCGACCGGGAGCAGGAGTTCCTGCTGCCGCTCCCGGTCGAGCGGCTGTGGGGTGTCGGCGCGGTGACGGCCGCGAAGCTGCACCGGTTCGGCATCCGCACCGTCGGGGAGCTCGCCGAACTCGAAGCCGCGACCGCCGAACGGATGCTGGGGCGAGCCGCGGGGGCGCATCTGCACGCGCTGGCCCGGCTGCGCGATCCGCGGCCGGTCGAGACGACGCGTCGTCGCAGCTCGATCGGCTCGCAGCGAGCCCTCGGCCGCAGTCCGCGGACGTCTGACGAGCTCGACCTCATCCTGACCCAGCTCGTCGACCGACTGGCCAGGCGCCTGCGCGACGGGGACCGGGTGTGCCGCACGATCGTGCTGCGCCTGCGCTTCGGCGACTTCGCCCGAGCCACCCGGTCGCACACCGTCGGCCGCGCGACCGACCGCACGACGGTGCTGCTCGCCGTCGCCCGGGGGCTGCTCGCCGCCTCTCAGGCCGAGATCGCCGACCGGGGGATCACGCTCATCGGCATCTCGCTGTCGCACCTGGGCCGAGTCGACGACCTCCAACCCGAGCTCCCGATCGAGTGGAACGAGGGCGAGCGACTCGATACGGTACTCGACGCCGTGCACGACAAGTTCGGGGCCGCGTCGGTCGCCCGCGCCGCCCAGCTCGGGCGCGATCCGGGTTGGTCGACGCCGCTGCTGGCCGAGCACGAGTGAGCATGGCGAAGCGCATGGACTGCTGCATCCCCGGATGCGACGCACGGCAGGCGGACGACGCTCCGCTGCCCCTCTGCGACAGGCACGTCGCCGTCGCTGCCGAGTGGAGCGCGCGCACCGACGGGGTGACCGATCTGCTCCCCTCGCCCTGCCTGGCCTGCGGTTCCCGACTCGGAGTGCACTACCCGTCCGGGTGGATCTGCGGCGTCTGCGAGTGGCGGCACGGAGAGGTGCCGGACACTGACGCGGCACCCCCGCGGGTCGATGTCGTTTACTACCTGCGCAACGGCGATCGCGTGAAGATCGGGACGACCGCGAATCCTCGGCAGCGGTTCGCGGCGATCTGGCACGAAGAGGTGATGGCGTTCGAGCGCGGAGGCCGTCGGCTCGAGCGGCGCCGGCACGAGCAGTTCGCTGCCGATCGGCTCGGCGGGTCGGAGTGGTTCCGGTTGACGCCGGCCATCGCCGAGCAGGCCGACGGCATCGCAGGCGGGCGCGACCCCTGGGACGTGTACGCACGGTGGCTGAGTGAGGCGGCCGCGTTCTGAGCCCGGATACGACGGACGTTATTGTGTAGCATCCGCTGTATAACGCAGCGAACGAACGCGGGGTGAGCGGTGATACTGACCAATGCCAACATTGTGACCTTCGACCCCGAGGTGCCGGAGGCGGACACCCTCATGGTGCGAGCCGGGCGCATCTCGTTCGTCGGTCGCAGGAGCGAGCTTCAGCTCGAGCCGGACGTTCTGGTGCACGATCTCGGCGGCGCCACAGTCCTTCCCGGTCTGATCGATGCCCACACCCACCCGACCCAGGTTGCCCGCAGTCTCTGGCACATCCATTTGCCCGACATCAACGATGTCGACGAGCTCCTGGACTTCATTCGCGCATACGCACGCGATCACCCGGTTGAAGAAGCCCCGTACCTCTATTTCGAGTATTACCCGACGACTCTGTTCGGTGACCGAACACCCACCGCTCAGCTTCTGGACACGGCGGTCGCGGATCGCCCGGCACTCTGTCAGGACGGCGGTGACCATGCGAGCTGGATCAATTCGCGCATGCTCGAACTGCTCGGGATCACGTCAGAGACACCCGACCCCGTGCCTGGCCTCGAAAAGTTCGAGCGAGACAGCGACGGCAACCCCACCGGCTACGTGTACGAGAAGGCGTACCAGCACTTCCTCGAACCCATGTATCAGACCATCGGGTGGCGTCCGCCGGAGGATCTCACCGCCACTCGCGTAGCGCCTGTCTTCGACTTCTGGACACAGCACGGCGTGACGAGCATGTTCGAGGCCTTCATCGAGAGTGAGGAGGACCTTGCGGCGGTCGCGGAACTTGATCGCCTCGGCGCCTTGAACATGCTCTATGAGGGGTCCGTGCGATTTCGCAATCGTGCTGACCTGGAGCCGGCCATCGATGAGGTCCGTCGCCTGCAGGCCCGATTCGGCAACGATCACATCCGGGTCCGCACTCTGAAGCTGTTTCTGGACGGGACGAACGAGCTGGGCAATAGCGCCGTCCTCGCTCCCTTCCTCACTCGTGACGGCCGAGGGGGCGACCACGGTGCGATTCAGATGGAGACCGAGGAATTGGCCGAATGCCTCATCCTCCTCAATGAGAACGATCTCGATCTGCACATCCACATGGTCGGCGATCGGGCCTTCCGTGTGGCCTGCGATGCGGTCGAGACGGCGAAAGCCCAGCTCGGTGCGGCGTGGCGCATGCAGGTCACCTTCGCTCATTGCGAATTGGTCGATCCGGCTGACATGGATCGTCCGGCCGAACTCGGGATCTTCATCAACTGGACCGGCCACTGGTCGGGTGGCTACTTCGGGGAAGAGGCACGCGTTCACCTGGGCGACGAACGCTGGAACCGGATGTATGACTTCACGCGGATCGCAGAATCGGGTGCGGCGCTGACGTTCTCGAGTGACGTCGTGACGAACTACGAGCTGCACCGCGCCGATCCGTTCGTGGGGATGCAGACCGCCGCGACTCGGGTGGATATGGAGGAGCCGTTGGACCCCGAACGGTTCCCGTCAAGCATCAGGCCGAGTGCAGGGTCGAAGCTCGGGGTCGACATCTTGCTGAGGGGCTACACGATCGACGCCGCACGACAACTCCGAATCGCTGATCGGGCCGGCTCGGTGACGGTGCGGCAAGTTGGCGAACCTCGTCGTCCTCACCGCTGACCCCTATCAGGCTGCGAGCGATGCGCTGGCGGGGATCCGCGCGTCGGCAGTGGTTTTCGAGGGGCGAACAGTCGCCGGTTCTCTTCCCGAGCCGGTGCGCTGGGGGGCCGTACCTGCGGCTGCCGAGGCCGAATGAGGGGCACTGCCGGGCAACCGATGAGGGTTCCCGTCCCGTGGCTTTTTGTGTAGCATCTGCTCTATAAAAATGAGAGGCGTGACGAAGATGTCCGACGAACTGGCCTGGATGTCAGGCGACGCGATGGCCACGGCCGTTCGTCATCGCGAGGTTTCCCCCGTCGAATTGGTCGACGCCGTCCTCGAGCGCTTGGACCAGACCGAGCCGAAGCTGAATGCATTTGTCACGGTCGTCGCCGAGCAGGCTCGCGAGCACGCACGTGAGGCCGAGGCCGTCGTGATGTCGACCGCACCGGAGGACCTGCCGCCCATCTTCGGCGTGCCGATCACCGTCAAGGATCTGACCGACACGGAGGGGGTGCGTACCACCTACGGCGCGGTCGCATTCAAAGACCACGTCCCGACAAAGGATTCGATTGCGTGGGCGAGGCTGAAGGCGGCTGGGGCCATCCTGATCGGGAAGACGACCACTCCCGAGTTCGGTGGGCTGGGTGTGACCGAAAGCGGGTTGACGGGGATCACGAACAACCCCTGGAAGTTGACCCACACGGCGGGAGGATCCAGCGGGGGTGCCGCAGCGTCTGTTGCGGCTGGGGTCGGGGCCTTCGCGTGGGGATCGGACGGCGGAGGATCGGTGCGGATTCCGGCCGCCTGCTGCGGTGTGGTGGGGCTGAAGCCGTCCCGCGGCAGAATCCCCAACGATCGACTCGGATGGGACTCCGTCAGCTCTGACGGTCCGCTGACCAGGACGGTGATCGACTCAGCGATTCTGCTGCAGATCACGAGTGGTCCCTATCATCTGGATCCGCTCGCCCTGGAACAATCCGGAGCGGACGTCGTAGGCGCGGTGCGCGCGGCCGGTGACCTTTCCGGGCTGCGCATCGCCTTTGCGCCGAACCCATGCGGCGCAGAGGTCGACAAGGATGTCGCGGCAGTCCTCGCCCGCGCTGTCGAAACGATCGCGTCGGCGGCCGGCTGCCACGTGGAGCAGGTCGATCTCGACCTCCCGGATCCGATCGACTACTTCATCAACATCTGGTCGCCGAGCTTTCCGTCATTGATCGAGTTGCTGACCGACGGTCACCCAGAGCGAGCGCGGGAGTTAGGCGTTCCTGCCGCGACTATTGAAATGGCCAAACGCGGCGAGTCCGTATCGATAACCCAATACATGAACACAGAAGGACCGGTTCGAGGCGAACTCTACGGCGCGTTCGACAAGGTGCTCGGGGAGTTCGATCTCATCTTCACGCCGACGATGCCCGTCACGGCATTTCCTCACCCGGGCGACTTCGGGGGCAACACCCACGTCAATGGCATTCCGGTTCGTGTTCCGTCCATCGACTTCCATCGGTTCACCGAGTCCCCGAGCCATGCCGGCCTTCCCGCGATCACGGTTCCCTGCGGCTTCACGCCCGAGGGGCTGCCCGTCGGGCTTCAGATCGTCGGGCCGTTGTACGCCGACGCTGCGGTGCTCTCGGCCGCCGCGGTCATCGAGCAGGTGCTGCCATGGTCGGCCGCGCGTCCGAGTCTCTGAGGGGATGACGGTGAACATCGAGAGGGTCAGCGCCGGGCCGGTCCCTGAGGCGGCAACCCAGGTGCACGTCCCCATGCGAGACGGAGTGCTCCTTGCGGCGGACGTCTACACCCCGGATGGCTTGGACAGCATGCCGACCATCCTCGTGCGCCTCCCGTACGACAAGGACGGCGACTACTGCTTCATGCCCGAATGGGCGGCGTATGCGACGTCCCACGGCTACGCGATGGTGGTCCAGGACATCCGCGGCAAGTTTCGATCGGAAGGCGAGACGCGCGGTTTCATTCACGAGGTCGACGATGGCTACGACACCATCGATTGGATTGCATCGCAGCGCTGGAGCGACGGGTCGATCGTGATGCTGGGCGACTCGTACTACGGGATGACGCAATTGGCAGCCGCGACGTCGGGTCATCCTGCTCTCAAAGCGATCGCGCCGCGGATGACGGGGACCCAGCTCGGGGGGACGGTGACCTATGAGGATGGATCGACCGACGTCGAGCAGACGGCCATGCGCGCCTACGCGGCGAGCGTTCTCGTTTCGCGCGACATGTACTGGTGGCCGATCGACTGGTCGAGGCGCCCTCTCGCAGACACTTTTGAAGACTTCTTCGCCGCGCTCGGCTCACGATCCGCCGAATACGACGCCAGTGTCGCCGCGGGCGGCAGCGGGAGCATCTCGATCGAGGAGTTGCTGGCCGCTCCGCCGGTGCCCACACTGTTCACGATCGGATGGTCGGACAACTGTGCGATCTGGTCATGGCCCGATGTCGATCGGCTGCGGGCGGATGAGGCCTGGGGCCCTCACGTCCGGCTGCGCCTGGAGGGCATGGACCATGAGATGAATCGCTACAGCCGGGGACCGGCCACGTCCGCGGTACGACGGACCGCCGCACAGCGGCTGGAGGTCATCCGCGATGCGATGGTCCCGACCCTCGACTTCTTCGACTCGGTTCTCGGGCGGCGATCGGTCGACGTGCCGTCTGTGGTATTCGAAATTTCGAACGGGGAATGGGGCAGTGCGGCGACATGGCCGCCGCCATCCTCGTCTCCCGCGGTGTTGTATCTGGGCGCCGGGTCACCGCACACACTAGGTACTCTTTCGTCGCAACCCGCCGACGAGGGACTCATCGAGTGGCGCAGCGACGGCAATGACCTTGTCCCTTCCGTCGCACCCGATCAGTTCGCGCTTCTTGCTGACGTTCGTGATCTCGCTGAGCACAGCTTGAGGCCCGACGTGGCATCGGTCGAGACGGAGCCGCTGGCCGAGTCGCTCACTCTGGCCGGGCCCATCGATCTGTTCGCCGATGTGACGAGCAGCGCATCGAGTACGGACGTCTTTGCCCGTCTTCTCGACATCGATAGAGACGGGCGCGCGACTCTCATTGCACGCGGCCAGTCGCGCATCAGCACGGGGGACGGTGCCGCCGACGTCAGAGTCCGAATGCTGCACGCCGGATACCGGGTGCACGTTGGTCATCGACTTCGTCTGCATCTGGCCTCGAGCGATTACCCCGAGTTCACCTTCAATCCCGGCGATGGCAGCGACCCGTGGACGTCGGCAGGACCTGCGGCGGTCTCTGTGAGCGTTGCTGCAGGCGGGGACCGGGGCGCGCGTCTTACCTATTGGAGGATGTCCCCGGCGCAGGCATGAGGAAGTAGACCTTGCGAAGGGTGCGCCGAATCGTCCACGTGGTGCGCATGCCCGCGGAGAGGCGCACGACATCGCCAGCTTTCAAGGTGAAGGATGTCGCGTCGTGTCGGTCGTCCTCCTCCACGTCGACGGTTGCGTCGCCCTCCAGCACGACGAAGACCTCGTCGACCTCGATGTCTGTCACGGTTCCGGGCGTGATCTGCCAGATGCCGATCGACAGCGACGGCTGCTCCTCGAGGGAACGGTGCCCGATGACGGGGTTACCGGCGACGGCTCCCGGTGCGAGCTCCGTCTCGAGGTTCGAGCGTTGCGGCCGACACCACCGTGCCATATGCCAGCTGACCTGCACTCATGCTCGCACGCTCCTTGTCGGCTTCCATCCCGGTCGTGGCACGGCGTCAAGAAGTGCGCGCGTATAGGGGTCTTGCGGTGAGTTCAACACGGACTCGGTTGGGCCGTGCTCGACGATGCGCCCGGACTTGAGTACCAGGCATGAGTCTGAGACCTGTCGCACCACCGCGAGGTCGTGCGAGACGAAGAGATAGCTGATGCCGGTCTGCTGGCGGATGTCGATGAGCAGGTTCAGCACCTGGGCCTGCACACTGACGTCGAGAGCCGAAACGGCCTCGTCGAGAATGAGGAGCGACGGCTCCAGCGCCAGCGAACGTGCGATCGCGAAGCGCTGTCGCTGGCCGCCCGAGAGACGACCGGGAGCGGAGTCACGATACTTGGGGTCGAGTCCGACCTGCTCGAGGAGCACCGCGATGCGCTCGCGACGCCACGCGCGGGGCTTGTCGAAGTTGACCGCCAGGACCTCGTCGAGCGCCGAGCCGAGCGTCTGCCTCGGGTCGAGCGAGGCGAACGGGTCCTGGAAGACCATCTGGATGCGACGTGCCCGTTCGCGGCGGTGGCGGATCCCGCGCCTCGAGTCGAGGGGCTGTCCGTCGAAGAGGATCTCGCCGCCGGATCGCGTTTCGAGCCCCGCGACGATGCGCGCGGTTGTGGTCTTGCCCGACCCCGATTCGCCGACGACGGAGAGCGATCCGCCGCGGGGGAGCGAGAACGAGATGTTGTCGACCGCCGGGAAGTCCTCGTAGCCTCCCGCCGGCGAACGAACGGAGAACGTCTTGCGCAGGCTCGCGACCTCGAGGATGTTCTCGCTCATGCGACGTCCCGCGCCGACGAGCTTGTCCCTGATCTCCTCGGTACGGTGACACGCGACCTCGCCGCCGTCGACCGGCCTCAGTCGCCGGCCGCTCGGTGCGGCAGATTTCGACAGCGAACGGGCATCGGCTGGCGAACGCGCAGCCCGCCGTCACCTCTGCCGCGCAGAGACCGGACGCCCGGGGATGGTCTTGAGCCGCTCGACTCGCTCGGTCGATGGACGGGATTCGAGAAGCGACCACGGTGTACGGATGTCGTGGGGCACCGATCACGCTCGCCGTAGGTCCCCTCTCGATGATCCGCCCCGCATACATGACGCCGATGCTGTCGGTGACGGCGGCGGCCAGGTCGAGGTCGTGGGTGATGAAGAGCAGCCCTGCACCGCTCGCCGTGCGCAGTTCGTCGAGGATCGCCATGACTTCGGACTGCACGGTGACATCCAGGGCCGTGGTCGGCTCGTCCGCGATGATCAGCGTCGGGCCGGGCATGAGTGCCGCCACGATCATCACCCGCTGCAGCAGTCCGCCGGAGAGCTGATGCGGGTACTGGCGCAGGCGACGTTCCCCATCGGCGATTCCGACGTCCGCCAGTAGCTCGATGGCGCGGGCGCGCGCCTGGGGCCTTGTCAGCCGACCCGAGGCGACGACGCCTTCCGTGATGAAGTCGCCGAGCGTCCAGAGCGGGTTGATATGAGCGCGCGGGTCCTGGTAGATCATCCCCAGATCGCGCGATCGGAGGATCGACAAGGACGGCGCGATCCAGACCGCTGATCTCGACGCCCCTGAACGTCACGCTTCCGGTCGTGCGCGCCCCCTTGGGAAGCAGGCGCATGATCGCCTTCGTCGTCATCGACTTTCCGGAACCGGATTCGCCGACCAGGCCGACGGCCTCCCCTTCCCCGATCGACAGCGACACGTCGGTGAGGATCGGTGTGCGCTCGCCCCGACCGCGGCCCGCGACATCCACGGTCAATCGGTCGACGGTCACCAGGTTCTTGCGCTCCCCGGTCATCGGTTCACCGCCATTCGGTTCGAAATGCGCTCACCCAGCAAGTTGAACGCGACGACGGAGAGAACGATCATCACACCCGCGGAGACGCTCACCGCCGGATAGCCGGACAGCAGATCGGAACGACCCTCTGCGATCATGAGGCCCCATTCGGATTGGGGAGCCTGCACGCCGAGACCGAGGAAGGAGATCGCCCCGAAGTCGACGAGCGCCGACGCGAGCGAGAAGGTCGCCTGCGCGAGCACCAGCGGCACCACGTTGCGAAAGATGTGGAAGACGTTGATGCGCCAGGCGCCGAGGCCCGCAAGCTCTGCCGCTTCCACGTAGGCACGTCTGCGTTGCTGGATCGCAGCACTGCGCACGACGCGGGCGAGATAGGGGACGTAGACGATCGTCAACGCGATCACCGGCGGCCCGAAGCCCTTGCCGAACACGGCCACCGCGAGCAGCGCGATGAGAATGCCGGGGATGGCGAACAGCACGTTGAGCGCGCGGCTGATGATGCCGTCGACCCAGCCGCCCTGCCAGGCAGCGAACAGAGCGATGAATGTGCCCAGGACCGCGCTGATCGACGTGATGAAGAAGGCGGCACTGAACGTGAGCCGCGCGCCGGTCAGCAGTCGCGAGAACACGTCGCGGCCCAGCGAATCCGTGCCGAGCAGGTGAGCGAGAGACGGCGCCTGGTTGGCCGAGAGCACGTCGGTCGCATCCGGCGAGTACGGGCTCACGAAGGGGCCGACGATGGCCAGCACGATGAGGAGCGAACACACCACGATGAGTGTCGTCATCAGCCGATCGGACGCACGACGAGGCTTCATCACATCGCGAACGGTGATCTCGCGGACGGTCATCGGCGGGCTCCTGCACGTCGTTCGGGATCCAGCGCCGTCTGGGCAATATCGACGAGGGTCGTCATGACGACGAATGCCGTCACGATGATGAGTGAGATGGCGGCGACCAGGGAGTAGTCCTTGCCTGCCACCCCCTTGACCAGAAGAGAGCCGAGTCCGTCGACGGCGAACGCGGATTCGACCACGACCGATCCGGCGATGAGCCCGGCGATGGTAAGGCCCGCCGCAGTCAACACGGGGACGGCGGCGTTGCGGAAGATGTGCTTGCGATAGATGGTCAGCCGGGGAAGCCCCCGACCGATCGCCGTCGTGACATGTTCCTTCTCCGCTTCCTCGCGCACCGAGGCCGAGGTGATCTGGGCGATGTATGCCGACCAGCCGATCGCAAGAGAAACGGCCGGGAGAGTCAAGTGCCAGAGCTGATCGAGCAGACCGATCCCTGCACCAAAGGTCGGGAACCATCGCAGTTGCACGGCGAAGACGGCGACGAGCACGAGTGACGCGACGAATCCCGGAATGGCGACGCCGAGGCCGACGAGGGCGCTCAGCACGGGGCGGAATCGGTCGGAGATGCCACCGAAGGATCCGAGGAGCACGCCGACGACGATGATCAGAACGGCTGACATCACGACGAGAAGTGCCGTCGTGCCGATGCGCGGCGCGATCACGGCGGAGACATCCGTGCGATAGGTGAACGACAGGCCGAAGTGGCCGTGCAGGGCACCGCCGATCCAGTTGACGTAGCGCAGCAGGATCGGCTGGTTCAGGCCGAGTTGCTCGGTCATGGCGGCCCGCGCGGCGGCGGTGGATCGGCTGCCGAGGATCGCGGCCACCGGGTCTCCCGGTGACAGCGCGAGCGCGACATAGATGACGAACGAGGCGACGAGGATCGTCGCGACAGGGCCGACGAGCCATCGGACGAGAAGACGGCCGAGGGGCCGGGCGGACCGCATGGGCCGCCCGGCCCCGACGTGGGTGGATGAGATGGACACAGGGGGAACGCCGCGAGCCCTCGCTACTTGGACGAGCCGACCGAGGTCAGCGCGGGCATCGTCAAGTAGGCGAACGAGGTGACCGCGCCCCCGAGACGGTTGTTGATGAAGGTCACCGTGTTCGTGCTCACGATGGGGATGAGGATCGACTTGGCCTCGGTGAGCTTCTGGATCTGCACCCAGTAGTCCGCGCGCTGCTGTGCATCGAACGACGCGAGGGACTTGTTGATCAGCGAAGTGACCTCGGCGTTGTCGAAGTTCGTGTAGTTGTAGAAGGCACCTGGCAGGTAGTCGAAGCCAGTGGGCTCCATCGGATCCTGCACGCCGTTGAAGCTCGAGCCGAGAATCATGTCGATCCCCGTGCGCTTCGTCGGGTCGTAGCCAGCAGCGGCGTAGTCGAGCGGCTGCAGCGCGTCGATGCTGACCGTGATGCCGGCCGCCTTTGCCTGCTGTTGGATCAGCTGGGCGAGCGTGGACATCGTCTCGTCACCCGCCGGGATGGCCACGACGATGGTCTGGCCCTTGTACGTGGAGGCGGCGACGAGTGCCTTCGCCTTCTTGACGTCGTAGGCGCGGGCCTTCACAAAGGGCTCGTATGCCGCGGCGTAGGTCTTCTTCGCGGCGTTCTGCCACGTCGCCGGGGCGAGCACGGTGTACATCGGGGTGGCGGCGCCGTGGTAGATGACCTTGGCGATCGCGGCCCGATCGAGAAGGTTCTGGAACGCGGTGCGCAGCTTGATGTCGGCCAGCGGACCATCGGGCTGGGCCACGGCGAGACCGACCGACTGCATCGACGGTCCCTGGTACAGCGTGCCGACCTTCGATTTTTCGAGGACGGGGATGGCCGCAGGGGCGATCTCGTACGATCCGTCGATCTCACCCGCCGCCATCGCCTGAGTGTAGGACGACGAGTCGGTGACGAAGGTGAATTTCACGGTCTTGGCGAGAGGCAGCCTGGCCTTGTCCCAATAGGAGTCGTTGCGTGTCATCGTGATGCTGTCGCCGGCGACCCACTTGCCGAGCTTGAACGGCCCGCTGCACATGAGGCCACCCGTTGCCGTGCCGACATCCTTACCCGCGGCTTCGGTGAACTGCTTCTCCATGACCGCTCCCGCGAACGTGGTCATCTCGGCGTTGAACATCTCGTTGGGCGTCGTGAACGTGACCGTCACTTGCCGGTCGCCCGTCACGTCGATGGACTTGACGCTGGCGTAGATGAACGAGACGAGAGCCTCAGGATCAGCACCGCGCTTCAGGCTGTAGGCGACATCCTCCGCGGTGACAGGGTTGCCGTCCCAGAACGTCGCGTCCGGGCGGATGGTATAGGTGATCTCCGTCGGGCTGATGACCTTGGCCTCGGCAAGTCCCGGAACGACGTCGTAATTGGCGTCATGCGTCAGGAGCGAGTCGCACAGGTTGCTGACGACGCCGGCACCGGAGAGGGTCGCCGCGTTCGGCGGGTCGATCGTGGCCGGTTCGCCTCCTGGCAGGTTCCAGACGATGGAATCGACCGGGCCCTTGGCAGCGGGAGCCATCGAAATCAGCTTCTGAGGGGAGCTCCCGGACGTGTTCTGCGACGCAGCGGTACACCCCGTGAGGCTGAGCGCCACGAGCACGGTGCCCGTGACGAGCGTGCGTTTGATGCTCAGGCGAGTAAAAGAACCATGCTTCATGGCCTGCTCCTTGGGTAGTCACATCCTCGACGATTGACGATTGCCAAGCAACGTATATCAACCACTACAACAAAACAATGGCTTCCCGTCCGGCTTTTGTAACAATCATGTGAACCGGCGGATCGAGCAGATGTAAGGGATATCTGAGATACGGGGGCGTCCTTGCGGGGACTTGCGGAGTTTCGTATAGTCATCGCTACACAACGGTTGCAACAAGAACTGAGGCCTCATGTCCATCGCCGCACGGCTGGATCGGCTGTTTTCCGCGACCAGCGTCGCCGTCATCGGCGCATCGACGCGCAACAACCTCGCCACGGGCAATCATGTCGTCCGCAACCTCCGATCCGGTGGTTTCACCGGTGAGATCTTTCTCGTCCACCCGAGCGGGGACACGATCGAGGGCATCGAGGCGCTGGTCGGCATCGATGCGCTTCCCGCGATCGATGCCGCAGTGATCGCGGTGGGGGCTGCGCAGGTGATCAGCGTTGTCCTCGAACTGGAGGCGGCCGGGTGCCCGGTAGCCGTCATCTTGAGCGTGGGTCTCGATTCAGCGCAGCTTGACCAGCTTCGAGAGGTGCACGAACGCGGCCGGATGCTGGTCCACGGCCCCAACTGCATGGGCGTGATCGGAGTCAGCGAATCCTTGCGGCTGTGGGCGGAGGACGACAACCTCGCGGGACTCGAGAAGGGCGACATCGCCCTTCTCTCGCAGTCGGGGTCCGGTGCGATCTTCGTCGCCCGTTCGGTGCAGGGCCGCGGGTTCTCACGCATCATCTCGACGGGCAACGAGGTCGGCCTGACGACGGCAGATTACATCCGCTGGCTCGCGACCGACCCGGGCACGGCAGTCATCGGCATCGTGGTCGAATCGATCTCGGACGTCGACGGCTTTCGTTCCGCAGTGCATGCTGCCCGACAGGTCGGCAAGCCGATCGTGGTGCTCAAAGTGGGCAGGTCCGACACGGGGGCGACCGCGACGGTCGCGCACACCGGCGCGATCCTGTCCAGCGAAGCGGCATACCAGTCTCTCTTCGACGAACTCGATCTGCCCCTGGTCGCGGACTACGACGAGCTTGCCAGTGCACTCGAGTTGCTCTCCACACTCGCCGGCCGATCCGTCGGCCAGGGTCGAGTGGGGGTGCTGACCATCTCCGGCGGGCAAGCAGCGCTTGCTGCGGACATCGCGGCATCCGTCGGCGTCGTCCTGCCGGCCCTCGCGGCACCGACCGTTGCGGCGCTCGAGGGGCTCTTCCCGGGCGGAGTGGTTCACAATCCCTTGGATGCGGCGTCGACGACCGATGCCAGCGAGGAACACTTTCGGCAGGCGATCGAGCTGATTGCGGACGACCCACAGATCGACGTGGTTGTCGCCGTTCTCGATGCCCAGATCACGTTGAGCGCGTCGGAGTTGGGATACGAGGACGAATATTTCGCGAGCGTGCTCGCGGCGAAACCATCGACTCCCGTCATCGTGGCCTCCAGCTCATCCCACACTCTCCACCGATCGCGCGTGCTCGGCCCGGGTGCGCGGGTGGGTGTGGCGCGGGGGCTCCACAACGCCTTCGTCGCCATTCGGACGGCTGGGCGCAACCGCTCGCCAGTCACCATCGAACGGGTCAGGCCGGACGGACTTCCCGATGCCGCGACGGTCTCGGCCCTGATCGAACGGATCGCGCGGGTCTCAGGGCCGGTTGGCGGAGAACTGCTTCACGACATCCAAACGGCCTACGGAATTCGGCTCGCACCGTCGGCGGTCGTGTCTGACTCGTCGTCAGCGGCAACCTTCGCTGCTGAGGTGGGTTATCCCGTCGTGGTCAAGGTGAATTCGGCCGATATCGCCCACCGCAGTGATGTCGGCGGCGTCGTGGTGGGCGTCGTTGACCAGGCCGGCCTCGACGCGGCGTGTGCGGCCATCACGAAATCGGTGGGAGAGAAAGCTCCGGGCGCGCGCATCGATGGTTTCGAGGTGCAGCGCCAGCTGGTGGACCACATCGAAGCGTTCGTCGGGTTCGTCAACGATGGAGTACTCGGTAGCAACATCGGGGTGGGACTCGGCGGCACTCTTGTCGAGTTGCTGAACGACACCCGACACGGTCGCGCCCCACTCACGTCGAACTCGGCGGCAGCCCTCATCTCCGACACGATTCTTGGTCGGCTGCTCGATGGCTATCGTTCCCTGCATCCGCAGACCGACATGGCACCCCTGGCGAACCTGGTGCAGCGGATCTCCTGGCTCGCCATCGACCTCGCCCCGGTGATCGCCGAGGCCGACTTCAATCCCGTGTTGATCGAGGAGACCACGGGGCGCGCGTGGATCGTTGACTCTCTCCTGATCGCCAAGGGGAGCGGTGATCCTGCGAAAGAGAGCGGCGCCGAGGCGACAGTCGCGGCGCCGCGCCGGGATCACGCCGGAGTGTGATCCTGGTGGATTGTACGCAACGCCATTTCCACGACATCGAGCTGGCGTCGGGCAGTCCAGATATCGGGGTGCTCGACCGCCGACAGCACGATGCCATTCACCATCGCGCGCAGGTAGTCGACGGCCTCAGGGATACGGTTCGCGGGCAGGAGCGGCTCCAGATGACGGGTGAGCAACTCGCGCGCCCGCCGCTCATTGACCTGGATGAAGTGGTCGATGTTGGCGTCTTCGCGCATCGGGATCAGCGCGACCCGCCCCGATTCGCGTTCGACGTCGTCGGGGCTGAGCGGGAGCATCCACTGCAGCAGCCGGCGCAAGCGCCCCGACGCATCCTGACCGCGCTCGATCTCGGCGAGTTCGGAGTCGTAGCTCTCGACAAGGTCGTCCACGATCGCGGCGAACAGGTCGTCACGATTGGCGAAGAAATGCGTCACCAGCGTGATCGAGCCGTCCAACTCGGCGGCGAGACTTCGCAGGGTCAGCGCGCTGGGGCCACCGCGCGCCAGAATGCGCACCGCGGCCGACGTGATCAACTGACGTCGTTCTCCGCTGTCGACACGACGCGGCATGTGTCCTCCCAAGACGGTTTCAAGCTGGAGCCATTAGAACACCGACGCGGCCTCTCGCCGGCACGCGTCTCGACAGAGAGTGGCACACGCCAGTGAATGACAGCCCCATCATTGTTTCCGTCGACTGGAACGGCGTGGCCGATCTCGTCGGCCGCGAGTTCCGGAGTAGCTACCTTCAGGTCGACCAGGCACACCTCGACCTCTTCGATGCGGCGAGCTACGTCGACAAGAACGCGAACGCCATGAACGCGGACTTCTATCAGGACGGCCTCGTCGAGGGCTTTCACCTGCTCGCACTGCTGGATCACCTGACCAACAGCGTGCTATCGGTGGATGACCCAGCCTGGGCTGGTTGGAACTACGGGTTCGACCACATCCGGTTCGTGAGCGAAGTGACAACTCGCGACCGCATCCGGGTCATGGGTGCCGTGAAGGATGTCACTCCCAGAGGCGATCGCTATCTGCTGACGCTGGAGTGCGCGATCGAGGTGGAGGGACGCGCGAAGCCGGGTGCCGTCATGCTGTGGAAGGTCCTCTGGGCCAGGGAATGACATGACACACGACGAGTTCGCGCGCCTGGCCGACATCGGGAGATACCCGGTGAAGGGACTCGGAGGTGAGTCCCTCGCGCAGGCAGAGATCGGCCAGCATGGCATCCGCTGGGATCGGGCCTTCGCGATGAGCACGACACGGATTCCCCTCGAGGAGTTCGGAACCTGGACGAGCTACGAGGCATTCCACGCGCTGGACGCGCGACCCGACCTCGGTGGACACTCGGCGACCATCCTCGAGACCGGTTCGGGTGGTGCCACCCTCGAACTCCGCCACAGAGACGGGACATCCCTCGCGCTGAGGGTCACCCCGGACGGGCGGGTGGTCACCGACGAGAACACCGTCGCCACCATCCAGTCGTGGTTCGCCGGCCCCGGCGCACGGGCCGAGCTCATCTCGTCCGGGACGCACCTCTGGGATGTGGCGTACGCATCCGTGTCGATCATCAACCTCGCCACCATCCGCGAGATTTCCACAGCCGCGGGAGTGCCGCTCGACCACCGCCGGTTTCGCGCGAACCTCTACATCGATGGACTGGCACCGTGGGATGAGTTCGCCTCGTGGGAACCGTCATCCGAGTGGGTGAGGTCGAACTCGACGTGCTGGAGCCGATCATCCGTTGCAGCGCCACATCCGTCGACCCTGACCGAGGCGGAACGAACGTCAATGTGCCGGGCGTCCTCGGCGCGCATTTCGGCCACGGATTCTGCGGGGTCTATGCGCGTGTGCGGCGGGCCGGCCGCGTCCGGATCGGGGATTCCCTTGCTCGCGATCGAGCCGAGGCTCCGCGCATCACTGCTGAGATCCGGGAAGCAGCCACTCACGAGGCTCCCCGACGTGCGGAGGTGCTCACGGTCGAGCGTGTGGGGGATTCGGTGACGAGCGTCTCGCTCCGCGACAGCTTCGGACTGCTGTCGGACGGGATGCCAGGCCAGCACCTCAAGGTCCATTCCGGCACGGCCCTGGGCACCGCATGGCGCTCATACACGATCTCGCGGGCCTCCGCGGGTGTGGCGCGCATCACCGTGGCTCACCATGATGGCGGGACGATGTCGCCGTGGATTGCGGCGCGTGAACCGGGCGATCACGTGCTGGTCTCCGGGCCATTCGGTGACGCTGCCGTGCGCGACGACGACCGTGGTCCGCTGCTCGTCCTGACCGCGGGCATCGGCATTACGCCCGCATTGGCCATCGCCCATGCGCTCGCCGATGCCCGCAGTGAGCGTCGCGTCGATTTCGTGCATGTCGAGCGATCGCGGAACACGATGGCGCACGGCGACGAGCTCACTGAGGCGGCATCCTCGCTCGCGAACGCGACCCTTCACCTCTTCGTGACCGGGTCGAATGCCTCGGAACATGATCGTCGAGGACGACCGACCGGTGCAGATGTCGCCTCTCTGATCACCGACCCCCTTTCCACGTCGGTGGTGGTGTGCGGTCCGCAGGGTTTCGTTACGGCGATGAAAGCCGCGGCGAGTGCGGCAGGAGTTCCGGATGCCGCGGTCCGGTCCGATCCGTTCTATTCGCCCCGTCCGGCCAACTTCGAGTTCCGTCACCCACCGGCATCAGGCCCGTTCACCGTCCGATTCACGGGGACCGAATCCTCCGAGGCACAGTGGACCGAGCGATCCGGGAACCCTGCTCGATGTCGCAGAATCCCTGGGAATCAGGTTGCCGTTCTCCTGCCGTTCGGGTCTCTGCGGAACATGCGCCAAGCGCGTGGATGGGGCGACATTCTCGGTCGTCGACCCCTTGATCGAACCCCCGCCCGGAACGGCTCTGCTGTGCTCGGCAGTGCCCGTCGGCGACATAGAAATCGGAGTCTGATCCCCATGCCCTCCGCGTACGCATCGCCCGAGAAGACCGACGACCGCATCCTGTCCCGGTCGCTGCAGGGGACCCGCCGGTCGGTCTTCTGGCTGGAATCCGGGGCTCCCGAGCCACAACCACGACTCGGCGGCGACAGCGAGGCGGACCTTCTCGTCGTCGGAGGGGGGTACACCGGGCTGTGGACCGCGTTGATCGCGAAAGAACGCGACCCTTCGGCTCGCATTGTTCTCGTCGAATCACATGAGGTCGGGTGGGCCGCCAGTGGACGCAACGGCGGATTCTGCGAGGCCGATCTCACGCACGGCGAAGAGAATGGTCAACGACACTTCGCCGAGGAGCTTGCTGTGCTGCACCGCCTCGGGGCCGAGAACTTCGCGGCGATCGCTACCACGCTCACCCGCTACGGAATCGATGCGGAGTTCGAACCGACCGGAATGCTCCAGGTGGCGACCGAGGACTATCAGGTCGAATGGCTTCGCGACCTTGCGCACCTCGAAGGCGAAGAGTTCTTGGGACGTCGCGAGGTGCAGGATCGGGTGCATTCTCCGCTGTACCGCGCGGGGGTGCACGTGCGAGACGGGGTCGCCATGGTTCATCCGGCGAAGCTCGCCTGGGGGCTGCGTCGTGCTTGCCTCGAGCTGGGTGTCGAGATCGCCGAGCACACCCCGGCTTTGTCGCTGCGTCGTCGCGGCGCACGGATCGCCGTCGCGACGCCCACGGGGACGGTCTCTGCGCTGCGGGTCGCCCTCGCCACGAACGCCTTCCCGTCGCTGCTGAAGCGTGCGAACCGGTACGTCGTGCCGGTCTACGACTACGCGCTCGTCACAGAACCGTTGTCGCCGAGCCAGCTCGCCGAGATCGGTTGGACGGAACGATTCGGAATCGCCGACTCGTCGCGTCAGTTCCACTACTACCGGCTCACCGCCGACAACCGCATCCTGTTCGGCGGATACGACGCGATCTATCATCGCGGCGGGACGATCAGGCCCGAGCACGATGACCGGCCCGCGACGTTCCGCAAGCTCGCGGACCATTTCTTCCGCACCTTCCCCCAGCTCGAAGACGTCGACTTCTCGCACGCGTGGGGAGGCGCGATCGACATGTCCACCAAGCTGGTCGCGCACACCGGGGCCGCCTACGCAGGACAGGTCGCCTACACCGCGGGCTTCACCGGGCTGGGTGTCGGCGCGACCAGGTTCGGAGCGTCCGTCATGCTGGACGTTCTCAGCGGGTTGGATACCGAACTCACGCGATTGTCGATGGTGCGAACGAAGCCGTTCCCGATCCCGCCGGAGCCCATCGCATATCCCGCGATCCAGGTGACGCGGGCTGCCGTGGCGCGCTCGGATGAGCGGGAGGGGCGCGACGGGCCCCTGCTGAAGCTGATGAGCGCGCTGCGAATCGGCTTCGACACCTAGACCAGGAGACATATGGATCACATGAAGGCCGACGTCGCGATCGTCGGCGCCGGTGTGACAGGGCTCACGGCAGCGACGCGGCTTCGAGCGGCGGGGTTCGAGGTGGTCGTGATCGAAGCGCGGGGGCGAGTCGGCGGTCGACTGTGGACGGATTACATCGACGGCCAGCTGTTCGAGATCGGCGGTCAGTGGGTTTCGCCCGACCAGTCAGCGCTTCTCGAGACACTCGCCGAGTTGGGGCTCGAGACCTACGAGCGCTTTCGGGATGGGGACAGCCTGTATCTCGGCGCCGACGGGGTGACGCGCCGCTCCCGGGGCGGAAGGTTCCCCGGCTCGCCGTCGACTGCATCTGAGATCGAGCGGCTGATCGGGATCCTGGATGGTCTCGTGGGCGAGATCGACCCGGCGGCGCCCTGGTCGCACCCGCGCGCTGCTGAGTTCGATCACGTGTCATTCGAGGCCTGGCTCGCTCTGCACAGCGCGGATGCGGAGGCACGCTCGAACATCGCCCTCTTCATCGCCGGCGCCATGCTCACCAAGCCCGCTCACACCTTCTCGCTTCTTCAAGCGCTCCTGATGGCCGCCAGCGCCGGCAGTTTCAGCCACCTCGTCGACGCGGACTTCATTCTCGACCGTCGTGTGGTGGGTGGTTTGCAACAGGTTCCGCTGGCCCTCGCCGAAAGCCTCGCCGACCGCGTTCTGCTCGGACGGGCGGTCTCGACGATCGAGTGGTCGGACACCGCAGTACGGGTGCACGCCTCGGCTGCCGACTCCAGCGATCCAGCCGATGTCCTCGTGGTCGATGCGCGCTTCGCGGTCGTCGCAGTTCCCCCGAACTTGTACGGGCGCATCCGCTACGACCCTCCGCTACCCCGTCTGCGGCAGCAGGCGGCGCAGCATCAGTCGCTCGGGCTCGTGATCAAGGTGCACGCCACCTACACGTCACCGTTCTGGCGCGCCGACGGGCTCTCGGGCACGGCCTTCGGACCGTACTCGATCGTGCACGAGTCGTATGACAACTCGAACTTCGGGGAGGATCGCGGCACCCTGGTGGGGTTCGTCTCCGACGAACAGGCCGACGCGCTCTTCGCGTTGACACCAGGAGAGCGTCGTTCCGCGATCCTCGCTTCGCTTGCCGAGTACTACGGCCCGCAGGCACTCGAGCCGATCGTCTACTACGAGAGTGACTGGGCCGCCGAAGAGTGGACGCAGGGCGCGTATGCCGCGAGTTTCGACCTCGGCGGCCTGACCCGCTACGGCGCTCTTCAGCTCCAGCCGGTCGGTCGTCTGCGGTTCGGATCGAGCGACCTCGCAGCCGAGGGATACCAGCACGTCGACGGTGCGATCCGCGTCGGGCGACGGTTGGCGGCCGAGATCCTCGAGGAGTCGGCTGCCAGCGAAAATCAACCCCACACGACCAGGGAGAAGGAAGCACCATGAGTCACTACGCCGTCATCAACCCCGCAACGGGAGAGACCGTCCGGGAATACCCCACCATCTCCGATGAGGAGCTGACCCGCGCGATCGCTGCGGCGAGTGAGGCTTACGAGACCTGGGCGCGCCGGGTGGATGTCGGGCGTCGGACCGCGCTCATCGCCAGGGTCGCTGAGCTGCACCTGGAGCGCATCGAGTCGCTCGCCGAGATCGTCGTGCGCGAGATGGGCAAGCCGATCGATCAGGCTCGTGGCGAGATCGAATTCGCCGCCGCGATCTATCAGTACTACGCCGACAACGGCGAGGCGTTCCTCACCGACGAGCCGATCGAACTCATTGATGGGACCGGTTCGGCATTCATCAGGCGCTCCGGGCTGGGCGTCCTCTTGGGCATCATGCCGTGGAACTTCCCGTACTACCAGGTTGCGCGCTTCGCAGGCCCGAACATCGTCGCGGGGAACACGATACTCCTCAAGCACGCGGCACAATGCCCGGAATCCTCTGCTGCCATGGGGCAGATCTTCGACGACGCGGCTGCCGAATCGGGCGCGCACCACGGTGTGTTCGTGAATATCTATGCCGACAATGAGCAGGCGGGAGTCGTCATCGCCGATCCTCGAGTGCAGGGCGTCTCGGTCACCGGATCCGAGCGCGCAGGTGCGGCCGTCGCCGAACTCGCCGGGCGCAATCTCAAGCGGGTGGTGCTCGAACTCGGCGGATCCGACCCGTTCATCCTGCTGTCGACGAGCGACATGGATGCCGCCGTGCGTGACGCGGTGAACGCGCGTCTCGACAACTCCGGTCAGTCCTGCAACGCGGCAAAGCGGTTCATTGTGATCGACACGCTGTTCGACGAATTCGCCGAGAAATTCACGGCTGCGCTCACGGAAGCACAGCCGGGTGACCCGACCATCGAGGGCACGCGCATCGGCCCCCTGTCGTCGGCCACCGCCACCGCGACGCTTGTCGACCAGCTCGACCGCGCTCGCGCGCAGGGGGCAACGGTGCTGACGAGCGGCTCCGTGTCGGGCAACTACTTCCCGCCGGCAGTCCTCACCGGCGTCACCTCCGACATGGATGCGTACCGCGAGGAGTTCTTCGGCCCGGTCGCCGCGCTCTACCGGGTCGGCTCCGAAGAAGAAGCAGTGGCTCTGGCGAACGACATCCCATTCGGTCTCGGCTCCTACGTCTACACGACGGACAACGACCAGGCCTTGCGCATGGCCGACGCGATCGACGCGGGAATGGTGTGGGTCAACATCGTGCAGGGTGACGCTGTCGAGTTGCCATTCGGCGGCGTCAAGCGCTCGGGTTCGGGTCGTGAGATGGGGCGCCTGGCGATGGAGGAGTTCATCAACAAGAAGCTCATCCGCATTGCGGGCTGACCGCACGGTTCGCCCGAGTTCTCATTCATCCCCTCTCAAGAAGTAGGAATCCATGTCTGATCTGCCCCTCATCTCCCACTGGATCGATGGAGTCGAAACCTCGGCCGTCGGCCGCACAGCCCCGGTCTTCGATCCGGCACTCGGCGTCGAGACGCATCGGGTTGCGCTGGCAGGGGCGGAAGAGATCGCCGCGGCGATCTCTTCCGCGCGCGCGGCCTTCCCTGCCTGGAGCGAGCTGTCCCTGGCGCGGCGACAGCAGGTCCTGTTCTCGTTCCGCGAGTTGCTCGATGCCCGCAAGGAGGAACTCGCCGCGATCATCACCTCGGAACACGGAAAGGTTCTCTCGGACGCACTCGGAGAGATCAGCCGAGGGCAAGAGGTGGTCGAGTTCGCCACCGGTCTCGCCCACCACCTCAAGGGGGAGTTCTCGGAACAGGTGTCGAGCGGCATCGACGTGTACTCGATCCGGCAGCCCCTCGGGGTGGTCGGCATCATCAGCCCGTTCAACTTTCCGGCGATGGTCCCGATGTGGTTCTTCCCGATCGCCATCGCTGCCGGAAACACGGTGGTTCTGAAGCCGAGCGAGAAGGATCCGTCCGCAGCAATGTGGCTGGCCGCGCTCTGGAAGGAGGCAGGTCTGCCCGACGGCGTCTTCAATGTGCTCAATGGAGACAAGGAGGCGGTCGACGGGCTGCTGACCAGCCCCGATGTGGCATCCATCTCTTTCGTAGGATCGACGGCGATCGCTAAATACGTCTACGAGGTGGGCACCGCGCACGGCAAGCGGGTGCAAGCCCTTGGCGGTGCCAAGAACCACATGCTCGTCCTCCCGGACGCTGACCTGGATCTGGTCGCGGATTCCGCCATCAATGCCGGGTTCGGGTCGGCGGGCGAGCGGTGCATGGCGATCTCGGTCGTGGTCGCGGTCGAACCGATCGCCGATGCGCTGATTGCCAAGATCGGCGATCGCATGAACGGACTGCGAGTCGGCGACGGGCGACGGGGCTGCGATATGGGCCCCCTGGTCACCGAGCAGCACCGTGACAAGGTGGCCGGCTACATCGACATCGCGGCGTCGGACGGAGCGACTGTCGTCGTCGACGGGCGCGGGGTCGAGCCGGATGGTGCTCCTGAAGGCTTCTGGCTCGGACCCACCCTGCTCGATCGGGTGCCCACCTCCTCGAGGGCCTACACCGAGGAGATCTTCGGTCCCGTGCTGTCCGTGGTGCGCGTTGCGAGTTTCGACGAAGGCGTGGCCCTGATCAACCGCGGAGCGTTCGGCAACGGCACGGCGATCTTCACCAACGACGGCGGTGCTGCCCGACGGTTCCAGCATGAGGTCCAGGTGGGGATGATCGGCATCAACGTCCCCATCCCAGTCCCTGTCGCCACCTTCTCGTTCGGCGGCTGGAAGGATTCGTTGTTCGGCGACACCAAGGCGCATGGCGCAGAAGGGGTGCGGTTCTTCACCCGTCAGAAGGCCGTAACCAGCCGCTGGCTCGACCCCAGTCACGGGGGGATCAATCTTGGGTTTCCCCAGAACGAGTAGCCACGGGCTGACGCACAATGGCTAAGTGAGGCGGCCGCCGCTCTCGGACGGTCAGCGCCGATAGGCCTCGACGATCAGCTCGCCGCGGATCGATCGGAACACGTCGAGCAGTGCGGTCACCGTCTTCCGCCCGGTTCCCGACACCTGCAGGTCCCACGGCCCGAGCTTCTCCAGCCGTCCGGTGCGGATGCGCACGACCTCCCACCTCGCCGACCGCAGCGCGCGGTCTTTGCGCAGGTCGGCATCCTGACGCCTGCCCACATGCTCGAGGCCGTGCCGCCCGGGGCTGTCGTATTCGACGGCGATGCGCAGTTCGGGGATGACGATGTCGGGCCACACCTCGAGATGCTCGAAGAACGGCCGCGCCACGCGCACCGCGTTGAGGCCGGGTGTGAACTCGAGGCGCGCGGCGAGGTCGTGCCGCAGTTGCGCTTCGACAGCGGATGCCGTGGCCGGCGCGCACTCGCTGGCGAACGCCTCGCCGACCGGGAGCCGCGGCGTCTTCGCGCACAGCGGCTTGGCTCGGGATGCTGCCCGCGGTCGCGCTTCGCTCGCCGGCCGAACGCCCGCCGGCGCGGTCGGAACGCGCGGCGGCTTGGCCAGCACGGCGCACTCCGGGCACCACGACGAGCGGCGACGTTCACGCCCCGGCCGCTGGCGCTGCTCCGCGGGTGTCGCGGCGAACAGATGGCCGACCTCGCACTGCCAGAGCAGCAGCACCTCGGCGGCCGGCGGGATCTGGGTGAGGGTGATGCCGGCGTTGAACTCCGGGTGGTACTGCCGGATCAGCGCGGGGTACGGCGCCCACGCCTCGCGGTAGGTGCCGACGGGGAACGGCACGTCGGTGTCGTGCGTGAACTGCCGTCGCGCCCACCACGCCTCGACGCCCTCGGACATGGGGTGAGGATACGAGCGGCATCTGACGCTCGGGCCGCGCGGGCGAACTGCTCGCCGCCACGGGGGGCAGTTGGCCTGCACCGTCCCGGGGAACTCGGGGCTCGGGTGATGCAGGGGGTGTGTCCGACTTCGGCGCAGTGCTGATCGATACATCGGTTCCGTCGAGATGCGTTCGGGCAACGCCGACCGGTACGTCTAGAGTTGTCGATCATGTTTGGGCCTGCGCCTGCAACCGGCGCCCTCAGCCGCCGAGAGTCCTCATGAGCATTCGTGAGGTTGCTCCCGTCTCGCACTCGGAGCGCATGTTCGCGATCCTCGAGGTGTTCGAGGCTTCGCGCGAGCCGACCCTGTCTCTCACGCAAATCGCAGATCGTGCCGCACTCCCGCTGTCGACTACGCATCGATTGCTCAGCGCCTGGACAGGTTGGGGCGGCATCGTTCGAGGTCGGGACGGACGGTTTCGCGTCGGGCTGCGATTGTGGCGCCTCGGCGTTCTTGCGCCGGAGCCCAGTCGCCTGCGTCAGGCCGCACTGCCGTTCCTCGAGGATCTCTACGAGGTGTCCCGCGAGAACGTGCACCTCGCCGTTCGCGACGGTCTTCACGCCCTCTACCTGGAGCGGTTCGCCGGGCCGAGTTCTGTGGGCGTGGTTTCGGGCGTCGGGGTGCAGCTGCCGCTTCACGCGACGGGCGTTGGCCTGGTATTGCTTGCACACGCGCCGACCGCGGTATTCGATGAGCTCATCGCGAGCGGCCCCGAGAAGTTCATGCCGGACACCATGACGGATGAACACCTGCTTCGGGTGAGACTGGCGCGGATCCGGTCGAGTGGACTGGCTGTTTCGGTCAACGAAATGTCGCCGGACACTTTCTCGGCCGCGGCGCCCGTCCGCGATAACACCAACCGCGTCGTTGCTGCGGTGTCGGTCGTCGCCCACGCGGAACACGTGATAGATCAGAACTTTCACTTGTCGGTGCGGCTCGCTGCCCGCGGCATTTCGCGATCACTCGGCTGGCACTGAGACAGCCGAAAGGGCCGCCACTTCCACTGAGTGGAAGCGGGCCCCAGGACCACTTCGGGTTGCGACAGGGTTACTCCGGGCCTATGGATTCCCACTCGAGCACCGTTGCTCGCGCGGGCGGCGTTCACAGGTCTGCGCGCGAGATTTTGCCGCGGTGAGAAGTGGTTTTGTCCTAACACAACGATGTGAGAGAGAGAGAATGATGACCACGTCCTGTTATCCGATCGGATCCGCGGGAGGACTGCGATGAGCACGACGTCCACGGCGTCCAAACCCATTCCTGACGCCGCGCGACAGGTGCTGGCGCGTCTGGACCGCCTCCAGGTGTGGTCCCTGTCTCCCGGGTTGATCGTGATCATCGGACTTGGATTCCTGTTCACCTTTTATGACATCTTCGACATCAACGTGTCGTTCATCGAAACCTGTGGCGCATTGGTCAAGGGGTGCACTCCCGAGACCGCGCTGAACTCACTGGCCGTTCCCGTCATCCTCAACCTCGCTGGTTATGTGGTGGGAACCTTGGTGCTCAGCCCGATCGCCGACCGGATCGGACGGCGCAACATGCTGCTGATCACCATGCTGCTCACCGGTCTGGGTTCGCTGTACACGGCGCTTTCGCCCGACCTCGGCAACTTCGACGCCTCTCGCTTCATCACCGGGATGGGAATCGGTGCCGACCTCTCGATCGTCAACACCTACATCGCCGAAGTCGCGCCGCGGAAGTCGAGGGCGAGGTTCACAACGGTCATCTTCATCATGTCCGCGCTCGGCGCATTCTTCGGAATCTGGCTTGGACTTCTCCTCACGACTCCGCCGACTCCGTGGCCGGTCGGGCTGCCCTTTGCCGTTGCCGGCCCGACGTTCGGGGACGGATGGCGGTGGATGTACGCCATCGGCGCGATCCTTGCCCTGGTCGCCATCATCCTGCGCTTTGGTCTTCCGGAGTCGGCGCGCTGGCTCGTCAGTCGAGACCGCATCTCGGACGCCGAAGTCGTCGTCGCGGCGATGGAGACCCGCGCGACGCGTCGCGGCCCACTCGACGAGCCCGATGTCAGCAAGGTGCCGTCCAGCACCCCCGTTGCGACGAAGGTGCCGTATGGCGACATCTTCAAGAACCCGGTTTATCTTCGCCGCATGCTCCTGCTTTTCGTGATGTGGTTCATCGCCTACATCACGGTCTACGGATTCGCGACAGGGTTCACGACTGTGCTCGTCTCGCTGAAGTACATCCCCCCGGAGGCAGGCGTCATCGCCGCGGTCGGAACGCTGGGATTCGTCGCCGAGGCGATCATCATGTCGTTCGTGGTCGAGAAGCTGGAGCGGCGTTACTGGCTCATCATCGGCGCCATCGTGACCCTGATCGGTGCCGTCGTGGTTGCCGCGGCGGGCGCGAACGTCGGCGTGGCCTTCATCGGTGCGATCCTGATTTTCGCCGGGTTCAACCTCTGGGTCTCGCCCACCTATGCGCTCACGGCCGAGAGTTTCCCGACTCGCGCGCGTACGACCGGTTTCGCGCTGGTTGACGGTGTCGGCCACATCGGAGGCGGCATTGGGATCCTCGTGATCGCGCCGATCATCCCCCAACTCTCGGTGCTTGGAGCCCTGTTGCTGATCTCGTCGTTCCTCGTCGTGGCCGCGATCCTCGCGCAGTTCACGAAGCACACCCGGAACCGCGAACTGGAGGATGTGTCCCCCTGATCTGCCCGCCGAGACGAAGCACGTCTGTCGACCTGAAGCGGACGACGGGCTTCGCCAGCAGGGGGAGTCGCCGTCGCGTGTCGCGGGGCGGCGACTCCCGGTTCACGCGACCTTCGGGAGTGTTCGAGCGAGGCGAAGTTGCTGCACGCTGCGGCAAAAACGCATGTTGTGGGCAGTAGCCGGCGGGCCCATGGGGTTGTGGGAGCGACGGGCGCGAAGTGCGGTGCCGACGGGGAACGGCACGTCGGTGCCGTGCGTGAACTGCCGCCGCGCCCACCACGCCTCGACACCCTCGGACATGGGGTGAGGATACGAGCGGCATCCGACGCCGGCGGCGAGCCGTTACCGTAGGGCGGTGAGATCGTCGCGGCGGGTGGTCGTTCGGGCGCTGATCGCCGCGGCCACCGTTGTCGTGCTCGGTGTGGTCGTGGCCGTGGTGCTCGCTCCGATCCCGACGCGCGAGGCCGCTCACCGGCCGGTCGCCGCGACCTCCTTGCGCGAAATGACTCTCGCCGCGAACAAGGCGAAGAGCGACCACGCGGTCGCCACCTTGGTCAACGCCACCCAGCCCGGATGCTCGGCGGCGGTCGCGAGGCACGGCCGCGTCGTCTGGGCGGGAGCCGGCGGTCTCGCCAACCTCGCCGCGAAGACGCCCGACACGACGAGCACCCGCTTCGACATCGCGTCGGTGTCGAAGCAGTTCACCGCGACCGCGATTCTCATGTTGCAGCGCCAGGGCAAGCTCGCGCTGAGCGACCCGATCGCGAAGTACGTCGACGGGCTGCCCGCCTGGGGCGCGACGATCACGCTCGATCAGCTCATGCATCACACGAGCCGCATCCCCGACTACTGGGTCGAGCTCGGCAAGGTGGGGATCGGGTTCACCCAGACCGCCGACGAGCAGACGACGCTGAACGCGATCCGGCGCGAGAAGAAGCTCGACCCGGGAACCGGCTACGAGTACTCCAACTCGAACTACGTGCTGCTCGCCGAGGTGGTGGGCCGGGTCGGCGGGACGCCCCTTCCGAGGTACCTGGCCGATCACATCTTCACTCCGCTCGGCCTGAAGATGGTCGTCGCACCCGCGATCAAGGCGCCCGACGTCGCCCTGTCGTACGACGACAACCTGCAGCTGCAGCAGCCCGAATGGACCGCATACGGCTACAGCGGCATCATCACGACGCCGTCGGAGCTGGCCAGGTGGGGGGATCAGTACCGCGCCGGCGACATCATCCAAGCCGACTTCGCGGTCGGAGCCGTCGACGACGGTACCGGTGATAAGGACGCGGCGGGGATCTACATCCAGGCCGGCGGCGGCCTCAGCCACAGCGGCCGGATGGGGGGCTATGTCAGCGACTTCACCGTCTCCGCCGATCGCGAGACCGTGATCGCCGTCATGTGCAACGGCCACACCTCGCCCCGCTGGGACCTGGCGGGCGCTCTCTCGAAGATCTGGGATGCCCCATCGGGCAGCGGGCACTGAGCTGCGGATCGCGCTCAGCCGGCCGCTGAGCGCTCCGAGCCCGATTCCCACCAGCCCGCTGACCGCGATGGTGAGAAGGCGATTCCTCATGCGGTGGCCGCGCCGAACACCGGTCTGATGGTGCGCACGAAGCGGACCAGGAAGACGGCGCCGAAGATCAGGGCGACCACGCCATCCGTGTAGAAGACGCCCTGGCCCCACACGCCGCCGGCGATGCCGCGTACCGCTCCGGTGGCGATCAGCCCGGCACCGGCACCGACGAAGGCCGTGGCCCCGATGGCGGACACGACACTGCGTGGCAGGCGAGAGGTGGCCGGGAGGGCGCGACGCCGAGCGAGCCGCATGGCACCGAGGATGATGGCCGCGACGATCAAGCCCATCACCGCCGCGGCGAGAACCAGCAGGAACGAGTCGTCAGAGCTCTCGAGGGCCGCCGCGGTGCGGCAGTCGGCGGCGCTCGGCTGAACGGCGAGCCAGTGCGCGCATTGCGCTGCCGTGAACCGGTAGCCCGCGGGAGGTCCGTAGACCCATTGCGTCGAGGTCGCGAGCGAGAGCAGCCGTGCGAGCACCGCCGCGATCCCGATCGCCGCGAAGCCGTAGACGCCGAGTTGTGCGGCGGCGCGCACGAACGCGGCCAGCAGTGCACCGGGGCTTCGACGGTTCGACGTTCTCGCGATCATCGGGCCGTCTCCGAACGCCGAGATCGCTGCGGCCTGGGCCGCGTCGGCGTCCATGCCGTCACGCTGAAGGGCGTCGGCCTTGTCGCGCAGGTGCGACTCGGCCTCGGTGAGCATCCGGCGCCGCTCGGCGGGCGTGCCCTCGAGACGGTCGAGCATGTCGTCGAGGTAGGTGTCGATGCGATCGGTGGTCATGCGGATTCTCCCAACACTCGATTCATCCCACTGGCGAAGCGTTGCCAGTCGGCAGCCTGCTTGTCGCGCGCGTCGCGTCCGGCCCCGCTGAGTTCGTAGACGCGGCGTCGGCGCCCGGCGACGACCTGCCAGGAACTCGTGATGAGTCCCCGTGCCTCGAGCCCGTGCAGGGCCGGATAGACGGTTCCCTCGGCGAGGGTGAACTCTCCCTCGCTGCGCTCTTTGATGCTCGCGGCCAACTCGTAGCCGTGTGCCGGGCCGACGGCGAGGGCAGCCAAGAGCAGCAGATCGAGATTCCCCTTGATCCTGTCGTGCGCCATACCTAGTAATCCTAGGCATCCGAGTTCTAGGGGTCAAGCGGGCGGCTGAAAGATCGCTCCGACTCCGCGTCACGGGGTCGCGGCGGCGTGTGACGCGTGCACACCATGGCATATGAGCTCCGAATCCGGCAGCGAGGCCTGCTGACCCATGACCGCCACGATGCTGCCCAGCCCGGTCACCCGTTCCGGGGCGTCGATCGACCGTTCGAGGCTGGAGCGTCAGCTGCGAGCCAGTGTGCGGGGTGAGGTCCGTTTTGATCCGGGATCGCGAGCCGCCTATTCGACGGATGCGTCGAACTACCGCCAGGTGCCGATCGCGGTGGTGGTCCCCCTCGATCCGGATGACGCGGTCGAGGCGGTGCGCGTCTGCGCAGAATGGGGCGCCCCGATCCTGTCGCGCGGCGGCGGGACCAGCCTGGCAGGCGAGTGCACCAACGAGGCCGTCGTGCTCGACTGGACCAAGTACTGCCACCGGGTCGAGTCTGTCGACGCGAAGGCGCGGACCGCGATCGTGCAAGCGGGCGTCGTGCTCGACGAGCTCAATCAGGCAGCGGGTGTGCATGGCCTGATGTTCGGACCGAAGCCCGCCACCCACGCGCATTGCACCATCGGCGGGATGATCGGCAACAACTCCTGCGGCTCGACCGCGCAGGCCTACCTGAAGACCGTCGACAACGTCATCCGGCTCGAGGTGCTGACCTACGACGGAACCCGGTTCTGGGTCGGTGGCGACGACGACCTGGGCAGGCTCGAGCAGCGCGACGGCCACGTCGGCGAGTTGGCCAGGGGGCTCAGGCAGATCGGCGACGAGTTCGGGGACGAGATCCGCGCCCGGTACCCGCGCATCCCCCGCCGCGTCTCGGGATACAACCTCGACGAGCTGCTCGAGGGCGACGCGACCGATGTGGCTCGGCTGCTCGTGGGCTCCGAGTCGACGCTGGTGACGGTGCTGCGCGCCGAGGTCAAGCTCGTGCCGGTCGTTCCCCACCAGTCCACCGTGGTCTTCGGATTCCCCACGGTTCAGGATGCGGCCGATCACGTGCTCGTCGCCGCTCAGCACGCACCGATCCAGCTCGAGGGCATCGATGTGAAGTTGATCGACTACGAGCGCAAGAAGCACATGGACGCGGAGGGGATCCGCGAGCTGCCGGACGGCGACGGGTGGCTGGTCGTCGTGATGGGCGCGCAGCAGAAGGACGAGCTCGACCGCAAGGTGGACGAGCTCACGAAGGCCTTCGCCGACCTCGAGAATCCGCCCACCGCCACTGTGCTGACCAGCGCCCCGGCACGCGAAAAGCTCTCGAAGATGCGCGAGGACGCGCTGGGTGCGACGGCCTGGGTGCCCGGCGCACACTCGAACTGGCCGGGATGGGAGGACGCGGCCGTTCCCCCGGATCGGCTCGGCGACTACCTGCGCGACTTCTCCGCGCTGCTCGAAGAGTTCGACTACGGAGCCACGGCCCTGTACGGCCACTTCGGCCAGGGCTGCGTGCACTGCCGGATCCCCTTCGATCTGACCACCGCCCGCGGCATCTCGACCTACCGCCGCTTCATCCATCAGGCGGCCGAGTTGGTCGCCCGCTACGGCGGCTCGCTCTCGGGCGAGCACGGCGATGGGCAATCCCGGGCCGAGTTGCTCCCGATCATGTACGGCGACCGGGTCGTCGAGGCGTTCAGCCGCACGAAGCAGCTGTTCGATCCGCACGACAAGATGAACCCGGGCAAGGTGGCGGTGGCATCCACGACCCTGTTGTCGCCGGTCGACGACCTGCGGCTCGGCGCCGGCTACCAGCAGCACCCGGTCGCGGATCAGGCCTTCGCCTATCCGCACGACGATGGGAGCTTTGCGAACGCCGCGCTGCGCTGCGTCGGAGTCGGCGCATGCCGCAACCACACCGGGGGAGTCATGTGCCCCTCGTACCGCGCGACCGGCGAGGAGGAGCACTCGACGCGCGGCCGGTCGCGGCTGTTGTTCGAGATGATGAACGGCGCGGCCAAGGACGGTCCGATCGCGGGCTGGCGCTCGACGGAGGTCCGCGATGCGCTCGACCTGTGCCTGTCGTGCAAAGGCTGCAAGACCGACTGCCCCGTCGATGTCGACATGGCGACATACAAGGCCGAGTTCCTGCATCACCACTACAAGCACCGGCTGCGGCCGGCCGGCCACTACTCCATGGGGTGGTTGCCGTTCTGGGCGCGGCTCGGTCATCCCTTCGTCCGACTGGTCAATGCGCTCGCCCACGTGCCCGCCCTGGCGCGGATCGGCTCGCGCTTGGGCGGCCTCGAGCCCGACCGTCCGATTCCGTATCTGGCGCCCGAGCGCTTCACCGACTGGTACCGCAAGCGCGGGCCCCACGGATCGGGCCTGCGGGGGGAGGTGCTGCTGTGGCCGGACACCTTCACTGACAACCTTCACCCGGCGATCGGCCGGGCGGCGGTCGAGGTGCTCGAGGACGCCGGCTACACCGTGGTGATCCCGCCAGGGCACCCGTGCTGCGGGCTCACCTGGATCTCGACCGGCCAGCTCGACGTCGCCAAGCGGGTGCTCGGCCGCACCGCCGAGACGCTGGCGCCGTGGTTGCGCCGAGGGGTCCCGATCGTCGGCCTCGAGCCGAGCTGCACCGCGGTGTTCACCTCCGACGGGCCCGAACTGCTCGAACTCGATGAGAACGTCGCGCTGCTCGCGAAGCAGACGACGACCTTCGCGCAGCTCCTGGACCGGACAGACGCGTGGCAGCCACCGCAGGTCGGCGGGACCGCCGTCGTGCAGCCGCACTGCCACCAGCACGCCGATCTCGGGTTCGAGGCCGAGTCGCGGGTGATGCAGCAGGCCGGCATCGAGGCGACGATCGTCGATGGATGCTGCGGCCTCGCCGGAAACTTCGGCTTCGAGTCCGGACACCTCGATGTGTCGGTCGCCTGTGCCGAGACCGAGTTGCTCCCGGCCGTGCGCGCCGCCGATGACGACGCGCTGATCCTCGCCGACGGCTTCAGCTGCCGGACCCAGGTGGAGCAATCGGGCGTGGAGCGCCGCGGCGTCCACCTCGCCGAGGTGCTGGCCGCGGCGCTGAAGGGCACGCGCCCGGATGGCGCGTGGGAGGTCGGCGTCGACCGACCGGGCCCCGCACAGGCCATTCCCGAGGCGCGCCGTGGCGTGCAGCCGCACGTCGCCAGGATGCGGGGCGACAAGCCAGCGGGCGACAGACCGGCGACGGGGGATCAGTAAGGCGGGTCGGGTCACCGCGCTTGACGCAGCACTTGTTTTTTGCAAGTGTTAGCTCATCACTCACCGACCTTCGAGAATGAGGAAGACCACCATGACCGTGACGGGGATGTTCGTCAACTTTCCGGTGACCGACCTGGACCGCGCCAAGGAGTTCTACACGGCCATCGGTTTCACCATCAATCCGCTCTTCACCGACCACAACGCGGCCTGCGTGGTGGTCGAAGACGGCCACAGCTACTTCATGATCGAGACCCGCGAGTTCTACCAGTCGATGACCGAGCTCGAGATCGGCGATCCGAAGGTGCACCCGACCGCGGGCACCTCGATCTTCCTCGACACCCGCGAAGCGGTCGATGCCGCCGTGGCGGCGGGCGTCGCAGCGGGTGGGACACTGGTCGGCGAGCCCGCCGACTACGGGTTCATGTACCAGCGCGGCCTCACCGACCCCGACGGAAACACCGTCGACTTCGGCTGGATGGACCCGAAGGCCGCCGAGGTGGGGCCCGAGGCCTTCGCGAACCAGCGGGCCTGATCTCGAGGCCGCCACTTCATGGCCGCACGCGACTACGGGGAGTACGGGGGCGTCACGCGCGCCCTCGAACTGGTCGGCGAGCGCTGGGCGCTGCTGATCGTGCGCGACCTGCTCGTCGGGCCGCGCCGGTACGGAGAGCTCGCTGCGGGGCTGCCCCGCATCCCGAGCAACATCCTGGCGGCGCGGCTCAAAGAGCTGCAGGCCGCTGGGGTCATCCGGCGGGCTCCGCGCTCGCGGGTCATCGTCTATGAGCTGACCCCGTACGGACGCGAGCTGGAGCCGGTCGTGCTCGCGTTCGGGGCGTGGGGCTTCAAGGCGATGGGCGATCCGCGCGCCGAGCAGATCATCACGCCCGATTCGATGACGATGGATCTGCGCGCCGCCTTCCGAGCGTCGGTAGCGGCGGGGCTGCCGGCCACGGCGTACGGCGCGCATGTGGGCGACGTCGAGCTGCTCGTGCGGGTGGACGGTCCCGCGCTTCGGGTGACGCGCGCCGTCGGACCGGTCGACCTCGCCTTCGCGGCCGGCCCCGGCATCCACCGGCTCATCTCGGGCGAACTCACGCCGGATCGCGCCATCGCCACCGGTGCCGTCGAACTGCTGCGCGGGCCAGGCGAGCTGCTCGGGCGATTCGCGAGCACGTTCCACCTGGCGGCGTGACGCCGCCGCCCTGAACCGCAGGCGGCGGCGACGCGGCTCAGGCCGAAGGCGCCCTGCGCAGCACGACCACCGTGGTGATCGCCAGCACGACGATCCCGATCGCGTCGACGACGACCGTCTGCGGAACGAGCGTGAACGTCCACACCTCGGTGATGCCGAACAAGCCGACGGTCAGCGCGAGCAGCAGCGAGGCGAGACTCGCGAACAGGAACAGCAGGCCGAGCACGGTGGCGAGCTTCACCAGCCTGCCGTGCAGCGCCAGCATTCCGATGGCGAGCACGACGGCCCCGACGGCGTTGAGCACGAACAGCACGCCGAGCGTGCCGCCGACTCCGTCGAAGACGAGGAAGAGGTGGATGCCACCCACGGCGAGCAGGAGGATCGCACTGAGAACCCTCAAGACCCTCGTGGCGCCGTGGCTGGATGCGGACATCGTGGTTGCGGTCATGCCGAGTACACGAGGGAGCGCCGAGAAGAGTTCACCCTGGTCAGCCAGATGACGTCACGCCCGAAGGATTCGACCAGCAGGCCGAGCGCGACGGCGCCGCCCAGCAGGTCAAGTGGGGAGGGCAGGAGCCCGGACGCCACGAGCAGCAGCGCGACCCCGCAGGCGGCCGCGACCACCTTGCGCCAGTAGCGGAATGGCAGGCGGGCGCGCATCCACGGGAACAGCCATCCCGCCGCCACGAACGCGTAGCGCATCAGGCCGATCGTCAGGATCCAGCCCCCGACGATCCGCGCGTCTGCGACGCTGAGCACGAGCAGCAGGAAGGCGTCGGTCTCCATGTCGTAGCGGGCGCCCACGGCGTTCTCGCTTCGGGTGCGGCGCGCGACCCAGCCGTCGACCGCATCCAAGGCGAGGGCCGCGGCGGCGGTCGCGACCAGCGCGACGGCCGGCACCTGCTGCGCGAATGACGTGACGACGAGTGCCGTGACGACGGCGACCAGCACGGAGCGCACTGCCGTCACCGCGTTCGCAGGTCCGAACCGTGGCGCGCCGGCGCGTACCAGCGCGATCACGACCAGCGCGGTGGAGATGACCAGGTAGGCGGCGCCGACCGCCACGCCCGCCGACGAGATGTGAACCGACGAGATGTGAACCGACGAGATCGAACCGATGCCATGCCGCCTCCGTTGTTCCTTCGTGACCACCACCCAGGAAACGGAATCCGAGCAGCGGATGGTTCACCCGCATGATGAACCGCCCCGCAGCGTGCCCGGTGACGTGCCCATGGCGCTCTGGGTCACGGGCAGAGGGCTCGGTGAGCTGCGGCCGGAGCCGGTGGGCGAGCCCGCTGACGACGAGGTGCTGGTGCGCACCCTGTGGACAGGGATCAGCCGCGGGACCGAGAGCCTCGTCGTGCGCGGCGAGGTGCCCGAGTCGGAGCACGACCGGATGCGCGCGCCGTTCCAATCGGGCGCGTTCCCGTTCCCGGTGAAGTACGGCTACCTGAACGTCGGCGTCGTCGAGCGCGGGCCGCAGGCGCTGGTCGGCTCGACCGTATTCACGCTGTTCCCGCATCAGTCGGCTTTCGTGGTTCCGGCGGAGGCGGTCACCGTGGTGCCCGAGGCGGTGCCCGCCCGGCGTGCGGTGCTCGCCGGCGCGGTCGAGACCGCGGTCAACGTGCTGTGGGATGCCCGTCCGGCGCTCGGCGACCGCGTCACCGTGATCGGCGCCGGCATGATCGGGTGCTGCATCGCCCGGCTGGCGCGCGGCATCCCGGGTGTCGAGGTCACGCTGGTCGATGTCGACCCTGCCAAGGCACCGGTGGCGCGCCTGCTGGGGGTCGACTTTGCCTCGCCGGAGCGCGCAGAACCCGACCGCGACATCGTCGTCGAGGCCAGCGGCACGGCGGCGGGCCTCGGGCGCTCGCTCGAGTTGGCGGCCACCGACGGCACGGTGATCGTCGCGAGCTGGTTCGGCAGCAAGCCGGTCACCCTCGACCTCGGAGCGGACTTCCACTCACGCCGGCTCACGCTGGTGTCGAGCCAGGTCGGCGACGTCGCGGCCTCGCAGCGGGGCAGGCGCACCGCGCGCCAGCGGCTCGCGCTCGCGCTGCAGCTCCTCGAGGATCCGGCGTTCGATGTGCTGCTGAGGGGCTCGTCGCCGTGGACGGAACTGCCTGCCGTCATGGCATCCCTCGCCGAGGGATCGCCGAGCGGGCCGGCCGGCGGCCTGTGTCACACGATCGACTGGAGAAGCTCATGACCTTCTCGGTGACCGTGCGCGATCACATCATGATCGCCCACAGCCTCCGGGGCGATGTCTTCGGCCCCGCCCAGCGGCTGCACGGGGCGACGTACCTCGTCGACGCGACGTTCCGGGCCGCGGAGTTGGATGCCGATGGCATCGTGATCGACATCGGCCTCGCCTCGCGCGCCCTGGCGTCGATCACGGCATCGCTCTCGTACCGCAATCTCGACGAGGAGCCCGACCTGGTCGGGGTGAACACCACGACGGAGCGCCTGTGTCAGCTGATCGGCGACCGGCTCGCCGCCGAGGCGCGGGACGGGGGTTTCGCGCCGGCGCGACTGAACGGGGTGATGGTGACCTTGCACGAGTCGCACATCGCGTGGGCGTCGTACGAGGTCGAGCTGTGAGCCGCCGGCCGCCGGGCGGCGAGCGACACCTGCGGTTCATCGTGCCCGATGGCGTCGATGACCTGGCACGGGTCAGTGGCGGCAACGTCTACGACCGCCGGGTGCGCGATGGCCTGCGCGACAGGGGGTGGCACATCACGGTGGTCGAGGCTGCCGATGGCGCAGGCCTGCGTGCGGCGGTCGCCGACGTGCCGCGTGGGGCGACGGTGCTCGTCGACGGGCTCGCGGCCACCTGGTCGCCGGAGTCCATCGAGTCCACCGCAGCGAGCGCACGGGTGATCGTGCTTGCGCACATGGTCGTGGCGGCGTTCTCGGACGCCGATCCGTTGGCGGTCGCTCGCGAGCGCCGCGCCCTGGGCTGCGCCACCCGGGTGATCGCGACCAGCACCTGGACCGCGTCCCAACTGGTGCGCCGCGGGATCGTCGACGAGCGGCGGGTGACGGTGGTGCTCCCCGGTGCGGCCGACGGGCTCCCTGCGCGCGGAGCGGCGGGCGACTTGCTCTGCGTCGGGGCGGTCGCGCCCCACAAGGGGCAGGACATCCTTCTCGACGCCCTCGGCCGGCTGAGCGCCCGCGACTGGACCTGCACCGTCGCCGGCTCGCGCGCCGTCGATGCGGCCTTCGCCGAACGAGTGGCGGCAACGGCCAGCGGATTCGGTTCGCGCGTCCGGCTGACCGGTGTGCTGAGCGAGGCCGAGCTCGGGGCCGCCTATGTCCGGTCGGGGCTGCTGGTGGCGCCCTCCCGGGTCGAGAGCTTCGGCATCGCCATCGCCGACGCACGCATGCGGGGCCTTCCGGTCATCGCGGCGGCGGTCGGCGGCATCCCGGAGTCGGCGGCAGGCGGCGGCGTGATCCTGGTGAAGCCCGATGACGCCCGTGCGCTGGCCTCGGCGCTCGAGCAGTGGATGACCGATCCGGCGCTGCGGGCGCGCCTGCGCGCCGAGGCCGCTCGCGCTCGCGTCCGTTCGCCGCGGTGGTCGACCACCATCGAGCGCATCGATCAGGTGCTGGGGGGCGCATGAGCGCGCCATCACTGGTCTCGGCGGACTGGCTCGCGCTTCGTGCCCGGGCCGACGACACGGCGCGGTCCGAGCGTCTGGCCGGGGTGGCTGCCCGGCAGATCGGCGGCGGTCCGCTGGTGGTGCACGACCTGGGCAGCGGCACGGGCGCGATGATGCGGTGGCTCGCCCCGCTGCTGCCCGGACCGCAGGCCTGGGTGCTGCACGACGCCGATCCGCTGATCCTGAGCCACATCGACCCGCGCTCGGCCCGTGATGGGTTCGGACTGCCAGTGACGGTGCGCACCCGCGTCGAGCACCTCGCCGATCTGCCGCTGGAGGCCTTCGCCGGCGCCTCGCTGGTGACGGCATCCGCTCTGTTCGATGTGCTGACCGACGAGGATGCGAGAGCCGTCGTCGACGCCTGCGTCGCCTCGGGCGTTCCCGCACTGTTCAGCCTGACCGTGACGGGCCGCGTGCGGTTCGGCCCGCGCGACCCGCTGGATGCCGCGCTCGCCGCCGCCTTCAACGATCATCAGCGGCGCAATGCCGGCGGCCGGCGGCTGCTGGGGCCGGACGCCGCGCGCCTGATCCGGAGCCTGTTCGCCGGCGCCGGATGGCGCGTGCGCACCGCGCGCACCCCCTGGCGGCTGGGCGCGGGCCACGAACCGCTGATCGCGGAATGGCTCGACGGATGGATCTCGGCCGCCATCGAGCAGCGCCCCGAACTTCTGCCTCAGGCGACCGAGTACCGGCGGCGCCGCCGTGACGACCTCGCGCGCGGGCGCCTGGGTGTCTCAGTCGATCACCAGGATGTGCTGGCATGCCCGCGCTGACCGTGACGCCCCGGGCGCGCCGCCTTCTTCCGCTCGCCTTCGGAGCGGCGATCGTGGTCGGCACTATCGCCGTCGTCGGAACCGGACCGCTGCTGCGCGGCCTGGCGGCGATATCGCCGGCCGCCATCGCGGCCGCGGCCCTGCTGAACGCAGCGGCGACCGCCGCGGCGGCCTGGCGATGGCGCGCCGTCTCGCGCGAGCTTGGCCTGCCCCTGCCGTGGCGGGAGGGGGTGGCGGCGTACTACCGCTCGCAGTTCGTGAACTCGGTGCTTCCCGGGGGCGTGATCGGCGACGTGCATCGGGCGTATCGACATGGCGCGCCCAGCGGTGACCTGGCCACCGCGGCGCGAGCCGTCGCGACGGAACGCATCACGGGTCAACTCGTGCAAGCGGCCGCGACCGCCATCGTTCTGGCGGCGCTCGGCCTCACCGCCTCGCGCGGCGGATGGCCGCCCTCCGTCGTGTGGAGCGCATCCGCCGCCGTCGGGCTGATCGTCGCCGCACTGGTCGCGGCCGCCGTGATCGCCGTCGCGACGCCGGGCGGACGGCGCATTCTCACGCGAGAACTGTCGCTGCTCGGGAGGGTCTTCCGCGCGCCACGGTCGTCGATCTCGATCGTGCTGGCGTCGCTCGTTGTGGTCGCGGCCCACGCAGGCACCTTCGTCGTGGCCTGCCTGGCGGTGGGCATCCGCGCTTCGCCGGGCGAGTTCGTCGGTCTGGCTCTGGTCGCGCTCGCCGCGGGATCGCTGCCGGTCAACATCGGCGGATGGGGTCCGCGTGAGGCAGCATCCGCCGCGGCGTTCGCCGCGATCGGTCTGAGCGCGGGCGCCGGTGTCGCGGCATCCACAGCGTTCGGAGTGCTCGCGATCGTGGCGGTGCTCCCCGGCGCGCTCGCGCTGATCGTCGACCGGGTCTTCGCCACCCGCCCCCTTCATCCGCTCCCGGAGGAGAATCCCGCATGATCGACCGCCCCTATGTCACCCTGAGCTGCGCGATGTCGATCGACGGCTACCTCGACGGCGCCGAGGCGGGCCGGCTCGCGATGTCGAACGCCGCGGACCTGGATCGGGTCGACGCGGTGCGGGCCGCGAACGATGCGATCATGGTCGGGGCGTCGACGGTGCGGCGCGACGATCCGCGCCTGCTGGTGAAGAGCGCGCACCGGCGACGGCAGCGCGAGGCGGCCGGGTTGGCGGGGTCGCCGACCAAGGTGACCGTGACATCCACCGGAGACCTGCCGCTCGACGCCGAGTTCTTCACGACCGGCGACGTGCCGCGGATCGTGTACTGCCCCCAGCCCAGGGCGCGCCGCCTTCACACGCGGATCGGCGGCAGGGCCGAGGTCGTCGGCCTGGGCGACCGCGTCACGATGGACCGCGTGCTCGACGACCTCGCAGGGGCGCGCGGGGTGCGCCGGCTCATGGTCGAGGGCGGGGGAAGCCTGCTCACGCAGTTTCTCGCCGCCGACCTGGTCGACGAGTTGCAGCTCGTGATCGCGCCGTTCTTCGTCGGCGAGACGCGGGCGCCGCGGGTCGTCGGTCCCGCGCGCTTCCCGTGGAGCGCCGCCCGACGAGCCCGACTCGCCGACACGCGGCAGATCGGCGATGTGGTGCTGCTGCGTTACGCCCTCTCGACCCGGTTCGGCGAACTGGGCTCTGTTGCCGCCCCCGCGTCGCTGCCGGTACAGGCGCGATGAGCTCCGCTCGGGGCATGCGGCTGAGGCGGCCGCTGCGTTCGCCGTGGGTCCGTCGCACGGTGCTCGGATTCGCCGTGCTGCTGCTGGTGGGCCTGCCCCTCGCGCCCGGAGTGATCGCCGAGCACTCGCCCGCGGCATGGGTCAGGCTGCCGGTCGAATCGATCCTGGTGATCCTGCTGCTCGCCCTGCTGCCCTGGCATGTCGCGCGGCGCGCGGTGGCGCTGGCATTCGGGGTGTTCGTCACGGTCGCCCTGGTGTTCGCCGGCCTGGATGCCGCCTTTGAATACGCCCTCTCCACCCATTTCGACGCGAGCGATTGGCAGCAGGTGGGTGACGGATTCGGGGTCGTGCGGGACTCGATCGGCACCGCCGCCGCGATCGCCGTGCTGGTGCTGCTCGCGGTGCTCGCGGTGGCGATCGTGATCGCAGCGGCGTGGGCGGCGCTGCGGGTGGATGCCGAGATCCGTCGCAGCGGCCGCCCCGGCGAGTGGGCGGTCGGCTCCATCACCGCGATCTGGGTGGTGGCGGCCCTCGTCGGATCGCAACTGGTCGCCGGCCAGCCGGCCGCCGCCTCGTCGTCGATCGACGCCATCGCCTCGGCCTCGTCGCGCGCCTCCACCACGCTGAGCGCGCAGGCGAGACTGCCGCAGGAGATCGCCACTGACCGCTCTGCGGCGATGCCGGCATCCCGGTTGCTGACCGCTCTGAAGGGCAAGGACGTGGTCATCGCCTTCATCGAGAGCTACGGGCAGGTTGCCGTGCAGGGCACCAGCTTCTCGGCAGGCGTGGACCAGGTGCTGCACGACGGGGGCGCCCAGCTCACCGCGGAGGGATACGCCGCGCAGAGTGCATTCCTCACTTCGCCGACCTTCGGCGGGGTGAGCTGGCTCGCGCATTCGACCCTGCAGTCCGGGTTGTGGATCGACACGCAGCAGGCCTACAACCAGCTGATGACGAGCAGCCGGTTCACGCTGAGCGATGCGTTCCGCAAGGCCGGCTGGAAGACGGTCAGCGACATCCCCTCCGACACCCACCCGTGGGCATCCGGCAACTCGTTCTACCACTACGGCACGCTGCTCGACTCGAACAACGTCGGCTACCGCGGCCCGGCGTTCGGGTACGCCCGCATACCGGATCAGTACACCTGGAAGCACTTCCACGACACCCAACTGGCGGGGCCGCACCAGCCGGTGATGGCCGAGATCGACTTCGTCTCGTCGCACACGCCGTGGGCGCCGCTGCCGCACCTGGTCCCGTGGGCGCAGATCGGCGATGGCTCGGTCTACGGCCCGCAGCCCGACGAAGGCAACACGACGAGCTACGTCTGGCAGGACCCGAAGCGCATCCAGGCGGCATACGGGCAGTCGATCGAGTACTCGCTCGGCGCGATGTTCTCGTTCCTGCAGAACAGCGACGACCCGAACCTGGTGGTGATCGCGCTCGGCGACCACCAGCCCGCCACCGTCGTCAGCGGAGCAGAGGCGAACCACGAGGTGCCGATCAGCATCATCTCGAAGGATCCGGCGGTCTTCCGGGCGATCGCGGGGTGGCACTGGCAGAGCGGGCTGCTGCCGACGTCGGCCGCGCCCCTCTGGAAGATGAGCGCGTTCCGGGATCGCTTTCTCGACGCGTTCAGCGCCGCCGACTGACTGAGTCCGGTCGCGGCAGGCATCCGGGGCATTTGACCGCATCCCGCCGCTCTGGCAGCATTACCTTCCGAACGGTCGGTTATTAATTCCCGGTTGTCAATCCCAGTGAAGGGTCCGTCGGCGATGGGTGAAGCCTTTCTGGTCGGAGGCGTTCGAACGCCCGTCGGGCGGTACGGCGGGGTGCTCTCGGGCGTCCGGCCCGACGATCTGGCCGCTCTGGTGGTGCGCGAGGCCGTCGCCCGCGCGGGCATCGATCCTGCGGCGATCGACGAGGTGATCCTGGGCGGCGCGAATCAGGCGGGCGAAGACAACCGCAACGTCGCGCGGATGTCGGTGCTGTTGGCCGGCCTGCCCGACCACGTGCCCGGCATCACGGTCAACCGGCTGTGCGCCTCGGGGCTGTCGGCGATCACGATGGCGGCGCAGGCCATTCGCGCGGGAGACGCCGACGTGATCGTGGCCGGTGGTGTCGAATCGATGACCCGGGCTCCGTGGGTGCAGGCGAAGCCCGAGAAGGCGTTTGCGAAGCCCGGCGCGCAGTTCGACACCTCGATCGGGTGGCGTTTCGCGAATCCCCTGCTCGCTGGCCGTGACAAGGCGACCTTCTCGATGCCCGAGACGGGCGAAGAGGTCGCGCGGGTCTACGGCGTCACGCGCGAAGACGCCGATGCCTTCGCGCTGCGCAGCCACCAGCGCGCCATCGCGGCGATCAATGCCGGTCGCTTCGACGCGGAGATCGTGGGCGTCGAGACGGCGAACGGAACCGTCCTTCAGGATGAAGGCCCCCGGCCTGACACGACGGCCGAGGCTCTGGCGGCCCTGCGTCCGGTCGTCGCGGGCGGAACCGTCGTCACCGCCGGAAACTCGAGCGCGCTCAATGACGGAGCGTCGGCGCTCGTCGTGGCCAGCGGCGAAGCCGTCACGAAGTACGGACTCGTCCCGCGGGCCCGAGTCGTCGTCGGGGCGAGCGTCGGCGTCGCGCCGGAGGTGATGGGCATCGGCCCGGTGCCCGCCACACGCAAGGCCCTCGACCGCGCTGGTTTGACCGTCGCCGATCTGGGATCCATCGAGCTCAACGAGGCCTTCGCCACCCAGTCACTTGCCGTGATGCGCGAGCTGGGCCTCGACGATGCGCTCGTGAACGCGGATGGCGGCGCGATCGCGCTCGGGCATCCGCTCGGCTCGAGCGGTTCGCGCCTGGTCGTGACCCTGCTCGGCCGCATGGAGCGTGAGGGCTCGCGGTACGGACTCGCCACGATGTGCGTGGGCGTCGGGCAGGGCAGCGCGCTGATCATCGAGCGGGTGGGATGACGACGATGGCAACACGCAGCGCCCCCGAAACCATCATCGTCACCCGCTCGGCCGATCGGGTCGTGGTCGAGCTGCATCGGCCCGAAGTGCGCAACGCCATCAACCAGCAGATGGTCGACGAGCTGCACCTCGTGTGCGCGGAGCTCGAGGTCGACCCGCGCATCCTGATCATCACCGGGTCCGATGGCGTCTTCGCGTCGGGCGCCGACATCGCCGAGCTTCGCGAGCGCACCTCCGCGGATGCGGCCGCGGGCATCAACACGATGCTGTTCATCCGCGTGAGCGAGCTGCCGATGCCGGTGATCGCCGCGATCGACGGGTACGCCCTCGGTGCCGGAGCCGAGCTGGCCTACGCCGCCGACTTCCGGATCGGCACCCACCGCACGACATTCGGCAACCCCGAAACCGGGCTCGGGATCATCGCCGCGGCCGGCGCGCTGTGGAGACTGCCCCAGCTCGTCGGAGAGCCGCTGGCCAAGGAGATGCTGCTCACGGGCCGCATCCTCGGAGCCGAGGAGGCCGCAGCCGCCGGCCTGCTGACCAGCGTCGTCGAACCCGGCGAGCTGCTCGCCGTGTCGCATGCGCTTGCCGACCAGATCGCCGCGAAGAGCGTAGCCGCCACCATCCAGACCAAGGCGCTCGCTGCGCCAGGATCGCGGCCGGCACCCCCAGGCCGACCTCGATGCGCAGGCGGTGCTCTTCGACTCCGACGACAAGCGCCGGCGCATGACCGACTTTTTGGATCGGAAGAAGTCGTGACCGGGCTTCCCGCCCGCGTCGGCGTGCTCGGCGGCGGGCGCATGGGCGCCGGCATCGCGCACGCCTTCCTCGTCTCGGGCTCGCGTGTCGCTGTGGTCGAGCGCGACGCCGAGCAGGCCGCCGCCGCGCACGACCGCGTGACCCGCGCCGCGCAGGTCAGCATCGACCGCGGCTCGACCTCCGAATCGCTCGATGCGCTGGCGGACCGGCTCCAGACCGGCACCGACGACGCACTCTTCGACGAATGCGAGCTGGTGATCGAGGCAGTGCCCGAGGACGTCGGGCTCAAGGTCGTGTCGTTGCGCCGCATCGAGGACCGCGTGGGAGCCGAGGTACCGATCGCGAGCAACACCTCCTCGATCTCGATCGATGCGCTCGCGGCCGACCTTCGCTATCCGGAGCGCCTTCTGGGTCTGCACTTCTTCAATCCGGTCCCGGCATCCGAGCTGGTCGAGGTGGTGGTGGGCGCCGCGACCGAGCCGGCCATCGTCGACCTCGCCCAAGGCTGGGTGGCCGCGCTCGGCAAGACGCCGGTGACGGTGCGCGATTCGCCCGGGTTCGCCTCGTCGCGACTCGGGCTGGTGATCGGCCTCGAGGCGATCAGGATGCTCGAAGAGGGTGTCGCGACGGCCGACGACATCGACGCGGCGATGGTGCTCGGCTACAAGTACCCGGTCGGCCCGCTGCGTCTCGCCGACATCGTCGGACTCGACGTGCGGCTCGGCATCGCCGAGTACCTGCACGCGCAGCTCGGGGAGCGGTTCGCGCCTCCGCAGCTGCTGCGCGACAAGGTCGCGGCCGGCGAGCTGGGCCGCAAGTCGGGGCAGGGATTCTTCAGCTGGACGGAGAGTGGGCAGGCATGACCGAGATCCTCGCGAGTTATGTGAACGGCGCATGGTGGAGGCCGGGGTCGGACGAGGGTGCGGCGATCGTGCGCGACGCGTCCACGGGCGAGGTCGTGACGGCGGTCAGCACCGCAGGCCTCGATCTGGCGGGGGCGCTGGAGTATGCGCGCACGGTGGGGCAGGCATCCCTCGGTCTGCTGACGTTCCACCAGCGCGCGCTGCTGCTCAAGGAATTCGCCCAGCTCCTGACCGCGCGCAAGGACGAGCTCTACGCGCTGTCGTCGCGCACGGGTGCCACCCGATCCGATTCGATGGTCGACATCGACGGCGGCATCGGCGTGCTGTTCACCTATGCATCGAAGGGGCGGCGCGAGCTGCCGAACACCCGGGTGTACGTCGATGGACCGGTTGAAACGCTGTCGAAAGACGGCTCGTTCCTGGGGCGCCACATCTACTCGCGCCTGCCAGGAGTCGCCGTGCAGGTCAATGCCTTCAACTTCCCGGTGTGGGGGTCGCTCGAGAAGTTCGCACCGGCATTCCTGGCCGGCGTGCCCAGCCTGGTGAAGCCCGCCACGCCGACCGGCTACCTGGCAGAGGCGTTCGTGAGGATCCTCGTCGAGTCGGGCAGGCTGCCAGAGGGTTCGCTCCAGCTCGTCTCGGGGAGCGTCCCCGAGCTGTTCGAGAACCTGCGGCTGGGCGATCTGGTCGCCTTCACCGGCTCGGCATCGACCGCCGAGCGCCTGCGCTCGAGCGAGTCGGTGCGCACCGGCGGGGTGCGATTCACCAACGAGACCGACTCGATCAACGCCTCGGTGCTCGGCGAGGCCGCCGTCGAGGGCACCCCGGAGTTCGACGCCTTCGTGCGCGGCGTGGTCACCGAGATGACCGTCAAGGCCGGGCAGAAGTGCACAAGCATCCGGCGGGTGATCGTGCCGCGCGGGTCGGCGGATGCGGTGACCGCCGCTATCCAGGATCGGATCGCCGAGCGCATCGTCATCGGCGACCCCCGCGCCGACGGCGTGACGATGGGACCGCTCGCCTCGGTCGAGCAGCGCGAGGAGGTGCAGCGCCAGGTCGGCAAGCTCGTGGCTGCCGGCGGCCGCATCGTGGTCGGCGGCACCGAGGCGCCGACCGTCACCCACGCCGACGGGTCGGTCTCGGCCGGCCCCGAAGGTGGGTTCGTGTCGCCAGTGCTGCTCCGCTTCGACGACACCTCCGCGGCCGCCGTGCACGAGGTCGAGGCCTTCGGCCCGGTCGCGAGCCTGTTGGTCTACAACTCGCTCGACGAGGCGATCGCCCTGGTCGGCCGGGGCGGCGGATCGCTGGTGACCAGCATCGCCACGCACGACCCCGCCGAAGCGGTCGCGTTGATGACCGGGATCGCCCCGTTCAACGGCCGAGTGCTCGTGCTCGACCGCGACGACGCCCGCTCGTCGACCGGCCACGGTTCACCCGTGCCGCACCTGGTGCACGGCGGGCCGGGCCGCGCGGGCGGCGGCGAAGAGCTGGGCGGCATCCGGGCCGTGCTGCACCACATGCAGCGCACGGCGATTCAGGGCTCTCCCGAGATGCTCACGGCTATCACCGGCATCTGGCATGCCGGGGCGGTCTCGAACCACGAGGGCCGGCATCCCTTCCGCAAGTCGCTCGACGAGCTGACGCTCGGCGACAGTGTGGTTTCGGCCAGTCGCGAAGTGACGTTGGCCGACATCGAGCACTTCGCCGAGTTCACCGGCGACACCTTCTATGCCCACATGGACGAGGAGTCGGCCGCGGCGAATCCCTTCTTCCCCGGGCGGGTCGCGCACGGCTACCTGCTCGTGTCGTGGGCGGCGGGGCTGTTCGTCGATCCCGAGCCGGGACCGGTGCTCGCGAACTACGGGCTCGAGAACCTGCGGTTCGTGACGCCGGTGTCGCCGGGTGACAGCATCCGGGTGGTGTTGACGGCGAAGCAGATCACGCCGCGCGAGACCGAGCAGTACGGCGAGGTGCGCTGGGATGCGGTGCTCATCAACCAGAAGGACGAGATCGTCGCCAGCTACGACGTGCTGACCCTGGTTGCGAAGGACGGCTACGAGGCCGAGAGCCCCTCGAGCGCCACCGCGAGCACGTCGCTCGCCAGCTGATCGGCGGATTCCGGACCCTCGGGCCGGTACCACTCGACGATCGAGTTGATCATGCCGAAAATGAGCCGGGTGACGACGCTCGGGTCGATGTCGGAGCGGACCGATCCCTCGTTGCGCGCCTCGATCACCAAGGCCGTGACCGCCCGGTCGAACTCCCGCCGTCGGGTGAGCGCGGCCCGCTCCACCTCGGAGTTGCCGCGCAGGCGCAGCAGCAGGGTCACATAGGGCAGCCGGTCGACCAGCACGTGCACCGCGCCGCTCATGACGAAGGCGAGGCGGGCCTCGGCTGTGCCCGTCAGTGCACCGTCCCGTCGGAGCAGGTCTTCGAGCCCGCCGAGCGCCTCATCGAGTGCGGCGCGCAGCAGTTCGACCTTGGCCGGGAAGTGGTGGTAGATCGCGGCCTTGCTCAGCCCGAGCCGGGTCGAGAGCATGCCCATGGATGTCGCGTCGTAGCCGTGCTCGATGAACGCGGCCACTGCGGCTTCCAGCACGTCCTGCCGGCTGAGGCCCGGCCGGCCCCGCTTGGGAGCGGCGACTGCATCGGTGTGCGACATCATGCCCAGTGTGGCATGCGGTCAGTCTGTCGTCGTCGGCGCGGGGTCGGGCACCGGCAGGTTCGAGCGGCGGCTCCGCCCGCGGAACTCGGCGACGATCTCGCCGCGCTGGTTGGTGATCTCGACGTCGTAGATGGCCGAGCGACCGGCGCTGGCCCGCATCGCGGCGACGGCCGTGAGCACGTCGCCCGTCGTCGACGTCGCGAGGAAGGTGACGTCCGCCCCGGCCGAGACCGTCAGCGCGTCGCTGTCGTTGCAGGCGATCGCGAAGGCCGTGTCGGCGACGGCGAAGACGAAGCCGCCGTGGGTGATGTCGAAGCCGTTGAGCATGTCGTCGCGGATCGGCATCGAGACCACGGCGCGTCCGGGCTCGTTCAGCTCGACCACCATGCCGAGCGCTGTCGAGGCGCGGTCGCGCTGCATCATCCAGTTCGCGGATCTGGTGGCATCGATGGTCATGCGGTTACAATACTGAACGACCGGTAAGTAATCCAGCAACGGAGCCCAGGATGACCACAGCGACCGACGAGTTGAGCGCAGAGGAACGCGAGTTCGAGCGCCTCATCGCCGCCGACAAGCGCGTGGAGCCGCGCGACTGGATGCCCGAGGCCTACCGCAAGACGCTCATCCGTCAGATCTCGCAGCACGCGCACTCCGAGATCATCGGCATGTAGCCGGAGGGCAACTGGATCACGCGCGCGCCGAGCCTCAAGCGCAAGGCGATCCTGATGGCCAAGGTGCAGGACGAGGCCGGGCACGGGCTGTACCTCTACTCGGCGGCGCAGACGCTCGGCATCGATCGCGCGACCAGATGATGGCAGCAGCTCATCACGGGCAAGGCGAAGTACTCGTCGATCTTCAACTACCCGACGCCGACCTGGGCCGACATGGGCGCGATCGGCTGGCTGGTCGACGGCGCCGCGATCTGCAACCAGGTGCCGCTCTGCCGCGCTCCTACGGCCCCTACGGCGCGCCATGATGCGCATCTGCAAGGAGGAGTCGTTCCACCAGCGGCAGGGCTTCGAGATCCTGCTCACGCTCATGCGCGGCACGCCGGCGCAGCAGCGCGATGGCGCAGGAGTCGGTCGAACCGCTGGTACGCGCCGGCGCTGATGATGTTCGGGCCGCCCGACGACGAGTCGCCCGAACTCGGCGCAGTCGATGGCGTGGAAGATCAAGCGCTTCAGCAACGACGAGCTGCGTCAGCGTTTCGTCGACATGCTGGTGCCGCAGGCCGAGATCCTCGGGCGTGACGCTTCCCGACCCGGACCTCACTGGAACGAGGAGCGCGGGCACTACGACTTCGGCGAGCTCGACTGGAACGAGTTCCACGAGGTGCTCGCAGGCCGCGGCCCGGCGAACGCGACCGCGTCTGCGCGCGCCGCCGCCAGGCCCACGAAGACGGCGCCTGGGTGCGCGAGGCGGCGCGCGCCTACGCCGAGCGCAAGCGCGCCGAGCGCGCAGACGACCGAAGCGGATGCGTCGATGACGAGCTCCCGGCGACTCGGGCGGCCGCGAGACCTGGCCGCTCTGGGAGGTCTTCATCCGCTCGTCGCGCGGGCTGTCGCACGTGCACGCCGGCTCGCTGCACGCGCCCGACGCAGACGATGGCCGTGCGCAACGCTCGCGACGTCTACACCCGCCGGGCCGAGGGCGTCTCGATCTGGGTGGTGCGCGCTCCGACATCACCTCGTCGGATCCGGATGCCAAGGGCGAGTTCTTCGAATCGCCGCAGGGCAAGGAGTACCGGCACGCCATGTACTACACCGAGTCGGAACAGGTGCCGCACCTGTGAACCACAGCAACCACGTCGTGTCGTCGGCGATCACCCCCGAGTCGATCGCCGACTCGTCACTGGTCGCGCCAGAGGCGGTGGCGCAGTACGCGCTCGGCCTCGGTGATGACGCCCTGGTGCTCGCACACGGCTGGGCGAGTGGATCACCAACGCGCCCGAGCTCGAAGAGGATGTCGCGCTCGGCAACATCGCCCTCGACCTGCTCGGCCACGCGCGCAGCCTGTTGACCTACGCCGGAACGGCCTGGGACAAGTCGGAAGACGACCTGGCCTATTTCCGCGACGAGCCGCGAGTTCCGGTCGCATCAGCTGTTCGAGCAGCCGAACGGCGATTTCGCGGCGACGATCGCGCGGCAGCTGATCGCCTCGGTGTACTTCGCCGAGCTCTATCGCAGCGCTGTCGGCATCGACGGATGCCACCCTCGCCGCGATCGCCGCCAAGGCCGTCAAAGAGGTCGACTACCACCTCGACCACGCGTGCAGTGGCTGCAGCGCCTCGGGCTGGGCACCGAGTATCTCGCACGAGCGGATGCAGGCCGGGCTCGACGCGATGTGGCCGTTCGTCGACGAGCTGTTCCGCGAAGACCCGTTCGCGGCTGAGGCTGGCGGTGCCGCGCGTCGATCCGGGACGCTGCGGGCGGCTTTCGACGCAGCCGTGCCGCGGATCTATCGCCGAGGCCGGGCTCGAGGTGCCGACGGTATCGGCAGCACGCGGCGGCGGGCGGGCCGGCGTGCACGCCGAGGCTTTCGGGCCGATGCTGGCGGAGCTGCAGGTGCTGGCCCGCGCGCATCCGGGGGCGATCTGGTGAGCGACGGGGTGAGTGACGCGGTGATCGACCGGCAGGCCGTGTGGGACATCGCGGCCACCGTCGTCGACCCCGAGGTGCCGGTGCTGACCATCGAAGATCTCGGTGTGCTGCGCGGCGTGAGGGTCGACGGCGAGCAGGTCACCGTTGACATCACCCCGACCTACTCGGGATGCCCGGCCATCGACGCCATGCGCGACGACACGTGAGCGCGCTCGCCGCGGCTGGCTACTCACAGTGCGCGTTCGGCAGGGCTGGCCCGGCATGGACCACCGACTGACGAGCTCCGCGGGGCGCAGCAATACGTAACGGCGCCAAGGGAGACGTAC
>CAVZZQ010000002.1:0-31469 GCA_963779775.1 uncultured Actinomycetota bacterium | reverse complement strand
CGTCAGCAGCACCGCGCCCTGCAGCAGGCCGGAGGTCAGTTCGGCGATGCCCAACCCGCACGCGGCGCCCGGGTGCCCCCCAGAGCCCACCGCCCACGAGCAGTCCGACGACGCCGATGGTGGACGCGATCAACACGCAGCCCATGAAGGCCTTGCGCGCCCCGAGGGTCACCAACCCGATCCTGCCGCACACGGTGCCGAGCGAGATCCCGAGCGTGGCCACACCGAACCCGAACGCCGTGAGGCGGTCGATCGCGACCGCATGCCCGAACAGCACCGAGGTGAGCTCAGGACCGATCAGGGTGAACACGATCAGGCCGAGAACGCCGAGCCCGGCGTGCAGCAGAACGGCGATGCGCAGTCGACGCCCGAATGCCGAGGGGTGTTCGAGGGCCTCCGCGACCCAGCCCTGCAGGGCGTTGCCGAGGGCGGTGACCGAGTACTGGCCGATCCGGTACGCCTTGTCGCCCGAGACGTATCGAGCGGCCTGGGTGACCGGGGCGACCGCCGTCACGAGGGTCACGGCCAGGGCGTTGTACGCGCCGGCCGCGGTCTCGGCGATCACGGCGGGCGGATGCTCGCGGTAAACCGCGGTGACATCGGCGCGGTGGGGGCGCAGCACCTCCCCGCCTGCGTGGCGCGTGTACACGATCGCGGGCCCGGAGATCATGGCGACGCCCAGCAGCACCGGGTACCAGAACACCCCGCCGCCCGCGAGCAGGATGCCGGTCGCCACGAGGGTCGCGACCATGCGGGGCAGCACTTCGAACCAGAGGATCGGCAGAGCGCGACCCACCCCGATCCAGTACCAGGTCGGCGCCAGCCCCGACAGGCTGAAGACCCCCGCCATCAGGCCGGCCTCCACCCGATGGGATGCCGGCGCGAGGAGCGCCGCGACCGCCACCCCGACGATCGCTCCCACCAGCCAGAGCGGAACGCGGGTGTGCAGGCTGGTGGCCAGGATGCGCCGGCGGCGCTCCGCCGTGGCGATCGCGACCTGGGGCGGGGCGAGCGTCGGGTAGCCGAGTCCGGCCACCAACCCGACGAACCCGCCCACCGACTGTCCGACGGCGATCGCGACCCAGGCATCCGCGCCTGCCACCCGTGCGAGAACGGGCAGGAAGAGGAACGGCGCGATGAGCGCCAGGAACGGCACGCCGGCGAAGGCGAGGATGCGGCGGCTCAGCGCGCGGGCCCCTCCGCTCGGCGGCGGCAGCGGCCCCGGATCGTCCGTCGTCATGACGACCGGGTTACAGGGGTCGCACGCCCATCCCGGCGCTCACGCACCTTGCTCGCGACGGTCGACCACCCGCCGTTCCTGAGGTAGTACAGCACTCGACGCGCGTTGTGGACGGGGCCGTGAGCCGTCACCAGCCGGAGCCGGACGGAGCGCGTGCGCCTGACCAGCCGCCGGTCGGGGGCCGGCCGGGGATCTCGCACGTAGTCCACGAGCGGACCGAGCACCGTCTGCCAGCGGAAGGCGTCTCGCACGGCCCGGATGTTGGTGACCGACCTCTTGGCGAACGCGGCGTCGAACAGCGTCTTCTCGAGCGCGTCGGCGAGGGCCTCGGCATCGTCGGGCGGCACTGCCACGCCCAGCCCCTCCCGCTCGACCAGTTCGCCGAAGGTGTCGCCCGTCGTGACCACCATCGGCAGGGCGGCCCACAGGTAGTCCAGGATCCGGGTGCGGAAGGCGAGCGCCGTCTCGAGGTGCACGCCGTGCGTGCTCACCCCGGCGTCGGCCTCGAGCAGGTAGTTCTGGCGGTCCTCGTACGGCACCCAGGTCTCGTTGAAGAAGACGGAGGTGCCGAGCAGGCCGAGCTCCTCGGCCAGGGCTCGCGACTGCTCGACGATGGGCATCTGCGCCACACTGGGGTGCTTCGTGCCCTGGAAGAAGAGGCGCACGGTCGGGCGTCTCACCGACAGCATCCCGATGGCGCGGATCAGGGTGAGCGGATCGAACCAGCTGTACAAGCCCGCCGCCCCAGATGATCACCTTGTCGTCGGCGCCGATCCCGGGCACGACGCCCTTGAGCACCTGCTGCTGGTGAACGGGCGGCTCGGAGGGCAGCCCGAACGGCACCACGGCGAGCAGTCGATGCAGGTCTGCGGCATCGTTGTACGTCAACGGATTCAGCCGACCGAGGGCCGCGAGCTGGCCGAGGTAGAACATCCGCTGCCGCTCGGAGGCGGCCAGCAGGAAGTCCGCGCGCAGCAACTGCTCGTTGAGGAGTTCGACGCGATCGGCCACGATGCGCTCGTACTCGGGCAGCGGCCGTTCCCGCGCCTGTTCGAGCTGTTCGACGTGCATGGGATCGTAGACATCGGCCACGAGCAGCTTCTTCGACCGGCGCAGCGACCGGAACATCGACATGGCGTGCCCCTGGAAGACGATGACCTGAGCCCACCGTTCCAAGCCGGCGAAGGCGCGTTGTCGGCCCGGCGGCACCAGGTACTGCTCGAACGGCGCGGGCTGGGCGTCGAGGCTCGACGTCGTCACCAAGCGCACCTCGTTCTCGGCGCTCAGGATCAGCGCGATGTTCCAGCTCCGGATCGCCGGCCCCGCCATCCTGAGCCCGATCGGGTCGTTGGTGACGACCAGAACGCGGGTCATCGAGCCGCCTCGAGGAGACCTTCCAGGTAGAGTCCGTACCCGCTCTTCTTCAACGGCTCGGCGAGAGTGCCCAGCGCGGCATCGTCGATCCACCCGGCGCGCCAGGCGACCTCCTCGATGCAGCCGATCTTGTATCCCTGCCGATCCTCGATCACCCGCACGAACTCCCCCGCCTGCACCATCGATGCGAACGTCCCGGTGTCGAGCCAGGCGGTTCCCCTGTCGAGCAGATGCACCTTCAACTCGCTCTGCTGCAGATACCTGTCGTTGACCGACGAGATCTCGAGTTCACCTCGCGCGCTCGGCGTGATCGACTTGGCGACCTCGACGACGCTGTTGTCATAGAAGTAGAGGCCGGGAACCGCGTAGCTGCTCTTCGGCCGCTGTGGCTTCTCTTCGATCGAGACGGCGCGGAAGTCCTGGTCGAACTCGACCACGCCGTACGCCCGTGGGTTGGCCACCTGATAGGCGAAGATCATCGCCCCCTGGATGCCGGTCAACTGTTTGAGCTGTTCGTCGAGATCGGCGCCGTGGAAGATGTTGTCGCCGAGCACCAGCGCGACCGACTCGCTGCCGATGAATTCCTCGCCGATCAGAAATGCCTGGGCGAGGCCGTCGGGCGAGGCCTGCACCGCGTAGCTCAACTCGATCCCGAGCTCGCTGCCGTCACCGAGCAATCGGCGGAAAGCCGCCGCGTCATCCGGTGTCGTGATCACCAGGATCTCGCGGATCCCCGCGCTCATCAGCGTCGACAACGGGTAGTAGATCATCGGTTTGTCGTAGATCGGCATCAACTGCTTCGAGATGCCCTTGGTGATCGGCCACAGTCGGGTTCCCGAGCCGCCGGCGAGGATGATCCCGCGCAATTGATCAGACCTCCTGGCCGCGGAACGCGCCGGCGAATGGGCGAAGTTCCGACCAGAGGGGAAGAACGCCGGCGTGCGCGAGCTCGTCGAGCGTCGGGGCGTTCCGGTCTTTGTCCGACACGATCAGTTCGGGAAGATCGGAGGGGAACTCGAGGGCGATGGTCGGATCGAAGGGCGAGATCGCGCGCTCGATCGACGGGTTGTAGACCGACGAGACGAGATAGCTCACCGTCGTATCGCTCTCGAGGGCGACGAACGCGTGCCCGAGGCCCTCAGCGATGTACACGGCCTTCCTCGTGACGTCGTCGAGTCGCACCGAGCACCACGATCCGTAACTCGGTGAACCCACTCGGATGTCGACGATGAAGTCGACGACCGCGCCACGCGTCACCGTGACGTACTTCGCCTGCCCGGGCGGCGTGTCGGCGAAATGGATGCCGCGCAGAACCCCGAATTGCGACACCGAGGTGTTCGCCTGGTGCAGCTCGAGGCTCAAGCCGGTCGCCTGCGCCAACTCGTCGGCGCGGTACCACTCGAGAAAGGTTCCCCGCTCGTCATCCCAGAGCCGGGGTGTGATTTCATAGGCACCGGGAACGTCGAGCGGGCGAATCTGCACCGTCGTATCCTACCGGGCGCCTTCACTCCCCCACGGGCTGCACCAGGTCGCGCACGAAGTCGGGCAGGCCGCGTCCGGAAGAACGGTACCGCCCCGTCCGCCACTCCCGGAAGCCGGGCCGGAGTCGACGCCATCGGCCGGCGGGCAGCGCCGAGCGCACCCGTTCATGGGCCAGTTTGTCGGCGACGACCTGCTGCGCCTCGGGTCGCACGTCGAGCGACTGCACCCGCTCCGAGAGTGATGTCGCGGCCGTGATCAGGCGCCGATTGCGGTCGGCGCGCGGCTCGGCAAGCCGACCGAACTTGCCGGCGAGCGAGAGCTTGCGCGCCCCGATCTGATTGGCGCCGTGCTGCCGGTAGTCGATGAGCTCCTCACGGAGCACGTCGACCGTTCCGGGGCCGAGAGCCGCCGCGATGATGGCCAGCCACTCGTCGTGAACCCACCCGGCTCCGATGGGCGTCGCGGCGTCGAGAAGCGCGCGTCGGAACGCGGCGGTCGCCCCGACGGCCAGGTTTCGCCGGATCAGCACCTCGAGCGCGCGTCCCGCGTGGATCGTGTCGAGCTCCCACGAGGTCGCCTCGAGCGCGCCGAAGACCGAGACGCCCAACGGCGTCCCGTCGGCGTCGACGAGCCGCGCGTCGCTGTGGACGAGGAGCAGCCGAGGGTCGTCGCGAAAACACGCCTCGATCCTCGCGAGCTTGCCAGGATGCCAGACGTCGTCCTGGTCGCTCAGCACGATGAGCTCGCCGGTCGCCGCGAGGATCGCCTGCTCGAAGTTTCGGGCAACTCCGAGCGGCGTGGGATTGCGGAGCACGACGAGCCGAGGCGGCGTGGGCGCCCGCGCGACGAGCTCGCTCACGAGCTCCACCGTGCCGTCCTGGGACGCGTCGTCCGAGAGCACGAGCTCGTCGGGCATCCGGGTCTGGGCGAGATAGCTCTTCACCTGCTCTGCGACGAACCGCCCGCCGTTGTGGGTCCCGAGCGCGATCGAGATCGCGAGCCGCTCGCTCACGCCGGGCCCACGGCATCCGCTCGGTCGTCGAGAACCCTGCCGAGCCACGCGTCGACCGAGTACGCGTCGAAGCCGTCGGGCGCGCCCGTCGGGCGGTCCGCGGCACGCAGGGCCGCTTCGACGCGACCCAGGTCGTCGTCGGTGGGCTGCGACGCGACAACGATCACGCGGCCGGTCGCGCCGAGCTCGGAGTCCAGCGCGGCCTGATTCGTCGTCACGAGGTAGGCGCCGGACGCGATCGTCTCGAAGCTGCGCATCGTGAGCCCGGACTGGTTCTCGTGCTGCATGTCAAGCACGGCGCGCGACCGACGGAAGACGTCAGCCACCTCGGCGCGCGAGAGCTTGCGGTCGCTCACCTGCGAGGGCGAGAGCCCGCGCAACCGGCGGTCGCGCAGCCGGAGGTAGCTGAGATACCAGCGTGCGGGTACGTAGAGGTGGACGAACGAGTTCGGGAACCGCTCGACGATCTCGTGAACGAACCGAAAGCGATCGGAGTGCAGCGTGCCGACGAAGGCGACGTCGTAGTCCCGTTCGGTTCCGGGCGGCAGTGGCTGGTACTCGGGCCCGTAGAACAGGGGCACGTGCTCGAAGGCCACTCCTCCGGCGTCGACGCCCTGCTCGAAGCTGACACGACGGTCGAAGATGTCGGCCACGCTGACCAGGTTCGGGCTGTTGGCGATGGAGTCGAATGTGTACAGCACCAATCGCGCGCCCGGCGAGTCGGCGCGCACCCGCTCGAGAAACCACCGCGGCACGACCTCGGCCTTCACGACGAGCACGACCTCATAGCCGGATGTGTGACCAGCAGCGACCTGTGCGCGGTAGTAGCTGTCGATCCGTCGCGAGAGCAGAGCTCGACCGCGCCGCAGCAGCGCCCTGCCCAACGAGCTGTTCGTCGGACGCTCGTCGACGAAGTCGACATCGTATCCGCGACGTCGGATCGCCTCCGCGATGTCGTGCTCATAGCCGAAGAAACGCGGAGCGATCAGCAACGCCCGTGGTCGCGCGGTCACTTCAGCAGACCTCGGAGCCGCAGTTCCGCCAGCGACCCCTCGTAGTTGCTGTCGGGCTGCTCCTGGTCGAGCGCCCACTGCGTGAAGCGCTGAAGTCCGTCGGCGAGACTCGTCGCCGGGGTGAAGCCGAGCAACTCGCGGGCGCGCGTCAGATCCGCAAAATTGTGCCGGATGTCGCCCAGCCGGAAGTCGCCGGTCACCGTGATCTGCGCCGTCGCCCCCAGGGCGCGCTCGAGACCCCGAACGACATCCAGCACGGTCGTCGCGACCCCGCTGCCGACATTCACGGCGAGCCCGTCAGCCGCATCGGACGGCAGCGCGCGGATCGTCGCGTCGACGACATCATCGATGTAGACGAAGTCGCGGCTCTCGAGCCCGTCCTCGAAGATGTTGATCGGGCTCCCTTGGCGGATGAGCGTCGAGAAGATCGAAAGGATACCGGTGTACGGATTCCGGAGCGACTGCCCAGGGCCGTAGACGTTCTGGTACCGCAGTGCGGTCGCCGAAACCCCGATGGACTGGGCGACCGCCAGCACGAGTTGCTCCTGCGAGAGCTTGGTGACGCCGTACACCGACACCGGGTGCAGAGCCGAGTCCTCGTCCGTCGCCACGGCCTGAAGGGGCCGCCCGTTGTCACGGGGGTCGAAGCGCCCCTGCTCCAGGTCGGCAACCGCGCGGGTCGGTGGGTACACCGCGCGGCCCTCGTGATCGAGGTACTTGCCCTCGCCGTATACGGCACGGGACGAGGCCACCACGAGTTTGCGAGGCCGCGTCGACTGCCGGGCGATCGCCTCGAGCAGGCGCGCCGTGCCCCCGACGTTGACGTCGGCGTAACGGGCGACTTCGTACATCGACTGGCCCGTGCCGGTCTCCGCAGCGAAGTGGACGACGACGTCGACGCCCGCGAGCGCGCGCTCCAGAGTCTCGGTATCGAGGACCGATCCGGCGATCGTCTCGGCATCTTCGCGTCCTGCGTCGGCGTGAATCTGCTCAGAGAAATTGTCGAGTACGCGCACCGCATCGCCCCGGGCACGCAGGGCCGCCGCCAGCGCCGAACCGATGAAACCGGCGCCCCCGGTGATGAGTACGAGCTCTGCCACGACCATCCTTCGCTCTGCGGGCTTGCAGCCCAGCAATCCTAGCGAGGGCCTCTGTGCGCGGCCCGCGCAGCCCGGCGGGGGATAATTGCGCGTCGGCGCGCGACGGAGGAGGGGCACGTGACGGTAGCGGTCATCGGCGGCAGCGGGTTCATCGGCACTCGGCTGATCTCGCTGTTGCGGGAGCGAGGTGTTGAGGTGCTCAACATCGACCTCGCGCCCTCGGCGCTCCACGACGACATCACGACGATCGCCGATGTGCGCTCCGCCGAGCAGCTGACGGCCGCCGTGGCCGGCGCCGAGGCCATCGTCAACCTCGCCGCGGCGCACCGCGACGACGTGCGCCCCGTGTCGCTCTACGACCAGATCAACGTGGGTGGCGCGCGCGCAGTCGTCGCCGCCGCCGAGGCCAATGGCATCCGCCGCATCGTGTTCACGAGTACGGTCGCCGTCTACGGCCTCGGCGAGGAGGGCGGCGGCGCAGAAGACGAGACTCCGTTGCCGTTCAATGCGTACGGCCGCACAAAACTTGAAGCCGAGGGGGTGCTGCGGGAATGGGCGGATGCCGACCCCGCGCGCGCGCTCGTGATCGTGCGGCCCTCGGTGGTCTTCGGCGAGGGCAACCGGGGCAACGTGTTCACGCTGGCCAGTCAGCTCGCCGCCGGACGATTCGTGATGGTCGGCAGCGGACGCAACCACAAGTCGATGAGCTACGTCGGCAATGTCGTCACCTTCCTCGCCAACAGCCTCGCCGCGAGCCCCGGGGTGCAGCTCGTCAACTACGCAGACAAACCCGACCTCACCACTGCCGAGCTCATCGAGACGCTGTCCGCACTCCTCGGGCGTTCGCGCAGCGCTGTGCACCTGCCCTTCCCGATCGGGCTGGCGGGCGGCCATGTGTTCGACGCCGTGGCCAGGATCTCGCATCGCCGCTTCTCGATCAGCGCCATCCGCATCCGCAAGTTCGTCGCCGAGACGACGGTCGACACGGGCCGCCTCGATGCGACCGGCTTCGTGCGGCCGTTCACGCTTCCCGAGGCCCTTTCCCGCACGATCGCCGCCGACTTCCCCACTCCACACCGGTCATGAGAGCCGTCGACTGACTCGGAGCCACAGACCCGATGGCTTCGGCGTCGTCGGAGCCGTGTCCGTCGAAAGTAGACTCGTTTCCCGTGAAGATCCTCGTCACCGGCGGAGCCGGTTTCATCGGCTCGAACTTCGTGCGCCGCACGCTCGACGACGCATACGAGGGTCTCGAGGGGGCCGAGGTCGTGGTCTACGACGCACTGACCTACTCGGGCAATCCCGCGAACCTGGCGTCGGTCGCCGATGACCCGCGCTTCACCTTCGTCCAGGCCGACATCCGCGACACCGGAGCGCTCGACGACGTGCTGCCGGGCATCGACACCGTGGTGCATTTCGCCGCCGAGTCGCACGTCGACCGCTCGGTGCGCGATTCGGGCATCTTCGTCGAGACCAACGTGCTCGGCACCCAGCGGCTGCTCGATGCCAGCCTGCGGGCCGGCATCCAACGCTTCGTCCATGTCAGCACCGACGAGGTCTACGGCTCGATCGCCGAGGGGTCGTGGGATGAGACCCGGGCGCTCGAGCCCAACTCGCCGTACTCGGCGAGCAAGGCGGGCAGCGACCTGCTGGCGCGCAGCTATTTCCGCACCCACGGCATGAACCTCTCGATCACGCGCTGCTCGAACAACTACGGGCCGTACCACTTTCCCGAGAAGGTCATCCCGCTGTTCGTGACCAACCTGATCGACGGACTGCACGTGCCGCTCTACGGCACCGGCGAGAACATCCGCGACTGGCTGCACGTCGACGACCACACCCGCGGCATCGCGATGGTCGTCACGAAGGGGCGCGCAGGCGAGACCTACAACATCGGCGGCGGCACCGAGTTGAGCAACCGCGAGCTGACGCAGAAGCTCCTGGATGCCACGGGCACCGACTGGTCGTACGTCGACCAGGTCGAAGACCGCAAGGGCCACGACCTGCGCTACTCGGTCGACATCGGCAAGATCCAGGCGGAGCTCGGCTACTCCCCGCAGGTGCCCTTCGACCAGGGTCTGGCCGATGTCGTCCAGTGGTACCGCGACAACCGCCCCTGGTGGGAGCCGCTGAAGGCGCGTGCGGCGCTGTGAGTCGGCTCCCGTGACCCGTTACCTCGTGACCGGAGCAACCGGGATGCTCGGGCGCGACCTTCAGCACGCCCTGGCCGGACGCGAGGTGACCGCCCTCAGCCGCGCCGAGCTGGACGTCACGGATGCCGCTGCGGTGCATGACGCCGTCGCCGGGCACGACGTGGTGTTCAACGCCGCGGCGTACACCGATGTCGACGGCGCCGAGACGCACGAGAGCGAGGCCTTCGCCGTCAACGCGACGGGTGTCGAGAACCTCGCGCGAGCGGCAGCGTCGACCGGCGCCAGGCTGGTGACGATCTCGACCGACTACGTGTTCGGCGGCACCGCGACCGAGCCGTACTCGGAGACGACGCCGCGAAATCCGATCAACGCCTACGGCCGCAGCAAGGCGGCAGGTGAAGAGCTCGCGCTGGCAGCCCATCCCGGCGGGGCGTATGTGGTGCGCACGGCCTGGCTCTACGGCGCGGGGGGTGCGAACTTCGCCGCCACCATGCTGCGGCTCGCCGCCAGCAATCCGACGGTGTCGGTCGTCGACGATCAGCTCGGCCAGCCCACCTGGACCGCCGACCTCGCCGCGCAGCTTGTCGCCCTGGTGGATGCCGATGCCCCGGCAGGCATCTATCACGGCACGAACTCGGGGCAGACGAGCTGGTTCGGATTCGCCCGGGCGATCTTCGACGAGGCGGGCCTCGATCCGGAGCGCGTCCGCCCGACCGACAGCTCGTCGTTCGTCCGGCCGGCCGCACGCCCCTCGTACTCGGTGCTCGGGCACGACGCCTGGGCAGCGGCTGGCCTCGTCCCCATGAGACCGTGGCGCGAGGCGCTGACCGCTGCCGCCAAATCCGGAGCCCTCGCATCGCCGGCGGCGCAGTCGGGAACGGCGCCGCGATGATCACCCTGCGCGTCATCGTGGACGAGGTCACGGCCGTGCCCAACGGCGGAATGTCCCGCTATGCGGAAGAGCTGACCAGGCAACTGATCGCGACGGCGCCGCGCGGATCCAACGTGGCGGGCATCGTGTCGGCATCGCCCGAGCCCGACTACGCGCACCTGGCGGAACGGCTGCCCGGCCTCGTCGAGCTCTACAAGAGCCCCCTCGCCCGGCGCGAGCTTGCGGCTGCCTGGGCGCACGGATTCACGCGTCTGCCCGGTGCCGGCATGGTCCACGCGACCAGTCTGCTGGCGCCGATGCACCGGCATCTGCCGGTCAGCGGCCGCAACGATCAGACCGTCGTGACCGTCCACGATGCGATCGCCTGGACGGATCCCGAGCTGCTGACCTCTCGGCAGGCGTCGTGGAACATCGCGATGACCAAGCGCGCCGAGCGATTCGCCGACGCAGTGGTGACGCCGACGCACGCCGTGGCCGAGGTGCTCGCCGAGAACTTCGCATTCGGTGACCGCCTGCGTGTCATCGGCGGCGCGCCGAGTTCGCGGCTTCACGCCATGCCAGACGACCGCGCGCGACGCGGCCGCATCGGCCTGCACGGCGATTACCTGCTGACCGTCGCAGCGCTCGACCCGCGCAAGGGCCTGGCGGTGCTCATCGAGGCGCTCGCCCAGGTGCCCGATATCGCGCTGGCCGTCGTCGGAACTCAGGCAGACGCCGAGGGCATCGCCGAGCTGACCCGCGACCGGGGCGTCGACGCCGAGCGCGTCGTCGTGCTCGACGCCCTCGACGACGACGACCTCGCCGCGGTGCTGCAGGGGGCGACCGCTTTCTTGCAGGCGAGCCGCGCCGAGGGGTTCGGACTCGCCCTCGTCGAGGCCCTCGCCTTCGGGCTGCCCGTCATCCACTCCGACGTTCCCGCGCTCATGGAGGTGGCGGCCGACGCGGGCATCGTGGTCTCGCGCGACGAGCCGGACGAAGCGGAGCGTTATGCGGCCGCCATCCAGCAGGTGCTCGACGACACCGAGTTGCGCGGACGGCTCTCGCTGGGCGCCCGCGATCGCTCCCGCGCCTTCAGCTGGCGCGACTCGGCCGAGAAGGTCTGGCAGCTGCACGCCGACCTCTGAATCTCTTCGTCGAACGGTTCGGCCTGCGGCCTCACGCCGGGATCAGCCGGTCTGCCCGGCCGAGCAGGTGCTCTGATCGGCCGCCTGCCCCGAGATCGAGCTCGGGAGAGGCACCGGCACTCCGCCGTTCGGCGTCGCGGAGGCGGAGGGCGTCGGCGACGAGGTCGGCTTCGACGATCCGTTCGCGACAGCGGCTCCGCCGAGCTGCTGAGTCACCACCGCCTGATCGGCCGCGAGCGCCGTCATCAGCACCGAGGCGTCCCCGGTGTCGGGCAGCGTGACGCTCTGCCCGTGCACTGTCGTCGGATGCGACGGGTACTGGACGAACGCGATCCGATCCAGGGGGATGCTGCGCAGCGCGAGAGCCATCGACACCATGGTCGAGGTCTGCGCCAGCGCCGTGCTCAGCTTCATGTTCGCCGCGGCCGCTTGAGCGAGCGCGATCAGTTTGAGCGGGTTGTCGAGCGTGTTTGAGCTCTTGATGGTGCGCATCAGCGACGACAGGAAGACCTGCTGGTTGCTGATCCGCTGCAGGTCGCTTCCGGTTGACAGGCCGTGCCGCGTGCGCAGGAAAGCGAGCGCCTGCGCCCCCTGCAGGGTGTGCTGGCCCGCACTCAGCACCAGGCCGCTGTACGGGTCGTTGATCCCCGTCACCAGGCAGACCGGCACTCCGCCGACCGCGTCGCTCATGGCGACCACGCCGTCGAACTCGATCTGCGCTGCGTACTGGATCGGCAGGCCGGTGAGCGCGCTCGCCGAAGCCACAACGCAGTCCAGACCCCCGCGCGACAGCGCCGTGTTGAACCGCGCCTGGGCGACCGCCGGACTCGAACCGCAGGCAGGCTGCGCCACATAGAGGTCGCGCGGGATGCTCACCGCGGTCACCGACTTCGACACCGGGGAGAGATGGATGAGGATCGACACGTCGTTCAGCGTCTCGCCGCGCACTCCGTACGCCGCGTTTCCGTCGCCGCTGTCGTCGCCGACCAGAAGGATGTTGACGGGTCCGGTGATCGGCCCGACCGTGACCGGCTTGCCATCCGGGCCGGTGATGTCGACCGTGTTCGACGCGACCTTGGCCAGGATGTTCGCGGTGACCCCGGCCGTGTACGAGCCGGCGAACGCGGCGCCGCCCGCGATCACGAGCGCCACGACGGCCAGCAGAGACACGCCCACCCGCGTGGTCGTGGTGGCTCTGGCGAGACGGGCCAGCCGGAAGCTGTCGACCGCGCAGATCACCCACAGCATGCCGTAGAGCCCGAGCACGACGGCGATCCCCCAGAGCACGGCTGGGATGGTGACGATCGGGATGATCGCCGTCCCGCCGATCAGCACGGCGAGCACGCCGACGATCACGAGCACCCAGAACAGCAGCGTCGTGCCGAGGGCGAAGCGGCCGAAGCGACGGCTTCCGGCCAGCACCTGCGGCGAGCCGGGGATCAGCAGGTTCAAGCCGACCAGCCACCAGGCGCGCTTGCTCATGAAGTCGGTTGCGTCAGGATCCGGATCCCGCAGCAGCGATCGGGGGGCGGGCGATGAGCTCACAGTCCGCGCTGCAGCTTCGCGTTCTTCTCAACCACGAGGGCTTCGAGTCCGGCGGCGAACTGCTCCAGTTTCGTGGCGAGCGCGGCGTCCGAGGTGGAGAGGATGCGCGCGGCGAGCAGTCCGGCGTTGCGGGCTCCGCCGATCGACACGGTGGCGACCGGGATGCCGGCCGGCATCTGCACGATCGACAGCAGCGAGTCCAGCCCGTCGAGCTTGGCCAGCGGCACCGGCACGCCGATCACCGGGCAGCGTGGTGACCGAGGCGAGCATCCCGGGAAGGTGCGCGGCACCGCCCGCTCCGGCGATGATGACCCGGATGCCGCGGCCCGCGGCCTCGGACCCGAACGCGATCATGCGCTTCGGTGTCCTGTGAGCCGACACCACCTCGACCTCATGCGGAATGCCGAACTCGGCCAGCGCTGCCGCCGCCTCGCTCATCACCGACCAGTCGGAATCGGACCCCATGACGACGCTCACGACGGGCTCGCCGAGCGGAGCGGATGCGGTCGTCCCAGGCACGCGCCCCATGCTATGGCTCAGGCCTGGAAGAACCCTGCCGCGGCACGCGCCCTGGTCGTGGTGTCGTCGAGATCGGCCCCGGCGGCAGTGACATGCCCGACCTTGCGACCGGGGCGGGACTGCTTGCCGTAGGAGTGGAACTTCACCTGGGGATCGGCCGCCAGGGCGATCTGGTACCGATCCTGCATCGTTGCATTGCTCGGGCCGCCAAGGATATTCACCATCACGCTCCACGGCGCCCTCGGCGAAGGGTCGCCGAGCGGCAGATCCAGCACCGCGCGCAGGTGCTGCTCGAACTGGCTCGTGACCGCACCGTCGATCGTCCAGTGCCCGGTGTTGTGCGGGCGCATCGCCAACTCGTTGACGAGCAGCCGGCCGTCGGAGGCCTCGAACAGCTCGACGGCGAGCACGCCCGTGACGCCCAGCTCGGTCGCGATCCGCTCGGCGAGCACGCGGGCCTCGTCCGGCAACGTGCCGGCGCCCGGAGCGGGAGCCACGACCTCCGCGCAGACACCGTCGCGCTGCACCGTCTCGACCAGGGGCCAGGCGCGCACCTCGCCGGACGGCCGGCGAGCCACGAGCTGCGCGAGTTCGCGGCGGAACTCGACGAACTCCTCGACCAGCAGCCCCCCATCGTCTGCCGCCGCCAGCCAGTCGTCGGCATCGTGCTCGCCTCCGACGACGCGCACGCCCTTGCCGTCATAGCCGCCGCGAGGTGTTTTCACCACGGCACGGCCTCCGTGGGCGGCCAGGAACGCGGCGAGGCCGTCCGAGTCGCGGACCACCGCCCACTGCGGCACAGGCGCGCCCAACGCGGTCAACCGCTCGCGCATGACGATCTTGTTCTGGGCCACCCCCAGCGCATCCGGGCCCGGGTGCACGGCGTGCCCCGCGTCGACGAGGGCCGCGAGCACGGACTGCGGAACGTGCTCGTGATCGAAGGTGATCACGTCGACGTCGCGGGCGAAGTCGAGAACGGTGGCGGCATCCGTGTAATCGCCCACGGCGGTTGCGGCGATGGCGGCCGACGAGCCGTCCACCTCGGCGAGCACGCGGATGTCGATTCCCAGCCCGATCGCGGGCGGCACCATCATGCGGGCCAGCTGACCACCGCCGATGACGCCGACTCTCACGCGTCGCCCTTGAACAGATTCACAGGATTCACACACGCTCTCCGGTCGGGTGGTCACGGGCGATGGTTAGACTTTCGTTCTCTCAGCCCATTGTCCCTGAATCGAAGCGACCACCTGCTCATGCGCAAGCTCCTGCTGCAGTTCACCCGGTTCGGGTTGGTCGGCGGCGTGGGATTGGTCGTCGACTTCAGCGTGTTCAACCTGTTGCGGGCCACGATCTTCGACCCGGCCCACATCCACGAGGGCCCGGTCTTCGCCAAGATCATCTCGACCATTCTCGCCATCATCGTGAACTGGATCGGCAACCGCTTCTGGACCTTCCGCGAGCACCGCGGCCGCCAGCTGGTGCGCGAGGGCATCGAGTTCGGCATCGTCAGCGTCGGCGGCCTGCTGATCGGGTTGCTCTGCTTGTTCGTCTCGCACTACGTGCTCGGCTTCACCTCGCTGCTCGCCGACAACATCTCGTCGAACGTGATCGGCCTGGCGCTCGGCACCGCCTTCCGCTTCTCGCTCTACCGGCTCTGGGTGTTCTCGCCGCGGCGGGGTGAGCCGAAGCCCGCGCTGTTCCCGGATGACGACGACGACCCCGAGGCCATCGCGCAGACGGTCACGCGAAATCCTGCTCGTCGGTCTCGCCCGGGTGCTGCCACGAGCCCTGCTGCCGCCGTGCCGCAATCGGATTGACACTGGCTTCCATCAGGTCGTGCAGCGCGGACTGCACCAGCTCGGCGTTTGGCACGTCTCTCAGGGCGACGGGATGCTCCAGACCCGTGTTGATGAGCACGTCGCCACTGCGGAACAGCAGTTGCAATCCCGCCTGGCGCACGGTCACGTCGTAGCCGCGGCTGTGCAGCAGCTCCTGCCGTGATCGGACCAGGACTCCCGAACGGATGACGACCCTCCTCGTGGTGATCGTGTCGTTCTGCGCCAGCCAGCGCAGCACCGGCACCACGAAGAGCAGCAGCGCCAGCAGCGCACCCCCGGCGAGCAGCAGCAGGTTCATCCACTGCTCGGGGAACGAACCGGCGAAGTACGACACGGCGACGATGTCGGCGAGCAGAGCGACCGTGGGGAAGAACAGCGCGCGGGAATGCGGCCGCATACGCGCGACGACCACCTCGGGTGGGGGCGTCTGAGCCTGTGACGGCTGAAGTCCGGGGGCCGACATGGCTCTTTACTACCCGCTCTAACGCAGGTGGATGATGTCCCCCGCCGCAACGGCTGTGACCTGGTCGGCATCGTCGCGCACCTCCAGGCGACCGAGTCGGTCGATCCCGACCGCGCGGCCGAGCAGCTGGGCTCCCCCTGGCAGCTCGACCCGGACCTCGCGGCCGATGGTGCTGCAGCGCTGCACGACGGCGGCCCGCAGACCGCTGCGATCGGCGTCGCCGTGGCTCTGCCAGAGCCCGGTCACGTACGCGGTGAGCGCGCGGAGGTAGGCAGCGAGCACCCGGTCGATCAACCCCGAGTCGTCGTCGTCGCGCGCGCCCGCGAGAGCGAGTGACGTCGCTGTGGGCACGGGCAACTGGTCGGCTGACATGCTCACGTTCGAGCCCTGCGCCGATCACCACGGCGAGGGCGGCGGACGTGGCACCCGTCGGAACGAGTTCCGACAGGATGCCGCACACCTTCGACCCGTCGAGCTGCACGTCGTTCGGCCACTTGATGCCGACCCGCACGCCGGGGGGCAGCACGCCCCTGATGGCATCGGACATCGCGGCGCCGGCCGCGAGCGGCAGCCAGCCCAGGCTCTCGCCGTCGATCGGGCGGTCTTCTTGCGCGTGCGCTCTGGATCTCAAGGACTGTCCTTGAGATCCAGAGGGCACGCGCACCAGCACCGACACCGCGAGCGCCGTGCCGGCGGGCGCGACCCAGGCGCGGTCGAGCCGGCCTCGGCCCGCGGTCTGGTCCGTGGTGACCAGCGTCGTGAAGGCGGGCAGGTCCGGGTCGGCGGCCAACCGCACCAACTCGGTGTTCGTCGATCCCGCAGAGTCGCGCCACAGCAGCTGGGGAACTTCGCGACGGCTCGCCACCAGCCGGTCCGCGCCGTCCGCGCCGTCCGCGCCGTCCGCCCTGGCGTCCGCCGCACCCTCGTCCATGCGCCAAGCCTAGGGTTGTCGATCACGTACGCTGGCCTGACCATGACCGCTTCGAAACCCGCGCCGTCGAGCCGCGGGCGCGGTCCGCGGCGGCCCGCGGCCACCACGGTGGTGATCGTTCCCACCTACAACGAGGTGGACAATCTCGAGCCCGCGGTCGACGCGATCCGCGCGGCGGCGCCCGATGTGCACATCCTGGTCGTCGACGACGCCAGCCCCGACGGCACCGGAGAACTGGCTGACCGCCTCGCCGCCTCCGACCCGCGCGTCACCGTCCTGCACCACGGCGCCCGCGGCGGCCTGGGAGCTGCGTACCTGGCCGGCTTCGATGTCGCGCTGGCGGCCGGTTTCGACATCCTGATCGAGATGGATGCCGACGGATCGCACCCCGCCGACGCGCTTCCCGCGCTCATCGCCCGCCTCGGCCCCGACGATCCCGCCGCACCGGACCACGCCGACCTCGTCATCGGCTCCCGCCGCGTTCCCGGCGGAGGCTTCGTCGACTGGCCGGCGGCACGACGCCTGCTCAGCCGTGCCGGCAACTTCTACGCGCGTTTCGCGCTGCGCATCCGGGTCATGGATGCCACGGCCGGCTTCCGCGCGTATCGCGCCGACGTGCTCCGCAGCCTCGACCTGGCCGGCGTCGAGTCCCGGGGGTATTGCTTCCAGATCGACATGACGCTGCGCGTCCTGGATGCCGGATACCACGTCGCCGAGGTACCGATCATCTTCACCGACCGCCAGCGCGGGGTCTCGAAGATGAACTCGCGCATCGTGCTCGAGGCGATGTGGAGGGTCACGCAGTGGGGAGTTTCCCGGCGATTCTCACGGCGCAGGGCCGCCCCAGCCCGCGCGGCTGCGACGGGCGACTAGCAGTGCGCGGGGCAGCGGGATCGCACTGAACATCGGGCGTGCGTCTGTCGGATTCCTCCAACCCGCGCCCGTCGGCCCCTCGGTAGGCTGAAGCGCGTGACCGCCGACGCCGCCCCTTCCACGCCCGCCACTGCGAGCCCTGACCTCTCCACGACGGCCGGCAAGCTCGCCGATCTCAAGGTGCGCTATCACGAGGCGGTCACGGCCAGCGGTCTGTCGGCCATCGAGAAGCAGCACGCCAAGGGCAAGAAGACCGCGCGCGAGCGCATCGAGCAGCTGCTCGACCAGGGATCGTTCGTCGAGCTCGACGAGTTCGTCCGGCACCGCAGCTATGCGTTCGGCATGGAGAAGAGCCGGCCGTACGGCGACGCGGTCGTCACCGGCACCGGCACGATCCTGGGCCGTCAGGTCGCGGTGTATTCGCAGGACTTCACGATCTTCGGCGGCTCGCTGGGCGAAGTGGCGGGCGAGAAGATCATCAAGGTGATGGAGCTGGCCATGAAGACGGGCGTCCCCATCATCGGGATGCTCGACTCCGGTGGGGCGCGCATCCAGGAGGGCGTCGTCGCGCTCGGCAAGTACGGCGAGATCTTCCGCCTCAATACCCAGGCCTCGGGGGTGATCCCGCAGATCTCGATCATCATGGGGCCGGCCGCCGGGGGGGCGGTCTATGGACCGGCGCTCACCGACTTCGTGATCATGGTCGACAAGACCAGCCAGATGTTCGTCACCGGGCCCGATGTGATCAAGACCGTCACCGGCGAAGACGTCGGCATGGAGGAGCTGGGCGGGGCTCTCACCCACAACACCGTGAGCGGGGTCGCGCACTATCTGGCGAGTGACGAGGATGACGCGCTCGACTACGCGCGCGCGCTGATCAGCTTCCTGCCAGACAACAACCTCGCGCCGCTCCCGGTCTACGAGAGCGAGATCGAACTCGAGATCACCGACGAGGACCGCAAGCTCAACGCGCTCATCCCCGATTCGCCGAACCAGCCGTACGACGTGCGCACGGTCATCGACCACATCGTCGACAACGCCGACTTCCTCGAGGTGCAGCCGCTGTACGCGCCGAACATCGTCGTCGGATTCGCGCGCGTCGAGGGACGCTCGGTCGGCATCATCGCGAACCAGCCGAGCGCGATGGCGGGCACCCTCAACATCGAGGCCGGCGAGAAGGCCGCGCGCTTCGTCCGCTTCTGCGACGCGTTCAGCGTGCCGATCCTCACGCTGGTCGATGTGCCCGGATATCTGCCCGGCACCGATCAGGAATGGACGGGCGTCATCAGGCGCGGCGCGAAGCTGCTCTACGCCTACGCGGAGGCGACCGTGCCCCTGGTCACGGTGATCACCCGCAAGGCCTACGGCGGTGCCTACATCGTCATGGGTTCCAAGCAGCTCGGTGCCGACATCAACTACGCGTGGCCCACCGCCGAGATCGCCGTCATGGGCGGGCAGGGCGCGGTCAACATCCTGTACCGCGGCGAGATCAAGGCGGCCGAGGCGGCGGGCGAGGATGTCGCGGCCAAGCGCACCCAGCTGGCCAACGAATACACATACAACGTGACCAGCCCGTTCCTGGCGGCCGAGCGCGGCGAGCTGGATGGGGTGATCGAGCCTGCCGCGACGCGCATCGCGGTCGTGAAGGCGCTTCGGGCGCTGCGCACCAAGCGGGCCAACCTGCCGCCGAAGAAGCACGGGAACATCCCGCTGTGAGTGCTGGAGCTTCGAGCGAGGGCATGATCCGCATCACGGGGGGTCATCCGACCGACGACGAGATCGCCGCAGTGACCGCCGTCCTGTCCGCCGCGCTCGATGAGCTGGCGGGCGACCATCGGCGGCGGCAGAGGCTCACGCCGACCTCCTGGGAGCGCAGCCAGCGCGGAGTTCGTACCCCGTTGGTCCCCGGCACCTGGAACACCTTCGGCGCCTGACACCGGTTGTGAGCGGCGCTCACCCGACGGTTCCCTCGCATTCCGCGCGGCGCGGAGCGCTGATTTCGTCGCGAGAACGGGATCCGACCGCCGATCTGGACTCATCTGATCGATTTGTCCCCCGGCTACCACGGCTCGCCGTCTCGCGGTATCGACGTCTCCGGCCCTTCGCTGAGCCGATTGTCCCCCTGTCCCCCGAAAGTCCGACTGTGCGGCACCGCGGATTCGGGCATTGTTGATGACTACAGATGGCTCTCTTCTGAGACCCATCGCCATTCATCGGCCGACTAGGGTAAGCGGGCCGATGTTGTGGGGGCGAGTCAGGGCGACATTCGGGTTGTCGCCCTGACTCGGATTCTGGTGGGGGCCGGTGTTCGACACCGGCCCCCTTCCTCTTGCGGCCCGCCGATCCGCATCGCATCCATCGGCAGGGGCTCCACCATTCACCCCGTAGAGTTGTGTCACCCCGACCCCACCCGCTCCGCGCGGGTCCGCTTCGAGAGGCTGACCTCGTGACCGCCGACGCCGCCTCGACGAGCCCGACGCCCCCCGTTGAGCTTCCGGCAGTGCACCCTCGCAGCAACTGGCGGGTACGCGCCGCTCACGGCCTGTACCGGGTGGCAACCCGACTGCATTGGGCCGAGCCCGAGCTTCTGGGCCTGGGAGCTCTCGTGCGCAAAGGTGACGAGGTCATCGACGTGGGAGCGGCGCTCGGCATGTACACGGTGCCACTCGCGGAATTGGTCGGGCGAACGGGCCGGGTTTCGTCGTTCGAGCCGCAGCGCCGCGGCATCTTCACCGTCCGGCTGCTGCACATGTTGACGGGACCGCATCGCGGCCGGGTGCGTCGGCTGGCGCTCGGTCCGCGCGAAGGCACCTCGACCATCGTCGTCCCGTTTCACAACGGCTTCCCGATCTTCGGCCACGGACACGTCGAGGAGGGCGGCGCCGATGAGGAGGGCCGCCACCATCGCAGCCACGCTCCGATGAGCACGATCGACAGCTGGTGCGAGACGAACGGGATCGGCCGGGTGTCGTTCATCAAGGTCGACGTGGAGGGATTCGAACCCGCGGTCATCGAGGGAGCGGTGGGCATCATCGATCGCGACCGGCCCAGCCTTCTGTTGGAGATCGAGGACCGCCACCTGGCCAGGTACGGCCGGACGGCGGACGGCTTCGTCTCCGAGATCCACGCGCGCTGGCCGGACTACCGCATGTACACCTGGGTCGAAGGATCATGGACGGCGGCCACCGCGATCGTGCCCGAGGTGCGCAACTACCTCTTCGCCACCGATCGGGCCTTCGGGCGCTGAGGCGCGGCACCACGGGCGCGACTACGTCGTGACCGTGCGCGGGATCTCGAGCCACAGCGCGACGTCTTCGCCATCGTCGCCGGAGTCCAGGCCGAGCGCACGAGCATGCTCGTCGGGGCTGTTGAGGCCGACGACGGTGACGGCGACATCCGAGCCCTCGGGCACGGTGCGGGCGATGACGCGGTCGGCGGTGGTTCCACGGATCGCGGTGGCGAGCTCGTTGAGCACCCGGTCGAGCTCCGCCTCGTCGAGGTCGTCGATACCGCCCTCGTCGAGCAGGGTGATCGTGGTGCCGCGACGGCGGGCATCCATCACCTCGTCGCGCACCGCGTCGTTGAGCAGCTTGCGCCCGCGGATCTCGTCGCGGATGGCGCCCTCGATGTTCAGGGACTCCTCCCGCTCCATGGGTGTGAGATCGCCGCCGCGCTGCTGGATCGTGCTCAGCATCCGCGCCGCCATCTCGCTGGTGCGCCCGAGCCGGAACTGGCGCTCCATCACGTGCGCCTCCTGAGCGGCGTGCCAGTCTGTGGCCTCGCGCTCGGCGAGGGTGAAGCGGCGCGCATTGCGGGCCGCCCGCGTGAGAGCGCTGCGGATGACGGAAGCCACCGTGACCCAGCTCGCACTTCCGACCACCCCGAGGTTCACCAGGCCGAGCGGGCCCGCCCAGAGCACGGTCTGGGCCACCAGGAACACGATCCCGATCCAGGCCCAGATCGGGCGGCCGCGCGTGCAGACGATCGTCGAGATGATGCCGACGCCCGCGATGTACCAGGTGGCGTATCCCGGGCCGTCCGGTCGGTGCAGATCGATCTCGGCGCTCACCATCAAGCTGATGGCGGCCTCGCTCGCAATGGCGAACGCCGCCATCCAGACCGGCATCTGCGGTCGCCCGAACGGCCACAGAGTGACCAGGATCACCACCGCGAACAGCGCCATGCCTGCGATCGCCGGGTAGGGCGTGAGCGGAACGTCGATCGCATAGACGCCCAGCACGAGCACATACGCCGAGAACAGGCCGGCCAGCCCGACGATGATCCAGCGCGGGACGCCGATCCTCATGACACGGTCTCGTTCTGGTCGACTTCGGCAGCGGGCGAGGCGGACGCTGCCGCTGCCTCAGTCGATGGCCAGCGGATGACAACGGTCGCACCCTTGCCAGGAGCCGACTCCACGCGAGCGTCTCCGCCCAGGTTGGTGACCAGCTCGATGATCGAGACCCGGACGCCCAGTCGTTCGCTCGGCACCTGAGCCGGATCGAAACCACGGCCGTCGTCGGCCACGGTGATCTGCACGCCCCCGTCGATCGCGCTGATCCTGACCGTCCTGACAGCCTCCCCGGCATGGTTGATGCTGTTGACCGCCGCCTGCAATGCTGCGGACTGCAGGGCCTCGGCGACGGTGCTCGGGATCGAACCCGTGCCGAGCCGCGTGACGGTGACCTCGAAGCCGCCGTGCAACTCGTCGATGGAGTCGCGAACGGACTGCGCCAGGACGCTGACCCGCACCGTGGACCCGTCATCGGGTGAGACCAGGGCTGCGTCACGCAGGTGGCCGATCGCGTTGGCCGCCATTGTGGCCGCCAGCCGCTGCGCCTCGGGGGAGTCCGCTCGCGCCGCGTAGAGCAGGGTGGTGAGCACGCTGTCGTGCACGATCGCGTCGACGCGCACCCGCTCCGCTTCGGTGGCATGAGCGCGCACGGCGTGGGCGTAGCCCTCGAGCGCCGTGGCCTGTGCCTGGTCGACGCTGGTGGCCGCAGCCCGCAGCATGGTCGTGATCACCAGGATCGCCCCACCGAGGATGACCGCGTAGATCGAGTCGAGGCTGGCCTTGAGCGGGGTGAGGCCACCCCCGGCGGGAGTGAGCCTGATGACCGCGTAGGCCAGTGGCGCCAGCACCAGGTACGCCGCCGCCCACGGCACCGAGAGACCGATGGCAGCCATCGCTGTTGCGATGGTCATCAGGTAGTAGAGCCACGGGCTGGCAGTCGACGGGTGCAGCACGGCCAACGGCCAGCTCACGAGAACGACCAGGAATACGAGGGCGAAGGTCACATTGGCCACGCGCACGAGCCGGCGCGCCAGCGACGCCACCACCGTGAAGAGCAGGCAGGCGACGATCGCGGCCGCGGCCACGATCGACCACGACGGCGAGGTTGCGCCGTGGTCGCCGAGAAGGGTCGGCAGTGACTGCAGGAAGAAGACGATGCCGATCCCTGCCCCCGATCGCGCGATCGCCGACTCGACGCGCGCGAGACTGAGCGCGTTGCGCAACTGGGGCGGGGCGCCGGGAGGGACGGCGTTGGCGGCCGCGTTAGCGGCCATCGCCGTCGGGGTCGAGCCCCGGCAGGATCCCGTCCTCGACGGCGCGGCGGAGCAGGTCCACCTTGGTCGGAGCCGGGCGGCCGACCTCGACGTACTTCACACGGATGCGGTCGAGATACTCGCGGGCGGTCGAGTAGCCGATTCCGAGCTGCTCGGCGGCGAGCTTCAGCGGAAGACCCGATGCGTAGAGGTGCAGGATCTCGCGCTCGCGGCGACCGAGCTGCGCCTTGGCGAAGTCGCGATCGGCGTCGATCGCGGTGGCCCATTCGAGGTTGTTGAGCACGTCGCCACGGGCGACCGTGGCGGCGGCGGCGAGCACCGTCTTGGTCGCGGACGACTTGGGGATCACACCTGCCGCCCCCGCAGCGAGCGCTTCTCGCACCAACGCGACCCGGTCGGCGATGCTGTGCACCAGCACCGCGGAGCCCGCAGCCTGCACGCGCTTGACGTTCTCGGTGACAGACGACCCGTCGCCGAGCGACAGATCGAGCACGGTGACGTCGACCTCGCGGCCCGCGAGGCCGTCGATCAGCTCGTCGACATTGGATGCCGCGATCACGAAGTCGTAGCCGTCCTCGATGAATGCGGCCTTCAGCCCGAGCCGCACGGATTCGTGGTCGTCGACCACGGCGACCCGCACGTGGACCGTGTCGGCTCCCGATGCCGGAGGGCTTTCGATCGTCTCAGCCACGTTCATCCTGTCTCCCCCACGAATGCGGGCGACGGAACGCCCGCGCCCCATCGTAACGCGTCAACTCCCCGGGGACCCCGAACGATTCACACCCGAATGAGGGTGCCGACCGCCTCGACGTGATGAGTGTTGGGGAACAGATCGAAGGCCCGCAACCGCTCGAGGCGGTAGCCGAGACCGGACAGGGTGCCCACGTCGCGCGCGAAGGCGATCGGATCGCATGCGACGTAGACGAGCTGCGCGGGACCGACGGCGGCGACAGCCTCGAGCACAGCCCTGCCCGCGCCGGCTCGCGGAGGGTCGAGCACGACCGTTGCGGCGCCGTGACGCGCGCGCTCGGTCGCCGAGGCGGCGGTTGCCGACAAGGCAAGCGATCGCATCCAGTGCTCCACCCTTGCCGTCACGGCGACGGCGCCCAGCCAGTCTGCGAGGTTCTCGGCGGCGTGCTCGGTGGCTCGGGCATCCGACTCGACGGTGGTGATGCGCATCGCGCGGCCGAACGCATCGCCGACCGCGGCGGCCAGCAGTCCCACGCCGCCGTACAGGTCGAGGTTCGCCGCCCGCGGGTCAAAGAGGGCCGGATCGATCGCCTCCTGAACCGCGCGGGACAGGGTGGCGGCCGCCGCCTCATGCACCTGCCAGAACCCGTTGTCATCGACGCGGAACTCGCGATCGGCGACGCGCTCCCGGATGACGCTCGGGGTCTGGTTCCCGACGATCAGGCGCGCCCCGCCCGAACTCGGCGCGAGCACGTCCACGGTCTCGGCACCGCTGATCCGCTCGCGCAGCGGTGCGGCCTCGCGCACGGCTTCGGTCGCCAGCGGCAGGCTGCGGACCGGGATGACGCGGTGCGAGCGCGCCGCGAACGGTCCGACCGTGCCGTCCTGCCCGACGTGCAGCCGCACCCGCGTGCGCCAACCGGTCCCGTCGTCCGGCCCAGGCAGCGCCTCGACCGCGACGTCGCGCTCCAGGCCGGCCATGCGCTGCAGCGCCTCGATGAGCACCTGCGCCTTCAAGCTGCGTTGGTGCTCGAGCTCGATATGGCCGAACTCGGCGCCGCCCGCGCGGTCGTCGGGGTCGCGCTCCACAGCGGCCTCCAGCCAGACGTGGGGCCGCCGGTGCGGGCTCGGGTCGAGCACGCGGACGGTCGTTGCTCGCCAGAACGTGGGCTTGGTGTCATCCGTGACCCTGGCAACGACCCTTTCGCCGGGGATCGCGTCGGCGAGGAACACCACGCGGCTGTCCAGCCGCGCCACCGAGACTCCACCGTGCGCGATCTTGGTAGCCTCGAGTTCGACCTCACGGCCCACCATGTCACCCACCCTCCGAGCATAGGAGCGCCCGTTGAGCAGCGCAGACGCGAGGGGCGCAGACGTGAGCAGGGATGCCCGTCCCGTGCGCCTCTACCTGGCCTCCACCTCACCCGCGCGCCTCGCCACTCTGCGCGCCGTCGGGATCGACCCGATCACGATCCCATCGCGAGTCGACGAGGAGGCGGCGACGGCCGCAGCCGGACCCCTGACCGCCGCCGAGCTGGTGCTGCTCCTGGCCCGCCTCAAGGCGGAGGCCGTGCTCGAACCACTGCTCAGCGATCCCGAGCTCGCGGGCGGCGCGCCCCTCGACGGGCTGGTGCTGGGCGGCGACTCGGCGTTCGAGTTCGGCGACACCGTCTTCGGCAAGCCGCACCTGCCCGAGGTCGCGAGGGAGCGCTGGCACGCGCAGCGCGGCGGATCGGGGCTGCTCCATTCCGGCCACTGGCTCGTCGACGCTCGTGGTGGCGTGATCGGCCGAGCCATCGGAGCGGTGGCCGAAGCGCGCGTGCACTTCGCCGACGACATCACGGATGCCGAGATCGACGCCTACGTGGCCACCGGCGAGCCGCTCGAAGTGGCGGGCGCGTTCACCATCGACTCGAAGGGCGCGGGGTTCATCGAACGGGTCGATGGCGACCCGCACGCCGTCGTGGGCCTCAGCATCCCGCTCCTGCGGCAGCTGGTCCGCACGCTCGGCGTCGAGTGGACGGACCTCTGGAACATCTAACGACTTCGGCCTGTTTCTGTGGACGTCCGACAAAGTCGGCACCGCCGTCACCCCATAGGCTGAGGGACTATGGCCAGGCCGAACCCCCGTCGCATCACGAAGGTCCTGATCGCGAACCGGGGTGAGATCGCCGTCCGGGTGATCCGCGCCGCGCGCGACTCCGGTATCGCATCGGTCGCCGTCTACGCCGACCAGGACCGCGACGCGCGGCACGTCAAGCTCGCCGACGAGGCATACGCGCTCGAGGGAACCACCAGCGTCGAGACCTACCTGGTCATCGACAAGCTGCTCTCGGTGGCGCGCCGCTCGGGTGCCGACGCGGTGCACCCCGGCTACGGCTTCCTGGCCGAGAACGCCGACTTCGCCCGCGCGGTGATCGACGCCGGCATGATCTGGATCGGGCCATCGCCCGAGGCGATCGAACGGCTCGGCGACAAGGTCAGCGCGCGCCATGTCGCCGAGAAGGTCGGAGCCCCGCTCGCCCCCGGAACGCTCAACCCCGTCAAGGATGCCAAGGAGATCCTGAAGTTCGTCGACAAGGTCGGCCTGCCCGTGGCCATCAAGGCGGCGTTCGGCGGCGGAGGCCGCGGACTGAAGGTCGCCCGCACCCGCGACGAGATCCCCGAGCTGTTCGAGTCGGCCACCCGCGAGGCCATCGCCGCCTTCGGCCGCGGAGAGTGCTTCGTCGAGAAGTATCTCGACGAGCCCCGGCACGTCGAAACGCAGTGCCTTGCCGACGGCAAGGGCAACGTGGTCGTCGTCTCGACCCGCGACTGCTCGCTGCAGCGCCGCCACCAGAAGCTCGTCGAGGAGGCACCGGCGCCGTTCATCACCGACAAGCAGACGCAAGCTGCTCTACGAGTCGTCGAAGGCCATCCTGAAAGAGGTCGGCTACCTCGGCGCGGGCACCTGCGAGTTCCTGATCGGCAAGGACGGCACGGTCTCGTTCCTCGAGGTGAACACGCGGCTGCAGGTCGAGCATCCGGTCTCGGAAGAGGTCACGGGCATCGACCTGGTGCGCGAGCAGTTCCGCATCGCCGAGGGCGGCACGATCGACTACGACGACCCGCCCGCCGGTCGGCCACAGCTTCGAGTTCCGCATCAACGGCGAAGACCCGGGCCGCAACTTCCTGCCCACCCCGGGGCCGGTGCAGGTGCTGCGCTTCCCGGGCGGCCCGGGCGTCCGGATCGACTCGGGCGTCACCACGGGCGACGTCATCTCCGGCGCGTTCGACTCGCTGCTGGCCAAGCTGATCGTCACCGGATCATCGCGCGAGGACGCTCTGGAGCGCTCCCGCCGCGCCCTCGACGAGTTCGAGGTGGCGGGTCTGCCCACGGTGCTGCCATTCCACCGCAAGGTGGTGCGCGATCCGGCGTTCATCGCCGCGGACGGCCACTTCGGCGTCTACACGCGCTGGATCGAGACCGAGTTCGTCAACGATCTCGAGCCGTGGGGCGGCATCCTCGTCGATGCCTCCGAGCCCGAGAAGCGCCACAGCGTCGTCGTCGAGGTCGAGGGCAAGCGCGTCTCGGTCTCGCTGCCGACGAAGCTGCTGCCGTCGAACGGCTCGGTCAGCAACGCGCCCGCGCCCAAGCGGCGCGCCGGCGGTGGTGGCGGATTCGCCGCGAGCGGCACCGCCGTGAAGGCACCGATGCAGGCCACCATCGTGAAGCTCGCCGTCAAGGAGGGTGACAGGGTCGTCAAGGGCGACCTCGTCGTCGTGCTCGAGGCGATGAAGATGGAGCAGCCGCTCACCGCGCACCGAGACGGCACGATCGCCAAGATCGACGCGACGGTCGGCTCCACGGTGTCGTCGGGGCACCAGTTGCTCGCGATCGAGGACTAGCGCCCCTCGCGCCCGCCCCGCCCGAGCCTGCGCCCGCCCCGCCCGCCCGCGCCCGCTTGCACTCGCGCTTCGTCTCTCGCTCGGCGCCGCTCCAACAGTCACGGCGCCGAACGTGAGCTGCGGCGCTGAGGAAGCCCGGCCGCTCGCAACCCGGACTCCAGCCCGCGCAGTGAGCGGGCATCCGCCCACCCCCAGCGAACTACCGTTCGCACTCCCGGCACCGCGCGAAGACGGTCTTCGCGCCGCTTTTCGTCAAGCACAACCTGCGCGACCGATCTGCCGCCGCGCAACTCCGAGCGTAGGTACTTGCCCACGCCATCGAACTCGCCGATCACGCCGAAATCCGGCCACCAGAAGTCGACGAAACCGATCAGTCCCCGAGCATCAGAGAATGGTGCCTGCAGGCACGGCGCGGGAAAACCAAGCATCCGCATTGCCACGCGGCTGAGTGACTCGCCTGGGGAGCCGGACGAAGCATCCGCGAAGTCGATCACGATGCCGCAACGGGTCGCTCCTCGTCGAGAACCGCGCAGCGCAAGCTGTTCGTGCAACGCCTGCTTGGAGATGCCTGCCCTCACCACGCCCGCTTCGCTCAACCCCGAGAGGGCGCTGTCTGCGAAAGCCACCGCTTGCGAGAACGCGGCGCTGGACGCAAGATCGACGACTGTGCGCGCCAAGTCCGTCACCATGACGCCGTCGACATTCGCGGGTTGATAGGGCCGACCGACTGCCCGTCGGTGGAGCCCGGCGGGCGAACGTCCGCCGGGACTCGCGTCGATCACCGACTCCGGTCGTTCTGGCCAGTGATCGAGGCTGGGCAGTCGCCAGAGAGCCGCCGCCGAAAAGTGCGAGAACACCTCGCCGGGATGCCTCAACGACGTCGCGTGAACGAGCGCACGAAAACGCGCATCACTGTCCCACCCGCTGACAACAGTCGTCGGCAGGTAGACGCCCCGCGCAAGCCGCGTCAATTGCCCACGGCGCAGGGCCGTTCTGACCGCCGACTGCGCACCGATCGCCGCGTAGTCGTCATGCCGGATGAACTGCTGCAGCCATTTGAGGTCGGGAGTGTCCACGCGAGCAGTGTGCTGCGAGGCACCGTCGACACGGAGATCACGGCCGACATCGGTGGACAATCCCGTTCGGCCCGGCGAGCAGCGTGCGCACGCTGCGCCCGGAGGCCGACGCTGGGGCTACTGTCACGGCGACGCGCGATAGGCGCGGCGCGAGCGGCGCGGAAGCGGAATTCGCGGCGCGAGCGGCGCGGAAGCGGGAATGGGCGGCGCCCGTGAGGCGGGGGCGGGCGGCGCTCCCGGGCGGGCTCAGCCGACGATGTGCATGGCCCGCGCGGCATCCGTCACCGACGCCGACAGCGAGGGGTACACGCTGAACGCGCGAGCGAGCTGATCGACCGTGAGGCGGTGCTCGACCGCCAGCGAGATCGGCAGGATGAGGTCGCTGGCCTTGGGCGCCACGATCACGCCGCCGATCACCGTGCCCGACCCGGTGCGGGCGAAGATCTTCACGAAACCGTCTTTGATCCCGAGCATCTTGGCGCGGGGATTGGATGCCAGCGGCAGCTTGTAGATGTCGCCCTGGGCGATCCCCTCTTCGATCTGCTTCTGCGACCACCCGACGGTCGCCACCTCGGGCTGCGTGAAGATGTTCGACGTCACGTTGCGCAACTCGGTGGGCGAGACCGCGTCGCCCATCGCGTGATAGACCGCCGTGCGTCCCTGCATCGACGCGACGGATGCCAGCGGCAGGAAGTCGCTGCAGTCCCCCGCCGCGTAGATGCTCGGCATCGAGGTGCGGGCGACGCGGTTGACCCGGATGTGCCCGCTCTCGGTCAGCTGCACCCCGGCCTCCTCGAGACCGATGCCGGCCGTGTTGGGGATCGAGCCGACCGCCATCAGGCAGTGGGATCCCCTCCACGGTGCGGCCGTCGGTGAGGGTGACCAGCACGCCGTCCTTGGTGCGCTCCACCTTGCTCGCACGGCTCTTGTTGAGCACGTCCATGCCGTTGCGGGTGAAGACGTTCTCGATGACGTGCGCCGCGTCGGCGTCCTCGCCGGGCAGCACCTGCTCGCGGCTGGAGACCAGGCTGACCTTCGATCCGAGCGCGAGGTAGGCCGAGGCGAACTCCGCACCCGTGACGCCGGAGCCGACCACGATCATGTGCTCGGGGACCTCTTCGAGCGAATACAGCTGGGTCCAGGTGAGAATGCGCTCGCCATCCGGCTTCGCGGTGGGCAGTTGGCGCGGGCTCGCCCCGACAGCGACAACCAGGGTGTCGGCCTCGATCTGGTCGAAGTCGGTGCGGCTCTTGCCCGTGCCCGTCGAGACGACGAGACGGTTGGGGCCCTCGAGCCGGCCGTCGCCTGCGATGATGCGCACGCCGGCCTTGATCAGCTGCGACTTGATGTCTTCCGACTGCTGCCGGGCGAGCAGCAGGAGCCGCCGGTTGACCTGGCCCAGGTTGACGGCGACCTCGGGGCGCACAGCCCTGCCGTCGCTGTTGCGGATGAAGAACTGCACGCCGAGGTCTGCCGCCTCGCTCGCGGCGTTGGCCGCCTCGGCGGTGGCGATCAAGGTCTTCGACGGCACGACGTCGGTGAGCACCGCGGAGCCGCCGACGCCGACCCGCTCGACGAGCGTCACCTCGGCACCGAGCTGAGCTCCCGCGATCGCGGCTTCGTACCCACCGGGGCCGCCTCCGAGTACCGCGATGCGCTGGGTCCGCTCGAACTCGTATGGCATGGTTCCATTGTCGTGCACGCGGCGCCGGAGCGCTGCCGGTGAGCGGCCAGACGGGCCCGACAGCGACGGGGCGCGACCGGGCACCTAGGCTGGACGGCATGGCGACCGACCCCGGTAATCCCCTCGACGATCCCGCAGCAGATCCGTTCGCGATCGCCGATCAGGCCGCACGGCAGCTGGCCGATGCGACCGGCGTCGAGAAGCACGACATCGCGCTCACGCTCGGCAGTGGCTGGGCGAAGGCCGCCGATCTGATCGGCGACACGACGGCCACGATTGCCGCCACCGACATCGTGGGCTTCAGCAAGCCCGCGCTGGTCGGGCACGTCGGAACGCTCCGCAGTGTGCTGCTTCCGAACGGCAAGCGCGCCCTGGTGATCGGTGCGCGCACACATTTCTACGAAGGTCACGGCGTCCGCCGGGTGGTGCATTCGGTGCGGACGGCGGCAGCGGCGGGCGCGACCACGATGATCCTCACGAACGGCGCGGGCGGCATCCGCGAGAGCTGGACGCCCGGCACACCGGTGCTGATCAGCGACCACATCAACCTGACCGCGGCATCCCCTCTCGAGGGCGCGACGTTCATCGATCTGACCGATCTCTACGCGAAGCGGCTGCGCGACCTGGCCAGGTCGGTGGCGCCCGAACTGGATGATGGCGTCTACACGCAGTTCCGCGGACCGCACTACGAGACCCCGGCCGAGGTGCAGATGGCCAAGACGATCGGCGGCCACATCGTCGGGATGTCGACGGCGCTCGAGGCGATCGCCGCACGCGAGGCGGGCATGGAGATCCTCGGGCTGTCGCTCATCACCAATCTGGCCGCCGGCATCTCGACCGAACCGCTGAGCCACGCCGAGGTGCTGCAGGCCGGGCGGGATGCCGAGCCGGTGATCAGTGCACTGCTCGCCCGCATCGTGGCGGAGATCTAGAAGGAGCATCCATGGTCGACGATGACCTGGCTCGGCTGCTGGCCGACGCACGTGCCTGGATGGCGCAGGATC
>CAVZZQ010000001.1:0-284166 GCA_963779775.1 uncultured Actinomycetota bacterium | reverse complement strand
ATCCCCGCCCATCCGACGACCTCGCGGCGGCGACGGCTCACGACGGAGGGAGCCCACATGCTGGCCAGCGCGCCGACGCCGAACTCCCACAGACGCGTCGGTGTGCCGAAATAGGCCAGGCCGGGGTGACTCGCGGTGATGACCGCGGAGGCTGCCAGCGAGATCCGAGTAGCCCCCGCGGCGAGCGTCAGCATCAGCCTCCGGCTCCTGGCCACTCGTGACAGCAGTACGCCGAAGACCAGCGCCCAGACCAGGTAGTCCTGCCACTCGACCGAGAGCGACCAGAAGTTCTGCAGAACGGACGGCCCCTGGCTCGGATGTAGGTAGTCGGCCTTGGTCGCCACGAGGCTCCAGTTCTCGAACTGCAGCACCGACGCCACCGAGTCACGGCCCAACTGCTCCCACGCGGTCGACGGCAGAACCACCGAATCCGATCGCCATCGTCGCCGAGATGACGGCTCCGGCAAGAGGCGCCAGGCGGCGGGCGCGTCTCGCAAAGAAACGGGCGGGGCGGAACGATCCGGTCGTGGCGACCTCGGCGGTGATGATACGGGTGACGAGGTAACCCGAGATGACGAAGAAGACGTCCACCCCGACGAATCCGCCTGGTAGGGCGCGTGGCCAGAGGTGGAACACCACGACCATCACCACAGCCACCATGCGCAGGCCCTGAATGTCGGCGCGCAGCGGCTTACCGGTGGCGACGGTCCGAACGCTCGGAGGAGCAGATGCGACGGGGCGGCTCACCGTCAGGCCGCCGCTTCGGTCGCCTCGATCGAGGCAGGCCTGCGGATGCGCCGCGAGATCCTGCGCGCGAGGGCCATGCTGGGCAATTCGACGAAGCGATACGACAGTTCGGTCGCCGCGGCTGTGGCGACCAGCGCGACGCCGAGGCCGGCCGTGTAAGGCCAGTGCGCGCCGATGACGAGCGCGGTCAAGATGGTGAATCCGACCGGGACATGCAGGAGATAGAGGCTGAAGCTGCGCCGCGCGATCACCGCCAGGGCCGGGATGGGTTTCACTCGGCCCTCGGCAAGCACGGCGATGACGAAGACAGACCCGGCCAGGGCGACGTTCGCCAAGAAGCCGGTCGATGGGAAGTGCCGAAGCCGGGGTCTGCCCATCCCATTCCGAACACGAGCACTCCCCACTCGGCCGCCAGGAGGAGGGCACCGGCCCAGAGGGGAATCCTTCGCAACACGGTCAGAAAGACGGTCTGCCCCATCGCGAGCACGGGCACGAACGCGAGGTACACGACGACCAGCGAGGCTGCGCCGAACAGGTGGAACCCGAGTTCCGCGGCGACGCAGATCACCAGCAGAACGAGGGGGACCGCGGCGGGAAGGCGGCGAAGAAGCGGTTGCACGGCAGCGAGCAAGACGTAGAACAGCACCTCGATGACGAGGGTCCAGCCCACCCCGACGAGCACCAGGGTGTCGGGCACGAGGTAGTTGACGAGACTCGCCGACATCGCGCCTCGGCGGCTCCCGGTTCCGCGGTAAGTCCGCTCACCAGCACACCGCACCAGGCGAGCACTGCGGCGACCAGCGTCGCCAGGATGACAGGAGGGTAGATGCGGAGCAACCGTTTGACGGCGAACTCGGGGGTCGACTCCGAGCCGGCCGCCTGAGTGATGACGAAGCCGCTGATGAAGAAGAAGAGGGCGACGCCCGGCCAGCCGAGGCTCAGTTCGCCGTGCAGGGGTTGCTCGACGAAGCGATCGACGAGGGCTTTCGGCTGCCAGTTCCGTCCGGTGCTGTCGAGGAAGTTCGCGACGAGATGGGCATACACCACCAGGAGGGCAGCGACGCCGCGGAGCTGGTCGACGAGGGTGAAGAACCGGCGTGGAGGCATGATGGCCGCCGGCAGGGTGCGTTCGACTGCCGGCCCCATCATTGCGCTCTGCTCAGGTGCCATCGTCATGGAGCCTAGACGTCACCTCAGGAACTCTCGGGCGGCGCCCTCGACAAGCGCGATAAGGGGATTCCCCCTGGTGCTGGTCCGCCGCTGCCGATAGTTTCAGCGCCATGCGAATCGTGTCGGCCGCCCGTGGTGTGGTGGTGGCAGCCGTCGTCCTGCTGGCCCTGGCCGCATGTGCTCCCGCGGGCTCCGTCCATCCGACCGGGCACGCAAGCCAGCACACGACCGCGAGTCCGACGGCCACCGCAGCGGCCCCGACGTCGCCGCGCTCGGCGATCCCGGCGACCTGCGTCCAGTTGCTCCCGATCGCGACCGCAGTGGGGGCCTTCCCCGTGGCGTCGGGGATCGCGCTGCGCGAATCCGAGAGCACGGCCCCTCAGAATGCGATCGAGGTCGGCGCGAGGCAGGTCGGGGGGCTCCATTGCCTCTGGGGCGGGACCACCCGCGACGACAATGGCTACGACGACTCCATCAGTCTCGACGTGCTCGGTGGCGCCGCGGACGTCTACCACAACAACGTGGTTCCGAACGACGGCGATGAGGTCAACACCTTCGGAACTGCATCGGACGTGCTCTGCCAGGGCGATCCGCAGTTCTTCTGCTTCGCGCAAGTACTGGTCGGCACCACCTGGATCGAACTGGATTACAACTCGCTCGGTGGAGACGGGGAGCCGGCCTCCGGATCGCTCGGCCGCTTCCACCCCTTGCTGGCCGGCGTCGTGGCCCGCGTCCAGGGCGCGGGAGCGGATCGCCCGCTGTGGACCCCACCTGCCGGCTGGGACGGCGCGGCGCTCTGCACCGATGCCGCCGTGACGCGGGTCCGCGCCGCGACCGGGTACGCCGATCTCGTGCAGACGGACTATTCGATGGAGGGTCCGCAGACCGCGGCCTCTGGAGCCCTTGCGCGGCTCGGTTTCCAACAGTGCGGCTGGGCGCGCGACTCGTCCTCCGGGGGTCTCACCCTGGTCGGCATCCAGTTCATACAGGGCGGCGGCTGGGCGCTCGCGCAGGAGCTGGCGCAGCCGCCGAGCTTCTACTACGGGACCATGGCGCCGGTCTCGATCGCGGGCGCGACCTCGGCGCTCGCCCTGTGCAACGAGGCGGCGTGCCAGGCCGATGTCGCCGTCGCGGGCAGCTGGATGTCGGTGCAGGCCGACGGAGTCAGCAGCATGGATGAGCTCACGCACGACATCGCCGCGCTGCTGGCTGCGACGCCGCACTGAGCCCTCGAAGGGCTCCCCGGCGCTACCCGGCGACCCGCTCCCCGAATGCGCGCCGGTAGTTCGTCGGCGTCGTCTGCAGCACCTTCAAGAAGTGGTGCCGCATCACCGCGGCCGCGCCGAACCCGGCACAGCTGCGCGATCTGCTCGAGCCCCTCATCGCTCTGCTCGAGCAGTTGCTGCGCGCGCAGGATCCGCTGACGGTTCAGCCAGGCGGCGGGCGTGGTGCCCGACTCGGCGCGGAACTTGCGGGCGAAGGTTCGCGGCGACATGAGGGCCCGGCGGGCGAGCTGGTCGACGGTGAGGTCCTCGTCGAGGTTCTCGAGCATCCACTCGGTGACGGCGGCCAACGAGTCGGTCCGGCACTCCGGGATCGGCGACTCGATGTACTGCGACTGGCCGCCGTCGCGCTGCGGGCGGCACCACCATGCGCCGGGCGATCACGTTGGTCGCCGCGGCGCCGAGCTCGGTGCGCACGATGTGCAGCGCGGCGTCGATTCCGGCGGCGGTGCCCGCGCTGGTGACCACCTTGTCGTCCTGGACGAAGAGCACATCGGCGTCGACCTCGATGGCCGGATGCCGCCGCCGCAGCCGGTCGACGTGCATCCAGTGCGTGGTGGCCCTGCGTCCGTCGAGGACCCCGGCCTCCGCCAGCACGAACGCACCGCTGCAGACGCTCAAGACCCAGGCGCCGCGGGCTTCGGCATCCCGGATGGCGCGCAGCACGCGCTCGTCGGTCTGCTCGTCGCCCATGCCCCGGATGTGGTGGGCGGGCACCGCGATCAGGTCGGCGTCGGCCGCGATGCTCAGGTCTTGGTCGATCACCATGTCGTAGCCGAGGCTGGTGCGCACCGGTCCGGGCTCCGCTGTCGCGATGGTGAAGTCGAAGTCGGGGCCGCCGCTGTCGCTGCGGTCGATGCCGAACACCTCGCAGATCACGCCGAACTCGAAGGGCGCGACGCCGGGCAGGGCGATCAGGACGACCTTCTTCAGCACGGATTCTCCTTCAATGCAGCAACTGGCAGGAAATCGACGGAACGTGTCGATCATGCCAGTTCTGGCTGTCGGTGGTCAAACGTAGATTTACTGCCATGGAGATCTTGGATGCAGTTCTGGTCCTGGCGGGCATCGCAAGCGCGATCGTGGCGACGATCCATGCGGTCGTCACCGACGGCTATCGTCGGGTGCCGAGACAGGTTCGCTAGCCTCGGAGCATGACCTGGTTGGTGACCGGCGGCGCCGGCTATATCGGCGCGCATGTGGTGCGGGCCCTGCTCGACTCCGGCCTGCGTGCCGTGGTGGTGGATGACCTCTCGAGCGGGCACGCGGAGTTCGTGCCTGCCGAGACGCCGTTCGTGCGCGGGAGCATCCTGGATGGCGCGATGCTCCTGCGAACGATCGACGAGCACGACGTGACCGGCGTGATCCACGTTGCGGGATTCAAGTACGCGGGCGTCTCGGTGCAGCGTCCGCTGCACACCTACGAGCAGAACGTCACGGGGACGGCGGTGCTGCTGGGCGCCATGGAAGACCGGGGCGTCAACCGGATCGTCTTCTCGTCGAGCGCCGCCGTGTACGGCACCCCCGACCTGGAGCTGGTGACCGAGGACACGCCGAAGGCGCCCGCAGTCGCCGTACGGCGAGTCCAAGCTGATCGGGGAGTGGCTGCTCGCCGACCAGGGCGTGGCCACCGGCCTGATGCACACCTCGCTGCGGTACTTCAACGTCGTCGGCTCCGGTGATCCGACCCTCTACGACACCAGTCCGCACAACCTGTTCCCTCTGGTCTTCGACGCCCTCGTCGAGGGGCGCACCCCGCAGATCAACGGTGACGACTATCCGACCCCCGACGGCACCAACGTGCGCGACTACCTGCATGTCTCGGATCTCGCCCGAGCCCACGTCGTGGCCGCCCAGCGCCTGGATGCCGGCGAGCCGATCGAGGCCGCCTACAACCTGGGCAGCGGCGAAGGCGTCTCGGTCGCCGAGATCATGGCCGCGATCGCCCGGGTCACCGGGATCGACTTCACGCCGACCATCGCGCCGCGCCGCGCAGGCGACCCTCCTCGCATCGTCGCGAGCGGCGAACTGGCCGCCCGCGACCTGGATTGGCGGATGCGGCACAGCCTCGACGAGATGGTGGCGAGCGCGTGGGAGGCCAGGAGAAACGCGGGCGAGTCGTACCCGGGCTGAGCCCGGAAAAAGAATTAACATGACCGACTTGACGCGGGACTAACTACAACGGTGTAATTACCTCCAAGCACGGCGTTTCGTCGGGGGACGGAACCACGAAGGTGCGAAAGGGAGAGTGGAACATGACGCGGAACGAGTACCGTCCGTCGGTTCCCGGTGATTGGTTCGTCGATCCGGTCCGTCTGGGCATTCCAGGCCTGCGTCCGGCCGACACCGAGACGATCGACAACCCCCTGTCGTGGCAGTCGGACGCGCTGTGCGCGCAGACCGATCCCGAGGCGTTCTTCCCCGAGAAGGGCGGATCGACTCGCGACGCGAAGAAGATCTGCACCACGTGCGAGGTCAAGGGCCAGTGCCTCGAGTACGCGCTGCAGAACGACGAGCGCTTCGGCATCTGGGGCGGCCTCTCGGAGCGCGAGCGGCGTCGTCTTCGCAAGGCGCGCACCGCCTGACGACTTTCCGCGCGGGGCGTGTCCCTCCCCGTCGCATGCTGAGGCGCGCCTAGCCTCGGAACGATGCAGCCGCGAGTCACCGCGATCCTCGTCGTGCGCAACGGGGAACCCTGGCTCGACCGTACCCTCCGGGCGCTCGCCGGGCAGACGCGGCCGCCGGATGACCTCGTTCTTGTCGACTGCTCATCGACCGACGGGAGCGCCGAGCGTCTCACCGCTGCGTCATCGGCCCGGTATGTGCGGTCGGCGACTCTGCCCCTCGTCGACGCGGTCGACGTCGGCTTGGCGAACGCGGTGCCGCCGCAGGCGCCCGTCGACCCCGCGTCCGACTGGATCTGGCTGCTCACGGCTGACACCGCTCCCGACGGTGACGCGCTCGAACGCCTGCTCGCCGCGGTCGAGGTGGCGCCCTCGGTGGCGATCGCCGGGCCGAAGGTGGTCGATGCCGACGACCGCGCGCTGATCCACTCATACGGCGAGAGCCTCACGACCTTCGGCGCCACGGTTCACCTGGTCGAAGACGAACTCGACCAGGCGCAGCACGACCAGGACGGCGACGTGCTCGGCGTCACCTCGTCCGGAATGCTCGTGCAGCGGGCCGTCTGGCAGCGGCTCGGAGGGTTCGACCGCGGGCTGCCCTCTGCGGATGCCGGCCTCGACCTGTCGATCCGCGCCCGCCTCGCGGGTTTCCGCGTCATCCGCGTCGCGGACGCCCGCGTGAGCCGTGGGATGCGGCCGGAAGACCTGGGGCGCCGCCGTCCGCTCTCGGCACGCGGCCGCACCCGGGTCGCACGAACGGCACAGCTGCACCGGCGGATGGTGTACGCACCGGCGGGTGCGCTGCTCATCCACTGGCTCTCCTTGGTGCCGTTGGCCGTGCTGCGCTCGGTCGGCGAGCTGCTCGGCAAACGCCCGGGCGCCATCGGCGGGGAGTTCGCGGCGGCATTCCGGGTTGCCTTCGATGGAAGCGTCCCCCCGGCGCGCGGCAGGCTCCGGCGCGCGAAGAGGCTCGGGTGGGGTGCCATCGCGCCGTTGCGGATCCCGGCGGATCAGGTGCGCGAACTGCGCGCGGCCGCCAGGGACCGCGCAGAGGGCGATGGTGAGCCCGACCTGGTGCGCGCCCCCTTCTTCGGCGGCGGGGGAGCGGCCGTCACGCTGGTGGCGGCGGTCGTCGGGATCGGGCTGTTCTGGCGCCTGCTCGGCGCGAGCGCGATCGGCGGCGGGGCGTTGCTGCCCCTCAACGACGACATCGGCGCCCTGTGGTCACGCGTGGCATGGGGGCTGCGCGGCATCGGCTACGGACTGACCGGGCCGTCTGACCCCTTCGTCGCGGTGGTGGCCATGCTCGGCTCCCTCACGCCGTGGAATCCCTCGCTCTCGCTCGTGCTGCTCTGGCTGACGGCGCTGCCGTTCGCCGCGCTCGGCGCGTGGTGGTGCGCGACGCGGTTCACCGAGCGCCGCTGGCCGCCGGTGCTCGCGGCCATGCTCTGGATGCTCGCGCCCCCGCTTCTCGCAGCCCTGGGGGCAGGTCGGCCGAGCGCCGTGCTGTTGCATCTGCTGCTGCCGTGGCTGGTGCTCGCCAGTATCGAGGGCTCGCGCTCGTGGAGCGCTTCGGCCGCCGCATCGCTGCTGTTCGCGGCGGCCACCGCCTGCGCGCCCGTACTCGCCCCCGCTCTGCTGATCGCGGTCGTGGCCTGGGCGTTCGCGCGGCCCCGCGGCTTCGTCCGCGTGATCGGCATCCCGATCCCGGCGGTCGCCCTGTTCGCGCCCCTTGCGGTGGCTCAGCTGCTGCGGGGCAACCTGCTCGGTCTGCTCGCCGACCCCGGAGCGTCCGTCGGCTTTCCCGGCGCCTCCGGCTGGCAGTTGTTGATCGGTCTGCCATCGGCCTCGGGTCACGGCTGGGGGTCGCTCGCGGCCACCATCGGCCTGCCGGCCGGACTCGGCGTGCTGGCCCCCGCGCTCCTGCTCGCCCCGCTCGCGGCGATCGCCCTGCTCGCCCTCTTCCTGCCGGGGTCGCGCCGCGCCATCCCGGCGATGATCGTCGCGCTGCTCGGGCTCATCACGGCGGTCGCGTCGGCGCACCTGGCGGTGGCGACCAGCGGTGCCCAGCTGGTGACGCCGTGGCCGGGCACCGGCCTCAGCCTCTATTGGCTGGGGCTGATCGGCGCGGCGGTCGTCGCGCTCGACGCGCTCGGCAGCGCGCGTGTGGTTGTCGGGATCGCGGTGCTGGTCACCGCGGGCGCGGCAGTCGCCCCCTTGCTCCTGGCACCTCCGCTCGGCACCTCGGCCGTCGCCAAGAGCGACGCACGACTGCTTCCCGCGCTGATCACGGCGGAGGCCGCTGCGCATCCCGCGGTGGGCACCCTGGTGCTCGATCCGCAGCAGGACGGCTCGGTCGCGGCGGTGCTGGATCGCGGTGCCGGCACAACGCTCGACGAGACCTCGACGCTGTGGTCGACCCGGCGCTCTGTGGATGATTCCGCGCGATCCCTTGCCGTGCTGGCGGGCAACCTGTCGTCGCGCAGCGGCTTCGACGCGGTGCCTGCCCTTGCCGCGTTCCGGGTGGAGTTCGTGCTCCTGCCGGCCGCGGACGGCGGGGCGGTCGCGGTGCGCCAGCGCCTCGCGGAGGCGCTGGACGCGGCGCCCGCCCTCACCCCGGTGAGCGACACCCCGGTCGGGACGTTCTGGCGGGTGCAGAGTTACGCCGATGTGTCCGAACCGGGGTTCTCCATCACCAAATCGGCGATCGTCATCCTGATCGTGCAGGGGCTCGTCATCGCGCTCGCCCTGCTGCTCGCGATCCCGACGGCTCGCCGCCGTCGCGTCGTGACCGAGTCGGCGCAGCCCGGCGAGGATCCGGCGGACACCTTCAGCGAGGACGACGATGTCTGATCCGGACCAGGAAGACTTCAGCGCGCCGGCCGCCGCCGCAGCGGAGCGCGCCCCGGACGCGGGTGCGGCCGAGCGCACCGGACGAGCCAGGAGTGCCGCACTGGTCGGGTTGCGGGTCGTGGCCGGCACGGCGGGAATCGTCGCGTCCGTCGCTGTCATCGGCGCGGTCGGGCTGCTGCCCCTGCCGTCGCACCACATCGCGGTGCCAACCGTCACGGTCACGCCCGCACCGGCCGATCAGGTGCGGGTCTGCCCGGGAGCGCTGCTGCGCCTGGGGGATGAATCCGGCCAGAATGCCAACACTCCCTCGACGCTCGGCGCCCCCGCGGTGACCGCGGCCGGCATCGGCGCAGACCTGACCGGTCAGCCGATCGGTCTGAGCGATGCCGACACCGGCGGAGGCCTCAGCGCGCCGGAGCAATTCACGATCCCGCCCACACCGGGCGCGACATTGGCCGGCGCGGAATCCCAAGTGGCGAACGCGTCGGACTACACCGGATTCGCCGCCGCCTCCTGCGCCGAGCCGAGCGGCTCGATCTGGCTGGTGGGAGGGGCGACGGCCGTCGGCCGCACCACCCTTCTCGCCCTGACCAACCCTTCCCCCGTCGACGCGACGGTCGCCCTCACCATCCTGAGTTCCGACGGACCGGTGGCGGCGCCCGGTATGTCGGGCATCGTGGTCAAGGCGGGCTCGCAACGCGTCATCCCGCTGGCCGGATACGCGCCGGACGTCGCGACGCCGGTCGTTCACGTGGTGGCGCGCGGCGGCCAGGTGGTCGCCGCACTGCAGCAGTCGATCGTCCGCGGGCTCGATGCAGGCGGTATCGACCTGGTCGGAGCGGCGGGCGCCCCCGCCAAACATCTCGTCATCCCCGGCGTGCGGATCTTCGACGCCCTCGGGGTCGCCAAGGCCCGGGCCCTGTCCGATTGGGACGACATCGTCGCTGCCGTGCGGGTCGCCGTGCCGGGCTCCGCCGCGGCGAAGGTGCAGGTCAGCCTGGTGCCGCAAGACGCCGGCCTCAACGGGCTGTCGTTCCAGATGGATGTCAGCTCTCACCAGGTCAGCGAGCTGGCCCTCGACTCCGCCGCGCAATCCGAGTCGGCTGCAGTTTCCATCCCCGATGGCATGTATTCGGTCGTGATCGACGCCGATCAGCCGGTCGTCGCCGGGGTGCGCGTGTCGACCGCCCACGATCCCTCGGCGGGCACCGGGGACGCGATCGTCAGCGACACGGTGGCGCCCACGTCCGACTTCGCCTGGTTCGCCCCTTCGCCGCTGCTGAGCGGCGATACCGCGGTGGCGATCGCGCGCGGCCCGGCACCGATGCTGTCGGTGGTCAACCCGGGCAAGGCGAGCGTCACGCTCGGGCTCGATGCCCTGGCCGGGGGCACGAGCCTCTCGCTGATCGTCCCCGCAGGCGGGTCGGCGTCGATCGCGATCGATCCGAATACGGTGTACGTGCTCAAGAATGCGTCCGGCGTGTATGCGGCGGTGTCGTACGCAGGCGATGCGCAGCTGGGGCACTACTCCGTCTCGTCGGCGGGGCCGGTGTCCGGGCCGATCGTGGTCAGGCCGTAGCCCCTCAGGCCGTAGCCCCTCGGGTCATAGCCCCTCAGGCCATAGCCCCTCGGGTCGAGGCTCGCACCCCTAGAAGTGCCGGTACCGTTCCGGCGCGATATCCCACGGATCCTTGCCGAGCAATTCCGCGACAGCACGGAACACGCAACTCTCGATGAATGATCGCCTGTGCCACTCGTCGTCCTTGTGCAGGTGCGCCAGCCGCTCGATCGGAAGCCGGTAGAGCACGACCCGGCGCTCGCGAGGGCTGACGCGCCAACGGTCGACTCCCGACGGGCCGGGCTCGCCGCGCGGCACGCTCGCCACCTCGAATCGGACCCCGGCCAGCTCATCCGGCCATTCGTCCTGCACGTATTCGACCGCCGATGCGACGCACGAGTCGAAGAAGTCGACGCGGGTGCGGATCGGTTCGAGCACCGGCCCCGTGACCGCCGAGCGGATGCCGCGCCCATGGCGATCGCGGCGGCCCGAGCGGGCCGACACGCGTTGGGTCGAGCGGGCCATGCGGCAAGTCTAAGCGTGGCTTCGCAGAGGCGTCGGCCCCCGGGTTTATCGTGGCGGCATGCCCCGCCTGTGCAGCAAGGTCGCCTGCGGGAGCGAGGCCGTCGCGACGCTCACCTACGACTATGCCGACGCGATGGCGGTGCTCGGTCCGCTCAGCACCCGGCACGAGCCGCACAGCTACGACCTCTGCGAGCGGCACGCCGAGAGGCTGTCGGCTCCGCAGGGCTGGCAGGTCGTGCGGCACGTGGTGCTCGATCAACTGGGCGCCTAGCCCGTTCCTCCTCGCGCACACCTGATACCGGGTGGAGCCTGTCAGAATGGCTGCATGCCTGACACCGCGCAGACCACCCTTCCCTTCAAGGTCGCCGACCTCTCGCTCGCCGAGGCCGGCCGCCACCAGCTGCGACTGGCGGAGCACGAGATGCCGGGCCTCATGGCACTCCGCGCCGAGTTCGGGCCGTCTCAGCCCCTGAAGGGCGCGCGCATCGCCGGTTCGCTGCACATGACGGTGCAGACCGCGGTGCTCATCGAGACGCTCGTGGCCCTCGGGGCCGAGGTGCGCTGGGCGAGCTGCAACATCTTCTCCACCCAGGATGACGCGGCCGCAGCGGTCGCCGTCGGCCCCACCGGCACGGTCGATGCGCCCGCCGGGGTGCCGGTCTTCGCCTGGAAGGGCGAAACCCTCGAGGAGTACTGGTGGTGCACCGAGCAGATCTTCGACTGGTCTGCGGCGGCCGGGTACGCCGAGGACTTCGACGGGCCGAACCTGATCCTCGACGATGGCGGGGATGCCACCCTCCTGGTGCACACCGGGCGCGAGTACGAGCTGGCGGGCTCGGTGCCCGCGACCGAGCCCGGGGCGAGCCACGAGTGGAGCGTCATCCTCGATGTGCTCCGCCGCTCCCTGGCCTCGAGCCCCGACCGTTGGACGAAGGTCGCGGCCGGCATCATGGGTGTCACGGAAGAGACCACCACCGGCGTGCACCGGCTCTACGAGTTGGCGCAGCGCGGTGAGCTGCTGTTCCCCGCCATCAATGTCAACGACTCGGTGACCAAGTCGAAGTTCGACAACAAGTACGGCATCCGCCATTCGCTTCCCGACGGCCTGAACCGCGCGACCGATGTGCTGATCGGCGGCAAGGTCGCGTTCGTGGCCGGCTACGGGGATGTCGGCAAGGGCGCCGCTGAGGCTCTGAAGGGCCAGGGCGCGCGCGTCATCGTGAGCGAGATCGACCCGATCAACGCGCTGCAGGCGGCGATGGACGGCTTCCAGGTCGCGCGCCTCGAGAGCGTGCTCGGTGAGGTCGACATCCTCATCACGACGACCGGCAACAAGGACGTCGTCACCCTCGACCACCTGACCGGGCTCAAGCACCTGGCCATCGTCGCCAACGTCGGCCACTTCGATAACGAGATCGAGATGGCTCAGCTCGAGTCCCTGCCGGGTGCCGTCAGGGTCGAGATCAAGCCGCAGGTGCACGAGTGGCGCCTGCCGACGGGCCGCAGCATCCTGGTGCTCAGCGAGGGGCGCCTGATGAACTTGGGCAACGCCACCGGGCATCCGTCGTTCGTGATGAGCAACTCGTTCACCAACCAGGTGCTGGCTCAGCTCGAGCTGTTCACGAACCTCCCGGAGTACCCGGTCGGCGTCTACGTGCTGCCGAAGAAGCTCGACGAGAAGGTCGCGCGGCTGCACCTGGACGCCCTCGGCGTCGAGCTGACCGAGTTGACGCCCGAGCAGGCCGCCTACATCGGCGTGCCGGTCGACGGGCCGTACAAGCCCGACCACTACCGGTACTAGCAGCCCTCGTTCGCCGGCCCGTCAGCCTCTGGCGCTCGCTGTCGCAGGGTCCCTCAGCGCGCCCGCGTCGCCTGTTTTCTCGCGCGGCGGTACGTCGGGTTCTTGGCACTGAGCGGGATGGCGTGGTGGTGCAGTCGATCTTCGGGCGGGGGGAGGAGCCGGTATTCGGTTCCAACCCGATCGACCTTCCACCCGTTGTTGTGGACCATCAGGTGGTGATGGCGGCAGAGCAGGATGCCGTCTTCCACGTCTGTTGATCCGTGGTCGCTGTGCCACTCGTTGATGTGGTGGGCTTCGGTCCACGACGGTGGTCGTTCGCAGTCGGGAGCCGCGCATCCGCCCCAGATGGCGGCGAGAACGAGCTTCTGTTTCTCGGTGAAGGTGCGTGCGCTGCGTCCGAGTCGCAGGCCGGAGCCAGCTTCGCCGAACTCGATGCCCAGCGCCCCGTCAGCGCACGCGATCCGTTGCGCGGTCTGAACCGAGACGGCCATGGTTTGTCCTTCGAGGTGCGCGGTTCCGGAGCCGTTGTGCAGGTCAATGGCCGTGACGTGCACTCGAACGGCCGGTTGCCGGGTTCCGAATACGCGCCCGGTGTTAGCGGCTGCGGCGATGCGCACCATCTGAACCAGGGCATCCAGGGCGAGTTGTACCGTCGTGCGCGGATCGCTCATGATCGCTTCGGCACGAGCTGCGGCGGTCGCGTCGACGAATCGCGGCCCGCCTCGGCGGGGTGCGGTGACGGCGTCCACGGCGTCGGTGATCAGCGCGGCGGATTCGGGGTCGAGCAAAGCGACCATCTTCGTCATTCCGTCGGATTGCGGGATAAGCCGCAGATATCGTCGCGAGCGCAGCAGCGCTTCCCGGTCGGCGACTCCGGCTTCGTCCAGTTCGTCGCGCAACTCGCGCGCATGCCTGGCCACTTTCTCGGGCGGCAACCCGCCATCAGCGGTCAGCAGGGTGTGGGCGGCATCCGCCAAGTCGTCAGCGGCGACCGTGGGCGACGGGGAGCCGAGCCCGGTTTGGATCGCCGCAGCAGCGCCGACCGAGACCTGCCCTGCGGCGACGCGGGCGGCGACTTCACCCAACCAGGGCGCCGGGGTGTTCAGCATGGTGCCGACGGTCGTGATCGTGCGCGCTTCAACCCCGGTGGTTCCGGTCAGTTTCGAAACCAGCGCATCTGCGGTGCGAGCACCCGCTCGTTGCGCCAACCCGTCATACCCCTGCTCCAGCGTCGAGCGGGCGGCGACCTCGCCGGCCAGGGTCGCCAAGCCGGCATCCACTTCTCGTCGCGCCTGCGCCCAGGCCTCCATCGCCTCGAGGAGCTCACCGTCAGACACCGCCGAGATTCCGCCGAGGTCGGGAACCTCGAGGCGGTGAATCTGGCGAGTGAGCATGAGAACATTCTCCCATCATTCGAACAAATGTTCTAGTGGGAGAAAGCAATCTGTGCATAAGTCCCGGCCGGTGGGAGGGTGCGCGCTCCGGACGGCGAGCGCGCCACCCGCCCGCGCCCGCGCGTATCATCGCGGCACATGAACCTCGACTCGCCCGGCGTGAACTCTTCTCGCCGGAACGTGCAATAACCAGTGTGAGCACCGACAGCGAGATCATCCGCCGGTCGCGGGACAGTCCCGCGGCCTTCGCGGAGCTGTACGACAGGCATGCGGCGATCATCCACCGCTACGCCTCTCGACGCATCGGGGAGGCCGCGGACGACATCATGTCCGAGACCTTCCTGGTGGCGTTCGAGCGGCGTGCCGCGTTCGACGAGAGCGCGACGGATGCCCGCCCGTGGTTGTACGGGATCGCGACGACCCTGCTGAAGAAGCACCGTCGGCAGGAGGCCCGCGCGTGGCGCGGACTGGTTGCCGGGGGAGCCGCCGAGCAGGCCGGTGCGGTTCAGGATGCCGTCGACGGGCACGACGATCGATTGGATGCCGAACTCGGCATCCGCAGACTGGCAACGGCCATCCGCCGCATGCCGGCCCGCGATCGCGACGCACTGCTGCTGTACGCATGGGGCGACCTCGACTACGAGGGCGTCGCCCAGGCCTTGGACGTTCCCGTCGGGACCGTCCGCTCACGACTCAATCGCGCGCGGCGTCAGCTGCGCCAGGCATCCGGCCGAGACGCTTCGGCTGAGGAGGTGGAACATGGACGTGAATCAGGACGAACTGACACTGCTCCGCAGGGTGCGTGACGACGTCGACCAGCCGTCGACGGCGGCCGTGAATGCGGGGCGGGCGGCTCTGCTGGATGCGGCCGCACCGACCGCGGCGAAGCCGGTGAGACGGCACCGCGGGCTCAAGCGCGCGGGATGGACGGGGCTGGGCATCGCCGTCGCAGGCGGCATCGCCGCCATACTCGTGCTGACCAACGTCATCGGCCTGGGAGGCTGGCGGGGCGGCGCCGATCCGTGCCGCCGCCGACACCCTTGCGCAGGCGGCGCTCGCCACGATCAAGACGGCGGACCCTCTCGTCGCCGCCAGGCCAGTACCTCAAGATCGCGACCCTCGCCGTCTACTCCTCGAGACCTCGGGTTGGAGGCTCCTTGTCGATCCTCCCTATCGGATAAAGACGGGCAACTGTATATCCCGGCGGACCGTAATAACGACTGGGTGTGGGTGCGAGTCCCCTCAGCCGGTCCCGAACACTGTTCGGGCCCCGCCTCAGATGACCAGGCGGCGAGCATCGACCGTGACGAGCGCCGTCGGCGAGATCCGCGCGCGAAGGGCGGGTTCTTTAACGGTCCGGCTTTCTCGATGGACTGGGGCCTGGATGCCGCTGCCTCGGAATCCGTGGCATCTCTCAACTACATCTATCGCGCAACGCCGGGCGGGTATGTCCCACCAGATGCCGAGCCGTTAGTTTCATCGCGGATACCCTGCGGACCGGTGTCGTGCCGGCCGACCTTCGAGCGGCGCTTTATCGCGCACTCGCCGGGATCCCTGGCGTATCCATCTCGGACCGCGACGCACGCTCGATGGCCGACCGGAGTCGCCTTCGGCTCGGGACGAGCCCATGGACTCCGGCAGGAGATCATCATCGACCCGTCGACCGGGCCTGATGATCGGCGAACGGAAGATCGTGTTGCAGCGCTGTCGAGCTTGCCGGGATGAAGGTCGGCACCGTGATCGAGTCCACATCCATCACACCTCGGTTGTCGATTCCGCTCCGGACGGAGGCACCGTCTGCGGACCGGACGACACTGTGGGTCCGGCAGGCCGAGGTAGCTGTGAGGGGGACGGTAATTGACCGAGATCAGGCCGGACGCGATCGAACTGCCGCCCACGATATCCATTCGAAGTCCGCTGGGATGCGCAGCAGAACTAGCCGAACGACGAAGGCCACGGGCGCGAACCCGGGGCCTTCCTGCGCCTGCCGGCGGTTACTTGGTGCGGCCGAACAGGTACTTCCAGGTGAAACCGGCGATCAGTGCGCCGAGCGGCGGCGCCACGAGGAACACCCAGAGCTGGCCGAGCGCATCCGGGCCGCCGAAGACCGCCGTGGCGATCGAGCGCGCCGGGTTCAACGACGCGTTGCTGATCGGGATCGCGACCAGGTGGAAGAGGGTCAGCGCGAGACCGATCGCGAGAGGTGCGAAGCCCGCGGTGACGTGAGCGTTCGGCGCGGTGACGCCGAGGATGATCCAGAGGAACAGAGCAGTGATCACGACCTCCGTGATGATGACGGCGCCGATTCCGAATCCGCTCGGCGAGTGGGCGCCGTATCCGTTCGAGACGGCGCCGAAGTCGGCGGTGAACGTGCCGCCGCTGGTCGCCGAGATCAGCCACAGGATGACGGTGGCCAGGATGCCGCCCACGATCTGTGCGGCGATGTAGGGCAGCACGTCCTTCCAGGGCATCCGCCCGGCGGCCGCCGCGCCGAGCGAGACGGCCGGGTTGAAGTGCCCGCCGGAGATGTGGCCGACCGCGTAGGCGGCCGTCAGCACGGCGAGACCGACGGCGAGGGCCACGCCGAGCGGGCCGGTCTTGGCCGAGATGAACAGGGCGGCCCCGATCACCCCGAACACCAGCATGAAGGTGCCGAAAACCTCGGCGATGAGGCGCGAGAGCAGGGAATGAGGGGACGAGGCGTCAGCCATCCGGAGTCCAATCTGAGAAGCCACTGGGAACGACGCCAAGCTATCGCGTCGAGCGGAATCGCTCCACGCGACGTGCCGAGAATCCGTCGGGGCCGCCGAATCGCTTGCTGGGTCTTCGCCTGGTCTCGGGTCGCAGAGCATCAACGGGGCTACCGTCGACTATGACTCCTTCGTCGAAAACGTCGCACCTCACCACGACGTCGCACCTCACCACGACTCAGAGCGGCGCGCCGCTGCCCAGCGACGACACCTCGCTGACGACGGGACCGGACGGCGTCACCGCCCTCCACGACCATCAACTGGTCGAGAAGCTCGCCTCGTTCAATCGCGAACGGGTGCCGGAGCGGAATCCGCACGCCAAGGGCGGAGGGGCGTTCGGCGAGTTCGTGGTCACCGAGGACGTCTCGCGGTACACGCGGGCCGCCGTCTTCCAGCCGGGCAGCAGCTCCGAGTTGCTTGCGAGGTTCTCGTCGGTGGCGGGGGAGCAGGGCTCACCCGACACCTGGCGCGATGTGCGTGGCTTCGCCCTTCGGTTCTACACGTCCGAGGGCAACTACGACATCGTCGGCAACAACACCCCGGTGTTCTTCATCCGCGACGCGATGAAGTTCCCCGACTTCATCCACTCGCAGAAGCGGCTCGGCGGCTCGGGCCTGCGTGACGCCGATATGCAGTGGGACTTCTGGACCCTGTCGCCGGAATCCGCGCACCAGGTCACCTACCTGATGGGCGACCGCGGCCTGCCGAAGTCGTGGCGGTTCATGAACGGCTACAGCTCGCACAGCTACCAGTGGATCAATGCCGAGGGCAAGCGCTTCTGGGTGCAGTACCACTTCAAGACCCGGCAGGGGGTGGAGCGCCTTGACGCGGCCGAGGCGGAGCAGCTCGCGGGCAGTGACGCCGACTTCTACCGCCGCGACCTGCACGACGCCATCGAGCAGGGGCAGCATCCGGTCTGGGATGTTTTCGTGCAGGTGATGCCCTACGACCAGGCGTCCGGCTACCGCTTCAATCCCTTCGACATCACGAAAGTGCTTCCGCACGCGGACTATCCGCTCATCAAGGTCGGTCATTTCACCCTCACCCGGAACCCGCAGAACTTCTTCGCCGAGATCGAGCAGGCCGCCTTCTCGCCGTCGAACCTGGTGCCGGGGGTGGGAATCAGCCCGGACAAGATGCTCATGGCGCGGGTGTTCGCCTACCCGGACGCGCACCGGAACCGGATTGGCACCAACTACAACCAGTTGCCGGTCAATCAACCCCACGCGTCAGAGGCGCGGAACTACCAGCACGAGGGCAGCATGCGCTACGAGTTCAGCGATGCCACCGTGCCCAGCTACGCGCCGAACTCGTTCGGCGGTCCGCAGGCCGATGCCGCTCGGGCCGGGGAAGGTGGTTGGGAGACCGACGGCGCGCTGATCCGCGCGGCGCAGACGCTCCACCGCGAGGATGACGACTTCGGACAGGCAGGCACCCTCTATCGCAAGGTCTTCGACGACGCGGCCAAGCAGCGTTTCCACCACGTGCTGATCGGCCAGTATCACGCCCTCACCGTCGAGACGATCAAGGAGCGCTTCATCTGGTACTGGACGCAGGTGGATGCCGGCCTCGGCCGGACCGTCGCCGACGCCGTGGGAGCGGAGGTCGGCGCCACCTCTCAGTGATGTTTCCACACTCGACTACTCTGGGGCGAGAATATCCGCGCCCCGATCCGGGGGCCCTGCGACTGACGAGGACGATGAACGCGCGCATCCTGGTGGTCGATGACGACCCCGCCATCGCCGAGATGATCGGCATCGTCCTTCGCGCCGAAGGATTCGAGCCGCAGTTCGCCGGCGAGGGGCAGACGGCGCTCGATCTGTTCCGCTCCGGCAAGGCCGACCTCGTGCTGCTCGACATCATGCTTCCCGGCATGGACGGCATCGAGGTCTGCGGGCACATCCGCGCCGAAAGCGGGGTGCCGATCATCATGCTCACCGCCAAGGGCGATGCCACGGATGTCGTGCGCGGCCTCGAGAGCGGTGCCGACGACTACGTCGTCAAGCCCTTCAACCCCAAGGAGCTCGTCGCGCGCGTCCGGGCGCGGCTGCGCCCGACCCTTCCTTCCACGAGTGACGCGATCGGCATCGGCGACCTGGTCATCGACGTCGCGGGCCACGAGGTGCGCCGGGGTGAGGGTCGCATCAACCTGACCCCGCTGGAGTTCGAGTTGCTGCTCGCCCTCGCGGCCAAGCCCCAGCAGGTGTTCACCCGCGAGATGCTGCTCGAGCAGGTCTGGGGTTATCACTACAAGGCAGACACCCGCCTGGTCAACGTGCACGTGCAGCGGTTGCGGGCGAAGGTGGAGCACGATCCCGACAACCCGCGCATCGTCACGACCGTGCGCGGAGTCGGCTATCGCGCAGGGGCCGTGACGTAGGTTCCTGTCATGCGCGTGGACTGGCGGAACTGGCGTGACGGGCCGCGCCGCCTGACGCGGCTCTGGCGGGGTTCGCTGCGCATCCGCACGGTGGCGATCACCGTGCTGCTGTCGGCGATCGCGATCACGATCATCGGCGCGTACATCTCGACCAGCGTCAGCTCCAATCTGTTCGACCAGCGGCTGCAGCAGGTGACCAACCAGGCCGGCCGGGCGACCACGAGCGCTCAAACCGTTTTCACACAGGCGCAGGAACTCAGCGACTCCACCGACTTCGAGTCGGCCGAGGACAGCGCCACCAGCGCGATCCAGTCGATCGTCTCGTCTGCCACGCTGATCGCCATCCTGCGATCGCCCGGTCAAAGTGGGGCGTCGCTCATGGAGAACCGGGCGAGCGAGGGATTCGAGCAACTCCACCCCAGCGGGGCGCTGACGAAGTCGGTGCAGACCGGGGGGACGAGCCAACTCTCCTGGCAGTCGATCGCCGTGCCTGACAAGGCCGGCGGCAACGATCCTGGGATCATTGTCGGCTCGCTGCTCGACGTGCCGGCCGCGGGCCAGTACCAGCTCTACCTGGTCTACGACCTCAGCGATGTGCAGCAGACCCTCGACTTCGTGCAGCGCACGCTGGTGCTCGGCGGGCTCGCCCTCGTGCTGCTCATCGGCGCCGTCGCCTACCTGATCGTGCGGTTGATCGTCGGCCCGGTGCGGCTGGCGTCCGAGACGAGCGAGAAGCTGGCGGCCGGCCAGCTCGAAGAGCGTCTGCGCGAGCGCGGCGACGACGAGTTGGCTGTGCTGGCGCGTTCGTTCAATCGCATGGCCGACAGCATGCAGCGCCAGATCCGGCAGTTGGCCGATCTCTCGCGCCTTCAGCAGCGCTTCGTCTCGGACGTCTCGCACGAACTGCGTACGCCCCTCACGACGATCCGACTGGCGGGCGATGTGCTCTACGACCAGCGCGATACCTTCCCCCCAGCGACCGCTCGCACGGCCGAGCTGTTGCACACCCAGACCCAGCGGTTCGAGGTGCTGCTCGCCGATCTGCTCGAGATGAGCCGCTACGACGCCGGTGCCGTGCAACTCGAGACCGATCCGACCAATCTGGTGCGGCTGGTCGAGGATGCGATCGAGGCGGTCGCTCCGCTGGCCGACGAGAAGCAGACCGAGATCCGACTGATCGCGCCAGGCGGTTATTTCGAGGCCGACGTGGACGCGCGTCGCATTCGCCGTATCCTGCAGAATCTGCTGGGCAACGCCATCGATCACGGAGAGGGGCTGCCGATCGACGTCTACGTCGACAGCGACGCAGCTGCGGTGGCTATCGCCGTGCGCGATCACGGCATCGGGCTGACTCAGACCGACCTGGCCCGGGTCTTCGACCGCTTCTGGCGGGCCGACCCGTCGCGACAGCGTACGACGGGGGGCACCGGTCTTGGATTGGCGATCGCCCTCGAAGACGCGGCGGTGCACGGGGGTCAGCTCGACGTCTGGTCTGAGAAGGGGCAGGGCAGCTGCTTCCGCCTCACCCTGCCGCGCCAGTTCGGTGCCGTCGTGATGGAGTCGCCGATCCCGATGCCGCCCGACGAGGACCTCTCGTGACGCGCCGAGCGGCACTCGGAGCCGCCGTCCTGGTCGTCGCGCTCGCCCTGGCGGGCTGCGCCAACATCCCGGTGAGCGGTGACGTCTCGAAGTTGACCATCCCGAGGGGCAGGGAGGGGGCCGAGCCGGTCACGCTGCCCGACCATCCGGTCAAGGATGCGAGCCAGCAATCGATCCTCGAGGGATTCATCAAGGCGGGCCGGGGCCCCCAGCTCAACTATTCGGTCGCCCGCGAGTTCTTGACCGACGGCTTCCGGAACAAATGGAATCCGAATGCGGGGGCCTTGATCAGTTCGAGCCCGATCCTGCCTGCCAGCATCGGAGACAACGCGTTGCAGATCTCGGTCTCGGTCTCGGCAGAGGTGGATGCCACCGGGCAGTACACCGACTACGTCGACGCCCCCAGTAAGCCGCTGCAATTCCATTTCCAGAAGGATTCGAAGGGGCAGTGGCGCATCTCCAGCGCGCCGGACGGGACGGTGCTGACGCCGAACCGCTTCGCCTCGTTCTTCCACTCATACGATCTGTACTTCTTCGACCCGACATTCCAATACCTGGTTCCCGATCGGCGTTGGTTCGCCGATGGCACGCAGGTGCCGAGCCGGATCGTGAAAACGCTTCTCGCCGGGCCGCCCGACTGGCTCAAGGGCGCCGTGGTCTCGGCATTCCCGAGCGGCACCGAGCTGACCGGCGCGCCCGTGATCGAATCGGGCCGCGCCACCGTCGACCTGACCTCCGACGTGTCGTCGGAGTCGACGGCGGGCAGGAGGCGGATGACGCAGCAGCTCACGCAGAGCCTCAGCACAGTGGCCTCGGCCAGCGCCTCGATCACCGTCGGCGGCTTCCCGCTGGCCGTCAGCGACGGACCGGAGCCCGACAATCTCGAGACCGTGCTGCCCGATCCCATCGGATTCCAGAAGGGTCAGTTCGGCACACTCGTGGGTGGCTCCGTGCGCCCTCTGCCCGGCATCGGCCCGGCGATCGACAAGCTGAACATGCTCGGTGCGGCGGTCAGCCACGACGACGATCAGGTCGCCGCACTCACCGCGGGCGGCGTGTCGATCGTGCGCGGAACCTCAGCGGCCGTCGTCCTCGACTCCCGCCAGGGCCTCGCGGTGCCGTCGCTCGATCCCGAGGGCTTCGTCTGGAGCGTGCCGGTCAATCGGCCGGGGGCGATCATCGCCTACGACATCCAGGGCAAGCCGCATCCTGTGGCTTTCAGCTTCGACGGGCAGGTGATCTCGATGGCGGTCTCGCGCGACGGGACGCGGCTGTTGATGGCAGCGCGCACCTCCTCGGGGCCGAAGCTGTTCGTCGCCGGGATCATCCGCGACAAAGACCTGGTGCCGACGTCGCTCGGGCCGCCCGAATACCTGGCGATCGGCAGCAATCCGATCCTCGGCGCGTCCTGGGCGAGCAGCGGCAGCGTCGTCACGCTCACGCAGGACAGCGACAGCACGGTCGTCGACACCTACGACCTCGGTGGTCAGAAGCAGCGGCTCGGCTCTCTGGACGCGGGAGTGGCCGTGGTGGGCGGCAACGGCAACAGCGGCATCCGGGTGCTCGACTCCTCGGGCTCGGTGTTCAGTTTGAGCGGGAGTCTCGGCTGGCAGGACACCGGCCTCAACGCCTCCTTCCTGGCCTCGCAGCAGTAGCGGTTGTCCCCGGATGCCGCGCCCGCCGCCCGCGGTCGCCGCGCGAGTTGCACCGTGGGGACGTGCTCTTCGACCCCGGCGCCCAGCTCCGCACCCTTCGCGAGGCGGCCCTCGACGCCCTCGCGCTGTTGCTGCCCGTCGAATGCGCGGGGTGCGGGGTCGCCGACCGGGCGGTGTGCGCAGACTGTCGCGCCGCTCTCCTGCCCGAGCCGAGCGGCAGGCGGCTGCCCGATGGCACGCCGGTGTTCTCGGGGCTCGAGTACGAGGGGGCCGTGCGGGCGGTGATCCTGGCGTTCAAAGAGCAGGGGCGAGCCGAGCTGGCGCGCGTGCTGGCTCCCGCGCTGGCGGCTGCGGTCGTCGAGGCTCGCGGCTACGTCGACCTCCACGGTGCCGAGGTCGTTGCCGTTCCCGGAACCCGGCGCGCTCGGCGCCGGCGCGGGTTCGATCCGGTGGTCGCGCTGGTGTCTCGCGCGGGGCTCGATCGGGTGCGTGTGTTCGCTCAGGCGCTTCCCCATCCGGCGCAGAAGACCCTGTCTGTGCAGCAGCGGGCGCGCAACCTCGAAGCGGCGTTCGAGGTCACGGCACCCGTGGCCGGGCGGCGCTTCGTGCTCGTCGACGACGTGGTGACGTCGGGTGCGACTCTCTCGGCTGCCGCCGCGGCCTTGCGTTCGGCGGGTGCCGAGGTGGTGGCCGCGGCCGTCGTCGCCTCGACTCCGAAGCTCTTCGGACCTTCTGTGGCGGCTCGGCGGCAACGCCCAGCGGCCTTTCCGTGACATCCCCGGGTTGCGGGGCTACGGTGGGCAAAAGTGCGGACGAGAAAACCGCCTCAACCCGACGGTTTCCTCCGCAAGGAGCAGGAGGAGGCTGCCATGGACGTTACGGTCACCGGTCGCGGGGTGGGGATTCCCGATCGTTTCGAGGACTACGCCATCGAGAAGTCCGAACGGGTCGAGCACCTCGCCGACAAGGCCCTCGCTCTGGAGATCAAGGTGCTCCGCCATCACGAGACCCGTGGATCGAGCGGCGACGACCGCGTCGAGCTGACCTTGATCGGCCCCGGTCCGATCGTTCGCGCCGAGTCGGGGGGCGCAGACAAGTACGCCGCATTCGACATGGCGCTGGACAAGCTCGTCGAGCGCATCCGGCAGGCGAAGGACCGCAAGAAGGTGCATCGGGGCCAGCACCGTCCGACCTCGCTGCGCGAGGCATCCGCCGGGGGCTTCGCGGGGACCGACCTCACCCCGGCGAGCCCGGAGGTGATCGATGCGGTGACGACGGGATCCATCCCGGTCGTCTCGACCGACGAGGCCGAAAAAGACTGGAGCCCGGTCGTGATCCGCGACAAGGTGTTCCCGGCCGAGCGCATGACGAAAGAGGAGGCGGTCGACCGCATGGAGCTGGTCGGGCACGACTTCTTCCTGTTCATCGACTCGGTCAGCGACCGGCCGAGCGTCGTCTACCGCCGCACCGGGTGGGACTACGGGGTCATTGGTCTCGAAGAACCCGCAGACGAGTTGATCGGCGCACGGTAGCCGCTCCGGCACTGTCAGGAGCGCACTCGGTAGGCTTGCTAGCATTACGCGCCGGTAACGATGGGCGTAAGACTGTGCCCGCACCAGCAGGCCCCGAAGCGAGTGGAGTCAACCCGTGGCGAATGTCCTCGAAAGAGTGCTGCGCGTCGGCGAGGGTCGCACCCTGCGCCGTCTCAAGAACTACGCAGAGGCGGTCAACCACCTCGAAGATGCCTTCTCGGAGCTCACCGACGACGAGCTGCGCCACGAGACCGTCGAGCTGCGCGAGCGGTATGCCGCGGGGGAGTCGCTCGACGACCTGCTTCCCGAGGCTTTCGCGGCGGTGCGCGAGGCGGCCAAGCGCACGCTGGGCATGCGCCCGTTCGACGTTCAGCTGATGGGCGGCGCGGCCCTGCACCTGGGCAACATCGCCGAGATGAAGACCGGTGAGGGCAAGACCCTGACCGCCACCTCGGCCGCGTACCTCAATGCGCTCACCTCGCGCGGAGTCCACGTGGTCACGGTCAACGACTACCTCGCGAGCTACCAGTCCGAGTTGATGGGTCGGGTGTTCCGCGCGCTCGGCATGACCACCGGCGTCATCCTGAACGGCCAGACGCCGGAGCAGCGCCGCGAGCAGTACGCCGCCGACATCACCTACGGCACCAACAACGAGTTCGGCTTCGACTACCTGCGCGACAACATGGCGTGGACCGCGAGCGACATGGTCCAGCGCGGGCACCACTTCGCGATCGTCGATGAGGTCGACTCGATCCTGATCGACGAGGCCCGCACGCCGCTGATCATCTCGGGGCCGGCCTCCGGCGAGGCCAACCGCTGGTTCGCCGAGTTCGCCGGCATCGCCAGCCGCCTGGTCGAGGGCGAAGACTACGAGGTCGACGAGAAGAAGCGCACCGTCGGCGTTCTCGAGCCGGGTATCGAGAAGGTCGAGGATTACCTCGGCATCGACAACCTCTACGAGTCGGCCAACACCCCGCTCATCTCGTTCCTCAACAACGCGATCAAGGCCAGCGCGCTCTTCAAGCGCGACAAGGACTACGTGGTCATGAACGGCGAGGTGCTGATCGTCGACGAGCACACCGGCCGCATCCTGGTGGGGCGCCGGTACAACGAGGGCATCCATCAGGCCATCGAGGCCAAAGAGGGGGTGCAGGTCAAGGCCGAGAACCAGACGCTGGCCACCGTGACACTGCAGAACTACTTCCGCCTCTACTCCAAGCTGTCGGGCATGACCGGAACGGCCGAGACCGAGGCCTCGGAGTTCATGAGCACCTACAAGCTCGGCGTGATCGTGATTCCGACGAACAAGCCGATGATCCGCAACGACCAGTCAGACCTGGTCTACAAGAACGAGACGGGCAAGTTCGATCAGGTCGTCGAAGACATCGTCGAGCGCCACCGCGCCGGCCAGCCCGTGCTGGTCGGAACCACGAGCGTGGAGAAGAGCGAATACCTCTCGCGCCTGCTGGCCAAGCGCGGCGTCAAGCACGAGGTGCTGAATGCCAAGAACCACGCGCGCGAGGCTGCGATCATCGCGCAGGCCGGCCGCGCCGGAGCGGTCACCGTCGCCACCAACATGGCGGGCCGCGGCACCGACATCATGCTCGGCGGTAATGCCGAGTTCCTCGCCGTCGCGCAGATGCACGACAAGGGGCTGAGCCCGATCGACACGCCAGACGAGTACGAGGCAGCATGGGATGCGGTCTACGAGTCGACCAAGCGGGCGGTCGAGACCGAGGCGACCAGGGTCGTCGAGGCCGGTGGACTGTACGTGCTCGGCACGGAGCGCCACGAGTCGCGCCGCATCGACAATCAGCTGCGCGGCCGCTCCGGCCGTCAGGGCGACCCCGGTGAGAGCCGCTTCTACCTGTCGCTGCAAGACGACCTGATGCGCCTGTTCAACTCGGGCGCCGCCGAAGCGCTCATGGGGCGCTCGTCGATGCCCGACGACCTGGCGATCGAATCGAAGGTCGTGAGCCGCGCCATCCGGTCGGCCCAGTCGCAGGTCGAGGCTCGCAACGCCGAAATCCGCAAGAACGTGCTCAAGTACGACGACGTCCTGAACCGTCAGCGCGAGGCGATCTACAGCGACCGCCGGCACATCCTCGAGGGCGACGACCTGCAGGACCGGGTGCAGAAGTTCCTGGCAGACGTGGTCGGCGAAGTCGTCGACCAGCACACCGGCGAGGGCTCGAGCGACGATTGGGATCTCGACGCCCTGTGGACCGAGCTGAAGACCCTCTACCCGGTGTCGATCACCGTCGACGAGGTGCTCAGTGAGGTCGGCAAGGGCCGTCTGACGTCGAAGGTGCTCACCGACGAGATCCTGTCCGATGCGCGCATTGCGTACAGCACGCGCGAAGAGCAGCTCGGCGAAGCCGCCATGCGCGAGCTGGAGCGACGCGTCGTGCTCTCGGTGATCGATCGCCGGTGGCGCGACCACCTCTATGAGATGGACTACCTGAAAGACGGCATCGGGCTGCGGGCGATGGCGCAGCGCGACCCGCTGGTCGAATACCAGCGCGAGGGCTTCTCGCTCTACCAGAACATGATGGGCGCGATCCGAGAGGAGTCGGTCGGATTCCTCTTCAACCTCGAGGTCGAGGTCACCGGTGGCGAGGGTGACGCGCGGGTCGCGGCACGCGGCCTCGGTGAGGCGGGCAACCCGGAATCGGCCTTCAGCTACTCGGCGCCGAGCGCCGATGCCCAGGGCGGGGTCGAAGTGCGCAACCAGCGCGGTCAGCTCGAGCAGGCCGCGACGGCTCTGGCCCAGCAGGCGCAGCAGCGCCAGGCGGATGCCACGGTCAACCCGGCATTCGGCCAGGGGCAAGGCGGAGGCCAGCAAGGCGCGGGCCAGCAAGGCGCGGGCCAGCAAGGTGCCGGCCAGCAAGGTGCCGGCCAGCAAGGTGGACAGCAGGGCGGAGCGCGAGGCGCGTTCGGCCAGCGCACCGACGGCCAGCCCGCCCCGACGAACCGCGCGGAGCGTCGGGCACAGGAGAAGCGCCGCTAGCTCAGTTGCTCGTCGAGTACGCCGCCCATGCGCTCCACCAGGCGGCGGAGACGGATGACGAGCGGTACGTCAGGGTCCGTCTGGTCGTGCATCAGGCGGCCGAATGCGGCCATGACGAGCGTGACGGCGAGATCGGCCTGTTCCGGGCTGCTGGCGCGTTCCGAGGCGAGAGCGACGTACTGGCTGCGGGTCTCGGTCATCATCGTCATGACGATGCTGAGCAGCTCGGGATGCCGGGCGACCAGCTTCTTCAGGCGCGCACGGTCTGGGCCCTGGTCCGAACTGCTGCTCACGACATCGCACAGTGCCAGCACCAGGCCGCCGCGCGCCGCGAGGAAGCGCTCCCGCACCTCGGGACGGATCGTGACATCCGGAAGCTGCAGAAGCGCCGCCGCCTTCGACGGGAAGTAGTTGAAGAAGGTGCGGCTCGACACGTCGGCGGCGCCGCAGATTTGATCGATGGTGGTCGCCTCGAGCCCCTGCTCATCGATCAACTGCAGCGCGGCCTCGTGGATCGCGCGGCGGGTCTGCAGCTTCTTCCGCTCGCGGAGCCCGGGCTCGAACCCGGACTCCGCGTGGCGGTCGTCAGAAACGGTGGTCATTCTGCTTCCGACAGCGCGACCTCGGCCTCTTGGAGCGCCGTCCGGATGCTGCCGGTCTCGGTCATTCCCGCCTTGTCGGCCTGCTCCTGCAGCGCGGACGTCTTGCGCAACGGCGGCACCTTGAAGAACAGCGACAGTACGAAGGCGAGCAGGATCACGAGGAGCCCGATCCAGTAGACCGTGACGACCGAGCTGTTGAATGCCACCAGGAACGGCTTGGTCAGGCGCGTGTCGGCCCCGTTGAGGAACGAGGTGTCGCTCGTCGCGCTCCCCGACGCCTTGAAGGTCTTGACCTTGTCGATGATCGTCGGCACAGCTTTGTCGACGACGGTGGACCGGAACTGGGCGTTCGAGAAGTCGGGAACGAGCTTTCCGTTCTCGACCTTCGCGGCTCCGTTGCTCTGCGCGACGGCGGCCTTCAGCGCGGCATCCTGCTGAGCCGCAGGAAGCGCGCTGATGGATGCATTCGCCTGGTCGAACTGCGAGGCGGCACCCTTCTCGATCGGGTCGACGATCTTGTTCCAGATCTGACTCATCACGCCCGCGTTCTTCGAGGCGTGGGCCACCGACGGGGTCAGGGCGGCGTTGAGTCCCGATGTCAGGTCCGCCTTGTCCGTCAGCGAGGTCGAGATGTTGCCAGGCAGAGCCGAGAACAGCACGGAGAGCAGGATCGCGACGCCCAGGGTTCCACCGATCTGGCGGAAGAAGGTGGATGCGCTGGTCGCGACCCCCATCTGGTGCGCCTCGACCGCGTTCTGGCTGGCGATGGTGAGGGTCTGCATGAGCTGACCGAGCCCGAGGCCGATCAGGAACATCGCGATCATCAGGAACCACAGCGGCTTGTCGACTGTGAGGAAGGTCAGCACCAGGTACCCGCCGGCGACGGTCAGCGTGCCGGTGACCGGGAAGATGCGGTAGTGGCCGGTCTTCGACAGGATCTGGCCGGACCCGATCGAGGCGATCATCAGTCCGAGGATCATCGGGATCAGGGCGAAGCCCGATTCGGTCGGATTGAGGCCCGTGACGATCTGCAGGTAGAGCGGCAGAGTCAGCATGGCGCCGAACATTCCGAACCCGACGAGCACGCCGAGCACGGTGGACATCGAGAAGACCCGCGAACGGAAGAGGCGAAGCGGGATGATCGCGTCGTCCTTCATGGCGCGCTCGATCAGGATGAAGGCGACGAGGCCGGCGGCGCCGATGATGTAGCAGGCGAACGCGGCGGGCGAGGCCCAACCCCAGGTGCGTCCCTGCTCGGCGATCAGCAGCAGCGGAACCAGCGCGACGATGACCGAAGTGGCGCCCCACCAGTCGATGCGCGGCCGCATCGTGCGGTGGAACTTCGGAAGGTGCAGGAAGGAGATGACCATCAGCAGGGCGCCGACGCCGATCGGAACGTTGATCAGGAAGACCCAGCGCCATCCGGAGATGAACAGGATCTGGTCGGCACCGGCGAACAGCCCGCCGATCAGCGGCCCGACGACCGACGAGATGCCGAAGACGGCGAAGAAGTAGCCCTGGTACTTGGCGCGCTCGCGCGGCGCGAGGATGTCGCCCATGATCGCCAGCGGGATGGACATCAGCGCACCGGCGCCGAGGCCCTGAATGGCGCGGAAGCCGGCCAGCATGAACATCGAGGTCGAGAACGAGGCCAGCAGCGAGCCGGCGAGGAACACCCCGATGCCGAAGATGAAGAGCGGACGGCGCCCGAGGATGTCAGAGAGCTTGCCGTAGATCGGCACCGAGATCGTCGACACGATCAGGTAGGCCGTGGTCACCCAGGCCTGCTGGTCGAGACCGTGCAGGTCATCGCCGATGGTGCGGATCGCCGTGCCGACGACCGTCTGGTCGAGAGACGACAGGAACATTCCGGCCATCAGACCGTAGATGACCAGCAGGATCTGCCTGTGGGTCATGATCGGCTTGGAGGCTTGCGGGCTTTCGCTCGCGGGCGCCGTGACGGGCGCGGTGGCTGTAGACAAGGAAGTCCTTCGGTGCGAATGAATGGAGGTGCTTTTTGCAGGCCTTGCAATATTACATGAACGCATCTCTGCGTCAAGTGCAAGATTGGCGGTGGGTTGCCCCTAGCCGCGATCCGGCGATCCGGCCAGACTGTGGCGCATGCCGACAACCAAACCCGCACTGGTCACGTCCGCCTTTCCCTTCGGGGTCGCCAGCGGTGACCTGACTCCGGACTCGGTCGTGCTCTGGACGAAGGCGGCGACCCCAGGCGCGGAGGTCGCGTGGTGGTGCGAGCCGGTGAGCGGGGGCGGCCGATTCCGCGGGACGGTCGGGTCCGATCCGGCCACCGGCAGCGTCCACGTGCTCGTCGAGGGCATCCGGACTGCCTCCGCGGGCGGCGCCGTGCAATACCGGTATGGCTTCATGGCGGGGGGTGAGGCGTCCCCTGAAGGGTTGTTCAAGGCGCTGCCGACCGACCGGCCCGCGCGGTTCGCGGTGGTGTGCTGCGCCAAGTTCAACTCCGGCTTCTTCAACGCCTACCGCGCGCTGGCCGAGATGGACGACATCGACTTCGTGCTGCACCTGGGCGACTACATCTACGAGGCGGCCGAGGTGCCGGTCGGCAAGCAGACGCCCGGAGCCGACATCGGTCGGCCGATGGATCCGCTCGGCACCTGTGTGACCCGAGCCGACTACGACACCCGCTACCGGGAGTACCGCAGCGACCACGACCTGCAACTGCTGCATTCGCGCCATGCGCTGATCGCGACCATTGACGACCACGAGCTGTCGGACAACGCCTGGTCGGGCGGTTCCGACGAGCACGACCCGGCGCGCGATGGCAGCTGGGACGACCGCAAGCGGGCGGCCATGGACGCCTGGCAGGACTGGATGCCCACCCTGCGGCATCCGCTGACTCCCGGCCTCGGCGAGAACGGCCACGTCTGGCAGGAGATCCCGCTGGGAGACGCCGGTCGCATCCTGCTCTGCGAGACCCGCCTGGCCCGCACCGACCCGGCCGCGACCGACGGACCGGACAAGACCGAGCTCGGCAGCGAGCAGCGCGACTGGCTGATGTCGGCTCTCGCGACGCCCGCGCCCGGCTGGACCTTCCTGGCTATGCCGTCGATGCTGGCCAGTGTCGAGGGGGCGGCATCCGACCCCGACGCCCTGTTCGCGCTGCGCAAGCTGAAACTCACCGATGCGGATGCGGTGGAGACCTTCCACGACCTCTGGGGCGTCTTCGCGCACGAGAAGGCCGAACTGCTGCAGGCCGTGCACGCGGCGGAGCGCACCATCGTGCTGAGCGGCGACGTGCACTTCTCGGCCGAGCACATCAGCACGCCCGACGGGTCGGGTTTCGTCGAGTGGACGTCGACCTCGATCACCTCGCCGAATCTCGACGACAAGATGGGCTGGCCCCGGGGCGCGGAGTCGCGCGACTACGAGGCCGCGCTGCTGAAGATGCTGCCCGACCTGCAGTGGTGCGACCTCGACAGCCACGGGTTCATGGTGGTGGAGGCCGGGCAGCAGTCGGCCTCGTGCCAGTGGTGGTTCGTCGACACGGTGCGCGCACTGAGCGACGTGTCGGTGATGGGGCACCAGGTGGTGATCCCGTCGCATCCGGTGGGCCGCGATCAGGACGACCCGGCGCAGGCGGACTGACTCACCCGAACAGCTCGGCCACCAGGTCGGCGAGCAGTTCGTCGGCGTAGCGCTCGAGCCCGCGGCGGGTGAACCAGTCGCAGATGTTGGTGCAGTCCCGTTCGAGGAAGGCCATTCCGCCGGGGTTGGCGACCACGTCGACGAGCTGCGGCAGGTCGATCACCACGACCCGGCCGTGATGCACGAGCAGGTTGTACGGCGACAGGTCGCCGTGCGCCGCGCCGATGCGCGCGAAACCGTGCATGATCTCGACCACCTGCTCGAACTGATCGCGGAGCTCGTCGCCGACCGCCCGGGTCTGAGACAGGCGCGGCGCGGCGACGCGTCCGTCGCCGATGAACTCCATCAGCAGCTCGGTGTCGTGCACCTGCACCGGATACGGAACCGGCACCCCCTCCTCGGCCAGTCGGCAGAGAGCGTCGAACTCGGCGCGCGCCCACCGGCCCGCCGCCACGGTTCGGCCATACGACGAGCCGCGCGCGACGGCCCGGGTGTCGCGGGTGTTGCGCATGCGGCGCCCCTCTTGGTAGCGCTCGGCGCGATGGAAGTCGCTGACCTCCGCGCCGCGGTAGCGCTTGGCCGCGAGGATGCAGCTCGCCGCCGGATCGTCGGGCACGGCGCGTTCGAGCAGGAAGACATCCGCCTCCTTGCCCGACTTGACGATGCCGAGCTCGGTGTCGAACGCGCCGGCGCTCGTCACCAGCCAACCGGGTCGCGGAAGCGGGCCGCGCTCGGTCGGGGTCGTGGCCGGCCAGGTGGTCCAGCGCTGGCCCTCACCGGGCTCGAGGCCGGCGAAGGTCGGGATGGTGAAAGACGTTCCGGGAAAGAATTCGTCAGAAGACACGAAGGTCGCTCCAAAGGATGCGGGGCGACCGGCGATCGGCGTGCGATCAGCTGCGAGCGGCCCCTATGGGCTGGTGAGGTGCGAAAACGGGCACAACAACCGTCGTCATGGCACGCTCCTCTCGCTCGGCTGGGGCTCCCGACCTGTTCGGGGCCCCGTCATTCAAGCAGGATCCGGGCCGCAAGGGAAGAGCGCCGGGTTCGGAGCACCCGAAGCTCCGAACCCGACGCGCCCATCCGAGGGCCGCAACTAGAGAACGTGGATGGCCGTCGCCCGCCAGCGGCGGTCGAGGCCTTCGAGCCGGATGGCCACGGCGCGGGCGCGCGCCCGGCCGCGAACGATGACGACCGCCTCGACGACGCCGTCGCGCGGCTCGCACACCGTCGTGGAGCCGAGCGAGAACGACGGCCGCACCGGCGCCTGGCCCTTGGCCTGCCGGGCGCGCGTCGAAATGACGACCCGCTTCAGCAGGTGGCGGTACACATCGTCGTTGAGCCAACGGGCGATCTGCTCGAGTTCGCGGGCACCCGCCAGGATCTCGATGACGCAGCGCGTGAGGTTCTCAAGCAGGGGTGCCGGGTCGGGCAGGGCGCTGGTCGAGGTCGGCTGGTGTCCGAAGAAGTCTTCGGAGTCGAACCGGGGTCGAAGGGCGCGGGCGGCTGTGCCGTCGAATGCGGTGCCGTCGAAAGCGACGTCGTCTGCCGTCGCGGTGTCGAGTGCGGTGCTCATGGAGCCCTCCGAATCGTGCTGAGGATTCGCCCCCCGTCCGGGGGTGCGAACACCCAACCACGCGATCCAAGATCTTGTCGATGGGCAGAACTACCCTGTGGATAACGTCGGATGACGACGCCGTCGGTGAATAGCGTCGCCGCATGCGCTGGGACGACCTCTTCGACGATCTGGAGAGTCAGCTCGAGCAGGAGCTCGGCGCCGAGGAGGGCGATCTGCTCGCCGAGGAGGAGCGCCTGCGCCTCGGCCGGCTGACCATGCGCGATCGGATGATCGCGATGACGCGGCCCGACGACGGCCCGTCGGCGCCGCTGCGGCTCGCCCTGCGCGACGGGTCTGCGGTCACCGTCGCCGTGGGATCGATCGGCCGCGACTGGCTCGTCGGCGAACTGATCGGCGCGCGACGCGGGTCATGCATCGTTCCGCTGTCAGCCATCGCGTCCCTGTTGCCGACCCCGGAGCAACTCGCCCGCAGCGTCACGGCGGTACCCGCCGTCGAACCGGCGGTCTCGCTCTCGGCACGCCTCGGTCTGCCCTTCGTGCTGCGCGACCTGTGCCGCAGGCGTGCCGCCGTCGATCTCAGCACGGGATCGGGCGAGCGCCTGCACGGCACGATCGATCGAGTGGGGCGTGACAACTTCGACGTTGCCGAGCACGAGCCGGGCGTGCCGCGGCGCGCGGCCTCGGTCGCCCGCATCCGGATCGTGCCGCTCGGCGAACTATTGCTCGTGCGGTTCTGACCGCGAGACCCGGCTAGCGGTCGCGCTCGGCGAACAGCTCGGGGATGTCGGCGAACTCCGCCTGGTTCCACAGGTTGCGGCGACGGTTCTCTTCGTACTTGCCTGCGATGTAGCCCTCGAGCACATCGCGCTCGACCCGCCAGTGCCCGCCGACACCGTGCCCGCTGCCGCCGATCTTGATGGCGGGCAGCTCACCCGATCGCACCAGCGCGTAGGCCTGGCTCGCCGAGATGTTGAGCACCTCTGCGGTGTCGGCCAGCGTCAAGAAGCGGCCGAGATCCGACGACTCGGGCGGCGGCGCAAGGGGTGCCATGCCTCGATTATGAACCGCGGCATCCGAGTGCGACCGGTGTGTGGATAACTCGCCGCGCCGGCCGCCGCCGCGGGCGACCATGGTGCCCGTCCCTCACCGACCACGGTGAATCGTTCCCTTCTCGGAGGTGCTCATGCCCGATCAGGATGCTGCGCCGCGCCGCTTCTCGAAAGCGGCTCGGAACGCGCCCGACCTGCGCCTCGTGCTGGGCGTGCTGCTTGTTCTGGGGTCGGTCGCGGGGGTCTACGGCATCGTCGCGGCCGCCGATCGGCGCGTCACGGTGTACGCGGCGGCGTCGGCGCTCGCTCCCGGTGAGCGCATCGACGCGGGCGATCTGGTGCAGCGCAGCGTCGCACTCGACGGCTCGGACCGGCTGTACCTGGCGGCGGGCCGGATCCCGAGCGGAGGGCTCGTCGTGACCAGGCCGGTCGCGAAGGGCGAGCTGCTGACGACCTCAGCGGTCGGGAGCACCTCGGGCATGCGTTCCACGTCGATCGTGCTGCAACTGGCCACGCGCGTCAGCGGGGCCGTGGTGCCCGGGGCGTCGATCGATATCTGGGCCGCGGCGGATCCGGATGCCGTGGGCACGGTGGTCTCGGCGGCCCCGGCGGATGCGTCGAGTGCGTCGGGCGGAGCGGGGGATGGGTCCGCCGATGACAGCGCCGACACGAGCGAGGCAGCAGCCGTACCCGCAGACGCGACCGCCCCGACCGTCATCGTCGCGGGCGCGACGGTCGTGAAGGTGCTCGACGACTCCGGAGGATTCTCGGTCGCGAGTGCCGGCAGCTCGGTCGAAGTGCTCGTCCCGCGCACGCGAGTGGCACGACTGCTGCAGGCGATCGCGCAGAAGGCGGCGCTGGCCGTGGTGCCGGCCGGCATCCCGCTCGCCGAGTCGTCGCACACAGGCGGCGGCTCGTGACCTCGGTCGCGCTCGCCCTGCCGCTTGCCGAGGAGCAGCGGTTGGTCGCCGAGGCCGGGCGGCACGGCCATCGGGTCGTCGCGCGGTGCTCGGGCGCCGATGATCTGGCGGCGCAGCTCGAGACGGCTCGTCCCGAACTGGCGGTGGCCGCGGCGGCTCCTCAGTACCTGAGCTCAAGGGTCGTGGCGGCCTGCGATGCCATCGGCGTGCGCCTGCTCGTGGTCGCCGCATCGGTGCAGGAACGACGATTCGCCGCGACCCTCGGCGTCGTCGACCCGGTGGATGCGCCCTTCGAATGGGCAGGCCGCCGCGCGGCGCCGCCGAGTTCGAGCACCATCGACGCGGCAACGGACGCGCCGAGAGGAACCGTCGATGTCGGGGTGATCGACGAAGACACCCGCGTACGTCCTGTTCACCGTTCGGCCCGCTCGACCGACGTCGACCCACCCCACCAGCGGGGCACGATCGTCGCTGTCTGGGGACCAGACGGCGCGCCCGGCCGCACCAGCCTGGCCATCGCGCTCGCGGCTGAACTGGCCGACGCGCGGGCTGGCCGCCCGAGCACTGATCCGGGCTCGACCATCGCGCTGGCCGACGCCGACACGCACGCGGCCGCGATCGCGCCCGCGCTCGGCTTGCTCGATGAGGCACCCGGATTCGCAGCTGCCTGTCGCCTGGCCGGCTCCGGCGCTCTCGACCGGGCCCAGTTCGAGCGGATCGCGCAGCAGCACCGGGCAGGGCGGGGCGAGATCCAGGTGCTCACCGGCCTGGGGCGCGCCAGCCGCTGGCCCGAGCTCACGGCGGATCGCGTCGCCGGCGTGCTGACTGCCGTTCGCAGCTGGGCGGGCGTGACCGTGGTCGACGTGGCGGCCAGCTTCGAGCACGACGAGGAGTTGATGACCGACCTGAACGCGCCTCGCCGCAACGCGGCGACGATCGAGGTGCTGCGCTCGGCCGACAAGGTGGTGGCAGTCGGAGCGGCCGATCCGATCGGCCTGTCGCGATTCCTCCGTGCGCACGCCGAACTGGCAGAGCTGGTCGACCCCGACCGGGTCATCACGGTGATCAACAAGTTGCGCGCCAGCGCGATCGGGCTGAACGCGGGCGCACAGGTGCGGCAGACACTGGCGCGGTTCGGGGGCATCGAGGCGCCGGTCTTGATTCCGTGGGATCCGGCCGGATTCGACGCCGCGCTGCTGAGCGGGCGGCCACTGCTCGACGCTGCGCCACGCTCGGCGGCGCGCGCGGCGGTCCGTGAGCTCGCAGTTCCCCTCCAGGTGCTGGCGAGATAGTCCGGTCACTGGGGGAGCTGACTCGCGCTAACGTCGCAGCATGAGCGGTGAACGGGTCCTTGTCACGGGTGGAACGGGCTTCATCGGCTCGCACGCCGTCGTCCAACTTCTGGCAGCGGGCTACCGCGTGCGCACCACCGTGCGCAACCTGTCGCGCGCCGACGATGTGCGAGCGCTCGCGGTTGCCGGAGCGGCATCCTCAGGACTCAAGGTCGCGACCGAGACGATCGAGGTCGTCGCCGCCGATCTGATGAGCGACGAGGGGTGGGCAGAGGCGGTCGCCGACTGCACCTACGTGCTGCATGTCGCCTCGCCGTTTCCGGTGACGCAGCCGAAAGACGAGAACGAACTGATCATTCCGGCGCGCGAGGGTGCGCTGCGCGTGCTCAGGGCGGCCCGGGATGCCGGGGTCAAACGCGTCGTGCTCACCTCGAGCTTCGCCGCCGTCGGCTACAGCCCGAAGACCCACGACGGCGACTACACGGAAGAGGACTGGACCGACCCCGCGACCCCGGGCATCACGGCCTACGTGAAGTCGAAGACGCTGGCCGAACGCGCGGCGTGGGATTTCATCCAGAGCGAGGGCAACGGGCTCGAGCTGTCGGTCGTGAACCCGGTGGGCGTCTTCGGCCCGGCATGGGGCACCGACCTCTCGACCTCGGTCGAGTTGATGCGACTCATGCTCACCGGCGGGGTGCCCGTCATCCCGCCGATCTCGACGTCGACCGTCGATGTGCGGGATGTCGCGTCGCTGCACCTGCTCGCGATGACCCACCCGGCGGCGGCCGGCGAACGGTTCCTCGCCGTGGCCGGGCCGCCGATGACCTTCGCGGAACTGGCGAAGCTGCTACGAGACCACCTCGGACCGGCAGGCGCCAAGCTGCCGACTCGAACGATCTCGCCCGGGATGGTGCGGTTCTTGGCCGTGTTCATCCCGCGACTGCGCGAGCTCGTTCCGCAGCTCGGTCAGGTGAAGGGCGCCAGCCACGACAAGGCGACCCGGGTTCTCGGGTGGCAGCCGATTCCGGTTGCCGATGCCGTGATCGCATCCGCCGACAGCCTGGTGGCACTGGGCCTGGTCGGCGACCGGGCCTGAAGCCGAAGCCCGAGCTCGACCCCGTAGCCTAGGGGCGTGTCGACGCTCTCGGATCTGATGGCGGCCCAGGGCCGATCCACCGACCCTGACACCGCCGCGGCCGACGTCGAGTGGCTGCACCTGCTGGTCGCGGACGGGCAACTGCTGGCCGACCTGGCGTTCGCCGACATCGTGCTCTGGGTGCCCACAGCATCCGACAGCTTCATCGCGGTCGCGCACTCGCGGCCGAGCTCGGCGGCGACCCTCTTCTACCGCGACTTCGTCGGTCAGGAGATCAAGCCCGAGTGGCGGCAGCAGGTCACCCAGGCCTTCGAGACCGGGCAGATCGTCGACACGTCGGCGCCGGACTGGTACGAAGAGACGCCGACCCGGGTGCGCGCGGTGCCGGTGGTGCGCCGCCTCAGCGCGAGCGACGCGGAGACGACCGAGCATCCGATCGCGGTGATCACCCGTCACAGCAATCTGAGCGAGGCGCGCAATCCGAGCCGCCAGGAGCTGACCTTCAACCAGTGCGCCAACGACTTGTTCGCGATGATCGCCTCGGGAGACTTTCCCGACCTCGCGGCACCGAGCGGGCCGCGTCGCGGGGCTCCCCGAGCATCGGATGGACTGATCCGGCTGGACGTCGACGGCGTCGTCACCTTCGCCAGCCCCAACGGGCTCTCGGCCTTCACCCGCATGGGCTTCGTCGGCGAACTCGAGGGGGAGTCGCTGGCCGAGGTCACCACGGCCCTGCTCAGCGGCAAGCTGATCGTCGACGAGTCCCTGCCCCTCGTGGTCACCGGTCGAGCGCCGTGGCGTACCGACATCGAGGCGAAGGGCGTGACGGTGACGCTGCGCACCATCCCGGTGCGTCATCGCGGCGAGCGGGTCGGAGCCATCGTGCTGGTGCGCGACGTCACCGAGGTGCGCCACCAGGAGCAGGAGCTCATCACCAAAGACGCGACGATCCGCGAGATCCATCACCGGGTCAAGAACAACCTGCAGACGGTGGCGTCGCTGCTGCGCATCCAGGGCAGACGCACGCACAACGAGGTGGCACGGGATGCCCTGAACCAGGCCATGAGGCGCGTCACGGCCATCGCCGTGGTGCACGACACCCTGAGCGAGGGCCTCGACCAGAACGTGGACTTCGACGACGTGTTCGACCGCGTGCTGATGCTGATCACCGAGGTGGCGTCCGGTCACACCACCACGGTGCGCCCGACGAAGACGGGCACCTTCGGGGAGTTGCCGAGCGAGTACGCGACACCGCTCGCCCTGGCCTTGACCGAGTTGGTCACGAATGCCGTCGAGCACGGCCTGGCAGGCAGGACGGATGGCGAGGTCGAGATCTCGGCGAAGCGCAAAGACGGCCAGCTGAGGGTCCGCGTGCGCGACAACGGAGTGGGGCTGGCCGAGGGCAAGGTCGGGTCAGGGCTGGGAACGCAGATCGTGCGCACCCTGATTCAGGGCGAGTTGGGCGGCACGATCGACTGGCACACGCTGCAGGGCGAGGGCACGGAGGTCACGATCGACATTCCGCTGCGCTGGGTGACGAAGTCCAAGTGACCTGGCGAGGGGTCGCTGATGGGGGTGTTGAGCCGTGAATGGGCCCCAACTGCGACCCTTCGCGCCGAAAGAGGTGACGCTAGCTGGCGCGCCGAGCTCGTGCCGCGCGACGCTTGAGGGCGCGGCGCTCGTCTTCGCTGAGGCCACCCCAGACGCCGGAATCCTGGTTCGTCTCGAGCGCGTACTGCAGGCACATCTCGGTCACGGAGCATCGAGCGCACACCGACTTGGCCTTGTCGATCTGGTCGACGGCCGGCCCGGTGTTGCCGACCGGGAAGAACAGTTCGGGGTCGGCGGTGAGACAGGCGGCTTTGTCACGCCAATCCATGGTGGTACTCCTTCATATGTTGCTGTTGACGCAGTCACGGAGTCGGGGTGTTTTCGAATCCGCGCGCGGTCGAAGAGTCATCGAAAAAAGGGGGAATAGATTTCGGGACTCACCTACGACCCTGTAGGCGTCACATCAACCAGTTCAAGAGTTTCATACTTGTTACGGCTAATCAATAGTTACGAATGGGATAACACTGTGAGCACCGCGCGTCGTCCCGCCCTTGTGTGGCTGTTGATCGTGCTCCTGACGATCGAATTCGCAGGCGTCGCCGCCCTCGCGATCGTGCTCCTGATCGAGACCTTGACGGCCAGAGGCGCCAGCATCGGGGGAGGGATCGCCCTGACAGTCATCGGCGTCGTCGCGGCCGCCTGGCTGGGCGCGATCGTCGTCGGGACCCTGCGCGGCCAGAACTGGATCCGCGCCGCCGCGATCGTCTGGCAGATACTGCAGGTCGCCGTCGGGGTGGGCGCGCTGCAGGGCCAGTTCGCCCAGCCCGCCTGGGGCTGGCCGCTGATCGTGCTCGCCGCCTTCGTGCTGCTCCTTCTGTTCGCGAAACCCGTCGTCGCGCTGACCTCCGGCCGACGGGACGCGTCGTGATCCCCGCCCTCGACCTGCGCGGCTTGACCAAGAGGTTCGGCGCGACCACGGCCGTCGACGCGATCGACCTCACCGTGCCGAGCGGTTCGTTCTACGGCGTGGTGGGGCCGAACGGCGCAGGCAAGACCACCTTGCTCTCGATGGCCACTGGTCTGTTGCGCCCCGATGCCGGCACAGCGCTGGTCCACGGCCTCGATGTCTGGCGCGACCCGCTCGCCGCGAAGCGCATGATCGGCAACCTCGCCGACGGGGTCGACTTGTTCGACCGGCTCACCGGCGAGCAGCTGATCACCTACACCGGGATGCTGTTCAGCCTCGACCGCGCGGTGATCGCCGAGCGCACCCGCGATCTGCTGCAGTTGCTCGACCTGGAGGGGAGCGCAGGCACCCTGGTCGGCGACTACTCGGCGGGGATGACCAAGAAGGTCGCGCTGGCGTGCGCGCTCATCCACTCGCCACGCGTCGTCGTGCTCGACGAGCCGTTCGAGTCGGTCGATCCGGTGTCGGCAGCGAACATCCGCGACATCCTGGAGGGCTTCGTGCGCTCCGGCGGCACCGTGGTCGTGTCGAGCCATTCGATGGATCTCGTGCAGCGCATGTGCGATCACGTCGCGATCGTGGCGCGCGGCAAGGTGCTCGTGGCGGGAACGGTCGACGAGGTGCGCGGCTCGGCCACGCTCGAGGACCGCTTTCTCGAGCTCGTCGGCGGACGCCGCTTCAGCGAGGGGCCCGAGTGGTTGCGGCGCTCCTGAGCCTGCGGTTCCGGGTGCTCGGCAACACGCTGCGCCGGAACGCCCTGCAGTTGCTGGCGGTGATCTTCGGGGCGTTGCAGACCGCCATCATCCTGCTGATCGCCGTCGCGGGGCTGGCGACGCTCGTGATCTATCCGCAGCCGGTCCAGCAGGCGACGGTGGTGATCGGCGGAGTCGCGGTCACGCTCGGCTGGTTCCTCATCCCGCTGATCGCCACCGGGATCGAGCCGACCATCGACCCGCTCAAGCTGTCGGCCTTCCCGCTGTCGGTGACCAAGCTGATGGTGGCCATGACCCTGGTGGGGGCTACCTGGATCCCCGGCATCGCGACGCTCATCGTGTCGATCTCGACGGCGCTCACCTGGCGCGAGACGCCGGGCGCCGCCTGGGCGGCGGTCGGGTGCGGGGTGGTCGCGACCCTGATGTGCATCACCGGATCGCGCATGACCGCCTCGCTGAGCGCGAACCTGGTCGCCGGTCGCCGCCGCCGGGATCGGGCAGCGGTGGCCGTCGTCGGACTGATCGTGCTGCTCGGCCCGGTCGCGCTGGCGATCGTTCTCGCGCTCCGGTCGGACGCGCCGTTCCCGGCCACCGCCGAGGTGCTCGGCTTCACGCCGTTCGGCGCGATCTGGAGCGTGCCCGGCCAACTGGTGGCCGGGCATCCGGCGGCCGCGCTCGCGTCCCTGGCGATCGCTCTGGCGACGCTCGCGCTCATGGTGGTGATCTGGCGAGCGAGCCTGCTGGCGACCTTCCGGTACCGGGGCGGGGGAGCGGGCAGGCGACAGGTGGCCGCGGGGCGTCTCGGCCTGTTCGCGGCGGTGCCGGCGACTCCCGTCGGCGCGATCGGCGCCCGCTCGCTGATCTACTGGGCGCGCGATGCCCGCTTCGCGCGTCAGCTCGTGCTGGTGCCCGTCATGCCGGCCCTGCTGATCCTGCTGGGCTCCCTGGTCCACGTGTCGTGGACCGCATACCTGGCGCCGCCGATCGTCGCCGGCCTGCTGCCGCTCACCCTGTTCGCGGTCATCTCCTACGACGGCACCGCATTCGCCCTCCACCTGTCGTCTGGCGTGCGCGGAATCGACGACCGGATCGGGCGCGGCGGCGGCGATGCTGGCCTTCGCCCTGCCCGCGTTGGTGATCGTGTCGCTCGTGTCGCTGGGCGTCGTCGGAGGCTGGGCGGACCTGCCCGCGGTCTTCGGCATCTCGCTCGGCGTGCTGCTCTCGGGGTTGGCCGCCGTGTCGGTGTCGTCGGCGTCGATCGTCGTGCCGGTGGCCCGCTCGGGTCGCAATCCGTTCACCGCCCAGGCCGGATCGGGGATGACCTCGCTCGCCGCCTCCTACGCGGTCACGGGGGTGACGCTCGCCCTGGCCGTGCCGGAACTCGCGCTCGGCATCGCGGCCCTGATCATCCACTCGGCGCTGCTCGGCTGGCTGGCGCTCGCGGTCGGCCTGCTCTGGGGCGCGGGGGCGCTGGTCATCGGCGTGCGGGTCGGCGGCCGCATCCTGGATCGCACCGGCCCGGCCCTGCTCGCCAGGATGCGGCGCACGGGAGGCTGAGCCCGTTGGGGTCCGCGAAGGGTCGCGGGTTGGGGTTCTCAGCCGCCGGCAGCCCCGAACAGCGACCCTTCGATCAGGCCGCGAGCCCGAGCTTGCGGCGCAGCATCGCCACGTGCCCGGTTGCCTTGATGTTGTAGAGGGCAAGGCTCACGCGGCCGTGCTCGTCGAGCACGAACGTTGCCCGGATCACGCCGTGCACGACCCTGCCGTACAGCTTCTTCTCGCCGTACGTGCCGTAGAGGTCGTGCACTTCCCGGGTCGGGTCGCTGAGCAGCGGGAAGGTCAGGCCCTTGTCGACGGCCATCTTCTGGATGGCGGGCGGCTCATCGCGCGAGACACCGACCACCGAGTAGCCGGCGGTCTCGAGAGTGCTCAGGCTCTCTTCGAAGTCGCAGGCCTGGGCGGTGCAGGCGGGCGTTCCGGCTTCGCCGTAGAAGTACAGGATGACCTTGCGCCCGCGCAGCGCCGAGAGTGTCACACGACGGCCGTTCTGGTCGGTGAGGGTGAAGTCAGGGGCGAGTTCGCCGGACTCCAAGCGCACAGAATCGGTCACGTTTTCCACCCTAGGGCGACGGGGTGATATCGTGTCCATTCGGTCCGGTTCACGCCGGATTGCGCACCTCTAGCTCAATTGGCAGAGCAACTGACTCTTAATCAGTGGGTTCCGGGTTCAAGTCCCGGGGGGTGTACGAAAAGCCCCGTTACCTCTCGCCAGGTGCGGGGCTTTTTCCTTTCGCGGATGCCGGTGGTCATGATTTATCGCCACGGCGCTGCCACAGTCGCTTGACTGAGGTAATGACACATCACGTTGCGGTTGGCGCACTTGTCAGCAACGAAGGGGTGCTGATGGTCCATCGCCGCCCCGACCTTCGCCACGCGCCTGACTGTTGGAGCTTCCCAGGGGGGCACGTCGAGCCCGGAGAGACTGCGGCCGAGGCTTGCATGCGTGAATTGCAGGAGGAAGTGGGGGTGAATGCGACTGTCAATGGCGAACCGCTGCTTCACATCCGCGAGAACGTCGACCAGCCGGACGGTTTGGTGATTTCCCTCTGGGTGATTTCTAGCTGGACTGGTCTTCCAACGAACAGCGCGCCGGACGAGAACGACGATATTCGCTGGGTCAGCACGGGAGATCTAAATCGTTTGAACTTCGCGCATTGGAGTTGTCAGGAAGTGATTCTGGAGAGCGCTTCTCGGAGACGCTCGGGCTGATCCGAAGGCGGCCGGGTGTCAAATTGCCGGGCCGCATATGACCGTACTTCTCGCCCTCATAGAACTCGGAAACGGCCGGGGCCGCCGGCTGAGCGTCGTACCGCGCTTTCAGGTCGGCGAGCATCCGATCTGTTGGGTTGTTGGCCAGGCAGGGCTCCTCATACTGGAGTTCACATCCTCGTATCTGACATTTCGTATTACAATAATTGATATGGCTCAGGAGAAGATTCGCGGCAAGGTTGTGGAAGATCCGCAGATCGAAGCGTGGTCGAATGAAGCTGAGGCTGGCTATCCGGTCGAACAGCTCCGCAAGCGCGGCCGCAAGCCCCTGGGTGACGGTGTCAGCGAGGTCGTGCCGGTCCGTATGGACCAGACCCTCCTCGACGCGCTAGCAGCTCGGGCCGAGCGCGAGCACGTGAGCCGTTCCGAGGCGATCCGAGCCGCCGTCAGAGACTGGGTCAACGTCGCGTAGTGGATGTCCACGCCGCGGCTCTGAAGCACGGAGTCAGCGCCGACGACGGTATCCAGGCGGCGCAGCATCCGGTGTTCGTTTCGTATCTGGATGACGACAGCCCAGCCCGTCAGCTGCGCCTGAATATCTCGACTTGCTGACCTAGCGACGGAAGACCTGACATCTGTGGTCGACGGGGGGCGTCAGCGCGGGTCGACGCTAAACGCGATACCACTGGCGAAGATCGACAGATAGACGCAACTCATGACGACGGCGACTAACACTGCTGCCGCACCGACAATCGCGCTGGCGAGAGTAAGTCTGCTCGGCATTCGCTTCTGGCAAATGAGACCGAACGTCAGCCCGCCCACTCCCATCAGCGCGATATTGGCCTCAGAACAGATCCGGCTTCAGATCACCGGCCTCATTCGATCCGGTCAACTGGTTGCAGGCACGCGGCTTCCATCAATCAGGCAGCTCGCGAGCGATCTTGAGGTCGCAATTGGGACGGTCGCTCGAGCCTATGGAGCTCTGGAATCTGCTGGACTCGTAGAGTCTCGGCGCGCCCTCGGCACCAGGGTCTCGCCCGCCCAAGTGACTGGATCAAAGACCAGCCTGGCAGCGCTGGAGCTCGTCCGAGTCGCCACCGGAAGCTGACTGAACGGCGCCACTGGAGGAGCGCAACAGTCCTTGCGGGGTCAGGGGCTCACGCTCAAGCACATCAGCTTTGCTATCCTGGATGCGGGACATGTAGCTATAGCTACAATCAGAGGCTTGAAAGGGAGAGTAGATGGCATCGACGATCAAGTCAACCCGACTCGCTGCAGGGATCAGCGTCAGCGAACTTGCCAAGCGGCTGGGAGTCACTCCGAGCGCCATTTCTCAACTCGAACGCTCTGAGTCCGAGGGCACGATCAAACTCAATTCGCTCCGCGAAGCCCTCGCGGCGATGGGTGCGAACCTTCGGCTGACAGCTGGGTCGGAGGGTCGTATGTCTCGGTACGCTCCCTACCGTGTGGCAGATTCGCTCGCCGAATCGCTAATCTCGAGTCGGGATTCGACGTATCCGCTGCGGCTCCTCACCCACGCGATCAAGGAACTGCGTGACAACGCCGACCTCGTCCACCCGTCGGAAATCGATCTTGCTCCAACGGCTCTGCCCGACAAGCGATGGGACACTCTCATGCGTGCGTCATTCGCACACGCGCTGCCGAAGTCGAAGCGTCCCGCATGGACGAAGACGAGCAGGCTCGCAGATCCGTGGTTCGTTTCCGAGTTCCCGGCTCTGCGCGAGCGCGCCAAGAGCACGACTCCTGACTATCTGCGCCGCCTCAACATCTTCGTCGACAAGCGAAGCCTGACGCGCGCCTGATGGCCTCCCATGAACATGAGATGGACCCGACCGAGGTTCGCCATCTCCTCGACGTGCTGACGCAGCGCCTGACGGACGAAGGCATTGATGCTCACGTGCACGTCATCGGTGGGTCAGCGATGGCTCTTCTGTTTCCTGATGATGGCGAGACCCGGTTCACGACGGACATCGACGCTGCGGTGTCGCCGCGGCCTGCGGTCTTGAGAGTGGTCGAACAAATTGCTGACGAGATGGGTCTCTCGCCGACATGGCTCAATGCGAACGGCACAGCCTTCATCCCGCCCCGTTCGCAGAGCGCCGGGCCCCCGAGGGGCGTCACGGTGACCATCGCGAGCGTGGAGGAGTTGATCGCGATGAAGCTGGCCGCGTCCCGAGATCAGGATCTGTTCGACCTTGGCATCCTCGCCCGCAACGCTGGCATCACCGATCCGCAGCGTCTCGTCGACATTGCATTCGACGCCTACGGCGAAGATTCCGTCGTGCTGACCGACACCCGTGAGGACTATCTGATCATGGCGCAACAGGCGATCGCTGCCGAAACGAGGCGCTCCAAAAAGGGGCCAGCACAACGTTCTCGCTGACTGATCATTTCGTGCGCCGAGTGGCTCAATCGCGGCTCGGCGCGGTGTACCGGTGCTCCGGGCGGCCCGTGCGGCCGTATCGCAAGTCGAGGATGATCGCGCCGCTCTGCTCGAGCTGGGTCAGGGAGCGCTGGGCGGTGGCCCGGCTGATGCCGATCGTTCCGGCGATCTGGATGGCCGAGACGCCCTCCGTGGACGCGGCGACCGCGTCGTAGACGGCCCGGAGGGTCGGAGCCAGATGGCGGGACCCCGTGCCGTCCTGCCGGCGCCGGCTCGGGCGCAGTTGCTCGAAGATTCGATTGATGTCGCCCTGAGTCGCCTCGTCCGGCAGTTCGTCGAGTCGTGCGAGGGTCTGGCGGAAAGCGGTGAGCCGTTCGGCAAGCGCCGCGAACGCGAACGGCTTCACGAGATAGTCGGTCACCCCGAGCCGAAGGGCCGACCGCACGCTGGCCACGTCGTTGGCGGCCGAGATGACGATCGCCGCGGGAGGCGATGGCCGGGTCAGCATCTGCTGCAGAGCGCGCAAGCCGTCGATGTCGGGCAGATAGATGTCCATCAGCACGAGGTCCGGATGCAGCGCCTCGGCGAGTTCGAGCGCCTCGGCGCCGCTGTGCGCCTGGCCGATCACGCGGAATCCGGGTACGCGCTCGACGAAGTCGACGTGAAGCGACGCGACCCGGAAGTCGTCGTCCACGACGAGTACAGACAACGGAGCGTCGGTCACGCCGCCCCGATCGGTGCATCGGCGGCACTCATCGGCAGGACCACGGTGAACGTGGCGCCCGGCCCCTCCGAGACGGAGATGGATCCCTTGAGCTTGGTGACCGACTTGTCCACCAGCGAGAGGCCGAGCCCTGCGTGCCGCATGAGCGAGCCGCGCTTGGTGGTGTAGCCGTTCGTGAAGATCTGCGAGATGGCTCCATGGGGGAGGCCGGGGCCGTTGTCCGACACGACCACCGTGACCGACTCCGCCGTCTCGACCACGGTGACGACAACGCGACGGGGCGGCCGCACGGCGGCGAGTGCGTCGAAGGCGTTGTCGATGAGGTTGCCCAGGATCGTCGTCAGAGACTGAACGTGATCGGGGGCCGGGCCGAGCGACGACTCCGGCGAGAGCGTGAACTCGATTCCGCGCTCGTGGGCCTCGGCTGCCTTGCCGAGGATCAGGCCGACGATCTGCGGTGCCGCGATCCTCGTGCGCAGGTTCTGATCGAAGTCGGCGGAACCGCCTCGGATCTCCTGGATGTAGTCCAAGGCTTCGCCGGGCCGCCCGAGTTCGAGCAGTCCCGCGATGGCGTGCATCCTGTTCGAGAACTCGTGCTGCTGCGCGCGCATCGACTCGGTGAAGCTGCGCTCGCCATCCAGTTCGCGGCTGAGGGCCTCCAAGTCGGTGCGGTCCTGCACCGTGACGACGGATCCGTGGGGCCGACCGGCGAGCACCACCGGCATCCGATTGACGACCAGGCAGTAGTCGTCGGTGATGACCACGGCATCTTTCACGGTGCCGGTTCCGGTGAGGGCGTCGAGGAGCGTGCCGACGGGCAGGACCTCTTCGAGCCGGTGGTCGAGCGCGCCGGGAGGCAGGCGCAGCAGGCGGTGCGCCTCGTCGTTGATCACACTGATACGGCCGGCCGGGTCGATCGCGATCACCCCCTCGCGAATGCCGTGCAGGGTCGCCTCGCGCTCTTGCAGCAGCCGAGCGATCTCGTCGAGCTCGAGGCCGAACGTCCTCCGCTTGAGCACCGTCGCGAGCCCGAACGATGCCAGGCCGCCGATGGCGAGAACAGCCGCCACCCAGATCCCGTAGGTGGGCAGCTGTGCCGACAATTCGCTCGAGACCGAGCTCTCTTGAATGCCGACGGAAACCTCGCCGACCAGCGTTCCATCCAATCCGTACAACGGCACTCGGGCGTTCGCCGTGACACCCGTCGAACCGTTGTTGACGCCCAGATGCGCCTTGCCGTCGCGGGCCATGACCGGCTCGCTCACCTTCTTGCCGATCAGGGCCGGATTCGGGTGGGAGTGGCGGACGCGGTTCAGGTCGATGACCACGACATACGCCGCCCCGGTGCGCTGCGCCGTGATCGAGGCGAGCGACTGGACATCGGCCGGGCAGGTCGGCGCACCGGTGGGAATGCAGCCGCGGATGCTCGGATTCTCAGCGAAGGTCTGGGCGATATCCGACGCCCGGGTCTGGTACTCGTGATCGAGGTTGTCGCGCGTGGTCTGCGCGAACAGCGCGAAGGCGACAGCCAACGAGACAGTCAGGATCAGCAACTGCGCCAGAAAGATCTGGCTCGAGAGTTTTCTGATCCGTCGTCGCATCGTGACCCGATTATCGCTGTGCCGCCCTGTGGGCGCACTGCGCAGAATGCGCGAAACCCGCCGGAATGCGCACAAATGGCCAATGGCGCACAAGCGAGACAGGGCTCGGCCACTCGCGGAACATGTGCTGAACAGCAAACGCGAAGACAGAGAGGTCTCCTGCGCATGGCCACAGCAACTCCCTCCCCACTGCCCCCGGGCGGAGTCACCGACACTCCGGAAGACGCCGCCCGCATCGACATCGTCGACTTGACCAAGCGGTACCTGACGCCGAAGGGCGAGACGTTCACGGCGATCCGAGACGTGTCGTTGACCGTCGAGCCCGGTCAGTTCTGCGCCATCGTCGGACCGACCGGATGCGGCAAGTCGACAACGCTCGCCCAGGTCTCGGGGCTCGAGCACCCGAGCGGCGGATACGTCTCCGTCGGTGCGCAGCGCGTGAGCGGCATCACCAGCGGGGTCAGCTACATGTTCCAGGCCGACTCGCTCTTCCCGTGGAAGACCGTGCTCGGCAACGTGATGATGGGGCCGATCCTGCTGGGCATGCCCAAGGTGCAGGCGACAGTGCTCGCACGCGACTGGCTGCGCCGGGTCGGCTTGAGCGGGTTCGAGGATCGCTACCCGCACCAGCTCTCCGGCGGCATGCGCAAGCGCGTCTCCATGGCGGCGGCGCTGATCAATCGCCCCCGCATCCTGCTGATGGATGAGCCCTTCGGCGCCCTCGACGTGCAGACCAAGGCGATCATGCAGGGCGAGCTGCTCCAGCTCTGGGAGGAGCTCCGGCCCTCGGTGCTCTTCATCACCCACGACCTGGATGAGGCCGTCATCATGTCGGACCGCGTCGTCATCATGACCAGCAGCCCCGGCACCGTGAAGAACATCTTCGACATCGACCTCCCGCGCCCGCGCGGAGACGTGCAGGCCATCCGGCACGAGGAGCGCTTCCTCGAACTGCAGGGGCAGATCTGGGAGTCGCTCAAAGAAGAGGTCACGCGCGCCTACGCGCAGACGGCGGGTGCAGCATGAGCACGGCGAACGTGAACGTCAACGGCTACTACGTGATCCCGCCCGATGAGGTGGATCCGGCCGTGTCCGCGCGACGCGCGAAGTCGCGCCACACCATGTGGATCTGGATCGGCCGGGCCGCCGTGTTCGTCGTCGTCTTCGGCGGCTGGCAGTGGTTCACGGCGGTCGGCTGGGTCGACAAGTTCTTCTTCGGGCAGCCGACCGGCATCGTCGCCAGCCTGGTCCACCTGTTCACGGTGGGAACCGCGTTCGGGTCGATCTGGGAGAACCTCTGGGTCACGGTGCAGGAGGCGTTCCTCGGCTTCTTGCTCGGTGCGGTCACCGGGGTGATCTTCGGCATCCTGCTCGGCTCGAACCGCTACCTGGCCTCGGTGTTCAGCCCGTACATCAAGATCCTGAACTCGGTGCCCCGCATCGTGCTCGGCTCGATCTTCTTCGTGGCGTTCGGCTTCGGGATCTTCCCCAAGGTCCTGCTGGCGGCGGTGCTGGTGTTCTTCGTGGTGTTCTTCAACGCATTCCAAGGCGTGCGCGAGGTCGACCAGAACTTGATCGCCAACGTTCGAGTGCTCGGCGCATCGCCGTTGCAGGTCGCGCGGCACGTCACCATCCCCTCGGCAATGAGCTGGATCATCGCCAGCCTGCACACAGCGTTCGGCTTCGCCATCATCGGCGCGCTCGTCGCCGAAATCCTCGGCGCCTCGCGCGGGATCGGCTTGATCATCAGCCATGCGCAGGGGACCTTCGACCCCGACACGGTCTACGCGTGCATGGTGATCGTCGCGGTGTTCACGCTGGTCGCCGAGTACCTGATCACCCTGCTCGAGCGCATCCTGCTCAAGTGGCGCCCGCCGAACCGGTCAGAAGTGCAAGCGATCTGATCCCCTTCTGCTCACCATCCCTGCACCCCCTGCCGACATCCGTCGGCGCTCACTGAAAGGAAACATGCATCAATGAAGAAGCGCATGATCACAGCAGCCGCCATCGTCGGGGCAGCGGCACTCGCCCTGACCGGCTGTGCCGGCACCTCCGGCGGCACCACGACATCGGGCGCCGCCGCCCCGCTCCAGAACGTCTCGATGATGGTCGGAGGCATCGACAAGCAGATCTACCTGCCGTACCAGCTCGCCCAGAGCCTGGGCTTCTACAAGAAGTACGGCATCAACATGACGCTCTCGACCGAGCAGAACGGCGGAGTCGGCGCTGAGGACGCCATGGCCTCCGGCTCGGTGGACCTGGCAGGCGCCTGGTACATCCACACCGTCGACTTCCAGTCGAAGGGCAAGGACGTCATCGACCTGGTCCAGCTGTCCGGCGCGCCGGGCGAGCGGATCATGTGCAGCCCGAAGAGCGGCGTGAAATCGGCGGCCGACTTCAAGGGCAAGACGATGGGCGTCACCGACCTCGGTTCGGGCACCGATGAGCTGACGCAGTTCCTGGCGTCGCAGAACGGCATCAGCCGGAGCCAGTACACGACCCTCGCGGTCGGTGCCGGAGCGACGGCGATCGCCGCAATCAAGAGCGGAACCGCCGATTGCGTGATGACCACGCAGCCGACGGTCGGTGCCTTGGAGACCCAGAAGCTCGCCACGACCGCAGTCGACCTGGCGACGGCAGAGGGAGCGCAGAAGGCGCTCGGCGGCGACTGGCCCGCGGCGAGCGTGCTGACGCAGGCCAGCTGGGTCAAGGCGCACCCGGACGCAGCGCAGGGGGTCGTCAACGCCCTGGTCGCGACCATGCATTGGATCAGTACCCACAGTGCGGCGCAGATCGCCGACAAGCTGCCTGCCGATTTCGTGCAGAACGCGACCATCACCAAGGCGCAGTATGTCTCGGGTCTTGCCTCTGACAAGGCGCAGTTCCTGCCCGACGGCATCATGCCCGCCGGCGGCCCGAAGGTCATCTTCGCGTTGGAGAAGGCCAACGGCGTCGATGTCTCGAAGCTGAAGTACACCGACACCTTCGACAACAAGTACGCCATTGCGGCGAACAAGCTGGAGGGCTTCAAGGTCACGACGACGCCGGCCGGCGCCGACGGCTGATCCGATCCACCTCGGCTCGGGGTCGATCCGCTCACGCGGGTCGGCCCCGAGTTCTGTTCGGAAGTCGACGGCATTGCGAAGACCGGACTCAGTGCTTGTGAGCCTTACCGGGGCCGCCGGGTGTCGGCTGGGGCGTGGCGTGGCCCGTGCCCCCTGACCCGTCGTGCGAATCGGACGGGTTGGGCGTTGCCGCGTTGGTAGCACCACGGCCGGGATGATCACTCGGCCCGGGATGCTGGCTCGCGTCGGGATGGGGGAAGGCCGAGTTCGACCGGGAGGGCGCCGGGGAGAATCCGCTGCCCCCGTGACGTCCAGGGTTCCCGGGGTCCGTCGTGCCAGGAGGAAGCGTGCCCGTGACCGTCTGAAACGCCTGCTGGGCAGCGGCGCGGACCTCCGGGCTCGCCGCCGCCGCCGTGGCTCCGATGCCGAGTGTGCCGATCACGACGAGGGCGGTGACCAGTCCGCTGTGACGACGCAGCCCCGTGCGCGGTCGAGTCGGCTCCATGAGAGCGGCCACCTCGGTCGACGGCATGGGATGAACGGATGTCGCACTGCGCTGGAACTCGAGGAGCGATCCGCGAAGGTCCGCATCGTCGCTCATGCCCGCCTCGAGGAGGAGCTGATCGATCGGGTCAGTCATGGCCGATGCCCTCCGTGAGCGAGGTGCGCAGGGACCCCAGCGCGCGGCGCTGAAGCTGTTTGATCGCCCCGACGCTCTTGCCCATGACCTGGGCCGTCTCGTCAAGGGTCAGGCCCGCCACGATCCGGAGGAGTACGGCGTCGCGCTGGTCGTCGACCAGACGTTCCACCAGAGGGCGGATGCCGAGTTCGTCGAGCTTCGCGGCCGCCGATTCCTCGGCCGACGGCGATCGCCGCGGATCGGAGTCCGCGTCGAATGGCACACTGACCGGCCGGCGCGATCTGGCGCGGTGCTGGTCAACAACCCGGGCGTGTGCGATCGAGAACGTCATGGTTCTCACGTCGTCGTCACCTCCCGTGATCCGGTCGAGCGTCTTGTACAGGGCAAGGAATACATCGTGCGTCGCGGCCTCCGGGTCATCGACCCCGTGAGATCGCAGGTATCCGAGGACTGCGGGCGAGAGTTGGTGGTAGGCCGCCGTGAAGCGCTCGGAGACCGTTCGGTCGTCCGAGCCTGACGGCGTCTGTCCCAACAGTTCGGTGTCCCTCGTTCCGTGTGGTGGGGTGAGCCGGGACCACCGGCTCGCCCCACCCGCGCGGACTGTTCATGATCAGGCTGCGACAGTCCGCTGTTCTCACTGTCTCAGTGTCCGTGAGTGGCCGGGGCGCCCGATCCGTGTGTCTGGCCGGACTGCCCGTGGTCGGACTGGCCGTGATCCTCACCCGAGTTGGGTGTCGTGCTCGGCTTGTGCCCGGATTCATGGGCGGCGAGAATCGGCGCGCAGTAGTCGACGATGCTGCCCGCCGAGGTCGATGCGTTCAAGAGTGCGGCGTAGGCGACGGAGTGCGAGTTCAGGCCGCCGTGGGTGAATGCTGTGCACAGCCCGAACGCCGCCGGCCCGGTGGCATCCGGCCCCTGCGTCTCGGTGGGCGACGGGGTCGGTTCGGTGGTGGGAGCTGCCGTCTCGGTGCCGTCATCCGTGGGCGTCGCGCTGGCCGTGCTGGTGGACGGGCCTGACTGAGGACCGTTCGGGAACGCCCCGGCCGCGGCGGCCACGGCGGTTCCCCCGCCGACGGCGACGAGTGAGAGAACGGCGATCGCCACCTTGGTGCCGACAGCGGTTGCGATGAATGACACGGGAAGAACCTCCAAGTTGTGGGGAAGCGAGCTCCGAACTCCATTGCGGTGGGCTCATTCGGGTAATCGGACGGGCGCCGCGGAGGTTACAGAATGAACCGACCGCCCCGTGGGCTGGCGGCTTCGGTTGGCGACGTAGGCTCGAAGCATGGACTTTCGCTACCTCGGCAATTCCGGCCTCAAGATCTCTGAGATCACCTACGGCAACTGGCTCACTCACGGCTCGCAGGTCGAGAACGACACCGCGACGGCGTGCGTGCGCGCAGCGCTGGATGCCGGCATCACCAGCTTCGACACGGCCGACGCGTACGCCAACACCGCTGCCGAGACCGTGCTGGGCGAGGCGCTGAAGGGCGAGCGCCGGGCATCGCTCGAGATCTTCACCAAGGTGTACTGGCCGACCGGGCCGAAGGGTCCGAACGATTCGGGGTTGAGCCGCAAGCACATCATGGAGTCGATCGACGGCTCGCTGCAGCGGCTGCAGATGGACTACGTCGACCTGTACCAGGCGCACCGCTACGACACCGAGACCCCGCTCGAAGAGACCATGCAGGCATTCGCCGACGTGGTGCGGCAGGGCAAGGCGCTGTACATCGGCGTCAGCGAGTGGACAGCAGACCAGCTGCGGGCCGGGCATGCGCTGGCGACGCAGCTCGGCATCCAGCTGATCTCGAACCAGCCGCAGTACTCGGCGCTCTGGCGCGTCATCGAGCCCGAGGTCGTGCCCGCGTCGACCGAGCTCGGCATCTCGCAGATCGTCTGGTCGCCGGTGGCGCAGGGCGTGCTGGCCGGCAAGTACCAACCGGGCGCTCCGCTGCCAGAGGGCAGCCGCGCCACCGATTCGAAGGGCGGCGAGAACACGATCAAGCCGTTCCTGCGCGAGGAGGTGCTGACCCGGGTGCAGAAGCTGGCGCCCATCGCGTCCGGCCTCGACCTGACCATGGCGCAGCTCGCGGTGGCCTGGGTGCTGCAGAATCCGAATGTCGCAGCGGCGATCATCGGCGCCTCGCGCCCCGAGCAGGTGGCCGAGAACGTGAAGGCGGCCGGCGTCGTGATCCCGGCCGAGGCGATGGCGGCGATCGACGAGGCGCTCGGCGATGTCGTCGTGCGCGACGCGGACGAGACCGCCGACCGCGCACCGAAGTCGCGCCCGAGCTAGACGGGTTCCCTCGCGGTCACGAACGCCGCGTCGCGCGGCGTCGCGGTGGCGCATTCTGACATGTGCAACCATGAAATACTTGCATGCCTGCACATGATCAGGCGAGGCCGACCAGGTCGCCCCGTTTCGAGAGAAAAGCCCGAGCATGCCATCACAGGACCCGTCCGCCCCACAACGTCGACGCGGGGCGGACCTGTTCGGTCGAACCTCTGCCTTGTTGCGCGGTTCCCGGTCCGGTCTGTTCGCCATCGCCATCACGGTGGGCGTCGGTGCCGGGCTCGGCGCCGTGGCCTTCCGTGAGCTCGTCTCGGGCATCACCTGGCTGGTGACGGGCAAGACGGAGTTCGGACAGGACGGCTACGTCGGCAGCACGCACCTGCCCTGGCTCGGTCTCGGATTTCTCGTTGTGATCCCGGTGATCGGCGGCCTTCTGTACGGGCCACTGGTGCATCGCTTCGCCCGGGAGGCGCGCGGCCACGGCGTGCCGGAGGTCATGGTGGCGGTCGCCGAGAACGGAGGACGCATCCGTCCCCGGGTGGCGCTGGTGAAGGCTCTCGCGTCCGCGCTGACGATCGGGACCGGCGGGTCGGTCGGACGGGAGGGGCCGATCGTGCAGATCGGCTCGGCCATGGCCTCCAGCCTGGGCCAATGGATTCGGCTGCCGGAGAATCGGATGCGCATTCTGGTCGCCTGCGGTGCGGGCGGCGCGATCGCGGCCACGTTCAACGCTCCGATCACCGGCGTTTTCTTCGGCGTCGAGATCATTCTGCGAGAGATGTCGGTGGAGGCCTTGTTCGCGGTGATGCTCTCATCGATGGTCGCGGATGCCGTGGCGATCCCCTTCCTGGGGAACGCCCCTTTCCTGATCGGCTTCCCTCGTGGCACGACGCTCCACGACCCGCTCAACTACCTGCTCGTCGCGGTGCTGGCCGTGTTCGCTGCCCTCATCGGGTTCGCATTCACCAAGGCCCTCTATGGCATCGAAGACCTCTGCGACCGGCTGTGGAAGGGCCGTCCCGAGTGGGCACGCCCGGCAGTGGGCGGTGTCGCAGTCGGACTCCTGCTGCTGGCGCTTCCCCAACTCTTCGGTGTCGGCTACCCGGTCATGTTCAAGGCTCTCGCCGGTGACTACGCCCTCTGGTTTCTGCTGCTGCTCGTCGTGGGCAAGGTCGTCGCCACCGCGCTGACGCTGGGCGTCGGCGGCTCGGGGGGTGTCTTCGCCCCATCGCTCTTCATCGGCCTCATGAGCGGTACCGCTTTCGGCATCGTCGTCGACCAGTTGTTCGGCACGGGTGCGGGGGATCCCGCCCTGTATGCCGCGATCGGCATGGCAGCGGTCTTCAGCTCGGCCACCCGTGCACCGCTCACGTCGCTCGCCAGCGTCGTCGAGATGACGGGAGACTTCACCCTGACTCTTCCCGTGATGCTCGCAGTCGGAATCTCCACCGCGCTGTCTCGGGGGCTGAGCTACGGAACCATCTATACGACGAAACTCCTGCGGCGCGGCCAAGACATCGAGCGCACCGCTCCGTGGCGGGCGTTCACCGATCTCACAGCGGAGCGGGCGATGCGAGCACTGCATGCGCCCCTGGACCTCGGGCGAGCCACGCAGCCGTCGGTCCCGGATGCGGCCGCATTACCGGGCACGGTGGTCGCGACTCGCGATCCGCAGGCCGTGTTCGCCACCGAGCCGTTGCCCGACGTGCTGCGCCAGATCGAGGAGCACGGCCGAGACGGGCTGCCGGTGCTCTCCGAAGACGGGCGTCAGGTTCGCGGCTGGATCACCACTCACAGCATCCTCCGTTCGGTCGCAAAAGAGCTCGCCGCACGGCCCGGCGACGATCACCTCCGCCCGGCGTCGGCCACGGTGCGGGGTTTTCGCGTGCTGGAGCTCATCGTTCCCGACCACTCGCCGTACATCGGCAGCAGGATCGGCGCGATCGTCTGGCCTACCGCCCACACGCCGGTGTCGGTACTGCGCGGAAGCCGACTCCATGATGCGGAGCCCGCTCTGGTCATCTCGGCGGGCGACCATATCAACGTGCTTGCGCCCCGTATTGACGAGCCCGCGGGGTGAGACCCGCACGATGCGAATCCTGAGGTCAGCGGTGCCGCGCTAGCGTGGAGGCGAGCCCGTTGAAGGAGGCGCGGATGCCGCACGCTCGACGCTGGTGATCGGGGCCCCGGTGGGCGGACTGCTGGCCGACACGGTCGAGTTCCGGCCGACGATCCTGATCGGGGTCGCCGGGTTGCTGGTGTTGCTCGCCATCATGGCGGCATCGCCGCTCCGAACGGCTCGGCATGGCGAGGTGGAGCCCGAGTTCGATGGGGTGGCGGCATGAGCGGCAGGTCGACAGGCGGGACGACGCCGGTTCCGGATGACGGTCTCGTGCTCGGCGTGCGGTACAAGTCGGTGCCGCGGCAGCTGTGGGGACGCGCGGCGGCGGAGGTGGCCGCGGAGCGGCATCCACTTGCCGATTTCTCGACGCCGCTGCTGACCTTGGACCGGGCTGCGTCGGACCACAATGTGTCGACGTTGATGACCTGGGCGCGCGAGCGCGGACTCGAGCTGGCCCCGCACGGCAAGACGACGATGGCGCCCGTGCTTTGGCAGCGGCTGCTGGACGCCGGCGCGTGGGGCCTCACGGTGGCGACGCCGTGGCAGGCCCAAGTCGCCCGTGCGGCGGGTGTCGAGCGGCTGCTGATCGCGAACCAGGTGGTCGACCCGGTGGCGATCGACTGGCTGGCGCGCGAGCTGGATGCCGGGGCCGAGATCGCCTGCTGGGTCGACTCGGTGCAGGGCGTCCGGTTGCTCGCGGAGGCGGCGGGCACGCGCCCGGTGGACGTCCTCGTCGAGCTCGGCGCGTCCGGCGGCCGCACGGGTGCGCGCGGCACGGAGGCCGCGCTCGCGGTGGCGCGTGAGGTGCTGGCCGCGCCGCGTCTCCGCCTGCGCGGAGTCGCCGGCTACGAGGGGTCGTACGGCGCGGATCGCGCGCCGACGACCCTGGCCCGCGTGCGGTCGTACCTGGCGGAGCTGCGCGAGCTGGCCGAGACGCTGTTGTCGTGGGACGCCCTTGTCGACCCGATCGTGACGGCGGGCGGCAGCGCGTTCTTCGAGTTGGTGGCGGAGGAGCTGGCCCCGCTGGCGTCGTCGCGCGGACGGGATGTCGCCGTGGTGCTGCGGTCGGGGGCGTTCCAGGCGCACGACGAGGTCTTCTATGACGGGATCTCGCCGTTCTCGCAGCCGGGCGCCGACGCGGCCCTGGAGTTCCGGCCGGCGCTCGCGGTGTGGTCTCGCGTGGTGTCGCGTCCCGAGCCGGCGCTCGCCTTGCTCGATGCGGGCAAGCGCGATCTGCCGGTGGATCTCGGGATGCCGGTGGTGCACGGGCATCCCGGTGCCGTGGTCACGGGAGTGAACGATCAGCACTGCTACCTCTCGCTGCCGGCAGACTCGGTGCTCGCTGTGGGCGATGTGGTGCGGCTCGGGATCTCGCACCCGTGCACGGCGTTCGACAAGTGGCGGCTGGTTCCCGAGGTCGAGTCGGCGGATGCAGCCGAGCCGGTCGTCGTCGGCTTCTTGGAGACGTTCTTCTAGCGGACTTGATATACCCCCGGGGGTATTGTAAAGTTGAGTCATGACAACGCAACGCATCATCATCATCGGCGGTGTCGCGGGCGGCATGTCCGCGGCAACCCGCCTCCGTCGTCTGATCGAAGACGCCGAGATCACCGTCCTCGAGCGCGGCGGCCACGTCTCGTTCGCCAACTGCGGCCTTCCCTATTACCTGGGCGGCGTGATCGCGGAGCGCGAGAGCCTGCTGCTCCAGACGCCCGCCTCACTTGGTTCCCGGTTCGGCCTCGACGTGCGCGTGAACCACGAGGTGACCGCGATCGATCGGGAAGCCAAGACTGTCAGCGTTCGCAACCTGGTGACCGATGAGGAGTCCGTGGAGCGTTACGACTCGCTGGTGCTCTCGCCTGGTGCCACCCCGGTGCGCCCGCCTCTTCCGGGAGGCGAGCGGATGCTGACTCTCCGTGACATCGACGACGTCGACGCGGCCATGAGCGCATTGACCGCCGAACCGCGCACTGCCCTGGTGATCGGCGCCGGATTCATCGGGCTCGAGATGGTTGAAAACCTCGTCCATCGCGGGCTCGAGGTCACCCTTGTCGAGCTGAGCGATCAGGTGCTGCCGCCTCTCGACCCCGAGATGGCAGCGCCGGTTGCGGACCGTCTTCGCGAGGCAGGCGTCGATGTGCGGCTGGGCACGCAGGTTATTGAGCTAGCCGGCGACTCCGCGACCCTCAGCGACGGCACCGTCGTTCCTGCGGAGTTCGTGATCGCCTCGATCGGGGTGCGGCCCGAGACCTCGCTCGCCGTCGCGGCGGGCATCGAACTGGGCCAGCGCGGCGGGATCCGAGTCGACGACCAGCTGCGCACGAGCGATCCGTCGATCTACGCGATCGGCGACGCCGTGGAGAAGACCGATGCGATCTCGGGCGAGCAGCGTCTGGTCGCGCTCGCCGGGCTCGCGAATCGTCATGGGCGACTCGTCGCGGATGCGATCGCCGGCAAGACCATCCGGGTGCGCGACGCCGTCGGGACCGCCGTGGTGGGCCTGATGGGCCTCACGATCGCGGCCACTGGCTGGAACGAGAAGTTGCTGCGTGCGACGGGCCGCGAGATCCGCGTCATTCACACGCATCCGGCCTCCCACACCGGGTACTACCCCGGGGCCGAGTCGATGTCGCTCAAGCTCGTGATCGACGCTCGAACCGATGAGATCCTTGGCGCGCAAGGCGTCGGCGGGGAAGGTGTCGACAAGCGGATCGACGTCATCTCGACCGCGATGGCCGGAGGCATCACGGCATCCGAGCTTTCCGACCTCGAACTGGCGTATGCGCCCCAGTTCTCCTCGGCGAAAGACCCCGTGAACATGCTCGGGTACGTCGCGCTCAACGCGTTGGAGGGGCTCACGCGGTCCGTGCAGTGGCACGAGCTCGACGCGCAGCTGGCCGAAGGGGCCGTCCTCGTCGACGTGCGGACCCCTCGCGAGTATGCCGAGGGGGCGATCCCCGGCTCGATCAACATCCCGCTGGACGACATCCGCGCTCGGATCGCGGAGATCCCGGATGGCCGGCTGATCGTGCACTGCAAGGTCGGCCAGCGCGGTCACACCGCGGTGCGCCTGCTCGCGCAGCTCGGACGCGATGCCGTCAACCTCGACGGCGGCTATCTGACCTGGAGTGCCGGCCGATCCTCCCGTCCCGCCGTGGCGGCCGTCGCGGGGCTGGCCGCATGAAGCCGCGCGGCGTTCTCGTCACCAGCCTCGCCGGGGCCGCAGTGGTGCTTGCCGGGGCCGGTGTGTTGACCGCGTCGCTGATCGGACCCCGGTCTGACTCGTCCGACGCCGTCTCGCCCCCCGCCGCCCCCGCCACCTCCGCGCCGGCATCGTCGAGCGTCGGCAGCGACACGGCGTCGTCCCTTCTCTACATGATGGAGGAGGAGAAGCTCGCCCACGATGTGTACCTGACCCTCGCAGACACCTGGGGCGCCAACATCTTCAGCAACATCACCCGGAGCGAGACGACCCACCAGGAGCTCCTGGTCCCGCTGCTCGAGTCCCGGGGCATCGTCGACCCTCGGTCATCCGAGGTCGGGGTGTTCACCGACCCCGAGCTCCAGGCGCTCTACGACCAGCTCATCGCGCAGGGCCGCACGAGCTACCCCGAGGCGATCCAGGTCGGTCTGATCATCGAGAAGAAGGACATCGCCGACCTGAATGAGGCTCTTGATCTCCACGATGACGCGGATATCGTCAGCGTCTACCAGCGTCTGCTATCGGGTTCGCAGAACCACCTGAGCGCGTTCGAGCGCCAGGCCTGACCGGGTGGCGCGGCAGGACGCGCCGGAGACGCGTCGCCCCATCGTCGGCGAGTTCGTCGATGGCATCGACATTCCGGTCGTGAATGAGCGGAGCGTGCGGGCCGCCGCCGGGCTGCTCCTGCTGCTCGGCGTTGTGGGCTTCGCGACGGCCCTGTTCACGGGCGACGTCCGATTGCTCCGGGTGTTCGGCATCACGTTCACCCTCGAGATGAACATCCGGCTGTTCGCGGGCACCCGCTTCGCCCCCGTCCTCCTGCTCGGCTCCCTGATCGTGCGCCGACAGCGTCCCGAATGGGTCGGCGCGTCGCAGAAGACGCTTGCCTGGTCGATCGGACTGGTCGGGGCGTTGACCTCGTGCGGCGTGATGGGGTGGCTCGGACTGCCGACGGTCGCTCTGGCGATGTGCGGCGGATGCTTGCTCGTCCTGTTCGTCGAGACCGCGTTCGGCATCTGCCTCGGCTGCGAGATCCAGCGCCGATTCGGTCGCACCAGGCCGCAACTCTGCCCGGGTGACAGCTGCGAGTACGTGCCGCCGCGGCGCCGCGCGATGCCGACCGCCCAGACAGCACGGGGCTCGCTTACTGCACGACCCCGAGGCCGGTAGCGGCAGCAGCTGCGTCGAGGCCGCCGGCGTTCGTCAGGTGGGTGAACCCGAGCGTCGTCAGTCGGCTGATCGCTGCCGCGGCACGGGAGCCCGAGTGGCAGTACAGCACGTAGCTTCCGTCGGCGGGCAGTCGGCTGGCCATCGAGGCGAACATCGGGGACTCCACGTCCATGTTGATCGGCGCCGGTGAGATGGCCGGATGCGTATTCGGCGGGAGTGCGGACGTCGATCACGACGGTGTTGGCAGAGATCGAGATCGAGGGAGTCTGCTCCACCGGCGCGCAGGCGGAGAGCCCGAGGGCCACCGAACCGGCGAGGGCGACAGGGACGAGGATGCGGGTGATGCGTTCGTCGGTGTCCTTGTCAGGAGTTCGGGGTGGGGGTCATTGGGTCTGCCTTTCAGGATCGGGCGGTGGTGGGAGAAGGTGCTGCGGCCGGCTCCGCGGTCTCGATGCGCCGGCGGACCTCGTTCATGTCGAGCTTCTGGATCGTGTCGATGAGCTGCTCGAACTGCCGTCCGTTCAGGGCGCCGGGTTGCGAGAACACGAGAACCTGGTCGCGGAAGGCCATGAGCGTCGGAATCGAGCTGATGTGCGCTGCCGCCGCGAGCTGCCGCTCCGCTTCGGTGTCGACCTTGCCGAACACGATCCCGGGGTGCTCATGTGACGCCTTCTCGAAGACCGGCGCGAAGGCCCGGCACGGGGGGCACCAGGCCGCCCAGAAGTCCACGAACACGATGTCGTTCTGCTCGAGCGTTTCGCCGAAGGTAGCTGCGGTGAGGGTGATGGTTGCCACGGGGCCGCCTCTCATGTCCGCCGACTGTCGGCGGGTGAGCCCAGAGTACCAGATACCCTAGGGGGTATACACGAATACCACACGGGGTATCATGGCATGCACCAGATTCGCGCCGAAAACGGAGGAAAGATGGATCTCGACCCGACCGACATGAAGCCCGTGCTCAATCGGCTGCGCAGAGCGCAGGGCCAGCTCGCCGCCGTCATCCGGATGATCGACGAGGGAAAGGACTGCACCAGCGTGGTCACCCAGCTGGCAGCGGTGTCGAGCGCGCTGGACCGCGCGGGATTCGCGATCATCGCAAGCACCCTTGAGCGCTGCGTCAAGGCGGATGACCCGGAGCTGGACAAGGCTCAGCTCGAGAAGCTCTTTCTCTCGCTGGCCTGAGTTGAACCTGTTATACCCCCGGGGGTATAGTGGATTCCGGTTCATCTACTCAACCGGGAGGCATCATGTGTTCTGCAGTGGCGTGTCGTAAGTGCGGCAAGACGACGTGGGCGGGGTGCGGTCAGCACGTCGATCAGGTCATGAAGCGGGTGCCCCAATCGCAGAGATGCCAGGGTCACCAGAACGAGCCGCGCACCGGATTCTTCTCGCGGCTGTTCGGCAAGTAGCCGTCGCGGTGACGGCCCCGGCGGCAGATCGTCGGGGCCGCGCCGCTCAGTGCGCCGGCTGCAGCAGTCGTGCCTCCGCCGCCGCGATGTGCGGGATGGTGCGCAGGTAACTGTCGGGGTTGAGCGAGATCGAGTCGATGTTGTGCGCAACCAGGAACTCGGCGAACTCCGGGTAGTTGCTGGGCGCCTGGCCGCAGATTCCGATGTGGATGCCTGCCTCGTGAGCCTTGTCGATGGCTTCGGCGATCATCCACTCGACCGCTGGATCGCGCTCATCGAACAGGGCCGCCAACTCGGCGGAGTCGCGGTCGACTCCGAGCGTCAGCTGCGTGAGGTCGTTGGAGCCGATCGAGAAGCCGTCGAACTTCGCGGCGAACTCTGCCGCACGGATCACGTTGGCGGGGATCTCGCACATCATGTACACCTGCAGGCCGTTCTCGCCCCGCACCAGCCCGTTCTTCGCCATCTCGGCGAGTACTCTGTCGGCTTCGGCGGGTGTGCGGCAGAACGGGACCATGACGATGATGTTGTCGAATCCGATCCGCTCGCGGGCCCGCTTGAGGGCCTGGCACTCCAGCGCGAACCCCTCCCGGTATTTCGGATCGTAGTAGCGCGAGGCGCCGCGGAACCCGAGCATCGGGTTCTCTTCGACGCCTTCGAATGCGCTGCCGCCGATGAGGTGCGCGTACTCGTTGGTCTTGAAGTCGCTGAGCCGCACGATCACGTCGTGCGGGTGGTAGGGCGATGCGAGCTTGGCCAGCCCGAGTGCCAGAGTCTCGACGAAGAACTCCTTCGGGTCGTCGAATCCTGCGGTCAGGGCCTTGATCTGCCGCCGGTCGGCCTCATCCGTCACCCGTTCGGGATGCACCAGGGCCATCGGGTGGATCTTGATCAGGTTGTTGATGATGAACTCCATACGCGCGAGTCCGACGCCCGCTGCGGGCAGCCGCCACCAGCGGAAGGCCGCCTCGGGGCTCGCGACGTTGACCATCACCGCGGTCCGGGTCGCCGGCAGCGTGCCCAGGTCGATCTCCTCGGTCTCGAAGCTGAGCACCCCGTCGTAGACGTGGCCGATGTCGCCCTCCGCGCAGGACAGCGTGATCGCCTGGTTGTCGGTGAGCAGCTCGGTCGCCGAACCGGTCCCGACGACGGCCGGGATGCCCAACTCGCGGCTGACGATGGCGGCGTGACTGGTCGAACCGCCGTGGTTGGTGACGATGCCGGAGGCGCGGGTCATGATCGACACCCAGTCCGGGTCGGTCATCTCGGCGACCAGGATCGCTCCGTCGCGGAAGTCCGCGATCTGGGAGGGGTCGCGGATGACGCATGCCGTGCCGGTCGCGATCGAGTCGCCGATGGCCGCGCCCGAGAGCAGCAGCGGCCCGTCCTGCGTGAGGTGGTGCTGCTCGAACTTGGTGGTGCTGCGCAGAGCCTGGACCGTCTCGGGCCGGGCCTGCACCATGAACAGCTCGTGGGTCACGCCGTCGAGAGCCCACTCCATGTCCATCGGGCGCTGGTAGTGGTCCTCCACGAGCACCGCCCACCTGGCGAGTTCCAGGATCTCCGCGTCCTCGAGCACGAAGGCGCGCTGCTGGCGGACCGGGGTGTTCACCACGCGAGTCCTCGCGGTGCCGCCCTGGCTGTAGACCATCTTGCGGGCCTTGGCGCCGACCGTCTTGTCGATGATCGGCGAGACGTCGGCGCGGCTCAGCAACGGCTTGAACACGAGGTAGCGGTCAGGGTCGACGGCTCCCTGGACGACCATCTCGCCGAGGCCCCACGCGGCACTGATGACGGCGACGCGGGGAAATCCGGTGTCCGTGTCGATCGAGAACATCACGCCAGAGCCGCCCAGATCGGAGCGCACCATCCGCTGCACCCCGATGGAGAGCGCGACATCCAGGTGGTCGAAACCCTTGGTTTCGCGGTAGCTGATCGCACGGTCGGTGAACAGTGAGGCGTAGCACCTCCGGCAGGCGTCGAGCAGTTCTCGCTCGCCCACGACGTTGAGGAAGGTCTCCTGCGCGCCGGCGAAGCTCGCCTCGGGGAGGTCTTCTGCGGTGGCGCTGCTGCGGACCGCGACGGACAGATCCTTCACGCCGGCGCGCTCGCCGAGGGTGCGGTAGCTGTCCACAATGGAGGAGGCGATCTCGGCGGGGAACTCGGCGCCGAGGAAGAGTTCGCGAAGCTTCTCGCCGGTCTCCTGAAGGGTCACGGCGCCGCTGCGGTGCTTCTCCAGCTCGGCGCGGATGGCCGCCTCCAGGCCGTTCGTCGTGACGAAGGCACGGTAGGCGGACGCGGTGGTGGCGAAGCCATCCGGCACACGGATCCCCGCGCTCAGCAGCGACTGCGTCATCTCGCCGAGGGAGGCGTTCTTGCCTCCCACCCGCGGAACGTCGTTCATGCCGACGTGTTCGAACCATAGGACGGACTCACTCATGATCGTTCCCTTCGAATCCGCTGGTGCCGAGTCGACGACCCGCACCGAGCGCGTGTGGTTCACGCTACGAGTCAGGGGGCGCAAGCGGCAGGGACCTTGGACCCATGACCCGGAGGCCGTTTCTCGCTAGCGTTTCGAATCTGGAGAGCAAGGGGTTACCCATGAACGAGCAGACGAAATCACCGCGGCTCCACGCCGTCGAGCAGATGGACCATGCGGTCAGGAAGCTGGCGTCGCAGGTGGGCGCTGCGGCAAGCCCGGCCGAGGGTGTCGAGTTGCTGGTCGGCCTTCAGTCCGTGCAGGCGACGCTCAGCGCCGTCTACACCGACCTGGCGAAAGCGCAGGAGGCTCTCGTGCACCAGGCGCATCACGCCCCCGGGGCCGCGCCGAACGCCCCCGAGAACCCGGCGCCGGTGAGGGCCGACCTGGCTCTCGAGGAGGCCGCGCAATACGGCAAGGATGCGGCGGCAGCCCTTGAGCGCGCCCGAGAGGCCGTCGAGGTGGCCGTCTGGTTCGACGAGATCGAGGTCGACGGCGGCAACTGACCGCCGTCGCCGACCACCAGGAACGTGCCGATGGCCCCGGCTCAGCGCCAGGGCCATCGGGACTCACACCGACGCGGCTACTTCTTCGGAACGGCCGTGCCGCCGGTGCCGAAGACCTCCTTCTCCATGGCGTCGTAGCCCTCGGCCTGCGGGTCGCCGTGCATGCCGCCGCTGAGCGCGTATTCCTCCTCGGGCGAGAGCACCAGTTGCTTGCGACCGAACAGCGCGAACAGCCCGAGCCCGACCACGTAGACGATGCCCACCGCGATGATGGCGGGCGTGAGGTCGGGGTTGAGGATCTCGCCGACGAAGATCACGATCGCGATCACTCCGGCGACGACAGCTCCGCCCAGCCCGACCGGGCTGCGGTACGGGCGCTTGGCATTCGGGAACCGCCGGCGCAGCAGGATGAACGACACCATCTGCAGCGTGTACGAGATCACCGCACCCCAGACCGCGACGTTCAGCACCTCGGTGCCGCCGCTGCCGGGCTTGACCAGTTCCAGGATGCCCATGGCCGCGAATCCGACGACCGACCCGACGAGCAGCGCTACCCAGGGCGTCTGCCGAGCCCCGGTGAGCGAGAGGAACTTCGGGTAGTAGCCAGCCCGCGACAGCGAGTACATGTTGCGACCCGCCGCGAACATGATGCCCTGCAACGAGGCCAGCAGGCCCACCAGCGCGAACGCCGAGAGCACGGCGGCGATCTGAGCGTTGGGGATCATGGCGCTGAACCCGTCAAGGATGGGCTGACCCGATGCACCGGTCTTCGCCCCGCCGAGCACGGCCGGGTTCAGGGCGAGCACGAGGAGGGCGCAGACCACCAGGGTGATGAGCCCCCAGACGCCGGCTTTCGGGATGTCCTTGCTCGGGTTGTGCGACTCCTCGGCCGCCAGCGGGAGTTCCTCGATGCCGAGGAAGAACCACACCGCGAAGGGAAGCGCGAAGAGGATCGGGAGGACTCCGTGCGGAAGGAACGGCGACTGCCCGGCATCCGGCTTCACGTCGAAGAGGCTGCCGAAGTTCAGCGATCCGCTGAAGACGGCCACCAGGGCGAACGCGGCGAGCACGGCGAGCGAGAGCAGGGCCACGATGAGCGCGAAGCGGAACGAGATCGCCGATCCGGCCGCGTTCAAGGCCACGAAGATCGCGTACAGAATGATCCACCAGACCCAGATCGGCAGGATCGGGTGGTTGACGCCGACCAGTGCCTGAACGATGGCATCGGCGTAGCCGGCCGAGAAGTAGACGACCGCCGCAGTCGTCAGCACATACTCGAGCGTCTCGGCCAGGCCGGTGACGAAACCGCCCCACGGACCCATCGAGGCACGAGCGAAGGAGTACGCGCCGCCCGTGTGCGGCAGGGCGGCCGACATCTCGCCGATGCTGAACAACATGCCGAAGTACATGACGATGACGATGATGGTGGCGATGAGGAGTCCGCCCCAGCCGGCGGTGGTGATCCCGGTGTTCCACCCGGAGAAGTCGCCCGAGATCACAGCGGCGATGCCGATGCCCCACAGGCCCCAGAATCCGGCGCTGCGTTTCAGGGTGCGCTTCTCGAAGTATCCCGCGCCGACATCGGTGTAGCTGACGCCGGCCACGCTCTTGCTCTGTGACATCACGGTCCTTTCCACAGGAGGCGGTGGACTCACCGCCGCGCGCAGAACGGGGGCGCCTACGCGTTGGGAAGAGAATGGCCGTCATTGGTACCTGGTGTCTACCTTTGGATGTAACGAGCTTGTGAAAAATATTGAGGCATTCGAACGGTCACGTAGTGTGTAATGGTCGAGTTCACCCCCATCTGCCCAGGAGAGTGCCATGGCCGTCCGCTCGGGAAATCTCACCAACGACGAACTGGGCGCGCTCATCGACACGGGCGAGATCGACACCGTGATCGTCGCGTTCTGCGACATGCAGGGCCGCCTGGTGGGCAAGCGGGCGAGTGCCCGGCTCTTCCAGGAAGACATCGCGGCCCACGGCGCCGAGGCCTGCAACTACCTGCTCGCGGTCGACGTCGAGATGAACACCGTCGACGGCTATGCGATCAGCAGCTGGGAGACCGGCTACGGCGACATGGTACTGAAACCCGATCTCGACACGCTCCGACTGATCCCGTGGCTGCCGGGCACCGCGCTCGTGATGGCCGATCTGAACAAGATGGATGGCACGCCCGTGCCGCAGTCGCCCCGCGACATCCTGAAGCAGCAGATCGCCCGGCTGGCCGAGCGCGGTCTCGTGCCCTTCGTCGGAACCGAGCTCGAGTTCATCGTCTTCGAGAACACCTACCGGGATGCGTGGGCTCGCAAGTACGAGGGCCTCACCCCGGCCAGCGACTACAACATCGACTACGCGCTGCTGGCCAGCACCCGCATGGAGCCGCTGCTTCGCGACATCCGCAACGGCATGGACGGCGCGGGCATGTACTGCGAGGGCGTCAAGGGGGAGTGCAACCTCGGCCAGCAGGAGATCGCCTTCCGCTACACCGAGGCGCTCGCGACCTGCGACAACCACGCGATCTACAAGAACGGCGCGAAGGAGATCGCCGACCAGCACGGTCAGGCGCTCACCTTCATGGCGAAGTTCAACGAGCGCGAGGGCAACAGCTGCCACATCCACCTCTCGGTGCGCGGCACGGACGGCGCCCCGGTCATGGCGGGCGACGGGCCGTACGGGTTCTCGAAGCTGATGGAGCACTGGATCGCCGGCCTGCTCGCCACGACCCGCGAGCTGAGCCTGTTCTTCGCGCCCAACATCAACTCCTACAAGCGCTACGTGGAAGGCAGCTTCGCCCCGACCGCGATCGCCTGGGGCCTCGACAACCGCACCTGCGCGCTGCGCGTGGTCGGCCACGGTGCCGGGCTGCGCGTCGAGAACCGGGTGCCGGGCGGCGACGTGAACCAGTACCTCGCGGTGGCGGCGCTCATCGCCGGCGGACTGCATGGCATCGAGAACGAGCTCGAGCTGGAGCCGATCTTCGAGGGGAACGCCTACGGCTCCGACGCGCCGCGCGTGCCGACCACCCTGCGCGACGCCGCGGAGCTGTTCGCGAACTCGGCGGTCGCGCAGGCGGCCTTCGGTGCCGAGGTCGTGGAGCACTACCTCAACAACGCGCGCATCGAGCTCAAGGCATTCGATGCCGCGATCACCGATTGGGAGCGGATCCGTGGCTTCGAGAGGTTCTGAGGCGAAGCCCATCGTCGGCGTCACCACCTACCTGCAGCGCGCCCAGACCGGGGTGTGGGACGTGCAGGCCGCCTTTCTGCCCGAGGTGTATGTCGCGGCGGTCGAGAAGGCGGGCGGGATCCCGCTGCTGCTGCCTCCGCAGCCGCTCGCGGGCGGGGTCGCCGAGCAGGTCGTCGACCGGCTCGACGGGCTGATCATCGCCGGCGGCCTCGATGTCGACGCCGCGCGGTACGGCGCGGCAGCGCACCCTGAGAACGACCGGCCGAGCACGCTGCGTGACGACTGGGACGACGCGCTGTTGACGGCGGCGATCGCGGCGGAGGTGCCGTTCCTGGCGATCTGCCGCGGTGTCCAGGTGCTGAACGTCCTCCGCGGCGGCACGCTTCACCAGCACCTCCCGGAGGTGGTCGGGCACGACGGGTACCGAGCAGGCAACGGCGAGTTCGCGACCAACGAGGTGCGGGTCGAGCCCGGCACCCGCATCGCTGCGGTGATCGGCGAGGGGTCGCATGCCGTGCAGAGCTACCATCACCAGGCCATCGACGCCGTCGGCCCCGGGCTTCGCGTGACGGCGCAGTCCGCCGACGGGATCGTGCAGGCCGTCGAACTGGAGGACGTGCCGTTCGGGGTCGGGGTGCAGTGGCATCCCGAGCAGGATGCCGCCGAGGATGCCCGCCTGTTCGAGGGCCTGGTCGAGGCCGCCCGGAGCTATCGAGAGGTGCACGCGTGAGCGCGACGATCCTGATCAACCCGGCAGATGAGACCGTCATCGGCGAGGTGCAGCACACCTCGCTCGAACAGGTGGATCAGGCCGTCGCACGCGCGGTGGCCGCGCAGGCGGCGTGGGCCGCCCTGGCACCCGTCGACCGGGCCAGGGCACTCAGACGATTCGCGGCAGCGGTCGACGGCGCCGTCGAAGAACTCGCCGCGCTGGAGGTGCGCAACTCGGGGCACCCGATCGGGTCGGCCCGCTGGGAGGCCGGCCACGTGCGCGATGTGCTCGACTACTACTCGGGTGCGCCCGAGCGCATGATCGGCGCGCAGATCCCCGTGGCGGGTGGCATGGATGTCACCTTCCACGAGCCGCTCGGCGTGGTCGGCGTGATCGTGCCGTGGAACTTTCCGATGACCATCGCGAGCTGGGGCTTCGCCCCGGCGCTCGCGGCAGGCAACGCGGTGCTGGTGAAACCGGCCGATTGGACACCGCTCACGGCGATCCGTCTCGGCGAGCTCGCGCTCGAGTCCGGGCTTCCCGAGGGGCTGTTCCAGGTGCTGCCCGGTCGCGGCTCGGTCGTGGGCGAGCGCTTCGTCACCCACGAGCAGGTGCGCAAGGTGGTGTTCACCGGGTCGACCGCAGTCGGCAAGCAGGTGGCCGCCGGATGCGCCGCGCAGGTCAAGCCGGTGACCCTCGAACTCGGCGGCAAGAGCGCCAACGTGGTGTTCGCCGATTCCGATCTGGAGCGGGCTGCCGCCACGGCACCGGGCGCCGTGTTCGACAACGCCGGGCAGGATTGCTGCGCGCGCAGCCGCATCCTCGTCGAGCGGAGCGTATTCGACCGCTTCCTGGAACTTCTCGAGCCGGCCGTCAAAGCCGTGCAGGTCGGAGCACCGGGCGACGAGGCGACCGAGATGGGACCGCTGGTCTCCCAGTCGCACTTCGACTCGGTCGAGAGCTTCCTTGGCGACGGCACGCCGGTCGCGTTCACCGGTTCGGCACCCAGCGGTCCCGGGTACTGGATGCCGCCGACCGTGCTGCTGCCCGAGTCCCGCACCGATCGGGTCGCCGTCGATGAGATCTTCGGGCCGGTTGTCAGCGTGCTGCCATTCGACGACGAGGCCGACGCCATTCGACTCGCGAACGACAGCGTGTACGGGCTGTCGGGCTCGATCTGGACCAACGATCTCGGTCGCGCGATCCGGGTCGCCCGCGGGATCGAGTCGGGCACGCTGTCGGTCAACTCGCACTCCTCGGTGCGCTACACGACCCCGTTCGGCGGGGCCAAGCAGAGCGGCCTCGGCCGGGAGCTGGGCCCGGATGCCGCCCTCGCCTTCACCGACACCAAGAACGTCTTCTTCGCCAGCTAGGAGCTCTGCACCCATGCCCATCACCCCGATCGACCTCACCCAGCGCCTCGCCGGAAGGGTCGCCGTCATCACCGGCGGCACCGGCGGGATCGGCTTCGCCACGGCGAAGCGCTTGGCAGCGGAGGGGGCTCGGGTCGTCATCGGCGATGTGGTCGACTCCGCACGCGGCGAGGCCGCGGCCGCCGAGGTCGGGGGACTCTACGTGAACGTCGACGTCACCGACAAGGATCAGGTGGATGCCCTGTTCGACACCGCGGCATCCACGTACGGCTCCGTCGACATCGCGTTCAACAACGCCGGCATCTCGCCGGCGGACGACGACTCGATCGAGACCACAGAGCTCGACGCCTGGGATCGTGTGCAGCTCGTGAACCTCACCAGCGTGTACCTCTGCTCGCGCGCCGCCCTGCGGCACATGGTGCCGGCAGGCAAGGGATCGATCATCAACACCGCATCGTTCGTCGCGGTGCTCGGGTCGGCGACCTCGCAGATCTCGTACACCGCGTCGAAGGGCGGCGTGCTCGCCATGAGCCGCGAGTTGGGCGTGCAGTTCGCCCGACAGGGCATCCGGGTCAATGCGCTGTGCCCGGGCCCGGTGAACACGCCGCTGCTCAAGGAGCTGTTCGCCAAGGACCCGGAGCGCGCGGCTCGGCGTCTGATCCATGTGCCGGTCGGCCGCTTCGCCGAGCCGGAGGAGCTCGCCGCCGCCGTGGCATTCCTGGCCAGCGACGATTCCAGCTTCATCACGGCCTCGACCTTCCTGGTCGACGGAGGGATCAGCGCGGCCTATGTCACCCCGCTCTGAGATGGACGAGCCGCCGGTCGAGCCTGTCGCACCCGCCTCCCGGGGCGGGAGCTTGGTCGACGAGGCCGTCTACCGCCCGGTGCGCAGCGGCAACGCACTCGAAGACACCGTCGCGCGCCTGATGCAGACCATCCGACTCGGCGTCGTGCCACCCGGACAGGCTCTGCCGTCGGAGCGCGAACTGGCCCTGCGGTTCTCGGTGAGTCGTGACACCGTGCGCGAGGCGATCCGCGAACTGGCGGATGCCGGCTACCTGGTGTCGCGCCGAGGCCGCTACGGCGGCACCTTCGTGAGCGATCCGTTGCCGGTGCCTGCGGCCGGATCCGTGATCGCGCCGTCAGCGGCCGAGTTGGACGACATCCTCGGCCTGCGCGAGATCCTCGAAGTCGGGGCAGCTCGGGCGGCGGCCGCGCGCAGCCTCGACGCGGCAGACCGCGCGACGCTCTGGGCGCGCCTGGCGGAGGCGGCGGCGTGCGGGACCGCCGACTACCGCAGAATGGACTCCCGCCTGCACCTGACGATCGCCGAGCTCGTCGGGGTTCCCTCGCTCGTGACCTTGATGGCCGAGAACCGCAGCCGCATCAACGAGCTGCTCGACAGCTTCCCGCTGCTGGCGCGCAACATCGAGCACTCGAATCGGCAGCACGAGGCGATCGTGATGGCGATTCTCGCGGGCGATGCGGAGGGCGCGGCCGAGGCCATGCGCGAGCATCTCGAGGGGTCGGGAGCGCTGCTGCGCGGGTTCCTCGGCTAGGACGTCGGCTTGGTGGTTGTCGGCTTCGTGGCTGGCTTCGCCGCGCGCGGCTTGGTGGCGGGAGCCGACTTCGGCGCTGTGGTCGCGGCGGTCGCCGCTGGGGTCGCCTTCGTGGCAGGGGCCGCAGGCGACGAGGGAGCTGCAGGCCCCGTCGTCGGGGGCACGGTCTTCGCGCGCGGAGTCGGCGAGCCGTTCAGCTCCAGGTAGCGCTGCGCCGCCTTCGTCGCGACCCAGAGGAAGCGCGCGAGCAGGACGATCAGGACGACGAGGATCGCCAGCAGGATGAACATGCCGATCGCCCAGGCGATCACCCCGAGGATGCCGGCCATCATGCCGAATCCGTGTCCGATGGGTCCATACATGATCAGTAGTCCTCCGCTTCGTTCGACCGCTCGATGACCGTGCCGACGGCAAGTGCGACCGTCGCCCCGAGCACGATCCACTGCAGAACCAGCCGCCAGTCGCGTGGCCCGCTGGTCGTGGTGCGGATCACCCCGATGGCACCGAAGAGAGAACTCCAGATGCTGGGGCTGAACAAGAACTTGCGCACGGATCCTCCAACGGGGTCGTCTTCAACGCTACCTTGCCGCTCAACGGGTCGCACCAGATCTGGGTCCAAACCGGGAGCTGGCTGGGCGTATGCCGCCAATCTGACCGATCGGTCAGCAACTGACCGATCGGTCAAGTACCGTCGCTGACATGCCCACCACTGCTGACGACCTGCGCCGTGTCGCCCTCGAGGAGTTCGCTGCCGCCGGGTACCTCGGAACGTCGCTGCAGCAGATCGCCGACCGCGCAGGAGTGTCCAAGGCGACGGTGCTCTATCACTTCACCTCCAAGGAGGTGCTGCTCGAAGCGGTGCTGTCGCCGGCGCTCGATCAGCTGGACAGCATCCTCGGCCAGGTCGGGCTCGCCGGTCTTCAACGCGGCGGCCAGGCGCGCACCGAGTTCCTCGAGCGCTTCGTCGACTTCCTGCTCGAGCACCGCTCTGCCGTCTACGTGTTCGTCAACCAGGCGACGTCGTTGGTCGACATCCCCGTCGTGGAACGCGCCAACGCCGAGATCGAGCTGATCTCGCGCTACTTCGAAGAGAACGTCGGGTCGGTCGAAGAGAAGGTGCGGTTCGGTGTTGCGCTCGGCGGGGCCGCGTACCTGCTCGCCGGTGCGCCGGTCTCGATGCCCAAGCCCGATCTGGGTGCACTTCGCACCGCCTTGATCACCGTGCTGGGCGATCTGCTGGCGCCGTCATCCGTTCCGCATTCCACCACCTCAGCCGACTGATTTCGGGGGAATCACATGGCCACCCTGCTCTTCCGTCTCGGACGCTTCGCCTACAAGCGCGCGCTCCTCGTCGTCATCGCCTGGGCGCTGCTCGCCGCGGGCGCGCTCGCCGGCGGCGTCGCCCTCGGCGGCCAGCTGCAGGACTCATACGCGATCCCCGGCACCGAATCGCAGAAGGCGATCGACCTGCTGTCTGCGGTCTTTCCCCAGACCTCCGGCGCGAGTGCCGAGATCGTGGTGCAGGATCCGCACGGCACCGACCTCAAGACGGCCGACCAGGCTCTGATCGAGAAGGCGGTGGCGCGGGTCAACGATGTGAAGGGCGTCGAGCAGGCGCTCTCGCCCTACGGCCAGTACGCGACGTCGGCGGTCAGCAACAACGGGGCGACCGTCATCATCGCTGTGCAGTTCAGCCAGAGCGCCGAGAAGGTCGGCAACGCCGAGCTGGCCGCGGTGAAGTCTGCGACGACTCCGTTGACGGATGCCGGCCTCACCGTCGAGTTCGGCGGACAGGTCTACCAGCAGGTCGACGTCGGCATCTCGTGGACAGAGGCCCTCGGGGTGCTGTTCGCGGCCATCGTGCTGATCGTCACGTTCGGCTCGATTCTCGCCGCGGGACTGCCCTTGCTGTCGGCTATCGTCGCTCTCGCGGTCTCGATGGGTGCCGTGCTGACCACGGCGGCATTCGTCACCATCTCGTCGACCACTCCGCTGCTCGCCCTGATGATCGGTCTCGCCGTCGGCATCGACTATGCGCTCTTCATCCTGAGCAGACATCGATCGCAATTGGCATCCGGGATGGATCCGAGCGAGTCCGCCGCGACCGCCGTCGCCACCGCGGGCAGCAGCGTGATCTTCGCGGGCGTCACCGTGATGATCGCGCTGGTCGGACTGCTGATCGTCGGCATCCCGTTCCTGGGTCTCATGGGCATCGCGGCGGCGATCGCCGTGCTCCTCGCCATGCTGGCGGCCACCACCCTGCTGCCGGCGATCATGGGGCTGCTCGGCACACGTCTCGCCCCCAAGCCGGGGTCGCGGGTCGCGCGTCGTGCTGCTGCCGCACTCGCCCTCGAGACCGGCGCCGAGCCGCCCGCCGGTGCCAAGAAGGTCAGGCCGACGCTCGGCCAGCGCTGGGTGGCGCTCGTGCTGAAGGCTCCCGTGGTCTTCGTGATCGCGGTCATCGGGCTGCTCGGCGTCGTGGCGATCCCCGCGGGGAGCCTCGCGCTCGCCCTGCCGGACGGCGGTTCCCAGCCGGCCGACACCACAGCTCGCAAGGCCTACGACATCGTCAGCCAGGAGTTCGGCCCCGGCCGCAACGGGCCCCTGATCATCACGGTCGACATCACGCAGACGACGGCTGTGATGAGCGACCTGACCGCGATCGGCGACCGGATCAAGAACCTGCCCGGGGTCGCCTCGGTCAGCGCGGGCACCCCGAACGCGACCCTCGACACGGCGATCATCCAGGTGATTCCGACAACCGGTCCGAGCGATCCCGCGACGACGAAGCTGGTCGAGCGCATTCGTGCACTCGAACCCGCGATCGCGTCGACCTACCAGACGCCGATCGCGGTGACGGGTGCCACGGCGGTCTCGATCGACATCTCGTCGCGCCTGGACTCCGCTCTGCTGCCCTTCGGGTTGATCGTGGTCGGGCTCTCGGTGCTGCTGCTGATGGTCGTCTTCCGTTCCTTGTTGGTGCCGATCAAGGCAGCCCTGGGCTATCTGCTGTCGGTGCTCGCCTCGTTCGGCGTCGTGGTCGCGGTCTTCCAGTGGGGCTGGGGCGGCCAGGTGCTCGGTGCGATCCCGGGCCCGATCCTGAGCTTCATGCCGGTGCTGCTGATGGCGATCCTGTTCGGACTCGCCATGGACTACGAGGTCTTCCTGGTCTCGGGCATGCGCGAGGCGTACGTGCACGGCGTCGCGAAGCTGCCGGCCGGCGCGCCCGCCAAGGCGCGCAACGCCGTGGCCACGCGGGCGGTCGTCAGCGGGTTCTCGGGCGCCGCCCGCGTGGTCACCGCCGCGGCGCTCATCATGTTCTTCGTGTTCGGCGCCTTCGTGCCCGAGGGCTCCGCGGTGATCAAGGTCATCGCACTCGGCCTTGCGGTCGGCGTCTTCGTCGACGCCTTCCTGATCCGGATGACGCTGGTCCCGGCCGTCATGGCCCTCGCCCGCCGCGCAGCCTGGTACCTGCCGCGCTGGCTCGACCGGGTGCTGCCGAACGTGGACATCGAGGGCGAAGGCCTGCGGCACCACCGCGAGGCCACCGCCTGGGCGCTCGACCGCGCGGCCGCAGGCGAGGCGATCTCGGCCGAGAGCCTGGTCGTCAGCAGCGGGTCAAGCGCGGCCGCGCTGACGGTCGGGCCGGTCAGCCTGCACGTCGAGAGCGGCTCGATCGCCCTCATCGATTCCTCGGGAGTCGGGGGCGATCCGGTCGCACGCCGGCTGATTGCCGCCGCCGTCGGTGGGCGGCTCGAGCCGCGCGCCGGGCGCGCGCAGGTCGGCGGTCATCCGCTGCCGTCCGACGCCGCGAAAGTGTCGCGTCTGGTGGCGATCGCCGATCTCTCGGGCCCGGGCCGGGCCGGGGTCACCGCGACCCTCGGCGACCTGCTCGAGGAGCGCCTGCGACTCACGGGAGCGTGGTACCTGGCTCCCATCGCGGGGCGCCGAGCACGCATCAGGGCCGGCCGAGTCTCGGGTGCCCTGCAGGGGACCGACCGGCAGACCGTGCCGGTCGACGCCTCGACCCGGGTGGAGTCGCTCCCGCAACTGGAGCGCGCTGTCGCCCTGGCTGCCGTCGCGCTCAGCGAGCGCACCCCGGTCGTGCTGCTCGACGCCCTCGACCCCTTCGCGGACCCGCGAGACGCCCGAGCGCTCCTGCTCGCGCTCGACCGGCTCGCGCCCTCGGCCACGACCGTGGTGGTCGGCATGCCGGGTCTCGACCTCGTCACGGCCGCGTCCTCTCGCATCCGGGTACTGAGCATCCGTTCTCTCGATCCGTCTCTCAGCACAGAAGGTGCATCACGATGAAGAAGTTCCGAGTGATCGGCCTGGTGGCCGTTGCCCTCATCCCGCTGGCGTTCGTCGGGCTCTACGTGGCCTCGATCGGCGATGCGAAGAAGGGGCTGGACCGCATCCCGGCCGCGATCGTCAATCAGGACAAGGCCATCACGACCACGAACAGCGACGGAACGACGAACTATGTGCTCGCCGGTCGTCAGTTGGTCACGCAGCTCACCGGCGACCGCTCGCCGGGGATGCATTGGACGCTGAGCAACGCCGCCGACGCCAAGAAGGCACTCGCCGATGGCTCGGTGTACGCGATCCTGACCATTCCGAGCGACTTCTCGAAATCGGTGCTGTCGCTGCAGGGCACCTCGCCCGTTCAGGCGCACCTCTCGATCAAGACCGATGACGCGCACTCCTACCTGGCGGGATCGGTGGCCCAGTCGCTCGGCAACGGGATGGTGCGAACCTTCGGCACGGCGATCACGAAGCAGTACATCTCGGGCGTGTACGCAAGCCTGGGCACGCTGGGCGCCTCCCTGTCGCAGGCGGCCGATGGGGCGGGCTCGCTGGCATCGGGGGCGAGCCAGACCTCCTCGGGCGCGTCGTCGCTCGCGTCTGGGCTTACCGGGTACACGGGCGGCGTGAACTCGTTGAGCTCCGGCCTGTCGCAGCTGAACAGCGGCGCAGCATCGCTCGACCAGCTCAGCTCGGGTGTCGCCTCCTACACCGGCGGAGTCTCGCAGCTGTCGGCCGCCCTCTCGGCGGCGGTCGCGGCGAATGACACCCCTCAGATCCAGGCCCTCACGGCGCAGCTCGCGGCCGTTGCAGGCCAAGGTGGCACCCTGAGCTCGCAAACGGCAGCGGGGATCGACGGCATCCAGTCCGGCATCGCGCAGAGTGCGGCCGGAGCCAAGAAGCTCGCCGGCTCCGGCCCGGCGCTCGTGTCCGGTGCCCGGGCGCTGGCGAGCGGAGCCGTCCAGGTCTCGTCGGGCGCCACGTCGCTCGCCGCCGGGCTGACCAGCGGGGCGGCCCAGGTGCCGAGCTCGGATTCGGCGGCGGCCGCCAAGTCCGCCGACGTCGCGAGCAACCCGGTCGGACTGACCGTCTCGACCGAGCACAGCATCTCGCAGTTGGCGCAGGCGGTCGCGACCTTCTTCCTCCCCCTCGGATTGTGGATCGGGGCGCTCGCGGTGTTCCTGGTCATGCGGCCGGTGACCCGCCGCATCCTGGCGTCGACCGCAGCCTCGAGTCGGGTGGTCGGCGCCACCCTGGTGCGTGCCGGCGCGATCACCGCGGCGCAGGCCATCCTGCTGGTCGTGCTGCTGCACACCGCGGTGGGCATCAGCTGGGCGTTGCTGCCCGCGACCCTCGTCTTCACGCTCGTCACGGCCGCCGCGTTCACGGCGTTCCACTACCTGTTGACCATCGGTCTGGGGCGCGCGGGGTTGATCATCTCGCTGTTCCTGCTCGCGCTGCAGATCGCCGCGGTCGGCGTCGCGCCGCTGCAGATGCTGACGACGCCGTTCCAGGCGATCAGCCCATTCCTGCCGCTGAGCTGGGCCGTTGACGGGATGCAGCAGATCGTCACCGGCGGCAGTGCTGCCACGGCGATCGGCTCGGCCGTCGCGCTGCTCGCCTTCGGGCTGGCGAGTGTTGTGGTCGCGAACCTGGCGATCCGGCGGGCCCGGCGGGCGACCGCCCTCGGCCTCGTGCCGGGTCTGGCCTAGCCGAGCTCCTCGCGCGCCGAGCGCAGGTTGCGGCGTGCGGCCTTGCGCTGCTGGCGCGGCTTCGCGCCACCCACGGCGAGGGGCTCGCGCTCCTCGTGCTCCTGGCCGAGATAGAGCTTGGCGAATGCGACGGTCTCTTTCAGCATCCGCAACTTGACCTTCTCGTCGCGGATCTTGTGCAACGAGACTTCGGCGACCACGTTGCCGGTCCAGTGGTTCTCGGCGAGCCAGGTGAGGGTCTCGGCCACCGGCTGGTTTCCGTAGCCGGGCACCAGGTGCTCGTCGAACATGTTGCCCTCGTCGACCGAGCGGGTTCCGTCGCACAGGTGGATGTGGCGCAGCCGGTCGCCCATGGCCATCGCGTATTCGAGGCTGTCACGGCCGGTGAGCGAGGCGTGCGAGAAGTCGAGGGTCATCGCATCCGGATTCATGTCCAGCGGATCCGGGCTCGGGGCGTAGGCCTTGAGCTGCTTGCCGCCGACCTTCCACGGGAACATGTTCTCGACGCAGATCTCGATGCCGGTCTCGGCCTGAGTCTCGGCGACGATGCGGACGAAGTTCTCGGCGTAGCCGGATTGCCAGCGGAACGGCGGGTGCACGACGACGCTCGGAGCGCCCACCGCCGCGGCCAGCTCGGCGGAGCGGCGCAGTTTGACGGCCGGGTCACGGCCCCAGACGAAGGTCGTCAGGAAGAGCGTCGGCGCGTGGATCGAGATGATCGGCAGGCTGTACTTCTCGCTCAGTTCGAGCAGCGCGATCGGGTCCTGGGTGACCGGGTCGTTGGTGACCATGATCTCCATCGCGTCGAAGCCCGCAAGGCGGGCCATGCGGAACGCCTTGTCGACCGAGGCGGGAAAGACGCAGGTCGTGCTCATGCCGATCGAAATCATTTGAACCAAACCTAACGTGCGGAGGTGTCGGGCGTATGACAGTCTCAGGAACTCCCGAATCCGGTCTACCCCCAGTTCGGAGCGAGTGGGCTGGGAGGTTGCAGTCGGAGGCCGTTGACGCCCGGCTGATAGTTTGGACAGATGAGCGATGAACGATACGAATTCGTCGTCGCCTCGAACCGCCTCCCCGTCGACTATGTCGTCGACGACGATGGAACTCCGGGGTGGCGTCAATCGCCCGGCGGCCTCGTCACCGCACTGGAGCCGGTGATGCGGGATGCCGGCGGCGCCTGGGTCGGCTGGGGCGGCCAGGCCGATCTCGACATGGAGCCGTTCAACTGGGACGGCATCCGGATCGTCCCGATCAAGCTCAGCGCCGACGATCTCGAGAACTTCTACGAGGGGTTCAGCAACGACACCCTGTGGCCGCTGTACCACGACGTGATCGCGCCCCCTGGCTTCCACCGGGTCTGGTGGGACAACTACGTCAGCGTCAATCAGCGCTTCGCCAACGCGATCGCCGCCATCTCGGCGCAAGCCGCGACCGTGTGGGTGCACGACTACCAACTGCAACTGGTGCCCAGGATGCTGCGTCAGGCGAGGCCCGACCTCACGATCGGATTCTTCAATCACATCCCCTTCCCGGCATACGGGATCTTCTCGCAGCTGCCGTGGCGCACTCAGATCATCGAGGGACTGCTCGGAGCCGACGTGATCGGCTTTCAGCGGGTATCGGACGCCGGCAACTTCTCACGAGCGGTGCGCCGCCTGCTCGGATACTCGACCAAGAGCCCGGTGATCGAGGTTCCCGCCCGCGGCAGCCATCCCGCCAGGCGGATCGTCGCCCGTCCCTTTCCGATCTCGATCGATGCCGAGGGCTTCGAGCAACTCGCGCGGAGCCCCGAGGTGCAGGCGAGGGCGCGGCAGATCCGCGAAGACCTCGGCAATCCGGCGACCATCATGCTCGGCGTCGACCGGTTGGACTACACCAAGGGCATCGGCCACCGGCTGAAGGCGTTCGGCGAACTTCTCGAAGAGGGCCGCCTCAAGGTCGAGGACGTCACCCTGGTGCAGGTGGCGAGCCCGAGCCGCGAACGCGTCGAGACCTACCGGCAGCTGCGCGACGAGATCGAGTTGACCGTCGGGCGGATCAACGGCGATTACGGGACCATCAGCCACCAGGCCGTGAGCTATCTGCACCACGCGTTCCCGCGCGAGGAGATGGCCGCCCTCTACCTGGCCGCCGATGTCATGTTGATCACCGCGCTTCGCGACGGCATGAACCTGGTTGCCAAGGAGTACGTCGCTGCCCGCTTCGACGACGACGGCGTGCTCGTGCTGAGCGAGTTCACCGGCGCGTCCGACGAGCTGCGCACGGCGCTGCGCATCAACCCGCACGACATCGACGGGGTGAAGGATGCGATCATCCGCGCGATCGAGATGCCCCAGCCCGAGCGACGCAAGCGGATGCGGGCGATGCGAAAACGGGTGCGCGACAACGACGTCGCCCACTGGTCTGAGTCCTTTCTGCGCACCATCGCCGAGGCCCGTCGCGGTTCCCGCGAGGTCGGCGGCACCGACCCGCTCGGCGAACTCGAATGGACGGTGGAGCGGGCGCCGCGCGCCCGGCAGTGACTATGCCGCATCCTCTGTCATCTTCCCTGACGGGAGCACTCCGAGAGCTCGCGCGCGTCAGGCGCCTGCTCGTGGCCCTCGACTTCGACGGGACACTGGCCCCTGAGGTCGACTCGCCGGATGCCGCTCGCGCCCTCCCCGAAGCGCGCGACGCGGTACTGCGGTTGCTCGCCCTGCCCAACACCCGGGTCGCGCTGGTGAGCGGACGCTCGCTGCGCAGCCTGATCGAGGTCGCCGATCTACCGGACACCACTCTGCTCGTCGGGTCGCACGGCATCGAGATCCGGCTCGACGACCCCGCAGACCGTCTCAGTCTCAACACCGAAGAACTCGAACGGGTCGAGGTGCTGCAGGAGGTGCTCGGCGAGGTCGCCGACGCGATCGATGAGGTCTGGCTCGAGGAGAAGCCGGCCGGCTTCGCCCTGCACACCCGGTTGGCCACCGAGCACGACTCGCGCGTCGCGCACCTGGTGGCGCTCAGTGAGGCGCACGCCGAGATCGACAATCTCACCGTGCGGCACGGCAAGAACGTCCTGGAGTTCTCGGTGCGGTCGACGACCAAAGGCGAGGCGGTCGAGCACCTGCGCCGATACACCGCGGCGGATGCGGTGTTCTACGCAGGCGACGACGTGACCGACGAGGACGCCTTCGCGGCCCTGGCGGCCGACGACCTGGGCGTCAAGAGCGGAACCGGCCCGACCGAGGCGCCGTTCCGGGTCGCCGGGCCGGACGAGATCGCGCTGGTGCTGTCGACGCTCGCCACCTTCCGCGAGGGCGATGTTCACGAGCAATGAGCTCGCTCGAGGCGATCGCGGTCAGCGATCGCGCGGCTCATTGTGCCAGGCCCCGAGAAACTAGGTCATCCGAGCACCGTCGGCGGTGACCTGAGTCGAGCGTTACCCTCGACACATGCCGGATTCAGCCCCGAAGATCGACCACAAGCCCCGGTCCCGCACCGTCACCGACGGCATCGAAGCCACCACCTCGCGCGGCATGCTCCGCGCCGTCGGCATGGGCGACGCCGACTGGGACAAGGCGCAGATCGGCATCGCGAGCTCGTGGAACGAGATCACGCCCTGCAACCTGAGCCTCGCGCGCCTCGCGCAGGCGGCGAAGGAGGGGGTGCACTCCGGTGGCGGCTACCCGCTGCAGTTCGGCACCGTCAGCGTCAGCGACGGCATCTCGATGGGCCACGAGGGCATGCACTTCTCGCTGGTCAGCCGCGAGGTCATCGCCGACTCCGTCGAGGTGGTCATGCAGGCCGAGCGGCTCGACGGCTCGGTGCTGCTCGCGGGGTGCGACAAGTCGATCCCCGGGATGCTGATGGCTGCGGCCCGGCTGGATCTGGCATCCGTGTTCCTCTACGCCGGCTCGATCGCGCCGGGCTGGGTTCGCCTCAGCGACGGCACCGAGAAGGACATCACGATCATCGACTCGTTCGAGGCCGTCGGCGGCGTGCTGGCCGGCACGATGAGCGTCGAGGACGCGCACCGCATCGAGTGCGCATTCGCCCCGGGCGAGGGGGCCTGCGGCGGCATGTACACCGCCAACACGATGGCCAGCGTCGCCGAGGCGCTCGGGATGAGCCTGCCCGGCTCGGCGAGTCCGGCCGCGGCCGATGCGCGACGCGACTACTACGCGCACCGCTCGGGCGAGGCCGTCGTCAACCTGCTCAACTTGGGGATCACGGCGCGCGACATCCTCACCAAGAAGGCGTTCGAGAACGCCATCGCGGTCGGCATGGCCCTGGGCGGCTCGACCAACATCGTGCTGCACCTGCTCGCGATCGCCAATGAGGCGGGAGTCGAGCTGACCCTCGACGACTTCAACCGGATCGGCTCGAAGGTGCCGCACGTCGGCGACCTCAAGCCCTTCGGCAAGTACGTGATGAACGATGTCGACCGGCGCGGTGGACTCCCGGTGCTGATGAAGGCGCTGCTGGATGCCGGACTCATGCACGGCGACTGCCTCACCGTCACCGGCAAGACGATGGCCGAGAACCTGGCAGAGATCGACATCCCTCCGCTGGACGGCGAGGTGCTGCGCACCCTCGACAACCCGATCCACGCCACCGGCGGCCTGACCATCCTCAAGGGCTCGCTGGCGCCCGACGGCGCGGTGGTCAAGACGGCCGGGTTCGACGCCGCCACCTTCGAGGGCCCGGCCCGCGTGTTCGAGCGCGAGCGGGCCGCGATGGACGCGCTGGCCGCCGGCGAGATCCACCACGGCGATGTGGTGGTCATCCGCTGGGAGGGCCCGAAGGGCGGCCCCGGGATGCGCGAGATGCTCGCCATCACGGCCGGCATCAAGGGAGCAGGGCTCGGCAAGGATGTACTACTCTTGACCGACGGCAGATTCTCAGGCGGCACAACCGGCCTGTGCATCGGCCACATCGCTCCCGAAGCGACGGACGCAGGTCCGATCGCCTTCGTGCACGATGGTGATCTGATACGGGTCGATATCGCAGCCCGGTCGATCGACCTACTTGTCGATCCGGCCGAGCTGGAGAACCGGCGTTCCGCCTGGGTTCCTCTTCCACCGCGCTATACCCGTGGCGTTCTCGCGAAGTACTCCAAGCTCGTGCACTCCGCTGCGGAGGGCGCGGTCACGGGGTAGTTCCTCCCCCTCACCGTCCTGCTAGGAACATCATGACCACTGCACCTCCCGCCGCCAAGCCCGGCCGGTCGACCGCCGGCACCGGCGCGCCGCCCATGCTCACCGGATCCGGAGCGATCCTCGCCACGCTCGAGAAGCTGGGTGTCACCGACGTCTTCGGCATCCCCGGCGGAGCGATCATGCCGTTCTACGACGAGCTGATGTCATCGACGGCGATCCGCCACATCCTCACCCGGCACGAGCAGGGCGCCGGGCACGCGGCAGAGGGGTACGCCGCGGCATCCGGTCGGGTCGGCGTCTGCATCGCCACCTCCGGGCCGGGCGCGACCAACCTCGTCACGGCCATCGCCGACGCCCACATGGACTCGGTACCCCTCATCGCGATCACCGGCCAGGTCTTCTCGACGGTCATGGGAACCGACGCGTTCCAAGAGATCGACATCGTGGGCATCACGATGCCGATCACCAAGCACTCCTTCCTGGTGACCGACCCGGCAGACATCCCGGCCACGCTGGCCGAGGCCTACCAGATCGCATCGACGGGCCGCCCGGGGCCGGTGCTGATCGACATCACCAAAGACGCCCAGCAGAACTCGGCGCCGTTCATCTGGCCGCCCAAGATCGACCTGCCCGGCTACCGCCCGGTGACGAAGGCGCACGGCAAGCAGATCATCGCGGCGGCCGAACTGCTCGCTGCCGCCGAGCGCCCCGTGCTGTACGTGGGGGGCGGCGTCATCCGCTCGTCGGCTGAGAAGGTGCTGCTCGAGCTTGCCGAGAAGACCGGCGCACCGGTCGTGACGACCCTGATGGCGCGCGGGGCGTTCCCCGACTCCCACAAGCAGCACCTGGGCATGCCCGGCATGCACGGCGCGGTGCCCGCCGTGCTCGCTCTGCAGGAGAGCGACCTGATCGTCGCGCTCGGCGCGCGCTTCGACGACCGGGTGACCGGCAAGACGGCCGATTTCGCCCCGCACGCCAAGGTGGTGCACGTCGACATCGACCCGGCCGAGATCGGCAAGATCCGTCACGCCGATGTGCCCATCGTGGGCGACGCCAAAGACGTGATCGTCGACCTCATCGAGGCGTTCACCGCGGCGGCCAAGAAGCAGAAGCCCGACTTGGCGGCCTGGTGGGAGCGCCTCGAGATCCTGCGCGCCGACTATCCGCTGGGCTTCACCGAGCCGGACGACGGGCTGCTCTCGCCGCAGGCCATCATCAAGCGCATCGGCGAGTTGAGCGGCCCCGAGGCCATCTACGCCGCAGGGGTCGGTCAGCACCAGATGTGGGCGGCGCAGTTCATCAAGTACGAGCGGCCACACGCCTGGCTCAACTCGGGCGGCGCAGGCACGATGGGCTACGCGGTTCCCGCCGCGATGGGCGCCAAGGTCGCCGAGCCCGATCGCGTGGTCTGGGCGATCGACGGTGATGGATGCTTCCAGATGACCAATCAGGAGCTCGCCACCTGCACCATCAACGACATCCCGATCAAGGTCGCGATCATCAACAACTCGAGCCTCGGCATGGTGCGCCAGTGGCAGACCCTGTTCTACGACGGGCGGCACTCGTTCACCGACCTGAACACGGGTCATATGAGCGGCAGCGACGGCCCGACGCGCATGATCCCCGACTTCGTGAAGATGGCCGACGCGTACGGCGCCCTCGGCATCCGGGTGACGAAGCCCGACGAGATCGACGCGGCGATCAAGCTCGCGCTCGAGACCAATGACCGACCGGTCGTCATCGACTTCATCGTGAGCCGCGATGCCATGGTGTGGCCGATGGTGCCGCAGGGCGTCGGCAACTCGTCGGTGCAGTACGCGCGCGACCACGCCCCCGCGTGGGAAGAGGAGTAGCTCGCATGACTCATCACGTGCTGTCCCTCCTCGTCGAAGACAAACCCGGTCTGCTCACGCGGGTCGCCGGCCTCTTCGCGCGCCGCGGCTTCAACATCGAGTCGCTCGCCGTCGGCGCCACCGAGATCGAGGGTCTTTCGCGCATCACCGTCGCGGTGGATGTCGAAGACGCCCCGCTCGAACAGGTCACCAAGCAGCTGAACAAGCTGGTCAACGTGATCAAGATCGTCGAGCTCGACCCCGCCCAGTCGGTGCAGCGCGAGCACCTGCTGATCAAGGTGCGGGTCGACAACTCGAACCGCAGCCAGATCCTCGAGGCCGTCACGCTGTTCCGCGCGCGGGTCGTCGACGTGGCGACGGATGCCCTGGTGATCGAGGTCACCGGCGACAGCGGCAAGGTGCAGGCCCTGCTGCGCGTGCTCGAGCCCTACGGGATCAAAGAGATCGCGCAGTCCGGCCTGCTGGCCATCGGCCGCGGCAGCAAGAGCATCACCGAACGCGTCTTCAAGAACTAGCCAACGACCCACAACAAACAGAGAGATACACGACGAATGACTGAGATCTTCTACGACAAGGACGCCGACCTGTCGATCATCCAGGGCAAGAAGGTGGCCGTGATCGGCTACGGGTCGCAGGGCCACGCCCACGCGCTGAACCTTCGCGACTCCGGTGTCGAGGTCAAGATCGGCCTCAAGCCCGACTCCAAGTCGGTGGCGAAGGCCAAGGAGGCGGGCTTCGAGGTGCTGACCGCGGCCGAGGCGGCCAAGTGGGGCGATGTCATCGTCATCCTGGCTCCCGACCAGCACCAGCGCGGCCTGTACGCGGCCGACATCAAAGACAACCTGGAGCCCGGCAACGCGCTGCTCTTCGGGCACGGCTTCAACATCCGCTTCGGCTACATCACCCCGCCCGACGGCGTCGATGTGATCATGGTCGCGCCGAAGGGTCCCGGCCACACCGTGCGCCGCGAGTACGAGGCGGGCCGTGGCGTTCCCGTGATCGTCGCCGTCGAGCAGGATGCCACCGGTCACGCCTGGGACCTCGCCTGGTCGTACGCCAAGGGCATCGGCGGCCTGCGCGCCGGCGGCATCAAGACCACCTTCACCGAAGAGACCGAGACCGACCTGTTCGGCGAGCAGGCCGTGCTCTGCGGCGGCACCTCGCAGCTGGTCATGTACGGCTTCGAGACGCTGATCGAGGCCGGCTACCAGCCGCAGATCGCCTACTTCGAGGTGCTGCACGAGCTCAAGCTCATCGTCGACCTGATGTGGGAGGGCGGCATCGCCAAGCAGCGCTGGAGTGTCAGCGACACGGCCGAGTACGGCGACTACGTCAGCGGCCCGCGCGTCATCGACCCGAGTGTGAAGGAGCACATGAAGGCCGTTCTGGCCGACATCCAGTCCGGTGCCTTCGCCGAGCGCTTCATCGCGGACCAGGATGCCGGCGCCCCCGAGTTCCTGGCGCTGCGAGCCAAGGGCGCCGCTCACCCGATCGAGGCGACCGGTAAAGAGCTGCGCGCGCTCTTCGCGTGGAAGCAGCAGGACGCGGACTACGTGGAGGGCTCGGCCGCGCGCTGAGTCGCCACGTCATGAGACGCGAAGGGCCGGGGGCGATCCTCCCGGCCCTTCGTCATGTGCGGGGCTCGCTCAGGGCCGCTTCGCGACCTCGATCGCGGTGACGCCGGCCAGGCTGAGCCAGATCTTGTCGTCGGATTCCACGATGGTGGCCAGCACGGCGCCGCAATGCGGGCAACGGGCGACGGTGCCGGGGCCGGCCTGATAGACCATGGCTGCGCCGATCATCCCGGAGGTGCCGCAGTTGAGACAGCGGCCCACCGCCGTTGTGAGGTCGAACGCGAACAGGTCCGAGAGCCGGCCTGCCAGGGCGTTGCCGTCGACGTGGTTCATCTCAACTGCCTCCGAAACGTTCGGTGCGGATGTCGGCCGCGGCATGCCCCAGCTCGATCAGCCAGCCGGCGACGAGCTCGACGAATCCGGTCGAGCCGCAGATGAAGACCCGCGGCCTCTCGGATGCAGGGATCGCGAACCCGGCCAGCGCGTCCTTGGTGATGCGCCCGGCCGGCACCGGCCAGTCGTGCGGGGTAGTGCGCGAGTAGACGTAGTCGAGCGTGAGGCCGCCGGTGGCCAGGTCGGTCAGCTCCTGCCGGTAGAACACGTCGCCCGGCTCGCGCACCGCGTAGAGCAGGCGGAACGGCGTCGGGTCGGCGGCCGCGGCGTGCGCCCGGACCATGGCGAGGAAGGGCACGACGCCCGAGCCGCCGGCAATGAGTTGCACCGGTCGTGGGTCGTGGGTGACCGCTTGCGGCATCCAGATGAAGTAGCCGCCGAGGGGGCCGTGCAGCTCGAGCTTGTCGCCGACCATCACATCGTCGACGAGAAACGGCGACACCTCGCCGTCCGGCAGCTCGTCGACGGCCAGCTCGATGCGGGTGCTGGTGCCGGATGACGCGATCGAGTACGAGCGCTGCGCCTGGTATCCATCGGGCGCGGTCAATCGCACGTCGAGGTGCTGCCCGGCGTCGTTGCCCGGCCAGTCGGGTACGTCGATCACCAGGCGCCGCGCGCTCGACGTCTCGGGCCGCGCCTCGACGACGGTGCCAACGCGCCACGCTGTACGTGCAGCCGCTGCGGGGGGCGCTGCGGGGGGCGCTGCGCTCACCAGTAGCGCTCTTCCTTCCAGGGATCGCCGTGCAGGTTGTAGCCCGCCTGCTCCCAGAAGCCCGGGTCGTTGCTGTCCATCAGGGTGAGACCGTTCACCCACTTCGCGCTCTTCCAGAAATACAGGTGCGGCACCAGCAGGCGGGCCGGACCGCCGTGCTCCGGGTCGAGCGGGGCTCCATCTGCCTCGAACGCGACCCAGGCCTTGCCGTTCAGCAGTTCGTCCAGCGGCACGTTGGTGGTGTAGCCGCCGTAGCTGTGCGCCATCACGTATTTGGCGTGGGTCGGGATGCCCGCCAGGATCTTGTCGATCGGCACGCCCCGCCACGGCATCTCGAGCTTCGACCAGTGCGTGACGCAGTGGATGTCTGTGGTGATGTCTTCGATGCCGAGCGCGCGCAACTCGTCCCAGCTCCAGTGGGTCTGGGCACCGGTCTCGGTCGTCACGGTGAACGACCAGTCAGCGGTGTCGATCTTGGGAGTCGGGCCGGCCGAGAGCACCGGCCAGTCCTCGACCTTGGTCTGCCCGGGGGGAAGGCGCGGATCGCGCTCCCGGTTGCGGCCACTGAACCCTCGCGTGACGAACGACATGGGCTCAGCGTAGCGACGAGCGCCTCGGCGCGGCAGGGGGACGCAGCCTAGGCTGACGGCATGACTCTCGCACTCGGAATGCCGGCGATCCGCCGCGATCCGACCGCGGCGCCGTCGACTGCCGGGCGCCCGGATGTGCCCGGTCTCGTCGACCGGTTCGGCCGTGTCGCCCGCGATCTGCGCGTCTCGATCACCGAGAAGTGCTCGCTGCGCTGCACCTACTGCATGCCGGCGGAGGGGCTCCCGGCCATCCCGCGCGATGACCTGCTCACCGCGGCCGAGATCGCGCGGCTGGTGGGCATCGGCTGGCGCTCCCTGGGCGTGAAAGAGGTGCGCTTCACGGGCGGCGAGCCGTTGACGCGAGCCGACCTGGTCGAGATCGTGCGGTTGAGCGCATTGGCTGCACCGGGCATCCCCCTGGCGATGACGACCAACGGGATCGGGCTCGACAAGCGCGCCGACGCTCTGCGCGGCGCCGGGCTGACCCGGGTGAACGTCTCGCTCGACACCGTGGATCGCGAGCACTTCAGCCGCCTGACCCGCCGCGACCGGCTGCCCGCGGTTCTCCGCGGGATCGAGGCCGCGCACGCCGCGGGATTCGCGCCGCTCAAGATCAACGCCGTGCTGATGCGCGAGACGCTCGACGACGCGCCCGAGCTGCTCGCGTGGGCGCTCGAGCACGATGCGCGCCTGCGCTTCATCGAGCAGATGCCCCTGGATGCCGACGAGGCCTGGCAGCGCTCCAACATGGTGCCGGCGGCCGAGCTCATCGATGTGCTGGCGTCGCGGTTCGAGCTCGAGCCCGCGGGCCGCGAAGACCCGTCGGCCCCGGCCGAGGAGTGGACCGTGGATGGCGGCACCGCGGGTCTTTCGGGGACCGTCGGCATCATCGCCTCGGTCACGCGCTCGTTCTGCGAGGCCTGCGACCGCACCCGGATCACCGCAGAGGGCACCGTGCGCTCCTGCCTGTTCGGTGACGACGAGACCGATCTGCGCGGCCTGTTGCGCGGCGGCGCGACCGACGACGAGCTCGCCGACCGCTGGCGCGCCGCGATGTGGGGTAAGCAGTCGGGCCACGGAATCGACGCGGCCGACTTCGTGCGACCGGTGCGGTCGATGGGCGGGATCGGCGGATGACGGTCGTGCGGTACTTCGCGGCTGCGGCCGAGGCGGCGGGCCGTGCCGACGAGGTATGGCCCGAGCCGGCCACGACCGTTGGCGAGCTGCGGGCGGCCCTCATCGCCCGGTACGGCGACGCGATGTCGCGGGTGCTCGAGACCGGGTCGTTCCTGGTCGACGGGGTCGTGTCGCGTGACCCGGCCCGGGCGCTCGGGCAGCGCGTCGACGTACTGCCGCCCTTCGCTGGCGGGTAGGTCGCGAATCCCCATTTCGGTTCGCACACAATTCAGCGCGAACTGAAATATGGATTGAGGAGAGTCCCCTCAGGCCAGTCCGACCCACTCCGAGACGCCGTCATCCAGATGTTGGCGCTTCCAGATCGGGGTGCGCTCCTTGATCAGGTCGACGAGCCGCGCGCAGGCCGCGAAGGCGTCCGCGCGATGGGGCGCGGCGACGGACGCGATGAGCGCGACGTCGCCGACCACGAGGTGTCCGATGCGGTGCGCGGCGGCAACGCGCAGACCCGATTCGGCGGCGATCGACTCGCACACCGCGCGGAGGAAGGCCTCGGCATCCGGGTGCGCCTCGTAATCGAGAGCCGAGACCCCCGACCCGTGATCGTGGTCGCGAATCACCCCCTCGAAGGTCACGACGGCGCCATCGGCCGCGGTGCGCACGAAGGCCTCGATCGCCGCGCGGTCGAGCGGGGCGTTGCTGACCAGGGCGAACACCTCAGCCATGGGCGTGCCCGCCCCCCGCGAGCTGGTCGATCAGGTGCGGCAGCAACTCGTCGAGAACGGCGAGCGCGTCGCGAACGCCGCCCGGCGATCCTGGCAGGTTCACGATGATCGTGCCGTCGGCGACGCCGGCCAGTGCGCGGCTCAAGGCCGCGGTCGGCGTCGAGGCGCGACCGGCGGAACGGATCGCCTCGGCGATGCCGGGCAGTTCCTGGTCGAGCACGGCACGGGTTGCCTCGGGCGTGCGATCCTGCGGGTGGATGCCGGTGCCCCCTGTCGTGATCAGCACGGCCGGGTGGGTGCTCAGGGCGGCCTCGATCGCGGTGGCGATGGCGGCATCCGGAGTGATCACGATCGGATCGGGACTGAAACCGTGGCCGGCCAACCACTCGGTGATCAATGGGCCGGTGGTGTCGTCGCGGGTGCCGTCGGCAGCGCCGGTCGACGAGACGATCACGACCGCCCGACCTCTCGCCGGCGTTGGCGGCGTGGGCGAGGATTCACGAGTCCAGCGTCCTCGTTTGCCGCCGCTCTTCGAGATCAGCTTGATGTCGCCGAGCACTGCCGCCGGGTCGACGGCCTTGATCATGTCGTGCAGGGTGAGCCCGGCCATCGCGACCGCGGTGAGCGCCTCCATCTCGACACCGGTGCGGGCGGTGACCGAGACCGAGGCGCGGATCTCGATCGAGTCCGTCCCCAGGTCGAAGTCGACCGTGACGCCGTCGAGCGGCAGCAGGTGGGCGAGCGGGATCAGCTCGCTCGTCCGCTTCGCCCCGGCGATCCCGGCGATCCGCGCCGTGGCCAGCACGTCGGCCTTGGGCAGGCCGTCGGCGCGCACCAGCGAGATCACCTCGGACGTGGTCTGCAACCGCCCGCCCGCGACCGCCACCCGGTGCGTGATCGGCTTGGCGCCGACGTCGATCATGCGGGCTCGGCCCTCGTCGTCGAGATGGGTCAGCTGCGCGCAGTCCGGCTCGTGGCTCATAGCTCCCAAGTCTCCACGGAATCTCCTGCCGCCACCTCGACCACGTCCTCCGGAATGACGATCAGCACATCGGATGCCGCCAGCGCCGCCACGAGGTGCGAGCTCGGTCCGCCCACTGTGGTGACGCTGTCGCGGCCCGTTCGACGCCCGCGCAAGAACTGCCGCCGGCCCGGGATCGAGCTCACCGCGGAGTCCAGAACGCGGGTCTCGACCACTCTCGCCGGAAGCCCGGCCAGTTCGCGCAACAGGGGCGCGACGAAGATCTCGAAGCTCAGCTGACTGCTCACCGGATTGCCGGGGAAGCAGACGATCGGCACGCCGTGCCAGTCACCGAGGCCCTGCGGTCCACCGGGCTGCATCGCGAGCACGTCGATCGCGGCGCCGAGCGGCTCCAGAAGGTCGCGCACGACCTCGTGGTCGCCCATCGAGATTCCGCCGCTGGTGAGGATCAGCTGGGCGCCCAGTTGCACGGCGGCGTCGAACAGGGCGACCAGTTCGTCGGTGTCATCGTGGACCCGTCCCTCCAGCACGACCTCTGCGCCCGCTGCGCGCACGGCCGCCGCGAGGGCCACGCCGTTCGAATCGAAGATCTGGCCGGCGCCGAGCTGCTGACCCGGCGACACGAGTTCGCTCCCCGTGCTGATCACGGCGACCGGGACGCGCTCGAACACCTCCACCTCGGTGATCCCCGCGGCCGCGATGGCCGCCAGGTGGCGCGACGCCAGAACCGTCTCGGCGGGAACGATGACCGCTCCTGCGCGCAGGTCGGATCCCGGTTCGCGGATGTACTCCCCGACCGAGCGTCGGCGCGAGATCGAGACATGCTCGCGGGCAGCCAGCGTGTCTTCGACCGGGACGATGGCATCCGCCCCCTCGGGAACGGGAGCGCCGGTCATGATCCGCACGGCCGTGCCGGGAGCGAGCGGGGCGGGGTTGCCAGGAGCAGCCGCCACCTCGCCGACGACGGGGAGCGAGACGGGCGCGGCCGCGACATCCGCCGCCCGCACCGCGTAGCCGTCCATCTGCGAGTTGCGGAACGGCGGCAGGTCGATCGGCGACACCGCGTCGACGGAGCTGATCCGGCCCATGGCCCGCTCCAGGGGGAGCGTCTCGGGCATCCGGCGCCAGATGCCGTCGACCTTGAGCGCGGCCAGCACGCGCGCCGCGTGGACGTCGACCGGAGTGCGAGCCGAGGGCGCGTCGTCGGGGGGATGGGTCATCAGTACGCCGCCATCTCGGGGTCGACCTGCACGCGCCAGGCGTCGATGCCGCCGGTCAGGTGGCGCGCCCTGGTGAATCCGGCCTTCTCGAGCAGCTCGAGCGCGCGGGCCGAGCGCACGCCGTGGTGGCAGTAGACGACGATCGAGCCGTCACGCCCGCCGACCAGGGCGTCGAGTTCGTCGAGCCGGTCCGGCAACTGGCCCAGCGGGATCAACACCGAGTCGGGCAGCGACACGAAGGAGGCCTCTGGCGCCTCGCGCACATCGAGCAGCAGGGGCGGGGTCTCGTGGATGCCGTGGGTGGTCGGTCCGGCGAGCAGTTGCTGCAGCTTGGCCGGCGTGATCGAGCGCTCGGGGTCGGGCTCGCGCACCGCGGTGCGCTCCTCGAGGGAGCCGGGCCGCACCGCATCCGGATCGCGCCGGTATTCGATCTCGCGCGTCGTGCCGGTGAGTGCATCGAAGGTGGCGACGCGGCCGATCAGGGGATCGCCGACCCCGGTCAGCAGCTTGATCGCCTCGTTCGCCATCATCGCTCCGATGACCGCGCACACGGTGGGCAGCACCCCGACCAACTCGCAACTGAGCGCGTCATCGTCGCTCGGCTGCAGCGGGAACAGGTCGCGGTAGTCGACGCCCTTCTCGTCCCAGGCGACGCCGACCTGCCCCGAGTACTGCGCGGCGGAGCCCCACACCATCGGGATGCCGCGGATCGTCGCCGCGTCATTGGCCGCATAGCGCGTGGCGAAGGTGTCGGAACCGTCGACCAGCAGATCGGCGTCCAGCAGGAGGTCGAAGGAGTTGGCCTCGACGAACCGGGCGTCGTGCCGGATGACGGTGGTCTCGGGTGAGAGGCGCGCCACGGCATCCGCCGCGGAATCGACCTTGGGCCTGCCGACGTCGGCGACGCCGTGGATGGTCTGCCGAGCGAGGTTGCTGGCCTCGACCGTGTCGTCGTCGATGATCGAGATCGTGCCGACTCCCGCCGCGGCCAGGGCGGGGATGACCGCGCTGCCAAGACCGCCGGCGCCGATCACCAGCACGTGCGCGTCGGCGAGGCGGCGCTGGGCGTCGGCGCCGAATCCGTTCAGCACGCGCTGGCGCAGGAAGCGCGGGGAATCAGGGTCGACCGAGGGGGTCATGGGGCGATTCTTCCAGCCGTGGCGCGAGTTCGCCGATTTGAGTCGGTCGCGCACGTGATGCCGCGCAACCTCGCAACGTTGGGCACGAACACACCGCTGCCCGACGACCGGGCGCGGCGTGTCGACTCGACATGTTGCTGACTTGCGCGGGCCGGCGCGCGCAATCCGCCCGCTCTCGCGGCGAGACTTCGGCCGAAACCCGCAATTGCGGAAGAATCATCCGCAGTGAAGCGCTTTTGCGGAAGGATTGGGGCCATGAACGAGTTCCGGATCAGCGAAGCAGCCGCGCTGCTCGGCGTCAGCGACGACACCGTGCGCCGCTGGGGCGAGTCGGGAAAGCTGCGCATCCGCAAAGCCGACTCGGGCCGGCAGGTCGTGCGTGGCGTCGACCTGGTGCCGCTCATGACGGATGCCGCGGCCGAGCAACCGCTCGGCACCGCCTTCCCGCACGCCCGTGCCTCGGCCCGCAACCGCCTCACCGGCATCGTCACCGCTGTCACCAAAGACGGAGTAATGGCGCAGGTCGAGCTGCAGGCCGGTCCGTTCCGCATCGTGTCGCTGATGAGCCGCGAGGCGGCCGACGAACTCGGCCTCGAGCCCGGCATGCTCGCCGTCGCGAGCGTCAAGGCGACCGTGGTGGTCGTCGAGCTGCCCGAGGAGCACCCCGCGTGAGAGGACGCCCGGGCTGGTCGGCCTGTGCGCCGTGGCGGCCGTGCTGCTGGCTGCCTGCTCCGAGCACGGCGTCACCAGCCCGGACCGCCGCCACGCGCCGACCCGCTGCGCGGCACGGTGACGGTGCTCGCCGCGGCATCCCTCACCGAGGTCTACGGCGAGCTCGCCACCCGATTCGAGAAGCTGCACCCGAACGTGACGATCACCGAGAGCTTCGGCGGCAGTTCGGCGCTCGCCGCCCAGATCGTGCAGGGCGCGCCGGCCGACGTGTTCGCCACGGCCAACGAGGCGACCATGAAGACGGTCACGGCCGCCGGGCTGGCCGACGCCACGCCGATCGTCTTCGCGACCAACGTGCTGACCCTCGTGGTGCCGCCGTCGAATCCGGCACAGGTGACGACGCTCGCCGACCTTGCTCGACCTGGCGTGAAAGTCGCGCTCTGCGACACGGCCGTGCCCTGCGGATCGGCGGCCGTGGGCCTGTTGGCCGCCGAGAACCTGACGGTGACGCCGGCGACCCTCGAGACCGACGTGAAGGCGGTGCTCACCAAGGTCGAACTGGACGAAGTGGATGCCGGCCTGGTCTACGTGACCGACGCACAGTCCGCGGGCAACAGAGTCCGGCAGATCGCGGTGCCCGACCCGGCCAACCCGGTCAACCGCTATCCGATCGTCGTCTTGGCGCGATCGACCGACAAGGCCGCCGCGCGGGCGTTCGAACGTTTTGTCCTGTCGACCACGGGTCTGGCCGCGCTGAAGAGGGCGGGATTCGGTGCCCCGTAGCGGGGGAATCCGTCGGCGCGGACCGGCGGCGGTCGTCTGGGTGATCGCGGCTATCGCCCTGGCCCTGCTCGTGCTCCCGCTGGTCGCCATCCTGCTCTCGGCGCCGTGGCCGCAGTTGCCCTCGCTGCTGGTGGCGCCCGAGACGCTGCAGGCGCTCGGGCTCTCGGTGCTCACCGGCGTGATCTCGACGGCGCTGTGCCTGGTGCTCGGCATCCCCCTGGCGGTGGTGCTGGCGCGCTCGGTCAGCTGGCCGGTCGTGCCGCGGCGGCTGCTGCGCGCGGCCGTCACGATCCCGCTGGTGCTGCCGCCCGTGGTCGGCGGCCTCGCGCTGCTGCTGCTGCTGGGGCGCACCGGCATCCTCGGCCGGTATCTCGCCATGATCGGGATCACGATCCCGTTCACGACGGGCGCCGTGGTCATCGCGCAGACCTTCGTCGCGATGCCCTTCCTGGTGTTCGCGGTCGAGGGTGCGCTGCGAGGCGCCGACCGCAGGGTCGAGCTCGCGGCGGCATCACTCGGAGCGTCACCGCTGCAGGTGTTCCGCACGGTCACCCTCCCGATCGTGGCGCCCGGCATCGCGGCGGGCGCCGTGCTGTGCTTCGCCCGCGCGCTCGGCGAGTTCGGCGCCACCATCACGTTCGCCGGCTCGTATCCCGGCGTGACCCGGACCCTGCCGATCGCGAGCTATCTGGCCTCGCAGACCGACCTCACCCAGTCGATCGCGCTGGCGCTGGTCTTGCTCGTGGTATCCATCGCGGTGCTTCTCGGGTTGCGCGATCGCTGGCTGCCGGGGGTGCGCGGGTGACCGGCTCCGCCCTGGTCGTCGACATCGCCGCACGCCGAGGGGCGTTCGAGGTGGCAGCCGCGTTCCACGTGGTGGCCGGCCGCCCGCTCGCGCTCGTCGGCCCCAACGGCGCAGGCAAGACCACCGTGCTCGACGTGCTGGCCGGCCATGCGGAGCTCGAGCGCGGCACCATCCTGCTCGACGGCCGCGACCTCGCGCCGCTTCCGCCCGAGCGGCGGCGGGTCGGTGTGGTGTTCCAGGGCTTCCTGCTGTTCCCGCATCTGACGGTCGTCGACAACGTGGCGTTCGGGATCAGGATGCGCGGCGCCCGTCGCGCGGCCGCTCGGCGTGCGGCGCAGCCCTGGCTCGAGCGCTTCAACCTGGCGCCGCTCGCCGGGCGATACCCGCACGAACTGAGCGGAGGCCAGGCGCAGCGTGTCGCCCTCGCCCGCGCTCTCGCCGCCGAGCCCGACGTGCTGCTGCTCGACGAGCCGACGTCGGCGCTCGACGTCGAGCTCCGCGACGAGGTGCGCGCCGAGCTGGCCGGGCACCTGCGCGACTTCGCCGGCCCGACGGTGATCGTCACGCACAGTGCGGCCGATGTGGCGTCCCTCGCCTCCGATGTCGTGGTGCTCGAGCGCGGTGCGGTGACCCAGCGCGGCGCGTGGTCGGAGCTGCGGAAGACGCCGGCGACGCCGTATGCGAAGCGGCTGGTGCAGGGCAGCGAGGGGTAGCTACCGATCGGTCGAGCGGTCCATCCAGGGCTCGGGGTGGTCGAGGGGCCGGAAGCCGAACTTCTCGTAGAGGGTGTGCGCATCGCGGGTCCTGAGGGCAATGCGCCGAAGGTGGAGCGGATCGAGTTCGGCGAGGATCCCCGAGAGCAGGAACTGCCCGACCCCGCGACCACGGACGTCGGGTGTGACATAGACGTCGCAGAGCCAGGCGAAGGTGGCGGCATCCGTGATGATGCGCGCGTAGCCGAGTTGAGCGCCCGACTCGTCGTCGAAGACGCCGTAGTTGCGCGAGCAGGCGACAGCCACATCTTGGACAGCGCGGGAGCGGCCCATCGCCCAGTACGAGTCTTCGCTGAGCCAGCGGAATACCAGGTCGAGGTCGAACTCGGAGATGTCGGATGAGAAGCGCAGGATCTGGGTCACCCGCTCATCCAACGCGCAGATGGTGCTGCGGGGCGACGGCCACTCAGCGGGCCGTGGCATCCGGCGAGAAGCCGAGCGCGGCCCCGTCGACGTGAACTCGCAGCCGCCACCCGACAGAATGACAGGGTGACGAAGACCACGGCGCATGTCGGTGCCGACGGCAGGGACGATGACGACGAGGCCCTGCGCTGGGCCGGCGACGAGCTGCGCGGCGGCGTCGACCCGCTGACGCGCAACCGGGTCGCCGAGGTCGCGGCGGTATCCATCGATGACGGCATGGATGCTGCGCCCGCCGCGTCCGGCAACCTCGCCCGTACCGCGGCCACCGCCGGGTTCGCGGTGCTGTACCTGGCGATCGTGGTGGGGTGGATCCTCTCGGTGCAGATCACCGGCTCGACCGCCGCCGACCTGTTCTCGCAGGTGGCGTGGCAGTTCGGCGAGTTCGTCGCGATCATCTCCGGCGCGCTCTGGTACCTGACCGTGCTGACCCTCACACCCGACAGCCGCACCGCGGTGCGGGTCGGCTGGTTCGCACTCGGCGTCGGAGTGCTGCTGCCCTGGCCGATCCTGCTGGTGCTGGCTTCATGAGCACGGGCGCGGAGAGCCAGCGCGTGGTGAGCACGGGCGTGGTGAGCAGAGTCGTCGTCTGGGTGGTGTTCGCGCTGCTCTATGCCTACCCGTTGTTCGAGGGCATCTCGAACCTGATCGCCCTGCCTCCCTACTACGCGGCGAACGGGATCGGCGCCGCCGTCCCGTGGTGGCTGCTGATCCTCGGCGTCGCGGCGCCGGTGCTGCTGTACCTCGCCGCGCTCTGGATCGGGCGCGGGCGCGAGCTGTTCGCCCGCACGTTGATCCTCGCGGTCGGCCTCGCCGCAACCAACGCCCTCGTGCTGAGCGCGGTCTCGTGGGCGAGCGCGGTGCAGCCGCCCCTCTCCTGACCCCGTGAAAGTACTCGGTTCTGCGCACTTTCAGCGCTGAGGGCGGCGCAGAACGCGTACTTTCGCGGATGCCGACTCAGCTGAGCCGCCCGTCACGGCGCGTCTCGCGGGTCATGACCGCATCGCGGCACCCACTAAACTCGGAGCGCCGAGCCCGCCACCGCCGAGGCCGGATCTCCGACCCCGAAGGAACTCTCTCGTGGCCAAGCCGATCGTCGTGATCGCCGAAGAACTCTCGCCCGCCACCGTCGAGGCCCTTGGCCCTGACTTCGACGTCCACAACGTCGACGGCACCGACCGTCCGGCGCTGCTGTCCGCGCTCGCCGACGCCAGCGCGGTCCTGATCCGCTCCGCCACCCAGGTGGATGCCGAAGCCATCGCCGCCGCCCCGCGGCTGAAGGTCGTGGCCAGGGCGGGCGTCGGGCTCGACAACGTGGACATCAAGGCCGCCACCGAGGCCGGCGTCATGGTCGTCAACGCCCCCACCTCCAACATCATCAGCGCCGCCGAGCTCACCATCGGCCACCTGCTGAGCATCGCGCGCCACATCCCGGCGGCCAACGCCAGCCTCGCGGCGGGGGAGTGGAAGCGCTCCAAGTACACCGGCGCGGAACTCTACGAGAAGACCGTGGGCATCATCGGACTCGGCCGCATCGGCGCGCTCATCACCACGCGTCTGCAGGCCTTCGGCATGACGGTGATCGCCTATGACCCGTACGTCACGGCCTCGCGCGCGCAGCAGATGGGCGTGCAGCTGGTGTCGCTCGACGAACTGCTCGAACAGTCCGACTTCATCACGATCCACATGCCGAAGACGCCCGAGACCACGGGGATGATCGGCGCGGCTCAGCTGAAGAAGATGAAGAAGACCGCATACATCGTCAACGTCGCCCGCGGCGGCCTGATCGACGAGGATGCGCTCGCCGACGCCCTGACCAAGAACGTCATCGCCGGTGCGGGCCTCGACGTTTTCGTCACCGAGCCGCCGACCGGGTCGAAGCTGCTCGGCCTTGCGAACATCGTGGTGACGCCTCACTTGGGTGCGTCGACCGATGAAGCCCAGGAGAAGGCGGGTGTGTCGGTCGCGCGCTCGGTCCGGCTCGCGCTCGGAGGCGAGTTGGTGCCGGATGCGGTCAACGTCGCAGGCGGAGCGATCGACCCGTTCGTGCGGCCGGGCATCGCCCTCGTCGAGAAGCTGGCGCAGGTGCTCGCCGCCGTGGCCGGTCACGGAGCCCTCACCGCCCTTGAGGTCGACGTCCGCGGCGAACTCGCGGCATACGACGTGAGCGTGTACCGCCTCGCGGCGCTGAAGGGGTACTTCACCAACCAGGTCACTGAGAACGTCTCGTACGTCAACGCTCCGCTCCTCGCCGAGCAGCGCGGCATCACCTCGCGTCTGACCACCGACGAGGAGAGCAAGGACTACCGCAACACCACGACCCTGCGCGGCGCACTCTCCGACGGGACGACCGTCGAGGTGTCTGGCACCCTGTCCGGAACCAAGATGGTGGAGAAGATCATCGGCCTGAACGGGTACGACATCGAGGTGCCGATTGCCGACCACCACGTCGTGATGTTCTACACCGATCGCCCCGGAATCGTCGCCGTCTACGGCAAGGAGTTCGGCGAAGCCGGCGTCAACATCGCGGGCATGCAGGTCGCGCGCCGAAGTGCCGGCGGTCAGGCCCTCAGCATCATCACCGTCGACTCGCCGGTGCCCGACGAGGTATTGACTCGCGTCGCCTCGGCGATCGACGCCGACGAGGTGCGTGAGATCGACATCGTCGACGCGTAGGTCGAGGGGCCGACGGTAAGGCGCCTACTCGACGGGCGGGTCGACGCGCGTCTCGCGAGAGGCGACGCTGTCTCCACTCGCCGGATCGACGGCGGTGCGAACCGTGGTCACGCTGCTGCGCTTGCGCACCAGCAGAACGATGCCGATGATCACGACGACCACGCCGGCACCCATCAGCAGGTCGCCGACCAACTCCAGGTTGATCCAACTCACCTTCAAAACGACTGCAAAGCGCAGGATGGCGCCCACCACGAACAGAAAGATTCCAAGACCGATACTCATGGATCCGACCCTAGTGCGCCCCCGTCCCCCATTCGGGGGACAAGCTCGTCTCCTCAGGTGGGCGGGGTAGGCTCGCTAGCAGCCGGGATCCCCGGAAATCCAGCCTTCCCCGCTCGCGACTGGGAGGCGACTGGCAGTTGCATGGGCGCCGGTTCGGCGCCCCGAATCCGCAGGAGAACGTGTGACGCGCACCATCGACCTCGCCACCATCCCGGGCGACGGAATCGGGCCCGAGGTGATCGTCGAGGCGGTCGAAACCCTGCGAGCGGCCGTGGCGGGGGAGGCCGAGCTGCACGTCACCGAGTACCCGTTCAGCGCGCGGCACTACCTCGAGACCGGCGACATCCTGAGCGACGACGACCTGGCCTCACTCGCTGCGCACGAGGTCATCCTGCTCGGCGCGGTCGGCGGCGACCCGCGCGATCCGAAGCTCGCCGGCGGCATCATCGAGCGCGGCCTGCTGCTCAAGCTGCGCTTCGCCTTCGATCACTACGTCAACCTGCGCCCGGCCGTGCTGCTGCCCGGCGTGGTGAGCCCGTTGTCCGATCCCGGCGACGTCGACTTCGTCGTGGTGCGCGAGGGCACGGAGGGGCCGTACGTCGGCAACGGCGGCAGCATCCGGGTCGGAACGCCTCATGAGATCGCCAACGAAGTCAGCGTGAACACCGCGTACGGCGTGCAACGCGTCGTGAGGTACGCATTCGAGCTGGCCGAGAAGCGCCGCAGGAAGCTGACCCTGGTGCACAAGACCAACGTGCTCACGAACGCCGGATCGCTGTGGTCGCGCAGCGTCCAGGCCGAGGCGGCCAATCATCCAGAGGTGGCATGGGACTACCTGCATGTGGACGCCGCGACCATCTTCTTGGTGACCGATCCTGCTAGGTTCGACGTGATCGTCACGGACAACCTCTTCGGCGACATCCTCACCGACTTGGCCGGCGCAATCAGCGGCGGCATCGGACTGGCGGCCTCGGGCAACATCAACCCGGACGGCACGTATCCCAGCATGTTCGAGCCGGTGCACGGTTCGGCCCCGGACATCGCTGGGCAGCAGAAGGCCGACCCCACCGCGGCGATCCTGTCCACCGCCCTGCTGCTGGATCATCTCGGGCTGGCGGATGCGGCCCGACGCGTCACGGCGGCGGTGACGGCCGACCTCGCCGCACGAGGATCGGCACCGCGCTCGACCACCGAGGTCGGCGCTGCGATCAGGGCCCAGCTGGGCACGCCGTAAAGGCGCAGACTAGACATCACACACACGGACGGACATCAGATGGCGATCAACCTCCTTCCCATGGCCACCCAGAAGCTGCTCTGGCAGGTCACGCGCAACGAGAACGCGCGAACGGATGCCGAGCGCGAGGCTCTGCTGACCTCGCCCGACCTCGGCTTCGGCAAGACCTTCACCGACCACATGGTCGACATCTGCTGGTCGGAGCAGGGCGGCTGGCACCGTCCCCGTGTGCAGCCCTACGGCCCCATCGCCCTCGACCCGGCGGCCGCTGTGCTGCACTACGCGCAGGAGGTGTTCGAGGGGCTCAAGGCGTACCGTCACGCCGACGGCTCGATCTGGACCTTCCGCCCCGAGCAGAATGCGGCGCGGATGCAGCGTTCCGCCCGCCGTCTTGCCCTGCCCGAACTGCCCACCGAGTACTTCATCGAGTCGATCAAGCAGCTCGTGGCCGTCGACGGAGCGTGGGTGCCCGGTGCCCCCGAGACCAGCCTCTACCTGCGGCCGTTCATGTTCGCCAAAGAGGCGTTTCTGGGCGTCCGGCCCGCGAACAAGGTCAACTTCTATGTCATCGGCAGCCCGGCCGGGGCCTACTTCAGCAGCGGGATCGCGCCGGTATCGATCTGGCTGTCGACCCAGTACACCCGTGCCGGTCACGGGGGGATGGGTTCGGCGAAGACCGGCGGCAACTATGCCGCGTCGCTGGTGGCCCAGCAGGAGGCCTACGAGCAGGGTTGCGCTCAGGTGCTGTTCCTGGATGCCCAGGAGGGCAAGTACCTCGAAGAGCTCGGCGGCATGAACGTCGTTCTCGTGACGAAGGACAAGCGGCTGATCACCCCCGACAGCGACTCGATCCTCGAAGGCATCACGCTCGACTCGGTACTGCGCCTGGCGCGCGACCGCGGCTACACGGTCGAGCAGCGCCCGGTCACGATCGACGAGTGGCGCTCGGGCGTCGACTCGGGCGAGATCATCGAGGCGTTCGCCTGCGGCACGGCCGCGGTGGTCACTCAGATCTCCGAGATCAAGTCCGAGAAGTTCGGCATCTGGATGCCGGAGCTGGCTGCGGAAGACAGCGTGGCGCTGTCGCTGCGCGAAGAGCTCACCGGCATCCAGTACGGCCGCGTCGACGACCGCCACGGCTGGCTGATGCGGCTCGACGCGTAGGTCGCGGGCGCTCGCCGCCCGGGCCCGCGGGTGCCGCGCCTCTCGCCGCCGCGGCCCGCGGGTGCCGCGCCTCTCGCCGCCGCGGCCCGCTGGCCTCAACCTCTCGCCGAGGAGTCGCCTTCGTCCCGTCCTCCCGGGCGGCACGGTGTCGTAGCGACTCCACGATGCGCCGATGAGCCGCTTGGCTCCCCGCCGGCGCCGCCACGATGGCTGCGTGAACCAGCGCAAACCGCTCCCCGACTCTCTGCATCCTGAGGCCTTCCGCGTCGCAGACGCGCTCGACGCCGGTGTCTCAAGAAAGCGTCTTGGTGCTCACGACCTGACGGCGCCCTTCCGCGGTGCGAGGTCGTCGACCACCGACCCGCGGCGGTCGTTGCTTCCGCTCCTGGCTCCCGGTGATGCGTTCTCCGGACCGACGGCGGCGAAGATCTGGCAGCTTCCGCTGCCCCGGCGGCACAGCGCTGATCCGCAGCTGTACGTCTCGCTCCACGGCAATCGGCGGATGCGCCGTGCCGGCGTGGTGTCGACACGACGCCGCCACCACGGCATCCCTGTGATGGTCGGCAACCTGCCGGTGCTCGATCCGATTGCCACCTGGATCTCCCTCGGCGGCATGCTGTCAGCTCCTGATCTCACTGCGGCACTGGATCGCCTGGTCTCGGGCACTCTAAAAACACCCGCGCTCGCGTCGCTCGCCGAGGTCGACACCGTTCTGGATGCTGCGGGTTCGCCCCGTTGGATCCACCGACTTCGTACGGCGCGCGCTGATGCCCGGGTGGGTGCCTGGTCTCGCCCCGAAACCCTGCTGCGGTTGCTGATCGCGCGTGCGGGACTTCCCGAGCCCGCCCTCAACGCCCCGGTCGATCTCATGGACGGCGACGTTGCGTACCCGGACTTGTCGTGGCCAGAGTTCAAGATCGTGATCGAGTATGACGGGCGGTGGCACAGGACGCGTCCGGGTCAGAGCGATGCCGATGCGGATCGCCACGAGCGGCTCGTTGACGCCGGCTGGTTGGTGGTGCGGGTTCGGGCCGCCGAGCTCTTCGACAAGCCGTCCGCGGTGATCGCTCGACTGGTTCGCAGGCTGCGTGATCGGGGCTTCACGGTCTCTGGCCCCATCGAGGAGTCACAAATGGCCCGTTTCACGCGCTGACGGGGGCCGTTGGCGACTCCTCGCGCTCAGTTCGCGACTCGCGCCACGAACGCCGCAACGGCATCCGCCGCCTCTGCGAGGTTTTGGGCGTAGCTGCGCCCGCTGATCGCCTTGCGCGGTCGGAGGTCGTGGTCGCCATCCTCGAGCCAATGCACCTCGATCGCCGGCGACAGGTCATAGTCGGGCACCTCGTCCAGCGTGCCGAACGGATCGCGCGTGCCCTGGCAGATCAGCGTCGGCGTGCGCAGCCCGTGCAGATGCGCGGTCCGCAACTGGTCGGGCTTCTCCGGCGGATGGAACGGATAGCCGAGGCAGACCAGGCCGTCGATGTATCCCAGGTCGGCGAGTTCGTCTGCGACCATGCTGGCGACGCGGCCGCCCATGGACTTGCCCCCGATCAGCAGCGAGCCGATCGCACCGGCCTCGCGGACAGCTGCGACCGCGTCGCGGTATTCGGGCGCGAGCGTGTCGGCGCGCGGTGGCGGCCTGCGCACTCCCTCGCGTCGCCCCGCCATGTACCCGAACTCGAACCGCACCACTCGGATGCCGCGGTTCACCAGGGGACCCACGAGCGCCGTCATCCCGGCCGAGTCCATTGCGGCGCCCGCGCCGTGCGCCATCAGGAACGTGGTGGGAGCCTCGGCCTCGCCATCGATCAGCAGCTGCATCCAGCAAGGCTAGGCTCGAAGGGTGAAGGTAGCCCGGTTCAGCACGCCCGGCGACGACCCCCGCTTCGCCATCGTCGACGACCAGCACGCCGACGCTCCCGAGCTCGTGGTGCTCGCGGGCGACCCGATGTTCGCCGGGTATCACCCGACGGGGGAGCGGGTGCCGTTGGCCGATGCGAAGCTGCTGGCCCCCGTCATTCCGCGCTCCAAGGTGGTGTGCGTCGGCCTCAACTACGCCGAGCACGCCAAAGACATGGCTGCCAGTGTCGACGCGCCCGAGAATCCCCTGATCTTCCTCAAACCCAACACCGCGGTGATCGGACCTGGCGACGCGATCCAGATCCCGCCGGTCGAGGGGCGCATCACCCACGAGTCCGAGCTGGTGGTGGTGATCGGCAAGATCGCCAAACAGGTGAAGGCTGCGAACTGGGCCGACTACGTCTTCGGCTACACCTGCGGCAACGACGTCTCGGCCCGCGACCAGATGTTCGCAGACGGCCAGTGGGCGCGAGCCAAGGGCTACGACACCTTCGCACCGCTCGGGCCTTGGATCGAGACTGAGCTCGATCCGACCAACCTCGAGATCAGCAGCACGGTCGACGGGGAGGCGCGGCGTCACGGCAACACCAAGGATCTGCTGCACTCGATCCCCGAGTTGATCGAGTACATCAGCGACGTCTGGACGCTGCTGCCCGGCGACGTGATCATGACCGGCACCCCGTCGGGGCTGGGCGGATTCGTGCACGGCCAGGTCGTCGACATCACGATCGAGGGCATCGGCACCCTCAGCAACCCGGCGCGCAACCGCGACGGTCTCCCCGCCTCGTGACGGACGATATGCCGGGGGGCACACCGAACAGAGAGCCGGAGCCCGCGCCCGCCACCGCGCGGCGCCGGTCGCCCGACTGGTTGCCGGGGATCGCACTCGCGGCGCTCGGGTCGGCGGCGGGGTACGGCATCCATCTGCTGTTCCCGGTCGTGCCCTGGCTGACCTCGTCGCTGGTGCTCGGTGTCGTGCTCGGCTCCGTGGTCCCCGCGCGGCGCGCCCTCGACGGAGTGCTGAGGTCGGGGCTGACGCAGGCGTCCCGCCGCCTGCTGCGGATCGGGATCGTGGTGCTCGGGCTGCAGCTCAGCCTGTTCGACATCGCGAAGCTCGGCTGGCTTGCCATCGTCGCGATCGTGGCTCTTGTGGGGCTGAGCTTCGTGATCACCTGGGCGATCGCGAAGGCGCTTCGGCTGCCGGGGGATGAGCCGGTTCTGCTCGCGGCCGGATTCTCGATCTGCGGTGTCAGCGCGGTCGGCGCGATGAGCGCGGCGCGAGGGAGTGACCCGAACGACGCGGGGCGTCCCGTTGCGCTCGTGACGCTGTACGGCACGGCGGCGATCGCCGTGCTCCCGGCGCTGGCCCTGCCCCTCGGGCTGGATGCCGGCACCTTCGGCCACTGGGTCGGCGCGAGCGTGCACGACGTCGGCCAGGTCGTGGCGACGGCCGGCACGGCGGGGGCGGCCGCGCTTGCGGTGGCGATCGTGGTCAAGCTCACCCGCGTCCTGATGCTGGCGCCCATGGTCGCGATCACCTCGGTCGGCACGCGGCGGCGTCTGTCGGCGGCGGCGGTGAGCGACGGCAGCACCGGCTCCGGCGCGACGCCGACCACCAAGCGCCCGGCCATCGTGCCCCTGTTCATCGTCGGCTTCGTGCTGCTCGTGCTGGTGCGCACCTTCATCCCGATCCCGGATGCCGTCCTCCCCATCGCCTCGATCGTCCAGTCGGCCCTGCTGGCGGCCGCGTTGTTCGCAATCGGAGCGTCGCTCCGCCTCGAGCGCCTCCTCCGCTCGGGACCGCGCGCGCTGCTCGCCGGCGCTCTGAGTTGGACCGCCATCCTGGCTATGGCGCTCGCCGCTTCGCTGCTCACCTGACCGCACCTGGCGGGCCCCCTCGTCGCGCCGGTCGGCGCGGATCGGCGGCATCCGGTTCACTAGAGCGTGTGATCGCACTGCTCGGACTCTCCAGCGCGCTCGTCTACGGCTTCTCCGACTTCTTCGGCGGGCTTGCCTCCCGCCGGATCACCCCCCTGCTGGTCAGTTTCGTGAGTCAGATCGCCGCGGTGATCATCGCTACCGTGGTGACCTTCGCGGGCGAGCAGAACTGGTCGGTGTCGGCCGTGGTGCTGGGGCTGGTCGGCGGCATCGGCGGCGGCATCGGCACCTGGGCCTTCTTCGCCGGCTTGGCGATCGGCCCGATGAGCGTCGTCTCGCCCGGGGTCGCCATGATCTACGCGGTCGTGCCGGCCGTGGTGGGCATCGCGTTGGGCGAGCGGATCGCGCCGCTGGGCTATGCGGCGCTGGCCGCGGTTGTCGTTGCGGCGGTGCTGCTCGCCGTGCCGCGCCAGCGGGAGTCAGCGCGCCTCACGCCGCGCGCCATCGTCTACGGCTCGATCGCGGGGCTCGGTTTCGCGGGCTACGTCATCGCGATCGGCAGAACCCCGCGCGATTCGGGCCTGGTGCCGCTGTGGTGTGACCTGCTGATGGCGACCGCGATCTACACCGGTGCGCTGCTGGTGAATCGGATCCGGCGTGGGCGGGCCGAGCTCTCCGGCCTGCGCGACCGCACGGGAGTCCTGCAGGCGCTGCTCGCCGGCGTGCTGCTCGTGTCTGGCAACATCCTGCTCGTCCTGGGCCTTCACCTGGGCGAGTTGGCGGTGATCGGCGTGCTCAACGCGCTGTACCCGCTGGGCACGGTCATCCTGGCATTCATCGTGCTCAAGGAGCGCCTCAGCGTTCCGCAGTTGCTCGGCATCGCGCTGGCCCTGGGGGCATCGGCGGTGCTCACGCTGGTGTAGCGAGCGCGCCACCACCGGGCGCCGCGCACGCAGGCACGGGTCGTGCGCAACTCAGCAAGCGTTCTGCGCGACGCGCCGCTGCCAGGTGAGGCCGCGCCGCATCCCCACTCACATCGTTGCCGAGTTGCGCAGTGCGTCGGGGTGCCGGCAGCGCAGACTGACGCCCACCCGAGGTCGGTAGGCTCGATTCCGATGTCAACCCCCTCGAGCACCGTCCCCTTCAGCACCGCCACCGGCTCGGCGATCCGCGTGCGCTTCTGCCCGTCGCCGACCGGAACGCCGCACGTCGGCCTCGTTCGCACGGCCCTGTTCAACTGGGCGTACGCGCGCCACACCGGCGGCACGATGGTCTTCCGCATCGAAGACACCGATGCCGAGCGCGACAGCGAAGAGAGCTACCTGCAGATCCTCGATGCGCTTGAACTGGATGGGCATCGACTGGGACGAGGGTGTCGAGAAGGGCGGACCGCAGGCGCCGTACCGGCAGTCGCAGCGCACGCCGATCTACCAGGACCTCGATCCAGCGCATGACGGATGCCGGTCTGCTCTACGAGAGCTACGTCACCCCCGACGAGATGGAGGCCCGCAACCTCGCCGCCGGCCGCGACCCGAAGCAGGGCTACGACAACTTCGAGCGCGAGTTGACCGACGAGCAGCGGGCCGCGTTCCGCGCCGAGGGCCGCTCAGCCGGCGCTGCGGCTGCGCGTGCCCGACACCGACCTGAGCTTCGACGACCTGGTGCGCGGCCCGATCACCTTCCCGGCGGGCAGCTTCACCGATTTCGTCGTGGTGCGCCCGAACGGGGTGCCGCTGTACACCTTCGTCAATCCCGGTCGACGACGCGCTGATGGGCGTCACGCACGTGCTGCGCGGCGAGGACATCCTGTCGAGCACCCCACGCCAGATCGCGCTCTACCTCGCGCTCATCGAGCTCGGCGTGACCGACTTCGTGCCGCGCTTCGGTCACCTGCCGCTCGTGCGCGGCGAGGGCACCAAGAAGCTCAGCAAGCGCGATCCCGAGTCGAACCTGTTCCACCACCGTGACCGCGGCTTCATCCCCGAGGGGCTGCTCAACTACCTGGCGCTGCTTGGCTGGTCGATCGCGGCAGACCGCGACGTGTTCACCCGTGAGGAGTTCGTCGCCGCCTTCGACATCGCCGACGTGAACCCGAACCCGGCCAGCTTCGACCAGAAGAAGGCCGACTCGATCAACGGCGACCACATCCGGATGCTGCAGCCCGACGACTTCGAAGCACGCCTGCTGCCCTACCTGGCCGGCATCGTGAGCGACCCGCCGACCCCCACGGAGCAGGCCATTCTCCGCGAGGCCGCACCGCTCGTGCAGGAGCGCATCACCGTGCTGAGCGAGGCCCGCCCGATGCTCGAGTTCTTCTTCCAGCCGGATGACGCGATCGTCTACGAGGCCGACGCGCTGCCCAAGGATGCCGACCAGGCGAGGCGGGTGCTCGACGCCGTCGTACGCGGCGCTCGAGCAACTCGACGACTTCGCCACCGCGGTGATCGAGCAGACCCTGCGTCACACGCTGACCGACCCGCCCGAGGAGGGCGGAGCCGGGCTCAAGCCGCGCGACGCCTTCGGCCCGCTGCGCACCGCGCTGAGCGGCAAGCGGATCAGCCCGCCGCTGTTCGAGTCGATGCAGATCCTCGACAAGGAGTCGACCTTGGCGCGGCTCGAGCGCTTCCGCGCGGCGCTGTAGTCCGGCATGTCAGCGTCGACAGATCTCCCTTCAGACGCGGGCGACGCGAACGAACCGGGCGATCAGCCCGAACTCATCCCGCCGGTCCCGCGGCGCACCCCGCGCGAGGTGCTGCTACTGATCCTCATCGGCGGGATCGGGGGCGTGCTCTCGGGCGCGTTCGGCGTCGGCGGCGGGATCATCATGGTCCCCCTGCTCACGACCGTGGCGGGGCTCGATCATCGCCGGGCATCGGCCACCTCCCTGGTCGCGATCATCCCGGCCGGGATCGTCGGAACCGTCACCTACGGGTTCTCCGGTCACGTCGACCTGGTGGCCGCGCTTCTCGTCGCCGTGGGCGGCGTCGCCGGCTCGTTCATCGGAACGCGGCTACTGCACCGCCTGTCGATCCGCTGGTTGCGCTGGCTCTTCATCGGCATGCTCCTCGTCGTCACCGTGCGACTCTTCCTGGAAGTCCCGGTGCGCGCCGGGGTGATCGCGCTCACGCCTGTATCGATTCCAGGCCTGATCGTGCTCGGCCTGGTCATGGGGATCGCCTCGGGACTTTTCGGTATCGGGGGCGGAGTCATCGTCGTCCCGATCCTGGTCGCTCTGTTCGGAGCGGGCGACCTGCTGGCCAAGGGCACGTCGCTGCTCGCGATCATCCCGGGTGCGGTGACCGGCACCGTTCGCAACGCCCGCGCCGGCTTCGTCGATGTGATCGACGGAACGATCGTCGGCGTGACGGCCGCCGCAGCCTCATTCGGCGGCGTCGCGATCGCCTCGGCGCTGTCGCCCCAGCTCGCCACCATCCTGTTCGCGGTGCTGCTGCTCGCGGCCACGCTGCAACTGGTCGTGAGGGCGGTCCGCGACGAGCGCGAGCGCGAGCGCTAGTTCGTCGGCGTGCCTGGTGCGCCCGCGGGCCGGCCGGAGAGCTCCGTGAGCAGTTCGAGCTGCGCCCGGTTGATCGCCATCAGCTCCTCGATCTCTTTCTTGGCGGCCCGGTTCGTCTGGTAGTCGTGCTTCGACAGGGCCGCGGCGATGGCATCCTGCCGTTTCGCGGCGATCAGCAGGATGGCGCCCTGCAGCCCTGCCAGCATGCTGAGGAAGAGGTTGAGGAGGATGAAGGGGTAGGGGTCCCATGCGATCTTGAACGTGTTGACGGCGGCCCACACGATCATGAACGCCACGAAGCCGCCGACGAAGAACCAGCTTCCCATCACATTGCGGAGCCGGTCGGCGGCGATGTCGCCGCGGGTCAGGGTCTTGCGGTGGGCCTTGTGCCAGTCGAGAAGCGGTCGAGTCATGACGGGAGTGTGGCATGTCGTATGCTTGACGACGGCGCGCCGGGCGGTCTTCTGAGATTCCGCGGCAGGCGTCGACTTCGAAAAGGCCCTCTGATCAGGACTTTTCGATGGGGTATGGTGTAATTGGCAACACGGCTGATTCTGGTTCAGTTGTTCTTGGTTCGAGTCCAGGTACCCCAGCTTCAGGCACCCTTCGTGGCCAGCGGTCGCCTCCACCGATCGTCGTGCCGAGTGCGTCGATCTCCGCGTCGTAATCGGGAAGGCCCCCGGTCAAGGAGAACCAGACGATCCGATGGGCCAGAAGTTCAAGTTCCGCGTAAAGGAAAGGGTCGGCCCGTTTAGCGCGACGGTCGCGAATCCACTCGCCGTAGTTCTCCACCACCGAGACGATCCGAGGCCCCGAGGTCCTCGCGATTACGGCGAGATCAAATACTTCGGTATTCACTCCTGTGGCGAGATCCTCGTAAAGGCCAAGGAAATTGGCGACTGCCCTGGTCTTTTCCGAGTCCTCCTGGCCGATTCGGCGCAGCATCTGCTCGATCCTAGACGTGTCACGGTCGAGCGGGAGGTCACCGGCGAGCGCAAGTCGTCGCTCGAGTGTGGTCAACCAGAATTCGATCGTCGCCTGCTTCTTGCGGCGATCGTGGTCCAGCTCGGTCGCGATCCGGGATTCCCGGACCTGACGCCGAAGTGCGGAGAGTTGGAGCGAGAACACGACGAAGAGGATGAGGTTGATACCGACGCCGAGAAAGGCCGTCGCGGTCGACATCATTTCGAACTGGCTCACGCACATTCCTTTCGATCGGGGAACAGGCAATCTCGTCGTCGGCAGGCCACCACTCTGTCCACCAGGAATTGTGACGTCAATAGCCGAACCGAGATCACCAAGAGTGCGGAAATTGAGGCTCTTCGCGGGTGGAGTCGATGGTTGCGCGATCCCCGGACTGTGCGGCTCGCCTCTACGGGAACCAGGAACTGCGGGCGAGACGCCTCTGCGTTCCTTAGGGCGAGCGCGCTGACACCTCTAGAGGCAGGCAAGGCTCTCGCGCTCCACCAACCTACTGAACCAGGTCTGAACGTGCGAGTCAGAGCGCGAGGCGCATTACCGCGCGACCCTCGACCGGTCGGCCGGTGATCGCGAATCCCGCCGCCTCGAACGCCGAGAGCGGCCCGTGGTACAGGTCGGCCGAGCTGACCTTCTGGCCGGCTGTGTCGACCGGGTACGCCTCGACGACCCGCGCGCCGCCTCGCCGCGCCTCGTCGACGGCGCCCCGCAGCAGAGCCCTCGCGACGCCGCGGCGGCGGTAGCCGACGCGTACGACGAAGCAGGTGACGGCCCAGACGCTGCGATCATCGGGATCGGATTCGGCGCTGCCCGGCATCATGCGGCGACCGGACTGCTCATGACGCGAGGGTAGTCCCGCGCACCGACGCACTCAGTGCTTCCCCAACTCCTGCGGGTGGGTGAGCCGCCACCACGCCGTGGGAGGCGTGATGCTGCCCTGCAGCACGACCGGTACGGTGACCGTGCTGGTGCCGGCCTTCCAGGTGACGCTGCCGACCTTCTCGCCGTCTTTGCCGGTCTTCAGGGTCGAGGTGGTCATGGTGGAGGTGATCTTGGTGTCCGAATACGTGAACACCGAGGCGCTCGATCCGAGCACCATGGTCGCCGACGCGCCCCACGGCGTCGAGTAGGTGCCGACCTTCTCGCCGCTCGCGGCGACCGGCACCTCGTGGAAGCCGGCTTTCAGACTGTCGATCAGATGCGTGACGTCGCTGTTCACGTTGACGCGGGTCGCCCCGCCGAGCACGACTCCGATGACCGTCAGCGGTTGATCGAGGCCGGTCACGAAGAACTTGGCCGAGTACAGCAGATCAGAGCCGGACCCGTCGAGCGTGCCGGTCTTGATCCCGTTGACGCCATCGGTGCCGAGCAGGGTGTTGGTGCTGGGCATCCCCGCCAGGAACGGGATGTCGAGGCCGGTCTTCGCCACGATCCCGGTGATCACGGGGTTGGCCATCGCCAGCTTGCCGAGCGCGATCAGGTCGCTCGGCGTGCTGGTGTTGCGGGCGTCGATGCCAGTCGACTCGACCATCGTCGTGTGAGTGAGTCCGTTGGCCGCCATCCACTTCTTCGCGGCGCTGACGAAACCGGCGTTCGAGCCGAACGCCCAGTCGGCCATCGCCTCCGCATAGTTGCAGGCCGAGACGACCAGCATGGTCTCGAGCGCGTTCCGTTCCGACATGGAGCTGCCGGTCGGCATGGCGGCGATCGTCGCATTGAGCAGGTAGTACTTGTCGTACAGCGCGTGGTCGGCCTTGCTGAAGGCGATGGTGGGGCCGGGATCGGATCCCGACAGCGGCTTCGCATTCAAGATCACCAGGGCCGTGATGAGCTTGCTGATGCTGGCCATCGGCACCGCGGCGTCGCCGCCGCTCGAGGCCAGGATGCCGCTCGCGCTCGCGCCGAGGTAGGCATCGGCTCCCGAGACGCTGAGCGCCGACTCGCCCTCGGGGGGCAGGACCAGCGCGGCCGCGGCGCCCGGCGGCACATCGGGGCGGTGGACGGTCGCCGCGGCCGCTCCCACCGGGGCGTTCAGCGTGACGGGCACGTAAACGGCGATGGCCGCCACGATCACTGCGACGACGGCCAGGGCGATGATGCGCCCGCGGCGGCGGCGGCGGGCTCGGGTGGTGGCATCCACCGGGCCGCGGCCGTGAGCCGCTCGCCGCTCGTCGCGGGAGGCGTTCTCGAACATCTCCGCGAACTGCGCGAAGTCGTCCGGATCCGGGTCCGTCACCGTGCCATCTCCGTCATCCCCCGCAGATGACTACAGGTCGATCGAGTCGCCGACCTCGAGCGGCTTGTAGACGCCGCCGTTCTGCTCGGTCGCCCACTTGAGCCGGTCGCTCGCCATGCCCTTGCCTGCGGCCGAAAGCGTCATGTCGTGGATGTAGAAGGCGCGCTTCGGCTTGACCTCCAGCACGAAGTCCATGGCGTCGCCGATCTTGAGCCACGGCGCTCCGACCGGAGCGGCGAGGGTGCCGACCGGCTTGCCGGGCGCCGTGTACGAGTCGCCCCCGTAGTACAGCTCGTCGTTGACGAGCACGCCCACGTTGTCGGGGACCGGAATGCTCTCGTGGATCACCGCGTGCTTCTCGCCGAAGAACTCGAGCGTGAACGGCTCGACGGTGATGACATCGCCGGCTTTGACGACGTTCACCTCGAACCCGGATGCCGCAGCTGCGACCCCGGCCGGCCCGAAGATCTTGGCGTCGGGCGCCTTCTCGAGGATCCCGGTGAGGTTCTGCTCGTTCCAGTGATCGCCGTGCTCGTGGGTGATCACCACCGCGACGGTGCCCGCGAAATCCGGCGGGGTGAGGAACATCCCGGGATCGATGACCAGCAGGGCGTCATCCGAGGAGATGACCAGGGTGGCGTGTTCGTATTTGGTGACCTTCACTCGATTGACTGTACCCGCGCAAGATACCCCCTAGGGGTATATACTCTCAGCATGATCGCGGATATCAAGAAGCGCGCACTCCACAGGGCGCGCATCCTGGAAGGGCAGCTGCGCGGGGTCGAGAAGATGATCGACGACGAGGCGTACTGCGTCGACATCATCACTCAGACCCTCGCCATTCAGAAGTCGCTGCGCAGCCTGAACAAGCTGCTCGTCGAGAACCACCTGCGCACACACGTGACCGAGATGTTCGACGAGGGCGGTTCGCGGCGCGACGACGCCGTCGACGAGCTGCTGACGGTATTCGAACTGCAGAACAACCGGGGGAGCTGATGAGCGAGCACACGATGCACGAAAACCACGAGATGCACGACCACAGCGCGCACGAAGATCACGATCACGATATGAGCAGCATGGGTCACATGCACCACGGCAACTTCCAGCGCCTGTTCTGGATCAACCTCGTTCTGACCGTCCCGACCCTGGTGTTCTCGACCGGACTGCAGAACATCCTCGGCCTGAGCGGCCCGCGGTTCGAGGGCAGCCAGTGGATCCCCGCCGCGTTCGGCACGGCGATCTTCGTGCTCGGCGGTCGCGTCTTCTTGAGTGGCGCGGTGAGCGAGTTGCGCGCCAAGCAGCCGGGGATGATGACGCTGATCTCGCTCGGCATCCTGGTGGCGTTCGGCTATTCCCTCGCCGTGACGTTCGGGCTGCACGGCATGGACTTCTGGTGGGAGCTCGCCACCCTGATCACGATCATGCTGCTCGGCCACTGGATCGAGATGGCGGCCGTGATGGGCGCCTCCGATGCGCTCGGCGAGCTGGCCAAGTTGCTGCCGGACGAGGCCGAGGTCGTCCACGGCGAGCACACCATGACCATGCCCGTCGCGTCCTTGTCGCTCGGCGACCTGGTGATCGTGCGGCCCGGCGCCTCGGTCCCGGTCGATGGCGAGGTCGTCGACGGCGAATCCGAGGTGGATGAATCCCTCCTCACCGGCGAGTCCGCTCCGGTGGCGAAGGCGCTCGGCGCGTCGGTCGTGGCCGGAAGCGTCAACTCCGGTGGCGAGGGACGGACCGGGGCGCTCACCGTCAAGGTCACCAAGCTGGGCGACGACACAGCCCTGGCCGGCGTGATGAAGCTCGTCGCCGAGGCGCAGGCGAGCAAGTCGGGCACGCAACTGCTGGCCGACCGCGCGGCCGGCTGGCTGTTCTACTTGGCGATCGCTGCCGCCGTGATCACGCTCGTGGTGTGGCTGCTGCTGCGCCCCGGCGATCCGGCGTTCGTGCTGGAGCGCGTTGTGACGGTGCTGGTCATCGCATGCCCGCACGCGCTCGGGCTCGCGATCCCGCTGGTCGCGCAGCTCACGACGGCGATCGGCGCCCGCCGCGGGATCCTGGTGCGCAGTCGCGCGGCCCTCGAGCAGGCGCGGGATGTCGACATCGTGCTGTTCGACAAGACCGGCACGCTGACCACCGGCAAGCAGGGGCTCGTGCGGGTGATCCCGGCATCGACGGGTTCGGGGGCCGGCGGCGGCGCGGACGGCGACAGCACGGGCAGCGATAGCACCGCCGACGAAGACCTGGTGCTGGGTCTCGCCGCGTCGGTCGAGGCGCGGTCGGAGCATCCGATCGCGCGGGCCATCGTCAGTGCGGCAAAGGATCGCAAGGCGAACGGAGGCCGGGCATCCGGCTTCTCGGCGCTGGCCGGCAAGGGCGCGAGCGCGACCGTGGCGGGCAGGCGGCTGACCGTGGCGAGCGGACGGCTCGTGACGGAACGCGGCATCCAGCTGGCTCCCGTCTTCGTGCACGCGGCGCGCGAACTGGCGGCAGACGGAGCGACCCTGGTGTACCTGATCGACGAGACCGACGAGACCGACGAGACCGCCGAAAGCGGGCAGGGCGGGCACGTGCTGGGCATGTTCGCGCTCGCCGACACGGTGCGGCCGGAGTCGGTCGAGGCGGTCGCGCCTGCTGAAGAAGCGCGGCATCCGGGTGGCGATGCTCACCGGCGACGCGCACCAGGTGGCCAACTGGGTGGCCGAGAAGCTGGGCATCACCGAGGTGTTCGCCGAGGTGCTGCCGGGGCAGAAATCCGACATCGTGGCGCGGCTGCAGGCCGACGGCGCGAAGAGGGTCGCGATGGTCGGCGACGGCGTGAACGACGCGCCGGCTCTGGCGCGGGCCGACGTCGGTATCGCCATCGGAGCGGGAACGGATGTCGCGATCGAATCGGCCGGCATCGTGCTGGCCTCGAGCGACCCTCGCGGCGTGGTCGACGCCATCACGCTGAGCCGCGCGGGATACCGCAAGATGCTGCAGAACCTCGCATGGGCGACCGGCTACAACGTGCTCGGTCTGCCGCTCGCGGCGGGAGTGCTCGCCGGGGTCGGCTTCGTGATGCCGCCGGCGGTGGGGGCCGCGGTGATGTCGGTGTCGACGATCGTGGTGGCGTTGAATGCGCAGTTGCTGCGGCGGATGAAGTTCCCGCGCTAGCGCGGGACATGGGCAGGGGCCCGCTTTTAGGTCAGCCAGCGCTCGGCGTCCATCACGAACACCCACCGCCCGCGCGGATACTCGCTCAACGACCACAAGCGATGGCCGTCGTGCGACACGGAGAGATCCTCGGGCCCGGGCGGGAGGACGCCGCGGTGCTGCACCCACGTTCCGCCGGAGCCGACCCACAGGTCGCCCGGTCTCGTGCCGTGGCTGGCGGAGACGAACCAGGTGCCGTCGACGACGGCGGCGCCCTGCATCCGGGGAATGCCGGGTTCGTGCAGGTCGATCACCTCGACGCGCTCCGTCCGGTCGCCGATGGCCACCCGACCGAGCCGCTTGCCGTGCGCCTCGGGCCCGAACTCGCCGACGACGAGATGCGAGTCGCCGCCTGACGAATCTCGCTCCAGGGACACGAATGAGAAGCGCATCCGGTCGTCGCCTTCACCGCCCATCAGACGCTCGTGACCCGTTTGAGGCAGTACGTGGCGGTAGCCGAACGGCCCGCGCCCCCTCACCCGGAGGATGTCGCCGAGCTCGAAGCGGCGCAGGCCACCGTAGGTTGCTGCGACGTAGAGGCGGTCTCCGATGAGTGCAAGACCCCCCGCGTGGATGCCGACCGGTCTCATCCGGACCACCGACCCGTCGCGCCACGGCTCGACCAGCAGCACGTGGTGATACCGCGGCCGCCGCCGATCGCGCCGGTCGACCACGGTGATCCGCGCTCCCTGGGAGGTGCCGTGGCGTTCCTGTGCGAACCAGCTCACCAGCAGCACGTCGTCGCGCTCGTCGAGCAACTCGATGCCCTGCGGCCACCAGCGCTGGCTCCAGCCGTCGAGCGGAGCCCAGCGGAAGCCGTCGATCGCGGCAGGGGCAGGCGGCAGGCCGACCCGCGCGCGGCGGCCACGGTCGCGCAGAAGCCCGGCGATCCCGATGCGGGAGTGCATCGCCGCGAGCGCGTCGATCAGCCCGCTCTCGGGCTGCTCACCGTGCAACTCGTACCGGATCCGCGCCACGGGCCGAGCCTAGACGGAGGGTGTTCCGAACCACGTGCATGCCGTCACCGATGTGGGGCGGCGCCCGATAGAGTCCAAGCACGCTCGACGACGAGCGGTCAGACACGCGAGACGAGCATCCCGGAGGCCCGTGTGCCCAGTGCTATTCGAGGTATGGGTTTCACGCCCAAGCGGGTGGTCGTCGCCATCAACCCGTCTGCTTCGTTCGGCGCGACCCGGGCCGTCGGGCCTGCGGTGGTGCAGACCCTGCGCGCGATGGGGCACGACGTCACCTCCTTGCAGGAACCGGACTACGAGTCGCTGCTGCGCACCGCCCGAGCCGCCGTCAAGTCCAAGCCCGACGCCTTCGTCGTCGTCGGCGGCGACGGCATGGTGAACCTCGGCGCCAACCTGGTCGCGGGCACGAAGGTGCCGTTGGGCATCGTCCCCTCGGGCACGGGGAACGACATGGCCCGCTCGCTCGGGCTGCCGTTCGACAACACCGAGGCCGCGGTCGACGCGCTGGGGGAGGCGTTGCAGCATCCACCCCGGATCATCGACGCGGCCCGGATCGCATACGCCGACGACGAGACCGGCAAGCCGGCCGAGCGGTGGTTCGCCTGCGCGTTGAGTGCGGGATTCGACGCCACCGTCAACGAGCGCGCCAACCTGATGCGCCACCCGAAGGGCCCGAGCCGCTACATCATCGCGCTCGCCATCGAGCTGGCCAAGCTCAAGCCGTACCACTACACGCTCACGCTCGACGGGGTCGAGCAGCAGGTCGACGCCAACATGGTGTCGATCGGCAACGGCGTCTCGCTCGGCGGCGGCATGAAGATCACGCCGGATGCCGAACTCGACGATGGCCTGCTCGACGTCATGATCGTGCGCCCGCTCAGTCGGTTCAACTTCGTGCGGATCTTTCCGCGCGTGTTCAAGGGCGAGCACGTGAGCCATCCGAACGTCAGCATTCTGCGCGCCAAGAACGTGCGGATCGTCGGCGAGGGCGTCGTCGTCTACGGTGACGGCGAGCGGGTGGGCCGCGCCCCGGTCGACGTGCAGCTCGTGCCCGGCGCGCTCCGGGTGCTGGCGCCGTACCCGGCCTGACGGCCTTCCGCGAAAGTACGGGGTTTTGCGTACTCTCGGCGCTGAGAGCGGCCCTCGGCGCGTACTCTCGTGAGGCCGCCACGGTTGGCGAGCTTGCCGCCGGATATGGCATACTCGTCAAGTTGTCGTGACGGCCCCATCGTATAGAGGCCTAGTACGCCGCCCTCTCACGGCGGTAACGCGGGTCCGAATCCCGCTGGGGTCACTTCTTCCAACTCCTCCGTGTTTGCGGGGGAGTTGCTTCGTTAACGGGATGCTGCGCTGAGGCTCCGAAACGGCCTTTGGCAACAAAATGGCAACATCCGTTTGCATAGCCATCTTGTCGAGCGCAGTGGCAACCGTGTCGAGGTCCTCGTCGAAGAGATCCGCGTAGACGTCGAGCGTGACGGCTGCCGAGGCGTGGCCGAGCATCCGCTGCACGACCTTGACGTTGGCTCCGGCCGAGACCGCAAGGCTGGCCGCCGTGTGGCGCATCTCATGGGGCGTCAAACCGCCCAGCCCGACCGCTGTCGCGGCCGGATCGAACCAGCCGACACGGAAGACTTGATTGCGCAGCCAGCTTCTGGTCCGGATGCCGTAGAACACCGGCTGGTCGGGCGAGCGGCCCTCGATCTGGCGGCCGAGCATCGTGGCGAGGAACGCCGGGATCGGGATCGACCGGTGCTCGTAGTCCTTCGGCGCTTCGATACGCTGTTAACCCTTGTCGGCGACGACCGTCTGCCGGATCTCGAGTCGGCGACGATCGAGGTCGACATCGCCGACGCGGAGACCGGACAGTTCGCCCCAGCGCAGGCCGCAGTAGGCGAGCGTCAGCACGGCGGTGTCGTAGCCGTAGCGCGAGCCCTCGGACCGACTGCCGACCTCGATCGCGAGTGCAGCGACCTGGTCGTGCGAGAGGTAGCGCTTCGAGTGCCGGACCTTCTTTGGCAGCTTGAGACGCTGGGCAGGGTTCGCCGGTAGCCGTCCGTCTTCGACGGCGAGCTGGAGCGCACCGGAGAGGACGTTGACGGCCTTCCGAACGCTTTCAGGCGAGCCAGGGAGGGCCGAGGCCCACTCCTGCACACGGAGGCGATTCAGCTCGCCCAGCGGGATCCTGCCGAGCCGTGGGCTGATGTAGTTCGCGATGATCCCGACCACGCGAGAGCGGGTCGTCGCGCGCAGGTCAGTGCGGGTGGCAAGCCAAGTCGCCATCCAGCTGTCGACGGTCATCCGGTTCTTGCTCGGATCGACGTAGACGCCGCGGCTCTTGTCGAGCTCGACGCCGGCGAGGAAGAGTTGCGCGTCACGCTTGGTGGGGAAGCCACGCTTCTGCGTCTGGATGTGATCCGGGCGCCGGAAGATCACGCGGTATCGGCGACCCTTGGCTGTCTCGTACGGCTCGATGCTGCCCACCTGGCACCTCCTCGATCACGGTAGCCCGAGGCACCGTCGCGGGAGGCCAGAAATCAGGGGGCATGTTATTTGCCCCAGGTCCGATCGACGCTCTATGCCCCCTTGGCGCCAGGAGCGGGTCGATCACGACTTGGGCTCGCTTCCTTGAGAGCGTTCAGTTGCTTGACTAGATCTCCAACGAGCTTCGGGCTCGTCATGACGAGGGAATGCCAAGCACTCCTCGTGGCTCGGAGCGGCAAGTGAACCACTCCGGAATCTGTTTGCAGGTCGATCGCAACGCACGGGTAAGTGGTTCCCATGTCGCGGGTGCTCGAACCCTCGATTCGAAGAATCCGCCGCCACGCGACCGTGATTGCGCCCCCCTTCCGAGACATGATGCGGATGCCATCGGCGTTGGCAACGACTGCGGAGAGGTAGCTGCCGTTAAACCGATCATCGGTCAGCTCGGAAATGGCCGTATCCCAGAACTTCGACCGAGTACTGGCGAAGACCACCGCCTCCGGGTTCTCCCGCTGGACCCGTCGCAAGAACCTGTCAGCCGGTATCGCGTAAATGAGCATGAGCGCCAGGAAGAAAGCCAGGGTGCCGCCGATAGACCAGGCTGTGATCGAGGCGTAGCTCGGCAGGTTTTGCGAGCGAAGGTAGCCCGCGTACCCGGCCAATGGAATGTAGAACAGCGCCCAAAGGCCGGAGCTCGTCCAGTACGAGCGATAAGACATCTCGGGCGTCGGTTCGCTCACGGGTGCATCCTCTCAGCCTGGCGCTTCGACCGCGGACGCTAACGGAACTATTCGTGTTCCTATTCGTCGGTCGCGAATAGGTACGCGAATAGGGTGCGGATGAAAACCCCTGATCAGCTGCGCCTGCCTGGCGGAGCCAGCTTTCCAACCTCCCACACCCAGCAGGCTGTCTGAGGGAGGTTGGAAAGTACGCAGGCGCAGCTGATCAGGAAAGTAGTGGTGGCATCTCGGTTGAACTTCTTCGAGGCTTTGGGCTGGTCGTGGTCGTCTTCGTCTTTCTTCTTCTTCTTCTTCTTCTTCTTCTTCTTCTTCTTCCTTGACGATCGCGATCCTCTTGATCATGATCCCGATGGACTTGACGATGGTGATCCTGTCGTTTGTGGTTCCGTTGAGCGCGCGTCTCAGAAATCGCGATCTCAGACTGGTCGACGGAGTGCCCATCGATACAAAATAAAACTCTTTTATCTTCCGGTAAAAGAGGTATAGTTTGTATCGGAGGAAATCATGAAGGTGTCGCGCACCATTTCGCCCTGGGCTGTGGACGTTCTCGCAGTGCTTGGCCGCCAGATCTCGACCGAACGGCGTCAACAGCGGTGGACGCAGGCTGAACTCGCCGAGCGCGCAGGCGTGAGCATCCCCACCGTCCAGGCCGTAGAGAGTGGCGCGCCCGGAACCGGTATCGGAATCGTCTTCGAGATTGCCCATCTGCTCGGCATTCCGTTGATCGCAGCTTCGGATGATGACACTCGACCTGTCGTCGACACTCGATTTGCTCTCCTGCCCAAGCGCGTTGATCCGCCGAAGGACGACGATGACGATTTCTAGTGGCGCCATCGGGCAGCCGACGAGCGCGTACGTATGGGTGTGGCGTCCTGGCGAGACCGAGCCCGTCGTGGCAGGTCGCGTTCGCAAAGAAGGCACGACGCACACATTCACTTACGGGCGCAGCTATCTGAATAGTGACAACGCGATGCCGTTGTACCTTCCAGAGCTCCCCGCTCGTGCGGGCACTCAGCGGCCAGATCCTAACTGGGAGGCACACGGTTGCATCCTCGACTCCGCGCCTGACTACTGGGGCCGACGAGTGATTCTCGCCAACCATGTCGCTCGCCTGGACCGCAACAGCGACACCGATGACCTGAGCCTCATGACTTACCTTCTCGAGTCTGGCTCCGACCGGATAGGCGCTCTCGATTTTCAGCAATCTGCGGATGAGTACGTGCCGCGTGTTCGCGATCACACGGCGCCGCTGGAAGGGCTGCTGACCGCCGCTGACGATATCGATGCGGGACGGCCAGTGCCGCCGGCGCTTGAAGCCGCAATGGTCCACGGCACGTCAATCGGTGGGGCTCGACCAAAAGCACTGATTGATGATGACGGTCGGCCTTTGATCGCGAAGTTCTCGCGTGCGACGGACACTTATCCGGTCGTAAAAGCGGAGGCGATTGCGATGGAACTCGCTTCGCAGGCTGGGCTTAACGTCGCTGCTTCGAAGCCAATCCACGTTGGACAACGAGACGTACTCCTGGTTGAACGGTTTGATCGGGTTGGAAGAGACGAAAGACGGATGATGGTCTCGGCGTTGACGATGCTTCATCGTTTGGCCTTTGGCGATCGTCGCGCTACGTACCCCGAGCTTGCCGACCTAGTCAGACAACGGTTCCTCGATCCTGACGCGACGCTGCAAGAGTTGTTCGCGCGAATAGTGTTCAACGTCATCGTCGGTAACACGGATGACCACGCGAAGAACCACGCGGCCTTTTGGGATGGCCGAACTCTTGAGTTGACGCCTGGGTATGACATCAGCCCTCAGCCAAGATCCGGGAACGAAGTAAATCAAGCGATGGCGATCACGCGGCTCGGAGACGCCAGGTCTCGACTTGAGGTGTGTGTTTCGGCCGCTGAGGTCTACCACCTAACGAACACAGCGGCACAGGAGATCGTCGAACAATTGGTCGCGGTCGTCGAGACAGGGTTCGACGCAGCGGCCGAACGGGCGGGCGCGACCGAACTCGAGATATCCCAGCTCCGCGGGCGATCGATTCTGAACCCTTCGATCTTCTACACCGACTGATGGCAAGGCGCCCCGCGCTGCGGCAGCGACTTCTTCGTCGAGTGGCAACAAAATGGCAACAACCGTACGTCATCCACAGTGATTCAAAGGGTGCCAATGTCATCCAAAAGTGCCCGAAATCATTGGGATTTTGGCCTACTCGCCCGTGTCTGCTGACCCCACGTTTCGCCCTCTCACGGCGGTAACGCGGGTCCGAATCCCGCTGGGGTCACTTCTTCCAACTCCTCCGTGTTTGCGGGGGAGTTGCTTCGTTAACGGGATGCTTGGCTGAGGCTCCGAAACGGCCTGTGGCAACAAAATGGCAACATCCGTTTGCATGGCCATCTTGTCGAGGACGAAACCCCGGATTGGTCACTTCGTGGTGATGCGTTCTCCGATCCGATTCGAAAGGTCATCCATCTCATCCATGACGTCGCTGACGACCCACACCTTGTTCTTCTGACGGCCCGTGATCTCGTGGATTATGCCGTCGCGGACCAGCTTTTCAAGGGCGGCGTAGGTTGATGCTGGGTTCGACTCCGTCAACGCCTCGGCCTGCTCGGCGGTCAGGACCGGATTTGCAGGCAATGTGGCTAACAGTTTCGCGCCGGCACTTCTCGCTCGCCACTTCGACTGCCTTGACCACTCCTCTGGCAGCGCGCGAAGCCTGTCCGCCGTCACTTGCGATTCCTCTGCGGCAATCTTTGCTGCATGGGCCATGTCCTCGACGAACCCCCCGACATACCCGAGTCGATACCTGTTCACTCGATCGAAGTACTTTTGCCTTTCGGCCAATAGCGCGCTGGCGATGGGCACCACAGTCACAGTTGTCAGTCCACGCCTTCGCAGCACCGAGTTGATCAGTCCACGCCCGATGCGTCCGTTGCCATCGGTGAAGGGGTGAATCGACTCAAACTGTGCATGGACGATAGCTGCCTGGACGAGGGCAGGAATGTCATCGCGATTGGCGTAGTCGATCAGGTCGTCCAGCAAAGGACCTACCATCTCTGGTGGCGGCGGAATGTGGACAGCGCCTCGAGGGCTGTGGTCGGACCCTAGGATCCAGTTCTGAACTTCCCGGACTTGTCCGGCGTACGGTCCATCCTGGGGATCATCCTTCATGAGAATCCAGTGGGCCTGTCGTACGTCGGCAAGCTCAATCCGGCCCTTCGAGCCTGCCGCCTGGACCATTCCTGTGAGTGCCTCGGTTGCGCTCACCATCGATACCGCCGACTCATTCGACTTGACTCCCGCAAGTGCGCGAGCGAAGTCCTCAGTCTTTGCTTCAATCCTTTCGATCTTGGAGCTCGCAACAGACTCGTTCTGAATCAGGAATCGACCCAGGCTTGCGGCTTGATCGGCGGACGATGCATCCGCGCGAATGATCGCCGTCGTTGCTTCGGCGACTTGGCGTGTTTGGTTTGTCGTTTCCTCGAACTTTTGCGCAGCAATGAACGGTGGAATGGAGACGACGATCTCCGACATCGTACGGTCAGCCCGAGTGCCACCGCGTTGCAACTGATGCCAAGCGCGAATCTCGGTACCGTGAAGCGGCCAGTCGATCGTTTCGATCGGAGTTGCCATACTTCTCCTAAGTCAGACTGTCCACTCGATATTCCGAGTTATGCAAGATAACTCAGAATATAACAGAGTCATTCCGACTTATCCCTTGTCTTATTCCTGCTCATCATCTTTAACGTCCTGATCCTGATCCTGATCCTGAGCGTCTTCTTCGCGATCGTTGACATTGACGTTCTTGCCGAAGCGTGCCCCCGCAAAAGATGTTCGCTAACTCGCCCTTCGTACCTATTCGCGAAACTATTCGTCGGTCGCGAATAGGTACGCGAATAGGTTGCAGGTAAAAATCCCTGATCAGCTGCGCCTGCCTGGCGGAGCCAGCTTTCCAACCTCCCCCACCCAGCACGCTGTCTGAGGGAGGTTGGAAAGTACGCAGGCGCAGCTGATCAGGGATTGGTGGGGGGAAAGAGGTAACTAGCTGAGGTCGGCGGCCGGGGGAGTTGGAGGCTTTGGGGGGAGGCCGATTTCGAAGATCTTCCTCAAGAGTCGAATGGCCTTTTCGGGCAGTGAGTCACCGGGGTAGAACTCTTCGAAGAGCGCCTCGGCAGCTTCGACGGAAGCGATCTCGTTGAGCGCCAGCAGCTTCATGATGTCTGGGGTGTCTCGTCCGGGCCGAGAGGCCAGGAGCTTCATCGCGAGAAGAGCGTCGATGGGAGCGACCGCGATCGATACGTCCCCGTCATCGAAAACTGTTTGCCAATCGACGACGCGGCCCCAGCTCGGCAAGAACATCACGGCGTTGTTGTTGAGCCAGTCGGGCGACCAACCCCGGCTCGTCGCCATTCGGTCGATGATGGGTTGCAGCTGGTCGAGCGGGGCGAGCTGAGCATCGAGGTCCACCGTCGTGTCGCGGTCGAAGTGCGCGAGCCTCAGCGCGGCGCCACCGACGATCCGGATGGTGACGCCGGTCAGCCCCTCGATGTGGGCTTCCTGGATGAGCTCGCGTAGCGCGTCGATGAGGTCGTCGCGGTCGAGTTGAACTGAGTCAGACACTGGCGAGGGTCGATCGTTCGATCAACACGTTGCGCCGGCGGAACTCGGCAGGCACATCGTCGAGGTCCGGCTCGAGGTCGTAGTCGCTGAGTTGCGGTGACTCAGGCCGGGTCAGCACTCGCGATGAAGCCTTGGTCCAGTCAGGCTTCGGAAGTCGTGACTTGGAGAACCAATAGTCGACCAGGGCTGCGAGAGCTGCATCCCAAGCGAGCGACCCGGTCGGCCGCGGTTCGGCGATGCCTAATGCGAATCGACTCGCCCCGGAGTGGCGTGCCAGGTTGTCGGAATAGTCGATGAAAGCGCGCAGGGCGGAGTCAACCGAATCCGAACGCAGGGCGGACGCGATGCGTTCGCCGGCCTCGGGGGCATCTGTTCCGACTCCCGGTACCGCTACCAAGCGGTGGCCGGTCTGGCGCAGCAAGCGTTCGAGCGTGTCTACGGTGGGCACGCGTCGACCGCTCTCGATGCTCGAGACCTCGGGCTGACTGGTGCGTGCGCGGGTCGCGAGATCGCCCTGACTGATCCCGCTAGTGAGGCGAGACGAGCGCAGAAGATTTGAGGCAGTCATCTTTTCCTCCTATACCTAAGTAGGTATAAGTGTAATCGAAGTGCGTCGGCGAGACCAGTGGTGAACTACGACCTAGAAGGGTCGGTTTTCAAGCCATCCGTGCCAGCCCAGGGGGACTGCTGCCCCGTGGAAACGCGCGCATAGCCGATCGACTTCGTTATTGAGCCCTCGTGGTGTCTCATAAGTAACGGTGAGCACCTTCGTTCAAACGGATAGTTTCGATACATAGTTGCGAGAATCGGGACGACGAGGTCAAGGCTGGTTGTCCGCGGGCCGCCCGGTCAGTCGGTGAGCTGAGGACGGACCGGCGAGACGTCTCGTATCTCTAGGGATACGAGGCGCACAGCCAAACCACTTCCGCGGAGGGGTCGGGCCCGCACCCACCAACCTCGTCGTATGACAGCCGGGAAGGACAGGAACACCAAAGGGTGTGCTGTAGAGCCCAACGGCTCGCGATCGAAACTCGGCAGGTAGGGCTTCGATCAGAGCCTTTCAGCAAGGCCTGATCACCACAGCACGGGTGGTAGCTATCGTCGGGCAGGTAAACTCGTGCATGAGGGATCCTTACAGTACGTTCCAATAGACAGGTCGGTCTACCGACGTGAGAACCGATAATAAGGTGGATTGGGAGTGCTATGAAGATCAAACGCAGGACGCTCATGATGGCGGGCGCTGGCATGGCAGTAGCGGCAATGACAGTGGGTGTCGCAGCGCCAGCCATGGCCGTCAATGAATACTCCTATTACGTCAACGGCTACTACGCGCGGTATTCGGATCATCCGTTTTACGAGGGCTACGATTACGCCGCATCTCAGGTGTCCGTGCAGCACTTCGACGTCGTTGGCGGTCGCGTCTATTACTACGCGCCTCGCGCAACTCCCGGACATTGGTCAATGGACAACATATGCCCGGCGAACCAGTCGGGAGACGGAATGGCGGTCTACGTCCCGTGAGTAGGCTGGTTCACGGTCGATTCGTCTGCCTTGCGATTCTCGCGGTCGCGGGGGCAGCGGCGTTGACGGGGTGCTCAAGTTCGACCGCCATGAACTCGACGACAACGATCGTGAACCAGTCCCCTCCTCCGATCTACACCGGTGCGGTTCCTCAATTCTCGGGCCCCTGGGCGTCGGCGTTTGCTCAGGAATATCGTTCGACCACGTCTTCTCTCGCCCACGCCGTGCTTGCGGACGGTCGAATCACCGATGAGGAGTACGCGGAAGTCGGGAGCGACTTCGTGTCATGCATGAAGGCGAAAGGGTTCGACGTCCAACTCACTGGGCGCGAAGATGGGACATTCGCTGTCACCAACAGCGCTGATCAAAAGGCGCAGCAACCGGCTTTGACGGCGTGCGACACGGCATTCGGCGTCGTGGGAGAAGCTTAAGGCCGAGATGGCGCGAGACCCTCAAAATCTGGACGAAAATACCATTGTTGCCGCATGCTTGGTGAAAGCAGGGGTCGTTCCGAGAAGCTATACGGGTGCCAAATATGCAGCCGAACTCGAGACACAGACCTTTTCGTTTGATCTGGACGCGACGCCCGTGAGGACCTGTTTGCAGAATCCACTGGGTGAAGATTTGGGGCAGCCCACCAAGTGACTACACGACCCACCGAGGCCGGTTCGAAGCTCGCTCTGGGCAGGCCCGGACGAGTTGTCGTGGTGCTTGCGATCTGCGTGCTGGCTGTGCTGAGCGGGGGGATCGCCATAGGTTCCCTGGTTGTGCCGCTCCCGCCGCCATCCTCAGTGAGCGGTCAGCAGATAGCCGCGTCGGCTCCGACCAGCGAGCAGTCGATCACTGACGATTCACCCGTGAACCTGCAACTGGCCACTCAACCTCGGTCACCGATACTCAGCGCGATCGCTGGCACGGTCACCGCGAACGGGTGCCACCCCGGGGCCACGGTTTCGTCAGGCACCAGCGAAGTCAGAGTCGACGACACGCCCGTCATCTACCTCGCGACCAGCGAACCGCTCTGGCGCTCTCTGCCTGAAGGCTCCACCGGTGCAGACGTCAGCGCGCTTCAGGCCGAACTGAACCGATTGGGGTACTCGGCTCCCACGACCGGTCGCCTCGACTTTCGAACTTTGCGGGCTGCCCAGAAACTCGCGATCGCTGCCGGTGATGGGTCGGCCAATCCTGGCATTCTGTCCCCAATAGCGAGTTCGCCTGGATTCCCGCGCCTACCGTCATGATCCAGCGTTGTTCATTGCAGATCGGGGAAGCGCTCAGTCCGGGATCCACGATGGCGACACTTCCGGATTCGCTCGTGTCTGCAGGGGTGGAACACCTTCCCGACAACCCCGTACCGGGCGCGCGTGCAGTCGTGGTCGACGACAAAGAACTTCCCGTCGATTCCACCGGAGCCATCACCGACCCCACGGCTCTGCAGCTGCTTCAGACTCTGCCCGACTACGTCAGCGCGATGTCGAAGGGATCCGGGTCGGGCGGCAACTCGACCACCTCGAACGCCGCAAGCTCAGCATCCGGCGGTGGAGATGGCAACGGCTCAAACGGGCCAGTCATCGACGCCGTCTTTCGACTGGTTCACGCCGTCAAGGTGACGGTCGTGCCGCCAGCGGCCATCTACGACGAGACCGCTACCAGCGCCTGCGTTTGGTCCACTTCCCGGGGGGCAGTCAAGGTCACGGTGGTTGGCTCACAACTCGGTCAGAGCTACGTGATCGCGCCCAACGGCCGTCCGGTCGGGCGTGTGTCGCTCCAACCCCCTCAGAAGAGCTCGTGTTCGTAGCGGCGCATGCGGTGACCCATGCTTTTGGATCTCGCCCGCCGCTGTTCACTGGGCTTGACTTCGTCCTTCATCCCGGGCGCACATATGCCCTCGTTGGCCCATCCGGGTCGGGCAAGAGCACTCTTCTCAGTGTGCTCGCCGGCTGGTTGACACCATCTGAAGGGGCGATCGAATGGTCCAACGTCACGAAAGTCGGCTGGATCTTCCAGAATCCGCATGGAGTGCCGGCTCGAAGCGCGTTGGACCACGTCATGCTGCCGCATCTGGCAAAGGGCATGACGATAGCCGACGCTGAACGCCTGGCTCGGGACGGCCTGGAGCGACTCGACTTGAGTCGGGTGGCTGATTCTCCATTTCGTCAGCTCTCAGGAGGCGAGGGGCAGCGTCTGATGCTGGCGCGTGGCTTGGCCGCCGATCCAGACTTGCTCCTTGTCGACGAACCAACAGCCCAACTGGACCCGGCCGCGGCTCTGACTGTCTCTCAGGCTTGCAAGGCATCGCCACTCCCGGCACCATCATTGTCGTGGCGACTCACGACCCGCACATGCGGGACGTGTGCACCGACGTCATAGACCTGGCGGTCGCTCGTGAAGCTTGTTGCGATTGTCCGAGAGGTCGCCCTTAACCTCGTGCTTGGCACCTCGCGCGCGATCATGTTCGCGTCGATCATGGCCGTGGCCATCGGATTGTTGGGTGCAGCGGAGGCCGCCCAGACGATCTCCATCGAACGCCAAGCAGCACAGTTTCGCGCAGGCGGTGGCTCGACGCTGGTCTACGCCGCTCCCGGCCGAATCGACGGGGCGGCCTGCGACGCGCTTCGCAGCATCCCAGGAGTCACCGCGGCCGGAGCGATACGACAGTCGCTGTCGCAAGTCGCGCTCTCGATGCCGACGACCCAAATCCCGACCTTCGAGGTTTCACCGACATTCGGCGGTTTCACATCGCTCGGCGATCCCCCGATCAACCATGGCCCACTCGCGTCAGCGGATCTGGCGAAGAGACTGGGCCTGCACACGTAGTGTGCTGCGATTGCAGTCAGGTTCCACTCGTGTCGCCGGGACGTACGAGTACCCCAGCGATGGCCGTGCCGCGGGGTACGGGTATGCACTGTTTCTGCCCGCTGCCAACACGTCGCCGTTCGATCAATGCTGGGTTGAATCCTGGCCACAGTCAGCAGTCGTGGAAAATCTCCTGACGCAGCGTGTTGCTCCGGCCCACCGCAGTGACGGCTCAAGCTGCCCCCCCACAACTGACGCAACTCAACGGAGCGTTTGGGGCGAAATTCGATGGAGTTGCTCTGTTCGGCGACAGAATCACACGTTTCGCTGCGATCGTCGCGTTCTTCCTGGCATTCGGTCTCGGAGTAGCGAGCGTCACCATTCGACGGCTCGAGTTGGCGTCAGCGCGCCACGCAGGAGTTCGCATACGCGATCAAGTAGCCCAGATCTCTCTCGAGAGATTTGCGTGGGACGTTACCGCAGCGATCATCGCCCTCGCTGCAATCCTCGTCCTCGTCTCCTGGTCGTCGGCAACTGATCCGTCCGCCGCCGCCTGGGCGGGCGCCAGGGTCGTCGCGTTCGCGTTCCCCGGGCCATTGATCGGGGCGGTGGTCGCCACCCTGTTCACCCAAGAACGCCACCTTTTCGCCTACTTCAAAGACCGTTAGTCGCGCTTCAGCGCGGGGCGGTCGGCGTCGGCACGGACCCTCGGGACCTGAACCGTGACCTCACCCACCTCGGTCCGCACCGTTTTCGCGGTCGACCCATTGCGCGAGTCCAGAGCGTTGCGCCACCGACGATTCGTGTTTGTTAGCCGAGATGGGCCGCCGTCCTGCCTCGTCAGACCCGTGGCCATTCGGTCCCTGATCGCGAGTCGCAGCCACGAGCTCCTCCGCGATCGGCGCGAAATCGTTCTCCGCAGTTGAGTCCCGCATAGTGGTGTAACGCATGGTGGCCCGCAAAGGATTCGCGGTCCGGCGCCTTTAACCGACAACAATTTGACCCTTCCGGACGTCTCGTATCTCTAGGGATGCGAGACGATGGAAAACACTGAACTGGTGTCGCGTTAGAGGTACCTGAGCGCGAATCTCCAACGGGCGGGTGAGCGAGGCGCCGATCGCGCCACCGGAGCCGTCGTCGTGGTGCGGCCGGACCAGTATGTCGCCGCCGTGCTCCCGCTGGCCGCGACCAACGAACTGGCCGACTTCTTCGCGCCACTGCTGGCGTCGCGTCTTCGTTGACGGCGGGATCAGGTTGTTGCGCGCCACGTGGCGTAGATCGTCTGCAGCCGTTCTCTGATGTCGGCCGAGCGCCCTTCGAGCGCGAAGCTCACGCCGGCGCAGAGGAGCAGCAGCGGCGGCAACGCGGCGAGGTAGAACAGGACGGCGATGTAGTAACCCTGCGGCGCATTCTGCACCGCTGACAAGGCGAACTGGATGACCTCGGCGGCCGCGACTCCGAGAAGAATCCAGCGAGAGAATCCGGCCAGGATGCCCGCCCGAATCACCGCGACGGCCGCAATCGTCGTCGCCGCCATGGGAAGGAGCCCGAGCGCTGTCCCTACCCAGACGGCCGCGGACGATCCGCCCGTGATCAGAGCCACGGAGAGGTACGAGAACAGGATCTGAATGGGGCCCGCCAGGCCGAGGAGAAGAAAGCCGACGCGTCCGAGCGCGGATGAACCCACGATGTCTTCATCGCCGCGGTATCCGAAAGCAAGGATCACGCAGCTGGCAAGCAGGAGCAGGTCAACGATGATCTGGGTCGGCGCGCCGCGGAGCACGACGAACAATCCGTCGGCGTTGGGAAGGAGGGTCGCGATGACGGCAGCCGACTGGATCGCAGCGACCAGAGTGAGACCCAGTCCACCGAAGAACGTTGTTCTGTTCGGTCCGGAGCTGTTCACCTTGTCTCCTTCGATCCACGCCGATGATTCGACGCTACCCTCCGTGCCGCGCTTTGTGGGGGTGTCCGAAAGATGTGGACACCGTTTACATCTTCTGACACGCTCTCACCATGAGGTCATTCATCACGGGAGTGCGGACGGTGAGCATCCCGGTCGAAGACCAGGACGCCGCGCTCGAGTTCTACACGCAGACATTGGGGGTTCGAGTGCTCCGCGACGTAGTGACGCCCAGTGGTCGGTGGATCGAGCTGGAGCCGGGTGGCGACAACGTGATCGTCACGCTCGAGCCCGCCAAGCCGGGCATCGTGCGGGGCCCGATCGGCATCCGGTTCACGACGGACGATGTCGATGCGGCGCACGCGGGTCTGGCCCGACTCGGGGTCGAGGTCGACGAGATCCTGCGCTGGCCGGGCACGCCGCCGATGTTCGCGTTCCGTGATCCTGACGGGAACGCCTTCTCGATCACCGGGGTCGACCTGGCAGCCGAGAGCCGGGTCGCTCCGATCGAGGTGCGCCAGGTCGGCGAGTAGCCCCGAAAGGTGCGCAGGATCGGAGAAGTCTCCGTCCGCATCCGCTGCCTACCATGGGTGACATGGCAGAGACGAAGAGCACCACAGCCCGATTCAGTGCCGAGGAGCGCGCCGCGATGAAGCAGCGCGCCGCAGAGCTGAAGCTGGCGAACACCCGCGAGGCGGGCGAGAAGGCCTTGGCCGACGCGATCGCGAGCATGACAGGGCTCGACCAGAAGCTGGCCAAGCAGGTCGACGAGATCGTGACGGAGGCTGCCGGAGCCCTGGTCATGAAGAAGACCTACTACGGGTTCCCGGCATACGCCTTCAACGACAAGACGATCTTGTTCTTCAAGCCGGCCGCCAAGTTCAAGGAGCGCTACGCGACCCTGGCGTTCGACAGCCCCGCGCTGATCGACGACGGAACGATGTGGCCGACGTCCTGGGCCGTGACGGCGCCGTTGACGGCCGCACAGGCCAAGATGGTCGGCGATCTGGTGAAGAAGGCGACCAGCTAGCCGCGCACCACCTGCAGTCCCATCCACGCGGCGAAGGCCTCCAACTCGGCGTCGACGGCGCGCCGGGTCGCCCGGTCGAAGCCGGTGTCTTCGTGGATGCGGTGCAGCACGAAGTGGCCGGCGTCGCGATCCGAGCGCCCGTCGACCTTGCCGATCAGGCGCTCGCCGCTCAGGATCGGCAGCGTGAACTGGCCCCAGATGCGCTGCTCGACCGGCTTGAACATCTCGAGCATGTAGTCGAACTCGAAGAGTCGGGCGACACGCATCGGATCCGTCATGAGCCGGTCGAACGGCGACAGGATCGCGACCCGTGGCGAGAACTCGGGGCCGGAGCGTTCCCGCTCGAGAGCCGCGGCATGCACCACCCATTTGCCGGCGACGCCCTCGATGGTCGCCGGCTCGCCCACCGGGGTAAGGCCGTCGAGCTCCAGGCGGCTGATCGATCGGCTGTCGCGCATCACCCCGCACGCGCGCAGGATCTGCTCGCTGCGGATGCGCTCGGCCTCGGCGGCCGGCACCTCGGGCGCGTCGGGGAAGACCCGCGACGCGAGTTCCCAGATGCGCAGCTTTCCGACCCGGCCGATCACGGCCAGCTCACCGCGCATGTGCAGGCTCTCGAGCATCTTGACGACGTTGCGCTCGTTGTTCCAGCCCGATGACGGCCAGGGCACAGTTGCGTCATCGGGAATCTCACGCGAGGTCAGCGGCCCCTCTTCCTCGATCTGGTTCAGGATGCGGCGGGCGAACGCCGCGTTCGCCTCGAACCAGTCGCCCGCGGTCGACCCCGAGCCCCACGCGCGCATCTCGGCCAGGTAGAGACCGAGGTCATGCATCGGTCGCAGCATCCAGGCGCGCTCGAACAGCACGCCGTCGGCGAGCGCGGCCTCGGTCTGCTCCGGCCGGTACGCATCGCCGAGCCGCGACCAGGCGATATGATCGGCGGCCGGGCAGACGGTGGTGGTGAGCTCGACGCGCAGCATGGCGAGCTGCTCGATCATCGGCTACCAGGTCGGTCGGCCGCTCGGCGGCGGTCGCCCCCTCGAGCAGCGCAGCGCGCACCGCGATGCGCCGCGCCTCGTCGAGCCCGAGTGCGTGCGCCGTCATGGAACGGACTCTAGGCGGAACCGCCGCGGTTCTTGCGCGCCAGATGGGCGTCGATGTCGCTCTCGGTCACCTCGCGGTTGATGACGCCGAAGGCGTTCAAGGCCGAGAAGACGATCGCCACGAGGAAGGCCAGCAGCGGCCACGCGGGCCAGAAGTACTGCGGCGCGCCGGTCACCCACCAGATGGCGACGAGAAAGATGCCGACGACGACGAGGATCGCCGACATCGACCAGAACTCGCGCCGGGCCTTGATCTGCTTCCTCGCTGCTTCGCGGGCGTCTGCCTCGCGGGCGTCGTCGGTTGTCATGCCATCGACCCTAGTGATCGGCTAGCCTGCTCACCAGCCGCGACCGCCGCCTCGAAAGGCCGACCGTGCCCACCTTCTCCCGCGCCCAGCTCGAGACCTTCCGCGGGGGCACAACACCAGATCTGATCGGGCCGGGCACGCGACTGCTGTTCGTCGGGTTCAACCCCGGGCTGCGCTCCGTCGCCGTGCAGGCGCCGTTCTCGCTGCGCAGCAACCGGTTCTGGCCGACGCTGTACCGGGCCGGAATTCTCGATCACGTCGTCGATGCCTCGCAGGGGATGGATGCGGCCGACCGCGCGCACATCATCAGCCCGCGGCGTCGGCATCACCAGCCTGGTGCGGCGCGCCACCGCCCGGGCCGATGAGCTGTCGCCCGCCGAACTCGTCGCCGGTGCCCACGACCTGGAGCGCCGGGTCGCGGCCGCGCCCCCCGTGTCGTCGCGATCCTCGGGATCACGGCGTACCGGATCGCGTTCCAGGTGAAGCAGGCTGTGCCGGGGGAGCAGCCCGCAACGATCGCGGGCGTGCCGATCTGGGTCGTGCCGAACCCGAGCGGGCTCAACGCCCACGCGACGCCGCTCGGTCTCGCGGCGGCCTACCGCGCGGCCGCGGTCGCGGCCGGCATCGATGTGCTGCCGGAGCCCGGCTGACGCCCTACTCGGTGCGGGTCCAGTGCTCGCGGCCGAACAGCTTGCGCAGGTGCTCGGTCAGCGACGGTCCGATGCCCTGCAGGGCATCCACTTCGTAGATCGGATCGCCATCCGGTTTCGGCAGCGCATCCACGTCGGCGTCGGCGATGTTCGTCGTCACGGCCGTCGTGGTCATGGCCGAGATCTGGTCACGGCCGACGAAGCGGATGCCGTGGTGCGTCTTCACCACGATCCCGTCGAATACGTCGAGGTGCTCGTCGGCGAGCACGTGCGCGACCGTGCCGATCTCGGCACCGGAGCTGGTCAGCACCGGCATCTTCACCGCGAGTGCCTCGTACGAGATGGGGGTTCCAGCGTCTGCCATAGCGACATCCTCGCACTGCGCGCCGTCACCTCGCCTGCGAGAGACTGTGCGGCATGTGCGGCCGATTCGCGATGGACGAGAAGACCAACGACCTGATCGAGCAGTTCGTGCTCGACGGCAACGACTACCGCGACTGGGTGCCGTCGTTCTCGATCGCGCCCACCGACTGGGCGCCGATCATCCGCGAGAAGCGCGACTCGGCGACGGGCGAGGTGATCCGCCGGGTCGAGCCCGCGGTCTGGGACTTCCATCCCGCCTTCATCAAGGATTCGAAGCGCCCGCAGTTCAACGCCCGCATCGAGACCGTGGCCACCAACGGCATGTGGAAGAACGCCTTCGCCGCCCACCGCTGCATCGTGCCGATGCGGGGCTACTACGAGTGGACGGGCGAGGCGGGCGCCAAGCAGGCGCACTTCCTCCACGGCCAGGCGCGGATGCTGGCGGCCGCCGGCATCTTCACCGCGCGCAAGGTGCCCGGCGACGGAGACGGCGACGACGGCGACGAGGTGTGGCAGGTGTCGACCGCGATCATCACCCGCGAGGCTCGCGACGCCTCGGGCGAGGTGCACGATCGCATGCCGGTGTTCCTCGATTCCGGCGTCTACGACCGCTGGCTCGACACCGAACGGCTGGCGGATGACGCGCAGAAAGACGACATGATCGCGCTGCTGCACGAGGTGTCCACGGCGCAGGCCGCGTCACATCACGAGCTACGAGGTGGATCGTCGGGTCAACAACTCGCGCACGGTCGACCCCGGCGATCCCGACCCTGATCGAACCGCTGGCCTGAGTCCCGGCTCGGAACGCTAGGCTGGCGGCGCGAAGGGGAGTATCCCACCTCATCGCGGCCGTCATCACGGGTTCCAGCGCTGCAGCCCCGGTCGCGATCGCGAGCCGCCGCTTGAGAGAGCGGGGCTTGCGCGGGAGAGACGTTCGGACATCCACTGCGCCCACCGATCTGGGCCCCGTCCGAGAGGCCAGCCACATGCCGACCGTCATCCCCGCCTGGTTCGAGATCGGCTCCGCGCTCGTGCTGCTGCTGATCCTGGCGGTCGACGTGTTCTTCGCGTTCCGGCGGCCGCACATCCCGTCGCCGCGCGAGTCCGGGCTCTGGATCGGCGTCTACGTGCTGCTCGCACTGATCTTCGCGGTGGCCCTGTGGGGCATCGGCGATGCCGACCACGCCGGCGAGTTCGTCGCGGGCTGGCTGACCGAGTACAGCCTGTCGATCGACAACCTGTTCGTCTTCCTGCTGATCATGGCCCGCTTCTCGGTTCCCAAGAAGTACCAGCAAGAGATCCTGATGGTCGGCATCGTGCTCGCCCTGGTCTTCCGGGGCATCTTCATCGTGCTCGGCGTGCAGCTGATCGAGCACTTCAGCTGGATCTTCTACCTGTTCGGCCTGTTCCTGCTCTACACGGCCGCCAACCAGGCCTTCACGAACCACGACGACGAGCTGGAGCGCGAGAGCAGGCTCATCCGGTTCCTGCGCGCGCGGATGGCGTTCACCCCGCACTTCGAGGGAGCTCGGCTCCGCACGACGATCGACGGCAAGCGCGTGTTCACCCCGGCGCTCATCGTGTTCATCGCGCTCGGATCCACCGACCTCGTGTTCGCGCTCGACTCGATCCCGGCGATCTTCGGGATCACGACCAACCCGTTCCTGGTCTTCGCCGCCAACGTGTTCGCGCTGATGGGGCTGCGGCAGCTCTACTTCCTGCTCGGCGACCTGGTCGAGAAGCTGGCGTACCTCAAGTACGGCATCGCCGCGATCCTGGCCTTCATCGGGGTGAAGCTGTTCCTGCACGCCCTGCACCAGAACGAACTGCCGTTCCTCAACGGCGGCAACGGATTCGACTGGGCGCCCGAGATCCCGACGATCGTGTCGCTCGGTGTGATCGTCGTGGCGATGGCCGTCGCCGTCGTGGCCAGCGTCATCAAGCTGCGAGCGGAATCCCAGCGCGCCTCGATTGACTAGGGTGTAGAACCGCGGGGGCGTCAGCGCCCGCATCGACCCGGCGGAACAACACGAGCGCTCTTGAGCCAGTGGGTGGGAGGGCAGCATGCAGCGCACGCCATCGTCCCCACCCGACATCGACGGCTACGTCGTCGATCGGCTGATCGGCTCCGGCGGCTTCTCGGACGTCTTCCTCTACGAGCAGCAGCTTCCGCGGCGCAAGGTCGCCGTCAAGGCGCTGCTGACCCACGAGTTGACCGCGCAGGCCCGGGCCGCCTTCACCAGCGAGGCCGACCTGATGGCGCGGCTGTCGACGCATCCGTACATCGTCACGATCTACCAGGCGGGGGTGGCGCGCGACGGCCGTCCCTACCTGGTCATGGAGTACTGCTCGCGCCCGAGTCTTTCCGAGCGCTACAAGCGCCAGCCTCTGTCAGTGGTCGACGCGCTGCGCACGGGCATCCGGCTGGCGGGTGCCGTGGCGACGGCACACGCAGCGGGAATCCTGCACCGCGACATCAAGCCCGCCAACGTGCTCACGAACGACTACGGCTGGCCGGCGCTCACCGACTTCGGGATCGCGTCCGACTTCGCCGACGGCGGCGGGCTGCCTGCCCTGGACGGCTCGGCAGGCGGGTCGGACACCGAGGCAAGCGTCGGCATGAGTGTCCCGTGGAGCCCGCCCGAGATGTTCGAAGACGTGCCGACCCCCGATGTGCGCAGCGACATCTTCTCGCTGGCTGCGACCATCCACACCGTGCTGGCCGGGCGCACGCCGTTCGAGGTGCCTGGCGGTCCGAACGGCACTCTCGACCTGGTCGCCCGTATCGAGCGCGGCGAGGTCACGCCCCTGCAGCGCGACGACGTGCCGCCCGCCCTGTCGGCGGTGCTGGCGAAGGGGATGGCACCGCGCCGCGAGAACCGCTACCCGAGCGTCATCGAGTTCGCCCGCGCTCTGCAGCGGATCGAGTTGGAGCTCGGCTACGCGCCGACCACGATCGAGGTCCCGGTCGTCGACGAAGAACCGGCGCGCCAGGATGCCGGGGGCGACGAGACGAGAATCCGCTCGGTGCAGGAGGTGCAGGCCCAGCCGGCGGCACGGCCTGCTCGTCCCGCGGCGGCAGCCTCCGCGCCCCCCGCAACGAGTCCGGTGGTGCCCGCCGCGCCCGCAGCGCCGGGTGCGCGCCCGGCCGCGGAGGCCTTCGCTCCCGCATCGCGCAGGCGCATCCTGGTCACCGCGGTGGTCGGCGGCCTGACCGCGCTGGCGATCCTGGCGATCGTGGTGGCGATCTTCATCGGCGGGGCCGGGGTTCGGCCATCCACGACCCCCTCGGCGACGGCGGGTGGCGGCACGGCGATCGTCGGCCCCAGCGTGCCGCAGGCCACGAACGGCACGGCGCAGCCCAGTGCCGACGGCACCTCCGTCGTGTTCTCGTGGACCAATCCGCATCCGAAGAAGGGCGATGTCTACTACTGGGCGCGGGCCGAGACGCCGGTGGATCGCACCGCGACGCCCGACACCACGGCAACCGTCACCGGCGTCGTCCCGGGCAGCAAGGTGTGCATCAACGTCGAGATCGGCCGCAGCGGAGCCACCGGCGAACCCCTGGTAATCTGCACGGACTGAGCGACGGTCGACGTCACGCTGCGACTTCCGTCGTTTGGGCAAAGAACTCTCATGTTACGTTGAGGGTTCCCGATCTCGGCCGCGACGCATGGGGGAAAGCGTGACGCTCGTCTCTGCCGTCGCGCGCCACCGCAAGACGATCGCCTCGGTGGTCGTGATCGCGGCCCTCGCAGCGATCCCGGTGAGCTTCGCCCTGCTGCACCAGGGCTTTCCCGAAACCGACGTCAAGCTGGACGCCAAAGACGTCTGGGTCACCAACGGGCACGCCCTGCTCGGCGGACGCCTGAACCGCCAGATCGAAGAGCTGAACGGCGCCGTCAGCGGACAGGCCGCCGACCTGGACATCGTGCAGAACGGCGAGAGCGTCTTCCTTGTCGAGTCGGCCGAGGGGCGCCTCTCGCGTGTCGACCCCGCGTACACGAACCTGGTGGAACCGGCCACGATCCCGAAGGGGTCGAAGGTGGTGCTCGGTGGCACGACCCTGGCGATCCTCTCGCCGAGCGGTTCACTGTGGGCGGTCGACGTGGTCAACGGCCTGACCTTCGACCCCGAATCACCGCCCGTCGCCAAGCTCGGCTCGGGCGCGCGCGCGGTCGTCACCTCGGCGGGAGTGGTGCTGGCCACCAGCGTCGCCCATCAGCAGTTGGTGCGAGTGGATGCCCCGGGCGCACGCCCCACGACGCATGCGCTCGCCGTTCCGAGCGATGGGCAACTCGCGGCGGCGGGCGATCGGGCCGTGCTGCTGGACGCGGCGAAGCACCGCCTGCTTCGCGACGACGGATCGACGGTGAACCTGCCGGCCTCGGTCACTGCCGATGCGAAGCTCCAGCAGTCGGGCGCCGACGGCGACCAGGTCGCGGTCGCGACCGACTCGGGCGTGGTCGTCGCGTCCGCGGACGGCAGCATCCGCACCATCTCGGCCGACCTCGCGAGCCCGGTGACCAGCGCGTCGCAGATCTCGGCGCCGGTCGTCGTCGACAGCTGCATCCACGCGGCCTGGGCGGGCGCCCAGCGCTACCTCCTGGCGTGCGCGGGCCAGAACCCCCGAACCGTCGACATCCAGCAGAAAACGCAGGGCTCGACCCTCGAATTCCGCGTCAACCGCTCGATCGTGGCGCTCAACGACCTCACCAGCGGAAACGTCTGGCTGCTTGACGAGCAGATGCGGCTCGTCAAGAACTGGCAGGAGGTGACGCCGCCCCAGCAGGACGACACCCAGAACGGCGACCAGAAGGCCAGCACGCAGAGTTTCGAAGACACGCTGGCCGACCGCACCGACGTCAACCGGCCACCCATCGCGCGCGACGACAGCTACGGGGTGCGTCCTGGGCGCACAGCGATCCTGCCGGTGCTCGCGAACGACACCGACCCCGACGGCGACGTGCTGACCATCTCGCAGCTGTCATCCATCCCCGACACCACGGGCAGGATCGATCTGATCGACGACGGGCGAGCCCTGCAATTCACCCCGGCCGCCGGGGCGACGGCCGCGTCGTTCCGCTATTCGGTCGATGACGGGCGCGGGGGAGTCGCCGAGGCGCTGGTGACGGTGCGGGTGGTTCCGCTCGACCAGAACTCCGCCCCGGTCGCGCAGCGCACGATGGCGGTCAGCGTCGAACTGGGCGGCTCGATCAGCTACAACGTGCTGGCCGACTGGCTCGATCCCGATGGAGACGACCTCTATCTGGATGCCGCATCCGCCACCAGCGCCGACCAGGTGCGCTTCACCCCCGATGGTTTCATCACCTTCGCCAATACCTCGGGCCAGCCCGGAACCAAGGAGCTCAGCTTCACGGTCTCCGACGGTCGGACCACCTCGACCGGAACCCTCGAGGTGAAGGTCGTCCCCGCCGGCTCGCTGGGCCCGGTCGGCACGCCGGACTACGCGCAGGCATTCCGCGGCGAGACCGTGGCCATCGCACCGCTCGCCAACGATGTGAGCAACAACGGTCAGCCGCTCACCCTGCTCGGCGTCGACAAGCTGCCGGCCGGGGCCAACGTGACGCCCGACCTCGAGAGCGCGCAGGTGACCTTCTCGGCTCCGACGGTCGGCACCTACTACTTCCAGTACTCGCTCGCGGCAGGGGCGGCCTCGAGCATCGGGCTGGTGCGCGTCGACGTGCTGCCCGATCCCACCCGGCCCGGTCCGCCGATCGCGGTCAAAGACACCGGCTTCCTGCGACCGGGGGAGCCGACGACGGTCAAGGTGCTCGCCAACGACGTGTCTCCCAGTGGCGACGTGCTGGCGATCCAGTCGGTCGACACCTCGGGCACCGACCCGGCGGTGACGGTCGAGGTGTTGGGCAACGCAGTGATCCGCATCACCAGCTCGGCGGCGCTCACCGAGCAGACGGCGTTCACCTACACGATCTCCGACGGAACGCGCACGGCCACGGCCGGCGTCACGGTGGTGCCGGTACCGCCCATCGTCAATCGGCAGCCACCGGTGGCTCTCCCCGACCGGGTCCGGGTGCGCGCGGGTGACGTGGTGAGCGCCGATGTGCTCGCCAACGACTTCCATCCCGACCAGGCGCAACTGATCCTCGACCCCAAGCTGGTCGACGTGAGCGACCAGGGCGACGGTCTCGCCTTCGTCGGCAACGGCAAGGTGCGCTATCAGGCGGGCAGCACGCCGGGCGAGTACTCGGTGATCTATCGGATCTCCGACCAGTTCGGCGAGAGCGCGACATCGCGCGTCACCTTCGTCGTGGTCCCTCCCGATGCCAAGGCCAACCGGGCGCCGGTACCCGTGCCGCAAACCGCGCGGGTGTTCGCGGGATCCACGGTGCCCATCACGGTGCCTCTCGACGGCATCGACCCGGACGGCGACTCGGTGAGCATCGCGGGACTCGCCACGCCTCCGCAGCTCGGCGTGGCGCTCAACCCGACGGCCGAGGGCTTCAGCTACACAGCCAATCCCGACTCGGCCGGAACGGACAGTTTCCGTTACGTCGTCGAGGACGCATACGGCAAGCAGGCCATCGGCACGATCCTGATCGGGGTGATCCCGCGGCCGACCAGTGCGGCACGGCCGAATGCCGTCGCCGACTCGATCTCGATGCAGCCCGGCAAGGTGGCGACCGTCGCGGTGCTGCTCAACGACTCCGACCCGAGCGGGTACAAGATCTCCCTCGATCCGAAGCGCCTCGAGGTCGATCCCGGTATCACGGCCACCGTCGAGAACAACAAGGTCGTGGTGCAGGCCTCGACCAAGGAAGGCACGTACGCGATCCACTACTGGATCGACAACGGGCACGGCGGCACCGACGACGCCTATCTCAGCGTCAAGGTGACGAAGGATGCCGCCCCGATCTACCCGACGGCCCACGACCACTACGTGCCGATCGACAGTGTCGTGGGCAAGAGCACGGTCGCCGTGCCGCTCGATGGACTGATCGCCGACCCGGGCGGCCGCGACAGCGACCTCAAGATCACGGTCGAGGGGCCGAATGCCGCCCTGGCATCCGTCGATCAGGCCAAGCGCTCGATCACCGTCACCCCGGGCGAGCGCCGCGAGGCGATCGCGTACCGGGTCACGAGCTCTGCAAGCGGGCTCAGTGCGACCGCGATCCTGAGCGTGCCCCCCGCCGTCGGCGGGGACTATGCGCCGCCACCCTACCTGCGCCGCGATCTCAAGCTGCCGCAGGTGGTGCCGATGAACGGCTCCAAGACCTGGAAGCTGGCCGACATCGTGACGGTTCCGTCGAAGAAGCCGGCGGTGCTCAACACCCCGATCGACCTGACGGCGAGCCACGGCACGGTCGTCGCCAGCGGGACGAACGGCATCACGTTCACGGCCGAGAACGGCTACCGCGGCCCGGCATCCATCACCTTCGACGTCACCGACGGCGCACATCACGCGCTGCTGACCATGACTCTCGTGATCGGCGATCCGAACTTCACCGACGTGGCGCCGCAGTTCGTCACGCAGAACGTGTCGGTCGAAGCCGGCGAGGACCCGAAGAGCATCGACCTGCGGGCGGTCACCACCGATCCGAACCCTGCCTTGATCAGCCAGTTCCGTTACGGCTCACTGAAGGGGCAGACTCCCGAGATCGCGGCGCAACTCAGCGGCAGCACCCTCAAGGTCTCGTCGCCGTTCGGCACGCAGCCGGGCGCCAAGGCCAGTCTGCACTTCACCATCCAGTACCAGGGCTTCAGCGTGCCGGGCACGGTCAATGTCACGGTCGCCTCGTCGTCGAAGCCGCTGCCGCAGGCGGTCGCCGATACGGCAAAGGGTCAACGCGGCGTCACCGACACGGTGAACGTGCTGGCGAACGACTACAACCCCTTCGCTGCCAAGAACCAGCCGCTGACCGTGGTCGACGCGCACATCGAGAACGCGGCCGAGTCGAGCGCGACCATGTCGTTCACCCAGGATGGCGACGTCACCATCCATCCCGGAGCGTCGTTCATCGGGGTGGTCAGCGTCGTCTACACGATCGAGGACGCCACGAAGGATCCCCGCCGCGAGGTGCAGGGCCGCCTGCAGTACACGGTGCGGGATGTGCCCGGCAAGCCCCTCGCACCGACCTTCGTCGAGGGCGACGGTCAGGTCACCGTGCAATGGAATGCGCCCGCTACCAACGGCGAGCCGATCAGCTCCTACTCGATCTCGTGGTCGGGAGGGTCGCCGGTCACCGTTCCCGGCTCGGATGCCAGCCACGTGTTCTCCGGCCTCACCAACGGCACGGCATACACCTTCCGCGTGACCGCGACGAACGCCCTCGGGGCCGGTCCCATCTCGGACACCAGCGCCTCCGCGACGCCGTTCGGCGCGCCGGCACCGGTAACCGGAGCGACGATCTCGGGTTCGACCGACGGCTCGGGCAACCTGGTGCTCAACTGGACGGGGGCGAACGGCAACGGGCGCACCATCAGCGGCTACCACATCGTGCTCTCCGATGGCACGCAGAAAGACGTCGGCACCGTGGTGACCGCGACCATGCCGGGGCATGTCGGCACGACATACACGTACACGATCACGGCGACGAACAGCGGAGGCAAGTCGAGCCCGCCCGCGAGCTCGAGCAACTCCGCAACCCCCAAGCCCGGACCGCCAGGGGCGTCGGCCAGCAGCAACCACACCACGGTCACCTACAGCTGGAGCGCCGCGGCCAGCACCGAGCCGGTCACCTATCAGATTTCGGGCAACGGGATCTCGACGCAGACCGTCGCCGCCTCGGGGAGCGTGAGCTTCACGGGCTCGTACGGCACGACATACACCTTCACCGTGACGGCGACCAGCGCGGGGCAGGTGAGCTCGAAGAGCGCGAGCGTCAAGCCGGTCGACCCGTACTCGATCCACCTCTGCTACGGCGGCCCGCAGGGCAGCGGCAACGCCGAGGGTGTCGCCTGGAGCGGGAGCACCGGCTCGCACCACGTCACCTTCTCGGACGGGGTCGGTAGCGTCGACTTCAGCTCCGCGAGCGGCTCCAGCACGTCCAGCGTCTGGCACGTCCGCGGCGGCAACAACGACAACGCGACCATCACCTGGACCGACAACGGAACCGTTCACACCACCCGATGGGGAAACGCCCCACCATGCTGAGGAGACGCCCATGCCCGTGACCGCTGAACAGGCCACCTGGTTCGCCGAGGCCTTCGAGAAGCTGGTCGGCAACGTCGACCAGGCGATCCTGGGCAAGGAGCACGTTATCCGCCTCGTGCTGACGGCGATGCTCAGCGACGGCCACGTGCTGCTCGAAGACGTGCCGGGCACCGGCAAGACCGTGCTCGCCAAGGCGATCGCCAACACCATCGACGGGACGACGGCGCGCATCCAGTTCACGCCCGACCTGCTGCCCTCCGACGTCACGGGCGTGTCGGTCTACGACCAGAAGAAGGGCGTGTTCGAGTTCCACCCCGGGCCGGTATTCGCGTCGATCCTGTTGGCCGACGAGATCAACCGCGCCAGCCCCAAGACCCAGAGCGCCCTGCTCGAGGTGATGGAGGAGGCGATCGTCACCATCGACGGGGTCGGGCATCCGGTCGGCTCGCCCTTCATGGTGATCGCGACTCAGAACCCGGTCGAGCAGTCCGGCACCTATTCGCTGCCCGAGGCACAGCTCGACCGCTTCCTGATCAAGACCTCGCTGGGGTACCCCGACCATGCGACGGCGGTGGCCCTGCTGATGGATGCGGCGAACCGCGCCCGCGCCGCGCGGATCACGCCGATCATCGCCGCGTCGAGCATCGCGACGATGGCCGAACTGGCCACAGAGGTGCACGCCGATCAGGCCGTCATGGACTACGTGAACCGGCTGGTCGAGGCGACCCGCGCCGACAAGGACGTCACGCTCGGCGTGAGCATGCGCGGCGCGCTCGCCCTCGCGCGGGCAGCGAAGACCTGGGCCCTGGCGGCCGGGCGCAACTACGTGATCCCCGACGACGTGCGCGATCTGGCGGTGCCGGTGCTCGCGCATCGGGTGATCGTCGACCCCGAGTCGGATTTCGCCGGCGTGACGTCCGAGCAGATCGTCAACCGCATCCTGGTCGATGTGGCGCCGCCGGCGTACGCGGCTCCGTAACCGGCTCCCCTTCTGACGAGACCACGCGACGAGACCACGATGACCTTCCTGCGCACGCTCCTCGGACTGGCCCGGCTGGCCGCCGGCGCCGTTCGGCGCGCGCTGGGGCCGGTGGTCGGGGTGGTGAGCCCGCTCGGCTGGATCGTGCTCGGCGCCGCCATCGTCTCAGCGCTCGCGGCGTGGCTGCTCGGCTGGTCGGAGTTCCTGTATCTCGGGCTGACCCTCGCCGCCGGCCTGGTGGTGTCGGCGTTCTTCCTGATCGGGCACGCGAGCTTCCACGTCGAGATCGAGCTCACCCCACGGCGGGTGACCGCGGGACAGCGTGCGTTCGGTCGCCTGCTCGTCACCAACACCGGAGGGCGTCGCTCGAGCGCCACGCGGCTCGAACTGCCCGTCGGACGCGGCGAGGCCGACTTCTCCGTTCCGCCGCTCGCGCCCGCCGGGTCGGGGGCCGCCGCTGAGCACGAGGAGCTGTTCGCCGTCCCGACGGCTCGGCGGGCCGTCATCACGGCGGGGCCGGCCCTCTCCGTGCGCGGCGACCAGCTCGGGCTGCTGCGGCGCCGGGTGCGGTGGGCGGATCCGGTCGAACTGTTCGTGCATCCGGCGACCACCCTGCTCGCCCCCTCGCAGTCGGGGCTGGTCCGCGACCTCGAGGGAGCGGTCACCTCGACGCTCACCAACAGTGACCTCGAGTTTCACGCCCTTCGGCCATACGAGCCGGGCGACGATCAGCGTTACGTGCACTGGCGGGCATCGGCGCGCATCGGCCAGCTGATGGTGAGGCAGTTCCAAGAGACGCGCCGCTCCGAACTGGTGCTCACCCAGCTGGTCGACGCCGCGGGCTACGCGAATGATGGCCGGGGCGGGGCGGGCGGCGAGCTCGACGACCCGAGCAACCCCGAGTTCGAGCTCGCGGTCTCGGTGATGGCGTCGGTGGGGGCCCAGGTGCTGCGCGAGAAGACCCGCGCGCGGGTCGTGACCGAGACCCTCGAGCTGCGCACCGCGACCGTGACGACGCTGCTCGACGACAGCTGCCGGCTCGAGCCGACGACCGGGCTGCGCCTGAGCCCTCGCGAGTTCATCCGCGATGTGCTGGCCCGCATGGCTCCGCCGTCGGTGCTGGTGGTTGTGACCGGCTCGCAGACACCGATCGGCGAGCTGCGCGCCATCGAGGCCGTTGTGGGTTCGGACACCCGCCTGATCGCACTCCGCGTCGTGCGAGGCGGCGAGCCGCGGATCTCGCAGGTCTCTCGACTCCATGTGCTGACGATCGGCGAACTCGGCGACCTGCCCAAGCTGCTGAGGCGGGTGTCATGACGCGCATCCCGCTGAAGCCGCGCAACATCGTCGACGTCGTCGTGCACACGGCTCTCGCCCTGATCGGCATCGTCGGCCTCGCCACCAGCTTCCACGACCTGGGCTGGCTGCTCGCCGGCGTCGGCGGACTGCTGGTCGGCACCGGTGCGGCTCTTGCGGCCCGCGCGCTGCGGCTCGGGGCACTGCTCACCGTGGGACTCGCGCTCGTCGCCTATTTGGTCTTCGGAAGCGCCCTCGCCGTTCCCGGCCAGGCGACCGCGCACCTGATCCCGACCCTGACCAGCGTCGCCAGCCTCGGCGTCGGTGCGGTCTGGGGCTGGGCCGATCTGCTCACCCTGCGCGCGCCGGTCGAGCTGCCCGACTACGTCACCGTCGTGCCGTACCTCTCGGCCTGGCTGGTCGGACTGGTCGGGGCGACGCTGGCGACCCGCTGGTTGCCGCGGCGGAGAACGCCCGCGCGAGCGGCCCTGTTGCTGATCGGACCGGGCCTGCTTTATCTGGCCAGCATCCTGCTCGGCACCGAAGATCCGTACTACCCGGGCATTCGCGGGGTCGGCTTCGCTGCGCTCGCCCTGGTCTGGCTGGGTTGGCGCCACAGCACGGTCGAGAGCGTCAAGATCGAACGCAGCCAAGGGATGTTGCGCAGGCGCCTGACCGGGACCGCCGTTGTCGTCCTCGCCGCGGTGGCGGTCGGGACGCTCACCGGAGCCGCGCTGGCCCCCGCCGAGCAGAGCCGCTTCGTGCTGCGCGATCAGATCGTGCCGCCGTTCCAGCCGCTGGAGTTCGCGAGCCCGCTCGCCGGCTTCCGGCAGTACTCGAAGCTCGAGGTCGACAAGACCCTGTTCACCGTGACCGGCTTGAAGCCCGATGAGCTGCTGCGGCTCTCGACGATGGACAGCTACGACGGCCACCTGTGGACCGTCGCGGGCTCGAAGATCGCCGCGGACGGATCTGGCAGCTTCGCCCTGCTCGGCGGCTCGTTCCCCAGGCCGCCCCTGCTGACCGCCGACGGCGACCAGACCATCTCGCTCACGATCGGTGCATACGCCGACGTCTGGATCCCCACCGTCGGCTACCCGCGCTCCCTCACCCTGGCGAAGCAGACCCGCGACCAACTCGCCGGACTGCGCTACAACGCGACGACGGGCAGCGCGGTGCTGCTCTCGGGATTGCAGAAGGGCGACACGGTCGTCGAGTCCGGCGTGCTGCAGAAGACCGACTATGACGACGCCACCCTGCGCGACGTGCCCACGGCTCGCCTGCAGCTCGGTCCGGCCGATGACATCCCCGACATCGTCGCGGCCAAAGCCACCGAGTTCGCCGGCAGCACGACCTCGCCGATCGAACAACTGCGCAACATCGAGCAGACCCTGCACACCCAGGGCTTCCTCTCGCACGGCACCGCGTCGGACTCCGTGGCGTCGCTGGCCGGACACGGCGCCGACCGCATGGAGGCCCTGTTCTCGGGCTCGGTCATGGTCGGCGACGCCGAGCAGTACGCCTCGGCGATGGCGCTGATGGCACGCAGCCTCGGCTATCCGGCTCGGGTCGTGATGGGCTTCGCGCCCACGGTGACCGCTGCCGAGTCGGCCGCCGGCACTCCCGTCAAGGTGACCGGCCACGATGTGACGGCGTGGGTGGAGGTGCCGTTCCAGGGCATCGGGTGGATCCCGTTCCTGCCGACCCCCACCCAGACCGACGTGCCGCAGGACCAGGTGCCCAAGCCGCAGACCCAGCCGCAACCGCAGGTGCGGCAGCCCCCGCGCAGCCAGAACAACGAGAACGATCTGGTCACGAACGTGCAGATCGACAACACCAACAAGAAGACCAAGGATGCCTTCGTGCTTCCCGGCTGGGTGTTGGGGATCGGGCTGGGCGCCGGCATCCCGGCGCTGCTGATCCTGGTGCCGCTTCTCGTGGTGTCTGGTTTGCGGCGGCGGCGGGCGGCCAGGAGGCGTTCCGCGCGGAGGAAGCGGGATGCCGTGGCCGGCGCCTGGGACGAGCTGCTCGACCGCGTCGGCGAGTTGGGCATCGCGACGCCCGCCCTCTCCACCACCAGGCGCCGGACCGCCGAGTCGGTCGAACCGAGCCTGCCTCCCCGCTCCGACGGCTCGTCGATCGCCATCCTGGCGCGGCGTACCGACGACGCGGTCTTCTCGGGCCGCGAGCTCGACGACGCCGAAGTGGATGCGGTGTGGGCCGAGGTGCTCGCCACCGTCGACGCCACGCGGGCGAGCCTCCCCGGCTGGAGGCGCGTGCTCGCCCGTTACCGCCTCGCCGCAGCGACCAAGTGGGCGCACGGGGTCGCCGCACTCGCCGCGGCGCAACGGCCGGTGCAGCGGCTGACCCAGCGGCCGGTGGCACGGGCGAGGCGCGGTGAGCGCTCGTGATCGGATACCGCCTCACGACCGATGCGGGCGAGCTCCGCATCCAGGTTGCCAGCGCGAGCCATGCCGGCATGGTCCGTGCCGTCAACGAGGACTCCCTCCTGGCCGAACCACCGGTCTTCGCGGTGGCCGACGGGATGGGCGGGCACTCCTTCGGCGATCGGGCCAGTGCGACGGCAGTGCACGCGCTGCGCGAGGAGTTCGATCCGGGGCGGACAACGGATCCTGACGAGGTCTTCGCCGCGATCCAGCGGGCGAACGCCGCCGTCCGCGACCTCACCGCCCGGGCAGAAGGGGGCGCGCCGCTCATCGCTGGCACCACCCTCGCCGGCGTGGCTGCTGTGGTCGAGCATCCCGGAGCAGAGCCGCGGTGGATGGTGTTCAACCTGGGCGACTCGCGGGTCTACCGCTGGGGTGATCCCGACGGCCTTCACAGGATCAGCGTCGACCATTCGCTGGTGCAGGAGCTGATGGACGCCGGGCTGATCGACGAGGACGGCGCGCGCCGGCATCCCGAACGCAACGTCATCACCCGGGCGCTCGGTGCCGCCGACGACGTGCACGCCGAGGCCTGGCTGCTGCCTGCGACGCCCTCGCAGACCTTTCTGATCTGCTCAGACGGGTTGACGAAGGAGCTCGACGACCTGCGCATCGCCGAACTGCTCCTGCCGCTCGGGCCGGACGAGAGCCCGGATGCCGTGGTCGACCGGCTGCTTGCGGCGGCTCTGGCGGCGGGCGGGGCCGACAACATCTCGGTGGTGCTGGTGCGCGGCGAGTACCGCGGAACCTCTGGTAGCACCTCGGGAAACGCCGCGGGGGTGGACGAGCAGACCCGCGAAAGGGGGCTCTTCGCTTTGTCCCCCGAACTGGACGACACCCGCCCGCGAGTGTGATCGACGCGCCAAGATAGAGCTGGGACAGAAAATTGAGGGGAACGCGGTGATCCTGCAGTCGCAGCCATCCGGCGCCGACGCCTGGCTCGTCGTGGCCGGAGCGACGAGCGTGCTCGCGCTGCCATCGACCGAATCGGCCCGCATGGCGGATCTCGCCGCGCGGTTGAGCGACGCCGACGGGTTCCGCGCCGCGCTCGAGTCGCTGGTCGGTGGCGGGATCGCGAGTGCCCCGCCTTTCGCCCTGCTCGACGGCGACGCCAGCGCGTTGCGCGTGGTGCTGCGCGGGGATGCGGCGGTCGCCGCACAGCTGGCCGCCGCCGAGCCGGCCGATGCCGAGATCGCGTTCTCGGGGGCAGGCATGGCGACCTGGACGGAGCGCGTGCTCGAGGGTGTCGCGAGTCTTCGGCTGACTGTCCCCGGGTCGACCTGGAGCGTGCTGCTCGATGCGGTGCCGGCAGCCGCGCCCGCACCGACGCCAGCGGCAGCCGCGCCCGCACCGACGCCAACGGCGTCCGCCACCGAACCTCCGCCCGCCGCCACCGAACCTCCGCCCGCCGAGAACACCTGGGCGCCGGATGCCGGCGTCGACCAAGCCGCAGTCCGCGCCCCTGCGCAGCAGCCTCCCGAGCAGCAGCAGGCTCCCGAGGAGCCGCAGGCCGATCCCGATTCCGAGGCCTATGACTTCCTGTTCGGCGACACGATCTACCGCACTCAGGCGGGGGCGTCGATCCGGATCCCGAATCCCGATCCCGAACGTCCCGGTGACCACGACGGGCACACCATGCTGGCCACCGATCTCGGCCGACGGCCCGCGCCGGTCGACGACGCGCCGTCCGAGGCGACCGTGCTTGCTCCCATCCCGCCGCGAGCACAGGTGGCTCCCGAGCCGGTGCAGTCCCCGCTGCACGCCCCGTCGCTTCCGCTCGGTCCGACGCTGCAGCTCGAGCGCGCCGACGGATCGCGCGAACCGCTGAACCGGCCGGTGCTGATCGGGCGGTCGCCCGCGGCATCCGGTTCCGATGCCCGCTTGATCGCGATCGCCGACGACCCCGACATCTCGCGGACCCATCTGCGGGTCGCGGTGGAGGGCGATGCGGTGGTGGTGACCGACCTCGGCTCGAAGAACGGGTCGCTCATCACGCTGCCGGGCAGCGCACCGCGAAAGCTCCGTGCGTCCGAGCCGACCGTGGTGCTGCCCGGCACGCTCATCGATCTCGGGGGCGGAACGACGTTCACCGTGCGGGAAGACTAGGCCGATCCGGTGAACAGCGACGCGCCCCGCACCGGCCAGAGCAGCGCCCTCAATACCGGTCAGTTCGACGCGGTGACCAGCACGCCGCCGTTGCGCGCGCTCCGCGTGGAGTACGGCGACGAGCATCACACCGTCGAACCTGGGCGCGAATTCTCGATCGGCCGGGAATCCGATCTGAGCGTCGACGACAACCCCTATCTGCACCGGCGGTTCCTGCGCATCCGCACCGAATCCGGCCTGTGGTGGCTCGAGAACGTCGGCACTCTGCTCACCGCGACCGTGACGGATGCCAGTGGCCAGGTGCAGGCGCGCCTCGCGCCGGGTGCGCGGCTTCCTCTGGTGTTCGAGCGCGTGCACATCGTGTTCGGCGCCGGATCCACCAGCTACGAGCTGTCGGTGCACACGGCGGGCGGGTACTACGGCCCCGCGGTCTCGGTCTCGCACGAGCCGTTCTCGCGCGAGAGCGACGAGACCATCGGCCACGTGCCGCTCACCACGAGCCAGCGCCAGTTGATCGTCGCGCTGGCCGAGCCGCTGCTGCGGCAGAGTTCGGCGGGGCACGGCGAGATCCCGAGCTCTGGGGATGCCGCCATCCGCCTGGGGTGGACGCTCACCGCCTTCAACCGCAAGCTCGACAACGTCTGCGACAAGCTCGACAGGATCGGCGTGACCGGCCTGCGCGGAGGCCGAGACAACCTCGCCACCAACCGCCGGCTGCGCCTGGTCGAATACGCGATCGCGACGCGGCTGGTCACGCGCGACGACCTGGCGGTGCTCGAGCTCTTGCCGGCTCCTGGCGACCCGGACGAGAGCACCCGATGAGCGGCAACCCCTTCCTGCTGCCCCCGGGCGGATCGGATCCCGCCGACGAGCCCGTCACGGGCGCCGCCGCTCAGCCGACCGCTCCGGTGACGGCGCGTCCGGACCCGGCGCCCTCCACGGATCAGAGCGGTTACATCGCCGTGCCCGCCTCGGTCGAGTCGGCGACTCACCGGATCGCCCGGCCCGAGCCGCCGCCCGCCGGGCCCCAACCGGTGGCGCCAGCCGCCGTCTCGGTGCCCGCCGCCGTCCGCGACCTCGAGCCGCTGGCCGAGGAGACCCAGGTGGCCGCTCCGCGCCGGTGGATGCTCCTGCTGCCGGACGGCGTGCGCGTGAGCCTCGAGGAGCCGCTGCTGCTCGGGCGCGACCCGGCGGGCATCCCGGACCGGCCCGATGCGGGTCTTCTGCCGGTGGTCGACAGGGGCAAGACTGTCTCGAAGACCCACGCGCTGCTCGAGCCCGATCCCGCGGGCGTGCGGGTGCGCGAGCTGCACTCCACCAATGGCGTTGCGATCGACACGCCCGCCGGCCGTCGGCTGCTGAGCCCGGGCGGCGATTCCGTCGCGCCGCTCGGAGCGACGATCATGCTCGGGTCGTTCGCCATCGTGGTCGCGACGGGCTGACACATCCGCCTGTCGGCGAGCTCCCGACACGGCGGAGGGCCAGCACGTGGTGGCCGCCGGGACCGAGGCGGTGGCGCCGCTGGGCGCCACAATCATGCTGGGCGCCTTCCCGATCGGCGTTCCGGTTCCGTGACGCGCACCGGGTGACCGGCGGAGTGTCCGCGGTCAGGGTGATCCGGCGGCGCATGGGGACTGGTCCCCATCGACGGCGGGGAGGCTCTTCCGTACGGTGAGCGGCAGACCACCCGAGGAGGATCGATGACCGAGCACCAGGACCTTTGTAACGAGGCCGAGGATGCGTCGACATCGCTCGAGCGCCTTGCGGAGCTCGCCTATCAGCATCCCGAGACGCGTGCGGCCGTCGCCTCGAACCCGGCAAGCTACGAAGGACTTCTGGAATGGCTGGGATCTCTCGGCGACCCCGCGGTCGACGCGGCTCTCTCCGCGCGAGCCGATCGCGCGACCGCGACGATCCTTCCCGCGCCGATCGCCGCAGCGCCGGTTTCGGCCGCGGCGCCCCCGGCCCCTTCGCCCTCTTTCCTTGCTGCGCTGGGCCGGGGCATCATGGCTCTTCCCCTCCGCTTCCGATGGGCGCTCGGCGCCGGATCGGTGCTCGTGGTGCTGCTGGTCATCGTCCCCATCGCGATCGTCCAGGCGAACGGACGCCTCGCCTCAGCGCCGGCGGCGACGCGCGCGTCGAAGGGGACCGCCGATCCGGTGCCGAGCGAAGCCGCGACACCCGCTGCGACCCTCACGCCCACCCCGACTCCGACCACCCCGCCGGTCCCGGTCGTCGCGGGTGCGACCTGGACCTTCGCGAACCAAAGCGGATACAGCTATCGGATGAGTTTCACCGTGGGTACGCCGGGTCGATATCGCAAGGACGAGACGCATCCCGCATCGTCGACGGCCGTGTACGGCTCAGCTTGCTCGATCAATGCGGCGACCGATCTCGTGATCCCCGTCACCTGGTCGGCCACCGCAACGACATCCGGCTACAAGACCCAGATCGCGATGCGCGCCCTCATCTCGAAGACGGGGATCGCGTACACCGGGGCTGGCATCGCACCCTTCGACGGTGACAACCGAGTGCTCATCGAGCAGTACTTCAGCAGTGGGCCGGTCTGCGATACCGAATCGAGTACCAACATCTGGGGCTATGGACATTCCGACGGATTCGGGGTGCAGTTCAACGATCCGATTGCAGAGGGCGGTCGAGCACAGGCGGCATTCACGATCATCGTGAAGAACTACTTCACCCCGGCCACGCCGCAGGGCGACACTGTTCTGCTCGATTGGATCTCGATCCGTCCGCTGTTCGGCGGCGACAACTCGGACGCCGCGAACGTCTACCACGACACGGGCGACACCTACCTCGGGATCTACAGCGCCACGGGCATCTCACTTCGCGGAGCCACCGTCACGTATTGAGCGGAATCCTCACTGTGCCGTGCGCGGTGTAATCTCGATTCCATGCTGCTCGAACGGGACCTCCTTCTTCGTCGCCGCGACGAGGCCCAGTAACCGGCCTCCCTCGTCGCGGAGTCCGTCGTCGGCCGACCTCCCGATCGAAGAAGGACCTGACATGAGCGAAACAGCCAAGACCCTGGCCGAAAAGGTCTGGAACGACCATCTCGTCGTCCAGGGCGAAGACGGCTCACCCGACCTGATCTACATCGATCTGCACCTGGTGCACGAGGTCACCAGCCCGCAGGCCTTCGACGGCCTCCGCGCCGAGGGCCGGCACGTGCGGCGCCCCGATCTGACCATCGCGACCGAGGATCACAACACGCCGACCCTGGCCATCGACAAGCCGATCGTCGACCTCACCAGCCGCACGCAGATCGAGACGCTGCGCCGCAACTGCGAGGAGTTCGGCATCCGGCTGCACCCGCTCGGCGACATCGAGCAGGGCATCGTGCACGTGGTCGGCCCGCAGCTCGGCCTCACCATGCCAGGCATCACGGTGGTCTGCGGCGACAGCCACACCAGCACGCACGGAGCGTTCGGCGCCATGGCGTTCGGCATCGGCACCAGTGAGGTCGAGCACGTGCTCGCGACGCAGACCCTGCCGCTGAAGCCTTTCAAGACGATGGCCATCACGGTCGAGGGTGAGCTGCGGCCCGGGGTGAGCGCGAAAGACATCATCCTGGCCGTGATCGCCAAGATCGGAACCGGCGGCGGGCAGGGCTACGTGCTCGAGTTCCGGGGCAGCGCCATCCGGGCCCTCTCGATGGAGGGCAGGATGACGATCTGCAACATGTCGATCGAGGCGGGCGCGCGGGCCGGCATGGTCGCGCCCGACGAGACCACATACGCCTACCTGAAGGGCCGTCCGAACGCACCCCAGGGCGCCGACTGGGATGCCGCAGTCGCCTACTGGAATACCCTCCCCACTGACGACGACGCGGTCTTCGACGCCGAGGTCTACCTCGACGCGAACGAGCTGGAGCCCTTCGTCACCTGGGGCACCAACCCCGGACAAGGGGTTTCCCTCAGCGAGACAGTGCCGGAGCCATCGAGTTATAGCGACCCGAATGATCGCGCTGCGGCGCAGCGCGCCCTCGAATACATGGACCTCGCCGCCGGCACCCCGATGAAAGACATCAAGGTGGATGCCGTCTTCATGGGCTCGTGCACCAACTCGCGCATCGAAGACCTGCGGGCCTTCGCCAGCATCGTGCAGGGCCAGAAGAAGGCCGACCACGTGCGCGTGATGGTGGTGCCTGGATCGGCCAGGGTGCGGCTCGAGGCCGAGGCCGAGGGCCTCGACAAGATCTTCGAGGAGTTCGGCGCCGAGTGGCGTTTCGCGGGCTGCTCGATGTGCCTCGGGATGAATCCCGACCAGCTCGCGCCAGGGGAGCGCTGCGCGTCCACCAGCAACCGCAACTTCGAGGGCCGCCAGGGCAAGGGAGGGCGCACCCATCTGGTGTCGCCACTGGTGGCCGCGGCCACCGCCATCCGGGGCACGCTGTCGTCGCCGTGGGATCTGGCCGATAGCCGGCTGGCGCCGGCTACTCGACCGGAAGGGGGGAGCTCAGTAATGGACAAGATCACCACGTTCACCGGAGTCGCAGTGCCGCTGCGCCGCAGCAACGTCGACACCGACCAGATCATCCCGGCCGTCTTCCTCAAGCGGGTGACCAAGACCGGCTACGAGGATGCGCTGTTCTCGTCGTGGCGCCAGGATCCCGATTTCATTCTCAACGACCCCGCCTATGCGGGCGCAACGGTGCTTTTCGCCGGGCAGGACTTCGGCACCGGGTCGAGCCGCGAGCACGCCGTGTGGGCCCTGCGCGACTACGGATTCAAGGCCGTCATCGCGCCGCGGTTCGGCGACATCTTCCGCGGCAACTCCGGCAAGCAGGGCCTGCTCACGGGCACCGTCGACGAGGACCTCGTCGAGCGGTTCTGGGAGCTGATCGAGGCCGATCCCGGCATCTCGGCGACCGTGAACCTTCTGGAGCGCACGGTGACGGTCGGCGACTTCAGTGTGCCGTTCGAGATCGACGAGTACACCCGCTGGCGGTTGCTCGAGGGCCTCGATGACATCGGCCTGACCCTGCGAGATGAAGACAGGATCACCGAGTTCGAGGGGCGCCGCGAAGCCTGGCGGCCCACCACGCTGCCGGTGCGCTGAGGCCCCGCGTTCCGAGCTGCCTGGGTCGGATTCCGCCCGCCCGCGCTCCGGACCAGCCCCGGGGTAGACTCGGCGGGTCCCGCTGGCCGACCGCGAATCCGCACGGTGGGGCGCGTGACGACAGGAGCATATGTGGACACGGTCGAAGACCTCGCGAAGGATGCTCGCAAGGCGGGAGCTCGCGTGGGATTGACGTCCGACAGCATTGTGATCGATGGCGGCAAGCCGCTGCGCGGCCGCATCGAGGTGCGCGGCGCCAAGAACCTCGCCACGAAGGCGATGGTGGCGGCGCTGCTGGGTGACACCCCGAGCATCCTGCAGGACGTGCCCGAGATCAGCGATGTGTCGATCGTCACGCGCATGCTCGACGCCTACGGCGTCGCGGTCACGAGTCCGGAGGAGGGCGTGCTCGTGCTCGACCCGGCCAATGTCGAACGGGCGCACTTCGCGCAGATCGACGCGTTGGCCGGCTCCAGCCGGATTCCGATCCTGTTCTGCGGCCCCCTGCTTCACCGCCTCGGCGAGGCACTCATCCCCGATCTCGGCGGGTGCCGCATCGGTGACCGGCCGATCGACTTCCACATGGACGCCCTGCGCGCCTTCGGGGCCATCGTCGACAAGAGCTATGAGGGCATCCGCATCACGGCGCCCAACGGCCTGCACGGCGCCGAGATCGAGTTGCCGTTCCCGAGCGTCGGGGCCACAGAACAGGTCTTGCTCACCGCCGTGCGCGCCGACGGCGTCACCGAGCTCAAGAACGCGGCCATCGAACCCGAGATCATGGATCTCATCGCGATCCTGCAGAAGATGGGCGCGATCATCTGGATCGAGCCCAACCGCACGATCTTCATCGAGGGCGTGTCGACCTTGAGCGGATACACCCACCGCGCGATCTTCGACCGCAACGAGGCGGCCAGTTGGGCCGCCGCGGCCCTCGCCACCGGGGGCGACATCTTCGTGGGCGGCGCCAAGCAGCCCGAGCTGATGACCTTCCTCAACGTGTTCCGCAAGGTCGGAGGCGCCTTCGAGGTGCAAGACGACGGCATCCGCTTCTACCACCCGGGCGGCCCCCTGCACCCGGTGCAGGTCGAGACCGACGTGCATCCCGGATTCATGACCGACTGGCAGCAGCCGTTGATCGTGGCCCTGACCCAGGCTGACGGCGTCTCGGTCGTGCACGAGACGGTCTACGAGAAGCGCTTCGGATTCACGGACGCCCTGGTGGAGATGGGCGCCGACATCGTGGTGCACCGGGACGGCATCGAGTCGATCACCCGCCGCGTTCCCCGGCGCAAGCTGGAGCAGGCGGCCGTCATCACCGGCCCGACCCCCCTGCACGGCGCCGACGTGCGCGTGCCCGACCTGCGCGGCGGGTTCAGCTACCTCATCGCGGCCCTGACCGCCGAGGGCCGCTCGACCGTCACCAACCTGGGCATCATCAGCCGCGGGTACGAGCACTTCGTTGGGAAGCTCGAGGCCCTCGGGGCGCAATTCCGACTGGAAGGCTAGGGCGCTGGGCTACACCGACCCGACACGCGACAAGGCCGTCGAGCGCCGGGAGAAGACGCCGGTCTGGCGTTTCTTCGGCGCTCTGGTCGTGCCGTTCGTGCTGCTGGTCGGCCGCTACCGGGTGCAGAACGTTGAGCGCATCCCGACCAGTGGGCCCTTCATCATGGCGGCCAATCACATCACCGACTTCGACCCGCTCGTCACGGCCTACACGCTGTGGCATCACGGCCGGGTGCCGCACTACCTTGCCAAGGCGAGCTTGTTCCGGGTTCCCGTGATCGGCTGGGCGTTCCGGGTCACAGGCCAGGTGGCCGTCGAGCGCGCCTCGCGGGGCCACAGCGGCACGATCGCGCAGGGCGAGCGGTTGATCGACGAGGGCCTCGCCCTGGTGATCTACCCCGAGGGCACCCTGACCCGTGATCCCGACCTGTGGCCGATGCGCGGCAAGACCGGCGCGGTGCGGATCGCTCTCGAGACCGGCGTGCCGCTGATCCCGGCGGCGCACTGGGGTGCCCAGAAGATCCTGCCGCGCTGGGCGAAGCGCATCAGACTGTTCCCTCGTAAGACGGTCGACATCGTCATCGGCGAGCCCCTCGACCTCAGCCCCTGGGAGGGCAGGCCACTGGATGCCAAGGCGCTTTCCGAGGCGACCCTCTTCGTGATGCAGGCCATCACCCGGTTGCTCGAGGGCCTGCGGGGTGAGCCCGCTCCGGTGGAGCGCTGGGATCCCGCCGCTCACGGCCAGAGCCAGTTCGGCCGGATCAGGGAGCCGAAGGCGGCGAAGGCGCCGCGGCCGCCCCGGAAGCCGCAGAAGACGGGTTGAGCCGACAGAATGACGACATGACGGATGCGGCGGTTCCCCCCACCACGAGGCCCCTGCCGGTCGTCGGCGGCTCCGGTCCCATCACCCAGCCGATCTCGACACCGCTGCACCTGAAGCCCGGGCAGCACAGGGTCGCGGTCCTCGGCGCCGGATCCTGGGGCACGACCTTCGCGAAGGTGCTGGCAGACGGCGGATCCAGCGTCGCCATCTGGGCGCGGCGGGCCGAACTGGCCCGCGAGATCATGCAGTCGCGGCGCAACTCGGACTACCTGCCCGGCATCAACCTGCCTCGCGGCATCCAGTCGTCCACCCGGCTGCCGGAGGTGCTCGAGGGGGCCGAGCAGGTGTACCTCTCGGTTCCCAGCCAGTCGTTGCGCGAGAACCTGCGGATCGTGCGCGAGCTCATCCCGGACGGCATCCCGATCGTGTCGCTGATGAAGGGCGTCGAGATGAGCACCCGCTCGCGGATGAGCGAGGTGATCGAGCAGGAGCTCGCCATCGACCCGGAACGGATCGCGGTGGTGTCCGGCCCGAACCTGGCTCTCGAGATCGCCAAGGAGCAGCCGACCGCCGCCGTCGTCTCGTCGGTCAGCCTCGACACCGCGACGGCCGTGGCCCTGGTCTCGACCAACCCGTACTTCCGCAGCTTCGTGAATACCGACGTGATCGGCACCGAGTTCGGCGGGGTGCTCAAGAACCTGATCGCGGTCGCGATCGGCATCGTCGACGGGGTCGGCTATGGCGAGAACACCAAGGCATCGATCATCACGCGCGGGCTGGTCGAGATGACGGATTTCGCGGTCGCGTTCGGCGGGCGGCCCGAGACCCTGGCGGGCCTGGCCGGGCTCGGCGACCTCATCGCCACCTGCGAGTCGTCGCTCTCGCGCAACAACACCGCGGGGCGCCTGCTCGGCCAGGGCTACGCCTATGGCGAGGTCATCGCCCAGATGAACCAGACCGCAGAGGGTCTCAGCTCGGTCGCGCCGATCCTCGAACTGGCGGCATCCCGAGGGGTCGAGATGCCGATCGTCAGCCAGGTGGCCGAGGTGCTGGCGGGTACGCTGAATCCGCGTGACATCGCGCCGCATCTGACCACCGACACGAACGAGCCGCAAGGCGAGTGAGCGCGCCACCTCACCCCCGGGAGCACCCATGATCCGAGTCGCGCTGCTCTTCGGCGGCCGATCCAGCGAGCACTCGATCAGCTGTGCGACCGCGGGCGGTGTGCTGGGTGCCATCGATCGCAGCCGCTACGAAGTCATCCCGATCGGCATCACGCACGACGGCGCCTGGACCCTCCAGGACGACGACACGGTGTCGCGGTTCGCGCTCGGCCACGAGGCGGCCGAGCTGCCCGAGGTGGTCGACAACGGCACCCGCGTGCATCTGCCGGAGTCGGCTGCGACCAGCGAGTTCACCGTGACGGCGTCCGACGGCACGGTGCAGAGCCTGGGCGACGTCGATGTGGCCTTCCCGATCCTGCACGGTCCGTTCGGCGAAGACGGCACCATCCAGGGCGCCCTCGAGCTCGTGGGCCTGCCCTACGTCGGCAACGGCGTGCTGTCGTCGGCGCTCGGCATGGACAAACACTTCACCAAGACCGTGCTCGAGGGCGCCGGCGTCGAGGTCGCCCCGTGGGTCACGGTGCGCCGCGCAGACCTCGATGCGAACCGCGAGCTCTGGCTGCGGCGAATCCGCGGTCTCGACCTTCCGGTGTTCGTGAAGCCGGCCCGCGCCGGGTCGAGCGTCGGGGTGACGAAAGTCGCGAGCTGGGACGATCTGGATGCCGCCATGGCCACCGCGTTCCACGAGGACCACCGCGTGCTGGTCGAGGCCGCCATCGTGGGCCGCGAGGTGGAGTGCGGTGTGCTCGAGGGCCGCGACGGAGCCGCACCCCGGGTCAGCGTCGCCGGCGAGATCGTGATCACCGGCCGGGAGTTCTACGACTTCGACGCCAAGTACCTGGATGCCCCCGGCATCGAACTGGTCTGCCCCGCCGATCTGAAAGAGCAGGAGCTCGCCGAGATGCAGCGGATCGCGGCCCGCTCGTTCGAGGCGATCGGCGGCTCCGGGCTGGCCAGGATCGACTTCTTCTTCACCGGCTCGGGATTCGTGGTGAACGAGATCAACACCATGCCCGGCTTCACGCCGATCTCGATGTTCCCTGCCTGCTGGCTGGCGAGCGGGATGAGCTACCCCGACCTGATCGACGAACTGATCATCCTGGGCCTGGCGACCCTGCGCTAGGGCGTGGGGCTCGGCGTGGGAGTCGGACTCGCGGTTCCTCCCAAGGAATCCTCCACCGACAGGCACTTGTGACCGTTCGGCTTCGTGAAGGCGATGAGCGGCTCGAGATCTTGCAGAGTCGGGCCGGGGGACAGCTTCTTGGCATCGATGACGACCGCGATCGCCGGGGTGCGGCCGTAACTCGTGAAGACGTAGGTCGGCGCCTTCGAGTCGTCGCGCAGCCACTGAAAGCCGTCGGTCTCGACGCAGGGCAGATCGGAGGCCGTCGGCACGGCCACCCCGCAGCGCAGCAGGATCGCGGCGGGCTCGCCCCACGCTCCTGTCGCCTGCGCGTTGGTCTCGCGACGGGGCAGGTTCTCGAGAGTGCCAGGCAGCCGCACGATCACGTCGGCGCACGCCGGATCGTTCGCGTGAGGCGCCGGGTCGAGCGCGACGATGGGGGAGCACCCGGTCAGCAGCATCCCGAACGCCGCGGCGGTCAGCGCTGCCCCGATGACGGCGGGCCGGAGTCTCACCGGATCAGGCTATCGGCCCGCACCTGACCGGCGGCTCTGACCGCGGGCTCCGACCGCGGCGCCGAGGCCCGCTAGCGTGGCAGCATGACCTCGGGCGGCACAACGGGCGGCACAACGGGCGGCACTCTGGGCTCCCTTGGCGAGGGCGCGGTGCTCGCCCGCATCTTCCCCCGCCTGCCCGATGCGGCGGCCGCCCTCGTCGGACCGGGCGACGACGCCGCGGTCCTTTCGGCGCCCGACCGCCGGTATGTCGTCACCACCGACACGATGGTGCACGGTCCGGACTTCCGGCTCGCCTGGTCCACCCCGGCCGAGCTCGGCTGGAAGGCGGCCGCCACCAATCTCGCCGACATCGCCGCGATGGGCGCCAGACCCACCGCGCTGGTCGTCGCGCTGGTCGCGCCCGTGGACACGCCGGTCGAGGTGCTCGAAGGGATCGCGGACGGACTCCGTGAGGCATGCGCAGAACTCGCGCCCGGATGCGGCGTGGTGGGCGGCGACCTGTCGGTATCCGACACGCTGGTGGTGGCCGTCACGGCGCTCGGCGACCTGGAAGGACGCGCGCCGGTGCTGCGCTCCGGCGCTCAGCCTGGTGACGTGGTGGCGGTCAGCGGCCCGCTCGGGCTTGCGGCGCAGGGGATCGCGCTCCTGTTCGCGCACGCGGTCGATGCCGACGGGCATCCGGATGCCGCCCTCGTTCCGGCACTGCGCCGCGCGCACGGCGCCGAACTGGCCGCGCAGCTCACCCCCAGACCCCCGCTGGGCGACGGGGTGCGCGCCGCCCGCGCGGGAGCCACCGCCATGCTCGATCTGAGCGACGGACTCGCGCTCGATGCCCGGCGGCTCGCCGTGGCCAGCACGGTCACTGTCGACCTGGACGGGGTGGCGATCGGCGTGGCCGGTCTGGCCCTGGAGGGCGACCGTGAGGAGGTGCTCGGAGTCGAGGCGCTGACCGGCGGCGAGGACCATTCGCTTCTGGCGACCTTCCCGCCAGGGACATCGCTGCCCGGCGACTTCCGGCCGATCGGGCGCGTGCGGAAGGCGGGCGAATCCGGCCCCGAGCTGCTCGTCGATGGCGCGCCGTTCGCGCAGCGGGGCGGTTGGGACCCGTATGCGGACTGGAACGGGAAGAGGGGCTAGCTGCTCGCCCGTTCGCCCTCGTCGGCGCCGCCCTCGGCCGGCCGCAGCCAGTACAACGCGGTGTCTCCGTAGTCCTTGCGGCGCTCGAGCTCGAGCCCGACCGGCCACTCGGGAGCGCGGTCGCGCGATGAGCGCTCGAGCACGACCACGGCATCCGGGTTCAGGCGCGCCACGAGCGCCTCCAGGTTGTGCACCAGTTCCAGCCCGCCGAGCTCGTACGGGGGATCGATGAACACGACGTCCCATTTTTCGAGCGAGCCGCCCAAGAAGCTCTGCACCGGCTGGCTCGAGATCACGATCTCGGGTGCCGTTCCGCGCGGGGCCGCCTTGCGCACCGCCGCGGCATTGCCGTGGGTGATGCGGGCGGCCGCCGTGGCGCGATCGACCAGGGTGACCTGGGTGGCCCCGCGCGAGGCGGCCTCCAGGCCGAGCGCTCCGGAACCGGAGTACAGGTCGAGCACGCGGGCCCCCTCGAGAGCGTCGCGGGCCTCGAGAGCCGAGAAGATGGCCTCGCGCACGCGGTCGCTGGTCGGGCGTGTGCCGAACGGTGGCACGGTCAGCCGGATCGATCCGGCGAACCCCCCGATGATGCGCGTCATACCCGCCTCCCAGGCCCACGGTACTGCGTGTCGCGGTAGCCGAGCCTCCGCATGGCCGACGTTCGGCGGCGTTACGATTCCCCTCGTGGCCACCCCTTCGCGTCGAGTTCCGAGACCTGCCGCGCCGTCGCTGAAGGCGGCGTCCAAAGCAGTCGGGAAAGCTGCTGCCACCGCGGTGTCACGAGCTGTCCCGCGCACTGCCCGCACGCGCGAGCCGGTTCTGCAGGCGCTGGCAGAGCAGGAGGCTGCCGCGGGATCGACCTACTCCTCCGGGGTCATCAACAACGCGGTCTACGAGAACGGGGTGCGCATCGCGAGCCCCGAGACGCTGGCGGGCACCTTCAAGATCCTCGACAAGCACCCGAAGGCGATCGCCTGGATCGGCCTCTACCGCCCGACCGCCGACGAGCTGTCGGCTCTCGCCGCGGAGTTCAACCTGCACGAGCTGGCCATCGAGGACGCCGTGCTGGCCCACCAGCGCCCCAAGATCGACCGCTATGGCGAGACCCTGTTCACCGTGCTGCGCGCGGCGCACTACGTCGACGACACCGAGACCGTGGAGTTCGGCGAACTGCACGTCTTCAGCGGCACCAACTTCGTCATCACCGTGCGGCACGGCGAGTCGCCCGATCTCAGCATCGTGCGCAAGCGCATGGAAGACACCCCCGGCTCGATGGACGAGGGCACCGAGGCGATCCTGTACGCCATCCTGGATGCCGTGGTCGACGGCTACAAGCCGGTGGTCGACGGGGTGTCGAACGACATCGACGAGATCGAGACGCAGGTGTTCGACGGCGACGCGCAGGTCTCGCGGCGCATCTACGAACTGAATCGCGAGGTGATCGAGTTCGAGCGGGCGGTGACCCCGCTGATCCAGATCATCGAGACCCTGTCGGGCGGATTCGCCGACGGCTACGTGGGCGACACCCTGCAGCAGTACCTGCGCGATGTCACCGATCACGTCGTGCAGACCAAGGAGCGGATCGAGGAGTTCCGGCTGCTGCTGCGCGACATCCTCGCGGTGAACACCAGCCTGGTCGGGCAACGGCAGAGCGAGGAGTCGCGCAACCTCAGCGAGGCGAGCAATCGCCAGGCGATCGAGACGCGCAAGATCTCGGGCTGGGCCGCGATCCTCTTCACGCCGACCCTGATCGCGGGCATCTACGGGATGAACTTCAAGGTGATGCCCGAGCTGCACTGGGCGCTTGGCTACCCGTTCGCGATCGGGCTCATGCTCGTCTCGGGACTCGTGCTCTACATCATCTTCAAGCGGCGGGGCTGGTTGTAGCGCCGGTAACCTCGGAAGCGTGCCCCCGCCCGACCACGACCCCCTCGAGGTGCGGCTGTCGACAGCCCTCGGCGGACGCACGGCCCAGGCCATCGAGAAGGCGTTCGGATTCGCCACGGTCGGCGACCTGCTCGCCCACTATCCGCGGCGCTACGCCCGTCGCGGCGAGCTGACGGCCCTGAGCGAACTGACCATCGATGAAAACGTGACGATCGTCGCCGAGGTGCGCAGCGTCACCGAGCGGCCGATGCGGGCCAAGCGCGGCAGCATCCTCGAGGTGGTGATCAGTGACGGACGCGGCCACCTGACCCTGACCTTCTTCAATCAGGCCTGGCGGGCACGCGAACTGCGCCCCGGCATGCGCGGCATCTTCGCAGGCAAGGTCGGCGAATACCGCGGCGCGCGTCAACTCGCCCATCCGGACTACGAGCTGTTCGCCCCTGACGACGAGAACGCGCCCGCGTTGGTCGGCCCCGACGGGCAGAGCGAGGCAGCAAAGGGCTGGGCGGAGCAGCCGATCCCCATCTACCCGGCCACCTCGACGGTGGCGAGCTGGCAACTGGCCAAGTCGATCGCGCAACTCCTCGACACCCTCCCGCCCCTCGACGATCCGGTTCCGGGTGAACTGCGCCGCTCGCGCGAGCTGGTCGACTTCGGTCGAGCGCTCGAACTGATCCACCGTCCCGTCACGGATGCCGACTGGCGCAGCGCCCACGACACGCTGCGATTCCAGGAGGCGTTCGTCTTGCAGGCCGCGTTGCTGCAGCAGCGCGCGGAGCGCCGCTCCGAGGCCGCGAAGCCGCGCACCGCCGGTCGCTTCTCGGCCGAGTTCGAGCAGCACCTGCGGTTCGAGTTGACGAACGACCAACGGGCCGTGGGGGCCGAGATCGACCGCGACCTGGCCGGCGGCGCCCCGATGAATCGGCTCGTGCAGGGCGAGGTGGGCTCGGGCAAGACGCTCGTGGCCCTTCGTGCGATGATCGCCGTCGCCGACTCCGGCGGGCAGTCGGCATTCCTCGCGCCGACCGAGGTGCTCGCGGCACAGCACCTGAGGTCGCTGACCTCGGCCCTCGGTCCCGACCTCGCGGCGCGATTGCGGCCGACGCTGCTGACCGGGCAGTTGCCGGTTGCCGTGCGCCGCAAGGCGCTGCTCGCCGCGGCATCCGGCAGCGCATCCATCGTCGTCGGCACCCACGCGCTGCTGAGCGAGACCGTGACATTCGCCGAACTCGGGCTGGTGGTGGTCGACGAGCAGCACCGATTCGGGGTCGACCAGCGCGAGGCGCTGCGGCTCAAGGGGATGTCGAACACGGCCTCCGACGCGGCGGCACCGCACGTTCTGGTGCTGACGGCGACGCCGATCCCGCGGACCGTCGCGATGACGGTGTTCGGCGACCTCGACGTGTCGACCATCACCGAGCTGCCGGCCGGACGGTCGCCGATCGAGTCGTTCGTGGTGCCGCTCGCCGAGCACCCGGGGTGGGAGCACCGCATCTGGGAGCGGCTGAGCGAAGAGCTCGCCCAGGGCCGCCAGGGCTTCGTCGTCTGCCCGGCGATCGATCCGAAGCACGTGGAGGATGCCGCCGCCGACGACCTCGACGCCGAAGCCCCCGGGAGTTCGGCTGGGCCGGTCGCGTCGGTGACGGAGGTGCTCGCCCAGTTGACGACGCACCCGTTGTTCGCGGGTTCGCGCATCGAGCCCCTGCACGGCCGGATGTCGAGCGACGAGAAGGATGCGACAATGCGCGCTTTCGCGGCAGGTGAGATCGATGTGCTGGTCGCCACCACGGTGATCGAGGTGGGGGTGGACGTGCCCAACGCCTCGACCATGGTGGTACTCGACGCCGACCGCTTCGGCGTGGCGCAGCTGCACCAGCTGCGCGGCAGGATCGGCCGCGGGGGAGTGCCGGGGCTCTGCCTGTTCGTGACACGTGCCGAACTCGGCACGCCCGCCCGGGAACGGGTGGATGCCGTGGCCGCCACCCTCGACGGCTTCGCTCTGGCCGAGGTCGACCTCGAGTTGCGGCGCGAGGGCGACGTGCTCGGACGGGCGCAGTCGGGTGGGCGGTCCTCGCTGAAACTGCTGCGGGTCGCGCGCGATGGCGAGCTGATCTCCGAGGCGCGGGCACTGGCATCCGAGTTGCTCGCCGATGACCCCGAGCTCTCTCGGCACCCCGCCCTTCGGCGCGCGCTCGCGGCGCGCTTGGATGCTGCCGAGGCGGCATTCCTGGCCAAGAGCTGAGGCTTCCGCGAACACACAGCGAATCTGCGAGGGCTCGCCCATTAGTCTCGACACATGAGCAGGATCGCCGTCGTCCCCGGTTCGTTCGATCCGGTCACGCTCGGCCATCTCGACGTGATCGAGCGTGCGGCCGGCATCTTCGATCAGCTGCATGTGCTGGTGGTCCACAACCCCGGCAAGACGGCACTGCTGCCGATCGCCAAGCGGGTGTCGCTGCTGCAGGAGGCGATCGCAGCATCCGGGGCGGCCAAGAACATCCTGGTCACCAGTTGGAGCGTCGGACTGCTCGTCGACTACTGCACGGATGTGGGCGCGACCGTGCTGGTGAAAGGAATCCGCTCGCAAGTGGATGTCGCATACGAGACCCCGATGGCGATCGTCAACCGCGACCTGGCCGGCGTCGAGACCATCTTCATGCTGCCCGACCCGGCGCACGCGCACGTCTCGAGTTCGCTGGTGCGCCAGGTGGCGTCGCTCGGCGGGGATGTCGCGCCGTATGTGCCGAAGGTCGTCGCGGAGTACCTCAAGAAGGACCGCGGCTAGCTTGACGGAGTCGGCTCGGAGCATCCGTTCCCGTTCCTGGCTGATTGGCACGACTCTTCGACGCTCGCGCTCGCAATGGCGGTTGCTGCTGATCGTCGTCGCGGTGGCGATTCTCGCCTGCACGCTGATTTCGTCGCTGGGGCTCCTGGTCTTCGCGACGGAGCAAGGCGGCGTGCGACGTGCGCTTGCCGCGATTCCGACGTCGCAAGCCGACATCGATGTTCGGGTCGTTCATCCGGTGGTGCCGCTTGCCGCGGCACGCCGTCTTGTCACGCAGGCGGTGAGCACAGAACTGGGAGGCTCGGTTCGGTACTCGACCTCGAGCGTTGTCATGACAGATCCGGAGTTCGTGAGCAGTTCGACCCTCACCTATTTCGGCGAATACGACAACGTTCGCGCGAACGCGAGGCTCATGTCGGGGCAGTGGGCGGGAACGTGGCCGGGTGGCACCGCCGCGATCCCCGTGGCGATTCCGGAAGCAGCAGCACAGGCTCGCGGTCTTCACCTGGGCAGCACGTTCGACATCGACAATTCTCCCTCTGACCTGACCGCAACGGTCGTCGGCATCTACCGCGTCAACGCGCCACGCGCTGCCTACTGGGCTCGCGACCTATTGCACGGCACGGGCAACAAGCCCCGGTACTTCGGGCCGCTGATTGCCGCGCCCGGCACCATTGGCGAGGCGAAGATCCCCCTCGCATCACTTGACGTCAGGTTCACCCCCCGCTTCACCTCCATCACCGTCGACCAACTTGCCCCCCTCGTGGGCAGGCTCGCCGCCGCGAACGAGGCAGTTCCGAATCGCCTCGCCCGCGTGTCGTCGACCGTCAGCTACACGTCGGGATTGGCGGACGCCGCACGTGGCATCGCCTCCGGTCTCGTGGTGACGCGATCGACGGTCGTGGTCGTGAGCCTCATGTTGCTGGTGCTGGCGGTCGCGGCAATGGGGCAGACAGCACGATCCTTCAACGACGCGCGAGCGGCAGAGCGAGCATTGCTTCGCTCGCGCGGCGCCTCGGTCGGCAATATCCTCGCGCTGGCCACGGTGGAGGCCATCGTGATCGGCGCGATCACAGCAGGGGCGAGTCCTCCGCTCTCGACGCTCGTCTACCGGGTTCTCGCGGCGCAGCCTGCGATGGTTGCCGCGCACATGCCGAAGGATGCCGGGCTCGGCTGGATCACCTGGCTCACTGCGGCGGGCGTGTCGCTGCTCTTCGTGGTCGTGCTCGTCGCCCCACTGCTGCGCCGATCGCGCTCGTTCGCCGGAGGCGAGCCGTCGCATGGGCGCCAAGGCACCGCGACCGCCTTCATGCGATCCGGTCTCGACATCGCCATCTTCGTTCTGGCAGCCATTGCTTACTGGCAACTGGTTTCGTATCACAGCCCGGTCGACACTGCGACGCTCGCGGTTGACCCGATTCTGGTTGCGGGCCCGGCCCTGGTGCTTGTCGCCGGAGCCCTGCTCAGCGTTCGTCTGATCCCGTTGGCGTCGAAGGTCATCCTTCGGGTCGGCGCGCGCGCTCGCGGCACCGTCATTCCGCTCGCCTCATGGGAGATCGGTCGCCGGTCGCAGCGCGCGATGTCTGCCGTCTTGTTGCTCAGTCTCGCTCTGGCGGTTGGAACGTTCGGGCTCTCGTTTCTTGCGACCTGGAAGCAATCGCAGGTCGATCAGGCGGCCGTTGCCGTTGGTCCACCCGTTCGGGTTCCGGCCCTGTCCGACCCGGGCATTCAAGCGAAGCGTCTTGCGAAGGGCGCGTTGGGCGCTCCAGAGCCCGTCCTTCGGCGATCGGGACAGCTTCTGGACTCCAGCTCTGGGAGCCTTCCCGGCGCGGAGCCGACCGGACCTGACGTCACCGTGCTCGGCCTGACGCCGGAGGCTCGAAAATGGATCGACAGAGGCCGACTCAGTCACGCCGGCGGCGACGAGGTCGTCAGGCGACTTGAGAAGCCCGTGACACCAGCAACGGGAGTTGCCCTTCCGGGAGTGGTAAACGGGGTGAGCGCGACGATTCAAGTAACGGGTGATCCGAGCGAACTGCCAGGGGTCGGAGCACACGTGTACGCCATCCTGGAAGACGGCACTGGACTCTTGACCACCGTGACCATGGGGATCGTGCCTGCGGACGACACGCCGCGGCAGGTTCGGGGAATCGTGCCGCTGTCGGCGTACCCGAGCGGACTCAGCGGGCCTGTGCGATTCGTGGGATTTCAGGCGACGTTCTCGATGACCAACGCCGCCGCCAGCGGGGTCAATGCGCACGCAGCTGCCGACGTTCTGGTGAAAGACCTCGCGGTGCTTCACGCGTCTTCGTCACATAACCCGGCAACAGTGACCTACTCGTCGCAATCAGTGACGGTGGATTCGACGGACAGGTGGTTCGGAAGCAGCCCCGATCCCGATGCACCGACCCCCACGGTCGACACCGTTCCAAGCGGGTGGCAGTTCGACCTGGGCGTCGATGTGCCCACGGGGCTCAAGCTCTCGCCCGCGACGTTCACCCTCGTTGGTTGGTCTCCGACGGAATCGGTCTCTGCCGTCGTGCCGGCCGCGCTCGCGAAGACGCTCCACGTCACACCGCCCAGCGCGATGACCGTCGACGTGCAGGACGTGCCCGTGCAGATCCTCCTCGTAGGCACCACGCCGCTTGTGCCCGGAACCGCGAGTGCTGACGCGCTGTCGAACACGAACTCGGGGTTTGCCGCAAGTTCGGGCAATCCCGACGTCGTTGTGCTCGATCACGAGTTGCTCGAGCGGTCGCTCGCTCAATCCGGCGTTCACAGTCCTCTTGTCGACGAGTGGTGGGTCGACGTGGCCGCCGGGCATGGGCGGTCTTACCTCAGCGGCGTGGGAGACCCGGCCGGCGCACTCAGCAGCGAGGTGGTGGGGCTGCAACTCCAGCAGGCGCCGTTGCGGGTTGCCACCCAAGCCGCCCTCTGGCTTGCCATCGTTGCGGGCGCGCTGCTTGCCGCAGTCGGGTTCGCGGTGCACAGCGCGACAACATTGCGGGCCCGACGACTTGAGCTTGCCCAGCTGAGGGCACTCGGGCTGTCACGAAACAAGCTGGTGGGCCTGATCACCGCCGAGTCTCTGCTCATCAGTGTGCTGGGTGCGGTCTTCGGCACGGTGATCGGGGTCGTGCTCGTCCTTCTTGTCGGGCCGCTCGTCGCTGCCTCGCCAGACGGCTCGCCGCCCGTGCCATCGGTCGCGGTGCACATCCCGTGGTCGAGCATCGGGCTTCTCATCGTCGGGCTGGCTGCCGCCCTCGTCCTCGTGGTGTTCGTCGTGGCCCGCGTGCAACGCTCTGTCGAACCGGCGGAGTTGCTTCGTGGCGGGACCGAAAACTGATGTCCGCTCTCTTCTCCTCAGGTCCGCTCCTGGTTCGACGTCGCGTGCGACGGGACCTCCCGCTGGTTCTGTGCTGGATGGCCATGCTCGCGTTCGTCGTCGTGCTTGCCGGTGCCGTACCTCGCACCCTGGTCACCTCCGTCGACCAAGGTGCGCGCCGTTTCGTCGCGGATGCAGGGTCACGCACCGACCTGATCGTGCGCGCCCCGATCGCGAGTTCGACGTCTGCGTCGGCGGTATCGCCGAGCGACATCCTGGCGTTCACATCGACGCTCCGGTCGAACCTGCCACCTGGGCTCTCCGCCACATTCTCGACCGGAACGCTGACCGTGATCTCGCCCTCGGCCCACGTCACCACGGTCGACGGGGTCAGGCGGGCGAACAACCTGGACATTGAAGTGGCGATGTTGACGCCGGAGCAAGCGGCCTCCATCGGTGTCGTTCAGGGAGCGTTGCCGACGGCGAACAATAATTCGGCCGGTCCCGTCGGCGTTGTCGTCTCATCTGCTGCCGCCAAGGCCGCGGATCTGAAGGTCGGAAGCGTGCTCGCCCTTCCACCCCAAGAGTCTCGTTTCGCGGCGCCGCAAGAGCGCGGACCGCGTCAGCTCATCGTGGTGGGGATCGTTGATCAGACCGACCACTCGTCTACCGGCCAGTTGCTCTGGGAGCAGCTGCCGCAGGTCTGGAAGCCATCGGTGAGTGACCTGCCCAACGGGAGTTCCCTTGTCGACGTCACCGTCGTGGCATCGCCTGAGGGCGTCGCGAGATCGGCTGGATGGCTTTCCGCACCGCCCATCGCTCTCGTTCGAGTGCGGCTGAACCCAGAGGCATTCTCGCGAAGCCTCATCGTTCAGGTGTCGCACGAGGTTGTCGGGCTTGAGGCGAACAGCGCGTCGCTCTCGGCGAAGTTCGGCTCGGCTCTCGGCTCGGGAGGCACCTTTGCGGATGCCGTCTCGGGATACCCATCGCTGGCTCGAGCCGCGGTCGCCCAGATGTCTCTCATGATCGCCGGGCTGCTGGCAGTCGCGGCCATCGTGGTCCTGCTTCTGGCGCGACTCATGGTTCGTCGCCGTTCGTCGGATCTCGCGCTCGAGCGCGCGCGGGGGGCATCCATCGCGTCGATCGCCCTCCGGGCTTTCGAGGAGTCGCTGGTGATCTCGCTGGTCGGAGGTGCGATCGGCGCCGGCATCCTCTCGCTCGCCCTGCCAGACGCGCTTCGCGAACCCGTGCCGCTTGTGCTCGTCATCGTCGCCGCCGCGTGCGCGCCGCCTGTGCAATCGGTGCTCGTCGCACGTGCGCTCGTGAGTGGTCGCCGTACTCTCGCAAACCGCTCGGCGAGAGCCGAAATCGTCGGTCGATCGCGCGCGCGTCGAGTCGTCATCGAGGCTGCGCTGATCGTCCTGGCGGCGGCGGCATTGTTCTCCATTCGCACACGGGGACTGCTCGAGTCGCGGACGGACGGTGTCGACCCGCTCCTCGCGGTTGCTCCGCTTCTCGTCTCAGTGGCCGTCACGATTGTCGTGTTGCGCATCTCCCCGTTCATCGTGCGCGGCGTTGCATCGCTCTCTCGTCGCTCCCGCGGCGCAGCGGGAGTTCTCGCGGCGGTGCAGGCCGAACGAGCACTGGCCGTGCTTCCCGTGCTCGCTCTGACCCTTGCGGTCGCGCTGGTGGCCGGTGGTGGCCTGCTCATCGCGACCGTGCACGGCGGACAGCTCGAGGCGTCATGGCAGCGGATCGGCGCAGACGTTCGCGTCAGCACGGCCGACGATGTGCCGATCACGGCCAACGATGTGACGACGATGGCGGGCAAGCCCGGCGTGACGGCCGTCGCGTCGGAGCGCATCTCGACGTTCGTCCCCATCGCCGCCGCCGGATCGTCGACAAGTGTTGGCCTGCTTGCGATCGATCGTCATTACGCCGACCTGGTCGCGCTGCTGCCGATCGACTCGGGAGGTGGGGCTCGCTCGGCCGCGACGCTCCGTGCCGTAGCCGCGTCAACACCCGCGACCGATCGGATTCCGGTTGTGGTCGACAGGCGATTCGCGGGAAAGGTGACCACCAGAGACTTCTCCATCGGTGTCGACAACAAGGACGTGCTGGTTCACGTCGTCGGCACGGTGGATGCCGGACCAGACAGCTACGTCTCCGGCCCCTTCGTCTTCGTCGACCTCGACGCGCTCTCTTCGCGACTGGGCGAGCGGGTGCAAGCGAACACCCTGCTCATCACCGGTGAGGGGGCGAGCGCCGCGGCCTCGACGCTTTCTGTGCCGAAGAGGGACATTCTCACGCGCAGCGCGTGGCTGAATGCGCGCGAGCACGCGCCACTGAACTCCGGCGTGATCTCGGTCATGACCCTGTCGGTGCTGGGGGTCGTCATTCTCGCGGTTGTGGCACTCATCGCGACCGTCCTGTCGGGGGCGGGAACTCGAGAACGGACGCTCGCGATGCTGCGCACTCTGGGGATGCGTTCGGGAATGAGTTGGTGGCTCGCCCTGGCCGAACTGGCGCCCATCGTGATTGCCGCTGTCATCGGCGGCCTGTTCGCGGGGATCGGTGCGGTGCTCGTGATCGCTCCGGCGATGGGACTCGAGTTCCTCACGGGCGGATTGCGGCCACCCGTGCCCGACATCTCGGCGAGCGTCATTCTCGGGATCACCGGCGGCGCGAGTGTGCTGCTCCTCATTGCGACGGCAGTCGAGGTCGTTGCTCACCGCGGCGACCGACTCAGTGACATGCTACGTAGAGGAGACGCACGATGACCGACTCGACGAATTCCGCGACGAAGCCGTCTCGATCACCAGCCGAGTACGGTGCAGACGCGCTCATCGTCTGCGACAACGTCGTGCGCATCTACCAGGTCGAGCAGATCGAAGTGCAGGCTCTCCAAGGGCTCGACCTGCTCGTCAACCAGGGCGAGATGATCGCCATCATCGGGGCCTCGGGCTCTGGCAAGTCGACGTTGCTCAACGTGCTTTCGGGACTCGACGTTCCGACCGCGGGGAATGCCCGAGTCGGCGAGTGGGATCTTCTTCGCATGAGCGGAGCGGACCGGCTGAGATACCGCCGTGACGTTGTCGGCTTCATCTGGCAGCAGACGTCCCGAAACCTGCTTCCGTATCTGAGCGCCGCCGAGAACATCGCACTGCCGATGTCGTTTGCCGGGGTGAAGAGCACAGAGAGGTCAGCGCGCACAACGGAACTGCTCGAGGCGCTGGGGATGGGCGGCAAGGGGCACCGTCGGCCAGGCGAACTGTCTGGTGGTGAGCAACAGCGCGTGGCGATTGCCGTCGCGCTCGCGAACAACCCGAAAGTACTGTTCGCCGACGAGCCAACCGGCGAACTCGACAGCGCGACGGGTGACGAGGTGTTTGCGGCCCTTCGCTCGGCGAACAGCGACCTCGGCACGACGGTCGTGATCGTCACGCACGATGCCGAGGTGTCGAGCCAGGTACAGCGCACCGTTGCCATCCGCGACGGGCGCACGGCCTCTGAGGTGCTGCGTCGCACCGAGGTCGATGAGTTCGGCGCGACGGCGAGCATCGCCGAGGAGTGGGCGGTGCTCGACCGAGTCGGTCGACTCCAGCTGCCTGCCGACTACCGACGGACGCTCGGCATGCGCCATCGGGTACGGCTCGAACTCGAACACGACCACATCGGCATCTGGCCGGATGGGCACAAGGCCGATGCCAAGGATGCCGAGAAATGACCGACGCGGCAGGCCCGATGGTCGTGGTCGAGCACCTCACCCGCACCTACGGCACTGGCAGGGGCGAAGTGCATGCGGTCCGCGACGTCTCGTTCGAGATCGCGCGCGGAAAGGTCGTCGCGCTGATCGGCCGGTCTGGTTCCGGGAAGACGACCCTTCTCAACTGCGTCGGCGGGCTGGATCTGCCAACGTCGGGCACAGTGGTGGTGAATGGCGACGAGGTCAGCTCTCTCGGCGAGTCGGCGAGAACCGCCCTGCGGCGAGACCAGCTGGCCTTCGTCTTTCAGACCTTCGGGCTCGTGCCCATGCTGTCAGCGACAGAGAACGTCGGGCTGCCGATGCGCCTCAAAAAGGTTCCCCCCGCCGAGCGCACGGAGCGGGTCGCTCATCTGCTCGAACTCGTCGGCCTGGCCGCACACGCCGACCAGCGCCCCGGCGAAATGTCCGGCGGTCAGCAGCAACGTGTTGCCATTGCTCGAGCCCTCGCCAATTCGCCTCGATTGCTCATCGCCGACGAGCCGACCGGGCAGCTCGACGCCGAAACCGGAGCGACGATCATGGCGCTCTTGCAATCGGTGGTCCGCGCAGAGGGAATGACCGCGATCGTGTCGACCCACGACCCGAATCTTCACGCGATCGCCGACCAGACGCTGCGAATGGCCGATGGAGAACTCATCAACTGAGTCGGCCTTCGTGCGGAACGAGGCGGCCGCCCCTGCGGTGCGACAATGACACGGTGACCTCCGCATCCATCGGCTACGCCATGATGCTGGAGCGGTTCGCCGCCGCCGACGCGATCGGGTACGCCGAGCACGCCGAGCAGCACGGCTTCACGGGCACGGTCGGCACCGACCACTTCCAACCGTGGCTCAGCAGGCACGGGCAGGCGAGCTTCGTCTGGAGCGTGCTCGGCGCTTTGGGCGCGCGCACGACGGGCGAGCTGGGGGCGGGAGCCGTCGCGGCCGGGGGGCGGATGCATCCTGCCGCTATCGCCCAGGCCAGCGCGACGATCGCGGGGCTCTACCCCGGACGGCACTGGTTGGCCCTCGGAGCGGGCGAGGCCCTCAACGAGCATGTCACCGGCGGCTACTGGCCCGAGGCGCCCGAGCGCATCGCGCGCATGTTCGATGCGATCGAGGTGATCCGCAAGCTGTTTGCGAGTGCGGGAAGCGGGCGTCCGGTGCGGCACCACGGCAGCCATTTCGAGCTCGAGAGCACGCAGCTCTGGGGAGCGCCGGCGACGCCGCCCCGCATCCTGGTCGCCACCGCGGGCCCGGTCGCCGCCAAGCGTGCGGGCAGAACGGCCGACGGCATCCTCACGATCGGCACTTCGCATGACAAGGCCGCTGCTCTGGTGGAGCGCTTCGACGACGGGCTGAAAGAGGCGGGCAAGCCACGCGGCGACACCCTGCGGGTGGTGCGCGTCGACCTCAGTTGGGCACCGACCGACGAAGAGGCGATGCAGAACGCGTTGGCTGAATGGCCGCTCGCCGGGCTGCGCTTCCCGCGCAGCGATGTGCGCTCGCCTGGCGACTTCGAGCAGCTCGCGCGCACCGTGCGCCCCGAGGACTTCGACGGCCGGATGCTGGTCACCAGCGACACCGATCGGCACCGCGCCCATCTGCAGCGCTTCGTCGACCTGGGTGTCGACCGCATCTACCTGCACAACGCCGGATCCGACCAGCGCGAGTTCCTCGAGGTCTTCGGGCGCGATGTGCTGCCGAAGGTCACGCGATGACCGCGCTGCCCCCGGATGCCGTCACCATCTTCGCCGTCGACGGGATCCCCGAGATCCACCCGGGCGACGACCTGGCTGCGCTGCTCGGCGACGCTCTCGATGGCAGGGTCGAGAGCGGCGACATCCTGGTCATCACCAGCAAGATCGCGTCGAAGGCCGAGGGCCGCATCGTCGAGGCCGCAGACCGCGAAGCCGCCATCACCGCCGAGACCCGCCGCCTGGTGGCCTCGCGCCGGCACGCGACCGGCACCACGCGCATCGTCGAGACGCATCACGGGCTCGTCATGGCGGCGGCCGGCGTCGACGCCAGCAACGTGCCGGACGGCACCGTCGCCCTCCTCCCTGTCGACCCGGATGCCTCGGCCCTCGCCCTCGCCACGGCGCTGCGTGAACGACTGGGCGTCGAACTCGGGGTGATCCTCAGCGACACCTTCGGACGACCGTGGAGAGACGGCCAGACCGACGTCGCCATCGGCGCCGCCGGCCTGCACGTCGTCGACGACCTGCGCGGCAGCACCGACAGCCAGGGGCGGGTGCTCGAGGTGACGGCTCCGGCGATCGCCGACGAACTGGCGGCGGCCGCCGACCTCGTGAAGGGCAAGGCGGCCGGGCGCCCGGTCGCCGTCGTGCGCGGGCTGGGGCGTTACGTGACCGGGTTGGACGCGCCGGGCGCGACGCGGCTCATCCGCAGCGCAGAACTCGACATGTTCCGCCTGGGCAGTGACGAGGCCGACCGGCAGGGGTACGACCGCGGCCGCGTCGAGGCTTACGACGAGGGCTACTCGGCCGGATTCGCCGAAGGCACCGCGGAGTCGCCGCAGGACGCCACTGCCGACTAGCCCCTCGTCGGAACGTGAACCGTCGTTGGCGGCCTTAAGGTCGAGGTATGGCCAAGCCCCCGCAAGACGGTGAGCGGCGCATCCTGTTCGCCGATGGAACGCTGAGCGGCGTCGAGAACTACCTGCACGGCAAGAAATCCGGCAGCTGCGAGTACTGGTACCGCAACGGCCAGAAGAAGGCAGAGGGGCAGTTTCTCAAGGGGCAGTTCACCGGCGAATGGACCTGGTGGCGCGAGAACGGCGAACTGCTGCAGAAAGGCGCATTCGTCAACGGCGAGCAAGACGGCCTGTGGCAGCGCTGGCATGACACGGGTGCGCTGATGGACGAGGGCATGTGGGTGCGCGGCAAGCGGTCGGGGCTCTGGAAGCACTACGACAAGTCCGGTGAACACACGTCAACGACGTCGTACGCCGACCGTTCATGAGCGCCGCACCGCGCAAGAAGAAGCGGGATGCCGCGGCTGACGTCATTGACAAGCTCACTCCCAAGGTCGAACCGCCGCCCATGTCGCGCCCGATGATGTCGCCGCCCTACGCCTTCCCCATTCCGTTCGGAGAGCCGCCCGCCGAGCCGGTGCAGCTGGTCGACGGCGAGATCCCGTGGGAGCTGCGGGAGGGCGAGTGAGCACTCTTCTGGCCATCCGCGTTTCAGGGGGCAGGCTCCGTGTGACAGGAAGACTGAACCGAACCGGGGCGCGTAACGTATGTCATTCATGGCGCACTTCCCATTCACGACGCGGTGACGGAGACTGAAGCTGATGGATGCTTACTCGGCCCCGACCGACCGGACCACCGGCAACGCCGTCGACGGCGACCCGGACCTGAACGTCGCGGCGCTGCCGATCGCGGAATTCCTGCTCGACAGCAGGGCGGTCGTGGCCGCCGTCGAGACCGTCATCGACGGCAAGCGCGAGGCGATCGAGATCGCGCTGACCGTCCTGCTGTCTGAGGGTCACCTTCTGGTCGAAGATGTTCCGGGCGTCGGCAAGACCATGCTGGCGCGCGCGCTCGCTCGCAGCGTGGATTGCGCGGTGTCGCGCATCCAGTTCACCCCGGATCTGCTGCCGGCCGACATCACCGGCGTCTCGGTCTACAACCAGAGCGACCGCGAGTTCGAGTTCAAGCCAGGGCCGGTGTTCGCGAACATCGTGATCGGCGACGAGATCAACCGCGCATCCCCGAAGACGCAGTCGGCCCTCCTCGAGAGCATGGAGGAGCGTCAGGTCACCGTCGACGGCACGACCTACGAGCTGCCCAGGCCCTTCACCGTCATCGCGACGCAGAACCCGATCGAGATGGAGGGCACGTACGCCCTTCCCGAGGCGCAGCGCGACCGCTTCATGGCGCGCATCTCGATGGGGTATCCGGATGCCGCGAATGAGGCGTCGATGCTGCGGCAGCGCGAGGCCGGCAGCCCGCTCGACGCACTCACGCCCATCGTCACTCTGACCCGCTTGCGTCAGATGGTCGAGACGGTGCGCCAGGTCTACGTCAGCCCGGCTGTCGAGCAGTACGCGGTCGCGATCGCCGCGGCCACTCGCGTCGATCGGGAGTTGCGCCTGGGCGCCAGCCCGCGGGCGACCCTGCAGCTCATCCGCGCCGCAAAGGCGCGAGCCGCCCTGGACGGGCGCGATTTCGTGCTCCCCGACGACGTGGACGCGCTCGCCGTGCCCGTCCTCTCCCATCGCCTGATGGCCGTTCGCAGTTCTGTGGGTGCGAATGCGTTCGGGGGCGAAGCGCTTGCCGACATCACAGCCCGCATCGTCGCGTCAACGCCGGTGCCGCTCGGGGCGGCTGGGCCGGCCTGATGGCTGCCCGCCGGAAAGCGGCCCACCGGATCGAGGCGGCCCACCGGATCGACGTGATGTGATGGATGAGCGCGAGCTGCGACGCGAACAGGCGCTGCAGCGCGCACGGGCCCAGGCGAATGTCGGCAGAACTCCGCGCGGGCGCACGCGCGGCGGTGCCGGGGGACCGCGAACGACGGTCAGCGGGCTGGGGCCTGTCACGGCATCCCGAAGCTCCCTCACCAGGAACCGGCGCGTTCGCCCGACCAAGCGAGGTGTCGGCACGCTCGTCATCGGCGTGATCGCGCTGCTCTTCGCCTATTCGGCGGGAAGGCAGGAGATCGTCGTGGTCGCGGCGGCCGCGCTGCTGCTCGCGCTGGGCGGACTGCTGGTCACTCGGATCCGGCAGCCGCGGCTCGACGTGACGCGGCGGTTCTCGCCGCCCGTCGTCCCGGCCGGCTCCACGGTGCAGGTCACCCTCCGGCTGCGCAACCAGGGGGTGGGCGCGAGTCCGCATCTGGTGTGGAACGACGCGATTCCCTGGCAGGAATCCGCAGCCCCGAACGATCTGCCGCCGATCGGCTCGGGCACGGCGGCCGGAACACGTAACACCGCGGGCCAGCGGGGCGTCGTCACGGCCCACTACGAGTTGCATCCGCCCCGCAGGGGGCTGTACCAGGTGGGCCCGCTCGTGGTCGAGCACGAGGATCCGTTCGGCATGGCCCGCTCCACGATGGCAGTGGGCCTCCCCGACCGGCTGGTTGTCGTTCCGGCGGTCGTCGAGCTGCCGTCCGGCGGTCCGACCCTGGCCGACGGCGAGGGCACGGCGCAGCTGGTGCAGCGGCGGATCACCGGCAACGACGACGATCTGACCACGCGCGAATACCGCACAGGCGACGCGCGGCGCCGGATCCACTGGCGCGCGTCGGCTCGACGCGGCGAACTCATGGTCCGCCAGGAGGAGCACAGGAGCCATCCGGATGCTCGGATCGTGCTCGACACCCGACTGGCGGGCTACGCGGATGTCGAGGTCGACGACTCCGACCCGTGGCGTCCGGTCTACAGCAGCGAAGCCTTCGAGTGGTCGGTCCGAATGCTCGCCTCCCTGGGCATCCACCTCGACGGTTCGGGCTTCCAGGTGGCCGTCGAAGAGACCGCGGCCGCGCAGATCGATCAACTCGGCGAGCACTGGGACGGGAGCCGTCGGGAGGGATTCCTCACCAGCCTGGCCGGAGTCTCTCTTGTGGATGCGGGCTCCTCCCGCCCCCCGCACACCTCGGCGCAGCAGCCCGCCGGCCCGGTCTTCGCGATCGTGGGCGACCCCGAGGACCTCACCGTGGACTGGCTGATCCACCACCGCCGCGCCGGCGATGCGGCGATCGCGTTTCTCGTCGAACCGCGGTCGCAGGTGCTCAGGCGCCTGGGCGACGCGGGATGGCTGTGCGTGCCGGTGCACGCCTGGCAGGATCCGGCCGCGGCGTGGCGGGGCGTGTCGGGCACCGCGAACCTCGAATGGTCGCGCCGCGCATGACCACGACACTTCAGCGGCCGCGCACGAGCAGCCAGAGTCGCAGTCCCGCTCCTGCCGAAGCGCTGCGCGCTTCGCGACCGCCGCGACCCCACCGCCCTCACGCCTGGCGCAGAATGCTCCTCCTTGTCGGCACCATGATGATCGCGCTCGCGGGGCTCCAAGCCACCTTGACCGGGTCTTCGTGGTGGATCGTCGGCTCGGTCTTCTTCCTGGTCGTGTTGACCACGACCACACTGGTGCGCCAGTTCACGCGTGCTGCCTGGTTGCCAACGGCGGCAGGGGCGCTCGCGACCCTGGTCGGACTGACCGTGGGATACGCGGGTGACACGGCCTGGCTCGGCATCATCCCGACGACCGAGACCGTTGCGCGCTTCTCGCAACTGACGGATAACGCCTGGGAAGAGATCGCGGCGCAGTCGCTGCCGGCGTCGCCCGAGTTGAGCATCGTGTTCCTGATCGCGTTCTCGTGCGCCATGCTCGCCCTGTTCGGTGACATCGCCCTGCGGATCGCGCCCGCGTTGACCGCCGTGCCGATCCTGACGTTGCTGGCGATCCCCGTCGCGGTGCGGGCCGGGATCGCCCAGCCGTTCTGGTTCGTGGCTGCGGCGGTCGGCTACCTCGCGCTGCTGCGGACCGGGCGGCGCCGGACGACGGGGCCCATGGCGATCCTGTTCGGTTCACTGGTCGTCCTGGGATCCTTGGCAGTGGGAGCGTTGCTGCCGATCGCGCAGCCGGCTTCCGACCAGACCGGTGGCATCGGCCTGTCGACCGGGATCGACCCGCTTATCAACCTCGGAGACGACCTGCGCCGAGGCGCAGCACTCACCGCCGTCACCTACTCGACGAGCGATGATCAGGGCGCGTACTTGCGGCTCGCCACGCTCGCCACGTTCGACGGGCGCTCGTGGTCGCCCTCGCTGGTCGGGCCGGCCGCGAAGGACACGATGGGTGCATTCCCCGCTCCCACGGGGCTCACCAGCGGGGTGAGGACCACCAAGGCGACGGCGACGATCGCGGTCGGCGGGATCCAGGGCACCTGGCTGCCCGTCCCGTACCCGACGACCAAGGTGACGGGAACGACGGGCACCTGGTTCTGGGAGGCTCAGGGGCTCTCGGTCCGCAGCGAGAACACGAACGTGGGTGGCCAGACCTACACCGCCTCGTACCTCGAGGTGCAGCCGGATCTCGCCCAACTGCGCTCGCCGGTCGCGGATCAGACGGTCTCGGATTCCTATCTCTCGCTGCCCAAGCGACTGCCGCAGATCATCACGGACACCGCCCGTACCGTCGCGGGCTCCGCCACGACCGAATACGACAAGGCGTTGGCGCTGCAGAACTACTTCCGCAGCGCTGCGTTCACATACTCGACGACGGCGCCCGTCAAACAGGGCTACGACGGAACAGGCGCAGATGTTGTGGCCGAGTTCCTGCAGAAGAAGGCCGGCTACTGCGTGCACTTCGCCTCGGCGATGGCGATCATGGCGCGCGCGCTCGGGATCCCCTCCCGGGTGGCGGTGGGCTTCCAGCCCGGCCAGGTGTCCACCGTGGGCGGCCGAGACGTGTTCACCGTGAGCACGCACGACCTGCACGCGTGGCCCGAACTGTACTTCCAGGGCATCGGCTGGCTGCGTTTCGAGCCGACGCCCGGCCGTGGCGTGCTGCCCGACTACTCGAACCCGGCCGCCGTCGAGTCGCTCCCGACCGGCTCGCCGACGGACACCGCGACCTCGGCCGCCAGCGCCAGCGCTGCTGCTTCAGCTGCTGCCGGGCCGAAACTGCTGACCGACGGTCCGGGGGCGACCGGCTCGTCGGCCTCGCACGGTTCGGATACTGGACCGCTCGTGCTGCTGCTCCTGCTGATCGTGCTGCTGGTGCTCGCTCTGATCCCCCCTGCGGTGCGGCTGGTGATCCGGATGCGGCGCGAGCGGGCGATCGTGCGCGGACGCGATCCGGCTTCCCACGCCTGGGCCGAGGTGCGCGACACCGCGCGCGATCACGGCTGGCTGGCCCCCGAGACCGAGACCGCCCGCGAGTTCGCGGCGCGCCTCGAGATGGTGCTCACCGACGACTCGAAGCGCATCGCCGGGTTCCGCGGCGATGTCGAGTCGACGGCGTACGGGCCACCGGATGCCGCGTCCGTCTCGTTGCGCGAACTGCGCGCTGTGCGCCGCGCGATCGCCCGCTCGGTCGCCCCGCGGGAGCGCCTGCGCGCCGTGTTCCTCCCGGCGTCCCTGGTGGCTCGCGTGCGTTTCGACCCCGACGCGTGACGTCTGGCCACCGAGCGCACCGCCACCGTCAGGGCCGCGCCACCGCAAGCAGGGGCCGCCCGGTGAGCGGGTTCGTCATCCAGCGCGCCTCGATGCCGTAGACCTGGCGCACCAGCGCGGGGGTGAGCGTCTCGGCGGTGGCCCCGGCGGCGACGACGCGCCCGTGCGAGAGCACCACGACGGCATCCGCGTGGGCGGCCGCAGAACTGAGATCGTGAAGGGCCGCCACCACCGTCGTCCCCGAGGCGGCGAGCTGCTGCAACGCGGCGAGCACGTCGAGTTGGGCGCCGACGTCGAGGTGGTTGGCAGGCTCGTCGAGCAGCAACAGCCGCGGCTGCTGGGCGAGCGCACGAGCCAGCATCACGCGCTGGCGCTCGCCCCCCGACAGGCTCGGCAGCTCGCGGTGGGCGAAGGAGGCGACACCCGCGGTGATCATCGCCTGATCGATGATGCGCGCGCCGTCGGGGTCGCGTCCGCCGAAGGCTGCCTCGTGCGGCGTGCGGCCCAACCCCACGACGGCGCGCACCGTGAGCGGCAGTTCGGTCGACGCCTCCTGCTCGACGAAGGCGACCCGGCGCGCTCGTTCGCGGCGCGGCAGTGCGAGCAGATCGTCCGCTTCGAAATGCACGCTGCCGGATGCCGGCCGCTCGACCCCGGCGATCGCGCGCAGCAGCGTCGACTTGCCGGCGCCGTTCGGGCCGAGCAGCGCCGTCACTGCTCCCGCAGGAGCCGAGAACCCGGCACGGTCGACCAGTACGGTGCTGCCGACCCGGACGGTGATCTGCGAGACGGTCAGGCCCGCGGAATCCCGGGTCATGCCTCGCTCCGACGCCGGGCCAGCAGCAACGCGAACACCGGTGCGCCGATCAGCGCGGTGACGATTCCCACCGGCAACTCGCGCGGGTCGAAGACCGTGCGCGCCAGGGTGTCCGCCCAGATCAAGAACGTGCCGCCGACCAGCGCCGAGAGGGGCAGCAGCGAGCGATTGCCCGGTCCGACCACGAGCCGAACGGCGTGCGGGAGCACCAGTCCGACGAAGCCGATCGATCCGCTCACCGACACCAGGGCGCCGGTGAGCAGAGCGCTCGCGCCGAGCAGACCCCAGCGCACCCGGCTGACCGAGAAGCCGAGCGACGCTGCTGTGGTGTCGCCGAAGGCGAAGGCGTCGAGCACGCGCCCCGCGAAGGTCAGCGGCACCCCGATCACCAGCATCGCTCCAACCGCGATCGCCACCTGCGGCCAGCGCGCCCCCGCCAACGAGCCGAGCAGCCAGTTGAGCACGTCGCGGTACGAGTCGCCAGTCGCTGCCCAGAAGATCACGAAGCTGGTGATCGCCGCGGCCAGCGACGACACCGCGACTCCCGCGAGCACGGTTCGGGTCGGGGTGATGCGTCCGAGCGAACTTGCCAGCCCGAGAGTCGCCAGCAGTGCGAGGATCGCCCCGCCGAACGCGGCGACCGGCAGCAGCAGGGTCACCCCGAGCAGCAGCACGCTCACCGCGCCGAGCGAGGCGCCGGATGACAGCCCGAGCAGATAGGGATCGGCCAGCTGGTTGCGGGTCAGCGCCTGCATCACGGCGCCCACCAGCGAGAGCCCGGCGCCGACGGCGGCCGCGGTCAGCACCCGGGGGAGCCGCAGTTGCCACACGATCCCGTCGTGCAACGCATCGAGCGGACTGTGCCCGATCCCGAGGTGAGCGAGCACGCTGCCCACCACATCCGGCACCGACAGTGGTGCCGGCCCGATCGTGGTGGCGACGGCGATCGAGAGCAGGAGTGCCGCGCCGAGCGCGACTCCCCAGCTCCACGAGCGTGCGCGGGGCGTCACCCGAGCCCGAGGGCTTTCAACTGCTTCGACACCGAGACCGCGGCATCCACCGTGCGCACACCCGCCTCGCTGGCGGGGAACGGCAGGGTGATGAACCGGTGGTTCTTCACGGCGCTGAGGTTGGCCGTCGCGGGGTTCGTCTCGAGCGAGGTGATCTTGCTGGCGGCCGTGTTCCAGCTGGCATCGATCAGGATGATGACGTCGGGGTCGTCTGCGACGATCGACTCCCAGCCCAACGAGCTCCAGGTCTGCTTGACGCCGGCAGCCACGTTCTTCAGGCCGACCGTCTCCATCACGAGCTCGGGCGCGCCGGTGCCGGCGCCCACGTACGGAGTGTCCGTCCCGGAGGAGTACCAGAGCGCGGTGAGGCCCTTCGGGTTCTTCTTCACGGTGGCGAGTTCGGCCTTCTGCTTGGCGATGAGCTTCGCGTCGCTGACCCGGAAGATCGAGGCGACCTGGTCGAGCTCGTGGAAGATGTCCGAGAAGCTGAGTTTGGCCGGCGCGCCCGTGCTGCGGCAGGCGGCCGGCTGCACGTAGGTGCCGACGCCGAGCCCGGCTAGTTCGGGGCGGGTGCCGGCCTGATCGGCCGAGAACGCTGACTCCCAGCCGGAGTAGACCATGTCGGGTTCGAGCGCGAGCAGGGCCTCTTCGCTCGGCATGAAGTCCGAGATGCTGTGCAGCTTCGCGGCCTCGGCCTTCCACTTGTCGGGCACCGGGCCGTCTTGGAACGCCGTACCCACGATCCGGTCGCCCAACCCCAGGGCGAGAAGGATCTCGGTCGATGTCGATTTGATGCTCACCACGCGCTTGGGCGCGCTCGGGAAGGTCACCGTCGTGTCGCAGTTCTGGATGACGACCGGCTTGTCGGCGGTCGGCGAACCGCTCGTGGCGGTCGGCTCGGCCGCGGCGGCGCTGCATCCGGCCAGCAACAGGGTGGCGGCGACGACGGCCGCGAGGGCTGAACGTCGAGAAAGGGGTCGAAGCATGAGGTCTCCCAGGGGGCAAAGGAATGGGGTTGCGAGCTCGTGATCGGCTCACCTCGGCCAGCCGCTCAAGAGGAAGCGGCGCACACGGGCAAGAGCGCCCTGAGGACCTGACAGCTTCCACCCTATCCATCGCGCAGACTGATCTCATGCTGTGGACCGTGATCATCCCGGTGAAGCCGGCGGCGATCGGCAAGTCGCGCCTCGGCCTCGGACCCGAACTGGCCCGTGCGATCGCCCTCGACACCGTCGCCGCGGTGGTCGCCTGCGACGCCGTCGACCGGGTGATCGTCGTCACCGCGGATCCGGGGTTCCGCGCGCCCGGAGCCGAGGTGCTGTCCGAGCGCACCCCGTCGGGCATCGACTCGGCCGTCGCGGCCGGTGCCGAACTCGCCGGGATCGACACCGCTCGCGCCGCCCTGCTCGGCGACCTGCCATCGCTGATCCCGGAGCAGCTCGCCGCCGCACTCGCCCTCGCCGCGCAGCAGGAGCGCGCGTTCGTGCCCGATCACGAAGGGACGGGCACGACCCTGGTCACCGCCGCACCGGGGGCGGAGTTGGTCACTGCATTCGGGCACGGCTCGGCGTCGAAGCATCTCGCCCTCGGCTTGGTGGAGCTCTCGCTGCCGCAGGACAGCTCGGTGCGCTTCGACGTCGACACCCCGGCGCAGCTCGACATGGCTCGGGCCGCGCTCCGCCACCGTGACGGTGGCGGACGGTCTTTCAACGGAGGGTGAGTACCGCCTCACGGTGAGGCGGTACTCACCCTCTCCACGGGGCAGGTACGCCTGCCGTCAGGCGTGGAGCGCGTCGGCGAGAACCAGCGCCTCGCGCGCGATCGTGGCGCTCAACGCTTCGTCGGTCATCCAGAGCGGAACGGCGCGGGTCTCGATGCGATCGACGGCGAGCCCCGCCACCGAGTCCGCGTCGACGGTGTCGACCAGCCAGCCGTCGAGCAGGCCGCCCGCGGCGCGGCTCGCGTAGTGGCGGGCGACGGCGGCGGCATCCGTCTCGACCCCGATCGCGGTCAGGCATGCATCGGCCATGCCGCGCACGACCGCGCCGCCGATGATCGGCGACACCCCGACGACCGGGGCCGGTGTCGAGCGCACCGCGTCGCGGATGCCCGGGATGTTCAGGATGGTCCCGATCGAGACCACCGGATTCGACGGGCCGAGCACGACCACGTCGGCCGTCGCGATCGCCTCGAGCACGCCGGGCGCCGCCGTTGCCGAGTCGATACCGCGCTGGGGGAACGCCAGTGCGGGCAGAGAAGCCCGAAAGCGCGTCCACCACTCCTGGAAGTGGAGTTCGAGCCGGGTGCCGGGGTGTTCCGGGTCGTCGACGATCACGTGCGTCTCGACCTCGTCGTCGGTGGCCGGCAGCAGTCGCACGCCCACCTGGGGCCAGCGCGCCTGCAGCCGCTCCACGACCTCGTGCAGCGGGACTCCGTCGCGCAGCCACGCGGTGCGGGCGATGGATGCCGACACATCGAGGTCGCCGAGCGTGAACCAGGGCCATCCGATGCCCCATTCGCGCAGTTCCCCCGAGACGCGCTCGGTGTCGCCGACCCGGCCCCAGCCGCGCTCGGAGTCGTTGATGCCGGCGAGCGTGTACATGATCGTGTCGAGATCGGGGGTGATCCGCAGACCGGCCAGCCACAGGTCGTCGCCGGTGTTGACGATGGCCGTCAGCTGCGCGTCGGGGTGCGCCTCGCGCACGTGCGCGCGCACCCCGGTCAAGAACCGGGAGCCGCCGACCCCGCCGGCCAGCACGACGACGTTCATGCGCGGGCCGCCGCGGCCAGCGCCGCTCCGACAGCGGCGACATCGTCGCGCACCATGCCGACCGTGACCCGCACGTACCCGCCGGGTTCGCTCAACTGGAATGGCGCGCCCGGCGCGACCCGGATGCCGGCCGCCGCGAGCTGCACGATGGCCGAGCGCTCGTCGTCGACCCGCAGCCAGGCGTTGACGCCGTCGCCCGGCCGCAAGAACCCACCGGCGGCGTTCACGGCGGCGGCGACGTCGCGCTGCCGCTGCGCATACTGCTCGCCTGCGTCCGCGACCTGCGCCACCGACTCCGGATCGGTGAGCAGCTCGTAGAGCATCGCCTGCATCATGCGCGAGGTCCACCCGGGCCCGAGCAACCGCCTGGCCACCACGCGATCGACGAGGGCGCGCGGCCCGCCGAGGGCGCCGATCCGCAGGTCGGGGCCGTGCGACTTCGAGAAGCTGCGCACGTGCAGCACGCGGCTCGGCAGCCAGGTCGCGATGGTGACATCGGGCGACGAGCTGATGGCGCCCGAGTGGTCATCCTCGAGCACCACGGCCCGATCGGCGGAGCGGCTGCGGTGCAGCAGGGTCGCGAGCTCGTGCGCGCGGTCACGCGTCATCGAGGCGCCTGTGGGATTGTGGGCGCGCGGCTGCAGCACCACAAGCGTCGGACCCGACCCCAGCGCCGCCGCGAACTCCTGAGGGAGCATGCCCTCCTCGTCGACGCCGACCGGCACCGGGTCGAGCCCGTACTGCTCGAGCAGATCCATGAAGGGCGGGAACGTCGGGTTCTCGACGACCACGCGGTCGCCGAAGCGCGCGATCGTTGCGAGCACCCGGTCGATGGCATCCAGGGCGCCGTTGGTCACGGTGATCGATTCGACCGGCGAGGGCCAGGTCGACCGCATCAGGTCGTGCAGTTCCGGGATGTCGGGCAACTGCTGGTAGCTGGCCGTATCGGCACGCGCAGACACCCGCGAGAGCGCCGGCCCGAGGGTCGGAAGCAACTCGGGATCGGGCGTGCCGCGCGACAGGTCGAGGCGCGCCTCCTGGGCGGCGCCCAGATCGCGGTACCTGCGGGGCAGCCATTCGCGGGGCGCCGATCGCACGAAGCTGCCGCTGCGGCCTCGGCTGGTGATCAGGCCCGCGGAGGCGAGGGTCTGCCAGGCGTGGCTGACGGTGGCGGGGCTGACCCCGAGATCCATGGCGAGGTCGCGCACCGTGGGCAACCGGTCGCCGGGCGCCAGATCGCCGGTGGTGATCAGGCGCGCGATCCCGGTGGCGATCCCTTGCGGGGAGCGCTCCTCGATCGCGAGGGCTACCGACTTCATCCTGACCGCCGTACGTTTTACAGCAACGCCACCCGTTGTAACGTCGATGAAATGTTTACGGCGAACAATAACAAAAAGCAACCTCGTCGAGGTCATCGCTCTCGACGCCGAAGGAGACCAGCATGACGATCGTCCGCGCCGCCATCACCCAGACCACCTGGACAGGCGACAAGGAGTCGATGCTGGCCAAGCACGAGCAGTTCGCCCGCGACGCAGCGGCTGACGGCGCGCAGATCATCTGCTTTCAAGAGCTCTTCTACGGCCCGTACTTCGGCATCACCGAAGACAAGAAGTACTACCGCTACGCCGAGCCGTCCGACGGGCCCATCGTGCAGAGGTTCGCGAAGCTCGCGAAAGAGCTGAACCTGGTGATGATCCTCCCGATCTACGAGGAAGACATCACCGGCGTGTACTACAACACGGCGGTGATCGTGGATGCCGACGGCACGATCCTCGGCCGGTACCGCAAGCACCACATCCCCAACCTCGACCGCTTCTGGGAGAAGTTCTACTTCCGCCCCGGCAACGGCGGCTACCCGGTCTTCGACACCGCGGTCGGCAAGGTCGGGCTCTACATCTGCTACGACCGGCACTTCCCCGAGGGATGGCGCGAGCTCGGGCTCAATGGAGCCCACATGGTGTTCAACCCGAACGCCACGAAGCCGGGGCTGTCGAACCGGCTGTGGGAGGTCGAGGGCCCGGCCGCCGCGGTCGCCAACGGCTACTTCGTGCTGCAGCCGAATCGTGTCGGCCGAGAGGACAACGAGTACGGCGAGCTCGCCGTCGACTTCTACGGCACGAGTCAGGTCATCGATCCGCGCGGCAACTTCGTGGGGGAGCGCGGCTCGGGCGAGCACGAAGAGGTCCTGATCCGCGATCTCGAGCTGGACATGGTGCGCGAGATGCGCGACGACTGGCAGTTCTACCGGGACCGCAGACCCGACTCCTACGGAGAGATCGTGGCGCCATGACCACGACCCTCATCACCGGCGGCACCGTCGTCTCGGCGACCGGGCGGGGCGCGGCCGACGTGCTGATCGACGGCGAGAAGGTCGTGGGCGTGCTGGCTCCCGGCTCGGTGCTGCTCGGCACCGACCTGGCCGAGTCGGCGGACACCGTGATCGACGCGACCGGCAAGTACGTCATCCCCGGCGGGATCGACGCGCACACCCACTTCGAACTGCCGTTCGGCGGCACCGAGGCCTCGGACACCTTCGAGTCCGGCACCCGGGCAGCCGCCTGGGGCGGCACCACCACGGTGATCGACTTCGCGGTGCAGACCACCGGCACGAAGATCCAGGACGGCCTCGCCACATGGCACGCCAAGGCGGCGGGCAACTGCGCGATCGACTACGGCTTCCACCAGATCATGGGCGGCGTCGACGACGACTCGCTGAAGGCGATGGCCGGCTTCGCCGACGAGGGCATCACCAGCTACAAGATGTTCATGGCCTACCCGGGCGTCTTCTACTCGGATGACGGGCAGATCCTGCGCGCCATGCAGAAGGCCGCAGACTTCGGCCTGCTCACGATGATGCACGCCGAGAACGGCCCCGCCATCGACGTGCTCGCCGCCCAGCTCGTGGAGGCCGGCAAGACCACGCCGTACTTCCACGGGGTCGCCCGCGCCTGGCAGATGGAGGAGGAGGCGACGCACCGCGCGATCATGCTCGCGCAGCTCACCAATGCCCCGCTCTACGTCGTGCACGTGAGCGCGAAGCAGGCGGTGCAGCAGCTCGCCTGGGCGCGCGATAACGGGCAGAACGTGTTCGGCGAGACCTGCCCGCAGTACCTGTACCTGTCTCTCGAAGAGCAGCTCGGCGCAGTGAGCGCGGAGTGGGGCGACTTCGAGGGCGCCAAGTGGGTGTGCTCGACCCCGCTGCGCTCGCGCGAAGAGGGTCACCAGGATCACATGTGGCAGGCGCTTCGCACCAACGACCTGCAGATGGTCTCCACCGATCACTGCCCGTTCTGCATGAAGGGGCAGAAGGATCTCGGCATCGGCGACTTCCGTAAGATCCCGAACGGCATCGGCTCTGTTGAGCACCGCATGGACCTGATGTATCAGGGCGTGGTCACCGGCGAACTCAGCCTGGAGCGCTGGGTCGAGCTCACGAGTACCACCCCGGCGCGCATGTTCGGAATGTACGGCCAGAAGGGCGTGATCACGCCGGGCGCCGACGCCGACATCGTGGTCTACGACCCGAAGGGCCGCACCACGATCGGCATCGGCGAGGGCAAGACCCACCACATGAACATGGACCACAGCGCCTGGGAGGGATTCGAGATCGACGGCCACGTCGACACCGTCATCAGCCGCGGCAAGGTCGTCGTCGACAAGAACGCCTACCTCGGCGCCAAGGGCGACGGCAAGTTCATCAAGCGCGGCCTCTCGCAGTACCTGATCTAGGAACCGGAGCACACAGCACATGGACTTCGGGGCAGTACTCCAGACCAACCCGCCGGCGTCGCGCACCATCGCGCTCGCCAAGCTCGCCGAGCAGCACGGATTCTCGCACGTGTGGACCTTCGACAGCCACCTGCTCTGGCAGGAGCCGTATGTGATCTACAGCCAGATCCTCGCCGAGACGCGACGGGTGAAGGTGGGCCCGTTCGTCACCAACCCGGCGACCCGCGACTGGACCGTCACGGCATCCGTCTTCGCGACTCTCAACGAGATGTACGGCAACCGCACCGTGGTGGGCATCGGCCGCGGCGACTCGGCGGTGCGCGTCACCAACGGCAAGCCGACGACCCTGGCCGAGCTGCGCGAGGCGATCCACGTGATCCGCGAACTCGGCAACTCGCGCAGCGTCGCGTACCAGGGCGCCGAGCTGCGTTTTCCGTGGAGCGTCGGCAGCGAACTCGAGGTGTGGGTAGCCGCCTACGGCCCGCTGGCGCTCAAGCTGACCGGCGAGGTGGGCGACGGGTTCATCCTGCAGTTGGCCGACGTCGACATCGCGAAGTGGATGATCGCCACGGTCCGAAACGCGGCTGAAGCCGCGGGGCGCGACCCGGCATCCATCACCTTCTGCGTCGCCGCGCCGTTCTACATCGCCGATGGCACCGAAACGGGCCTGCAGCACGCCCGCGAGCAGAGCCGCTGGTTCGGCGGCATGGTGGGCAACCACGTGGCCGACATCGTCGCGAAATACGGCGCCGACGGCTCCGTGCCGCAAGCGCTCACCGACTACATCGCGGGCCGTGCCGGCTACGACTACAACTCGCACGGCAAGGCCGGCAACGACCACGTGGACTTCGTGCCCGACGAGATCGTCGACCGCTTCTGCATCCTGGGCACGGCCGACGAGCACATCGCCAAGCTCGAGCAGCTGAAGGCGATCGGCGTCGACCAGTTCGCCGGCTACCTCCAGCACGACAACAAAGAGGAGACGTTGCGCGTGTACGGCGAGACCGTGATCCCCGCTCTCAGCGATCACCTGACGGCGAAGGCCTAGGAGCACACCATGACCGAGAAGCACACCCACCCCCACCCGGCCCACCTCGATCCCGCCGACGGCGTCCGCGCCGTCGAACTCGATCGCGCCCACGTCTTCCACTCCTGGTCGGCTCAGGGCGCCCTGCACCCCTTCGTCATCGCCGGCGCGCTCGGCTGCGAGGTCTGGGACTTCGACGGCAACCGCTACCTCGACTTCTCGAGCCAGCTGGTGAACATCAACATCGGGCACGCGCATCCGAAGGTGGTGGCCGCCATCCAGGAGCAGGCGGCGACACTGCCGACGGTGGCGCCGGCGACCGCCAACCTGGCGCGCGGCGAGGCGGCCAAACGCATCCTGTCGAAGGCCGGCGCCCCGTTCACGAAGGTGTTCTTCACCAACGGCGGAGCGGATGCCAACGAGAACGCCATGCGCCTGGCCCGTCTGGTCACCGGCCGCGACAAGATCCTCAGCCAGTACCGCAGCTACCACGGCAACACCGGAGCGGCGATCGTCGCGACCGGAGACTGGCGCCGCGTGCCGAACGAGTTCGCGCGCGGGCACGTGCACTTCTTCGGGCCGTTCGCCTACCGCTCCGAGTTCTGGTCGACGACGCCCGAGGAAGAGAGCGAGCGCGCCCTGCACAGCCTGGAGCGCACCATCCAGGTCGAAGGCCCCCACTCGATCGCGGCGCTGATCGTCGAGGGTGTGCCGGGCACGGCCGGCGTGCTGGTCCCGCCGCCCGGCTACTTCGCTGGGCTGCGCGCGCTCGCCGACGAGTACGGCTTCCTGCTGATCGTCGACGAGGTGATGTCGGGATTCGGCCGCACCGGCGACTGGTTCGCCTGGCAGAACGAGACCATCAACCCCGAGCACGTGGTCCCCGATCTGATCACCTTCGCGAAAGGCGTCAACTCGGGCTACGTGCCGGCCGGCGGTGTGATCATCCCGGAGCAGATCGCGAAGGAGTTCGACGACCATGTCTTTCCGGGCGGGCTCACCTACAGCGGGCACCCGCTGGCCATGGCGTCGATCGTCGCCTCGATCGACGCGATGGACGACGAGGGCATCGTCGAGAACGCTGCCACGATCGGGCGCGAGGTGCTCGGCCCCGGGCTGCTCGAACTCGCGTCGCGGCATCCGATGATCGGCGAGGTGCGCGGGCTCGGCGTGTTCTGGGCGCTCGACCTGGTGGTGGATCCGACCACCCGCGAGCCCGTCGCGCCGGCGACGATCGGCCTGCTCAAGGCCGAGCTGCTCAAGCGCGGGCTGCTGCCCTTCACGGCCGACAACCGCATCCATGTCGTGCCGCCCTGCACCGTCACGGCCGAGCAGGTCACGCGCGCTCTCGAGATCTACGACGAGGCCTTCACGGCGGTCGAGGCGATCTGACCTGAATCCGCGAAAGTACGCGGTAGCACGTACTCTCAGCGTCGAAAGCGGCGCGTCGCGCGTACTTTCGCCGAAATGGCAGTGGGAGCCTGCGTCGGCGCCCGGCCCAGGCGACCGGCCCTGTTTCGGCGTAAGCTTTCCCCTCGTGCCTTCCCACACCTCGCCCTTCGACCTCCCCGTCCACGACCTCATGCACAAGCCGGGCGAGATGCGCGAGCGCGCCGTCGAGTTCGACGCCCCTGAGCGCCTCGGCGAGGCCATCGCGTACGTGCCGAAGGGCGAGCCGATGACGCTCGACGTGCGGTTGGAGGGGTTGCACGACGGCATCCTGGTCACCGCCGAGGTCGAAACGACGGCCGTGGGGGAGTGCGTGCGCTGCCTCGACCCGGTGTCGCTGCCGATCGAAGTCGAAATCCAGGAGCTTTTCGCGTATTCTCCTGATGAAGCTTTCGACTTCGCGGTTCACGATGACTACGTAGATCTTGAACCCGTCGTGCGGGATGCGGTGGTGCTGGCACTGCCGTTCCAGCCGGTCTGCCGGCCGGATTGCCCTGGTCTCGATCCGGAAACGGGTCTGAAACTGGCGGACGATCCGGATCGCAAGCCGCGTGAGGTGCTCGACCCGAGGTGGGCGGCACTGCAGGGCTTCGCTCAAGACGACGACACGCAGCAGTAGTCCGCTGCCCGCAGCACACCAGAGAAGAGACAGTCATGGCCGTTCCCAAGCGCAAGCAGTCGCGCAGCAACACGCACGCCCGCCGCTCGCAGTGGAAGGCGACGCCCGTTCAGCTCGTCAAGACCATCGAGAACGGCAAGACCGTCTACAGCCTCCCGCACCGCGCCAAGGTGGTCGAGGACTCGACCGGTACGCCCCTGTACCTGGAGTACAAGGGCCGCAAGGTCGCCGACGTCTGAGCTCACGGCTCGCCCCGCGGGCGACGCGAATTCCTTGGCCCGCTCGGCGGGCGACGCGGCCGCGCCGCGTGACCGGGCTGAGCTTTCGGCGACCCTGGGCGTCGACATCGACCCGGAGCTCCTGCAACTCGCGCTGACCCATCGCTCCTATGCCTACGAGAACGGCGGGCTCGCCCATAACGAGCGCCTCGAGTTCCTCGGCGACTCCATCCTCGGCCAGGCGGTCACCGTCATGCTCTACACCGAGAACCCGAGCCTGGATGAGGGCGAGCTCGCCAAGCGCCGCGCCAGCCTGGTTTCGTCGGTGGCGCTGGCCGAGATCGCCGTGGGCATCGACCTCGGCTCGCACATCCTGCTCGGACGCGGCGAAGAGCTCACCGGCGGCCGCCAGAAGTCGTCGATCCTCGCCGACTGCGTCGAAGCCGTGATCGGCGCCGCCTACCTGTCCGCCGGTCCGGATGCCGCGACCGCCCTGGTGCTCAGACTGATCGCTCCGTTGCTGGCCGATCCCGAGCGCTTCGGGGCCGCGATGGACCCCAAGACCAGTCTGCAAGAGCTCTCCACGCGCTCCGGCAGAGGTCTGCCGGTCTACGAGGTGAGCGATAGCGGCCCCGACCACTCGAAGCGCTTCCACGCGACCGTTGTCGTCGGTGGCAATCCGGTCGCCAGTGGCGACGGGTCGAGCAAGAAGCAAGCCGAGATGGCCGCGGCTCTCGCGGCGTGGGCCGTGTTGCAGCGCCCGAAGCGCTAGACGCAGTCATGCCCGAGCTGCCAGAAGTCGAGGTCGTGCGATCCGGCCTCGAGCCCGCGGTGACGGGTGCCACGGTGACCCGCGTCGAGGTGCTCGACGATCGTTCGCTTCGACGGCACGACGGTCCCGCCGAGGACTTCATCGAGCGGCTCACGGGCGCCACGCTCGGCGTTCCGCAGAGGCGCGGCAAGTTCCTCTGGGTGCCGCTTCGTGACGACCGAGACCCAGTAGGGGCCTCGGCGCTGGCGTCGCGGCGAAGTCCAGAAATGGACTTCGCTCCCAGCTCCAGCGCGCTCACCATCCACCTCGGGATGAGCGGCCAGGTGCTGCTGCGCGAGCGGGCGGCGGCGCGCGACCGATTGACCCGCGTGGTGCTGGAGGTGCGGCATCCCGAGCGGGGCGAGTCGCGCATCGACTTCGTCGACCAGCGGATCTTCGGTTCGATGGCACTCGACCAGCTGGTGACAACGCGTGACCACCCCGAGGAGCGGGTGCCGAGCCAGGTCGCTCACATCGCCCGGGATCCGATGGACCCGCTCTTCGACGACCGCGCGTTCCTCCGCGCCCTGGCCCGCAAGCAGACCACGATCAAGCGCGCCCTTCTCGACCAGACCCTGATCAGCGGCGTCGGCAACATCTACGCGGACGAGTCGCTCTGGGCCGCACGAGTGCACTACGACCAGCCGACGGCGACCCTGAGCCGCGCCCGGGCGACCGCACTCCTGGCCGAGGTGCGCGCGGTGCTCGGCAAAGCGCTCGCCGAAGGCGGCACCAGCTTCGATGCCCAGTACGTGAATGTGAACGGCGCGTCTGGCTACTTCTCGCACTCGCTCAACGCCTACGGCCGCCACGGCGAACCGTGTCCGCGGTGCGGCCGTCCGATCGTGCGCGAGAGCTTCATGAACCGCGGTTCGCACTTCTGCGCGTTCTGCCAGCGCGCGCCCCGCTGAGCACCTTCTTCCACGCCCCTTCGTGCCCGATCGGCACGAACCCGACCGCTTCGTTCACGGCGAGCATCGGCCGGTTCTCTTCGGCGTTCCAGGTGAGCACCGAGGGATGCCCCGGCGCGGTCTCGGCGAGCTGCTGCAGATTGGCGACCTTCAGGAGCATCCCGAGCCGGTGCCCGCGGTGCTCGCGGAGCACGATGGTGTCCCACTGCCCGACCGCGCGGGTGAGGTCGTGCGGGACGCCCAGCCGGGTGAAGCCGACGAGTCGGCCGCTCGGTTGATGCCGCGCTGCCGCCGTGAGCAGCTGTTGCGGTGAGTCGAGCAGCAGCGCCTCCTTGTTCGCGAAGCGCTCGGCGGTCCAGACGTCCAGGGGCTCATCGAGGCCCGCACTGGGCGCGTCGGTGCTCATCCGGGTCTGGAGGGCGGCCAGATCGTCGAGCAGTTCGGGCGGCGTCGCCCCCGCCCAGCTGAGCACCCGGTAATCGCCGGCGTGCTCATCGGCCGAGGCGCGCAGCGCGGTGAGGGCTCCGGGGTCGGCGGGCAGCGCGAACCGGCTGCCGCGCTCGACCTGTTCGAGCGTCCACCCCCGGGCGAGCAGGAAGCGCACCTCGCGATTGCCGGCCGGCACCGAGCCGAAACCGGTGGGTGCAGCGAGGTGCTCGCCGGGGGCATCCGCCGAGACCGCGTAGGTGATCAAGCGCGCCAGTCGTGCCTCGCGGGCGAGCGCTTCGATCGCGTCGGCCAGCGCACGACCGACCCCGCGCCGCTGGAACTCGGGCAGCACGCGCACGTCGAGCCACCCGACCTCGGTGTCGTCGAGCTGTGTCTCGAGCACCGCGCTGCCGACGATCTCCCCGTCGACCCGCGCGATCAGCACCCGCTTCGGCTCGTTGTCGTCGAGGTAGTTCGGCAGCATCTCTTCGGCGCTGACGGCGACCTCCGGGATGCCGTACCCGGCCACCTCGGCCGCGTTGCGCACGGTCATCATGCCGACGAAGATCCCGTCGACGTCATCAGCCAGGCTGCGCGGGATGGTCGCCTCTTCGATGCTGAAACCGGGGCTCATCCCAGCAGCCATCCGTTCTCGGCGGCGAGTCGCACCGCCTCTGCGGCGTTGCGGGCGCCCGTCTTTCCTATCGCGGAGGACAGATGATTTCGCACAGTGCCTTCAGACAGGTGGAGTCGGCCCGCGACCTCGCCGGCCGTCCCGTCATCGCGGTAGGCGAGCAGCACGTCGGTCTCCCGTCTGCTCAACGGGGACGGTCCGGCGGCCAACGACTCGGCGGCGAGCATCGGATCGACGACGCGCATGCCGACGGCGACTTGCCGCACGGCATCCGCCAGCCGGCTCGAGGGGGTGTCTTTGACCACGAAGCCGTATGCTCCGGCCTCCAGGGCGTGCCGCAGGTAGCCGGGTCGACCGAAGGTGGTCACGATGAGGGCGCGGCAGCCCGGATATTCGGCCACCAGCGCGCGGGCGGCCGCGATGCCATCGAGACCGGGCATCTCGACGTCGAGCAGTGCGACGTCGGCCCGCGACTCCCGCGCCGCGGCGACCACCTCGTCGCCCCGACCGACCTGGGCGACGACGGTGAGGTCGGGTTCCAGGTCGAGCAGGGTCGCGAGCGCGCCGCGGACCAGGGCCTGGTCGTCGGCAAGCAGCACGCGGATGGTCACCGCGAAACATCCAGTTGGAATCCACCGCCGGGCCGCGGCCCGGCCGTCAATGTCGCACCCACGGCGGCCGCGCGCTCGCGCAGGCCGCGCAGTCCATTGCCAGCGGCATCCAGATCCACCGGCTTTCGGCCGTCGTCACGAACCCGCACGCTCGTCGCGGTCAACTCGATCCAGCAGTTCCGTGCGTCGGCATGTCGGATGACGTTGGTCACCCCTTCGCGCACCACCCACCCGAACAGCGCGCGCAGGCCCGGCTCGACCGCGGAGCCGTCGTGCGGCAGGTGCTCGACGATGCCCGCCGCCACGAGCGCGGTGTGCGCGGCGACAAGCTCGCTGTCGACGTCGGCGTCTCGATAGCCGGAAACAGCGGCGCGCAGTTCGCTCAGCCCGTCGCGGGCGAGTTTCTCGATGTCGGCGATCTCGGCGGCCGCCTTCTTCGGGTCGCGGTTCACCAGTTTGCCGGCGAGCTCCGATTTGACCGCGACGACCGTGAGCGAGTGACCGAGAGAATCGTGCAGGTCGCGAGCGAGCCGAGCGCGCTCTTCGTTGACCGCCAGGCGTGCGATCTCGGCGTGAGCCTGCCGCAGCTGCTGGTTCTGCACGATCTGCCGGGCGAACGCGATCGTCGAGACGCCGACCGAGGCGGTGATGAAGGGCGAGAACGAGATGGCGTCCGGAAAGCCGGTCGCAACGACGATGATCACCTGGGCGGCGACCATGGCACCGACGATGGCGAACGCCCAGGAGCGACCGATCCAGGTGAAAGCGACCATGGCCGCGACCAGGGTCCAGACCCACACCGTGGTGAGACTGACGATCGGGAACAGCACGCAGGTCAGGGCCCAATAGCCCACCACCGCAATGATGCGGACGCGTTGCGGCTCAGGCCAGATCAGAGGCGGCAGCACCAGGTAGATCACGTACAGCGCGAGCAGTGCGGCCGTGGCCAGCGTCTTCATCCCGAGCGAGCCGTGCGAGGTCCACACCGCATAGATCTCGATGACCTGGTAGACGAGACCGAAAATGGCGCCCGCGTACCAGCGGAACGCTCCGGGGTTTCCGATCCTGGCCAGAAAACCCGTGCCGCGACCGTCTTCGCGCCAGGGCACGGAGACGGTCGCGGTCATGACTGTCACGGTAGCGCGTGCGCCGGGTTCAGGCTCGGGCCGCGTCGCGCCGGTACCGCCAGGTGATCAGCACGGCGAGCAGGATCGTCCACACCGTCAGCACAAGTGCCGGCGTCGAGCAACTCGCCGGAGCCACTCGCACCCAGCTGACCCAGACGGTTCAGCCAGTACGACGGAACGATCTGGGCCACGTTGCTCACCCAACCGGGCATGATCTGCAGGGGCACCCAGAGGCCGCCGAGGATCGACAACCCCAGGAAGGTCACCATGAACAGAGGCTGCGCGAACTCCGGCCTGGCGAACTGTCCGATCAGGATCGCGATCAACGCGAACGGGATGATCCCGATCCACAGACCGAGGCCGGCCGCGAGCCAGCCGAGCGGAGCCAGCTGGGCGTGCAGGCCGAAGATAGAGATCGCGAACACCAGGATGATCGCGACGGCGGCCACCGCCAGGGCGGCGACCACCTTGGTCACCAGGTAGCCGGTGCCGCTCAGCGGGGTGATGCGCAACTGCCGGTTCCAGCCCAGCGACCGCTCGGTGACGATGGTGAACGCCTGCGACAGGCCGGCCATCATCGCGCCGTAGCCGCCCATCTGAATCGTGGTGACCACGATCCACGGAAGGTGAGTCGTCGAGTCGATTCCGTTGCCGTACGCGCCGCCGAAGATCAGCAGCATGACGATCGGAACCACGAAGGTGAACACCAGCGAGCGCACGTTGCGCAACTGACGCAGAGTCTCAAGGGCGAGGTAGCGCATTCTCATCGGTGGGCCTCCTCGGCCTGAGTCGTGGTGGTTTCGAGGGTGGGATCGGAGGTCAGGGCGAGGAAGGCGTCGTCCATGGTGCGGGCGGTCACCTCGATGTCGCGCGCGCCCGGCCAGTCGGCCAGCAGGGCTCGAAGGGTGGTGTCGGAATCCTCGGTGCGGATGCTGGTGCGCTCGCCGCGCGATTCAATCGCGGATACCCCGGCCAGCGCGGTGAGGCGGGCGTCGAGGTCGGCAGGAGCGTCATCCAGTCGGAACGACACGGTGCGCCCGGACACCACGGCCTTGACCTCGGCGGGGGTGCCGTCTGCGACGATCCGGCCGTGGCTGATGATCACGATGCGGTCGGCGAAGGTGTCGGCCTCGTCGAGGTAATGGGTGGCGAAGACCACGGTGCGGCCGGCATCCGTGAACTCGCGCATCGAGTCCCAGAAGACGTGGCGCGCCTCGACGTCCATCGCCGCGGTCGGCTCGTCGAGCAGCAGCAGCTCGGGGTTCGACACCACAGCGACCGCGAATCGCGCGCGTTGCAGTTGTCCGCCGCTGAGCCTGCTGACCTGCTGGCGGGCGATGTCGGTGACCCGCGCTCGCTCCATCGCCTCGGCAACGGGCAGTGGATGCTTGTGAGCCGCGGCGACCAGCGAAACGCTTTGTTGCACCGTCATCGTGGGAAGCAAGGCCCCGCCCTGCAACATGGCGCCGACCTGGCCGGCGACGATCGCGTCCCTCGGTGGGCCGCCGAACAGTTCGGCGGAGCCGGACGTGGGAATCGAGAGCCCGAGGGTCAGGTCGATGGTGGTCGACTTGCCGGCACCGTTCGGGCCGAGCAGTGCGACGACTTCGCCGCGGTGGATGTCGAGACTCAGCTCGTCGACGGCCGTGAGTTGGCCGAACCGCTTGGTGAGTCCGCGCAGGCGGATCGCCGGGACGGACCCGGCGTGAGGGAAAGGAGTGGTCATGAATCCATCGTCGCGACCCGCGGCATCCGGTGCCCACGGCGCCCGTCACGGTTCGGGCATGACATTTCTCACCCAGGTGGGGCGACCATGGCATCCTGAGCACCGCGCGGGTACCGGTACCGTAGAGCCCGTGATTCGGCGGCGAAGCGGACGGAGGTCGGTGTGTACCTCAAGAGCCTGACCCTCAAGGGCTTCAAGTCGTTCGCGCAGCCGACCACGTTCGCCTTCGAACAGGGTGTGACCTGCGTGGTCGGCCCCAACGGCTCGGGCAAGTCCAACGTCGTCGACGCGCTCGCCTGGGTGATGGGGGAGCAGGGTGCGAAGACCCTCCGCGGCGGCAAGATGGAGGACGTCATCTTCGCCGGCACCGCGACCAAGGGGCCGCTCGGCCGGGCCGAGGTGCTGCTGACCATCGACAACGCGGATGGCGCCCTCCCGATCGACTACAGCGAGGTCACGATCTCGCGCACGCTGTTCCGCAACGGCGGCAGCGAGTACGCGATCAATGGCGAGCAGTGCCGCCTGTTGGACGTGCAGGAGTTGCTCAGCGACTCCGGCCTCGGCCGCGAGATGCACGTCATCGTCGGGCAGGGCCAGCTCGACCAGGTGCTGCACGCAACACCCGAGGAGCGCCGCGGTTTCATCGAGGAGGCGGCCGGCATCCTGAAGCACCGCAGGCGCAAGGAGAAGACCCTGCGCAAGCTGGAGGCGATGCAGGCCAACCTGACCCGGCTCTCGGATCTGGCAGGCGAGATCCGTCGTCAGTTGAAGCCGCTCGGGCAGCAGGCGGAGATCGCCCGCGAGGCGCAGACCATCGCGGCGATCGTGCGGGATGCCCGCGCGCGACTGCTTGCCGACGAAGTCGTCGAGCTGCGCACCGCGATCGGCGACGTCAGCCGCAGCGAGAGCGAGCGCAAGACCGAGCGTCTGGTGCTGCAGGAACAACTCGACCAGGCCAAGCTGCGCCAGGCCCGCCTCGAGCAGACCATGACTGGCGATTCGGTGGATGCCGCCCGCCAGGTCGCCTTCGGCCTCGAGCAGGTGCAGGATCACCTGCGCTCGCTCTTCACCCTCGCGAACCAGCGCCTCTCGCTGCTCGGTCAGCAGGCGGAACTGCCCGGGATGACGTCCACGATCTCGCCGCGCATGGTCGAGGACGCCCGCGAAGAGGCCGCCCGCCTCGCCGCCGGCGTCGCCGAGGTCGAAGAGCTGCTCGGCCGGGCGAGCGCGGTGACGGCGACCGCCCGAGCCTCGCTCGACTCGCTCGATGAGGAGATCAGCGCGCAGAGCAGTCTGATCTCGCAGCACGACCTGGAGCAGGGTCGCCTGAGCGGTCAGGTGGATGCCGCGGAATCCCGCCGCAGCGCCACCCGCGGCGAGCTCGACCGCCAGCGCGCCGCGCTCGAGGCTGCGGAGCAGCGGCGCGAGCAGGCGCGCGCCGAGTTGCTCGAGATCGAGGGCGGCGACGAGGAGTCCGGCCCCGACGGCGACCTGGCCGCCGCGGTCGAGACCGCGGACGCCGCCGTGAAGGCTCTGCAGAGCGAGGTGGAGGCGCTGCGCGATGAGCTGCACGCGTCCGAGCGCGAGCGCGATGCTCTCGCGGCGCGCACCTCGGCCCTCTCGATGGCGGTCGACCAGAAAGACGGCTCGGCGTCGATCATGTCTGCGGCGGGCATCCGGGGCCTGGTCGCCGAGCACGTCCAGGTGCAGGCCGGGTACGAGGCGGCCATCGCGGCGGCTCTCGGCACGCTCGCCGATGCGGTGCTCGCCGACTCGCGGGATGCCGGGCTCTCGGCTCTCGCGCACGCGCGGGACAGCGACGCGGGCCGGGTCGAGATCGTGGTCGCCGACGGCGGGGAAGACCCCGCAGCGCTCGAGGCCCTGCCGGCCGGAACGAAGGCAGCAGCGGCTCTGGTCACGGCGCCCCGCGGCATCCTGGGTCTGCTGTCGCGCACCGTGGTCGTCGACGACCTCGCGTCCGCCCGTACCGCATGGCCGGCCCTCTCGGCGCTGAAGGTCGACGGCCTCACCGTGATCACGCGCGATGGCGACGTGTTGACCGAGTACGTCCTTCGGGGAGGAACGGGTGCCGGGCGCAGCACGCTCGAACTCGTCGCCGAGCGCGACGCAGCGCAAGAGAAGCTGGTCGCGGTCACGACGGCGATCGAGCGCACGCGCTTCGCGCTCGCTGAGAAGCGCGAGCAGCTCGACGGCGCGCAGATCGACGCGGCGCAGGCCGCAGCGGCGCTCAAGGCTTTCGACGCTCGCCTCGCTGAGCGCAGCCAAGCCGTCGGGCGTTCCCGCGCCCAGTTGGAGGCGGCGCAGGCCGAGGGCGAGCGTCTCGCCGAGGCGGTGCGGCAACTGGCCGAAGCGGTCGAGGCCGCCGACTCGGCGGTCGAGCGCGCCCTCGGTGACCGCGACGCTCATGCCGCGACTCCGCGGCCGATTCTCGATGTCAGTAGCCGCGACGCCCTGGTCGCCGAGCTCGAGGCCGCCCGAGCCGCCGAGGTGCAGGCCAGGATCGAGCTCGAGACGGCGCGTGAGCGGGTGCGCGCGCAACACGCCCAGGCCGACGCATTGCAGAAGCAGCTCGAGGCCGAGCGCGCCGCGGCCGAGGAGTCGGCCCGCCTGGCCATTCTGCGCCAGCGTCAGGTGCAGGCGGCGACCGGCGTGACCGACGCCCTTCCCGCCGTTCTGGATGTCGCCGACCGCTCGGTCTCGCAGGCCAGGGTCGCGCTCGCCGCCGCCGAGGCCGAGCGCGCCAAGCAGAACGAAGAACTGCAGGAGTTGCGCCGCAACGAGAACGGCCTTCGTGAGCGGTTCCAGGCTCTCAACGACAACGTGCACGGCCTCGAGATGCAGGCCTACGAGAAGAAGCTGCACCTGTCGACCCTGCTCGAGCGCGCAGCCGAAGAGCTCGGCCTCGACGAAGAGGTGCTCGTCGCCGAATACGGTCCCGACGTGCCGGTGCCGCTCGACGCCGATCTCGCCGTCGACGGGGCCGACACACCGTCCGAATCTCCTGATCCAGAGACCGACGCCCCGCTCGCTCCTGCACCGCACACGGTCGTCTTCGATCGCACGAAGCAGCAAGCGCGCCTGGCATCCGCCGAGCGAAAGCTCGCCCAACTGGGCCGGGTCAACCCGCTCGCCCTCGAGGAGTTCGCCGCGCTGGAGCAGCGGCACAAGTTCCTCACCGAGCAGTTGGCCGACCTGACGGCGACCCGCAAAGACCTCCTCACGATCATCGACGAGATCGACGAGAAGATGCAGGACATCTTCTCGGCGGCATTCGAAGACACCCGGGCGGCGTTCGACGAGGTGTTCCCCGTGCTGTTCCCCGGCGGCACGGGAAGTCTGTTCCTCACCAACCCCGGCGAACTGCTGACCACCGGGATCGAGGTCACGGTCAAGCCGGCCGGCAAGAAGATCGAGCGGCTCTCGCTGCTCAGCGGTGGCGAGCGGTCGCTGGCCGCCGTCGCCCTGCTGATCGCGATCTTCAAGGCGCGGCCGAGCCCGTTCTACATTCTGGATGAGGTCGAAGCCGCGCTCGACGACGCCAACCTCGGCAGGCTGCTGACCATCCTGCAAGACCTGCGCGCCAGTTCGCAGCTCATCGTGATCACGCACCAGAAGCGCACCATGGAGATCGCGGATGCCCTCTACGGCGTCTCGATGCGCCAGGACGGCGTCAGCGCTGTGGTCGGCCAGCGTGTGGCGGCGCCGGAGGGCGCGCGGGTCTAGCTGTAGCCCTCAGGACCGGTCGGACCGCCGGGCCCAGGCGGCACCGAGCTCGAAGCGCGAGCGCGCACCGAGCTCATCCATCGCCTCGGCGATCCGGCGGTGCACCGTGCGCGGCGAGATACCCAGGCTCTGCGCGATGGCGGCGTCGGACAGCCCGCGTTCGAGCAGGTGCAGCACCGGCTCCCAGCCGTCGTCGCCGAGTGGGAAGTCGACCGCCTTGCTCCAGATGCTCTCGACATAGAGCGAGACGATCTCGGTGATCGAGGGGTGGGTGACGATGGCGATACTGCTGGGGGGATGCTCGCCCCAGTCCAGCGGTAGTGCGCAGAGCACACCGCGGTCGGCATAGACCCACGAGGCGACGCTGTCGGCGATCCGGATCCGCATGCCGAGACTGCGCATCTCCTCGAGGAAGTCGCGGGAGTCGTCATCGGCAAGCAGCCAACGAGGGAAGACGCCTCGGATCGCTGACTGGGCGACGAGCCGCTTCTCGTCCTCGGTCATCGTCGGAACCATGACCGAGCGGATGATCGACAGATCCGGGTAGAGATTCACCGGATCGTGAGGGGGATGGCTCACGGCGTAGCGCGGCCAGGCCTTCCATTGCGCCTCGTGCCCGTGCACGAACTCGGCCCAGGGCGCCGTGTCATCCGGTGAGCTGCCGACCTCCCAGTCGCGGGTGAGGGCGGACAAGGCCGCGGCCGAGACCGCGAGAGCGCGCAAGCCCTCCATCTCGGAACTCACCACGCGCTCGGTCGCCGTCGCCATCGCGTGATCGGGTGAGAGCGCCTCGATGGCGTCGCCGTGCAGGGCGATCAGACCGGCGGCATCCAGACGGCTGAGCAACTCGGGGAGCCGGTCGTGGGGGAGGGCCTGCAGTGCGCGCAACTCGGCGACGGAGCCCGGTCTCACCCGATAGATGGTGCTCAAGAGCCGCCGGGCGTCGGGATCGGAGAGGACGGGATCCATCCGTACACCCCGCTCTGCCCACGTGATTGCGACCAGCGCCGGTTGACAGCGCCGTGACCTGTGTTCGTCATGGCGAGTATATGACAAAGCCCCGTCGCTACCCTGGCCGCATCATGACAGCGCTCTCTCCAGCGGTGCCGCGGTCCGTCTCTCGGCCGCTCTCTCGCTCCGAGCCGTGGACCGCCGCGGTCGGGCCGACGGGTATAGCCGCGCCCGCACCGGTGGATACCGCGACGGACGATGCGCGCGACTTCGACGTGACCGAGTTCGTGCTCACCGAGTACCCGCGGGTGGTGTCGGCGGTCAGGATGATCGCGGGCGACCGCGACGCCGCCGTCGATGCCGTGCAGGAGGCGCTGGTCCAGCTGCTGACCGACCGCGATCGCGCGTGGCCGCGCAACGTCGCCGCCTGGGTCACGGTAGTCGCCAGCAATCGGGCGCGCGACGCGCACCGCCGCGCCGCCGTCGGACGCCGAGCCGTCGACCGGCTCCGACCCGCGGCGCCCGAAGACCCCACGGACCGGGCATCCCGCGACCTCGACGTACTCGCGGCCCTCGAGGCGCTCCCGCGGCGCATGCGTCAGGTATGCGTACTGCACTACCTGCAGGACCAGTCGGTGCGCGAGATCGCGCTCGCTCTGGACATCGGCACCGGCACCGTGAAGACCCAACTGCACCGAGGGCGCATCGCTCTGGCTCGTCGACTCGGACCCTGACCATTCCGTCCGCTACGGTGGCGTCATGGCCTGGGGAACCGCATGATCGTCAACCGCCGCTGGGGCTTCTCCGTGATCGTCTGGGCGGCTGTCGGCGTCGGCATCGGCGTGCTGATCGCCGTTCTCGCCGGGCTGGGATCCGGGTCGCGCCTGATGATCGGCATCGGCGTCGGCCTGATCCTCGGCGGCGGCCTGCTCTCGGTCTTCGACCGGGCCATCGTGCGGCGCGTCCTCGACAAACCAGGCCGCTCGGTGGTCTATGAGAAGCTGCCTGAGCCCCTGGTCGAGAACGGAGTCACGATCACGCGCCGCGCCGTCCCCGCGTTCGACCCCGAGACGGGCGAGCCGCTGCTGCGCGGCACGATCTCGGCGTTCTTCGGCCTGTCGCTCGAGGTCTGGACGCTGGTTCTCGTCGGCGTCGGCATCCTGGTGGTCGGTGCCAGCATCGTGGTCTATCTAGCCGGCTGAGCCGCGCGGATCGTGGACCGGGGCCGCAGTGGCAGGGTCGGCCGACGGCTCGTCGCTCAACGATGCGAGGGGGCGCCCGTTGACCGTGAGCACCTCCCAGCGGTCGCCGTCCAGGCGGAAGGTCGAGATCGAGCCGTTGCGGATCGCGTCCAGCGGACGTCCGGCGAGCGCGGCGAGCGTGTACCGGATGATGGTGCCGTGCGCGACGATGACCACGTCGCGATCGCGGAAGTCGTCCGCCACCCGCGCGAGGCCTGCCAGTCCTCGGCTCACCACGGAGTCCAGGCTCTCGGCCCCCGGGTAGCCGCGGTGCGGCCAGCGCGCCATCGTCTCGCTCGATGACTGACCCTCGAGCGGTCCGTAGTCGCGTTCGACGAAGGCAGGGTAGCTCGGGCCGAGTTCGAGGCCCAGGTCGTGGGCGATGATCTTCGCGGACTCGCGCGCGCGCAGCAGAGGCGAGCTGACGACGACCTCCCAGCCGCCGTCGGCGAGGATTCCGGCCGCCTCGTGAGCCTGCGCGCGGCCCCGGGCATTCAGCGGAATGTCGCTGGAGCCCTGCAGTTTGTCGTCACGATTCCAGTCGGTCTCGCCGTGGCGGATGAAGGCGAAGGTCACGCCACCATCCTGCATGATGGAACCGTGACCTCCGAGCCGCTGCCCGCCTCCGCCCCTGCCATCGGACCGGACGGGACAGTCGTGCTGCGGCCGTCCCGCACCGCATATGGCCGCGCCCTGCGGGCGAACCTGTGGATCGCGATCCCGCTGCTGGTGATCTCGCTGATCCGCATCGGGTTGAATTGGTGGCTGCTGCCGTTCTTCGTCGTCGTCCTTCTGCTGACCCTCGGCGGAGTGCTGCTCTACTTCCGCACAGCGCGGGTCGAGTACGGCGGCGGCTCATACACAGTGGTGTCGATGTTCGGCGCCCGTCGCAGCTTCCAGGCATCCGACGCCGGCTCGGTCGTCACAGTCACCTCGCTGCTCGGCGCGAGTGTGCAGGGCGGTGTCGCGCAGTTGCTCGTGCTGGGAGTGAACGGCGCCAAGATCCTGCGACTTCGCGGTCAGACGTGGGAGGTCGACCAGTTCACAGCACTCGCACTCGACCTGATGGCGCATGGGGTGCCCAATGACGCGATCCGAGAGCCGATCACGGCAGCGGCGCTGCGCGAGCGCTACCCGAGGGCGGTGCGCTGGGGAGAGGCGCATCCCCTTGCATTGGGCCTCATGCTGGGCCTCGGCATCGTCCTGGTCGTCGTACTCGCTGTCGCCGCAATGTTCTTCCTGATCGCGTCCTGACGTTTCCCCAGCGACCCGCTGGCTAGGCTGGCGCCATGGCCCGGCCCAGTTGGAGAGAGCGTCGTTCGGCGCGGCGGGAGCACCGCGAGACCGAGCAAGTCGGGCCAAACCAGGAACCGGATGTCGCGCCCACTCCACCGCCCACTCCACCGCCCACCCCCGCCGCAGGGCAGCCGGAGCCTGTGCAGGCCCCCGCGCCCGAACCGGAGCCCGCGCCGGAACCCGCCCCCGCGCCTGAGCCCGCGCCGGAGCCCGCCCCCGCGCCTGAGCCCGCGCCGGAGCCCGCCCCGCGCCGAGCCGCGAGCCCGCCCCCGAGCCCGCCCCTGCGCCAGAGCCGGCCCCGGAGCCCGAGCCCGCATCCGTCACGGCACGCCCCGCTGCCTGGTCGCTCGGCAGCACCCTGCGCGGCATGTTCTCGCGCAAGACCATCGACGACGAGACCTGGAGCGACCTCGAAGACGCCCTGCTGTCTGCCGACTTCGGCCCCGACATCACCGACGCGATCGTCGAGGAGCTGCGCGCGAACGTCGCCAAGTTCAAGACGACCGACCCGACCGACCTGCAGCGGATGCTGCGCGAGATCATCGAGGTGCGTCTCGAACGTCTCGATTCCACCCTCACTCTCAGCAACCGCCCTGCCGTGGTGCTCGTCGTCGGGGTCAACGGCGTCGGCAAGACCACCACGATCGGCAAGTTCGCCAAGTTCCTCACGAACTACGGCCGCTCGGTGATCGTCGGCGCAGCCGACACCTTCCGTGCTGCCGCGGTGGAGCAGGTGGCGACCTGGGCCGAGCGGGCGGGTGCCCAGGTGGTCCGGCCCCAGCAGGCGGGGCAGGACCCGGCATCCGTGGCCTTCCAGACCGTCCAGAAGGCCGTGCAGGACGGCATCGAAATCGTTCTGATCGACACCGCAGGCCGGCTCCAGACCAAGAGCGGGTTGATGGACGAGCTGACGAAGGTGCGTCGCGTGGTCGAGAAGCTCGCGCCGGTCGCCGAGGTGCTGCTGGTGCTCGACGCCACCACGGGGCAGAACGGCGTCGCGCAGGCGGAGGCGTTCATCGAGCACGCCGGAGTCACCGGCCTGGTGCTGACCAAGCTCGACGGCTCGGCGAAGGGCGGATTCGTGCTGGCCGTGCAGGAGAAGACCGGCATCCCGATCAAGCTCATCGGCCAGGGCGAGTCGATCGGCGACCTGACGGGTTTCACGGCGCGCGTGTTCGCCGCGCAACTGGTCGGATAAGCGGCAGCAACCTCCCTGGGCATGCACCTAGCCGACCAGCAGATCCGCCAACGCCAGGCTTCGCGTCTCGAGTCGGCGCAGTGCCGGATCGGGATGATCCCGCGGCGGGATCAACCAGTACTCCGCCCCTCCGCGCCCACGCCGTTCGATCTCCCAATGATGATCGTGCAGCAGCAGATGGTGATGTTTGCACAGCAGGATGCCATCGGCCACGTCGGTACGGCCGCCGTCACGCACCCAATGCCGGATATGGTGCGCTTCGCACCAGGAGGGGGGTCGTTCGCATCCTGTCCAGAGACAGCCGCCGTCTCGCTCCGCCAGCGCAATCCGCTGACGCGGGGTGAAGAGTCGGTGCTCGCGGCCCACGTCCAGCGGTTGCCCGAGCTCGTTGAACACGACAGGAATGGTTCCCTGGGTGCATGCGAGCCGCTCGACCGTCTCGATCGAAACGGGCAGCTGCCCTCGTTGCAGGCGTCCGTGCCCCGCACGGCGGGTGAGATCCCGCTCGGTGACCGTGACGCGGACCGCCGGCGCGCCTCGCCCGAGCAGTTCGCGCGGGTCGACCTCTGCGCCCGCCGTGACCAGCGCGAAGAACACGTCAGAGGCCAGCTGCTCAGTGGTTCTGGGGTCGTTCGCGATCCGCTCCGCGCGAGCTTGATCGGTCACGAAGCGCGGCCCGCCGCGTCGCGGCGAGGTCGCCCGGTCGTACACCTCGCTCACGACAGACCCCTCGACGGGGTCGAGCAGCCAGACGATCCGCACGCTGCCGTCACGCAGCCGTTGCAGCCGGAACTCTCGCGCCGCCCTCGCGGCGCGCTCGCGATCGACGATGCCCGCGGCATCCAGCTCATCGCGCACTTGGCGAGCCAACGTGAACACGCGATCGGCGTCCAGAGACACGGCTTGTTCGGCCAGCCGCGACGCCGCGCCCGCCAGGCTTTCAGCAGAGACGGCCTCGGTCGGCGCTCCGAGCCCGGCTCGGATCGAGTCGACCGCGTCGGTCGACAGCGAGCCATCTGAGACCGCACCCGCCAGGCCTCCCAGCCACGGGTGCGAACCGGCCAAGCCACCGACGCGCAAGGATTGCGCAGCGTCGCGCGAGGTCGCCCCGGTGGTCGCCTGAATCAGTTTCTGGGGCGTGCGGTGGCCGAGCTTCTGCGCGAGACCCTCGTGCCCGAGTTCGGGCGCTGACCGGCGCAGTAGCTCGCCGGCGAGTGTCGCCGAGTGAGCGCGCGCCAGACGCTCGTGGTGGGCCGACACCCCGATCAGAGCGAGCAGTTCGCTATCGGGCACTCCGGCGAGACCCTCGAATCGGATCGCCTCGAGGGCACGCGTCGCCTCGGCGAGCAGAGTGTCGAACGAGGCCATGCATCCATTTTCCCGCATCGAACGCATGTTCGAAAGTACAAGATCTCTGGAAAATGGAGCCTGTGGAGGAGAAGGCATAGCCATGCCAGGCGTCCCTCGGCGGGCGGCGCACCAGCACACGCACACAGCGTTCGTTGCGCCGACATTCAGAGCGTCTTCGTCATGCCCGAGCACCGAGGCCGCGGGGTCGGATCGGCCCTCATCCGCGCGGCGACCGAGCACGCCGTCCGCCTCGATTCCATCCGCGTGACAGTGCATTCCGGAGTCACCGCGACTCCGCTCTACGAGCGACTCGGGTTCGCCTCGTCACCCCAGCTCCTGCAAACCCCGCCCGACTAGCTCCCCGCTTGCGCCGCCCGGTGCCGCTCCGCCAACTCCTGGTACTGGATCGCATTCAGCCGCACCCGCTCGGCCCCGGCCTCGTCGAGAGCACCCCGCACCTTCGCAGGCAGACCGGCTGCCAGCATCCCGGCCGGAATCTCTTGACCTTCGAGCACGAGCGCGCCGGCGGCCACGAACGCGCCGGCCCGGATCACCGAGTGATTCAGCAGCACGGCGCCCATGCCGATCAGGCAACCGTCTTCGATGGTCGTGCCGTGGATGATTGCGCCGTGGCCGATGCCGACCCCCGCGCCGATCGTCGCGGGGACGCCGGCGTCGACATGGATGGTCGAGTTGTCTTGCAGGTTGCTGCCCTCGCCGAGCACGATATCGGCCAGGTCTCCGCGCAGCACCGCGCCGTAGAACACGCTGGCGTGCGCGAGCACTCGCACCCGGCCGATCAATGTGGCGTTCGGGGCGATCCACGCGGTCGGGTCGATCTCAGGGGTGTGGCCGTCGAAGGGCAGCAGCAATGGCATGCTCCGACCCTATCGAGCGGGGCTAGGCTGAGCCCGTGTCGACCATGGATCCTGCGAATTCCGGAAGACGCGGCCGTCGTCGCGAAGAAGAAGAAGAAGCACTCCCCGCTGCTCTCTCTGCTGGCCATCGCGCTCGCGCTGGTGGGCGGGTTCCTGACCGGCTGGAGTTTCCTCAGCGGTCTGCACGACCTCATCCAGACCATTCACACCCACAACTCGCTCTACATCGCGCTGTACTTCGTGGGCCTCGGCATTCTGATCGTGGGCGTCATCTTCGCGATCGTCGGTCTGCTGCGGCGCGCGCAGCTGATCCTGTCGATCGTCGCGCTCATCTTGTCGATGCTCCCCTCGGTGATCGTGCTCACGATCGCGGCGCTGCTCTACCTCTAGCGGGCCGACTTGCCGGTCAGATATTAGGCTGGCCGAACCATGGCCACTTTCGGAACCCTCTCGGACCGCCTCACCGCGACCTTCCGCAATCTGCGCGGCAAGGGCAAGCTCACCCCCGCCGACATCGACGGAACCGTGCGCGAGATCCGCCGTGCCCTGCTCGACGCCGACGTCGCTCTCGAGGTCGTGAAGGACTTCACCGGTAAGGTGCGCGAGCGCGCGCTGGGCGACGAGGTCAACAAGGCGCTGAACCCGGCCCAGCAGGTCGTGCAGATCGTCAACGACGAACTGGTGGCGATCCTCGGCGGCCAGCAGCGGCGGCTCGAGTTCGCCAAGAAGCCGCCGACCGTGATCATGCTCGCGGGCTTGCAAGGCGCCGGAAAGACGACCCTGGCGGGCAAGCTCGCCAAATGGCTCGTCAAAGACGGCCACACTCCCTTGCTGGTCGCGGCTGACCTGCAGCGCCCGCAGGCTGTGCAGCAGCTGCAGGTCGTGGGCGGCCAGGCCGGCGTCCCGGTGTTCGCGCCCGAAGCAGGCAACGGAGTCGGCGATCCCGTGAAGGTCGCCAAAGACGGCGTCAAAGAGGCCGAGCGCAAGCAGTACGACACCGTCATCGTCGACACGGCGGGCCGCCTCGGCATCGACGCCGAGCTGATGAAGCAGGCGTCCGACATCCGCAAGGCCGTCGATCCCGACGAGGTGCTGTTCGTCATCGACGCGATGATCGGCCAAGACGCGGTGACCACGGCACGCGCCTTCCAGGACGGTGTGGACTTCACCGGCGTCGTGCTCAGCAAGCTCGACGGTGATGCGCGCGGCGGTGCGGCCCTCTCGGTGGCGTCCGTGACGGGCCGCCCGATCATGTTCGCCTCGACGGGCGAGGGTCTCGACGACTTCGAGCCGTTCTATCCGGACCGGATGGCCAGCCGCATCCTCGATCTCGGTGACATCCTCACGCTCATCGAGCAGGCGCAGTCGGCCTTCGACGAAGAAGAGGCGCGCAAGACCGCCGAGAAGTTCGCGACAGACACCTTCACGCTCGACGACTTCCTCAAGCAGATGCAGCAGCTCAAGAACATGGGCTCGATCAAGGGGATGCTGGGCATGCTCCCCGGAGCGCGCGGCATGCGCGAGCAGCTCGACAACTTCGATGAGCGCGAGATCACCCGCACCGAGGCGATCATCCAATCGATGACCCTGCAGGAGCGCACCACCCCGAAGCTGCTGAACGGATCGCGCCGGGTACGCATCGCGCGCGGCTCGGGCACCACGGTGACCGACGTCAATCAGCTGGTCGCCCGCTTCGAGCAGGCCGCCAAGATGATGAAGACCGTCGCCAAGGGCGGGGTGCCGCAAGTACCCGGCATGGGGCCGATCCCGGGGGCGAGCTACACCGGCAAGAAGAAGGTGCAGCAGGCGAAGAAGTCGAAGTCGGGCAATCCGGCCAAGCGCGCGGCCGAGAATGCGGCGCTCGCCGGCGGGGGCAAAGCGGCGGGCGGGGCAGCATCCGGGTCGGGATTCGGGCTTGCGGGCCGCGACAGCGGTCCGACGGAAGAGGAACTCGCCGCGCTGCAGAAACTCATGGGCCGCCGAGGATGACGGATCGCCCCATCCGAATCGGCGTGCAAGTCGCGCCGCAGCACGTGCCGTACGCCGGTCTGCGCGCCGTCGTGCAGGAGCTCGAGGACCTCGGTGTCGACATCATCTTCAACTGGGATCACTTCTTCCCGCTGACGGGCGAGCGCGACGGACTGCACTTCGAGGCGTGGACGATGCTCGCGGCGATCGCCGAACAGACCTCGCGTGTCGAGTTCGGGCCGTTAGTGAACTGCAACAGCTACCGAAACCCCGATCTGCAAGCCGACATGGCCCGCACCATCGACCACATCAGCGCGCACTCGACCGGCGTGGGACGGTTCATCTTCGGCACCGGGTCGGGCTGGTTCGAGCGTGACTACACCGAGTACGGCTACGAGTTCGGCACCGCCGGATCGCGCCTCGATGCGCTCGCTGAAGACCTGCCGAGGATCCGGGCGCGCTGGGAGAAGCTGAACCCGCGTCCGACCCGCGAGATCCCGATCCTCATCGGCGGCGGGGGCGAGCGCAAGACCCTGCGGATCGTCGCCGAGCATGCGGACATCTGGCACAGCTTCTCAGACCCCGACACCCTGGAGCGCAAGCTGGTCATCCTCGGAGAGCACTGCGCGGCCGTCGGGCGCGACATGAACGAGATCGAGATCTCGACCGGGGTCAGCGTGCGGGGGATGGGCTCGGTCGCCGAAGACGTGCGCGACCGGCAGTACGAGCTCGGCGTGCGTCTCTTCGAAATCGCCATCGACGGCCCGGACTTCGACCTGACCGTGGTGCGGCACCTGCTCAGGTGGCGGGATTCGCTGGGCTGATGAAACCCGACTCGTAGGCGATGATGGTCGCCTGGATGCGATCGCGTGCTCCGATCTTTGCGAGCAGTCGCGCAACATGCGTCTTGACGGTCGCCTCGCCGACGAAGAGCAGCTTCGCGATTTCCGCGTTCGTCATCCCGGTTGCCAGCAGCCCGAGCACCTCGCGTTCCCGCGCGCTCAATGCCGAGATCCTGCTCGACGTCGGGGAAGCTGCCGCCGGCGTCCGCACGAATCTCTCGATCAGCCTGCGGGTGACCGAGGACGCGAGCGGAGTTTCACCGCGCGCGACCGACTCGACCGCGGCGACCAACTGGCGCCGGGGCACGTCCTTCAGCAGGAAGCCGCTCGCCCCTGCTCGCAGCCCCTCGAAGACGTACTCGTCGATGTCGAAGGTCGTCAGGATCAGCACGCGCGACCGCGAGCCGGCCGCGACGAGCGCGCGGGTGGCCTCGATTCCATCGACGACGGGCATCTGAACGTCCATCAGAACGACCTCCGGATGCGTCCTCGCGACGATCTCGAGACATTCGGCACCGTCGGCTGCCTCGCCCACCACCTCGATGCCGGGCTCCAGGTCGAGGATCAGCCGGAATCCTGCGCGCACGAGCTCCTGATCGTCGGCAATCACGACGGACGTCATGGCGCTTCCTCATCCGACGTCGACGGCGGATGCAACGGGAGCCGCGCGAGTAACCGGAAGCCGCCATCGGGGCGGGGCTCCGCGAGAAGGCTGCCGCCGACCGCTGCGGCTCGCTCGCGCATGCCCAGCAGGCCCATTCCTCCGCCGCGCTGACTGGACGCGCCCGGTCCATTCGCCACCTCGATGGTGAGGGCGTCGGCGTCGCGTGCGACCACCACCCGCGCCGACGCACCGCGAGCGTGCCTGACCACGTTGGTGAGTGCTTCCTGCAGAATTCGGTAGCCCGCGGCATCAACCACCATCGGCAGGCCCCGTGTGTCTGCCAGCGAAACCTCCAGTTCAGCGACTGCCCGTCGCGCATCGGCGATCCGCTCGGGAGCCGCGGCCAGGCCCGGGCTGCGTCTGGGCTCGACATCATCCGAGCGCAGCACCTGCACGACATCGCGGATCTCGCGGATCGAGGCGCGAGCGGTGGTGGTAATCGCTGCCAACGGCTCGCGTGCGCGTTGCGGATCGTGGTCGAGAGCGGCCTCGGCGGCATCCGCCTGCACATTGATGACGCTGAGGCTGTGCGCGACGATGTCGTGAAGGTCGCGCGCGATGCGCACCCGTTCCTCGGCCACCGCTAGCCGAGCCAGCTGCTCCTGCTGCTGCTCGACGTGACGCACGCGGGTGCGCCAGAGGCGGCTGGCCCGGCCGAGCAGCCAGGTGCCGCCGAAGAGCAGCGCGATGAAGAGGTAGTCGACGCCGTTGCCGATGCGTTCCTCGATCAGAAGGGTGCCGACCAGAACGACCCCGCAGATCGCGGCGGCACCCTCGCGGTAGTGGGCGGCGCAGGAGTACATCGCGATCACGAGCACGACGAGCGACCACAGTGAGCCGGGAACCTCGCTCAACACCGTCTGGAATGCACTGGCGACGACCACCGCGCCGATCGTGATCGCCGGATACCGAGTGCGCCACACCAGACCCGCGGTCATCACGAGGGCCGCCGGAAGGGTGACGAGAATCGGTCCCTCGTTCGGATTCCCCGTCAGCACGCTGGCAACCGCGATCGCCAGCAGCGCGCCCGCGATCACCAGGTCGCCGATGGGGATGGCGCCCATCGGGCGGGTCCACCAGCGGACGAATCGCGCGAGCATCCCATCACTCTATGGACTCGCACCCGGGCCGTTGTCGCCCGTACGGGCGACAGGATTTCACCTGCGCTGCCGATGCGGACGAACCTGCGCGTCGATCAGGGTGAGAGGGCTCGATCGCCGAATCCTCCGATCGAGCCGGACGAAAGGAACACGGATATGAGATCGGAACGAACGTGGCGCGCCATGGGCGCCGTAGCGATCGCCTTGGGGCTGGTCAGCCTGGTGCTGAGCGACATCCTGCAATGGACCCTGGAGTCGGGTGGCGACTCTCCGACTGCCGTGATCTCGGCACAGCCGACGGCATGGCTCATCGCGGGTATCTCGGCGGTGCTCGGCCCGGTGTTCTGGGCTGGAGGAGTGCTCGCCGTGATCGGCCTGGCGCGTGAGCGGGGCTGGGTGCTCACCTCCCTCGGAGGCATCGTCTCGGCGATCGGTCTCGCAGCGGGCGTGGGACATCTGGCGCTGTTCTTCGGCGTGTACGGCGATCTCGCCGCAGCCGGCGCCTCTGAGTCGGCGACCAAGGCCGTCCTCAACGCCGATAACGGGAATCCTCTCGGCAATCTGCTGCTGATCGCGTTCCTGATCGGATTCTGCGTCGGCCCCATCGCGCTCACCTTCGGTCTGCGGCGTGCCCGGCTCGTGCCGGTCTGGCTGCCGGTCGTCGCGGTGGTCGCAGCGGTTGCGAACTTCGTCGGCGGGCCGGTCGCCGGCATCGTTCAACTGATCGCACTGCTTGTGGTCTTCGTCCCGCTCGCGGTGCTCCTGGTGCGACCCGGGCCGTTCCTGGTCGGGCGTCGCAGTGCAGACAGTGCGCCGGTGGTGGCGACCTGATCGCTCGCGGGCTGGCGGGGTCGCGCGAAATGCCGCCCCGCCATCCTGCTCGATCTGGCGGGATCCGCATGGCTGATGTCGCAATCCCGCTCTCGCAGGTCGGCGGTTCGGCCTAGCGTCAGAGGGTGAGCATCTCTGCTGCCCCGACCGTCGACGCCCCGCGCGAGCGGGCACTGGTGTGGATCGCCGTCATCGTCACCTTGTTGGCCTGGGCGAGCGCCTTCGTCGTGATCCGAGGTGTCGCCCCGCATGTGCCCGGGGGAGCGCTCGCGCTGGGGCGCCTCGTTGTCGGCACGGTGGCGCTCGGGGTCGTCGCACTCCTGCAGCGGCGCTGGATGCGGCCGACGGCGCGCGAGTGGATCCAGATCGTGGCCTACGGGGTCGCCTGGTTCGGCGCGTACAACGTGACCCTCAACATCGCGGAGCACAGCCTCGACGCGGGAACCACGGCGATGATCGTCGGCGCCGGCCCCATCCTTATCGCACTCGGGGCCGGGTTGTTCCTGGGCGAAGGCATCCCGAAGTGGCTGGCGATCGGCGCCGGGGTCGCCTTCGTCGGCGTCATCCTCATCGGGCTCGCGACCAGCCTGACCTCGGCCACGGGGATCGATCCGATCGGCGTTGTCTGGGCGTTGATCGCCGCGGTGAGCTACACGGTCGGCGTGCTGGTTCAGAAGCCGGCGATCCGGCGGCTTCCGGCCGGCCAGGTGACTTTCCTGGGATGCGCGATCGGCATGATCGTCTGCCTGCCCTTCCTGGGGCAGCTGGTCTCGTCGCTCGCGGGCGCGCCGGTCTCAGCCATCCTGGGAGTCGTCTACCTCGGCCTCGTCCCGACCGCTCTCGGCTTTTCGGCATGGGCCTACGCCCTGCAGCGCACCCCGGCGGGGCGCCTGAGCGTATCGACGTACATCGTTCCGGCGGTCGCGATCCTGCTCGCCGTGATCTTCTTCGGCGAAATCCCGGCTCCGCTCGCGATCGTGGGGGGAGTGATCTGCCTTGCAGGCGTCGCGATCAGTCGGCGCCGCGGCGGCGCGCCGGCCGTGGCTGCGGCATCCACCGCCCCCGCCGTTACCGTGCCACCGGAAAATCTGCCAGAATAGTGCGTTGGGTCTGTCGCGTCCGACCCTCTATCAGACGCGCAAGCCCCCCTTCAGAGCTTTCTGCCGCGTGTGCCCCACGCACACGGCCGCAGTTCGAACTTCACACACCGTGCACGTCCGTTGGTCGGGCGTGCCAGAACTCAGGAGAATTGTGGCTGTCAAGATCCGCCTCAAGCGGCTCGGCAAGATCCGTGCCCCGTACTACCGCATTGTCGTCGCCGACTCGCGCACCAAGCGCGACGGCCGCGTGATCGAAGAGATCGGCAAGTACCACCCGACCGAAGAGCCCTCGTTCATCGAGATCGACTCGGCCCGCGCGCAGTACTGGCTCGGCGTCGGCGCGCAGCCGACCGAGCAGGTCACCGCGCTGCTGAAGCTCAGCGGCGACTGGGGCACCTTCAAGGGCGAGAAGGGTGCCAAGAGCACCATCCGCACCAAGGCCGAGCCCGAGCTGTTCGTCGCCGACGAGAAGAAGAAGCCGGTTCTCAAGCCCAAGGCCGAGAAGCCGGTCGCCAAGGTGGAGGCACCCGTCGAGGCCGCTGCCGAGCAGCCGGCCGCCGAGGAAGCCGTCGCCGCGCCGGTCGAGGACGACGTCGTCGCCGCCGAGGCGGCGCCCGCCGAGGCCGCTGCCGAGGCGCCTGCCGCCGAGGCCGCTGCCGAGCCGACTGCTGCTGTCGAGGCCGAGGAGGCCGCGCAGACGCCGGCCGAGACCGTCACCGACGCCGAAGACGCGGTCGACGAGGCCGAGGGCTCGGGGGCCGCTGCTGACGAGGTGGCCGCCGACGAGGCGCCCGCCGCCGAGGCCGACGCCGACAAGGCCTAGTCATGCTGGCATCCGCCGTCGAGCACCTGGTCAAGGGGATCGTCGATCACCCCGATGAGGTGCAGGTCGGTTCGGCCAACTCGCCGCGCGGCGAGGTCATCGAGGTGCGCGTGCACCCGGATGACCTCGGCCGCGTGATCGGCCGCTCCGGTCGCACCGCCAAAGCGCTGCGCACGCTGGTCACCGCGTTGGCTGACGGCCGCCGCGTGCGCGTCGACGTCGTCGACACCGACGAGGCGTGAGCGAGCATCCCGCTCCGCGCGCAGGTGCCGGTGCCGCGACGGGCGGGGGCAAGAAGGCGCGCGATCAGGTCCGTGTCGGACGACTGACCAAGGCGCACGGCCTCAAGGGCGCGCTCAAGATCGAGTTGTACACCGACGATCCCGACCGCCGTTTCACGCCGGGCGCGATCTTCGATCTGCAGGTGCCGACCTCGTCGCCGTGGCACGGCAAGACGCTCGAACTCACTGAGTTGCGGTGGTACAACGGCAGCCCGGTCGGTTTCTTCCAAGGGGTCGCCGACCGTGATGCCGCCGAGTCGCTCGTCAAGGCGATCCTCTGGGTGGATCACGACCCGGCTCAGCTTCCGGACGAACCGGACGCCTGGTACGACTACCAGTTGGTCGGGCTGCGCGCGCTGCGCGACGGTGTCGAGGTCGGGACCGTGTCACGCGTCGACCACCTGCCGGCGCAGGATCTGCTCGCGATCGCCACGGCATCCGGCGAAGTGCTGGTTCCGTTCGTCGCCGCGATCGTGCCGTCCGTCGACATCGCTGCGGGCACCGTGACGCTGACCCCGCCCGCGGGGCTCTTCGAAGAGCTGCCAGACGACGACCCGAACCTCGACGACGAGGCGAACCGCAACGCGCCCGATCCCAGGGCGTAACGTCGGAATTTCCGGCACCCTGTCACCAGCCTCCGGTTGAGTCTCCGGAAGTTCCGACTTTCGACCGCTGGCGTGCCCGCCACAGGTGATCGCCCCTTCGGATGATCGTCAGCAGCTCACGCTCGACGTCGTCCCACGCCTCGGTCACCTGCAGATAGCTGACTCTGACCACCAGGTAGCCGCGCGCGACGAGCACGAGATCCCGACGGCGGTCCTCCTCGAAGTCGTCGCCCTTGTGCCACTCCTGGCCGTCGAGCTCGAGCACGAGTCGGTCGCCGATGAGCAGATCGACGTACCCGACGCCGGCGATCCGCACTTGTGACCGGAGGCGGACCCTGCGTCGCCGGAGCGCGACCCGTGCGATGGTCTCGATGCCGGACTGGCTCGATCCGTCGAACAACTCCGCCGCGCGGCGGCCGATGGCCGTCCTCTGCAGCACGGCCAGTACCTCCTCTTCGCGCGCGAGGCCGCGGTTCACCATCGAGTCCGCGCAGATGACGACGGCGACCAGCTTCGCGCAGCGGGTGAACTGGTCCAGGGCGGTGAGCAGATCATCCATCGGATACCCGGCCGGTGCATGTCCGCTCCAGTGGTGAACGCAGCCAACCACCGGTCGGGCGCGGCCGCATCGACCCACGCCGACATGCACCTCGTCGCTGTCGAGCACCCACACCCCCTGCAGCCGCATGGCCGACTCGCAGGTAACCCATCCGCCGCTTCGTACCGCGCTGACCACCGCACCGGGAACCCGATTGGTGGCGTACCAACCCCGCGCGACGCGTCGCACCTCGCCCGTTCGGATGGCCTGCTCGAGGGCATGGCCCGAGACCCCACTCAGGCGCAGTTGGGATGTCGTTGCGATTCCGCCCGCAGCGTCGACCATTCTGCGCACGTTCACGCCGTTCACGGCGCCATCGTGGCGACCGCCGTAACCGGCCACGCTCGAGGGGCGCGATCCGGTGGACAGCAGAGTCGAGACTGCCCGGTGCAGGATCGGAGAATCGATGGAGTTGCCGTGCGGGGGCGGTTATCGTCCCGAAATATCCGACGCTGCGCCCGCGACCGTGGAGAACAGCGGCCCGAGCACACCCAACTACGCTGAACCCGTGCGCATCGACATCGTCACGATCTTCCCGGAGTTCTTCTCCGTGCTGGATGTGTCGCTGCTGGGCACCGCGCGCAAGAGCGGTCTGATCGACGTGGTCGTGCACGACCTGCGCGACTTCACGCACGACCGGCATCGCACCGTCGACGACACGCCCTCGGGCGGCGGGGCCGGCATGGTCATGCGCCCGGAGCCGTGGGGGGAGGCTCTGGATGCCATCCTCACCGACCAGAGCACCGTCATCTTCCCGACGCCGGCCGGCTCGTTGTTCGTGCAGAGCCAGGCACGCGAACTCGCCGGACGCGAGCACCTGATCTTCTGCTGCGGCCGCTACGAGGGCATCGACCAGCGTGTGGTCGACTACGCGCGACAGCAAGCGGCCGAGGTGCTCGAGCTGAGCATCGGCGACTACGTGCTCAATGGCGGCGAGGTCGCGGCAGTGGCCGTGATCGAGGCGGTCGGGCGCCTCATCCCGGGCGTGGTCGGCAATCCCGAGAGCCTGGTCGAAGAGAGCCACGAAGACGGGCTGCTCGAGTATCCGAGCTATACCAAGCCGGCCGAGTGGCGCGGGTTCGAGACTCCCGCCGTGCTCCTGAGCGGCAATCACGCCGCCATCGCGGCGTGGCGCCACCAGCAGCAGCTCGAGCGCACGAAGCGGGTGCGACCAGAACTGCTCGCGGACTAAGAGTCGCGAGCCGACAGACGATCGGTCCGTCATCGGTGACCGCGATCGTGTGCTCGCTGTGCGCGCCGCGCGACCCGTCGCGTGAGCGCAGGGTCCAGCCGTCGGCATCCGTGTAGATCTTGTCGGTGCCGAGCATGAACCACGGCTCGATCGCGAACACCAGGCCGGCGCGCAGCGGAAGGCCGCGGTGCGGGCGTCCGTCGTTCGGGATGTGCGGGTCGCCGTGCATCACCCGGCCGACGCCGTGGCCGCCGAAGTCGGTGTTGACCTTGAGGCGGGCCGCATGCGCGACATCCCCGATGGCGGCCGAGATGTCGCCGATCTTGTTGCCGACGGTCGCTGCCGCGATGCCGGCGGCCAGGGCGGTCTCGGTCAGGGCGATCAGTCGCAGATCCTCCTCGCGCGGCGTACCCACGACGACCGAGAGCGCCGAGTCGCTGACCCAGCCGTCGATGGATGCCGCGAAGTCCAGCGAGACCAGGTCGCCATCCTGCAGCACGTAGTCGTGCGGCAGCCCGTGCAGCACGGCGTCGTTCACCGAGATGCAGATCACCTTGCCGAACGGGGAGGCCCCGAACGACGGGTGGTAGTCGATGTAGCAGCTCTCGGCGCCCTCGGCACGGATCATGTCGTGCGCGAGCGCATCCAGCTCCAGGATGTTGACCCCCACCGCCGCGGCATCGCGCGTGGCTTCGAGCACCCGCCCGACGAACGCACCGGCCACGCGGAGCGCCTCGATCTCGGAGGGGGTGCGTAGTTCGATCACCGTTCGAGCTTATTCGGCGGCAGCCCCGAGTACCGGCGAGAGGGTGCGATATGGCAGAATGGTCGATTGTGCCTGGCTCGGCTCTGCCACAGGGGAGTCGCACGGTGGTCGCAATGCTTCACAGCATGGCCCCCACGGCACGCACACTCCTTTCTGAACACCCATATTCGCGTTCGACCTGTGGCGGTCGCAGAGAGCGAAATTCCATGCACATCCTCGACTCTGTCGATGCTGCGTCACTCCGTTCCGATATTCCCGACTTCCGTGCCGGTGACAACGTCAAGGTGCATGTGAACATCATCGAAGGCACGCGGTCGCGTATTCAGGTCTTCCAGGGGGTCGTCATCGGCCGCTCGGGCGAGGGCATCCGCGAGACCTTCACGGTTCGCAAGATCAGCTTCCAGGTCGGCGTCGAGCGCACCTTCCCGGTGCACTCCCCGGTCATCGACCACATCGAGCTCGTCACGCGCGGTGACGTGCGCCGCGCCAAGCTTTACTACCTGCGCAGCCTGCGTGGCAAGAAGGCAAAGATCAAGGAGAAGCGCGAGGCCTAGGCCAAGAAGCGAAGGCCATTTCTGGCCTTCGCCGGCCGGCCTCGCCGACGACCGTCTCGGTCGTCGGGAGTGTGCGCCGTGCGTGAGCCTGTTCTTCGGCCACCCCGCGAGTCGCGGGCGCTGAACCCAGGGATGCCTCGCATATGCTTGCCAGGACCGCAGGGGTGAGATGACAGAGAACGATGCGCCGTCGGCGCGTGGACCGCTGAGCACGCGATCGCTGGATGCGCAGTCGCTCGACGCTTTGAACACGACCGCGACCACGTCCGAGTCGCTTCGTTCGCGGAGCAACGCCTCGGCTTCGAACGGCGCGGACGATGGCGACGGCACCGCCGATCGGCCGAGTCGCGGCAAGTCGGTGTGGCGGTTCATCCGCGACATCCTGTTGATCCTGTTGGCGGCGATCGTCATCTCGTTCCTCATCAAGACCTTCCTGATCCGCTCGTTCTACATCCCCTCCGAGTCGATGCAGGACACCCTGCAGGTCAACGACCGGATCATCGTCAACGAACTCGAGCCCAAGCTGGTTCCGATCCAGCACGGCGACATCGTCGTCTTCAAGGATCCCGGCGGCTGGTTGCCGCCCGGCACCTCGACCACCGAGCCGAACGGCGTCGTCGCCTTCTTCGACTGGGCGCTCTCGATCGTCGGCCTGACCGCGCCCGACAGCAACGACCACCTCATCAAGCGGGTGATCGGCCTGCCGGGCGACGTGGTGGCGTGCTGCAACGCCTACGGCCAGATGACGGTCAACGGCGTGCCGCTCGACGAGACGAAGTACCTCAAGCTGCCTGCGGGAGTCACGAAGGTCTCGAAAGACGACTTCTCGGTCACCGTGCCCAAGGACTCGCTCTGGGTGATGGGCGACAACCGGTACAACTCCGCCGACTCGCGCTACAACCGCGACAAGCCCGGTAACGGCTTCGTGCCCTACGACGACGTGGTCGGCCGAGCTGTGCTCATCAGCTGGCCGATCGACCGCTGGACGCTGCTCGACGACTACCCGGTGGTCTTCTCGGGCGTCGAGTCGGGCGATGGCTCGGGCAAGAACAACACGGACCAGACGCCGTCACCGACTCCGTCACCCACCACGAGCGGCGGCTGATGGTCGGCAAGCCGACGGGAGTCAAGCCGACAGGGGTCACAGACCCGACGCTCCGGATGGAGCGGGCGATGCTGCGCGAGGGCGCCCGGTTGGTCATCGGCTGCGACGAGGTCGGCAGGGGGGCCATCGCCGGTCCGGTCGCGGTCGGACTCAGCGTGTTCGCCGGCCGCGCCGGCGCGGCGCCGAAGGGCCTGCGCGACTCGAAGATGCTGAGCGAGCCCAAGCGCGAAGAGCTGTACCCGGTGGTCGCCCAGTGGAGCACGCAGTCGGCGGTCGGCCTGGCCTCGAACGAGGAGGTCGAGCGCATCGGCATCATCGCGGCCCTCGGACTGGCGGCCGTTCGCGCGCTGGCCGAGCTGCACGACTTGGGCGTCGAGATGGGCGGCGCGGTCGTGCTGCTGGACGGCTCGCACGACTGGCTGACTCCGGCGATCGAGCGCGGCGGGGCGATTCCGGATGGCGCCCCCCGCCCGGCCGTGACGACCCGGGTCAAAGCCGACAGGGACTGCGCGGTCGTCGCCGCGGCATCCGTGCTCGCCAAGGTCCGCAGGGACAGGCTCATGATCGACGCCGACCCCGTGCACCCCGGCTACCACTGGACCGGCAACAAGGGCTACGCCAGTGCCGACCACTATGCCGCGATCGACGAGCTCGGGCCGAGCCCGTTGCATCGGTGGAGCTGGCTGAGGCAGCAGACGCTCGATATCGCTGGCTAGACTGCCTCTCGATGGACGAGGACGAGTTCGAAGACTACGACCGCGAGGTCGAACTGGCTCTCTACCGCGAGTACCGCGATGTGGTCGGCCAGTTCAAGTACGTGGTCGAGACCGAGCGGCGGTTCTACCTCGCCAACGAGGTCAACGTCGAGCGCCGCGACACCGACAGCGACTTCTACTTCGAACTGACCATGAACGACGTCTGGGTATGGGATGTCTACCGCTCCGACCGCTTCGTGAAGAGCGTTCGGGTGCTCACCTTCAAAGACGTCAACGTCGAGGTGCGCGGCGACAAAGATCTCGAGCTGCCGAAGGAACTCGCGCTCGACGAATAGCGCTTCCGCGAAAGTACGGAGTTTCGCGTACTTTCAGCGCTGAGAGCGGCGCCGCACGCGTACTTTCGGTGAAGGTCGGCGCGATCCATCAGAATGTCGGCATGGCCGACGGCAGCAACTGGGACCGCGTCCCGATCGAACCGCAGAGCATCGACGCGCCCCTCTCGCGGTACGCCGTGTTCCTCGTCGTGACCATCAATGAGGGGGATGCCGCGCTCGCGACCGTGCGCGAGGTGCTGAGCGACCCGGGCGCGCTGGTGCGCGCGGTGGGGTTCCGCGACCTGGACGGCCGGCTCTCGTGCAACGTCGGCATCGGTTCTGCGGCCTGGGACCGGCTCGGGATCACGCCCCGGCCTGCGCAGTTGCGTCCGTTCTCAGCGATCCAGGGCGTGGCGCACAACGCGCCGTCGACCCCCGGCGACCTGCTGTTCCACATCCGGGCCGAGCGCGACGACCTGTGCTTCGAGTTCGAGAAGCTGCTGCTCGGCCTCGTTGGGCGACGCGGTGACGGTCGTCGACGAGGTGCAGGGCTTCCGCTACTTCGAGGCGCGTGACCTGCTCGGCTTCGTCGACGGCACCGAGAACCCGACCGGCCGCGGCATGCTCGACGCGGCGCTGGTGAACGCCGACGACGACCCCGAGTTCGTCGGCGGCAGCTACGTCGTCGTGCAGAAGTACCTGCACGACCTGACCGCGTGGGCCGCGCTGGGCACCAGCGAGCAGGAGGCCATCATCGGCCGCACCAAGGCCGACAACGTCGAGCTCGAGCTGGCCGAGGGTGCTCGCCCCTCGCACAAGGACCTCAACACCATCACGGATGCCGACGGCACCGAGCACGACATCCTGCGTGACAACATGCCGTTCGGCCGGCCGGGTCACGGCGAGTTCGGCACCTACTTCATCGGCTACGCCGGCCAGCTCTGGGTGATCGAGCGGATGCTGCAACGCATGTTCCAGGGCGCGCCTCCCGGGCAGTACGACCGCATCCTCGACGTGTCGACCGCCGTCACCGGCACCACGTTCTTCGTGCCGACGATGGGGCTGCTGGCGCGGTGGAGCTAAGAGCGAAGGCCATTTCTGGCCTTCGTGGCAGGGCCGTTCACGCCCGTCCCAGCGCCGAGGGCCGTCTCGGCCCTCGGGTCACTACTCCCCGTTCGGCCGCCAGATCGCAAACCGGTTGCCGGTCGGGTCGACCAGGTGCGCGAACGTGATCTCGCCCGTTGTCGATCAGCGGCACGGCGACTGTGGCGCCGAGGCCCTCGGCCTTCGCGATGGCGGCCGCCACGTCGTCGACGTGCACGTAGAAGACCGCCCAGTTGCCCATCCCGGTCTCGCTGGTGTCCCAGAGGCCGCCTGCGCCGCTCGTTGACCATCGAATACGCCTGCGGCGACGGCTCGCCGAAGGTCCAGCCGAACAGGCCGCCGTAGAAGGCGCGGCTGGCGGCCGCGTCGGGGCTGCCGATCTCGAAATAGTCCACCTGGTTGGCCATTCGGGCCTCCGTTCGACGACGGGGTCGCGCCCGCGGGCTGCAGGCGTTACATCCGGATGAGGCAGACGATGGCAGCGACCGCCGACACCGCGGCCAGCAGCAGTGCCGCGCCGATCAGCACGGTGTGCACGATGAGGAAGCGCGTGGGCTTGCCGTCGGCATCGCGTGCTCGCTCGTCTTTCGCGATTCGTCGATAGAACGTCGGCCAGACCAGCACGTTGAACGCGGCGTTGACGAGCAGCAGGATCGCGAGCAGGAGCACGCGTCGAGCCTACGTTCCTCCACAGCGCGTGCCGTGCAGCCGGTTCCTCATCCACGCGGCTCTCTCGAGCATGGTCATGGCCGTCCGGTCATCCTCGACGCATGGCCGCGAAAGACGAACTCGGAATCCGGGGCGAACGCCTCGCCGAGCGCCACCTGGTGCGCAGCGGGCTGACCCTGCTCGACCGCAATTGGCGCTGCCCGCAGGGCGAGATCGATCTGGTGCTGCGCGATGGCGATGAGGTGGTGTTCGTGGAGGTCAAGACGCGGTCCAGCGTCGCGTTCGGGCATCCGCTCGAGGCGATCACGGCGAGCAAGCTCGCACGGCTGCGGCGCTTGGCGGGCGCGTGGTGCGAGGCGCATCCGGGGGCGGGCCGCATCCGGATCGATGCCGTCGCGGTCATCGCGCCGCGCGATCTGCCCGCGGTCATCGAGCACCTCGAGCGGGTGTTCTGAATGGATTCGGTCTAGTGGCCATCGGGCGCGCGCACGCGATCTCGCTGCTCGGCCTTGAGGGCGCCGTCGTCGAGATCGAGGCCGACATCTCGAACAATCTGCCGGCGTTCGTGCTGATCGGGCTACCGGATGCCGCGCTGGGCGAGGCGCGCGACCGTGTGCGGTCGGCGGCCGGCAACTCGGGCGTGCCCTTGCCCTCGCGCAAGCTGACCGTGAACCTCTCGCCTGCTGCGCTTCCCAAGCACGGCTCGGGCTTCGACTTGGGGATCGCGATGGCCGCCCTCGCCGCCGACGGTCAGGTCTCGGCCGACTCGGTCGCCCGCGTCGTGCACCTCGGCGAACTCGGGCTGGACGGCCGGCTGCGACCCCTGGCCGGCATCCTGCCCGCGGTCCTCGCCGCCGCGCGCGCCGGGTTCGACACGGTCGTGGTGCCTGCCGGCAACGCCGACGAGGCGGCGCTGGTTCCCGGAGTGCGGGTCGTGCCGGTGATCTCGTTGCGCGATGCGGCGATCTGGCACGGTGCCGAGCTCGAGCCGATCCCGCTCGACGCGCTGATGCCCGCCGTGCCGGTGCCGGCGCTCGATGACTCAGGCGATCTCGCCGATGTGATCGGCAATCCGGACGCCGTCGAGGCGATGCAGGTCGCCGCGGCCGGCGGGCACCATGTCTACCTGCTCGGCCCGCCAGGCGCCGGCAAGACGATGCTGGCCGCGCGGCTGCCCGGCCTGCTGCCTGATCTCAGCGCCGAGCAGGCGCTCGAGGTGGCGTCGATCCGGTCGCTCGCGGGCATCCCGGTGCGCGGGGGACTCTCGACCCGGCCGCCCCTGGAGGCGCCGCACCACACGGCGAGCGCGGCGGCGATCGTCGGTGGCGGCAGCGGGGTGATCCGGCCGGGCGCCGCGGCCCGCGCCGCGCATGGAGTCCTGTTCCTCGACGAGGCGCCCGAGTTCGCGCCCGCCGCGCTCGACGCCCTGCGTCAGCCGCTCGAGTCCGGCGTGATCGCGATCTCGCGGGCGTCGGCGACGGCGCGGTTCCCGGCGCGATTCCAGCTCGTGCTCGCCGCGAATCCGTGCCCGTGCGGCAATGCCGGCACGCGCGACGGGGAGTGCCGCTGCACGCCCTTCGCGGTGCGGAGGTACCTCGCGCGGCTGAGCGGCCCGCTGCTCGACCGGGTCGACATCCGGATGGATGTGCACCGCATCACGGCGGCGCAGCTGCGGGCCAGCGCCGAGCTGCCGCGGCTCGACACGGCGGCAGCGCGTGCCCGTGTCGTGACCGCCAGAGCCACCGCGGCCGACCGTCTGAGGTCGACTCCGTGGACGGTCAACGCCCACGTCGCAGGCGCCTGGCTCCGCTCGCCCATCGGTGCACCGGTTCGAGGCGCGACCGCGGCGCTCGATCGGGCGCTTGAGCGCGGCGGCATCACCATGCGCGGCTACGACCGCGTGCTCCGGCTGGCGTGGACGCTCAGCGACCTCGACGGCACTGCACGCCCCGACGCCGACCACATCGGCCGCGCGCTCTACCTCAGAAAGGCAGCACGATGACGATTCTCGGCCTAGCCGAAGCGACGGTCGCTCCGTTGATCCGAGCCCTCTGCCCCGACGATGCGGACCTCGATCGCGACGCGATCGCCGAGCGACTCGCGCGGTCCGCGTGGAGCGCCATCGCCGAGCCCGGTGATCGCGACGCCGGACACCTGGCGGCGGTACTCGGAGCCGAGGGATCGCTCGGCGCCCTGACGGCCGTGCCGTGGCCCCCGAGCGATCCGGACGCCGTCGACGTCTCCGCACTCGAAACGACTCTGACGCGAGCGGGCGACGACGAGCTCGGTCACAACGACCTGGTGGATGCGGTGAAACGCTGGCGCCCCCGGGTCGCGGTGCCGACCGTGCTGCTCGCTCTGCGGCAGGCGGCGCGCTTCGGCGCGGCCCTGCTCGTACCCGGCGACGCCGACTGGCCGCTCGGCGTCGACGAGCTGGGGGAGCACGCGCCGCTCGCTCTGTGGGCGCGCGGCGACCGCACGCTCCTGGGCAAGCTGGAACGCTCGGTGGCGATCGTCGGGGCGCGCGCGGCGACCGGATACGGCGAGCACGTCACGGTCGAGGCATCCAGCGGCCTGGTCGATCGCGGCTTCACGATCGTGTCGGGCGCGGCATACGGCATCGACGGGATCGCCCATCGCGCGGCACTCGCGAGTTCGGGCTCGACCGTCGCGTTCCTCGCGGGCGGCGTCGACCGCTTCTATCCCGCCGGGCACGAAGCGCTGCTCACGCGGATCGTCGAACGCGGAGTCGTCGTCTCGGAGGTGCCGCCCGGCACGGCGCCGACCCGCTGGCGGTTCCTGCAGCGCAACCGGCTGATCGCCGCCGCCAGCCAGGCGACCATCGTGGTCGAGGCCGGCTGGCGGTCCGGTTCGCTCAACACGGCCAATCACGCGGCCACCCTCGGGCGTCCCGTCGGGGCCGTGCCGGGCCCGGTGACCAGCGCCGCATCCGCCGGATGCCACAAGCTGCTCCGCGAGACCCCGGCCGTCTGCGTGACGAACGCCGACGAGATGGCCGAGCTCGTGGCGGTCGACGGGCCTGCCGCCGTGATCGAGGCCGCGACGAGTCGGCGGTCGGCTCCGATCTCGTCGGCGATCGACCCCACCGGCACCCGGGTGCGGGTGCTCGACGCGCTCAGCGACCACTCGGGCCGGTCGGTCACCAGGATCGGCGAGCTGTCCGGGCTGGCCGCCGACCGGGTCCGCGCCGAGCTGGGACTTCTCGAGCTGGAGGGGATCGCGCGCGAGCTGCCTGGGGGCTGGCAGAAGTTCACCGTCAAGCAGTTGGAAGCCCGCCGCGGCTAGAGTGCGCTGCATGATCCAGCTCGGGCAGTACGCGCCGCCGACCCATACCATCGCGCACCTCAGCGACACGCATTACCTCGGGGGCCGCCGCCCGCTCTACGGCTCGGTCGACACCGACCGGACGCTGGCCCGCGCACTCGAGCAGCTCGAGCGCTCGGGCACCAACCCGAGTGCCATCGTCATCACCGGTGACCTCGCCGACCTGGGCGAACCCGACGCCTACGAGCGCCTTGCGCGATGAGCTCGAGCCCGTGGCGAAGAGGATGGGCTCGAAGATCATCTGGGTGATGGGCAACCACGACGAGCGCGGCGCCTATGCGGCGGCGCTGTTCGGCGGCGACCTCGACGACGAGGCCCCGCAAGACCGCATCTATGACGTCGACGGCCTGCGCATCATCGCCCTCGACAGCTCGGTTCCCGGCTACCACCACGGCGAGCTCACCGACGAGCAGCTCTCCTGGCTCGAAGAGATCCTCGCCATCCCGGCGGCGCACGGCACCCTGCTCGCCCTGCATCATCCGCCGCTCCCGTCGCCGATCGAGATCATGGCCATCATCGAGTTGCAGCAGCAGCAGAAGCTGGCCGACGTGATCCGCGGAACGGATGTGCGCGGCATCCTCGCCGGTCACCTGCACTACTCGACGCACGGCAGCTTCGCCGGCATACCGGTGTCCGTCGCGTCGGCCACCTGCTACACGATCGACACCAGCGCACCCCAAGACACGCTCCTCGGCGTCGACGGCGGCCAGTCGATCAACCTGGTCAACCTGTACGCCGACACGGTGGTGCACTCGATCGTGCCGATCGGCGACTTCACCCAGGTGGCCGGGTTCTCGGGGGTGTTCCTCGAGAAGCTCGCGTCGATGACGCCCGACGAGCGCCGCGAGGCGTTTTCGAGCAAGACCTCGACCTTCAGCGTGGCTGAGGCCGACAGCTCGCGCTAGCGGCGACGATGGCCGCATGGAGTTGCGCCCCGCCATCGAGGCCTTCGCCCGTCATCTGGCGGTCGATCGCGGCTTCAGCGAGCACACGGTCCGGGCCTATCGCGCCGACCTGAACGACCTGGCCGCCTTCGTCGAGCAGCGGGCGCTCGCCGCATCCGATGCTCAGGATGCCGTCGACGTGCGTGAACTCGACCTCGAGACCCTGCGCGATTGGCTCTGGCAGGGCAGCAACGCCGGGCTGGCCAAGTCGAGCCTCTCGCGCCATTCGGCGGCCGTGCGCGGCTTCACCCGCTGGTTGGTGACGACCGGGGAGGTCTCGGCGGATGCCGCGGCGCGACTGAAGGCTCCGCGCCCCGAGCAGCACCTGCCGCGCGTGCTCACCCGCGGCCAGATGACCGGCATCTTCGAGGGCCTGGCGGCCCGGTCGGAGGGCGGCGACGCCGTTGCACTCCGCGACCAGGCCATCGTCGAGCTGCTGTACGCGTCGGCCATGCGCGTCAGCGAGCTCACCGGCCTGCGTCTCGGCGACATCGATCGCACGCGGCTCACCGCACGGGTGCTCGGCAAAGGCGGCAAGGAGCGGGTGGTCCCGTTCGGCGTGCCGGCCGCGCACGCCCTCGACCGCTACCTCGAGGATGCTCGCCCGGTGCTGCGTACAGCGTCGTCGGACCCCGGCATCCTCTTCCTCAACTCGCGCGGCGCCACCCTGAACACGCGCTCGGTCTACGAGCTGGTTGCCGGGCTCCTGCACGAACTGCCGGGCAGCGGACCCTCCGGCCCGCACGCCTTCCGGCACACGGCGGCCACACACCTGCTCGATGGGGGAGCCGACCTGCGCGCGGTGCAGGAGATCCTCGGGCACGCGAGCCTGTCGACGACGCAGATCTACACCCATGTCTCGGCCGAGCGGCTGAAGCAGAGCTACGCGGCGGCCCATCCCAGAGCGTGACGACCGATGCCCGAGACGGGCATCGGCGCTGGCGTCGCGGCGGAGGCCAGAAATGGCCTCCGCTCCCAGCTCCAGCGCGCGGAGCGGGTACAGCACCGACCACCCCACCCCGCCCAGGAAGAGCAACGGGTTGACGTACTCCCCGTCGACCCGCGCACCCAGATGCAGGCACGCCGACTCGCAGTGGCCCGGCAGCAGCGTGCCGATCACCTGCCCACGCGAGACGTGCTGGCCGGCCACGAGTGCGGTCTCCACCGGCTCGAAGCTCGACAGCACCCCGTCGGCGTGCTCCAGCGAGAGCACGGGCCGATCCACCACGAAACCCGCGAAATGCACCACCCCGTCGGCCGGAGCGAGCACCGAAGCTCCGACGGGCGCGCGGATGTCGATGCCCCGGTGCCCAGGGGCGTAGGGCCCGGCAGGCGCGACATACGGCCGCGCGAGGGCGTGGGCGCCGGAGACCGGCCAGCTCCACGTTCCGAGTCGAGCTGCAGACGGCCCGCGAGGCGGCCCGGCCGCCGCGGGCGCGGGCGAGCCGCCCACGGCGAAGCCGACGAGCAGCGCAAGCCCCAGCATCCGGAACCACATGACGACAGGGTCGCGCGGGAGGGCGCGGGGCACGGGGGAGGAGCGGAACAGGGGGAGAACGTCCATCGCGTTCGGCCAGGGAAGGAATCCGCCGCGCGCTGCTACACTGAACACCGCACTCCGCTCCGGCGGGGTGACTACGCGTGCCCACGCGAGGCCCACCGAGAGATCGGCGGGCTCGCGGCACCGGCCTCCACATCCCTCAGTCATCGCGGCTTCGCAAGTTGCCTCGAAAGTGGATGTGCGCCCGGGCACCAGGGATCGTGAGCCATCCGGCGTCGCGGCGAACAACTGAGACCGTCTGAGAAGACACAACCGTGCGGGCGAGAGCCTGCCCAGAAAAGGAACACGACCATGGCCGTCGTCACCATCCGCCAGCTGCTCGACAGCGGCGTCCACTTCGGACACCAGACCCGTCGCTGGAACCCGAAGATGAAGCGCTTCATCCTGACCGAGCGTTCGGGCAGCCACATCATCGACCTGCAGCAGTCGCTGAAGCACATCGACACCACATACGACTACGTCAAAGAGACGGTCGCCCACGGCGGCACCATCCTCTTCGTCGGCACCAAGAAGCAGGCCCAGGAGGCCATCGCCGAGCAGGCGACTCGCGTCGGCCAGCCCTACGTGAACCAGCGCTGGCTCGGCGGTCTGCTCACCAACTTCCAGACGGTCTCCAAGCGCCTCGCGCGCATGAAAGAGCTGGAAGAGATCGACTTCGACGACACCACCAAGGGCTTCACCAAGAAGGAGCTCTTGATCCAGAAGCGCGAGCTGGTCAAGCTGCACAAGACCCTGGGCGGTATCCGCAATCTTGCCAAGACCCCGTCGGCCATCTGGGTCGTCGACGCCAAGCGCGAGCACCTCGCCGTGAACGAGGCGACCAAGCTGGGCATCCCGGTGATCGGCATTCTCGACACCAACGCCGACCCCGATGAGCTGCAGTACCCGATCCCGGGCAACGACGACGCGATCCGCTCGGTCGGTCTGCTCACCCGCATCATCGCGGATGCCGTGGCCGAGGGCCTGATCCAGCGCCACCAGAAGGCCGACGAGTCGGGCAACGTGAGCGCCGTGGAGCCGCTCGCCGAGTGGGAGCGCGAGCTTCTCGAGTCCAGCGAGACCCCGCAGAGCACCGCGGAGCGCATCGAGGCAGTCGACCAGACCGACGCGAGCCCCGAGGTCAAGGCCGAAGAGATCGCCGAGATCGTCGCCGCCGAGACGCCGACCGAGGAGAACGACGCGGATGCCGCGGCCCTCGCCGAGGCGAACGCTCAGGCCGACCCGGCCGTCGTCATCCACCACCACCCGGAGACCGACGACGAGACCGAGGCCCGGATCGAGGCCGAGGAGGCCGTCCCCACCGAGCCCACCGACGAGGCTCCGAAGCCCGCCAAGAAGCCGGCTGCCAAGAAGCCCGCCGCCACCAAGTAGCTCTTTCCACTTCGAACCAGTAAGGAACAGATCCATGGCCAACTTCAGCCTGGAAGACGTCAAGACCCTGCGCGAGCGCCTGGGTACCGGCATGGTCGATACCAAGAACGCGCTGGTCGAGGCCGATGGCGACATCGAGAAGGCGGTCGAGATCCTTCGCCTCAAGGGCGCCAAGGGCAACGCGAAGCGCGCGGACCGCTCCACCAGCGAGGGCCTCGTGGCCGTCGTCGAGAGCGCGACCGCCGTCACCATGTTCGAGCTCGCCTGCGAGACCGACTTCGTGGCCAAGAACGAGAAGTTCGTCGCGCTGGCCGACAGCATCTCGCAGGCTCTCGCCGACTCCGGCGCTGAGACGGTGGATGCCGCCCTCGCCGCCAAGGCGGGCGCCGGTACGGTGGCCGCGCTGATCGAAGACCAGGCCGCGATCCTCGGCGAGAAGGTGGAGCTGCGCCGCGATCGTGCGCCTCAGCGCCGACCACTACGCGATCTACCTGCACCGCACGAGCAAAGACCTGCCGCCGCAGATCGGTGTCGTCGTCGCCTACTCGGGTGACGACGCCGAGACGGCTCGCAGCATCGCGCAGCACATCTCGTTCGCCGACCCGCTGTACCTGTCGCGCGACGACGTTCCGCCGGCCGAGGTCGAGAACGAACGCCGGATCGTCGAAGCGATCAGCCGCGAGGAGGGCAAGCCCGAAGCAGCGCTTCCCAAGATCGTCGAGGGTCGCGTCGGCGCGTTCTTCAAGCAGGTCGCCCTGCTCGAGCAGGACTACGCCCGCGACAACAAGCTGACCGTGGGCAAGGTCGTCGCCGACGCCAAGCTGACGATCGAGGGCTTCGCCCGCTTCAAGGTCGGCGCGTAGCTCTTCCACTGCTCGGCCGAAGGGTCGCGTATTGGGGTAAAGCGAGTCGCTGAGCCCCCAACAGCGACCCTTCGGCAATGCGGCGAGGGCGTTAGCCTGGCAGGGTGCGCGAGCAACCCGTCATCCTGCTGACCGGCGCCACCGATGGGCTCGGACGGGCGTTGGCGGATCGTCTGGCGTCCTCGGGCGCCCGGCTCATCCTGCACGGCCGGGACGCCGAACGGCTCGCCTCGGTGGCGGATGAGATCGCGGCATCCGGAGCCGAGCGGCCGCGCGCCGTGTGCGCCGACCTGGCCGACCTGGCCGACGTGGCCCGGCTGGCCGAGGACGTCGCCGGGATGACCGACCGCCTCGACGTGCTGATCAACAACGCGGGCATCGGCAGCGGCGAGCCGGAGGGCTGGGAGCGGCGCACCAGTGCCGACGGCTACGAGCTCCGGTTCGCCGTGAACTATCTGGCGGGGTTCCGGCTGACGATGGGGCTGATTCCCCGGATGCGGTCGTCTCGGCAGGCGGATGGTCCGGCCCGCATCGTCCTGGTCGCCTCGCTCGGCCAGCAGGCCTTGGACTTCGGCGACCTCATGCTCACCCACGGCTACTCCGGCCAGCGCGCCTACAACCAGTCCAAGCTGGCGCAGATCATGTTCGGGATCGAGCTGGCCCACAAGCTGCCGGCCAGCGAGATCACGGTCAACAGCCTGCATCCCTCGACCTACATGCCGACGAAGATGGTGCTGAGCAACGGCGTGGACCCGATCGACACGATCGAGGCGGGGGTGGATGCCACGGCCCGCCTCGCGATCGATCCGGGGCTCGACGGCAAGACCGGCCGGTTCTACGACCGGCAGCGCGAGGCACAGCCGCACGAGCAGGCCTTCGATCCGGTCGCGCGCCGCGAGCTGTGGCAGCGCAGCCTCGAACTGACGCGCATCCACGATCCCTTCGCGTAGCGGTGCGCCGGCGCTGCGGCTCCGGAAGGATGACACGCTCGCCGAGCTCGACACCCGTTCGGCATCCCCCTGATCCTTCCGAGACCCCCGTCGGCCAGGGGATCAGCCCCGCTGGCCCGGCTGTTAGCCTGGACCGAGCTCTCACCCCCGCCGCAGGAGGACCGCCATGACCGATCGCCGACGCCGCGTACTTCTGAAATTGTCCGGCGAGGCATTCGGCGGTGGCCAGCTCGGAGTGAATCCCGACATCGTCAGCGCCATCGCCAAAGAGATCGCCGAGGCCGCGCCGAAAGACGCCAACGACCCCGACGGCGTCGAGATCGCGGTCGTGGTCGGCGGCGGCAACTTCTTCCGCGGGGCCGAGCTCAGCCTGCGCGGCATGGATCGCGGTCGCGCCGACTACATGGGCATGCTCGGCACGGTGATGAACGCCCTCGCTCTGCAGGACTTTCTGGAGCAGGCAGGCGCCCAGCCGCGGGTGCAGTCGGCGATCGCGATGACCCAGGTGGCCGAGCCCTACATCCCACTGCGCGCCGAGCGCCACCTCGAGAAGGGCCGCATCGTGATCTTCGGCGCCGGCGCCGGGCTGCCGTACTTCTCGACGGACACCGTCAGTGCGCAGCGCGCGCTCGAGATCCGGGCGGATGCCGTCCTGGTGGCCAAGAACGGCGTCGATGGCGTCTATACAGCCGACCCGCGCACCGACCCCACCGCCAAGAAGCTCGACACCCTCAGCTATCAGGATGCTCTCGTGAAGGGCCTCAAGGTGGTCGACTCGACCGCGTTCAGCCTCTGCATGGACAACAGCATGCCGATGGTGGTCTTCGGCATGGAGCCGGCTGGCAACATCACGAAGGCGCTGCGCGGCGAGAAGATCGGAACGCTGGTGACCGCGTGAGCGACGCCCAGTACACGACCGGTCACGTGCCGCAGACGGTCGCCAAGCAGGTGCGGCCCCGCAAGGTTTGGGATATCGCGCTCTCGATCGTGCTGCTCGTGTTCTCCTATGTCGCGTTCCTGGTCGGAGCCCTGTTCGCGGTGTTCAGCGTGGCCTTCATCGACTACTGCCCCGCGCCCTGCAGTGCGACCGCTGCGGCAGGCAGCCAGGCGACGGTCGGCGTCGTCCTGGCCATCGTGGCGCTGCTGGCCACGATCCTGACGATCGTGCTTCTCGTGCTGCGCCGCCGGGCCTGGTGGGTGGCTGCCGGCTCGCTGCTGATCATCCTCATTGGTTGGATCGTCGGCTTCGCCCTCTATGCGGCTGCCCTCCAGGGTGCCTGACCCGACCCAGTCCCGAGTCGGTCGCGACGACGGCGACCTCTACGGCTCTGACGTTCTGGCGACCGCGCGTGCCCAAGCGGCTGCCCGAGTCACCCCGGTGATGGATGCCGAACCCGGCCTGGTGGTGGAGCTGGCTGACGGCGGGTGGGTCGGCGCGGTCGTGCGCGTCGAGAAGCAGACCGTCGAACTCGAGGACCGGCACGGCCGCCGCAGGGTCTTCCCGCTGGGCGCCGGGTTCCTGGTCGACGGCGCGGCGGTGCGACTGGGCGTTCCTGCCGCGGCGCCCGCCCGCCCGGGCGAGCTGCGCACGGCATCCGGCTCCGTCGCGCCCGGGTCGACGCGCGCCCGCGTCGCCCGGGCCAGTCGGATCTTCGTCGAGGGTCGTCACGACGCCGAACTGGTCGAAAAGGTGTGGGGCGCCGACCTGCGGGTCGAGGGAGTCGTGGTCGAGTACCTGGAGGGCGTCGACCACCTGGTCGACGTGGTGCGTGAGGTCGCGCCCGACGCGCACCGTCGCATCGGAGTTCTCGTCGACCACCTGATCCCCGGCTCGAAGGAGAGCCGGATCGCAGCCCAGGTGAGCGGTCCGCACGTGCTCGTGGTGGGGCACCCCTACGTGGATATCTGGCAGGGGGTGAAGCCGGCGCGCCTCGGCTTGGACACCTGGCCGGTGATCCCGAAGAGTGTCGAGTGGAAGCACGGCATCTGCGAGGCGCTGGGCTGGCCGCACGCCGACCAGGCGGATATCGCGGCGGCCTGGCAACGCATCCTGGCGTCGGTGCGCGACTACCGCGATCTCGAGCCGGCGCTGCTGGGCCGCGTCGAGCACCTGATCGACTTCACGACGACGCCCTAAGCTGGCAGCACGTGTTTCGAAGGAGTGTGCCGTGATCAGTGACGTTCTCGCCGAGGCGACGGAGAAGATGAACCGTGCCGTCGAGGTTGCCAAAGACGACTTCGCCACCGTTCGCACCGGTCGCGCCAATCCCGCGCTGTTCCTCAAGATCATGGTCGAGTACTACGGCACGCCGACCCCGCTGGCCCAGCTGGCCAGCCTGCAGAATCCCGAAGCCAGGACGCTCATCGTGACGCCCTACGACAAGTCGGCTCTCAAAGAGATCGAGAAGGCGATCGTGGCGTTCCCGAACCTGGGCGCGACCCCGACCAACGATGGCAACATCATCCGTATCACCATGCCCGAGCTCACCGAGGAGCGCCGCAAGGAGTACGTGAAGATCGTGCGCGCCAAGGGAGAAGAGGCCAAGGTCGCGATCCGCAACGTGCGGCGCAGGGCCAAAGACGATCTGGACTCACTGAGCAAAGAGGTCGGTGAAGACGACATCTCGCGCGCCGAGAAAGAGCTCGACGCGCTGACGAAGTCGCACGTCGACGGCATCGACGACGCCCTGAAGCGCAAAGAAGCCGAACTGCTCGAGGTCTGATGTCGACGCCTCCCGAGCCGCCCGCGAAGAAGCATCCTCCCACCCGCGCCGAGTTCGAGGCCCGTGCCCACGAGGCACGCGCGGATCTCGAAGCCCGGGCTCAGGAGGCCCGTGCCCAGTTCGACGCGACGCAGGAGAAGATCCGCGCACGCACCGGGCGCAACCTGCTCGCCGCGATCGGGATCGGGGTGGTGCTTGGAGCATTCTTCCTGGCCAGCCTCATCATCCCGAACCTGAAATGGCTCTTCATCATCTTCGGCGCGGGCCTCATCGGCTTCACCGTCTTCGAGTTGTCGAGCGCGCTTCGGCAGGCCGGTCGCGACATCCCCCGGGTGGCGTCGACCGCCGTCGCCGTCGCCGTGGTGCCGCTGGCGTTCTTCTTCCACGTGCAGGGGCTGTGGCTGGCCACGGTCGGCGGGGTGATCCTGGTCTCGGTCTACCGTCTGGTCGAGTTCGCCGTCCGCCGCAGCCACCGCACCGGAGCGCGCGCCGTCTGGCTGGACCTCGGGGCCGGCGCCTTCATCCAGATCTACGTCACGTTCATGGCCGGCTTCTATCTCGTGCTCACCGGGTCGGACGGGGGCGAATGGTGGACGCTCGCCTCCATCATCACGGTCGTGGCGACCGACGTCGGTGCCTATGCCACCGGGCTCCGGTTCGGCCGCCACAAGCTCGCTCCCAACATCAGCCCGGGAAAGACCTGGGAGGGATTCGCCGGATCGATCGTGTTCGCCGTGGTGGCCGGCATCCTGCTTGCGATTCTGATGCTTCACCAGCCGTGGTGGGTCGGCCTGGTGATGGGCGTGCTGCTCGCGCTGGTGGGCACGGCGGGCGATCTCACCGAGTCGCTGATCAAACGTGACATCGGAGTCAAGGACATCTCGACCTGGCTCCCCGGACACGGGGGGTTCTTCGACCGCCTGGATTCGATCCTGCCCAGCGCCGCCGTGGCGTACATCATCTTCCTGATCGCTCCCCTGGTCACGAGCGCGGCGGCCTGACGCCCAGCGAGGCTCCGCTACGATTGCCCGCGTGAGTTCGACCTTCCCGCATACCCGCAGATCGCGACTGGGCTACGACGTCGACGAGGTCGAGGAATTCCTCGAAGACGCGCGCCGCGCCTACACCGCAGAAGGCGCGGGCGCGACCCTGGTCTCGGCGGACTCCATTCGCGACACGGCGTTCTCGATGCGCAAAGGCGGCTACGCGCCCGAGCACGTGGATGCCGCCCTCGAACGCCTCGAAGACGCGTTCGCCGTGCGGGAGCGCGAGCGCGCCATCGCCCAGGCCGGCGACCAGACCTGGTACGCCCGCGCCCGCAGCGGCGCCCAGGCCATCCTGGATCGCATCGTGCGTCCGCGCGGCAAGCGGTTCCGGCGTGTGTCGATCTTGACGCTCGGCTACTCGGTGCGCGAGGTGGACGCCCTGACCGACCGCATCGCCCAGTACTTCCAGAAGGGCAAAGCGTTGAGTATCGACGAGGTGCGCACCTCCGCGTTCCACGGGCAGCGCGGGGGCTATCAAGAGGCTCAGGTCGACCTGCTGCTCGACGCCGTCACGCGTGTCATGCTCGCGGTCCGCTGAGGCGCTCTGTCTGCTCCGTCTGCCGCGGCCGGCTGCGTCTCACCCGATCGGGGGAGGGGCCGATCCAGGGTATGGATGGCGGCTCTGCGTAGACTGATGTCACTGTGATCGGCTATCAGCGTCGGGGGGCGCACTATCGACCTACGGTCGAAGTGGCGCACGAGGAGCGGCATGTCCGCACTCCCGGATCGCTCGCGGTGTTCGCGGCCTTCGCGTGCACGGCCCTCGTCGGTGTGAGCCTCGCCTCGCCGCACGTCCCGAGCCAGGCCGACGCGCTGACGCACGGCCCACGGATCGAGGGTCAGAGCCTGGCGGTCGGCGTCGACGCGGTTGACGCGGTCACGCGCGATGGATTCCGCGTCACAAGGATCGTGACGGCCAAGCCGGCGCCGGCCGCGGGCATCCCCGATCCGGGAACGGCGCAGGCCATCGCGCTCGAGATGGTGACCGCGCGCGGGTGGGGCAGCAGTGAGTTCGACTGCCTGGTCGCGCTCTGGAACCGCGAGTCGCATTGGAACGTGTACTCGCTCAACACCAGCTCGGGCGCCTACGGCATTCCGCAGGCGCTGCCCGGCAACAAGATGGCTAGCGTGGGCGCCGACTGGGCGACCAATCCCGCCACCCAGATCACCTGGGGCCTCGGCTACATCACCGGCCGGTACGGCACGCCGTGCGGCGCGTGGAACCACAGTCAGGCCAAGGGCTGGTACTGAGGCTGCGCTTGTCTTCTGCGGTCTTAGGCGGCCAATCGGGCCGCTGACAGGCTCTCGGCGGCCTCCAGCGTCGTCGTCCCGTTCCGCTCGGCCTCCCGGAAGATTGCCGCGATCGTCTCGCCGATCGCGGCGACCCGGGTGTCGATCGCCGCGGAATCGGCATCCGGCTCCGACGCCATCGAGAGGTAGATCACGCCACCCGCGTTGACCACGAAGTCGGGGGCCCACAGGATGCCGCGCGCAGCCAGCGCTTCGGCCCCGTCGTGCCGCGCGAGCTGATTGTTGGCGGCGCCGACGACGCCGCGGGCGCCGAGTTCGGCGATCACCTCGGGGGTGAGCACGCCGCCGAGTCCGCATGGCACGAAAAGGTCCGCCTCGATCCGGTGCGCGTCGTCGACCTCGACCCACGACGCACCCAGCTGGTCGGCGAGCGCTTTCTTGTCGGGATTCACGTCGGCCACGCTGAGGCGCGCCCCCGCCGCGGCGAGCGAACGGGCCAGTCTGCCGCCGACCTGGCCGAGGCCCGAGATCACGATGTGGCGGCCGGCGAGCTCTCGGCTGCCGAAGAGCGCGTCGAGCGTGGCGAGGATGCTCGCATGCACGCCGGCCGCCGTCGCGTCGGCGGGCTCGCCCACGCCACCCTGCTCGGGCGGGAGGCCGCAGACGTGCGCGGTGCGCTCCGCGACGATGGCCATGAGCTCGGCGCTCGTTCCCACGTCTTCCGCGGTCATGTAGGCGCCGTCGAGGCTCTCGACCGCGTCGCCGAGATCGAGCATGGCGTCGCGCTTCTGCGCATCCGAGAGCACCGTGCCGATGGGCAGGTGGATCACCGACTTCCCGCCGCCTCGCGCCAGGCCGGCGGCGGAGTTCTTGAGCGTCATGGCGGCGGAGAGCCGCAGGGCGTCGGCGAGGGCATCCGTCCAGGTCTCGTACTGCCAGAGCCGAGCCCCGCCGAGGGCCTGACCGAGTCTCGTCGAGTGGACGGCGACGATGATGGTCAACCCGGACCGGGGACCTGTGGTGATGAGCACGCGTTCGTGCGTGAGGGGAACCGTCGAAAGGGGTTCGGGCGACGTCATTGTCTTCTCCTGGATACGGCGCCTTGTGGGCGCGCGACTGGTGGGCGCTGTTGTGGGCGCCACCTGTGAAACTCTATCCGCGAACCGGCTGTTTAGACTTGCCGCATGCCCCGCTCGAATCGTCCGCGTTCGGCGCGCGGGCACGAACAGGAGCCGGAGCCCCTCGACCTGGAACGCGCGCTCATGGGCCGGTTACGCACCGAGGTGAAGCGCGACGGTGTCTGGAACGTCCAGCCGCAGGCGGCAAGCTCCGCCGTCAAGAGCTACCTCTGCCCAGGATGCGGCCTCGAGATCGCGCCAGGCACGGCTCACCTGGTGGCGTGGCGGGCCGACGGGATCATGGGCGCGGCCGATGACCTGGCCGCGCGCCGTCATTGGCACAGCCACTGCTGGAAGATTCGGGTGTGACCGCGCTCGAGATCACCGGGGGCGTTGAGTTGCCCGCCCGGCGTCAGGACATCGAGCTGAACACCTCCGACGGATTGACCCTGGTGGGGGAGTTGGCCCTCCCGCTCGAGAGGGTGCCCGTCGCGACACTGGTGTGCCTGCATCCGCTGCCCACCCACGGCGGATTCATGGACTCGCACATCCTGCGCAAGGCGGCGGCGCGCCTGCCAGCCCTCGCTGATCTGGCGGTGCTGCGCTTCAACTTCCGCGGTGTGACCTCGCCTCGCGGTACCTCCCACGGCGAGTTCGGGCACGGGGTCGAGGAACGGCACGACCTGGCCGCCGCCATGGAGTTCGTGCAGCGCCACTCCCTGCCCGACCCGTGGCTGCTCGGCTGGTCGTTCGGCACCGAAGTCGTGCTGAAGTGGGGGCTCGAGCACCCCATCGCCGGCGCGATCCTGCTCTCGCCCCCGCTGCACCGCGCCAGCGAGAGCGAGCTGGCGGCCTGGGCGGGTCGCGGCATCCCGTTGGTGGCGATCATCCCCGAGTTCGACGACTATCTGCGCCCCGCCGAGGCCCGCGAAAGGTTCGCGGTGGTCCCGGATGCCGAGGTGGTCGCGATCGAGGCAGGCAAGCACCTGTGGGTGGGCGAGAAGCAGACCAGGCGCGTCCTGAGCGAGATCGTCGAACGCGTCAACCCGGCGGCGCTTCCGCTGCCCACCGAATGGAATGGATCCCCGTCATGAGAGCTGTCACCCCCACCGAGTTCGCCGCCCTGGGCGACGATGCCGTGCTGATCGATGTACGCGAACCCGACGAAGTCGCCGCCGCGAGCATCCCGGGCGCGGTCGCAATGCCCATGAGTACGCTGACCGAGCACCTCGATGAGCTACCGGATGGCACGCTCTACGTCATCTGCCACGCCGGCGGGCGCAGCGCCCGCGTCGTCGGCGCGCTCGAGCAGCAGGGCTACGACGCCGTCAACGTGCTGGGCGGCATCACCCAATGGGAGCAGGAGGGCCTGCCCGTGCGACGCTAGTTTGCCGCGCCGCCGCTCCTGCGGCGCGCCGTGCGGCCTTCAAGCACGAGCGCGGTCGCACTCGAAGGCCGGTGTTCGCCCTACAATTCGTTCTGCCTCGGCACGACGACCTGCTTGATGATCAGCAGCACGGCCGCTGCCACCGGGATCGCGACCAGGGCGCCGAGCACACCGAGCAGGGTTCCGCCGGCCAGCGCGGCGATCACGACCACGGCACCCGGCACCTTGACGGCGCGGTTCATGATGTTCGGGCTGATCACATAGGCCTCGAGCTGCATGTAGACCAGGTAGTACGCGATCGGGAAGATCACCGTCGGCCAGCCATTGAACAGCAGCACCAGCAGGCAGATGATGGTCGATCCGGTGATCGTGCCGACCAGGGGCACGAGTGAGAACAGGAAGGCGATGAACGCCAGCAGGGCGTAGTACTTGACGTTCACCCCGCAGATCAGCAGCACCGAGAAGAAGATGAAGCTCAGGATGCCGTTGGCAAGCCCCAGCGCGCCCTGGCCCAGCACATAGCGGCCGACCGACCTGCTGATCTGCTCGGCGATGTCGATGAACTTCTCACGCCGGGTGGCGGGGATCAGCTGATACAGCCCGCGCTTGATGCTCGACAGCGAGGCGACGAAGTACAGCGTCAGGATCAGCACGATGAGGATGCCGAAGACGCCCGACGCGATGGTGAAGACGGTGGAGAAGACGCCGCCGGTGATGGTGCCGATGTTCGTCGTGAAGAAGTCCTGGACATTGGTCACGACTTTGTCGAAGGGCAGCCAGGGCAGGGTGTGGTTCCACCATTTCTGAATGGCGTTGTCGGTGGTGAGCGCCCTGACGATGTCGGGAATGCTCGCGATCAAGTTGTTCACCTGGTCGATGATCACCGGGATGACGGCGAGCACCAGCCCCGCGAAGACAGCCAGGATCGCCGCCAGTACCGTGAGGATCGCCGCCCACCGCGGGAAGCGGTGCCGCTGCAGGAACGACACGGCCGGGTCGATGCCGAGCGCGAGGAAGAGGGCGGCACCGATGTAGGTGATGATCGTCGCCAACGTCGCCAGGCCGGTGCCGATCACGATGGCGACCAGCACGCCCAATCCGCCGAAGAGGCCGAGGCGGAACGCGTTCTGGATCTTCACCGGCTGAAGCCTTTCGTCGGAGGTGATCCGAGGTTAGCGGAGCCTCCGCTGGTCGGGCTCAGCGTCAGTTGGCGTGTTCGCGCTCGCGGGTCTGCTCGTCGATGTCGTCGTCTGGGCCCTCGCCCTGGCGATCGGCCGCGGTGTCGTGAGGCTGCTCCGCGGTGTCGGGAGCCTCGTCCGCCGCCCCGCCCGACGCGTCCACCACCGGGGTGGCGGCCGTGACCGGCTCGGGCGCGACCGTCGGGAAGCCGTGGTCCGCTGCAGCGCGGTCTGCCGAATCCAGCACGCCGCGCAGATTCGCGATGTAGCCGGCGACCGATTCGCGCTCGACGCGGATCTGCTCGAGCCGCTGTTCGGCATCCTTCACCAGGGCGGCCGACTTCTTCTCGGCATCCTTCAGCATCGTCTTGGCGCGGCTCTCCGCGTTGTTCAGGACCTCCTTGGCGTGCGCCTTGGCGTCCTCGGTGACGGCCTTGGCAGCGGCCTTCGACTGGGTCTCGAGCTTCTCGGCCTCTGCGCGCTTCTCGGCGGCGCGGGTGCTGGCCTCGGCCAGTTGCGCGTTCGCCTCGTCCAGATACTTCTGCGTGGATGCCGCGGCCTCCTGCTGCTTGGCCACGTACTCCTTCTCGGCCTCATCCCGACGGGCGGTGAGCTCGACCTCGAGGTCGGCCCGCGCCTGGGCGGCCTCGGCGGCCAGCCGCGACGACAGGGAGTCGCTCTCGTGAGCGATGCGGGCACGGTGGTTCTCGAGCTCGTGCGCGACCTCTTCGAGCTGACGCGCCAGATCGCGGTCATGATCGGCGCGCTCCTTGTCGAGCTGCGAGCTGTGCGCGGCCGTGGCCTGGGCGAGCTCGGTCTCGTGCGCGGCGCGCTGACCGGTCAACTCGGCGGTCAGTGAGTCGCGTGCCCCCGCCTGCTCGGCATCCCAGGATGCGCGTGCACCGGTGAGCTCGGCGTCGTGCTCGTTGCGCGCGTGACTGAGCTCAGCCTCGAGGGCGGAGCGCTTCGACTCCACCTCGGCGTCGATGGCGGTGCGTTTGGCGGCGACTTCCTGGTCGACCTCGGTGCGCTTGGTGGTGACCTCGGCTTCGAGCGCCGCCCGTTGCTGGGCGATCTCGGCAGCCAGCTCCGCTTTCGCGGTCGCTGTCATGGCCTCGCGCTCGGACTTCCACTTGGCCACCTTGGCTGCGTGATTCGCGGCGGACTGCTTGGTGCGAGCATCCAGCTCGGCGCGCGCCTTGTCGGTGTCGGCCGCGAGTTCCGCGTTCGCGGCGGCCGTGTCGTTCTCGAGCTGGGTGCGCGCGTCGGCAGTCTCGCGGGCGAGATTGGTGCGGCCCTCCTCGAGGTCGTGCTCGAGCTCGGCCCGTCTGCGGGCGTTCTCGGCGTCGAACTCGGCGCGCCCGCGCTCGGTGTCGCGGGCCAGCTCGGCTGCGGCTTCGCGGGCTTCTGCCACCTCGCGCTGGGCGACGATCTTGAGTTCGGCGATCTCGCGCTCCGCCTCGGCGCGCAGAGCTGCGATCTCGCGCTTGCCCGCTGCACGTGCCTCGGCGACCTCGGTGGCGACGGATCCGCGGATGGCGGCCGCCTCCCGCAGCGCGTCGTTGGTGACGGTCTCTGCCTCGGCGCGGGCTCGCGAGACCACGGATTCCGCCTCATCGCGTGCGCCGGAGGTGATCTGCTCCACATGGGCGTTCGCGTCGCCGACCAGCTTGTCCGCGTACTCGGCGGCTTCCTGGCGCTGCTGCTGCAGCTCGCCCGCGACGCTGGCGCGGAGCTTCTCCGCATCGATGTCGGCCTGGCTGATCAGCCGCGTCGACTGCTCCTCTGCCACGCGAAGGGTGTTCTCGAGTCGCGTGCCCAGACCGGAGTAGGTCGGGCTGCCTACCTCGTCGAGCTCGGCCTGCAGGTCTTCGGCGACGGCCTGGAGGCGCTTGAGCTCTTTGGCCTGGTCGGCTTTGTCGGCATTCGCCTTGATCAGTTCGCGTCGGAGTTCGTTGACCGCCTGGTCGACATCCTCCTTGCGATATCCGCGCAGTTCGGTGCCGAAGCCCGTGTCGTCTGCCGCCACAGTTGTCGCTCCTTGGGCTGGATTTCTCGTCGTGATTCGACCCGAAACGGGCGAGGGGAACCCTCCGAGTGTAGCCGCCGGATGTCGGTCGGCCACCCCGGAGTGCGTCGCTCGATTCAGGCTTCTCCCAGGTTGCTCCCAGCCCTTCACCGCTGTCGCGGCACGCCCATCCGATAGCCTGGTGTGTCTTTGTCTGCTGCCCCGGTCTCCTAGTCCGCGGGGGCGGCACCAAATGAGGAGTTCATTCTTTTGCGATTCGTGATGGCGATCGTTCTGTTCCTGGTGGCATTCATGGCCATCGGATACGGCATCGCTCAGCGCACCATTCTGGCCGGACCGGCATCGATCACCGCGGCCGTGACGACCGACTCGACGGCTCCGATCACGGTCATCGACGGGACGGCGCTGCGCGCATACGACGGTGGCCAGCGGCTCACGGTGTCCGGCAGTTCGAAGGTGTTCATCGCCGACGGCCGCGCCGGCGATGTGCGCGCCTGGGTGGGCAAGACCACGTACAACCGGGTCACCTTCAGCACGAAGACCCAGCAGCTCGAATCCAAGCTGGTCTCGGGCAAGGATTCGACCGCACCCTCACCGGTCGGTTCCGATCTGTGGGTCGACGAGTTCAGCGGCAAGACGCAGCTGGTCCGTACCATCAACGTGCCGGACACCGCGTCGGTCATCATCATGTCGGACGGCAAGAATCCCGCTCCCTCTCATGTCTCGATCACCTGGCCGCTCGACAACTCTGCTCCCTGGTCCGGCCCGTTGATCCTCGGCGGGATCGCGGCACTCCTCGCGGGGCTGATTGTCTTCCTCTGGGCCCTCGTGCATGCCCGACGACGAAGCGGACCCCGCCGCAAGCAGCCGCGCAACCCGAAGCCGCCGCAGCTCAAACGCGGCCGGACGGGCACCCAGCGCGCGATCGAGGCCCCCACGCGCCGTGGTCGGCGCCGCAACTTCGTCGCGACCGGGGTGATCCTCGTCGGCACGGTGATGCTCTCCGGATGCTCGCTGCTCGGCCCAACGGGTGGCGGCAGGGTGACCACTCCGACTCCGACATCGACCGTGCCGGGAGCCGCGGGGCTGCAGCAGGTGGCCGTCACCGAGCCGCAGTTGAAACACATCGTGGCCAACATCATCCAGACGGTCGGCGACGCCGACTCCAAGGGCGATGCGAAGCTCGCGGCGACGCGCCTCTCCGGCCCGGCCCTCCAGCTGCGCACGGCCAACTACGCGATCCATGCCGCGGACAGTGGCATCCCCATCGTTCCGTCGATCCCGAACTGGGAGGTGCAGGTCGCCCTCCCGCAGCAGAGCGACAGCTGGCCGCGCGCGGTGTTCGTCGTGATCGGCAAGAAGGCAGACACGAAGGCCGCGCCGATCGGCATGATGCTGGTGCAGCAGTCCGCCCGCGAGAACTACAAGGTCGAGTACCTGATGACTCTCGAGCTCACCGTCCCCGATGTGGCTCCTGCCGCTCTCGGGGCTGCCCGACTTCCCAACGACAACAAGCTGGGCATTCTGGCGCCGTCGGATCTCGCGGCGGCATACGGCGACATCCTGATCAAGGGCGATGCCAGCAAGAAGAACGACCTCTTCTCGGCGACGGGCGACAAGTTGCGCACCGCCGTCGGGCACGACTACAAGCAGAAGACCGCATCGCAACTGCCGACCACGGCGGCGATCGCCTTCTCGAACAGCCAGGGCAAGAGCGACCCGATCGCGTTCGGCACGAACGACTCGGGTCAGATCGTCGCGGTCGATCTCGACGACGTCGAGACCGTGACGCCCGTCGAGGCGGGCGCAGCAATCAACACCGTGGGGCAGGTGACGGCGCTGTCGGGCAAGACCCAGAGCACGAAGGGCATCATCGCCACCTACGGGCTTCAACTGCTCTTCTACGTGCCGCCGGTCACCGACTCGAACAAGAAAATCCAACTGCTGGGCTTCGCCCAGGGGCTCATCTCGGCGACCGAAGTCCCGTGATGTCAGACTGGAACGCGTGAGCAACGTCCCTCCCGGCCCCAGTCTTCGCGGCGCCGTCGACCTCTCAGCCCTGGTGCGACGGGCCAGCGCCCCGCAACCCGCTTCCGGTTCGTCGGAAGGCGTGGCGCCAAGCGGAGGCGTCGTGGTCGCCGTCACCGACGCGACGTTCGAGAGCGTCGTCGACCTCTCATCGCGCGTGCCGGTCGTTGTCGAGTTCTACGCACCCGGCATCCAGCCCGCTCTCGGAGCGATCGTCTCCTCCTATGGCGGGCGCCTCGTGCTCGCGACCGTCGACGGCGCGGCCAATCCGCAACTCGCGCAGGCCTTCCAGGTGCGCGAGGTGCCTGCCGTGGCGGCGATCATCGCGGGCCGTCCTGTGAACCTCTTTCTCGACATCCCGCCCGAGGCGCAGGTGCGGCAGGTGTTCGATGAATTGCTGGCGCTCGCAGCCCAGAACGGGGTGACCGGCACGATTCCGATGGATCCGGATGCTGCCGCAGCCGACGCCCCAGGCACCGACGCCGAGTCCGCAACCGCCCCCGTGGAGGAGCCGCTGCCTCCGCACCACCAGGAGGCCTACGACGCGATCGCGGCCGGCGACTACGCGGGCGCCGTCGCCGAATACAAACTTGCGATCGCCCAGAATCCGCGCGACGCCCTGGCGGTCGCCGGTCTGGCCCAAGCTTCGCTGCTTCAGCGCCTGGACGGCGCCGACGCGGGTGCCATGCGCGCTGCCGCGGCCGCCTCGCCCGCCGACGTGAGCGCGGCCCTCGCCGTCGCCGACCTCGACGTCAGCGGGGGACACCTGGATGACGCGTTCGAGCGCCTGCTCGACCTCTTCCCCGCGCTGGACCAGGCGTCGAAAGACGCCGTGCGCGCCCGCCTGCTCGAGTACTTCGAGGTCGCAGGTGCCGACGACCCGCGGGTACTGGCCGCGCGGCGGAGGCTGACGAACCTGCTGTACTGAGCCGAGGTGCGGCGCCGCCCTCCGGCGAGGAGCGAGCCGACCCGATCGGACGCTACTAGCCCGCGAACTTCAGCCACAGCGCCGCCAGCGGCGGCAGCGTCAGCTCCACCGAGGCGGGGTGATCGCCCCACGGCTCGGCCACAGCGGTGACTCCGCCGAAGTTGCCGACCCCGGATCCGCCGAAGTCTGCGGCATCCGAGTTCAGGATCTCGTCCCACCGCCCGGCGAACGGCAGGCCGACGCGGTACGGCCCCACGGGGTTGCCGCCGAAGTTCACCAGGCAGGCGACGGCCTCGCCCGACGCCGACCAGCGCACGAAACCGACCACGTTGCGCGGGGGGTCGTTGACGAGCCAGCCGAATCCGGCCGCGACGTTGTCGTGCGACCACAGGGCCGGCTGTTCGCGGTAGACCCGGTTCAGTTGACCCACGAGGCGCTGCAAGCCCTGGTGCTCGGGGTGGTCGAGAATCCACCAGTCGAGCCCGCGCTGCTCGCTCCATTCGCTGGGCTGACCGAACTCGCTGCCCATGAACAGCAGCTGCTTGCCGGGATGCGCCCACATGAACGACAGGAACGCCCGTACGTTCGCGAGCTTCTGCCACTGGTCGCCGGGCATCTTGGCCAGCAGCGATCCCTTGCCGTGCACCACCTCGTCGTGGCTGATCGGCAGTAGGAAGCTCTCGCTGAACGCGTAGAGGAAGCTGAACGTGATGTCGTTGTGATGGTCGGCGCGCCACATCGGGTCCTCGTGCATGTACTGCAGCGAGTCGTGCATCCAGCCCATGTTCCATTTCAGACCGAAGCCGAGCCCGCCGCCCGAGGTGGGATGTGTCACCCCGCCCCACGAGGTCGACTCCTCGGCGATCATCACGATGCCCGGGTTGCGCTTGTACGCGGTCGCGTTGGCCTCCTGCAGGAACGAGATGGCCTCCAGGTTCTCGCGCCCGCCGTTCCTGTTGGGCACCCACTCGCCTTCTTTGCGCGAGTAGTCGAGATAGAGCATGGATGCCACGGCATCCACCCGAAGCCCGTCGATGTGGAACACCTCGAGCCAGTACACGGCGTTGGCAACCAGGAAGTTGCGCACCTGGGAGTCGCCGAAGTTGAAGACCAGGGTGCCCCAGTCCGGCTGCTCGCCGAGCCGCGGATCGCTGTGCTCGTAGAGCGGCTGCCCGTCGAACCGGGCAAGCGCCCACTCGTCCTTCGGAAAGTGCGCAGGCACCCAGTCGACGAGCACGCCGATCCCCGCCTGGTGCAGCCGGTCGACCAGGTAGCGGAAGTCGTCAGGATGCCCGAACCGGCTGGTCGGCGCGTAATACCCGGTCACCTGGTAGCCCCACGACCCGCCGAAGGGGTGCTCGGCCACCGGCAGGAACTCGACGTGCGTGGAGCCCAACTCCTGCAGGTACGGGATGAGCTGATCGGCGAGTTCTCGATAGCTCAGTCCTGGCCGCCACGAGCCGATGTGCATCTCGTAGACGCTCATCGGCGAGTTGTGCGGATCGGTCTGCGCCCTGGTGGTCATCCACTCGCCGTCGCCCCACTCGTAGAGCGTCTGGCCCACCACGGATGCGGTGGCGGGCGGCACCTCGGTGTAGCGCGCCATCGGGTCAGCGCGTTTCACCCACTCGCCTGCAGAGGTCAGCAGCTCGAACTTGTAGGGGCTGCCGGGCGTGAGGCCCGGGATGAACAGCTCCCACACCCCGTTGTCGTCGAGGCGGCGCATCGCGTGCTGGGTGCCGTCCCAGCCGTTGAAGTCGCCGATCACCCGCGCGGCCTGCGCGTGCGGCGCCCAGACCGAGAAGCCGGTACCTGCGACATCCTCATGCGGGCGGTAGTGCGCGCCGAGCACGTCCCAGAGCTGTTCGTGGCGGCCCTCGCCCCAGAGATAGAGGTCCATCTCGCCGACCGTCGGCACGAAGCGGTACGGGTCGTCGGCGGTCCAACTCGGCGCATCGGCATAGCCGGCTTCGAGCGTGTATGCCTGCCCTGCACCCGGCGCGAACCCGTGCCACAGGCCGTTCGCCACGTGCTCGAGCGGGATGCGTGTGCCGTCCTTCTGCACGGCGGTCACGGTCGCCGCCAAGGGGCGCACCGCGCGGATCACGAACCCGTCGACACCGCCGACGGATGCCGCATGCTGTCCCAGCGCGTCGTGCGGGCGCGGGTGGCGTCCCTCGGCGAGGGCCGCGACGTGGTCGGGGTGCAGAGCGGGGATCCCGGAGTCGGCCGCCGCCGCTTTCTTCGCGGGCATCATCGGCCTCCCTGCAGTGCCGCGACCTGCTGAGCCGCGCCATGGTGGATCGACAGCACGTGCACCGGCTCGGTGAACGCGTCGAGCCGGACGAAGTTGTCGCGGCCCCATGTCCACTCCGCACCGGTGATCAACTCGGTCACGGCGAAGGCGGCATCGGGCTCGAGCCCGAAACTGGTGAGGTCGAGGTGCACCAGGGTCTCGCGCACCGAGTGCGGATCGACGTTGGCGACGACGATGATGCTGTCGGCCGTGCCCGACTCGGTGAACCGGCCGTCGAGATGCTTGCCGTAGACCAGCACGGAGTCATCGTCGCTCCAGTGGATGGTCAGGTTGCGCAACTGCGCGAGCGCCGGATGGGCGGCGCGGATCTCGTTGAGCCGGGTGAGGTACGGCGCCAGGGTCGTGCCGGGCGTTGTCGCCTCGGCTTTGGCGACCTCCGCCCAGTCGCGCTGTTTGTACTCGTACTTCTCGTTGTCGATGTTCTCTTCGCTGCCGGGGCGGGCGACGTCCTCGAACAGTTCGTAGCCGGCGTAGACGCCCCAGCTGGGGGATGCGGTCGCGGCGAGCGCCGCGCGGATCTTGTACGCGGGCGGGCCGCCGAACTGCAGGTATTCAGTGAGGATGTCCGGCGTGTTCACGAACAGGTTCGGGTGCAGGTAGTCAGCAGACGGCCCGGAGATCTCGGTGAAGAACTCCTCGAGCTCGGCCTTGGTGTTGCGCCAGGTGAAGTAGGTGTACGACTGCTGGAATCCGGCACCAGCGAGTGAATGCAGCATCGGGGGGCGGGTGAAGGCTTCGGCGAGGAACACCACACCAGGATGCCGCCGGTCCACCTCGCCCAGCAGCCACTCCCAGAAGACAAGCGGTTTGGTGTGCGGATTGTCGACCCGGAAGATCGAGATGCCCTTGTCGATCCAGAACTCCACGATGCGCAGCACCTCGGAGCGGATGCCCTCCGGATCGTTGTCGAAGTTGAGCGGATAGATGTCCTGGTACTTCTTCGGCGGGTTCTCGGCGTAAGCGATCGTGCCGTCGGGGCGATGGCTGAACCACTCGGGATGCTCGGTGACCCAGGGATGATCGGGCGAGCACTGCAGGGCCAGGTCGATCGCGACCTCGAGTCCGTTCTTCGCAGCCTGGCTGAGGAAATACCTGAAGTCGGCGAAGGTGCCCAGATCGGGGTGCAGCGCGTCATGGCCACCTTCCGGTGAGCCGATCGCCCACGGGCTGCCCGGGTCGGCCGGGCCCGACTCGACCGAGTTGTTCGGCCCCTTGCGGAAGGCACGCCCGATCGGATGGATCGGCGGCAGGTACGCAACGTCGAAGCCCATGGCCGCGACGCCGGCCAGTCGGCGCGAGGCGGTGCGGAAGGTCCCGCTCGTCCAGGTGCCGTCTTTGGCCCGCTTCGCGCCCTCGGAGCGCGGGAAGAACTCGTACCAGGCGCCGACGGCGGCGTGCGGCCGTTCGACGCGCAGGGTCAGGGTCGGCGACTCCGTGAGCAGGGACTGCACCGGATGCGCGGCGATCGCCGCAGCGAGGCGCGGGTCGCGTGCCACCCGGAGGCGCGCGTCGGGGGTCAGGCGCGGATCCACGAGAGCGGCGCGGGCCTCATCGAACACGCGGCCGGGGCAGTCGGCGAGCAACTGCGCCGCCGTCGCAAAGACCAGTTCGACATCCTGGCGCACTGGAATCTTGATCTCAGCGTCGTGCAACCAACTGGCCCAATCGTCGGATGCTGCGCGCACCTGCCAGTGCAGGACCCCCTGCTCGGTGAGTTGCACCTCGGCGCGCCAGCGATCCGTCCCGGGGGCGATCAGCCGCATGGGATGCACCGTGATGCCGTCGTCGGGATGGGTGAGCACCACCTCGACGCGCAGCAGGCCGTGCCCCTCGCGGAACACGGTCGCCTCGAACGGCACCACTTCGCCGACGTACCCGGTCGCCGGCCAGAGGTTCTCGGGCTGCTGCGGTGAGAGGGCGCGGATCGGGATGCGGCCGAGGGTCTCGGAGCGCGCGGCGGTCACTGGGGCGGGCATCACTCGACGGTACCGCGTCCCGCCGCCGGGTGGCCTGGGATCCGGCGGCGAGTGGAGACAATGTTGCCATCGGGGACAAATCCGTGTCCCCCGGGGTACAGACTTGTCCCCCACTGTGTGCGAACACAAAAATGCTGATGAGGGGCACAATCAGACCGATATTCTGAGGGGTAGACCGTGCCCTCTAGTGGGGGTATGTGGCGTCTTGTCCGCGCTATGGAGGACACGTACTGTCTTCGGCGGGGGGAAATTCCCTGTGCAGTGGGTCGTGCTTCGGTCGGCTGCGCATCACATGCAGCTTCACCCGCATCAACACCCGCATCACCAACGCACCACCCGACAACCCGTCGTCGGGGCTCTCATGGAGGCAGCCTGCCTCCGCGCGCCTCGATGGCGCCTGCACCTCGACATCAGCTCGATGCCGTGAAAGGAACCGAAATGAACAAGATCACCAAGGGTGCCATCGCCGCAGCGGCTGGTGTCATCCTCCTCATGGGCGGCGCGGGAACCCTCGCCTCCTGGAACAGCAGTGCCAACGCCGGTTCGTCGCAGACGATCACCGCCGGTTCGCTCAGCGTCACCGCGAACGCCGACGGTGCCTGGAAGAGCGGCGCGACCACCATCACGCCGTCGACTTTCAAGATCGTTCCGGGTGACACCCTGACCTACACGCAGACCTTCAACCTGGTCGCGTCGGGCAACAACCTGCTCTTCACGCTCGCCGCCACGCCTGGCGCCATCGCGGCCAACTCGGCCTCGGCCGCCGACGTCGCCCTGGCCGCCGCTGTCACCGGCAGCGGCAGCTTCACGGTCTCCGGCAGCAACATCGCCGCCAGCACCACGGCGGGCACCTACAAGGTCACCACGGCGGGCACCACGGTGGTCACCGTCACGATGACCGTCGCTTTCCCGTACGCCTCGGGCAACAGCACGCAGCTCGGTGCCGTCACCTTCGGCAACGGCGCGGTCACCGTCACGCAGACGCAGACCCCGTAACGAGTTTCACCGGGGGTGGGCGCCGTCCCACGCGGCATCCGCCCCCGGTGAGATCCACCACTCGCCCACCAGCACCACCATCCATCAGCACCACCATCCATCAGCAGGAACGGCAGAGACCATGACCGGATCGCGAGCAGCGCATCCCGGGCGGCGTCGCCATCGCGCGGCACAGCCCAGGGTCCGTCGTCTGCTGCAGGCGCTTCGGCCCACCCCGCGCGGAGCCATCGGCGCCGCCGCCGCTCTCACCGCCGGCATCCTCGTCGCGGCGGGACTCGCCGCCGGCAGCTACGCCTTCCTCAACTCGCAGGCCACCACCACCTCTGCCGTGACGATCAGGAGCGGCAGTCTCGCCCTCACCGTCCAGTACGGCGCAGGCGCCGCGGGCTCGACTGCCACCATCCCCTCGACCGCATGGGCCACGATGCTGCCCGGCGATGTCGTCGGCCAGCAGTTCACGCTGACCAGCACCGGCAGCGCAGGCGCCACGATCACGGCCCGCCTCGCGGCCACCTCGGCCTGGGAGATCCGCGTCGCCGCAGGGACCTGCCCCGGCACGCAGATCGCCGGCCCAGCTCTCACCACCACGGCTGCCGCCGAGGGCACCATCCTCGGAAGCACCACGACTCCGGTCTGCGTGCAGGCCACGCTTCCCGCAACGGCGGCAGCGAACGTCTCGGGAACGACGGCCGGGTTCACGATCATCCTCGACGCGACGCAGGTGCCGTCATGATCGGGCGCCGCATCAAGCTCGCCGTCGCCGCTGCCCTCACCGGCTTCCTGGTCCTGGCCGGGACGACCGCCGGATTCGCCTTCTGGAATGCGAGCAACTCGGTCAGCTCCACTGTCGGCGCCGCGACCCTGGCCATCACCACCACCAACTTCACCTCGGTCGGCTACACCTTCGGCAACGAGACCCTGGTCACCACCGGCAGCGTCACGGTGACCAACACGACCACCACGACCAGCACGCAGAACGGGGCGGTGAGCGTCACCTTCGGGCCGGCAGCATCCGCAACCCTGGCCGGCAAGGTGACCGCGACCATTTGGACGACGGCTTCGGCGGCGAATTGCACGACGGGCGCCACGGCGCCGTCGGGGGCGACGAGCGCGTTCTGGTCGACGTCGCCGGTGCTCACCGCCTCCCTGGCCAAGAACGCGAGCGTCATCTACTGCGTGCGCAGCTCGATCGCGTCGCGGGAGCTCGTCGCAACCGGCAGCGGATCGCTGACCTTCCAACCGAAGATCTCGGCGACGATCACGGTCGGCAACTTCACCGGCAGTGCGAGCGCCACCACGACGCAGTCGACGCAGTACATCTACACGCCGTCGACACTGTCGAGCTCCGACTTGACCCATTGGAACTGGATCCGCCCGAACTTCACCTCCGGCTACAACTACTGCCTCGATGTCTCGGGCGGTGGAAGCGCGTCCGGCACGATCGTGATCTCGTATGGCTGCAAGACGGGCGGCTCGGCGAACCAGAACTGGAAGTTCATCGCCAGCGGCGCGGCCGGCTACTACACGATCCAATCTCGCGGCGCGACCGCCCTCCGGGTCGACAACAACAGCTCCTCGGCATCGGGCGGCAGCATCACCGTCAACACAGCTTCGGGATCGCCCGCGACGGCGACCAACCAGCAGTGGCAGCTGCAGAAGGTGTCGACGAACATCTACGAGCTCGTCAACCCGTACTCGGGCATGTGCCTCACCTCGCCCAGCGGTACCTCGCAGAACCTCGGCAACCTGGTGCAGGAGCCGTGCTCCGGGACCGTCTACCAGCAGTTCAAGGTCTCTCAGGCCTTCGAGAACTTCACATGCGCGGTCTCGAGCAACAGCTTCGTGTGGTCGTGGAACTCGGTGACCACCGGCCCCTATCACGTCCTCGTCACCCACGGCACGACGACGACCGAGCTGGCCACGACGACCGGGGCGACCGCGTCCGGCGTGTCGCTTCCGTTCAGCGCGGTGACCTACGGCAACGGCAACTACAACGTCTCGTTCGTGGACTCGCTGGGCACTGAGGTCGGCAATGCCGTCATCGCCATGACGTTCTTGAACTGGTACAACTCCTGCTCTGCGAACGACTTCCAATGAACGGGGGGATCTCGACGCGGACCGCCGCGCTGCTGGCCGCCGTCATCCCGGCGGGTATCGCGCTGATCGTCGCCGTTGTGCTGCTGGTTGCGCCTGCGGCTCACGCGGCGCCGGCGGCGGCGACGGGAGCAGGCCACTCCATCCAGTTCAGCGACGACGGCATCACCTGGTCGAACAGCTACACCCGTGCGCTCTTCGGCGGTGTGCTCCTCGTGCCGGGCGGCTCCGCCGACCGGGCGCTCTATGTGAAGAACAACTCCGCCGACCCTGCGGCCCTGCGCGTCACCTTGTACGGTGTCGCCGCCACCGATACCGACCTCGCCGGCGCCATGAGCATCTCGACGTCGACCCCCAGCCTGCCGGGAGGCGTCGTCGCGATCACGGACGCGCGTCCCTGCGCGACCCTCAGCGACGGGCAGGTCCTCGCCGCCGGCCAGGGCATCCGCCTCGACAACGTGGCATCTCTCGCCGATCTGACCGGCTCCATCGGCCAGACCCACCAGGTCTCGTTCAAGATCGCGGTCAGCCTCAGGAGCACGGACCTCGGAGCTCCCGCTCCCGACACCTGCCCCGCCGACTTCGACAACACGGTCATCGGCAGCCCCGACCCCGGGACCGGGACCACCTCGCACCCCGTCTACCACCTCGGTGCCGGCGGATGGACTCCCGCGCCGCCGACGGCGCCGGCACCGACGCCGTCTCCGACGGCCACCGTGCCCGCCGCGCCCACTCCGCCCGGCCAGGGCCTGGGCAGCCTGGTGGGTAATACCGAGCGCTTCTACCAGGAGAACACGGTCGCCTTCTGGCTCGCCATGGCGGCGCTGGGAGCTCTCCTGCTCCTCATCCTTCGCCGTCGCCGCTCGGACGACGACGACCTCTCGCAGCACCACCCGTATTCCCGACAGCCCACGACACAGATCGGAACAGGACGATGACCTCCATCGCGAACCGCTCTCACACCGCCCTCGTCGCCCCGCGCCCGCGCCCGGCCGGCTCGAAGGCCGCCCATCGGAAGAAGGGCGTGCTGCACTACATCGGCGTCGGTCTGAGCTTCGGGCTGCTCGCACTCATCATGCTGGTCGCCGTGCTGGTGATCGCCCTGCCCATGCTGACCAAGTCGACGCCGTACACCGTGCTCACCGGCTCGATGACGCCGAGCTACCCGGCAGGCACCCTGGTCATCGTCAAGCCGGCCGACGTGCAGCAGATCCGGATCGGTGACGTCGTGACCTATCAGATCGCCTCGAACCAGCCGGCTGTGGTCACGCATCGCGTCATCCAGATCGTCGAGCCCACCACGCCCAGCGACACCGTCTCGTTCATCACCAAGGGCGACGCGAACTCGCTGCCGGACGCCAAGCCGGTCAAGCCCGTGCAGGTCCGGGGAGTGGTCTGGTACGCCGTTCCCTTCATCGGATGGGTCAACAACGTCGTCAATGGGGACGCACGCAGTGTCGTCATCCCGATCGTTGCCGGCGGGCTTTTCCTCTACGCCGGATTCATGGCCGCGTCGACCATCGTCGATCGCCGCCGCAAGGCCAGGGCTGCTGCGCAGGCCGAAGCCGATCGCGACTACGGGCAGAGCGAGGTGCGCGACGAGATGGACGACGCGTTCCGCGACCTGTTCGTCGCCGAGCGTCGCTGAGCAGTTCGACGCAGGCACTGCAACACAGGTAAGAACGGCCGGGGGCGGGTGGGCCGCCCCCGGCCGTAACCTGTTGCCCCTGGGCGCCGCATAGGGTGGTCGAGTGAAGGCCATCCGACGGTTCACCGTCCGCACCGTGCTCCCCGACCAGCTCGCCGCCCTCGATGAACTTGCCGCGAACCTCCGGTGGTCGTGGCATCAGCCCACCCTCGAACTCTTCCGCGACATCGCCCCGCAGACCTGGAACGAGCAGAGAAGAGACCCGATCGGACTGCTCGGTGAGATCGCGCCCGCCCGACTGGCGGAGCTCGCGGCCGACGAGGCGTTCGTCGGCCGCGCGAACGCGCTGCGGGATGACCTGCGCTCCTACCTGAGCGAGCCGCGCTGGTATCAGTCGCTCTCGGACGCGGACGACGGCGCCGTGCCCGGCACGATCGCCTACTTCTCACCCGAGTTCGGGATCGCGGCAGCCCTGCCCCAGTACTCCGGCGGCCTCGGCATCCTGGCCGGCGACCACCTGAAGAGCGCGTCCGACCTCGGGGTGCCGATCGTCGGAGTCGGCTTGTTCTACCGCGCCGGCTACTTCCGGCAGACGATCTCGCGCGATGGCTGGCAGGAGGAGAGCTATCCGGTGCTCGATCCGGACGGCCTGCCGATGCGCGTGCTCCGCAACCCCGATGGCTCGGGAGCCGAGGTCGTGCTCGCCCTTCCCGACGGCAAGGCGTTGCACGCCAGAATCTGGCAGCTGGCGGTCGGCCGGGTCACACTGCTTCTGCTCGACACCGACGTGCAGGAGAACAGCGAGCAGCTGCGCGGCGTGACCGACCGACTCTACGGCGGCGGCGGCGAGCACCGCCTGCTGCAAGAACTGCTGCTCGGCATCGGCGGTGCGCGCGCAGTCAAGACCTACGCGGCGCTCGCCGGCATCCCGGCGCCTCAGGTCTTCCACACCAACGAAGGCCATGCCGGCTTCCTCGGGCTCGAGCGGGTCAGCGACCTGATCGGCAACGGACTCACCTTCGCCGAAGCACTCACGGCGGTGCGCGCCGGCACCGTGTTCACGACGCACACCCCGGTGCCCGCCGGAATCGACCGGTTCGAGGCCGCGCTGGTCGAGCGCTACTTCTCCACCGACCTGCTCCCGGGAGTCGACGTCGACGACGTCCTGGCCCTCGGCGCAGAACCAGCCGGCATGAACGGCGAATCCGTCATCGCCCCCGTCTTCAACATGGCGGTGATGGGGCTCCGCCTTGCAGAGCGCGCCAACGGCGTCTCGAAGCTTCACGGCGACGTGAGCCGCCACATGTTCGGTGCCCTCTGGCCGGGCTTCGACGCGGATGACGTGCCGATCACGTCGATCACGAACGGCGTGCACGCCCCGACCTGGACGGATCCGCAGGTCGCCGCCGTCGCCGAATCCTTCCTCGGAACAGCCGACACCACTCTGGCCGACTGGGTCTCGGGCCATGACGGCGACGGCGGGGTCAGCGATGCCGAGCTCTGGGCGCTCCGTGGACGGCTGCGCGAGCAACTGGTCACCGACGCGCGCTCCCGCACCTCGGCGGCGTGGGCCGAACAGAATCCCGGTATCGGCGATCCGGCCTGGTTCGGCCGCCTGCTCGATCCCGAGGTGTTGACCATCGGGTTCGCCCGCAGGGTGCCCAGCTACAAGCGGCTCACACTGATGCTGCACGACCCGGAGCGGCTGCGCGCCCTGCTGACGCACCCCACGCGGCCGGTTCAGATCGTGATCGCGGGCAAGTCGCACCCGGCCGACGACGAGGGCAAGCGCCTGATCCAGCAGCTGGTCGAGTTCTCGCAAGAGGTCGACGTGCGCGAGCACATCCACTTCCTGCCCAATTACGACATCGGGATGGCGAAACTGCTCTACCCCGGAACCGACATCTGGCTGAACAACCCGCTGCGACCGCTCGAGGCGTGCGGCACCTCGGGGATGAAGGCCGCGCTCAATGGGTCGCTCAACCTGTCGATCCTCGACGGCTGGTGGAACGAGTACTACGACGAGGAGAACGGCTGGGCAATCCCCTCGGCAGACAGCGCGGGCGACGGAGCCGAACGCGATGCGCTCGAGGCGGCATCCCTCTACGACCTGATCGAGCACCAGATCGCGCCGCGCTTCTACGACCGAGGAGCTGATGGGGTGCCCACGCGCTGGGTCGCGAACATCCGGCACACGCTGGCCACGCTCTCGCCCGAGCTGTCGGCCGGCCGCATGGTGCGCGAGTACGTCGAGCGCCTCTATCTGCCCGCCGCAGCCGCCGATCGCGCGATCAGCGCGAAGTCGTATCAGCCGGCCCGCGATCTGGCGGCGTGGAAGGCCAAGGTCACGGAGGGCTGGCCGCAGGTTCACGTGACGCACGTCGAGTCCGGGGGAGTGGATGCCTCGCCGCAGGTCGGCGAGCAGCTGCAGGTGCGCGCGTTCGTGCAGCTCGGCACGCTGCGACCCGACGACGTCGCGGTAGAGCTCGTGCATGGCCGAGCACGCGAGAGCGATCAGCTGGTCGACACCGGCACCGTGACCCTCGAGCTCGACAGCATCGACGACTCGGGCGTCGCCAACTACGCCGGCGCGGTCGCGCTCGAGCGTTCGGGCAGCTTCGGCTACACCGTCCGGGTGGTACCGACGCATCCGTTGCTCGCCTCGCCGGCAGAACTGGGCCTCATCGCTGTCGCGTGACCCGGAATGCGGGGGACCGACATTTCGTTGACTGATCAACGAAGGTGGTGAGCAAGATGAAGATCGCGATTCTGGGAGCCGGCAAAGTCGGAACGGCATTGGCGCGCGTCGCCGTCGAGGCGGGCTACCAGGTGGAGATCGCCGGATCGGGCGCCCCGGATCGCATCAGGCTGATCGTCGAGGTGCTTGCGCCCGGCGCGCACGCGGTCGCCGCCGCTGAGGCTGTCGTCGACGCCGACCTGGTGGTGCTGGCGCTGCCGCTGCATAAGTTCCGCCACCTCGATCCCGAGTTGCTCGAGGGGCACGTCGTGCTCGACATCATGAACTACTGGACGCCGATCGACGGCGAGATCGGCGAGTTCGACGACGCGCCCGAGGGCACGAGCGTGCTCGTGCAGGCTGCCGTTCCCGGCGCGCGGGTCGTCAAGACGCTCAACCACATCGGCTACCACGAGCTCGAGGAGCAGCGCCGCCCGGCGGGTTCCCCGGATCGGATCGCCCTCGGCGCGGTCGGCGACGATCCTCACGCTGTGGCCCGGGTGCTCGGCTTCCTGGAGCGGATCGGCTTCGACGCCGTCGACGGCGGCCCGCTGGCCAACGGCGTGGCCTTCCAGCCCGGCTCCCCGCTGTTCGGCGCACCGCATTCCGCCGACCGGTTCCGCCGACTGCTCGCCGCCCAGCTGGATCGCGCCGACATCGCGGCCTGACCGCAGCCCCGACCGGTGCGCCGCTACCCGGAGGCGATCGGCGCGAGCAGCGCCCCGGTGATCCTGACCAGATCGGCGGGCGCCAGTTCGAGATCCAGACCGCGGCGGCCGCCGCTGACGAAGACGGTGTCCCACAACTCGGCGGTCTCGTCGATCACGGTGGGGTGCGGGCTCTTCTGGCCGACCGGGCTGATCCCGCCGACCACGTACCCGGTGCGTCGCTCGGCGACCGCCGCATCCGCCATCGCCGCCTTCTTGCCGCCGACTGCTGCCGCCAGGGCCTTCAGATCGAGCTTGCCGGTGACCGGCACGATGCCCACCACGAGACGCCCGTCGACCTCGGCGAGCAGGGTCTTGAACACGCGGTCCGGTTCGATCGCCAATGAGGCGGCAAGGGCCTGGGCCGCCTCGAGGCCGAAGTTCGCCGCGCCGGGGTCATGGGGGTAGGCGTGCTCGGTGAACGCGATCCGAGCCTCGACGAGCGCCAGCGTGGCCGGTGTGCCACTCACGCGCCCACCAGCGGGGCGCCCGCAGGCGGAGGCACCTGAGAGAGGTTCCAGACCCAGACCCAGAACACGATCCACGCGGCCACGAACAGCAGGCACAGCCCGCCCCAGATGAATCCGATCAGGATGCCGGCGATCGAGATCGCGCGCCCGTTGGAGAAGATCCCTGTGCCCGGCAGGGCCCTCGAGCGGTGCAGCCCGATGATCGAGACGATGCCGCCCGCGAGGGAGTTGACGACGAAAGGCAGCACGAGCCCGCTCAGCGACAGGAAGAACCCGATCACGGCGAGGTTGTTGCGGACCACCGGCGCCGGTGCCTGGACGGGTGCCGGCAGAGCGGCCGCATCGCGGGAGACCCGGCGGTTCTCTGACCAGGTCGCGCCGTCCCACCATCGGTCGTGACCGGGGATCTCGGGATCGGGATACCACCCGGCGATCGGCAGGGGCTGTGCCATGAGGGGAGTGTAGAGCAGGCGCGCCGCGGCTCAATGGGCGCGGAACAGCCGCATCGAGGTCGGTCCGATGTCGAGCGAGTCGCCCGGGGCGTGCTGCAGAGCGCTGTCGCCCGGCAGCACGTCGTGCGAGGAATCCCACAGCAGGGTGTATCCCGTCACGCCCTCGTGCGCGGGAAGCGTCACGGTCACGGTCGTCTCGAGTCCGTGCACGACGAGCAGGATGCGGTTGAACTCCTCGAACTCGGGCGTCGACGCGGCGAGGAACTGCAGCGTGCGCTCGGCGGGGGAGTCCCAGTCGTCCGGAGACATCGACAGCCCCTGCTTGTTGTACCAGTCCATCTGACTCGCGCTCGGCGTGGTTTCGCCGAACCGGCCGTACCGAACGGGGCGCAGGGCCGGATTCTCTCGACGCAAGCGGATCAGTTGCCTCACCACATCCAGCAGCTCCTGCTGCCACGGCTCGTGCTCCCAGCTCAGCCAGGTCAGTTCGTCGTCGTGGCAGTAGGAGTTGTTGTTGCCGCGCTTGCTGCGTCCGAACTCGTCGCCGGCCGCCAGCATCGGGATGCCGGCGCTCAGCAGCAGCGTGCCCAGCAGGTTGCGCACGGCTTTGCGCCGGGCCCCGAGCACGCCGGAGTCCGTAGGTCTCGCCCTCGACACCGTGGTTGAACGACTTGTTGTCGTTCGAGCCGTCGCGGTTGTTCTCGCCGTTGCCGATGTTGTGCTTCTCGTCGTACGCGACCAGGTCGGCGGCGGTGAATCCGTCGTGGGCGGTGATGAAGTTGATGCTGGCGAGCGGACCGCGCTCGACCGAGAACACGTGGTTCGACCCGGCCAGTCGGCGGGCGAGCGAGCCGATGCCCTCACTCGGGATGCCGCCCTGACCGCGCGCCGCGGCGATGTCGCGCAGCCAGAAGTTGCGCATGCGGTCGCGGTAGCCGTCGTTCCACTCCGACCAGGGCGACCCGAAGTTGCCGACCTGCCAACCGCCCGCTCCGACATCCCACGGCTCGGCGATCAGCTTGACCCCCTCGAGCTGAGGATCGGTGGCGATGGCCGTGAGCAGGGGGTGATCGGGGGTGAAGTCGCGCATCGGCATCCCGGCCCAGGGTCGCTGCCAGGTCGAACCGGAATCCGTCGACCTGCACCTCGTTCGCCCAGTAGCGCAAGGAGTCGAGAACGAGCCGCTGCGCGGCGGGCGTCGAGTAGTCGACGGTGTTGCCGCATCCGGTGGTGTCGAGGTAGCTGCCGTCGGGGAGGTGCCGGTAGTAGTGGGCGTCGTCCAGTCCGCGCAGCGAACTGGTCGGGCCGCCGCGACCCTCCTCGGCCGTGTGGTTGTAGACCACGTCGAGCACCACCTCGAGGCCCGCCTCGTGCAGCAGGCGCACCATCCCCTTGAACTCGCGCAGCACGGCGCCGGTGCCGCCGAACTGCGCCGCGCGGCTGGCGTACGCGGCGTGCGGTGTGAAGAAGTTGAGCGTGTTGTAGCCCCAGTAGTTGACCAGGCCCATCTTCTGCAGACGCTGCTCGCTGACCGACTGATGCACGGGCAGCAGTTCGATCGTCGTGACGCCGAGATCCTTCAGGTAGGCGATGGTCGACTCGTGGGCGAGCCCGGCGTAGGTGCCGCGCAGCTCGGCAGGCACGGCGGGGTTGAGCTGCGTGAGCCCCTTCACGTGCGCCTCGTAGACGACGGTGTGATCCATCGGGATGCGCGGCTTGCCCACCCCGCCCCAGTCGAACCAGCCGTCCTGCACATAGCCGCGCCACTCGCCGTCCGGTGTTCGCGCCAGGCCGCGGGCATAAGGGTCGAGCAGGGTGCGATTCGGTTCGAAGGCGTGCTGCGGCCCGGTCGGACCGCTCGCCCGCAGCGCGTAATAGGTGCCCGGTGAAAGCGAACGCGTGGTGGCGCTCCAGACGTCGTGAGCGTCTCGGCTGAGCGGGATGCGTCTTCGACACCCAGCTCGGGTCTTGGCCGTCGAAGATGCAGAGTTCGACGGCGGTGGCGCTCGCGCTCCACACCCGGATCTCGCCCCCTCGCGATCCCAGGTGCACCCCGAGATTTCGCAACGGGTCGACGGGGGCCATGCGCTCTAGGTTATGGCCCGCGAATGTCGTATTTGTTTCGGACGACCACAATAGATGCCATGTCCATCTACCTCGACCACGCCGCGACCTCGCCGCTGCGTCCCGAGGTGCTCGAGGCCTACACGGCTGCGCTGCCGCTGGTGGGCAACCCGTCGTCGATCCACGGGCACGGCCAGTCCGCGCGCGAACTGCTGGAGCAAGGACGCGACCGGGTGGCGGCCTCTCTCGGCGCCGACACCGCGGAGGTGGTGCTCACCGGCGGCGGCACCGAGGCAGTGAACCTCGGCATCAAGGGCCTGTTCTGGAGCAGGAAGCGCACGAGGATCATCGTCCCGCTCGCCGAGCATCACGCGACGATCGATTCCGTTGAGTGGCTGGCCGCGCACGAGGGCGCCGTTCTCGACTGGATCGAGGTGGACGAGCTCGGCCGCATCCGGCTCGACGCGTTGGAGGCGGCGCTCGCCGTGGGCGGCGACGAGGTCGCGCTGGTGACCGCGCTCTGGGCGAACAACGAGGTCGGCACCCTGCAGCCCGTGGGCGAGATCGTCGCCGCCGCCGCACGCTACGGCGTGCCCGTGCATCTCGACGCCATCGCCGCGTACGGCTCGGTGCCGATCGACTTCCACGCCTCGGGCGCCGCGGCCCTGAGCGTGTCTGCCCACAAGATCGGCGGTCCGGTCGGCGTCGGCGCGCTGCTGCTCGCACGCACTGCGACGGTCGAGCCGCTGCTGCACGGCGGCAACCAGCAGCGCGCGCGGTCCGGCACGCAAGACGCGGCGGGCGCCTCCGCGTTCGGCGTCGCGGCCGAGCTGGCCACCGCCGACCTGGCCGAGCACGCCGCCCGGCTCGCGACGTTGCGCGCCCGGTTGGTTCGCGGCATCCAGAGCACCGTGCCCGGGGCAGTCCTGCGCGGCGACCCTGCGCCGGCCGGGCGCCTGCCGGGCAATGCGCACTTCACCTTCGCGGGATGCGAGGGCGACTCCCTGCTCTTCCTGCTGGATGTTGCGGGCTTCTCGGTCTCGACCGGCTCGGCCTGCCAGGCCGGGGTGCCCGAGGCCTCGCACGTGCTGCTCGCGATGGGCCTCAGCGAGGCGGATGCCCGCGGAGCGCTGCGCTTCACGCTCGGCCCCGACACGACGGCCGACGAGATCGACGCCCTGCTCGCTGTGCTTCCCGGGGTGGTCGAGCGGGCGCGCGCCGCGGGGCTGGCCGAACGGCAACCGACCCTGGGACGGTAGCGCGGTGAGCACCCCGGTGCGTGGCGGCCGTCGAGGGGTCGCCGTTGGGGCTGATCGCGCCCCGAAACGCCCGAATGGCGAGCCCCTCGGCGAGCAGCGGATGCCTCGCGTACCCTGAAACCGTGAAGGTTCTTGCGGCGATGAGCGGCGGCGTCGACAGCGCCGTTGCCGCCGCGCGCGCGGTCGATGCCGGACACGACGTGGTCGGGGTCCATCTGGCGCTGAACCGCAATCCGGGCACGCTGCGCACCGGTGCCCGCGGCTGCTGCACCATCGAGGATTCGATGGACGCGCGCCGGGCCGCGAACCTGCTCGGCATCCCGTTCTACGTCTGGGACTTCAGCGAGCGCTTCAAGGCCGACGTGATGGACGACTTCGTCGCCGAGTACGCAGCAGGCCGCACCCCGAACCCGTGCATGCGCTGCAACGAGAAGATCAAATTCGCGGCCCTGCTCGAGAAGGCTCTGGCGCTCGGATTCGACGCGGTCGCGACCGGGCACTACGCCGACATCGTCACCGTGACGGGCGATGACGGCGCGAGCCATCGCGAACTGCACCGCGCCGCCGACTGGGCCAAGGATCAGAGCTACGTGCTCGGCGTGCTCACCGCCGAGCAGTTGGCGCACGCGATGTTCCCGCTCGGGGTGACTCCATCCAAGGCCGAGGTTCGCGCTGAGGCGGCTGCACGCGGACTGACGGTGGCGCAGAAGCCGGACAGTCACGACATCTGCTTCATCCCGGATGGCGACACTCGCGGCTTCCTCGCCGGTCGCGTCGGGGCAGAAGACGGCCCGATCCTCGACCGCAACGGGCGCGTTCTGGGCACCCATGCTGGAGCCGCCGCCTTCACGGTCGGCCAACGCAAGGGCCTGAACATCGGCTTCCCGACCGATGACGGCCGGCCGCGTTTCGTGCTCGAGGTGCGTCCGGTGAGCAACGAGGTGATCGTCGGCCCGCGAGAGGCGCTGGCCGTGAGCGAGCTGGCCGGATCGCGATTCAGCTGGTCGGGCGAACCGCCTGCCGATTCGGCCGTTGCGTTCGCCTGCGAGGTGCAGGTGCGCGCGCACTCCGACCCGGTGCCAGCGACCGCCGTCGTGCGCGACGGCGAGCTGGTGATCGTCGCGGATCAGCCCATCATGGGCGTTGCTCCGGGACAGACCGCGGTGGTCTACGTCGGCACCCGCGTGCTCGGCCAGTGCACGATCGATCGCACCGTGAGCGCGGTGCCGGTCGCCTGAGCGGCCCTCTCGGGCGTCGGCGGTCGACCGTAAGCTCGAGCCATGGCACGCGGCGCGAAGACCTCGGAACCCGTCGATCAGCTCCCGGAGAAGACCGGCATCGGGCTCGCCACCGCCAAGGTCGAAGCCGACGCCCTGACCACGCGGATCCTCGAGTTACGCGACGCCTACTACGAACGGGATGCGCTTCTCGCCAGCGACGAGGAGTACGACCGATTCATGCGTCGGCTCGAAGAACTCGAGCGGCTGTTCCCCGAATTGCAGAGCCAAGACAGCCCAACGCAGACCGTCGGCGGCCGGACAGACTCCACCCTGTTCGACCCGGTGCGCCACGTCGAGCCGATGCTGAGTCTCGACAACGTGTTCAGCCGCGACGAGTTCCTCGCGTGGGCCGCGAAGGTCGAACGGGATTCCGGCCGTCGCGTCGACTATCTTTGCGAACTCAAGATCGACGGCCTGGCGCTGAACCTGCGCTATGAGAACGGCGCGCTGGTCAGCGCCGCAACGCGCGGCGACGGAGTGGTCGGCGAAGACGTCACCGAGAACGTTCGGATGATCGAGCGCGATCCCGAGCCGCCTCAAGACGACGACGCCACCGCCGCTGGTCGAGGTGCGCGGCGAGGTCTTCTTCCCGGTCGCGGCGTTCGACGAGCTCAACGCCGCGCAGGCGGCCGCAGGCGACCGCATCTTCGCGAATGCGCGCAACGCGGCATCCGGATCGCTGCGTCAGAAAGAAGAGGGCAAGAGCGCCGACGCGCTGGCCCGCATGCGCAACCGGATCAGCAGGCTGCAACTGCTGGTGCACGGCATCGGCGCGTGGCCGAACCCTCGTGACGACGCCGGCAACCCGGTGACGAGCCAGTCGGCCATCTACGAGTTGCTCAAGAGCTGGGGGCTGCCGACCAGCCCCTATTACCGGGTCGTGAAGACCGCAGAGGAGGCCGCCGACTTCATCGAGTACTACGGCGCGCACCGCTCCTCGGAGCAGGGCGGCCCCAGCCACGAGATCGACGGCATCGTGGTCAAGGTCGACGAACTCGCGCTGCATGATGAACTCGGCGCGACCAGTCGCGCGCCGCGCTGGGCGATCGCCTACAAGTACCCGCCCGAGCAGGTGAACACGAAGCTGCTCGACATCGTCGTGTCGATCGGCCGCACCGGTCGCGCGACGCCGTTCGCCGTGATGGAGAAGGTGCGAGTCGCCGGCAGCGAGGTGCGCCAGGCAACCCTGCACAACCAGGATGTGGTCAAGGCGAAGGGCGTGCTGATCGGCGACACGGTGGTGCTGCGCAAGGCGGGCGACGTGATCCCCGAAGTGCTGGGGCCGGTGGTGGAGCTGCGCGACGGCACCGAACGGGAGTTCGTGATGCCCACCCACTGCCCCGAGTGCGGCACGAGGCTGGCCCCGGCCAAAGAGGGCGACGTCGACCTGCGCTGCCCGAACGCGCGGGCCTGCCCGGCTCAGGTGCGCGGCCGGGTCGAGCACATCGCCGGACGCGGCGCGCTCGACATCGAGGCGATCGGCGAGGTGGCGGCTGCGGCGCTGACCCAGCCGCTGCATCCCTCCACCCCGCCGCTGGTCACCGAGGCCGGCTTGTTCGACCTCACGCTTCGCGACCTGTTTCCGATCGAGGTGGTCGTGCGCGATCACGAGACCGGGCTGGTGAAGGTGGTCGACGAAACCGACCCCGGATGGCCGGGGCGCCCGTTCACCACCAGAGACGGCGTGGAATTGCGCGTCAAAGTGGATGCACCGTTCCGGCGGCAACGCAAGAAGACCGGCAAAGACGCCGACCCGGCCTACGATCCCGAGGCAGGAACCCCCGGTCACCTCGACTGGGACGGCGACGCCGACCACGTCCTCTCCAAAGTCGCCTATGACGTCATCGCCAACATCGACGCGGCCAAGACGCAGGATCTGTGGCGCTTCCTGGTTGCGCTGAGCATCCGGCACGTCGGGCCGGTCGCGGCTCGGGCCCTGGCCGACTACTTCGGGTCGCTCGACGCGATCCGCGCGGCGACGCCGGCCGAGCTGGCGGCGGTCGACGGAGTCGGCGGCATCATCGCGGATGCCGTGACCGAGTGGTTCACCGTCGACTGGCACGTCGAGATCGTGGACCGGTGGCGCGCCGCGGGCGTCCCGTGGACGGTGCCGGGCCACCCCGGTCCCGGCAACGCGGCGGCCGCCGACGGGCCCGCTCGCCGGGCTGACAGTCGTGGCGACCGGTTCGCTCGACGGCTTCACCCGCGAGGGAGCGCTCGAGGCGATCATCCGCGCGGGGGGCAAGGCGGCATCCAGCGTGTCGAAGAAGACCGACTTCGTCGCGGCGGGCCCGGGTGCGGGGTCCAAACTCGGCAAGGCCGAAGAGCTGGGCGTCCGCATCATCGATGCGGCCCAGTTCGCGCGTCTGCTCGAGGGAGGGCCGGCCGCGCTCGACGAGTAACGACCCGCAACGCGACCCGCAGCGCGACCAGCAACGCGACCCGCAGCGCGACCCGCAGCGCGACCAGCAGCGCGACCAGCAACGCAGCCCGCAGCGCGACCAGCAGCGCGACCGCAACGCGACCCGCAACGCGACCCGCAACGCAGCCCGCAGCGCGACCCGCACCGGACTCGCGTGGTCAGGCTCGACGGTCACCGCGGCCGTCACCCGGCTCGTCGGTTTCGGGGTACAGCCCTATCGGGAAATGCCGGGTTCCGGCCCCGCGATTCACGGTCGTTCTACCCTCGTGCGAGTGTCTTTGTCCCCCTTTTGGGTGACATTTTGTGCCGAAACAAGACAATTTTGTATCTGTTCGGTACTTGGTCCCCCATTCGGGGTGCATTCCCCGTTTAGAATGCGGGGGTGCGGCACTGAGTCCCAACTGGGTGGGATCCGGACGCACGCTGGGCAGGAGACAGACACGCTTGCTGGTGGACGTCGCGGCAATACTCTCCACCTCGTCGGCACTGGGAACCGTCGATGAGGCGTTCGGTCTGCCCGAAAACATCCGGGTCACCGCGTCGGCTCCCGCATCGTTGACCTCCGAGCAACTCACCTGGTTGCACGCCCTGGATTCGTCCGCGACGACCGCCGACGCGGTTCCCCGCGCTGGGCTGCCGGCGAGCAACCCGGATCCGAACGTCGGCCCTCAGATCGGCTCGGTCAACATCCCCGCAGCGCGGGTGCCTCTCGCCGAGCTCCCCACGCTGCATGGCGTCGAGCTGCTCGATCAGCTCGCACTGCTGACTCCCTCCCAGCTCAACGGCTTCGTGACCCACCACTCCCAGTCGGTCGATGCACTGCTCGCCGATCCTCCGGCCGCCACCGAGGTCGCGTCGTTCTGGTCGCAGACCACCAGTTCCCAGCACCGCAACCTTCTCTCGGCCGCTCCACGACTGGTGGGGAGTCTGGAGGGCGTTCCCTACGAGATGCGGGATGCGGCGAACCGCACGAATCTCGCCGACGCCGAGAAGGGCATCCGTCACCAGCTGGCCGCAGGGGTCGGACGCGCCGCCGCCGACGAGCTCACGAAGCAGCTGCACATGCTCGGGCAGGTGCACGCGGCCCTGGCCGTCGGCGACTCGAAGAACCCGCGCTCGCTGGTGAGCCTCGACGCGAGCGGTGGGGGACGCGCGGTGATCATCATCGGCGACGCATCGACCGCCGACTACGTGGACTACCTGATCCCCGGCATGTTCTCGGATGTCGACACCCAGATCGTCGCCTTCGCGAACAGTTCCGACAACATCGCCACCCAGCAGCAGGCCTGGATCAAGAAGTTGAACCCGGGGGTGCCGGCATCCCAGTTGCCCACCGTCGCCACCTTCGCCTGGATCGGATACCAGACGCCCAACATCGTGAACGTGGCGTCGATGCAGCTCGCGCGCGAAGGCGAGGCGTCGTTCACCGCGTCGCTCGAGGGCTTGCGAGCCGAACGTGCCGCCCGCGTGACGAAGGCGGCCGACGGAACCGTGACGCCTGGGTCCCAGCCCTTCGTCGCGGTTCTCGCTCACTCCTACGGCAGCACAGCCGTGATGCTCTCGCTGCAGGACGACGCGGTCAGCGTCGACGCGCTCGCCATCGTCGGCTCGCCCGGTAGCCCGGCGCGTTCGGTCGATCAGCTCAACGTGGCCAAAGGCAACGTCTGGGTCGGCGCGGCCCAGACCGACCCCGTTCCGCAGACCGGCATCTTCGGCAGCCAACCGCTGTCGGCGTCGTACGGCGCGCACCGTTTCGGAGTGGATGGCGCGACCGACCCGGTCTCGCAAGCGTCGCTGCGCGGGGCCGTCGGGCACAACGACTACTTCGTGAGCGGCACGGAATCGCTGCGCAACATGCTGCTCATCGGCATCAACCACGGCGACCTGGTGCTCGGCCAAGACGGCGGCGCGGCCCTCTCGATCGGCAAAGCCCGCGCGATCATGCCGTCGGGCCCTTCGCTGTAACCTCGCCGCCTCCGCCCCACCTCGTAGACTGGCAGGCGATCCCATCGCCCATTCGCGACCCATCGCCCTGCCGCGATTCGGTCGCGGTCTGAATACGGAGTGTGTGCTGTCATGTCTGAGATCACGCCCGAGGTCGTGACCCATCTGGCGAATCTCGCCCGCATCGCCCTGACCGACGACGAGATCACGCGACTCACCGGCGAGCTGGCCACCATCGTCGATTCGGTGGCGAAGGTGAGCGAGGTCGCCACGCCCGATGTCGTGGCGACGAGCCACCCGATCCCGCTCGGCACCGTGATGCGCGCCGATGTTCCCGGGCAGACGCTGACCGCCGACCAGGCGCTCTCGGGCGCGCCCGAACGCGACGGTGACCGATTCAAGGTCTCGGCGATCCTGGGGGAGGAGCAGTGAGCGGCACCGCCGGCTCGCGCGTCGACGCCGGTTCGCCGACCCCTGATCTCATCACCCTGGACGCCAGCGACCTTGCCGCCAAGCTCGCTGCGGGCGAGGTATCGAGCGTCGAGGTCACCCAGGCGCACCTGGACCGCATCGGCGCGGTCGACGGAGACATCCACGCGTTCCTGCACCTGAACGCGGCGGCCCTCGACACCGCTGCTGCGATCGACAAGCGGCGTGCGGCGGGCGGGAAGGCAGCCGAAACCCTGTCGCCGCTGGCCGGCGTGCCGATCGCGATCAAAGACGTGCTCTGCACCCTCGACATGCCGTCGACCGCGGGCTCGCGCATCCTCGAGGGATGGATCCCGCCCTACGACGCGACGGTCGTCTCACGGCTGCGCGCTGCCGGCCTCGTGCCGCTGGGCAAGACGAACATGGACGAGTTCGCCATGGGCTCATCGACCGAGCACTCGGCGTACGGCAACACGCACAACCCCTGGGACCTGACGCGCATCCCGGGCGGTTCGGGTGGCGGGTCGGCCGCCGCGGTGTCGTCATTCGAGGCGCCGCTCGCACTGGGCTCGGACACCGGTGGCAGCATCCGGCAACCGGCCGCCGTGACCGGATCGGTCGGCATGAAGCCCACCTACGGCGGGGTGTCGCGCTACGGGGCGATCGCGTTGGCGTCGTCGCTCGATCAGGTCGGTCCCGTGACCAGGACGGTGCTCGACGCCGGACTGCTGCACGACGTGATCGGCGGGCACGATCCGCGTGACTCGACCAGCATCCCGGATGCCTGGCCCTCGTTCGCCGAGGCGGCCCGCGCCGGCACGCGCGAGGGCGCCGTTCGCGGGCTGCGGATCGGCGTCGTGCGCGAGTTGTCGCAAGACGGTCAGGGTTTTCAGCCGGGCGTGCTCCAGCGCTTTCACGAGTCGCTCGCACTGCTCGAGCAGCAGGGAGCCGAGCTCGTCGAGGTCAGTGCGCCGGCCTTCGATTACGCGATCGCGGCGTATTACCTGATCCTGCCTGCCGAGGCATCGAGCAACCTGGCCAAGTTCGACTCGGTGCGCTTCGGCATGCGGGTCACGCCGCCCGGCGGGGGAACCGTCGAACAGGTGATGGCTGCGACCCGCGAGGCCGGCTTCGGCGATGAGGTGAAGCGCCGGGTCATCCTGGGCACCTACGCGCTGTCGGCGGGCTATTACGACGCCTACTACGGTTCCGCTCAGAAGGTGCGGACCCTGATTCAGGACGACTTCGCACGCGCCTTCTCGGTCTGCGATGTTCTGGCGACGCCGTCGGCCCCGACGACCGCCTTCAAGCTGGGCTCGAAACTGGATGACCCGCTCGCCATGTACCTGAACGACCTGACGACCATTCCGGCCAACCTCGCCGGCGTGCCCGGCATCTCGTTGCCTGCCGGCCTGGCCCCGGAGGACGGCCTGCCCGTTGGCATCCAGTTCATGGCGCCCGCCCGCGAAGACGCGCGGCTCTATTCCGTGGGCGCCGCGTTGGAGCAGTTGCTGGTCGCGCAGTGGGGCGGCCGCCTGCTCGCGCAGGCGCCTTCGCTGGTCTAACCGGGCTGTCGCCACACGCGACAGAGCACGCTGAGCCGACCCTGGCTCAAACCCGCGCCGATGCCCGCTCGACTCCGGCCCGTTCTGCCTGAGCCTGCTCGACCTGAGCCCGCTCGACCCCGGCTCGCTCGACCCAGGCCCGCTCGACCCCGGCCCGATCCCCCAGCGCGCGCTCCACCACGCGCGTCTTCGGCGGTGCCGCGATCGGTGTGCGCGCCGGATCGACCGAGGGCGGCGGCACCACGAAGTAGTCGGCCCCCTCACGCATCGCTCGCCACTCGTTGTTGTGGATCAGGAGGTGATGGTGCCGGCAGAGGAGCACTCCGTCGGCGATATCGGTGCGACCGTGATCTCGGAACCACTCGTCGATGTGGTGCGCCTCGCACCAGGAGGGCGGCCTGTCGCAGCCGGGGAATCGGCATCCGCCGTCTCGCACTGCCAAGCCGATGCGCTGTCGCGGCGTGAACAGCCGCTTCTCGCGACCCACGTTGACGATCTGCCCGGCCGAGTCGAAGTGGATCGGCACCGTTCCACGGTTGCAGAGCTCGCGTTCGACCGTGCTGATGCTCAGCGGGGAGGTCTGGCCCTCGATCCATCCGTTGCCCGCGCGCCGAGCCAGGTCGTGATCGGTGACCACGATGCGCACGGCGGGAGGCTGAGCGCCCACGATCGCGGGAGCAGCATCCGTGCCCAACCTGACCAACTCGACGAACGCGTCGACAGCGATCTGTTCTGTGGTGCGCGGATCGTCGATCAACCTGTCGGCGCGCGTCGCCTCGTCGGCGTCGACGAACCGCGGACCACCGCGCCGCGGCGACGTCGCCCCGTCGTACGCGGCCACGACAACGGCGGCCGACTCGGGGTCGAGCAGTCCCGACAGCCGCGTCATTCCGTTGCTCTGCGGCATGATGCGCAAGTAGCGGGCATCGCGCAGCGCACGCTCCCGGTCGAGCACGTGCTGCTCGTCGAGCTCGGCACCCCACTCGCGCGCCCGGGCGGCGAGCTTCTCGACCGTGAGCGACCCAGCATCGTGCAGCAACGATTCGGCGGCATCGCTCACCGACTCGGCCGGCACCGCGTCGTCGACCTGCTCGAGCCCAGCGCGGATGGCGTCCGCGGCGGAGAGTGAGAGCCGCCCATCGCTGACCGCGGCCCCCACCGCGTCGAGCGCCGACGGCTCGGCGATGAGCAGTCCGACCCTCACCAGCGTGTGCGCCTCATGCGTCGACGAGCCCGCAAGCCGTTGCACGAGCAGTTCGGGAGTGCGCGCCCCGACCCGTCGCGCCAGCCCGGCGTCGCCCAGTTCGTGGCGGGACCGTCGCGAGATCTCGGCCGCCACGGATGCCGACCAGGCATCCACCCGACGGCGGACCTCGGCCAACGCGCGCTGCGTCTGCATCAACTCGTCGTCACTCAGACCCACAGTGTCGGGCGCGGCGAACCGGGTCGAAGAGTCGACCAGGGAGGCGAAAGCGCTGGGAGCGGGCATGCCTCCATTCTCTCATCATTCGAACATATGTTCTACTAGATTTGGCAACTCGCTGGCGTCGGGCCATGTGGAGGAGAGGACGAAGCTGAGCAGAGGCGGGCAGGATGAGAACCTACGCAGACGCCGCCGCCCCCGGCGCGTCGATCCGGATCGCCGCATCGCCCACCAGCACCGCGAGCCGCGCTTCGAGTTCCGCGAGTTCTGTCTGCCCGATCTGCTTCGCCCACTTCTCGCGGGCCTTGTCGAGTATGCCTTCGCCGGCATCCATCACCTCGAACCCGCGGTCCGTCACCTCGAGCCGCTTGCGCCGCGCGTCGTCAGGGTCGGGCGACGCCGCCACGTATCCCCGCTCGACGAGCACCGCGATCGTCTTGGCTGCCGCCTGCTTCGAGACCGCAGTGCGCCGTCCGAGATCGGATGCGCTGTCTGCGCCCGCCACGATGGCACGCAGCGCGAACTCGTGCACCGGCTTGAAGTCGTCGAAGCCACGCGCCGCCAGTTCGGTGGTCGCGGCATCCACCAGCGAGCGGTAGCCGCCGAGGAGCAACAGGGCGAGGTCAGCACCGGATCGCGACATGGCCCCAGCCTACGAGGCCGCCTTGCAATCGACAACCAAGTTGTCTACATTGGATGGACAACAAGGTTGTCGAAACGAGGAGCACCAGTGACCAGCACCACGCCCACCAGCACCACGCCCACCACCATCACCCCACCCGGAGCGACCATCCCCGGCGTGACCCACCACCTTGCTCAGATCAACGGAACCCGACTGCACTACGTCACCGCCGGCAGCACCGGCTCGCCGATCGTGCTCGTGCACGGATTCCCCGAGACCTGGTGGACCTTCCACAAGCTGATCCCGCTGCTCGCCACGACGCACCGGGTGTACGCGCTCGATCTGCCGGGCTTCGGCGACTCGAGCATCCCCGACAGCATCCCCGACAGTGCCTCCGACGGCGTCCGCGGCAGCACCGGCACGTCCAGCACGGCCGCCGCCGAGACACTCCACGCCCTCATCGCCGAGCTCAACATCGGCCCCGCGCACGTCACCGCCCAAGACATCTCCGGTTCGACCGCCTTCCGCCTCGCCTCCGACCACTCCGGCGACGTCCTCAGCTTCACAGCGATCGAGACGGGCATCCCCGGATTCGGCTGGGAAGCGCTCGCCGACCTCGCCCATGGCGGCGCCTGGCAGATCGGCGTGCTCGCCGCCCCCGGCATCCCCGAGATGCTGCTCGCCGGCCGCGAGCGCGAATTCATCGGGGGGTTCGCGTTCCCCGCCATGACCCGCGTGACGGGCGCGATCACGGATGCCGACATCGACGAGTTCGTGCGCGCATACTCCCGGCCAGACGGCTTCCGTGGCGCGAGCGGCCTGTACCGCGCCCTCCTGTCGGAAGGTTCCGAGCTCGTCTCGCTTGCCGAGACCTCGCCGCTGACCGCCCCCGTGCTGACGGTCGGCGCCGGAGGTGGCGGCTTCACCCAGGCCAGCCTGTCGCGGGCGGTCGCGGGCCCGGTGGATCGCGTGCTGTTGGATGGCGTCGGTCACTACGCGGCGCTGGAGGCGCCCGAGCGGCTGGCCGAGGCGCTGCTCGCCTTCGTCGACCGGGTCGATGCGGCCGACGCGGCCGCAGCCGCAGCCGACGCCGACGCCGCCCACGCCCCGGCCAACCCCTCCGCCCCCGGCACGACGAACTAGCCCCAACCCGCCCCCGGTAGAATCGCTCCCATGCCCAAGCCCGCCCTCATGGACTACGACAAGGCGCTCGAGCTGTTCGAGCCGGTGCTCGGTTTCGAGGTGCATGTCGAGCTGAGCACGCAGACCAAGATGTTCAGCGACGCGCCGAACCCGGCCCGTGCGGGCGCTCCGCAGGATGTCGGCCCGAACACCCAGATCACCCCCGTCGACCTCGGCCTGCCGGGCAGCCTGCCAGTGGTGAACGAGAAGGCGGTCGAGTACGCCATCTCCCTCGGCCTCGCCCTCGGCTGCGAGATCCGCGCGACCAGCCGCTTCGCCCGCAAGAACTACTTCTACCCCGACCTGGCCAAGGACTACCAGATCAGCCAGTACGACGAGCCGATCGCGGGCGTGGGCAGCGTCGACGTCGAGCTCGACGACGGCACCGTCTTCACCGTGCCGATCGAGCGCGCGCACATGGAGGAGGATGCCGGCAAGCTCACGCACGTCGGAGGCAGCACCGGCCGCATCCAGGGCGCCGAGTATTCGTTGGTGGACTACAACCGTGCGGGAGTTCCTCTCGTCGAGATCGTGACCCAGATGATCATCGGAGCCGAAGAGCGTGCTCCCGAGGTCGCGAAGGCGTACGTCGCCACCATCCGGGACATCGTGCGAGCCCTCGGCATCAGTGAAGCGCGGATGGAGCGCGGCAATCTCCGCTGCGACGCGAATGTGAGCCTTGCGCAGCCGCGCCGCACCGGGGGAGGAGACGCCGAAGCCCGGCACCCGCACCGAGACCAAGAACGTCAACTCGCTGCGCAGCGTCGAGCGCGCCGTGCGCTACGAGATCCAGCGCCAGGCCGCCATCCTCGAGGCCGGCGGCACGATCACCCAAGAGACCCGCCACTGGCACGAAGACACCGGCCAGACCAGCGCAGGCCGCCCCAAGAGCGACGCCGACGACTACCGATACTTCCCCGAGCCCGATCTGCTGCCGATCGAGCCGGACCCCGCGCTGATCGCCAAGCTGAAGGCCGCGCTGCCCGAAGCCCCCGCAGTCAGGCGCAACCGGCTCAAGGCCGAGTGGGGCTTCACCGACAACGAGTTCCAGGATGTTGCGAACTCCGGCCTCCTCGTCGAGATCGCCGACACCGTGGCGGCGGGCGCGACCCCGCAGGCGGCACGCAAGTGGTGGACGGGCGAGATCGCCCGTCTGGCCAACGCGCAGGATGCCGACGCGGCATCCCTGATCACCCCGAAGCAGGTGGCCGAGCTCGACGCCCTCGTCAACGACGGCACCCTCACCGACCGCCTGGCCCGCCAGGTGATCGAGGGCGTGATCGCCGGCGAAGGCTCCCCGGCCGAGGTGGTCGAGAAGCGCGGCCTCAAGGTGGTCAGCGACGACGGCGCCCTGATCGCCGCGATCGACACCGCGCTCGCGGCCCAGCCCGATGTGCTCGAGAAGATCCGCGACGGCAAGGTGCAGGCGGCAGGAGCCGTGATCGGCGCGGTCATGAAGGCGATGGGCGGCTCGGCGGATGCGGCCCGGGTGCGCGAACTGGTGCTCGAGCGCGCGACGCAGGCCTGACGCCCCGGATGGGTGTGCGTAACATGGCGCCCATGTCATCCCCGAACTTCGTCCGCCCGATCCAAGGTCGGCGCTTCGCCGGCGTGTGCGCAGCGATCGCCAATCACTACGGGTGGGACGTCGGCGGGGTGCGCGCGGCGACGGTCCTGCTGATGCTCTTCACGGGTGTCGGAGTGATCGGCTACCTAGCGCTCTGGCTGGCGATCCCGTCCGAGTTGTAGGCGGCACCCTTCGACATGGCGCTGCCGTCGCTCATGCAGCACCCGCGGATCCTCGAGAGCGCGGGGCTCGTGACGTCCGAGAAGCACGGCCGCGTCCGCACCGTGAGCCTCGCCTCGACCTCTTCCTCTCGCTCGACGGCTACGCCGCGACGGCCGAGCCCACCCCCGAGAGCCCGATGGGCGAGGGATGGGATCGCCTGACCGCCGCCTACACCGCGACCCGCACCTTCCGCGAGAAGGTCTTCGGCGACACCAGCGGAGTCGGCACCACCGGCATCGGCACGGCGCGCGAGTTCCTGCTCGCCGGCCTGGTCGACCACCTGCACGTGATGGTCGCGCCGATCATCCTCGGGCACGGCACCCGACTCTGGGACGACCTGGCCGGGCTCGAGCTCACCCACACGGTGACGACCGAGGTAGCTGAGAGCGGCACCATCCACGTCACCTTCGACAGGATGCAGCCGCGGCATTCTCAAGAACCTGGGACGCTACCTCACGAGCCCGGCGGCGTGATGCGGGGTTGATGCGGCCTCGACGAGAGACGAGGATGCCTAGATGAAGCAAATCGTGATGCGGTTCGTGGTACTCGGCGCGGGTGCCGTCGTGATGTTCGTCGGCGGCTTGCTGCTGGCCTTCCGTCCGGGGAGCGGGATGGCGATTCCGCAGGGATTTGCGACCTACACGCCCCTGGTCTCGACGTCATACATGTCGGTGTCGAGCGTGGTCTTCGTCGTCGGGTTGGTACTGCTGGTGCTCGGGTTCGCCGCGGTCGTCGGCTGGGTCGGATTCGAGGTCGGTCGCACACTGCGCGCGGAGCCCGTAGGCCCCGCCGCCAGTCGGCGCAAGAGCTAGACCCGCGCGACCCCGAGCTACCTCGAAACCGCCGCGCCTGCTCCCGTCCGGATCCGCACCTCGCGCTCCATCCGCGCCTCGTGCCGCGCCCGACCCTTGACCGCCTCGGCCTCGCGGGTTTTGGGCGGAGCGTGCGTGACCAGCTGGTCGAGCATCCGCCGGGTGGCGAACGCGATCTCGTCGATGGCCTGATCGAACGCCGCGGCATTGGCCCGGGATGGATGCGTCGACCCGCTCACCTTGCGGACGAACTGCAGCGCGGCCTCGCGCACCTCGTCATCGGTGGTCGCGGGCTCGAAGTTGTGAAGGCAGCGGATGTTGCGGCACATGCGGGTGAGAGTAGCAAACGGCCCCGGCATCCAGACTCGGATGCCGCCTACTGCGCCCGCCGGACCCCTGCACGCTCCGCCGCGCTCGCGAGGCCGGCGTCGAAGGTGGCCAACTCAGCGCCGAACTGCACCGCGGTGAGCAGGGCCACGGCGTCCGGCATGCGCAGTCGGTAGGTGGCTCGCACGTCGGCCAGGGCGATCGCGTCGGAGGCGTCGAGCGGGATCATCTGCACGCCGATCCGGGTCAGCGAGGCGAGGGCGGCATCCTGACGATCGGCTCGGGTGGGATGCACAAGCGCCTCGGCCACCGTCAGCACGTTGCACCCGAATCCGTCGACGAAGTGCCGCTCGAGCAGGTCGAGGGATGCCTCGTGGTGCGGGTCGTTCGCGTCGAGGAACCCGATCACCACGTTGGCGTCGAGAACGATCACTCCGGCCACTCGGCCAGCAGTTCGGCGCGGGCATTGCGAGGGTAGGCGCCGGTGGCCGCACCGGATGCCTCGGCGAGCAATGCGCGCACCCCGCCGCCCTTGTGCACCGAGTTGCGACCTGCCTCGACCAGCTTGCGCAGCAGTGCGCCGCGGTCGCCGCGCAGCTCGGGCCACGCCACGGCCGCGTCGTTCAGAGCCGCGGCGATCTCGTCGGTCTCCGTCAGTGTGTGACGAGGGCGAGTGGTCGGCATGCGACAAGTGTAACACCGTGGCATCGGTGCAACACCTGGCGGCACCTCAAAGCCGACAGTCGCCCGCAACGGCTAGCGTGGAAACATGTCGCCCCTCCTTCAGCGCCCTCGTAACGATCGCGTCATCGCTGGCGTGTGCGCCGCGCTCGCAGCCCGATTCGGCTTCGACGTGTCGGCCGTGCGGCTGGTCATGGCGCTGCTGGGACTCTTCACCGGCTTCGGTGGGCTGCTCTACATCTGCTGCTGGATCCTGATCCCGTCGGAGTAGAAGTTCGGAGTAGATAGCCTCAACCCATGTTCGAGGCGCAGCTCACCGGCATCCGCGGCACCGCCGCCCTCCGCCCCCTCGAGCCGCACCAGGCCGAGGAATTCGCCGCCCACATGGACCGCGCGCGCGAGCACATCCGCCCCTGGGTCGGCCCCTCGTTCGTGACCACCGACGTCGAAAGCGCTCGCGCCACCCTGCAGCGCTACGCCGACGCCACCGCGCGCGACGGCAACCGCATCTTCGGCATCTGGGCGCCCTCGGTGGTTGAGCCTGTCGAAACCACCCCCACGCAAACGCTGGTCGGCGGCGTCATGTTCGTCGAGTTCAGCGCCGCCGCCGGCACCTGCGAGATCGGATGCTGGCTCGAGCCCGCCGCCGAGGGCCGCGGCCTGATCACCGCGGCATGCCGGATGCTGCTGACCTACGCCTTCGAAGAACGCCACCTGCACCGCGCCGAGTGGCGGTGTCGCGCCGACAACGCCCGCAGCTCAGCCGTCGCCGAGCGACTCGGCATGACCCTCGAGGGCGTGCTGCGCGAGGCGTGGAAGGTCGGCGACACCTTCTACGACAAGCAGGTGTGGAGCGTGCTGGCGGGGGAGCTCTCCGCGAGGGATATCGACAATCCGCTATAGTCGAGCCATGAGCGAGACGGCGGCTTCCACCCTCCGTGGTGCGCGCACGCGCGCCGGCCTGACACAAACAGAGCTGGCCGCGAAAGCCAACATCACCCAGAGCGTGGTCAGCGCCTACGAGTCGTCGCGACGAGAGCCCAGCTTCGAGACGCTCCGGCGATTGGTCGCCGCGACGGGGTTCGACCTGGGTGTGGTTCTCATTCCCGCAGCGCCGAAATCGCCGAGACGCCAGGCGGTCGATCACAACAGCTGCGATTGCAACGCACCCTGGCCAGCTGGGCGCACGCAACATCCGCCTCTTCGGCAGCGTCGCTCGCGGAGAAGACGGGCCCGACAGCGACATCGACCTGCTCGTTGACGTCGCACCCGACGTCGGCCTATTCGCCCTCGGCAAGATGCGAAGCGAAGCCGAGCGCATCCTGGGCACGGCGGTCGATATCGTGCCGGCGAACAGCCTGAAGCCGGACGTCGCCGAGCGCGTGCTCGCCGAGGCGATCGCGCTGTGAGCCGCGCTGACCGCGATCGACTGGGCGACATCCAGGCCGCGCACCGCTACTTCGACACCGCGCACTCCATCGTGCGTGCGACGACCGTAGACGACATTCCGCCACTCGCTGCGGCCGTCACGAGGCTCCTGGCTGCCAAGTAGGCCTCACGCCCTGCCGCGCCGGACGCTCGCCCGCGTCAGGGTTCCGTTCACCCCTTGGAGTCGGCACCGCGCGCGACGGCACCCGCCCGGCTCGCGCGTTCGGCGAGCCAGAAGTTCGTCAACGCGGCGACCGCGAACGCGACGGCAATCACGATGACGATGATGCCGGCCTTGTTTCCCCGGGTGAGCATCAGGAGTCCGATGATGGCTAAGGCGAATGCGCCAAAGCCCTGGAAGATGCCGCGGAGGTAGCGAGACAGCTTCGACACAGATCGTGGAGCGGTCGGCCGCTCGACGGCTGCAGCGCCAGAGGTGGCCACAGCTCGCCGCCGTCGCAGTGCGACCGTGAGCACGACGAAGCTCCCGACCGAGAACGCAGCCAGAACCCGCGCGAGCACGACGAGCGACTCACCGACCGAGTTGCCAGCGCCCTGAAGCAGGATTCCGCCGACCAGGCTCGCGGCGGCCAACAGGGCCAGGGCGGATCCGAGAGAGATCCACGTGATCAGGATCCTCCGCCGCGACATGTTCGGAGCCTACCGACACCCGGCGCCGCACCGACCCAGAGTGGGCGGCGGCGATTCAGCCCCCGGGCAGCGCTGATCCAGCGGTTTCCCTACGAGTTCAGCTTCGCCTCGTATGCCGCGGCCGCCTGATCGACCTCTTCGCGCGTCACAAACCCAGTCACCCGGGATGAGGTGGGGACGGTCGAAATCCGTCCCGTTCGTGCACGAGTAGTCGTCGTGCCAGTCGTGGTTCATCGTCGGATCCCAGCTACAGACCCAGCGGTTCGTGGCCGGCGAGTCGAATGCACCGCTGATTGAACTGCACCCGACGAGCAGGCTCGCCGAGGCGGCCGCGAGTGCGACGAGGGCGAGCACCGTCACGGATCGATCGGCCATGCCGACGAGGGTAGTGACGGTCTGAACGGATGCGGTGTCCCCAGTTCGGGCGCGAGTGCGCTGCGCTCATTGATGGGGGCCGTGCTCCTACCGCTCGGCATGACGGCGACGCACTACGCGGTTCTGGAGCTGCTGGCCCGGCGCCCGGGACTCTCGAACTCCGAGCTGGCACCCCGGCGGGTTGAGCCAAATGCTATCATTGATAGCAACGGAGGTGGTCGCCATGGCTGCAGTCAGCGTCAGGGATCTCGATGACGACGTGAAGGAGCGCCTCCGCACCCGGGCGGCCGGAAACGGCCGATCGATGGAAGCCGAGATTCGCGCGATCCTCGTCGCGGCGGTAAACGAGCCGACGTCGTCTGACGGACTGTTGACGGCCATCCTGGATCGATTCGGCGCCCTCAAAGGGGTCGAGCTGGATCTTCCGCCGCGCTCGACGCCCGCCCGCGCCGCGGATTTCGCGTCGTGATCGTCGTCGACACCAACGTGATCTCGGAGCTCATGAGGCCATCGCCGTCTTCCACCGTCGTGAGCTGGGTGCGAGCGCAGAACCAGCGCGAGTTGTACACGACCTCGGTCACGCTCGCCGAAGTCCGCTACGGCATTGAGCGGCTGGAAGAGGGTCGCCGCAAAGAACTCTTGACGTCCACCGCCGACGAGATCTTCGCCGCATTCGACACGTACGTGCTTGCCTTCGATCGATCGGCAGCGCTCGAATACGCCGACGTCGTGACAACACGCGAGCGCGCGGGTTCGCCGATCGACGGATTCGATGCTCAGATCGCCGCGATCTGTCGCAGCCACCAGGCGACGCTGGCCACGCGCAATGTCAAAGACTTCGACGGCACCGGGATCGAGATCTCCGATCCATGGGCGACGTCATCATGACGTGCGACTACGCCACGTGACGCCGTGCAACTCTGCGTTACGGGCCCGTTCGACACCTCGCGGCATCCGCCCATAGCGTCGCCCGCATGACTCTCACCGACACCATCACCAGCCGTCCCGCCGCCATCGATGTCACGCCCGAGGAGCGCGCCGCGCGCCTGCTCGAGGCGGGCACCGCGTGGAACACCCGCATCGCCGCCGACGCCAAGAACGCCCTCCTCACCTACAAGGTGACCGGCGTGGGCGAGGGGGCCGTGGCATCCCTCATCAAGGCCGGCAAGCACGCCTTCCTCGTGGATGAGCCGGGCGCGCTCGCCGGCGACGACCTGGCCGCCAGCCCGGTCGAGTTCGCCCTCGGGGCGCTCATCTCGTGCCAGATCGTCGTCGTACCGGCTCTACGCGAATGCCCTCGGCATCCAGGTGGATGACATCGACATCACCGCAGAAGGCGATCTGGATGCCCGGCGCCTGTTCGGCATCGACGAGACCGTGCGCGCCGGCTTCACCGAGGTTCGTCTGCAGATCAGCATCACCGGCCCCGAGTCGGAGGAGCGCTACCAGCAGCTGCGCGACGCCGTCGACGCGCACTGCCCGGTGCTCGACCTGTTCGCCAACCCGACTCCGGTGATGGTGTCGGTCGCGAAGGCTTAGTCGCCGAGGGGCGCCGGCGCCGCCAAGTTCCGCTGCGCCCACACCCCGAGCTGCGCGATCATCGGCAGCAGCTCCGCGCCGGCCGTCGTCAGCTCGTAGCGCACCGAGACCGGCGGACCCTCGGCCACTGCGCGGGTCACGAGCTTCGCCTCGGTCAGCTCGAGCAACCGCTCAGCCAGCACGGTGTCGCTGATGCCGCTCACGGCCTTGCGCACGCCGACGAACGAGGTGACGCCCGAGCCGAGGACGCTCAGGATCATCCCGTTCCAGCGCTTGCCGAGCACCGAGAAGGCGAGGGTGATGGCGGTGTCGCAGACCGGTGCCTCGGGGGCGTCGGTGGTTGCGGCATCCAGCTCGGGCATGTCTCCATGGTACGCGTGCTACGCTCTCCCTAGTCGCTTTGTTTTTCGTAGTCACTAGGAGATCCGCATGTCGCTGTACCGTCTCGATGCCAGCATCAACCCCTCGACCTCGCAGAGTCGCGCCCTGGCCGACCTCGTCGAAGCCGAGTGGACGAGCGAACATCCCGACTCGCTGATCACCCGCCGCGACATCGGCACCCAGCCGCTGCCGGCGAACACCTGGCGCGACGCCGTGCTGGGCGGCTTCACCCCCGAGCCAGACCGCACGCCCGAGCAGCGCGACGCCCGCGCGCTCGCCGCCACTCTCGTCGACGAGCTGGTCGACGCCGACGCGATCCTGCTCGCCATCCCGCTGTACAACTGGGGCGTCGCCGCCCACGTGAAGAGCTGGTACGACATCACCTACACGGATGACCGGCGTCAAGCAGGGCGCGCTGACCGGCAAGCCCGTGGTGCTGGCCTCCGTGCTCGGCGGCGACTACAGCGAGGAGTCGGGCAAGGCGAGCTGGGACCACTCCACCCCGTGGCTGCGCCACGTCATCGAGAACATCTGGAAGGCCGACCTGCTCGTCGTGCAGCGCCAGCTGACCCTGGTCGGCATCAACCCGGCTCTGGATGCGCTGAAGGAGCAGGCGGCCGAGGTCCACGCCGCGGCGCGTGCAGCTCGCCAGCGCGCACGGGCCGAGGCCTGGCCGCCAAGCGGAACGCGCGCACCGCCGCGTAGCTCTGACCTACCGCAACCGCCGCCGGATCCGCAGCGTGGCCAGCGCCGTGAACAGCACGGCCATCGCCAGCAGCACCGCGACGACGTAGCCGGTCGGCACCTGCCAGTCGCCGACCGCCGCGGTGATGCCGAAGAGCTCGTTGAGATGCGTGGCCGCCTCCGGCTGCCCGTGGGTGAGGGTCTCGACGGTCGGCTCCGAGAGCTGCTGCCGGATCAGTGTCGCGGTCTGCCCGAACGGCATCGCGTTGATCAGGTTGCGCACCCCTTCGGGGAAGAGGCCGATCGGCAGACCGA